>NZ_JAZHRS010000001.1:7135000-9820637 GCF_036924495.1 Bradyrhizobium sp. AZCC 2230 | reverse complement strand
GCCAGCATCGGAACGACGAATTGGGCAGCGACGAGACCGAGCAATAACCTTCGCGAGAAGGTACGGGAAGCAGCCGATGATTTTGACATGATGATGCGACCTTTGCTGATGGATGACGAGCCGAGACAAAGAGAGCGACGTTACCGATTTTGCGAGAACCCAGTCCTTTCAATCGAAACTGAAACCGTGCGAACGCAGGTAAGGCGGGAAGGCAGCACCTTCGGCCTTGGCCGCCTGCCGCGCCTTGTCTTCCGACCAGCCATAGAAGGCGGCCTCGCCGAACTCGGCGTTGACGCGCTGCTGCTCCTTCGGGATCGCGTGAATCGCATCCCGCCGGCGGTCATAGTCGTCGACTGCGGCGGCCAGTGCCGTGTCGTCGTAGCTATCGCGATGGACGGTGGCTCGGCGCGGCAGCCGCAGGCTGAGAAAGCCATCGCCTTGCGGATAACCGAGGGAAAGTCCCGCCACCGGAAACACCAGATCGGGCAAGCCCAGCACCTCGGCGACGCTATCCGCCTCGTTGCGGATCACGCTGATGGGACAGACGCCAAGGCCTTCCGCCTCGGCGCAGAGGATCATGGTCTGCATCGCTAGCGCAGCGTCGACGCTGGCATTGAAGAAACCTTCAAGCGTTCCGTTGTTAACTGGCTTGCCCCGCATCTCGCCGATGCGCTGCAGCCGACGGGCGTCGCCGAGGAAGACAAAGAACACGGGGGCGTTGGCGATCCAGGGCATGGTCGGGAACAATTTCCCGATCGCATCACGTTTGCCGCGGTCGACGACCCGCAGGATCGAGGCTTGCTGGAAGTCCGACTTCGCCGACGCGCTGAGTGCCGCCGCAACCAGCACATCGAGCAGGCCCTCGTCCGGCATTCTGTCGCTGTATCGGCGCACGGTCTTGCGTGACAGGACACGGCGGATCCACTCGTTGTCGCCGGCGTCAGCGCCGCCGCAGGGCCCGTCATCGCCGAAACGGCGCGCAATGGCACTCTCGTAAGCCGCCATCAGCCTCGCCCTCCCGAAAAATCGCGCGAAGTCATGTCTGTGGATGCCACGATCGACATGGCGCAAGGCAGCCAAGTCGCCGGGTGAGGCGCGGGGGCGGATCGAGATCATGCATCGCCAACTCCATACAAGCTCACAAGTCTGGAATTGGCACGGACCCGAGCGAAGCCAATTCCTGGCAACTGAGGTCTCCCGGGATTTTATCCCGCCGTGTCCGCGCGGATTTCTCCCGCGACGGCGGCAGCTCTTGGACCAGCCACCTATTCAGGTGCGGAACCCTAGCCACCAACTCATTAAAGCCTATGCAGCAAATGATGTGCCAGTCGGCCCTTCTTACGCATGCGGCCTGATTTCACTGACGACCACGCGGGCGAAACCTGCGGAAATCGAAGCCCCGCGCTCGAAGATCGCTGCAGAGAACAGCATCACCGCGAGCCCACAGGCACGGATGGATTGCGAAGCACGCTTCGTATTCTTCATGCGTTCACCTCGGAGAAGCGAACGCAATTGCCTTTTGCAAGGCAGCGCTTGCACAGATTCTAGCCGAGCGGATGAGGATTGGCCGCTAATCGCTGGGGGTGCCGGCCGCAACGACCCGCTGCATCAGCTTGACGAGCCGCTTTTGCTCGGCCTTGCCGAGACTTGCCAGCGTGTCATGGTGCGCCGCACGGGCGGCCGCTTCCATCCTGGAGAGGAGCGCTGCACCCGCAGCCGTCAGCCGGCAGGCACGGGCACGGCGATCATCGGGACGCACGGCCCGTTCGATAAAGCGCCTTGCCTGCAAGCGCTTGAGCGCGCCCGTTGTGGTGGTCCGGTCGAGCGCGACATCGGCCGCCAGCGTCGTCTGGTCCGCCATTCCGCGCGCCGCCAACGCCGACAGCAAGCTGTACTGCAGCGGTGTGACGTCGAACTCCGCGCATCGTTCCTGGAACAGAGCAACATGGATCTGGTGCAGCCGCCGGATCAGGAACCCGGGCCGCTGTTCGAGCGGCCAGCTGTTCGAGCGCTTGTCGACGCCCTGCTTAGCCGTTGATTTTTTCGCCATTTCTCACAAACCAGTTCCTGCCCGCTCTGCACGAATTTTTTGCACGCTCTTTTCGCCCTCTATGGCACGAATGATGCTTGGTTTGCCAAGCTAAAAATACGAAGCATACGTCGTAATCGTTGAGACGATGGCCACCGGTCGATAGATCAGCAAGGAGCCGCCTATGTCGGTAAGCACGACTTTTGACCTGCTGTTGCGTGGGGGACGCGTCATCGACCCGGCATCGGGCATCGACGGACTGAAGGACGTCGCCGTCCGCGGCGGCAAGATCGCGGCAGTGCAGGCCGACATCCTGCCTACCAGCGCCAAGGAGGTCATCGACGTCTCGGGCAAGATCGTGCTGCCCGGCCTGATCGACACCCACGCCCATGTCTATCAATATGTCACCGGGCGGTTCGGCGTGAACGCCGACATGGTGGGTGTGCAATCCGGCGTCACGACCCTAGTCGATCAGGGCGGCCCGTCCTGCATGACCATGCCGGGCTTCCGCCATTTCGTTGCCGAAAAAGCGCTATCCCGAACCTACGCGTTCATGTCGGCCTATCTGGTCGGCGGCCTGGAGGGCCACTACTACCCCAATCTCTACAGCCCCGACTGCGTCGATATCGACGCCACAGTCAAGGCTGCGACCGCCAACCGCGACCTGGTCCGCGGCATCAAGGCCCACGCCGAAATCGGCGGTTTTGCGCGGTGGGGCATCCGCGTCATCGAGATGGCGGCCGAGATCGGCCGCCGGGCGGACCTTCCGGTCTATGTGCATTTCGGACAGCTATGGGGTCTGCCGGAAAGCGGCACCAATGGCGAAGACGTAGATACCATCCTCACCCGCGTGATCCCGTTGCTGAGGTCCGGCGATGTGCTGGCGCATCCGTTCACGCGCCATCCCGGCGGCTTCGTCAATCGCGAAGGCGAGGTGCATCCGGTGATTCAGGCGGCACTCGACCGCGGATTGCGCGTTGACGTCGGCCACGGTAGCCACTTCTCCTATCGGCTCGCACGCAAGGCCCTCGCCGCCGGCATCATCCCGACCACGCTCGGCGCCGATATCCACGGCTACAACACCCACGTCCCGGCTCCCGTGGGGACGCCCGATGAGCACGCCGACGATGAAAATCATCCGTTTGCGAGCCAGGCCAAATTCAGCCTGGTCCAGGCCATGAGCTCAATGATGGCGCTGGGCTTGACGCTTGAACAGGTGGTGCCGATGGTCACGTCACACCCGGCCGAAATGCTTGGCCTCTCCGGTGAAATCGGCGCACTCAGGCCCGGCATGGATGCCGACGTCACCGTTCTCTCGGAAAAGCCAGGCCGCTACATTCTGCGCGACAACGAGAAGAACGAAGTGATCGCCGACAGCCTGTTGCAGCCGGCATTCTGTCTCCGTGCAGGTATGCGCTACGAAGCAACGGCACCGATCCTTCCGCGCGCAGTTGCGGCCTGACCTGCGATGGGCTCAGGTCGAGACGGCTCATATGTCTGGCCTTGAAGCAAACAAGGCCCCGGACCACGCGACCGACCCCAGGCAGGGCGTCGGGGCGCGACTGCTACGCAAGGAAGACGATCGCCTGATGCGCGGGCGCGGCCAGTTCGTGGCCGACATCCGCCTCGCCGGCTTGCAGGACGTCGCATTCGTCCGCAGCCCGCTCGCCCATGCGCGGATCAAATCAATCTCCGTTCCCGACAAGTATCGCGAATTCGTATTCACGGCCGACGACCTTGTGGACGTCAAGCCGATCAGGGCGGTTTCCGGACTGCCCGGCTTCAAGATGTCAGAGCAGCCCGTCCTCGCCACCGGCAAGGTCCGCCACGTCGGCGAACTGGTTGCGATGTGCGTGGCACCGACGCGGGCCGAGGCTGAAGATATCGCCGCCGCGGTGATGCTCGACTTTGAGGAATTGCCGGCCATTCGCGACATGCTGCGGGCCCGCCAACCCGGCACCGCCCTGGTCCACGAGCACTGGGGCGACAACGTCTTTCTCGAAAGTGCCTTCGAGGTCGATATTGCCAGCGCCTTCGACGCGCCAATCAAGGTCAGCCGTGAAATCTCCACCGCACGGCAATGCATGTCACCGCTCGAAGGACGCGGAGTCGTCGCCAGTTTCGACCACCGGCTCGATCAGCTCACGCTGCATACCGGCGCTCAGATGCCGCACATCGTGCGCAACGGACTCTCCGATTGTCTCGGCATGGAGCAGGGCCAAATCCGGATCGTTTCACCGGATATCGGCGGCGGCTTCGGTCACAAGGGCATCCTACTGCCCGAGGAGGTCTGCCTCGCATGGTTGACCATGCGCCAGGGCTATCCCGTCCGCTGGATCGAAGATCGCCGCGAGCACCTGACAGCCAGCGCGAATTGCCGTGAACATCATTACAAGATCACGGTCTATGCCGACCGCGACGGAACGCTGCGCGGGATCGACTGCGAAGCCACGGTGGATTCCGGTGCTTACTCGTCTTACCCGTTTTCGGCCTGTCTCGAGGCCGCGCAGGTCGCGAGCATCCTGCCCGGTCCCTACAAGATGCCGGCCTATCGGTGCCGGACGTTTTCGGCTGCAACCAACAAATGCCCGATCCTGCCCTATCGCGGGGTGGCGCGCACCGGCGTCTGCTTTGCGCTCGAGATCATGCTGGACGCAGTGGCGGTCGAGGCCGGACTTGAGCCCGGCGACGTTCGACTGCGGAATCTGGTCGATCCGAACCAGATGCCGTTCGACAACATCACAAAAAAGCACTTCGATAGCGGCGATTATCCGCAAGCCATGCGCCGGGCACTGGCGATGATCGACGTCCCCGCTATCCGCGAACGTCAACGCAAGAAGGAGCCGGATGGCCGGCTGATCGGCACCGGCGTCTCGATCTATTGCGAGCAGGCGGCACACGGTACGTCAGTTTATGCCGGTTGGGGCATCCCGATGGTGCCCGGCCACGAGCAGGCCAATGCGCGGATGACGCCCGACGGCGGACTCGAACTCCGCGTCGGCGTGCATTCGCACGGACAGGGTCTGGAAACCACGTTGTCGCAGGTCGCGCACGAAATCCTCGGCATCGATACCGCAAAGATCCGCGTCGTGCACGGCGATACCGCGCTGACGCCCTATTCGACCGGCACCTGGGGGTCGCGCTCGATGGTGATGGCCGGCGGCGCCGTTGCGACCGCGTGCAATGAACTGGCCGAGCGGGCCAAGCGCATCGGCGCCAAATTGCTGCAGCTCGATCCGACCGCGGTGCGACTGCAGGATGGCCGTATCCATGGACCAAACAGCAGCATTGGCCTGGGTGAAATCGCCCACACCTGGTACCGTCGCCCGCAGGATCTGCCGGTCGACGTCGATCCGGGTGGCCTTGAAACGACCTGCGGCTACAAGCCAGCGCGCGACAGCGGTACGTTCAGTTATGCGGCGCATGCCGTGACGGTCGCGATCGACCCCGATCTCGGCGATGTCGAAATCCTGGACTATGTGATCGTCGAGGATGGCGGCGTGCTGGTCAATCCGATGATCGTCGACGGCCAGATCTTTGGCGGACTGGCGCAGGGCATCGGAACCGCGCTCTACGAAGAGATGCCGTTCGACAGCGCCGGCCAGCCGCTCGCGACCACCTTGGCCGACTATTTGCTGCCAGGACCGACAGAGGTGCCCGAGCCGCGCCTCGATCATATGGAGACACCCTCCCCCTACACCATGTTTGGAGTCAAAGGCATCGGCGAAGGCGGCGCGATCGCGCCGCCGGCCGCGATAGCCAATGCCGTGAACGATGCGTTGCGATCGCTCGGCGTCGAAGTCCTGCATTCGCCAATTTCCCCGCGTCGTCTGGTCGAAACCATTCTGGCGACACGCCAAGCCGAAAGGCCGGCAGCATGAAATCGGCATCCTTCACCTATGAACGCCCCGGCGATCTGAACGCCGCGCTTGCGCTGATGGCACAGACCGATCGCAACACCAAGATCATTGCCGGTGGCCAGTCGCTGGGTCCGATGCTCAATTTGCGGCTGGTCCAACCTGATCTTGTGATCGACATTTCGAACCTCGCCGAGCTCAAGCAGACGGCCTGCGCCGGCGGCGACCTCATGATCGGCGCCTGCGTCACGCATAGCGATATCGAGGACGGGCGGGTGCCGGACGTCACACGCGGCGCGATGCAGCGGATCGCGGCAGCCATTGCCTACCGGGCGGTCCGCAATCGTGGCACCATCGGCGGTTCGCTCAGCCATGCCGATCCCGCTGCCGATTGGGTGTCGGCGTTATCGGCACTCGGTGCCCAGGTCTCGCTGCGGAGCCTGTCCGGCACCCGGCAGCTGTCCGTGGAGAATTTCATCACGGGCGCGCTGCAATCTGCGCTACGGGCCGGCGAAATCATCGAGCTAGTGAGCATCCCCCGGCTGATGCGGTCAGCGCGCTTTGGCTATTTCAAGACCTGTCGGAAAACCGGCGAGTTTGCGCACGCCATCAGCGCCGTCGTGATCGATCCGGAGCAGGCGAGCGCACGTGCCGTGATCGGCGCGATCGACGCCGCACCGATCGTGCTTGCCGATGCAGCCGCATTGTTCGGCGGCCGCGTCACCACCGATTTCGAGCGCCAGTTCGATGCTGGAGCAGCCGATACAATCCTCGCGAAGGCAGGCGTTTCGCACCCTGCCGCACGGCATATTCACGTGGCGGCCTTGCGTCGCGCCATCAGCGAGGCAGCGGTTTGACGATGATCGCCCTCACCGTAAACACCCGCGATATCAGTGCCGACGTGGAGCCACGCACCCATCTGGCGGACTTCCTGCGCGACAAGCTCAACCTAACTGGAACGCATCTGGGATGTGAGCATGGCGTCTGCGGTGCCTGCACCCTCCTGCTGGACGATGCACCTGCACGCTCCTGCATTACCTATGCGGTCGCGTGCCACGGCGCGCGGGTGACGACCATCGAAGGTCTCGACGATGACGAGATCACGACCGAACTCCGTGCCGCCTTTGCTCGCGAGCATGCCCTGCAATGCGGTTACTGCACTCCCGGCATGCTGGTGTCCGCGCGCGATCTCGTGTTGCGGATGCCGTCGGCCGACGAGCGAGATATCCGAGTTGGCATGAGCGGAAATCTCTGCCGCTGCACGGGCTATGTCGGCATCGTCCGCGCCATTCGATCGGTGATTGAAGCACGGCGCCAGCGAGGCGTGGCGTCGATCGTCGGCGCCGGCCGCACTTTGCTTGGCCCGGTCGGGTCGGGCCACGGCAACATGTCCGACTCGAGGGCACGGGTTGCGGCGAAAACGACGGTTGGCCAACCGCCGGCCACGAGTGATTCCGCGATATCCATCGAGGATTTCTCCCCGGAGCACGTCTTCGAGCAGAGCTTCGTCGTGCTCCATCGTCCTGCCGATGTGTTTGACTTCTTCGGCAATATCCCAGCGGTTGCGGCGTGCTTACCTGGCGCATCGCTGTCCGGGGTCTCGACGCCAGAGCGAACCGAAGGGACGATGCAGGTCAGGCTCGGGCCCATCGCGGCACGCTTCAAAGGCGCGATTCGCGTCGAACGTGATCCCGCGATTTTGTCGGGACGGATCGTTGGAGTCGGGACGGACCAACGCAGCCGGTCGTTTACCCGCAGCGAAATCCGCTATCGCCTCGTACCGGACGAGCAAGGCGGCGGAACGCGGGTGTTGCTATCGATCGGCTACAGCCTTCGCGGCATGTTGGCGCAATTCGCCCGACCTGGACTGGTCAGCAATCTCACCGCGGCAATCACCGCCGACTTCGCGCGCAATGCCGACCGCGCGCTATCCGGCCTGCCGTCGGACGGCGGCGCTTGTGACAACGCCTCTCTGAATTTTGTCGCTCTGCTGGGTAACTCGATGCGGCACAAGTTGCGACGATTTTTCCGCGGCAGACGACGGGGCGAGAACGAGTAAGAAACCGTCAATGGTACGGTTTGTGCATCGATAAGGTGGGATCTTGAAGACGAAGTAGCTGCTTCATTCGTGGGGGGAAGTCATGACGAGTTCTGAACTGCGCGCTGACGACCACAATATCGAGCTTATTCCGGACGCTGACCGCGACTCGACCGGGCCGCAGCAGATGTGGATCTGGGCGGGCGCCAACATCGCGCCGGTGAACTGGGCGCTAGGCGCGCTCGGCATCATCCTCAAGCTTGGTTTGTGGGAGACCATCGCAGTTATCGTGCTCGGCAATCTGGTCGGATGCGCGATCTTCGGCGCGTTCACGGTGATGGGACACAAGACCGGCGTAAACCAGATGGTCCTCAGCCGCTCTGCGTTCGGTGTCCGCGGCGCCTATCTGCCGAGCATCCTGATGTTCCTGATGACGCTGTGCTGGATCGGCGTGAACACCTATTTTCCGGTCAAGATCGCCGTCGCCATTCTCGGCCAGTTCGGTATTCCCGACACCTGGTTGGTCGAAATCGTCATCATCACACTGGTAATGGCGCTGCAGGTCGGAATCGGCGTGTACGGCTTCTATGCGATCCGGACCTTCGAGAAATACACCGTGCCGGTCACGATTGTGATCATGGTGTTGATGAGCGTTCTCGCCTGGACGCGTCCAGGCGTCGTCAATTGGGGCCTCACAAGTTCGCTGCCCCCGGGTGCACATCTGGCGATGATCACGCTGTTGATGACGGCGATCGGTGTGGGCTGGGGCATCTCCTGGGTGACCTGGGCGTCGGACTATTCG
Organism: Bradyrhizobium sp. AZCC 2230; assembly: GCF_036924495.1. Lineage (NCBI taxonomy): Bacteria > Pseudomonadati > Pseudomonadota > Alphaproteobacteria > Hyphomicrobiales > Nitrobacteraceae > Bradyrhizobium > Bradyrhizobium sp. AZCC 2230. The sequence goes on along the minus strand of NZ_JAZHRS010000001.1, from coordinate 9,811,911 downwards.
CGTTTCGTGCCGCGCAGCGTCTCGTCGAAATCCGTGTTCTGGTACAGCTATATCGGGATGTTCGTCCCGACCGTCTGGCTGGCCATCCTCGGCGCGACCATCGCCAGCACGACGCTCGACACCGATCCAGCCAAAATGGTCAGCGCGGTGTTCGGTGGAACCACCAGCATCCTTGTGCTGCTGCTGGTGCTGCACGGGCCGATCGCTTCCAATATTCTCAACGTTTACTCAGCAGCGCTCGCAGCGCTGAGCGCGGGCCTCAAGTTCTCGCGACTTGGCCTGGCGACAATCGTCGGCGTCGCCGGCTATCTGACGACACTGTACTTCATATTCGCTCCGTCGTTTGCCAAGGCGTTCGACAACTGGATGATCAGCCTTCTGCTTTGGATGAGCCCCTGGGCAGGCGTCGTGCTGGCCGACTTCTTCATCAAGCGAAAGGGCAAGATTGAGGTCGCGGAATTGTATAAGGGCGCGGAGACGAGCGTCTATGGCGATATCAACTGGGGTGCCATGATTGCATTCTTCCTGGGTCTTGCCGCCGGATGGTCGGTGGAGGACGGCCTCGTCGGTCCTTTGCAGGGCCCGATATCGCTCGGACTCCTCGGTGGCGCGGACCTGAGCTGGCTGTTCGGGATCGTCATATCTGGCAGCGTATATCTCATTCTCTCAAAACGCGTCACGGCGCCTGTCGCCATGGCGACTGGCACAGGCCGCTGACAGGATAACGACTTGGAGCAATCAGAAATTCCACGCACCGCCCTCCCCGAGGACCCACGGCAACGTTGGTCCTCGCTCGACCAGGCAGCCCGCGACGCGGCATATGACAACAACGCCGCCGTCGCGGTCAGCCAGCGCTGGATCGAACAGCGCAGTGGTGACTCCGCGAACTACCGGAAAACACACGACACAAAGCTCGATCTGCCTTACGCGGACGTTTCGGAGCGAACGGCGTTCGATCTTTATCCATCCGCTGAACCCACCGCGCCATGTCTGATCTTCCTTCATGGCGGCTACTGGCAACGCAACTCCCGCGAGGCGTTTGCTTGCGTCGCGGAAGGCCTCGGCGCCGCGGGATGGTCGGTTGCGATCCCCGGCTACTCGCTGGCCCCGCAGGCAAGCCTCAGTGAGATCATCGCGGAGATCGGCCTCGCGATCGATTGGCTCTCGGCACATGGCGCCGAGCACGGAATCAGCGGCCCTCTTATCCTCGCGGGATGGTCGGCCGGTGCGCAACTGGCGGCATTTCATCTCAACCACCCCGGGGTTGCGGCCGGGCTTGCCGTATCGGGCGTCTATAAATTGGCACCAATCCGCGACACAGGTCTGAACAAGGCGCTCCAGCTCAGCCATACGGAAATCGAGGCCCTGTCACCGTTGCGTCTTGAACCGGCGCGTAAGCCGCTCACAATTGCGTACGGCAGCAACGAACTGCCATCCCTCATTCATGACTCGCTCGCGCTGTTCGCCAAACGCAAAGCCGCCTGCGCTCCGGCATCGCTTCTCCCTGTTGCAGGTGCGGATCACTTCTCGATTCTGGGCGAGCTCTCGAAACCGGATGGCGCGCTGACCAAGGCCGCTATCGATTTGCTTTCCAGCCTTTAGGGATCGTTAACGGACCGCCCACGCCGGTCGCGACCATCCTAAAATCGACGAACGGAGTTGTGCAAATGAACAGGCGGGAATTCTTGCAATCAACGGCCGTAACCGGCTTCGCAACGCTAGTGGACGCTCCGGAGGTTCGCGCGCAATCCAGGCAGGATAGCCTCCTCGTCATCTCCGAGGGCGGTCCGAACACTCTTGACGTCCAAGGGGTCGGCGCCAACCGCCCCGCATACGAAGTTTCCTGGAATTGCTACGACCGTTTGGTCAGCTACGGGATCAAGACTCTGGCTGATGGCTCCCGGTCCTATGACCAGAAGACGATCGCACCAGAGCTGGCCGAGCGATGGGAGGTCGATGCGAAAGGCGTCACTTTCCACCTGCGCCGCAACGCGACCTTCCACGACGGCACGCCGGTCAAGGCCGCGGACGTGAAGTGGTCCTTTGATCGGGCCGTATCGGTCGGTGGATTTCCAACCAGCCAGATGGCGGCAGGCAGCCTGCTCAAGCCCGAGCAGTTCGAGGCGATCGGGGATAATGCGTTTCGGGTGAATTTCGTCCGGCCGGACGCCCTGACGCTGCCGGACATCGCCGTCGTGGTTCCCGCGATCTACAATTCGGAGCTGGTAAAGAAGAACGGCACCGACAAGGATCCGTGGGGCCTCGAGTTTACCAAGACGAATACTGCCGGCAGCGGTGCCTTCAAGGTCGAGAAATGGACCCCCGGCACGGAGGTTATCTACACACGCAACGACGATTGGAAATCCGGACCGCTTCCAAAACTGAAGCGCGTGATCTGGCGGCAGGTACCGTCGGCTGGCAACCGAAGGGCTTTGATCGAGCGCGGCGACGTCGATATTTCTTTCGATCTGCCGACCAAGGATTTCGCCGAGTTGAAAGCAAAAGACAGCGTCGCCGTCACATCGACGCCGATATCGAACGGAATGTGGTGCATCGAACTCAACGTAACAAAACCGCCATTCGACAATGTGAAGGTTCGTCAGGCTGTCGCCTATGCTGTGCCGTACCAGAAGATCATGGATGCCGTGCTGTTCGGCGAGGCCAAGCCGCTGTACGGGGCGGCGTCCAACACACCGACCGACTCGGCCTGGCCGAGCCCGACCAGCTACAAGACGGACATGGCGAGGGCAAAAGCGCTGCTGTCGGAGGCTGGAATGGCCGACGGCTTTGAGACGACGATCTCGCTCGACGCAGGTCAAGGCACGCTCAGCGAACCGATCGCGCTTCTCGTGCAGGAAAGTCTCGCAGCATTGAACATCAAGACGACAATCGACAAGATTCCGGGATCGAACTGGCGCGGCGAGATGCTGAAGAAGACTATGCCGCTCATGATCAATTTCTTCTCGGGCTGGCTCGACTATCCCGAGTATTTCTTCTTTTTCACCTACCACGGTCAAAATGCCGTCTTCAACACCATGGGCTACCGCAACCCGGACCTCGACCAACTCATCGAAGCGGCGCGAGGGCAGGCGGCAAGCGGAGATCAATCAGCCTATCAAGCGACCGTCGCTAGGATGATCACGCTTGGTTATGACCAGGCACCGCGGATACCGCTGTTTCAGCCGTTTCTGAGTGTCGCCTCGCAGAAGAGCATTGAGGGGTATGTCTACTGGTTTCACCGTCAGCTCGACTACCGCTCTCTGACGAAAATGGCATGATACCAAAAGGGCGCTGGGCAACGTTCAAACGTAAGCGCTTAGCCGGAACCCTTGCTTCGGGATCGGGATAGCTGTGCGAAGAAGCCTCCGGCTTGGACGGAGGTTTGGGATGGGATTGGACAGCAAAAAGGACGTCCATTTGGACGGCTCATCGGCGGGGGCGGTGAGCCGGCTGGAGGTTCTTGAAGGGCCATCGGGGCGCCGCGTGCGTTCGGAAGCTGAGAGAGCCCGGATCGTCGCCGAGAGTCTGCTACCCGGCGCCCAGGTGTCCGAGGTGGCGCGCAAGCACGGAGCGACGCGCTGGCAGATTTACGATTGGCGACGACGCTTTCGACAGCGAGGCATGTTGGCGCCGTGCGAGGTATCGCAGTCGACATTCGCACCGCTGGTCGTGGAAAGCGCGTTGAAGGAGCGTCACGTTCCGGCGATCAAGCTTGAGATCTCGATCGGTGATGTCGTGCTGCGGACGGACACAGCCATAGATGGCGAGCAGCTGTCCCGGGTGATCCGCGCAGTGCGAGCGTCACGATGATCGCGGCCGGTGCCGATCTGAAGATTTACATCGCGACGCGGCCGATCGACTTCCGCTGTGGCCACGATGGGCTTGCGGCGAAGGTGCAGGAGATGCTTCGTCTCGACCCGTTCAGCGGCGCAGCCTTCGTGTTCCGATCGAAACGAGCGGACCGGATCAAGATTTTGGTCTGGGATCGAACGGGCCTGGTGTTAGTGCACAAGCGTCTCGAAGGTTGCAGGTTCGTTTGGCCAACGATTGCAGACGGCGTGATGCGCATATCGCCGGCGATGTTCGCAGCCCTGTTCGAGGGGCTGGATTGGAGGTTGGTCCGCCCGGAAGAAGCGCGACGTCCCCAGGCGGCTGGATAGCTGCGGCAGAATGACTCGGCAGCTATTTTGAATGTGGCACGTGCGGCGGCGATGTGCTCGAAATAGCGCATGAGCATCGCGGCGCTGCGCGACGAAAATGAACAACTCAAAGCGCTTTTGGCGCAAACGCAGGCGGCGTTGAGCGAGCATCAGGGGGCGCTGGCGGCGTCGGAGGAAGCGCGGCGTCGGCTGGAGGTCATCCTCGGCGAATTGCGACGCGAGAAGTTCGGCGCGAAGTCCGAGAAGCTGCGGCCAGATCAGTATCACTTACCGCTGGAAGACGTAGAGATCGCGCAAGGCATCCTGGACGCCGCGCAGGAGAGAGCCGAGGCTGTGATCAAGGGCCGATCGCGGAGCGTGCCGGATCAAGGTTCTCATCGCAATCGCGGCTGCTTGCCTGCCCATTTGCCGCGGGTGGAACGGATCATCGAGCCTGCGAGCACGCTCTGTCCGTGCGGTTGCGGCGCCATGACGAAGATCGGCGAGGACGTCAGCAAACGCCTCGACGTGATCCCGGCGCAATGGCGGGTGTTGGTCACGCGCCGCCCGAAATACATCTGTCGCCGCTGCTCGGGCCCTGTCGTGCAGGCGCACGCACCGGAGCACGTCGTGCCCAGCGGGCTGCCGACCGAAGCGGCCATTGCGCACGTGATCGTCTCCAAGTTTGGCGACCATACGCCGTTTTACCGTCAGGCCGAGATCTATGCGCGCCAGGGGATCCGGCTTGATCGGGCAACACTGGGCAACTGGTCCGGCCGCGCCTGCTTCCATCTTCAGCCCATCGCGGACCACATGCGCCGCCGCCTGGCCATGGCGGATCGTCTGTTCATGGACGAAACCACGGCGCCGGTGCTCGATCCCGGGCGAGGCCAAACGAAGAAGGGCTACTTCTGGGCGATCGTCTCCGACGACCGCGGCCACAGCGGCCCAAGTCCGCCGATCGTGCTGTTCCGATATGCCCCCGGTCGCAGCGGTGCCTTCGCGGAGCAGTTCCTGGACGGCTTTGGCGGACGCTTCCTGCAATGCGATGCCTATGACGGTTATGACCGGCTGACCGAAGTCGCTCGACCGCAAGGGCCATGGACGCTCGTGCATTGCTGGAGCCATTTGCGCCGGCGCTTCGTTAAATTGGCCCGTAACAGCAAATCGCCGATCGCCGAGGCCGCCGTTCGGCACATCGCGCAGCTTTACGCCATTGAAGCCATGGTACGCGGTGCATCGCCGGACACGCGGCTGGCCGCCCGCAAGGAGCATTCGTCGCCCCTCATCGCTGCTTTAAAGCCGTGGTTTGAGAAACAGCTTTCTATGATCTCCAGCGGTTCGACGCTCGCCGAGGACATCCGCTACGCGCTCAATCACTGGCAAGGGCTGACCCGCTTCCTCGAAGACGGGCGCCTCGAGCTCGACACGAACCCTGTCGAGAACGCCATCCGGCCAGTCTGCCTGACCAGAAAAAATGCGCTCTTCGCGGGCCATGAAATTGGGGCTGAAAATTGGGCCTTGCTGGCGTCGATCGTTGCCACCTGCAAGCTCAACGACGTCAACCCGGCTGCCTACATCGCCGAAACACTCGAGGCGATCATCGACGGCCATCCCCATAGCAGAATCGAAGACCTCATGCCGTGGCGATTCCGCAAAACGTCAAGCCTGCCTCAATAGGGTCCCGGCTGAGCGCTTACGTTCAAACCTAGTGGTCCACCGCCGATCAGGAAGCTTGTCGAGGTGGCGGTCCTGAAGCTCGAAGCGAGAACAAGACTGTAAACTGTGGTGCAAATGGCGTTCGTTTCACAAGCCAAGCTCGCGAAGCTCCTCCTAAAGAAAAGCCGATGGCGCTTCCCCATCGCTCCGACCACGCTCGCCAGTTTGACGTACCGTTGAGCAGATCCGCCCAAATCGAGAGCCACTACGTTGGCTCTTTGGCCATCATAGGATTTTTTTAGACCTCCCGGTGCACACGTCGTGCACACGCCGCCCTCTAACCATTTGAAAAACTTAAACTCTCGCTCCAATCCATCATGGGCAAGTTTGGGCTAGCTCTGGCAAATCAAGTCCAATCTGCTACGGGTGAGCGCCAACACGCTGCGGCTCTGCACCGTACTGGATGAGCCCTCGACTGATCGGAAAGCCCGCACACCACTGCAGGGGATTGGAGTCAGAAGTCCGCTGCATCATGACACCGTTGAAAGCATGCAGATCGTCGAGCACGAAGCGGCTGCGACCCGCCTGGCATTGACCGCGGGTGACGCCCCGGTCGCTCACGCCGCGGCCTCACGCATCATCGCCTTCAGCATCTCCGCGAGCACGCTGGCGATCGCGCTCGTCCCGCGCTCGTGGCCGATCAGCATGAGCGTCTGCGTCTCGTGCGCCAACTCGCGCACCGGCACATAGACGAGACGGCCGACGCGGCGCTCGAACTCGATGTCGAACGGCGTAAGAAAGGTAATGCCATTATCAAGAATGGCAGCGTGGCGCATGATCTCGATGGCGTTGGTTTCGATGATCGGCAGCGGTTCCAGCGAAGCTTTCGCAAATGCCGAATCGAGGTACGGCCGAATCGCGGTCGACCCGTCGGCGATCACCAGCGGATAGTCGACGCAGTCGCTAAGCCGGATCTGGTTACGCTTGGCGAGCGGGTGGCTCGGCGCCATCACCGCGCCGAGCTTGCCGGCAGCGCGGGCCAGCACCTTCAGATGACTGCCGCGGGTGAAATCGAAGCCGATGCCGAGGTCGGCCTCGCCGCTGCCGACCGCGGATTGAATGTCCTCGCCCGTGGTCAGCAGCGTCAGGCAGAGCCGCACCCGGGGATTGGAGACGCGAAACTGCTTGACGGTGCCCGGCACGAGGTTCGAGGCGAGACCGCTCATCATCGCCACCGTGATCTCGCCCCGGCGCAAACCTTTCAGTTCCTCGATCTTGCCCTGGGCGCGGGTCAGCTCCTTGAGAGTCTGGCGAATGTGGCCGACCAGCACCTCACCCGCCGCAGTCAGGATCAGCTTGCGCGGCAGCCGTTGGAAAATCGGCGTGCCGAGCTCGGTCTCAAGCGCAAGAATCTGGCGACTGATGGCGGAGGCCGCAACGTTAAGATGGCTCGCAGCCTTGCGGATCGATCCGGTTCGCGCCACCTCGTCCACATAGGTCAACAGGCGGCTATGCAGCATCACTTTGCTCCTGCTCGAAAAAACGCATCGCCCCGGAGCATGCTGTCACGTTGCCTAAAAGGCAACAATGTTTGCGAAATAAAGCGCTTTTATGCAAGCCATGCGGCGTGCTGAATCCATCGTGGCTCGTCGCGCGCACGCCCCGCACCGTCGGACCGACCGCAATCAGGAGTTTCCTTCATGGCGTTCAGCGTCGAAAACCTCGCTCGGTCCAAGGCCTTCCGCATCTCGCCGACGGACACCAACTATTTCGTGATGCTGTTCGATCATGAGAGCGACCGGATCGACAACATCTTCGTCATCGAGATCTTCCGGCCGGGCGGCGCGACGCCGCCCAACGAGCATGCGGCCGCGCACGAATTCTTCCATGTGCTGCACGGCGAAGGCGTCGCACGCTGCGACGGCAAGACACTGCCGATCAGAAAGGGCGACTCGCTGCTGCTGCATCCGGGCTCCGAGCACGTGATCGAGAACACCGGGGCCGGCAAGCTGTATTGCCTGACGGTGATGACGCCGAACGAAGGCTTTGCCGAATTGATCCGCGGCGGCGAACCGGTCGAGGTGGAGGCCGACGATATCGCTGTGCTGCAGGGGCGCGACGTCGCGGTTCCGCGATGACCGACATCCGCCTTCAACCGGTCGACGATCTCACGCCACTCGGCGCCAGCCCGCGTAACCGCTGGTCGGTCTCGGCGACCCAGGCAAACCTTGTCCGGCCGCCGGTCGTGCCGCAGCCGGTGACGATCGATGCCGGCGCCAAGCTCGTGACGTTCGATCTCGCGCGCACCGCCATCATCGTCATCGATATGCAGAACGACTTCTGCCATCCGGACGGCTGGCTCGGCCATATCGGTGTCGACGTGACGCCGGCACGGGCGCCGATCGCGCCGCTGCAACGGCTGTTGCCGATGCTGCGCGGTCTCGACGTGCCGGTGATCTGGCTCAATTGGGGTAACCGGCCCGATCGGCTCAACCTCAGCCCAGCGTTGCTGCATGTCTACAAGCCGTCCGGCACGGGCGTCGGCCTGGGTGACCGGCTGCCGGGCTCCGGCGCGCCGGTGTTGGAACGCGGCAGCTGGTCGGCTTCGATTGTCGAGGAGCTGACCGTCGAGTCCACCGACATTCATGTCGCCAAGTATCGCATGTCAGGGTTCCAGGACACCGAGCTCGATAGCATCCTGCGCAACCTCAATGTCACGACCCTCTTGTTCGCCGGAGTCAATGCCGACCAGTGCGTGCTCTGCACGCTGCAAGATGCCAACTTCCATGGCTACGACTGCATGCTGCTGCGCGACTGCGCAGCCACCACCTCACCGGACTACTGCATGGCTGCGACCGTCTATAACGTGAACCAATGCTTCGGCTTCGTGCTGGAGTCTTCCTCCGTCCTTGCTGCCGCCCTCGCCGGTCGCGGGCCGCAATCGCCGAGGTCAAGCACGCCATGAACGATCTCGCCCCCTTTGACGTCGCATCCAACCGGCATCCGTCGACGGACAAACTCACATCGCTGCTCGCCGATCTCGGCGATATCCCGGTCGTGACTGATCCTACCATCGTGCGCCGGCGCTCGCGCGATTTCTTCTGGTACAGCCCGGTCCTCAACGACCAGCTCAACGGCAAGTCGGCGGATCTGATCGTCACGCCACGCGACGAGGCCGATATCATACGCGTTGCCGCGGTCTGCGCGCTTCATCGCGTGCCGCTGACAGTGCGGGCCGGTGGCACCGGCAATTATGGCCAGGCTGTACCGCTCGCCGGCGGCGTACTGCTCGACATCACCGCACTTGACACGATCGAATGGATCAGACCCGGGCAGATCCGTGTCGGCGCCGGCGCCAAAATGAATGCGATCGACGCCGCGACACAGCCTTCGGGCTATGAGCTGCGGATGCATCCCTCTACCAAGCGCACCGCGACCATTGGCGGCTTCGTCGCCGGCGGATCCGGCGGCATCGGCTCGATCAATTATGGCGGCTTGCGCGAACGCGGCAACATCCTCGCCGCGCGCGTCGTCACCATGGAGCCGGAGCCTCGCATTATCGAGCTACGCGGCGACGCGGCGCAGAAGATCAACCGTGCCTACGGCACCACGGGCATCATCACCGCGCTCGAGATGCCGCTGGCGCCGGCATGGCCATGGATCGACGTGGTGGTCGCTTTCGACGATTTCATGGCCGCGGTCGAATTCGGCCACGCGGCGGCGCTTGCCGATGGCATCGTCAAGAAGCTGCTGGCGCCTATTACATGGCCGCTGCCGTCCTATTTCGGTGCGCTGAAATCCTGCTGTCCCGAGGGCAAAAGCATCCTGATCGCGATGATTGCTGAGCCCTCGCTGGAAAGCTTCAGGAATCTCCTCGGCGGCCGCGGCACCATCACCCTGGAGATGCCGACCGACGACGGCCCCAGCAAGGTGCCACTGTACGAATACACCTGGAATCATACCACCCTGCAGGTGCTCAAGAGCGATCGCACCGTGACCTATCTGCAATGCCTGTACCCCCATGACCGGCTGCTCCAGAAGGTTGAGGAGATGCGCACGATGTTTCCGGACGAGGTGTTGCAGCACCTCGAATTCATCCGTTTCAACGGCCAGCTGACCTGTAGCGGACTGCCGGTGGTGCGGTATAGCGACGCGGAGCGGCTGAACGAGATCATCCGCCTGCACGAGGCGCACGAGGTCCATATCGCCAATCCGCACGTGTACACGGTCGAGGACGGCAGCCGCTACAAGCGCGTCGATGTCGATCAGCTCGGCTTCAAGCATGAGGTCGATCCCTACGGCCTGCTCAATCCAGGCAAGATGCGCAGCTTCGTGGCGGAGCGGTGACGTGCGCGTGCTGTACGTCTATTGCCATCCGCTGGACGACAGCTTCCATGCCGCGATCCGTCGCGAGGCGCTGGCCGGACTCACGCAGGCCGGGCATGCGGTCGACTTACTCGACCTCTATGCGGAGGGGTTCGATCCCGTGCTCACGGCGGAGCGGCGGCGCGACTATCACGATCCCGCGCGCAACCGTGCCAACAACCAGGCCCATGTCGACCGGCTGATGGCAGCGGAGGCACTGGTGGTGCAGTTTCCGACCTGGTCCTTCGGACCGCCGGCCATGCTGAAGGGCTGGTTCGATCGGATGTTCGGCCCCGGCATCGCGTTGGACCTGTCCGACCCGGCACATGCGAAACCGCTGCTACAGCACATCAGGCGTATCAGCGGCATCTCGACCTACGGCCGCCAACGCTGGAAAGCCATCGCCATGGCCGACCCGCCGCGCAAGATCATGACGCGCTACCTGCCCTGGTTCACCGGCTTCAAGGCCAGGGTGCGCTATCATGCGCTGTACCACATGAACACTGCGACCGCGGTCAGGCGCCGCCGTTTTCTCGGAGAGGTGCGCCGAGCGATGGAGCGGTTCTGAGCTGCTCGCTGCAATCGCAGCTGCAATGACGAATCCTGCCTATGAAAGATGATTTTCCAGGTGAAAGTGGATTCGCGACCACCGACATTCAAGGACATCACGATGGCGACGATATTCGGCGAGACGAACTGGCGATCGATGAGCCAGGAGCAGCGCGACCTCGGGCTCAACAACAGCGCCGCCGTCCCGGGCAGCGCCGAGCTAGTCGCGAGCTGGGAGCAGCGCTCCGCCGCCATGCGGGACAAGCATCCCGCGCATCTCGACTTGAGCTACGGTCCACGCGACCGCAATCGCACCGATTTCCTCAAGGCCGCCGACGGCGGCCCGACGCTCGTACTGATCCACGGCGGCTACTGGCAGATGCGCTCGAAGGAAACCGTCACCTGGTTTGCCGAGGGACCGATGGCTCACGGCATCAATGTCGCGCTGATCGGCTACACCCTGGCGCCGGAAGCGACCTTGGACGAGATTGTTGCCGAGATCCATCGGGCTCTCGACGCGCTGGTTGAACGACTTCCCGCGCTCGGTGGCGATCCTGGCCGTATTGTCGTATCCGGCTGGTCGGCAGGTGGACATCTGGCGGCGATGGCGCTGTCGCATCCGCATGTAAAGGCGGGCATTGCGATCAGCGGCATCTTCGATCTCGAACCGATCCGCCACAGCTTTCTCAACGTCAAGCTCAAGCTCGACGAAGCGACGTCGCGACGCAATTCGCCGCTGCTGCACTCAGCAGGCCCTTCGGCGCCGCTGGCGCTGGTGGTTGGCGGGGCCGAACTGCCGATACTGCGCCAGCAGACCGCCGACATGGCCGTGCACCGCGCCGTCAATGGATTGCCGGTGAGCTATGAGGAGATTCCCGGCGCCGACCACTTTTCGGTGATGCTCGCGCTGGGCTCGCCGACTGCGCGGATCACGACCTTGGTCCGGCAGTTGTTCGAGCGCGGTTGATCAGCGCGGCAGCTTCGCCGCCTTCACGTCGTACAGGAGCTTGATGAATTCCTCCGAGCCGTGCTCGGCGGTGAGACGGCCCTTGTCGGCGGTTGCCTTGTGCGCTTCGCCGACCGCGCCGGCGGGATTGAGATCCCCGGCGATCCAGGCATAGGCAATGAACCCGGTCGGTCTGAGATGGTCGAAGGCCGCTTCGTCGTCCTCGGCAACGGACCGGAAGTCCTGTGCGCGCGCCATATCGACCAGTTCCGGGCGGAAATGCAGCATCAGCGAGGTCTCGACGTCACCGCCGTGGATACCGAATTTTAGCTCGCGCTCGCTGTACAAGCCGGCAGGCTTGCCGAGCCGCGACCAGGCAGACTTGACCACCAGCATGTCGGCGCGCACCCGCAGTTCGCGCGCGACGATGCCCATCACCTCGTCGTTGCCGCCGTGCGAGTTGACGATGACGAGCTTCCGCACGCCGGCGCGCGTGACCGACAATCCGAGCTCAGTCCAGGCCTCGATCAGCGTCACCGCTGGCAAGGTCAAGGTGCCGGGCATCCGCAGATGCTCGTTGGATTTTCCGACCTGCTGAACCGGTAGTATCCGGATGTCGAGATCATCGGGCAGATGATCGATGAGTGTCTCGAGCATGCCACGGTTGATCGCCGCGTCGACGCCAACCGGCAGATGCGGCCCGTGCTGCTCGATGGCGGCGATCGGCAGGACAGCGATGGTGCTCTCTGGATCGAGGCTTTCGAATTCACGCGAGGCGTATTCGTCCCACCAGACCCGGCGGCGCGGCTTGTCCATGTTCAGTTCCTTTTCACGGCGCACCGCGCGGTTGCGGCGCGCACGACCATGATGTCCGACTATGGCATCGCGGAGCCGTTGACAATGGTGCACGCAGGGGCCTGACCCTGGCTTTTATGCGTTGCCTAAAAGGCAACGTATGCCTCGAATCAAAATGCTTCCGGATGACAGACGGCGCGTGCATCTTTTGCAGTGCCGGGAACGCTGCCACCGGGATTCCGCTGCCATCGGAATTCCATCCGATCGAGATCACACCGAGGTTGCCATGAACGCCATCATGACCATCGTGTCCCGCGCCCTGCTCGTCACCGCGGCTTGCCTTGCCTTCGTCGCTCCGTCGACCGCCGCCGACAAGGTGACATTTCTGACCAGCTGGTTCGCCCAGGCCGAGCATGGCGGCTTCTACCAGGCCAAGGCGACCGGGCTTTACGAAAAGGCCGGGCTCGACGTCACCATCAAGATGGGTGGACCCCAGGTGAACGGGTCACAGCTCCTGCTGGCCGGCGAGGCTGATTTCCTGATGGGCTACGACATCCAGGTGCTGAAGGGCCGCGAACAGGGACTGCCGCTGGTGACGGTGGCGTCCTCATTCCAGTTCGATCTGCAAGGCATCATGGCCCATGACGACGTGGCAGACCTCGCTGCCTTGAAAGGCAAGCCGATCCTGATCTCCGGTTCGTCGCGGACCACGTTCTGGCCGTGGCTGCGCGCCAAATACGGCTACACCGACGACCAGATCCGCGCCTACACTTTCAACCTGCAACCGTTCTTTGCCGTCCCACGGTGTCGCAGCAGTCCTATCTCTCGTCCGAACCGTTCCAGGCGCAGCAGCAGGGCGTCAAGGTAAAATTCTTCCTGTTCGCCGACGGTGGCTATCCGCCCTACGGCTCGACGATCGTGACCACCGACAAGATGCTCGCCGAGAAACCCGATGTGGTGGCGCGTTTCGTCAAGGCATCGCTCGAGGGCTGGCGTGACTACCTCAAAAACCCGGAACCGGCCAACGCCCTGATCAAGGTCGACAATCCGAAAATGACCGACGCCCAGATCGCATTCGCGATCGACAAGCTGAAGCAGACCAAAGCGCTCGACGGCGGCGACGCCGCCACCGGCGGAATCGGCATCATGACGGCTGCGCGATGGAAGCAGACCTATGACTTCCTGGTTGCCGCCAACCTGCTCGATCCAAAGACTGAATGGCAAAAGGCGTTCACCGACCGCTTCGTCAAGGATCTGAAGATCGGCTTCTAGTACGGAACTTGCAGCGGTCCTGTGACGATGACCCCACGAAGAAGCCTATCATGAATGCTCCCTTGCCCAGCGACCCTCTGGACGCGCAAACCACGCGTCGCGCCGGCGATCGTCCGCCGGCCGTCGAGGTGCTCTCCGCGGAAAAGGTCTTCGCCAACGGCACCCGTGCCCTGGCACCGATCGACCTCACGATCGCCGAGGGTGAATTCCTCACATTGATCGGCCCGTCCGGTTGCGGCAAAAGCACGTTGCTCAAGCTGATCGCCAATTTGATCCAGCCGTCGGACGGCCGCCTTTTGTGGTGGCGCGGCGATTTCGGAAAGGTCGGCCAGGACGGCCGCGGCCTCGCCTTCGTATTCCAGGAGCCGACCCTGATGCCCTGGGCGCGGGTCGATACCAATGTGCGGCTGCCGCTCGACCTCGCAGACGTGCCACGCGGCAAGGCCGATCCCCGGGTCAGCGACGCCATCGCCCGGGTCGGCCTCTCGGCCTTCGCGCGGCATTTCCCGCGCCAGCTTTCCGGCGGCATGAAGATGCGGGTGTCAATCGCACGCGCACTCGCCACCGAGCCGAACCTGCTGTTGATGGACGAGCCATTCGGCGCGCTCGATGAATTCACCCGCAACAAGCTTGACGATGATCTGATCAAATTGTGGTGGGAACGCAAGCTGACCACCGTGTTCGTCACCCACTCGATCTATGAAGCCGTATTCCTGTCGACGCGGATCGTGGTGCTCGCCGCCAACCCCGGCCGCATCTTCCGCACCATGACCATCGATGAACCGCAACCACGCGGCCAGGATTTCCGCGACAGCGCCCGGTTCGCCGCCTACTGCCGCGAACTGTCGACCTGGCTTGCCGAAGCGTCGTTGCCGTCGGCATCGGGAGCCACGCCATGAAGCCGCTGTTGCAATCGGAGACTTTCGTACGAATCGCGGCGCCGCTCGCGGTCGGCGTGGTGCTGCTCGCAGTCTGGGAAATCGGCTGCCGCCTCGGCTCAATCCCGGTCTATCTGCTTCCGAAACCGAGCGACATCTTCGCCAGCCTGGTCAAGAATGGTCCGTCGCTGCTGCGCGCACTGCTGATCACCCTACGCATCACCCTGCAGGCGTTCGCCGCTGCCGTTGTGCTGGGAACGCTGATCGCCTTCATGTTCGTGCAAAGCCGCGCCATCGAGGTCAGCCTGTTTCCCTATGCGGTGCTGCTGCAAGTGACGCCGATCGTGGCGATCGCGCCGCTGATCATCATCCTGGTGAAGAACACGCAACTCTCACTGACCGTGTGCGCAACGCTGGTAGCGCTGTTCCCCATCATCTCCAATACCACGCTGGGCCTGCGCAGCGTCGATCCCGGGCTCGCCAGCTATTTCCGCATGAACCGAGCCAGCCGATTGAAAACGCTGGTGCGGCTGCGGATTCCCGGCGCTCTGCCGTACTTCTTCGGCGGCCTGCGCATTTCCTCCGGGCTCGCTCTGATCGGCGCAGTGGTCGCCGAGTTCGTCGCCGGCACCGGCGGCCGCTCATCAGGACTTGCCTACGAGATACTCGATGCCGGATTCCAGCTGGACATTCCCAGGATGTTCGCCGCACTGTTCCTGATCACCGTTACCGGCGTGTTGTTGTTCGGCGCGATGGTGGGACTGTCCAGGCTCGCGCTGTCGAATTGGCACGAGAGCGAGATCGGAGCCGAAGCATGAGCGCATTGCTGATCGAGAACGCCGAGGGGATTTTCACTGGCCTTGCCGGCGACGCGATGCGCGCCCGGGGATCGATCCGGATCCGTGACGGTGTCATCACGGCGATTGGCGCGCTCACGCCGGAGAGCGGCGAACGAAGGCTGGATGCCTCCGGTTGCGTGATCTATCCAGGTTTGATCTCCACCCACCACCACCTATTCCAGAGCGTGTTGAAGGGCGTGCAGGCCGGCATCAATCGGCCGCTCGCCGGCTGGCTGCGGTCAGTGCCCTATGCGTACTGGTCGAAGATCGACGAGGAGGCGCTGGCGGTCGCGGCCCGGATCGGCCTCACCGAGCTGCTGCTGTCCGGCACGACGACCGTGGCCGATCACCACTATCTGTTTAGCGATACCTACCGTTTCGATCCGGCGGCGGTGATCTTCGAAGTCGCCCGCAGCCTCGGGCTGCGCCTGGTGCTTTGCCGCGGCGGCGGCACCAAGACGAGCCATGTCGGCGGCGGCGACGGAGCACCGACGCCGGTTGAACCGCTCGAGCGCATGCTGGCCTCGGTCGAAGCCTGCGCCCAGCGTTTTCATGATCCCTCTCCCGCCGGTCTCACCAAGGTTGCGATGGCGCCGACCACGCCGACCTGGTCACTGGACCCGGGTGAACTTCGCGAAGTGATTGCCGCTTCGCGGCGCATGAACCTGCGGCTGCACAGCCATCTGTCGGAAACGTCGGACTATGTCGACTTCTGCATGTCGGTGCACGGCAAGCGCCCGGTGCACTGGCTTGCCGACCACGACTGGCTTGGCCCCGATGTCTGGTATGCGCACATGGTGCATCTCGACCATGACGAGGTGAAGATTCTCGCCGACACCGGCACCGGCATGGCGCACTGCCCGCAGTCGAACTGCCGACTCGGCTCCGGTATTGCGCCAGCCGACTCCCTCGCGGCGCTCGGCGGCGCGGTGTCGCTGGGCGTCGACGGCGCCGCGTCGAACGAGGCCGCCGACATGGTCTGCGAGATGCACAGCGCCTGGCACACCCATCGCGCGGTGAAGGGCGCGAATGCCGTCACCGCCGAAGACGTCGTGCACTGGGCCACGGCCGGCGGTGCGCGCGTGCTGGGCCTGCCGCAGGTCGGCACGCTTGCGCCCGGCCAGCAGGCGGACATCGCCGTGTTTGATCTCGACCAGCCGCGCCATTTCGGCATGCATGATCTGCTGGTCGCACCGGTGACCTGCGGCGGCGCCCGTGTGCGTCATCTGCTGATTGGCGGGCGGACCGTCGTTGACGACGGCGCCATCCCCGGCCTCGACCTTGCACGGCTCCGCTCTGACGCGGCTCACGTCGTGACGCGCATCGCCGGCTGAATTTTTGGGAGACACCTCATGCTGGCCACCAAACAACCGGTGCTTCGCCGCTTCTGGTACGCGATCATGCGGATCGAACAACTCGAGAGCGGACCGCAGCCCTTCACGCTGCTCGGCGAGCCGATCGTGCTGTTTCTCGATGCCAAGGGCGAACCCGCGGCGCTGGAGGATCGCTGCTGCCATCGTACCGCAAAACTCTCCAAGGGCTGGTGCCGCAACGGCAACATCGTTTGCGGCTATCACGGCTGGGAGTACGACCGCGACGGCAAGCTGGTGATGATCCCGCAGTTTCCGTTCGAGCAACCGATCCCCGACGCCAGGGCGCGCGCCTTCCGCACGAAAACTCGCTACGGTTATGTCTGGGTTGCGCTGGACGAGCCGCTGCGCGACATTCCCGACATTCCAGAGGATAGCGATCCCGCCTATCGCCGCATCTTCCAGTTCTACGACACCTGGAATACGGCGGCGCTGCGGCTGATGGAGAACTCGTTCGACAACGCGCACTTCGCCTTCGTGCACAAGAACACGTTCGGCGACATCGACCAGCCGCGACCGGAGAAATACGAGATCGTCGAAACCGACTACGGCTTCGAGGCGGAAACCCTCGTCACCGTCAAGAACCCGCCCATGGCGGCGAAGATCTCCGGCACAACGGAGCCCCATACAAAGCGACACATGCGCAACAAATGGTTCATGCCGTTCTGCCGCCGGCTCGACATGGAGTATCCCTCCGGCATCCGGCATATCATCTTTAACTGCGCAACGCCGATCGCCGACGGCAAGATCCAGGTCGTGCAGCTCCTGTTCCGCAACGACACCGAGGCGGACTGCTCCACGCAGGAACTGATCGACTGGGATACCGCCATCATCGCAGAAGATCGGGACATCCTGGAATCGACCGACCCGGACGCGATCGTCGACATGGGCCGCAAGATCGAGAAGCACATGCCGTCCGATCGCCCCGGCATGTTGATGCGCAAGCGCCTGCTCGACCTGCTACACGAGCATGACGAGGAAGAAGTCCCGAAAATGCAGGACACGATGTCGTTGACCGCTCAGAATTAAACGCCAGGGAGGACATTCGGCCATCGGTGCGCGAACAACCGACCTTCATATTCGCGCGCGAACTTCATCAGCCAGCCATCATGACCGGAGCCCGCGATCACTTGCAGCCCAACAGGAAGCGCGCCGTCGGGGATGATACAGGGAAGTGATATGGCGGGCAGGCCGAGCGCATTCGCGATCGCCGTGAACACGGCATGGCCGCGCGGCCCGACCGACTGGCCGTCGATGACGGCGGGATGGGATTCGGTGGCCGGCCACGGCATCGCTGCGGCAGACGGCGTGATCAGGAAGTCGTACTGCGCGAACAACGCATCGAAAGACCGGCGCAAGGCCGCGACCTGGTCGAGCGCATCCAGATAGTCGCGCGCCGTCAAGCGGCGCCCGGCCGCCTCCATCTCGGCGATGGCCGAACCAACCTGGCCCTGCCAACCCGGATGCCGATCCAGGAGCCATGCGACGCCAGTCTGGCTGACCACAGGCCACACGGCATCTAGCGGATCGGCCAGCGTGAACGGCGAGAGGGTCTCGACGTCGAGGCCGAGCGCCCGAGCCCGCGCGATCGTGCCTTCGATCACGTCACGAATGAAAGGGTCGACAGGCGCTCTGCCAAATGTCGACACATAGGCGACGCGCGACCGCGGCGTGAGCGGCTCAGCCATGAGGCGCGACCACGCAGGCGCAGCAATCACGTCCATGGCAGCGAGGACATCCTCGGCACAGCGTGCGATCGGGCCGATGACCTCGAACTCACCCAGGATCGCCGGGAAACCTTTGCCACGCGCCACAGTGTCGCGTGAGGGTTTGAAGCCGACGAGGCCGGTGTGGGCGGCCGGGCGCCGGATCGAGCCGCCGCCATCGGTCGCGAGTGCGAGCGTGCACATTCCGCTGGCTACCGCTGCCACCGCACCGCCGCTCGAACCACCTGGCGTCAGAGCCGGATCCCAGGGGTTGCCGGTGGTACCGAACAGCGCATTGTCGGTGTAACCGTGCAGGGTCAATTCAGGCACGTTGGTTTTGCCGAGAATGATGGCGCCGGCCTCGCGCAGCCGACGCACGGGCAATTCGTCCTCATCGGGCACGAAGTCGCGATAGAGCTTTGAGCCCCAGGTTGCGCGCAGCCCCGCGACAAGGATGTTGTCCTTGACCGTGATCGGCACGCCGTCGAGTGCGCTTGCGGGGCGCCCGTCGCGCCAACGCCTCGCGCTTGCATCTGCCGCAGCGAGCGCGCCGGCCGCATCGAGCGTGACGATCGCATTGAGGCGCGGATTGGTCGCTGCGATATGCGAGAGCGTCGCCTCGATCACCGCGCGTGGCGAAAGGCCGTCCGCAAAGGCGCGCACGAACTCGCACGCGGACATGGCCCAGAGCGGAGCGCGATCGTCCATCGATCAGGCGAGCTTCGGGTAGGTGGCCTTGTCGAAGAAACTCGCGCCCGCGACATATTTGCGGCCCGGCGACACGTCCGGCTTCTCCTCGCCTTCCCCGAAGGATTCGAAGGTCAGCTCGAGCTGCACGCCGGAGGGATCATAGACGAAAAGCTGCCACAGCGAAGTGCCGGGCACGATGAACTCGCGCCAGTCGAGGCCGGCCGCCTTGAAGCGCGCCACGTAGGAGCGATAACCGGAACAGGACAGCGAGACGTGATCGATGGCCGCCGTGCCGGCCGGCGCCTTGCCTTCGGGGCCGAGCGCGGGACCGCCGGCATAGACATGGATGATGCCGAGCCCGCCCGGCTGAGGGCAGCCGAGCCAGGCGCCGGGATAGCCGAAATCAGGCCGGGGAAATTCGCGTAGCCCGATGATGGCGGTCCAGAACTTCCTGGTCGCGGCGAGATCATCGGTCTTGATTGCAATGTGATAGAGACCGTGGACGGTCGCGAGCGGCAGATCGGTCATCTCAATATCTCCTCACGCTTGACTGCCGTCGATCGGCAGGCCGATTTGACGATACAGCGCCTTCAGATTGTTGCGAAACGGTTCGTCGCTCTTCTTGCGCGTGCCCGCGACAGGATCCCCGCCGGCGAGAATCGTGTCGCTCGCGGCCAGTGAAAACTCCATGACGAAGCGCATACGATCAGACCGCAGCGCCTCAATCTCCGCAAGCCACCGCACGACGTCGCGCGCGCCGGCCTGGTGGCGTTGCGTGATCAGCGCCGCCGCAAAGGCGGCATCCTCGATCGCCTGTGTCGCCCCCTGGCCCAGGGTCGGCACCATGCCATGAGCGGCGTCGCCAAGATAGAGCACGTTGCAGTCGGCGGCACGGTACAGCAAGTCATGCTCCTGCATCCGCGCCCAATGCGTGTCGGCGACGCCATTGCAAAGCTGGTCGACGAGCCAGCGCGCCTGGTCGCTCGGCGGCGCGTGAGCCGGCGCATAGGCGGCGCGCAGCGCATCGGGCGTCTTGCGGGCTTCCGGGATCTCCGATTCGATCGGGAACGTGCCGGCCAGATAGACATGATCCGGCGGCACGCGGAACGCCAGCAACCGGTTCGGCCCGTTGAACCATTGCTCATAGTCGTCGATCAGGCCGCGCGAGGTGTCCGGCACCAGGAGACGCGAGATCGCGACGCCCGTGAGACGCACCGGCGCCCCGCCGGAGATGGTCCGCCGCACATCGGAGTAGCGGCCGTCCGCCGCAATCAAGAGATCGATGCTGTCGAGCCGATGCTCGCGGCCATCCTGACGCCAGGCGACCTTTGTCTTGCGCGGATCGGCGGCATCGCGCGCGATTTGTGTGATCTCGCAGCCATAGTCGACACTCGCGCCGGCCGCCTCGCGCAGCACGCGATAGAGCTCCGACCAGCGGATCCGCCAACCCGGACCTTCGGCGACGTCCTTGAGCGGCAGATCGAACAGCACAGTGCCGTCGGTGAGCGAAATACGCCAATTGGCCCAGACGAAGCTCGCCTCGGTGATGCGCGCGGCAAGTTCCGGATCGACCGCGCGCAGCCCCTTCACCGCATTCGGCCCGACATTGAGCCCGGTGCCTGCCTCGGAATGGTCGTCGCGGCTGACGCGCTCGAGACAGGTCACTTCGACGCCGTCGAGAGCTGCGAGCCGCCGCGCCATCACGCATCCCGCGACACCAGCGCCGATGATGACAATCCGCATCTAGCCAGCCCCTTCCTGCGACGCGATCACGGCGATCAGGCCGCCGCCATCCGGCCCCTGATGCTCGGCACCGCCCGAGACGAAAATGCGTCCATCGCCGATCACGCCGGCAACGAGGCCGGCAACCGCGCCGCGGATGTGGCGCTGTGCGTTGATGTCGGTGTCGTCGAGCATGGTGTGGCGGTGACCGCGGATCCGGCCGCGCCGGTCCGGCTCGCATTTGACCAGCACCGAGGCGATGCGCGTGGCATCGGCAGCGGAAACCTGCGGGCTGGCCGCGAAGCCGAGATCGGCGAGCACGTCGACGACCCCACCGATATCGAGTGCATCGCTCATTGGCCGGTGCGCGATGCGCAAATCGCCCGCCCAGTTCGGGCTGTTGCCGAGCACCACGACCTCGTTGCTTTCGACCTCGACGCCCGAGGAAATGCTGGCACGCGGCGACTGGATCGCAAAATCTGCGAGCAGCGAAGCATCGGTAAAGTCGTCCGGCTTGATCTCGGACAGCCCGAGCGCAACGCCAAAGGCGCCCGCGGCGCGCGCAAAGGCCATCGACTTGTTGGGGTCGCTGGTCAGCGGCGTCTTGCCGGCGGCGATGGCCGCGGCCGCCCGCGCCACCGTCACGCAGGGGCATTTCACCTGCACGAAATGCACGTCCTCGGCCCTCTCGATTCCGGCGCCGAGAATCGCTGCGCGCACGGTCGCCGCCACGCTCTCGACATGCGCGCTCCGGCCAACATCCTCGGCCGGAACCGGCGCGCTGAAGGCGGTGCCGATCGCGAGCGCCGAGGGATACCGCTTTGCGGCTTCGCCCTCGCTGACGCAGAAGACGCTGTAATGCGGGCTCATCACGCCCTCGGTGCCACCGGACAGCACGCAGGGAACCTCGCGGACGAGCTCGGCGGCCGGCCTTCCGAGATGCTTCGACAGCAGCGCCATCAGCGTCTGGGTAAAGTAGCCGCGGGTGAAGTCGTTGACGCCGCCATTGCCCTCGGTCTTGCCGATGATGGCCGCGACGTCGGCCGCCTTGATCGTGCCACTCACAATCAGATCGTCGAGCTCGGAGAGATCGCCAGGATGGGCCATCGAAAGGCGAAACACGCGTGCCGTTCTCATGGGGCCTCCTGTCGTGTCAGCTCGAACAACCGGCTCGGGCTCAGCGGAATCTCCAACAGCTCGAGCTTGCGCGAGGTGAGCTGGAGCGCATCCTCGATCGCCTGCGCGAACACGGCCCCCACCGGAATGGCTCCCGCCTCACCTGCGCCCTTGATGCCGAGCGGATTGAGCGGCGACGGCGTCACCGTATGGTCAAGCTCCATGCGTGGCACGTCGAGCGCGGTCGGCAGCAGATAGTCGGCGAGCGAAGCATTGAGAAGCTGGCCCTGATCATCGAAGGCGAGCTTCTCGAAGAAGGCGTTGCCGATACCTTGCGCGACGCCGCCATGGATCTGGCCTTCGAGGATCATCGGATTGATCACCGTGCCGCAATCATGGACCACGACATATTTGAGCACCTTCAGCTCGAAGGTCAGCGGATCGATCTCGACGATCGCGGCATGAACGCCGTTGGCGGTCGCGCCGGAGGGCGGGCCGAAATATTGCGTGGATTCGAGCCCCGGCTCGGTGCCCGGCTTCACCGCACCGCGCATCGGATTGGCGCGCTGCGCAAGCTCGCCGAGGCGGATGAACTTTCCCGGAATCCCCGCGATCGACACTTTTCCGTCGGCCAGGACGAGGTCCTCCTCGGCGCATTCGAAGGCGTCGGCCGCGAGCTTCAAGGCCTTCTGCCTGACCACGGACGACGCCGCGCTGACGGCGTTCCCCGCCACCACCGCGCCGCGGCTCGCAAATGTACCGGCGCCCCAGTAGAACTGGTCGGTGTCACCGGTGACAATATCGACGTCAGCCGGATCGACGCCGAGCTGGTCGGCGACGATCTGGGCGAAGCTCGTGAAATGCCCCTGCCCCTGGGTGCCGATGCCGGTCGCCACATTCACCTTGCCGTTGGTCTGCACCTGCACCTTGGCGCCCTCATACGGGCCGATGCCAGTGCCCTCGACGTAGCAGGCGATGCCGATACCGACGCAGCGTCCTTCCTCGCGGAGCCTGGGCTGCTCCTCCTTCAGGAAGTACTGATATCCGATCGCGTCGAGCGCCTTGGCGAGCACCGGCTCGTAATTGCCGCTGTCATAGCTGAGCGGCGCGAAGTCCTGGAAGATGATCTCGTTGTTGTATGGAAAGGCGTCCGGCGGAATCAGGTTGCGCCGCCGGATCTCCGCGCGATCGATGTTGAGCTCCCGCGCGGCGAGATCAAGCAGCCGCTCAATCACGAAAACACCGTGCTGTCTCCCAGCGCCCCGATAGGGCGTGACGATCGGCAGATTGGTGAACACGGCCGTGAACGTGCTGTCATAGGCCGGGATCACGTAGGGGCCGAGCAGCGTGCACTGGCTGTTGATCGGCACTGTCAGGCCGTAAGGGTTGTAGGCGCCGGTGTCGTGCAGGAAGACGTCCTTGACGCCGAGGATGCGGCCGTCGGCCGCGACGGCGATCTCGGCGTCGTGAATTTGGCCGCGTTCATGCGTGGTCGCAACGAAATGCTCGAGTCGGTCTTCGATCCACTTGACCGGACGGTTGAGCCGCATGGAGATCCAGGGCAGCGCCACCTCTTCCGGATAGAACATCATGATCTTCGGCCCAAAGCCGCCGCCGACGAAGGGCGCGATGACGCGCACCTGCCGCTCGCCGAGGCCGAGCATGGCGGCAAGACCGTTGCGGATGAAGACCGGCGCCTGGGTCGTATCCCAGATCGTCATCTGCTGACCGCGCGCATTCCACTGCGCGACCACGCCGCGAGTCTCGATCGGCGAGGAGATGCCGTGCTCGTAGCGAAAGCGGCGCTTGAGGATGATGTGCGCGTTCGCGGCAGCCTTGCGATAGTCGCCTTTGACCTGGTGGACATGGGCTGCGACATTCGAGCCGAGATCGTCGTGGACCCGCGCCGATGAGAACGTCAGCGCCTGCTCGATGTCGACGACCGCGGATAGCTGCTCCAGCTCCACATCGATATCGTCCAGCGCATCCTCGGCGAGGTAACGGCTCTCAGCGACGACAACGGCCAGCGGCTCGCCGACATAGCGCACCTTGTCCCTGGCGAGCGGCACCTGGGTTCGCGGATTGAAGGTGCTTCCCGGAATCGGCGGCGGCTGCACCAGAAGCGGACCGGGCTGCCAATAGTCGCCATAGTCCTCGGCAACATAGACCGCGACGATGCCCGCCCGCTTCCGCGCGCGCGATACGTCGATATGCTTGAGGCGGGCATGAGCAACCTGACTGCGCAGGAAAGCGACATGCAGCATGCCCGGCAGCTCGACATCGTCGATGAACAGCGCCTGTCCGGTCAGGAGCTTCCTGTCCTCATTGCGCTTGACCGGCGCGCCGAAGAAGCGGGTGCTCATGGCGCCGCCTCCCGCATCCGCGCAGCCGCATCCATCATCGCATCGACGATGTTCTGATAGCCGGTGCAGCGGCAGAGATTGCCGGACAGCGCCTCGCGCACCTCGTCCTCCGATGGTGACGGATGCTCCGCCAGATAGGCCGTCATGGTCATCAGGATCCCGGGCGTGCAGTAGCCGCATTGCAGGCCGTGATGCGCGTGCATTGCCTGCTGCACCGGATGCAGTTCGCCGCTCGCGGACGCCAGCCCCTCGACCGTCGCAAGCGCGCGGCCATTGGCCTGCACCGCGAGCATCAGGCAGGAACGGACCGGATGGCCGTCGAGAAGGATGGTGCAAGCCCCGCACACGCCGTGCTCGCAGCCGACATGGGTGCCGGCGAGCCCCAGCTCATGACGCAGGAAATCGGACAGCAGCATGCGCGATTCGACCATGCGCCGATAATGGGTGCCATTCACCGTAAACTCGATCTCATGCTGGTCAGGCTGCATGGCCAATCCGTTGATGAGCGGTGCGGATGGCGCGCTGGACCAGCACGCCGGCCACATGCCGCTGGTAGTCCGGGCTGCCGTGAACGTTGCCGGACGGCGCGATGAGCTCCCGCACGCCAGCGGCGACCGCGTCGATCACCTCGCCCGTCACACGGCTGCCGAGCATCGGCGAGGTGGCGGCACCGGCATCCACCGGCGTCTCGCTGACACCGCAGAGCGCGAGCCGGACGCTCGCACAGCGGCGCTCCTCGTCTAACGTCACAATGGCCGCGACGCCGGCGATGGCGAAATCGCCGCGGCGGCGCGCGATTTCCATGAAACAGGCGCCGCTGCGTGGGGCCAGGACGGGAAAGGTGATATCGACCAGCATCTCGTCGCTGGCGAGATCGGTGGTGAGCAGGCCGGCGAAGAAGTCGGACGCCGCCACCGTTCGCCCGCCTGCCGCCGACCTGATCCGCATCTCCGCCTGCATGGCGACCGCGAGCGCCGGCAGTTCCGAAGCCGGATCGGCGTGGGAGAGATTGCCGCCGATGGTGCCACGGTTGCGGATCTGCGGATGCGCGATATGCGGCAGCGCGTCAGCGAACAGCGGGCACGCCCTTAGAAAATCGCCATCCCGCTCAAGCGCCCGGTAGCGCGTCAGGGCACCTACCCTGACCTGACCCGTCTCCGAGCGATCGATGCCGGCAAGCCCGGTGAGCGCATTGATATCGATCAGCACCGAAGGCCGCGCCAGGCGAAAATTCATCGCCGGGATAAGGCTTTGGCCGCCCGCGAGAAACCGCGCTTCGTCGCCATATTCGGCCTTCAGCGCAAGTGCGTGGTCGAGCGACGACGCCGCGACGAATTTGAAGGGAGCAGGCTTCATATGGCTCGCATATCGAGGGCTCGCGCGCTTGTTGCGAAAGCGAACACGAAACTATCTGCTGTGAACGAGGCAAGTCAAAAGCCACCCGCGCGTCAATTGCTTCGAAATCAGACAAAAACCTGCTTATTATGCTTCCCACCTGCGCAAACATTGGGCGCGCCACGACAATCCTCATTTGCGACAATATTTCGCATCGCCATGCCAAAGCCAAGTCTTTCCATACCCGACGAACCGATCGCGGACCACGCCCCAAGGCGGCTCGTCGTCGATGCGCAAAGTATCTCGCTGACGTTCGACACGGCCGACGGCCGGGTCGAGGCGCTCTCCGACGTCAATCTGCAAGTCGCCGAGGGCGAGTTCGTCTCCTTCATCGGTCCGTCCGGCTGCGGCAAGACCACGATGCTGCGGGTGATCGCCGATTTGCAGCAGCCCTCCTCCGGCACGCTCACGGTGAACGGCATGAGCGCGGAAGGGGCGCGTCTTGCCCGAAGCTACGGCTATGTGTTCCAGGCGCCGGCGCTGTTCCCCTGGCGGACCATCGAGAAGAACCTGAAGCTGCCGCTGGAGATCATGGGCTATTCCGAGATCGAGCAGCAGCAGCGAGTCGAGCGCTATCTGTCGATGGTCAACCTCACCGGCTTCGAGCGCAAGTTTCCCTGGCAGCTCTCCGGCGGTATGCAGCAGCGTGTCTCGATCGCGCGCGCATTGTCCTTCGATCCGGCGCTGCTGCTGATGGACGAGCCGTTCGGCGCGCTCGACGAAATCGTGCGCGATCACCTCAACGAGCAACTCCTCCAGCTCTGGAAGTCGACCGGCAAAACCGTGCTGTTCGTGACCCATTCGATTCCGGAAGCGGTGTTCCTGTCGACCAGGATCGTGGTGATGTCGCCGCGCCCGGGCCGCATCATCGATGTCATCGACTGCGATTTCCCGGCCGAGCGGTCCTTGGAAATCCGCGAGACGCCGGAATTCCTGAAGGTGGCGCAGCGCGTCCGCAACGGCCTGCGCGCGGGGCACTCCTATGACGAGTAGCTCGCTCGCTTTGCCCTTGCGTCCCGCGCGCACGCTTAGGGATCATCCCCTGGTCGCACGTTACGCGCCGGTCCTCACCATGGTGCTGGCGCTGGTCGCGGTCTGGTACGTCGCGGCCGTCGCCATGAACTGGTCGCTGGTCCGGGACGGCTTCGAGCGCGAAGAGACGCCGTATGCCATGAGCGACGTGCTCGCTGGCACGATGGATGCCGAGCGGCCACTGCTGCCGGCACCGCACCAGATCGCCTCGGCGTTCCTCGATTCCGTGTTCGGCTATCCGCCGCTGGCGCCGCGCAGCCTCGTCTACCATTCGCTGGTGACATTGTCGGCGACCTTGCTCGGGTTCCTGCTCGGCGCGCTGTTCGGGATCGTGCTGGCTCTGCTGATCGTACACAGCCGAGTGCTGGAGCGGAGCTTACTACCCTGGATCATCTGCTCGCAGATGGTGCCGGTGCTGGCCTTGGCGCCGATCTTCATCGTGGTGCTGGGGGCGCTGGGACTGCACGGATTGCTGCCGAAATCGATCATCTCGGCCTATCTGTGCTTCTTTCCCGTCGCCATCGGCATGGTCAAGGGCTTTATCTCGCCCGATCCCCTGCAGCTCGAACTGATGCGGACATGGTCGGCGACGCCGCGCCAGGTGCTGTGGAAGCTGCGCTGGCCGGCGTCGGTGCCTTATCTGTTCGCGAGCCTCAAGGTCGCCGTCACCATTTCGCTGATCGGCGCCATCGTCGCCGAATTGCCCACCGGCGCCGAAGCCGGCATCGGCGCGCGGCTGCTCTCAGGCTCCTACTACGGGCAGACAGTGCAGCTCTGGTCGGCGCTGGTCGCCGCCGCCGTTCTCTCGTCCGCCTTGATCGCGCTGATCGGACTGATCGAGCGCGAAACTGGCCGGCGCATGGGGGCTCATTGATGGATCCGCGCAAGCTGAGGCTGGGATTCATCGCCGCAACCGCCGCGCTGGCGGTCGCTTTCTTGCTTCCGCTCGCGCCGCAATCGCCGCCTTTATCGGCTTATCCTATTGTCTGGCCCATTGTCGGTGCAGCCGGCATCTTGTTCCTGCTGGCCGCCTGGCTGTCGGACCAACGAGCGACACTTCCCGGTCTTGCCGGCGCGACGCTTGCCGCCGCCGCCTCGCTGGTCCTGCTGGACGATCCGGCCGTGGCGGGGGCGGCACGCGCCGGCTTCTGGATGATCGTGATGGCCTGCTGGCTGTCGGCAGCACTCGGCGTGGTCAATCTTGCCGGGACACATCAGGTCCGGGGCAAGCTACAACGCGCGCTCGATCTGCTGGTCCCGCTCCTGTTCGGTCTCACCGTGTTCTATCTCTGGGAGGTCGCGGTGCGCGGTTTCGGTGTGCCGCCGGTGCTGCTGCCGTCGCCGAGCGCGGCGGCGACGAGATTCATCCATTCGCTGCCGACCCTTGGCGCCGACTTCGTCCAGACCTTCATCCGCGGCGTGCTGGCGGGCTATTTCATCGGCTGCGGCGCCGGGCTTCTGGTCGCGATCCTGGCGCACCGCTACGCCTTCCTCGGCCGCGGGCTGCTGCCGCTCGGCAATTTCTTTTCGGCGCTTCCACTCGTCGGCGTCGCGCCGATCATGGTGATGTGGTTCGGCTTCGACTGGCCCTCGAAAGCCGCCGTGGTCGTGCTCGTGACCTTCTTTCCGATGCTGGTGAACGCCATCGCCGGGCTGAATGCGGCCGGCCATATCGAACGCGACCTGATGCGCTCTTACGGCGCCACCCATTCCCAGGCGCTCACCAAGCTTTATCTGCCCGCCGCGCTTCCGTTCATCTTCAACGCGCTCAAGATCAACGCCACGCTCGCCCTGATTGGCGCGATCGTTGCAGAGTTTTTCGGAACTCCGACGCAGGGTATCGGATTTCGCATCTCCACCGAGGCGGGCCGCATGGCCATCGACATGGTCTGGGCGGAGATTGCATTGGCCGCCCTGGCCGGAATGGCTTTCTACGGCTTTGTCACGCTCGCCGAACGCGCGACAACGTTTTGGCATCCGTCCTACCGGACCTAGGTCGGCAAGGTCCACTTCGAATTTGGAGTCTTGCATGAAGCACGCATTGGCACTGGCCGCAGGTCTTTCGCTCGGCCTGACGCTTTCGAACGCACAAGCAGCCGAAACCGTCACCATCCAGCTCAAATGGGTCGCCCAGGCGCAATTCGCCGGCTACTTCGTCGCCAGGGACAAGGGCTTCTACAAGGAGGCCGGCCTCGACGTCACCATCAAGCCGGGTGGCCCTGACGTGGCGCCCCCGCAGGTGATCGCCGGCGGCGGCGCCGACGTGACCGTCGACTGGATGCCGTCCGCGCTCGCCTCGCGCGAGAAGGGCGTCCCGCTCGTCAACATCTCGCAGACCTTCAAGAAGAGCGGCCTGGAGCTGACCTGCCGCGCCGACACCGGCATCAAGAAGCCTGCTGACCTCAAGGGCAAGACGCTCGGCGTCTGGTACGGCGGCAACGAATATCCGTTCCTTTCCTGGATGTCGAAGCTCGGCTTCAAGACCGACAGCTCGCCGGGCGGCGTCAAGGTGATCAAGCAGGGCTTCAACGTCGACCCGATCCTCCAGAAGCAGGCCGACTGCGTCTCCACGATGACCTACAACGAATATTGGCAGGTGATCGACGGCGGCTACAAACCGAGCCAGCTCGTGGTCTTCAAATACGAAGACGAAGGCGTCGCCACGCTGGAGGACGGCCTCTACGTGCTCGAAAAGAATCTGAAGGATCCGGCCTTCGTCGCCAAGATGGCGAAGTTCGTGAAGGCCTCGATGAAGGGCTGGGAATACGCCAAGGCGCATCCCGATGAGGCCGTGAAGATCATCCTCGCCGCGGACTCGACCGGCGCCAAGACCGAGAAGGACCAGAAGCGGATGATGGGCGAAATCGGCAAGCTGCTCGGCGACGCCGACGGCAAGCTCGACGTCAAGGACTTCGACCGCACGGTCGCAACCCTGATGTCGGGCGGTTCCGATCCCGTCATCACCAAGAAGCCCGAAGGCGCCTACAGCTTTGCCATCTATGAGGCGATGAAGAAGTGACCCCTGGGAGGACGGGGCGCGCCCGTCCTCCTTTCACCACCGCCGCTCGATCAAGCCAACTCTGACGGACCATTCCATGAACTGGACGACCAAGAACCTTTCGACGACCTGCCGGTGACAGCTCTTGCGGGCCGTCGCGTCCGCGGCGAATTCAAGACCTCCCGCGACTTGTTCGCAGAGACACCACCAAAGCGGATTACGCCTGGATGACGTTGGCGCGGATCATGTCGTTCACAAAAGGATCGCGGTATCATCGCGACCAATCCGTGCGAACGAGGCGGGCGCCTCTACGTAGCAGACCGCAGGACCAAGATATTGAGGGCCCTCAACGCTTCTCTCGGTGCAGCAATCCACCTCCGATTCGACAGCCGACGCTAGTCTTCGATGGATTTATCTCCGTCTCCCGGCGCACACGCGGCTCTCTAACACAACTGAGAAACCTGAACTCTCGCTCCGATCCATGATCGGCAAGTTTAAGCTACTTTCGGCCAAGAAGATCGGGACCGAACAAGGGTAGTCCGCTTTGGCCATAGGTTGCCTTCGCCGGCGGATACGCTCCTGTAAGTCGCGAGGTCCCTGGCCGCCAGGCGGCCCGAGGCCAGGGTGGGCACATCACTTCACCAACTGTTCCTGATGAGCCTTTACGAGATCATGCATGCTGTTGAACCTGAAGTCTACGTGAGGCATCTGCCCCGGTTTCATAGTTGCTCCGAATCCCTGCTGGGCGTGACGACGATAGATCCAGCACGACTTCAAGCCGTGCTCGTTCGCCGGCTTGTGGTCGTGGAACATGCTCTCGGCCGTGTGTAGGATCCTCTCCTTCTTCACGCCGATCTCTCCCAGCTTTTCGATCATGTAGTCGAAGTTTCGGGACGACGGTTTATAGGATCCAATGTCCTCCGCGGTATAGATCGCGTCGAATTCCACCTGAAACCTGCGGTTGCTCGCTTGAAACGTCTCGTTGTCCAGTTCGACAGGATGACGAGCTTGAAATACTTCTTGAGGTACTGGAGCGCTCCCGGTGAATCCTCGAACGCTGGCCAATTTCCGACGGACCGGCCGTATTCGGCACAATCTTCGTGTGTGACGTGCACGCCCCACTCCTCGGCGAGGCGCTTGTAGACGATAGGCAGCAGATCCCGATATGGCCTCGCCGGGGTATACTTCTGTTGGCTCGATTCATGACGAGCATGCGCTTCCAGAATCTCGTCGCGCGCGATGCTGGTCGCGTCCCCGGTCGCTTTCGTCGGGTTCTATCTCCACCAACGCTGGAAGTCGCGGCACGATCTCTTTCCGCTGCTCGAGACCGACCTGTTTGGCGACCGCGCGTTCAATGTCGGCGCGCTTCTGATCCTCATCTTCTGGGCATCCACGACACCCTTCAGCTTCTCCTACGTGCTGCTCATGCAGACGGGCTACGGGTACTCGCCACTGGCCACAGCAGCGAGCCTGGCAATACTCGGTGCAGCGTTCGGAATCGTTTCGCCGATTGCAAGTCGGCTTGCGGCGCTTGGGGTGCGCCGTATCATGATGGCAGGCGTGCTCGTGGACTTGACCGGGATGCTTCTGGCGCTGGTCCTGTGCTGGACGATCGATCCGCTTCCGGCCGCATGGCTTCTTCCGTCCCTGTTGCTCGTCGGCACCGGTATGGGCCTTTTCATGACGCCCATCCTGAACGTGGTGATGAGCGGTATCCACGACCGCCATGTCGGATCCGCATCCGGGGTCCTGACGACGATGCAGCGCGGCGGCAATGCATTGGGGGTAGCGGCACTGGAGGTACCTTTCTTTCTGACGCTGTCTGGTGCCGGATCGAGAGGCCTCAACCAGACGGCATCCTATGTCCAGGCGTTTGGTGCAGTCGCTCTTTGCAACGTGCTGATGCTGCTCGCAGTCGTCGGGCTGCTTCTCCTCCTGCCCGACAGGACATCAGGTCCGTCATAGCCCGCCGACGCACGATCGTTCGCGTGGTCCTCACGTGGATGCGGGTCGGGTGGTGGTGGTATGGTGGGCGTCGCCGTTGCGAGCGCAAGCGTGGCAACGTTCAACAGGATGATCGCTGCCGCACCGATATCGACTGCGAGACTGAGCCCCCTCGCCGTCGCAATAGCACCCAGAACGAGGGCGAGCGCACCCATCGACAGATAACCCAGGAGATAGAGGGCGGAGAGTATGCCGCCGCGGTTACGCTTGGGAGCCACCGCGCTGATCCGTTGCAGGCCGCCGACAAACAACAGGCTGTAGGCCCCTCCCGCGGCGGAGGTCGCCAGCAAATAGGTGACCAGATCCCGCAGGCTGACCGCCAGGACGAGCAGCGCCATGCCCGAACACGAGATCAGCGCGCCGACGATCAGCGCCGCCCGCGGCGAGAGAGTCCGGGCGATGATCCCGGTCGTTCCCATCACGATGGGAAACAATGAAAGAACGGCGCTGTTGAGAAAGGCGTTGGGTGAACCGATGAGGTCGCGCTCAACTTGGCCGCCGAGCGAGAGGACCAAAACGCCGAATGTATAGGCCGCCACCATGGCGGTCGATGACACCGCAAAAGCCCGACGTAGATGCTTCGGAACGGATGGCATCCACGAGCGCCGGTCACCGCCCGTATCGCCGGGTGTGTGACGGGGCAAGAACCACGTCCCGATCAGAAGAACGATGAGAAAAAGTGCGAGTACCCAAAAGCAAAGGCGCGTCGGCCATGGCCCGTATTGCGTCAAGGCGCCGCCGAACAGCAAAGCCGTGACGAAGCCGATGGCCTGCGCCCCCATCGTGAGCGAGGCGGCGCTCTTCGCGTGCTCCGGGTTCGTGAACTCCAGAATCGCGGCGGTCGACGGGCTCGCCGCCAGGCCGACGCCGATGCCCATCAGGGCACGCCCCGCGAATACCCACCACACGTTAGGCGCGACGGCAAACAATAGCGCACCGACGAGCGAGGCAAAGAGGCCCGCCAACATCGTCACGCGGCGGCCAATCTGGTCGGAAATGCCGCCGAAGCCGATCAGCATGACGACGACGGTCATCGGATAGATGGCGAAGATGGCCGCCGTCATCGTATGGGTGAGATGCCACTCCTCGGCATAAAGCCCGTAGGTCAGTGCGGGCGCCGCACTTGTCCAAAGCGTATGACCCACCACGCCCGCCGATACCAACAGACTCGCGCGACGCCCGAGGACGAATCGCCCTCCCATCGAAGGCTGGGTCCGGTCCGCCACGTTACGGCGAACGGACGCAGGCGCTACCTTGATCATCGCTGTCATCCTCGCGAATTCCACAAGGTCTCTGGAAGTTTACGAAGCGGTTTTGCCGCCATTCACGGCGATGATCTGGCCGGTGATGAACGACGCCTTGGCGGAAGCGACGAACACGATGGCATCGGCGATCTCCGTAGGGGTGCCGACACGCTTGAGAGGCACTCCCGCGACCAGTCCGGCTTTTCTCTCGGGCGTGCCGGTGAACCGGTCCAGCATTTCCGTTTCAACGGGCCCGGGCGCGACCGCATTGACGCGAATGCCCGATGCCGCACCTTCGAGCGCCGCGGATTTCGTCAGCCCTTCGACCGCGTGCTTGCTGGCGGTGTAGATCGATGCACCCGGCGCGCCGCGGTGTCCCATGGTCGACGAGAGGTTCACGATGCTGCCGCTGCCCTGCGCCTGCATCACGCGCATTTCATGCTTCATGCTGAGCAGCACACCGAGCACGTTGGTGTCGAAAGTGGCCGCGTAGCTTTCGGCGGTCTGTTCCGTCACCGGACCGGGCTTGCCTTCAGTGCCGGCGTTGTTGACGGCCACATCGAGTCGGCCGAACCGCGCTACGGTCTTGTCGATCAAGTTGCGGACTTCGTCTTCGTGGCGAACGTCAGCGCGAATGAATTCGGCTTCCACGCCGAGGCTGCGGAGCTCCTGGGTCAGGGCATGTCCCGCCTCATCGCGGCGGCCGGAGACGACAATCCGGGCACCCTCCTGCGCGAAGGCCAGGGCGGTGGCACGGCCAATACCGGCCAAGGCGCCGGTGATCAGGACAACGGAGGTGGTCATGGAGCTTCTCCTGTAAGAACGAGCAGTATTGCTGGAAAGCCTTGCTTGGCAGAGACTACTCCTGAGAGCCCAGGCGGGCGGCGCATTCCAGATACCTTCAACAGAAGTGATTTAGGTGCCCATGGCGGAAAGGAGAAAGACTTTGTAGGGTCCGTCCCATACTCTAAAGGTATGGACAGAGCATGGAGCTGCGTCATCTGCGCTATTTCATTGCGGTGGCTGAGGAAGGAAGCCTCACGCTGGCGGCCGAGCGGCGGCTTCACACCGCCCAGCCGTCCCTGAGCCGGCAGATCCGTGATCTCGAGTTGGAGGTCGGCGCCCAATTACTGATACGCAATCCGCGTGGAATCGAACTCACCCCGGCAGGCCGCGCCTTTCTCGATCACGCGCGCCTGGCGCTGGCGCAGGTCGAGGTCGCCGGCGAATCGGCGCGGCGGGCGGCACAGGTCGCCAAGCCGTCTTTCGTTCTTGGATTTCTGACCGGGCACGAGGTCACGTGGCTTCCCGAAGCCCTGAGGATTCTCCGCGACGATCAATCCAACATTGAAGTCATCGTGCACAGTCAGCTATCGCCCGACCTCGCAAGGGGGCTGCTTCAGGGCAAACTCGATGTGGCCTTTCTCCGGCGGGAAGACCAGATGCCGGGCCTGGCATTCAAGTTTCTGGCGAAAGAGCCCCTCGTCGTCCTGCTACCCCGCGATCATCGCCTCGCCAAGCACGATGCCATTCGCCCGCAAGACATCCCGCGCGAAACCTTCATCAGTGTTCCCAAGACGACATCACCGGCTCTCAGGGCTGTCATCGACGATTATGCCGCGCGCATCGGAATCGATCTCACCCCTGACCAGGAAGTCGACAATATTTCGATGGCGATCTCAATGATCGTGTCCACGCGCGGCCTCGCCTTGTTGCCGCTTTATGCCCGAAATCTTCTTCCACCATCGGTCGTCAGCCGCCCTTTGCAAGGCGAAGCACCGATGATCGATCTTGTGATCGGCTACAACAGGGCAAACACGTCCTCACTTCTCAAGGTGTTTCTCTCTAAAGTGGACGACCTGATCGCGCGTGGAAGCGGAAGCATTTCGTAAAGGGCTGGCCGCTCGGTCTAGCAGGTCACGGAATGATCCGCTCACGCCGAAAGTCTGAAAACATCCGAAAGAACATTTCCTCGGTGTCCACCAGGTCGTGGAATCCGAAACGGCGGGCCTTGCTGGTATCGGAGACGATATCGTAATCGGAAGCGAATACGCCGTCCGGGTAGCCCCAGGCCGCAATCTCTTCGAAGCGGAATTTCTGCAATCCGCTCTTCTCGACGATCTTGTCCCAGATCGGTCCCTTGTCCGCCATGGACCGCGCAAGGTTGATGTGCCGTGGCGGAGCCAGCTCCATCCCGAAGAAGTTCGCGAATCTGGGCCACAGGTTCTGCCACCTGATGAGATCGCTATTGGTGATGTTGAACGCCTGGTTGGCGCATTTCGGATCGGTCGCCATCCACGCGACGGCCTTTGCCAGAAGAGCGGCGTCCGTGCACTGGTAGAGCGCGGTATACGCGCCCGGCTTGCCTGGGAAGCTGAGAGGCAACCCCAGTGCCTTGCAGACGTTCGCATAGACTGCGATCGCCAGGGTCAGGTTCATCGGTCCTCCCGTGGAGAATCCGCAGACCGCGTGCGGACGCCCGACCGACCAGGTCCAGCGCTTTCCTTTCTGGAACTCCTCGAGAAAGTCCTGCTGGTCGTAATAGAAATTCGGCGGCATGTGCCGCGGATCATCTTCCTTGGTCGGAGTCTTGTAGGGACCGAGGTGATTTCCGTACCACCTGGTGCCCTGAGAGAGATGAACATGCTCGAGCACGGGTGACGCAGCCTCGACGGTCTTGACGAGGTTGAAGAACATGTTGGCGTTCGCCGACATCGTCTCGGCGGGATCTGCCCGCTCCGTAATGGCCAAATAGAACAGGTGCGTGATGTTGGTGAGCGGACCGAGCTTGGCCTGGCAGTCGGCCGGATCGAGAAGATCCACGGCGATGTGCCTGTAGTCGCCGGGTATCCGCGGCTTCCGGCGCGACACCGCAACGATATCCCAGCCACCCTGCTCGAGCAGGTGAGCCAGCATGTAGCCGCCGGCCAGGCCGGAGGCACCTGTGACAAGTGCAGTGCGCTTTGTCGTCGACATCTGTACTCTCTCCCTTACGCCGCCTTGATCTCGTCGACGCGATCTGGATAGAAGGCGACGTAATCCTTGATTTGCGCCATCGCTTCAAACGGGGTCTCATAAGTCCACACTGCATTGCGTGAACGATCCCCGCCCGCTGGAATGCTGTAGTAGGAGGCGTCGCCCTTGTAGGGGCAGTAGGTGGTGTGTTCGCTGCGCGCGAGCGCGGCCATATCGACGTCCCGGCGGGGGATATACTGAACCGGCGGATAGGACGCCTCGCGAAGCGTCAGCGCATCACGCGTGTCGGCGATAACTTTTCCGCCGACTTTGACAACGACGCGAGACAGGTTCGCCTCGATCGAAATGGGGTGATCGGGCCCCGGATTCTTTATCGGCCTGTCAGTCATGATGTGTCTCCTTCTGAATGGAAGCGGATCGTGCGAAACCTTAGGCGGTGACCAGTCCAGTCGTGTCTCGATTGTGTTTGGAAGCCGTCACGCCCCGGCCTTCCGGATCCTGATTGTCGGCACCACCCGAAACGCCGCGGTTAGATCGCCGGCCGAGTGCCGCCCGGCCAGCCGACAGCTCCTGCGCGACCTCGGCCACGCGGCGGCCGAGGAATTCCGCGGTCCGAAGATCGGAGGGCGGAGGAGCAACATCGCCGCTCAGATCCATGTCGGCCTGGCCGGCCATCCCGAGCGTGTAGCTGTCGCGGTTGAGGATGTCCTCGTTGGTGTAGGAGCGATTGTTCCCATAGTTCAGCCCGAGATTGATCCAATGCATTTGGTGTTGGGCCGCGAATGTCATCAGTTGGACCAGCGAGTTCTGCTTGTCGCCGCCGCGGGACGCGCCATTGGTGAAGCCGGCGGCGATCTTGCCTTCCCAGCGCTTCTCGGCATATTGAAGGTGCGAGGTCGCATCCATGAATGCTTTGAACGGTGCCGACAGGCTCCCCGTGTAGGTGGGCGCTCCCATGATGATGGCGTCTGCGCCATCGAGAAGGTCCCACCGAGCTGGCGCTTGCTCTGCCGTTACAAGTTCCACGCTCGCGCCACTGACGGCCGTTGCACCACGTGCGACTGCTTCGGCGATCTTCACGGTGTGCCCATATCCGCTGTGATAGACGACGACGATTTTCACTGGAACTGACATGAGTGCTCTTGGATCGGGGGCAGATTTGACAAGCGGCACGAGCGCTGCGTCATCGCGCATCCTCTTCGGACAAGAATGCGGAAACGTGCTGGACGAACCGCTTCGGATATTGGTACTGCGAACCGTGATTGGCGTCTGGATAGAGGACAAGCTGGGCGTCAGGCAGTTGCTGCTGCAGGATGAACGAATTCACGGAGTAGATGATCACGTCCTTGCTGCCGTTCACGACCAGTGCCGGCTGACGGATCGCCTTCAGATATTCGAACGGCTCCTCCCGTGGCGCGCCCCATTCGCTGATCGCCTCGATCTGGGCGGGCGCGACCTTCTCGTTGACCTCGGGATCGCGGTGCTCGGCGCGTAGCCGGAAGCGCTTGAGGAACTCGCGGCCCGCAGCCTGGCTCTTCTCGGACTTCGTGAAATGCACACGAAGCCAGAGATGATCGGGCTCGTCATGGGTGGCGCCGAAGATCTCCTGCGCCTCTGGTGTGAGCGTGGCCATGCCCTCGCCACCGCGCGGACCGGTGCCGACCAAGACCAGTCGCCTCACGAGCGCGGGCGCCTGAAGGGCGATTTCCTGCGCGACAAAGCCGCCAATGGAGAAGCCGAGCACATCGACCTTCGTCAGTCTCAGCGCCTTGATGAATGCCACCGCATTGGCGCCCATTTTCCCGATCGTGGTGGGCACCTCTCCGGAGGAGCTGGATACACCGGCGTTGTTGAACAGGATCACTTCGCGGTCCTTGGCGAGACCGTCGGTCACTGCCGGATCCCAATGGTCCATGGTGCCGGTGAAATGCTGGTTGAAGACGAGCGGCGCGCCGGCCGTCTTGCCAAAGCGGCGATACGCAAAGCGGATGCCGTTGGCTTCGACAAATTGCGTCGGCGCGGTCTGGTGATTGTGCTGGGTCATTGATTCCCTTTTGCGGCGGCTCGAGCCTGGGTACGAAGCGGTCGAAAGTGGCGGCGTCGGGAAGCGCAGCGAAGCTGCGAGAAGGGTTGCCTCGGGACGACCACGCCCGTATTGGCGCGCGGAGTAAGCCTCCGCGCCCAAACAGGATCAGTTGGCGCTGTGTCCGCCGTCGACGTTGAGAACGTGACCGGTGATGAACCTGGCCTCGTCCGAACCGATGAACACGATGCCGTCGGCGACTTCCTCGGAGAGCCCGAGCCGACCCAGCGGAACCTGGACCACCAAGGCCGCCTTGTTCTCCGCCGTGCCGGTGAAGCGGGTCAGCATGCCGGTGTCGGTCGGACCAGGCGCGACGGCATTCACGCGAATTCCCGACTTGGCAACTTCGAGCGCCACCGATTTGGTAATGCCTTCGACGGCGTGCTTGGCGCCGACATAGATCGAGGCAAAGGCCGCGCCCTCGTGCCCATAGGTCGAGGAAATGTTGATGATGCTCCCGCTCCCCTGGGCCTGCATGACACGCACTTCGTGCTTCATGCTCAGGACCACTCCGACAACATTGGTCTCGAACGTCGCCGCAACGGTTTCGGCGGTCTGGTCCGTGATCGGGCCAACCTGGCCTTCGGTGGCGGCATTGTTCACCGCGACATCGAGACGACCAAACCGCGCGATGGTCTTGTCGACCATGGCGCGAACGTCATCTTCCTTGCGGACGTCGGCCTTGATGAACTCAGCCTCGGCACCCAGAGAACGAAGCTCCTTGACCAGCTCCTTGCCGATCTCATCCCGCCGGCCGGCAACGGCCACCTTCGCGCCCTTCTTGGCGAAGGCGACGGCGGCGGCGCGCCCGATGCCCGTGAGGCCACCGGTGATCAAAACAACTTGCGTGCTCATTCTACGATCCTTTGTTGGCCGCCCGAAACGCGCGGCACTTCGTCCATGCGTGATCGCACCGTCGCGTGACGATGATCGTCAGCGTTGTTCGATCTCAATCATCAAGACGAAGGTAGCGGCGGGATGCTCCCCGCATTAGACGCGAGAGGGGACTATTAGATATTCTGACCAAGAATGAATGGCCCGCGCGCCTTACCTCACGCGGTCAGTGGTCTCTTCAGTGACTCGCTCGGTGTGGTCGGAATACAAGTCTCGACAAATGAGGCGAACTCTCTCGCCTTGGCGCTCGCCATCCGCCCGGTCGGATAAACTGCCCAGAGCTCCAGGCTGGGAAGCTCCCAGTCATTCATAACGGATTTGACGATACCTGACGCAAGTTCGGGAGCGAAGTTCCACTCGGATGTAATGGCAATGCCGAGGTGAGCAAACACCGCCTCCCGCAATCCCTCGGCAGCGGTGACCTTCAACCTGCCCCCGACCGCCACCGACGTCTCAGCCGATCCTTGACGGAACGTCCAGGACACGCCGCCCCCATCCGGAGTGTAAATGACGGTCTGATGCGCGATCAACTCTGCCGGACTTTTGGGCTCTCCGTATTTCGCGAAGTAGTTCGGGGTCGCCATGACCTGCCGGCGCGCCTGACCAAGCTTTCGTGCCACCAAGGTCGAATCCGCCAGCGAGCCGCTGCGGAAGGCAACATCGATGCCTTCCTCCACCAGGTTGATGGGCCGATCATCCAGCACCATATCGATCTCGAGTTCGGGGTTCTTCTCCAGAAAACGATCAAGTTGGCGCATGATGTGAAGGCGCCCGAAGCAAACGGAAGCGGCGATGCGCAGCTTTCCAGTCAGTGCGGCTCCGGCGCCGCGCGCTGCCAGAACGGCTTCTTCAGCCTCCTCGATGGAGCGTTTTGCCCTGACATAGAAATTCATCCCCGCTTCGGTAGGGGTCAGGCTGCGCGTCGATCGCAACAGAAGACGAACACCAAGCCATTCCTCAAGCTGAGCAATCGCTTTGGAGACCGCTGGCTGCCCCACTCTCATCTGGCTCGCCGCGGCAGAGAACGATCCCGTGTCAACAACGCGAACGAACGTCTCCATCGCAAGGTGCCGGTCCATATCCATTCTCCCGTGGAATGAGCATTATCACCCCGAGAAGGGTGTTATCAGCGCGATAGATCGCCCATGGTGTGGCGCGTCGACCTGCCCGAGAATAGATGGTGACCAGATTGATATGGTCAAACGACGGATCCGACCCACCTGGTCTACCCGCCGGGCGCGGACGCTCGTCTGATAACACCGATACGCTGGGTCGCGGCTTGCGCGCCGTGCGAGCGGGGAAGAAGGCCCCTGACTTCCGCCTTCGCGATCAACACGGCCGTCGCGTCGCGCTGCGCGAGCTGTTGCTTCGCAGCGCGGTTGTTCTTCGATTCTGCCGCAATGAGAATACGGCAAGCTGTGTTCGCGAATTCAACTCTTTGTCGGCGCTCCAAGGCGGTGTGGAGCGATTGGGGGCGGCGCTGGTCGTTATCGCAGTCGAACCGTTCGATCCTCGTCCCTTGGGCAAAGACGCTGCGTCCTTTCCCTTTCCCATCCTGGCCGACAAAAAGGGAGACGTGGCCCAGTCTTACGGATTGACCTTCCAGGTGTCGGCACCAAATGGCCCAGACATTGATGACACAAACGGCAATCCACAGGAACGCGAGATTGGATCCGCCCCCGCGACTTATGTCATCGATCAAACGGGACTGATTGCCCTGGCTTTCGTTGACGTGGAGTGCCGCAGTTTGATGGACCATGGTCAGATTCTGATGGCACTCGAATGCCTCGCCAGGCGGAAGCAACAACCTCTGCATGTTGAATCCAAACCTGGGAGGTCGTAGCGCCATTCAAGTTTTAGTGACGGGTCCGGCTAGATCATTTCGTACAAGCGTCGAAATATTTGCACCGCGCCGATGTTTCTTATGCTGATGACAGAAACACCAGAATTCCCGATGCCCCCGGCTGCACTGGTCTCCCTGGCGACGTCGGTGCCTCCCCACGTGTTTTTGCAAGAGGACGTGCTGACGGCGGCATGGGATGTCTTCGGCACCCGCTTTCCCGAATTCGAGAGGTTCTCAAGCATCTTCTCGAACACCGGAATCGTGAAGCGTCACGGTGTCAAGCCGTTCGACTGGTATCTCGAACGACGAGGCTGGCCCGAACGCACCGAGGCCTTTCTCGAAGGAGCTGAGGCGCTATTTGTCGATGTCGCCGAGAAGGCGCTGGCGAGCGCGCAACTTGCCGGCGGCGATGTCGACACTGTCGTGACCGTCTCTTCCACGGGAATCGCGACACCAAGTCTCGAGGCGCGCGTTGCCCGCCGGATGGGCTTCCGGTCCGACGCGATGCGCGTACCGGTGTTTGGTCTTGGCTGTGCGGGCGGGGTTTCGGGTTTATCGATTGCATCGCGCCTCGCCCAAGCGCGGCCCGGCACCAACGTGCTGCTGGTCACGATCGAGCTCTGCTCGCTCGCTCTTCGCCTGGACGAACTTACCAAAGCCAACATCGTCGCTGTCAGCCTGTTTGGCGACGGCGCTGCCGCAATCGTGTTGCGCGCGGGCGATGGCGGCGCGACGCAAATCGAGGCGGCCGGCGAACACCTTTGGCCGGATACGCTCGGCATCATGGGATGGAGTGTCGACCCGGAGGGATTCGGCGTCATCTTTCGCCGCACCATACCTGACTTCGTCACGAGGCATTTCAGCTCCGCCGTGACCGAAATTCTCTCCAGAATGCACCTTTCGATGGAAGACATCGAACGGTTCATCTGCCATCCCGGCGGCGCGAAGGTTATCGGTGCATTGGAAAGCGCGCTCGCGCTCGACCAGGGAACGCTTTCCCATGAACGGCAGATTATCGCCGACTTTGGCAACATGTCGTCACCCACTGTATTGTTCGTGCTCGAGCAGGCTCGCGCGAAGGGGCTGCCGGCGCGCTCGCTGTTGACGGCGCTCGGACCCGGCTTCACCGCGAGCTGTGTCACGCTACGGCATACTGCGTGACGTTTGCTGAACTCATTCTCGGCGCCATCACGCTGCAGCGCGTGGGCGAACTCGTCATTTCGCGCGCTAACACGCGAAAGCTCCTGGCGCGGCGCCGTCGAGGTGGCACCCCGGCATTATCCGTTGATCATCGCGGTTCATGCAGCCTGGCTGTTGTCGCTGTGGGTGTTCGGACGCGACCAACCGGTGAATGTCGTCGCCCTGGCCAGCTACCTTGTCCTTCAGTGCCTTCGCTTCTGGGTCATCTGGACGCTCGGCTCACGATGGACGACGCGGATTATTGTTCCGTCCGAACAACCGCTCGTGTCAGCGGGACCCTATCGATTTCTGTCGCATCCCAACTATGCCGTGGTAGCCGGCGAGATCGCCGTGCTCCCTTTGGTTCTGGATCTGCCGCTGCTGGCCGTCATCTTCACCATCCTCAACGCTGCGGTTCTCGCGATCCGCATACAGACCGAAAACCGTGCCCTCGCCGCGTCCCGTGTGTGCGTGGCGCACAATGTCTGAACCGGTTACCGAGCCGAATGCGGCTACGTGGCTTGGCTTCGTCCTGATGTGCCTCGGCATGTTCATGGCGATCCTCGACATTCAGGTCGTCGCCACTTCGCTACCCACGATCCAGAGTACACTCGCCATATCGCGAGAGGCGATGAGCTGGATTCAAACCGCGTATCTGATCGCCGAGATCATCGCCATTCCACTGACCGGGTGGCTTACGCGCGCTCTGACGCTGCGATGGCTGTTCGTTATTGCGATCAGCCTCTTTACCCTCGCCTCCATCGGTTGCGCGTTCAGCAGCAGTTTTACGACGCTTGTCAGCTTCCGCGTGCTTCAGGGCTTCTCTGGCGGCGTGCTGATCCCGGCGGTTTTTTCCGCTGTCTTCCTGCTGTTTCCGATCCGTTTGCATCCCGTTGCCACCACCATGGCCGGCATTATGGCCGTGCTGGCGCCCACGGTCGGGCCGGTGGTCGGTGGCTGGATCACCGACACCTGGTCCTGGCATTGGCTGTTTCTGATCAATGTCGCCCCCGGCGTGGTCGCCGCACTCGCCACGCCAATGCTGCTGCCGCGCGAACGACCCCGGCTTTCTGATCTGGCCACACTCGACGTGCCGTCTCTCGCACTTCTTGCGGTTTCGCTTGCATGCCTGGAGATCGGCCTGAAGGAAGGCCCGCAACGCGGGTGGCTTTCTCCATTCTGCTCCATCCTGATCGTCCTGAGTGCAGCTGCAGCAACTGTCTTCGCGATCCGAACACTCAGGGCCGCGCATCCGGTGGTCGAACTGTCGACATTCAGATCTCGCTCGTTTGCGATCGGTTGCGCATTGAGCTTCTGCCTCGGAATTGGATTGTTCGGCTCGGTCTATCTCATGCCGGTCTTCCTCGCTTATGTCCGACATCATGACGCATTTGAAATCGGCACGATCATGCTCGTCACCGGCGTTGCGCAGCTTGCCACCGCGCCGGTTGCGGGCCTGCTGGAAAGCAGGTTTGATCCCCGTTGGTTGTCGGCAGCGGGGTTTGGTCTGTTCGCGATCGGACTGGGTTGCAGTGCATTCGAGAGCCGTGTCGCCGACTTCCAGGAAATGTTCTGGCCGCAAGTCTTGCGCGGCGTTGCGATCATGCTTTGCCTGCTGCCTCCGACCCGGCTGGCGTTGGGTTCGCTGACCGCATCACAGGTACCCGACGCAAGCGGCCTGTTCAATCTGATGCGAAACGTCGGGGGCGCAATCGGTATCGCGCTGATCGATACGATCCATTATGGGCGCACCGGCGGGCACGCAGACGCTTTGCGCGATCGTCTGATTGCAGGCGATGTGACCGCGGCTCAGGCGATCGGGCTTGACCTGACGTTGTTTGCCCACCGCCCTGCTGGGGTATCCGATGCCACGATCGAAGCCTATCTGCGTCCCATGGTCGAAAAGGCCGCGTTCGCGCTCAGCGCCAACGAAGCCTGGGCCCTCCTCGCATGCGTAGCGCTGTTCGGACTGCTGCTCATTCCGTTCGCGGCCGGTCCATCGGAAGGCATTGATGCGGGAACGAACCAGCTTTGAACAACGCTACTGCCCATGTCTGATCAGCACGTCTCGACAAGCCGGATGTAGCCTGGTGCGATTTTCCTTCAGGCAGGCCAGAATGGTAAAATCGCCTTGATCCTTCCACTTGCTACATAATCGCTCAACGTCGTGGATGCAGGCCTTCTCGTCTTGATCGGTACCGGCGTGCTGGGCAAAGGTCTCGGTCGACAGGCTCGCGAGTAACGCGAGGGCCAGGAGAGCTTTATTCATTTGCGTTTCCTTCCTCTTCGGCAGTCGTCTTGTTCAACAGTCGTGAAGCCCGGCAAATGCAGCTTCATTCCATGACCATCGCATGGTCGCTACCTGCCTGCGACGCAGCACGCCGCAGCAACAGCACAAGGGGAATGGCGCCCAGCGAGAGAACCATCATCAGTTTGAAGTCGTCGATGTAGCTGATGATGGAGGCCTGGTTCTGGATGACCTGATCAAGAGCAGCCCGTCCTGAGGCGGTCCATGGACTCCACGCGTGTGCGATGACGCTGTTCCTGAAGCCGGGATTAACCGCCGTGACATGGCTTGCGATGATGGCGTGGTTGATCTGGCCATTCCTGGTCAAGAGATAGGAAACGACGGAGATT
This sequence comes from Bradyrhizobium sp. AZCC 2230, assembly GCF_036924495.1. Lineage (NCBI taxonomy): Bacteria > Pseudomonadati > Pseudomonadota > Alphaproteobacteria > Hyphomicrobiales > Nitrobacteraceae > Bradyrhizobium > Bradyrhizobium sp. AZCC 2230. Next base: position 9,767,217 of record NZ_JAZHRS010000001.1, on the reverse strand, counting down.
CCGACGCTGGAGCCGACGTTTCGCGATAGGTTGTACAGACCGGTTGCGTCGGGCCGCTGCTCTGGGGCAAGCGTGGCAAAGGTCACCGTGGTCAGCGGGACAAAAAGAAATCCAAGTCCCGCGCCCTGGATGAAACCGGTCACCGCGATCGTCCATTGCGAGACGTCGGGAGTCCAACCGGTCATGTCATACAGCGCCCACGCTGTCAGCAGTAGACCAATCACGAGGAGGACCCTGGTGTCGATCCGCCCGATCAGCTTGCCGACCAGGAACATGCAGACCATGGTCCCAACACCGCGCGGTCCCATGACGAGCCCAGCCGTGACGACGGGGTACCCCATCAGCGTTTGCAAATAGGGCGTCATCAGCGCCAGCGAAGCCAGATAGGTGATGCCGACGATGAAAATGAACAACATTCCCACCGTGAAGTTGCGGTCGAGGAACAGCTTCGGATCGACGAACGAATCGTCGGCCGTGAAGGTATGAACCAGGAAGACGTAGAACGCCGATACCGCGACGACGGCCTCGATCAGGATCTCGAAGGAGGAAAACCAGTCGAGCTGCGCGCCCCGATCCAGAAAGACCTGCATGGCAGCGATGGCGATACTCAGGCTGCCAAATCCGACCCAATCGAGCCTGGCGGCTGCGCTGGTTTTGGTTTCCCGCAGGAAGAACGAGATGCCGGCAAAAGCGATCGCGCCAATCGGCACGTTGATATAAAAAACCCAGCGCCAGCTGTAATGGTCCGTCAGCCAGCCGCCGATCACGGGGCCGAGCACCGGCCCGACCATCACGGACACGCCGAACAGCGCCATCGCCGATCCCCGCTCTTCGGGGGTATAGATATCGAGCAGGATCGACTGTGACACCGGCACCAGCGCCGCGCCGAAGAAGCCTTGCAGCAGGCGGAACGCCACGATCTGGACCAGCGACTGCGCGAGGCCGCACAGGACGGACGCAATAACGAAGCCGGTGACCGCCGCCAACAGGACCCGCCGGCGCCCGAACTTGTTGACGAGAAAGCCGGATGGCGGAGTCATGATCGCCGCGGCCACAATGTAGGATGTGAGCACCCAATTGATCTGATCCGCGCTGGCCGAAACGCTCCCCTGCATATACGGAAGCGCGACGTTGGCGATCGTGGTATCCAACGCCTGCATGATCACGGCGAGGATCACGCAGGCCGTGATGGCCGGCCGGTTGATCGGCCGAGCCTCGACGGCCGTGGAATCAGTCATTTTCGCTTTCCGGGGACGAGGAGCTGAACAGGTCAGTGATGAAGCTGGGCAGTCCGCGCTCGTGTCCGGTATCGATGTTCAATTCCACGCTCATGCCGACCCGCAATGACGGCTTGTCGGGCGCATTGTTGACCCGGATGCGCATCGGAATGCGCTGGACGACCTTGACCCAGTTGCCGCTGGTATTTTCGGCCGGAAGCAATGAAAAGCTCGATGCCGACGCCGGGCTTATGCTTTCGACCGTGCCAATCCACCGCTTGCCAGGATAGCTATCGACGTCGACCGTCACCTTCTGTCCGGGCTTGACATAAGTCAGCTCGGTTTCCTTCGGGCTGGCTTGAATCCAGACATGATCGGTCGACACAATGTTGAATGCCGTTGCTGCGGCAGCGAGATATTGGCCAGGCTGCAACGACGGCACGTTGGTTACGATTCCGGCGAAGGGGGCTTTGACAACGGTATGGGACAGCTGGCGAGCGGCCTCGTTCCGTGCAGCCAGCGCATCCTTGTAGCGCGGATGATCCTCGATCGGCGCATCCGGATTGTCGTTCAGGTTTGCGGCAATTCCGGCAAGCTGCGCTTCCAGCGAGGCGAGCTTTTGCTGTGATGCTTGCAGCGTATTGCGGGCCGCGTCGAACGTCGCCCGCGGCGTGAAGTCGTTGGTGATCAACTGCTGCTGGCGCTTGAAGTTGACATTGTTGAAATCGACATCTGTTTTGGCTTGTTCGACCTGGCTCTGCATGTTGCGGTAGCTGGTCTGCAGCGCGACAAGATCATTCCGGGTGTTTCCGATCTGGGCTTCAGCCCGATCCAGCGCCAGCCGAAATGGCAGGTCGTCCAGCTTGAACAGCATATCGCCCTTCGCGACCTTCTGGTTGTCGTGGACGAGTACGTTGGTGACAATCCCGGAAACGTCGGTAGACAATCCGACCATGTCGGCCTGGACGTAGGCGTTGTCGGTCGACATGACAGCGCCCCCCGTCACATAGAGATAGCCGCCGACGATCAGTGCGACCGGCAACATGGCAAACATCAGAATCCGCTTTCGGGATTTTTTTGGTGCTCCCGGAGCGGCCGACGCAGGCAGGTGATGCGGTTCGCCAGACGACTTGCGATCGTCCGACCGCTCTTTCGCTGTCGGCTCGGCGGCTGCGTCTGTGCCTTGATCGTCCGTCGTCTCCGGCGGATGGCGTGCTAAACGATAGATCTTGTCCTCAGCGCCCTGTGGATCATTATGGGGGATGGCCTTTTCGCTGTCGGCACCGTGCCGTTTAGGATTTACTTCGCCGGTACTACCCATGACTTGCTCGCTTCTGCTTTTCCTCCGAAGTCGCACGCTTCGGTGAGGTTGATTTTCAGAACTTTGAGGGTCTCCAGCAGGTGCAAACCTTCCGCCTCGGATAGACCCGTCAACGCCTCGCGGCGGGCGGTCTCACCGAGCCTGCGCGCCTGCATCAGCTTTGGCCGGCCAGCCGGCGCAAGCCGGAGGATCCGGACCCGCCGGTCCGACGAATCCTGATGTCGCTCGATCAGCCCGCAAGCCTCTAGCTTGTCCAGCATGCGCGAAAGCGTGATCGGCTCGATCTCGAGGAGTTCTGCCAATCCGCTTTGGTTGATGCCTTCGTTCTGAGCCAGATAGGCCAGCGCCTGCCATTGCGATCGCGTCAGCCCGGATTCGCGGGAAATCTGCTCAAACCTCTTCCTGAGCAGCCGCGCGACATCGTGCAGCAGAAAACCAAGGGTGGGGGATTCGGCTTCCAAGGCTCTCGGTACTCCTACGTAAGCTTATGATGAGCTTGCTTATGAATTTGATAAGCTTGCTTATGAAAAATGCAAGCGCGCCGCCGCTGGAAACACGCCATCGTGAAAAGGGGCTGGTCAACGTCTGAAGGAATCGGAACAAGCGCGAAGTACTTGCTCGGAGCGTGACCCGAGGACGCGAGAACGGAGCGCTGTGATATCGACGTCGCCAGGGTATTGGGGCGAAACGGGCACGATGCGGGACATCGGCAAGGGCGCACCTTTCTCGACGCTTCAACGCCGGAGAAGGCTTCGTGTTGGGGCGCAACTACCGATACCAAAATTCGCTTTTTGTCGATAATTGAAGAAAATCGGAGCTGGTGGTGGCGCCTGCTTGAACGCCGGGAAAGATTCCACTCGCCGGCAGCATAAACATCAGGATGGAGGCGAGCGGTGACGGCCCCTCGCCTGCGGCACACGGCTTGGTGATCGGCAACTATGTGATGCAGTCGTCGCTGTGCGATCCGACATTGACGAGGATGCGTCGCAAGCGATCAATGATGAAATGCTCAAGCGCGTGGCTACTCACGAACACCCGCAGAGACGTCCGCATCACAGGATGATCCGAAAGCAAGCCGCCGGTCGTGATGACGGTCATGCCTCCATACGGTGGGGTGGAGTCCGCGCAATACCGTCCTGCCGACGCAGCCATTTCATGAGATTCTCGCGCGATGCCACAAGATGTGCGCGCATCAGACGCTCGGCGGCGTCCGGATCCCTTTGTTCGATCGCCTCGATGATCGCGCGGTGTTCGCGATTTACCGCCTTGCCGCGATGCTTCTGGCTCGCCGTGACAATCATGCTTTGAAACCGGCAGATTCGCAGAAGCGGATAGAGCTCGCTGCAAATAATATCGATCAGCCAACGGTTTCGGCTGCCTCGCGCGATCTGGATGTGCAGATCATTGTCCGCCGCGCCATTGCGAAAGACGCCGCTCGGGCCCTCCTCGAGAAATTTCCTCTCAAGTTCCGCAAGCGACTGAAACAGCTGCCGCGTCTCATGCAGCGTCATGTTTTCGGCCGCCTGACGGCACGCCATACCCTCGAGCGCCTCTCGCGTCACCAGCAATTGTTCGATGTCGTCGACCGTCAATTGAACGACGCGCACGCCGGCAAAGGGTACCCGCTCGACGAGACGTCGCCCCTCCAGACTGCGGATCGCCTCGCGGAGTGGCCCACGACTGATCCCAAAGCGCGACGACAGCGCCTGCTCGGACAGCTTGTCGCCGGGCTTCAACTCCCCGCGAAAGATCAAATGCTCAAGTTGGGATACGGTCTGATCGATCAGCGCACGGCCCGGGCCTTCAGCTGCGTTCATGTCAATTCCGCCACCTAGAAGCTCAATCATCGAGACAGCCTAGGGCGATTCAGCTTTGAGTTCAACAGATTGACGACAATAATTTCATATTGTTGACAATCCTTCGGATTGTATTCAAAGATGAGGCCGTCATCGCGCCTTGGGAACGTGCGCGTATCGGGAGGACGGTCATATGCAGGCGCTCATGCAGGCCGCGGTCGGTACGACCACGTCGGTGCCGCACGACGCGCGGAGCGCTGCGCTCATCGGGGCCCGCATCGATCGCCTTCCTGAATCGCCGACCATCTGGCGACAGATCGTTTTGCTTGCGCTCGCGGGGATCTTTGAGGTCTACGACCTCGCGCAAACCGCCTATGTCCCCGTTGGTCTCGTTCGCGACGGCATTTTCGCCGACGCGGACAAGGCGGTCTTCGGCCTTTCGGGCCAGGCGACCTTCGCCGCCGCAACATTTCTCGGTCTTTTCATCGGAGCGACCGCCTTTGGGTCGGTGGCCGATCGCTTCGGTCGCAGACCTGTATTTGTCTGGGCGCTGGTCGGCTACAGTATCGCGACCCTGGCAATGGCACTGCAGGTGAGCGCCCCCGGCATCTACGCGTGCCGTCTGCTTGCAGGGATTGGACTGGGCGTCGAACTTGTAACCATAGACGCCTACCTGATTGAAATCGTACCGAAGCATATTCGCGGCAAGGCGGCGGCTATCGTTCATTCCATCTCCTACCTCGCCATCCCGCTGCTGGCCTTCCTTGCCTATCTGATCATACCCATCGACCCTCTGGATATCGCCGGGTGGCGCTGGCTCGTTCTGATCGGCAGCACCGGAGCGATCGCGATCTGGTGGCTCCGCAGGGGGCTACCGGAATCGCCACGCTGGCTGGCCGACCGGGGTGACCTCGAAGAGGCGGAAAGAATTCTCGGATTACTCGAGACGAAGATCGAAGCGGAAACCGGACGTGCGCTCCCTGCACCGCAAATCAGTATCGTCGGGATCGGCCGTCAGGGGACGTTCGCCGAGATCTGGCAGCCGGCGTATCGCTCGCGTACTGTGATGCTGATGGTCTTCAACTTCTGCCAGACCATCGGATTCTACGGCTTCACCAACTGGCTGCCGGCGCTGCTCGCCGCCCAGGGGCATTCGATCGCCAAGAGCCTGCTCTATTCCGCAGCGATTGCGGTCTCGTTCCCGCTATGGCCGCTGTTGTGGAGTTTCACCGTCGCCGACCGGTTCGAGCGAAAGTGGCAGATCGTCGTCGCGTCCGGCGTGACAGTCGTTCTCGGCCTGTTGTTCGCCTTCCAATCCCGGCCCGAATTGTTGATCCTGCTCGGCATCCTGATCACCGGCGCGAATACGCTGATGTCGTTTGCCTACCATCCGTATCAAGCAGAGCTTTATCCGACACCGATCCGCGCCCGTGCCGTCGGCTTCGTTTATTCCTTCAGTCGGCTCTCCACCATCTTTACCAGCTTCATGATTGCATTTTGCCTTCAGCACTTTGGAACGGTGGGCGTCTTCGTCTTCATTTCCCTCAGCATGCTCGTGGTGATGCTGTCGATCGGCATCTTCGGACCGCTGACCCGCGGACGCTCGCTGGAGGATATTGCGCATGAGGCGATCGAGCGGCTCTCGCCGAGAGAAAAGACCTGAGGTCGCAGGATGATGTTGGGCGTGCAAAGGATGATCGAAAACATGACCGAGAGAGACAGGCTTCCGGGCGAGATCAAGATCATCGTCCCGACGGGAATGCTTGGCGGGGGCGTCCACCGTCATCACGTGCATTATGGCATCGCCTGCGGCGCTCACGCGATCGCTGTGGATTCCGGATCGACCGACAGCGGCCCTTCGTATCTCGCCCGCGGCGTCTCGAAGACGAATCGGGAATCCATCAAGCATGACCTGGAAGTGCTGATGAGCGAGGCGAACAGGGCCGGGATCCCTCTGCTGGTGGGGACGTGCGGCACCAGCGGCACCGACGCCGGCGTAGACTGGACACGGGATATCGCCATCGAAGTGGCGGGCGAGCTCGGGATCACTCCGAAGATCGCCTGCCTCTACAGCGAGCAATCTCCAGCCGAACTCATTCGCAGAAATCAACAAGGCAAGATCACGCCATTGCCGCCGCTCGGACCACTAAACGACAGCGCACTCGAGTCTTGCGAGCACATCGTCGCATTGATGGGTCCCGAGCCTTATATGGCAGCAATCGCGGCCGGAGCCGACATCGTGCTGGGCGGCCGCACCACCGACACCGCCGTGCTGGCCGCGATTCCGCTCTTGAAGGGCGCCGGCGCCGGTGCCGCATGGCACGCCGCGAAGATCGCCGAGTGTGGTGGACAGTGCACGGTCAATCCGCGCCACGGCGGAGTGCTCATGCGCGTTGGCGAGGATGCCTTCGACGTGGAGCCTCTCGATCTCGGCAACCAATGCTCGCCGGAGAGCGTCTCGGCGCATCTCCTCTATGAGAACAGCGATCCGTTTCGTCTGACGGAACCTGGCGGAGTTCTTGATGTGAGCGAGGCCGACTATCGATGGGTCGACAACCGCATTACGCGCGTGACCGGGTCGAAATGGGAGCCCATGCCCTACACCATGAAGCTCGAAGGCGCGCGAAGCGGCGACTTCCAGACCATCATGCTGATTGGAATAGAAGACCCGCAGGTGCTGGCAAATCTGGACGAATTTCACGACCGTATGCAACGCGTGCTGACGGATCGGATCACCGAGACGTTCGGTGCAGCGATTCGCTTTGATCTGTCGCTGCGGCTCTACGGGTGGAACGGAACGTCTGGACGGCCGGTCCCGGCCGGCACAGCGCCACCGCGCGACGTCGGCGTCATGTTCGTCGTCACGGCACCGACGCAGGATCTCGCCAACCGCATGGCCAAGGCCTGCAATCCGTACTTCTTCCATACACCGTTACGCCCGGGTATCGAGATGCCGAGCTACGCGTTTCCATTCACGCCGGCGGAGATCCCCCGCGGACAGGTATACGAGTTCGTCCTAAATCACGTGGTGCACACGCATGACGGGTTCGAACTCGTTCGCACCGAGTGGACCGACCTCGCCGAGAAGGCCTAAAGATGCCCAAGATCAAGGATGTTTGCCGTCATGTCCGCTCCAAGAACGCCGGTCCGTTCTGGGTCACCGTGGATTTCTTCTTCGACGGCGAGGAATCATTCAAGCGATACCGTGACACCGCGGCTCTTGGACCTGAACTGTTCGCACACCTGTTCGGTACTGATGTCGAGCTCGTCAGGCGAGTGCCGGTCGACAGGCTTCGCATGATCAAGATCTCCTATCCACGCCCTCATCCGCAGGGGTGGATGCGCGAGCGGGATATGCACGCCGGACAGCAGTTTGCGCGATTGCTTGAAGTCGATATCGACTAGCGTTTCCACTCAAAGCCAAGAGCGCGCTCAAGAGCGCGCCCCGGTCGGAGCCGTGATTATCGGCGCGGTCGACGGAACAGACTAGGTGGCTGCCGGGACTATGGGATTGCTCGGCTCGCGCCAAACAATCAGTGTGCCTGCCAGCAGCAGACCGCTCAGCATCATGCTCACGGGAAGCGACAGAACGAAACCCGCGATATCGCCGACGTTGGTGCCCCAGGTGCGGATCGCCACGATCGCGGCCCAATAGCTTGCAGCCCCGGCGGATGCCATGTCTGGGCGCGCTTTCTGCGCGAGAATAAGGGCAACGGCTCCGGTCGCGATGATGGCAGAGATCGGTACACCGACCGTGATCGGGTGGATCATGTGACCCATGCCGTCACCGAGCACAGTGCCGAGCGTTCCGGCAGTCAACATGGTCAACCAGTAGAGGCCGTTGGTGGTATGTCACCGGCGGTAACGATGACACGCGGCGCAAGGCAAGGAGCGCGACCAGAAGCGCGGCCACGCAAGCCGAGACCGTGATGTAGTCCAGATGCGTGCGGTGGATTCCGATGTCGGCCAAGTTGGTCGCGGCGGCTCGTAGAACGAGGATTGCCAGCCAGTACAGGGCCTCATTTCCACGTCTGCTCAATTGATTTGCCAACGCAATGACGGCGAACAACAGTGCAAGCATCAAGAGGCCGCCCAAGTCGCTCAACTTGAGCATATCGGGTATGAAATCACCCATGTTCGCTCCACAGATGCTGGCGATCATAATACCAACCCAATAGCGTGGCCCTATGGCCGGGACGATTTTGAAGTGCATGGATAGCCTTTCTCGGTGTCTTCGCGCCTGGAGCACAAACATGGTTGGGTGACAAAGCTGGATCCTTCGCAGCTCCCAGCCATCGCGGGGTACACTTGGCCGTCGGTAGATTGCCGCAGCATTGCCTGTCCTCCGACCGCAAGGCTTCGGGCTTCATCAACGCCATCTCTACAGAGCGGGCGTCATCGCGTCCGGTGGGAGACCGTCCTTCATGTGGTTGAAGTGCCGGCCGGACATGCCGCGGCCCGGAGCGACGGCGGTTTGGCATTTCCATGTGTCGTGAATCTCTCTGCTTGGCATGACGTGCGATGCACGCCGCCAGCGGAGAGCTCCGACTAGATTGCCTCAATGTTGCCGGATCCGGCTTCGCCAGGCGTTGCTTCAGAAGCCTCGGGAAAGCGGAGGGTGGCCGTCGTCCCGCATCCTGGCGTCGATGTGACGATCAGCGTCCCTCCATGGGCCGCCATGATCTCCTGGACGATAGACAGGCCGAGTCCGTAACCCTCTTTTGACGGATTGCCGGTTTGAAACGGCTCGATGCGCCCGGCGCTTGGAAGGATTCCAGCCCCGTCGTCGCAGATCGAAACGCTGCCGCGATTGAGGTTAGCCACGACGCGTCCGGCGCCGTGCGCATGGACTAATGCGTTGCCGACCAGATTGGCCAGGGCGCTCCGAATCGCAGCTTCGACGCCGTGCACCACGAGGGTGCCTTCCCCGACCTGCTCCAGCGAGAGTTCGATTCCGGCATCCAGCGCGGAGGGGCTCAAATCCGCAAGGACGTCCCGCGTTACAGCTCCCAGATCAACGGGCCGCTTTTCGAGCGCATGATTTTGCAACCGCGCCAGGTCCAGCATGGCTGAGACCAGCGACGAGAGGCGACGAACATCGCGCACCAGTTCAACCTTCAGGTCAGGTTCGGTCACGTCGTCGATCTTGGCACGCAGCAGGGTCAGCGGCGTTCGGAGCTGATGGGCCGCATTGCCGATAAATCTGCGTTGCCTCTGGATGTAGGCGTCGATCTCATGGAAGGCGCGGTTAAGCGCTCTAACCAGCGGCTTGAGCTCGGACGGGACCTCATCGAGCGAGATCGACGCCTGGGGCGCGGTCGGCTCGATTGCGAGCGCCAGCCTGGTCACGCGTTCGATGCTGCGGGCCACGAAGCGCGCAGACAGGAACGCGCCGGTCGCGACCGTCAACGCGAAGGCGATGGCAAGCAGCAGAACGGAGAAAAGATTTCGTCCGACGAACGACCTTACGATCTGGCCGAGCCTGACTTGCGCACCTCCGACTATCATAACGAGTTCGGAAGCACCGCTGCGGACCACGGCTAGGCAGAAGGAGCTGTTCTGGTCAAGCGTATTGAGAACCGAGAAACCGATCGGCCCGGTATAGGGTAGTGAGAACGGGAGGGCGGGTCTGAGTTCGCGTCCGAACTCGACCATCAAGCCATTGTAGGACACGACGTACCACAGGTTGGGGCTATTGGATTTCAGCTCCCGGATGCCGTCTATGGAACGGATCGTCAGTTCCTGTCCGGAATCGACCACCGTGGCGCGATCGAGAATTGCCGCGGCTGCCTGGCAAAAGGCTTGCTCGCGTTCGCGCGTCATATCCAGCCAGATCACGATGCTGAGCAAGACGAGGAAGATTGCCGCTGCAGCCAGGCTGAGCGAAAGCGTCAGCGTTCTGGTGATCGACGTCATCGGGTCTGCGTCATCCTCAGAATGTAGCCAATGCCCCGCATGCTCCGGATCTCGACGTCTCCGCCGAGCTCGGTCAGCGTTTTGCGGAGCCGGGATACCTGCGCTTCGAGCGTATTGGATTCGATCTCGTCATCGAACCCATAGATCTCCTCCATCAGGGCCGCGCGCGTGATGACGCGGTCGCGCCGCATCAGCAATGCCCCGAGGATCAGAGCTTGACGTCGCCGCAGCAGAACCTTCTTGTTGGCCACGATGGCCTCATTGGTGCCGACGTGCAGCTCGACGTTTCCGAACGACAGGACCGACGGAGCGAGGAGCCGAGGCCGCCGCAGCACGGCCCGCACCCTGGCGATGAATTCCTGCGGCTCGAAGGGTTTGCCGAGATAATCGTCTGCTCCGCTGTTGAGGCCGTCGATCACGTCTTCCTTGGCATCTTTAGCCGTCAGCATGATGATCGCCGGCCTTTCGGGCAGCTGGCTCAATGCTATGACGATCTTGAGCGCGTCGCCGTCAGGCAGCATCCGGTCGACGATCGCGAGATCGTAATTGAAATTGCTGAGCGCTTGCTGGGCATCCGAAACGGACGCGACGACGTCAACGATTCCCTGCAACTGCCCGAGCAAACGAGCAAGATAGGCCCCAATCTGCGGTTCGTCTTCGATCACAAGGGAACGCATCGATCTTCCCTGCTGAGGCTGATGTTGCGGGATCGCGGCATTCCCCGCTTCGCTGGATTTGACACGTCGGTCCGCCCGGAGCTTCCCCCTTAGGGCAATTTATCCCGCCAACGCAAGTCGCGGAGGATCTGACCGGCTCATGCAAAGGTGAAGGCTACGGATTCGCCCCGAGGCAATCTTGGGGCAATGTTGGTGGATCATGCGTACCTCGAACTCATGAGCCATACGACCATGAGGTAAATCTCAAAGCCATGGAATATCAGCGCAGCTTTTGTACTCAGGAACCGCGATGACAATTTGCAAGATCTCAAAGCGGCTTCGGTTGGCTATGCTGCTGGTGGTCAGCATCGCGGAGCTCACGGCGTTGCCGCATTCAGCGAGAGCGGACGAACCCACGGCCACTGGCCTGTGGGAAAAAACTGCAGCTGGGAAGCCTGTCGTATGGGTGTTGATCTTCGAGCGCGGCGGCACCTATGAAGGGGCTATTGCAAAGAGATTTCCCAAGCCGGGAGACGATTCCGGCGCGGTCTGCACGAAATGCGTGGATGACCGCAGGAATGAGCCGCTATTGGGTCTTACCTTCATCAGGGGAATGAAACGGAACGGCTTGAAATACGAAGGTGGCGACATCCTCGATCCGCGCGACGGCAAGATTTACAGCGCGAACATGGCCGTCAATCCTGATGGACAAACTCTTACCCTCCACGGCTATGTCGGTCTCTTGATTTTTGGACACGACGAAGTCTGGAACCGTCTGCCCGATAGCGCAGTCCATAGCCTCGATGCCTCCGTTCTTGCAAAATACTTACCGGCTGCGATTCCAGCAACTTCAGCGATCTCGCCAAGGCCGTCCAAATATAATGATCGCGTGCGCTAGACTGGCGATTTCGCCGAACGCTAGCCGCATTCATGGCAAGACCGATCGCGCCTGAGGTTCGCAAACGTCGGCGCTCTCCAATCCGTGGGGAGCCCGCACGTCGGCCGTCAAGGCGGCACGCATACAATCTGGAAGACATTGCGGCGAACATCCGGCCCTGGAAGTTTTCGGGGGAGTTCCGGTTTGCCCCCACGGGGCAATCTTGAGGCAATGTAGGCGCATCACCTTGCCGCTCCCAACCACACGAGCCGACCCTGCCAAAAAGGCCCGGGGGTCAGAGGCCCCCTCCAATGAAGAATGCCGTCAAAGCCGGCCTCCACCCGTCAACGAGCCGGGGCGCCCGGCGAACGTTCTTGACTGCGCTGCTTATCGCACTCGGTAGCGGCGGCGCCGTCTCAAATTCCGCATCAGCGCAAACTCTGTTCACGTTGCCAGCTCCCCCTTTTGAGTTGCCCATGGTGCCTTCAGTGTCCGGCAACTGGACCGTCATGGTCGGGGTGGGCGGCGAATACAAACCCGATTTCGAGGGCGCGAACCGGAGCATGTTCAGCCCGGTCCCGATTTTTGCGATCCGTCGTGCCGGCACGACGGATCAGTTTCGTGGCCCGCGCGACAGCGCCAGCATCGCACTGATCGACTTCGGTGACCTTCGGGCAGGCCCAGCCGCCAAGTTCGTATCGTCGCGAAAGGCCAGCAGCTATTCCGAGCTGACTGGCCTCGGCGACGTCGGCACCACGGTCGAACTCGGCGGCTTCGTCGAATACTATCCGGTCGACTGGTTTCGGACGCGCGGCGAACTCCGCCAGGGCATCGGCGGCCACCACGGCGCCGTCGCCGATCTGTCGGCGGACTTTATCGTGCCGATCATTCAGCGTCTCACCCTGTCAGCCGGCCCGCGCTTCACTTGGGAAAGCACCAAAGCGACCACACCCTATTTCGGCATTGACGCCGCACAGGCGCTGGCGACAGGCCAGCCCGCCTTCGACGCCAAGGGCGGCGCGCACTCTTACGGACTAGGTGCACAGGTATCCTATCGGATCGATCCGAAATGGGAGGTTCACGCTTATGTCGAGTATGAGCGGCTGCTCGGCGACGCTGCGAACAGCCCTCTGGTGACCCTTCGCGGTTCGCCGAATCAGACGACCGTCGGCATTGGCGCCTCCTATTCATTCGACTTCAAAATTCGATAGAACGCCATGCGCCGCAGCAGTCGACACCTAAACTTCGCAACAGTACTTCTTGTTGCCATCAGCGTCAGTGCCTGCGCCATGTTCGAAACTGGCGAGACGAAACTGCAGGCGGTCAAGACCGTCGGCATCATCTCGGCAGTCGGCGGCGAGATGAGCTTTGCAAGGGCGGGGTTCACCGGGCTGAGCAACAACCCCAGTCAAAGCTTCCCGATCGGGTCATGGGGCCTCGACGATCTGATCGTTCAGCAAGCAACCACGGCATTGAACGGGCGGTTTCAGGTGCAGCCGATCCGTTACAACCGAGCTGCCTTTGCGGCGGTCAAGGATTCTCCGATTGCACCCGTAAACCTCGTTCGTGACGATCCATTCAAGAAGCTGGTTCGGACTGAAGTGTCCCCGCAAGGGCTCGACGCCTACATCGTGATCACCAAGGCAAAATCGAACTTCGGCCGCGGCGCCCTAAAGGTCGAAGGGATAGGCGTCGTTAGCTACGGGACGATGCTGGCATCTTACAACCAGATCCATGCACTCTACGAAATCAGAGTTTTCGACGGCAAGACGTTCGATGTTATCGAAAAAAAGAGCGCGCCGCCGCTCGACGATGCGGTAGAGGTGAGGCTTCCGGGTCCCACCAGGCAAGTCGACGACAGTTACTCACCAAGCACCGGCGAACCCGTGCGAAATGAAAACCTCCATAGAGCGATCACGGCGCTCATCGTACGGAGCCTTTCGACAACCTTGAGCGACATGCACCTCGCGGATGTTCGTTAATTGGAAGCAATAACCGAGGATGATGTGATGAACGTAGTGCGCCTAGGCCTAGCTTTGACGGTATTGCTGCTGAGCACGAGTTCCAGTCTCGCGGACGGTATCTTGGGGACCTGGTCACGCGATAATGGCGCTGTGCATGTCAAGTTTGACACGTGTGGCGACGGCATTTGCGGAAACATCGCGTGGTTAAAGCCCGGCGCGGAGACAAAAGCCAAAGTCGGGCAACGTCTGTTCTTCGACATGCGTCCCGATGGGGCGAACTCATGGACCGGAAAGGCCGTCAATCCTGACAACGGGTCAATCTATTCAGGCAAGATGCTCATTGAAGGATCTACCCTCAGCACCTCGGGCTGCATTGTCGGTGGATTGATCTGCAAGTCGGCGAATTGGAGAAGAGTACCTTAGCATCAGACTGACTGAAGCTTTTTTTGCCTTCGATGATAGCGACAGACCCGCGACCTTGATCACATTGGGCCCCGCACGCCGGCCGTCGACGTCGGTCAAAGCCCGTAACCGAAGGGCTCCTGAGGAAGCGAAGCAGCCTGCAACTGCCCCCGCGTGAGATCCACCCGATAGGCGGCGAGATGGCGGTCATAGTCGAGGTGATGCCAAGGAAGCATATACCGTGTCGTAACGAATCCGAATCGTGTGACGGCCATCACCACGTGCGAGAGGGAGCCACTCGTCCGGTCGATGGCGGCACTTTCGATCGATCCGATTCGATCGCCGTCCGGGCCCACCACAGCGGTGCCCTCCAGCTGAACAGACAAGAACTCGGATGCTTCGATGGAATTGTTCATGATCGTGTCCACTTCTGGTCATTTGAGGCGCTTCGTGTTTCGCCGGCCCCTCGCCCAGCTCACACTGCTTTGCACAATTGCCTTAGGACCGAGTTAGCCCTTCGTGAAGCTTTGCCGAAGAAACCGCGGCACGAAAAAGGCGTCGACGTGCGGGCGAGCGGAAGAGCCCACCGGACAAAACCAGGAATAGAGGGCGGGGAGCACTAGTACGTAAGCACCGTCGCACCTATCAGGCCACCGATGACGACGGTGAACCCGCAGTCCACGGACAGGCCGCAAGGTGCCGCGTGTCAACCCGCGCAGTGAATGGCGGCGGATTGAGGCGCCGCATCTGCGCATCGTTCCGGAAGAGCCTTGGCAGGAGACGACCGCGCCGCTATTCAAAGGCGGTGGCAGCGCGTGACGCGGGATGTATGCCTGATCCGCCCGCACGAGAGTGATTGCACTTGGCAGTGGCTCGCTGATTGCGATCGGAATCTGTCGACGCGACGGCGTGGCAAACCACGGTTCTTCGTCTTCATCGACGAGAGGGATACGCACGCCGAGAATCTTACCAGATGCACTTGCCTCCTCGACCAGACGTTCCGCCTTCGCCCTCGGCATAGGCCCAATCGCCGAAAGGAAGGCCCACTGATCCGGATATGGCGAACAAGACTCGTCGATGAACTCACTGTTGCCGCAACTTCGCGCGAGTCCCTGAAGCGGCAGGGCAATCAAGTTACCGAAGCCACCCGCAGGCATTGAATCCTGACTCGGGAAAAACCGATCGTAGGAACCGAAATCCGATATCGGGGACACGTTCCATCGTGTCGGTAATCACGAAGGCTCCAAGACGGCGCGCCAATGCAGCTGGAATCGGCTCATAAAAAAAGATCCAGGCGTGAGCACCGTTTCCGGATCGGGACCGCTCAATGGCAACAGGTATTCCGTGACGCTCGCAAGAGTCCCTAAAAGCGAAGGCATCTCTTCGCCATTCCCCTTCGTCGAAATCCGCGGCCAGGAACGAACAGGTGTTGTCCGCAAGCATCGGATAGACGCCCATCACGGACGGGGCGCCGTCCACGTCGGTCCCGCGTAGATGACGTTCGATTGACATGTCATCGACAAGCAGGAATGCCTGATTTGGACATGCCGAACATTTGACTCTCGGCTTCTCGCAAATCCCACGCCGCCATTCGTTAGCACAGGCGGGTGCGTAGCCGCTCCGCCCCATCATGCGATTCTCCCACCGGATGGGGAAAACATCTGAATTGTTTGGCCTCGATACTTTGGTCAATATGATCGGAGCTGCCGGCCTGCACGTCGAAATGCGCATCTCGGACGCAGCCTGATCAAAAGCTGCTTGCCGACGGCGTGGTACAGCATTTGGTACTGCACGGCTGACCTCGATCCCGCTTGAGTGCTGATGGTACTTTGCTCTTTCCCATCAGTCGGTCCAATCCATCATGGGCCAGTTTGAGCCAGCAAGGTCCAACGCGAGGCAAACGCCGTTACGTTTTCCTACAACTGCACCCCACGCGTGAGTGCGCCGTCGACGACAAGATTTGTGCCCGTGATGAAGCTGGCCGCGCGGCTGGCGAGAAACACCACGGCGTTGGCCATTTCTTGCGGCGTTCCCATCCGCCCTGTCGGGTTGAGGGCTAATGCAGTCTTGTAGAGCTCGGGATTGTTGTCCTTGATCATGTTCCAGACCCCGCCATCGAAATAGGTATTGCCCGGGGAGACCGAGTTCGCGCGAATACCCTTTCCTGCGAGCTGATTGGCCAGTCCCTGCGTGTAGTGGATGATCGCAGCTTTGAAGGTGCCGTAGGGACCCGCGGCGAAATCGACCTCGCGACCTGAGACGCTGGAAATGGTGACAATCGCGCCGGCGGCACTCTTCTCCAGATAGGGCATGGCCGCATTCACCAGCCGAACCGTACCCATCATATCGGTCGCAAACTCCTTCTCCCAGCTTTCGTCGTCCTGCCCGATGGCAAGCGCGCTGACATTGGCGACGACGACATCGATGCCACCGAGCTTGGCCGCCATATCGCCGACCCAGGCCTTCAGTGCTGCCGCATCGGAGACGTCGACCGCACCACCATAGGCCGCGATGCCATTGGCCTTGAGCGCGGCGGTCGTGCTCTCGACCTCGGCCAGATTGCGAGAGCACACCCCGATATTGGCGCCTTCGGCGGCAAATGTCTCGGCGATCGCGCGGCCGATTCCCTTGGTGCTTCCCGTGATGAGAACCTTGGCGCCCTTTAGTCCCAGATCCATGGTCGGATTCCTTTTCCTGGTTCAGTAATTGTTCGCAGTCACCTTCACCAATCCACGATAACTGTGCGGCATGCGCATCGAAACCAGATCCTTTCGACGCACGACATTGGTCGGATAGACGCTGTCCAGATTGGTCGTGTCGACCAGTGCGGTTGCAATGCCCGTGGCGTCGGCCGCGATCGCCTCCCGCCGCGGAAACGCGAACGTGTCCGGACCGAACACGCCGCTCAGCCCGGGATAGCCGCGTTGGGAATCGACGACATTGGCGAAGGCGAAGAACAGGTTGTTTTCACCCGCGCGAACGCGAAAATGATGCCAGTGATACTGATCCGGGCCGGTCGGAATCGGCTTTGGCTGCCCCACCTCTGTGCCGGCATGCGACGAACTGAAGCGCCCCTTGATCGCGGCGGGACACGCGATGATATCGCAGCCACGCAGCGCCAGCACCCGGCCAGATTCCGGGAAAGACGCGTCGTGACCGATCAGCAGCCCGATACGGCCGATCGGCGTGTCGACGACGGTCCAACCGTCACCGGCCGTGGCCCAGCTTCGTTCGTCGGCCGCCAGATGCGTCTTGCGATAGACGGAGATGCTTCCATCGGGCGCGACCAGGCAGGCACTGTTGTAGACCAGATCGTCGCTGCGCTCGGCGAGGCCGCAGACGAGATAGAGGCCGAGTTCCGCCGCAAGCTCGCCGAGGCTAGCAGTCGCCAGCCCCGGTATCGGCTGCGCCGACTTCGCGGGATCGGTCAGGCCCGTCACTGCCAGCTCCGGAAAGACGACAAGCTCCGCCCCCTCCTCTTTTGCCGCGCGCGCGTGCGCCTCGATCACCTTCAGATTTTGAGCAGCGTCATCACCAGGCGCAAATTGCGCGACGCTAACCTGCGACGTCTTGCCGACGGGCCAAGGCTCGTGGCCGTAGAGGCCGAAGAAGTCGCGCGGGTTCCAGCTGAAGGTATCGGTGAGCAACTCCGGATAAAGCTCCGGCCGTCGCTGCGCGAACACGGTCTCACCGAGCACGCGGCGCACGCGGGCGGCGTCGAGGTCGATCTCGGACAGCAGGACTCCATCGCCCTTATCGAGCACGGCCGTCACCTGCCCATCCGGCGCGATCACGCAGCTGCCGCCGCTGAATTGTACCGTGCGTTCGAGCCCCCATCGATTGCTCTCGATGACGTAGCAGCCGTTCTCGAAGGCGCGGCTGATCCAGTAAGGCGCAGGCGTCCGCTCGGCCAGCCAGTTGGAGATATGGCAGATGACGTCCGCGCCCCCGAGCGCCATCAGACGCGCGGTTTCCACGAAATGGATGTCCATACAGATCAGCAGTGCGATCCGACCGATCGGCGTCTCGAACACCTGGTTGTGCAGATCGCCCGCCGCCGCCCATTTTGGCTCGGAGATATAGGGATGCGTCTTGCGGTGGCGACCGACAACGCCGTCGGGGCCGATCAGGACGGCTGTGTTGAAGTAGATGCCGTCCTCATCGACCTCCGGCATGCCAACCACGATGTAACAGGCGTGCTTGCGCGCCAGCGCCGCGAAACGGTTTGTGGTCGGCCCCGGGATCGTTTCGACAAAAGGCGCGACCTCGGCACGGTCGAACCAGCAATAGCCCGTCGTTCCCATTTCCGGCGTGACGATCAGCTTGGCGCCGGCAGCCGCCGCCTGCTCGCAGAGGTCGAGCAGGCGCGCAATGTTGCGCTCCTTCTCGAACATGGTCGGCTCGAACTGGACGGCGGCGACTTTGTGCATGCGCGGCATGGCCTTGCCGGTCCTCAAGCGAGATAGGACTTCTTGATGGAGGCGCCGAGCGTATATTTGGGATCGACCATGTTGCCGACACGCATGCGTCCGGCCTGAGTTAGCAGCATGTAGGCGTCGATCTCGTCGAAGCCGTAGTCGGCCGCCATCCAGCGGCAGAGCTCGCGATAGGCGATGCGGGCGGGCATCCTCCATCGGCCGCGCCGAGCCAATGGTCATGATGAACTCCTTCGTCTCGAGCCGCGGCCACGCAATGGTCCAGCCCTTGATCAAGTCGATCTGGACCGTGGTCACGGTCGGATGCTCGATGGCGACGCCGCAGAGCTCGCCATCGCCTTGTGCCGCATGACAGTCGCCGAGATAAAGCAGCGCACCCTTGGTGTTGACCGGCAGGTAAATGACGGCGCCGACACCGACATCGGGAAGGTCCATGTTGCCACCATAATAGTCCGGAACCAGCGACGAGATCGCCTCAATCTCCGGCGAGGTGCCGATGGTGCCTATGAAGGGTTCATAGGGCAGCGTGATCTTGTCGTTCCACTTCGTTCCGGTCTTGGCATCGATCTCGAGCTTTTTAACGCGCTCGGGCAGCGCGGGATTGAGCAGCGCAGTTTGGCCAGTGCTGACCAGCCCTCCGAAATCCGGCATGACCACGGTGGTGCCGCACGGCTGCGGTCCCCGTGGCACGATGCTTTCGATATAAACGGCCAACACATCGCCTTTCTCGGCGCCATCGACATGGATCGGTCCGTTCTGCGGATTGAGGAACGGAAAGTTGAGGATCTTGGACGGGCTATCGGTCTCGTGCTTGATTGCGCCTTCGAACGCGTCATGCGTCTCGGCGGAGACGACGGCACCCGGATCGACCGTCAGCACCGGCTTCACATAGGGGCCGTAGACATAGTGGTACTTGCCTTGCTCGGTTTCGGTGATCGTGTATTCTTTGCCGCGCTCGCCCTTGGCGACCCCCTTGCGTGCCATAATCGAATCGTTTTGCCAGGCCATTGCTGTTCTCCTTGGTTATTGGCGTCGCTTTTTAAACCGCGAGGTGGCGGCGCATCTCCGCCTCATCGTCGAGCGCCGAGCGGTCGAGGCTTGCGACGATGCGGCCTTTGTCCATGACGTAGCAGCGCTGCGCCATGGCGCGGATCATGTCGAGATTCTGCTCGACCAGGATGATGGTCACACCGGTCCTTCGGTTGAGCTCGACCATGTTGCGCGCGATATCCTGGACGATGTTGGGCTGGATGCCCTCCGACGGTTCGTCCAGCAGGATGAGACTCGGATCGGCAATCAGGACTCGCCCGATCGCGAGTTGCTGTTGCTGGCCGCCGGACATGGTGCCCGCACGCTGGGTCCAGCGCTCGGCGAGAATCGGAAACGCCTCGACGATCTTGCGCCGACCCGCCTCGGGGATGCCGCTGCCCTTGATCGCGGCGCCGACGGCGACGTTCTCGCCGACGGTCAGCCGCGGGAACACGTCGCGCCCCTGCGGCACGTAACCCATGCCGAGGCGAGCCCGCTTGTACGCCGGGAGAGATTCCACCGCCTCGCCGCGATAGACGACCGAGCCGCTCATCGCAGGCACCAGCCCGATCAGGCTCTTCATCAGCGTCGACTTGCCGACACCGTTGCGTCCGATGACGGCGACGATCTCGCCTTCCCGCACCTCGATCTCGAGGCCCTTGCAGGACGGGTTTGCCGCCATAGCCGGCGCGCAGAGCCAGCGTCGAGAGGATCACTTCCTTACGCGGCATATCAAGCATGGGCCTGCCCCAGATAGATCGCCGCCACACGCTCGTCGGCCACGATCTCGTCGATCGAGCCTTGCGCAAAGACCTGGCCGAGATGCAACACGGTCACGCGCTGGGCAACCTGGCGTACGAAGGCCATGTCGTGCTCGATCGCCAGCACAGTCATGCCATCGGCATTGAGCCGCTGCACCATTTCACCCGTCATGTGAGTTTCTTCCGGAGACATGCCGGCGGTCGGCTCGTCGAGCAACAGAAGACTTGGTTTCAAGCTGATCGCCATGCCGATCTCAAGCCACTGCTTCTGGCCGTGGCTAAGATTGCCGGCCGTCTGCGCCTGCTCGCTCGCCAGTCCGAGGAAGACGAGCAGTTTGTCGATCTCCGCTTCGAGTTCCCTACCGCGATGTCGGCTCTGCAAGGCGATCTCGAGGTTCTGGCGGACGGATAGGCCCTTGAAGACTCCAGGCACCTGGAACTTGACCGACAGTCCCCGGCGAATCCGCGCAAAGGACTTCAGCGCCGTGATGTTCTCTCCCGCGAAGAGGACATCGCCGCTGCCGGGATGGTGCTCGCCGAGGATCAGGCGAAACAGCGTGCTCTTGCCGGCACCGTTCGGGCCAATCAGGCAGTGGATCTCACCCGCCTCCAACGTGAGGTTAACGGCATTGGTGACGTGCAGGCCACCGAAATGCTTGTTCAGTTTGCGAAGCTCGAGCAACGACATCAGCCGGCCCTTTGGGTAATGCGGGCGGCGAGCCGTCCGAGCCAGTTCATCGTCCCGAGCACGAGACCGTTCGGGGCGATCAGGACGGTCAGCACCAGCAGCACACCCGTGAAGACGAGCGCATACTGGCTGCCGTAAATCGTGAGCGCCTGGAATGCCGCCAGGACGACCAGCGTGCCGACCACGGTCGAGGTCAGATCACTGCGGCCGCCGACGGCAACCCAGATCAGCGGCAGCGCCGCTGCCGTCATACCCATGCTCGACGGCGTGATATATTGTCCCCACGCCGTGTAGAGCACGCCCGATATCCCCGCGAGCACGGCGCCGATGACGAAAGTGATGAGCTGGTACTTGCGCACATCGTAGCCCAGCATCTCCGCCCGTTCCGGGTTCTCGCGAATCGCGACGATCACGTTGCCGAACGACGAGTTCATCAGGATGCGCAAGGCCAGGTAGACGAAGACCAAGAGGCCAAGCACGAAATAATAGAGCCCAACATCGGCGAATAGGACGATCGGCTCGCCCGGCCACGGGATGGTCAGAGGCGGCATCGCGCTCATGCCGTTGAAGCCGTTGAGCCGCGCGCTACCAATGTGCCACTCCGGCCCCGCGGTCTGCGCCATGAAGCGCTCCAGCATCAGGGTCACGGCGAGCGTGACGATGCCGAGGAACACGCCGGCGATGCGACCGAAGAACATGAAGTAGCCGAGCAAGGCCGCAAAGAACGCCGCAATCGCGACCGACGCCACCAGCGCCACCAATGTGAATCCATAGGCCGAACCGAAATTGAGGGTCAGGACGCCGTAGCCGTAACCCGCGATGCCGAAGAACGCGGTCTGACCGAAGGAGAGCGAGCCGCCATAGCCCCAGATCAGGCAGAGGCTGAGAGCGATGAACACCCAGACGAAGAAGTAGACGGTGTTGCCGACCGTGTAGCCATCGCTGAACAGCGGATAGGCGAGCGCGATCATCATCACGACGGCAAACAGGCTCCAGAAGGCCGGACCATGACCGACGGTCTGCGGGCCTTCGAGACGACGAAAGAAAGAGACGAAACCGCTCACGACGCCATCACTCCGTCAGGTGCGTTCGCGCAGCACGAAGCCGGAGATGCCCTTCGGCAGCACCCGGACCACAATGATGACGGCGACCAAAAGACCGATCTGACCGAATAACTGCCCTTGCCAGGACGTCATCCCCGACTTCACGATCGCAAGCAGGCCGCCGGCAGGCGCCGTGCCAAGGAAGACATCGGCGCCTCCGATCACCACGGTGACGAATGCCTCCATGATGAAGGTCGCGCCCATGGTGGGCACCAGCGTCATGGTCGGCGCATAGAGGCCACCGGCAAGGCCGGCGAGTCCCGCCCCGCAGGCGAAGGTGAGGCTGTAGATCAGGCGGGTGTCGACCCCGAGCGCGGCGGCCATATGCGGGACCTGAATGGTGGCGCGCGCCAGCACGCCGAAGCGGGTCCAGTTGAACAGCGCGTAGAGCCCGGCCAGCACGCCGAGCGCGGCGCAGAACAGCACGATGCGATAGATCGAATAGGAATAGTCACCAACTTGAAAGCTGCCGAACGGCGTGCCAACGCCGGCCATGGTCGATCCGACCATGATCAGCGTGCCCTGCGTGGCGATCAGGCTGAGGCCCCAGGTCGCGACGATGGTGTCGAGCGGCCGGTCGTAGAGATGGCGGATGACCGCAAGCTCGACCAGGACGCCGACGAGCGCGGATACGACCGTGCCTGCCAGGATGCCCAGCGGCAGCGGCAAGCCCGCATGCACGGTCGCGGCCGTCACATACGCACCGCACATGATGAACTCGCCATGGGCGAGATTGATCACGCCCATCATGCCGAAGATCACCGCGAGCCCGCAGGCCGAGAGCACTAGGAACGCGAAGGCGTCACCGAATTGATAGAGCGCCGAAAAGACGTGGGTCGCGATATCCATAAACCAACCAGTCTGTAGGAAGACGCGGCGTCACCACCGCAGATGTCCGTGATCGCCCCGGCCCGCCGGCACGCCGGGGCGTGCCCGGAGGGCCGGAGCGATCAGCCGCCGGGTCAGGGTTTCGGCGGCGGATTCGACGGCGTGTACTGGGCCATCGGATCCTTCTTGGTGAGATCGCAGCCGGCCTCACCCAACCAGTATGGCTTGATGTCCTCCCAGGTCTTCGGGAAGGAGATCGAATGATCGGCACCCACCTTGGCCAGATAGATCGTGTGCGACATATGCTGGCTCTTGGGGTCGATGCAGACCTTGCCCTCCGGCGCATCCATGCAGACATCTCCCATCGCGATCACCTTTCGGATGTCCTCCCGCTTGGTCGATTTCGCCCGCTCCACCATCTGCTTGTAGAGGTAGACGGCGAGATAGGAGTTTTCCGCCTCCTGGTTCACGTAGGGCTCGCTCGGGAATTTCGCCTTGAACTTGGCGTAGAACGCCTTGCTCTTCGGCGAGTCGATCTCCTCGATGTAGTTGGTGGTGACGTACATGTCCTTCAGGCTCGGCGGCTTGAAGCGCTTGTGTTCGTAGCCCTGGCCGACGTTGACGGAGGAGGCCATCGGCAGGTTGACGTTGGCAGAAGCCGCCTGCTCGTAATAGGAGGCCTGTGCGGTGCCGACCAGCAGCGTGACCACGAAGTCGGGCTTGGCCTTCTGGATGTTCTGGATGCTCTGGGAGAATTGCGACACGCCGAGCGGAATGAATTCCTCGCCGGCCATCTTGCCACCGTTCTCCTTGACGATCTTGCGCACCCACTCCGCCGAGATCTGGCCGAAATTGTAATCGGCCGCCAGCGTGTAGACGTTCTTGCCGTACTTCTCCATCATGTAGGGGATCAGCGTGGAGAACTGCTGCTCGGGCACCGCGCCGGTGACGATCATGTGGCCGTCGCAGACGCCGCCTTCATATTGATTGTTGTAGAAGGCGAAGCCGTTGAACTGATCGACGATCGGGCGATAGGCCTCGCGCGAAGCCGAAGAGAAGCCGGCAAACACGACGTCGACTTTGTCGCGCTGGAGCACCCGCCGCATGAACTCCTGGTAGCGGGTGTTGTCGGATTGGGTGTCGTAAGGAACGAGCTCAAGCGGCCGACCCATGATGCCGCCGGCCTTGTTGATTTCCTCGGCGGCGAGCTCGATGGCGTGGACCTTGCCGATGGTGGCCGCGGCAAAGTCGCCGGACTGGTCCTCCAGCACGCCGAGCTTGATCGGGTTCTCGGCCGCTTGTGCCAGGGTGGATCCGAGGACAAGCGTCCCCGTGAGGGCTGCGGCACGCAGCCCCCGCAATACAGACTTGCTCATTTTGCTTCTCCTAGATGGCTTGCTTGTCGCCGCCTTGCAGCATGATGCCGGTCGTGCGGCCCGTCGTATCGGGCGGCTTCGCCCGCTTGTTCAGAAACTCCTCGCAATAGAGTTCCATGTTCTGCCGCGCGCGCATGCTTTCGCGACGGAGCCGGGAATAGGCACCCTCCTCGTCAAAGCCGTCCTGCTGCATCAGCAGGATGACGGCCCGGATCACCGCGCGGCGACCGCGACGGCGTTCCTCGAGGTCTTGCAGGCGCTCAAACATTTCGGCGCGCAGCAGGAACTGGTTGATGCCCATGAAAAGCGACGTATAGACCGCGCCGCCATGCACCGGCTTGCGCAGGAATGAGGTGGCACCGAGATTAACCAGCGCCTTGAGCCGGCTTGGCGCCTCGACGCCGACGAGCCCGATCACCGGCACCGGCGGCAGCCGCGAGGCCGGGTTGACCTCGATCGCAACCGCGCCTTCGAGATCGCCATCGACGAACAGGATGTCCCGATCGACCTGGAAGCTCGCAACGTCGATCTGCGCGTGGCCATCGATGATCTCCGGATATTCAGTGGAGACCCCGAGCTTGGCGAGCGTCGTTTCGAGCGTGCTTTCCCATCCGCCTCGCCGGGTGACGACGATGGCGCGGCCGCCCTTGAAGTTCTGCAGCAGTCGGGAGCTCATGATTGCACCACCTTCAACAGCGGAGAGCGCATCGCGCTGGCAAAGCGCGGCGACGACTGAACAAGATACGGATCGGGCGCGATCGGCTCGCGGGATTCCAGCAGCACCTCGAACTGGCCGTCGGCGGCCGAGCGACCGATCCGTGGCGTGAGCCAGGCGTGAAAGGTCTGCCGGTCGATGCGGACTTCTCCTTGCGGGGCGCGCAGTCGTTGATCGGCCACGGCGGCGCGCACCGTGCGGGCGTCGTCGGTCCCGGCCTGTGACAATGCCGCTGCGAGCAGCTTGACGGCGATGTAGGAGGATTCGGCATCTGCCGACGAGACCGGTCCGTTCGGAAAGGACGTCGTGTAGGCGCGAATGAACGCAGCATTTTCCGGAGAATTTAACGAAGAGAAATAGACACTCGAGGACAAATGTCCGTCGACCGCGTCCGGGCCGATCTCAGGCAATTCCGGCTCCGACAGCGTGCAGCTCGCAACCGGAATTTCGGCGGCCTGGTCGATGCCGCGGGCGCGGCAGGCGGCACGGAACGCGCGGAAGAAGGCATAGGCACTGGTGCCGATCAGATTGTTGAAGACGAAATCCGGCCGCTGATCGATGATGGCCGCGATCACCTGATCGACCTCGGTATCGCCGACCGAGAGATAGCGCTCGGCGAGCACGGCACCGCCGCGCGCTATCAGCGCCTCGCGAAAGATGCGGTTGTTCTCCCAGGCCCAGATGTAGTTGGAGCCCACACAGAAGGCGCGAGAGCCGACCCGGGATGCCAGGTAATCGACCAACGGCAGCACGTGCTGGTTCGGTGCGGCGCCGGTGTAGATGACGTTATCGGAGCTCTCGAAACCCTCGTAGTGGGACGGATACCACAGCAGTCCATCGAACTTCTCGAAGCACGGGATCACCTCCTTGCGGCTCGACGAGGTGTAGCAGCCGACCACCTGGCGAATGCCGGACCCCAGGAGTTCGAGGCTGAGCGAACGATAACGAGCGAGGTCGCCGGAGGGATTGACCACGACCGGCTCCAACACGATGTCGCCACCGCTCGCATTGACCTCCTGGAAGGCCAGCAATGCGCCATTGAGGATCGAGCGCGCGACGACGCTGTAGGAGCCCGTCGTCGAGAACATCACGCCAATTCGATACCGCTTTTGCGTCATCACTCGATCCAAAACAAAAAAGCGCCCGTCGGCTGTGAAGCCGAGGGCGCCCTCGCCGCCAACCGAACACGCGATGAAAGCGTGGCGTTGGAAATGGTTGAACTCACCGCGTTGATGGGCCGTCTTGCCCTACGCTTGCACGATACGGTCGTTGAGATCGGATATTATGTCAAGCGCGTTGTTGCAGCGGAAATTGCCGCAATTCGTGCCGGCCTGTAGCAAAACTGTGCAAGGTGGAGGCGTAGCTCGAGTTCGTCCGCCGCGACGATTGCAGCTTCTCCTGGTTCTTCTACGACTTTGCAGCCGCCGTCAGCTTCATGGAGCACGAGCCCGCCGTGGCTGAGCTCCAGGCATCCTGGCTCGATGGGTATCGCGCGATCACGTCGGCTTCGCACGAAGATGAAGTCATGCTGACCATTTTCGTGATGGAGTCTTGCGGCGGCTCCAGAGCGCCACGACCGGCGCTGCGCCGCCACGACGAATTCAGGGAACGTCAACGTCATCACAATTTCCGATATCGGCGAACGATATTTCGAATTTTACAAGCGTCTCCCGCAACGCAAAACTCCGCTTGTGATTGGCGGCGAGTGAGAAGGCGTTGAGATGACTTCCGGTGGCTTGGAGTTGGGCGCTCGCGACGTCAGCGTCCAATTCGAAGGCTTGAAAGCGCTGTCCAAAGTTACGCTTACGGTACCGCGGGGACGCATCACGGGACTGATCGGCCCCAACGGTGCCGGGAAAACGACACTTATCAACGTGCTGACAGGGTTCCAGCCGGTCGGCACAGGGACCGTCGAGCTGGAAGGCGAGATGCTCAACGGCATCGCGGCCCACAAGCTGCGACGCAAGGGTGTCGCGCGCACGTTTCAGTCCGGCCGACTTTTCCGCGACCTGCCGGTCGTGGACAATCTCGAGGTCACGGGCGTGGGGATGGGCCAGACGCGGCGCGAGGCGATCACGGAGGCCGAGCGCGTGATGACCTGGCTTGGCATATCGCATCTCGGCAGCACGATCGCGGGCGCCCTGCCCTATACCGACGAGCGCCGTGTCGCCATCGGCCGCGCCATCATGTGCACGCCGCGATATCTGCTGCTCGACGAACCTGCGGCCGGCATGTCCGAACATGAAAGCCACGACCTCGCCGTCATCATCAGGCGGATCGCCGCCGAGCTCGGCGTCGGCGTGCTGCTGATCGAGCACAACATCGGCCTCGTGCTCGAACTCTGCGAGCGCATCTTCGTGCTCGATTCCGGCGAGATCATCGAAGTCGGCGCGCCTGCGCAGATCCGCGACAGCGACGCGGTCCGGCACGCCTATATGGGCACGCAGCGCGACGAATTGATTCCGGCGCTCGCGGCCGAGATGGGCGCTGCATCATGACGCTGCTCGCCGTCGACGACATCACCGTCAGCTACGGGCGCCTCACGGCCTTGCGCGGCGTCACGCTGAAGATCGCCGAAGGCGAGGTTCTGTTCGTGACAGGCCCCAACGGCGCAGGCAAGTCGACCCTGCTGAACGCGATCGCCGGCGTCGTGCCGGCGGGCTCGGGCTCCATCACCATGGACGGTGCGAAAGTGACGGGCGCCTCGCCGGAGGACATTGCCCGGCGCGGATTTTCGCTGGTGCCGGAAGGCCGCAACGTCTTCGGCGCACTGAGCATCGAGGAAAATCTGAAGGTCGGCACCGGTATGCGGCGCGACAGGCACAAGATCGCCGGCGACCTCGAATCCGTCTACGCCGAATTCCCGATGCTGGCCGATCGCCGCCACACTGCGGCCGGCATGCTCTCCGGCGGCCAGCAACAGATGCTCGTCATCGGCCGTGCGTTGATGACGGCTCCGCGCATCATGGCCATCGACGAGCCTTCGCTCGGACTTGCACCCAAGATCATCGATCAGGTTTACGAGATCCTCGTGCGGCTACGGGCGCAGCGCAAGCTGACGCTGCTGATCGTCGAGCAGAGCTCGACGCGCGCCATGATGACCGGCGGACGCATGATCCTGATCCGCGGCGGCCGTATCGTCCTCGAGGGCGCCGCCGCCGACATGATCAAGGACGTACGTCTGAAGCAGGCCTATTTCGGCTTCGGAGACCACTGAGAATGACGGCGGTTCTGCAGATCATCTTCGATGCACTGAGCCTCGGCAGTCTCTATGCCCTGGGTGCGCTCGGCATCGCGCTGATCTTCGGCGTCATGCGGCTCGTCAACTTCGCCCATGGCGACTTCATCGCCTTCTGCGTGTTCGCAATGCTCTGGCCGTCGATCGATGCGACAGCGGTCGTTTTCGCCGGCTTGCTGCCGTTCTATCTCCTGATTCCGCTCTTGCTGATCATCGGCGCGGCACTGTCGATCCTGTCGGAGATCATCGTATTCCGCCGTTTCCGCAACACCAATCCGGCGACGATGATGATCGCGTCCTTCGCGCTCGGCTTCGTTATCCGGCACTTAATGCTGATGCTCTATTCGAGCCGACCGAAGTCGATCACACTGTGGCCAAGCCTCAGCCTCCCGGTCGATTTTCTCGGCGCCCACATCCCGATGCTGCAAGTCGTGACCATCGTCATCACGCTGGCCGCACTCGCTGTGCTGGTGCTGTTCCTCAAGCGCACGCGCTATGGCCTCGAAATGCGCGCTGCGGCCGAAAACTTCACCATGGCGCGCATGCTCGGGGTCCGCGCCAACGGCGTCATCCTGCTCGCCTTTGCCATCAGCGGCATGCTGGCGGCGGCGATCGGATTAATCCTGGCCACCATCTCCGGCACCGCCGACATCAACATGGGCGCCAACGTCATGCTGATCGCCTTCATCGCCACGGTGATCGGCGGTCTCGGCAGTGTGCCCGGCGCCGTCGCCGGCGGCTTCATCATTGGCGCGGCCAGCGTCGTCTTCCAGGCAACGTTGCCGCACGACGCGCGCGTCTTTCGCGATGCCTTCGTCTATGGCGCGGTGATCGTCGTCCTGCTGGTGCGGCCGCAAGGCCTGTTTGCACCGAAATCCGCCAAGCAGAGGGTCTGATCGATGTCAAAGCGGCCGTCTGTCATCCGGCAAACGATGCTGACGCCGATCATCCTGATCGTCGTGCTGCTCGTCATGGCGGCGTTGAGCTATCAGTTCGGCACCCGCGCGTTCAACCGAACCGCCGTCGAGATGTTCATCAACATCATGGTGGTCGTCGGCCTCTACGTCTTTGTCGGCAATTCGGGCCTGCTGTCGTTCGGTCACATCAGCTTCATGTGCCTCGGCGCCTACATGACCGCCTGGCTCGCGATTCCGCCCGTGATGAAGTCGATCACGCTCAAGGGGCTGCCGAGTTGGCTGCTGCACACGCAATTGCCGATGTGGGTCGCCACACCCATCTCCGGCGTGTTCGCCGCCCTGTTCGCGCTCATCGTCGGGCGCGTCATCATGCGCCTGTCGGGGATTGCAGCTTCAATCGCGACCTTCGGACTGCTCGGCGTCGTCAACAATGTTTACTCGAACTGGGATTCAGTCACGGGCGGACAAGGTTCGATCGTCGGCATACCGCCGACCATGAACGTATGGATCGGCTGGCTCGGTGCGGCTGTTGCGATTCTGATCGCCTACCTCTACGCGATTTCCCGCTCCGGGCTCGCCCTTCGCGCCACACGCGATGAGTCCGTTGCCGCCAGCGCCTCGGGCATCGACATTGTCCGCGAACGGCTGATCGCGTTCGTGGTCAGCGCGTTCATCATCGGCATCGCCGGTGCGCTCTACGCGCACTTCCTGAGCATCGTCAACCCCGGTGCCTTCTATCTGCGGACGACCTTCATCACCCTGTCGATGTTGGTCGTCGGCGGCATGTACAGCCTCAGCGGCGCCGTCACCGGCGTCGTCACGATCTCGGTGCTGATCGAATTGTTTCGCAATCTCGAAAAGGGCATCAGCCTTGGCGCATTCAAGGTCGCACTGCCGAACGGGGTCCAGGAGATCGCGATCGGCATCATCACCATCGTCATCCTGATGTACCTGCCGACCGGCCTCACCCGCAACCAGGAGTTCTCCTGGCGCGGCTGGCCGATGCTGCGACGTTTGTCACGCCCGGTGCGGACCGCGATGAAGGAACTGAACTGAATTTCACTGCACAACTGGAGGAATGGTTATGCGTCTTACGAGAATACTGGGCATCCTGACTGGAGTGTCCGCACTCTGGTTCACACCGGCCAAGGCGGCCGACGAGATCGTCATCGGATTTGCGACCGCAGCTTCGGGCTTCATGCAGGCCTATGACAAGCCGGCACAAGATGCGGCAATGATCCGCATCGACGAGATCAACAAGGCGGGCGGCTTGCTCGGCAAGAAGATCAAGGCCGTTTTTGCCGATACCAAGACCGATCAGGCTGAAGGTGCGAAGGCCGGTCTCGCGGTGCTCGATCAGGGCGCGGATCTCGTGGTCGTCTCCTGCGATTACGATTTCGGCGCGCCGGCGGCACTCCAGGCGCAAGCGGCCGGCAAGGTCTCGTTCTTCCTCTGTGCCGAATCGATCAAGGCCGGCATTCCCGGCGTCGGCCCCTACTCGTTCTCCGGCTCCGTTCTGGCGGCCGTGCAGGGCGCGACCATGGCGGAATGGGCCTACAACAAGAAGAATGCGCGCAGCTTCTACCGGCTGCTCGACAGCTGGACCGTCTACAACAAGGGTATCTGCGACGGCTTCGATTGGATGATGCCGAAGCTGAAGGACGCAACGCTGTCCGGAAGCGACACCTTCAAGAATGATGATGCTTCAATCGCGTCGCAGATCACGCGCATCAAGAGCCTGCCGAAGGAGCCCGACGCCATCATGGTCTGCACGATGATGCCGGGCGCGGTGTCGGCCATCAAGCAGATCCGGGCCGCCGGCATCAAATCGATGATCCTCAACGGCTCGAGCATGGACGGCAGCTACTGGCTGAACGCCATTCCGGATCTGTCGAACTTCTACGTTCCGGTGCAGGGCTCGATCTACGGCGACGATCCCAATCCGAAGGTCAACGAGTTCAACAAGAAGTACAAGGACGTGACGGGCGGCGATCCGTCCAGCCAGTACGTCTATCCCGGGTATGTCCTGATCGACGTCTGGGCCAAGGCGGTCGAGCGTGCCAAGACCACCGATGCTCCGGCTGTCGTCGCGGAACTGGAAAAGATGAACAGCGAGGCCACGCTGTTCGGGCCGCGTACCTTCAACAAGGACATCCACCATCAGAACCAGGGCCGCTACCTGATCATCGACACCGAGGCCGGCAAGCCGAAGATGGTCGATCAGTGGACCATCTCGGAGAAGATCCCGGTCGACTATCTGGTGTCGAAGTAAGCCGGCAATGCGCCGCCCGCGGTGCCTGGCGCACCTGCGGGCGGCCGTACCCCTTGGACTGAACGCAAGCCGTTGAGAGGAAACAGGAGAATGGTCGTGATTAATTGCGACATGGGCGAGGCCTATGGCCTCTACAAGATGGGCGACGACAAGGCTCTGATGCCCCACATCGATGTCGCCAACGTGGCTTGCGGCTTCCATGCATCCGACTTCAATCACATGCGGAAAACGGTGCAACTCGCCAAGCAATTCGGCGTCAAGGTCGGCGCCCATCCGTCACTGCCGGACTTGCAGGGTTTTGGACGGCGGGAGATGAAGATCGACCGCGAGGAGTTGACGAACTGCCTGCTTTATCAGATCGGCGCGCTCAAGGCATTCCTGGATGCCGAGGGCCTGCCGCTCAATCACATCAAGCCGCACGGTGCCCTCTATGGCATGGCCGCGCGCAGCGAGAACATCGCGGAGGCCGTCGCGGATGCCGCTGACGTCTACAAGGTACCGCTCCTCGGCATGAAAGGTACGCTGCATCAGATGGTCTACGAGCGGCGCGGCCACACCTTCGTCGCCGAATACTACGCCGACCTCGACTACAATGCCGACGGCAGCCTCATCATCACGCGGGAGCACGAGGCCAAGGATCCGGCCGATGCGGCGTCGCGGTGCACGCGAGCCGTGAATGAAGGCAAGACCCGGTCGGTGGCCGGAAACGACGTGCTGGTCGGAGCCGACTCGATCTGCATCCACTCCGACACCCCCAATGCCGTCGCGATCGCGCACGCCGTTCGCGAGGCCGTCCGACCCTATCTCACCGCGCGGTGAGAACGGCCCGAAGAAACGAACGACCAGGAGGACCTCATGGCAACACAGCAGATATTCTCGCCGCTGCCGGGCATATTCTATCGCAAGCCCGCGCCCGACAAGCCGGACTACAAGTCCGACGGAGACACGATCACGGAGCACGACACGATCGGGCTCATCGAGGTGATGAAATCATTCAACGAGGTGAAGGCCGGCGCGGCGGGCAAGATCTTGCGCTTCCTGGCCGAGAACGAGGAGGCCGTGATGGCCGGCCAGCCAATTGCCGAGATTGACGTTTGAGACGGTTCGCGCGTCCATGACGATCCAGAAGCTCCTCATCGCCAATCGCGGCGAGATCGCCGTCCGCATCATTCGTGCGGCGCGCGAACTCGGCATCGCGACCGTCCAGGTCTACAGCAAGGCCGACAAGGACTCGCTCGCCGTCCGGCTTGCCGACGAGTCGATCGAGATCGGTCCGCCGCAGGCTTCAAAGTCATATCTCAACCAGGCGACGATCCTCGCCGCCGCCAGAACGACCGGCGCCGACGCCATTCATCCCGGCTACGGCTTCCTGGCCGAGAACGCCGAATTTGCAGCCGCCGTCGAGGCGGCCGGACTGATCTTCGTCGGCCCGACGGCGCAATCGATCAGGCTGATGGGCGACAAGGTCGCGGCCCGGGAGGCTGCGGCTGCGGCCGGCGTGCCGACCGTCCCCGGCAGCGCCGGACGCCTGGAATCCGCCGATGCAGCCTTCGCGCTGGTCGAGAAGACCGGCTTTCCCGTGATGATCAAGGCCGCGGCCGGCGGTGGCGGACGCGGCATCCGCATCGCGCGTTCGGCCGAGGAATTCCATCATCTGATGCCGCAGGCGCAGGCGGAAGCACTCGCCGCCTTCGGCGATGGCGGGCTCTATGTCGAGAAGCTGATCGAAGGCGCGCGGCACATCGAGGTGCAGATCCTCGGCGACGGGCGCGACGTCATCCATTGCTTCGAGCGCGAGTGCTCGCTGCAGCGACGCCGCCAGAAGGTCTGGGAGGAAGCTCCCTCGCCTTCGCTGACACCGGCGGTTCGTGACAGACTGTGTTCGTCGGCGGTTGCGCTCGCCAGGGCCGTCGACTATCGCGGCGCCGGAACGCTGGAATATCTCTATGACGACCGCAGCCACGAATTCTACTTCCTGGAGATGAACACGCGCATCCAGGTCGAGCATCCCGTCACCGAGATGGTCACCGGCATCGACCTCGTATGCGAAATGATCCGGATTGCCGGCGGCGAGCGGCTTCGCATCCGCCAGGATCAGGTTCGCGTCCGCGGTCATTCGATCGAAGTCCGCATCAACGCCGAGGATCCTGCAAAAGGCTTTCTCCCGAGCCCCGGCACAATCAGCGCGCTCAGCGTGCCTGCCGGTGAAGGCGTGCGCTTCGACAGCATGCTCTATCAGGGCTACACGGTACCGCCGTTCTACGACAGCCTGCTCGGCAAGCTGATCGTGCACGACAAGGACAGGCCAAGCGCGATCCAGCGGCTCGCGCGCGCTCTTGCCGAGCTCAGCGTCGAGGGCCTGGCGACGACAAAACCCCTGCATCAGGCGCTCGCGCGCGATCCCGACGTTCAGGCCGCGCGCTTTCATACAGCCTGGCTCGAGCCATGGCTGGAAACCCATGCGGCGTCGCTCGGCACCGCAGCGCCGTCACCGACCGCCAAGGTCGCGCAATGACCGCGAGAGAACCCGCCCCGTCAGCAAAAGGAGGCCGCTAGTCATGCAAACCCGATTTTCCTACGGCGGCGATGAGCACATCTTCGCCGAGGTCGCTGAGTCCATGTCACTGGAGGCGTTCTTCAAGGGCCTTTTCGTCACCAATGCGGTGCGCGACGCTGGGATCAAGGGCGTGACCGAGATCTGCCCGGCCAACGCGTCCTATCAGGTCAAGTTCGATCCGGATCAGATCAAGCCCGACGACCTGCTTGCCGAGCTGAAACAGCTGGATTCCGCATCTGAAACATCCGCACCGGTCATCAAGACGCGGATCATCGAAATCCCCGTGCTCTACAATGACCCCTGGACGCACGAGACCTTGATGCGCTTCCGGGAGCGCCATCAGGATCCGAACGGCACCGATCTCGAATATGCTGCGCGCATCAACGGGCTCGACGGGGTCGACGCCTTCATCAAAGCGCACTCCAGCGCGCCATGGTTCGTCTCGATGGTCGGCTTCGTCGCAGGCCTGCCGTTCCTCTACCAGATGGTGGAGCGCCAGCGGCAGATCCAGGCTCCGAAATATCTGCGCCCGCGCACGGACACGCCGAAGCTCACCGTCGGGCACGGCGGATGCTTCAGCTGCATCTACTCGGTACGCGGCGCCGGCGGCTATCAGATGTTCGGCATCACGCCGATGCCGATCTACGACCCCAACCAGAAGATCAGCTATTTGCGCGACTTCATGTGCCTGTTCAAGCCGGGCGACATCGTGAAATGGAAACCGATCGACCGACCCGCCTATGACGCTGCCGTAGCCGATGTCGATGCGGGCCGTTTCGCGCCGATCATCCGCGATGTCTCGTTTTCGCTGACCGAGTTCAACAACGACATCGACGCTTACAATCGCAAGCTCGAGGGGGTTCTCCATGGCAATTAAAGTCTTGAAGCCCGGCCTTGCCACAACCGTGCAGGACCTGGGGCGTCCCGGCTACTATCACATCGGCATCCCGCTCTCCGGCGGCATGGACCGTCACGCGCTTGCTGCTGCAAACCTGCTCGTGGGCAACGAGGAAGGCGCTGCGGTCCTCGAAGCCGTATTCATGGGGCCGGAGCTCGAATTCACCGATGACGCCCTGGTCGCAATCACGGGCGCCGAGCTGCCGCCGAAGCTCGATGGCGAGCCGCGCGAGACCTGGACGAGCTTCAAGGTAAAGCGCGGCCAAAAGCTCTCCTTCGATTTCCTCAAGCAGGGCGCACGCGGCTACATTGCAATCGCTGGCGGCATCGACGTGCCGCTTGTTCTGGGCTCGCGTTCCACCTACGCGCTCGGCGCACTCGGCGGCTTCAAGGGTCGAAAACTCGAGGCGGGCGACGAACTTCCCATCGGCAAGGCCGGCGCACCCGTCAAGGATGGCCGCACAGTCGCGAAGGAGCTGCGCGCCCTGCCGGCAGGGATGCCGACGGAACTGCGCGTGATGCCCGGGCTTTACTGGCATCGCATCACCGAGACGGCCGGCGTGGGTTTTTTCGGCGACACCTGGAAGGTCGCGCCGGAAGCCGACCGGATCGGCTACCGCTTCAAGGGCGGCAAGCCGCTCGAATTCGTGCCGCGCGAGCCGCCCTTCGGGGCAGGTTCCGACCCTTCCAACATCACCGATGCCTGCTATCCCTACGGATCGATCCAGGTCCCCGGCGGCACCGAGCCGATCGTGCTGCACCGTGACGCGGTCTCGGGCGGCGGCTATTTCATGGTCGGCACGGTCATCGCAGCGGACATGGATTTGATCGGCCAGCTCCAGCCCAACACGCCGGTGAAGTTCGTCAAGGTCGGGATGGATGAGGCTCTTGCGGCGCGCAAAAGCCGGGCCGGGTTGCTGGGCAAGCTTCGCGGTGCTTTGGCGTAACCGCCTTGCAGCTTCCGCGCCGAAGGGTGCAGTATTTGGCCTCGCCTCGGCCGCCAAGCGCCGATGCTACGGCGCTTGGTCATTCTGACCCGCCGTTCCACTAATTTTGTTCCCCCAGTTGCCCGCACGCCCGTTGGGCACGAGAGTTGCATCGAAAGCTTTCGCGCCGAGAAGCAGCGCTCAACCGATCGTGAGCTAGGTAAAATCAAAATATCGGATCGACCGCGATGTCCGTTTCTCTGAAACAAATCCGCTATTTCGTCGCCGCCGCGGAAACTGGACGTATCAGCCAGGCGGCCATCGACCTGAATGTCTCGCAATCCGCGGTCACCGCCGCGATCCAGCAACTCGAAGCCATCGTCTGCGCCCGCCTGCTGGAACGCACGCCGACCGGCGTGACCGTCACCATGGAGGGCAGCCGGTTCCTGTCGCAAGGGCGCCAGATCCTTGCTTCGGTCGCCGAAGCCGTCCGCGGGACGCATATGTCCGCCGGTCCGCTGTTCGGAACGGTGCGCATTGGCGTCACCTATACCGTATCCGGCTATTTTCTGCCGCGGCATCAGATGCGTTTCCAGGCAAGCTTTCCCGGGATCACGGTCGAACTGTTCGAGGCGCCGCGTGACGTGCTCGAACGGGCCGTCGTCGACGGTGCGCTCGATCTCGCGGTCATGCTGGTCTCGAACCTGCACAACAACGCCATGCTTGCGAGCGAGACGCTGTTGCGGTCGCCGCGCCGGTTGTGGCTTGCTGCCGATCATCCACTGACACGCGCCGAGCGCGTCCATCTCGCTGAGATCGCGACCTACCCTTACGTCATGCTCACCGTCGACGAAGCCAGCCACACGTCGATGCGCTACTGGAACGCCTTGTCGCTCGAACCGCGAACGATCTTCCGCACCTCCTCCGTCGAAGCCGTCCGGTCCATGGTCGCGGGCGGAATGGGCATTACGATCCTGTCCGATCTCGTCTACCGGCCCTGGTCGCTCGAGGGCCAGCGGATCGAGACCCGCGTCATCGAGAACGAAGTGCCCAGCATGGACGTTGGACTGGCCTGGCGCCGTGACACCCAATTTTCCGAGGCCGCGAAGGCGTATCGCGACTTCATGCGCTTTGCCGTGGCGGGCGTTGGTCCGGCACGTCCTCCTGTCGGCATCGACCACCGGCAACGATCGGACGAGGCCATCGAAATCTGAGATACCGGCACCCGCTTATTTCGATTTGACGCCGTCAGGTCGTCCTCGCCAAGCTTGGACCGATCACAGCGGTCGGCGCAATGAAGAGCGCAAGGCCCGAACGGGCGACGGCAGCGACGGAGTGCGGCATGCAGGCCACTTATGCGACCAGCGATGTTCCCTCGCAAAGTCGGCGGCATTTCTGGCAGGACGTTGTCTCGAAGACTTACTTCCCGCTCGATCTCGTCTTTCCCGGCGGTCGCGACTTCCACGCGAGCCTGGGCGCCTGGTCCATGGGTCCGCTCTCAGTATCCCGCAATGTCTCGAATGGCCTGCTCTACAGGCGCCGCGAACGGCACCTCGTGAACGAGCGGGAAGAATGTTTCCTCATCACGGTCCCGGAGCTCGCCGAAATCCGTTTCGAGCAGGACGGCAAGGACGTCCGGTGCCGGCCCGGCGCATTCGTGATCGAGCGAAGCCATCTTCCCTATGAATTCAGCCACGATGATCCGGCAGCGCTCTGGGTGCTGAAGATTCCAAGCGCCGTCCTGCGCGCCCGGATATCCCGCCCCGAACGCCTCGCAACCATGCAATTCGACGCCAGCCGCAGCGTGGGTGCACTGTTCGTCGACACTCTGCGGCTTGCCGGCGAACGGATCGCGGACATGGACGAGGCAGCCCGGGCTGTGATGGGCAAGCATCTCATCGATCTCCTGGCGATGGTGATCGAGTCGGACGACCGCGTGTTGGTGGGCCACTCCTCGTCCGTTCGCAACGGCCACCTCCATCGCTGCGAGCAGTTCATTCGCACGCGCCTCAACGATATGCGGCTTACGCCGCAAATGGTCGCGGACGGCTGTGGCATCTCGCTCAGATATCTGCATCAGGTTTTTGAGGGAGAAGGCATCACCGTTTGCGCCTATATCCGGAACCAACGCCTGTCGATGTCCGACGCCATGCTGCGCGATCCCGGCTGCCGCAAGAGCATCTCGGAAATCGCCTATCAATGGGGGTTCGGCGACCAGGCGCAGTTCAGCCGGAATTACCGCAGCCGGTTCGGCTGCACCCCGAGCGAGGCGCGCGCCGCGGCGCGCACCGCTCTTCCCTGAAGGCTCATTCGCCCGCCTGACCGACCTTTAGGCATCCGGCAGCCGGCGCCGGTGCGGCGGTCGTGGGTGCTCTCTCGCACAAATCTTCCTGCGCTCAGCGTCAAGAATTGCCGCCCCCGATCCGCATATGATCGGTGATCGCAATTCGATGAGGAAGTCGCATGGTGCAGAACCTTCGCGTGGCCGTCGACGTCGGCGGCACCTTTACCGATATCTGCATCATGGACGAGGCAACCGGCCTCATCCGCATCGAGAAGACGGCGTCGACCCCCGATCCCATCGACGGGATCATGGGCGGTGTGTCCAAGGCCGGTGTCGATCTCGCCGAAGTGGCGCTGTTCTCCCACGGCACGACGGTTGCGACCAACGCGCTCATCACGCGCCGCCTGCCCCGCACGGCCGTGGTCACGACCAAGGGGTTTCGCGACGTCATCGAGATCCGGCGCGCCAACAAGGAAGACCTCTGGGATACCTACAAGGATGTCGTCAAGCCTTACGTCCCGCGGCGCGACCGCCTGACCGTGCCGGAACGGGTCGACGCCGGCGGCATCGTGCTCGAGCCGCTCGATGTCGAGGCCGCGCGCAACGTCGCGCGCATTCTCAAGCGTCGCGGCGTTGCCGCGGTCGCGGTCTGCTTCATGAACGCCTATCTCAACGGGGCAAACGAGCGCGCCATGCGTGATATCCTCGTCGAGGAAATGCCCGACATCCCCGTCTCGATCTCCTCGCAGGTGCTCCCCGAAATCTTCGAGCACGAGCGGTTCTCGACCACGGTCGCGAACGCCGTCGTGAGCCCGGTCGTGGTCAGCTACACGAGCCGGCTCGGCGAGCGTCTCGCCGATGAGGGCTATACCCGCGATCTCCTGCTGCTGCACACCGGCGGCGGCGTCATGACGCCGGCCAGCGTCAAGGATTTCGCTGCGCGCCTTGCCGGTTCCGGAATTGCTGCCGGCGCTATCGCCAGCCGCTACATCGCCGGCCTCTGCGGCTTTCCCAATTCGATCGGCCTCGACATGGGCGGCACATCGACCGACGTCTCGCTCGCCTATGAGGGGCAGTCGCGCATCACCAAGGACTGGTACATCGAGTTCGGCTATCCGATCCGCTTTGCGTCCATCGAGGTCCTCACCATCGGAGCCGGCGGCGGATCGCTGGCCTGGACCGACTCGGCCGGCTCCCTGCGCAACGGCCCGCAATCGGCCGGCGCCTTTCCGGGCCCAGCCTGCTACAGCAACGGCAACACGCAGCCGACCAATACGGACGCCAACGTCACGCTGGGCCGGCTCGGCACAAGTCTCGCCGGCGGCAAGGTGAAGCTCGACCCCGCGCTGGCACGCCAGGCGGTCGAGGATGGCGTCGCAAAGCCGTTCGGTCTCGGCCTGCACGAGGCTGCCGACGCGATCGTCAAGGTTGCCAACGCCAACATATCGGATGCGGTACGGCTGATCTCGATCAGCCGCGGCTACGATCCGCGCGACTTTGCCCTGGTGGCTTTTGGCGGCGCCGGCGCGCTACACGGGGTCGATGTTGCCCGAGAGCTTGCGATCCCGGTCGTGATCGTGCCGCCCAATCCCGGCGTGACCTCCGCGCTTGGCTGTCTCCTGGTCGACATGCAGCACGATTTCTCGCAGAGCTGCATGGTCGGCGCCGACGAGGCCGATGCGGCCGACATCGAGGCGCAGTTCACGGCGCTTGAGAAGGACGCACTCGCCCGACTCACCCACGAAGGCATCGCGGCACAGGACATCGTGCTCCAGCGATCGATCGACATGATGTATCGGGGCCAATGGCGGTCGCTCGCGGTCCATGCGCCCAGTCCGATCGGCGCGATCGCCGACCTCGTCCAGAGCTTCCATTCCGAGCACAAGCGTGAGTACAATTTCCGCCGCGACAGCGCCCCGGTCAGCTTCTTCCGCCTCAATCTGAAGGCGGTCGGCGTCGTCCCCAAGGCGGAGTTCGCCGTCCACGAACCGACCGGTGTGATCCCTGAGCCGGTTGGCCGCCGCAGGGTGTGGTTCGAAGGCAACGGGTTGGACACGCCCGTCTACGAGCGCGACGACCTGCCCTGCGGCTTCTCCTTTCAAGGCCCCGCGATCATCGAGCAGGTCGACGCGACGACCGTCGTGCCGCCAGGCGCCAGCGCCGAGGTCGACAAATATCTCAACATCATCATCCGCGTGAAGGAGTGAACCATGGCCGGAGATCTCCCGCTCGACCCCGTGACCTTCGAGGTTCTCAAGAACTCCTTCATCACTAGCGTCGACCAGATGGGCGAGCAGGTGCTTCGGACCTGCTACTCCTTCGTCATCTACAACCGCGATTTTTCCAGCGCCCTGCATGACGCCCACGGCGAATGCGCCGCGCAAGGCAATCAGGACATCGCGGTCCATGTCGGCACGTTGCATTTCACCTGCAAGGACATCATGCGCTTCTTCGACGGCGACATACATGAAGGCGACGTCTTCGCCATCAACGACCCCTACGCCGGCGGCACGCACTTCCCGGATGTCCGCCTGATCCGGCCGATCTTCGCCGGCGGCAAGATCATCGCCTTCAGCCAGTCGAACGGCCATTGGTCGGATGTCGGCGGCAGCGTGCCGGGATCGTTCGACGTCGCCGCGCGCGAAATGTTCCGAGAGGGGCTGCGCATCACGCCGATACGCCTGTTCGACAAGGGCCGCTTCTGCAAGGACGTCGCGCATCTGATCGCCTCGAACACGCGCGACCCGGTCTCGATCATCGGCGATATCCAGGCGCAGTCCCAGGCCACCCAGGTCTGCGAGCGCGAGATCCTGCGCCTCGTCAACAAATATGGCCGCGACACGGTCGAGACCGGCCTTGCCGCCGTGCAGGACTATGTCGAACGTTCGGTGCGGCAACGCATCGCGGCCCTGCCCGATGGCGAATGGGAGACGGTCGACTTCATCGACCGTGATCCCGCCGGCGGCGAAGGCATGATCCCGATCCGGATCAAGCTGACGATCAAGGGCGACCGCGCGATTTACGACTTCACCGGCAGCCATCCGACCATCGGCTCGATCTACAATTCAGCCTTCGGTACGACCTTCTCGGCCGTTGCAGCCGGCATGAAGACTTTCTTCCCGGATCTCCCGCTCAATTCCGGATTCTACCGCTGCTTTGAAATCATCGCGCCGGAAGGCTCGATCGTCGATGCGAAATGGCCGATCGCGGTCACCGGATTCCTGATGCCGTTCGAGAAGATCATGAACTCGATCTACGAAATGTGGTCGAAGCTGATGCCGGAGCGCGCGCTCGCCTGCGCCTTCAATCTCGAATATCTGCTCACCGGCGGCCTCGACGCCCGCAGCCCGGACAAGCCCATCTTCATGTTCTACGACTGGCTGCCGGGCGGCTGGGGCGGACGCAACGGCAAGGACGGCAGCAATGTCACGACGGCTTGCTTCGGCACCGGCCTGATGTCGCAACCGGTCGAAGGCCAGGAGCGCGCCAATCCGATCCTGACCACGGAATGCGAAATCCTCAAGGACTCGCCCGGTCCGGGCAAATGGCGCGGCGGCGCGGGGGTCGTGAAGACCTCCCGCATGCTGCAGGCAGAGAAAACCGTGATCTCCTACATCTGCGACCGCGAGCGTGCCGTGGTGTGGGGCATCGAGGGCGGCTTGCCATCCATGCCGCACGGGCTGACGTTGACCCGCGCCGACGGCAAAGGCGAAGAGCGGCTCGGCTCGATCTTCTCCGATGTCCCGATCGGCGAAGGCGATATCTTCTCGCGCCCGACAGCCGGCGGCGGCGGGTTCGGCGATCCGCTCGAACGTGACCCGGCCCTCGTGATCGAGGACATCAAGGACGACTATGTCTCGGTTGAGCGCGCTGCGAAGGATTATGGCGTTGTCGTACATACCGTTGACGCCGAGCTGTGCGAATATGAGGTCGACAAGGCGGCGACCGCGGCGCTTCGCGCCAAAATCAGGGCCGAGCGCGTCGCCAATGTGCGGCTCGATCCCGAGATCGTGGCGGAAAATTATCGCAACGGCGCGATCGGCGCGCTCGACGTGATCCGCCAGCATGCCGTGATCCTCGACTGGGGTACCGGCGCCCTGCTTCCAAAATCCACAAGTCAGTTTCGCGAGGTGTTCGAGCGACGCTCGGTGGCGAAATGGAGCACAGGCTGACCGATCGAACCGAGAGCTCCGACACCATGAATACGCCCACCTCGGGATCGGTCTACGTCGCCCCCTCGCTGCAGGCGGCGCTCGATGCGCTCGACGAAGGCGGCTCTGAAGCCGCGCCTTTCGCCGGCGGCACCTGGATCATGCGCGCCCCAATCCGGCACGAGCCGCTCAAGCCCCGTTACGTCGCAATCGGGAAAATTCCGGAGCTCCATGCGATCGAGGTCGATGCCGATGTGGTCGAGATCGGCGCGGCGGTCACGCACGCCGCGCTGGCCGCAGCGCTGGCGGAGCTTCCCGAGTTTGACGTGCTCACAGCGGCGGCCGGCCGCTCCGCCAATCCGGCCATCCGCACAATGGCGACCATCGGCGGCAATCTCGCAACGACAGCATTCGCCGCGGCCGATTGCGTGCCCGCACTGCTCTGCCTCGATGCCGAAGTCGAGATCGCAAGCCGAGGCGGCCGGGAGCGGATCGATCTTGAGCAATTTCTGACAATGAGATCGACGCTTGCACCCGGGTGGCTGGTCCAACGCATCATCGTACCTCGGCGCGGTCGCAAGACAGCTCACGCCCGCCTGCCGCTGCGACAGGCCGGAGACTATCCAACCGCCATCGTCAGTCTTGCCGTGAGCCTTGACGATGCCGGACATGTTCAGACGGCACGTGTTGCCGTCGGTTCAGTCGAGCCGGTCGCGCGCCGATGGGAGCGCCTCGAGGACGCTCTCGTCGGACATCCGCTGAACGCGGCGATGGCTGCGGATGCAGCGGCTGAGCTGGCGGATGAATTTACGGGGCGCGACAGTGCCGACGTACCTGCCTGGTACCGGGTGCGCGTCCTGCCCGGCCTCGTCCGCCGTGCCGCCGCCGCGCTTGGCTCTTGAACCGTCGGGGATGAACATGGGCCTTAGCCTGACCGTCAACGGCGATCACCTCACCTCCATTGCCGATCCCATCACGCCTCTCGTCGACGTCCTGCGCGAAGAGTTTCATCTAACAGGAGCCAAGCCGGTATGTCGCGAGGGCTTTTGCGGCGCCTGCATGGTGTTGATCGACGGCAATCCCACCCCGTCGTGCCTGATGCCGGCCGTGCTCGCCGCGGGCCGCGATATCCGCACCGTCGAGGGCCTTGCCGTCAATGGCGGATTGAACCCGATCCAGGTCGCGCTCGAGGCCTGCGACGCGGTCCAATGCGGCATGTGCTTTCCCGGC
Organism: Bradyrhizobium sp. AZCC 2230; assembly: GCF_036924495.1. Taxonomy (NCBI): domain Bacteria; kingdom Pseudomonadati; phylum Pseudomonadota; class Alphaproteobacteria; order Hyphomicrobiales; family Nitrobacteraceae; genus Bradyrhizobium; species Bradyrhizobium sp. AZCC 2230. The sequence continues at coordinate 9,723,660 of NZ_JAZHRS010000001.1, read as the reverse complement.
ATGGTCGTGAGCCTGACACATCTCCTGACGACCCGCCCCGAGGCAGCGCGCGACGACATTCGTGCCGCCCTCACGGGCAACATCTGCCGTTGCACCGGATATGAACGCATCGTCGAGGCCGCGCTGCTGGCGCTTGCGACGACATGACGGGAGACGCAGAAGTGTCCGACGCATCCGCAACCATGAATTTCGCGCGACGCGACGCAGCGGACAAGCTGCGCGGCCGCACGCGCTACACCATCGATCGCTACCTGCCCGGCATGCTGCACGCGGCGATATTGCGCGCCGGCGTGCCGTCAGGCCGAATCACCCGTCTCGACATCACCAAGGCTGCCCGCATGCCCGGTGTGCGCGCCGTCGTGACCGCCGCCGATGCGCCCGGCATGATCGGGATCGGCATCGCCGACCACCCGCTCTTTGCCCGCGACGTGATCCGCTACGACGGCGAGCCGATCGCCGCGATCGCGGCGGACACGCTGATGCAGGCTCACGCCGCGCTTGCTGCAATTGACGTCGAGATTGAACCGCTGCCCGTGGTTCTTACCATGGCAGATGCGCTTGCTCCGGATGCTCCGCTCATCCATCCCGACTGGCGCAACTACGAGGTTCTGCTCGAAGGCGGTGCCCGCGGGGGCAACATTGCCTGGGAGGCGACCGTCGTTCGCGGCGACGTCGACGCTGCGTTTGCCCGGCCCGATGTCGAGATCATCGAAAGCTGCTTCCGGGTCGGTCGCCAGAACCATGTCGCCTTCGAGCCGCGCGCGGTGGTCGCGAATTATGAAGACGGGCGCTTCCATATCGAGACGTCGACCCAGGTTCCCTGGACCATCCGCAATGCAACCGCGCGCCTGCTGGGCGTGCCGGCCTCCCAGGTTCGCGTCACCGTGCCGCCCGTCGGCGGCGGTTTCGGCCTCAAATTCGATCTCGCGATCGAGCCCTTTGCTGCCTTGCTCGCTCGGGCGAGCGGACGGCCGGTCCGGCTGGTCAATTCGCGCGAGGAAGAAATGCTCACCTGTCTCTTTCGCGAAAACGCCGAAATCCGCATACGCTCGGCGGTGACACGCGATGGCGAAATCGCCGGACGCGAAGCCGTGGTCCTGATGGATTGCGGCGCATATGGTGGCGAACAGATTTTCCTGACGACGATGACCGCTCACACGCTCGGCGGAAATTATTCCCTTGGCGCGGTGCGGCTGGTCTCGCGCGCGGTCTATACCAACACCGCCCCGAACGGCGCTTTCCGCGCCTGCAACGGTGTCTACAACACCTTTGCGCTCGAGCGGCACACCGACGAAATCGCAGGCAAGATCGGCATGGATGCCCTCGCCTTCCGCCGCCGCAATGTGCTCGGCGAGGGCGATCTCGGCGCCACCGGCCAGGTGTTCGAGGGTGACGTGCTTGGCCCGATGCTTGACCGGATGGATACGATGCGAGATGCCGCCGCGACGCCGCCCGGGCGTGCCGACGGCCGGCTCTATGGACGCGCGACCGTTGTCGGCACATGGTTCGTCTTCGTCGGTCCTTCGGCCGCGGCCGTGAACATGAATGCCGACGGAACGGCAACACTCGTGACATCGGGCGTCGAGATCGGGTCAGGCTCCATGATGCAAGCTCTGCCTCAGATCGTGGCCGGCACGCTCGGCCTCAACCCTGGCAACGTGATCGTCCGCGCAGCCGACACGGATGCCGCCGGCTACGATGTCGGCGTCGGAGGCGGCCGAACCACTGTCTCGCTCGGTGCCGCCAGCTTGTCGGCGGCGCAAGAGGTGCGAACAAAGCTGCTGAAAGTCGCCTCCGAGATGATCGAGGCCGCGCCCGAGGACCTGGTCATGCGCGCCGGGCGAATTGAAATTGCCGGAGCGCCCGGCTCCGGCCGCCTGATCTCCGAAGTTGCGGCCCGCGCCCAGGCGCAGATCGGCCCGATCTCCGGCACCGGCGCCTTCACAGGAGCCGGTGTGCCTGCGATGCCCGGCTGCGTCGCCGGCCATTTCATCGACGCGATCGACATCCCCGTCTTCGCCGTCCATGATTGCGAGGTGGCCGTCGACACTGAGACAGGACACGTCGAGGTGTTGAGCTATCGCGTCGTCCAGGACGTTGGCCGCGCGCTGAACCCGCGCGCGATCCATGGCCAAATCCAGGGCGGTGTTGTGCAGGGATTGGGCTATGCCCTGCATGAGGAAGTGACGATCGGCAGCAATGGCCGCGTCCGTCAAAATGGCTTCGAGACCTACCGCGTGCCGCTGGCCCTCGATGTCGTGCCGGTCGAGATCAATCTGTACGAAGGTGCGCCGTCGATTGGTCCGCTCGGGACGAAGGGCGCCGGCGAAGTTCCGATCCTGAATGTCGCAGCCGCCGTGGCTTGTGCCGTCGCCGACGCAACCGGAAAACCGATCCGGGAGCTGCCACTAACTCCGCCGCAGGTGCTCGCGCTTCTCGTCGACCAAAAGCCTGCCCTCTCCCTGCCCCACATTGCCGAGGCATGGACAGACAATCTGCTGCGCCCGCACGGCGCTGGCGGGTCGAATTGAACGACCAAGGGCGACAAGATCCAGCTTGGATTTTCTGCCCCTAAGACGAGCGCGCAAGCGACCTGCAAGATCTGGTTGCGGTTCAAAGATCATTTTCGCGTTGTGCGCCCGGAGCGCGCCTCTCGGCCGGCGTACCATCATCTGCGTCCTGGGTTGCGTAGTTTGAATAGTCACTTCGCAAATTGAATAGGACTCGCCTTTTAAATCGAGCACGCTCGATCGTGGGCTCGTTTCCGCGTGGTATAAGAGCGGCGCCTCATCATAGGCCAACGAAAATCGCTCGATCGAACAACAAAAGCGGTTTTATCCTCCAGGAGTGAAACGATGGCTTCAAGTCTAACTCGCATTGTGCAGACGCTCGCATTTGTGTCGTTGGTTGCGGCGGGTGGCCCGCTACGCGCTGACGAGCTCAAACACTACGATTCCGGCACCAAGGAATTCTGGACCCATCCGCCGGATGACTGGTACCTCGGCGACGAGAACGCCCAGCAGAAAGGTCTCGTGCCGCCATCCGGCCCGCCGACCGGTGCGTCGGAGGCCGAGCTCGCCAACATCGTGAAGAAGATCAAGCTGCCGGAGGGCTTCAAGATCGAGGTCTACGCCAGCGGCGTGCTAGCCGCGCGGCAGATGGCCTGGGGTGACAAGGGCACGCTGTTCGCCGGCTCGTTCGGCCTCGGCAACGTCTATGCCATCAAGGACAACAACGGAAAGAAAGAGGTCAAGACCATCCTCAAGGGGCTGAACATGCCCACGGGTCTGGCCGTCAAGGACGGTGCGCTCTACGTCATCGCGGTCGACAAGCTGATCCGCTACGACGACATCGAAGCCAAGCTCGACAATCCCGGCGAGGGCAAGGTCGTCTATGACGACATGCCGTCCTATGCCGCACATGGCTGGAAGTACATCGCAGTCGATAAGGATGGCTGGTTCTTTTTGCCGTTCGGACCTCCCTTCAACGTCGGCATTCCGCCGACCAGCGTCGCGCAGATCCGCCGCGTCGATCCCAAGACCGGCAACGCGGAAGTTTACGCCCTCGGCGTCCGCAACTCGGTCGGCGGCGACGTCGATCCGCGCAGCGGCAATTACTGGTTCACCGAAAACGCCCGCGACTGGCTCAGCGATGAGCTGCCCAGCGACAAGCTGAATATGATCTCGAAGATGGGCGAGCATTTCGGCTACCCCTACTGCCACCAGGGCGATACACCGGATCCGAAATTCGCGATGGGTCACAAGTGCTCGGAGTTCACACCCCCGGTGCTGAATCTCGGTGCCCATATCGCCCCGCTCGGCATGAAGTTCTATACCGGCGATCAATTCCCGGCCGAGTACAAGAACAACATCCTGATCGCCGAGCATGGCTCCTGGAACAGGCACAAGTACCAGGGCGCACGCATCGTGCGCGTGATCGTCGGGCCCGACGGCAAGAACCCCAAGGAGGAAGTGTTTGCCTCCGGCTGGCTCGAAGGCGACCAGGGCTATCTCGGCCGTCCTAACGACGTCATCCTTGCCAAGGATGGCTCGATCCTCGTTGCCGACGATTGGGCCGGTGCGATCTATCGCATCAGCTACAGCAAGAAGTAGCGTGTCGTGAAACGGGAGGCTGCGATTGCCCAACCGGCGACCGCAGCCTCCTTGCGTGATGCGATACAGCCAACAAGCCGCATTCGCCATGTCCGGACTTGATCCGGGCATCCATCCCAACGAAAAATCTTTTGCAAAACGCGATGGATTGCCGGCCTTCGCCACGCTGAAGGGGCTTCGGCCCCGCAGGCGAGTCGAGCCCGGCGATGACGGTCGGAGAGAGTAGTGATGCGTACCGCTTCGTTCGGAATTCTGTCGACAATTCTCCTGGTCACGTCGTTTGCGCACGCTGCCGACGTCAAGGAGAAAGCGGCGATCTGCGCCGGCTGTCACGGCGAGAATGGCATCTCGCAGACCGAGAATATACCGTCACTCGCGGGCCAGCCTGATCAGTTCCTCCAGTGGCAGCTCGTGTTCTTCCGCGCCGGCTCGCGCAAGAACGAGCAGATGTCACCGATTGCCGCCGATCTCAGCAATGACGACATTCGCAATCTTGCCGCCTATTTCGCATCGCTGCCGCCGCCAGGCCCCCCATCCGATGACGACCCCGCGCTGAACGACGCCGGAGCTAAGATTGCCGCGCGGAGCCACTGCGCCTCATGCCACACCGACAATTTCGCGGGCGCAAAGGCGGTTGCGCGCATCGCGCACCAGCGAGAGGACTATCTGCTGAAGGCGTTGACCGACTTCAAGACCAGTGTCCGTTCCGGCGGCGGCCAGGCCGTCATGGCCGACGTCGCCTATCCATTGACCGAAGACCAGATCAAAGCACTCGCGCACTATCTCGCATATTTCAAATGATCGCGGGCACAAGGCCCCGCCAGGTGGAGGAACCAATGCAGCCCCTGACAATGGACCCGGCAGATCTGATTCCTCTCGGTTAGGAGAAAAATGCCATGCCTGCAGCTCAACCACGACTGATCGCTCCGCCCGAAGCCTGCGACAGCCATATTCATATCTTTGACCCGACCAAGCCTGTGGCCCCGACCGCGACGGGTCCCGGCCCGGCCTGGGCGAGCGTCGCGGCCTACATCGACGCCGTGCAGCGCCGCCTCGGCTTGACCCGTGCGGTGGTCGTGCAGCCAACTGCCTATGGCACCGACAACAGCTGTACCGTCGAGGCGATCGCGGCCCTCGGGCTCGACCGGACTCGCGGCGTCGCGATCGTCGGGCCGGATGTCGGCGATGCCGAGTTGCAGCAGCTGACCGACGCCGGCATTCGCGGCGCGCGTTTCCAGATGCTGCCGGGCGGTCCGTTGCCTTGGGACGCGCTAGAGCCGGTCGCGTCCCGCATCACCACCTTCGGCTGGTTCATCCAATTACAGATGGATGGCCGTCTGCTGTCAGAACGTGAGGCGATGTTGAAGCGGCTGCCTTGCAGGCTGATCATCGACCATGTCGGCAAGTTCCTGGAGCCGGTGCCGGTCGAGCATCCCGGTTTCCGGACCATCCTTCATCTGATCGACCGTGGCCGGACCTGGCTGAAGCTGGCGGGCGCCTATGAGACCTCGAAGGCCGGCGCCCCACTCTATCCAGACGTAGGCGCGCTGGCGACAGTTGCTATCAGAGCTGTGCCGGAGCGCATGATCTGGGCCAGCAATTGGCCACACGTTTCCGTCCAGGATCCGCCGGACGATGCGGCGCTGCTCGACCTCCTGTTCGATTGGGCTCCGGACGAGGCCGTCCGCCAGCGCATCCTGGTCGAGAATCCGGCAGAGCTCTATGGCTTCTCGCCATCCAGCTGAACTCGACCTTCCGGTCGGGTCGGCCAAGCCGTGGAAGGGGATTCTTGGAGTTGCGTCCAGCCGCCGGCCTGCGTAATTTGAATAGGCCTTGCGTAAACCGGATAGACCGGTCTTCCAAAAGCCTCAATCCAATGCGGCGATCGCTTGAAATGCCGGTTTAGGCGTGCGGAAACTGTAACTAGCTAGTCAGCTCAGCGAGCAAATCATCTTGCAACACAATCCCTTCTACGCACCCGCCGCCCTTTCCGGCACCGCGTTCGAAGATTTACTCGCAACCTTTCATTCGCAAGTTCCGACGTTCAAGGCGTCACCACCAAGTCCGCGCCAAAGCTTTCGCTGGAAATCCGATGTCGCAGCTTGGCCCGGAGTCGGCGTGTTTCGAAGGAACAGATACACTGCCGATTGGGCCGTGACAAAGAGGGCGAACGATGAACATCTCAGCATCATCCTGCCAATTGCCGGAGTTGCTGACGCGACAATAGGAACGAGGGCATCGACGGCGCCGCCACTCACTGCATTGCTCGCACCCACGTCCCTGTCGCACCACATCAAGCTGCGCTGCGTCGACGGCGAGTACGCTAGCGTCACACTGATGTTTGACGTCGAAGTCGTGTCCAGGGTGCTTTCGGCAACATTCGACGTCGCGAAATTGAGCAAGCTTGATCTGACACCGATCCTGGATCTTTCGACCGGCGCAGGTGCGACCTTCAATCTGCTTGCGCAAACCATCGCATCGGGCGTGCTCGATGCACGACTCTTCGAGCGTTCACCTTTGGCGATGTCGCTCCTCGTTGAATCGGCTTTGCGATTGATCTTCGAGCACGTGCCGCATCGCCTGAGCTTCCGGTTGAACCGCGACCGGCTTCAGCCGGCCCCCCGGTATGTCAGGCGGGCCGTCGACTTCATGCACGCCAACATGCATCAGCCGCTGACCATGATTGACATCGCCGAGGCTGCAGGCATCAGCGTGCGCTCATTGCAAGCGGGATTCCGGAAGTTCAAAGACACAACGCCCGCAGCATATTTGCGCCAGATCCGACTAGACGCGGTCCACGCGGAATTGTCTCTGTCGGAGAACAGACTGCCGGTCGGCGAAGTGGCACTCAAATGGGGCTTCACGCAAATGGGGCGCTTCGCCGCGCAATATCATGCGCGGTTTGGCCACTATCCCTCCGAGATGCTCATGCGGACGCGCTAAGATTCGTTTGACCAGCAGTCCGAAAGACCGACCTGGGGTCGCCTCCCGCTGCAGCTCCGAGAACGATCGCGCGAAGCATGGGATCGACGCCGGGCAGCGGATGGATCAATCAATACAAAAAAGGCGGAAGGACCGTTGCCGACAGGACGAGCCTGTCAGAGCAAACGACCAACTTCCACCCTTTCAGAGTTGGGACACGGGCGGTGGTTACTTTCGCGCCGCACATGCGTACATGTTGATTTCCATTCCCACGGGCACTTCGACGATTTTTGGCGTTTTCCAGGCGATCATGAAAGTCTCCACACGCTTCAACGAGGATACGGCGCGATTGCCGTGCCTCTAACATACACCAAGGGTCGCGCCGCGGATCGCCTGAGATTCTGAACTTGCGTGATTTGAATAGTCCCTTCGTAAGCTGCACAGATCTGGCCTTCCGGAGAGCGCAATATTGCAGGAGTGGGCTTCATCGTCGAGCACCAGCCGACATTCAATTTCGAATTCACCTTTTGCCAGCAGACTGTCCCGCTTCAGGGCTCCGTCCGGCAGCAGGTACCGCCCGCGCTGGTCGGGCTTGTGAAAGACGACAGGCGGCTCGATGCCGCCGTTTCTCTCCCGCGTTCTCCGAGACGTTCCATCATCGGCCGGTGAAGACGATCTTCGGCGGCTCGATCCCCTTCTTGATGGCCTCGGCCCGCGCCGTGCGTCCACGTCTCGCATCCTCGGAGCTGTGGAGCGCCATGGTGATATCCAGGATCATCGCATCGGCGGACGGTATGCCGCCGCCCGACCAGGCCTTGAGCAGGGTTCGTATGGCCGCATATGAGCGCGTTGGACCGGTCGACAAATCCTGCGCGAACTTGAGCGCAGCCGCTTCGACGTCATCCGCAGGCTTCACCATGATCGCGATACCCAATTCGCCGGCGGTGACACCCGACATCGGTTCGCAAAGCATCGCGTATCGGGCCGCGCGCGAACGGCCGATCCGCTCCGCCAATCGCTGCACTGCGCCGGCGACGGGCGCAGATCCCACCGAAGCCTCGATACAGCGAAACACCGCGTCTTCGGCCGCAACGATGAAGTCGCAGGCGAGCGCGAGCTCGAAGGCACCGCCGAATGCGGATCCACGCACGGCCGCGACGGTCGGAATCGGCAAGGCTTCGATGGCGCGGAACGACTGATTGCATTCGGCGATGAAGGTCCGGAACTGGCTGGCATTCTTCTCCAGGAAATCGAGCACATCGCCGCCCTGGCTGAAATGGGGCCCTTCCGCCCTCACCAGCAATGCCCTGATGTCAGCCTCGCCGGCTTCGTGGACGGCCTGCTTGAGCGAGTCCGAGAAGTCCGATGCGATGAGATTTTTCGGCGGATTGGCGAGTACGATATGACCGACCGAGTCTTTCTGTTCGAACCTGATCACTTGCATTTTCGACCTCCCTTCAACATGTTGATATTGTGATTCCAGAAACGGTCCCCTCATCGCGCGCGCTCGGGAACAAGCGATGGCACGTCACGGCCGGGACGCATCTGCCAATAGACAGCGAGAAGACACAGCCCGCCAGCTATGGCCAGCCCACCGCCGACAGTCGATAGCGCGGAGCCGAGAGCGCTCTGCGTTCCCTCAAATAGTCGATCGGCGATCACAGCAACGAGCGTCGGCGCGACCGCCGTTCCCGTGATGCCGACCCACGCGAAATGAACGGCCGTGATTTTCCCGATCACCGAGCCTGGCGACAGATGCACGATCGTCGAGGTGCCGATGGTGAAAAGGCTCGCGGCCAGGAGATTGAAAGCGGCCAGCAGAAACCAGGTCGCGGAGATAGAACCGGCGGCAGGCGCCAAGACGGCCGGCACGAAGATCAACGCGCAAATCGCAATTCCGAGCGCCGGGACACCGGCTAGGCCATACCGCCGGTAGACCCAGTCGACGAGAAAACCCGCACTGAGTTGGCTCGTGGTGCTGAGCAGCAGCACGATGAGACCATAAGTCAGGCCGATCTCGCCTGCCGGGATCTTCCACACCCGCCCGAGAAATGCGGGAATCCAGGACGAATAGGCCACCGACAGCATGATCGTCAAAGCATTGGCCAGAAAGAGCAGCGAAAAGACCAGCCATCGACCACGGATCGCCTCGAGAGCTTCCTTGAACGCGACAGATTTGCTTGAGCCGGCTGATCGTCTTGCCGGCTCCGGGAACGTGAAAACGAGCAGGGCAACGGGCAGCGCAATCACGCCACAGGCGATCATGACGAGCTGCCACGAGCGAATTGAGATCCCGAGGACGGGCACGACATAGGCCCCGTTCTCGCCGACCAGATGAAGAATGGCTCCTCCGGCAAGAAGTGCGATCCCGCCGCCGATGCTTGCCCCCATCGCCCAGATCGCAACGGCACGCCCGCGGAAGCGCGTATCAAACGCATCTTTCACGAGCGACATGCTCGCCGGCCCACATGTTGCCTCGCCCGCACCAACTCCGCAGCGGCCCAGGAATAGACCTGCATAGGTCGTGGCGGAGCCGCACAGGATCGTCGACACTCCCCAGGCTGCGATCCCGATGCCAAGAATGCGTCTGCGGGAGATCCGATCGACAAGCACGCCGACAAGCCAGCCTCCGATGGCGTAGGTGATGATGAAGGCAGCTCCAATCAGAAGGCTCATCATCGTGTCCGATATCCCGAGATCACGCTTGATGGGTTGAACCAGGAGCGGTAGCGCCGCACGATCGATGAATGCGACCGCATTCACCAGGCAAAGGACGCTGACCATCCACCAATGAGTTGAAGTGGGCCGCTCTGCTTCCTGTTCGATCTTCATCCTTGGTTTCCTCGCGTGTCGGCTTTTTGTGTACTATTTCGCTATCGAAGCTTCGCTCCAGGTTTCGGCCGCCATTTGCCGGATGATCGCGTTGAATTTCGCGGGCGCCTCGAGCTTGAGCATGTGACCGCAAGCCTCGAACGGATACGACGTCGCGGAAGGCGCCGCAGCGAGCAGCCGCGCCGCGTGATCCCGATGTGGCGCGACCTGGTCGAGAGTGCCGGAGAGAATGGCAATCGGGCACCGCACTGCGGAGATGATGTCCGGCGTGGAGATGGTGAAAAGCGATCGTATCGCCTGTCGCCAGCCCTCGGTCGCCATGGCGTCGCGCAAACGCTCGACATGCTGCCTGACCAGCGGTGGCGCGTCTGGCGCCAGCAACTTGTCCGCGATGGCCGCGCGTGAAACCGGAATGTCGATATCCGCCGTGCGAAGCCAAGCGTTGAGCTCGGCCGCGCGGGCGTCGCCGACGAGATGACCTCTGGCGACGTTGGGGGCTGAAAGAACGAGGCTGTCGACGAGCGCTGGAAAGCGCCGTGCGAAGGCCAGCGCCACGACGCTCCCCCAGGAGCTGCCGGCCAGGACGGCAAGCCGCCGCACCCGGAGCGCACACAGCAGCCCTTCCACGGCGTCCGCGTAGTCGTCGATGCCTGCGTCCTGCCCCGAGATGGGCGAACTGCCGCCGAAGCCCGGCGCATTCCAGGCGATCACATGAAAATCCCGCGACAGCCCGGCAAGCTGGGCGCGGTATCCGGCCGAGCTGGAGCCGAGCCCGTGAAGCATCAGCACTGCGGGATTGCGCGCATCTCCGGCGACGCGATATTCGATCTGCCCCCGTTCTCCGGAATAGATCGGCGACGCAACGGCCACCTGCGCAAGCCCGGGCAAGTCCTGCGTAAGAAGTTCGGTGTCGAGGACGGATAATGCTGCCATCGATCAAGCTCCAGCAGCCAGCTCCAGCCGCCTGGCCGGCTCGAGCGCATTGTCCGAGCGGTAGCCGAGGCGGCGAGACAGATCTTCTGCGCTCTGCCGAAGGGCGCGGGCGAACGCGCCGTCGAGATCAGCGCGAAACCGGCTCGCCTCGCCGACCGCGGTCAGAGCCAGCACCGCCTGGCCGCTCGCATCGCGCACCGGAGCACTGAGTGCATTGATCACGGTCTCGCTACGGTAGAAGGTTTCCAGTCCCTGTCTCGCGAGTCCCGACCGCCGGACGTCATCGAGACGCTGCTCCCAATCGCCCGCGTCGGACATCGCAGGCTCGCCGGGCCAGTCCGTCTGCGCGATGGCCGCGAGCGGAAGATGCGCGGCGAATGCCAGGCCGGTTGCGGTCGAGGTGACCGGCAATATCAATCCGACGGGAAGCGCGTCGCTGACGGGAGCGGACGCCGGCTCCCAATGGGTGATGGTTGGACCGTGGGTGCCCCAGACCGCGAGCGCCATGGTCTCGTCGAATTGGTGCGCAAGGCGCGCGATCGCGCGGGTGCCGAGCCGCATCGCGGCGAGCTGCGCCTGCTTGCGGTCGGGCGACACTGCGCCGTCAGCCATATCGTGAGGATCAGCCAGCAGATATTGGCCGTTGCCGAAGACAAGCGGCTTGCGTTCGGCACGGTCGATCGCAAGCACCTCGCCGACATAGATGGTGTGGTCACCGCCCGGCACCCGCGACACGACCCGGCACTCGAGCCTGGCGCTGCAATCGCGGAGCAGCGGCACGCCACTGGCGCCGATATCGACGTCGATGCCGACGAACTTGTCATGAGACGATTTTGCGAACCGCTGTGACAACTCGATCTGATCCTCGGCGAGGATGTTCACGGCAAAGCGTTCAGCCGCGAAGAACGCCGGGTGGCTGTGACTTTTGACTGCCTGGCTCCAGAGCACCAGCGGAGGATCAAGCGACACCGAGCTGAAGGAATTGGCGGTGACGCCATGGAATCTGCCTTCGTCATCGGTCGTGGTCACCACGGTCACGCCGGTGACAAAGGTTCCGAGCACGCGCCGCAGGTCGCGGCTGTCGAACAGTGGAGCATCAGCCATTTCCGCCTCCTTGCGTTCACCCGTTTCGGGCACTCAAGCAGCGACCGCTTCGGCCGCCTTCACCGCAGGCATCACCTGTTCGGCGAAGCGGCGGATCGAGGCCGCTGCTTCCGCGTGCGGCATGGTTCCGAACATGAAGCTGCCGATCACGTAGTTCAGCCCGCCAAGCGCGACCTGGTCGGACAGGATTTGCGCGACCGTCCGGGCGGAGCCGGCGATCGCATGGCCGGATTCGACGAGTTGGTCGAACGCGGGCGGCAGTTTTGCGTTAACCGGCTGCGTCCCGTGCTTGCGCCAGAGCTTGATGAAATTTTCGTAGAACGCCGGCCAGGCCTTTCGACCCAGCTCGTGGGCATCGCGGTCGCTCTCGCCGACGATGATGTAGCGATTGACGCCGATGAGGGGAGAGGCTTTGCCCTGTAGACCGGCGGCAGCCATCTCCTCGCGATAGCGGTCCGAAATCGCGCGCACGCGGGAGACCTGCCCACCGCAGACCACATTCATGCCGTTGCGCGCCGGCCAGACCACGGAATCGGGCGAGCCAACCGCGTACCACATCGGCGGATGCGGGCGCTGAAGTGGCTTCATTTCCACCGCGTAGTCGTTCAAGCTCCAGAACTCGCCTGTCGTCGTGACCGAGTCCTGCGCGAAGCAGCGCTGGATCGCTTCGAAGGCCTCCGCGTACATCTTCGCCGCCTTCGCGGATTCGATCCCGAGCGCGTCGAGCTCGTGCGGCGAGGCGCCGCGGCCAATTCCGAATTCGAACCGGCCGCCGCTCAGATGATCGAGCATGCAGATCTCTTCATAGAGGCGCGCGGGATTGTAGGTCGGCAACAGATAGACCAGCGGACATAGCCGCAATCTCCTGGTCCGCTGCGACAGAGCCGCCATCCATACGCTGGGCGACGGCGTCGTGCTCAGCGGCGTGCCGTGGTGCTCGCTCATGTGAAAGCAGTGAAAGCCGAGCCGATCATAGAGCTCGGCGAGCGCAAGCCGGTTCTCGTACTGCTCTGCCAGCGGCAGACCGGAGCGGTCGTTCTGATCGAAGACGCCGAACTTCATGATGAATATCCTTTCTCGGGTGGCACGGTTGATACGCGGCCGCAGCTAGGTGCTTTGCCGGACGTGGATCTGGAACAGATTGTTTTCGGGGTCGGTGAACGTCGCGACGCTGCCGTGCGAGCCCATGTCGCGGCTCGACAGGTGCAGCCCACCGAGCCGCTCGATCCGCTGCGCTAATTGAGCCACGTCGGTCGCGCCGAACACGACCACACTCCCGCGCGCGCCCGTAGCCGCTTCGGATGGTGAGCTCAGCGCGAACGCCAACTGTCCGACCTTGAACTGGCACCACTGGTCGCGATCCCGAAATGCCAGCGGAAGCTCCAGCGCCTCTGCGTAGAAGGCCTGCATGAGATCCATGTCGTTGGCGACCGTGTAGACGCTGCGGATGGCACCAATGGGCATTTTCGCTTCCTCCGTATTCAATATTGTTGAATACATATTTTATTGTTGTATAGTGCTCGCGACTTTCGTTTGTGTCAATCTCGATTCGCTGAACCGGTCGAAGGAAGCAGATGCAGGAGAAGAAACCGCGCCGCGGCATTCAGTCGGTGGAAATTGCCTTTCGGATTCTGAATGTTATGCAGGGCAGTCAGCAGGCGATGGCCCTGAAGGACATCGCGCCGCTGGCGGGCCTGACGACCAGCGCCGCCAATAACTATCTCGTGAGCCTCGTCAGGATCGGGCTCGCCGCGGCGGACGAGAAGCCGGGCAACTATCGCCTCGGGCCTGCGGCGCTCTCGCTCGGCGTCAGCGCAATCCAGCAGATCGACGGCTTCGAGATCGTCCGCCGCGAGGTCACCAATCTGCGCGACATCACGCGGCGAAGCGCGGCCGTCACCACATGGACCGACGACGGCCCTCTCAGCCTGTTCAAACAGGACGGGGATCAGCGCGGCGCGTTCGAATTTCGCACCGGACTGATCCCGATGCTGAGTTCTGCAGCGGGGAAGATCTACGCCGCCCGGCTGCCGCCAAACCTGACGGCGCATCTGATCACGCAGGAATGGGAGGCCGTGTTCGGCGGTAAAGTCGATGCCGGAAAATTCAGGGAAGATGCGGCGCGCGAGCTGAAGCGAAAGGGTTACACGACGATCGTCCGATCCGACCTCACCGGCTATGTCTCCATCGCGGCGCCGATCGTGGATTGGAACGGCGATATTCGTTTCACGCTCAGCCTCGCCGGCACCCGGGCCTCGATGAAGGTCGAGCCGTCGAGCGATCAGGTGAAGGCGCTGCTCGCCAGCGCCGCCAGCGCGACGCAGGCGCTGGGCGGAAAGATCGAAAGCCGCGACTAGCTGCTTGCCGAAGCGGCTCTGGCGAGACTCATCGAATGTCAGGTCTTGATGAAACTGACGGCCGCGAGCGAACCGAACGGCAGCGAGGCCAGAGGTCCGCCCGCATCGAGCGCGCCGAGGTCGACCGGGAAACAACCAACCTGTTCGATGATCTTGCGAACCGCGGCCTTCGCTCCGGCATCGTCGCCCGAGTAGAAAAGGGTGCGCTGCCCGCCCGACACCACCGGCTCCGTCAGCACGCGCGCGTCGAGATGGTTGAAGGCCTTGACGACGCGTGCGCCCGGAACGTATCCGCGGAACACCTCGCTGGAGTGCTTGCCGTCGAGATCGATCGCCTTGATGCCATAGGCGGCGAGCGGGTTGTTCGGGTCCCTGGCATCGGGGGAGTCCGGATCGAGGAACTCGACGGGATTGGTCGCGTCGATGACGGTACGGCCATTCCAGGCGGGCACACGTTCCAGCGCTCTTTCGAGATCGACCCAACGCACAGCCACCGCGACGATATCGGCGCCGGCGGCTTCCCTGGCGGTACCGGCCTTGATCGACGGACCAAGCTCCGCGACCAGATCTTTCAGCGACTCCGGGCCCCGGCTGTTTGCGATCGTCGCCGCAATCCCGCCTCTTGCCAGCAGTCGGGCCACGCTGGAACCGAGGGCGCCCGCCCCGATAATGCCAATGCTCATTGTTTGCTCCTGTTGATGAACGGGGCGGAATGACTCCGGAACGGCAGCGCCCCTATGCAGCCGATCCCAACGCGGCACGCATTAAACTGTGTGTCAGTGACATGATTACATTTAACGACAAAAAGAGCATCACCACTCCAGCGGAATGCTGAATTTCCCGAGGCGCGCGACCTCGGCAGCGATGCCGGCGATCGTGACCTTTGCCAGCTCGTTCTCGAGTGCTTTGCGCGCGCGCATCAGTGTCGGCTCCATCGCCTCCAGGATGTTGCCTCCAACCGCACAGCTCTCGCAGGGCGGCGTCCGATGCAAGGAGAACAGCTCGGTGTCCTCGACGGCCTCATAGACGTCGAGCAGTCGAATTTTGGCCGCGGGTTTCGCCAGCAGCGCCCCACCGCCCGTCCCGAGCTGCGAGCGGGTCAGACCTGCCTCGCTCAGGCGCGACAACAGGCTGCGGATCACGACAGGACTGGTATTGGCGGAATAGGCCAGATCCTCAGACCGCATCGGCTTGCCGTCGCTGACCGCGAGCGCGGCGAGCGTATGAACGGCGACAGCGAAACGTGTACTGGTTGGCACGGCCGACTCCAAAAGTGTGTCATCGCCACTATTACACACGTAACGGCATGTCAAGGGCCAGGATGACGCCTGCCGGCGCCCGACGAGGATCCGCCGGCCGCGCCCACCGCCGAAGGCAGCTCCGGCAGGAGCAGTTTTGTCCAAGACTTTGTCCAAGACCACGCTCGCAAATGCGGCAGTTTGACCAGCCCGACCTGATTGCCCCCTGACTCAAAGGATATCTGCCCATGAGCAAGCACGTTGCCATCTCCCCCGGCGAAGCGGCGGATCGCCTCGCCATACGGGAGCTCGTCGAAGCCTATGCGCACTGCGCCGACCGTCGCGATGCGACGGGGCAAATGTCCCTCTTCACCGAAGACACCCATTTCGTGGTGTACATGAACGCCAAGGATCCGGCACCCTCGCAGGAGCTGCACGCTCGCGCAGAACTCGCTCCGGTCTTCGCGGAGCTGAACAAGTACGATGCCACGACGCACTTCCTCGGGCAGAGCACGCTCTTCACGCTGACGAGCGAACGTGGCATAGGGGAGACGTATTGCCTGGCGCATCACGTCATCGTCGACGGCGGACAACGCCGATTGATGGTCGCCTCGCTCCGCTACCTCGATACGTTCGTGAAGATGGACGGCGCGTGGCTGTTTGCAGAGCGTCGGCTCTACGTCGATTGGATCGAGCAGCGCGCGCTCGCATGAGAGCGATCGCGTTCCGGCGAGCTAAAGCACGACCTCGATCAGGCGAGGACCGCGATTGTTCATGGCGCTGCCGAACCGGCTCGCGAATTCGCCAACCGAGGTCGCGCGGCTCGCCTCCACGCCCATGCCGGACGCGAGCTTGACCCAATCAAGCTCGGGATTGTGCAGATCCAGCATCGAAAAGGCCTTCGGCCCCGGATCTCCGGCGCCGACCCGCGCAAGCTCGATGTTGAGAATCGCATAGGAACGGTTGGCAAAGATCACCGTGGTGACGTCGAGCGATTCCCGCGCCTGCGTCCAGAGCGCCTGCAGCGTGTACATCGCCCCGCCATCACCATGGAGGCAGACGATCTTGCGGTCCGGACAGGCCACCGCGGCGCCGGTGGCGACCGGAATGCCCTGCCCGATCGCGCCGCCCGTCAAGGCAAGATGGTCGTGCGGTGCGATCGTCGCCGCAAATCGATGCACACCTCCGCCTGCCGTCGCGCCCTCGTCGGAGGTGATGGCGCCTTCGGGAAGGAAATGAGCGATGACCTG
The DNA here is from genome assembly GCF_036924495.1 of Bradyrhizobium sp. AZCC 2230. NCBI lineage: Bacteria > Pseudomonadati > Pseudomonadota > Alphaproteobacteria > Hyphomicrobiales > Nitrobacteraceae > Bradyrhizobium > Bradyrhizobium sp. AZCC 2230. The sequence goes on along the minus strand of NZ_JAZHRS010000001.1, from coordinate 9,706,912 downwards.
CCCGGCCGTCTGCGGATTGAGCGGTCCGGCCGGAATATCGGGCCGGCTCAGTGGACCGACATGCAACGCCTGCCTGGCCGCCTTCATAGATTCGGCGAGAGCCTCGAGGGCCGCCGGACCATCCTCGTGAGCATGCGCAAGATAGATGATTTTGCAGTCCTCGGGCGTGCACCAGGACGGCTTGTTCGGATATGCGAAGAAGCTCACAGGCGGGCTCGCGCCGACCAGGATCAGTTCCTCCGTTCCTTTCATGAATTCGACGATCTGCTCGGCGAAATACGGGATTCGCTCGACCGCCACGCGCCCGGCGCCGCGCTGGCAGCGTGGCGCGAAAGTATCGCATGCGATCCGCGCGCCGGTCGCCGCGGCGATACGGCCCGCGGCGCTCAGTCCGCGCTCCCTGAGTGCGGCTCCACGGATCAGCAGCATGGTCTTGCGACCTGACTTGAGCGCCGCGGCAGCCTGGTCAATCGCCTCGGTGGAAACCACAGTCGGCACGGGCCTCGGCAAAGCTGGCGCCGGCCGATCGGCCTCCATCCAGGCCGTGTCAGCCGGCAGGATCAACGTCGCGATCTGACCGGGACATTGCAGCGCGGCCTGCACCGCCCGCGCTCCATCCGCAGCGACGGTCCTGGCGCTCGCCGACGAGTGCACCCAGCCGGAGACCGGCCGGGCAAATCCGTGAACGTCCGATGCGAGCGGCGCGTCGTATTGCGCGTGATAGGTGGCGTGGTCGCCCACGACATTGACGATCGGCGTTGCCGCGCGACGCGCGTTGTGCAGATTGGCAAGACCATTGGCGAGTCCCGGCCCGAGGTGGAGCAGAGTCGCGGCCGGCTTCTCCGCCATGCGGCCATAGCCATCGGCCATGCCGGTCACCGCACCTTCGAACAGGCCGAGCACGGCCCGCATGCCCTCGACCCTGTCGAGCGCAGCGACGAAGTGCATTTCCGAGGTGCCGGGGTTGCCGAAACAGACCTCGACGCCCGATCCGACCAGTGTACGCAAGAGACTTTCCGCGCCATTCATGCAGCTTCCCCGTCTGTTGATCGCCCCTGCTATGATGCCCCCCAGATTTCCGTCCGGTCAGACGAACGCACTCAGCCCGGTGATCGCCTTGCCGACGATCAGCGTATTCATCTCCCTGGTGCCCTCATAGGAATAGATCGCCTCGGCGTCGGCCACGAACCGCCCGATATGGTTCTCGAGCAGGATGCCGTTGCCGCCGAGCAGTTCGCGTGCATAGCCGACCGTCTCGCGACACTTGACGGTGCAGAATGCCTTCGCCAGCGAGGCATGCTCGTCGCGCATCACGCCTTCGTCCTGGAGCTGGGCGAGGCGCAGCATCATCGCCTGGGTCGATGTGACATTGCCGAGCATACGCACCAGGAGATCCTGCACGAGCTGGAAGCCGCCGATCGGCCGTCCGAACTGGATCCGCTCGGTCGCGTAACGCAGCGCGTGCTCGTAGGCACCCATCTGGCAGCCGACCGCGAACCATGCCACCCCGGTGCGCGTCATGCGCAGGACCTTGGCGGTGTCCTTGAAGGTGTTGGCATTCTGGAGACGATCTGCCTCCGGCACACTGCAGTCCTTCAGGGTGATCAACCCATTCTGCACGACGCGAAGCGCCATCTTGGTCCTGATCTTCTCGACCGAGAAGCGCGGATTGTCCTTGCCGACGACAAAGCCCTTGACTTCGTTCGTCCCCTCCTCGCGCGCCCAGATCACGTTGATCTCGGCGAAGGTGGCGTTGCCGATCCATTTCTTCTGGCCGTTGAGGATCCAGACGTCGCCCTCGCGGCGGCAGGTCGTCAGCATGCCGCCCGATGTGGCGGAGCCGACCAAAGGCTCCGTCAGCCCGAACGAGCCGATCTTCTCGAAGCGCATCATCGGCGGCAGCCAGCGCTGCTTCTGCTGTTCGTCACCGCACAGATAGATCGAGCCTGCCGACAGGCCGGTGTGCACGCCCCAGAACGTCGCGACCGACGCATCGACCCGGGCCAGCTCCATCGCGACAAGGCCATTCAACAGCCAGCTCCCGCCCGCCGCACCATAGCCCTCGTAGCCGACACCACCGATGCCGATCTCGGCCATCTTCGGAACGATCGCGAACGGGAATTCGTCGCGCCCCCAATACTCCTCGATCACGGGCGCGACCGCGCCTTCCGTGAACGCGCGAACGCGCCGGAGCAGCGCGCGCTCGCTCTCGCTCATCACGTTCGCAATTCCGTAGAAGTCACCGTCGATCGGCGGTGGCACATAGTCCGGCCGTCCCGTTCGTGTCGCCTGTGGGTTCGCCATGGTTCCCTCCCAGCTGCGCGGATGGTGGCGTCAGGCCGACTTGTTCGGGCGAACGCTGGCGCGGATCTCCTCCAGGCTCTGCTTGACGCGGTCCTGGATGATCTTCACCGCGTCTGTCGTCGATTGCCGCGCGGTCGATGCGCTCTCCCGCGCGCCTTCGACGGCGATCTCGAACACTTTTCGCGCGAATTCGGTCTGCAACGCGACGTTCTCGTGTATCTGGCCGAGCGGTTTGTATTGGCGCGCGAGTGTTTCGGCTTCCCTGAGGCCCGCCTCCAGCACCTCGCGCTGCTTCTGCGCCACCGACTGCGCGCCTTGCGCGGCCACCTTCGCGCTTTCACCGAGAGCGTCGATATTCTTCTTCTGCGCCTGGAGCAGCTCATCCACGTTCAGCTTGGGCAGACCGAGATCGCTGCCGAACTTCCTCAGCATGTCGATGTATGAGGCCGTATCCGTCATGATGTCCTCCCTTGTTGCTCTGCCTTGGAATGGTTGCGCCCGTCTTCCGATGCCGGAACGAGATCTGCGATGCCGCCGGCCAGAAAATCCTCGATCAATGCCGCGGTCTCCGCCGGCCGCGTCACCATGAACAGGTGTCCGTCATCGATCATGCGGAGCTCGGCGTTCGGGATCAGGCTCGCCAGGATATGGCCGTTGATCGGAGGGACCAGGGGATCGTCGCTGCCCGTCAGCACGAGCGTCGGTTGTCGCAGCGACCAAAGCCATGGCAGGCTGGTCCAGCCGGCCATCGCGAGGAGCTGATACAAATAGCCGAGATTTCGCGCACCATGCATCGCTCCGGCGTGTCGGCCGATCAGCGATGGATCGTCGCGAAATGCGCCACCATAGATGTCCGCGGCGATCCTGTTCATGTAGCTCTTGTCGGTGTACCGCCGCGGCGTCGCCATCTTCCACAGCACCGCCGGGCTCGCCGGCACCATGGTGAAACCTGGCGCCGTCGCGGCCAGCACCAGCCGCCGGCACAGCTTCGGATATTGATGCGCGAATTGCTGCGCGATCCCGCCGCCCCAGGACACGCCCGCGACGTCGATCTGCTTGTACCCCAACTCGGCGACAAGGCCCGCGGCCAACCGCGCCAGCGTCGAAGGGCGATACGGAAGGCGTGGTCTCGGCGAAGCACCGACGCCCGGCACGTCGAAGATGATCGCCGTCGTGCGCGTAAGCGCCTCGAGCAGCGGCTTCGTCAATTCCCAATTGGCGCCGATCCCGTTGAACAGCAACAGCGGCGGTTGCGGCTCGCGGCCATGCCTGATGGCGACCCGAAGCGATTGCCCGTCGATCGCGATTTGCCGCACCTCGATCTCGCCCGGCGTCCCGGTCGCGGCGTCCTTGGCAGGTCGCGCTTCTGTGGTCATGTCACTCAAAGACGTATGTCCCCGGGGCTGGAGCAAGGACGGGATGGCGCCCGCTGCCGAGCGAGGCCGGTGCATCGACCTCGTCGCCTGAGCGGGCGTGGAGCCAGTCCCGCCAGTCGAGCCACCAGCTTCCCTTCCGCTTCTCGCAGGCGGCCATGAATGCTTCTGGTCCGGCCGGATTGACGGAGCCGATCATGAACGACGCCTTCGGATTGGTTGGCGGATTGAGCAGGCTCTGGAGATGACCGCTGTTCGACAGCACGAAGGTGGTGTTCGGACCCATGATCTGGGCCGTCCTGTGCACACCCTTCCACGGCGTGATGTGGTCGGTCACGCCGGCCACGACGTAGCAGTCGGCCTTGACCTCGCCCATGTCGATCGTCCTGCCGTTCAGCGTGAGCTTTCCGGCATTGACGAACGGGTTGGTGAAATACAGGTCGAGGTAGTCACCGTGCAAACGCGCCGGCAGCCGGGTCGTATCGGCGTTCCAGTACAGGATATCGAAGGCCGGCGGTTGATTGCCGAGCAGATAGTTGTTGACCCAGTAATTCCAGATCAGATCGTTCGGCCTCATCCAGGCGAACATCCGCGCCAGCTCGTGACCATCGACCATCCCGCGGAGCCGCGAGGTCTCCTTGGCGGCCCGCATCGTGTCCGGCGTCATCAGGCAGCCGAATGCACTCTCGTCGGCCGTGTTCGGGTCGAGCAGGCAGACGGCCAGAACCATGTTCCTGATCTTCTCGGCAGCATTACCGAGCGTCGCGAAATACGCCGTCGAGGTGATGCCCCCGGAGCAGGAACCCATCATGGAGATGTCGTCGCTGCCGCTCACCTCGCGCGCGACGTCGACGGCCTCGTCGAGCGCCGCGACGTAGCTGTCGAGGCCGAGGTCGCGATCGGCGGCGGTCGGATTGCGCCAGCTCACGCAGAACACCTGAATGCCGCTCTCGAGCAGGAAGCGCACCATGCTCTTGTCCGGCGAGAGGTCGAGCGCGTAGTACTTGTTGATCTGCGGCGGCGTAATCAGCAGCGGCCGTTTCCAGACCTTCGGCGTCGTCGGCGTATACTGGATCAGCTCCAGCAGCTCGTTGCGAAGGACCACCGCGCCCGGCGTGGTCGCGAGATTCTCGCCGACCTTGAAGGCGCTGCGGTCGACCATCGACGGCATGCCGCCGTTCCGGGTGAGATCGTCGACATAGTTCTTCAGTCCTTGCCAGACGCTGCGGCCGCCGGTGTCGACGAATTTGCGCATCGCCGCCGGATTGGTCAGCATCGCGTTGGTGGGCGCGACGGCGTCGATCAGGATTTCCGTGACGAGATGCGCGCGCGCCTTGTCGACGTCGCTCAGGCTCGTCTTGTCGACGAAGCCGCTGACGGCGTCGCCCCAGGCCAGATAGGCCTTGAGCAAGCCGTCGTGCAGCGAGCTCTCCTTCCAGGAGGCATCGGAAAATCTCCGATCGCCGGTCCGCGGCGCCCGCTCCGACTTGCCGGCTGCGATGGAGCCGAGCTCACCGAGAAAGGACAGCCATTGCTCCGCCGCCACCTTCGGCTCGTTGACGACAGCCTTGAACAGGACACCCGCGCTCTCCAGGAGATCCTCGCTCCGAAGTCCGACGAGAGGATTGAGCGCAAGCGTATTGCGCGACGCATCTTCAGAGATGCCTTCGGCAGGTGGAACTTGCGGGCGGTTTTCGGCATTCATTGTCGTCGTGCCCCCGCCGCCGGGATCAGAAGCGACAGCGTCTCGGCAACCAGAGCCGGCTTCTCCGCCCCCTCGACCTCCAGCGTATTCCGCGTTCGCATGATCACCTGACCGCCGTCCTTCGGTTCGAGCCCCGCGAGCACGACGCGCAGCCGCACGCGCGCGCCGGCCGGCACCGGCGCGAGGAAGCGAACCTTGTCGATCCCGTAGTTCAGTCCGGCCGCGGCATCGCGCGGAATGATGCCGATCTCCATGGCGAGCGGGGCCACCATCGCGAGCGTCAGATAGCCGTGCGCGACCGGGCCACGGAAAGGGCTCTCGCGCTTCGCCCGCGCGACGTCGACATGAATCCATTGATGATCGCCGGTACATGCTGCAAAATTGTCAATGCGCGCCTGATCGATCATAGCCCAACCGGAAAGGCCGAGCTCCTGCCCGACCCTTTCGTTCAGGCCCGCGAGAGTGAGGTTGCTCAATTTTTCCTCCTCGTTCGTGGCTGCGGCGGACGCCTATATGTTCCCGTAGCGCTCGCGCAGCAGCTTCTTGTTGATCTTGCCGACGCTGGTCTTGGGGATCGTTTCGATGAAGAGGATCTGCTCCGGAATGCCGTATTTCGAGATGACGCCCTTGTCCGCGAAGACTTTGAGATGATCCTTGATGATCGTGGCGCTGACGTAGTTCGTCTCCGACTCCTGCTTGACCACGAGCGCCAGCGGGCGCTCGCCCCATTTGTCGTCCTTGACGCCGATGACGGCCGCATCGGATACGCCGGCGCATTGCGAGATCAGGTCCTCGATCTGCAAGGACGACACCCATTCGCCGCCAGTCTTGATGACGTCCTTCATGCGATCGGTGATGTGCACGTAGCCGTCCGGGCTGACCACCGCGATGTCGCTGGTGTGCAAATAGCCTCCGGTCCAGAGCTGCTCCGAGCTCTCGGGATTGTTGAAGTAGCCTTGCGTGAGCCAGGGCGCGCGCAGGACGATCTCTCCGGAGGACTTGCCGTCATGCGGTACATTCTTCATGTCGTCGTCGACGATGCGCAGATCGACCAGCGGCCCTGCCATGCCAGCGCGAGTGCGGAACTCAACCTCCCCCTCCGAGTCGCCGGAGAGGTCCTTTGATCTGACATGGGATACGGCTGCCAGGGGGCCGGTCTCCGACATCCCGTAACCTGCGAAGATGTCGATGCCTGCGGCCAGCGCCTGTTTCGCCAGCGCCTTCGGCAAGGCCGAGCCTCCGATCACCATCTTGAGACCCTTCAGATCGACATTCGCCTTGGCAGCGGCCTCGAGCAACATCCTCAAAATGGTCGGCACGCCGTGGGTGAAGGTCACGCCTTCATCCTTGATCAACTTGACCAGCATCGCCGGCTCGTAGCGCCCGGGATAGACCTGCTTGGCCCCGGCGAGTGTCGCCGACCAGGGGAAACCCCAGGCGTGGACGTGGAACATCGGCGTGATCGGCATGTAGACGTCGTCACGCGAGAAGCGGCCCTGCGTTCCCGCGATCCCGAACATCGCAAGCCCGGCCAGCGTATGGAGCACGAGCTGGCGGTGGCTGTAATAGACCCCCTTCGGCAATCCGGTCGTTCCGGTCGTGTAGAAGGTGGTCGCCTGCGTATTCTCGTCGAAATCGGGAAAGTCGTAGTCGGGCGAAGACGCCGATAGCAGGCTCTCATATTCGCCGATGAAGGACAGGTTGCCGGCTTGCGGCGCCGGGCCGTCCGACATCACGATCAGCCGCTTGACCTTGGGCAATTGCGACTTCAATCCCTCCAGCAGTTCGACGAACTCGTCGTTCACGAGAAGCGTCGACGACCCGGCATGATCGATGGTGTAGGCGATCTGTTCGGGCGACAGGCGAACGTTCACCGTCTGGAGCACGGCCCCCATCATCGGGATCGCGAAGAATGCCTCGAGGAAACGATGGCTGTCCCAGTCGAGGACGCCGACGGTGTCGCCGGCCTCTACGCCCGCTTTGCTCAAGGCCGACGCCAGACGGCCGATTCGATCCCTGATCTGGCGATAGGTGAAGCGCCTGAGATCGCGATACACGATCTCCTGGTTCGGTGCCTGCACGAGCGGCGTGTGCCACAACTGCTTGAAGATCAAAGGGAACTGATAAGCGGATTTGGCGGTCTGAATCAGCCTTCCCACCATGGCGGCCTCCCTCGACGTCTCATCCCCGCGGCCCTGGTCGCGTCCGCAGTTCTGAGCGCGCGGATCGCAGGCCGACTTGCCTCACGACGAGTTCGTCGTACGACACGAGCGCAAGCGTCGCGCGCGGCCTCGTCCTTGTGAAGGTCCGGAACGGACAACGCCCGGTCCGGGCCGGACACGTTGCGCCACGAACCGTGATGCGTCTTGGATAAAACTGCTGCCATCTGGCCTTCCGCGTCGCACAACGATCGACCTGGCAAGCCTTAGGACGATCGAAAATGCGGCTATTCCGTCTCGACAACAATGCAGCCTATGCTGTTTGCCCAGCCATGCTGGCTTGCGCGTTAGGGCCGTCTCCGGAGGCAGGTTCAGTTGAGCGATCCCAGGCACCCCGACAAGACGATCGATGCAAAGAACGCGCTCGTCGTCGGAATGGACGAACGTGTCTACGAGTCAACCAAGCTCGCGGCTCTATTCGACGAACTGGTGGCTCAGGGGACCTCTGCCAAGGAAATTCTACGAAACATCGCGCTCCAGGTGCCGGAGGTTCACTCTCCAAAGACCAGGATCTCGCTCACGGAATTGATGACGGCTTGCGAGAACGCCATTCGGCTCTCGAGCGATCGGCATCTGCCCTACCGCATCGGCGCATCCATCCACATTTCGACCTACGGCATGTATGGTTTTGCCATTCTCTGCTGCCCCGACTTTCGCGACGCGATGTCCTTTGCATGGCGCTATCACTCGCTTGCCGCGCCGCTTGCCACGATAGAGTTCAGGGAAGAGAAGGGATTCGCGAGCTGGACAATTGAGCCCAACGCGCGCGCAGCGATCGACCCACGGGTCTACCGCTTTATTGCGGAGATGCAGATCGGCATCCATATTTCGCTGATGCGCGACATCATGGGCGCGGCATTCGTCCCGGATCACATCAGCCTCACCTATCCGGAAGCTGATGATTTCCGTCTGCCCGCCGATCTGATCGGATGTCCCATCCGCTTCTCCAATGGATTCAATCGGATCGTCTTTCGCTCCGATTGGCTGGATCAGGCCGCACGTCTCGGAAACAAGACGACCTATCCAATGATCGTGGCGCTCTGCGATGAGCTTCTTGGAGAGCTGAAATTGCGGGTCGGGATCGCCGGCGAGATCCGTGCGCTTCTGCTGCGGGATATCGCCAACCCTCCGACGCTCGCTGCCGTCGCAACGCTGCTCGACATCAGTGATCGCTCGCTGCGGCGCCAGCTTCGGCAGCAGGGCATTTCCTTCCGCGGCCTCCTGGATGAGCTCCGGAGCCACCTCGCTCTGAAATATCTGCGCACGACGAAGCTCGCCAACGAGGATATCGCGCTGGCGCTGGGATTCAGCGACGCGGCCAATTTCCGCCGCGCCTTCCGCCGCTGGACACAGAAATCCCCCAGCGAGATCAGAACCGAATAGCCTGCGGGCCGGCTTCCATCTAACGCCTCGGATTGAGAGCATCATTCAGGCCGTCACCCATCAGGTTGAAGCCGATGACGAGCGCAATGATCGCGAGCCCGGGCCAGAATGCCATCCATGGTGCCTCGCCGAGAAATTGCCTGGCAACATCGAGCATGGCGCCCCATGATGGGGCGGGAGGAAGCTGGCCAAGCCCCAGAAAGGCCAGGCTCGCCTCGGCGAGAACTGCAATCGCCATGGTCAGCGTCGCCTGCACAATCGTCGGCGCAAGCACGTTCGGCAACACCTGTCCGATCAGGATGGCGAAGTGACCGAGACCTTGGGACCGGGCCGCCGCGATGTAGTCCTCGGTGCAGACAACCAGCGTCTCGGCACGCGCAACACGAACGAACACCGGCACGGCGGAAATGCCGATGGCAATCATCGCATTTTGCAGGCTGGGGCCCAGGAACGCGGCGAGCGCAATCGCCAGCACCAGAAAGGGGCAAGCGAGCAGCGCATCGGCGAGGCGCGAGATCACCATGTCGATGAGGCCGCCGAAATAGCCGGCCATGAGACCGAGCGGGAGACCAATCAGCACCGCGACCGTCACAGAGACCAAGCCGGCGCCAAGCGAGGCTTGCGTGCCGAAGATCACGCGCGACAGCACGTCCCGGCCGAGATCGTCGGTGCCGAACCAGTGTGCCGCACCGGGTGCCGCGCGGATCGCCATCCAGTCCGGCGAGTTTGGATCGTACGGCGCAATCCACGAGGCAAATACCGCCAGCACGACGAAGAACAGAATGATCGTGGCCCCGATGACGGCGGATGGTTCGCGCAACAGGCGGCGAAATTCCGAACGATCGGTGGTGGGCGCACGACTCGCGACCGGTGCGGTCTCAATCGAGCTCATGACCTGAGCCTCGGATTGAGCAGCACATAGGCCATGTCGGCAATCAGGCTCATCAGAAGGAATACGGCTGCTGTGCAGAGCACGACGGCCTGAACCACCGCATAATCGCGGCTGAACACGCCGTCGACCACCATCTTGCCGAAACCCGGGATGGAAAAGACCTGCTCCGTCAACACCGCGCCGGCCAGCAATTCGCCAAATTGCAGCGTACCCAGCGTGACCACCGGGATCAGCGCGTTCGGCAACGCATGACGCAGCACAATGGTGCTTTCGCGAACGCCCTTCGCGCGAGCAGTGCGCACGTAATCCTGCTTCATCGCCTCGATCATCGCGCTGCGGACATGGCGCATCATGATCGCAGCGGTGCCGGTGCCGAGCACCAGAGCGGGCATCAGCATCGAAACCAAATTGCCTCGCACGCTTTCAAACGGCGAAACAAAACCTCCGGCCGGAAGCCAGCCGAGATTCACCGAGAACAGAAGGATCAGCATGATCCCCAGCCAGAAATGCGGGATCGACAGTCCAGCAAGCCCGAACAGACTGGCACCGTAGTCGAAGGGCGTCCCGCGCCCCAGCGCCGCGAAGATCCCGATTGGCAACCCGACCAGCAGCGCGACCAACATCGACAGAATCGCGAGCTCAAAGGTCACCGGTAATTTTTCCACCAGCATGGTGCCGATCGGCAATCGGGTGCGAACCGAAGTGCCGAAGTCGCCGTGCACGAGGGCTTTCAACCAGACGCCGTATTGCACCGGGATCGGATCATTGAAGCGATACTTCTGCCGAAGATACTCGACGACTTCGGGATTACGCTCCTCTCCGGCGAGCGCCAGCGCAGGATCGCCGGGCAGCAGCTTCTGCAGACCGAACACCATCATCGACACCAGCAACAGGGTCGGAAGCAAAACGGCAAGTCGGCGCAGAAGCAGGGTCTTCATCGGGGCAGACTGGTCCTCACCATGGCAAGCGCGTCGGCGGGCGCGCGCATCAATTCACAGGCCTGACACCGACCAGACGCAAGAGACCATCCGGCACCATGACGATGCCGCCGACTGATTTGCGAGCCGCAAAGAACCAGTTCGGGTGATGCAGAGGAATCGACGAGAGCGCTGTCAGGTAAATGTCCGTCGCCTTGGCGTAGAGTGCCTTGCGCTTGCCTTCGTCAGCTTCGCCCCGGGCCTGCATCAGGATCGCATCGAGATCCTTGTTGCAGTATTTGTTGACGTTCTGAGAGCCCGTGCAACTGAAAAAGGCAACCAGCGTCGGGTCCGGGTCAGCGCGACCGCTCCAGTTGCCAATATAGGCTTCGAAATTGCCGTTCAGGTAGCGCTCGATGGCCGTCGTCGTTTCCATCGGCAGCAGCTTGACGTCGAAGCCGGCCTCGCCCGCCATCGACTGGATGATCTGTGCGACCCGTGAATCGCCGGCCGTATTCTCGTACTGGATTTCGACCGGCACACGCGTCATCCCGGCGGCGGCAATCATCGCCTTGGCCTTGGCAACGTCGCGCGCCGGCGCCTTGCGCGCACTATCGTAGAAGGGAGATGACGGCGGAATCATCTGGTTATCCGCCAGGAACTCGCCATTGAAGGCAACGCGATTGATGACGTTGCGATCGATCGCCAGCTCAAAGGCCTGACGTAGCGTCGCGTTCTTGCCGAGTGGCGTATCGGCCTTCGCGCCCGCGCCGACATTGAACATCAAATGCGAGACGGCAAGCCCCTGGCCGGAATGCAGGGCGAGGTTGGGATCGTCGCGCACGGTCTTGAGATCGGTCGGCGCGACACGCTCCGCGAGATCGAGATCGCCCGCCCGGACACGCGACAACCGCACGGTTGAATCGGGAACGTAGTAATAGACGACTTCGTCATAGCCGACCTGTGCGGCATTCCAATAGCCGGGATATTTCTTGACGCGAATGAGGTCGCGCGACTTGCGCTCGACAAATTGATACGGACCGGCGCAGACCGGCGCGGCTGCAAATTCCCCGGCCTTCTCCGTGGCAGCCTTGGGCGAGACCATCATGCCGGCACGATCGCTGAGATTGGCAAGCAGCGGCACGAACGGCTCCGACAGGTTGAACTTCACCTTGTCCGCAGCAAGCGCCTCGACGCTCGCGATCGGCGCCAGTTCGGCCTTGCGCTTGGAATCCGGCATCGTCTTCATGCGCTCGATATTGAACTTGACTGCCGCTGCATCGAAAGCGGTGCCATCGTGGAACGTGACGTTCTTGCGCAGCGTAAAGGTGATCGACTTGCCGTCCGCGGCCCACTCCCATGCCTCTGCCAGCTGCGGCACGATCTTGAGGTCGGGAGAGATATCGACGAGCTTGTCGCACAGCGCCGCAAATACGAAGCGGCCCGCGTAAGTGCCGCTGAGCGCCGGGTCGAGCGCATCGGGATCGTCCTGAATGCCGACCCGCAATGTCGCGGCACTCGCCGAGACAACGCCCGATACGATCATCAGAATTGCCGCCAACGCCGTCGCGATCCGCTTCATACGGAATTCCTTTCGTTCCGAGGCCGTTTCCCAGGCTCTGCCGCTGGGGGCCAAGACAAGCACGCCCAATTCAATTTGTAAACATCTCGAACAAATTGCTCTGGAGCATGGAATTTAGTTACAATTCGGCAGCCCCTTAACGGACAAAATCCGCTCAATACTCCTCTTGACGACAAGCTTGATGACGTATTAGTTCGGAGTATTGACTAATTGGACCCAGGCTCATGCAAGACGCTCCCTCGTCGCCCGTGGCGCGACAACAATCCGTGCGCCTTGTGGTTGAGCGCCTGCTGCGCGATCGCTCGGTATCGCGCGCCGAAATCGCCCGCAGCACGGGCCTGTCCAAGCAGACCATCTCTGAAGTGATGCGCGATCTCGAGCGTGACGGCTGGGTCCATGAGGATGGGCAAATCCAGGGCAGTGTGGGGAGAAGTGCCGTCACCTATGCGCTCCGGCCGGACGCCGCCTTCGTGCTCGGCATCGACCTTGGCGGCACGAAACTGCACGTCGCGCTTGCCGATCTGCACGGTGAGATCGTCGCCGAGAGCATCGAACCGACATCCTCTGACGGCGGCGCGGCTGTGGTCACCCAGATCGAGCGCATGAAGGATGCCCTGCTTCAGCAGGCCTCCGTATCAGCGCAACGTTTGCGCGGCGGTGTGATGGGAAGTCCGGGAATGGTCGACCCGGCGTCGGGCAGCATCGTCATCGCGCCCAATATCCCCGGACTGGACAGCCTGGACGTGAGGGCCGCGCTGCGCGAACGGCTCGGGATCGACATCGCCATCGAGAATGATGTCAATCTCGCGGCAATCGGAGAGCATTGGCGCGGCAACAGCCGCAAAGCCCGCAGCTTCGCCTTCGTCGCAGTCGGCACCGGCATCGGCATGGGCATCTTTTCGGACGGCTATCTCGTGCGCGGTGCACGCGGGGCTGCCGGCGAGATAGCCTACCTGCCGCTTGGGGGCGATCCCTACGATGCGCGCGGCCTTCGGTACGGTACCTTGGAAACCGCCATCGGAAGTGTTGGCATCATCGAACGCTATGTCGGGCTCGGCGGCAGCCCCGGCAGCACGGTGCGCGATGTCTTCGATCGGCTCGACATCGAGGAGGCGGCACGGATCACGATCGACGAGGTCAGCCGGATTCTCACGACCGCGATCCTGGCCGTGCACAGCATCCTCGATTCGGAGATCATCATCCTGGGGGGTAGCATCGGCGCGCGGCCCGAGATGAAGCTCCGGATCGATGAGCATCTGGGACGCTGCATGCGCGAGCCCGTTCGTATCGAGCTCAGCGGGCTCGGCAATCGTGCCACACTGATCGGCGCGATCGGCAGCGCGCTCGACCTCGTGCATCGCTCGCTGTTTGGCATCGGCAGGGATGCCGGCCCATTGGCTCTTCCCGTCTCGGCGGCAGACGTCGCGGCATGAAAGAGCACGCGCCCAGAATTGAGGTTGTAGGCAATGTGAGTGCCGTCGCCGAGCGCGCGGCCGCGCGCTACGAGGCGCAGATTGCGGCTGCCGGTGGCATCGACCTGCTGCTGCTGGGCATAGACGTCGATATCCTTTGCGATGAATCGGCTGCCGCGGCGCTCGCCACACGGCCCAACAATCGGAGACGGGCATGAGCTGGGGACAGCGCGATTTCATGGTGCCGGGGCGCTCGCTGGCGGTCGGCGACCGGGGCATGGCCGCCAGCTCTCATCCGGCTGTCACGCTCGCTGCCGTCGAGATCCTGCGCGCCGGCGGCAATGCAGTCGATGCCGCCATTGCAGCGATCGCGCTCCAGGGTGTCATTGATCCGCATATGACCGGCATCGGTGGCGACTGCTTTGCGATCTATGCTCCCGCATCCGGCAAATCTGTCGCGATCAACGGCTCGGGCCGAGCGCCGGCGAAAGCCGAGCTCGGCTGGTTTCGGCAACAGGGGCTGGCGTCGATCCCGGACGATTCGCCCCATGCCGTCACAGTTCCAGGTGCAGTCGATGCCTGGTGCCGCCTCTCTGCCGACTATGGTTCAAAAGGCCTTGACGAGGTTCTGGCGCCGGCGATCCGCGCGGCCGAAACCGGCTTTGTGGTGACGCCGCGCGCCGCGCTGGACTGGGCACGCTACGCCGATCGCATCAAACGTCATCAGGCCGGCGTACCGGTCTATCTGCCCGGTGACGCTGCGCCCGCCGTCGGCAGCAAGCTCAATCATCCCGCACTCGGCGCGACGCTGCGCCGGATTGCACGCGAGGGACGCGCCGCGTTTTACGAAGGTGCCGTCGCCGAAGAAATCATCGCAACATTGAAGGCGATGGGCGGCGTGATGCAGCTTGAAGATCTGGCAACTGCCCGACCGGAGTACGTTGAGCCGATCAGCGCCGACTATCGCGACCATCAGATCCTGCAATGTCCGCCCAACGGACAGGGCGTCGCGGCGCTGCTGATCGCCCGCATCCTTGCCGGCTTCGACATGGCCAACCCCGCACTCACTGAGGCGGATCGCATCCACCTCCTCGCCGAGGCAACCAAGACCGCCTACCGGCAGCGTGACAGGCTGGTCGCCGATCCGGCATTCCATCCGCTCAATACCGACTCGCTGCTCTCGGACGCGTCAGTCGCGGCATTGGCCTCCTCCATCGACAGGAAGCGTGCCGGCGCAGCAGCGCATTTCGACATGCCCGTTCATCGTGACACGGCTTACGTCGCCGTCGCCGACCGCGACGGCAACATGGTGTCTTTCATCAATTCGCTGTTCTTCGCCTTCGGCAGCGGCATCTACGCCCCTCGTTCGGGTGTGCTCCTGCAGAACCGGGGTTCGGGATTCTCCCTCGTCGAAGGACATCCCAATGCCATTGCGCCGCGAAAGCGTCCCTTTCACACCATCATTCCCGGCTTGCTGGCGAAGCGCGGCAAGCCGATCATGGCCTTTGGTGTGATGGGCGGACAATACCAGGCGGCGGGCCATATGCAGATCCTGAGCGGTGTGCTCGATCGTGGGCTCGACATTCAGCAGTCCTCGGATGCGCCGCGCAGCTTTGCGTTTGATGGCACTCTGACGCTCGAGCCCACGATTCCCGGCGCTGTCGCCGACGAATTGATTGCGCGCGGCCATCGCGTGATCCGGGCGGACGAACCGCTTGGAGGTTGCCAAGCCGTTCATGTCGATCTTTCCAGGGGCGTCATGTTCGGCGCGTCGGACCATCGCAAGGACGGCATTGCACTGGCGGCGTGACCAGGGTGAGAAGGACCGTGATGTCGGATCGGACAACATGAGCGAGATGGCAGAGCCGGTCCTGACGATCGAACGGCTGACGCTGGCGCTGCCCGCCGGCGCGGATCGTGCCTCTGCCGTCGAGGACGTTTCACTTGCTCTGTATCGGCGGCAAATCCTCTGCGTCGTCGGTGAATCCGGCTCCGGCAAATCGGTTTGCGCTGCTGCCGTGATGGGCCTGCTGCCCAAGGCCATTCGCCCGGTTGCAGGGGCCATTCACTTCGAGGGACGCGATCTGCTGAACCTCCCGGCAGCAGAATGGCGGACGCTGCGCGGGCGACGCATCGCGATGATCTTTCAGGAACCGATGACAGCGCTCAATCCTGTGATCAGGATCGGCGACCAGATCATGGAAGCGTTCGAGGCGCACGACCAGTTCACGCCAGCTGAGCGGCACGCTCGCTTGCGCGCCCTCCTCGAAGAGGTAGGCATGCGCGATCTGGAGCGGATCATCCGCAGCTACCCGCATCAATTATCGGGTGGCCAGCGTCAGCGTGCCATGATCGCCATGGCACTCGCGCTCGAACCGTCGATCCTGGTCGCGGACGAACCAACTACGGCACTCGACGTCACCACGCAGGCGCAGATCCTTCGGTTGATCCGGGATATTCAGCAGCGGCGCGGCATGGCGGTGCTGTTCATCACTCATGATTTCGGCGTCGTCGCCGACATCGCGGACCGCGTCGCGGTCATGGAGAAGGGCCGCGTCGTCGAACAGGGGCCAGTGGAGGACGTGCTCGAACGCCCAGGGCATCCCTATACGCGTCGGCTGCTCGCCGCGGTACCCGGCGGCACCCCGCCGGTCCGGACCGAGATCCAGGACGAACCGATCGCCTGCGCGGCGAACGGACTTGCAAAGACCTATCGTGGCAACGACTGGTTCAGCTCGCCGACCGAGGTCGCCGCCGTGAAAAATGTGACCTTCGAAATCCGACGCGGCGAGACGCTCGGCCTGGTTGGAGAGTCCGGCTCGGGCAAGAGCACGATCGGCCGGCTGGTGATGCGTCTCACCGACGCCGATGCAGGCGTGGTCCGCATCGGCGAACTGGATTTCTCCGAGGCCCGAGGGGCCCGCCTGCGGGACGCTCGCAAGCACGTCCAAATGGTGTTCCAGGATCCCTTCGCCTCGCTCAATCCACGTCGCCGGGTCGGACGGATTATTGCCGACGGGCCGATCGCGCACGGCGTCCCGAAGGCGCAAGCCTTCGCGCGCGCGGAAGAACTGCTGGCACTGGTGGGTCTCGACCCACGGGCCGGGCGACGCTTTCCGCATGAATTTTCAGGAGGACAGCGCCAACGGATCGGAATTGCGCGCGCGCTGGCGCTCGATCCGGAGGTGCTGGTGGCCGACGAACCAGTGTCAGCACTCGACGTCTCGGTCCAGGCGCAGGTGCTCGCCCTGCTCGAGACATTGAAGGCGCGGCTGCGGCTGGCGGTGCTGTTCATCACCCACGATCTCAACGTGGCGGCCCAGGTCTGCGATCGGATCGCAGTGATGCGGCTGGGCGAGATCGTCGAGATCAGGCCAACCGCGGATCTTCTGAATCGACCGGAGCATCCCTACACGCAGGCCCTGCTGGCCGCGATCCCGGGTCGACAACGCAGCATGCCCAAATCCCTCTGAACCGCCGCATTTTCATCGAAAAGGGTCTCTGACATGCAGAAGCTCCCGGAACTTCCCCAGCTGCGCATCGGCCTTGTCGGCAGCGGCTTCATCGCCGCGTTCCACCTGCAATCCATGCTCGGCGTGCGCAACGTCAGCGTCGGCGGCGTCTACAGCCGCTCTGCCGAGCGGCGCACGCGCATCGCGGACAAGGCGCGCAATCTTGGCCTCGGGCCGGCGCGGGTGTTTGACAGCATCGAAGCGATGGCAATGTCCGGCGAAGTCGATGCGCTTTGGCTGCTGACGCCGAACGACAGCCGTGTCGACATCATGCGCGAGATCCACCGCGTGACCAAGGCCGGGGCTCCCCTGCGCGCCATTGCCTGTGAAAAGCCCCTCGCCCGCACGCTTGCCGAAGCACGGGAAATGCGCAGGCTCGTCGAAGATGCAGGCCTGCTTCACGGTTATTTGGAGAACCAGCTTTTCTCGACCGCTGTGATGCGCGGCAAGGACATCATCTGGCGGCGAGCGGTACCCGGCAGTGGACGCCCCTATCTCGCGCGTGCCGCCGAGGAGCATTCGGGACCGCACGAGCCGTGGTTCTGGCAAGGCGACAAACAAGGAGGCGGCGTGCTCTCCGACATGATGTGCCATTCAGTCGAGGTCGCGCGCTTCATGCTGACCGCGCCGGACGCAAAGCGCGACTCCTTGCGGCTGCTCAGCGCCAGCGCCACGACGGCCAATCTGAAATGGACGCGCCCCCACTACGCTGCCGACCTCAAGGCGCGAATGGGGGTCGATTTCACCAAACGTCCGGTCGAAGATTTCGCGCGCGGGATGCTGACGCTGGAAGATGCCGACGGACATCAATTGATGATCGAAGCGACAACCTCATGGGCGTATGTCGGCGCTGGCCTGCGCATCCAGCTTGAACTGCTTGGTCCCGAATATTCGATGGAGTTCTCCTCGCTCTCGACTGGCCTCAAGGTCTTTCTCTCCCGAGCGATCAAAGGATCAGAGGGTGAGGACCTGGTCGAGAAGCAGAATTCCGAGCAAGGTCTGATGCCGGTTGTCGAGGACGAAGCCGGCATCTACGGCTACACCGATGAGAATCGTCATATGGTGGAGGCATTCAGGCGAGGCATGAGTCCGACAGAGACCTTCGATGACGGGGTCGGCGTTATGGAAATGCTGATGGGGCTCTATCGCTCCGCGGAACTTGGCCGGACCATCTATTTCCCGGATCCCGAACTCGAACACTATATTCCTCGCGTAGCTCGCTGACGGCGGTCTCGACGCCTGGAACGCGGGTCGGCGCTCTCCCATGGTCGAGTTCGTTGACAATACGGTCGCATTTCGATATCCCTGCCTAATAGTACGAATACGTATTAAGTCTGGGGACCGTATTCGGGGCGATTTGGCTCAGTCTTGGACGGAGTATCCATGATGCGCTCTTCGTTGAAATGGCTGCTCGCGGTTGCCACCAGCCTGGCCTTGCTAACCCCAGCGCCGCGCGCTCAGGCGCAACCAGCAGGGCAACCAACCCGGATTGCCATTGCCATGTTCGGGCCACACCCCACGCTGCAGCAGGTTGTTGAAGGCTTCAAGCAAGAGATCGCCGCTCAGGGGATCAATGCGATTTACGACGAAGGCAATGTCAATTTTGACCGCTCGCTCGCTCCGCAACTCCTGACCCGGATGGCTGCGGCCAATCCAGCGCTCATGCTGACGGTCACTACCCCGATGACACAAGCGGCGCGTCAAGTCCTCGCCAGCCGTAACTTCCCGATTGTGTTCGCCCCGGTCACGGACCCGGTGGCTGCCAAGCTCGTCCCGTCCTGGGAGCATGGTGACGCGCTGATGACCGGCGTGTCCAACATTCCCGATCTGGACGCGACCTGCGACTTCATCAAGACGCTGCTTCCTTCGGCGACGCGGCTTGGAATCGCCTACAATCCCGGCGACGACAGTGACGTGGCCTTCGTCAACAAGTTGGAGAAGATCGTTGGCTCCCACGGGCTGCAACTCGTCAAAGTGGGCATCGACAATGCCAACGACATCGCACCGCGCCTACAATCGCTGCAGGGACGAGCTGATGCGCTGTTTGTGCCCGCGTCGAGTTTGCTCCAGCCGGCAGCGGCGACGATTGCATCGGTGACCAATCGCATCAAGCTCCCCGTGTTCAACAGCAACACGACGCAAGTGGTCGACCATCAGTTTCTCGCGGCGCTGTCGGTGGACTGGGGCCGCATTGGCGTCAATGCCGGTCGCATGGCCGCAGACATTCTCAAGGGCAAGAAGCCGGTCGACCTGCCTGTATCGCTGCCATCCCGGGCCGATCACGAGATGAAGATCAGCGCACGTCGCATGAGCGATCTCGGACTCACGCTCCCGGACTCGCTGAAGAGCTGCGACTGCGTGATCAAGTAGTTCGATTCACGGCGCCGGCTTGGTAAGCTCGGCTGAAGCGAGCGCGAGGCCAATGATTGAACTGCATGATGCAAGAGTTGTGTTTGGTCCAGGTACGCCCGACGAGAAAGTCGCGCTGGATGGTCTGAACCTGCGTTTGGGCGAAGGCAGCTTCACGGTCGTGGTCGGTGCAAACGGCGCAGGAAAGAGCACGCTGTTGAACGTGTTTGCCGGCTCGATCATCCCGCTTGGCGGCCGCCTCCTCATTGATCGGACTGATGTAACCTCGTGGCCGGTCTACCGCCGCGCGGCAATGGTGTCCCGCGTGTTCCAAGATCCGATGTTGGGCACGGCCCCCACACTCACGGTCGAGCAGAACCTCGCGCTTGCGGACATGCGTGGCAGAACTCGCACGCTGTCGATGGCCCTCGACCGTAAACGTCGGCAACGTTTTGAGGAAAAGCTTGCGGCTTTCGGCCTTGGTCTTGAATCTCGCATGACAGCGCTTGCCGGTACGCTTTCCGGCGGTCAGCGCCAGGTGCTGGCGCTGATCATGGCCACCCTCAATGCGCCACGCTTGTTGCTGCTAGACGAGCATACGGCCGCACTCGACCCTCGCACGGCCGCGCTGGTGATGGATGCCACGCGGCTCGTAGTTGATGCTCAGCGACTAACGACGTTGATGATTACCCACAACATGCAGCACGCTGTCGACTATGGGGACCGGTTGCTGATGATGGACGCGGGGCGAATCAAGCTCGACGTGGCAGGAGAAGAAAAGGCCGGTCTTAGTGTCCCGGAGATCGTGCAACGTTTTGGTACAGCGACCGATCATGTGCTTTTACAAGCCGTAGTTTGAGACCCGTCCGATGGAATTCTTCTCGGTCTACATCAATCTCATTCCGGTGACGCTGGTCCAGGGACTTGCCTATGCTTTCGTGGCGACGGGGATCATGATTCCTTTCCGTTTGATCAGCCTGCCCGATCTGTCGAGCGAAGGTACGTTTCCGCTCGGCGGCTGCCTGGTCGCGACCCTCATCACAACTGGGCTGCATCCTGTCTTGGCCACCCTGTTGGCCGCTTGCTCTGGCTTTGCAGCGGGCGCCAGTACCGCGCTGATCCACCTCAAGTTCAAAGTGCACTCTCTGTTGGCCGGCATCCTCACTGTGACCATGCTTTGGAGCGTGAGCTTGCGAATTATGGGCAAGCCCAACTCCGCGTTGTTCGGGCTACCAAACGTTTTCGACTGGCTGCATCCCGCCATCGCCGGCAGCCTGCTTCTGCAGTGCCTGCTATTTCTCGTCCTGCACATTCTGCTGATCGGCTTATTGTGGTGGGGTCTGCAAACTCACGCGGGTCTGGCCTTGCGCGGCATCGGTGCAAATAGCCAACTCGCTCCCTCCCTCGGCATCAATGCCGTGCGCTACACCGTGTTCGGCTTCGGAATGGCCAACGCCATCACCGCATTCGCCGGGGCCTTGATTGCGCAAAGCCAGGGATATGCCGACGTGAGCATGGGTCTTGGTCTGCTGGTCAACGGCCTGGCGTCCGTGATCATCGGAGAGGCGATTATCGGACGACGGCGCCTGCTGGCGCAGCTCTGCGCGCCGGTGGTCGGTGCGATCGCGTACTATCAACTCGGCTCGATTGCCCTCTCTCTGGGGTTGGCGCCATCAGATCTCAAATTCGCGACAGGCCTCTTCGTCCTCTTGACGATCGGATGGCCCGTATTGACCGGAAAACGGCCAGGAGCGGCTCTCAACACCTGATATGTTTATGATGCCTCCAGATCCCACCTGGCTCGACCAACAATACAACGCGTTGGTCGCAGCTCCCGACGCGCCAGCCATATTCAAGGGCTGCAGACTGCTCGACTTCGATCGCTGAAGGACTTCAAATGCGCATTGGCATCATTGGCTATGGCTACATCGGCAGGCATGTGGCACATGCGATCCTCGAACAACCCCAACATGGAATGGAACTGGCGTTCGTCCACGCGCGCAAGCCCGAGAAGCTTGCCGGATTGCCCGATACCTGCCGCGCAGAGCGGCTCGACGACATCGAGCGTTTCCATGCAGAATTGATCGTCGAATGCGCGCATCCCGACGTAACGCACCGCTATGGCGCTGGTTTCCTGCGGCAGGCTGACTACCTGCCGCTGTCCGTCAACGCATTGGGCGATGCGCGCACCGAATCTGCTCTACTCGAGTCGGCACATCGTCATGGCCATCGATTGCTGATACCGCATGGCGCCCTGATCGGCCTCGACAATCTCGTGGAGGTGCGAGGCAATTGGGCTGAAGCGACGATCACCTTCCGGAAGCATCCCAAAAATATCGATTTCACCGATGCGGGCATCGATCCGACGGACATCCGCGATGCTCGCGTACTCTATGACGGCCCGGTACGGGGCATCACCCGTCTGTATCCGCGCAACGTCAACACCATGGCGACCTTTGCCCTGGCGACGATCGGGCTGGACCGTTGTCGTGCCGTGCTCGTGGCCGATCCGTCGCTCGATGTGGCGATTGCCGAGGTACACGCGGTCGGGATTGATGGATCAATCCACGAGTCGCGCAAGGTGGTCCCGGTCGTGGGCGTGTCTGGCACCGAGATGCTCGCCTCACAACTGGGCTCTGTCTTGCGCGCCGCGGGCACGCGGCTTCCAGGGCTTCAATTCGTGTGAAGTGGCCCTGTTCGGAACGCCAGTCTTTCCTGTTTCACTCTGCCATGCCCTCCATCAGTCTCCCAAAAGGCGATCGACGAGGGTGGGACAGGTCAACGCGTGAGGATGCACCCAAGCTGGACTATGGCTTTGACAAAGAAATCCGCATTCAAGCTTCTTCACCATTTGCCACATTTGCTGCGCCGTGCTCACTTTTCGGCGGACGCCGCGTTTGTACAGATGCATGGCAACACAGTTACGTCGCCCCAGCTTGCGCTGCTGTCAGCCGTTTTGCGCCAACCCGGCTCTTCGCAAAGCCAGGTCGCGCAGGAGATTGGTCTCGACCTCAATACCTGCAGTGATCTGGTGACTCGAACTATCGCCAAGGGGCTGTTGGTCCGCGAGCGTTCCAGTATCGACGCACGCAACTTTTGTCTTCAACTGACGGAAGAAGGCATGCGGGTCGCTCTCGATGGAATTGCAAGGGCACCAGCTTATCAGGAGGTGGTCGCGCATCGCCTGACTGCCGAGGAGCTGAAACAATTGATAGCCCTGTTGCGTAAACTATTGGGTTTTACGTGAGCGTCGTTCTCAGGCCACAGCCTTGAGGGCTTAAGCGGGTGCGGCCCAGAGCAGTAGCTGGTCGACATCGCAGTGGTGATGCCCGTTGACGATCCTGGTCAGCACGTCTGCAAGACGGGCGAGCGCGTAGCGCGGCGATCAGAGTGACAGGATCGCCCTGGACGAAGGACCAGCGGTGGCCACAATTCGGCGCATGCGCGAACGCTTCAAAAAGCCGAGCATGACTTCCGAGGGCTTATTGCTTCTGATGAAGGCTGCCGGCTGATCGAAACAGCTGGTTTGTCAAGGCCGCAGTCGAATCCGTATAGCGTCATTCCCGACTGGGCTGCATGCATCCTCGCCTTGCCGTCGCCCAACAAGCGATCCGTCGAAGGTTGCAACACATCATCAAGACAATTTTCGGGCGATCGAGACGATCGACCCTACCGCAGAAAAACACGCTTGCATTGACCGACCGGACGGTAAATCTTAGCGGCAGGCCCGGTGAGGCCAAATTCAAACAGGGAGGGTACTTATGAGCAGACGCGAACTCCGCTCGAATTCAGCTCGTTTCGCATCGACCAGACTGGCGCTCGCGGGATCGGTGCTGACGGCCGTTCTCGGCGCAGGCCACGCCTTCGCGACGACCCCTTGCGACGGCCTCGCGTCGCTGTCGATCCCAAACACCACGATCACGAGCGCTGCCATTGTTCCCGCGAATGGCGCGACGCCCGCCTACTGCAACGTGCTCGCCACCGTCGCGCCGCAGACCGACATCCAGGTGCGGATGCCGGCGAATTGGAAGGGGCGGTATCTCCATCTCGGCGGCGGCGGCTTCGACGGCACGATCGCGACAAATGCGCCGGCGGCCTACAATTTGAACCTGCTTGCCGCGGGTTACACCATCGGCGCCTCCAACGGCGGGCACCGGGCGGCGCAATATCCCGGCCCCACCTTCGCCGGTACCCAGCAGCTCGTTCTCGGATACGCCTACACGGCGATCGGCGATACCGATACGGTCGCCCGCGCGCTCATCAAGGCCTATTACGGCAAGCCGGCCAACTATCGGTATTTCGACGGTTGTTCTAACGGCGGCAAGAACGCGTCCGTCGCGGCCGAACGCTTCGGCAAGGACTACGATGGCGTCATCGGCGGTGACGGCGTCTGGGGCCACGCCTATGAGCGCGGCGGCGGCGGCGACATGGCCGGCCTGACGGCCGTGTGGGCCCGCGTCGTCAACGTCACGAGTACGGTCAACCCGGCGACGTTCCCGGTGAAGCTGACGGCACTCTACAACGCGCAAATCGCAAAGTGCGATGCTCTCGACGGGATTGCCGACGGCATCATTTCCAATCCAGGCAAGTGCCATTTCGACCCGGCGGTGCTGGCATGCGCGAAGGGCGTCGATGCGCCATCATGCCTGACAGCAGCCGAGGTCGCGGCGGTCAAGACGCTCCAGAGCGATCTGCTGCTCAATCATGAGGTGGTCGGCGCCCCCTACGGCCTCGGCAACCTCGTGAGCGGGCTGAGTGCGGTGGCCGGAGGCGGACAAGGGCTCGGTCAGGGCTTCCTGGCCATGGCTTACAACAACCCGGCATTTGCCATTTCGAGCTTCGACCTCCAGAGGGACTTCTCATACATCTCGAACCGGTTCGACATGATCGACGACATGACGGGTTCGCTGCATGGCATTGCCAAATACGTCAGCGAAGGCGGCAAGCTGATCGTCTGGACCGGCGGCGAGGACCCGCTGGTTCCGGCCGCGGGCTCAGTGCGGTTCGTCGAGCGCCTTCGGGATGTCGTTGACGATCGCGGCAGGGAGAATGTCCGCCTGTACACCCTGCCCGGCGTCACCCATTGCGGTGGAGGCCCCGGTGCCGACACCCTCGATCTGCTGACGCCGATCGCCAATTGGGTAGAGAATGCCGACCGGCCGAAGCAGCTGATCGCCTCGAAACTCAACGCCGCTGGCGCAGTGACCTTTACGCGCCCGCTCTGCCCGTTCCCGCAATGGCCGAAATACACGGGAGGCAACGGCAACAGTGCATCGAGCTTCGCTTGCGCCAGACCTGATAACGACGACAGGCGCGTCGGGTGGGATCGCTAGGTCCAATCGGACCGAAACGGCGTTGAAGCTGCATCGATAAAAAAAAGCCCGCTGCCCAAAGGCAGCGGGTGTGATCGCGAGCTTGCGACCCAGTAGAGGGCAGGGCTATCGCATGTGGCTGATGAGTTCGAGAAGGAAGGCATCGTCCCAGCCAGCGCGCTTGACCTTTTGGCGCATGGAGATGCGGGCGGGGTGAGCGCGAATGAGGTTGACCGCGTTCCGCCGCAAGGTCGCAAAGTTCTCGGGACCGTTGTCTTTTCGGGTTCGGCAGGCATCCTCGCCAAAGACGACGTCCAGGACCCAGTGCAACTGGTTCTCGATGCTCCAATGGCTGCGGACGACCTGCAAGAATCGTCTTGCAGGCATATACTTGGACAACACGTAATATCGCACGGCCGGTTTTCCGGCTGGTTTGCCATGCAGCCGTCGGCGCGAGGTAACGCGAGCGATGGCGGCCATTCCGGGAAAGCGGTTTGCCACCCCCAGGCTGCTGTTGCGCATGATGGTGGCGCGTCTGGATTCGGATCGATCGTGGGTGCTCGGCTCGAGACTCTGCGCCACGTTGCGCTTGCCCGAGCGGGTGAAGCAGCGTTCGACGTCCGCAAACAATTTGCTTTGATTCTCCTTGAGAGCCAGCACGTAGTTGGCGCCGCGTGCGAGCACCTTGTTGGCGAAGGGGCGATTGCAATGCAGGGCGTCGGCCGTGACGATGCAGCCTTCGAGCGAGAGCATTTGCAGCACGTCCAGCGCCCCTTGGGCCTCGTTGCGACCCGGTGCCTTGCACGAAGCAAGCGCCATCCGCGCCTCGGTGGCGAAGACATTGACCATGTGCAGCGGCGTAGCGCTGCGGCCCCGCTCGTAGGCTCCTCGCACCGCCTTGCCATCGACGGCCACAACACCGGTGAGTTTGATCCCGTTGGCCTCGGCGAAGGCTGCCATAAAGCATCGGAAGGCTTGCTCGAAAGCCGCAGGGTCGAGCGCGTTGAGCACGCGGCTGAACGTGTCGTGACTGGGAACTCCGTGCTCCAGCCGAAGGAATTGCCGCAACAGCTTTTCCTTGGACGATGCAAATACCTCCATGTCCGTCGCGCTCTGCCCGCCACACAGGATCGTGGCCAGCGCGATGACGATGATGTCCAGCAAATCGTGCAGCGCGTTCGGTGCACGCGGATCGGGCAACGTACTGAAGATATTGCGGATCTTGCGCATGGGGCCCCCTCTGCGAATCGGGAGCCCTCTTCAGAATCCATATTGTCGGCCCGCGCAACACCTCGCGCAAATTCACATGCGATTCCCCTGCAGTAGAGGGGAGGAAACGCCCCACGTACGGCGGAAGCGAAGCTCCCGCCACCGCCCGACGCCGCGAAGGCCCCGGACGGATTCTGCGACATCCCGGCGTGCGCAAAGCCGGCGAATGATGTCCTACTCGAATCCCAGATACGCATTCTTGACCTTCGGATCGGACAGCAGCGCCGAAGCCTTGTCGGAAAAGGCGATCCGGCCGGTCTCGATCACGTAGCCACGATCGGAGATCTCCAGCGCCGCGGCCGCGTTCTGTTCGACCAGCAGCACCGTGACGCCATCGGCACGCAACGCTGCGATCGCGGCAAGGATCTGATCCACGAGCAAGGGCGAGAGGCCGAGCGACGGCTCGTCCAGCAGGAGAAGCTTTGGCTTGCCCATCAGCGCTCGCCCGATCGCCAGCATCTGCTGCTGTCCGCCGGATAGCCCGCCCGCAAGCAGATGCCGCTTCTCGTGCAGGACCGGAAACATCGCGTAGACTCGCTGACGATCGGTCTCGATCTCCTTGTCGCGCCGGACGTAGCCGCCGAGACTGAGATTGTCCTCGACGCTCAACGGGCCGAACACATGCCGGCCCTCCGGCGATTGCACCATGCCGCGCCTGACGCGGGCGTGCGCGGGCAGTCGCTCGATCCGCTCGCCGAGAAATCTGATGGAGCCGGCCGTGATCGGTTGCACCCCCGATAGCGCCCGCATCAGCGTCGTCTTGCCGGCGCCGTTGGATCCGATCAGGGCCACGACTTCGCCGGCCTGAACCTTGAGGCTCACGCCCTTGAGCACTTCGATGCGTCCATAGGCGCTGTGCAGATCTTCGATCTCAAGCACCCTGCACCTCCCGCGTGCCGCGGTTGCCAAGATAGGCCTGATGGACGACCGGATTCTCGCGCACTTCGGCCGGCGTCCCCTCGGCGAGGAATCTGCCGCGGTCCAGCACGAGAATGCGATGCGAGATCTTCATGACGAGCTTCATGTCGTGCTCGACCAGGACGACGGCGATGCCCTTTCCGGCGACGCGGCAGATCAGCCGGTCGATCTCCTCGGTCTCGACGGCGTTGCAGCCGGCGGCCGGCTCGTCGAGCAGCAACACGCGCGGCCCGGTGGCCAGCGCACGCGCGATCTCGAGCCGCTTGCAGCCGCCATACGACAGATCGCCCGCAAGCAGATCCGCCTTGTCGCCAAGACCGACCTCGTCCAGCAATTGAAGCGCAGCCTGCCTCGTCTCTCTGTTCTGCCGATCGACGGACGGCAACCGCAACAGATCGGCGAAGAGATTGCGGCGCTCCTTGAGATGACGACCGACCATGACGTTCTGCACCACGGTCATGCGCTGGAATATCTGGAGGTTCTGGAAGGTGCGCGATAGTCCGCGCGCCGCGAGCGCATCCGGTGCGAGGCTCGTGACGTCCTCCCCGCACAGCTCGACGCTGCCATGACTGGCGACATAGACGCCGGATATCACGTTGAAGAGCGTCGTCTTGCCTGCGCCGTTCGGGCCGATCACCGTCAGGATCTGGCCCTCCTTAGCGGAGAAGCTGACGTCGTCGATCGCCTTCAGCGCCCCGAACGAGATCCCGATGTTCTTGACGGCGAGCATCACCGCGCCCTCGCGATCAGCTTCGACGCCATCGGAACGATGCCGTCGCGCATGAAGACCATCGCAACGATGATGATGAACCCCAGCATCAGATTCTCGTAGTCCTGAAACACAGTGAGTACTTGCGGCAACACGACAAGCACGGCCGCACCGACGATGCTGCCGACGATGGAGCCCAGCCCTCCGAGCACCACCATCGTCACCAGTTCGACCGAATGCTGGAAGCCGGCCAGATCGGGATTGACGAAGCCGTTCATCATGGCGAGCAGCGAACCAGCGATCGACGCGTAGACGGCGGCAATGACGAAGGCCCGCAGCTTGAGCCCGGCGACGTCGATGCCGACGACACGCGCCGCGACTTCGCTGTCGTGCAGCGCGAGGAAGGCCCGCCCCGTCGGCGTGTCGTCGAGATTGAGCGCGATCCAGGCGCCCACCAGGAGGAACGCACCAGACAACCAGTACCAGGCATATGCCGTTCCGATGCGCCATCCGAACACCGTCAGCTTGGCAACCGGCATGCCATCCGGTCCTCCGGTCCAGCGGCTTTCCGTCGTAATGACGAGCGCGACCAGCACACCGAAACCCAGCGTCGCGATCGCGAGATAGTGTCCCTTCAGGCGAAGGATCGGCCGCCCGACGAAAAAGGCCAGCAGCCCCGAGATGCAGGCGCCGATCACGAGCGACGCCCACGACGGCAGACCGAGATGGGCAGGCCCGATCGCCGTCGAATAGGCGCCGACACCGAAGAAGGCGGCGTGACCGAGGCTGACCTGGCCGGCCTTGCCCATCAGCACGTTCAATCCGATGGACGCGAACGCGGACACCCAGACCAGCGACGCGACCCGGAGGTAGTAGCTGGACGGGAAGGTGAACGGGAGGATCGCGATGACGACGGCGAGCGCCGCCACGATAGCGTAGCGATTGTTGGGCAACGCGGTCATCGCTAGACCCGATCCACGGTACGCCGGCCGAGCAGTCCCTGCGGCATGGCGAAAAGGATCACAAGGATCATCACGAACGCGAAGCCGTCCTTGTAGGTCGAGCTGACATAGCCGGCGCCCAGGGTCTCAAGCAGGCCAAGGAGCAGGCCGCCGACGACGGCGCCAAGCGGATTCCCCATTCCGCCCAGCATGGCCGCGGCAAATCCCTTCAGCGCCATCATGGTCCCGACGTCGTAGCTCGTGAGCGTGATCGGCGTGACGAGGATGCCTGCGATCGCGCCGATCGCGGCCGATCCACCAAAAGCCAGAGCCATGATCGTGGCCGTGTTGATACCTACCAGGCGCGCGGCGAGCCGGCTGGCCGAGGTCGCCAGCACCGCCTTGCCGACAAGCGTCTTCTCGAGGAACAGGTACAGAATCAGGACGGCTGCCGCCGTCCCACCCAGCACCCAAAAGCTCTGCGACTGGATCGAGGCGCCGAGCACGTCGATCGGAGCGTCGCCCGAGAACGACGGCAACTTGTGGAATTGCTTGTCGAACGCGATCTGGGCCGCCCCCCTCAGGAGGATCGAAGCACCGATTGTGATGATGATGATCGAGACGGCCGACGCGCCTCGCGCGGGTGCGATCGCGAGCCAATAGAGCAATAATCCGACCGCGACCGCGACCGATATCGCGATCAGCGCCGCCACCGGCAACGGGACGCCCGCGGCCGAAGCGAACACCGTCACCATCCCGCCGAGCATCACGAATTCGCCCTGTGCGAAGTTCACGACGTCGGAGGCGTTGTAGATCAGCGTGAATCCGAGCGCGACCAGCGCATAGACGGCGCCAACCGTAAGTCCCGAAAAGAAGAACTGGAGGAATTCAGACATGCTCGCGTAACGGCCCTCTCTCTGCCAGTGTGGCACCGCGAGAACTCACGGCGCCAGCGGACGCACTCTTGGGTCTTTCAGATATTGGGCCGGAGCCTGTTCAGCTTCCGGGCTGGATCAGCGTCCAACCCCCGCCCTTGATTTCCAGCATCCGGAACGCCAAAAGATCGAGGCCGAGATGGTCGGTCGGAGACATCGTCACGATTCCTCCCGTGCCCACGAAGCCCTTGGTCTTTTCGATCTCGTCGCGCACCTTGTCGGAATCGGCGGAGCTCGCGCGCTTCATGGCGTCGACCAGGATGAAGAGCCCATCATAGGCGTGACCGCCGAACGTGGAGACCGGCTGCTTGGCCGACGCCTCGTAGGCCTGCTTGTAGTCCACGACGACCTTCTTCTGCGGGTCGGCGTCGGGCAGCTTGTCCCCGACCAGAAGTGCGGCCGCCGGAAGCCGGACGCCGTCAGCAGCAGCGCCGGCGAGTTCGATGAAGCTCTTCGAGGCGACGCCATGGCTCTCATAGAGCGGCGTTGCCGACATTCCCAATTGGGCATAGTTGCGGGTGACGATCGCCGGGCCCTGCCCGAAGCCGGGATTGACCACCGCCTGAACGCCGGCGGTGTTCTTGATCTTGGTCAGCTGCGCCGTCATGTCGTTGTCGCGCGGGCCATAGGTCTCGTCCGCAACAATCTGGATACCGTAGTTTCCGGCGACCTTGAGACACTGCGCTCGCATCGAGGTACCGAAGCCATCCGTGCCGGAGATCATCGCGATCCTGGTGAAGGCGCGCAGCTTGAGATTCTCGAAGATCTTCTCGCACGCCATCTTATCGGTATGCGGCGTCTTGAAGACGTACTTGCGGACGGGATCGACGACCTCGATGGCGCCCGCGAGTGAAATGAACGGCACCTTGGCTTCTTCGAAGACGGGAATCATCGCCATCGTCGTGCCGGTGGTCGAGCCACCCACTATCGCGGTGACCTTGTCGTCCTCGACGAGGCGCGTGGCGAAGGTGCGCGCCTTGTTGGCGTCGCCGCCATCGTCGTACACGACCAGCTCGATCTTCCGGCCCGCGACGCCGCCCGCAGCATTGATCTTGTCGACGTATAATTTCAGCGTCTTGTCCTCGGGATCCCCCAGGAACGACGCGGGCCCGGTGATCGAGAGCACCGATCCGATCTTGATCGTCTCCGCGGCGTAGGTCGGACCGCAAATGGCAAGCCCGAAGACGGAGACGCCCAGCAGGCAGCCGATGGCACGTCGATTCAACTGATCCAGATCCGGCATTTTCGTCGATCCCTCCCGTGTCGGGAACCTTCCGGTTCCGCTGATATTTGTTGCTCGGACAATTACTATTGACCGACCGGTTGGTCAATAGTAATCCATCGGCAGATCTTCGATTTTCAAATCGCGGCCGTCAGAAGCCGCTTGCGGGAGGTGGATTTGGAGAACGACCTCGTATTGACCGACGCCCGGGACGGTTATCGGGTGCTGACGCTGAACCGACCCGACCGGCTCAACTCCTTCACTTCCGCGATGCACACAGCACTCATCGCCGCATTGTCCGAGGCGGAGTACGACAAGACCTGCCGCGCCTTGATCCTGACCGGAGCGGGACGCGGCTTCTGCACCGGCCAGGATCTCTCCGACGGGGTCTTCACGCCGGGCGAGACGCCCGATCTCTCGGTCCCGATTGCCAAATACTACAATCCACTCGTGCGCAAGCTGCGCCACATGCCACTCCCGGTCATTTGCGCCGTCAACGGCGTAGCCGCCGGCGCCGGCGCGAACGTCGCGTTCGCCTGCGACATCGTCATCGCGGCGCGCTCGGCCAAATTCAGCCAGCCCTTCGCCAAGCTCGGTCTGGTCCCGGACGCGGGCGGCACCTGGTCCCTGCCCCGCCTCGTCGGCAGCGCCCGGGCCCGCGCGCTCGCACTGCTCGCAGAGACGATTCCAGCGGAAAAGGCCGAAGCCTGGGGAATGATCTGGAAGACGGTGGAGGACTCCGAGTTGATGGCGGAGGCCCAACGACTCGGCACTTATTTCGCCAGCCAGCCCACCGACGGACTGGCGCTGATCAAGCAGGCCTTCGCCGCCTCCGAGACCAACAGCTTCGACCAGCAACTCGATCTCGAACGCGATCTACAGGGCCAGGCCGGCCGTTCCGCCGACTACGCGGAAGGCGTCAGCGCGTTCCTGGCGAAGCGCCCTCCGAACTTCGCGGGGCGGCGTTAGGCCCACCGCCTGTCTTCCGACACGAGCCCGAAAACCCGGAGTTTTCTCCTTGTTGCACATTCCCTTGCGTAAGCTCGACGAGCTCAAGCCTCGCCCGACCGATCTCGACCGCCTCGAAAAGGCGACGACTGCCGAGCTGCGGGCATGGCAGCGCGATCAACTCAAATGGTCGCTGCGGCACGCCTACGAGAACGTTCCGCACTATCGCGCCAAATTCAATCTGGCGGGCCTGCGTCCGGACGATTTCAAGAGCCTCGAAGATCTCGCGAAATTTCCCTTCACCACGAAGTCCGACCTCCGCGACAATTATCCGTTCGGCATGTTTGCCGTTCCGAGGCAGAACGTCGCGCGCATCCACGCCTCGTCCGGCACCACAGGGCAGCCGACGGTCGTCGGATACACCAAGCGCGACATCGATACCTGGAGTGACGTGGTGGCGCGTTCGATCCGCGCCGCTGGCGGACGCCCCGGGATGAAGCTGCACAATGCCTACGGATACGGTCTGTTCACGGGAGGGCTTGGCGCGCATTACGGCGCCGAGCGTCTGGGCTGCACCGTGATCCCGGTCTCCGGCGGGATGACCGAGCGCCAGGTGCAGCTGATCCACGATTTCGAGCCTGATATCATCATGGTGACACCGTCCTACATGCTCGCGATCCTCGATGAATTCCGGAAGCAAGGCCGCGACCCGCGAAAATCCTCGCTGCGGATCGGAATCTTCGGCGCCGAGCCCTGGACCAACGCCATGCGGGAGGAGATCGAGGAGGCCTTCGACCTTCACGCCGTCGATATCTATGGGCTGTCGGAGATCATGGGGCCCGGAGTCGCGAGCGAATGCGTCGAGACCAAGGACGGTCTCCATATCTGGGAGGATCATTTCTATCCCGAGGTGATCGACCCCACGACCGGAAGGGTCCTGCCGGACGGTGAAGAGGGCGAGCTGGTCTTCACGTCGCTGACGAAGGAAGCGCTGCCGATCATCCGCTATCGCACGCGCGACCTGACCCGCCTGCTTCCCGGCACGGCCAGGACCATGCGCCGGATGGAAAAGGTCACCGGCCGCAGCGACGACATGATCATCCTCCGCGGCGTGAACGTGTTTCCAACACGGATTGAGGAGATCATCCTCGGCATCGATGGACTATCCCCTCATTTCCAGATCGTCCTCACCAGAGAGGGCCGCATGGACCAAATGGAGATCAGGGTCGAGGCACGCCCCGACGCGCCCGAGCCGGGTGCCCGTCTCGCGGCCGCGACCCGGCTCGAACATTTCGTCAAGAACACCGTCGGCGTCACCGCCCGCGTCAGCGTCCTCGATCCCGAAGGCATCGAGCGCTCGGCCGGCAAGGCGCGGCGCATCGTCGACCATAGACCAAGGGGATAGATTTCGATGACTGAACTGCGAACGAACCGCGCGCTGCCGGGCGAATCGACCGAGGACGTCGTGAGGCTTGCAAGCTTCATCCGCGGAGACTGGTCGGCCGGCCAGAATTCGACGGACGTGCTCAGCGCCGTCACCGGCGACGTCGTGGCGATCGCAACCGGCGGCGGTTTCGACATGCGCGAGATGCTCGCTTACGGGCGTTCGGTCGGCGGTCGCAATCTGCGACGGCTGACCTTCCATCAGCGTGCCGCCATGCTGAAGAAGCTTGCCGAGCACCTCAACGAACGCAAGGAGCCGCTCTACAAGCTTTCGTTCCAGACCGGCGCCACGCGCACCGACGCCATGATCGACGTCGACGGTGGTATCGGCACGTTGTTCGCCTATGCCAGCAAGGGGCGACGCGAACTTCCAAATTCGACGTTCCTGCTGGACGGCGAGATCGAAGGGCTGTCCAAGGGCGGGACCTTCGCCGGACAGCACATCGTGATGCCGCTGCGCGGCGTGGCGGTCCATATCAATGCATTCAACTTTCCCTGCTGGGGCATGCTCGAGAAGCTGGCCCCTGCCCTGCTCGCCGGCGTTCCCGTGGTCACCAAGCCCGCGACGGTCACGTCCTATGTCGCGCATGAGCTGGTGCGGACGATCATCGCGTCCGGCATCCTGCCCGAAGGCGCGCTCCAGTTCGTCGTCGGCACGACCGGCGACCTGTTCGACCATTTGACCTGCCAGGACGTGGTGTCCTTTACGGGGTCGGCCGATACGTCGCAGAGGCTGCAACGGCATCCGGTGATCTCGCGTGAGGCCGTCCGCTTTATCGCGGAGCGGGATTCGCTCAACGCCGCCATTCTCGCGCCCGATGCGACGCCTGGAAGCCCCGAGTTCGACCTGTTCGTCAAGGAAGTGGCGAAGGAGATGACGGTGAAGGCGGGGCAGAAATGCACGGCCA
The DNA here is from genome assembly GCF_036924495.1 of Bradyrhizobium sp. AZCC 2230. NCBI lineage: Bacteria > Pseudomonadati > Pseudomonadota > Alphaproteobacteria > Hyphomicrobiales > Nitrobacteraceae > Bradyrhizobium > Bradyrhizobium sp. AZCC 2230. The sequence continues at coordinate 9,672,659 of NZ_JAZHRS010000001.1, read as the reverse complement.
TCCGCCGCGCGCTTGCGCCTGCGGCACACATCGACGCGGTCGTGGCGGCGCTGCGCGAACGTCTTTCGAAGGTGACGGTCGGCAATCCCGAGCTCGATTCGGTCAGGATGGGACCACTCGTCGGGCTCGCTCAGAGAAGCGACGTGCTGGCCAACCTGAACAAGCTCCGCGCCGAGGCGGAGATCGTCGCAGGAGACATCGACGATTTCCAGCCTATCCAGGCCGACGCCTCACGAGGGGCATTCCTTCCCCCGATTCTGCTGCATTGTCCCAATCCGCGAGACGCAGCCCGCGTTCACGAGATAGAGGCGTTCGGCCCCATCTGCACGGTCATGGGGTACGACGGTCTGGACGATGCCGTTGCGCTCGCCAACCGCGGCGGCGGCAGTCTCGTCGCCTCCGTTTACACGCACGACACGGCGACTGCCGCCGAGCTCACCTTCGGCATCGGGAGCTTTCACGGACGCATGGTCTTCATCGACCGCGACTGCGCCAAGGAACAGACGGGCCACGGTTCGCCCCTGCCGCAAATGGTCCATGGTGGCCCTGGCCGGGCCGGCGGCGGCGAGGAGCTGGGCGGCGTCCGCAGCCTGCATCACTACATGCAGCGTTCCGCTCTACAGGGCTCGCCCGCGATGCTCGCCAGCGTCACCGGGCGATGGTCGAAGGGCGCTCCCATCCTCGATGGAGACCTGCATCCTTTTCGCTATCACTTCGAGGATCTCGACATCGGCCGTACCTTCGTCTCGAAGGAACGCACGATTACGCTCGACGACATCGAACATTTCGCGCACTTCACCGGCGACACCTTCTATGCCCACATGGACGAGGAAGCGACCAAGGGGCACCCCTTCTTTCCGGGCCGCGTCGCGCACGGCTATCTTCTGCTGTCGTTCGCGGCCGGCCTGTTCGTCGATCCCGAATACGGGCCGGTGCTGGCCAATTACGGCCTCGACTCCCTGCGCTTCCTGAAGCCGGTCCAACCCGGAGAGGCAATCAAGGTCAGGTTGACCGCAAAGGAGAAGGCGCCGCGCAACAAGCAATATGGCGAGGTCCGCTGGGACGTCGAAATCACGACAAGCACGGGTGAAACCGCCGCCACCTATGAGCTGCTGACGATGAATGCCATGCGGAGCTAGGAGCCGGGACAGGCCGGCACCGAGGTTGTGAAGGGAAGAGCGGCTAAACTAAAGCAGCTCTTTCTGCCGACCCTTGCTTGCCGGCTTCGACTTGCCGTTCGATCGCGTGAGCGTCGCAGCCGCGTCAGCCGCCCCGGACAGGACGAGGCGCGTGACGAACTCTGCATATTCCGCCCGCGTCATCGCACCACCTTCGCGGAACCAGAGATAGTGCCAGTTCAGCATCCCGAAGACCGTCATGGTCAACGGCTTCAGGACACGCTTGTGGTTCACGCTTGGGCGCGCTGCGGCCAGCGCATCGGCGAGGATATCGACGAGTATCCTCTCCTTCGCCAATAGAGGTTGCTGCTTCTCCTTCGGCAGAAGTTTGAGGCTGGCGATCTGCACCTGATGCTCGGCATCGGCATGCCGATATTGCTCGAGAAAAGTCGAAATGATCGTCTTCAACCGCGCCTGGGGATTGGCCGTCTCCTCGTCGGCCTTCTCGACGGCCGCAACCAGCTTTTCGAGATGGGCGGAGAGGATGTCGAAAAGAAGCGCCTCCTTGTCCTGATAGTAATGATAGAGCAGCGCCTTCGAAACGTTGCAGCCGTCCGCAATCGTGTTCATGGACGTACCGACATAGCCAGATTCCGCGAACAGTTGAGCCGAACGGTGCAGAATGAGGAGACGCTTGTCGTCGTAATCCTTCGCGCGGGAGCGGGCCATATATCCTGTTCCGTTCTCTGCCAATCGGCACTTGATCGTTCTCTGGAGTAGATCAATAGATGTGATTTTACAAATCGCACAGGAGGTAAATTCGCCTCCCAGGGCCGCCTAAACCGACTATTGACCGACCAGACGGTCGATATTAGACGGGCCGTCGACCTCGAGCCAACCGTCGCCGCCGATGCCGGCAAGCAGATGCGCCGAGGCAAGCAGCACGATGCCACGGCCCCCGACCGCGCCCGAGCCCAATTGCTCTTCTGCGAAAATCACAGCTCCTCGAGGCGACGCCAGCCATGCAGCACGCGACGTCCTTGCGAGGTGAAGGCGAAGAAGCAACCGCCGCCAGCGGGCTGGTCGTGGGCGCGATCAATCCCCAAACCGGAGTAACGGCAGTACAAGAGAGTACCAACGCCACCGTGGCCGACAAGAAGCACGTCGCCCGGCGTGTTGCGGCTCAGCACATGCTCGACCTCGCGGACAATGCGCAGCTGGGCGTCGATCGCTCGTTCCCAGCCACGAATGCTGGTGTGGGGATGCCCGAAGAACTGATTGGCCATCACCTCGAACTCGTCGGGGACGAGGAAGCCTGTGGCCGATCGGTCGTTCTCGTGCATCGCTTCGCGCACCTCCACGTCGACCCCCATCTTTGCAGCAATGATCTCAGCAGTCTCGATCGCCTTTCGCTCTCCGCTGGAGATGACCTGCGTGGTACCCGACAGCAGCCCCGTGGCCGTCACGGCTTCCGTACGCGCTTTGCCGACCTCACTCAGGCCCCAGCGCGGAACGGGAACCGACGGATCGATATTCACCTGAGGATGGGTCAGATAGCGTACGACATTCGTCATGACTGAACGATCCCGCCCTCACAGCTGCTTGCAGTCGGCATCGCATCGCCTCCGTCAACGGGTTTATGTCGCAACGCGCAGGCCTGAGGCGTCGAAGACGTGGACATCAGGATTCGCGGCAACGAGTGTCACCGTCTCGCCGGGCGCCGGCGTCTGGCGGCCGCGGACCTCCGCTACGAACATCCTGCCGTCGACGCGGCGCAGATAGGCGAACGAGGCCTCGCCAAGCCGTTCGACCAGCTCGACGATACCTTCGGCCAGGAAGGGACCGGCCCCGCCCTGAACAAGATGCTCCGGACGGACACCGACAGTCAGCGCGTCGCCGACTTTCAGCGATGCCGCCGGTATATCGAAGTTGCGAAACGCGGTGCCGGCCACGCGCGCGCGTCCGCCCTCGATGCCTCCGACCTCTGCCTCGAAGAAATTCATCGCAGGCGAGCCGATGAAGCCGGCAACGAACAGATTGGCGGGTTCATAATAGAGGTCGAGTGGTTTTCCGACCTGCTCGATGCAGCCCTTGTTCATCACGACGATGCGGTCGGCAAGCGTCATCGCTTCGACCTGATCGTGCGTGACATAGACGATCGTCGATTTCAGCAGCCTGTGCAAATTCGCGATCTCAACGCGGGTCGAGACACGCAAGGCTGCATCGAGATTGGAGAGCGGCTCGTCGAACAGGAAAACAGCGGGCTCACGCACGATCGCTCGGCCGATCGCGACACGCTGACGCTGACCGCCGGAGAGATCGCGCGGATAGCGCTCGAGCAGCTCCTCAAGACGTAGCATGCGAGCCGCTTTCGCGACGCGCCGCTCGCGCTCGGTCGGTGGCACGCCAGTGAACTTCAATCCGAACGTCATGTTCTTGCGCACATTCATGTGCGGATAGAGTGCGTAGGACTGGAACACCATCGCGATGCCGCGTTCGGCGGGCGCGAGCGTATTGACAAGCTTGTCAGCGATATGGATGTCCCCACCCGATGCACCATCGAGCCCGGCAATCATCCGCAGCAGCGTCGACTTGCCGCAGCCTGAAGGGCCAACGAGAACGACGAATTCGCCGTCCCCGATGCTCAGGTTGACGTCGTTGAGCACCGTCGTCGCGCCATAACGCTTGTTGAGGTGCTCGATGCGCAGATTGGCCATTCTGAGAACCTATTTGACTGCGCCGGAGGTGAGGCCTGCGATGAGCTGGCGCGAGAGGATGACGTAGATCATGACGACCGGCAGGATCGCCATCGACAGTGCGGCGAGCACGGAATTCCAGTCGGTGATGTACTGGCCGAGAAACTGCTGCACGCCGAGCGTCACCGTATGGGTCGAATCGCTCGAGGTCAGGATCAATGGAAACCAAAGGTCGTTCCAGATCGGCACGATGGTGAAGACAGCGACCGTTGCGATGGCCGGCCGCAGCAGCGGGGCAACCACTTCGAAGAAGATGCGAGTTTCCGGCACACCGTCGCAGCGCGCGGCATCGCGCAAGTCCTTGGGAATCTGCTGGATGAATTCGCTCAATATGAAGATCGACATCGGCAGGCCCTGCGCGACATAGACCAGGACCAAGGCCGTCAGCGTGTCGTTAAGGCCAGCGGACCGCATCATGTTCAGGATTGCGACGGAGCCAAGCCGGATCGGCACCATGATGCCGATCGAGAGGAACAGCGCCAGCGCCGTCGAACCGCGGAAGCGATATTCGGTAAGCGCCCAAGCCGCCATCGCCCCGAACAGCAGGACGAGCGCCATGCTGACGAGGGTCACTATCAGCGAATTCGAATAGTACGTGAGGATATGCGAGGAGCGAAACACCTTCTCATAGCCGACCAGGCTGAAGGTTGATGCGTCCGGCGGTGCGAGCGGGCTACCGAAGATGGCGCTGCGCACCTTGAACGAATTCATCACGACGAGCAGGATTGGACCTACCGCCAGAAGGCTGTAGGCAATCAGGACGAGATGAACGCCGATGCTCCTTGCGCGCTGGTTCGTCGTCATGCCTCCCCCTCAGAAAGCGTAACGGCGGATGCGCCGTTGCACGAGGAAGAGATAGAGGCAGAGGCCGAGAAGGATGATGAAAAACATCACGGTCGCGACCGCGGCGCCCATTGTCGGATTGCCGAGCTGGAGCTGATTCCCGAAGAAAGTGCGGTAGAAAAACGTACCGAGGATGTCGGTGGTGAAATTCGGCCCCGCAAGTGCGCCCTTGACCGAGTAGATCAGATCGAAAGCGTTGAAGTTGGCGACGAAGGTCAAGACCGAGACCAGGCTGATCGTCGGCAGGACGAGCGGAAGCTTGATGTGGAAGAAGATGCGGAACTGTCCGAGCCCATCGACGCGTGCCGCGTCGATCAACTCTTCGGGGATGTTGAGCAGCGCGGCGTAGATTAACATCATCGGGATGCCGACGAATTGCCAGACAGACATCAGGGACAGGGTGACGAGTGCGCTCGATTCGAGCCCCAGCCAGGGAGCAAATAGTGAGCCCAATCCGACGGCTTTCAAAGCGCCTGCGGCTACGCCCCAGAGCGGCGAAAGAATCAGGTTCCAGGAGAAGCCGACAATGACAACCGACAGCATTGTCGGGAGAAACATCACGGTTCGATAAAAGCCCTTAAGCCTCACGCCCGGCAGGCTGAGCAATCCTGCGAGCGCAATACCGATCGGATTCTGCACGCACATGTGCACGGCGAAGAATATCAGATTGTTTCCGAGGGCATTCCAGAATGGCTTTGACCAAAGAGCATCTCCGAGCAGCGTTTCGAAATTGGCGAGGCCGACGAAAGATCGGGCTCCGGACGGATCGCTCGTGTAGGTGGAGAGCGCCATCGTCGCGACGAGCGGATAGATCGAAAACAGGGAATAGATCGCCACCGCAGGCCCGAGAAAGAACAACAGAAGGCCCGCGAGTTTTGCGCGAGGCATCTGGACGGTGATGTTCGAGAGCGGTTCAGGCATGACGGGAAGAGAGCACCTACCGTAAGTTATCGTCGCCGTCCGCTTGCGGCTCGTGCCATCTCTTGGCGGAGCGTGCAGGCAACTGTCGACCAGGGAGGGACAGCCCCTCTCCCCGCGAAAGCGGAGAGAGGGGACCTACATCACTTGGCGGGCTTGTACCACTTGTCGAGACCATCCTGGAGCTGCTTGCCGGCGGCCTCGGGCGTCAGCTTGCCATTGACCACCTGCGCGGACACGTTCCAGAGCTCGTTTTCGAGATTCGGCGTACCTCGCGACAGTATCTGATACGAATTGCGGATCGTCGACTTGCAGGTCTGCCGCCATCCGACCATCGCCGCAGCGACATCGTCTTCGACCTTCACCGGAGTCTTTGAAAGGGAGAAGAAGCCGGGAAGCGCGTTGGCGTAGATCGTTGCGAATTCCGGAGTCGTCAGCCATTCCAGGAACTTCTTGGCGTCCTCCTTGTTCTTCGAGGCTGCGTTGACGCCCATCGCGATGTCGGTGTGATCTGAGATATAGCAATCCGTCGTGCCGGCCGGCTGCGGCGGCGGGAATGCACCCATGGCGAATTTCGCCTGGCCCCGGAACGTCGAGATGTCCCACGAGCCAGCCGCATAGATCGCGCCCTTGCCGAGCGAGAACAGGTTCTGACTGTCGGCGTAGGTCTGCGCCTGGAAGCCCGATCCGAGATACGGCGCCCAGCTTGCGATCTCCTTGAAGGGCGCGACGTATTGCGGGTCGGTGAGCTTCTCCTTGCCAGCAATCAAATTGGTCCGACCCGCCTCGCCCTTCCAATAGTCGGGTCCGATGTTCTGGAAGCCCATGGTTGCGGCCTCCCATTGGTCAGCCGTGCCCATCACCAGCGGGACATAGGTCCCGTCCTTCTTCAGCTTCTCGAGTACGGCGTGGAATTCGTCGAGCGTCTTCGGCTCGGATACGCCGACCTTTGCGAAGGCCTCCTTGTTGTAGATGAACCCGGCGATAACGGATGCGATCGGAACACAGAAAGTGGTTTTGCCATCGTCGGTTTGCCATGCAGCCTTTGCGACATCGGAGAAATTGTCCATGCCCTTGATGCCGTCGACGCTATCGAGCTGATGTTTCTGATAGAGCGCGAGCGAGGCGTCGAACGGACGGCAAGTAATAAGGTCGCCGGCGGTACCGCCATCGAGCCGCGCGTTGAGGGCGGCATTGTATTCCTTGGGCGCCGAGGGCGCGAATTCGATCTTGATGTCGGGATAGTGCTTGTTGAAGGCGGGAATGATTTTGGAGTTCCAGATGTCGGCGTCGTCATTGCGCCAGCTCTCGATCTTCAATGAGCCTGCCTGGGCCGACGCCAGCCCCGCGAGCAATGCCAACGCGGCAGCCTCAGCTCCCAATGCGGCCTTGAATGTCCGTCTCATGCTACGCTCCCTTGTTCGGGCCTCCGCCCTTGATTCCGTTGACCCCTGCGCGGCGCAACGCGTCGTCGATGCGGCCTTCCGCAGCAGCGAGCCAGTTGACGGCTTCGCTCATGCTGGCGATGCCGCAGGCAATCAGCACCGCTGGCTTGACATCGCCGCCGGCCTCACGCAACGCCGCCGCCGCTTTGGCATCGCTGACACTTGCGATCGCTGCGACGATTCCGCGCGCCCGCTCGCGCAACTTCGCGTTATCGGCCTTCAGATTGACCATCAGCCCCTGGTGGATGTGACCGAGCTCGAGTCCCATCAATGATGAGAGCATGCCGAGCGCGGCCTTTTGCGCCGCTCCGGCCGCGAGCCGCGTCGAACCCCGCAGCGCCTCGTCCCCGCTTTCGAGCAGGATTGACGCGTCGGCGCCAATGAGCAACGGCGAGGCCGGATGGTGCGCGATGCCGACCACGAAGGCGCCGCGGCGACGCGCCTCTGCGGCCGCAGCGACGGTGAACGGCGTCGAGCCGCTCGCCGATACAGCAATCACGGCGTCGCGGGAGAGATCGCCAAGCTCGGTCATGGACCGCTCACCGGCTGCAGCATCGTCCTCCGCCGCACTGTCGATGCGAAATGGCTCGGCGGTCCCGCCGGGCAAGACGATCGCGATGCGGCTCTGGTCAAGGCCGAACGTACCGGGAAGCTCGGCAGCATCTTCGGCTGCCGCAAGGCCGGAAGACCCCGCACCGGCATAGATCAGACGCCCGCCGGCTCGCCAAACGGCGGCGAGCCGAAGTGCCGCCGTGCGGATGTCCCTGGAGACAGTCGCGACCGAAGCAATCGCTCGGCGGTAGGAGGCGAGCATTGCGTCCGCAAACATCGCCTCATCGGTCGTCACGACGTCGGTGGTGCCGCCGCACCTCTCTCCGCCCGTCTCCAAGCTCGGCAACACCGACATCGTGAATACCAATGGTAGATACCTCTTGTATTCGTTTTATCCACGTGACATACCACTTGTCTAGAGGCGTTAAGAATATTTTTAGGAGGCCCCTTGGCGACAGCCCGGTTCTTTCTCGGAGTAGACGGCGGCGCCACCCGCTGCCGTGCGAGACTGCGGGACTCGTCTGGCCGCGAGCTCGGGCGTGGCCTCGGGCCGGCTTCGAACATCTATCTCGACTTCGACGAGGCGATGCGGGTCGTGCGCGAAACCATCGAATCCGCGCTCAGTGCCGGCGCGTCACGGCAGGAGATCGCCGTCGGCCTGAGCCTTGCCGGGCTTTCGGACGACAATGAAGCGGAGCGTGTCTCCGCCGCCCTGCCCGGCTTCGCGCGTATCGTCGCCGTCAATGATGCTGTCGCCGCCTGCGTGGGAGCCAACGGGGTCGGCGACGGTGGCCTGATCATCGCGGGCACGGGCTCGGCGGGCATCGCTCGCGTGAGAGCGCGAACGACCATCATCGGCGGACGCGGCTTCTGGCTGGGCGACGACGGATCCGCCGCACGCCTCGGCGAATCGGCGTTGCGCGCGACGCTGCGTGCGATCGACGGCCTCGAGCCGATGAGCGGACTCGCCCAGGCGCTCGGGCGACATTTCGACGATGATCCGTTGCGAATGAGCCGCTGGGCAGCGGAGGCCAGACCCAGAGACTACGGCTCCTTCGCGCCCCAAATCCTGGCTGTCGCGAGGTCCGGAGATATGCGCGCGCGCGAAATCGTCGGGGAAGCGGCCAGCGCGATCACGGCGCTCGCGAACGCGCTGAACGCGCTCGGCGCCGAGCGCATTGCGCTCGCGGGCGGCTTCGGCGAGCCCTTGCGCCCCTTCCTGCCGCCTGATGTGGCCAAGCGCCTCGCCCAGCCCCGGCGCGACGCGGTCGACGGCGCGATCCTTCTCGCCGGCGGAACGCTCGCGGAGGACGCGGCATGTCCATGACGGTCGAAACGGCGCCGGGCCAAAAGCTCTATCGTGCCGTGGTCGACGCGCTTCGGCGCGAGATCGAGACCGGACGCTTCGTGGAGACGCAACTGCTTCCGGCGGAGCGCGTGTTGTGCGAGCTGCTCGACATATCGCGCACCACGCTGCGAAAGGCGATCGCTGATCTGATTGCCGAAGGCGTGCTGTTTCACCGCCACGGCGCGGGCACCTTCATCCATCGCGCAACGCCGCGCGTCGAACAGCCCTCGTCGCGTCTGACGAGTTTCACGGAAGACATGCGGCTGCGCGGATTGGAGGCGAGCTCGCGCGAACTCGAACGCGGCGTATTCCTGCCGACGCCGGAAGAGGCGATGATGCTTGGCGTACGACCGAACGACCGCGTGTTCCGGCTCGGACGCCTGCGCCTTGCCGACGGTTCGCCCATGGCAATCGAACGCGCCGCCGTGCCGATACGCTTTCTTCCTGAACAGGATTCGGTCGGCGCCTCGCTCTACGAGGGGCTCTCCGCAAGGGGCTTCAAGCCAACCCGGGGCCTGCAGCGCTTGCGTGCGACCCTCCTCGATCATACCGATGCTGAACTGCTCGGGGTCGCGCCAGACAGCCCGGCGCTCTACATCCAGCGCATCGCCTACCTCGCCGACGGAGCCTGCGTGGAGTTCACGAAATCCTGGTACCGTGCCGACGCCTATGATTTCGTCTCCGAACTCACGCTGTCGCCCCCGGCCCGAAAGACGCACCGATGACGACACAGATGCTTCAGGAGATCGGCGAGGCAGGCGACGCGGCTGCGCGCCAGCTCGGTCAAAATGCCGAGCGGCTCGCTGAACTCGGAGCGCGTCTGCGTGCCCTCGACCCGCCGCTCGTCGCAACTATCGGCCGTGGTTCGTCGGATTGCTGCGCGCTCTATCTGAAATATCTCGTCGAGATTCTTTCGGGGGTGCCTTGTGCCTCCATCGGTCCCTCGATTGCGACGCTTTATCGGACGCCGATGCGGCTCGAAGGGAGCGTTTCCGTCGCGATCTCGCAATCGGGGCGGAGCCCGGACATCGTGGAAATGCAGCGTGCCGCACGAGACGGCGGTGCGCTCGCTCTCGCATTGGTCAACGACGTGGCCTCGCCACTCGCGCAAGAGGCCGAAATCCTGCTGCCGCTCTGCGCCGGCACGGAACGTTCCGTCGCCGCGACCAAATCGATGATCGCTGGCCTCGTCGCGGGGGCGAGCCTCGTCGCGGCCTGGCGCGAGGATCGGCAGCTCGCAGACGCCCTCGCCGGCCTGCCGGACGTCCTGCGCGCCCAAGCAGCGCCGCCGCCCGCGACGATACTGGAGAGACTTGCAAATGCCCGCAGCGCTTTCGTGCTCGGCCGCGGCGCGACACTTGCGATCGCCGCGGAAGCGGCACTCAAACTCAAGGAAACCTGCGCGATTCACGCCGAGGCCTACTCCGCGGCCGAGGTGCTGCACGGCCCGGCCGAACTTGTCGCTCCGGGCTTCCCCGTCATCGCCTTCCTGCCGTCCGACGCGGCGCGCGAAGGCATGCTGCCGACGCTCACGGCGCTGGCCGACGCCGGCGCGACGGTGATCACAATCGAAGCGGGCGGCGCCGATGAGTCGGATCGTCTCGCTACGGCACGAGTCGGGGCTCCCCTGTTGGAGCCCATCGTCATGATCCACCGCTTCTACCGGCTTGCCGAAGCGCTTGCGCTCCGGCTCGGGCGCGATCCCGACCGCCCGCGCAATCTGCGCAAGGTAACGGAGACCGTCTGATGATCGTTCTGACCGGCGCGCGGATTTTTGATGGAGAACGCTTTCTCGATGACCACGCGGTTGTCGTCGAAGGTGCGCGCATTGCCGCAGTCGTTCCCCACTCCGAGAGACCTGACGGCGCAGCGCGGGATCTCGGCGGCGGCCTGCTTGCGCCCGGCTATGTCGACGTTCAGGTCAACGGCGGCGGCGGCGTCCTGTTCAACCAGGACCCGACGCCCGATGGCATCGCCCGCATCGCGGCTGCGCACCGTAAACACGGGACCACCGGGCTGCTGCCGACGCTGGTGACCGACGCGCCGCAGGTGATGGCCGCTGCCATCGCTGCGACGCGCGAGGCGCGGCGTCTGACCCCTGCGGCACTCGGCATTCACCTGGAGGGGCCCTTCCTGGATCCGCGCCGCAAGGGTGCGCATGAACTCAGCTACATCCGCGACCTCGGGCGCGATGACGTCGCGACAATCGCCAAGGCGAATTGCGGCGCGGTCATGCTGACGCTCGCGCCCAATCGGGTCGGGACCGAGAGCATCGCCGAGCTCGCGCGGCATGGCGTGCTCGTCTCGCTGGGCCACTCCGACGCGAGCTACGAGGAGGCGCGCAGGGCCGTACAAGCAGGCGCGCGCGCGTTCACCCATTTGTTCAACGCGATGAGCGCGCCGACCGGGCGCGAGCCGGGCATGGTCGGCGCCGCGCTCGATCTCGACGATGTGTTCGTCGGCCTCATCGCCGACGGCCATCACGTCCACGAGGCGAATTTGCGCAACGCGCTTGCCGCCAAGCGGCACGATCGTTTCATGCTGGTTACCGACGCGATGCCCCCGGCGGCCGGTGGCCCCGATCATTTCGATCTTCAGGGCCGCCACGTGACGAGTGCAGACGGTTGCCTGCGGCTCGACGACGGGACGCTCGCTGGCTCGATTCTAACCATGGATGAGGCGGTGCGCTATGCCGTCAACGTCGTCAGGCTTCCGCTCGCCGATACCCTCGCAATGGCATCACGTGTTCCGGCGACGTTTCTCCGGCGCAATACTGAACTCGGCCGTATCGCACCAGGCTGTCTCGCGAGCCTCGTGCATCTCGACGACGAGCTGCGGGTGCTGGAAACCTGGATCGAAGGCCAGCCCCCCAACGGCTATCAGCACGATGCGGCGGCGGACAACACCTACTAAGGACGCGATCGAGCCATGTCCTCGCTCTCCATTCCGGCTCCACAAAATGTTCGCGTTCTCGTGGTTGGCCTCGGCACCATGGGAACCAGCCATGCCCGCGCCTATAGATCGGTCGAGGGTTTCGAGCTCGTCGGTCTTTGCACCTCTCGTGCGGCCGATCGCGATGATCTCGAGGTCGAGTTTCCCGCTCTTCCGCGCTTCGAAAGCTTCGACGAGGCGCTCACGAGCTTGCGTCCCGATGCCGTCGCGATCTGCACCTACACCGAGCATCACGCCGCCATGGCGTTGCAGGCTTTCGCTGCTGGCGCGCATGTTTTCTGCGAAAAGCCGCTGGCCGACACGCTGGATGCGGCGCGACAAGTCGTTAGCGCTGCACACGCGGCCGGAAAGGCGCTGCTGATCGGCTATATCCTGCGCGTACATCCCGCATGGTCACGGTTCGTCGAAATCGGCCGAACGCTCGGAAAGCCGCTCGTGATGCGCATGAATCTCAACCAACAGTCTGCGGGTTCCTTCTGGGAGGTGCACAAGAGACTCATGCGATCGACTTCACCGATCGTCGATTGCGGCGTCCATTACGTCGACATCATGTGCCAAGTGACGCGAGCGCGTCCCGTCGCGGTCCACGCGGTCGGGGCGCGACTGACGAGCGAAATCGCGCCGGCCATGTACAATTACGGCCATCTTCACATCATGTTCGACGACGGATCCGTCGGTTGGTACGAGGTCGGCTGGGGTCCAATGATGAGCGAGACCGCTCATTTCGTGAAGGACATGATCGGCCCTAACGGCAGCGTGTCGATCGTCGCGAAAGAGAGTGGCGATGCGGACGTGCGTTCGGCCGAACATGACACGCATACACGGACCAACGCGCTTCGCATCCATCACGCAGCGCGCGACACCGAAGACCGCTTTGCAAAGCCGGACGAGTTGATCTCGACCGCCGATGAACCCGACCATCAGGAGCTCTGCGAGCGCGAGCAGCGGCTGTTTCTGCGTGCGGTCCGTGGCGAGATGGACCTGTCCGAGCATCACGAGGACGCGATCAACTCGCTCCGCATCGTCTTTGCCGCCGACGAGAGCGTTCGAACTGGTGAAGTCGTACGCCTGTAGATCCACACCTATCGACCACGCCGCGCCAGGATCCGACAGAGAAATACCCATCTGTCCGGTACTTGCTTGCGACCTCTAGCCGTCAACGATGGCAACCGCCCGCGTCCAGCCCGCGGATGCCCGCTCGATCTTCACCGGGAAGCATGAGACCATGAAGCCGGTCGAGGGCAGAAGCTCGAGATTGTGCAGCTTTTCGATGTGGCAATAGCCGATGTGGCGTCCGGCCTTGTGACCCTCCCAGATCAAGCCGGCATCCCTGGTCTCCGCATATTTCTTCGCGGTGTAGACGAAGGGCGCGTCCCAGCTCCAGCCATCGATCCCGGTCAGCCGCACGCCGCGTTCCAGCAGATACATGGTCGCCTCATAACCCATGCCGCAGCCCGACGTGACGTAGTCCTGCCGACCATATTTGGCGCCGGCGCTGGTATTGACGACGACGATCTCGAGCGGCGACAGCGTATGCCCGATCCGCTTCAGCTCGGCCTCGACATCCCCGGCAGTCGCCACATATCCGTCCGGAAGATGGCGGAAATCGAGCTTCACACCGGGCTGAAAGCACCATTCCAGCGGCACCTCATCGATGGTCCACGAGCGCTCGCCGCGGTTCATCGTGGGATGGAAGTGCCAGGGGGCATCAAGATGAGTGCCGTTATGGGTGGAAAGATTGACCATCTCCACCGCCCAGCCCTGGCCGTCGGGCAGATCCTCCGCCTTCAGCCCATCGAAAAACTGGAGCATGCGCGGCAAGCCTTGTAGATGATCGATGTACTGAATGGTCGGATGATTGCCCGGCGGATCGGCCGGCACGTCGTTTTGCAGCGGTACGGAGATATCGATGAGTCTGCGCGCCATGGTGTTTCCTCGTTGCCTGTTCTTGTCCGTCGAGAGCTCAGGCGTCCTGCCGTTCGACCCTGTTTTTCAAGATCCCGATTTTTTCGACTTCGAGCTCGACCGTATCGCCATGTTCGAGAAACCAGCCGAGCTCGAGTCCGCAGCCATTGCCCACCGTGCCCGACCCGATGAATTCACCCGGCATCAGCGTCTCGTCCTGCGTGACATGGGCGATGATCTCCTCGAACGAGAACAGCATCCCGTCCGAGACGCCGGTTGAGCGGGTCTCGCCGTTGACACGCGCCTCCATCTTCAACTTGTAGGGATCGCCGATCTCATCCGGCGTCACGATCCACGGCCCCATCACATTGCCGCCGTCAAAGCTCTTGCCCTTGGCGGGGCCGAGTCGCCCTTCCATCTCGATGCGCTGCGCGTCGCGCGCCGAGAAATCGTTGAAGATGGTATAGCCGAAGATGTGATCCTTCGCCTTCGCCGCAGAGATATTCGCGCCCCTGTTCCTGGTGATGATCCCGAATTCGAGCTCGTAATCCATCACCTTGCTGTAGCGCGGCCACCTGACTGTGGTGTTGGTGCCGCGGACGCTGAAACGGTTGGTAATGTAGAAGATCGGTTGCTTGCGATAGACCTCGGGCAGCTCGCCCAGCGGCTCCGCGTCGATCCGCGCCAGTTCCGCCATGTCTCCTTTGGCGCGCGCCACGAGCTTCCGCTGCCCGCGCGGCGCTTGCAGGATGTGCAGCGGAAACGACATGCCGTCGCGCATCTGCCGGGGCTCTGGCACCGGCGCGAGGATGTCCACCGAACTTGTCGCCAACGATAGCGCCGGGTCCTTGCCGTGCTTCTCGAGCAGCGCCGCCGCCTGTTCGAGCGCGCGAGGCCCGGCATCGATCAGCGCCAGCATCGATTTGAAGGCGGGATTCTGTCCATCGCGCGCCGCGGCCGCAGCGATGTCGAAGACCCGGCTGTCATTGGATTGCACGATGCCGATCTTGTCCTGACCAGCCGACCTGAATGTAGCGAGTTTCACCTTGGATACCCCTTGCTCTTGGTAAAAATATATGATCGAATAAAATATCGATAATCAAGATAAAAAAATGCGGATGGGGAGGATAGTTTGAAGAGGCAGTTGGCAAGATTGGCGATCACACTCGGAATTTCGCTTGAGATGTCTTGCGCATTGGCAGGCTCGGCGGCGGCACAAGCGAGAATCCAGATCGGCTGCACGGCCACGTCCGACTGCGCCTCCGCCATGGTCGCGGTCGACGAGGGCATCTTCAAGAAGCACGGGCTTGACGTCGAGATGACGCCAATCGCCATCAACTCGAACATCCCGGCCGCGATCCTGTCGAACTCGATCCAGATTGGCGGGCCGACCTCGACTGTCTTCCTCCAGGCGGTTGACGGCGGCCTCGATCTGGTCGGCATCGCCGGCGCGTCGGTGATGAACACGACGTCGAACAACGCCATTACGGCTTTCGTCCGAAACGGCATCACCATCAAGGAGCCCAAGGATTTCGTCGGCAAGAAAGTCGGCGCACCAGGACTGAACGCCTTCCTGCACGTGCTGTTCGTGAAGTGGCTGGTGGAGAAAGGCATCGATCCCAAGAGCGTCAAGTTCGTCGAGGTGACCTTCCCGACCATGGCCGACATCATCAAGTCCGGGGGCGTTGATGCCGTCCTCACCGCCGAGCCATTTGTCGCCCGCATGACCAATGCGGGCCTCGGCTCAGTCGGTGCGCGCTACGCGGTCGACCTCGCTCGCACCGACCCGATCATCTTCTATGCCGCCTCGCGCGAATGGGCGGAGAAGAACGCCGCGACCGTGACGAAGTTTCGCGATGCGATCGCGGAAGCGGCAGTGATCGTCAACGGTGACCGCGAGAAGGCCTCCGCTTCGATCGCAAAGTTCACCAAACAGCCGCTCGATCTCGTCAAGGCGACGCCTCCGAATCAATCCGAGCCGGGCTTGAAGCCGGAAAGCCTCGCCTGGTGGATCGACGTGATGTCGTCGCAGAAGATGCTGCAATCGAAGCTCGATACGAGCAAACTGGTGCTGAACTGAGGACCCATACGATGCCGGCTTCCGAACGCACTGTCGAACGTCCGAACGGCGAGGCCGGCACCTTGAGCGAGCGCGCTGCCACCCTCCTCGAGCAGGACATTCTCGCCGGACGTCTGGCGCCGGGGGCGCGGCTTGGCATTGTCGATCTCGTGCAGCGCTATGAGATCGGCGCCACACCGCTCCGCGAGGGATTGTCGCGCCTGATGTCGCGCGGATTGATTGTCGGCATCGGCCAGCGCGGCTTTCGCGTTGCCGAGGTCAGCCGCGAGGACCTGGCCGACATCACCTGCATGCGCGCCGCCGTCGAAAAAGAGGCGGTCCGGCTCGCCATCATCCACGGCGATGACGCCTGGGAGGCCGGCATCGTGAGCGCGCTGCATCAGATGCGCCGGCACATCGAGCGTACCGGCAACGAATTCCGCGAGGGTGCCGCCGATTTCGACCGCCTGCACAAGGGCTTTCACACTGCCCTCCTCGCGGCCTGCGGCTCGAGGCGGATGCTCGGCGCGCATTCAGACCTCTATGACCAGGCTTACCGCTACCGCCGCGTGATGATGCGCGCGATCGATAACAGTGCAGGATTTATCCGTAGCCATCAGATGCTCGCCGACCGCGTGCTGGCGCGGGACGTCCCAGGTGCACAAACGATGCTGGAGGAACACCTGCATTCGACCATCAATTTCGTCTATCCGCCCGGCAGCGAGAGTGACCGATGACCCTTCTTGCAAGACTTGACGAAGCAAAGGCGGAACGGCAGCAAAAGCCATTGATCACCTTCAACGGCGCGACGCTTCGGCTTGGCGGCAAGACCATCATCGAGAATCTCGATCTCGAGGTGCGTCCCGGCGAATTCCTCTGCATCGTCGGCGCCTCGGGTTGCGGCAAGACCACTGCGCTTCGGCTCGCGGCGGGCCTCTATCGCCCGACCGGTGGCGCCGTCACCTTCCATGGCCAGCCGATGCTCGCACCACGTCGCGAGGTCGCGATCGTGTTCCAGGACTATGGCAAGGCGCTGCTGCCCTGGCGAACCGCAGCCGGCAACATCTCGCTTGCGCTGGAGGCCTGCGGAATTCCCGCACGCGAGCGACCCGGCCGCATCGCGGAGTTGCTGCGCAAGGTTGGCCTGCCCGCCCACGCCGAGAAATATCCAGCGGAAATGTCCGGCGGCATGCAGCAGCGGTTGCAGATCGCGCGCTGTCTCGCACAGGAGCCGACCACGCTTTTGATGGACGAGCCGTTCGCCGCGCTGGATGCGATGACACGGCAAGGTCTCCAGGATGAGGTGCTATCGTTGACGGCGGCGAGCAACACGACCGTCATCTTCGTGACCCACGATCTCGACGAGGCGATCTATCTCGGCGACCGCGTCATCGGTCTCTTGCCGCATCCCGGGCGGATCGGAATCGAACTGGATGTGAACTTGCCGCGCCCTCGCGACCAGCTTGCCACGCGCGAGCACCCGGAATTCCTGCGGCTGCGCCGGCAATTGTTCGACTTCATCAAGGCGACCGAACATTGAGCCTCGAACGCACCAAACCGCTGTTGCTGCCGCTCGTGGTGCTGCTCGTCTTCGAACTCTGGGCCCGCCTCGCCCATTTGCAGAGCGACAGCCTGGCACCTCCGAGCGCAGTCCTGGCCGCTCTGGCCGCAGCACTCGCCGACCTCACGATTCTGATCGCTACCCGTGACACTTTGCTCGCGGCGTTCGCAGGGCTCTCGATCGGCAGCGTCATCGGGCTTGCGCTCGGAATAGCCTTCGGCGTTTCGAGCATGCTTGACCGGCTGATGGAAGTAACCATCGAGGCGATCCGGCCGATTCCGTCGATCGCGCTGCTGCCGATCGCACTGATCGCGCTCGGCTTCGGTTATCGCATGGAGATCGTGATTGTCGCCTTTGCCTGCGTCTGGCCGATGCTGGTCCTGAGCCGCACCGCGGTCCGCGGCGTCGAGCCGCGATTGATGGAGGTGTCACGGGCGCTGCGCCTGACGCCGGTGCAGCGGATCATCAAGATCATCATTCCAGCCGCTTTGCCGCGGATCTTCGTCGCATTCCGGCTGTCCGCCGGCATCGCACTGATCGTCGCGGTGACGGTCGAGATCGCGATCAATCCGCTTGGCCTCGGCGCCGGCATCATGCAGGCGCAGCAGGCACTGCGCGCCGACCTGATGCTCGCTTATCTCGTCTGGATCGGCATCATAGGCTACGGGCTCAACCTCGCTCTGGTCGTCGTCCAGCGCCGCATGTTCGGCCGTGCCGCAATCGCCGGAGCAGGTTCATGAGCGCCACCGCAATGATCTGGCGTATTGCGAGTTTTGCGGTCGCAGCCGGCTTTGTCGGGCTCTGGCAGCTTGTCGCCAATCTCAAGCTGATCTCACCTGTGTTTCTGCCCGGCCCCGACCGCGCCTGGACCGCACTGATGCGTGGCTTTGCGACCGGCGATCTCACAAGCAAACTCGTCGGCACGCTGGAACACATGGCCTATGGCTGGCTCGCCGCCTCGGTTGCAGGCATTGCGCTCGGCGCCCTGATCGGATCGTCTCGCCTGATGCGCATCTACATCGCGCCATCGCTGGAATTCCTGCGTCCGCTGCCGGTATCCGCGATCATTCCCGTCGCGATCGCGATGCTCGGCCTGACGCAGGGGATGGCCCTGTTCGTGATCGCCTTCGGTGCGATCTGGCCGATCATGCTTGCGACCATTCACGGGTTTGCCGCCGTCGAGCCGCGCCTCTACGAGGTCGCGCGCGCGTTGCAGATGTCGCGCCCCGCAATCGTCTTCAAGATTGCATTGCCGTCGGCCCTGCCCGACATCCTCGCCGGCATGCGGCTCAGCCTGACGGTCGCGCTCATCCTCTCCGTGGTCTGCGAGGTGCTCGCCGGGCTCGACGGCCTCGGCCACTGGGTGTTGTTGTCAGCACGCGCATTCCGCTCTGCCGATTTGTTTGCCGGCGTGATCCTGCTCGGGGCGACGGGCTACGTCACGTCGATTGCCATGTCCCTGGCCGAGCGCAGACTATTGGCGTGGCAGTCGACGCGCTAGTTGGTGTGAGGGATGCAGACGGTATGGCGGAGAGAGCTCGTGGCCGCTTGCGACAACGAGCGTTCACCATTCACAAGGTGGTGGCGGCTCCGATGATAGTACTGCGCAGCCATCGGTGGGCAGGGACATCGTCAAAGCGCCGATGCCAGCTCATCACGCTGTGCAGCGTGGGCGCTTCGAACGGCAGATCCCTGATCTCGATCGGATAGGCGCGGCGGAACTCCAGCGCCAGCTTCCGTCCGAGGATGGTGACCAGGTTTGACTGCACCAGAACCGCCCCTGCGGAGAGATAGGGCACCTCGGAAGCGACAAAACGAGCGCTCTTCCGGGCCTTCAGGAACGTATCCACGAACTCCAAATTCTCACCGCTCGAGCTGATCCCCAAATGCCGCAGCTCGGCCAGTGATGCCGTCGTCAACCGCTTCCGCAGTGCTGGATGGCCGCTGCGAAGCACGGCCACGAAGCGATCCTCGATGAGCTGCTGCGAGGCAAACCGCTCTCCGCCGAGGGCTTGCGCCGACAACGCAAGATCAAGCTCGCCGCGGTCGAGTTTGTCCCTGAGATCCAGGGTCCCGCTGGGCACTAATGACAGGCGCACGGCTGGCGCCTGTGCGCGCACCGCAGCCACGATCGGTCCCACCGCGACCACGGCGGCATAATTGTTCACCGCAATCGTGAAACGTCGGTCTGCCGTCGAGGGGTCGAAGATGTCCCCCTCGACCGCGAGCTGCAGCTCGTTGAGCGCCTTGCGAACCGGAAGCGCGAGCTGCTCGGCTCTCGGGGTCGGGCTCATTCCCGCGGGTGTGCGGATAAACAACTTGTCCTTCAACGCATGACGCAGCCGGTTGAGCGCGTGACTGACGGCTGGCTGGCTGATGGCGAGGCTGTCTGCGGCACGTATCACGCTGCGCTCGCGCAACACCGCGTCGAACACCAGGAGCAGATTGAGATCGAGGTTGCGGAGTCTCATGTGGCCTCTATGCACATTGTGAATTCGTGAATTATACCAATTCATTTGAATAATAGAGGCGCGGCGTCCAACTTCAAGCCATGTCAACGCGCTCGCCATACAGGATCGCCGCGCGGCCCGCGCGCACTGCCGCACGGGTCGCCGTCATTGCCGGGCCGAACTCCGCGCTCGTTGCGACACCGGAACAACTTGGCCGCTGGTGGTGTCTGACGCCACTCGCTCTATGGTCCACCGTTTCCGTACGCAGCACTGATCCTGATGAGATTTTGCGCGGCGTTGCCTCCGTGCTCGCACGACACGATGCGCACCGGCTGATCCTGATTGCGGAGGGTCAAGCAGCCCGTGCCGCGCTCGAACTCGTGCTGCAAGGAGCCATCGACTGTGCCGGCCTCCTTGCGATCGCCGTTTCCCGCACGGCGCTATCGTTTCGCATCGTCCCTACCGCCGCGGCCATCCGACTTGTCGTGCGCGGCGAGGATCGCGAGGACACGCCGGTCGATCTCATCAGCGAGCTGCGCGCTGCCGATATCGACACGCGGATCATCGGGTTCGCTTCGGGCGCTGCGAACGATGTACGAGCCGCGGCGAGTGCCGCCGAAACCTTCGTCCAGGAGCTGGTCGCGAATGCGACCCGCCCAATCCGCCACTATGGAGTGTAAAGCGATGCTGTCCAGAAAGACTTTTCTCCTCGTCGGCACGGCTCTCGTGGTCGGAGCCGGAATCGGTGCTTATGTCCTGCACGACGCCGCGCCTGGCCATGCGGCTGAGCCCAAGCTCGCATCCAAGGCAGCACCGGCCGTTCCGGTGACGGCTGCGCATGTGCACAAGGGCGACGTGCCCATCGTGCTCGAAGGGCTCGGCACCGTGACACCGATCAACACCGCGACCATTCACACCCAGGTCCAGGGGACGCTCGACAGTGTGGATTTCGTCGAGGGGCAGAACGTGAAACGTGGCGACGTGCTGGCAAAAATCGATCCGCGCGTGTTCGAGGCACAGGTCGATCAGGCGGAGGCCGCCCTCGCCCGTGATCAGGCGGCCTTGAAGAACGCGCAAGTCAACCTCGCCCGGACGCAGCCGCTTGCCACGCGCGGATTTGCCACCCAGCAATTGCTCGACACTCAGGATTCCCAGGTGGCGCAGGGCCAGGGCACGGTCGCGCTCGACAAGGCGGCGCTGGAGGCTGCGCAAACCCAGTTGAGCTACGCCACGATCACCGCGCCCTTCGACGGGATCACCGGCATCCGCCACATCGATCCCGGCAATATCGTGCATCCAACCGACACGATCGGGCTGGTGATCCTTACGCAACTCCAGCCGATCTCGATCATTTTCACCCTGCCCTCGACCGACATTCCCGAGGTGCAGAAATCGATCGCGTCCGGCGAGGCGTCCGTCGACGCCTATGACGCGGCCAACACCCACAAGCTCGACCATGGCAGCTTGATGCTGATCGACAATCAGGTGGACGCATCGACCGGTACAGTGCGGCTGAAGGCGTCCTTTCCGAATGAGAGGAAGAATCTCTGGCCAGGATCTTTCGTCAACATCCATCTCACCGTCGCGCTCCGCCATGACGCCGTAACCGTGCCGCTGACGGCTGTTCAGCAGGGACCAGGCGGCACCTTCGTCTACGTCGTCGATGCGAACCACATCGTGAGCGCGCGCGACATCAAAGCCGGCCAGTCGCGCGAAGACAAGGTGCTGATCGACCAGGGCCTGTCGGGTGACGAAACCGTCGTCACCGCCGGTCAGTACCGGCTGAAGCCCGGGACATCGGTCGAGGTCGTCCCCGACAATCGCAAGGACATGGTCCAGAACGCCACCACCGCAAGCGCAGGTATGCTGCCATGAGCATCTCCCAAGGAATCTCCCGAGGCTTTATTCGCAACCCCGTCGCCACGGCCTTCCTCGCAATCGGCATCACGCTGATCGGCCTGGTTGCCTTCTTCAGGCTGCCCGTCTCGGCCCTGCCGGCGGTCGACACGCCAACGATCCAGGTCACCGCGCAACTGCCCGGCGCAGATCCTCAGACCATGGGATCCTCGGTCGCCACGCCATTGGAGCGCCAGTTCGGGCAGATCGCGGGCCTGACCGCCATGACCTCGTCGAGCGGCTTCGGCAACACTGAGATCACCCTGCAATTCGCACTGAACCGCAGCACCGACGCGGCCGCTCAGGACGTGCAGGCCGCGATCAATGCGGCGGCCGGGCAATTGCCGAAAACCATGCCGTCGCCGCCGATCTTCCGGAAGGTCAATCCGGCCGACGTGCCGGTGCTCCTGATCGCGCTGACGTCAGACACCGAGCCGCTCACCAAGGTCGACGACTATGCCGACAGCATCCTGGCGCAGAAACTGTCGCAGGTGCCAGGCGTGTCATTGGTCACGATCGGCGGCATGCAGAAACCGTCGATCCGCGTCCAGGTTAATCCGGCGAAGCTCGCCGCGGCAGGCATCGATCTCGAGCAATTGCGCGCGACGCTCGGCAACGTCACCGTCAACCAGCCCAAGGGCGTGCTCTACGGCGATCAGCAGGCCTATACGCTCGCGACCAACGACCAGGTGCTGACCGCCAAGGGCTATGACGATCTGATCATCGCCTATCGGAACGGCGCACCGGTCCGACTGCGTGACATCGGCCATGCCGAAGTCGCGGCGGAGGATTTGACGCTGCACGGCTGGTACAACGACAAGCCGTCAGTGATCCTCGCCATTCAGCGCCAGCCGGGCGCTAACGTGATCAGCACGGTGGACGGCATCAAGAAGCTGCTGCCGCAACTGGTCGCGGGCCTGCCTTCGGATATCAAGGTCACGATCGCATCGGATCGGACGCAGACCATCCGCGCCAGCGTCGCCGACGTGCAGTTCACGCTGCTCCTGACCATCGCACTCGTGGTCGGCGTCATCTTCCTGTTCCTGCGCAATTTCTGGGCGACCGTCATTCCCGCGATTTCGGTGCCGATCTCGCTGATCGGCACGTTCGGCGTCATGTATCTCCTGAACTACAGCCTCGACAATCTGTCGCTCATGGGGCTTTCGATCGCGGTCGGCTTCGTCGTCGACGATGCCATCGTCATGATCGAGAACATCTCGCGGCATATCGAAGAGGGATTGTCGCCGCTGGAGGCCGCGCTGAAGGGCGCCGGTGAGATCGCCTTCACCATCATATCGATTTCGGTGTCGCTGGTGGCGGTGTTCATTCCCCTGCTCCTGATGGGTGGCGTGATCGGACGGATGTTCCAGGAGTTCGCGGTCACCGTGTGCGTCGCGATCGCCGTCTCCGTCGTCGTCTCGGTGACGTTGACACCGATGATGTGCGCCTACCTGCTCTCCGACCACGGCAGGGGTCCGGGCGTAATATCGCGAACGCTGGAACGCGGATTCGTGGCGATCCAGCGCGGCTATGAGGCTGTTCTGTCCGTCGCGTTGCGCTTCAAGCTGGCGACGCTGGTGGTCATGCTTGCGAGCGTTGTGGCGACGGGCGTGCTGTTCGCTGGCATTCCGAAAGGATTCTTTCCCCAGCAGGACACCGGCATGATCACCGGCATCACGGAAGCTTCGGCCGACGTCTCACCAACGCAGATGGCGGAGCTGCAGCGGAGCGTGATCGACGTGATCGCGACGGACCCTTCGGTCGCCAACGCCACGGGTTATATCGGCCCGGGCGGGCCTACCGTGACCGAGAACAACGGCCGTCTGTTCGTGCTGCTGAAGCCGCGGAACGAGCGCCAGTATAGCGCCGACGAGGTGATCCGGCAGCTCGATACCAAGCTCGCCAAGCTTCAGGGGATCGCAGTCTTCATGCAGGCGACGCAGGACATCAATCTCGCCAGCCGACTGTCCAAGACTCAGTACCAGTTCACGCTCACGGATGTGAACCAGGACGAGCTGAACAGCTGGGCCGGCAAGCTGTTCGAGAAACTGAAAAAGCGGCCGGAGCTCGCCGACGTCGCCGGCGACCAGGCCAACGCCGCGCGCCAGCTCAAGCTCAAGATCGACCGCGATGCCGCCTCCCGCCTCGGCATCGATCCGGCGGCGGTAGACAATACGCTGTACGACGCGTTTGGCCAGCGTCACGTCGCCCAACTTTTCACCACGCTGAACACTTACTACGTGATCCTCGAGGTGGATCCGTCATTCCAAACCGGCCCCTACGCGCTCAACCGCATTTACGTCCGCTCATCGAACGGATCGATGGTGCCGCTCGGTCAGTTCACGACCATCGAATATGGCTCGGCGGCACTGGCGGTGAACCATCAGAACCAGTTTCCGTCGGTCACGTTGAGCTTCAACCTGTCGCCCGGCACAGCGGTCGGCACGGCAGTCGCCGCCGTGCAGCAGGAGACGGCCTCGCTGCATATGCCTTCGACCATTGCGACGAGCTTCCAGGGCAACGCCCAGGCTTTCCAGTCTGCGCTCGCCTCCACGCCCGTCCTGATCCTGGCAGCGATTATCGCGGTCTATCTGATCCTCGGCATGCTCTATGAAAGCACGATCCATCCGGTCACGATCCTGTCGACGCTGCCATCCGCCGGGCTCGGCGCGCTCATGGCGCTCTGGACTTTCGGCTTCGGGCTCGACGTCATCGGGCTGATCGGGATCGTTCTGCTGATCGGCCTCGTGCAAAAGAACGGCATCATGCTGATCGATTTCGCGCTTCACGCCGAGCGCCATCGGGGACTTTCGACTGAGCAGTCCGCACTGGAGGCCTGCAAGGCCAGATTCCGTCCGATCCTGATGACCACCATGTGCGCAATGCTCGGCGGCGTTCCGCTGATGATCGGCACGGGAACCGGATCGGAATTGCGGCAACCGCTCGGCTTCGCGATCGTCGGCGGCCTGATCGTTTCCCAGCTCTTGACGCTGTTCACGACGCCGGTGGTCTACATCTACCTCCAGAACGTCAGCGACTGGTTCGCACGCAAGCGCGCGGCGCGTCGCTCTCCCCGTCCCGCTGTCAATCCGGAGCTAGCAGGATGAACGCCGAGACGAAGGATGACGTGAGGGCCCGGAATGGCACGCTGTCGGTCCGCACGCGTATCGTCCCAGAGCTCACGGCCGCGTTCTGGTGTTACTGGTTCCTCGCTGCCATGGCGGGCGAGATCGAGGGCCGTTCGCTCAGTCATATCTACCTTCACCGCTCGGGGCGAGTGATCGTCGCGCTGTTGCTGTGCTTCCTTGCGATGTCGATATTGCAGGGAGCGACCCGGCGGTTTCCGCGGACAATGTTCTGGTCCACCACATTCTTGCTCAGTCTCTTGGGTGCGGTGCTGGCAAAGACGGCCGACATCTCGATGGGAGGCGGCGACATCGGTGCGATTCTGCTGATAGCCATCCTGCTCATATTCTCGTTCGTGATCTGCTATCGCCTCACGGGAAACCTGCCAGGGCCGACAGACCGCTCCAATGTTCGCGGCTTCTTCTGGATCACGGCACTACTGGCCCAAACCGCCGCCAGCGCATGCGCGGACTGGATCATCGACCGCGGCGGCCCGTCGGAGCGTCTGGCGATCGCCGTGATCACGCTTGGCATCGCAGCGACCATCGGGCTCTATTTTTCGACGCGGATGCCGCGTTCGATATTGTTTTGGTCCGCTTTCGTCCTGTCAGGGACCGTCGCCGCACTCGGAGGACACCTCGTTCCGAGATCAATCGAATTTAGTGGGCAGAATGCAGCACTTCTTGCGACCGCAGCAGCCGCAAAGTCCTTCTACCCAACAGACCGCTTCTCGGGTTGATGTGCCACCAGTCAGCTAAAGCGGCCTGACCGTTGGCGATTTTCCACAAAGGTCAGCCTCACGTTCCAAGATTGACAGTGGTGTCGATGAGGAGGCAGCGGGCTGGATCTCCCAGCTGCCCCCAAGCACGGACTACTTCGCGATGCAAGTATCGACGTTCTTGGTTGTGCAAACATCAAGGCCCGTATAGGTCGGATCTTTAGGCGGAGCTTTGCCTTCCTTGACGTCCTTCAAAGCGAACATGGTCTTGTAGCCCATTTCGAACGGACGCTGGCCTACTTGGCCGAGCGAGAATCCTTCCTTCATCTGGTCGATCTGAACCGGCAGCGTGTCGGCAACCACCAACGCAAGATCCATCTTGGCGATTTTGTCCTTGTAGGGCGTGACCGCAGCACGGTTAGCGTCCGGCACGAATTGCGGGAAGCCGCCCGTCGGCGTGAACGCGTCGAGGCTCGGGTTCTTTGCCATGGTGTCCTGGAATTGCTGCACCGACAGCGGAAAATCGTCGTTGGTGTAGAGCGGGCAGCCGTCGATCTCCTTCCAGCCATTCTGTCCGGTCAACCGTTCTCCGGGCGATTGGGCAGCCTCCTTGCCCGCCAGCGTGTCACGGATGCCCTTCATGCGCTCGTTGTGGTTAGCCGCTGCTGCGCCGCCGGACTGGATGCAGATCGAGCCGCCCTTCGGCTTGATGGTCTGCACGATCTTGGCAATGTTGACGCCAATCTCGTAGTTATGGGTGCCAATATAGGCAAGGCGCAGGTCCTTGTTCTCGGGCAGCAAGTCCGAGTCCCAGGTCAGCACGGGAATGCCGGCACTCTTGGCGGCCTGCAACGCAACCGCCATCGCAGCCGCGTTGGACGGTGACACGGCGATGCCGTCCACCTTCTTTGCGACGAGGTCCTGCACGATCTGCACCTGCTCCTCGCCACCACCATGCTCGCCGGGGCCGATATACATGCATTGGAAGGCCCCCTTGGACTCGGCCTCCGCCTTCTTGCAGCCGTCGCGCGCCTGGTCGAAGAACGGATTGTTCATGTTCTTGGGAACGAGCGCAAAAGTGAACTTCTGCTGCGCGCAGGCTTGTCCTCCCATCAGCGCTGAAAACGCGACGGCCGCCATCAGAATATGCTTGTTCACGTGTCTCCTCCATGTTTGTTGACGCCAACCCTCCGCCCCTTTTGTGGTCGGATTCCTAGCCACGCTTCCAGGCAACCCACTCGCGGACCGTAGCAACAAGCGACGTTCCGCTCGTCTGCATGCCCAGAAGCACGGCAATAACGATGAACATTCCAACGAAGGCGCCCTGCCAGTTCGAGTCGATGCCGGCCATCAGAAGCGCGTTGCGGATCACTTCGAGAAAGGCAGAGCCTATCACGGCCCCGAATGCGGTTCCGTAGCCGCCCATCAGGTTGGCACCGCCAATGACGGTGCCGGCGATAACGCGAAGCTCGTAGCCGGTGCCCATCGCGTTGATGGCTGAGCCGCTGTAGCCGAGGAGCAGCAGCGAAGCGACAGAGGCGGTGAAAGACGAAAACACATACGCCTGGAACTTGATCCAGTCGACCGGCACACCGGTCAGGCGCGCAGCGTTCTCGTTGGAGCCAATCGCATAGAGGTGACGCGCCCACGCCGTAAAGATGAAGATGGCACCGACGATGAGGGCAAGGATCACCATGACCCAAAAATGGGAGGAGAACTCCGGTATCCAGCGCGGTGCCCAGCCGGCCGGCGCATGCAGCGGCCATTTCGCCTGGCCGATCGCCCTGACGATCGGCGCGTCTGGGCCAAACTGGTAGAGCATCTGATTCCCGGAGATCACGACGGCGAGCGAGCGCGCGATCGACAGCATACCAAGCGTGACGACGAAGGACGGCATACCAACATAGGCAACGAAGAAGCCATTGAAGGCTCCACATGCCAATCCCGCCAAAAGCCCGGCCGCGAAGGCGACGTACCAGGAATAGTGCCAGGTCAGCAGCAACCCGGTGACGATGGCGACCAGCCCCATCACCGAGCCGACGGACAGATCGATACCTCCCGTGATGATGACCACAGTCATGCCGAGGCTCATGATCGCAAGCGGAGCGAAGTTGCGCGTGACGTTCGTCGCGTTGTCGGCCGTGCCGAAGGTCGGCTCCAACCACGTCATGAAGACCACCAGAGCCAAAAGCGCGACCGCTACCCAGAACGCCTGACTTGCCATCAGGCGCTGGAGGGTGGTCTGCTCACGAACTCCGACGACGTCACTGATTGCGGCGTGCGTTTCTTCTATTGCTTTGGCGACACTAGGCTTCACGGATCGCTCCCGTAATCAGGCCGGTGATCTGCTCCGGTGAGGTCGCCGCGGTCTCCTTGTCGGCAACCTTTGAGCCGCGCCGAAGGACAATGATGCGGTCGCAGACCGTAAACACGTCGGGCATGCGGTGGCTGATCAGCATCACCGATACTCCCCGAGATTTCAGCCGGCGGATGAGCTCGAGCACTTCGGCGACCTGTCGTACAGAAATGGCCGCGGTCGGCTCGTCCATCAGGACGAGCTTGGCATTGGACAGCCGGGCCCGGGCGATCGCAACAGCCTGGCGCTGTCCCCCTGACATCTTCTTCACGAGGTCGCGGGGACGCGTTTCCGATTTGAGTTCCGCGAAGAGCTCGCCGGCGCGCTTGATCATCGCCTGCTTGTCGAGGATGCGAAGCGGCCAGATCCCCTGCTTGATTTCGCGTCCGAGGAAGACGTTCTCCGCTGCGGTCAGATTGTCGGCAAGCGCGAGCTCCTGATAGACAACCTCGATGCCCTCAGCCCGGGCCTCGATCGGTCTGTGGAAATGGCATGCCTTGCCATCAACGACGACGGCCCCCTCGGTCGGCGGGAAGTTTCCGGCAATCAGTTTTACCATGGTCGATTTGCCGGCGCCGTTGTCGCCCATCAACCCGACCACCTCCCCCGCATCGATCGAAAAGCTGACGTCATGCAGTGCTCGAATGGCACCAAAGCTCTTCGAGATGCTCCGCACATCAAGCAAAGCCACGCGTTCCCTCCATCGTGCGGTGGCAGCTCTGTCCGGCCGCCTCACCTCTCCGATCCATGCAATTAATATTGCACAAATCGCAATCTCGCAACATCTATTTCATGCGCATTGCATGAGCGCTCGTTGCGGCTTGAGCGAAACGATTGGACATCGGGAGTGCGCGAGACCACATCGCGCTTGCCTGGCGCGATGCCATACCCGCGCCTGCACATTTTCAGAAAAGCCTCTGGCCCTGAATTTCTCAGAGCGGCGTTTCGGGCTGCGGTGACGTATCGTATGCGCCCCAGATACTTTGGTCGAAATTGATCGTGGCTCCCGTCATCATGCCAGACTCATCACAGGACAAGAACGCGACGGCGCGCGCCACCTCGATGGGATCGAGCAACCGACCAAAGGGTTGTCGCGCGGCGGCTTCCTCGAGCCAGTCCGCAGTACGGCCGTGAAAGACCTGCTGCGTGTTGAATTCGCCTTCCGAGGCCATCCATCCAATGTTGAGACCATTCACGCGGATGCGATTGCGCAACAGCGCGTGGGCCGCATTTCTCGTCAGAGTGTCAAGAGCCCCTTTCGATGCGCAATATGCAGCTATGAAGGATTGGCCACCCATCGCCGACATCGACGAGATGTTGACGATCGTGCCCTGCACCCTGTCGCGGCGCATGAGTTTGATCGCGTCCTGCATGAGGAAGAAGGGCGCGCGCGTGTTGATGGCGAAAATCTTATCGAACAGTTCGGGGGTCGTATCGATGATCGTGCCGCGACTCGTGTCACCCGCGGCGTTGACCAGGGCGTCGACGCGCCCGAAGGCTCTGTCCGCCTCAGCCACGACTCTGGCGCAATCCTCGATCTTTGTGAGGTCAGCGCGCACAAATACGACTGCCGCGCCTGTCGCTGCGGCGATCGCGTCGGCCTTCGCTCGGCCCTTCGCCTCGTCACGACCACACGTTACGATGCCTTTGGCACCACGCTCGGCGAACAGTTTGGCGATGGCGGCACCGAGTCCCTGCGTACCGCCGGTGACGATCGCGATCTTTCCATGCATCGACGTCATTCAAGTTTCCCAACGGTTGGTGAGAGCGCTGCTGAGCTTGCCCCTACTGCTCGACACCCGTAAGCAGGTCCCATTCAAGGTCATCCGATATCGCGGACCTCAACCTTCTTGCCGGTCCTGGCAGACTCGACGGCAGCCTCGGCGAGCACGAGTGCGCGGTAACCGTCGTCAAATGTCGCCTGGATCGGCCGACCATCGCGAACAGCCGCAATAAATGCGGCGATCTCGGCTCGATAGGCCTCTGCGTAGCGCTCGATAAAGAAGTTGAGGTAGGGCTCGGCCGCATCAGTCGTGGTCGATCCGTAAACCTTCAGCTCGTGCGCCTTCTTGTTGTCAGAGATGATCATCCCCTCGCTGCCAAACAGCTCGATCCGCTGATCGTAGCCGAAGGTTGCGCGTCGGGAGTTGTTGATATGACACAGCTTTCCATCAGCAGTGCGCATGATCACCATGATGGAATCGAAGTCGCCAAAATCGGATCCGATGGTGGGATCAACGAGCGCGCTGCCGGTCGCGAAGACCTCGGTCGGTTCGTCGTTCAACATGAAACGCGCCACATCAAAATCGTGGATCGTCATGTCACGGAATATACCGCCCGAGACCGCAGTGTAACCTCGCGGTGGCATCCCGGGATCGCGCGACGTGATGACGACTTGCTCAAGTTTCCCGATCTTGCCCGCTGCGCGGGCGTCGTGCGCGGCCCGGTGCCCGGGGTCGAAGCGGCGATTGAAGCCGATCTGAATTGGTACCTTGTAACCTTCAATGGCCTTGCGGCATGCTCGTACCCGATCGAGACTGAGATCAATCGGCTTCTCGCACAAGATCGCCTTGCCGGCCTTTGCAGCGAGCTCTATCAGATCGGCATGCGTGGCAGTCGACGTCGCGATCAGAACCGCGTCGGCCTTATCAACCGCATCTTCCGCACTTGTGCTTACCGTGCAGCCATTCGCTCTGGCGACCGCCTCGGCAGCAGCTCCGTTCGGATCGAATACCGTCTCCAGGCGAGCGCCGTTCGCCTGGGCTAGATTCTGAGCATGCAGGACGCCGATGCGCCCGCATCCGAGCAATGCAAATTTGATCGCCACCGTTCCTCCCGCCGACACATGTTCGATTTACTTGCAAGAGTTATTGCAGATGTGCAAAACTGTCAATAATTGTTCTTTGGCGTCGTCGATGATTCTGCGCCACCACGATGTTAGTGCGAGGCCACGTGAGTCCCTTGGGTCTTAGTCCGTCGTCAACGGTCAGGCTCCGAACGGGAACGACGTTGTCGGCATTCGCGATGAAACCAATAGTGAGAGCACCTTAAATGCAGGACGTGAAGACACCGGAAGACTATGAGGAATTGATCCGTGTCATCCACGATCGCCATGATGACATGAGCAAGTCTTATCAAAAGATTGCCGTTTATCTGACCCAGAACCCGAACGATGTCGCGGTCCTATCGGTAAACGCTATCGCCGATCGCTGCGGCATCCACGCCTCAAGCTTCGTGCGCTTCGCCCAGTCACTCGGCTATGAAGGTTTCAAGGAGCTTCAGGCCTTATTTCAACGGCGCCTGTCAACCGCCGCTCCGGGTTTCGAGGCACGCATCAAAGCTCTCGACATCGAGTTGGGCGCCCGCGCTGATCGCAGCGAAGTTGGTTTCCTGCGCGACCTGGTGGTCCGTGACATCGCCTCCCTTCAGGACATGCTCGCGGACATTTCGCCGAAAGCTCTCTCGGACGCGGTGACCCTCCTTGAAAAGGCCGATTCCGTTTTTCTGATCGGCCAATTGCGTTCGGCGCCCGTCGTCGAATTCCTTCGCTACATATTGACCATGCTGAACAAGCGTTGTGTTTTGCTCGACGCAGGCGGCGGACTCGCGACACATATCGCGCGCACGATCCGCAAGAAGGACGTGCTCTTGGCCGTATCGTTCCGGTTCTACGCAAACGAGGTCGTCAATGTCGTGGACGAAGCCGGGCGCAATGGGATTCCCATCATCGCGATATCGGACAGCACACTGTCTCCGTTGGGAAAGAGCGCCCGCGTCCTGTTCGCGGTCCCAGAGCATGAGTACACGTTTTCGCGTTCCCTTGCCGCTCCGATGTGCCTTGCTCAGGCCTTGACGGTCGCGCTGGCAGCAAGACTGCAGAAGAACGACATCAATCCGCGGATTCCAACAGTTACTGGTCAATAGAACAACGCGAGCCGGCTTGCGGTAGCCCGTCGCGTTCTCGACTTTCGTCATCCGGCAGGGCGCACGCGGCCACGCAGCGCCTCATAAGACCAGTCGTCGATCGGTTGCAGAGATCATTCGCACCATGTCGGGCGTTGGATGGCGGCCACGTGGAGGAGAGGTAACGGATTGTGGCTGTCCGGTCAGGGCGGCTTTTTCAATTGCGACCAGCGCGCGCAAGTCCGCCAGGCCCTCCTCACCATCAGCCTCGGGCGGCGTTCCAGCCTTGATACAATCCGAGAAGTATTCTACCTGCGCACCAAAGTGGTCGATCTGCGGAAAGCTGGTTTCTCGGACATCGCCGTCGCGGCGCAGGCGCAGCTTTGTTGCAGTCTCGAGCCTGAAGCCGGGGTCGAGTTCGAGATCGCCCGACGTTCCGACGACCCGATAAGTGTCGACGGGGGCGGCCCCGAAGCTGGCGACGAATTGCGCCAAACCGCCTGAAGGAAAACGCAGCAAGGCTGCGACAGACGCTTCCACTTCGCGAAAGCGCGGGTCATCGATCGGCCGGTTCACCATCGCCATTGCCTCGATCGGCTCTTCAGCAAAGATGTGACGAGCCGCATTGACGCAATAAACGCCGACGTCCTGGAGCGGGCCACCCCAACTCGCAGCTTTCAGTCTGTGGTTGCCTGCCGCCGCCTGGAAGCTGAACATCGATTGAAAGAACAGCGGTTGGCCGATCGCGCCGCTGCGGATGTGCTCGAGAACCGCGACGGTTCCTGGTTCGTTGTGGAGCCTGTACGCCGTCATCAGAAACACGCCGGCTTCACGCGCAGCGGTGATCATGGCGAGAGCATCATGTTCGCTTGTCGCCAACGGCTTCTCGACCAAGACGTGCTTGCCGGCCCGAGCGGCGCGAATTGCGTAGTCTGCATGCAAGTCGTTGGGCAGAGCAATATACACCGCGTCGATCTCAGAGCTTCTTAGAAGGGCATCGTATCCGTCATAGTCGACGATCCGGCCGACACCATAGAAATCCGCCAACCGGGCGGCCTTGTCCCGATCGCCCGTCACGATCGCGCTGACCTTTGAGTTTCCGGACTGCGCGACCCCTGGCAGAAAGGCTTGTTGCGAGATCCAGCCCGCGCCGACAACTGCATACTTGATCATCGTTTCCTCTCCCGGGTCTCGCGTGCAACGGCGTTCGCTTGCTATCGGTCAGTCATACAAGGGAGGACGCGGTCCATATTTCAGGGTTGCCACACCCCCTCCGGCGAGTGCCCCAGCGATTTGCTCCGCGATGGCCGAGGCGACATAGCCATCCCATGCGCTCGCTCCGACCGAGCCTCCGGCTTTCACTGCACTGACCCAATCAGCCATCTGCCTGCGGTATGCCTCTTCGAACCTGGGGACCCAATTGTCCGGATACGAAAGACCACCAGCTCGGTCTCTGTTCAGCAGCGTCAGCGATGCCGGAGCCAGAGATATCGTGCCTTGCCGACCTACCAACTCGACGTGGACGTGATAGCCGTAGCTGGCGTTTACGAAAACCTCAGTCGAAACAAGCTCGTCCTTGTCGGTTTTCATCGTGATCATGAGGGGTTCGCCGCCCGGCCCCGCCTCCACGTGCGCGGAAACCATCTCCGATCCCAGGAGCCAACGGCTAGCGTCGATCTCGTGGACGAACGAATTCGTGATGGCCATCGGACCGTTGAACCAATCCGGCGCGCGAACGTTGCGGTGCACGTTGTGCAATAGCACGGACCCGCCCAAGGAACCGGCGTCTTTGACGCGCTTGATCTCCCGATAGCCGGGGTCAAACCGGCGCATGTATCCGACCTGAATGAGCTTACGACCCACACCAACTTCCGCCTTCACCACGTCCAGGGCATCAGCTGCCGAAGACGCCAACGGCTTTTCGCAGAGAACCGGCTTGCCCGCCGCGATGCAGGCGCGTGTCAGCGACGCATGTGTCGAATCGGGAGATGCAATCACGATCGCGTCGATCTGATCCGACGCGATCAACGATTGAGGATTTGAAAAGACGGTTGCTCCAGAGGCAACTGCCTGCGCCCGGGCCGCGTCCGCATCAAAAATCCCCGCAAGATGAACACCAGGGGTCTCGTGTCGGAGTATCCGAGCATGCTCGGCGCCCATCACACCTGTTCCAATAACTCCTATCCCGATGCTCATTTCACCTCCACCCCCAACCTCGCGCCAATATTGACCCGCCGATCCACGGCAAGACCTGAGGGGCTCCTGGAATGCGGCGACACCCGATCCGTACGGTTCATGGCACGACCTCATAACCGGCCGACGCCATCAAGCGGATCAGTTCCGCGTGCCCTTTCCTGGCCATTTCCAACGGCGGATTGATCTTCGGATCCTGCTCCGCTTCGACGACGAACCACCCCTCGTACCCATAGGACGCGAGGCGGGCGATGATCGCGACAAAGTCGAGCGAACCGTCGCCTGGTACGGTGAACGCTCCTTTCACCACCGCGTCGAGGAAACTCTCTCGCTTCCGATCGAGCTTTTCGATGACGCTGCCGCGGACGTCCTTGGTATGCACATGGCTGATGCGGGAGTGATGGTTGTCGATGACACGCAAGACGTTGCCGCCGGCAAAAGCCATGTGGCCGGCATCGAACAACAGCGGTAACGCTTCTCCCGAATTGGCCATGAGCAGGTCGAGTTCAGCTTCGGTCTCGATCGCCGCAGCCATGTGGTGATGGTAGGCGATCGGCATTCCCTGCCCCGCACACCATTCCGCGAAATCCGTCATCTTGCGTCCATATACCCTGACTTCCTCCTCAGAAAGCCTGGGTTTGGTATCGAGCGGCGCGGAGCGAACCCCCTGGATCGAACGCGCAGTTTCGCCGTAGACAATGCAGGGCGCCTTCGCCGCAATGAAGAAGTCCATCTGGGCACGAATTCGGTCTTTTTCCCGTTCAATATCGCCGTCGAGCAGAAGACCGGAGAACCAGCCGCCGCATACGGAAATGCCAAATCGGGCGAGTATCGGCCCGAGTTCCTCCATGTTCATGGGGAAGCGCCGACCGGTTTCCATTCCGGTAAAACCGGCGACACTCGCCTGGCGTAGGCACTCCTCCAGACTCACGTCATCGGACAGCTCGGCAAGATCGTCGTTCCACCAGGCAATGGGGGCAATTCCAAGTTTCGCTTTCATGCTCATCACACTCCGATGCGCTGCTTCGCGCGGATAGCTTCTTGCTGCCTGCGCGCACTTCGAACCGCCTCGCGCGAGGATACTTCGGGCACACCGACGTCCCAGTCGGCGTCGCCAGGAACCCACGAATACGCGTCCGAGCCGATCGAAAGCACCGTGGTGCGATCGTTGCCTTTGGCCCATTCAAGTGCTGCGACAAGGTCGGCGAGGCTCTCGCAACGCCGTGCAGCCGCCCCCATGGACTCAGCGTGCTTGGCAAAATCAACGTGAGGAGGATTGTCGCGATTCTGAACTCGACAATCGGTCAACAGATTGTTGAAGCCTGGCACGCCTTTGAATTGTTGTAACCGGTTGATCACCGCAAATCCGCCGTTGTCACAGACCACAACGATCATCTTGTGACCGCTCAGAACCGTCGAGTAGATGTCGGAGTTCATCATCAAATAGGTACCGTCGCCGACCATCACGATGGGCGTGCCGCCGAGCCCGCCGGGCCCGGAATTGGCCATCGCATGGCCCCAACCAGCGGCGATCTCGTAGCCCATGCAAGAGAAGCCGAACTCGAGATCGAAGGTATTCGGCGCCTTGACGCGCCAGCCCTTTGCCACTTCGCCCGGGAGGCCGCCGGCGGCTGAAATCAAGGTATCTTTCTCGCCGGCGGACGCATTCACGGCCTGGACTATCTGCGCGTAGGTCGGCACCGGAGCATTGCTGGCGGTCTGCAATGACTCGAGCAGCGCGTCCCATTCCCTGAAGAGCATCTGGGCACGCGTCATGTGGGCTGGGTCGACGCGCCACGCGCCGAGCTCCGCGTCCAGCTCTGCAACCGTCTCGCGCGCGTCGCCCACCACCGCCAGCGCGCGATGCTTTACCGCATCGAACCTGGCCGCGTTGATCGAGATGAAGCGCGCGTCCGGGCCGAAAGCGGTCCATGAGCCCGTCGTGAAATCCTGAAGACGCGTTCCGATCGCAAGGATCACGTCGGCTTCGGCTGCGAGCGCGTTCGCTGAGGTTGAGCCGATAATTCCGATCGGGCCCGCATGGGCCGGGTGATAGTGGGTCACGGCGCCCTTGCCGGCGACGGTCTCCACAATAGGAATTCCACGGTTAACCGCGAAATCCGCGACGACATCTCCCGCCAGCGAGTAGCGCACGCCGCCGCCGGAGATGATGATGGGCTTCTTCGCGGTCTTGAGCAGCGCGGCTGCTTCCGCGAGCTTCTGACGGTCGGGACGCGCACGCGGAATGGTCCAGGTTCGAGACTCGAAGAAGACCTCGGGGTAGTCGAATGCCACCTCCTGGGTGTCCTGAGGCAGAGCGAGAAAGGCCGGGCCACAGTCGGCCGGATCGAGCATCGCGGCCACGGCCTGCGGAAGCGAAGACATGATCTGCGCGGGATGTGTGATCCGATCCCAGTAGCGTGTAACCGCCTTGAAAGCGTCGTTCACCGTAACGGTCGGGTCACCAAAATGCTCCACCTGCTGCAGAACCGGATCCGGCAGCCGGTTGGTGAACGTATCGCCAGCTATGAGAAGAAGCGGCAAGCGATTGGCGTGAGCTGTTCCCGCCGCCGTCACCATGTTCAGAGCGCCGGGGCCAATGGACGACGTCGCTACCATGATTTGCCGCCGAAGCTTGGCCTTGGCAAAACCAACGGCCGCCAACGCCATCGACTGCTCGTTCTGCCCGCGCCATGTGGGCAGACGATCCTGCACCGCCTCCAGCGCCTCGGACAGGCAGGTTACGTTCCCATGACCAAAAATACCGAACACGCCGGTGAACAGGGGCGCGCGAACACCTTCGATCTCGGTGTACTGCTGAGTCAGCCATCGCACCACGGCCTGGGCCATGGTGAGTCGGATTGTGGCGCCGGTCATGTGGTCTCCTCCCTCGACGATTTTGTGAGGAACATAACCTCTTGCATTGAATATTGACAATCATATTTTTTCGCAACAATTATTGCCAATAGCGGCAACGTCAACGACATTCGCGCTGGACTTTTGCGCTGGTCGCCTCAACTCCGGCCTCATCATGAACAGGGATTTCCGACATGACCAAACCGAAGCTTCGCATCGGTCTTATCGGTAGCGGCTTCATGGGCAAGGCGCACGCTTTCGCTTACTCCATAGCCGCGCGCGTCTTCGACCTGCCTTTCGAGCTGGAACTGCATACGATCGCTGACATCAGCGACGAGGCGGCCGCGAAAGCAGCCTCGGCCCTGGGCTTCGCGTGCGCAACCTCCGACTGGCGCTCGCTCGTGGCGGACCCAGCCATCGACGTCGTGAACATCACCACGCCCAACGTGCTCCACAAGGAAATGGCCCTGGCTGCGATTGCCGGTGGCAAACATGTCTACTGCGAGAAGCCACTGGCTCCGCTTGCGACAGACTCCCGCGAAATGGCCGAGGCCGCTGAAGCGGCCGGTGTAAAGACACAAGTCGGTTTCAATTACCTTTGTAACCCGATGCTGCAACTCGCGCGCGACATGATCGTGGCCGGAGAACTCGGCGAATTACGCGGCTACCGCGGAGTCCACGCCGAAGATTACATGGCAGACAGCGCCGGGCCGTTCACCTTCCGACATGATCCGGCTGGTGGCGGCGCGCTGGCCGACATTGGCAGCCACGCTTTGGCAACGGCCGAGTTCTTGGTGGGTCCGGCCGCTGGACCGATCACCCGGGTCATGGGAGACTGCGTGACGATGATCAAGGAGCGTTCCGACAGCAAAGGCGGCAGAAGGCGCGTCGAAGTCGACGATGTCGGGCGAGCCTTCCTCCGTTTCGCGAACGGCGCCTCCGGCTCGATCGAGGGGAATTGGATTGCGACCGGGCGGAAGATGCAACACGACTTCGAAGTCTATGGAACCAGAGGCGCCCTCGCCTTCAGCCAGGAACGATTCAACGAGTTGCATTTCTTCTCGACCGATGACCGCCGAGGCCGTCAGGGATTCCGCCGGATCGAGGCGAGCCCGGACCATCGGCCATACGGCCTGTTCTGCGTTGCGCCGGGCCACCAGCTTGGCTTCAATGACCTGAAAGCGATCGAAGCTGCAGGGTACCTTGACGCTATCGCTGGGCGTCAGCCGGAGCCATTCAACTTCCGCGCCGGCCTGCGCATCCAAACGCTCGTCGAGACCATTCAGGCCTCGAGCCGCGCGGGAACATGGAAGGACGTTCCTCGACAAATTCCTTATTGAAGGGGAGCGACGCGTAACCCAACTGCAGGCTCCAGAGCAGGGGCGTCAAGGGCCTGTGGCGTCAGTGCTTCAGGTCATCGAATTCATCGTCGGCGTCCCTATGCTGCCCATGTAAGATGACAAACATCTCCCTCTCGAATTCAAATGTCTCATCTACTGCGCAAGCATTTGCCAACGGTGGCGATGGAGGCAGAAGATGATCTACCCGGCTCTGGCAAGAGATCCGAAGAGCCGGCCCGAAAGGCTGCTTTGTCCATGTTCCGGTTCCTCCTGGGGAATGACGGCCCGCGCATGCGATACCGTCCCGAAGCTCACTACATGCGGGGGCCGGGCCCGAAATGGCGGCAGAAGCACGGCCTGGATCGATCCATGAAATCGTGAGCGCTTCATCGCAAATCGTGTTTGCAAACTCTGCCCCGCGACGCTCAGCCTGCCGCCACGACGGCCGGCTTGGCCTTCGGCGCCTTGTCGACGCGCTTCGACCAGGAGCGGTAGTACGCCAGCGCGGTCATCATCAGGATCCCGACAATGCTGACCACGATCTGCATCCAGATCGTGCCGGAGACCTCGACCAGCACGACATGTGCGGCAAAGGACAGGAATATCCCGGCGCAAAACACTTCGAGCGACTGCTGACCGCATTTGATTGCGGGCCGAAAGATCGCCCATTCCAGCGCCGGCCAATCGCGTGGCAGCAGACGAACGACGAAGAACGCGAACACGACGAAGTGCAGCAGGCGATAAGGCGCGAGGTTGGTCTTGTCGTTCGGATTGAAGGCGCCGTAGATCTCCGGCGGGATCAGTGCCCGTAGTCCGTCAAACCGGGCCGCCATCGTCATCACCAGAGCGAACAGAAGATAGCCGATGCCGAGCACCAACGCAGTCCGCGACCGGATGAACGGCATCGCCTGCCCCGATCCGCCAAGCGCAAACCAGGCTCCGAACGTGAACAGAAACTGCCATGCGAATGGATTGAAGTACCAGAGGCCGGTCGGATAGGCCGAAACGTTCCAGCCGAAGTGCCTGGCCGCTAAATAGAGCACCCCCGAAGCGGCCAGGGTCATATTGGGCCTGCGCAGCATCAGCCAGAGTATCGGCGGGAAAACGCCCATCAGCACGATGTAAAGTGGGAGTACATCCATGTTCACCGGCTTGAAGCGAAGGATCAGTCCCTCGAACAGGAACTGTGCGGGATTTGCCAGGAAGCCCCGGATGTTGAAATCGTCGGTGAAACCGGAGTTGCCAGATCTCTGCGCGATATATCCGATTTCGGCGAGATAGAGCACGAAGAGGAAAACGTGGGCGACATAGATCTGCCAGACGCGCTTCAGAAGCCTCGTCGCGCCGATGACAAACCCGCGTTCGAGCATCATCCGCGCGAAGACGAAGGCAACCGTGTAGCCGGAAATGAAGATGAAGAGATCCGCCGCATCGCTGAAACCGTAGTTGCGCGTTGTCACCCAGTTCACGATGTTATTGGGGATATGGTCGAGGAAGATTCCCCAATTTGCCACACCTCGGAACAGGTCGAGCCGGAGATCCCGGCCTTTCGTCGGCAGCGTCGCAAGAATCCTCATCGTCAACGCACCGAAGCTCTGCCCATCTCTTCCACCGACGATTGCCTGCGTGGCGCCCGGATTACGTCATCTAGAGCGTGCCCCCAAAGCATTGCGACTGGTCGCCGTGAGCGTAGCTTCCCTATGACTGCCCGTATTGGACAATCATGCGCATGTGGGATGTGAGGTCGGCAGAACGACAAGGACGAGGCTGGCAGAGCAGCCCGACTTTCAATTTGTCTCTGGAAAATGCCATTCGGTCCATGAGTCACGACGCGCGAGGCGATTGCGCGAGGCAGGTCTCGATGGTGCGCGCCTGTCCATCGGTTCAAACCAGCAGCACGCCTCGGTCGATCCCCGGAGCTCATTGGGACTGCGAACTCTTGCCGCACGAACCAATGGAATTGCCCTGGACCTCCTGTGCCTGGCTCGCACGGGTGGATGCTCGGCAACGACCGGTCGAACATCCGGCTTCGCCGCCGCGTCGACCTGTGGGGCGAGGACAGGTTGATCCGTCCTGTCATCGGGCAGACGCTCGACCAAGTCGCGGACCGGCGCCACATCGATGGATGGGGAAAAAAATGTCGGCTGGCTGGTATCCAGGACGACCTTCTCCGGCCATTTGCGCTCGGATGCAATCCGGATGGCGGCCGCGCCGGTGCTGTTCGGCCGATCGGAAAACCTGTCCGGCAGCTCCGGCAAAGACCAGCCGGCTATCAGCAGAAGAACGGCGAGTGCGCCGCCGACGACCGCAAGATATTTTGCCATGGGCAAAGCCGATGGCTGCGGCGGTTTCGGCAATCTCGATCGACCCATGACGGCAATGCTTGGCCGCTCTCAGCGTCGTGCGGCGAAGCCACACCGCTGCTGAGGGACGGCGACCTCGACTAGAGGAAATTCTCCGTCACCATTTCCCAGACGTCGCCTCCGCGACCGTGCAGGACGGCGCGAGCGGAATAGGCGCCATCCCGATTGCAGGCTCGACCTGCATGAATGGCGGCATGACGAGCTGCATCGGGTTGACGTGCACGTGCAGAAGCGCAGGTCCCGGTTGCGCCAGCCAGTCCTTGACCGCGGTCTCCAGCTCGCTCGCGTTCGAAACGGTCTGGCCCCAGAGCCCCAGCGCACGCGCAACGCCGGCGAAATTCGGATTCTTCAACTTCGTGAAGGTATCGAGCATGCCTTCCGCCTTTTGCTCGATCTCGACAAAGCCAAGCTTACCGTTGTCATAGACGGCGATCTTGATGGGCAATTCCTGTGAGACGACCGTCATCAGGTCTCCGAACAGCACCGAAATTCCACCGTCGCCTGCCATGCATATGACCTGGCGGCCGGGTTCTGCCTTCTGGAGCCCGATGGACGACGGCATGCCGTTGGCCATCGTTCAATGAAGCAGGCTCGCGAACATGCGGCGCTGCCCGTTCGCCTCGATATGGCGATAGGCCCAGGCGGCCGGGGTGCCGTCATCGGCGGTGAACAACGCATCCTTTGCCGCATGGCGACTGATCACCTGAGTCAGATAGCTTCCGGGAATACTGCCATCGTGACCGGCAGCAACCTTGGCCCGTTCGGCTTCCCGATATTTCGCATAGCGCTTCACATACGCGCTTCGGAACGAGGCGTCGCTGCGCTCGACCAGCTTCGGCAGCAAAGCCTCCAGTGTCGCCTTCACATCGCCCACGACGCCCTTCGTGATCGGATGACGCCGTCCCAGATGGGTCGGGTCGATATCGACCTGCACGATCTTGGCCTTGTCCGGGTAGAATTGCCGCCAGGCAAAGTCCGCGCCCAGCATCAGCAACGCGTCGCAGTCCAGCAAGGCGTGGTAGCCGGCCTCGTTGCCGAGCATCCCGGTCATTCCAATGTTATAGGGATTGTCAAACTCGAGAAAATCCTTGGCCCGCGACGTATGCGCAATCGGCGCCTTCAGCCTGTTGGCAACCGCGAGAATCTCCTGATGCGCCCCCTGGCAGCCTGAACCACCGTACAGGACGACGTTTTCGCTCGTGTTGAGGATCTCTGCGATCTCATCAAGATCGGTATCGTTCGGCCTGGTGACGGGCCTGCTACGTGCACCGCATAGGGGATCTTGTCATCAACGCTCGAGGCGGAGATATCCGCCGGCACGATCAGCACGGCAACACCG
The DNA here is from genome assembly GCF_036924495.1 of Bradyrhizobium sp. AZCC 2230. Lineage (NCBI taxonomy): Bacteria > Pseudomonadati > Pseudomonadota > Alphaproteobacteria > Hyphomicrobiales > Nitrobacteraceae > Bradyrhizobium > Bradyrhizobium sp. AZCC 2230. The sequence continues at coordinate 9,630,662 of NZ_JAZHRS010000001.1, read as the reverse complement.
CGTTTCGCCAGAGCCGTCTGGCAGGCGATCACCGTCTTCCGGCGCGCCTGTTCCGGGGTATGGATCATGTCGCAGAGGACGCTGCAATCCCTGTAGACCTGCTTGAAGTCGACCTCCTGGATGAAATCGAAGCCCAGTTCATCGCGAATGATCTGACTTGCGATCAGGATGACGGGCGCACGATTGCGATTGGCCTCGAAGATCCCGTTGATGAAATGCAGGCTTCCGGGTCCGCAGCTGCCGGCAACTGCCGTCAGGCGATCGGCGAGTTGCGCCTCCGCCTGCGCGGCGAACGCTCCCGCCTCCTCGTGCCTCATCGAGATCCACTCGATCTGGCTTTTCTCGAGTGAGCGGGCGATCAGATTGAGGGTGTCGCCGACGACGCCGTAACAATGCTTGACGCCTGCGCTTTGCAGGTCTCGACAATGATATCCGCGACCAGCTTGCCCATGATATAACCCATGCTGTGACCGTTCCTGCCACAGCGTGCACCCAACTGCGCTGTCGGGGCTTGGATCGGAATGCGAGGACTTGAACCCGCCTGCGCAGACGGCGCATGGCTGCGGTCAGCGCACCGTTCAGCCGACGTCCTCGGTTCCGGATTGGAGCTGGCCGAGCATCTGCACGGCGCGGGTCCGGGCAGGAAAAGAAATTCCGGCCGGCATTCGATCAAGACTCGCGCGGAGACATTCGTAAGCTTCCGGCAAGCGCCCCTGTTTGCGCAACAGCCCGGCGAGGTCTGTCGCGGCCTTCAATTCGAACAGGGTGGCGGACTGGCGTTTGGCCCAGTCGATTGCCGACAGCAGGCTTGCTTCGGCGCGGGAATGATCCTCCGCGGATCGAGACGCCAGGATGAGACCTTTCATCCTGAACAGGGCGGGCATGTGCAAGAATTTGGCGGCGCGCTGCTGTTGCGCGATTGCATCCACCACGAGGGTCAACGCTTCGTCATGCTCACCGAGGTCCACGAGAGCCGCGGCCAGATCGCAGGTGAAATCCATACTCAGCATCTCGTGACGCTGGACGTGGAGGTCTTCCAGGGCTCGCTTCAGCAGTTGGATCGCTTCGATGCGGTTGTCCTGAAGGAGCAGCCATTGCCCCTTCAGGCCGGCCGCTATGGCGCGATACGGCATCAGGGAATGCGCTGCGGAGAGCTCACTCAGCTCACCGATGTACTGGTCCGATTGCCTCAGGTCCGCCATGGCCAGAAACACAGGAAGCACCAACGCCACCGATCGGCAAAACGTGGCGGGGTTGCCTGATCTTTGGCCTTCCTCTCTGGCGCGCCTTGCATAGTCCAGCGATTGGTCGAGCAAGCCCCTGTACAGGAGAGAACGTGCCATGCCGACGAGCAGGAAGCTCGTATAGTGAAAAAGATACAGTTCCGTTCGAGAGCGCGGTCTGGCCGCCAGGTGACGGAGGCCCGATTCGCAATGCAGTTGCGCGGCGAGGTGATTGCCGAGCAGATGTTCGGAGGCCGCCAACATGGCTTCCGCCAGTGCCATGTTGTCGTGATCTCCTGTCTGTAGCGCCAGTGTCTTGCTTCGGACGGCGATGTCGGTCGCGCCCCGAATGTCCATGGTCCAGTGCGAATAGGTGAAAAGCCCGCTCAGAATCCTCAGCTCGTAGCGAAGATCTCCCTGCTCGATTGCGATCTCCAGCGCATTCACAAAGGCGGTCCGGACCCGTTGGTCGTTACCTTCCGTGTGCATCATCGCCAGCGGGATCGATGCAGAGATTTCCATTGCGCGGCGGGAGTCGCGATACGGATGTCCCAGGCTTGCCATCGCGCGCTCCGCCCAAGCCTGGCATTCGATCAGCAGTGACAACTCCAGAAACACCTGTGTGGAAACGGCGGCCAGTCGCGTTGCGATCTCGGCATCGCCCTGCGGCCCAAAGCTCCATTCGAGCGCAGCGCGGACGTTGCTCAATTGGTCGGAATAGGCCGCAACTCTTTCAGAGCCTGGCAGGCCTGACAGCGCCTCCCTCAGCGTTTCGAGATGCCCGGCGAGGAATTCTGCATGCCGGCCGAAGACCATATCGACTTCGCCATGCTCCTCCAGCTTTGCCAGCGCGTAGGCCCGGGTCGTGTTCGACAACCGGTACTGTGCCTGCGCGGCATCGATCCGGGTCGCTATCAATGACTTCTCGACCAACCCCGCGACCGCGTCAAAAATGTCCTCGGCGCCCACACCGGGCTCGCCCGTGACAGACCGCGCGCCATCCAGGGAGAAATGCCCGACGAAGGGAGCGATGCGTCGAAAGACGATTCTCTCCGCGTCGGACAGCAGATCGTAACTCCAATCCAAGGTCGCCCTGAGCGTCCGATGTCTGGCAACTGCCGTCCGGTGGCTCAGCTTCAGCAATTCCAGCCGGGACACCAGAAGATCGGCCGTGTTCTTGAGGCCAAGGGCGGTCACCTGCCCCGCGGCCAGCTCGATCGCCAACGGAATCCCGTCCAGCCTTCGGCATATCTCCGCGACGAATGGCGCCTCCTTGTTGGTGAGAACGACGCGACCTGCTCGCGTGGCCACACGCCGCACGAACAGCTGCACTGCCGGATATCGCAGGACGGCATTTGCCGTTTGCCCCGAGCCGTCCGGCGGAAAATCGAGCGGGGGGACCCGGCAGCAATGCTCACCCTCGACCTTCAACAATTCCCGGCTCGTGGTCAGAACATGGATCGCTTCGGCTTGCTGGTAGAGTTGTTCGGCAAGCGAGGCGACCGCCTCGATCACATGCTCGCAGCTGTCGAGGATGACGAGAAGCTTCCGCGACCGGATCAGATCGAGCAGTTCCAGGCCCGGATCTTTCGATTTGAGTGCAAGCCCCAGCGCGGCCGCAACGGCCGCAGCGACATGGTTCGGATCGGTGAGGCTTTCCAGATCGACAAAATAGATCTCGCTGCCAAACTCCGTGGCGGCGGCGCGGCCGACGGCCAGGGCGATGGTAGTCTTGCCGATGCCGCCGGGGCCGAGCAGCGTCACGAACCGGTCATCTCGGAGCCTGTCGCTGACCTCCCGGACGAACGTCTCGCGCCCGATCATCGTGATCGGTCGCACCGGAAGCCTGCCCTGGCGGCGGGAGCTGGCGTTCCTCCCTGCCGCGGCGCTTCCGACGGGGACCATCGTGCCAACGAACGAGTAGCCCCGTCCCTTGATGTTTGCGATGTAACGGTTGCCGAATTGGCCGTCGCCAAGCGCCTTGCGAATCGCGGCCACGTGGACCCGGATGCTCCCCTCCTCGACCGTCACGTCCGGCCAGACGTGATCGATCAACTCCTGCTTTGCGATCACCTTGCCCGGTCGCTCCGCAAGGTAGATCAGGATCTCGAGGGCCCTGCTGCCGAGAGGCAGCGCGACGCCGTCGCGCTGAAGCGCCCTCTCTTTGCTCGAAAGCTCGAAAGGGCCAAACCGCAAATTTCCACGAGGCTCGTCGTCAGCCATGGCTGTTGGCACGGGCTTGGGGTGCTTTCCTGGATGTTCATTGGTCCGCGCGAAACCCAAGCGTGCGTTCTTGATAGACATCAGCTTGCTTTCGGCTCCACGCGCGGATCTGAAAGGACCAGCACGCGGCGACCGGCATGCGGACTGCACACAACCGACAATGCCCGGCGCTTCCCTCTCGCTGACAGAGATCGTACACTTTCGCCATTGTTTGCATCCCCCGAATGGGGGGAGGACCGACGTGGTTAGGGGGAGCCCTTGATTCAGCCGCACTCCAGCCATCCGGCTCATGGAACGGGCCCCTTGCCCGGCGGGGGACAGCTGCCATTTCTCGCGACCAAGATCTTGCCGGCACGATTCGGCGGGCTGGTCGCGCGCCCTCGGCTCCTCGCCATCTTGTCCGAGCTTCTGGCCAAGCGACTTGGCGTCATCAAGGCTCCGGCCGGCTTCGGCAAGAGCTCACTGGCGGCCACCTGGGCCGAGACGCTCGAGCAAGACGGCAATGCCGTTGCGTGGCTGACGATTGATCCGGACGACGACGAGGCCACGCGGTTTCTGTTTTACGTTTCGCAGGCCCTGCACCACGCCTGCCCGGACGTCGGCGCCGGCGCGATCGGCCTGATTCTCGAGAACAATCTGATCGACCCAACGGCGATCCTGTCGAGCCTGATCAACGATCTCGCCGAGATCGAGGATGATGTTTACTTGTTTCTCGAGGACTATCACTGGGTCAGCGCTTCCCGCATCCATCAGACCGTTGCGTATTTTCTGAAGCACGCACCGTCCAACTGTCACTTGGTGCTGACGACGCGTACCGAACCTCCGCTGCCGCTCGCGACCTTGCGCGCCCAGAACCAACTGATCGAGATCGACGCCGAAGCGCTGCGCTTCGACATGCAGGAGACAAAGGCATTTCTGGACGGTACCAAGCCCGGAGTTCTGGAAATCCCCGACGTCCAACTGCTGCAGCGCAAGACCGAAGGGTGGCCCGCGGCGCTTCGAATTATCTCCTCCATGCCTTCGCAGTCCGGATCGGGTCTGAGAGAGTATGTCCACAATCTCTCGGGTTCGCAGCGTCCAATCGCCGCCTACCTGACCGAGATGCTGGATGGGCTCCCGGTCGAACTGGTCGACTTCATGTTGCGAACGGCCGTTCTTGACAGGCTCTCCGGCCCCCTGTGCGAGGCGGTAACTGGCTCGAGCTCGAGCCGCACAATCCTGGCGTCGCTTGCCCAGCGTCAAATGCTGCTCACGCCACTCGACAATGACGGTGTCTGGTTTCGCTATCACACGCTGCTTGCCGAGTATCTGAGACAGCGGCTGGAGGCGGATCGCGGCCTCGAGATTCCTGAACTGCACGGGCGTGCCGCGCTATGGTATGCTTCTCACGAATTGTGGACCGAGGCGGTTCAGCACGCGATTGCGGCCGGCGCTTCCGATCGTGCGATCGGCTGGATCAACAATTGCGCCATGGCCTTGATCAAGAGAGGCGATCTCTTCACCCTTCTGGAATGGCAGCGCCAATTTCCCGACGAACTCATGCGAGGACAGTGCGAGGTCCGGTTGGCGATCGCCTGGGGATTGGCGCTCGCGCTTCGCTTTGAGGAGGCCCTGAAGCTCGCGGCCGACATCGAAGTCGATATCGCTGCAACGCCACTGCCCGATGGCAACCTGCTGTGCGAATGCCAGGCGATTCGCTCGGTCGCCATCGCGCTGAAGGATGACAGCGAGAGCCCGCTGCCCCTGGCACAGGATTGCGTGAACCGTTCGTCCGATCCCTGGACCGCGAACGTCGCCTCAAACGTCGTTCGCTTCAGTCATATGAAGGCGGGCAACCTCAAGCAATTCCATGCGACACCGTGGATACCCTATTCGGTCGAGGAGGATCGCAGAAACATATTTGCTTCGGTGTACCGACACTGCCTGAACGGGCTCGCAGAAGAGCGGCAGATACGTCTGGCGGCGGCAGACGAGCACTACCGCGAGGGTTTTCGGATCGCCGAGCAGGATGTCGGGCCGAATTCGGTCGCCGCGGCCTTGCCCGCAAGCCTGATCGCGCGAATGAAGTACGAGCAAGGCCTGCTCGATGAGGCGGAAGCCTGGGTAATCGATCGCGTCCCGCTGATCAACTCGGGGACGATGCTCGACTGCGTGTGGAGCACCTATTTCGTGATCTCCCGGGTTGCCGCGGCGCGGATGAACTTCGAGCGGGCGCGCACTCTGTTGGAGCGCGCCGAAAATCTCGGCGCCGCGCGGGATTGGGGGAGGCTCTCGGCCGGCGTGATCGCCGAGCAGGCACGGCTCTATTTGAACGATGGCCGGCTGGATGAAGCCGCCGCCTGCGTCGATCGCCTCGAACGCCTGGCACGGAAATACCCTGCACCGAGGCCTGGCGCCTGGTCGGAGATTGGATGGTACCACAGATTGACCCGCGCTCATTTGCTGGGCCAGCAAGCTCGCCCGGACGAGGCCATTGCAATCCTGCAGCAATTGCAGCACGAAGCCGAAGCCATGGAACACCGTCAGTTCCTGATCTGCATTGCGATTCGTCAGTCGGCGGTTCAGCTCAGTGCGGGCAAGGCCGCGGAGGCTGTGAGCCGGTTTCGTCGCGTGCTTGCCGCGTGTGCGGCGGCCGGTCTCTATCAGACCGTGCTCGACGAAGGATCAGCCATTTCAGAGCTTCTCCGAGCGACCCGGGAGGGAGGAAACCTCAAGGCGGACCTGATCCCCTACGTCGATCGTCTCGCAGCGGGCCTGCAGCGCGCACGACAGGATCGCTCGGCGCCGAGCTCGAGCGCACGGATTATCGGCGCATTGAGCCGTCGCGAGACCGACATTCTCACGCGGATCGCGGATGGATTGTCAAACAAGGAAATCGCCCGCAGCCTCGATATCGGTCCCGAGACCGTGAAGTCGCACCTCAAGAGCGTCTTCAGCAAGCTCGGTGTGGAGAAGCGCGCGCAGGCGGTATCACGCGCGCAGACCCTGGGCATTGTCACCACGCGGTGAGACTTCGCACCTTTCATCCGGCTCGCCGCGTACGAACCCGCGTCTGCTCGAGGAGCCGCCTCGCCGACACGAGATCCGGCGTTTCGAAGCCCTCGGTAAACCGGCCATAAACAGCGCCAACGAGACCGTGGGCTTTTCGGATCTGCCCCCGGTCCATCCAGAGCCGCGCAAGCTCCAATCCCGCCCGCAGTTCGAACGACAGCGCGGATTGCTGCCCTGCCAGCGTCATCGCCTCCTCGAAAGACGCCATAGCCAGATCACGCTGTTGGGGCTCGCCTGACAAAAGGGCCGACCCCTTCGCCAGCAACAGCGCTGGGAGGTGAAGAGGCCGCTTCGATCCGATCTGCGTGGCGATCGAACCGTCGATGAGAGCCAGCGCTTCCGCGGGCTCGTTTTGCTTTGCGAGACTGATCGCCAGCTCGGAGACAAAATCGGTTACAAGCATTTCGTATCGGAGCGCCTGGAGCTTGTCCAAGCTGTTCCGCAAATGACACATGCCGTCCGCCGTCTGACCGACACGGACCAGATAACGTCCGCGAAGTCCCAGGGCGACGGCGCGAAACGGTTCCAATGAATATTTCTCGGAGGTGAGCTCGAGCGCAGAGAGATTCCGCTCGGCCTGGCCCAAATCGTCGACCCAGAAATAGAGCGGCATCGTCAGAATAAGAGCCCGACACAGGGCGATCGGATGATCCGACTTCTCCGCCTCCTCGACCGCTCTTGCAGCATAACTGGAGGCCCTGTCGAGATTGCCCGCGAACCAATGCGATCTGGTAAGGTTGAACAGAGAAGTGGTGCGCAGATCAAACAGATATTGAGTTGCGTTGAACCGCCGGGAAGCCGGGGCCCCGTGCAGGGCTCGCTCGAGGTATTTCGGCGCGCGGACGTGGTCAGCAAGCATGTAGTACGCCGATCCCAGCATCGAATCCACAAGCGCAGCGTCTTCCGGATTTCCGGTCTTACTCGCAACAGACTCCGCGCGTCGCGCAACTTCAAGACTACCCGCCGCATCGATCGTACGATGAAGATACATCGAGAGCCCGCTGAAAAGACGCAGTTGCTGGTAGGCATCCTCGCGCTGCTCAGCGAACACCAGCGCCGAATTGAAGGCATCGCGAACCCGCTCGCTGTTCCCGGCAGTGAACATCAGCGACAAGGCAAGAGAGGCGTGGATTTCCATCTGATCGCGCGGGTCGCAGTCCGTACCAATTCGATCGATCGCCTTCTCCATCCAATCCCGGCACTCCATGAAAAGCGACTTGCCCAGAAGCAATTGCGAGGCGGCGGCCGCCATCCGGATGGCGGCGCCTTCGTTTCCATCGGGACCAAAGGCCCAATCCAGCGCGGCACGGATATCCCCGAGATAGTGCTGGATCGCATCTGCCAGAGATTGTCCGGGTTCCAGATCGAAAAGGTTGCTGCGGGTGCCATCCAGTGATCGGCTCAGATAACTCGCATGACACGCCGCCACCCAATTATGTTCACCGCTTGCGGCGAGTTTCTCCAAGGCATAGGAGCGCGTGGTGTCGAGCAATCGATAAAGCATCCGCCGATAGCTTGGCCACGTCACAACGAGCGATTTGTTGACCAGCTTTTCGATTGCCCCCTCGATCTCGGACCGGCTAATTCCCTCCTGCTCTGCAACCGTACACGCCGCTTCCAGCGAAAAATGCCCGATGAAGATCGCGACACGGCGCAGCACGATTCGTTCGAGCTCGGACAGGTGATCGTGGCTCCAGTCCAGCGTTGCCTTGAGCGTCTGATGCCGCGGAGTTGCCGTCCGGCGACCGGACTTCAACAGATCGAGGCGAGAGCCCAATCTTGCCACGGTGCTTCTGACTCCGAACACAGCTGCCCTTCCAGCGGCGAGTTCGATGGCCAGCGCGATGCCGTCGAGCTTGCGGCAAATCTCGGCAACCATGGGGGCTTCGTCGTCACTGAGCGAAAAGCTGCCGCGGCGAGCACTGACGCGTTCGGCGAATAACCGTGCAGCCGGATAAGCGAGCACTTCTGACGCAGTCGGCCGCGGCTGCTCTGGTGGGCAGTCCAGTGGACAAAGATGAAGTACGCGCTCGCCAGGAACGCGCAAGGTCTCCCTGCTGGTCGCGAGTACGTAGACGTCACTGGTATTCTGGAAAATGTAGTCGGCGATCTCCGCGGTTCTCTCGACAAGATGCTCGCAACTGTCGAGAACGACGAGCGCCCTGCGAGCGCGCAGGAAATTGAGCAACGCCTCTCTCGAATCGACCAGCTGCGGGGCGAGCCCGACCGCGGAAGCGACAGCACCGATGACTTGCTCCTTGTCAGTCACTATCGAAAGATCGACAAAAAATACAGACCCCGGAAAGTCGGCCAGCGCCCCGTGTGCCACAGACAGGGCAACCGTCGTCTTGCCGATGCCCCCTGCACCCAGAATCGTGATCAGGCGATGTTCCGTCTGGAGCAAACGCCGAATCTCGAGGACCACGTTGTTGCGCCCCACCATGCGGCCCAGTGCCGGCGGCAGGTTGGACAATCCCGAGGATGCGTCACCGCTGTCGCAGGCCGCGGGAAGCGGAGTGACCGGCGCGATAAAGCTATAGCCGCGGCCCTGGATGTTCGCGATGTATTTGTTACCGAATTGACCGTCACCCAGTGTCTTGCGCAGCCCCGATAGATGGACGCGAAGACTGCCTTCCTCGACCGTTACGTCAGGCCATGCCCTGGCGATCAGTTCGGACTTCGGGACGACGTCACCGGCATTTTCAAGCAGGGCGAGCAGGATGTCGTAGGCTCTCCCGCCCAAGGGAATGACCCGGTCTGCCTTGCTGAGAGACCGTTCTGCGACATTCAGCTCGAACGGGCCAAACCGAAGCCGGATTGCACTTGGTGAGCCAATTGGCTGGACTGACATGAATAATTCCGCCAAGACCGTCGACGATTTGGTTATCGCACCGTTCGCCGTCAGTCTTGCGCAAACGCACGTCAACCGATCAATTGTTAAACGAAACTCCTTTCAGCAACAAGCCTGTCACGGCACCGAATTTGCGATGCCATCACGCCGGTGTGAACCGTTCAGCACCTGCCTGGCCAGCCGCAGATCGAACGTCTCGAAATCCTCCCGGAACTTCGAGCCAGTCGCTTGCAGCACCTGCCTCGCGGCCTCTTTTCGCCCCGTCGACTCTTCGGCAATCGCGAGGCTCGTCGCCGCCCTGAGCGCCCACGACAAGCTCGCTTGCCTGTTTGCAAGCTCGAACGCGCGGTGGAAGTATTGCCTGCCGACCGCCAATCCCTCGCCGCAGCTCAGCGCCAGCTCGCCTCTGATACGGTGTAGCTCCGGGCCGTACCATCGGCTTTCGTCGAGATCGATCTTCGCCCGTTCGAACACATCAAGCGCTTCCCTCGATCGGCCCGCGAGGGCCATGCACATCGCAAACTCCGCCTGCAAGAACCAGTCGAAAATTCCGTAGCGTGCCGCGGACAGTTTCTCGAGACCCGAGTCAAGCATGGCGGAGGCAGCACTGATTTGCCCTCCTCGCCTGACTTCGTAGAGAGCCTGCATCCCGAGACCGAGCCCCTGATAGTTATGCAGAGCGAATTTCCCGGCATGGGTGACGAGCTCGTCCAGGAGTACCTCGGCTTCGCCGTCATCCGGATTTGTGAAATACGCGATGAGGCCCGCAAAGGTCAGCGCGCCGCAGAGGTTCACGGTCAGATTGGATTGGCGCGCCTCGGCGACCGCCATCTGATTGAATCTGCGGGCCTGGTCCGGAGAGCCGCGCAACCACGCCAGCGTTGCAAGACCTGCCAGATTGTCGACCTTGCGATCATAGCCAAACCGCTTGATCAGCAATTGTCGCGCAGCCTCGTCATCACGATGCAGCGACAATTCCAGCAGGCCATGTGCTTCCGCAATGCGGCCGACATGGTAGTACGCGATGCCCCGCATATAGTTTGCCGTGGCGATGGCGCCGATCCGGCCTGTTCCTTCCGAAAAAGTGCCGCCCCGGTCCGCCAGCGCGATCGCTTGCGAATAGTTCGGAACGCGCAACTCGTGCGCCCACAGCACAAGCACGGCGTCCATCTGATAGTCGACGTCGTTGAGGCCCTCGGCGAGAAGCAGCGCCTTGGCCCATGTCGCGTATGATTTTTCCGTCATACCGCCCGTGAACATCACGCAACTCGCGAGGGCCGACTGGAGGACCATCTCCTGTCGCGTGCCGGAATTCATGTCGTCGAGATGGCCTATCGCCTTTCTCATCCATTCCACGCATTCGGTGAGCAGCGCCATGCCCATCCAGGCGCTTGCCGATGCCGCGGCGAGTTCAACGCCGATCTTCGTATCGCCCTTGGCAGAAAATGCCCAATTCAGGGCGGCTCTGAGATTGTCGACCTCGATCCCGAGCGCTTTAGGCCAACCCGATATGTCCATCGCGGCGCCCTGCCTGAACAGGTCAGTGAAATAGAGAGCGTGACGGCGGCGAAAAAGGTCCTGCTCCTCGCTCCTGGCCAGTCGTAGCAAGGCAAACGCGCGGGTAGGGTCGAGCAAGCGCAGCCGCCCGTCCTGTCCCTGAGCGGCTATCATCGATTTCGAACGAAGCTCCCAAATGCAATCCGATACGTTGGCTTCATCCACCACCTCGTCGGCGACAACGGCGACCGCCGCTTCGAACGTGAATCCGCCGGCAAACACGCTGAGCCGATTCAAGATGCGCCTCTCGGCCTCGCCGAGCAGATCGTAGCTCCACTCCAACGTGGCGTTCAACGTCTGATGCCTGGACGGGGCGGTTCGGCGCCCCACCCACGACAGGTTCAGTCGTTCGTCGAGCAGGCTTGCCGTCTTGCCAAGGCCAAATATATCGACCCGGCAGGCCGTTAGTTCGACGGCCAAAGGTATACCGTCAAGCCGCCGGCAGATTCTCGCCGCAATCGGCGCGTCCGCATCCGTCAGCTCGAAGTCACTTCGCACGGCCCGCACACGATCGATCAGCAGCTGAACGGATGGATATCGCAGCACGTCCCGCGCCAGCAGGTTGCTGTCGTCCGGGGGGCATTCAAGCCCACCGAGTTCGTAGACATGCTCGCCCTCGACGCGCATGGCCTCCCGGCTGGTCGCGAGCAAATGCAATATCGGGACACGGCGAACCAGTTCCTCCGCGACGGCCGCGGCTCCGGCAATCAGATGCTCGCAACAATCGAGCACGACGAGCATTGGCCTTTCCCGCAAACGATCGATCAAGGCAGGTACGACATTGGCTGTCTGCACCGACATGCCGAGTGACGTGGCGATGGCTGGCGCGACGAGTGAAGACTCGCCGAGCGCACTGAGGTCAATGAAAAGAACCTGGCCATCGAAAGCTGCGCTCATCTCATGGACAACTGCGACGGCCACCGTGGTCTTGCCGACGCCGCCAGGTCCAACGATCGTGACAAATTTCTGCTCGGCCAGCTTCGCCTGGATCTCGGCCACGGCGTCTTCTCGCCCAAGCATCCGCATCAAGCGCGCAGGCACTCGGGCCCTCGAAGGCCCCTTGGGATTCTCCGATGCTTGTGAGTCACGTGAAGTGACCGGCACGACAAAACTGTACCCTCGCCCGGGTACGTTGGCGATATATCGCCTGCCGGGGTCGCTTTGATCGAGCGCCTTCCGCAGCGCCGAGATATGGACACGCAAACTGGCTTGCTCAGCGCCCCTTTCCGGCCAAACACGTTCGATCAGCGTCCTCCTGCCGACAACCTTGGTTGCCTGGTCCACCAGGACGATGAGGAGATCCATGGCACGCGCGCCCAGCGGCACGACTTTCGCGTCCTTCGTCAAAAGTCTGTTTGCGATCGACAGTTCAAAGGGGCCGAAGCTGAAGACCGTCCCCTGCCGACCGCTCATGCGGCATTCTCGTCCATGTCGGTTCTTGGGCTAGGCTCGAAGGGGATTCCGCGCTCGCGTCGCCAGTTGGCCGGGCTCTGACCAAAGGCTTGTCGGAAGAGCCTGCATAGATGCGCCTGATCGGAAAAGCCTACGCTCAGGGCAATTTCACTCAGCGATGCCGCACTGGTCATCATGAGGTGGCAGGCTCTCTCCAGGCGTCTTCTCACCACGTAAGCATGCGGCGACTCCCCGACAGCCAGTTTGAACTTCCGGGAAAAATGCGCCGGGCTTCGACGTGCGACTGCACTGAGATCCCTAATGTGAATGGTACGGTGCAGATTGCCGTCAATGTAGGCTCGCACGCGCAGGATCTGCCAGGCAGCCAGACCGCCCCTTGCGGTACCGTTGGCACCCGAATGTCGCTCGATCTCCGCTTGCAGGATGTGAGATGCCGTGGCCAGCGACAACCTGGCCGCATCTCGATCACGTTCCAGCTCCCGTCTTGCCGTCTCAAGCAGCGTGGCCAGGCTGTTCGCAACCAGGTTGAACTGCTGGTCAGATGCCGAGGATGGTTCTAGTGCGGTAGCCGGAAGTCCTGCCATAGTCATGTCCTCGACGATCAGGCCGCCAGCCCCGGATCGGCGAGAGAGTGCAGCAAGGGGACCCTCATGGCTTGTTAAGTAGTGTTCTGAACAGTTAAATGAACAAATGCTCGTTTGTTGGGCAAACGTTCGAAAACGAGAAAACCCCTCTGTTTCCAAATAGATCGACGTCTAGAACCGGGAGTAGGCCGCTTACGAGCCCCGGTCTTCAAGGACCTTCAGATCACTGGTTGAGTAGGAAAGTGAATAGCGGAATCCCGCCTCGATCCGCCTCGGTGCGAGCGCATGGAGTTCTTCGCCGTTCGTTTCCGGAAAATTGAGTTCGCCGGTCCCGATCCATGCACCGGCAACGGTGAGATTGTCGGTGACCGACATCGCAAGCTCGTCGACCGCAGGGTTGTCCTGGCGTCCAGCCGCCAGTCTCGGGAAGTATCTCAGCAACACCGTGGGGCGGGCGAGCAGAGACAGCCCGTCTTCGACCGGCTTGCGCAAGGTCACGCACGCTTCCGCAAGACGCTGGCCATGCACCGAGAGGCTGGCACCAAACCGGCCGCCGGGCGCAATCGGCGCCGCGGCGGGCCCTGAGGCCGCAAATGAGCGCGTCTGACAGATGCTGCCCATCTTCTTCGGAAATCCCTGCGTCCAACCGCGCGCCAATGCAGCGTCATTGTCGACATAGATGTATGGACACCACATGACCGCGACGTCGGCATACATCGCATCGACCAGGACAAACGCCTCGCGATATTGATAACGGGCCGGCTCGAGGTATTCGTCGTCCTGGGCGGTGAATTGCCAATCCAGGAACAGCATGACGGCGTGACCGTTCGATTCCGGATCCGGGGAAAGGCCACGCGGCAATGTCGCTGCTGTCGCTTCGGGGTCGGTCCAGAACTCGACCCCGACAGCATCGCCAGCATAGTGCCAGGGTGGCGGCGGAGTGAGAGCGGCTTGACCGAATGGCGACTTCGGAACTGTAAAGCCCTTCAGCATTCCCGTGTCCTGGTGCGTTGCTTTCGGCACCGATGCTACCGGAACCAGCCCCGCTTGATTTGATTGAAATGCGGCGGTTTGTTGATTCCTGTCGCAATCCGGAACACGCCGGCTGCTACGCCGTCAGGTCTGCCAGAACCTCGATGTCCATGACGGAATAAGAGAACGAGAACCGATATGCACGTCCCACCTTGAGCGGACCCAGCATCTCCAATTCCTCTCCGTAGGCCTCCGGAAATTCGAGCTCACCCTCGCCGATCCAGATGTTTGTGATCAGAGAATGATCCGAGACACATCGAACGAGTTCATCCACGGCCGGTTTGTCGTGCATGCCGGCGGAAAGCCGCGGAAAATACCGCCGCCCCACAATCCGGCGGTCGAGAAACCCGACAAGGCGCTCGACCTTTTCGCGCAAGGTGACGCTCGCCTGCACCAGCAAGCGGCCGTGAGCGGACATGCAGGCCGAAAATCTGCCATCATTGACGAGTGGTGCCGAAGCCATGCTCGCCGCGGCAAAGGTGCGGGTCAGGTGCACAGTGCCGAACTTTCTCGGATAGCCCTGAATCCAGCCTCTCATCAATGCAGCGTCGTTGTCCACATAGCAGTAAGGGCACCACGCTATTGGGGTCCCCTTCCATACCGCGTCGAGGAGAACGCTGAACCCGCGGCACTGATATCTGGCCGGGTCCAGGTACTCCTCGTTCTCCGCCGTGAACTGATAGTCCGTGAAGAGTGCGACCGAGTGGCCTCGGCCTCGCTCATCAAGCTCCACACCCGATGGGAGGATCTGCACTGATACATCGGGATCATTCCAGAATTCCACCGCGAGCACGTCACCAGCGAAGTGCCAGGGTGGCGGCGGGACCAGTGCAGCAATCCCCCGAGGCGACCGAGGAGCCGTAAATCCCTTGAGCATGTCTTCGCCCCGCCAGCAGTCGGTGTCAGGCGCATCATTCCAAGATCCAACACTAGCGTCTGCATCACACTCGACGCTTGGATGAACGTGTGATGACTTGGCAGTTCGTGCGGCTCGCCGTTGATACAAACCGGCTCGAACCGAGCAGCTCCATATTGCCCACCCCCACAGGTCCGCTCCCGGTCGCGGTGCGCCGCGGCAGGGTCGAAAGCTACAAATGCTGACGTTTTGCGACAAGCCCGTGCTCGGACCAGCGCGTATCGATGTCTGCTTGACGAGGCCTGGTATCGGCCTCGATTAATCAGCGCGAGACTCCTGATGAAAACGAAAAGCTCAGATAGACGGATGCCACGGTGGTCGAGATCCCTGGCACGGGGTACGTCCCTGTGCCTGCTGCTCGCCACGATCTGGCCCGCGCCCTCGTTCTCGCAAGGGACACCGGAACAGCGCGCGGCATGCACGCCCGACGCGTTCAGACTTTGCAGTGCGTTCATCCCAAATGCGGACGACATAGCGATTTGTCTCAGAGAACGGCGCTCCGAGCTCAGCGATGCTTGCAGGTGATCCAGGCAGAAATCACCCAAATGCCTGGCGCCAGGGATGCCAATAGCACCCGCAAACGCACCACAAGATAGTCAGCTCGTAAGACGTCCATCCCTCAGCGTTGTTCGACAGTGCGTGGGGGCAAATGCCTCTTGATCGACGAAGTCCCGAGCACCGTCAAAATAGATTGCGCGGGGACGGGCATGATCGATCGACAGCGCCCGTCCCTGCGATGCTCCTCAATGTTGCATCCTTATACTCATCGGCGCGCCCGACGGCATCATCATGTTCGTATTCATATCAGCCACGATCCACATCGTGCCGGCGATCACGACGAATACGATGAGAACGCCAAAGGCGAGCGCGAGCACGTTGTTGGTGCTTTCCGGCCCGCTGCTGATGTGCAGGAAAAACACCAGGTGAATGCCCATCTGCGCAATGGCGAGGACCGCGAGCCCGAGGACTACGCCGCCCGGCCAGAGCAGCGTCGTGTTTGCAGCCCAGAACGACGTGGCCGTGAGAAGAACCGCCACAACCAGACCGATCGTGTAGACGAGAAGCTCGGATGGAGCCGATTCGTTCATCTCGCGGCTCGGCCGGTCTCCCGGTGCGCGTTCGTGTCGAACCTCGGTCATGAACTCACTCCCATCAGATAAACCACCGTCAAGACCCCGACCCAGACGATATCGAGCGCGTGCCAGAACAGCGAGAAGCAGAGCAGGCGATGCTGCACCCTCGCGGCGAATCCAAATACCGCAACCTGCACCATCATCACGGTCAGCCAGATCAGTCCGAGCGCAACGTGCAGGCCGTGGCATCCGACAAGCGTGAAGAATGCGGACAGAAACGCACTCCGCTGCGGGGCCGCGCCAATGGCTATCATGCTCAGGAATTCGCGGATCTCGAGACCAAGAAATATGGCTCCGAGTGCGAACGTGATCAGCGCACCCAAATAGGTCCTGAAATACCGGCGCGAATTCACCGCCAACGACATCAGCCCGCAAGTGTAGCTCGAAAAGAGCAGGCAGGCCGTCTCGATCGCGACCGTCGTCTGATTGAACAGCTGGGCGCCGGTCGGGCCGCCGGCCGTGGAGCGCACGAGGACCGCGTAGCTCGCGAACAGCGCGGCGAACATGACGATGTCACTCAGCAGGAAGATCCAGAAGCCAAAGGCGACCACGATCCTCTTTGGAGCAGGTCCCGCTTCACTGGCGCTTGGCAGTGCCTCCTGCGGAATCTGATCAATTGCTACGGCGATATTCATGCTGCAACTCCAGCCTGATGGGCCCGTACGAACCGGGCGATCTCCTCGGCCGGCACCTCAATTTCGTTGTGTCGGCGGAATGAGAAGGCAAGTAGCGTCACGAATGCGCCGAACATCCCCACGCCGGCCAGCCACCAGATGTGCCAGATCAGCGCAAAGCCGATGACGACGGCGAAGAACGCAGTGACAAAGCCCGTTGCGCTGTTCTTCGGCATTTCGACGGGCTCGTAATTGCGCGTCGGCGCTGGCTCCTCCCTCGCCGCTTGGGCGCGGCTCTTGCTGCTCCAGAACGCGTCCAGTCCGGCGACCTTGGGCTGGAATGCAAAATTCCATGCCGGCGGCGGTGACGCCGTCGCCCATTCGAGAGTGCGGGCGTTCCAGGGGTCACCGGTCACGTCCCGCAATTCCTCACGATGACGGATCGACACCACGAGTTGCACGATCTGGCATACGACGCCGACCAGGATGATGGCGGTGCCGAATGCCGCCGCGATCAACCACGGTTGCCACGACAGATTGTCGTAATGTTGCATGCGCCGGGACATGCCCATCAGGCCGAGCACGTAGAGCGGCATGAAGGCAACATAGAAGCCGACGAACCAGCACCAGAACGAAGCTCTGCCCCAGCGTTCGTCGAGCTTGAATCCGAACGCCTTGGGGAACCAATAATTGTACCCCGCCATCACACCGAACACGACACCGCCGATGGCGACGTTGTGGAAGTGCGCGACCAGGAACACACTGTTGTGCAGCTGGAAGTCAGCCGGAGGCACTGCCATGAGCACGCCGGTCATGCCGCCGATGACGAAAGTCACCATGAAGCCGATCGACCACAGCACCGGCACCGAGAACCGAACCCGACCGCCGTACATCGTGAACAGCCAGTTGAAGACCTTCGCGCCCGTCGGCAAGGCGATGATCATGCTCATGACGCCGAAGAAGCCGTTGACGTTCGCACTTGCGCCCATCGTGAAGAAGTGGTGCAGCCAGACCAGGAAGGAGAGGACACAGATCGTCATCGTCGCGGCGACCATCGAGCGATAGCCGAACAGCGGCTTGCCGGAGAAGGTCGCCATCACCTCCGAAAATACGCCGAACGCCGGCAGGATCAGGATGTAGACTTCGGGGTGCCCCCATACCCAGAAAAGGTTGGAGTACAGCATCTGATTGCCCTGGCCTTCGAGCGAGAAGAAGTGAAAGCCGAGATAGCGATCGAGCGCCAGCATCGCGAGCGTGGCGGTCAGGACCGGAAACGCCGCGACAATGAGCAGGTTAGCGGCAAGCGCGGTCCAGCAGAAAACCGGCATGCGCATATAGCTCATCCCTGGCGCGCGCAGCTTGAGGATTGTTGTGACGAAATTTATTCCCGCCAACAAGGTGCCAATACCGGAGATTTGCAGCGACCAAAGATAGTAGTCGACGCCGACGCCGGGCGAATATTGCATTTCGCTCAAGGGAGGATAGCCCCACCAGGTGGCTTTTGAAAACTCCCCGACCGCCAGCGAAATGTTGACCAACAACGCGCCCGAGGCAGTCAGCCAGAAGCTGACGGAATTGAGGGTCGGGAATGCGACATCGCGAACACCAAGTTGCAGCGGCACTGCGAAGTTCATGAGCCCGACCACGAACGGCATGGCCATGAACAGGATCATGATCGTGCCGTGCGCCGAGAATATCTGATTGAAATGCTCGGGCGGCAGATAGCCTTGGGCACCGCCGGCCGCGAGCGCCTGTTGGGCACGGATCATGATCGCGTCGCTGAAGCCGCGCAGCATCATGACGAGCGCCAGGATGCAATACATGGCGCCTATCCGCTTGTGATCGACCGAGGTGAGCCACTCGCGCCATAGATAGGGCCAGGCCCCCTTCGCCGTGACGAAACCGAGAACAACCAGCACGACCAGGACCATGAATCCCGTTGCACCCATGATGATCGGCTCATGCAGGGGAATCGCGTTCCAATCGAGCTTTCCAAGGAGATTCATCGCTCGGCCCTCTGCGAGGTTGTACAAACCGATAGAGAAGCGTCTTGATGGGAGTCTTGGGTACCCATGCCGGCGTTTACGATACTGCCGAACAGATCGGGGGCGACGCCGCGATAGGTGAACGGCGCGACCGCCTTGCTCGGCTTGACCAGATCGGCGTAACCCTGCTTATCGAGGACCGAACCGGTTTCGCGCGTCTGCCGAACCCATTGCGCAAATCTGTCGTCTGTCACTGCGTCGACCGTGAAGTGCATGTCGGGAAAGCCGTCGCCGCTGAACATGGCGGAGATCCCTGGATAGGTTCCGAGATGGTCCGCCTGCAGGTGGAGGCGGGTCGCCATTCCCGACATGGTGTAGATCTGGCTCCCGAGCTGAGGCACGAAGAAGCTGTTCATGACGCTCGATGATGTCAGTTCGAAGCTGATCGGCGTCCCAACCGGCACAACCAGCTTGTTGACGCTCGCGATCCCCTCGTCCGGATAGATGAAGAGCCATTTCCAGTCGAGCGAGACGACCTGAACGTTGACGGGCTTGACCGTCGAGCTGATCGGCTTGCCCGGATCGAGATCGTGCGCACCGATCCATGCGACGCCGCCGACCAGCAGCACCGTCATCCCGGGGATGGACCAAACCAGCAACTCGAGACGCCCGGAGTATGTGAAATCCGGCCGATAGCGCGCGCGCTCGTTCGATGCACGAAACCAGAAGGCAAAGCCAAGTGTCGCAAGGATCACCGGGATCACGATCGCCAGCATGATGCCGAGCGCGTTGATCAGAATTTGCCGCTCGGCCAGCGCAATCGGCCCTTTCGGATCGAGCACGCCTTCGCAGCCGCCGAGGGTCGCGGCACTGATCAGGACGACAGCAAATAAACCATAGCGCATGTCAGACCTCGCTGAAGTTGACGATGCCATCCTGCGACGCGCGCATGAATGACGACGGCTCGCCTCGATGGTCGATCAGGAGAGCCGCGAACAGCACGAACAAATGGGCGATGGAGAATACAAATAGCCGTTGAGCGGTGCGGCGATCGGCCTCGACACTCCGGTTCAAGCGAGCCGCGAGCAGAACGAAGATCGCTCCGCCGATGGAGGCGATCGCGCCATACATCGTGCCTGCGAACCCGATCAACCATGGCAGCTCCGAGGCGAGAGCCAGCAGGCCGCTGTAGATCAATATCTGCCGCGTCGTGACCGTGCGTCCCGCGACAACCGGCAGCATCGGTACGCCCGCGCGGGCGTAATCCTCGGTGCGGTTGAGCGCCAGCGCCCAGAAATGGGGCGGCGTCCAGAGAAAGATGATGAGGAACAGCGCGAGCGGCTCCAGCCCGATGTCCCCGGTTGCCGCGGCCCATCCGATCACGGGCGGCAGCGCACCGGCGGCGCCGCCGATGACGATGTTCTGCCGTGTCGACCGCTTCAGCCACGCCGTATACACGACAACATAGAAGAGGATCGTTCCCGTCAACAACGCGGCTGCGATGAGGTTCGTCGCCAGGGCGAGAGCCACGACGGAGAAACCGCCAAGCAAAAGCCCAAGGACAAGCGCCTCGAACCGGGAGACCTTGCCGCGGGGAATTGGCCGCATGGCAGTGCGGCTCATGATCGCATCGATGTCCGCGTCGTACCACATATTGAGCACGCCGGCGGCTCCCGCTCCCGCCGCAATTGCAAGAACCGCCATAACGGTCGTTAGCGAATCAAGTCGAACCGGAGCGCAGCTCAATCCGACAAGCGCCGTGAAGAGCGCCAGCATCATCACGCGCGGCTTTGTGAGAGCGACGAAGTCAGAGACACTCCGATGGGCAGCGAGCCGATGGTCAGGTCGAGATCGTCTTTCCCCAAGCTGGCCAGCAATGGACTTGACGTTCATCTCGCGGCTCCAGGTTCATTCCGAATGCGACCTGTCGTGTTCCGTTCGAACAGCGACAGTGCGTGCGTTCAGTATGTCTGCCCAGTGGTGGCTGCGATTGAATATGGCTGCTCGATTGGTGCCAATCCTGCTCAAAATAATTGGCTGTCGCGCCTGGTCACGCCAGCATCTTTTCGTGAACGCACGATTCAAAGCGGTCCGAGCACTTTTCAACAAGCGCTTTACGCCAATCTTTCCTAGAGCAGATCATCGCCCGATGTCTGTGACGCTTGGATTCCTGGTTGGAACATCGGCGAGATTCGTTCCGTTTGTGCGGAAACGGACGCCGAGCCTACGGAGAACTATCAATGAAGACGCATTTGCTCTGGACGATTGCAGCTCTTTGCCTGGTGGCCCCAGCCGCGCAGGCGCGATCGGCCTATGACGGCTCGTGGGATCTCGTCTTCGTCACGCAAGGGGGCGCGTGCGATCCCAGCTACAACTTCACGGTCAATATCTCCGATGGAGTCGTTACCCATCCCAACCTCGTGAAATTCAGGGGATATGTCGCGAGATCCGGTTCGGTTCGCGCCTCGGTGACGGTCCAAGATAAATTTGCGTCAGGCACCGGAAGACTTTCGGGAAGCTCGGGTCGCGGAAGGTGGAGCGGCTATTCGGGAAGTTCACGATGCTCGGGTTACTGGACCGCGCAACGCAATTGAGCGGGCGGCAGGAGAGCTCGCGCGCCGAGCCGCCGTCGAGCGAGATGGCGCTGAGCACCACCGCGCTGGCGGCGGCTCTTCTGTTTGCTCACGGTCAGACCACTGAACGGACGGTTGTCGCTGCCACGCGCCTTGGGCGCGCGCTCGGCGTTGCAGTGAAGGTGCTTCCGCAATGGGACGAGCTCGTCGTCGAACTCGACGGCTCGCTCGTCTCACAAACGGCGCCCGCCAGGCCGCTCGGCGTCGACATGGGCAGGGTCCTCGCCGTTACGACGGTGATAGACCGGATCTGTGACGGCACGTTGCCGAGCGCGGCCGCGAAATCCGCGCTGGAATCAGCTGGCAGTCTGGCGCCCGCTTCCACGCCGCGCTTCGTCTTGTTCGTGGCGGTTGGCGCGGCTTCGCTGGGCGTCATCTTCGGCACACTCGATGCGGTGAACCTTCTGCTGATCGCGGCGAGCGCCGCCATCGGAGCGCTCGTCAGGCGCCGGCTGTCTGGCTTCAGCCATAACCCGCTGGTTCAGCCGCTTTGCGCCGCGCTAGTCGCCGGTGCCGTGGCGGCTGCCGCCGGCCATTTCCGCCTATCAAATGCAACAGCGCTGATCGCCTTCTGTCCCTGCATGGTGCTGGTCCCCGGTCCGCATATCCTCAACGGTGCCATCGACCTCGCTCGTACGCGTATCGCGCTTGGCATCACACGCCTGGCCTACGCCGGCGTCATAGTGTTGCTGATCTGCGCCGGCGGCCTGTTCGGGTTCACGGCCGCCGGCGGGACACTCGCGATGGCCGGATCATCTCCGCCCGTGCCCCTGATCGTCGACGTGATTGCGGCAGGATCGGCAGTCGCTTCCTTCGGCACGTTCTTCTCGATCCCGTGGCGTCTGCTGCCTTTCCCGATCGCGGTCGGCATGCTGGCGCATGCCGCACGCTGGGCGGCGATCTCCGCGGGCGCTGGTGCTCCCATCGGGGCACTCGTTGCCTGCCTGTTGGCCAGCGTCCTCACGGCGCCCGTCGTCGATCGGCTGCATCTGCCCTTCGCGGCCGTCGCCTTCTCCGCCGTTGTCTCATTGATGCCGGGCTTCTTCCTGTTCAACGCCGCGACGGGCCTTGTCGAATTGCTCTCAATCGGCCCGGGTGCACCGGTCGCTCTGCTGACCAGTATCGCCGTGAGCGGCACCACGGCACTGTCGATCATCATAGCCATGGCTTTCGGGCTGATCCTCCCGCGCTTGCTGTACGAGCGCCTCAGACCCTTCGCCGGATGATCAGGCACGGTCGTTCAATGCGCCGCAGCGCCATCCAAGATTAATCCGGGGCCCCGCTGTAGTTGATCCTGACGGGGGTGGTTGGCCCTGGAGAGTCGGTGTACCCATGACGACAATTCTCACCAAATCGTTCCCGCAAGATGAGAAGCCATTGGCAAAGCCGGCCCCGGGCAAAAAGCACGTCCTGATCGTTGGCGGCGGCTTTGCCGGTATCGCGGCGGCACGGGCCCTGAAGCGGGCCGATGTCGACATCACGCTGATCGACCGACGCAATCACCACATCTTTCAGCCGCTGCTGTACCAGGTCGCCACCGCTGTTCTGTCGCCATCCGAGATCGCGGCGCCGATCCGGCAGCTCGAGGCGAAGCAGAAAAATCTCAGCGTGTTGCTGGCCGAGGTCAAGGGTATCAACCCGGGAGCGCGTACCGTCGAGGCCATCTGTCCGGAGATCGGCAGTCGAAAGCTCGCGTACGACTTCCTGGTGATCGCGACTGGAATGCGTCCGAGCTATTTCGGTCATGACGAGTTCGCGCAGTTCGCACCGGGCCTCAAGAGCCTGAACGACGCGGAAACGATCCGGACCAGGATCCTGAGTGCGTTTGAATTGGCGGAAGCAACCGATGACGAGCAGGAACGCGCTCGACAAATGACTTTCCTCTTGGTGGGCGCCGGCCCGACCGGCGTCGAGCTTGCCGCTTCGATCGCTCAACTGGTCTCGGTGACCCTGCGCAATAATTTCCGCAAGATCGACCCGGCAAAGAGCCGCATTGTCTTGCTGGATGGCGGCACGCGCATTCTGCCGACCTTCGCAGAATCGCTGTCGCGAAAGGCCGTCAACCGACTCGCGAAACTCGGCGTCGAAGTTTCGACGGGCGTGAAGGTCGAGAAGGTCGACGATCAGGGCGTGATCGCAGCCGGCGTCCGCATTCCCAGCGCCACCGTGCTGTGGACAGCCGGCGTCAGCGCCTCGCCGGTCGTGAAAATGCTCGGGACCCAAACGGACCGCGCCGGGCGCGCATTCGTCGGCGCCTTCATGGACGTTCCCGAGGCGCCCAACGTCTTTGTAGCTGGAGATGCTGCCACGATGACCCAGGATGGCCATCCCGTCCCCGGCGTGGCCCAGGCGGCCATTCAGCAGGGACGATTCGTCGGACAAGTCATCGCCAACCGTGTCAGGGGACACAAGGATGGTCGTCCGTTTCGGTACCGCAACAAGGGCAATATGGCGGTGGTCGGCAAGAACTTCGCCATCCTAGAGACCCGCCATTTGCGCAGCAGCGGCTTTGTGACCTGGCTGATATGGGCTGCGCTGCACGTGCTCGCGCTGCCGCAGCTTCAGAACAGGTTTCGAGTCCAGACGCAGTGGCTCTGGTCGTATCTGTCGGGGCAACGGAGCTCACGGCTGATATCCGAACGGCCGCGGCCGCCCGCGTCATAGTCGAAAGTCAGGCCCGATACCCGTTACCGCCGGCTTCTCCGGCCGGTTGGAGATAACACCTGTGGACGCCTCCATCATCTCCGCGCTCGCCGCTCTCACGGGAGCGGCCGTGGGCGGTCTGACAAGCGGAATAGCGAATTGGCGGAGCCAGCGAAGCCAGGTCCGCGCCCAGTGGGTTCTTCACGAGGAGACTCGCCGGCAGACCCTGTACAGGGACTTCATCGAAGACGCCGCCAAATGTTACATCGATGCGCTCCAGCACGATAAGGCCGACATTCCGAGCCTGGTCAGCCTTTACGCCAAAATGAGCGCGATGCGGGCAATATCTTCGAAGCCGGTGGTCCATCATGCCGAGGACGTCACCCGCAAAATCCTGGACACCTATCTCGAGCCGGACAAGAGCTTCGTCGAGCTACGCGAGATGGCCATCGACGGCACGATCGATCTGTTGCGTGACTTCAGCGGGGCGTGCCGTGACGAATTCGAGCAAATGCGGCCGATCCATTTTTGAACGTCACGCTGCGGTTTCAGCTCGCGTCAGGCGCGCTGCCCCTGCGAGCGCATCGTCTCGGCCCAATTGACGAACGCCTGCATGAACCCTTCAAGGAATTTGTGGATGCCGTCGCCGGCGAGCTTGCCGCGCTCGTCGAACAACTTGTCGACGTGACCAAGATAGGCCTCGGGCTGCTGTAAGGTCGGCACGTTCAGAAACACGAGCGACTGCCTGAGATGATGATTGGCGCCGAAGCCTCCGATCGCTCCGGGCGAGCCGCTGACGATTGCACCCGGCTTGCGGTCCCAGACGCTATGTCCATACGGTCTGGAACCGACATCCAGTGCATTCTTGAGCACGGCCGGCACCGACCGGTTATACTCCGGCGTGACGAACAGAACTGCATCTGCGGCCGTGATACGCTGCCGGAATGCGGTCCATTGCGGGGGCGGAGCGGCAGTATCGAGATCCTCATTGTAAAACGGCAGCCCTCCGATCTCGACGACGTCGAATTTCATCGAGGACGGCGCCAGCGAGATCAGTGCATTCGCCAGCATTCCGTTGAACGACGCCTTCCGCAGGCTTCCAACCAACACGCACACATTCATCGGCTTATCCATGGTCATGCCGTCGCTTGAGACTTGATGTTTCGCGTGAAGTCGGGCTTGCGCTTTTCCACGAAGGCCGTGAACGCCTCTCTTGCGTCATCGGAGCGGACTTGCGAACTGAACTCCTCGTTCTCGGCCTTCATCGCCGCCCTGATCTGCTCGCGAAATGGCTGCTTCATGAGCCTCTTGCTGGCCTGCATCGCCGCGGCCGGCTTCGCGGCCAATTTTCGGGCCGTGTCGGTTGCCTTTGCCCGGAGATCGCTATCGGGAACGACTTCGGTGACCAGACCCAGCTCCGCAGCGCGCTTGGCATCAAAGGGAGATCCCATCAAAATCAGTTCGGCTGCACGGACGTGACCAATCCGCGCCGGCACGGACCAACTCGATCCGAACTCCGGAACAAGCGCCAGATTGATGAAGGGCATCTGGAATTTTGCGCTCTCGCCCGCGTAGATGAAATCGCAATGCGTCAGCATGGTCGTGCCGCCGCCGATCGCGGCGCCGTGGACTGCCGCGACCAGCGGCTTGTCAAAGCCGAGCAGCGCGTCCATCAGCCGGAACTGTGGCGACTCTCCAGGCCCCGGCGGATTTTTGAGAAAGTCCTCGATATCGTTGCCGGCGCAGAACGAATCTCCCGCGCCATGCCAGAGGACGGCGCGTGTGCTCGCGTCATTCGCAGCCGCGTTGAAAATGTCCGCAAGAGCCACGTACATGGCTGACGTCATCGCGTTCCGCTTTGTCGGCCGGTTCAACTGGATGCGCAGGATACCTGCGGCCTGTTCGGTGACGATCTCATCCATTGGCGAACTCCTGGTCCCTTTGGTGATTTTCACTGCGAGCGCGGGGTCGCGGCGGCCTGCCGCCGCGCCCCCGCCGCCGCACTAGGCCGCGTGTTCCTTCGCCTTCGGAACGGTGCCGCTCGCATGCAGACCATCGATTTCCGCGGCGCTGAATCCCAGCTGCCGAAGGACTTCGTCGTTGTGTTCTCCAATCTTCGGGGCGCGTTTCGCGGACACCTTGGCGACGCCGTGCACCTGAAGCGGGCTCGAGATCGTGGACGTCAGCTTGCCCCCGGCACCCTCGAGCGGAACGATGATGTCGTTCGCCCGGAGCTGGGGATCGTTGATCACCTCCTGCGGACCGCGTACCGCTCCGAACGTCACGTGGACGCCGTTGAACACCTCGTACCAATGTGACATCGGCTCGGAACAGAAGGTCTGGTCGAGAATCGCCGTAAGCTCCGCCATGTTCGCCATCAGCTTGGCCGGGTCGGAGAACCGCGGATCGGTCAGGAGATCGGGCCGGCCGATCGCCTTCGCCACGGCCTCCATCTTGTCGGGCGTGATGATGAGGACGAACCAGGTATCATCCTTGGCGCGATAGACGTTCATGGCCGCATTTGCGGGGTGCATACGATCGTGCAGCCCGAAGAATTTCGCATCGCAGAGTGCTGCCTGGATCGAGACGCTGGCGGACCACACGCCCTCGGCGAGTAGCGAGGTCGTGACATGGGCCCCCGCCCCCGTGCGCTCGCGACGATACAGTGCGGTGACGATCGCCGAATAGAGCCCGACCGCGGTGGCATTGTCGCCGCTCCCGGCCACGGGCCAGGTCGGCGGCGCACCGGCATCGCGGGTCATCGACAGCAAACCGCTGCGAGCCCAGTATGACGTGATATCAAAGCCGGGGAGATTTGCATCCGGACCCTTGTCGCCGAAGCCCGTGAGGTCTGCGTAGATCAGCCGCGGATTCCACCCCACCACATCTTCATATTCGAGCTTCAGTTTCTTGCGCGCGGGATGCGGCGTGTTGACGATGAGCACGTCGGCCCATTTGACGAGCTTCTCGAGAACCTGATGCGCGCTCGGGGATTTCAGATCGAGCGCCATGCCGCGCTTGTTGCGATTGGCCAGATGCCAGGGATAGGCATCGTCGGCGACCGGCTGCGGCGGGAGATGGTTTGCATGCCGCCACAGCTCGCCGCTCGGCGGCTCCACCTTGATCACGTCGGCCCCGAAATCGGACAAGATTACGGCCGCGCTGGGGCCCGCGATGAAACTCGCGAGGTCCACCACCTTCAGTCCGGAGAAAATGTTGTCGTTTGCCATGGGTGGTCCTTTCCAGATCCTCGTAGAGGGCGGCCTTGCTTCAGCGTCCGCGAAACTGCGGCGCCCGTTTCTCGAGGAAGGCAGCGGTGCCTTCCTTCTTGTCTTCGGTGGCGGCGCAAATGCCGAAGAAGGAGGCTTCCAGCGCGAAGCCTTCGGCTTGGCTCGTGTCCATGCCTTTGTTGGCGGCATCCAGCGAGAACTTCACCGCGATCGGCGCGTTAGCCATGATCTGCTTCAGAATCGCTTCGGCACGATCAATCAGGCTGCCCGCGGCAACGACTTCGTTGACGAGCCCGATGCGATAAGCCTCCTGCGCGGAAATCGTCTCGCCCGTGAGGATCAGCTGGAGCGCACGCCCCTTTCCCACCAGGCGCGGCAAGCGCTGCGTGCCACCACCGCCGGGCAGCAGACCCAGCTTGACCTCGGGTTGACCGAATTTGGCGTGCTCCGCGGCGATCCTGATGGTGCAGGCCATCGCGGTCTCGCAGCCGCCGCCGAGCGCGAAGCCGTTGATCGCACCGATCACCGGCTTGCCGAGATTTTCGATGAGGTCCAGCACGCCCTGCCCGAACCGGCTGGACTCCTCGGCATCGTAGGCGTCGACATGCGCGAGCTCACTGATGTCGGCGCCTGCGATGAACGCCTTGTCGCCGGCGCCGGTGAGGATCACACCGCGCACGGACGCGTCTGCTTTGGCGTCCTCGAACGCGGCATGCAGATCGGTCCAGGTCGGCGTATTGAGCGCGTTGAGCACCTTGGGGCGATTGACGGTCATATAGGCGATCGCGCCCTTTTTCTCGTACAGGACGTTCGCAAGCGCCAGCGCCGCTCTGGAGGCTGAGGCTGGTGCTGTTGCAGGCGAAGGGGTGAACGGTGCAGTTCCCGAAACCATAGTAATGTCTCCTGGTAGGGCGGCCGGCGCGGGTGCGCCGGCGCCGCTGAGAGGTCAGAGGAAAGCGCCGTGACCGGTGATGGCCTTGCCGACGATCAGATTCTGCATCTGATACGTGCCTTCGTAGGAATACAGCGCCTCGGCGTCGGCGAAGAAGCGCGCGACGTTGTAGTCGGCGACGATGCCGTTGCCGCCCAGCACCTCGCGGCCCCAGGAGACCGTCTCGCGCGATTTCGAAGTGCAGAACGCCTTCGCCAGTGCCGCGTGATGGTCGCCGAGCTTGCCTTCGTCATCGAGTTGCGCCAGGCGGAGCATCAGGCACTGGCACGCGGTCAGATTGCCGAGCATCT
This sequence comes from Bradyrhizobium sp. AZCC 2230, assembly GCF_036924495.1. Classification (NCBI taxonomy): domain Bacteria; kingdom Pseudomonadati; phylum Pseudomonadota; class Alphaproteobacteria; order Hyphomicrobiales; family Nitrobacteraceae; genus Bradyrhizobium; species Bradyrhizobium sp. AZCC 2230. Next base: position 9,602,332 of record NZ_JAZHRS010000001.1, on the reverse strand, counting down.
TGGCGAGCAGATCCTGGATCAGCTGGAACGAGGCGATCGGCTTGCCGAATTGCAGTCGCTCCTGGGCGTATTTGAGGGTGGCCTCGTATGCGCCCATCTGGATGCCGGTTGACGCCCAGCCCACCATGTACCGCGTCATCCGCAGCACGCGCGCGGTGTCGCGGAACGAATTGCCGCCCTGGAGGCGGTTTGCTTCAGGCACCCGCACGTCCTTCAGCGTGATCTGGCCGTTCTGGACCACCTTGAGCGCGATCTTGTGCTCGATCTTCTCGACGCTGAAACCGGGCGTCGACTTGTTCTCGACGATGAAGCCTTTAACCTGATTGTCGGCAAGATCGCGCGCCCAGATGATCGAAATGTCGCACCACGGCGCGTTGCCGATCCACCGCTTCTGCCCATTGAGAACCCAGGTGTCGCCCTCACGCTTGGCCGTCGTGGTCAGACCGCCGCTCGTTCCGGAGCCGACCAGCGGCTCGGTGAGGCCGAAGCAGCCGATCTTTTCCCAACGCGCCATCGCCGGCAACCATTTCTGCTTCTGCTCCTCGGAGCCGTCGAGATAGATCGAGCCCATGGCGAGGCCGCTATGCACGCCGAAGAACGTGCAGAACGAGGCGTCGGTGCGCGCCAGCTCCATCGCGACGAAGCCGAACAGCTTCTGGCTCCCGCCGGCGCAGCCATACCCCTCGAAGCCGAGCCCGCCGAGGCCGAGCTCCTTGAACGACGGCAGCAGCTCGAACGGAAACGCATCGTCGGACCAGTACTTGTTGATGACCGGCTGAACCTTGGTCTCCATGTAGGTCCGCACCTTCTTGACGAGCGCCTTTTCGTCCGGGGTGAGAAGGTCGACCAGTTGATAGAAGTCGCCATCGGGTGCGGGCGCCGGCTTCGGCGCGGCGGTCTTGCCTGCTGTGGTTGCGGTGGGCATTTGCGATCTCTCCTCGCTGCGGCTCGGAAGCCGAAAAAGTGAAGGACGGGTTGAAGCTGTGATTGATCTCGTCGGCGCAGGCGGTTTCGTCAGCCCGGCTTGCCCGCTTTCTTGCGCAGCTCGATCAGGCCGAGCAGAATTTCGTCGCGCTCCGCCTCCAGCTGCTCGATGGTGCGCGACCCGGCCTCGGCATGGACGCTGTCGATGAGCTTCTTCTGCACGTCCGGCGTCAGCACCGGCGAGCCGAGCGTCTTCCACCAGGCCGTCATCGGGCCAGTGAACTGCTGGAAGAAGTGCTCGATGCCGCCCGGACCGCCGCCGAGATGATTGAGCATCAGGCTGCCCATGACGCCCCAGCGCAGGCCAGGACCCCAGCTCAGGGCGGTGTCGACGTCGGCGGCGCTCACCACACCCTCGGCGACGAGGTAATAGACCTCGCGGCTCAGCGCGGCCTGCAGGCGGTTGGCGACATGGCCCGGCATTTCCTTGTTGAGGCGCACCGTCCGCTGCCCGATCGACGTGTAGAATTCTGCGGCGCGCCGGATCGTGGCTTCCGAGGTCTTTGCCCCGCCGACGATCTCCGTCAGCGGAATCAAGTGGGGCGGATTGAATGGATGGGCGATGACGCAGCGCTCGGGATGGGACGCGGCGCCCTTCTGGATTTCGCTCATGGTGAGCCCCGACGAGCTCGATGCGATGATCACGTCGGGCGGCAACAGCTCGTCGAGTTGGCCATAGAGCTTCTGCTTGAACTCGATGCGCTCCGGCCCGTTCTCCTGGACAAGGTCGGCGCCGGCGAGCGCCTGCGCGATATCGGGCGTGAAGGTGAGATTCGACTGCGACGCTCCGGGCGACAGGCCCAATCGCTTGAGCGCCGGCCAGGCCGTTTCGACGAACTTCCTCAGAGCTGCCTCTGCGTTCGGCGCGATATCGGTCGCGACGACCTGAAGTCCTTTGGCGAGAAACAGCGAGCTCCAGCTCGCACCGATCACGCCGGTACCGATGATGGCGATGCGGCGAATGGGCTTGGTGTCGGTCATGTCATTCTCTCCAATGCGTTGTCAGACTTCGGCGTAGGCGATGCCGGTGAGGTTGCCCTGGGCGAAGAGGAAGTTGCGCTCGCCGGATCCGTCGAGCCGTGCGGAGTAGATCGAGCCGGCGAAATCGGTCACGAACATGCGATCGTTCGGGACGTCGAGCGCGATGCCGATCCCCTCCATGAGATGGGTCACCACGATCTCGGACTCGGCAGGCTTGTTGTCGATCGACGCCCGGTTCACCGTGTTGCCGCGCGGTGGATCACCGCGATCGGTCCAGTAGAGAACGCGGTTCTTGTGGTCGATCTCCAGATCGATCGGCTCCGGCAAGCCGTCGTAGAAGATCTCGATGTCGGATCTCGTGGCCGCGGTCTGGCCGGCGGGTATTTCGACATTGGCGCGGAAGATGCGGCCGAGCCCGGCATTGTCGGGGCCCTTTTGCGTCCAGTAGATCCGTCCGAATTTCGGATCGATCGCCAGCCCGACGCACCACCGGGTCTGATCCTTGCTATCGGCCTCGCCGCGCCCGGCCTCGATGAGCGTCTCCAGCCGCGAGCCGTCGAGGTTGCAGCGCATGAGGCGCATTCCCTCGCGGTCGCACCAATAGAGCTTGCCACTCTTCTTATCGAGAATGATCTGCTTGGGCGTGTGGGTGTGTCCCTGCGGGACGATGGTCTTGCGGTTCTTGCCGTCGATGTCGGCGCGCTCGATGGACCCGTCATCCAGGCTCGGGATGCCCATGTTGGTCCAGTAGATATGGCCAGCCTCGACATCCACGACGATGCCGTCCGGAAGGTGGCAGCCGGTCACGATGGTCGTGCGTTCGGAGCCATCTGTTTTCATGGCGTGAATGCAGCCTGCATTCAGTTCGAGGACGAAGAGACGAGGGATCGCGGGGGTTGATGTCGTGACGGCGTTTGGCATGTCGCACCTGCATCCTGGCCCGACCACGGACCGGGTCAGGTGACGCGACTATGACGCGATCGCCGTCATTCATCTTGGACAGGAATGTCATCGCTGGGATGGGTTTGCTGCTTGATCCCCTGCCCCCTCCGTGGGCATCGGGACAACGAACGAAGCGAGAGCAGCAGCTTTCAACAAGTCGGACATCAAACGTCCAAGCGTGGGCAACGGGCAGGCTACATGGTCGGTTCTGACTCAAAAAATTCATCGCCTCGCGATTGCAGCCGGGCCTGACAACCGAATAAAGTAAATGGCCATCCGGCCATCAGAAAGGGAGTCAGGCATGGACGTGCCGAGCTCTGACAAGGACATTCAAAGCAAGCCCGACGCGCCGGGTAACGGACAGGTGAAAGCCGCGCGCAACCCGACACGCACACCCTCCATCATCGTCGGTGTCGTTGCGGCTGCCGTGGTTGGGCTTTCCGTCTTCTATCTGTTGCGGCCTCAACCCTTGCTGGTCCAGGGCGAGGTCGATGCAACGCGGCTCGATATCGCGGCGCGCGTGGACGGACGGGTCGGCAAGATTCCCGTCGAGCGCGGCCAGAACGTTGCTGCGGGCGCAGTGCTCGTCCAGATCGACAATCCCGAGACACTGGCCAAGCACGAACAGATGAAGGCGGCCAAGGCTGTTGCGGATGCGCAGCTTGCCAATGTGCTGGTCGGAACGCGGGCGGAGGTGATCGCGGCACGGACGGCGGAAATGGAGCGGGCGCAGGCGGCGCTCGTGCTGGCGCAGAAGACGTACGACCGCACGCACACTTTGACCGATCAGGGCAACGCGCCGCAGGCCCGCCTCGACCAGGCGACCGATGCGCTGCATGAAAGCGAGCGCGCGGTCGATCAGGCCAAATCGGCCTATGAGCAGGCGGTCAACGGCTACACCAAGGAGGAGCGGGCCATTGCCGGGAGCAATGTCGAAAAGGCCAGCGCCGACATCCAGAGTGTCCAGTCGATTATCGATCAGCTGGTGGTCTACGCGCCCATAGCTTCCCAAGTCTACCAGCGCAACGTGGAGCCTGGCGAATACGTGTCACCGGGCGTCCCGCTCGTCACCTTGATCAATCTGGCCGACCTCTGGGTCCACTTCGATCTTCGCGAGGATCTCGTCAAAGGCCTGAAGGTCGGCGATCGCTTCGATGTCCGCATTCCGGCGCTGGGCGACCGCTCCGTCACAGTCGAGGTCAAGCTCATCGCCACCAAGGGCGAATATGCGAGCTGGCGGGCGACGCGTGCGACCGGTGATTTCGACCTGCGGACGTTTTCGATCCGCGCCTATCCGGTGCAGCCGGTGCCCGAGCTGCGACCGGGAATGAGCGCCTATCTCGACTGGAAGTCGCGGCCATGAGGCCGGCGCCAAAGCCCGGATTTCTGCTGGTCGCGCGACGCGAATGCCGCTGGCTGTTTCATGATCGCGTGGCACTGCTCCTGATCTTCGGCGTGCCTCTGTTTGCGTTCGTGGTGCTCACCACGGTCTTTAGCCAGCCGGTCATCCGCGGGCTCGGCGTGACTGTCGTCGACGAGGACAAGTCGGACGCCTCGCGTGCGCTGGTGGAATACGTCGCGGCGTCGCCGAGCCTGAACATCGTCGACCGTTCCGGGACATTGTCCACGGCGGTGCAGGACATCCGGTCGGGCAAGGCGATCTCGGCGATCCATATCCCGCCGGATTTCGAGCGCGACCTGCAGGCGCAACGCCGCCCGCAGGTGGTCGCCTTCTATAACCAGCAGTTCCTGACGGCGGCGGGCATCGCCTCCTCGGGTCTGAGCGATGCGCTGTCCGCCGCGGCGGCCGTGGCCGCTCCCGCCAGGAGCGCCGCGCCCGCGGCGGCTTCGATCGGGACGATCTCGACCGAGACGATCGCGCTGGTCAATCCGCAGAAAAACTATGCCCAGTTCCTGCTGCGCGCGCTGCTGCCGACGATCATCCACGTAGTGATGACGCTCGCTGCGGGCTACTCGGTCGGCTCCGAATTCCGCCGCCGCGATGCGCGGGCGTGGCTCGCAAGCGCCGGAGGTGATCCGGTGACAGCGCTGGCCGGCAAGCTCGCACCGCTGTTTTGCATCTTCCTCGTGATCATGCTGGCCGAGCCGCTGGTGCTCGAAGGCGTGCTCGAAGTCCCCTTCAAGGGCGACCTGCCGCTGATGATTGCCGCCGGCTCGCTCCTGATCATTGCCTACCTGTCGCTGGGCGCCCTGCTCCAGCTGCTGGTCCGCGACCTCGCGACCGGGCTCGGGCTTGCGGGCCTGTTTGCCTCTCCCGCATTCGGCTATGCTGGCGTCGGATTTCCCACCGTCGGCATGAACGCCTTTGCGCATGTGTGGAGCGCGATCCTGCCGCTACGCTGGTACATGGCGGTCCTGCTGGGACAGGCGGCGCGCGGGTTGCCGATCGCGGAATCCGCCGTCCCCTTTGCGGCGCTCGCGGGCCTCGCGCTGCTGTTTGCCGGCCTGGCCTGGCTGCGCATGGCGAACCTGACGCGCAGCGGCTGGTTCGAGGCGGCGCGCCCCGAAGAGCCCCCCGCAATCGAGCCCGCGCCGCGCGGCATCGGCGGCGCCTTCACGGCGGAGTGGCGGCGCGTGCTGGGAACGCGGAGCGCCTTCAGCGTGCTGTTCCTGGCGCCGCTGGTTTACGGCGTCTATTACCCGCAGCCCTATCTGAACCAGATCCTGCGCAAGCTTCCGATCGCGGTCGTCGACAACGATCTCAGCGATCTCAGCCGCCGGATGGTCGAGACGCTGGATGCGAGCGGCGCATTAAGCGTTGCGGTTCGTGCCCGCACGCTTGCGGAGGCACACACCGCAATCGATCGCGGAGAGGCCTTTGCCGCCGTCGACATTCCGGCAGGCACCGAGCGCGACGTGCTCAAGGGCATCACCGCACACATCCCGGTCTACGCGGATGCCACCTACCTCTTCGTCTTCAGATCAACTGCAAGTGGCGTCGCCACCGCGCTCGGCGCCCTGTCGTCCGAGCTGGTGTCACGCGGCGGACGCTCGGATGGCAGCCTGGTCAAGGCGAAGCTCGCAAGCGCGAGCCCGGCCGACGTTCTGCTGCAACCGATCTTCAACCCGGTCGGCGGCTATGCGAGCTATGTCGTTCCAGCCGCGTTCGTCCTGATCCTCCAGCAGACCCTGCTGATCGGCGCGGCGATGCTGACCGGCTCGGCGCTGGCGGGCGGCGGCGGCGCGTTCACCGGGGTGCTCGGCCGCGGCGTCGCGCATCTGACCATCTACCTGCCGGCCGTCACGCTCTATCTCATCGTGCTGCCGCGGATCTACGGTTTCTCGACACTCGGCCATCTGCCGCAGATCTTCGCGCTCGCGACCATCTTCCTGCTGGCGACGAGTTTTATGGGCCAGGCGGTCGGAGCCTGGTTCACGCGGCCGGAGAACGCGACCATCCTGCTGCTGGCGACCAGCCTGCCGCAGTTCTTCATGGCCGGCTTTGCATGGCCGCGCGAGGCGATTCCCGATGTGGCCCTCGCCTTCGGCCGGATTTTCCCCGCCGATTCCGCGATCGACGGTCTCGTGCGCATCAACCAGCTCGGCGCCGGTATCTGGGAGGTCACCCATGACTGGCTCGGGCTCTGGTTGCTGGCGCTGGTCTATTTCGCGCTTGCGGTGATCTCGGCATTCGTCGTCAAGAGAGGACAGCGACATGCGCAAGGCTAGGGTTGCGGCCATCATTGCGCTCGCGCTCGTCGCGGGCATCCTGATCATATCCGCAAATCGTTCCGGATCACCGCCTGCACTCGTCGGTGTCGTGCGCACGACCGAAGTGAGAGTGGAGCCGGAGGTGACCGGACAGCTCCAGTCGATTGCGGTCGAGAAGGGCGCCACTGTGCGCGCGGGCGATATTCTGGCACGGCTCTCCGCAGTGGAGTTGACGGCCCAGGCGGACCAGGCCCGCGCTGCACTGGCATCAGTAACCGCCAACCGCAACAACGTCTATGCCGGTGTTCGCCGTGAACAGGTCGACTCGCTGAAAGCCGCCATCGCCAAGGCCAGCGCGCGCCTCGACTATGTGCAGGCCCAACTCACCAGGACCAGCACGCTGGCGCGCCAGAGCTTCGAATCCCAGCAGTCGCTCGACCAGGCCGAAAACGACGTTGCCAGCGCGCGTGCCGATGTCGCCGAGGCCCAGGCCAACTACGATGCCGCCGTGGCGGGACCGACCCGGGAAGAGCGCGCGATCGCCGACACGCAGGTGCAAGCCGCGGCCGCCGCGGTCACCGTGCTCGAGCGCCGCCTGGACAAGATGGTGTTGCGCGCACCGGCCGACGGCGTGGTCAGCGTCATCGCCGCCGAGGTCGGCGAAAACGTTCGCGCGGGCCAGCCGATCCTGGTGGTCGAGGCGGCGGGCAAGCAATGGCTATCATTCAACGTGCGCGAGGATCACCTCGATCGTCTCGCGATGGGAGAGACGGCGAACGTGATGCGGCGCGGCGCCGACGCCGCAACCAAGGCGGTCGTCACCGAGCTGCGGCCACTCGGCGTGTTCGCCACATGGCAGGCCGAGCGAGTGATCGGCGATCATGACCGCAACACGCTGCGCCTGCGCCTTGACCCAGCGGGAGAGTTGACAGGCCTTGAGCCGGGCATGACGGTTTGGATCGACCGTTAGCACCCGGCGATTGAAATCACAGAGCTATATTTCTGCTCTAATCGACCCTTTGCGCCCTCATCAGCGCGGGACGACGGCCGTCGCTTCGATCTCGACACGCGAGGACGGCTCGACGAGACGCACGATCTGCACCAGCGCCATGCTGGGGTAATGGGTGCCAATCACCTCGCGGTAGACTTTGCCGAGCGCCTTCAGGTTCGACACGTATTCGTCCATGTCCACGACGTACCAGGTCAGCCGCACAAGATGGTCCGGCCGCGCGCCCCCCTCTGCCAGGATCGCGACGATGTTTTCGAGCGCCTGCCGGACCTGCGCAACAAACCCGTCGGCAAATCGGCCAGCAACGTCCCAGCCGACGACACCACCCGTCACGACAAGGCGTCCCTCGGCCATGATGCCGTTAGAATAGCCCTTCGGCTGCGGCCAGCCGCTGGGCTGAAGCACTTGCAGACCACTGGTGGCGCCGGCTTCCGGCTTTCTCATCGTACTCATGCGGAGTTCTCAATCCTGTCAGCGCGGCTTCAAGAGGTCGCGGGCAACAATCAGTTTCTGGACCTCGGTCGCGCCCTCGTAGATGCGCAGCGCGCGGATTTCGCGGTAGAGGCTTTCAACGATCTCACCCTTGCGCACACCGCGACCGCCGAACATCTGCACGGCCCGGTCGATGACGCGCTGCGCGGTCTCGGTGGCGGTCAGCTTCGCCATCGCCGCTTCGCGCGTCGTCGGTAGCTTCTGGACATCGCGACGCCAGGCCGCGCGGTAGGTCAGCAGCGCGGCGGCGTCGGTGTCGGTCGCCATGTCCCCGAGCGCGGCCTGGGTCAGCTGAAGATCTCCCAATGTCGCGCCGAACATGTGCCGGCTGCGCGCATGCGACAGCGCTTCGTCGAGCGCGCGCCGGGCAAAGCCGAGGGCTGCGGCTGCGACCGACGCACGGAAAATATCCAGCGTCTGCATCGCGAGCTTGAAGCCGCCGCCCGGCGCGCCGAGGCGACGGCTCGCCGGAATCCGGCAATTGCTAAAGCGCAACGTCGCCAGCGGATGCGGCGCGATGACGTCGATGCGCTCGGCGATGCCAAAGCCGGGATCATCGGGAAAGACGACAAAGGCCGAGATGCCGCGCGCGCCCGGCGCCTCACCGGTTCGCGCAAACAGCGTGTAGACGTCGGCAATGCCGCCGTTTGAAATCCAGGTCTTCTCGCCATCGATGACGTAGTCGTTGCCGTCAGCCAGCGCCGTGCATGACATCGCCGCAACGTCAGATCCGGCTTCCTTCTCGGACAGCGCGAAGGCCGCGAGCCATTCGCCTGAACGAACCTTTGGCAGCACGGCCTTGCGCAGCTCGGCCGAACCGCCGAGCGCGATCGCGCCTGAACCGAGCCCCTGCATGGCGAAGGCAAAATCGGCCAGGCCATCGGCATAAGCGAGCGACTCGCGCGACAGGCAGATCGAACGAGAATCGATTGTCGTGGCATCGCCATCGGGAGCCGCGACCGCGCAATCGAGCAACCCCGCCTCACCCATCGCGCGCACGAGCCTGCGGCAGGCGCCATCGACGTCGCTGTGGTCGATCTTGTCGAGGGCCCCCGACTGCACGAAGCGGTCGAGTGCATCGCCAATCGCATGATGACGCGGCTCGAAAAACGGCCAGTCCAGCCATTCGCGCCTGATGACTTTTGCAACGGAGCTCATCTGATCCCTCCTCCGCTCACGGTGCGGCCTCGCTTTCGCGGGGGCACGCCCTGTGCTGAACCTTCACCTGAATTATTTTAAGCCTAAAATATTTCGCTGATGCGCGCCTTGTCAAGGTGGGTTCTGCAAAGACCTTGGCGACAGGGTCGGCTCCCAAGCGTCGATCTTGAGATACAGTGCAAATTGGATACAGAGCAGCGCCGGTTCCGAGACGCCAGGGCTCAGCCTTGAATTTACTTTTGGCACGAACTATCTTGCTATCGACCATGAGAGCTGCGCCAGCTTTCAACAAGCTACGAAGCCCGGGAGATTCGATTGGCACTCGCGAAAGAGTCCACGCCTGTATCAGCCAGGAATGGGGCGGATCAGGAGGCCGAGTACAGGGCTCAAACGCGAGTTTGGCTCCGGCTGCTCGCCTGCACGACCCTGATCGAAGGCGAGCTGCGGCGCCGGTTTCGCGATGAGTTCGATTTCACGATGCCCCGCTTCGATGTTCTGGCTCAGCTCGACCGCGAACCGAGCGGGCTTGTGCTGGGAGAGCTGCCCAAGCGCCTGATGGTCTCGGCCGGGAACCTCACGCCGATCGTGGACCGCCTGGTCGCAGACGGATACATCACCCGCACACCGTCGAACCTCGACCGCCGCGTGCAGATTGTCTGCATGACGGTCGAAGGCCGCAAGACCTTCAGGCGAATGGCCAAGAGCCACGGCGCATGGCTTGCCGAACTATTGGCGGATTTCCCGGCGGACCGGTTCGACGGCTTGATCGGCGAGCTCGACGAGCTCAAGGGCGCTGTCAGGGACGCTCTGCAAAAACCCTGAACGGCGCAACGGTCAGCGTCTAACCTTCACTCCGGCTGCCTCGCGATCCCATGTATCCGCAGTGACGCCCGCGTCGCGCAGCACGCCCTTCTTGATCTTGCCGTTCTCCGTCAGCGGCATCTGGCTCAGGATGCGCACATAGCGCGGGATGGCGAAATAAGCGATCTGTCCTTCGCAATGCCTGACGATGTCGACGGGCTCCAGCGATTGGCCTGGTTCCAGCAGGATCGCCGCCGCGACCTCGTCCTCTCCTAATTCGGACGGCAGCGGATAGATCGCGCAGGCGGCGACCGCCGGATGGGACTGGATGGCCTGCTCGACCTCCCAGGAGGATACGTTCTCGCCACGCCTGCGGATCGAATCCTTCATGCGGTCGATGAAACGATAGTATCCGTCGGGATCGCGAACGACCCGATCACCCGAGTGAAACCACAGATTTCGCCAGGCCTCGACCGTCTTCTCTGGCATGCCGAAATAACCGGTGGCGAATGCAAAGGGCTCTTGGGCCCGAAGCACGAGCTCGCCGGCCTGTCCGTCAGGAAGCGCTGAATCATTCTCGTCGACGATCCGCGCCTCGATGCCTTCGGCCAGATAGCCCATCGTTCCCGGACGATCGGACGGAATCGTGCCGGCGAACACGAAGTTCGTTTCGGTCGACCCGTAGCCGTCGACCAGCGGTACGCCAAAGCGTTCGCGGAACGGACCGTGGATCTGCGGCGGCACGCCGCCGCCAAGCGCGACGCGAAGGCGATGCGTTGAATCGTCTGCGCTCTTCGGCTGCGCCAGAAGCATCGACGCCATCGCGCCGAGCAGATAGCCGACCGTCGCATTGTGCCGTTGAGCGGCGGCCCAAAAGCCCGAGGCGGAGAATTTCGGCTCCAGCACGTAGGTGCATCCGTTCAGGAGCGCCTGATAGAACGCATTCAGCGCGTTGGTGTGGAACAGGGGCAGCGTCGTGAACAGCACATCGCCCTCGCGGATTCCGAGCGCACGCGCCGAATAGATGCCCCACCAGAACAGTTGCGCCTGCGGACAACACACGCCCTTTGCCGGCCCGGTCGTCCCCGATGTGTAGAGGATCGCGACGGTGTCGCCGGGACGCACGGCCCCCGCCGGGGCCGCGGCGCCGAGAGCCGGCAACGGTAACGCGGAAAGCCTGGCATCGATGGCCCCGGCGGCCGCTCCGATGATCCAGGTCCGAGGCGGCAGCTCGACACCCGCCTCGACACTCTCGATCGCGCTGGCGAACTGAGCCTCGACGACAAGGAGCGCGGGACGCGAGTTCCGGAAGATGTGGGAGAGCTGGAAGCCGCGCAGCGCGGTATTGATCGGGACCGCGATGGCACCAAGCCACGCGCAGCCGAGATAGACCTGCAAGAACTCCGAACGGTTCGAGCACATCAGCGCGACCCGATCGCCCGGCTTGATTCCGGCATCGACGAGCGCCTGGGCCGACGCAGCCGCAATCGCCGCGGTCTGAGCAAAGCTCCACCGCGTCTCACCGGCGACAAGCAAGACGCGATCGCCATAGCGCTCGGCCTGCCGCGTGAGGATCGTCGAGAGAACGCGGTCCGACGGCGGAAACGACGTCACCGCGCACACCCAGGCCGGCGTCATGTTCTCGCGGCCGACCGCGTCACCAATATTCGCCCGCGCGTTGTTTTCCGTTACGCTCATGCTCCCGCCTCAGGGCAACAGCTTGTATTTGCCGTCCTCGATCTGGACCATGATGCGTGAGCGATCGTCGACGCCATGCCGATCCGCCGGCGTATAGGTGTAGACGCCCTGTGTTCCCACGACCTCCTTGGTCGTGAACAGCGCTTGACGAAGCGCGGTGCGGAATTCCGGCGAACCCGGCTTGGCGCCGGTTGCCATCGCGCGCTTGGCGGCATCGGCAAAGACTAGCCAGCCGTCGAAGGAATAGGACGAGAAAGAATCCGTCGGTGCCTCACCGTTCGCCTTCTCGAAGGCCGCACGGAAATCCAGGGCAACCTTCTGGATCGGATTGTTGGCCGGAAGCTGCTCCGCCGCGGTCACAGGTCCGGTCGGGCAGATGATGCCGTTAGCGGCCTTGCCGGCAAGACGGAGGAAATCGGCGCTGATCAGCCCGTGATTGCCGTACAGCGGCCCCTTGTACCCGCGCTCGGACAAGGCGATGACCGGCAACGCGCCGGGCGTCCCGGTGCCGCCGAGCATGATCGCGTTGGGACGTGCAGCGAGAGCGCGCAGCACCTGGGCCGTGACCGAGGAGTCCGATCTGGCGTAGCGTTCGTTGGCGATCACCTTAATATCCGCCGACTTGGCGGCCTGCACCAGGGAATCGTAGAAGAGGTCACCTAACGCGTCGGAGAAGCCGATGAACGCGACGCTCTTCAATCCCTTCGCCTTCATGTTGTCGACGATGCCCTGCAACAGCAGCGGCGTCGGTTGCGGCGTCTGCACGACCCAGGGGCCGCCATCGCCTGCCGGCACCGGCGCGATCGGCGACACCGCGATCATCGGAATCTTCATCTCGATGGCCGCCGTCGCCATCGCGAGCGTCTGCGGCGCCCCGGACGTGCCGATGAGAACGTCGACCTTCTCCTGTTCGACGAGTTTGCGAGCGTTGCGCGCAGACGCCGTCGGATCGGAGCCGTCATCAAGCTGGATGACCCGAATCTTCTCGCCGCCGATCTCGCCGATATAGGCTTGGCCCGCTGCGATCCCCTTCGCGTTCGGAATTCCAATCGACGACACCGGCCCACTGAGGCCAGTGACAAATCCAACGAGGACCTCGGCCTGCGCCGCCTGTGGGACGGCGAGAAGCAATGCAGTGGAGACCATCAGGCTCTTGATCAAGTTCATGGCACCTGTCTTTCGGGAGTATTTCTTGTTCTGATTGGCAAGCGCCATGGATTCACTTCAGGTTGACGAGACCAGCGCGATGACACGAAGCGGACTGCCGGAGCCGTTCTGGATCTTCAGCGGCGAGGCGACGATGATGGCGCCGGTGGCCGGAAGCTGATCCAGGTTGCACAGGCATTGCAGGCCGTAGCGGCCCGCGCCGTGCAGGAAGTGATGCGCCGGATAAGGTGGCTCGAAATGCCCGGCCTGCCCCGCATCCGTACCGATGGTCTCGTTGCCGAACCCGATGATGCCGCGCTCCTCCACCAGCCACTTCATGACCGCCGGGTTCGGGCCCGGCGTGTGCGCGCCGTCATCGGCGAGATTGGCGTAGTCGCGCCAGCCCTTCTTCGACCAGTCGGTCCGCAGCAGCACCCAGTTCCGCTCCGGAATCCGGCCGTGCGTTGCTTCCCAGGCTTCGACCAGCGGGACCGTGAGCAGAAAGTCGGGATCCTGAGCCGCCTGCGCGGAGCAGTCGATGATACAGGCCGGCGCGATCATGTCCTTGGCCGGCATGGTGTCGACGGCATTGTTCGGCAGGTTCTTACCGGTGAACCAGTGAATCGGCGCGTCGAAATGCGTGCCGGTGTGTTCACCGAACGTGACATTGTTCCAGTACCAGGCCGGGCCGCGACCGTCGTATCGCGAGATTTCCTGGATGCGGACCGGCGCTGCCTGGCCGAACTCCGGCGGCAACACGATGACCGGAAAGTCCGGACTGAGCGTAAAGGTCAGATCGACCACGCGCACCGCGCCGGAGGAAATCGCACCCGCCAGCTCCAGGAGATTGTTGCTCTGCATCGTCACGTCCTGCGGCTTGCTTGAAATCTGCATCTCACCTGTCGAACTCGCGCTCGAGCGCTTTCGGATTGGCCGCCAGGCGTTGCCGGATCTCTTCGGCGACATCTCCGACATACAACTCCTCGAGCCCGCCTCTCAGCCCCGACACGATCGCCTGCGCGATCGCGCGTGGCGCGACCTTCGGCGGCGGCACGGTCTGGAACCATTCGGTGTCGACAGGCCCGGCGAACAGGTTCATCACCCTGACGCCACCGGGCCTGAGCTCGGCGCGGAGGCAGTGCGAGAGCGACAGGCACGCGGCTTGCGAGGCCGAGTAAGCACCAAAGGCAGGCCAGTTCGCCAGCGCATAGACCGAGAGAATGTTGACCCACGCGGCACTGTTGTTGATGCCATCGGCGCCGCGCATCCGCATGGCAGGTCCAAACGCCTGCGCGAGGTTGATGAAGCCAAGATAGGCCTGGTCGATCTCATCCCGCGCGATGCTCGTGCCCCTGCGGTCGAGCAGGCCGCCCGCCCGTACATATTCCGTCGTATTGACGAGGATATCGACCTTGCCGCCGATGTCGGCCGCAAGATCTGTGGCCGATTTTTCGTCGGCCGCATCGAGAGTCACGATCTCGATCCCGTCCTGATCGCGCAGCAGCCTCTCGCCGGCGAAAGGCCGCCATGGTTCGGCGACGCCGACGAACACCGTCTTGGCACCTGCGGCCTTCAAGGCAGCGACAGCTTCCTGGCCGATCACACTGCGGCCATTGGTCACGAGCACGCGCCGGAATTTCGGATCAGCCGTCATTTCCCGCCACTGCTTGTCGTCTGCCATGTTGGGAGTCTCCCCCTCGGGATGGGCAAAGGCCACCGCCTGGCCGCTCTTGTCGAGTTGAAACGACATGCGGACGGCTGCGCCCTCCGCGCAGTCGGCATGGAGATGCGTCACGATCGTCGGACCGCAATCCATCTTGACGAGGCCGATCCGCCACGGCGCCCGTTCGCGGAAATAGACGTCGCTCGGTACGCGTGCCGTCGTCTCGGCGAGCAGCGTGCCCCGGCGCGGTGCGTCGACGTAGGCAAGGCCGGCCGACAGGCAAGACGGACATGCCTCACGCGCCGGATAAGCAAAAGAGCCGCAAGCTTCGCAGCGTTGCAGCATGAAGCGGCCTTCCGCGGCCGCGCGCGTAAAACCGTGCGACGTCCTGCTGCGCGGTCGCGGTGGCGAGGCAGGCAGCCGCGTCCGCAGCAGCGGGTTCTTGCGCCGGGGCGGCTTGATCGGCTCTATCATCGCGAAGGCCCTGCAAGGATCGCGGCGCCCGAGGCCAGACCGCGGTCATAGTTGATCATACCGAACCCGGAGGCCAAGGCGAGGCTTGCATTCCTGACCTGGGTGGGGCCTGCAGTCCCCAGAACCTGCCGCAATCCCTCGACGAGACCGAGATAGGCGCCGGCGGCACCGGCCTGCCCGACCGAAAGCTGTCCGCCCGACGTGTTGTGCGGAAAGTCACCATCGATGGTGAGATCATACTGGCGCACGAACTCGGCCCCCTCCCCCTTCTTGCAGAAGCCGAGATCCTCGAACTGCATCATCGTGATGACGGGATAGTCGTCATAGGTCTGCACGACGTCGAGATCATCGGGCTTCACACCGGCCATCGTATAGAGCTCGCCGATGTCCATCGCCCAACCGCCCCGCACCTGCATCGGATCGTCGGCGAAGGCGTTGTGCCGCTCGATCGTCGACAGAAGTCGTGCGGCCGGCAGGTCCAACGATGCCGCCGTCTCTTCGCGCATGACGAGGAACGCTTCCGCGCCGGCGCAGGGCATCACGCAATCGAACAGGTGGATCGGATCAGAAATCGGCCGGGCCGCGAGATATTGCTCCATCGTCAGCGGCGCCTTCATCAGCGCGTGCGGGTTGCGCAGGGCATTGGCGCGCTGGGCAACGGCGATCCTGCCGACATCTTCACGCGTGACGCCGAAGGTCCGCATGTAGTTGCGCGCAATGAGCGCGAAGCTCGCATTGGCGCCGCCGGCTCCGTAAGGATAGACGGCGTCCTGGTTGAACCGCGAAAAATTCTCCAGCGTCAGCCGGAAGGAATCGACGTGGTTGGTGTCGCCCGCCACGCAGGCCACGATATCGGCGTCATGGGCCTGAACCGCGCGCGCCGCCTTTCGCAAGCCTGCGATAGCGCTGGCGCCACCGAGCGGGATCGTATCCAGCCATCGCACGCAGAGCCCGAAATGCTGCGTCAGTCCGACACCGCTGTCAGTGCCCATGGTGAAGCTGGAGACACACAGGCCGTCGATGTCGGAGGCCTTGATGCCGGCCTGCGCAACGAGCGCGCTCAGCGCCCGCCCGATCCACCACTGCGCGCTCTCGATGGAGTAGCGCACATAAGGAATGGTGACGGGAGCCGCAATCACGACGCCATCGTACGGTGTGCGTAAGGTATTGGTCACCGACCGCCCTCGTTCATCCGCCTCAAACCACCGTCAGTTTCACGTCAATATTGCCACGGGTTGCGTTCGAATAGGGGCAGCGTTCATGTGCGCCGGCAACGACCTCTTCGGCCACTGCCTTCTCGACACCAGGCAGATTGACCTTCAGCTCGACAGCCAGCGCATATCCAACGGGAACCGGCCCCATCGCGACCTTCGCGGTCACGGAAGGCTCGGCAGAGGGCACGACCTTCCGCGTCCGCGCGACGAGCTTGACCGCACCGAGAAAGCACGCGGCGTAGCCGGCCGCAAAGAGCTGCTCGGGATTGGTGCCCTCGCCGCCGGGGCCACCCATCGATTTCGGCAAGGACAGCGACACCGACAAAAGACCGTCGGCGCTGGCGGCCTTGCCATCCCGACCTCCGGTCGCCGTCACTTCGGTCTCGTACAGGATCTTTTCGGGAGTCATCATGACTTGTTCTCCAGGAATGGTTCGCGAGGACTAACGGCTGTTACGGGCGAGCAACGCGCGGAAATCAGCGCGGGCCTGGGGATTGGCCCGCTTGAAGCTCGGCCCGCGGCTTGGTTCGGTGCCGTTGAGCTGCCGGAGCTGCACCCACATCTCGGCGCTCTTCAGCGCCACGGCCGCGCAGTTGACCACCGGCGCGTGGCCGACCTTCAGGCCATGCTCCTTCCCGATCAGGAGGCCAGGCAATACGCCGGCGGGGATCACGACATCCGCGCCGCGCTCGACCAGCGGAAGCGCGCAGGCGACAAAATCCTCGATCATGCGGGCTTGCGCAGCATTGTCGCCGGCGAACGCATCGGCGAAATCCTCCGGCTTGCAGCCAAGACCGGTCACGTGGACCACGCGATCACGGAGGCCGTAGCGCTCGGCCTGCTCGTAGTGCCAGACCTCGAAGACGGGATCGAGCGTGACAAGGCCAAGTCGGCGGCCGAGCTGTGAGGCCGCCAGCAACGTCGCCTCGCCGGTCCCGATCACGGGAATGTCGAGCGCCGAACGCAGCTCATAGAGGCCGGGATCCTGAAAATGCCCCATGACAAAGGCATCGAACCCGCCCTCCTCCGCCGCGATGCCGTTGTCGATGGCCTGGACGGCGCAGCGCAATTCCGCAAGCCGTCCGAACTCGCGGTCCGGCGGACTGATGCCCTCGACGTGAACCGTCGTGCCGGGTGCAGCGATGTTGTTGAGGTATTCCGACAGCCGCGCCATGTAGGGCGCGTTGACGCTCGCATCAACGAAGCTCTGCCAGAAGATGCGCATCGTCCTGCTCCTCAAGCGGTGGTCGGAGGATCGGTCGTCGGCTGCCGATGAATATATTTCAACCATAAACTAATTCACGCGTCAAATGCGCGCGGCAGAGCCTGCGACCGGCACCGTCACGGCCAGGCGGGCACGGCGTTTTCGTCCGGTCGAGCAGCAGGGAAACGCCGCACACTGACGAAATTGTATGCAACAACATTTTTTTCTGACAGCCCCGTGACACGTGTTGACGGCGCCACCGACAATACTTTAGGCTTTAAGTAATTCCTCGCCGGTCAGGGACCGGTGGCCATGACAATGATGTTGCAGGGCACCGATTTTGAGAGACTCAATCGTGTGGACAGTCGCCGTGCTCGAACAGCCGGCAGTGACAGCATCGCCGGTTCGTGGTTCGCGCGGCAAGCAACATCATGGCTGCTGAGCGCCCGGGCGAGCACACTCTCTTCGGTCGCGCCCGGCATTTGGCGCCGCAGCAGTGTTTTCTATCGGTTGGTTCGTCGTTCGGGGTCCCCGCGCGGCGGCATCGAAGCATTCCTATCCAGCATCAACGGAGGAGAACGCAAATGCGCAAGACTCTGAGCTTACTCGCACTTGTCGCCGGCGTGGTCGCAGCTCCGGCTGCGCAGGCCGACATCACCATCGGCTTCGTCACGTCACTCAGCGGCAACGGCTCGTCGATCGGCATCCCCTATGGGCGCGGCATCAACGCGGCCTATGAATACAAGAAGACCATCAACGGCGAAACCATTCGCCTGATCCAGCTCGACGACGGCTCCGACCCGTCGGCCGCGACCCGCAACGCGCGCAAGCTGGTGGAAGAAGAGAAGGTCGACCTGCTGATCGGCACGGCAACGGCACCGTCGACCATCGCCATGGCGGCGGTGGCGAGCGAGCTGAAGGTGCCGATGATCGCGGTCTCGCCGATCGGCAAGCTGCCGGAAACACCCGAGCAGTGGGTGGTGTCGGTGCCGCAGCCGGCGTCCCTGCTCGTCAAGATCGTCGCCGATCGCATGAAGCGCGATGGCATAAAGAACATCGGCTATATCGGCTTCTCCGATGCGTGGGGCGATCTCGTCTATAACGGCGCTAAGGCCGCCGAAGCCGCCGGTGACATCAAGATCCAGACCAACGAGCGCTACGCCCGCACCGACACCTCGGTGACCGCGCAGATCCTCAAAGTGCTCGCGGCCCGGCCGGACGCCGTGCTGGACGGCGGCTCGGGGACGCAAGGCGCGCTGCCGCTGCTTAGCCTCGCGGACCGCGGCTTCAAGGGAAACACCTACGGCACGGTGGCGCTGGTCAATCCGGACTTCGTCAATGTCGGCGGCAAGGCGGCCGACGGCATCCAGGTCTCCGCCGGTCCGGTGATCGTCGCCGAGCAGCTGCCCGATGAGCACTTCGCCAAGAAGATCGCGCTGGACTTCCGCGCGGTCTACCAGAAGACCCATAACATCCCGACCACTGACGGCTTTTCCGCCTACTCCTTCGATGCCTGGCTGATTTTCGCCAACGCCGCCGAGCGCGCGCTCAAGACGGCGAAGCCCGGAACGGCGGAATTCCACACCGCGCTGCGTGACGCGATCCTCAGCACCAAGGAGCTGCCGGGCGTGCATGCCGTCTATAACTTCAAGCCAGGTTCCGTGACCGGCGTCGACGAGCGCTCGCTCGTCGTGGTGCGCCTGAGCGGCGGTGCCTGGAAGTACGCGCCGTAGTCGGAAGGGGGCAGGCAGTCAGAACGGGGGAACGGCGTCTCAATGACGAGTGACATCGCAGCCATCCTTGGGATCGACGGGATCGCCACCGGCGCAGTCTATGCGCTGGTGGCGATCGGGACCGTCCTCATCTTCACGGTGACACGGGTCATCTTCATTCCCTTTGGCGACATCGCCGCATTCACCGCGCTGACGCTGGCAGCCCTCGATGCGAAGCGCTTTCCAGGGACCGGCGCACTCGTCGTCATCCTCGCCTGCCTCGCAACGCTGATCGAGATCATCTCGCTGCTGCGCGCCGGCGAGTTTCGATTGCTGCCACGCGCCCTGCTCTTTTATCTCGTACTTCCGCTCGCCGTCGTTGGCCTCGCCTGGCTGACGATGCGCGCCGAGCCGCCGCTCGCCGTCAGACTCGTGCTGGCCTTGATGCTGATCACGCCGATCGCCCCGCTGCTGGACCGGATCGTCTTCCGTCCCATCGCGGACGGAACGGTGCTGTTGCTGCTGACGGTCTCCGTCGCTCTGCATTTCGCACTGGTCGGCCTGGGGCTGCTGTTCTTCGGACCCGAAGGCGTCAGAACCGAACCGCTGACCTCGTTCTCGACCGAGTTCGCCGGCGTGCTGGTGTCGGGCCAGACCATGCTGATCGTGATCGCAGCCCTTGTCTTTTCTGGCCTGCTCTATCTGTTCTTCGACTTCACGCTGGTCGGAAAATCGCTGCGCGCCACGGCCGTGAACCGGACCGGTTCGCGCCTGATGGGAATACGGCCCGCCCGCGCCGGCACGATCGCCTATCTGCTGGGATCGCTGATGGCCGGCGTCTCCGGAATCCTGATCGCACCGGTCAATACCGTGTTCTACGATTCCGGCTTCCTGATCGGCCTCAAGGCCTTCGTCGGCGCCATTGTCGGCGGCATGACCAGCTATCCCGGTGCTGCGATCGGCGCCGTCGGCGTCGGCATCCTCGAAAGTTTTGCGTCCTTCGAGAGCAGCGCGCTGAAGGACGTCATCGTGTTCTCGCTGCTGATCCCGATCCTGATCTGGCGATCCCTCGCCTCGCTGCATTCCGAGGAGGAGATCGAGGAATGACGCGCCTTCACGTTCAACTCGCGGCAATGGCGGCGGTGGTGTGCCTCGCGCTCGCGCCCTTCGTCCTGAGCCCCTTCAGCATCACGCTGATGAACTATATCGGCATCTATTCGCTGGTCGCCATCGGGCTTGCCCTCCTCACCGGCGTCGGCGGTATCGTGTCGTTCGGACAGGCTGCGTTCGTCGGCATCGCGGCCTATGCGACCGCCTGGGTCTCCGCATTGAACGGATACTCTCCATGGCTCGGCCTCCTGTTCGGCGTGGCGCTGACCTGCTGCGTCGCGGCGATCCTCGGCGTCGTTACGTTGCGGCTTCAGGGCCATTTCCTGTCGCTCTCGACCGTTGCCTGGGGTCTCGCCATCGGCTTCCTGTTCGGCAATGTCGAGGGGCTCGGCCGCTTCAACGGCATCTCGTCGATCCCGCCGATCAGCATCGGATCGTTCGCGCTGGTCTCGAGCGCGCAGATCTATTTCCTGATCTGGGGCATCGTCGCTGCCGTCCTCCTGCTCGGATACAATTTGCTCGACTCCCGGCTCGGCCGCGCCATGCGCGCGCTGCGCGGCGGCAATACGCTGGTCGAAAGCCTCGGCATCAACGCCTTCCGGATCAAGCTCGTGACCTTCGTGATCGCGGCTTTCCTCGCTTCGCTCTCGGGCTGGCTCTACGCCCATATGAGCCGCTTCATCAGTCCGGGCCCGTTCGATGCCGGCATGGGCATCGAATATCTGATGATGTCGATGGTCGGCGGCGCCGGCAGCCTGCTCGGCGGCGTGGTGGGTGCCGCCGTCGTCACGCTGCTCAAGAACAGCGTGCAGGATTATCTGCCGCTGATCGCCAAGGGCGCCTCCGGGCAGCTCGAGATCGTCGCGTTCTCGGCATTGTTCATCCTGTTCCTGCAATGGGCGCGGCAGGGCATCGTCCCCTTCGTTGCGCGCTATCTGCCGAAGATCAAACGCGAGCGGCCGATAGCTGCGCCGCCGCTGCCGCGTCGCCCCCAACCGACGCCGGGCGAACTGCTTCTGAAGGTTGACGGCGCCGAGCGCCGGTTCGGCGGCCTGGTCGCGGTCAACAATGTCAGCTTCGAGGTCCGCTCCGGCGAGATCCTTGCCGTCATCGGCCCGAACGGCGCCGGCAAGAGCACGATGTTCAACTGCCTGACCGGCGCGCTGCGGGTCAACAAGGGCGAGATCGTCTTTGCCGGACGCCCGATCACGCGTGATCCGCAATCCCGCATCGCCAAGGCCGGCGTCGCCAGGACCTTCCAGCATGTGAAGCTGCGGCCGCGCATGAGCCTCCTGGAAAACGTGATGCTCGGCACCTACGCCCGCACACGCACCGGCCTGTTCGCCGGCGCCTTCCGCCTCAACCAGCATGAGGAGGCCAGCACCCGGCACGAGGCCATGATGCAGCTCGAACGCGTCGGGCTCGGCGACAAGCCGTTCGAGCTCGCAGGCAATCTGCCGCTCGGCAATCAGCGTATCCTCGAGATCGCCCGCGCGCTCGCCGCCGATCCTGCCCTGCTCGTCCTCGACGAGCCGGCCGCGGGCTTGCGCCGCCAGGAGAAGCTCAGGCTTGCGGAGTTGCTCCGCTCGCTGCGCTCCGATCATCTGACCATCCTGATCGTCGAGCATGACATGGAGTTCGTGATGTCGCTGGTCGACCGCATCGTGGTGCTCGATTTCGGCTCCAAGCTTTGCGAAGGCGCGCCAGCGGCGATCCGTAGCGACGAGCGGGTTCAAGAGGCCTATCTCGGAGGCGTCGCGTGAGCGAGATGTTTTCCATGACGGATGTGACCGTCTGCTACGACAATGTCGAAGCGGTCCGCAACGTCTCGCTGTCGATCGAAGAAGGCCAGATCGTCACCGTCATCGGCCCGAACGGCGCCGGCAAGACCACGCTGCTGATGGCCGCCATCGGCCTGCTCGCATCGCGCGGCCGCATGGTGTTTCAGGGCAACGACATCGGAAAAATGTCCGTCGAGGACCGCGTCGAGCGCCGGCTGTGTCTTGTCCCGGAGAAGCGCGAGCTGTTCTCCGACATGTCGGTCGCCGACAATCTCCTGCTCGGCTCCTACAGCCTGCGCGACCGCTCGGTGGTGCAGAAGACGCTGGGCGAGGTCTACGATCGCTTTCCCCGCCTGAAGGAACGGCAGCGCCAGGCGGCAGGCACCCTCTCCGGCGGCGAGCGCCAGATGCTCGCGCTCGGGCGCGCGCTGATGGCCAAGCCGAAGCTGCTCATGCTGGATGAGCCAAGCCTCGGCCTCGCACCGCTGATCGTGCGCGAGATCTTTCGCACCATCGCGTCCCTGCGCGACCTCGGTGTCTCGATCCTGCTGGTCGAGCAGAACGCCCGCGCCGCGCTGGAGACGGCCGACTACGGCTACGTGCTCGAGACCGGCGAGATCGTGCAGTCCGGCCCCGCCAAGGATCTCATCCACGATCCCAAGCTGATCACGGCCTATCTCGGCGGACATTAGAGCCGATCAGGCTCGGCGAGCCCCGCAACACAAATATTCGAAGAACAACCCCATGCACAGTAGCCGGTGACAGCGACATCAATGACTTAGTCGCCATTATGCGGATTTTACGAAATTAACTTGATCCGTCGGGCAAAACAGTGGCATGATGCCATCATCGCAGCCGAACCTGATCTCGTCAGCTCAGCGCTCACCAGGCAGTGCACCGATAAATCGAGGTACTCAATAAGGGGCACGCCTGATGTCCGCTTGCCCGCCCATGCATGCGTTGGTTGCTTGCGACGAGGGCGGAGCCGAAGATACATTGGACGCGTTGTCGCGGAGCATGGAAGAGAGTTTGCGCTCCAGCGTGCGGGCGGATGCTGGTTGCCGACACTGCCGGTCTTGAAGTGGACGCGCGGAGCAACGCTGTAACCGGTCCATAGGAGGCTTGAGATGAGTGTCCCGTCTCCGGTCAACGAGAGTCTCCTATGCCGGCGCCTCGGCGCGCTCGGATCGGCAGGAAGCTGGGCGCCGAACGTCCTCTCGGATCTCGAACACTTCATCCGTACTGCCGACGACTACGATCTCTTTCGCGTCAACCCCATCGAATACGGCCGCCACGTCGGCCTGTCCGAGGCGGACGCGATAGAGCTGTTCGTGCACACCGCCAAGGTGGGCCTGTTCGAGATGGACTGGCTGCTCATCTGCGCCTATTGCCCGCAGGTCGCCGGCAGCTTTCGCGAGCTCGACCAGGTCCATCCACGCTTTCAGTGTGCGTTCTGCAACGCGATCAACGATGCGGCGCTGGACGACTACATTCAGGTCACCTTCACGGTCTCGAGCGGCGTGCGCGACATCATATTTCGCCATCCCGAAATGCTGACTGTCGAAGATTTCTACCTGCGCTACAGCTTTTCGAAAGGTTTCATCGCTCCGCACGGGATGACGCACCAGCAGCTGGTGGCCGCGCTCTCACGCGGATTCGCTGATATCAAGGCCCACGAGCACCGCAGCTTCGACTTCGATGTCACAGCTGGCCGCTTCGAGGTACTGGACCTCTGCCACAAACTTCTTCTGGTCTTCTTCGCGGGCGGGGAGCCGGCAGAACGGCAAGAGACGCTGGTCCAGCTCGAGTCGGGCCGCTTTCTGCTGCCGGACCGCCCCACGGCACCGAGAGACATGGTACTCGGCGACGGGCGTTTTTCGTTCCGGCAGACGGCCGATCTCGGCCCAGGCAAGCACACCATCCGGATCGAGAACCGCACTGGCGATCTCGGTCGCTTTTGGTTCCTCCAGTATCCCTTCGGTTTCGAGCCCCATCGGGTCGAATATGAACCGTTTCTGTCCGGCAAGCGGTTGCTGCTCACCCCGAGCTTCCGCGAACTTTACAAGGCGCAGCTGGTGGATGAGGGCGAGAGCATCAAAGTCTCAGACATGACTTTCCTGTTCACCGATCTGAAGCAGTCAACTCCGCTGTATGAAAGCGTTGGTGACGTGAACGCGTATTTTTTGGTTCGTCAACACTTCGAGATCTTGAACAGGATCATCCGGGAACGATCCGGCACCATTATCAAGACGATCGGCGACGCGGTCATGGCCGGGTTCGAGCGTCCCCAGGACGCCGTTAGCGCCTCCATCGAGATGATCGAAGAACTGTCGCGATTCAACCGGACCGCTTCGCGGCCGCTGGGCCTCAAGGTCGGTGTCCATAAGGGTCGTGCGATTGCGGTGACGCTCAACGACCGGATCGACTATTTCGGACAGGACGTGAATATCGCCGCACGCGTGCAAGGTCTCGCCGATGTCAACGAAGTTTGCGTGAGTGCAACGGTGATGGAGGCACCGGGCGTCGGTGACATCGTCAATTCACGCTCGGCGTCGCGCAACTACGAAAACCTGAAGGGTATCGGGCAAAAAATGGAGGTCCATCGCATGATGATCACCTCGACGCAGATGTAAACGACCGCGGCGTCGCGAGGCGAAGGCCGACGGTTCCTCGACGACAGAGCGGTCATCGTCGGCGGGGAGCCAGCGCTTCCGAAAACCGACGCTGTCCCTTGTTATCCAGCCGGTTTCCAATGTGCTAGTCTAAAACCAGCGATCGGTTATTTCCAGGCTTGGCGCAGGGGCGCGGGACATGAGACGACGCGAGCTCATTGCAGCACTCTGCGGCGCAGTCTGGCGGGTGAATTTGTCGCGTGAAAGCAAGGCGGAAAGCGCATGAGAGACCTGGCTGGACAGACCGCATTCGTGACAGGAGCTGCCTCGGGGATCGGACTGGGGATCGCGACCGCGCTGTCACAGGCAGGCGTGAAGCTCATGCTCTGCGATATCGAGGAAGAGGCGCTGAAAAAAGCGGTCGCGGACCTGAAGACACGGACCAAATTCGATGTCGATGGCGTGAAAGCCGACGTCTCGCTCAAAGGCGAACTTCAGGCGGCAGCGGACGCGACCGTCGCGCGGTATGGCAAAATCCACATATTGGTCAACAATGCGGGCGTGGGCGGCGGCGGCATCTATCGTGAGTGGACGGATGCAGGCTGGAGCTGGGTGCTCGGCGTCAACCTGATGTCGGTGATCTGGGGTTTTGAGATTTTCGGTCCGCTGATCGAGGCGCACGGCGAAGGCGGGCAGATTGTTTCCACGGCGTCCGTCTCCGGACTGATTACGGGACCAAGTCCGGCGTACGATGTGAGCAAATATGGCGTGGTGGCGCTGTCCGAGGGGATGCGTAACGCGCTCGCGCCGAGGAAGATCGGGGTCTCCGTTCTGTGTCCGGGCATCATCCGCACGCAGATCATGAACTCCCGGCGCAACGTGCCGCAGCGATTTGCCGGGGCCGTCGGCAAGCCTCCGCCGACAGAAGGCCCCCGCGCCGAGTTCATCAAGGCATTGCAGGAACGGATCAACAACGGCATTGATCCGCTCTATGTCGGCGAACTGGTTTGCGAGGCCATCGAGAACGACTGGCCTTACATTTTCACTGATACTGAGCACGAACAATTCATCGACCAGCGCTTCGCAGCGATCAAGCAGGGTTTTGACCGCATCCGCGGACGAACGCCGCGACGGTAACTCTCGCATCTGCTCACGGCCGCTTGTGGCCCATCGCTTCCTTTGACGCGGTGTCGCTGCATGTCGGCTCACAAGGGCAGACCGGAAGTTTGCAGCCGGGCGCCAGTTCGGCGGCTTGTGACCCGAAGCTGACCTCATCTGTTCAACTTCTCAAAATTGGATTAGGGTGCCACTACAACCATTCGGTGCGCAGTTCTGTAGATGAAATCGGCCAAGCGAAGCCTAGCTGTTGTCGCTGTGATGATGAGCGCAATCATTGTCGGTCTGCCGCGTTCTTCGGCGATGGAGAATAACGCGCCCATTGCGTATTTTTCCGAAGGCGCGCCAGACAATCTCGTAGAGGCGATGAACAATTTGCCTCCTGACGCTAGGGATGTCGTCGTTGCGAAAGTTCGCTTGCAGCAACCCGTAGCATGGATGGGTGGTCGTCACTGCGAAGGTTGCACCAACGATATTTTTTTCGCCCGTCTGAAAATCACTGAGGCTCTCAGGGGCCAAGCCGAAGTGGGCCAAGTGCTTAATGTCTTCCTGGGCAAGCGCAGTGAACACCGAGAGCACATCGCTGTCCCTGGCTCGCCACGTCAATGGTGCCGTGAGTACACGGTTGTAATCTACACCACGGATGATGGCATTCGGCGGTTAGCTTCGTTCCAGATCAGTAAGACTTTATACGACGAAGTTTCTGCTGAAGGGCTCGCATATCAAGGCGAGCGACCGAAGCGCGGATTTTGCGACTAGCTCGTGAGCCCGCTTGTGGCCCGTTTGAGACATGCCGTGGCGGTCTGACCATGTCCGTTCACTGCGGCAGACCGGAAGAGATCGGCACGCGGCCAAAGTGACGCGATTGACCCTAAGCAGAAAGCAGGCGCCGACCGCAAGCCCGGCACGCGTCAGCCGAAGCGCGCGTCCGAGATAGCGGCCGCCAGGTCGGAGCGCGCGTAAATCATGAAAATAGCGACGGCTCCCGTCCCGAAAATCCTGGTGGGTGAACTCAGTTCACTCGTCGCAGCCGCTGTTGCAGAAAACTGCGCAAGGCTTGCTCCGCCGCCTCCCACGACGTCGCTGGATCGACAGACCTGAGCCAGAACTCCAACTCGGGATAAGCGTCTGAGCGTAGGCCGACGTCCCGCCCGAAGCCGGACTCGCGCCTCACTACTACTTCCTGCCCCGGCTGTGCCGCGCGCGCGGCCTGCTCCAGGTCACGGTGGCGCTCCGACCAGAAAAGGTCGCTGGGTCGTATCGCTGTGGCCCGAAGGATAGCAACACGAGGAACATGTGTGACCGTCGCTACACCGTAATCAGCTGGCAGGGTGATCCGGACGAAATCGTAGCCCCCCGTGGCTTCGGTAGGCTCCATCATAGTCGTTCGATCGTTGAAGGGAACGTCGACCCGATAACCTGCGACCTCAATCACTGGCGTCGGCAGCATTCCGATCGCGCGGAAGGCTGGACGCACATGATCGATGTACAGACCGAAGAGGTTCGGCATAACCGGGCGAATGTATCCGGGCATGACCCGAACGAGCGAGAAATACTGAATCGGGTTCGGTGCGAGCAAGACCAGCGCCGAACAACAAACGGCGGCCGCCAGCCAGGTCCTAAGCCTGCCGCCATGAGGCACCTGCTCCCGGCGGACGCGATGAACCAGCCGCAGATGCAGGCAAATCGAAGCCACCGCCAGCACAAGGGCGACGAACAGCGCCGCCGGGCGCGGCATGACGTAGCCGAGAACCCGTAGCGCCGTGGCGACGGCCATGCCGACTGGGAGCCACACCATCGCGGCCGCCAAATTGGCCCAAAGATCGCGGCGGGCATCCGGCGTCAGCAGAGGAAGGCGAGCCACGACCCGGCTCGCCAGGGTGACGAACAATGCCGCGAGAGCCGCCAATAGCGGCACCACCGCCAGCGCGCCAAATACCAAAGCCAGCATTTCGCGGCCGGCCGGCCCACGCGGCACGGCTGCGGCTGCGAACGCTCCGCGCAGGATTGCCGTGCCCAGCCATGTCAGCGGCTGAACGATCAAAACGGCGATAACGAATGCGGCGACGAGATGGGCGAGCGGGATGAGCAGAAACAAGCCGTACCAAGGCGTGCGCGACCGGCGGGCGATGTCAACCACCAGGAAGGCGGCAAGGTAGGCGGACGCGAACCGCGCCATCGCGTCCAGGAACCAATCGGTCGTTTGCCCGACGCGTGCAAGGCCAGTCGGCGAAGGCCACCATTGCCATGCGAGATCGATGGCGACGTACCCGACGGCGGCGAGCGGAAGGGCCGCCCACAGCCGGGTTGGGATGATAAATTCACGCTGGCCAACATAGATCATGGGTTGGCTAGTAGCAGCGCTTCGTTAAGCATTTATTCTACACAAGGTAGCGGCGTGCGCCTCTTGCACGTCCGGGCCGAGACCGTCGCGTGGGGAATGTCGTTGATTTGCCGGTCAACGACCGCTTCTGGCCCGTTTCGGACCTGCCCCGTCGCGCTGACGATGTCCGTTGACAGGACAACAGCAGACCTTGGGAGTCCAAGCGCTGGGCGTGAGGAAACGCTGATAGCGGCTTGCCTGTGTCCATCGTTGGCGGGCGCATGCCTCTAGGTTGATTTAGATCAACACCCACTCTCCGGAATTTGGGCGACCTGCAAGAGGGCGGGAGACCGGGAGTTTGAGATATGGGTGAACGTTCGGAATCGATGGTCAGCCGTCGAGGCGCTCTTGCTCTTTGTGGATACGCAGCCGTGTTCGGGCTCGTGGCCCCGCCGGCAATTCTAACGGTGTCAGATGCTGGCGCTCAGACCTCAACCGCACCGACCACGTCCGCAGCGCCTTCCACTGAGACACCGCAGTCGGGTACGGAGCGGCGTCAGGAACGACGCACGGGCGCACCGAACGGCGTCAGGACGACGGACAGGGCGAACAGAACGGCGTCAGGAGCGACGGACGGGGCGCACGGAGCGGCGCGAAGAGCGGCATGACGGTGCTGCCGAAGAGAAAAAGTAGCCGCGCGTCCACCAGCACGTCCCAAGAAACCAATTAGGAGCAAGAACATGAAAAGATCAGCGATGCTCGGAGCGGCCCTCGGTGCAGCAATATTGTGCTTGGCTCCGGTGTCGCTTCACTGGTCACCAGCCGGGACTGTCTCTATCTCCGTCGACAAAGCTGACGCTCGTGTCGGTCGTCCGCTCACACCTGGCAGCGTTGCGGGGGTTAATAGGCGAGTGCATCGGCGCGCGTATCGGCGCGGGTACTATGGAGCTGCTGTAGGCGCAGCTGCCGTCGGAGCAGCGGCCACGGGAGCGTACTATAATCGCCGGCAATGCGGTTATTATCCATATCCGCCGTGCTATTGAGCGCGGCGTCGAATGCGGGTCACGACCTTGCCAAAAGGGCATCAGCACTGCCGAGACGCTTGACGCGCGTTGGACGTCGCCGATGCAATTGGCGTCATAGCCGATGCATTGCCGTGCACCATCGGTAGGCGTTGCAGTGCGCGTCTGCGTCGGCATGATCAACCGAAGTCGGTCCCGCATTGTTGAAAGATGCAGCCGCCTCAATTGCGTCAAGGGACTCAGCTATTGATTCGCTCGGTAGTCCAGCGTTCGTCGGCTTGTCCAGCAATCCCCTTAGAACTCACATCTGGATCGGCCCACGATGGGGGTGCAAGGGCGCTTGGTCCCCATCCCGGCGCCCTTGTGCTAGAGGCCTAAGCCCTGCGCCAGACGCGCAACACGCCTTCGCGGAAGCCGCCGACGAAATGATCGGACGTATCCGATGGCAGAATCTGGCTGAGATCATCAAACGAGCCGCTCACCATGGTCGCAAGCTCATGTGCTGAAGCATGCTCCGCCCATCGGCGCCCCAGCTCTAAACCCCGTTGGCGATCTTCCTCTGCGTCCATCGTCTCGGCTATCTTACGCGTTAGCCGGCCCCGACGAAGTTGCTGACCGCGCCGGGCCTTCTACGTTCTCGCCAAGCTTAGGAAGCTTAGGGGCAGGAAAGATCGGCGAGGCGTATCGTAGAGAAGCACAATCCCGGTGCGTGGCTAGTGCACTTTGTGCCAATGCGAAGTGGGTGACCGGCATCTGTCGTTTCTATTGGCTGCCTCCAAGGGTACGCCCCAGTCGTTCCAGTTCTAGCGTGACGCAGAATAGCGCGAACAGCGACGCCACGAGTTGCAGCCCGCGACGGAACATGAGCCAGAGATCGGCGCCTTGATTGATCTCGGGCAAATGTCTGAAGAACACGACGCCGAACAGTGAGCCACCGAAAATGAAAGCAAGGCGCCCCAGAAACAGAAACAGGTGGCTCAAGATCGGATTCGAGCGCTGAGGGGGAAGCGGAACGCATCGAAGGCGATACCAATAGGCGACTTGCATCGCAACGATCATGATTGGCGCTGCAAGATTGTCAAACCGTTCGAAAGGTAGCTGCTCACCAGGATAAGTCATCAAGTGCCTAAATTCGGGCAGACCGTCCAAGATTATAAAGAGCGCTCCTGTCAGTTGACCCAAGAGAAGAAGCAAATAGAGGGTTCTCGATTTCAAGTTCGTCATGCCAAACAGCCGTGAAAGCTTACCGTCAGCGCGGTTGTGCACGTAGGCATCCTGTGTTGGGCCTGGTGACGGCCCGCCGCGCCAAATTGGCACAAACTGCATAGCGCAAAGTCACATAGCTGCATCGCGGCTTCCCCTGATTGTGTCGACTTCCAAACAAGTGTGATCATCGTCTCATCGCCATCGGTCACGACCGGGACACTGATGCGCGCAAGGGGACAACGTGCCTACAGCTGAACAATGCCGCGCTTATGCCGCCGAATACAAACTACGTGCCGCTGATCCGAGGAATTCCGCCCGTCGAGCGACCGTGCTGACGAACATCTCACGGAGCTGGGCAGCGCTTGGGAGCCAGCTTGAGAACCTTGCAGAGATCGCGAGGTCGGAAGGCATGTGAGATCGCCGCATCTGCTCACAGCCGCTTGTGGCCCATCAGCGAAGTAGCGACACCTTTCATTGAGGTCCGCTTCGATAGAGCGGACTGACTTTGCTCACTCTCGGTTCTTCGCATTTTGACCCGAAGCCGAATTAAGCGATTGAGATTCACCGCTCGCAACTCTTTATCTGCACTTCATCTCGAGTAATTGACAGCGGTGGCGCGCGTTACCGAGTGAAGCTGGATCACGTTCCCCGAGCGGCCGAAAGTCACGTTTCCGATCAGCTCCGCGCGCTTGATCTAGATCAAGCAGTCCGTCGCCATCGTGCAGCATGCGTGAGACAACGTCGTAGAACTGGCCCAGGGTAGTGTTTCGGGGGGACGGGAGCGACCGGCATGCCGCTGTTGGCATATCTCTGGAAGGTCGGAGCGGCGTTGCTCTTACTGCTCTTCGTCGCGGACTATTGTGTTCCGAGGGCGCCAATCCCCGAACAGGCGTCGGTCGATCGACCAGCGATACGCATTCACTCCGATCGCAAATGGCCTGAGCGAATTGTCTTCGATACCCGGTCGCCGACAATCGTAGCCGCCGCACCCGCGGTCAAGATCCCTGATGTCGCGATGTCGTCAGACGTCACCGAACTGCCTGTTAGCCGGATGGATAACCCGACAGTCGCAAATGCGCTCGCAATGCTGCCGCGTCCGGATACACGCCCGCCTGAATCCATCGATCGCAAGCGACAACCCAAGATATCAAGCGTCGCCGCGCGGCCGAGACGACACGTCAAGCCGCAGATGATTCTAGCGGCGCGACAAGGGCAGTTCACCTGGCTCGGCTTCAGACCCTGGTGATCGGCGTCCGGACACGATCCGAACGCCGACGTCGCAGCGCCTATTCGTACGCCGCACAGACACTTCCCTGCCATCGCAGACACCTGCGCGTGGCAGCTCGCCGGCCTTGATCGTCTGAACTAACAGCCGGGTCGGTGCGAAAGCCCTTCGCCATTCGTTAAGGCCGAGGCCCCGGTCTCGGGGCCTCCGTTATGGGCGGAAGCACAGTTCAGTAGCGAGCGGTGACCGGCGCACCATAGCCGCCGAAACGATAGTTCAGCCGAAGTGTGACCATGTCCACATCCTGGCTGACCCCGTTGCCGAGAAGGGTCAATCCCCCCGGCGTGACCACGCCTGCGAAGGACGTGTTGTCGCGACCCATCCAGAGATGGTCGTACTCGATACCGAACGACCAGTTGGGAGTGAAGCCATATTCCCAGCCGACGCCCAGGGCGCCGCCCCAGCGCGTATGACCTGCCGAGGCGAGTCCAACACCGGTGGCGTTGTTGAATATGTCAAAGCGATTGCGCGTTACCGCAGCGCCACCCTTCACGTAGAACAGCGACGCGTTCCACGCCCAGCCGAGTTGAGCCGTGAACAGCCCGATGGCATCTATCTTGCCCGTGGTGGAGATCAATGGGTCGATCAGGCTGACGCGTGTGTTCTTGATCTCGGCCCAGTCGCCCTGCGCTTCCAATCCGAGCACAAACTGATTGGTCTGCCAGCGGTACCCGATCTGTCCGCCAGCAAGGCCTCCGGAGCGATCAGCGCAACCACCTGCAACCGTCCCTGCGGGTGTCAGGAAATCCACGCAACCGTGGCTCTGCCCCCAGCCTCCATTGGCGCCAATGTAGAATCCGCTCCAGTTGTAGATCGCCACCACCGGTGCCGGAGGCGGCGCCGCCTTGACAGCCATATCCGCGGCCATGGCCGGAGCCGCCATGTTCAGCGCCGCGAAGCTGATCGCAGCCATCGAAAGCCTTTTCATCGTCATGTCCCCTCGCTCTGATCTTTTTGTTTAGAAACGCGAATGCAGGCTGGCGTGCATAAGCACGGCGAACATCCATACGTTACGTTCGATGAGACCCTACGCCCGTAACAAAATGGCAACACTCAAGAACCGTGTATGTGCACGAAGACGTGCCTATTCCATGTCGGGATCGGTATGTCGTTCAGTGTCCGATAGTTCGCCGGCAAGCCAGGCTTGAATGCGGGCCGATGGAATAAGCTGCCTGGGAACGCTCGGATTGATCGTGCCTGCAAATACAGCGAGGCCTTCGTCGAGCTTTGCACGAACGAACGCCTTGGCCTCTGCTTCCGTAGCGAAGGTCCTTGTTTCCCGAGGACTCCGCTGCTTCAGCAACATGCCGCGTTTACGGACCTCGAAGGTGACGTACCAAGTCGGCGTCATCGCGCACCCACCGGCGAATTGGCCCAGCCCGCCGATCCCCTGTTGTGGTGCGCCTGTCACATAGCCGATTGATCTGAATCAAGATCGCGCCTCATGCTTCCGGACAACAGCGAAGCGACGGCACCTAGACAGAGGTATTCTTCGGCGGGGCTACCGCACAGCCCAGCCACCCTTGATCTACGTCAATGTCGCTCAACCTTTCCGCTCACACGCTATCTGCAGCCGCAGGAAGGCGGCTTCTGCCCCTGATTTCGCGAGTGCAAATAAGAGGACCATCATGAAGGCGAACACGCAACTCTCGATGAGATCCGCGACCATTGCAGGAGCGCCCTTCTGGTCCTTGCAGGCGTCACACTTAATCCATCACCGGCCCACGCAATCGTATATTGCCAGTACGTCGATTATCCGGGGGGGTGCGTTGCCCGGGCCGGCGTCGTTCTGAGGCCGCGCCCCGTTGCGCGTGCAGCAGTCCGCCACAACGCGGGTGGCAATGCAAATGGCGGCGTCAATCGCGTTGGCGCGCGGCGGTAAGGGGATTTACTCGCGGATCGCGAGCCTGGCAGTGTGCCAGGTTCGCGACCGGTTATTTCTGTCTGGAAATTGAAAATCATCGACGAGCTGGCCGCGACGTGCCACTTGAGTCCGAAATGGGCGCCAAGGCGGACATTTGGCAATCAATCTGAGTTTGTGGTTCGCGCCCCCTTTTTCTTTACGCTTTCGGTTCTCCAGGGCTCTGACCTAACCACCCGCATCAGCATCGGAAAATGCTTGTTGCCGCCCCAGCGCATCGATGCCAAGAGGACGATCCTCAGTGGCCGACGTGAACGGCGCCGCCGAGCTTGATCGTCCGCAGCATCAGCGCAAGTGGCACCGCGGCAAGCGAGACCAGCGTCAAGACCCAGAAGGCATCCACATAGGCGAGATACGACGCCTGGGTCTGCACCTGTTGCCCGATCCACTGGATGGCCTGATCGTGTGCCTGCGCCGATGAGCTGCCATGGCCGGCGAAGAAGCTCGTGATCTGCTGCAACGTATCCTGATATTGCGGACTGGACGGGAGCACCTGCTCGACCAGTCGGCTCTGATGGAACTGCTCGCGATGCGTCAGCACGTTGGAGACGACCGAGACACCGATCGAACCTCCGGTGTTGCGGGCTGCGTTGATCAGGGCGGAAGCCTGGTCGGTCTTCGACGGCGGAATGCCGTCGTAGGATGCGGCCATGATCGGCACGAAGATCAGCGGCAGGGCGAGACCGAGCAGCATGCGCGAACGCGCCATGAACCAGAAGCCGAGATCGCCATAGACGTTGGTCATGCTGTACATGGACAGCGCGCAAATCACCGCGCCGGCAATGATCAGATATTTGGGCTGCACCTTGGCTGCCGCACGGCCGACGACGAACATCATCAGCATCGTGACCACGCCGCCCGGGGAGAGCACGAGGCCGGCCCAGGTGGCGGTGTAGCCGAAATCCTGCTGCACCAGTTGCGGCAGGAATTGCGTGGTTGCGAGCAGGATCGCGCCGGTCTCCAGCATGACCAGGAAGCAGGCGCCGAACTGGCGCGTCGCCACCATCCGCAGATCGATGATCGGATTGCGGCGAGCGAGGCACCAGGGGATCATCAGCGCGAAAGCGAGGGCGCAGATCGCTGCGAACGCGACGATGAACGGCGAGCCAAACCAGTCGTCCTCGAGTCCGCGGTCCAGCACCACCTCGAGCGCGCCGAGAAAGGTCGCGATCAGCAGGAAACCGACGAGGTCGAACCGTACGACCGCTTCGGCCTTCGGGGTCTCGGCCAGGACAAACGCGATGAGCGCCGTCGCGATCACACCGACCGGCACGTTGATCAGAAAGCACCACTGCCAGGAGATATTGTCGGACAGCCAGCCGCCGAGCGTCGGCCCGACCACCGGGGCCACCACCACGGCGATGCCGAACACAGCAAAGGCCTGGCCGCGTTTCGCCGGCGGAAACGCATCGGCGAGGATCGATTGCGCCACCGGCACCATGCCCCCGCCCGCGAAGCCCTGGAGCATGCGGCACAACAGCAATACATCCAGGTTCGGGGCAAAACCGCACAGCAGCGAGCTGAGAGTGAAACCTCCGAGGCAGATCAGGAAGAACCTCTTGCGGCCCAGCATCCTGGCGAGAAAACTGGACGCGGTCAGGATGATGGCGTTGGAGACGAGATAGGTCGTGACCACCCAGGACGCTTCGTCCTCGCTCACCCCCATGCCGCCGGCGATGTAGGGCAGCGCGACGTTGGCAATGGTGGTGTCGAGCACCTCCATGAAGCTTGCGAGCGCGACCAGGATGGCGATGACCCAGGGGTTGACGGCGACGCCGCTCGCAGACGCCGGAGGGGTGCCAGGGATTGCAGCGGCACTCACAGGTACCTCCTCAGTCGCTCATAGAGCGAGGGCCTTCCGTCGACCCGCGCGGTGGGGACCACCGACATGCCCGGCCCGAGCGCGACGTCGGCCGGCGGATCGTCCATGGCGATCTTGACCGGCACGCGCTGGACGATCTTGACGTAGTTGCCCGTGGCGTTCTGGGCTGGCAGCAGCGAGAACGCGGTCCCGGACCCGGGCTGGACGCTCTCGACATGACCGTGGATCCTGCTGGCCGGATAGGCGTCGATCGCGAGCGTCACCGGATCGCCCGGCCGCATCTTGTCGAGTTGAAGTTCCTTGAAGTTCGCCGTCACCCAGATCTGATCCGGCACGAACGTCGCGAGGCCATTGCCGAGCTGGGCGAATTGGCCGGTTGCGGCGCTCAAATTGACGACACGTCCAGGCTGGGCCGCGGTTACCGTCGTGTAGGACAGATTGAGCTGCGCCTGATCCTGCTGGGCCTTGGCCTGAGCGAGACTTGCAACGGAGCTCTTGCGCTGCGCCTTCAGCGCGCCGACCTGCCGCTGCGCCAGCTTGAGGGTTGCCTGCGCGCTGAGAAGTGCAGCCTGCTGCTGGCGCAATTGCGAGCTGTACTGCTGCGAGTTCTGAACCGTGCCATAGCCTGTCTGCTCGAGGTGCTCGTACCGCGCCGCCTGCTGCTCGGCGAAGACCAGCCCCGCCTGCGCCTGATCCACCTGGGCCTGGTTGGCGCTGATCTGGGCCTGCTGCACGTCGAGCTGCGCATCGATATTCTCGATGCTGGCTTGCGCGGCCGCGACTTGCGCCTGCGCCTGCTCGAGCGCCGTGCGATAGTCACGGTCATCGAGACGGGCGATCACGTCGCCGGCCTTGACGTGCTGGTTGTCGGTGACGGGAACGGCCGTGATGTAACCGGAGACCTTCGGCGCGATCGAAAACTGCCGCGCCGCGACGAAAGCATCATCGGTCCACTCGAAATGCCTTGCATCATCAACGTAGAGATAACCGCCTGATATCGCCGAGACGAGCAGCACCGCGCCGATGGCGGTGACGACGGGACGGCGACGCAGGATACCGGCGCGGTCCTTCTTGGCGCCCGCCTCCGGCCGCGCTGTCTCCGGCTGAATGGAAGAGGCAGGCGCGTTGGTACCTGGGCCTTCATCCCGAGAGACAGTCCGCGCGGTGACTTTCTGCGGCTCGGACTCAGCGCCCGGTTGGTACGAGGCCGGTACAGCCTGGTGGCCTTCGACAGCTTCGCGAAATCCTTCGTCCGTCTCAAAAACATTGTCTTCGAACATGCTCGTCGCTCCTGCTGTCAGCGACGCCTTCAAGGCGCGCATGAAAAACGGAACAGTATCGTTTCGATATCTCAACTAGCGTCGCCGAACCGATCGGTCAATAGGAACGAGACCGTTCAGTTCTATTTACAGGCATCACAGCTGCGTGTAGATCAGATGATCGGAGCCCGGATGAAATCGCGATGAAGACCAGCAATTCAAAGAAGTTGCCGGCGGCGAAGGCCAAACGCGCGAAAGCGCGCTTTGGCCGGCCGCCCAAGGAGCTTGCCGGCGAGGTCGACGCCCGCATCCTCGACGCTGCGCGAAAAGTGTTTCTGGAGCGCGGGTTTGAAGGCGCGAGCGTGGACGAGATCGCCGAGGTTGCCCGCTCGGGAAAGGCCACGATCTATGCCCGCTTCCGCGACAAGCGGGCTCTGTTCACCGAGGTGGTGACCCACGACATCCTTGCCCGCATCACGGAGTTCAGCGCCGAGCTGCCAACCGGTGCAACAATCGAGGAGCGCCTCACCAGCGCCGCGAGCACCCTGCTGCACTGGGGTTTGAACAGCGAAAGAATCGCGTTGATGCGGTTGGCGATCGCGGAGACGCGCCGCTTCCCTGATCTGGCGAGCACGGTCAGCCGGTCGGCACGTGATCTCAGCACCGAGCTTGGGGTGCACTTGCTGAGCGAGTTGACGAAATCCGATGAGCTTCGATCGCTGCCGGCCTTTGCCCCGGAGCACCTGACGTCAACAGCCCGTCTCTTCCTCGATCTGGTCGCCGTGCCCATGCTGCTGCGGGCGCTGTTCGAGGCGGATCTCAGGACTCTCGACCCGGAGATCGACGAGCATGTGACGCGCAGCGTTGCGTTCTTTCTCTCTGCCTGCCGATACGGCGCGAGCTGAGCCCTGCACGAGAGGCGCTGGTTCGTCGCAGGGGAAAATGCCCTCCCCTTTTTCATCATCCGGCGCGGCGCGCCTGGATATCTGCCCTAACGTCTGTTGGGCCTCACCACCCGCGTCAGCATCGGAAAATGCTTGTTGCCGCCTGCGAATGGCGGGAATTTCACGAAGTCTGCGCGCATGCGCTTGATCACGTCGGAGCCGAGCGCGTGCGCGAGGGCTTGCGGGCTGTCGAACACCAGCTTGTTGCGCTGCATGTGCTCGACGCGCTGCGATGGCAGCCGGTCGACCCAATCGATGCGGGTGTAGATCTCGATCTGGCGGACATTTGGAAAGGTCCGCATGATCGACGGGTGGTGATCGAGATAATGCAGGTTCCAGGCGTTCATGTCCTCGGCCGGGCCGGGATAGTGGACGAGGTAGCTGCACGGCGCTGTCGTTCCCGCCGGATAATCTGCGACATCGACGGGGAACGCGCGCGTCAGCATCACCTGGTGCGTGGCGTCCAGTCCGGTGAGGCCGGAGCATCCGGCACCTGTCGCAAGGCTCGCAAGGATGCTGCCGCGGTCCATCGCCGCCTCGCAGGCGAACAGGTCGGGAAACCGCAGTTGAAGCCCAAACACGGGACCGGAGCCATCAGCCTTGTAGGGATGATCGACAGATTGTTCGAGCGGCGTGAACAGCAAGCCCTCGGTCATGTCAGGGATCGATCCGACCGCCTCTGCCACGGCGGCAATCTCGTCAGGATGAATCCGCCGCTCGCCTGCCGGATCAGAGAATGTCATGAACAGCGAGATCATGCCGGCGCTGCCTCGGCGCCCTCGCCCACACTCACGTTCGGCATGAGCGCGGCTCTGATGTCATCGGGCCACGGGATCGCATGATGATCCACCAGCGAGGTCGCGGCAAGGATCTGGCGGGCACGCCAGCGCAGGCCGTTCGCGCCCGAGACCACATGCTCCAGATGGAGGGATGATCCGCCGACCCGATTGATGCGCAGGTTGAAGGTCAGGAGATCGCCGAACATCGACGGCCGGGAGAAATCGCAATTCAGGTGCACCGTCGGCGTCCCGATCTTCCGGACCATGATCAATTGCGGCCATGGAAAACCGATTCCCGCCCAAAACTCTTCGACGACGCCGTTGAGGATGTTGAGGTAGGACGGGAAGTACGCGATCCCCGAGGGATCGCAGTCTCCGAACCTGAGCGCGCGATCGAACGAGAAATTCGTCATCA
Organism: Bradyrhizobium sp. AZCC 2230; assembly: GCF_036924495.1. Classification (NCBI taxonomy): domain Bacteria; kingdom Pseudomonadati; phylum Pseudomonadota; class Alphaproteobacteria; order Hyphomicrobiales; family Nitrobacteraceae; genus Bradyrhizobium; species Bradyrhizobium sp. AZCC 2230. The sequence continues at coordinate 9,563,587 of NZ_JAZHRS010000001.1, read as the reverse complement.
GATCGCAACGACCGGATGCCGGATCACACCGACGCCATCGACCCCGGCCTCCACCACGTCGCCAGGCCACAGCCATTCCTGCGGGCTCATGCCGGCGCCGACGCCCTCCGGCGTTCCCGTCGCGATGATGTCGCCAGGCTCCAGCGTCATGCCCGATGAAATGTCCGATATCAGCACCGGAATGTCGAAGATCATGTACTTGGTATTCGAGTCCTGCTTCATGACGCCATTTTTGGTCAGCCACAGCCGCAGATCATGCGGGTCGGGAATCTCGTCCGCGGTCACGATGCAGGGGCCGAACGGCGCATAGGTGTCCATGCCCTTGGAGAAGATCCACTGGCCGGCGCGGCGATTGTCGCGCGCGGAAATGTCGATCATCACCGAATAGCCGAAGACGTGGTCCATCGCTTTCTCGGTCGCGATGCGTGTCGCGGTCTTGCCGATGATGACGGCGAGCTCGACTTCCCAGTCGAGCTGCTGCGTCATCTTCGCGTTGTGCTGGATGGCGGCGCCGGGACCGATCACGGAGGTCGGCGGCTTGGAGAAGACCACCGGCTGCTTCGGCAAGTCCTGGCTCGTATCGAGGCTCTTCGCCGATTCCGCGACATGGGCTCGGTAGTTCAGCCCGATGCCGAAGATATTTTTCCGCGGGCGCGGGATCGGGGCTTGCAGCTTGACGTCCTCGACTGCGACGGCCGAGCCGGCCGGGAAACGGCCGTTGGCCTCCTCCAGACTATCCCTGAGCGCCGGCAGCAGCGTCACGCTGTTGTCGATGAACGACAGCATATCGCTCGGCCATGTCACGCCGCTGGACGCACCGAGGTGCTCGACATCGACGACCAGTCCGTTGACGAGAACGCCGAGACGGGCGCCGCTGGAGCCCAAGGTGTAGGTCACGAGACGCATGGAAGCTTGATCCGACTCTTTCGGGTGAATTCTGATAGCGGGCGATGGAACGTCAGGCGGCAACCGGCTGGTGACCGGCGTTGTCGCCATAGGCTTCTTCCCTGTAGAAGCCGAGGCTTTCGATGACGGGCAGATCGTTGAAGCAGAACAGGCAGGCGTCCTCGCCGTCCGAGAGGTTGCCATGCTCGTGCCAGGCCCAGGACGGCACGCAAAAAATGTCGCGCTCCTGCCACTCGAAACGCTTGCCGCCGATCACCGAATAGCCGCGGCCCTTGGCGACCTGGTAGATGAAGCTGCCGGTGTGCCGGTGCGACTTGGTCTTCTCACCCGGCCGCAGCAATTGCATGCTGGCGCCGATCGTCTGCATCACGTGTCCGCCCGTGACCGGATTGACGTAATTCATGAGGATGCCGTCATAGGGCGAGCCGTCGGTCGCAGCGGCGTATTTGCGCAAGGACTCGTAGGTCGGATCCCACTCGTATTTGAACATGGGCGAATAGCCCTTCGACCATTTCGCGCCGGCCGGGCGAAGACCGGGATTGCCCCAGGTCTTGGTCGTGCCGTCGACGGGATAGCCGGATTCCTCCTGCTGGACATTCGGATGGACCGCGAAAAAGTTTGCTTCCAGCGCGTTGACGAGCGGGATGTCGAGACCATCCTGCCAGATGCAGACCGAGCCGTTGGCTTCGACGCCATGCTCGTGCCAGGTGCCGTTCGGCGTCAGCACGAAATCCCGCGCGCCGAGCGTCATCTTGTGACCGTCGACGATGGTGTAGGCGCCCGCCCCTTCCATGATGAAGCGCAGCGCTGAGGCCGAATGCGCGTGCGCGGTTGCGACCTCGCCGGGATGCATCACCTGCAATCCCGAATAGAGCCAGCCGACCGCGGCCGAGACGTCGCGGCGGCCAGGATTGTTGAGATAGATCACCCGCCGCCCCGCCTTCTCCGGCGAGACCAGCTCGACCGAGCGCAGCACGTGCTCGCGCAAATCGTCGTAGCGCCACAGCACGGGAACCGACGCCGATTGCGGCGCCCACGGCTCGATCTTGTTGGCGACCGTCCACAGCGCGCCGGCTTCGTATTTTTCGAGATCCTTGTAGTAGGCCTTGAGCTCGGGCGTGTCTTCGACATTGGCCCGGCCGACGACGTTCTCGCGCATCCTGTCCTCCAAAGTCCTGTCTTGTAGCTTCAGCTAGAGCATAGTGTTTTTTGGTTGAATGGAAGGGGCCGCGGGGTGCCTGACCTCTCCCGCTTGCGGGGGAGGTCGGCGCGAAGCGCCGGGTGGGGGTCTCTCCACATCGGGAATCTCGATTGCGGAGACACCCCCACCCCAGCCCTCCCCCGCAAGCGGGAGAGGGAGCGCACCTTCTCCGCGGTTCGCGAACGGACCTCGTTGCATCATGCTTCCGATCTCAGCGGTATCGGCGTGAACCCGCCCTGCTCCACGGCTTCGCCTTGACCGTCTGCAAGATCCAGCGGCGCGAGCGGACGCCGATTGACCCGCAGATCAAAAATGTCGAAGCGGTTATAGTGCCCGACGATGTCGTGCATCTGCTTCGGCTGGATGCAGCGCTCGAGGTCGATGTCGGCGTAGACGATGCCTTCGTCGTCGATCAGGGCATCGCCGACCACGCGGCCATCAGGCCCGATGATGCCGGAAAATGCACTCGACTTCCGCTGCAGGCGCGCACGCGCGTCGGGGACAACGGCCTCCATCGCGGTGATGATCTCCTCCGACACGGTCGAGCAGGAGACGATCGTAAAGATCTTGCCTTCGAAGGAATGGGCAATCGCGCGCAGCTTGATCGCCTCCGCCATGTCGTAGTCCGGAGGCGCGACCGGAAGCGAGATGTAGCTGGCGACATGCACGAGCTCACCCTGGCCCAACAACGCAAAGCGCGCGAGCGTGTTGGTGTTCTCGCCGCAGGCGAGGCCGCCGAGACGCCCGATCTCGGTATCATAGACGCGCAGGCTCGATCCGTCACCGCCGGTCCAGGTCAGCTTCTCTGCCCAGGTCGGCACCAGCTTGCGGTGCTTGCCGAGCAACGCGCCATCGGGCCCGATGAACACAAGCGTATTGTAGATCGCGCCCAGCGAGACCGGGCTGCGCTCGTTGACGCCGAGCACGACGTAGCATCCGGTATCGCGCGCGGCCTTCCGGACGACGTCAACCTCCGGACCCGGCACCAGGACAGAGCCCTTGGCGAGCTTCTCGAACCACGCGCTGCCGGTGACGGGATCGGTGATCCAGTTCCAGTAGGGATAGCCGGGAACGAACACCTCGGGGAACGCGACAAGCTTTGCGCCATGGCTTGCTGCTTCACGGACCAGTGAAGCTGCCTTGTCGGCCGTCGCGCTCGGGTTGAGATAGACCGGTGAAGCCTGGACGGCGGCGGCTCTAAAGCGAGGCAGCTTCAGCATGGGCCCTACCCTGTCGCCGGCTCATGACCGCCTTGTCGGAGCAGAGGTCCGCAGGCGTGTTAGCATGGCGCGGCGTTGACTTACTTCACATGTAAACGTATGCTATCGCATATTTCTGGAGGGTGCAATGGCTGAACGTTCCTTTGCTCGCGAGGTCGAGGATCTCCGGCTCGGCGATGGCGACACGTTCCGCGGCGAAGGCATTCTCGCCATCACCAAGGCGCTGCTGCAATCCGGCGTCGCCTATGTCGGCGGCTACCAGGGCTCGCCGATCTCGCATTTGATGGACGTGCTCGCCGACGCCAAGGACGTGCTCGACGATCTCGGCGTCGTGTTCCAGAGCTCCGCCAACGAAGCCGCCGCGGCGGCGATGCTGTCGGCCTCGGTGATGTATCCCCTGCGCGGCGCGGTGGCGTGGAAGTCCACCGTCGGCACCAACGTCGCCTCGGACGCGCTCGCCAATCTGGCCTCGGGCGGCGTCACCGGCGGCACCATGATCATCGTCGGCGAGGACTATGGCGAAGGCTCCTCCATCATGCAGGAGCGCACCCATGCATTCGCGATGAAGTCGCAGATCTGGCTGCTCGACCCGCGCCCCGACCATGAATGCATCGTCAATCTGATCGAGAAGGGTTTTGAGCTCTCGGAGTTCTCCAACACGCCCGTGATGCTGGAGGTGCGCGTCCGCGCCTGTCACATGCACGGCAGCTTTGCCTGCAAGGACAACGTCAAGCCGACGCACACCATCAAGGACGCGCTCAACAATCCCAGGCGCGACGTCAACCGCATCGTGCTGCCGCCTGCGGCCTATGAGCACGAGCAGGAGAAGATCAAGACGCGGATGCCTGCCGCAATCGGCTTCATCCGCGACAACAAGTTGAACGAGTGGATGGGACCGAAGCAAGGCAAGGTCGGCATCATCATGCAGGGCGGCATGTACAACAATGTCATCCGCGCGCTGCAATATCTCGGGCTGTCGGATGCCTATGGCAACACCCAGGTTCCGCTCTACGTCATGAACGTCACCTACCCCGTGATCGACACCGAGGTCGCGGAGTTCTGTCTCGACAAGGAGGCCGTGCTGATCGTCGAGGAAGGCCAGCCCGAATATCTCGAGCAGGCGATCAACACGGTGTTGCGGCGCAGGGACATCCAGGCGCGCGTCCACGGCAAGGATGTGCTGCCGATGGGCGGCGACTACACCGCGCAGGTTCTGCTCGGCGGCGTCAGGGAATTTCTGGAGAAGACGGAGCCGCGGCTGCTCGGCAACCGGCCGCCGGCGCCGGATGCGGCGCCCGTGCTCAATCACCCCGCGGTCGAGAAGCTCAAGCAGGTGGTGCCGGCGCGTCCGCCCGGGCTTTGCACCGGCTGCCCGGAGCGGCCGATCTTTGCCGCGATGAAGCTCGTCGAGGAAGAACTCGGCCAGCACCACGTCTCGGCCGACATCGGCTGCCATCTGTTCTCGATCCTGCCTCCGTTCAATATCGGCGCGACCACTATGGGGTTCGGCCTCGGCCCGGCCTCGACCTCGGCCTTCAACGTCAAGGCCGACAAGCGCTCGATCGCGGTGATGGGCGACGGCGGCTTCTGGCACAACGGACTGACCAGCGGCATCGGCAATGCCGTGTTCAACAAGCATGACGGCGTCTTCGTCATCGTCGATAATTTCTACACCTCCGCCACCGGCGGTCAGGACATCCTGTCGTCGCGCGCGGTCAACAAGCGGCGCGACACCAACAATTCGATCGTCAAGGCGGTGAAGGGCATCGGCGGCCAATGGGTGCGCCAGCTCGACCGCACCTACGACGTCGGCAAGATGCGCGACACCCTGAAGGAAGCGCTGACGACCAAGGACGAAGGCCCCAAGGTCATCGTCGCTTCCTCCGAATGCATGCTGAACAAGCAGCGCCGCGTGAAGCCGCAGATGAACAAGGCGATCAAGGACGGCGTGCGCACCGTCAAGGAACGCTTCGGCGTCGACGAGGACGTCTGCACGGGCGACCATGCCTGCATCCGGCTCTCGGGCTGCCCGTCGCTGTCGGTGAAGCAGCTCGACGATCCCCTGCGTGATGATCCCGTCGCGGCCATCGACAATTCCTGCGTCGGCTGCGGCAATTGCGGCGAGGTCGCCGAGGCCGCGGTGCTCTGCCCCTCGTTCTATCGTGCCGACGTCATTCACAATCCAACCGGCTGGGACAAGTTCAGGTCCAGGGTCGCGATGTCCGTGATCGGCTGGCTGCAGCGGCGGCGCGACCGCCGGCGTCCCGCGCTCGAGGCGCTGGCATGAGGGACGAAGCGGTCCGGCTGGCCCTTCCCACCGCAGGCGAAGCAACCGAGCGGCCGATCTCGCTCGCGATCGTCGCGATGGGCGGCCAGGGCGGCGGCGTGCTGACCGACTGGATCGTCCAGCTCGCCGAGAACCATGGCTGGGTCGCGCAATCGACCTCGGTGCCCGGCGTCGCCCAGCGCACCGGTGCCACGATCTACTACATCGAGGCGATGCCGCCGCTCGACGGTCGCAAGCCGATCCTGTCGCTGATGCCAACGCCCGGCGACGTCGATGTGGTGATGGCGGCGGAGTTCATGGAGGCCGGCCGATCCATCCTGCGCGGCCTCGTGACGCCGGATCGCACCACGCTGATCGCGTCCAACCACCGGTCGCTTGCAATCGGGGAGAAGATCGCGCCGGGCAACGGCATTGCCGACGGCGGCGCCGTCACCGGCGCTATCGGAATTGCCGCCAAGACCGAGATCATTTTCGATCTGAACGCGCTGGCGATCGCGCATGGCAGCGTCATTTCGGCTGCGATGTACGGCGCGCTCGCGGCGGCCGGTGTGCTGCCGTTCAGCCGCGACAGCTATCTCGACGTCATCCGCGCCGGCGGGAAAGGCGCGAAGGCCAGCATCGAGACCTTTGAGGCGGCCTTTGACCGGGTCAAGACCGGCGCTGCCGAGATTGCAGCGCCCGCGCAAGCCAAACAGGCGGTCGCCTCGCCCGCTTCGCCCGACCCGGATCTCGCCGGCCTCGTCGCAAGATTGAACCACGAGCTGCCCGAACCCACGCTCACCATGGCTCGCGCGGGCTTACGGAAGGTGGTCGACTTCCAGGACGTCGCCTATGGCGGCGAATATCTCGACATCCTCAGGACGCTGCACGCGGCAGACCGAAGCGCCGGCGGTGGCTCGCGCGCCTATGCCTTCACGGAGGCCGCGGCAAAATACCTCGCCAACGCCATGACCTATGACGACGTCATCCGCGTCGCCGACCTCAAGACACGCGCGGGCCGCCGAGCGCGCATCGAGAGCGAACTTGAGATGTCAGAAGGACAGGTGCTCCAGACCACCGAGTTCATGCATCCCCGCATGGAGGAGGTGATGGGCATGCTGCCCGCAAGCTTCGGCCGCTGGCTTGGCACCAAGCCGCGCCTTCTTGGCTGGCTCGATCGACGCGTCAACCGGGGGCGCCGGGTGCGGACCTACTCGCTGCCCTGGTTCCTTGCGCTCTATATCGTGGGCGGGATGCGTGGCCTGCGCCGCCGCTCGCTGCGTCACGCCATCGAGACGGCGCACCGGGACGGATGGCTCAAGGCCGCGACCGAGGCGGTCGGCACCAATTACCAGCTCGGCGTCGAGATCCTGCAATGCCGACGCCTGGTGAAAGGCTATTCCGATACCCACAGCCGGGGCCTGTCGAAATTCGACAGGACGCTGGCGGCGATCAAGCTGGTCGAGCGACGCGATGATGCCGCCGACTGGGCGCGCCGGCTGCGCGAGGCCGCGCTGAAGGACAGCGCCGGCAAGGAGCTCGACGGTGTGATCCAGACCATCAAGACTTTTGCATGATTCAAACGGAGCGGGTGCAGGATTGGATTGCCGTTCGCCCCCGAGGGCGTCAGGATCAAATCTTGACTACGATTCTCAAGTTGCTAATCGGAGCGAAAGACCCGCGATAATTCCTCCAATTGACGAGACATTTTGTCCTCGATGGTCATGCAATGCCGGCAGCACTCAAAGAGAACATTGTTCCCGTCCCTGGGCAGAACGAAACCCGGCTCTGGCTGCAATTGCTGTCGCTGCATGGCGAGCTGTTCGCGTCGCTGAATGCGATGCTGAACTCGGAGTTCGGCCTGTCGCTCGCAAAATTCGACGTGCTGGCCCAGCTCGATCGTTACCGGGACGGCCTCGCGCTCGGGCAATTGTCGCAAAACCTGAAAGTCACCGGCGGCAATGTCTCGGGCCTGGTGCAGCGGCTTCTCGCCGACGACCTCATCAGCAGGGAGATGTCGAGCGAGGACCGGCGGTCCTTCATCGTGCGCCTGACGCCGAAGGGCGACGCGCTGTTCAGGAAGGCGGCCGAAATCCACAAGAAGCATCTCGCCAAACGGCTCGAGAACGTCTCGACCCGGGAGCTGGACGGTGCGCTGTCCGTGCTGAAATCCCTTTCTTCAAAACTTCATACCGAGACCAAGAAGCAAAGTCGCAAGAGATAATGGCCAGAGAATCCAAGAGCAGATGGAAGTCGGGTCCGCCGAGGACCAGGGACCAGCTGCAAACCTACATCCCGTATCTGTTCAACCGGCTCGCCAATCGCTGGAACCTCGATCAGAACCGCGACCTGAGCGAACACGGCGTCAACAACGTCGTATTCCGGACGCTGTCGGTGCTGTTCATCTACAAGACCCTCACCGTCAACGAGGTCGCCGTTCTCGCGGTGACCGAGCAGTCGACCGCGAGCCGCATGGTCGAATCCATGGTGTCATCGGGCCTCGTCAAGCGCGAGATCGCCGAGGAAGACCAGCGCCGCCGCGTCGTGGGACTGACGCCGGACGGCGAGGCCCTGCTGCGCAAGATCTGGCCGATCATGGCGAACAATTACGACAAGCTGATCGAAGGCATCGAGCCCGACGACATCGAGGTCTGCGCGCGCGTGCTGGCCAGGATGGTCGAGAATATCCGCCAGAACCAGATCTAGAGCTTGATGATTTTGGGTTCGATCGGTCTGGCGGCAGGCTCAATACACCTCTCCCGTAGGGAGAGGTGTACCCGCGGCGAAGCTCCGTACCAATCTCGTCATGCTTCAACGCTGAGGAACTACGGACCGAGGCCGACGAGGCTGGTGCCGCCGCAGACATAGAGCACCTGGCCGGTGACGAAATCCGAGCGTTCGTCGAGAAAGAATTCGATCGCGTGCGCGACATCCTCGCGCGAGCCGAGCCGGCCGACGGGCACGTTGCGCGCCATCCGCTCCTGCTGCTCGGAGCCCTTCGGAATGATGCCCCAGAAATTGTCGGTCAGGATCGGCCCCGGTGCGACGACGTTCACGGTGATGCGATCAGCGGCAAGCTCCAGCGCCCAGGTCCGCGCCATGCCATGCACGCCGGCCTTGGTCGCCGAATAGGCCGAACGCGTGGCCGCGCCCATCGCGGCGCGTGAGCTGACGAACACGATGCGCCCGAAGCGGCGCGCACGCATCCCCTCCAGCGCCGCCTGGGTCAGCAGCATCGGCGCGCCCAAGTGCAATTGCGCCAGCATCAGAATGTCTTCCGGCTTCGCGTCCGGCAGCAGGTTTGGCAGGATCACGCCCGCGTTGTGCACGAGGCGATCGACGGCATGATCGCGGCAGATTTCTCGCGCGATCTCGCGTGTCTCCTCGATGGAGGTCAGATCAGCGCGATAGGCCGCGAGCAGATCATGGGTCCAGGTAGGCTTCTCCAGCCCGACCGAAACGACGCGCTGCCCGCGCTCGACGAGCTTTCTCGCCAGCGCCTCGCCGATCCCCGAATTGCCGCCGGTGATGAGTGTCGTGCGGATCTCGCTCATGGTCAAACCTGCCGCTTCTTGAGGTCGCGCAGGTCGAAGAACGCGCCATCGCTCATCAGCCTGGCGACAAGATCCTTCAGACCGCCGCGCTGAATCTTCTCGGTCGCGGTCAGCGGCAGGCTGTCGACGAAGCAGATCCAGCCCGGCGCCTTGTAATACGCCATCTGCTCCAGGCTCCAGCGCACGATCTCCTCGGCGAGCGCGCGGTCGGCGCCCGCCTGCCCGGCGATGATGACCGCCGCGACCTCGTCGCCGCGCACCTGATCGGGCGTCGCCGCAACCGCGGCCTGCCGGATGGCCGGATGGCGGTTGAGGACGGACTCGACCTCGACCGCAGCAATGTTCTCGCCGGACCGGCGGATCACGTTCTTCTTGCGATCGACGAAATGGAGATCGCCGTCCGCATCGCGCGACACGATGTCGCCGGTGTGCAGCCAGCCGCCGTCCCACGCCTCCGCGGTGGCTTCCGGGTTCTTCAGGTACTCGCGGAAGAAGCCGTAGCGCGGATCCGCGCCGGCGCGCCGCACGAGCAATTCGCCCGGCGTCCCGACCGGCGCTTCATGTCCGCAGTCGTCGACGATGCGAACGTCGACCTCCGGTGCCGGGCGGCCGAAACAGCTGGTGCCGATCTTGCGCGGCTCGACATTGGCGGCGATGACGCCGCCGCTGCCCGTCTCGGTCATCGCCCAGGCCTCCAGCAGCGGGAAGCCGAAGCGCTGCTCGAACGGCCCGTGCAGGAGCTTGTCGACACCGGCGCCAAAGCCGAAGCGCACGGTGTGCGCCTTGTCCTGCTCCGATTGCGGCGCGCTCATCAGCATCGACGGCATCACGCCGAGATAATGCAGACAGGTCGCGCGGCTGTCGCGCACAGAAGCCCACCAGCTGCGCGGATGGAAGCGATCGAGCATGGTCAGGCTGCCGCCGACCGACAGCATCGCCATCAGCGATACCGCCATCGCGTTCATGTGAAACAGCGGCAGCGGCGTGATCATCCGCTCGCCCTCGGGCTTGAGATCGATCAGCCCGCCGACATCGCGGTACCAGTTTCCGGAGTGCAGGAAATAGGTGTTGGTGAGCACGCAGCCCTTGGGCTGTCCCGTCGTCCCGGAGGTATAGAGCAGCGCGCATTCGCTCGCGCCATCGCCTGCGGTAGCCGGCCGCGTGCCACCAAAGGGCGCGGGAATGTCGTCCTGATCGGTCACGACCGGAATCGGTCGGCCGGCCTGACGGGCCGCGGTCTCCACCTCATCGCGACGTTCTGCGAGCACGAAGGCCGCATTCATCTCGGAATGCGCGATGATGTACTCGAGCTCGCTCGTCCGCAAATCCGGATTGATCGGCACGACGGACACGCCGAGTGCGTTTAGCGCGAACCACAGCTCAATGAAGACCGGCCTGTTCTGGAGCAGAAGCCCGACCCTGTGGCCTTCGCCATAGCCCTGGCTTGCAAGAGCTGATCGCCAGTGCTCCACGCGATCAAGCATGGCGCGATAGGAGATCTCCCCCGCTTCGATGCCGTAGATGCCGGCCGTCTCCGGCAGCACGTTGAAGAAGCCGGCCTCGCCTCGGCGCAGCGCGGTTTCACGAAAGCGGGCATAGACTGTCGCGGTCAAGGCATACTCACATGAAGAGTTGAATGTTTCCGAATGGCGCATCGAAATTGACGAGATCGACCCGCTTGAGCTTGATCTTCAGGGCGTCACCGACCTCTACGAATTCGTGCGAGGCCCAGCCCGAATAACGCTCCAGCAGATCGCCGCGCGTCTCCGTGTAAATGTAGGACGTCCAAGCCTTGTACACGCCCGCAGTCGGGTCGCACGCCACGATCCGCGGCGCCTGGAGCAGATGATGGCAGCGGCTCTTCGGCTTCTGGCTGAAGGTCCGCTCGCCGGCCAACCGCTCGACCCGCACCTTGAGCAGCAGCAGGTCCTCGTACATCAACGACGGCTGGAGCACCGGATCCTGCTGCTGCCACTCCAGCGGCATCCAGTAGCGTCCTTCGGGGTGAAACAGATCGAGCCATTCCTGCCATTGCATCGTGTCAAGAAGCTCGGCCTCCCGGTAGATCAGCTCGGTGATCGTCTTCTCGTTGATCATTCGGCGGCCTCGACGTGCTTGTCCATGTCCATGGTCATGAATTTCGCCCAGGCATGAAACTGGTTGCGCATCTGGCGCTCGGAGGTGCCGTTGATGACGGCGGTGACATCCTGCTCTTCGCTGCTCTCGTAGAGCCGGCGGAGATTGACCCATTGATTGCCGTTGGACTTCAGGCCTTCCTGCGCCCGCTCGTACATCTCCAGATCGTCGTGGCCGACGATCGAGGTCGGCGCATTGATGAAGCGGTTGTACATCAGCGCGCGCTCGTAGAGCTTGTCGGGCGCGCCGACCAGGCGATAGACCCAGCTTTCGACCAGCGTCCTGTCGACCGCGATCGGGATGAAATTGCGCAGGATCTGGACGGCACCTTTGACCATGATGTTCGGGAAATACACGGTGTTGTGCCTGACCTCGCCGAGGATCTCGTGCGCCCGCGTCTCGCCGTAGGCCGCGACCATCTGGTCGAGATAGCCGCTGACGTCCGAGTAGTTCGAATGGATGGAGTTGGCGACGCCGGTGTGGCCGTGGCCGTTCGGCCAGATCCTGATGCCGCTCTGCTCGTAGAATTCGTACGGGCTCATGAAGGGACCGTAGAGCTGCACCGCCATCGGTGTCTCCGTGGAATCGCCCTGCTCGCGCTTCCAGACCTTGACCGCCGTGCCGGCCGAGCTCTCATGCGCGACCATCGGATGGCAGGTGTCGGTCTGGTTCTCGACCAGCATCTTCCAGTTGCAGGTATGCATGTAACGGATCGGCGTCGCCTGGACTGCGAGCTTGCCCTCCGGCGAGCGGTCGACCATGTTGTCGATGGTCGAGAGGCTTTCGCCGAAATAATCCTCGAAGGAGACGCCGTCCTCGCTCAGGCGGGCGAAGATGAAATCGCGATAGACGACGACGTTCCTGACTTTCGACAGCCCTCCATTGGCCTGGGTATCGGTAAAGCCGGTGCCCTCGTAGCCCTTCTTCAAGGGGATCGCGAGCAGCGAGCCGTCGGTCTTGAAAGACCAGGCGTGATAGGGGCAGCGAAAGAATTTTCCGGTGTTGCCGCAGGGCTCGGACGCGATCTTCACGCCCTTGTGCGGGCAGCGATTGTAGAAGACGTGGATGGAGCCGTCGGTATGGCGGCTCGCCAGCACCGGTTGCCGGCCGATCGTGGCGGTGATGAAATCGCCGGGCTTTCCCAACTGGCTCGCATGCCCGACATAGACCCAACTGTTCGGGAACAAATGCTCCATCTCGAGCTCGAAGACCTCGGGGTCGACATAGACGTCGCGATGCACCTCGGCGTCGCGCACCAGTGCCGCAATCGCGTGGGCATTCCGTCCGTATTTCGCCATGGCGTCCCTCGCCTCCTTCATAAGTCCAGCACCAGACGTTCCGACTTAGCGCGTGACACGCAGATCTGCATGACCTTGTTGGATGCCTTCTCGTCGTCGCTGAGGATGACGTCGCGATGGTCGGGCACCCCTTCGATCACGCCGCACTGGCAGATGCCGCAATCGCCGCGCTGGCAGTCGTAGAGAACGTCGAGACCCGCCGCCTCCAGCGCCTGGATGATGGTCTGACCGGCCGCAACGCTGACGATCTGCCCCGACGATTTGAGCTCGACCTCGAACGGCCTGTCGGGCGAACTTGGCTGCTCCGCCTTGAAGAGCTCGTAATGCATGCGGTCGGCCGGAATGCTCTTGGCAAGCGCGGCCGCCCTCACCGCTTCGATCATCCCCGCCGGACCGCAGACATAGATGTGGGAGTCGGCGGCGGCCTCGCCGAGCGCCGCTGCAATGTCCAGACGGGACTCGTCGCTGTCGTAGTGAACGGACAGGCCCTTGGCGCAGATCTCCTGCAATTGCGGCAGGAACGCCAGCAGCCCTTGCGTGCGGCCCGCATAGTGCAAACGATACGGGCTTCCACGAGTCGCGAGCTCCGCCGCCATCGACAGGATCGGCGTGATGCCAATGCCGCCGGCAAACAGCAGCGCGGGCGCCGCGTCCTCGTGCAGATGAAAATTGTTGACCGGCGCACTCGCCCGCACGACATCGCCGATCTCGAGCGCATGCATGAACTGCGAGCCGCCGGTCGAAGCCTCCTCGCGCAGCACACCGAGCGCCAGCGCGCCCTCGGGGAGGCCCGGCAGAGTCATCAGCGAGTACGGCCGGTCGCCTCCATTCGGGAGCGCGACGCGGAGATGCGCGCCCGCCCGCCATTGCGGCGCGACGCCGTCCTCCACGTCAAACACAAGGCTCCGTATGAACGGCGTCTCCGCGGCATACGACCTGACCTTGAGCTTGAGCGGATGCGCGTCCATTCAGGCATCTCACGAATTATATGAATTTGCATATTTTTAGACATGTAATAATTGTCTGTCAATCGTCCATACGGGACAGGCCCCTATTTGCCTGTCCAGGGCCGCGGAGAGTCTTCGGTCCAAAACACTCATTTTACTTAGATGTTTGTGCTCCGATCGACCCCACCTGCAGTTGGAGCGACTCGGAAATTCGGTTCGACGAGGCTTCCGCTGCCGGCGCGGCAATCGATGCGCGTTTGGCCAAACGGCGAGCTTGATCGAGCACGTTCGCGCTGACGACGAAATGAATGTCGCGCGCGTTGCCCCGACACCGAGACATTTGTTGTCCATCTCAAGCGAAATTTGGAATGGCCAGGCCCGTTCGTTTCGCCTCTCCTAAGCGGAAATGTCGATCGCGCCGCAGCGTCTCCGTGAATGCCGCGCGGTGATCGATGCCACCAATCATCAGGGGCTATCCATGACCGCGCGCTTCTCTTCGCTCTTGCTCTCCCGGCGTCGCCTGTTGGCCGCGACCTCCGTGGTGACAGCCATCGCCTTGACCCCAATGATGGGCCTGTCTCCGGCGCGAAGTGCAGGCGCTCCGCCGAATGGCGGCGACATTACCTTCCTCATCGACTCGCTCGGTGGCACCTGGATTCCGAACAACAGCTCGATCTCCAGCTTCCAGGGCCACATCTGGGGCCACGTGACCGACAAGCTGGTCTATGTCGATGCCGACGGCAAGGTCAGTCCGTGGATTGCCGAGAGCTGGGAGCAGAACGATAACGCCACCCAGTTCACCCTGCACCTCAAGAAGGGCGTGACTTTCTCCGATGGCACGGCGCTCGATGCGTCGGCCGTGGTCGCCAATCTCGACATCTGGTACGCCGGGCGCAAGAACGAGGGCATCAACCCGGTTGGCCTGTTCCCGAAGACCTACGACCACGCCGAGGCGATCGATGCAACGACCGTGAAGGTCGTCTTCAAGGCGCCGACGCTCGGGTTCATCCCGACGCTCGGCTACCACGGCTCGATCCTCATCTCACCGAAGAGCATCGCGCAACCCGCCGCGCAGCAGGCTGACCTCTCCAAGACATCCGGCAGCGGACCGTACGTGGTCGCGTCCTGGAAGGAAGGCGACTTCGTCAAGCTGGTCAAGCGCAAGGACTACAATTGGGGTCCGGCTGCCGTCGGCCACACCGGCCCGGCCTATCTCGATTCGATCACCTACAAGATCGTGTCCGAGCCATCGCTGCGGGTCGCCGCTGTTCAGTCCGGCCAGGCCGATGTTGCCTACAGCCCCTCGCCGCAGGAACTGAAGTCGCTCAAGGACGCCGGCTTCACCACCGCAACCCCACGCTATCTCGGCTTCGTCAACGGCCTCGCGGTCAACACCAAGCTGGAGCCGTACAACGATGTGAAGGTGCGCCAGGCGCTCCAGGCCGCCATCAACCGCAAGGAGATCATCGACACCGTCTACACACCCGACTGGAAGCTGGCGACGTCCTTCATCCAGAGCAACGTACCCGGCGCGACCGACCACAGCGACCTCCTGGCCTACAATCCCGGCAAAGCGGAAAAGCTGCTCGAGGAAGCCGGCTGGACCAAGGGCGCCGGCGGCATCCGCGCCAAGGACGGCAAGCAGCTGACGCTGACGCTCTACTCCAATCCCTACCTCGCGACGGCGAAGTCGATCGACGAGCTCATCGCGCAGCAGCTCGGCAAGATCGGCTGGAAGGTCACCATTCGGGCCTATGACGTCGTGACGTTCGGCGAGAAGGTCAGGTTCGGCGGGCCGGCGGTGCCGGCCTACGAGGTGACGCGCAGCTTCATCGATGCCGGCACGGTCGCCAGCATCCTGACCAATGCCAACAACGGCGAGGACTGGTTCGCGCTCGGCGACAGCGACAAGAGGCTCAACGATCTCCGCGACAAGATTGCCGGCGCCTCCTCGGCCGAAATCCGCAATCCGCTTCTCGACGAGCTGCAGACTTACGTCCTCGAGCAAGGCTACTTCATCCCGCGCACACAGATCGTCCAGCGCATCTACGTGCAGTCGCCGAAGCTCAAGGGCGAGGTCTACAACGGCGTCGCCTATGCCAGCTATTACACGGCAACGATCAGCGAGTAGGAGCTGACCGGCATGAACAATGCCTATTTGTCGTATGCCGCGAAGCGCCTGGCGCAGGCGTTCGTCGTCGTCCTGCTGGCCTATGTCTTCACCTTCGTGGTCGTCAGCATCCTGCCCGGCGACCCCATCACCAATGTCCTGCGTGATCCCCAGAACGGATTCACCGAGGACGAGATCAGGCAGATCATCGCCGCCCAGGGCCTGGACCAGCCGATCCTAATCCAGCTCTGGACGTCACTGTCCCACTTCGTGACCGGCGATTTCGGCCTGTCGATGCGGTCCAACCGGCCCGTCGCAACCCTGATCGCCGAGGTTCTGCCGTCGACGCTGATCCTTGCCTCCGCGGCTTTTGCCATCGCGCTGCTGCTGGCGGTGACGATCGGCTACGGCACACAATTTCTTCCGAAACGATTCGGCCAGGGCCTGCTGCGCGGCTTCCCGTCGTTGTTCCTGTCCGTGCCCAATTTTGTGATCGGCCTGGTGCTGATCCACCTGTTCGGCTTCCAGCTCGGCCTGTTCCGCGTGATCGCACCCGATAGCTTCTGGGCGACCTTCTTCGCCGCGGTCGCGCTGGGGGTCCCCGTCTCCGCCCGGATTGCCGAGGTGCTGATCGCGAACCTCGACAAGGAGTCCGAGCAAGAATATGCCAGTGTTGCGCGCGGCCGCGGCCTGACGCGGATGCGCCTGTTTGCCAGGCATTTGCTCAAGCCGTCTTCGCTCCCGGTCGTCACCGTCACGGCACTCGCCATCGGTGAGCTTCTTGGCGGCTCGCTGATCACCGAGACGGTGTTCGGACGCACCGGCATCGGCAGCCTGGTGCAGCGTTCGGTGAGCACGCAGGATTTACCTGTGCTGCAGGCGGTCGTCTCGCTCGCTGCGGTCGTGTTCGTGCTCGTCAATTTGATCGCCGATCTCGTCTATCCGCTGCTCGACCCGCGCGTGAAGCTGATTGGCGGTCCCAGGGTCCGTCCGACCACCACTGAGGACAGCGCCGCTGCAACATCCGTGGCGGTGACATCATGACCCTCGCCTCCTTCTCCGCTGCCTCGCGCGTCACGGCGACCAGCTGGCTGACAGCTCTTCGGGTGCCGCCGACCGTAGCACTTGCCTTCGCGGTCATCGCGATCGTGATTGCCTGGTCGCTGGCCCCGGGCTTGTTCACGAATCATAGCCCGGCCGTCGGTGTCCCAGCTGAGAAGCTGCTCAGCCCCAGCGTTGCACACTGGTTCGGGACCGATCACCTTGGCCGCGACGTCTATACCCGCGTTGTCTATGGCACGGCCTCCTCGGTGACGAGCGCGCTCATCGCTGTCGTCATCGCCGCCGTCGCCGGCGGCCTCATCGGCCTGCTCGCAGGCTTCCTCGGCGGCTGGGTGGACATCGTGCTCGCCCGCCTGGTCGACGTGTTGCTGGCGATCCCGAATTTCCTGCTGGCGGTGATCGTCGTCACCGCGATCGGTTTCGACACCACCAACGCTGCGATTGCGACCGGCGTCTCGGCCGTCGCAGTCTTCGCGCGCGTGATGCGCTCGGAAGTCATCAAGACGCGGCAGGCGATCTTCGTCGAGGCGGCGTTCCTGATGGGCGGCTCGCGCTGGCACATCCTGTTGCGGCACGTGCTGCCGAACGCATCGCGCTCGGTGCTTCCGCTTGCAGTGCTGCAATTCGGCCTGTCGATCCTGGTGATCGCGAGCCTCGCGTTCCTCGGTTATGGCGATCCGCCTCCCGCCTCCGATTGGGGCCTGCTGATCTCGATCGGCAAGGACTACCTCAAATGGCCGTGGCTGGTGTACGCGCCCGCCTTCGTCACGATCGCGACCGTCCTCTCTGTGAATAGGATCAGCCGATGGCTGCGCAAGACAGACTGACCACCAACACACTCACGCGCGCTGAGCCCGCAGCGCCGGTGCCGCTGCGTCCGATTCCACTGCTGCGGGTCGACGGCCTGTCGGTCTCCTACGGATCGCACGAGGTCGTCGCCAATGTGGGGTTTGAACTCGGTCGCGGCGAGAGCCTCGCGCTGATCGGGGAGTCCGGCTCCGGCAAGTCCACGATCGCCCGCGCGGTGCTGCGGCTGCTTCCAAGCGGCGGGCGCGCCGCCGGCCGCGTCGCGTTTGACGGCCAGGAGGTGCTGGGGATCTCCGAGCGCGGCTTCCGGCCGCTGCGCGGACGCGCCATGGGGTTCGTTCCGCAGGATCCCGCCAACTCACTCAACCCGGTGCGGACGATCGGCGCCCAGGCGCAGGAGGCGGCTGCGCTGCTCGACGAGCCCGACAAGAAGATCCGCACGCAACTCATCCTGGAGACGTTCGCCGAGGTGGGACTCGACAATCCCCAGCGTGCCTATGACTCCTACCCGCACCAGCTCTCCGGCGGCATGCTCCAGCGCGTGCTGATTGGGCTGGCGATCCTTCCGCGGCCGGCACTGCTGGTTGCGGATGAACCCACCTCTGCGCTCGACGTGACGATCCAGAAGCGGATCCTCGACCTGCTCACACGATTGCAGCAAGATCTCAAGATCAGCCTGCTGCTCATTACACATGACCTTGCGATCGCCGCCGAGCGGGCGAACGCGCTCGTGGTGCTCAGGGACGGCGTCATCCAGGAAGCTGGCCGGACCGCTTCCGTCTTCTCCTCGCCGGCGTCGGCCTACGCGAGAAAGCTCCGCGCGGATGTCCCGGCCCTCAACCCCGACCGTTACGCCGCGCTGCGCGACACGGGATTCCGTTTCCTCAAGACCGCCGCCAGCAAAGCACCGAAGATCGACGTCCGCGCCGTCACAAAGACATTCAACGTCGACGGCAAGTCGCTGGTGGCCGTCGACGATTTGTCGTTCACTGTTCCGGCCGGCACCACGCACGCGCTGGTGGGCGAGTCCGGCTCGGGCAAGACCACAGCAGTCCGGCTGCTGCTGGGCCTCGAGCAACCCGACAGCGGGACCATTTTGGTCGCCGGCGAGCAGATCGCAGGTCGTTCGCCCGGTGAGCTGCGTTCGGCATGGCGTCACCTTCAGCTGGTCTATCAGAATCCGTTCACCTCGCTCGATCCGAGCTGGACGATCGAGCGGCTGGTGCGCGAACCGCTCGACCGGTTCGGAATCGGAACGCGCACGGAGCGCGGCGAGCGGGTTCGCGAGGCACTGGCCGACGTCGGGCTCGGCGAGCACCTGCTGTCGCGCAAACCGGCGGCCCTGTCAGGCGGCCAGCGTCAGCGCGTCGCCATCGCCCGGTCGCTGGTCCTCAAGCCCGACGTGATCGTGCTCGACGAGCCGACCTCCGCGCTCGACGTCAGCGTCCAGGCCGGCATCGTCGAGGTGCTGCTCTCGCTGCAGGCCAATCTGGGCCTGACTTATGTATTCGTCTCTCACGATCTCGCGCTGGTGCGCCAGCTCGCCCACACCGTTTCGGTCATGCACCGCGGGCGCATCGTCGAGCATGGGGCCGTCGCCGAGATATTCGACAATCCGCAGCAGCCCTATACGAAGTCGCTGCTGGCGTCGATCCCGTCAGGTGTTGCCGACGCCGCACAGGCGCCGCACGCGCGCCCTCTGCTGATGGCCGCGGCAGAATGACCGCAGACGGCACCGTCACCCCGCGTCATCGAGGGCGAGGACGGCAAAGCTCGCCAACCAATGCTCTCCCATATAGTGACTGGCGAGATGGGGAAGACCTGCGGCCAGATGCTCTTGAGCTGCCTCATGGGCGATCACGCGCCGCGCGTCGTTTGCCGGCAAGGCATCGCCGAGAGAGCGCCAGCACCAGGCCCGGCTGAGATTGAGCCCGTCGAGATGGGCGATCTTGCCATCGGTGCGATCGGTCACCGTCGCAGGCTTGAACAGCGTTGCCGGCTGCTTTTCGGCGAGACGTGGCAGAAACCGGTCGAACCACGGCAAGAACTGGTCCGGCGGCAACAGGCGCCGCATGCACTCGGCCTCGATCAGGGCTGAGGACTGGAAATCATCGCCACTTGGCTCGCCCCAGGCCGGGCAGTCGCGATCCTCGCCATACCAGCGCAAGCCGGTCTCGCGCAGTAACGCGGCCAGCGCATCATCCCTTTTGATGCCGGCGTAGTCCGCCGCCATGCGCAAGCCGAACGCCGTGTTGAAATGCGTGCCGACGCGCACCGGATAAGTCGCGCGCGGCAGGAAATCACGAAAGCGCTGCGCGATGACCTCTGCCAGCGGCGCAAGGCTGCGCGCCCAGCGATGGTCGGATTGGAGTTCAAGTTCGGTCGCCAGCTTCAGCAGCCAGGCCCAGCCATAGGGCCGCTTGAAGCCGCGTGCAGTCGGACGGGCAAAGTAGGCGCACTCGGCGGCGACCTTGTCGGGAACGAATTGCGCGTCGAACAACGCGCGAATGTCGGGTGCCGATGCGATGTCGGGAAAGCGGCGCAGCAGCCGCGCCAGCATCCAGTAGCTGTGGACGCAGGAGTGCCAGTCATAGCTGCCGTAGAAGATCGGATGCAGCTGGCTCGGCGTGCGCGCATCCGCCGGTTCGGCCAGCGCATGATCCACATTGTTGGGATATTCACGCCCGACATGGCCGAGCGCGATGCCGGCGAACTGGACGGCGTGTTCGCGGGTGAGTCGGGACCTGGTCATGCTCTGGCCTTTCGTTTGTCGCGGCCGATCAGGGTCTCGATCAGGCGCGGCAGGATGTAGATCGGAAACTGGGTCGCGGCGAAGTATAGAGCCACGCGTGGCGAGGCGGCAGCGCCGAGCGCCGACCAGACCGGCCCGACATTGCGATTGCCGAGAATCAGCCCCACCGTCAGGCGCTCAGGCAGCGTTCCCGGCAGCAACACGGCCCCCGCAATTTGAAGGGCCACATTGCAGGCGAACGCAAGGGCAACGCAGAGCGTTCCGTCCGGCACATCCGCAACGATCTGTGCGCAAATGCCGGCCATGGTCGCCACCGCAAAGACCAGCAGCGCGGCGATGATGATCCCGTCGACCACATCGCCATGGGCAGCGAGAGCCGGCGCCGCACGTCGGCGGAGCAGGAAGGCAAGGCCTTCGGCGCTGCCGATCAACAGCGCCAGGCGCAGCGCAAGTTCGAACGCGCTGATCTCGAGCCCGCCGAACCACCCGGCGAGAAGTGGGATCGTGACCGGCGCCAGCACCATGGACAACACCGTCACCACAAGCGGCACCGCGCCGTCGAGCCCGAGCATGCGTGCCACCGCCGCGGTACCGCTCGACGGCGGCGCCGAGACGGCGAGCACGATCGCGAGCGCGATTTCCGGAGCAAGCCCGACGGCACGACCGGTCGCACCGATCACCAGCGGGCAGCCGACCATGACAATTGCCGGCAACAGCACGGACAGCGATGGCCGGCGCAACGCGGCGACGACCGCCTCGCCATCGATTCGCAGCAGCGTCCCGAGCACGATCAGGAAAATCGTGGCCGGCATCAGCGGTCGCGCCAGATCCGCGAGCGTCGGACACACAAGCCCGAGCAGGACGCCGAGGGCCAACAATGTCGGTCCGCGCGGAATGAGGCGCAGGAGGGAGGATCGCATACGCCTCGTCCAATCGGGTCTTCCACGCCAATGGACCACGCAACGCCGCATTCTTGAAATCGATTTTAGATATGCCTACCATTGCTCAAATGAATTTAGCTTCCGTCGATCTCAATCTCCTGGTCGCCTTCGAGGCGCTGATGGAGGAGCGCAATGTGACCCGTGCCGGCGCGCGCGTTGGCCTCGCGCAGCCGTCCATGAGCAGCGTGCTGACCCGCCTGCGGGCACTGTTCGGCGACGATCTGTTCGTGCGCTCGGCCTCGGGCATGCGGCCGACGGCCAAAGCGCTGTCGCTGGCCCGCCCGATCAGCGAGGCACTCGGACAGATCAGAGGCGTGCTGGCGCCTGGATCAGCCTTCGATCCCGCAACCGCTCGCGGCCGCATGTCTATCGCGGTGACCGACTATGGCGACCTCGTCGTCGTGCCTCCGCTGGTCGTGGCACTGCGACGGGAGGCACCTGGAATCGATCTCGTGGTGCGTCCCATCATCGACACGGCCTTGAGCGTCGCAAGCCTCGAGCACGGCGATATCGACGCGCTGATCGGCGGCCATCTTCCTGCCTCCACGCGCATCACCCGGACCACGCTGTTCGAAGAGCGTTTCGTGTGCATTCGCGACGCCAGGCGCGCCAGGCAGAAGGCGCGGCTCAGCAAAGACGACTACACCCGCCTTCCGCATGCCCTGTTCTCGTCGGCCGGCGGCGACGGGCTTCCGGGCGCGATCGACACCGTGCTGGCCCGGCACGGGCGCAAGCGGCGCACGGCGGTCACGCTCGCCCATGTCGTCGCCGTGCCGTTTACGGTTGCCGGCACCGATCTCGTGGCAACCATGGCCGAGCGCATCGCGCGCCGCTTCGCCGCATCGGCAGGCGTGTCCATCGTTCCGCTTCCCTACCATGTGGAGGCGTTCACCATCGACCTCCTCCACACCCGCCGTGCCATGACCGACCCGGCGCTGCGCTGGTTCATCGAACTGGTCAATCGTGTTTGCAGGAAGCTCTGACGAACCGACGGGCCGGCAACAGGCCGCTATTTCCGCGCAATGAGCTGCGCGATCTCCCAGACATGTCCTGAAGGGTCGGCAAAGGACGCCGTTCGCCGTCCCCACGGACGGTCGATCGGCCCATTGAGCAGATCGACGCCAATCTCCCGCAGCGCGGAGCAGACCTGATCGACGTCGACGACCCTGATCGTCAGAAGTGCGCGCGCTCCTGCGGAGGACTGCGCGACACGCAGCGGCTCGACAAGCGGCGGTGCCTGAGACGCGTCGAGAAGGTTGATCAGGAGCCCACCAAATCGCAGCACGGATGAGACCGCATCTTCCCAGACCGTCTCGGACGCGAACACTTTCGCGTAGAAGGTTTTCGCCGACGCAATGTCGTCGACGAACAACGTGATGACTTCGACTTCGTTTGGCAGACCAATGGTCATGTCGCACTGCTCCTCACCGTTGCAGCATCGGCCTGCGTGAACGAAGCAGGCCGCGCACCGTGATATCTCACGATGTCGCGGCCTGATGCAATTGCGGCGAACCGGGCAACTGCCCGGCCTGGACGCCGTGGTCCTAGTTGAACAGGTCCGGTTCCGCCTCGGTGATCCAGTCCCAGAGCGGCTGGAAGCTGAAATAGCCGCCCTTGTGGGTGCCGACCTGCCGGGAGGTCAGGCTGGCGATCTCGTGCGGGATCGGCTTTGGCGTGCCGGCAGCCTCCGCGAGCAGCTGGGCGCGTGCAGCGTTGTCCATCGCGATATACCACCACGCGGCAGCCTCGATGGTCGGTCCTACCGTGAGCAGGCCGTGATTCTGCAGGATCGCGGCCTTCTTCGATCCCAGCGCCTGCGCGATCTTGCGGCCCTCCTCCGCCTCCAGCACGACGCCGGAGAATGGATCGAACAGCACGTGGTCCTCGTAGAAGGCGCAGGAATCCTGCGTCAGCGGATCGAGCAGGCGGCCGAGCGCCGACCAGGCCTTGCCATAGGTCGAATGGGTGTGCGCGGCCGCGATCACCTCCGGATGCGCGGCGTGGATCGCCGAGTGAATCACGAAGCCGGCCTGGTTGATCGGCTTGTCGCCGATCAGGATGTTGCCGTCGTGGTCGACGAGCTGAAGATCGGACACCTTGATCTGGCTGAAATGCTTCGACAGCGGGTTGATCCAGAACCGCTCGGGAAACTCCGGGTCGCGCACGGTGACATGGCCTGCGAGGCCCTGATCGAAGCCGTAGCGCGAGAACAGCCGGAACGTCGCGGCGAGACGCTGCTTGCGGTGCAGCCTCTCCTCCTCGAACGACGCCGCCGGCGTGCGTTCGACCAGGGAATATTTTTTGGGCTTCTCGACGACCTTGTTCATTGTCGCGGCTCCTTTTCTAGTATTCGAGGTTCTTGTCGAAGACGTCGGCCAACGCGACGCCATGCGCATAGGCGTCGAGATTGACCAGTGTCTTGTCGGCCAGCCGCTTGACGTCCTCGCCTCCCGTCCACGAGACGTGCGGGGTCAGTACGACCTTGGGATGGTCGTAGATCGGATCGCCATCCAGCGGCGGCTCGGGATCCGTGACGTCGAGCGTGGCGCCTGCGATCCTGCCCTCATCAAGGGCTTGCAGCAGGGCGGACTGATCGACGATCCGGCCGCGCGCGACATTGATCAGATGCAGCGATTTTCTGGCCCGCGCCAGCACGTCGGCGTTGATCAGACGGGCCGTCTTCGTCGTCGCCGGCAGCGCCAGGACGAGATGATCGGAGACCTCGACCAGTTGTTCGATGCTGTCCACGGGCTCAATGCCCGGAACAACGTATGGCCAGGCCGACCGCCTGAGAACCCTGATGTTGACGCCGAACGGCTTGACCCGCTCTGCGACCGCACGCCCGATCGCACCAAAGCCCGCGATGCCGATCGTCTTGCCGCTGAGCGATCCAAGCGGCGCGATCTTCCATTGCTCGCGGCTGCGCGGCCGGATCTCGGGGATACGCTTTTCGAAGCCGAGAATTGCCGCAAGCACATATTCCGCGATCGGATCGGCCGAGATGCCGCGGCCGACCGTGACCACGGGACCGTCGAGCAGCCACGCCGGAAAGAAATCGACGCCGGTCGAAGCGGTCTGGATCCAGCGCAGGCCGAACGGCCAGCCTGCTGGCTTGTCCGCAGGCGCCTTGTTCCAGCCCGCCAGTGGCCGCGTCAGCAGCACGTCGGCCTCTGAGGCAACCTCCCACGCCGCGCGATCGGCGGGATGATCGATGATCAGCGGACGCGACCAGTGATCGGCCGGCGCGGCACGAACCTCCGCGCCGAGTTGATTGACGATGATCGGTGATCGCACGCTGGTGGAGGCGCGCCTGCTTTCAATTCGGGGAGTGTTCATGTCACGCGTTCATGATGGCATTGATGCGGACATGCTAGGCGCTCGGCGCAAGATAGTCTTTTCAAAGATCAACGGCATCGGGCAACAACAGGACGACGCTTCCAACCGAGGCATAAGAATTCGTCTCTGGGTGCGGCGCTGCTATTTTCGGCCGTTGACGTCGGGTTTCCGCGCCGTTGGC
The DNA here is from genome assembly GCF_036924495.1 of Bradyrhizobium sp. AZCC 2230. Lineage (NCBI taxonomy): Bacteria > Pseudomonadati > Pseudomonadota > Alphaproteobacteria > Hyphomicrobiales > Nitrobacteraceae > Bradyrhizobium > Bradyrhizobium sp. AZCC 2230. The sequence continues at coordinate 9,538,870 of NZ_JAZHRS010000001.1, read as the reverse complement.
TGAGCCGCCGCTTCGGCGGCACGGCGGAAGACGGCTTCCATCAGCCATTGCTCGTTGGGAAAGTGCTCCGCCCATTCATCCCAGCCGGAGTGCTTGCGGTATTGGCCGAGCCGCCCGGACGCCAGCACCTCGTCCTTGCTCACGGAGACGCGGCGGTCGCAATCGGGCGCGACATAGATCGCGTCTGCACTGCAATAGAGCTCGCACATGAAGCAGGTCTGGCAATCCTCGACGCGCGCGAGGATGGGCTGGCCGTCGCGTCCGGGATCGAACACGTTGGCCGGACAGACCTCGATACAAGCCCCGCAATCCGTGCAGCGCTCCGCGACGATGAGTTCGATCATGACACTGCCTCGAGTTGGCCTGGCCTGGCGCTTGCAGATGGACGGTCGAACGCGACCCAGACCTGTTCCAGTCCGCCGCTGAGCAGGCGGGCCGCCAATCCCGGATCCTGTGTGGGACAATCCTCACGCCGGTGAAGACCCCTGCTCTCGTTGCGGGCCGCGGCCGTGGCAACGGACCAGCGCGCCGTGGCCAGCAGTGCCGCGGTCTCGCGCAGGGCGATCGAACCTGCCTGCCCGTGATCTGCCACCTCACGCCACAACTCATCGAGTGTTTGCGAAGAGGCCGCGAGCCCTGCCCCGGTGCGGAACAAGTTCTTGTCGAACGGATGCATCTCGGCACGCACGGCATCTCTGGCTGCGGCCACGTCAACAGCCTCAGGCCGGCCACGCGGGCGAAGCCCGGCCCGTCCAAGTGGCGCCAGCTCCGTCGAGCGGCTTTTCGTGCCGCGCGCCACGCGCGCAGCCGCGCGTCCTGCAAACACGCCGGACGACAGCGCCCATGCCGAGTTGACGTTGCCGCCACCGGAGATCGCGCCCGCGACCTTCTCGCGCGATACGTTGTCGCCGGCGACGAACAGTCCCGGGACCGACGTCGCGCAATCCGCATCATGCACGCGCACGCCGCCGATGCCGCGAATGGTGCCGTCGTTGTGCAGCGTGACTTCGAACCGGTCGTGGTAGGGATCGATCCCCCAGCGGTCGAACACCAGCGGCACGTTCGGCGAGATCGTATGCAGCCGCGCCTTGATGTCATCAGGCAGACGGTCCAGCGAACAGTAGACCGGCCCGCGCTGCAGTGCCCGGGCAAGACGGACAGTCTGATCGGGACCGAACGGCAGGTCGAGCTCGTTTCCGTCGGCGTCGGAGTAGGTCGCAAAGGCATAGGCCATGCTGCGCGTCATCGTGGAATGCGCCGGCGCAATGGTGTAGGCGGCGGTGAATTCCATGCCGGACAGCTCCGCGCCCGCCTCGGCCGCCATGAGATAGCCGTCGCCGGTGTTGGTTCGCGATCCCAACAGATGCGACAGAAAACTGGTCCCGCCCGCCGCGAGCACCACCGCGCCCGCCACGATTCGATACGCGCGCCCGCCGTCCTGACGGCGCTGGCCACGCGCGCCGCCGATCGATCCATCGGACCGCGCCAGCAACTCGACGACGGGCGACTGATCAAGAATAGTAACCCCGTGGCTCAGCACATGCTGGCGAAGCGCGCGCATATATTCCGGCCCGCGCACCGCGCGGTAGTTCACCCTTCCCTCGTCGTCCGTGCCAAACTTGTAATATCGGGCCAGCGTCGGCAGCGTGCGCCAGGTCTGGTCGAGGATGCGATACATCCATTCCGATTCGCCAAGGCCGAGCCCGGCGGCGATGCGATTGGCAACAACGGCGTCCCGCGCCGTGGGAGGATCCGGCGGCACCCACCAATGGCCCGGTCCCGCGGCGGCGGTCACGCCACTGGTGCCGCAATAGCCTTTGTCAGCGAGAACGACCCTCGCACCGGTTTGCGCGGCCGACGCGGCGGCCCATGCGCCGGCCATGCCGCCGCCGACGATCAGCACGTCAGTCGTGATCGACAGCTCTTCGAGCGAGGACGACACCATGATCTCCGCCTTTTTTCACGCGCGCCCGGCTGACACGCCCGTCGCCGCCGACGTGCGGCCCGCTTGGCGCAAACTTCAATGGCCGAACAGCCGATAGCTCCGATCGGCCGCCCGCAGATGCCGGTTCTCCTCTGTCCAGCCGACCGCACGCCGGTAGCTTCCCAACACAGAGGCTTCCTTCAGCGCGGCCACATCGACCGCTTGCGGCGCTTCGGCAAAGGGAGACACAAACAGCGCATCCTCCGGGCAATAGAGTTCGCACAGGAAGCAGGTCTGGCAGTCGCTCTGGCGGGAGATCACGGGAATGCCGTCAGTCTTGTCGAAGACGTTGGTCGGGCACACGTTGACGCAGATGTCGCAGGCCGTGCACCGCTCGGAATCGATGACCTCGATCATTCCGCGGCCTCCGAATATTGGGCGGAGACCAACGGACGGGCCGACGTCCAGACATCATCGAGCCCGCCGGTCGTCACAAGATGCAGGTAGCGATCGTCCGGCTCGGGGTAATCGTCGCGACGGTGCATTCCCCGGCTTTCCTGACGCGCCAGCGCGCTGCGATACATCCAGCGCGCGGTCGCAAGCATGGCGGCGGCTTCGCGCGCACGTAGCAGCTCCTGGTCGTCCGATGCCGCCGCATTCGACGCTTCGGACCACAAGCCATCCAGGCGGCGCAGAGAGTCGCCCAGTCGCCCGGCCTCGCGGAAGTAATTCAGCTCGTAGGGGAACACCTCGTCCTGAACGCTCCGTGCGAGCGCGCCGCCGTGCAACGGTTGCCCGCTGCCGGAGCGCAAGCCAACGGTGCCACGTCGGAACGCCTGACGCCCGATTGTCGTGCCCAGTTGGCGCGCGAATTCAGCCGCACCTTGGCCGGCCCAATAGCCCGAAGACATCGCCCAGGCGGCATTGTGGCTGCCGCCGCCCGTAAAGCCGCCGCAGATCAGCTCGCGGGTCGCAGCATCGCCTGCCGCGTAGAGGCCCGGAACGGTGGTCGCGCAACTGTCGCCGACGATGCGCAGACCGCCTGTCCCACGAACGGTTCCTTCGAGGCGCAACGTGATCGGGAATCGTTGGGTGAAGGGATCGATACCGGTGCGGTCGAACGGAAGGAAGAAATTCGGCTGGGACGCGCGCATGTGGCGCTGGGTCTCGGCTTCCGCCTGATCGAGTTGGGCATAGACGGGCCCCTTCCGCAGCGCGCGCGCAATCACGGAACGGCCGCCCTTGGACGACGCTCCCGGAATGACGCTGCCCTGCTCATCGGTAAAACTCGCCCAGCTGTAGAACAGCGTCTTGGTCACCGATCCGAACGCCGGCGAGATCGCGTAGGCGTTGGAGAACTCCATGCTGCTGAATTCCGCCCCCGCTTCTGCAGCGAGGAGATAGCCGTCGCCCGTCAGCACGTTCGACCCCAGCGTCTTGCTGAGAAAGGCGCATCCGCCGGTGGCGATCACCACGGCCTTGGCGTTGACCGCCCAGCGATCTCCCTTCTGGCGGCGCAAGCCTGCGGCACCGGCAACCACGCCGTTTCCGTCGACCAGCAGTTCGAGCGCGGGCGAATGATCCAGGATGGTGACGCCGGCCTGCTTGGTCCGCTTGCGCATCAGCCGCATGTATTCCGGGCCCTGCAGCGAATTCCGCTGCGGCTTGCCGTCCTCGTCTGCGGGATAAGGATAACCCCAATCGGCAAGCTGGTTGCTCTGGGCGTAGGTCCGGTCCAGCACGCGCGCCATCCAGCGGCGGTCCTGGAGATAGCCACCCAGCTTCTCGCGGCTGGCCATCGCAGCCTCGCGGCGTTCGGGAACGGGGTCGACATACCACACGCCGGTGCCGGCCGCCGCAGTCGCGCCGGAGGTGCCGCAAAATCCCTTGTCCGCCAGCACGACGCGTGCACCATGCTCGGCAGCACTGATCGCGGCCCATGTCCCCGCGGGACCGCCGCCGAGCACCAGCACGTCGGCGTCGAACACAATCGATCCTGCCGAACTCGACAGCTTCTCGGCGCGGCCAGATGAATTCGTCATCGCTCGTCTCCGGATTGATGTCCCTGCGCAGCACGCGCTCTCAGCTGCTGAACCCCGCCGGAATGAACGCCGGCAGCTTGTCCTCGATGAACTGCTTCACCTCGGGCGAGTTGAACACCTGGATGAAAGCCTTCAGCCGCGGATCGTCCTTTTGTCGGGGCGGACCGTGAAGCGCAGCACCAGACCTTCGTCGACGGTGCGATCGATGATCAGCGCCGATTTCGGGTCGCCGCCGGCCGGAATAAGATAGGTGATATTGACAAGCGCCAGCGTCACGTCGTCGAGCGAGCGGTAGGTCTGCGCCGGGTCGAGCTCGACGATCTTCAGGTTCTTGGGATTGTCGGTGATGTCGAACTTGCTGACCGAAAAGCCCTTGCCGGGCGCGAGCTTGATCAGGCCGGCCCGCTCCAGCAGGATCAGACCGCGTGCGCCGTTGAGCGGCTCGTTCGGAATGGCGACGCTGTCGCCGGACTTGATCTCGTCGAGCGTCTTGATCTTCTTCGAGAACAGGCCGACCGGCGCAATCACGCCAACCTTGTCGGCCTGTACCAGATTGAAACCGCGTTGCTTGTTCTGGAGCGCGAGATAGGTCGCATGCTGGAACAGATTGGCATCGACCTCGCCGCTGTTCACGACCTCGTTCAATGCAACCCAGTCCGACAGCTCGACGATCTTGACGTCCTGCCCCTTCTCCTTGGCGAGCTTGGCGGCAAAGGACGCAAGTTGGCCAACGGGGCCGGCGCTGGTCGCGATCTTCAGGGGTTCGCCAGCGAAGGCCGCCGCTGTGAACGCAAGCCAGAGACCCGCAGCCAGGGCGGTACGACGAAGGATTCTCATGATCTCAAGTCCCGTTGCAATTCAGATGATGCGTCTCACGCAGCTTTGCGCGCACCGGCGTCCGCCTGTGCCAGCGCTTGACCGAGATCCGCCAGGATATCGTCGGGATGCTCGATCCCGACCGACAGGCGGACATAGCCCGGCGTGACGCCGGCGGCGAGTTGCTCGGCTGCAGTCAGTTGCTGATGCGTCGTCGACGCCGGGTGAATGGCCAGCGAGCGGGCGTCGCCGATATTGGCGACGTGATAGAACAGCTTGAGCGCGTCGACGAACCGCCGGCCGGCTTCGACGCCCCCCTTCAGCTCGAAGCCGACCAGCCCGCCAAAGCCGCCCTTCAGATAGACGTCCGCCCTGCGCCGGTTCTCCCCGCTTTGCAGTCCGGGAAAGATCACGTTCGAGACCGAGGGGTGCTTGGCGAGGAAGTTCGCGACCTTCACCGCGTTCTCGTTGTGCTGGCGAATACGCAGCGGCAGGGTCTCGATGCCCTGGATGAACTGGAAGGCGTTTTGCGGCGCGATCGATGCGCCGAGGTCGCGCAGCAGCTTGACGCGGGCGCGCAGGATGTAGGCGATCGGGCCGAGCGGCTTTGCGGCTTCGGTCCAGATCGCACCGTGATAGGCCTCGTCAGGCTTGTTCAGCAGCGGGAAGCGCTCCGCATGTGCTGCCCAGTCGAAATTGCCGCCGTCGACGATGGCGCCACCGATCGCGGTGCCGTGGCCACCGATATATTTCGTCGTGGAATAGACGATCACAGCGGCGCCGTGCTCGAACGGACGTGCGATCAGCGGCGACGCCGTGTTGTCGAGAATGAGCGGCACGCCCAGCGAGCGGCCGATGTCCGCGACCTCCTTGATCGGAAAGACGTTCAGCTTGGGATTCGGGAGTGTCTCGCCGAAATAGGCCCGCGTCTTCGCGTCGGTTGCGCGGCGAAAATTCTCGGGATCCGCGGGATCGACGAACCGGGCCTCGATGCCGAACTGCTTCAGGGTCTGCGACAGCAACGTCCAGGTGCCGCCGTAGAGATCGGTCGAGGACACGATGTTGTCGCCGGCCTGGGCGATGTTGAAGATCGCGAAGGCGGACGCCGTCTGTCCGGAGGCAACTGCGAGGGCGGCCGCCCCGCCCTCGAGTGCGGCAAGCCGATCCTCGAAGGCCTGCTGGGTCGGATTGCCGATACGGGTGTAGATCGGTCCAAGCTGCTCGAGCGCGAACAGGCGCGAGGCGTGATCGGTGTTTTCGAACTGGAACGAGGTGGTCTGGTAGATCGGAACCGCCACCGCACCAGTGGCGGGGTCGGAGCGGTACGATCCACCATGCAACGCGAGCGTCTCGAAGTTCCGGGTCTCCAATGCCATCTGCAATTCCCTTTCGATCTCGAGAACGCGCACCTCGCGCGGCAAGCCGTGCTTGTTGACGAAAATGATGCGGGCGGATTCCGCGGCTGTCGAGCGTGTCCGGAAAATAGCGATGCGCGTGCTGCGTCACAGTCGCTTCGTAACGTGTTTCTTTCGGCTCCTTCGTCGAATTGGAAACAAACTCGCTCACGCAAAATGTTAAAAATGTCGCGCGGAGCGGATGTGCTTCGCAATTGATGATCGGGACCGCCCATGACGAGACCGCGCGAGCTGCGCTTCAACGCCTTCAACATGACCGCGCCGAGCCACAACTGGGCCGGCCTGTGGTCTCATCCGCGCGACGCGTCGATCGACTACAACACACTCGAATATTGGGCTGACTACGCCAGGACCGCGGAGCGAGGTCTGCTCGACGGCATATTCCTGGCGGATGTGTTCGGCGTATACGACGTCTATCGCGGCAATGCCGATGCCGCCGCACACCACGCCGTGCAGCTTCCCAACGCCGACCCGACACTGCTGGTGTCCGCCATGGCGCTCGTCACACACCACCTCGGCTTCGGCATCACCTCGAACCTGACCTTCGAGCATCCCTATCAGCTGGCCCGCAAGTTTTCGACGCTCGACCATCTGACCAAGGGCAGGATCGGCTGGAATATCGTCACCGGCTATCTCGACAGCGGCGCGCGCGGCATGGGCCTTCCGGCCAACCGCGCCCATGACGATCGTTATGATGCGGCCGAAGACTTCCTCACCGCGGCCTACAAGCTGTGGGAGGGAAGCTGGGAGGATGACGCCGTCCGCCGTGATCGCGGCAGCCGCATCTTCACGGACCCTGCAAAGCTTCACCGTGTGGTGCACAACGGCCAATATTTCAAGGTCGACGGCATCCATCTCGCCGAACCCTCGCCGCAGCGAACGCCGCTGTTGTATCAGGCCGGCGCCTCGAAGCGCGGCCGCGCCTTCGCGGCCCGGCATTCGGAAGCGATCTTTCTCAACGGCCAGACCAAGCCGATCCTTGCGCGCGCGGTCCGCGAGATCCGCGAGGCGGCCAAGGCCTATGGCCGCGATCCCTACGACATCCGCCTGTTTGCCGGCGCAACCGTGATCGTGGCGCCGACACGTGCCGAGGCGAATGATCTGCTCGAGGACTATGCGCGGCATGTCGACCAGACCGGCCAGCTCGCCTTGTTGTCGGGCTGGACCGGCATCGACTTTTCGACCTACCGACCCGACCAGCCGATCGAATATGTCGAGAGCAACGCCATCCAGTCGATGGTCGAGAATTTTACGGTGCGGAGCGACCGGCCTGTCAATGTCGGCGACCTCGCCAGATTGAGCCGCGCCGGCGCCCGGTCACCCTTCGTGGTCGGCTCGCCGCAGGACGTCGCCGACGAGCTGATCGCCTGGGCGGACGAGACCGACGTCGACGGCTTCAACCTGTTCCGGCTGGTCGCGCCGGAGTCGCTCAACGCTTTTGTCGATCTTGTGGTGCCGGAGCTGCAATCGCGCGGCGTCTACAAGACCGTTTATCGCGACGGCACGCTACGCGAAAAACTGTTTCCGGGGCGCGGTCCGCGGTTGCACAGCACGCATCCCGGCGCGCGCCTTCGGCGGCTGCGTTCCAATCCGACGCGGCCGAATAGCAAGGGTGACGCTCACCCCTTCGCGCGATGTTCGCGGAATGCTGCTGCGAGCGCTCCCAGCGCGGCCCGCGACCGGCGGTCGGTCAGGGACGAATGAAGCACGACCTCCGACGGCGGCAGCTTGGGAAGTCCGAGCTTGGCGCCGATGTCGATCGTGCCCGCCGGCGCGATCCGATACGACAACGGCGCAATCGCAAGCCCAGCCACGACAGCGGCATGGACCGCCGAGGAGCCGCCGCCCAGAAACACCTCGATCCATTTGATGCCGGCCGCATCCAGCGCCTGTGTGGCGATGTTGCGCACGCCGCAGGTCGGAGCCAGTGCGGCGAGGCGGAGGGGCTCGCCCTCCCTGTGATCGAACCCTTGCGCCGCAAACCAGCCGAAGCGCTCGTGCGCCAGCGTCTCGCCATCGCGACGATCGTCCTCGCGCTGGACGATGGCCGCGTCTAACCGTCCCTGATCGAAGAGATCAAGGAGATTGCGCGAATTGTCGAGCTGGACCTCGATGGTCAAATTCGGATCATGCGCGTGCAGCCGTGACAGCAAGGCCGGAACTTCCGGGCCCGCGACATGCGCTGCAATACCAAGGCCGAAGTGACGCGGCGGCGCATTGAGCCCGGCGATCGCGCGCTCATGCGCAGCGATCAGCTCCCGCGCCCCCTGCAGGAACGCCGTCCCCTGCGCCGACAGCCGCACCGATCGCGGCGTGCGTTCGAGCAATCGATGCCCGATACGATCCTCCAGCCGCTTCAGCTTGACGCTGATCGCGCCTTAGTGGTCCCCAGCGCCTTGGCGGCCCGCGTAAAACTGTGAAGGTCCGCCACCATCACAAAGGCCCTGACGGCGTCGACATCGAGCGAGAGCATTGCATCATCCGGCTTTGTTGTCTCTGAAATCAATATTGATCGGATTTTGTTGTGGTCAAGGGGCCCCTATGTTCGCCCCGCCTGACGCGGGCATGGCGCACGGGAAAGCACGCTTTCCCGGAGCGAGCGACGTCGCGCGTCCGCGCCGGCAATCAGCATTACGTTTGGAGGTCACAGCCTTGACGGTCTCACCATCACGACGAAACACGATCGCACTGGCCGCGGCGTGCCTCGCGTCCCTCATGTTCGGCCTGGAGATCTCCAGCGTTCCAACGATCCTGCCCACGCTGGAGACGGTGCTGCATGCCAACTTCCAGCAGTTGCAATGGATCATGAATGCCTACACCATCGCGGTCACGACGGTGCTGATGGCGACGGGGACGCTGGCGGATCGTTATGGTCGAAAGCGCGTGTTCGTCGTCAGCATCGCCGTGTTCGGCCTGGCTTCGCTGATCTGCGGCCTGGCGCAGGACGCGCTCCTGCTCATCGTGAGCCGCTTCCTTCAGGGCATGAGCGGTGGCGCGATGCTGATCTGCCAGGTCGCGGTTCTCTCCCATCAGTTCCAGGAGGGCGCACCGCGCGCGCGGGCCTTTGCCGCCTGGGGCATTATCTTCGGCATCGGCCTTGGCTTCGGACCCATCATCGGCGCGGCGATCGTCGCCGTCTCCGGCTGGCAATGGGTGTTCCTGATTCACGCGTTCATCGCAATTGTCACGATCGCGCTTGCCGTAATGGGCGTACAGGAGTCGCGCGATCCCGAGGCAAAACATCTCGACATCGCGGGCATCGTGACGCTTTCGACATCGGTATTCTGCGTCGCCTTCTATATCACGGAAGGCCCCGACTTCGGCTTCGGCAGCCTGACCGGCCTGGCGATCGTCGCGACGGCTGTTCTGAGCCTCATTGCCTTCGTGCTGGTCGAGCTGCATAGCGCCCGTCCGATGTTCGATTTCTCGGTGTTCCGGATACGCGCCTTTTCGGGCGCGCTGCTGGGATCGGCCGGCATGAACTTCAGCTTCTGGTCCTTCATGATCTACCTGCCGATCTTCTTTCGCAGCGCACTTGGTTACGACAATCTCACGGCCGGTCTCGCATTGCTGACCTACACGCTCCCCACGCTGGTGATTCCGCCGCTCGGCGAACGGATATTGCTGAGGTTCGGCGGCGGCATCGCCATTCCCTTCGGCCTGTTCGTCATCGGCCTTGGTTTCATGCTGATGAGGGCCGGCAGCGGCGTCGCGCACGTCACCTGGCTGACGTTGGCGCCAGGATGTCTGCTCGCGGGCGTAGGCCTTGCTCTCACCAACACGCCGGTGACCAACGTCACCACGGGGGCGGTGTCGAGCACACGGGCCGGCATGGCATCGGGCATCGATATGAGCGCCCGCATGATTTCGCTGGCGATTAACATCGCCTTGATGGGTTTTATCCTGATCGCGGGCATCTCCTCCTGGCTGCGCAGCGCGCTGCCCGGTGAGCTCGATCCCGGTCGCCTGCAATATCTCGCGGAACGCATCGCCGGCGGCACCGCCCGCCCGTCTGATATCCCCGAGCTGAGTGTCCTTCCGGCAGCGGACACCGCCGTGCAAGATGCGCTGATCCATGGTTTCGGGCTGGTGATGCTCTATGGCGGGCTATCCGTCTGGATCATGGCGCTGGCGAGCTTCATGATTTTTGGCGAGAGCTACGCCACACGGAAGCGTCTCGCGTCGAACTGCGATACCGACAACTCCGTTCTCAATTGCTAGCGCACGAGAGAATGTTCGTTCCCTTCTGCGCCCGACTGCGAAATTGCCACGCGGACCCGTTTGCCGGCAAAGTGAGCCGCCCCAGTCTCCCCAGACGGAGGTCGAGACGGCAAGGCAGTTACGTTGAACCGGATATCCGAAATGCATCATCTCACGTTCCGCCTGCGAGCCTTCGCCGCGGCCGCGCTCGGCTTCTTCGCGCTGGCGTCCGTTCAGCCCGCAATGTCCGAGGAGCTCCGGATCGGCTATCAAAAATCCTCGACGCTGACGGCGATCCTGAAGACCAACGGGGAGCTTGAGAAGGCACTGGCGCCGCTCGACATCACCGTCTCCTGGCACGAATTCACCAGCGGCTTGCCGCTGCTGGAGGCCATCAACATCGGCAGCATCGATTTCGGCGCTGACGTCGCCGACACGGTGCCGATCTTCGCGCAAGCCGCCGGCGCCAAGCTCGCCTATGTCGCCGAGGAAGCCGCCTCGCCGGCGGCGCAGGCGATCGTGGTGCCGGAGGCTTCGGCCATCAAGACCATCGCTGAATTGAAGGGCAAGAAGATCGCCGTCACCAAGGGCGCCGGCAGCCACTATCTGCTGCTCGCAGCCCTGGCGAAATCCGGCCTGAGCTTCAAGGACATCACGCCTGCCTATTTGACACCGGCCGATGGTCGCGCGGCCTTCATCAGCAGCAATGTCGATGCCTGGGTCGCCTGGGATCCGTTCCTGACCAGCGCCTTGCACCAGACGAAGGGCCGGATCCTCTCCGACGGCAGCAACGGTCTTGCGAGCTACAAGCGCTACTACCTGGCTTCGGCCGCGTATGCGGACAAGCACGATCAGGTCCTCAACGTGATCTTCGCAAAGCTCTCCGAGACCGGCAAATGGGTGAAGGCCCAGCCGAAGGACGCGGCGGCATTGCTCGCCGGCCTCTGGGGTATCGATGCGGCAATCGTCGAGGAGGCCAACAGCCACCGCTCGTATCAGGTGGGCGCGGTCACCGGGCCCGGCCTGTCCGAGCAGCAGCGCATTGCCGATGCATTCCACGCCGAAGGTCTGATTCCCGTCAAGATCGACACCACCGCCATCAAGATCTGGTCCCCGAAGGGGTCTTGATCTCCGCGACTTGCGGCTTAGGCCGCCGACTTTCGGAATCCCCATGCCGCCACGCCAATTGCACCTCAACGTCAATCTGCTTCACTCCGGTGTCTACCCGTCAGCCTGGCGGCTGCCGGACAGCGATCCGCGCGCGTTCTTCGATCTCGGTCATTATGTGCGGGTGGCGCAGATTGCGGAGCGCGGAAAGTTTGACGCCATCTTCCTGGCGGACTCGCCGGCCGTGAACGATCGCATCGACTACCGATCGTTCACCTCGCTGGAACCGACAATCGTGCTGGCGACGGTCGCCGCCGCGACGACGCATATCGGCCTGATCGGCACGGTCTCCACGACCTACAACGAGCCTTACAACATTGCGCGCCGCTTCGTGACGCTCGACCATGCCAGTGGCGGACGCTCAGGATGGAATGCAGTGACGACGGCGGATGCCGCTTCGAGCCGCAACTTCGGCCTCACGGGTGCACTGGAGCACAAGGCCCGCTACGAGCGGGCCAAGGAATTCACGGATGTCGTCCACGCCTTGTTCGACAGCTGGGAAGACGACGCCTTTGTCGGCGACAAGGCGAGCGCGCAGTTCGTCGATACATCGAAGGTGCACCCGATCGCCCACCGCGGTCCGCATTATTCGGTCGCTGGCCCCCTGAACGTGCCACGCTCGCCCCAAGGGCGACCTGTCACGGTGCAGGCAGGCGGCTCCAATGACGGCCGCGATTTCGCAGCCGCCTATGCGGAAGCGGTATTCACGCTGGCACAGTCGATCGAGGAAGGCGTCGCTTATGCGCGCGATCTGCGTACGCGGGCTGCGGCCTACGGGCGTTCCGGCGATTCCATCGTCACTCTGCCGGGGCTTGCCACCGTCATCGGCAGCACCGAGGCCGAGGCGAAGCGGCGGCAGGACGAACTCTGGGAGCTGGTGCCGATCGAATACAGCCTCGCGCGCCTCGCCGGCACACTCCAGATCGACCCTGCCTTGCTTGAGCTCGACAAGCCGCTTCCCGACCCGTTGCCGCTTCCAGCGAACGCCAATCACACCATGTTCCAGGGCACCGTGAACCTCGCCCGCCGCGGCAACCTTACCGTTCGTCAATTGATCCGCGCGCTCGGCGGCGGCGTTGGCCATCGCATCATCGTGGGCACGCCGAAGCAGATCGCCGACGACATCGAGACCTGGTTCAAGGCCGGCGCCGCCGACGGGTTTAATCTGATGCCGGACGTTCTGCCCACCGGGCTGGAGACCTTCGTCGATACGGTCGTGCCGATCCTGCAAAAGCGCGGATTGTTCCGGATCGAATACACGGGCACGACGCTGCGCGAGCATTTTGGTCTGCCGCGGCCCCCGAGCCGCTTCGCGACACCGGCGCCAGAGGTCGCGTCAGCCTGATTCATCCGAGGGACTGGGCCAGCTTCCCGGAGGGCCCGGTCGATTGCCGGGCGCGCACACGGGGAATCACCTCGCGCGCAAAACGCCGCATCTCGGCCTCGAACGGCTGGAATTGCAGCATGAACAGCTCGATGCCGGCGGCATGGAAGGCTTCGATGCGCTCCGCAACTTCGTCGTAGCTGCCGACGAGCCCTGCGGCCGTGCCGCCATTGCTGCCGACGCGCGGCGTCTTCTGCATGGTCTGCATCATCACGACCTCCGGATCGGTGTTCTGCTTCTGGATGGCTTTCATCGGCGCATCCTTTGCGGCAAGACTGAGCAGCCGCTCATGGGCGGCCTGCGCCTGCTCGCGGGTCTCGCGCGCGACGACGAAGGCGGACAGACCGAAACGCAATGGCGGCGCCGACCCACGCGGACGTGAAGCGACGTCGGCGATCAGGCCCGCGACGTCGCCGAGCGGCTGGCCGTTGATGAACCAGACGTCGCCTTGGCCCGCGACGAGATCGCGCGCCGGCTCGGATTCCCCGCCGACATAGATGAGGGGGCGCTTGCGATAGAGGCTGGTCGGCCGCAGCACATAGTCGGTGACGTTGAAGTGTTCGCCGCTGTAGTTGAGGCGCTCGCCTTCCATCAGGCGCGATACGATTGAGATCCATTCCTTGCCGTAGGCGTAGCGCGCATCGTGCTCGGGGAAGCCAATCCCCGCCTTCTCCAGCTCCGGACGGTTCCAGGCATTGACCAGATTAATCGCAAAACGGCCGCGGCTGATGTTCTCGATCCCGAGCGCGAGCTTGGCCAGAACGACGGGGTGATAGAGATACGGCTTGATCGCAGCGATGATCTCGATGCGCTTCGTCAGTGCCGCGATAGCGGCAGCGGCGCTCCACGCTTCGAGCTGATCGAGATCCTCCTGATGCGGGTTGATCGTGTGTTGCGCGATCAGCGTCGAATCATACCCGAGTTCCTCGGCGGCGAGGATGAGATCCCGGTTGCGCTCCCAGGACGCATCATAGGGCTCTTCCGGGTCCTGATGCGCGGCACGTGGTCCGTGCACCAGCGCCCAGATGCCGAAGCGAAGAGGTGCGGTCGTCATCGTGCTCTCCCGTAAATGCCTTGAGCCTCAGGCGTTCTCGCCAATGCGTGGTGCAAGATCAAGCAGACGCACATCAAAAGATTTTCTTTGTCGCGCATGCGCGCTGAGACGACAGCAGATCACTCCGGATCGAACGACAATTGAAATACCGCTCTATTTCTGTCGGCCCGATTTCATGGGACATTTTGCGGTGACGGCAAGTCATCGCACCTGAAGCAAGGTCTCGCGTCTTGAGCAATATCGAATTGAGCGACATCGACCGCGCGACAATCGACGACAAGCCGACATCGCAGAGCAGCGATAGCACACGCGCTCTGACGTCAACCAGGATCAAGCTTGGTCCGCGCGGCCTTCTGCTCCTGTCATGGCTTGCACCCGTGGCGCTGGTCATCGTCTGGGAATGGCTGGCGCAGGCCGGATGGCTCTCGCCCCAGGTGCTTCCCGCGCCTAGCAAGGTAATCCGAACCGCGTTCAAGCTGGCGACCACCGGGACGCTATTGAACGATCTCGGCGTCAGCCTGCTGCGTGCAGCGGCGGGATTCGCGATCGGGTCGGTTGTCGGTGCCGTACTTGGCACTCTCGTCGGTTTCTCGCGGATCGCGGAAGCGGCGATCGACCGCAGCGTGCAGATGATCCGCGCCGTGCCGTTTCTCGCAGTCCTGCCGCTCGTCATCGTCTGGCTCGGCGTTGGCGAGACGCAAAAGATCTTCCTGGTCGCGCTCGGCGTCACCTTTCCGATCTACATCAACACCGTGCTCGGCATCCGCCAGGTCGATCCCAAGCTGCTCGAGCTCGGCCGCGTCCAGGGCCTGAGCTCCATTCAGCTGATCCGCCGGATCATCCTTCCCGGCGCATTGCCCTCGATCCTGACCGGGGTCCGCTATGCGCTGGCGACGGCGTGGCTCGCACTGGTCGTGGCCGAAACCATCGGCGCGCAGTCCGGCATCGGCTTTCTCGCCATGGACGCGCGGGAATTCCTGCGCACCGACGTGATCGTGCTGACGATCGTGATCTATGCGCTGATCGGCGTCGCGGCCGACGGCATTGCGCGCTTCCTCGAACGGCGCCTGCTCGCCTGGCATCCGAATTACGGAGCGGCACGATGAACGTTCATGTCGCTCCGCGATCGCGCACCTCGTTCGAATCCGGCCCGGCGGTCGTCGTCAGCAACCTCGTGCGCAGCTACGGCAGCCGCGTGGTCATCGACAGACTGAACCTGCGGATCGAGCGCGGCGAGTTCGTCGCCCTGCTCGGTGAGAGCGGCTGCGGCAAGACCACGCTGCTGCGGGCGCTCGCTGGTCTCGATTCCATTCAGGGCGGACGCATCGTCGCGCCGCGCCGCCCGGCCGTGGTGTTCCAGGAGCATCGGCTGCTGCCGTGGGACAGCCTCTGGCGCAACGTCTCGCTTGGTCTGCTGGTGCCGGATGCACGCGAACGTGCCGCCGAGGCGCTGACCGAGGTCGGCCTCGCCGACCGTCTCGATGACTGGCCGCGCAATCTCTCCGGCGGACAGGCCCAGCGCGTCGCGCTTGCCCGTGCGCTGGTCCAGCAGCCCGAGCTCCTGCTGCTCGACGAGCCCTTTGCCGCCCTGGATGCGCTCACCCGCATCCGCATGCATGAGCTCGTCCGCGAGCTCGTCGCCAACCATCAGCCGGGCGTCCTGCTGGTCACCCACGACGTCGATGAGGCGATCGCGCTGGCCGACCGCATCCTGGTGATGCGGAACGGTGCCATTGCGTTCGAGCATCGCGCCGTGCGCGACGGCTCGACGCCCATTTCGCGCGCAGAGCTCCTCGGCGAGCTCGGCGTGGCGTCCCATTCCCCCAACTAGGCAAGGCCCCTATGTCTCGCTCCCCGATCGCCAAACCATCCCGGCGCAGCTTCCTTGGCTCCGCGGCTTTCGGCGTTGGCGCCCTCGCCGGCATGAACATCGGCGATTTCGCCCATGCCGGCCCCGGCCGCACCACTGATACGGTGCGCATCACCTGGGGTCTCGGCGGCCTCAACGTGATCGCCAAGGAACGCGGCGAATTCGAGAAGATGCTGGCCAAGGATGGCATCAAGGTCGAGTGGCTCGGCCCGTTCCCGAATCATGCGCCGACCTTGCAGGCAGTGACCGGCGGAAGCGCCGACTTCAGTTTTGGCGGCAGCACCACGCCGGCATTGGCCGCGATCATCGCTGGCTCCCCGCTGGTGTTCACGCAGTTCGTCGTCTACGAGCCCCGGACCACGGCGATCATCGCCAAGGACGGCTCCGGCATCGACAAGATCGAGGACCTCGTCGGCAAGTCTGTGGCGGTCAACCGCTCCGGCCTCGGCGAGTTCCTGCTGGTCGCTGCGCTCGAGAAACACAAGGTCGATCGCTCTGCGGTGAAATTCGTCTATCTCAATCCGCCGGATGCGGCGCCGGCACTCGCTTCCGGCAAGGTGGACGCCTGGTCGATGTGGAGCCCCGGCGTCGACATCGCCCGGCTCGAGTACAAGGCCCACGACCTTTTCCTGGAAGGACGCGATCTCGATTTCCAGATCGACTACACGTCCTATCTCACCACCCGCAAATTTGCGACCGACAATCCCGCGCTGGTCCGCGCCGTCAACGACGCGTTTCGTACCGAAGGCAAATGGATCTCCGAGAATGCCAAGGAGGCCGAGTACATCGCGCAGAAGATCGGCAAGTACAGCGACGCCGTCCGCGATCAGTTCATCGCGCTGAAGCGGCAGTACCGCTACTTCGCCGCCAATGATGAGCAATTCGTCGGCGAGCTGCAAAAAGCCGCCGACTGGCTCGTCGCCCGCAAGGTTCTGCCCGAGCCGGTCAAGGTGACCGACCACCTCGCGCAGCTGTGAGAACGTGACCAACAGGCCAATCATGAACAAAATTGTCTCCGCACCCTCCCTGACCACATCCGAGCCGCTCAAGATCGGCTCGCCGGAACTGGAGGCACTGCTCAACCAGATCGCCGAAGGTGCGAGCGCACGCGAACGCGACCGCGTGCTGCCCTTCGAGGTCATCGATCTCATCCGCCGCGCCCGTCTCGGCGCGCTACGGCTTCCCGTCAGCGCCGGCGGCGCCGGCAGCACGATCCGCGATCTCTTCGCCTTCGTCATCCGCCTCGGCGAGGCCGACGCCAATGTCGCACATATCCTGCGCAATCATTTCAGCGTGGTGGAGCGGCTGGTGCGCACGCCCAAGGACGAGCAGAGCCGCGATTGGCAGAAGGCGGTCGCGGGAGGCGCGATCATCGGGCTCGCCACCACCGAACTTGAAAGCCCCCGCGTCGGCAATGTCACGCCGGGCACGACGTTCACGCCCGACGGCAACGGCGACTATTTGCTGAATGGCACCAAATATTACAGCACCGGCACGCTGTACTCGGATTACGTCCTGGTCCGCGCCGCCGATCCGTCCGGAACGACCGGCGCGACGATCGTTCCGATCAAGCGCGAGGGCATCGAGCTGGTCGACGATTGGGACGGCCTCGGGCAGCGACTCACGGCGACCGGCACGACCCACTTCCACAATGTGAGAGTGAAGCGCCAGGAGGTGGTCTTCGATGAGCCCGACTCAGGTTACGGCGTGCCCTACTCCAACACGTTCGCCCAGCTGTTCCTGACCGCGGTCGTTGCCGGCATCGCGCGCGCGACCCTGCACGACGCTACGGCCCTGATCCACTCGCGCAAGCGCACCTTCTACTACGCCCCGACCGAGATCCCGACCGACGATCCCCTGCTTCAGCAGACCGTCGGCCAGATCGCCAGCGGCGCCTTCGCAGCCGAAGCCGTGGTGCTGGCGGCCGCCGAAGCACTCGACGTCGCGACCGACGCATTCGACGCCGGCGCCGCCGATGCGGCGGATGCGGCCCACACCGCCGCCCTGCTCTCGGCCAAGGCCAAGATCATCGCGGACGATTTCGCCATCCGCGGCGGCAGCCTGCTGTTCGACGTCGGCGGCGCGTCGGCGACCAAAAAGGTCACCAATTTCGACCGCCACTGGCGCAACGCCCGAACCCTGTCCTCGCACAATCCAACCACCTACAAGGCGCGCTCGATAGGCCAATACGAGATCAGCGGCACACCGCTGCCGGCGAAGGGCTTCTTCTAGGCGGGAAGAAGCCTTCGCGTCCGACACAAGGAGGTCAGGACATGGGAAGATCGGACATCCATCTTGTCACGGACAGCAACGAGATCGAACATCAATTCCGCGCCGTGATGCGCCGCCTCGCCGGCGGCGTCAGCATCATCACGGCCGGCCGCGACGACGACATCACGGGGATGACCGTGACGTCCCTGACATCGCTGAGTGCAAGCCCGCCGCGCGTGCTGGTCAGCGTCAACCGGCAGGCGTCGTCCTTTGCGCTGATCGAGCGCTTCGGTACGTTCGGCGTCAACATTCTCGGCTCCGACCAGCAGGAGCTGGCGGACCGCTTCAGCGACGGCCGCATCAAGGGGCCCCAGCGCTTCGAGGGCATCCCCTGGTCGGCCGGCACCTCGGGCGTGCCGCTGCTCGGAAACGCGCTCGCGACCGTTGAATGCCAGGTCGAGGAGATCATCGAGCGCCATTCTCACGGAATCATCGTCGGCAGCCTGGTGAGCTTCGACCTCTCGCGCGAGCTGTCGGGGCTGGTATACTGGAACGGCCAGTACATCGAGATCAAACACGATTTCGACCTCGATTTGCTCGCCGAGATCAGCATTCCGCTGGCACATGTCAGATGAGACCGCATGAAGCACGAACTCCCCCACGAACCGTCCGACGACAAGGGCCCTGATAGTCCGGCGCCGAGGCGCTGGCAGCTCGATCAGCTGGTCGCCGCACTCCGCGTCTCCCGCGAAGAGACCCACAGCATCCGCCGGGATGGAGAGGCTCGACGCGCGCCGTCGCGCGAGGCGCTTCAGGCGATCCTGGATGGCCTGACCGAGGCGCTGTTTCCGCGCCATTACGGCCAGTTCGATCTCGACGGCGAGAACATCGACTATTTCGTCGGCAACCGTCTCAGCACCGCGCTCGATAGCCTGTGCGACCAGGTTCACCGCGCCGCGCTCTTCATCGGCGACGAGCTCACAGCCGGCTTCCGGCGCGACGATGCGATCGAGCTGACGCGCAAATTCGCCTCAGAGCTTGCGGACGTGCGCGGCCTGATCATCAGCGATCTCCGCGCCGCCTTCGTCGGCGACCCCGCCGCGCGGAATTTTCCGGAGATCCTGATCGGCTATCCCGGCATGACCGCAATCATCCATCACCGGCTGGCGCACATCCTCCACCAGCTCGGCGCACGGCTGATTGCGCGGCTGGTGGCCGAGATCGCGCACGCCCGAACAGGCATCGACATTCATCCCGGCGCGCGCATCGGCTCGGGCTTCTTCATCGATCACGGCACCGGCGTGGTGATCGGCGAGACCGCGATCATCGGAGACAACGTCCGCATCTACCAGGCCGTGACGCTCGGCGCCCGTCATTTCCCGACCGACGACGACGGCAATCTGATCAAGGGCGACGCCCGGCATCCGATCGTGGATGACGACGTCGTGATCTATGCCGGCGCCACCATTCTCGGGCGGATCACGATCGGCCGAGGCTCGACCATCGGCGGCAACGTCTGGGTGACCCAGGACGTGCCGCCGAACAGCATCGTGACGCAGGCCACCGCCCGCAACAAGCCTGGCTAGACAGCCGGCGCCTTCCAGCGTGTCAGGCGGCGCTCCAGCGCCTCGAGGATCGCGTTGAAGACGAGGCCAATCACCGTAATGCCGAGGATGCCAAAGTACATCTGCGGGATCAGGAAGCTGTACTGGCTGTTGATGATGAGATAGCCGAGCCCGGACTTCGCGCCGACCATCTCGGATGCCACCAGCACCAGCATTGCGGAGGCGCTCGCCAGGCGTATTCCGACAAAGATCGTCGGCAGCGACGCCGGCAGGATTACCTTGCGAAACAGCTGACTCGGCGTCGCCCCCATCGTCCGCGCCGACTTGATCAGGAGCGGATCGACCTGGCGGACAGCCGCGATCGTATTGAGCAGCAACGGCCAGGCGCAGCTATAGACCACCATGGTGACCTTCGAGAGTTCGCCGATCCCAAGCAGCAGGATGAAGACCGGCAGCAACGCCAGCGGCGCCGTGTTGCGCGCGATCTCGATGGTCTGGTTCAGGAGGTCGCCAAGCCGGGCGTACCATCCCGTCAGCACACCCAACGGCACGAACAGGACAATGGCGATCAGGAAGCCGCTCAGGGCTCGAAGCAGGCTGGCACCGACGTCGTCGTAGAGTTCACCGCTCTGCGCGAGTTGCCAGCCCGCGGCGATCACCTCGGAGAACGGCGGCAGGAACGTCACGTCGATCAACCCGAGGCGCGGCGCCGTCTCCCAGACGGCCAGGAACACCAGCAGCAGCAGGGATCGTTGCCCGATGATGCCGAACCATCGCACGAGGCCGCCCGTCGCCGCGGCGACCGCGCCAGTACGCAGCGCGGCCCGGTCCTTCGGGCTCCCCTCGGCGAGCTCCAGCAGCGTCAGGATCTCCAGATTAGACATGAGCCAATTCCTTCGCCTTTGCCACGCGCTCGCGTTCCGACGCGGAGACCTGAGCGCCTTGCGCTTTCAACACTTCGTCGCGCAGCAAGGACCACACCTCGTGCCTGACATGCCCGAACTCCGGCAGCGAGCGGACGTCCTCAGTCTCGCTATGCAGCTCGGCGGGAATATCGACGATCTGCTTGATCCGGCCTGGGCGCGAGGTCATCACCGCCACGCGCTGCCCCAGCACGACGGCCTCGTCGATGCCGTGGGTGATGAACAGGATGGTCTTTCCGGTGCTGCGCCAGATCCGCAACAGCTCGCCTTGCAGCGTCTCCCGCGTCTGGGCGTCGAGCGCGGCAAAGGGCTCGTCCATCAGCAGCACTTCCGGATCGTAGGCGAGGCTTCGCGCGATCGCGACACGCTGCTTCATGCCGCCGGAGAGCTCGTGCGGATAGCGGTCGGCAAAGCCGGACAGTCCGACCAGGTCGAGGTAATGCAGCGCCCTTTCGCGCCGCTCCCTGGCTTTCAGGCCCGCAATATCGAGCCCGAACTCGACGTTCTGCGCGGCTGTCCGCCAGGGGAACAGCGCGTATTGCTGGAACACGATGCCGCGATCGCGCGCCGGCCCCTCGATGGCCTTGCCATCGAGCAGGATGCGCCCGCTGCTCGGCGTCGTCAGGCCGCCGAGCAGGTCCAGCAAGGTCGACTTGCCGCAGCCGCTCGGCCCAACCAGCGCCAGGAACTCGCCGGCACGAACATCGAGCGTGATGTCGTCAAGCGCAGTGAAGCTCTGCGCCGGCCCGCCATCCTTGCCGCGGACCGAAAACTCCTTGCGCACATGCTCGAAGCGGATCTTGGCGATGCTCATTTGGCCTCCGCGGTCTTGCCGGGGCGGAAATAGTTGAACTCGTTGGTGTAGATGTCCGACGGCTTGAGCTGATCCGGCTTCAGCAGCCCGTCCTTGACCAGCCAGTCGATCCACACCTGAAGCTCGCCATCGCCGATCACGCCGCCTTTGGTCGCGACGCCCGTGCTCTTCCAATACTTGATCGGCGTGGCGTCCTCGTTGCGCTTGCGCTCGGCGATGATGCGTTCGAAGCGGGCGCGGACCTCCTCTGGCGGCGTCGTCTGCGCCCATTCGATGGCATGGGACACCCCTTCGATCAGCTTGCGGGACGTGTTGGGATTGTCTTTGATGAACTTGTCCCTCAGCACATAGGACCCTCCGGTGAAGTTTCCGAAGATGTCCGAGTCCGCAAACAGCCTGCGGAGGCCGCCACGCTCCAGCGCCTTGTCGCGCAGCACGCCGTTGAGCGTGGTGACCTCGACCTGCCCCTGCCGCAAGGCCTGCTCACCGGTGACCGGCGGAATAGCGACCAGCGTCACCTGCTTTGCTTCTGCCGGCGTCACCCCGTTGCGGGCCAGATACTCACGCAGCACGAATTCGAGATGCGCACCCAGCGTGTTGACCGCGACCTTCTTGCCTATCAGGTCCCGCGCTGTCCTGATCGGGCTGTCCTCCTTCACGTAGTAGCCGTTGTAGGTGTTGTCGTCCGAGCCGTAATAGCCGACCACCGCCTTGATCGGCGCCTTGGCGGCGATCAGCTTGATGATGGCGCCATAGAAGGCGCCACCGATGTCGATGTCGCCGGTGACGACGGTCTGGATGTCCTGCGGACCGCTGATGGTGTTGCCGATCCATTTGAGCTTCAGCGGAGCGAGATAGCCGAGATCGTCGGCCAGCTCGACGAACGTCACCTGCCCGGCCCAGCCCTGGTAACGGATCTCCGTCTTTTCGAGCTGCGGCTCGGCCGCGGCGCTGCCGACGAGAGCTGTCAGGCCGAGACTGGCCAAGCCGAGTTGCCTGCCTCTTGCCCGCAGGCCGGCAACCAGACGACGCAACGCAGAGATCTCGATCTTCATTGTCTTCACTCCATTGATCGTTTCAGGCGGCCTTCGCCTGCGGCTTCGCCGCCTTGACCCGGGTCACGCTGCTGCGGCCGTCAATGCTGACCGGCACCTCGCCGTCGATGGTGGCGCGCCGGACCACGCGGTGCTGGTCGCCGTAGTCGTTCACGGCGTAGTGCTGAGTGGCGCGATTGTCCCAGATCACCACGTCTCCCTGCCGCCAGTTCCAGCGCACCGTGTTCTCGGGTGCCGTGATGTGCGACTGGAACAGGTCGAACAGTTTCTGGCTGTCGTATTTCGACAGACCGACGAAGCGCTGGACGAAATTGCCAAGCACCAGCGTCCGTTCGCCGGTTTCGGGATGGACGCGAACGACGGGATGCTCGGTCTCGTAAACCGTCGCGGTGAAGACCTCTTCGAATTGTTTCCGGTCGGCCTCGCTCGCGCGGGTCTTGACCGCATAGTCATAGGCATTGCTGTGAACCGCCCAGAGCTCATCCGCGAGCTTGCGAAGCGGAGCCGGCAGATCGAGATAGGACGCCGCTGTATTCGACCAGATCGTATCGCCGCCGAATTCGGGGATCACGACGCCGCGCAGAACCGAGATCTTTGGATAGGCGTCGACGAAGGTGACGTCGGTATGCCACTGGTCGGCGCGGCCACCACCCCGTCCGGAATCAAGTTCCAGGATCGACGCCGTTCCCTTTGTCGCACCAACCGTCGGATGCGGCACCAGCTTGCCAAGCCGGTGGGCAAAGCGCTCCTGCTCGGCGTCGTCCAGATGGTTCTGGTCGCGGAAGAAGATGACCTTGTGCTCGAGCAGCACCCGGTTGATCGCCGCGATCGTCTGATCCGGCAAATCGCCCGACAGCTTGATATTCCTGATCTCTGCGCCGATCCGCGCCGAGCGCTTGACGATGTCCGCGCGCGGAATGACGTTGTCGATGGTGATTGCGTCAGTCATGTCATCTTCCCCGAGACCGCGATCCGATTTGAACAAGGCTCCGCCGTTCGCCGATCGCTGATGCAATGACGGAGTGGAAACAGGTGATGATGGAGATCGATCCTCTTGCGCGTTCGCCGTCTGCTCTGGCGGCGATCGCGTCTGGCGGGATCTTTCCGTGGTGGCTGCATCAATGCAGCCTTGCGTCCAGTTGAAGGATGCTAACTCAAGGGCTTCGGAAATAGCTTCCAAAGTTGGCGTGACGCGGGGAATAGTTGCATTCGCGAAATCAGCGACAGCGAAACGCAGAACCGCACTTGCTGGAGAGCACAGCATCGCCGCCACCCGCGATGTTCGCCTGGACATGCATATCTCGAACACGCCAACGGGCGCATGGCGCGTGATCTACGTTTGCAGGGTTTCCCGCAAATTCATGCTCGCACCGAACTCAACAACGCAAATCCATTCCATCGACAACGATGTGAGCGCCGACATAGATTTTGCGCAGGCCGACCCAGGAACACTTCGACATGAGCAACCAACGGCAGCTTGTTCTCAATCTCTTCATCTATCCCGGCGGCCACCACGAGGCCGCGTGGCGCTACAAGGGATCCGAACCAGACCGCATTCTCGACATCACGCATTACCAGGAGCTGGCGCAGCGGGCCGAAGCCAGCAAGTTCGACGCCATCTTCTTTGCCGATGGCCCCGCGCTGGCCGACAACGTCCGCTATGCCCAGCGCTTTCGCTTCGAGCCGATCACCTGGCTTGCCGCGATTGCCGCAGTGACCAAGCGCATCGGGCTGATCGCAACCGCGTCGACGACCTATACCGAGCCCTATAACCTCGCGCGCCTGTTTGCCTCGCTCGATCATCTCAGCCGAGGCCGTGCCGGCTGGAACATCGTCACCACCAGCGCGCCCCAGGCCGCACAGAATTTTGGGCTGCCCGAACATCCGCCGCACCACGAGCGCTACGAGCGCGCTCGCGAATATCTCGACGTGATCTCGCGGCTCTGGGACAGCTGGGAGGACGACGCGCTCGTCAACGACCCCGCCTCCGGTATCTTCGCCGATACCAGCAAGATCCACACGCTCGACCATGTCGGCAAGCATTTTCGCGTTCGCGGTCCCCTGAACATCTCGCGCGTGCCGCAGGGCCGGCCGGTCTATGTGCAGGCCGGCGCCTCCGACGACGGCCGCGCGTTCGCCGCCCGGTATGCGGAGGCGATCTTCACGGCGCATCAAACCCTGGACTCCGCGAAGGCGTTCTATGCCGACATCAAGCGCCAGGCCCGAACCTTCGACCGCGGTCCGGATGAAATCAAAATCCTGCCCGGGATCAGCCCGTTCATCGGCAGCACGCAAGCAGAAGCGGACCGCCTCCAGAACGAGTTCAACGCGCTGATCCAGCCCGAATATTCGCTGACGCAATTGCGCCAGATGATCGGCCTCGACCTCACCGGTTACGATCTCGACGGGCCGGTTCCGCGCCATCTCATCGACACAGCAAGCGCACGCGGCGTCGCCAGCCGCTTCAAGCTGGTGGTCGACATCGTCGATCGCGAGAAGCCGACCATTCGCCAGCTGGTACAGCGCCTTGCCGGCGCGCGCGGCCACTGGGTCATTGCCGGCACGCCCGAAAAGATCGCGGACGATATCCAGACCTGGTTCGAGAGCGGCGCCGCGGATGGCTTCAACGTGATGCCGCCCTGGCTGCCCGGCGGCTTCGATGTCTTTGCCGAGCAGGTCGTCCCGATCCTGCGCAAGCGCGGCCTGTTTCGCGAGGACTACACCGGCACCACGTTGCGCGAGCATTACGGCCTCGCGCGTCCCGCCAGCCTCTACTCAAACGCGGTCAAGGCGATCGCCTGACACCGCTTCCGCACTCACATCCCAACTCGAGACCAGTAAGAAGACATGAAGACAGCGTTGTTCCTCCTTTCCGGCCTTTTGGCTCTTTCTCCCTTCGCTGCCGGAGGCGCCTTGGCACAGCAGCCCGCAAAGCCGGAGCTGCGGGTCGGCTTCGTGCCGGGGCCGTATATCGACGAGTTCAAGATCGGCGTCGAGCCGGAGCTGAAGAAGAAAGGTTACAAGATCCGCTATGTGGAGTTCTCGACCGGCCTTGAAGCCAACAACGCGGTGTTCAAGTCCGAGATCGATGCCAATGTGATGCAGCACACGATCTTTCTCGATTCCTACAACGAGCGGCAGAAGACCGATCTCGTCGGTATCGTCCACGTCCCGACCCCTCCGATGGGCCTCTATTCGAAGAAGCATCCGCTGGGCACACCAATCAAGCCGGGTTCGAGCGTCGCGGTGCCGAACGATCCGGTCAATCTGCAGCGCGCGCTGTGGGTGCTGCGCGACCTCGGCCTGATCGAGATCCGCGACAGCAAGCCGGTGGACGTCAGCGAGCTCGATGTCATCAAGAATCCCGGCGGCATCAAGATCGTGCCGCTCGAAGCCGCGCAGGCGCCGCGCGCGCTCGACGACGTCGATTTCGCCGCCGTCCAGGGCAATTTCGCGATCTTCAGCGGGCTGAAGCTGACCAATGCCTTCGCGCTGGAGAAGATGACGACGCCCTACATCAACGTTCTCGCCGTGAAGAAGGCCAACGCGAACGCCGATTGGGCGCAGGACATCGTCGCCGGCTACAAATCGCCGACCTTCAAGACGGCGATCCTGGCCGACCGTTTCTATGACGGCTTCACCTTGCCCGACTACATGAAGTGAAGCGATCGCGGAGCAACCGCAGGACACGGCGCCGGCATGTTCGAATTCACCCTGGAATGGTCCGGCCTTCGTTCTCCCGCCGAGCGGGCGATCGAGGCGAGAGCGGTGACGGATCGCATCGGCAGGCATGAGGCCTTGATCCTGCCGCTGGTCTTGACGATCGCGTTCCTGTTCGTGCTCGGTCTCATGACGGGGGCACATCTGCATGCGAGCGCCGACCGGGGCCTGCTCTACGCATCGTTCGGCAGCATGGGCATGCCCTTGCTTGTCACGTCACCGGACTCGTGTCGCCGACCGTTGAACGCCGGTTCCACACAACGCCTGCGGCACGCCGACGTCCTGGCGCTGCTCGCGAACGACTAATCCAACGCCTTTGCGCCCGGTGAATCCCATGAAAATCGTCCCCGGCGAAACGTCGCCATGGAATTTTCTGCTCGGACACATGACAGCTTCAGTGCGATCCAACCAAACTGATCGTTGCCAACGGCCGGCGATGTTCAATGTCTTGCCACCCGTGATAGCGTTGCGGGGTTCTCGCCCTACAATGTCGTCCGGAGTGAACATGAACTACATCGTCTCGCTGCATCTCGGCTTCGCCAACTGGCTCGAACAAGCACGCGGATGGTTTCGGCCCTCGCTGCGGCCGCAGACAGGCGGTGAGAGCGGCGATCAGGACGACCTTTACGAGATCTTCCTGTTCGGGCCTCACGGCTGACAATTCTGCCGAAGTGCCGGCCCCGCGCTTCCCCTGACATAAAGGTAACAAGACATGACCGACGCTGCTTTGCAGCTCGCCGAGACTGGCCGCCGCCTCGATGCGATCGACCGCAAGATCCTGACGGTGCTTCAGGAGGACGCCTCGCTTTCGGTGGCCGAGATCGGTGACCGGGTCGGCCTGTCGTCCACGCCGTGCTGGAAGCGCATTCAACGGCTCGAGGGCGATGGCGTCATCCAGAAGCGCGTTGCGCTGGTCGACCAGAACAAGATCGGCCTCGGCCTCTCGGTGTTCGTCTCCGTGGAGAGCTCCGATCACTCCGATGCCTGGCTGAAGCGCTTCGCGGCCGCAGTCAGCGCCATGCCCGAGGTGATGGAATTCTACCGGATGGCCGGCGATGTCGACTACATGCTGCGCGTGGTCATTCCCGACATGCAGAGCTACGACGTGTTCTACAAGAAGCTGATCCACGCCGTCCCGCTCAAGAACGTCACCTCGCGCTTCGCGATGGAGAAGATCAAGTCGATCACCGCGCTACCGATTCCGCTCCTGGCGGCGGAATAACTGCTCTCGGACATCGTGCGGACGCCGCGCCGGCGTCGGGAAGCCGCGGCCAGCGGCCTCTAACGAGCAATCTCGGCCACGCGCTCCAGCTTCTGCAGGCAACGCGAGGTGCGGACCACGGCCGGCATGTCCTCGTCCGGAAAGTTCGTCTTCCAGTCGGTGACGCCGACCTCGCCAACATACATATCGCCTCTGGAGTCCAGCGCGATCCCGTGCGGTGCGAGGAACTTGCCGCTCGCGAGACCGGGGCCATCCTCGCCGCCGAGCCGCGCGATACGCTTGCCCTTGGCGTCAACGATCGACAGCCGCGGGCCGAGATTGGGCACCTTGCGGTTGACCGGCATGGCGGGGCCGAGCTCGCCAATGACGAAGGTGGGGTTCTTGCCGCCACCGCAACGGCACAATGCGCACGGCCGGTGCAGATTGTTCCACTGCATCTCGTACTTGCCGTTGCCGTCGAACACCTGCACGCGGTGGTTCTCGCGATCGGCGACATAGACCCAGCCATCGGCATCAGCGACGATATTGTGCACGATGTTGAACTGGCCAGGATCGGTGCCAGGCGCACCCCAGCTCTTGATCAGCTTGCCGTCCGGCGTGAATTTGTGGATACGGGCGTTGCCGTAGCCGTCGGAGACGTAGATCTCGCCCTTCGGCGACAAGGCCGTGTGGGTGCAGCGATGGAATGGATCGCCGCTCATGAACGGTGCCGGCTTCTCGGGGACGCCGATCGTCAGCAGCACCTTGCCGTCCGGCGTGCATTTTCGCACGGTGTGGTCGCCGTCGTCGGTGCAGTAGAGATTGTCGTCGGCATCGATATGCAGGCCGTGGGCGCGGGAGAACAGCCCCTCACCCCAGCTGCGCAGGAAATTGCCGCCACGGTCGAACACCACCATCGGATGGGCGCCGCGGTTGAAGACGTAGATGCGATCCTTGCTGTCGACGGCGACGGAGGCGACGTCGGTGAGCTGCCAGCCATCCGGCAGCTTCGCCCAATTGTCGACGACGCGGTAACGGTGCTCGCCCGAGCCGAGAATGGCTGCCACCTGATCTCCCATCATTGCAAGTGTACGACGCGGGACGGCTTAGCCGAATGTGCAGCCCTTGGATTCCAGCACCTTGCCGATGCCGGAGAGCTCGAGGATGTCGCCGCCGGCCTTGAGCGCCTTCATCACGCCGGCTTCCTTGTCCTCGCGCGCCGCAGACTTGGCGCAGACGTCGGCGATGTTCTCCTTCGGCACGATCACGACGCCGTCGTCATCGGCGCTGACGATATCGCCAGGGCGGACGGCAATGCCGCCGATGACGATCGGCTGATTGATGGTGCCGAGAGTCTCCTTGACGGTGCCCTTCATGCAGAGGCCGTAGGAGAAGACGTTGAAGCCGGTGTCACGCACCGCAAGACCGTCGCGAACGCCGGCATCCGTGACCAGGCCGACGATGCCCTTGGCAACGCAGGCCGTCGCCAGCACCTCGCCGAAGCCACCCTGCTCGGGATGATCTCCCGCACTCACCACGAGCACGTCGCCGGGCTTGGCCAGCGAAATCGCCGTGATCAGCATCATGTTGTCGGCCGGGTGGCAGCTCACCGTCAGCGCCGGTCCGCAGGCGCGCATCCCGGAATAGATCGGCTTGATGCGGGACGTCAGAGCGCCCAATCGCCCCTGCGCTTCGTGAAGGGTGGACGGAGGAAACTTCTTGATGCGCTCGACAAGCTCGGCGGCCGGCCGATCGAATGTCCTGATCACATGCACCATGATAACCTCCTTGCGGTCGCGACTTCTGTTACACCTCCATAACCAACCGCCTTGAGGCGGCAAATTCAGATTTTAGGATTGCCGCATCGTGTTTCGTTATGGCTCGTCCTTCGGTCCATCCAGAGGCGACGTTGGGCCGTCCGCGACGATGGCAGCCGCACCGAGGTGGAGATCAAACGGGCCCCACGTCTTGACGATGATCTCGAGCAATATCTTGTAGACGGCAAATGCCGCATCGGACAACGCAGCGTTATCGGAAATGCATAGCGACATCTGCTGCGAGGCCGACGGCGCGTTGATCCGCCGAATGCAGAGCTCGTCGAGGTTCGGCAACTCCCTTGCGATCGACATGGGCAGCACCGCCGCCCCGACGCCGGCTGCAATTGCCGCAGAGAGGGTCGATTGGGAATGGATCTCGGCGACGATGCGCGGGCGAAGTCCCACCTCGGCGCAGACCCGCTCGACCGTCTGTCGCAGGAAGGATTCCCGATACGGAAGAAGCAGGTCGAATTGCGCGACCTCCGCCGCTGATACTTCCTCCGGAGGCATCTGGTCCGGATACGCGCTGCGGGGCGCGACAAGATAAAAGTACTCGCGCATCAGCGGCTTGTAATCGAGGCCGGTCACCGGGCGATCGCCGTAGAGGACGGCCATATCCATGCTCCCCTTCAGCATCATCTCGCTGAGCATGACCCCGGAGCTGTCGTAAATGTGCGGCACGATGCCGGGATAGCCTTGGCGCACCTGCATCAGCAGCGGGGTCGCCAGCAATGCCGCCGAGCTGAGCGGCGCCAGGCCGATCGTCACGTTGCCGGTCAGCTCCGGCTTGTTGTCCAGAATAGTGCGCCTGGCCTCTTCGATCTGCCGCTGGATCGACTTGGCATAGCGGTAGAGGATTCGTCCGGCCTCGGTGGGCTTGACGCCGCGGGCGCTGCGGTCGAGCAGCTTGCACTTGAAGTCCGCCTCCAGGCTCGCGATGTGCTGGCTCAGGGCTGGCTGGGCGACATTCAGCACCTTCGCCGCGCTCGTCATGCTGCCGAGATCCACGACCTTGATGAAGGCCTCCAAGCGTTTCGTATCCAATACGGCGTCTCCGGATATCCAGTCAGGGAGCAATGCAGCAGCAATAGGCTGAAGCTATGGGATCAGAAGGAATTGTTCTTACCATTGGGAACCTGAGGGGCCTATAGCTGGTGCTGAACTCGTCCGCCGCTCGCGTTGCAGCCGACGCCACCAGCGGGTCGGACGGTAGCAGAGGAGCCCTCGCGGATGGGATTTTCGGACTATCGGACGGCCCTGGTGACGGGCGCATCCTCCGGAATAGGGGCAGCGACGGTTCGCCGCCTGCGTGCGGAAGGGCTCGAAGTCCACGCCGTGGCCCGCGACGCCACCCGCCTGAGCGCCCTGTCCGTGGAGACCGGATGCCGCCCCTGTGCGGTCGACATCAGCGACCTCGACGCGCTTGCGGCACTGGCGAAGTCGGCCGAGTTCGACGTCCTGGTCAACAACGCCGGCCAGTCCCGGCGCGGCAATATCCTGGACACGACACCTGAGGACGTTGACGCGCTCATCGACGTCAATCTGCGCGCGGTCCTGCATCTGACGCGGCTGGTCGTGCCGGGCATGGCGCACCGTGATCGAGGCCACGTCGTCAACATCTCCTCCATCGCCGGCCACTACGCCTTTGGCGGCGGAAACACCGTGTATCACGCCACCAAAGCCGGTATTCATTCGCTGTCGCAGCAACTGCGCGTCGATCTCTACGGGACCAGGGTTCGCGTCACCGAGATATCGCCGGCCCGGGTCGAGACCGAGGTTTTCGGCCGGCTGCTCGGTGATCTGGCCGAAGCCAAGCGTCGCTTCTTCGACGATTATGATGCGCTTCAGCCAGAGGACATCGCCAATTCGATCGCATTCGCGGTCGGATCGCCGGCGCGCATGAATGTCGCGTTCATGGAAGTGCTGCCGACCCAGCAGGTCGTCGGCGGCCTCAATTTTGCACAGAAGGGCCGGCCGCCGGCCGAGTGACATATGAACGCCCCGAACTCGACAGGCCGTCAACGCGGAGCGTGACTGTGGACCTCGCCAAAATCGAACAACTCGTCGATCTCGTGACGCGCTCCTCCATCGCGGAGCTGGACCTCACGCAGGACGGCACCCGCATTCGCATCCTCAAGCGCGCGTCTGCGGGAGCGCCTGCGGTCCCGGCACAGCCTGCAGACGGGGGCAAGGTCGAGGCCCCCGCTCTCCATCACCACGAAAGCCCTGCTCCCGAAGTGACTTCCGACATCGTCGTGCCGGCACCGATGCACGGCGTCTTCTACCGGGCTGCTGCGCCGGACGATCCGCCGCTGGTCAAGGTCGGCGCACGGATCGAGGCCGGGCAGAAGATCTGCATCATCGAAGCGATGAAAACCTTCATCGACATCGCGGCCGAGGCACCCGGTGTCGTGCTGGCGATCCTCGCGGAGAACGGTGACGAGATCGAAGCAGGGCAAGCCCTGTTCCGGATCGGTCCTGCGGGTTCATCCTGATGTTCGACAAGGTCCTGATCGCCAATCGCGGCGAGATCGCGCTTCGCATCCAGCGCGCCTGTCGGGCGATGGGTCTCAAGACGGTCGTCATTCACTCGGAGGCCGACCGCGACGCACGCCATGTCGCACTCGCCGACCAGGCCCTTTGCATCGGGCCCGCGCCGGCGAGCAGCACCTATCTCAACGTTGCGGCGATCCTGCTCGCGGCCGAAGTCAGCGGCGCCCAGGCGATCCACCCGGGTTACGGATTCCTCTCGGAAAGTGCGGAGTTCGCCGATCGGGTTGCGCGCGCCGGCCTCACCTTCATCGGCCCCCCGGCGGATTGTATCCGGACCATGGGCGACAAGGTCGCGGCCAAGCGCGCGATGCGACTGGCGGGCGTGCCTTGCGTGCCGGGCCCGGACAGCTCCCTGCCGGATGATCCGGCCGAGGTTCGCGCGATCGCCCGGGACATCGGATATCCCGTCATCGTCAAGGCCGCCGGTGGCGGCGGCGGGCGTGGCATGCGGATCGTGCGCAGCGAAGGCGCGCTGGACGAGGCGCTGGCGCTGACCCGCGCGGAAGGCAGCAAGGCCTTCAGGAACGCTGCGGTATACATCGAGAAATTCCTCGAAAAGCCCCGCCATATCGAGATCCAGGTGCTGTGCGACCAGCACGACAATCACCTCTGGCTCGGCGACCGCGACTGCTCGCTCCAGCGCAGGAACCAGAAGGTGGTCGAGGAGGCCCCCGCGCCGGGCATCGATCGCACGCTGATCGAGCGGGTGGGCGCAAGCTGCGTCGAAGCCTGCCGGCGGATCGGCTATCGCGGCGCCGGGACGTTTGAGTTCCTCTACGAGGACGGGCAGTTCTTCTTCATCGAGATGAACACGCGCGTCCAGGTGGAGCATCCCGTGACCGAGATGACGACGGGGATCGACATCGTCAAGGCGCAGATCCGCATCGCGCAAGGCGAGTCGCTGGGGATTGCGCAGGGCGACATCACCCGTGTCGGTCATGCCGTCGAATTCCGCATCAATGCCGAAGACCCAGCCACCTTCGCGCCCTCGCCCGGCACGGTGACGCGCTGGGACGTGCCGGGCGGCATCGGCATCCGCGTCGATTCGCATATCACCGCCGGCGCCACCGTTCCCCGTCACTATGACTCGCTGATCGGCAAGCTCATCGCCCATGGCGGCACCCGTGAGGAAGCTCTGGCGCGTGCCCGGGTCGCCTTGTCCGAGCTGCGCGCCGAAGGCATCCGAACCAACGTGCCGTTGCACCAGGCGATCCTCGCCGATCCGGCGTTCTGCCGCGGCGGCTACGACATCCATCATCTCGAGCACTGGATGAATGCACGGGTGGCCGCGCCATGACGACGCCGGACCGGCCGCGGATCAGCCTGCTCGGAACATCGGCCCTGCTGTTCGAGGCGCCCGGCGCATTCGACCTGCCGCACCAGCGGCGCATCTGGGCGCTGGCTGCCACCGCATCGAAATGGCGAGGAATCCGCGAGGCCATTCCCGGCATCACCAACTTGATGCTGACCTTCGACACGCCTCCCCGCGAA
This sequence comes from Bradyrhizobium sp. AZCC 2230, assembly GCF_036924495.1. Taxonomy (NCBI): domain Bacteria; kingdom Pseudomonadati; phylum Pseudomonadota; class Alphaproteobacteria; order Hyphomicrobiales; family Nitrobacteraceae; genus Bradyrhizobium; species Bradyrhizobium sp. AZCC 2230. The sequence continues at coordinate 9,505,648 of NZ_JAZHRS010000001.1, read as the reverse complement.
CTGGACACCTTGTTCGCCGCCCTCAACGATGCCTGGGACGCGGCGGAAGGCCTCGCGATCGGCGGCCGCGAGATCAGGCTGCCTGTGACCTATGGCGGCGAGGTCGGATCGCAGCTTCGTTCCGTCGCCGACCATTGCGGCCTGTCCGTCGACGACGTGATCTCGATCCATGCCGCCCCGCTCTACACGGTGTTCGCACTCGGCAGCCATCCCGGCTATTGCTATCTCGGCGGCATGGATCCGCGCATCACCATGCCGCGACGACAGACGCCGCTGCAACGCTCCGCGGGCGGCTCGGTCTCCATTGGCGGATCGCAGACCGGTGTCTCCGCTTCGCCCGGGCCGAGCGGCTGGCACGCCATCGGGCATACGAGCTGGACCTTCTTCGATCCGTGCTGGCCGACGCCAGCGGCGCTCGCACCGGGCGATACGATCCGCTTTGAGATCGAACGGGTGATCCGGTGATCGAGATCCTGTCAGTCACAGGTCCCGCCAGTGTCCAGGATCTCGGCCGCGTCGACCAGTATCGCTTCGGGGTCGGCACGTCGGGTGCGATGGACGATGTCGCCCTGCGCGCCGGCAACATCCTTCTCGGCAACGACGAGAATGCTGCCGGCATCGAAATCCCGATGCTGCCGTTCAAGCTTCGTTTCGACCGGGACATGGCCTTTGCGCTCACGGGGGCCGATGTCGAGGCCGAGATCGCAGGACGCGTGATCCCGCCATGGTGGCGGTCGCTCGCCCGTACCGGAGATATTCTGACCATCAAGGCGATGCCCCGTGGCGCACGACTCTATCTGGCATTCGGCGGCGGCATCGACGTGCCCATGGTGCTGGGCTCGCGCAGCACGCAGTTTCGCGGCGAGTTCGGCGGCTGGCACGGACGGCCGCTACAGCCCGGCGACATCCTGCCTTGTGCAGCGTCCACCACGACCATCGGCGAGCTCGGGGTCGAGCCGGCCGAGATCACGCTGGCGCGGCCGAACGCTGCCCCGGACGAGACCATCGTCAGGGTCGTGATCGCCGGCGAATATGACGGGTTCGACGCCGCCACACAGGCGCTGTTCTGGTCCAGCAGCTGGAAGATCACGCCGCAGAGCAACCGTTACGGCTATCGCCTGCAAGGCCACGCCGTGAAGCCGAAATCGCCGATCGAGAAGCGCTCGCACGGCATCGTCCCCGGCGTGATCCAGATTCCGCCGAACGGACAGCCGATCATCCAGATGCGCGACGCCCAGACCTCCGGCGGCTATCCGAAGATCGCAACCGTGATCCGGGCTGACCTGTGGCGCGTCGGGCAGGCGCGGCTCGGAAGCAAACTGCGGTTCGAGCAGACGGCCTATGGCGAAGCGCTGGCGGCCGAGGCCGAGATGTCAGCCTATCTCGAGCGGCTCAGGACCAATGTGCGCCTTATCGAGGAGATCAGAACATGCCGATAGAGCTAACCGACATCGCGCGTCTGGCGCAAATCCTCGAAAGGTCCGGCGTCGACACGATCGAAATCGAGCAGCCCGGCCAATCCCTGAAGCTCGTCGTCGACCCGGGCCCGCGAATGGCTGCATCACCGACGCTTGCCGCCCCGGCTCCAGACCATTCCGTCATCGCCAAAGCCGACGTCGCAGGGCATTTCCTCGCGGCCCATCCCTGGCGGGACAAACCGTTCGTCGCACCGGGCCAGCGGATCGAGACCGGCGCGATCGTCGGCCTCGTCAAGATCGGCTTGCTATATGCGCCCATCCTGGCACCGGCCGCCGGCACCGTCGATGCCGTGATCGCGAAGCCTGGCGCAACGGTCGGCTATGGCACACCGATTGTGCGCATTCGCCCGCTCTCCGAGGGCAGCCCGATCAATTGAGCAGGACAGTTGCGGGCGTGACTTCGCCGCCGCCCTGCTCGATCACGCGGCGCACCGTGCCGGCGAGGTTGACCGATCCGGGCGTGTCGCTGTGGATCAGGATCGAGCGTGCCTCGACCTTGATCGACTTGCCCTCGATCGTCTGCACGGTGCCGCTGTCGAGAAAGCGCTTGACCCGCTCGGCCACCGCATCAGTCGAGGTGATGACGGAGTTGGGAAGCTTGCGGGACACCAGATGGCCGTTCTCGTCATAGGCGCGATCGGCCAGGAACAGAGTGAGGATGCGTAAGCCCACCTTGCGCGCGGCGTGCACGATCGCGGCGTCCGGCTGCGAGAACACGATGAAATCACGATTGATGGTCGCAATCGCACGGGCGACGACATCGGCCATATCAGGATCGGCATTGACCATGTTGCCCATCGCCGCATGGAAGCTGACATGGGTCACGCGGTGACCGGCATTGGCTGCGATCGCCTGCAAGGCGCCGATCTGATAGACCATGTGCTTCTCGAGCTCGGCGGCATCCATCTGGATCACGCGGCGGCCAAACCCGAGCAGATCCGGCAGGCCCGGATGGGCGCCGACCTCGACCCCCTTCTGCTTCGCCAGGCGAACCATGCGATCCATGATGATGGGATCGCCGGCGTGGAAGCCGCACGCCACGTTGGCCGATGAGATGATGCTCATCAGCGCCTCGTCGTCGCAGATGCGATAATTGCCGAAACCTTCGCCCATGTCTGAATTGATGCCGATTTTCATGTTCGCACCGTGCTCTTGTTATTGTTGACGTCCACTTTTGTTTGCGCATGATCTTTTCGGAAAACCGCTTCGCACTTTTCCGGATCATGCTCTAAAGCGCTCGATAGAGATCCGCGGTTGCTCGCAGCTTCGCGAGGTAGTCGTTGACGGGAGCCATGGCCCCGACCGCATCCTGGTAGCTCACCTCGCTGAAGGCGATGAACGATCCCGGCGCCGCCTGGCCGAGGCGCCAGAGATCGGCCTCAATCACAGCCGCCATCTTCGGATAGCCACCAGCCGTATTGGCATCGCTCATCTGGATGATCGGCTCGCCGCCCGGCGGCACCTGCACGACGCCCGTCACCACGCCATGCGAGCGCATCTCGACGGGGGCGTCCAATGTCAGCTTGCCGCCAGTGAGACGGTAGCCGCCCCTGTCGCTCCGGGCGCTGATCTTCCATGTCGTGGACCAGAACGCCGCCTGCATCGCCTCCGAAAACAGGTCGTACTCGCCGGCCCGCATGACACGTATCCGCAGCACACGGTCATCCGCCGGAGCGGCGCCCGTGATCGCGACATCCGGCGGCGCGACGCCGAAGTCGAAGCGGCCGTCGCTCCTGAGCGGCGAACGCCCGATCGGCACGACGTCGCCGGCCTGCAAGGTACGGCCCTCGAGACCGCCGAAGCCGCCGCGCAGATGCGTGCTGCGCGAGCCCAGCACGCGCGGAACATCGATGCCGCCGCCGAACGTCGCATAGACCCGCGCGCCACGCCGCGGCGCAGTGACCGCGAGAACGTCGCCCGCCTTGGCCTGCGTGCACCACCACGGCCGGACGGTCGATCCCGCCAGTGTCGAGTCGTGATCGGCGCCGGTGAGCGCAAACGCGGCATCTGTCTGGAAGCGCAGGCGGAACGGAAAGGTCTGGATCTCGATGCCGGCCGCATTGTCGTCATTGCCGAGCAGCGCATTGCCGGCGGCGAGCGCAACAGGATCCATGGCGCCCGACGTGCTCACGCCGAAACGACGCGCGCCGCGGCGGCCGAGGTCCTGGATGGTGTTGAAGGCGGGGCTGCTCAATATCTCGATCACAGCTCGATCCGATCGATCCTGAATCTGACGCGGTCGCCTGGAAGCATCAGGGACGGCTGCTCACGCTGCGGATCGAACATGGCAACTGACGCCCATCCGATCGCATTCCATCCGTTCGGGCTTGTCAGCACCGCCACGCCGGTCTGCATCCCGCCGATCGTCACCGAGCCTGCCCGCATGTTGAGCGACGGCACGGATTTGCGCGGCATATAGATGCGCGGATCGAGGCCGTGGAGGTAGCCGAATCCCGGCGAGCTCGCGACCGCGCAGACCGTGTATTCGCCCTCGCTGTGAATCCTGATGACGGCACGCTCGGACAATCCGGCACGGCTCGCAACCGCCGGCAAGTCGAAGCCGAGCTCCCCGCCATAGATCACGGGAATCTCGATGAGCTTGCCGTCGGCCTTGCGGCTCGGCACGCGATGCCACAGTTCGACGATCGAAGCGCTGAGCATGCCGATATCCGCCGGCGGCTGCTCGAATACGAGCATCACATTGGTGACGCCAATGACGGCCTCCTGGACGTTGGGCCAGGTGGAAACCGCATCCGCAAGGGCCCAGATGCGTCCCTGCTGCACCAGGTCGAAGTCACCCGGCGCTTCGACCAGCATCGCAAGCGTGCCGATCAGGCCGATCTTCGGGCTTTTCTCGATCGTGCCGACGAAGGGAGCGTTGGGCTGATTAATCGACAAGAGGGCCTCGCTGGTCGAACGCCCGTGGCGCCGCCACAATCAAATCTAGCCAAGCGGCACAAGCCGATCCAAGACGATGTTCGTCTGCGGGTATAAGCGATGTCGATTGCCCGCAAGACGCGGCGCTCCTCCACGCTTCAGTGACGCGCGATGACGTGATTGCTGGGCGACTCCCACCGCGCCACGACCTCCTCGCCCACTGCGTACCGAAGTCCGGCCTGTTGCGACTGGTTCTGCTCGAATACGATGATTTGCCCGCCGCTCGGCGTCTTGAGATAATAGTGGCTGACGAATCCGCGATAGATAGCCTGATCGACACGCGCCGTCACGCTGTTGACGCGTTGCGCCGCCGGGCTCTGGCCAACGCGCTCGACCACGATTGCCTCGGGCCTGATCGAGACCATCACATCGCTTGCCGATTGCGGGATCTGGTCGACCTGAAGGCTCAATTCGGGCGAGACACGAATGAGCGCCCCGCTTCCGTTGCGCTGCTCGATGGGTCCCTCGAACAGATTCGACGCGCCGATGAACTGCGCAACGAATTTCGAGGTCGGACGTTGGTAGATTTCCGTCGCCGAGCCGACCTGCTCGAGCTTGCCATCGCGCATCACCACGATCTTGTCGGCCATCGTCAGGGCTTCGTCCTGGTCGTGGGTCACCATGACGGTGGTCAGACCGAGTCTGCGCTGAAGGGCGCGGAGCTCGACCTGCATGCTCTCGCGGAGCCCCTTGTCCAGCGCCCCGAGCGGCTCGTCGAGCAGCAGCATGGCCGGCTCGATCACCAGGGCGCGCCCCAACGCGACGCGCTGCTGCTGGCCGCCTGAGAGTTGCGCCGGATAGCGCTTCCCGAAGCTGGACAGCTGGACCAGATTGAGGGCGTCGCCCACCTTCTTTGCGGCATCGGCCTTCGAGATCCCGCGCATCTCGAGGCCGAAGGCAATGTTCTCCTCGACGGTCAAATGAGGAAACAGCGCGTAGTTCTGGAACAGCATTCCGACATTGCGGCGATGCACGGGAACGTTGGTCATCCTCTTGTCGTTGACGAAGACGTCACCGGATGTCGGGCGGATCAACCCCGCGATCATGCGCAGGCAGGTCGTCTTGCCGCATCCGCTCGGACCGAGCAGCGCGACCATATGGCCGGGCTCGATCGTGAGCGAGACGTCGTCGACCGCAACGGTGCGGTTATATTCCTTGACCAGGTGGTCAAGCCTGACTTCGGAAGACTTCATGGTAGCCTGTCCTAGCTCGTGAACACCTGATTATAGCGCTCCAGCCACGGGCCGCGGCGCGGGACGATAAACTTCCAGTCCGGCGTGAACAGTCCGAGATCGGTCGCCTTGGTGTCGGGATAGGCGAGGAACTTGGCCGTCTCCGGCTTGAAGTCGATGCCGCCCACCGAGGGCGCGCTGAGCGTCTGCTCGGACAGCATCTTGGCGACCGAGGGCTCGAGAATGCGGTTGATCAGGGCACAGGCAAGCTCGGGCTCGGGCGCATTCTTGACCAGCGTCATGCTGTTGATGCCGGTGAAGGCGCCTTCCTTCGGGAACGTCATGTCGAGCGGCATGCCCTTGGCCGTGTGCGGATAGATTGCCTTCGAATATTCGATGCCGCCGATCGTCGCCTGGCCCTGGGCCACCTGGAGCACCTGCGCCTCGCTGTCGTAGATCGTGAGGACATTGGGCTTGAGGGTCGCGAGCTTGTCCCAGCCGCCATCGACCAGATATTGCGCTTCCTTCAGCGGCTTGCCCGTCGCCAGCGCCGTCGCCACGATCAGCATCAGCACGCTCTGGGTGTTCTTGGGCGTGTTCAGCAAGATCTGCTTGCGATATTTTGCGTCGAAGATCTGCTCGTAGCTCTCGAGCGGCTTCGTCACCTGCGGATTGATGAACATGGCCGCGCTCGAGATCGAGAAGCCGATGCCATAATCCTCTTCGAAGAGATAGCGCGGATAGACCTTGGCAAGATTCGGAATCTTGGCGGCATCGAGCTTGTCGATCAGCCCTTCCTGCTTGGCCTGGGGGATGCCGACATCGTCCATCATCATCATGCTGAAGCGCGGCGTATCACGCGTGGCGCGGAGGGCGGCGATGTTGGAGAGCGTCGCGCCCTCGATCGTGAAGACGCGGCACTTGAACTCGGCCTCGAATTTCGGAATGACTTCCTTCTGGATCAGCTTGCCCAGCGCGGAGTTGTAGACGCCGACATGCAGTTGCTTGGCGTCCTGCGCCCACGACCGACTGATGATCGTCGGGAAAGCAACCGCGGATACACCGGCTTTAATGAGAGTCCTACGTGTCAGTTTCATGGGTCCAATCTCCATCTACCAATGCACATCAGGCAGCCAGCGCGCGGCGAAGGCCGACCAGTTTCTCCAGCAGCAGCACCCCGACCATCGCCATCAGAATGATGATCGTCGACATCGCCGGCACGGAAGGATCAAAGACGTTGACCAGTTGCCGCATCAGGACGAGCGGCACCGGCGAGTATTCCGAGTTCGCCAGCCACATCGTGACCGGATAATTGTCGAAGGACACCATGAAGGCGAACAGCCCGCCGGCGGCGACGCCCGAGGCGATCTGCGGCAACGTCACGCGCCAGAAGGTCGTCAGCCGGTTTGCGCCGAGGGTGCGCGCGGCATCCTCCAGATTCTCATCCACGAGCTGCAGGCTGGTGACGACGGTGCGGATGACATAGGGCGACGTCACGACCACATGCCCGATCAGGAGGTTGAGCCGCGCATCCTGCGAGCCGAGCTTGGTCAGGACCTGAAGCAGCGCCAGGCCCGTGACCAGCGCCGGGAAAATCAGCGGCGACAGCAAGAACCCCTTGATCGCTCCCAGTCCAAAGAACTTGCCACGGACCAGCGCGAAGGCCGCGGGCACGCCGAACAGGAGCGAGCCCGCCGTCGTGCCGAGCGCGAGCAGAATGCTCAGCCGCATCGCCTCGAGGAAGTCCCGGTCCTGGAGAACCTTGGCATACCATTTCAGCGTGAAGCCTTGCGGCGGGAACGTCACGAAATAGGAATCGGAAACCGACACCGCCATGACGAGGAGCAGCGGCGCCAGGATGAACAGCATCATGCCGCCGGTGATGGTGTAGAGGATGAAGGCGCCGAAGCCGGAAAACCGCTCGTCCATCAGTCGGGCCTCCTGAGACGCCGTCCTTCCAGAAGCCACATCGAGACGCCGTTCACCGCGAGGACCAGGCCGACGAGAACGGCGGCAATCGCGGCGCCGAACGGCCAGTCGTAGACGACGAAGATCTGCTGCTCGATCAGATTGCCGAGCATGATCGCCGAAGCGCCGCCCAGGATCGCAGGAATGACGAAGGAACCGGCGGTGAGGGAGAATACCAGGGTAAATCCCGCCACGAAGCCGGGCATGCTCAACGGCAGCGTCACGCGGAGGAACACCTTCCACCATGGCGCCCCCAGCATCCGGGCTGCATCTTCAAGGTTGGGATCGATCTTGCCGAGAGCGGAGGCCAGCGGCAGAACCATCATGGGGAAGAACACGTGCAGCGACCCGATGACAACGGCGACCTCGGTGTAGAGGACCGATATCGGGGCATCGACGATATGCAGCGTCATCAGGATCCAGTTCAGCATCCCCTTCGGGCCGTTCTGGAGCACGAGCTGCCAGCCGTATCCGCGAACGACGACGCTGACGATCAGGGGCGCGATGACGATCAAGGTGATGATGCGCGTGACCATCGGACGGCTCTTGACCATCACCAGCGCGACCGGATAGGCGAGCACTGTCGCAAGCACCGAGGTGATGATGCTGATCCGCAGCGTCGTCCAGAGCACGCGCGCGTAGAGCTCGACGTTGATCAGACGGGCGTAGTGCGCAAGCGTGAACGGACGGCCGATGATGCCGCGGCTGTCCTGTGTCTGGATGCTCGAGAACAGCAGGCCCAGCGCCGGATAGAAGAAGAAGTACGTCAGGAATGCCAGCATCGGGACGGCGAGAAGCCCGACCGGCAGAGCCAGGCGCCAGCGCGATGCCCGCCCGGTCACCGGTGGAGCTTGAACACCCAAGACCGCCACCGCATCGTCGCTGGTGGTCATCGCTGGCCGTCCTCGACTGCGCGATACCAAGGCAATACCCCTCTTTGCACAAAGCTTATGCGCCGGCATCCTACAGGACCAAGAACATCTTCGTTTAGGGGCATTAAGAAGGATTATGACAGTTGGTTCGGCATAGTGCTCCGATCTTGGTCGACAAATGCCGCTGGATGCATCTTTCGTTCTCCGCCGAGGGCCAAGCCCCCTGACATATCGACGCCTGGTCAGCGCAGGCTTTCGCAGAAGCTCGCGATACGCCGGCAGCCTTCCTTCAGCGATTCGGTATCGGTCGCATAGGAAATGCGGAAATACGGGCTCATGCCATACGCGCCCCCGGGCACCGCGGCGACATGCTGCTCCTCCAGTAGGGCCGAGATGAAGTCGGCATCGGTTTCCAGCCGTCGGCCGCCCTTCGTGGTCTTGCCGATACAGCCGGCGATGTTCGGAAACACGTAGAAGGCCCCTTCCGGCTTGTGGCAGGTGACGCCGGGAATCTGATTGAGGAGCTTCACCACCAGATCGCGCCGATCACGATAGATGTCAGCGCGCTGTTTCAGGTAGTCCTGCGGTCCGTCCAGGACCGCGACGGCCGCGGCCTGGCTTATCGTGCAGATTCCGCCGGTCGCCTGACCGTGGACATTGTTCATCGCCGCAATCAGGTCCTTGGGACCGCCGCAATAGCCGACCCGCCAGCCGGTCATGGCGTAGGCCTTTGACGCGCCGTTCACGGTCACGACGCGATCCTTCAGCTTCGGCTCGACCTCCGCGATAGTGCAGAACTCGAAACCGTCATAGGTGAGATGTTCATAGATGTCGTCGGTGAGAATCCAGACGTCGGGGTGCTTCAGCATGACGTCGGCGATCGCGCGCATCTCCTCGCGGGTGCAGGCCGCGCCGGTCGGATTGTTGGGAAAATTAAGGATCAGCCACTTCGTCCTGGGCGTGATCGCCGCCTCCAGGTCAGCCGGGCGGAGCTTGAACTGGTTGTTCTCCGGGCACGGCACCGCGATGGGCGTCGCCTCCGCCAGAAGAACGATGTCCGCATAGGTGATCCAGCCCGGCGCCGGAATGACGACCTCGTCGCCGGGATTGCAGGTCGCAAACAGCGCGTTGAAGATGATCTGCTTGCCGCCGTTGGCGATCAGGATCTCGTCGAGGGCGTAGTCGAGATTGTTCTCGCGCTTGAATTTGCGCTGGACAGCGGTCCGCAGCGCGACAGTCCCCGGCTGCGCCGGATATTTGGTATCGCCGGTAAGGGCGGCGCGATGTGCGGCCTCGATCGCATGCGGCGGCGTCGGAAAATCGGGCTCGCCGGACGACAGGCCCACGATCTTGACGCCGGCGGCGCGGAGCTCGCGCGCCTTGTCCGTCATCGCCGCCGAGGCCGACACCTTCACGGTCTTGAGGCGGTTTGCGAGTTCAGGCATTGTCAGCTCCACTTCTCATCTCTTTCAAACGTGCGGCCTCGGATCGGCTCGCAAATCGCAGTTCGCCGACGACCTGGAACGTGGGTACGACCTCGATCGTCGCGACGTTCATCCGTGCCGGCGACCCTACCGCGAACGCAATGGCATCCGCGACGTCTTCGGACTGGAGCGTCTCGAAGCCGCCGACGAAGCGGGCATCCGGGTTGTCGGCGGCGTTCTGGTTCTGGAAGATGCTCGTCGCCACCCGCCCGGGAGAGACTTCGGTGACGCGAGCGCAGGTGCCGTAGAGATCGACGCGCAATTGCTGCGACAGTGAATGAATGCCCGCCTTGGTCGCGTGATAGGCCACGGAGGAATTGAATGTCGTCGCGTTCTCGCCGAAGGCATAGTGGCCGGCGATCGACGAGACGTTGACCACGTGGCCGCGGTTGCGCCTTGCCATGCCTGGTGCGATCAACCGCGTCAGGTGCAGGACCGCGCGCAGATTGACGTTGACCAGGGTGTCGACATCATCAGGCGCCGTATCCAGGATATTGCCGCGCCGCGACTGGCCGGCATTGTTGACGAGAACATCGAATTCGACCGAGCTCGCAAGGCGCTCCACGGCGTCGAGGTCGGCCACATCGACCGCGCAGGCGTGGCATCCGGTCTCGGCCGACAGGCTGGCCAGCCGGCGAACATCGCGCGCCAGCGCATGAACCTCGAGCCCCTCGGCACGGAGCCGCCGAACCGTCGCAGCCCCAATACCTGAGGACGCGCCCGTCACCAACGCCGTTCGGTAGTCCGAAAATCCCATCCGCAAGGTTCTCTTGCCGTCAGCCGGAGCGGCGGAAAGTTACGTGCGGAGGCCGACGCACGCATACAGCAGATTTGTTCTGCCCTCATAAGGACATCCAATATCCCGGCCGAAACTCGCCGGGCGCGCGAGCCATAAGCCCACCCGATACAGGCAGAGTGAATTTCTCTTACTCGTCGCCGCGCCTATCCCCTTACATTTTGCGATGCTCTTCGCTCGCCCATGGGAGACGGACCAGGATGTTGGAAGTCGGCAATCGGATCGTCATGGTCTCGGGGGCTTCGCGCGGCATCGGACGCGCCGTCGTCGAGCGGCTTCTGGCCGCGGGCTTCCGGGTATCGGCCGGGCTTCGCGACCCGAGCCGTCTCGCCGAGAGCGAGAGGCTCATGACGCACCGCTATGATGCCGAAGACGCCAAGAGCCCGGTCTCCTGGGTGAACGCAACGGTCGAGCGGTGGGGCGGCGTCGACGCCATCGTCAACACCGCCGGCATCAATCCGAAGGTCCGCGTCTCCGACGAGGGCGAGAACGAACTGGATGAAATGTGGCGCGTCAACGTCAAGGGCCCCCTGCGCCTGGTCAGAGCCACCCTCCCTCACTTGGCCGTCTGCGGTCACGGCCGGGTCATCAATCTGGGGTCCCTCTCCGGAAAGCGCGTGGGGAGCAACATCGGCTACGCCATGACCAAGTTCGCCGTGGTTGCACTCACCCACGGCATTCGCCGGGAAGGTCGCGCGGCCGGCATTCGGGCGACGGTGATTTGCCCCGGCTACGTTGCCACCGACATGACGCTGAACGACGACGAGATTCCCCGTCACGAGATGAGCCAGCCGGACGACATCGCCCGACTGGCGGAAACCGCACTCATGCTGCCGAATAATGCGTCGGTCTCCGAAATGCTCGTGCACTGCCAGTTCGAGCCGATGCTTTAGGCCCGGCCGGAACCGCAGGCTAACAAACGGCCTTCCCTGAGACCTTGTCGAACAGATGCGTTCGCTCAAGATCAAGAGCGACGTCTATCAAGCGATCCGGCGCCGCAGCGACGCCGACCGGCATCTGAGCCGTAAACGGAAATGCGCCTACGGTTCCAATCACGAGCGTATGCGGCCCGAGCGGCTCCACGTCTTTCACCAGCAGGCGGACGGACGAGCCCATCGGCGCATCTTGCCGGAGCACATGGTCGGGCCGCACGCCGAGCACAACCGGCTTGCCGACGCTCCCTGCATAGGCCGCCTCGCGGGACTTCGGCAATTTCAACACCGTACCCGATGGCTCGCTGAAGACCAGCGCGCCGTCGCGAGCGGCGATTTCGCCATGGATAAAATTCATGCTGGGTGCGCCCATGAAGCCCGCGACGAAGAGATTGCTGGGCTTCTCGTAGATCGTGATCGGATCGGCAGCCTGCTCGATCCGGCCGCGATTCATCACCACGACGCGATCCGCCATGGTCATGGCTTCGACCTGATCGTGCGTGACATAGACGATCGTCTTGGCGAGACGGCGGTGCAATGCCTTGATCTCGGTCCGCATCTCGATGCGGAGTTTGGCGTCGAGGTTCGACAATGGCTCGTCGAACAGAAACACGTCCGGGCTGCGCACGATGGCACGGCCGATCGCCACGCGCTGACGCTGTCCGCCGGAGAGCTGCTTGGGCCGGCGGTCCAGATATGGCTCGAGGTCGAGAACCCGAGCCACGTCCTGGACTGCTTTCGCGATGCTGGCGCGTGAATCGCCCCGCACCTTCATGCCATAGCCGATGTTCTCCCCGACCGTCATATGAGGATAGAGCGCATAGTTCTGGAACACCATCGCGCAGTTACGCAAGCCCGGACGCAACTGCGTCACGTCGCGGTTGCCGATGCGGATATTTCCGCTGGTGACCTCCTCCAGCCCTGCAATCATGCGTAACGTCGTGGTCTTGCCGCAGCCGGACGGGCCGACAAGCACGACGAACTCTTCGTCGGCGACGTTCAGATCGAGCCCCTCGATGATCTTGTAGGGCCCATATGCCTTGCTGACGTTCTCGATCTCGACGTGCGCCATGGATTCCTTTTTCCGTCCCTCATATCGACGCCAACAAAGCCCGGATGATGCTGACGCATCATCCGGGGCAGTCTCCGCGGGAAGCTAGTTCTTGGGTGGCAGACCCATCGCCGCGCGATAGGCCGCCAGTTGCTTCGCGCGGCCGAACTCGTCGGTCAGGCGATTCCATTCCTTTGCGACCGCGTCCAGCGCGGCCTGCGGCGTGGTCTGGCCGGCCAGCGCCTTGCCAAGCTCGATCTCCACCACCTCGGTGTAGGAGAAATAGCCGGGCAGACGCATGTCGAGCGCGACGTTCTTGCCGTTGATGGAGTCGGCCTGGGCGCCGAGATATTCCTTGGCCTCCTGCGGCGAGAAGATCTTGCTCCACAACTCCAGATTCGTGGTGTGCGACTTGCGGTATGGGTTGACACCCGTACCGCCGGTAATCGCGGCCTGGCCGGAGACCTCAGGGCTTGTCAGCGTCTTGACGAAATCCCATGCCGCCTGCTGGTTCTTGCCCACCTTTGGCACGGCAATCTGCCAGCCTCCGAACGCCATGAAGGGTGCCGGCAGCACTGCCGGAAACTTGTCCCACTTCTTGGTCTTGGCGTTCCAGATCTCGTCAGAGCCGGGCAGCACTGCGGAGCCCACCTTGCCCGAAATCTTCGATTGCTTGGGATCAGCGGCGATCACGCCGGTATCGCCCCAGCCAATCGACTCGGCCACCTGGCCACCGGCCACGGCGGCATTGACCTCGCCGAACGAGAAGTTCAGCGCATTGGGCGGGCCAAGCTTGGAAGCGCGGATGTATTCCTCCAATCCCTTCACCCAGCCCGGATTGTTGATCTGGGCATCCATCGTTTCGGGGTCGAAGAACATCGCGCCCGGATAGTTCGGGTTGTTGGTGTAGGCCGCCGCGTGGCTGAAGAAGAACCAGAACTGCTGGCCACCGCGACGGAAGGCTTCCGCCGTGCCCCAGAGCCCCTTGTCAGGGCGCTGGAAGAACTCCGCGATGTCGAGGTATTGCTTCCAGGTCGTTGGCGGTGCCAGGTCATAGCCGTACTTGGCCTTGAAGGCGTCCTTCTCCTTGGGATCGCTGAACAGGTCGGTGCGATAGGTGTAGGTGTGAACGTCACCGTCCATCGACTGCGAATAGATCTTGCCTTCCCACACCATCAGGCGCTCGCGATAGGCAGGCTCGACATCGTCCCAATCCTTGCCGGACTGCATCTCTTTCGGCATCTCGCTGAGATAGGAGACGAAGTCGGGCAGCCAGGCCGGCGCAAAGCTGACCAGATCGAACGTCGCGTCCGATCCCGTCAGCGACGTAACAATCTTCGGGTAGAGCTCCGACCACGGAAACTCGACCACGTTTACTTTGCCGCAGGTCTTCTTGGTCCATTCGTCCGCGCCGAGCTTGAGCGCGGAGGCGATGTACGGCCCGGTCTGCGACGCCACCGTCAGGGTGACGCCGGAGTAATCGGGGCTACAGGCAGCGTTCGCCTGGCTCACGGTGCAAGCCATTGCGAGCGAGGTGGTCAGCATCAGAAACGTCCGTCGCAACATCGTCCAGTCCTCCCTAGATAGGTTTTTGCTATTTGATCGCTCCGAGCAGCAGGCCCGACCGCATCATGCGGCTGAGCAGACCTGCCATGATCATCATCGGAATGATGGCGACGAGCGCCGCGGCCGAGATCGCCCACCATTCGTCGCCGCGCTGGCTGTTTTGTCCCGCCACCAGGATCGGCAGCGTCTGCCATCTGGAATTGGTCAGGAACAGCGCGAACAGGAACTCGTTCCAGACGAAGGCGAGCGTGATCATGAAGGTCGCCAACAGTCCGTTCATCGACATTGGCACCACGATGCCGAGGAAGATGCGCCAGCTCGGCACGTTGTCGACCATCGCGGCTTCTTCGACCTCGATCGGGATGGCCTCGAAGAAGTCACGCATCAGCCAGACCACGATCGGCAACGAGAACGCGACGTAGCACAGCGTCAAACCGACATAGCTGTCGATCAGCTGGAAGCCGAGCCGGCCGATTTCGCTGTAGAGCAGATACAGCGCAAACGCCGTGACGATCGGCGGAAACATGCGCTGGCTGACGAACCAGAACAGGATGTCCTCATTGCCGAGGATCGGCCCCGGCAGCGGCAGGCGGTTGGCCAGGATTGCAGCGACAAGCGCAATCGGGAACGCCAGCAGCAGCGCCTGCGCGCGGGTGAATCCGAGCGAATTGCTGAACAGCAGATAGAAGCCGAGCGCGAGCAGGAGGAAGATCAGGCCGGCGCCGAAGCGCACCCTGAACTCGAACCGCACCAGCGCATAGGCCGCCATTGCGCCGACCGCAGTCGCGATCGCCGCCGCCGACATTCCGACGATCGTCGAATTCAAGAAGGTCCGGAAGAACTCGCCACGGATGCCCTGATAGAGATCGATGAAGGGCTGCAAGGTCGGCGTGAAATCGACGAACGGAATATAGGTCGGGCCGCCGACGACGCCCGGCGGGGTCTTGAACGCCGTCACCACCACCCAATAGAGCGGAAACGCCGTGATCAGGCACCACGCGGAGACACCGACCGCGACCAGACGGCGGCTCCAGCTCGACAGTCCGGTAAGGCCCTGCCCGCTCATCGGCGCTTCTCCAGATGCGGCCGCAGCAGCGCCAGATAGGTCACGCCGATGATCGTGATCGCAATCAGGAACAGGAAGCTGAGCGCCGACGTATAGCCGAGATTGAACTTCTTGAAGCCCTCCTGATAGGCGAACAAGGTCAGGGTCTCGGTGTCGACCCCCGGTCCGCCGCCTGTCATCACGAACACGGTGTCCATGATCTTGTAGCTCTCGATCAGGCGGATAAAGACGACCGCGGCGGAGATCGGCAGCAGCATCGGAAAAGTGATGCCCCAGAATTGCTGCCAGGCGCTGGCGTTCTCCAGCTCGGCAGCCTCGTAGACATCCTCGGGGAGCGTCTGCAGGCCGGCCAGCATCATCAGGATGATGAACGGTGTCCACTGCCAGATCTCAACCGCGATGATGCAGGCGAGCGCCCAGTGTCCGTTGGTGAGGAACGGCAGGTTCGCCAGACCGAACATGGACAGGAACTGGTTGAGCGGTCCCATGGTCGGATTGAAGATCATGCGGGCAACGAGCGCGACGGCAACCGGGGCCAACAGCATGGGCAACAGCAATGCCACGCGAAACAGCCGTTCGCCAGGAACGCGCGCGTTCAGCGCCAGCGCAACGCCAAACCCGATCACGTATTGCAACCCGACGGCGATGAACGCGATCAGCGTCGTCGTGAAGATCGCATTCCAGAAACGCGGCTCCTGTAAGAGCGTCGCATAATTACCGAACCACACGACGCGTGGCGGGATCGGCGGAATCAGGCGATAGCTGAGGAAGCTCGTGGTGAACGAATAGATCAGCGGAAAGATCGAGATCGCCAGCACGACGAGCACCGCCGGCCAGATGAAGATATGCTTGATCGGATCGTTCCGCATCATGAGCAGATCATCTCTTCAACAGGGCTTCAATCTCGGCGCGCCGCGGCATCGCAGGCGCAGTCCCGGCGCGCGTCACGGAAATACCCGCCGTGGCCGAACCGAAGCGCGCGGCCTCCAGTGGATCGGCGCCGCCCGCAAGCGCTGCTGCGAAGCCGCCGACAAATGCATCGCCCGCGCCCGCGGTTTCGACGACCTTGCCGGCAGCGAAGGGCGGCACGTGCAGCGAGCGATCTCGCCCGTGAAACAGCGCCCCGCGTTCGCCGAGCGTGATCAGCGCGGTACCCGCTCCCTTGGCCAGCATCGCATCTCCGGCGCGGCGGGCGCCGGCAAGATCGCTCACCGCGATCCCCGTCAGCGCCTCGGCCTCGGGCTCGTTGGGAACGACGTAGTCGCACAAGGCAAACAGGCTGTCGTCGAATGCGCCCGCGGGTGCCGGGTTGAACACGGTAATGCTGCCCGCAGCGCGCGCGATCTCGAGGCCGCGCTGCGCGGCCGCGACCGGTTGCTCGAGCTGGGTCACGAAAACGCGGCTGGTGCGGATCGCATCCGCCGCCGCGTCAACGTCGGCGGGGCTGAGACCGTCGGCCGCTCCGCTCACCACGATGATGGCGTTGTCGCCGCGCGTCTCATGAACATAGATGAAGGCGGCGCCAGTCGGCGCCTCCGCAGTCCTGGCGACGCGTGGCCGAATGCCCTCGGCTTCCCACGTCTTGATGGCGAGATCGCCGAATGCGTCGCGGCCAATCCGGGAGATGAAGGTCACGTCCGCGCCCGCACGCGCAGCGGCCACTGCCTGGTTCGATCCCTTGCCGCCTGGTCCCATGGCAAATCCCGAGCCGGCGATCGTTTCACCGATCGCGGGCATGTTGCCGGCCCGGAAGGCCAGATCGACGACGAAGATGCCGAGCACTGCGACGCCAGTCTTGCTCATGGTCGTCACTCTCCGTCCGGCGCGATGACGCCCTTGGAGAACAGGAAGCAGCCGTAGAAGCGCCGCTCACCGGTGGCGATCACGCAATAGGCCGTCTTGGCCTTTTCATAGAAGGCATGGCGCTCGACCCCGACCAGCGGCCAGGAGCGCCCCTCGGCGCGGTCGATCGCGGCCTGCACCTCGCGCTGCACCGGCGGCACCTCCTGGGGCTGGCCGACGATCTCCATGCGGATCGCGGCATCGTCGACGAACGTATCGAGCGGCAGCACCGAGAGGATGGCCTCGATCGCCTTTGCCGTACTGACATTGTCGATGCGAAGCAGCTCGCCGAACACGGTCTGGCGCGCGATCGAGTCGGCGGGGAAGTTGGTATCGCACACCACGAGGCGGTCTCCGTGCCCCATTGCGCGCAAGGCATAGAGCACGTCGGCATTGAGCAGCGGATTGATGCCCTTGAGCATGTTGCGTCCCTCCCTTGTCTTCAAAATCGTCCGAACTCTGACGGTCCGGATGCCAACCAGTATCACCGCAAGGTGACGTCCTTAGTCACCGTAGGGAATCCAGATGTTCTTCACCTGCACCGCATGGCGGAGCAGGATCGGACCTTCGCTCGCCGCCCGGTCGTACCAATCGAGCGCCAGCCCGTGGTCGACCAGCGTGCGCTTGAGGTTGCCGACCGACAGCCGCTCCGCGGCCGTCGAGGCCTCCTGCGAGCCGAACACCCAGAGCGCATCGACGTCGTCATGCTCGGCAAGGACCTGTGCCAGCGCATCGCGCTCGCCGGTGACGATATTGACGACGCCTGCCGGCACGTCCGACGTCTCCAGCACCTGATAGAAATCGGTCGCTGCAAGCGGATGCCGCTCGCTCGGGACGGCGACGACACGATTGCCCATCGCAATCAACGGCGCCACCAGGCTGATGAAGCCCAGCAGCGGGGCCTCGTCCGGACAGGCCACCCCGACGACGCCGACCGGCTCGTGCATGGCAAGCGCCACGCCGCGCAACGGCGGCGCATGGATCGTCCCCTCGTATTTGTCGGCCCAGGCCCCATAGCTGAACAGCCGCTCGATACTCGCCTCGACCTCCGCGCGCGCCTTTGCAGACGAAATGCCGGTCATCTCACCGATGCGCCGGGCGAACTCGTCGCCACGCGCGGACAGATTCTCGGCAAGGTAATAGAGGATTTGGGCGCGATTATGCGTCGTTGCCCGCGCCCACCCCTCGGCCGAGCGCGCGGCAGCTACCGCGTTACGGATATCCTTGCGATTGCCCTCGCCGGCTTCGCCGAGGTGCCGCCCCTTCGGCGACAGCACCACGCGCGAATAGTTTCCGTCAGGACGGACCTGCTTGCCGCCAACGAAAAGCTTGGCGGTTCGGTCGATCGACGGCGTGCCAAATCCGGCGCCGCCGTGAGAGGCCGCCGGGGATGGCGGCGGCACCTTCGCCCGCGCCTTCCGTCCGCTCCAGGCCTTTGGCTTGAGATATTCGTAGAGGCCTTCCCGGCCGCCCTCGCGGCCGAAGCCGGACTCGCGATAGCCGCCGAAGCCGACGCTGGCATCGAACAAATTGGTCGCATTGACCCAGACCACGCCGGCCTGAAGTTTTGGCGCGATATCGAGCGCCAAGCCGATGGTCTCGCTCCACACGCTGGCGGCAAGACCATAGCGCGTGTTGTTGGCGAGCATCACTGCCTCATCAGGCGTACGGAACGTCATCGCGACCAACACGGGCCCAAAGATCTCTTCGAGAGCCACCGTCGATGACGGATGCACGTTCCAGAGCAAGGTCGGGGGATAGAAGCATCCCTCAGCGGGGATCGGCCCAGGCGCCTGATACTTCTCGGCGCCCTCCTTGACGCCGGTTTCAACCAGCGCCTTGATCCGCTCGAGCTGCACCAGTGCGACCACCGCGCCCATGTCGATCGCCTTGTCGAGCGGCGGCCCCACGCGCAGCGTCTCCATGCGGCGGATCAGGCGCTTGCGGAATGTCTCTGCAATGCCCTCCTGCAACAGCAGCCGCGATCCGGCGCAACAGACCTGGCCCTGGTTGAACCAGATCGCATCGACCACGCCTTCCACGGCGCCATCGATGTCGGCGTCGTCGAACACGATGAAAGGCGATTTTCCGCCGAGCTCGAGCGTCAGCGACTTGCCGGTCCCTGCGGTCGACTGACGGATCAACCGCCCGACCTCGGTCGACCCGGTGAAGGCGATCTTGTCGACACCGGGATTCTCGACGAGCAAGGCGCCGGTGGCGCCATCACCCGTCACCACATTCAACACGCCGGGCGGCAGGCCCGCTTCCGCCGCGAGCTCGGCGAACAGCAGCGCGGTGAGTGACGTGAACTCTGCCGGTTTCAGCACCACTGTGTTGCCGGTCGCCAGCGCAGGTGCGATCTTCCAGGCCAGCATCAGCAGCGGAAAGTTCCAGGGGATGATCTGGCCGATCACGCCGACCGGGACGTGGTCGACGAATTCACGCTCCTGCAATTGCGCCCAGCCGGCGTGGTACAGGAAGTGGCGCGCAGTGAGTGGCACGTCGAGATCGCGGGTTTCCCTGATCGGTTTGCCGTTGTCGATCGCTTCCAGCACCGCGAACAGACGCGCATGACGTTGCAGCATGCGCGCCAGCGCATAGAGATGGCGGGCACGGCCGTGACCACCGAGCTTTGCCCACGGCGATTGCGCAGAGCGCGCGGCGCCGACGGCAGCCTCGACATCCGCAGCGACGCCTTGCGCGAGTTTGGCCAGCGTCTTGCCGGTGGCGGGCTCGATCGTGGTCAGATGCTTGCCCGAAGCCGGAGCTGCGAATTTGCCGGCAATGAAATGCCCGAACGTCGCGTCGTGCCGCTTCAGCCAGGCGCGCGCCTCGCCGTCCGCCTCGGGGGCGGGACCATAATCCATGGTCTCATAGTAATGTGCGATACTCATGCTCAGCCCACGGGATGACGGTTGAAGGCCGAGTAGCGGCCGGTGACGTGATGCTCGAGCTGACGCTCGATGTCGGCGAGCAGGCTCGAGGCGCCGACGCGGAACAGATCCGGCTCGAGCCAATCGCGCCCCAACTCCTCCTTCATCAGGAACTGGTAATTGAGCACATCCTTCGCCGTCGAGATTCCGCCGGCCGGCTTGAAGCCGATCTTGAAGCCAGTGCGCTCCTCATAGACTCTGATCATGCGCAGCATCGCCAGCGTCACCGGCAGCGTGGCATTGACGCCCTCCTTGCCGGTGGAGGTCTTGATGAAGTCGGCGCCGGCCATCATGGAGACCATCGACGCCTTGGCGACGTTGCGAAGCGTTTTGAGGTCGCCGGTTGCCAAAATCGTCTTCAGATGCGCATCGCCGCAGGCCGCGCGGAAATCCCGGACCTCGGCGTAAAGAGCGCGCCAATCTCCGGTCAGCACATGCTCACGCGTGATGACGATGTCGATCTCCTGCGCACCATCCCTGACGGACGCCTCGATCTCCTTGAGTTTCAGATCGTGCGGCACGAGGCCTGCAGGAAATCCGGTCGAGACCGCAGCGACCGGAATGTCAGATCCATCGAGCGCTTCGACCGCGGTTGCGACGAAGCGGTGATAGACGCAGATCGCGCCCGTGTGCAGCCCGCGTCCGGCAAAGCCGAGTGCCTCGAGGAGGTCGCTCCGTACCGGCGCCCTCGCCTTGGCGCAGAGACGCTTCACCCGCTCAGTCGTATCGTCGCCGTTGAGTGTGGTCAGGTCGATGCAGGTGATCGCCTTGAGCAACCACGCCGCCTGCGCGTCCTTCTTGACGGTGCGTCGGCCCGGCAGGCTCGCAACGCGGCGCTCGGCGGCGGACAGATTGATCCTGATCTCATCGACCCAGTCCATCTCGAGCGCGCGGCCGCTGTTGCGCGCGATCGGATGCGGATGATTGTGATCGCGCGCATGTGGCTGCGCCGGCACTGCGGATGGGTTTGATATCAGGACGCCCTGCGCCATCGGTACGCCGCGCGATGCTAGCGAATCGACTGAAACGGCAGATAGACTGAATGTGCCGATTGCAACATGCGATCCTCCCATCCCTTGCCCGCTGGAGCTTCTGCTGCCTGCCATCGCGGACAGTGAAACGCCCTTCGGGCCAGATGTTATTATTGTAACAAATTGACGTTGCTAAACTCACATCATTGTAAGATCATTGTCAACCGGATAAGCAAGCTCGGTGACGAAAATGACTGAAACGCCGACCGCACGCCCCAGCGAGACCCGCGTCCAGCGGCTGCAACGGCTGCGCCGCGCCGTCGAGACGAGCGGCGCACTGCATCTGAAGGACGCCGCAGAGCTGCTGAAGGTGTCGGAGATGACTGTCAGGCGCGACCTCGCCGGGCCCGAGGCGGCGCTCGCCCTGCTCGGCGGCTACGTCGTCAACGCGGCGGCGCCGACCGGGATCAAGTACACATTCGAACAGGAAATCGACCAGCACACGCAGGACAAGCGCCTCGCGTGCCGATCCGCAGCCGCCTCGATCAAGGAAGGCGACACCATCTTCATCGACTGCGGCACCACGATGCAGTCACTCGCGGATTGCTTGCCTGAGGACATGCCTCTTTCGGTGATCTGCTATTCGCTGAACGTGGCCTCGATCGTCACCCACCGTCCGGCGACGCAGGTGATGTTGATGGGCGGGCTCTACCATCCGTCGTCGCAGTCGTTCTCGTCGGAAGACGGCCTGTCCTATCTGCGGCGGCTCGGGGTCAACAAGGCGTTCATCTCGGCCGGCGGTCTGCACTGGACCCGCGGCGCCAGCTGCTCGAATTTTCACGAAGTCGCCATCAAGCAGGCCGTCATCGCGACCGCGATGGAGAGCATCCTCGTGGTCGACGCCAGCAAGCTCGGCAGCCTCAAGCCGGCGTTCTTCTCCGACGTCAGCTCGTTCTCGCGGATCATCGTCGGTGGCTCCGTGTCGGCAGACACGCGCAAGCACTTCCGCAGCCTTCCCGTCGAATACGTCACCAGCGCAGCCTGATCCGGACGGGGGCTGGTTCGCCCGGATCAGGTCGGCCGAAACGATGAGCTCAGTTGCAGGCAGGCTTCGCCTTGTTGCAGGCATCCGCCAGCTCGGCCGGTGGGTCTTTCTTGAACACGGTCTTGTAGGATTCCAGCACATTCGACTGCGTCACCGGCAGCGACTGCACACCGATCCAGCCAGGCGTTTCCTTACCCAGCAGCGCGTTCATCATCGCCATCGCCTCGGCGACGCCCTGGTCGTAGGGACGCTGCGAGCCGGTCGCCTTCAGCGGACCGCCCTTGGCAATTTCGATGGCCGATTGCAGGCCGAGATCGACCGTCGTCATGGGAATATCGATGCTCTGGGCCCGCATCGAGCTCAACGTGTCGAGCGCCGGTTGATCCCACACCGCGTACAGTCCCTTGACGTCGGGATTGCCGGTCAGGAAGTCGCCCGCGATCTGCGAGACCTTCGGCGGATCGGTGAAATCGACCTGCTTCATCTTGATGTCGGGCCGGTTTGCTTTCATCCACTCCCGCACGCCCTTGGTGCGCTCGTTGGTGCTGAAATAGTCGACGCCGAAATTGACCAGACCGATGGTACCGCCCTGCGCCACGCAGGACGCCAGGATCTGCGCCGCAATCTGGCCATTGCCCTGGCTATCGGCCGAGACCATCGACGCATATTCCTCCGGATGCTTCAGCCCTGTCGGGATGCTGTCCATCAGCACGAGCTTGATGCCGGCTTTGGCGATCTTCTTGTAGGTCGGTGCGGTTGCAGTGAAATCGACCGGGATCGAAATGATGCCATCCGGATGCTGCTGGATGGTGTTCTCGATATCGGCGATCTGCTTGTCCACCTGATATTCGGCGGACGCGACGCCCGTCACCGTCACGCCGTACTTCTTCAGCGTATCGGTGATGCCCTGGATCTGGAGCTGCGACCAATCGAGGTTGACCGTCTGCATGGAGATGCCGACCTTGAAGTTCTTCTCCTTGATCTTGGCGGCGTCGGCCTCCGACAGCGCGAGCACCTCGGGGGAAGCCGCCTTCTCGCCGTGGGGTCCCTGGCCGACGATCGATTTCGGCCCAAGCGTTGCGAGATCGACGCCCTTGACGCAGGTCGCGGGCACTTCGGCGCGAGCCGAGGGGGCAATCGAGACGGCCGCAGCGGCAGCCATCAACACCGTCAAAGACAAGGTTTGCAAAGGCAAGGTTTGTCGCAAGATTGGTTTCATTGTTTCCTCCATTTTTTGGTCGCCGATTCCGGAGGGCCAGCGACCTTGCCCCTACCCGCACGGCGCGATGAACTTGTTGTTCATGCGCCGCGCCTGACTTCGACTAGCGTTTCGTGAAAGCAACCGCGGCGACGATGATCGCGCCCTTGATCACGAGCTGCATCGGCGAGCTCACGCCGAGCAGAACGAGGCCGTTGTTGAGCGTACCGATGATCAAGCTGCCGAACAGTGTTCCCAGGATGTAGCCGCGCCCGCCGAACAGGCTGCAGCCGCCGAGGATCACCGCGGCGATGACGTCAAGCTCCATGCCTTGCACGACATCCGGCCGCGCGGCATGTGAACGCGCCGACAGCACCAGCGCCGCCAGTCCGGCCAGCGTGCCGGTCAGGACAAAGGCCGCAGTCGTGATCCGTTTAGTATTGATGCCGGAATAGAGCGCCGCGGTCGGATTGCCGCCGACCGCATAGATGCGCCGGCCGAACACGTTGTAGTGCAACAGCAGGATGCCGATGATCATCGCCGCCAACGTCCAGGCGATCGGAACGGGTATGCCGAGGCACGTGCCTTCCCCGAAGATCGCGAAATAGGTCTCGTTGGTGATGATCACCGGCTTGGTGTTGGTCACCATCATCGCCAGTCCGCGCGCCATGCTCAGCGAGCCCAGCGTCACCAGGAACGACGGGATCGATAGCTGTGTGGTCAGGATGCCATTGAGCAGCCCGACCAGCGCACCGGTGCCGAGCCCGGCCACGGCGCCGACGATCCAGCTGTTGTTGATCTGGCTCATCGCGAGAGCGGCCGCCATGCCTGACAGCGCCAATGTCGAGGCAACCGACAGATCGATCTGACGGGCGATGATGATGAAGGTCATGCCGACCGCGATGATCGACACCAGCGTGGTCTGGCGCCCGATGTTCAGGAAATTGTCGACCGAGAGGAACCAGGGCGAAGACAGGCTGAACACGACCAGCAGGATCACGAAGGCGATGTACAGCATGTACGGCCGCTCGCCCCGCAGCAGATTCTGGAGAATCCTGCGGCGGCGATCGGATCGGGTCGACGAGGCGACCAATTTGGGAGCAGTCAGTTCGGTCATGCGGGAAGCTCTTGCAACCGGCCTGGCCCCGAGGCCTGGTACATCTGGAGGAGATGATGCAGCTCTTCGGCATCATCGATCTCGCCGCGCGCCAGCGTGCGAGCCACACGCCCGTTGACGATCACGGAGATGCGGTCGCAAAGCTCGATCAATTCGACGAGATCGGACGAGACGACCAGGACCCCGCTGCCGTCGCGGACGGCATTCCGGATCACGGCATAGATCTCCTCGCGTGCGCCCACGTCGACGCCGACCGTCGGTTCGTCCAGGAGCAGCACGCGGGGCCGCGGATCATTCCATTTTCCGAACACGACCTTTTGCTGGTTACCGCCGGAGAGTGTCCTGACCAGGCTGAACGCGCCTGGCGCTTTCACCGAAAGCCTGGCAATCGCGGTTTCCGCACGCCTGGCGGCGGCGCGTTGCTGCATCCAGCCCCAGCGCGAGAAATGGGGAATCCGCGGCAAGGTGACGTTACGTTCGATCGAATGGTCCAGGACCAGACCCTGCACGTGCCGGTCTTCCGGCACCAGCGCGATGCCCTGCTCGATCGCATCGGCCGGCCCCTTTGGCAGCCATCGCCGGCCCTCGATCTCGATTGCGCCGCTCTCGAGCGGCCGGAGCCCAAATACTGTCTCCAGAATCTCCGTGCGTCCGCTGCCGATCAACCCGGCGAGGCCGTGGATCTCGCCCTTCAGCACAGAGAGCTCGACGGCGCGAAGCCGGTCGTTGGATACATCCGACAGCGACAAGACCGGCGACGGATCCAATTGACGCTTCGCGGCAGGTTCGACGCGCGGGCCCGTGGATACCGATCGATCGGTTCCGACGATCGCGTTCACCAGCCGCTTCATGTCGGTTTCGGCGGTGACAAACGTGCCGGCGTTGGCGCCGTCACGCAGCACCGTCACGCGCTGCGAGATCTCGAAGACCTCATTGAGCCGATGGGTCACATAGATCACGCCGACTCCGCGGCGCGTTGCCTTCCCGATCGCGTCGAACAGGATCCGGACCTCATCCGATGTCAGCGAGGAAGTCGGCTCATCGAGGATCAAAAGCCGGACCTCGCCCATCAACGCCTTGGCGATCTCCGTCATCTGGCGATAGGCGAAAGGCAGCGAGCCGACAGTCGCTCTCGTATCCAGGGGAATCCCGAGCTCGTTGAGGAACGCCTCGGCCCTGGCCATCAGCGCACGTTGCCGCACGAAGCCGAAACGCGCGCGCGGCTCACGGCCGAGCAACAGATTGTCCGCGACGCTCAAGGATTCGACGAGGCTGAGGTCCTGATAGACGACGGCGATCCCCGCCTCGCGCGACTTCGCCGGGCTGTCGAATTCCACCGGCCTGCCGGCGATCTCGATCGTGCCGCTGTCGAGGGCATGAACACCACTGAGGATCTTGATCAGCGTGGATTTTCCCGCGCCGTTCTCGCCCAGCAGCGCGTGTACCTCGCCGGCGCGAACCTCGAGGTTGACGTCGCGTAGCGCTCGCACGCCGCCGAAGCGCTTGTTGATGCCACTGACCATCACAAGCGAGGTCGACGTCCGAGGCTCTGCTGTACCCGAACCGGACAATTCCAAAACTTTCCTCCCGTCGCCCTGCGAGACGCTGGTACGATGGTGACATCTTGTTATTTTTGCAACTTATCCTGTTATAATTCTATCACCTCGGGCGACCTGTCAATGGCAGATCGCGTGTTGGAGCCAGGTGAAATGATTGCTGGCCCCGATTGCGCTTCGGACGGTCCCAGGTGGCCAGCGCTCCGCCGTCCCCGGAGGAGTTCGGTCTGCTGGATTGATCATGCACGTGCTGGTTGCGCACGCCCAAGCGAACGAGCACGGAGTGGGTCCTGATCGCAGCGCGTCGCCGAGACCACGCGCTGCGGTGATTACGCGAACGATTAGCGATGACGCTGATCACAACGTCGAAGACGCGCGCGACGTTGCACCGCGGAACGATTTGCGACGCACCATTCAAAATGAGACTGCCCGTTAAGCCGCATAGGGCTCCGACACGTGCGCCGCATCCGACTTCGGTTAGCCTCCATCTCAAGAACCGTTGGCCTTGCAAAAACGTCGCACCGCGCGGCGGGCGCGCGAGGATGCGGTGAAAAACAGCGACAAGAACGCCCCAGGGAGGAGAGCAATGTTGAAAGGCAGTCTAGGACTCATCGCGTTGAGCAGCCTGTTGTTGTCGGGCACCGCCTTCGCGCAGGAGAAGATCAAGGTCGGCGTCACCGCGACGCTCGAAGGCACCTACACCGTGCTCGGCGAGGACGGCATCCGCGGATTCCAGACGGCACTCAACGTGCTCGGCAAGAAGGTCGGCGACAAGGAACTCGAATTCGTCATCGCCTCGACCGACGCGACGCCAGATTCCGCGGTCCGCGCGGTGCGAAAGCTGATCGAGCAGGACAAGGTGCAAATCCTGCTGTCGCCGCTATCAGGCGACGAGGGCATCGCGGTCAAGAATTTTGCAAAGACCCATCCGGAGCTGACCTTCATCAACGCGGCTTCCGGCGCCCAGGAAACGACCTACGTCGATCCCGCCCCGAACTTCTTCCGCTACAATATGGACGGCGCGCAGTGGCAGGTCGGCCTCGGCAAATACGCCTATGAGGACAAGAAGTATCGCAAGATAGCGACCGTCGGCGAGGACTATTCCTTCATCTACACCCAGGTGTTCGGCCTCGTGCTCGAATTCTGCGGCGCCGGCGGACAAGTCACCAACAGGCAATGGGTGCCGCTCGGCACCAAGGACTTTGCCTCGGTCATCGCCGCCTTGCCCGACGACGTCGATGCGATCTATCTCGGCCTCGGCGGCGCGGATGCTGTCAACTTCCTCAACCAGTACCAGCAGGCCGGCGGCAAGGCGCATCTGATGGGCGGCTCGATCATGATCGATCAGACCATTTTGTCGTCCAAGGGCAACGCCAAGAACGCGCTGGTCGGCACGCTGGCCGCGAGCGGCCAGGCCGACACCTGGGAAGATCCGGGTTGGCAGAAGTTCGTGAAGGACTATCAGGACGCCTTCCCGCCGAACAAGCGCTTCCCGAGCCCGTCGCTGCTCGCGACCAACTATTACGGCTCGACCATGGCACTGATCCTGGCGCTGCGTCAGGTCAACGGCGATCTCAGCGACAACCAGTCCAAGTACAAGGCCGCGCTGGCGAAGATCGAGCTCGATGCGCCCAACGGCAAGATCAAGCTCGACGCCAACCGCCAGGCGATCGGCACCAACTTCGTCACCGAAGTCGTCGACGACGGCAAGGGTGCGCTGTTCTCGAAGGTCGTGAAGGTGATTCCGAATGTGAACCAGACGCTGGGCTACGACCCCGCAGTGTTCGCCAAGATCGGTTTGCCAAGCCGTACGGTACCGGAATGTAAGAAGTACTGACGTAGTCGCATCAGCGACGCCATGACTGACCGGGGAGAGATTTGCAAAGAGCGCGACACGTGCGCCCTTGCATTCTCTCCCCGGTTGTTGAACGCTATCAAAAAAAGACGAGAGCTTCTGGGAGGGAAGGCATGAGCCGGGCGCTCGCCGTCTTCCACGGCCGCTTTGGCCGGGCGACGGTCTATCAGTTGAACCGCCCCTTCAACATCCACGCACATCGCGAAGGTCACTTGATCTTCCATGTCGGGGGACGTCCCGCATGCATCGACGTCAACGATGGACGTTACGAGCTCACCGAAGGTTCCGTGGTCGCAGTCAATCCATGGGAGCCGCATAATTTCCTGCCGTCCGATCTCGACGGCGGCGCCGTTTTCTTCGTGCTCTATGTCAATGCGGAGTGGTTCGCGCCCGACGCGCCCGGTGCCGACCGCCTTCGCTTCGGCCGCACCCAGCTCAAGCGGTCAGTCGCCTTGGACAAGCATATCAGGCACGCGGCCGCCCTTGTGTGCGGCGCACCCTCGCTGAATAGCCTCGATGGCGAGCTGAGAAGTCTGATCGATATCTGCTACGACGAAAGCTGGCAGCAAGCCGAGCTCACGCGAGATCCACGCGCGAACGGCTCCGTCACCGATTTTCGCGTGCGCAAGTGCATCAAGATGATGTCGGAGAGCCCCGGCGCCGAGATCGAGCTCGACACCATCGCGCGCGAATCCGGCCTGTCGCGCCCCCATTTCTACCGGCTGTTCCGCACCCAGACCGGCGTTACCCCTCACCTCTATCTCAACACGCTGATGATGGAGCAGGCGCTGGAGGCGTTGGTGGCGAGTGAAGCGCCGATCGCCGATATCGGCTTCGATCTCGGCTTCTCCTCGCAGAGCGGTTTCACCCGTTTCTTCGCCGCCAATGTCGGGATGGCGCCGACCGATTATCGCCGCGCGGCCAAGGTTTTGCGCGGCTGACGAGTGCGCGAAAAGATACTCACGATCAAATGCGCTCCCGTGCGTCCTACTAGGATGTGCGCAACGCGATCCCGACAAGAGGATCGCGGTCGATAGGGAGCGTACGTTCATGGCAGGGCTTGCGGCCGGCAACGGTCTGCGTGCGACCTCGCCCACAAGGGGCACGAGGTGAAGCCATGACGCGCTTTGTCGAGCGCCATCCCGCCTGGGCGTTGATCGTCATCATCGCAATCGCAGTAGCACTGTGGCTGATCTTCGCCGTGTGGCCGCCGGGGCTTGAAGAGGCGATCGGCCGCAAGCGGGTGTTCCTCAACGCGCTCTTCAACGGCATCACGCTCGGCGGTCTCTATTTCCTCGTCGCCAGCGGCTTCACGCTGATCTTCGGCCTGATGCGTAACGTCAACCTCGCGCACGGCTCGCTCTATCTGTTCGGCGGCTACGTCGGTTACGCCATCAGCGCCTCGACCGGATCCTGGATCCTTTCCTTCATCGTCGCCTTCATCCTGACGGCGCTGGTCGGCGTCCTGCTCCAGGTCCTCGTCTTCCGCCGCATGGAGGGCCAGGATCTGCGCCAGACCATGGTGACGATCGGGCTCTCGATCGTGTTCGCCGATCTCATGCTGTGGGCCTGCGGCGGCGACTTCTATCAAATCCAGACGCCGACCTGGCTGATCGGTCCGATCGATCTGCCGCTGCTCACCGCGGTGAAATCCTCGGGCGAACCGGTCTATTTGCGCTATCCGCTGGTCCGGCTCGTGATCTTCCTGGCCTCCGTGATCATCGGCATCGCGATGTGGCTCGCGCTCAACCGCACCCGGATCGGCATGATCATCCGCGCCGGCGTCGACGATCGTGACATCCTTGCCGCAACCGGCGTGCGCATCCAGATCGTCTTCGTGCTCGTCTTCGCGCTCGGCGCCGGGCTTGCCGGTATTGCAGGCGTCGTGGGCGGCACCTTCCAGTCACTCTCCCCCGGTGAGGACATCCGTTTCCTGCTCGCATCCCTCGTGGTCGTGATCGTCGGCGGCATGGGCTCGATACCAGGTGCCGCACTCGGCGCACTCATCATCGGCCTCGCCGAGCAGCTTGGCTCGGTCTACATCCCGACCTATGCCATCGTCGTGACCTTTCTGATCATGGTGCTGGTGCTGGCGCTTCGGCCGCAGGGCCTGCTCGCGAGGCGCTGACATGACCGTCACCCACGACGCCCGCATTCAGGTCCGCACCGCCGCCCCAACGGCACAGCGCCCGGTCGTACGCGGCTGGCCCGACGTCAACAATCCCGCGGCCTGGATCGTGGCGGCCATCCTCCTGATCATGCCGTTGATCGCCAACGGCTTCTTCCTGATCGAGATTTTTGCGACAACGCTGATCCTCGGCACCATCGCGCTCAGCCTGATGTTCCTCGCCGGCTATGGCGGCATGGTCAGTCTGATGCAGCTCACCATTGCGGGCTTCTGCGCCTACATGGTCGCGGTGTTCGGCACCAGCGACAACGCCAATATCAGCCTGGGCTGGCCGTGGTGGCTGGCGGTGCCGATGGCGCTGACGCTCGCAACGATCTTCGGCACGCTCGGCGGCGCCCTCGCGGTGCGCACCGAGGGCATCTACACCATCATGATCACGCTCGCGATCGGTGCTGCCTTCTACTACTTCACCAACCAGAACTGGGCGATCTTCAACGGCCACACCGGCATCAACAACGTCGGCACGCCGCGCTTCTGGGGCGTCAACTGGCGCGCCGACATCCCCTTCTATTACATCGTGCTCGCGGTCGCCGCGCTCTGCTACTTCGCCGTCGACTACATCTCGCGCGCGCCATTCGGCCTCGCGCTGCAGGGCGTGCGCGACAATCCGCGCCGCATGGCCGCGCTCGGCTTCAACGTCAATGCGCACCGCATCGCAGCCTATGCGGTGGCGTCCTTCATCGCGGGCCTCGCCGGCGTGCTCCAGGTCTGGAACTACCGCCAGATCTCGCCGGGCTCGGTCAGCGTCGGCGCCTGCATCGACATTCTCATCATCGCCGTCGTCGGCGGCATTACCCGCCCGATCGGTCCCTATATTGGCGCACTGGTCTTCGTTCTCCTGCGCACGTTTGCGCTCGACTTCCTGGTCAAGATCGGACTCGACGGCAACCGGTTCCGGCTGCTGATCGGCCTCGGCTTCCTCGCCATCGTGTTCTGGTCGTCAGATGGCGTGATCGGCCTGTGGCAACGCTGGCGCCAGAGCCAACATCCCCTGTCAGATCGCCCGGGCGGAGGGCGCGGCCATGGATAGCGTCGCCCAGCGCCTCTCCGCGGTTGGTGCCGGTGCCGCACTCGAGCTGCGCGGCGTCACCCGGCTGTTCGGCGCACTGGCGGCGCTGACCGACGTCACCATCACCGTGCGCCCCGGCGAGCGGCGCGCCGTGCTCGGCTCCAACGGCGCCGGCAAGACCACGCTGTTCAACTGCATCACCGGCGACTTCCCGCCCACATCAGGCACGATCCGCTTCTTCGGCGAGGACGTCACGCACTTCCCGCCCTATGAGCGCATCCGTCGCGGGCTGCGGCGGACCTATCAGATCTCCGCGCTGTTCCCCGGCCTCACCGTCCAGGACAATGTCTACCTCGCCTGCCGTGGCGTCTCGCGCGGGCGCTTCTCGTTCCTGCGTCCCGGCCAGAACGATGCGCTGATGCATGCTGCAGACAGTCTGGTGCAGGCGGTGCACCTCGCCGCAGTGAAGGATCAGCGCGTCGCCGAGCTCGCGCACGGCCAGCAGCGCCAGCTCGAAATCGCGCTGGCGCTCGCAGGCGCCCCTCGGTTCGTGCTGTTCGATGAGCCCGCCGCCGGCCTCTCACCGACCGAGCGGGCCGAGCTGGTCGAGATCCTGACCTCGCTGCCGGCGCATATCGGCTACATCATCATCGAGCACGACATGGACGTGGCCCTGCGCGTCGTCGAGAGCGTAACGATGATGCACAACGGCCGCATCTTCAAGGAAGGCGTGCCAGAGGAGATCCAGTCCGACCCCGAGGTGCAGGAGCTTTATCTCGGAGGCGGCCATGAGTGAGGTCCGCCGCGCTCCCGCCGCGCTCGAGGTCCGAGGCCTCGACGTCTATTACGGCCATTCACACGCGCTGCAGGGCGTCGACCTCTCGCTCGACGCCGGCGTATTCTCGGTGGTCGGCCGCAACGGCATGGGCAAGACCACGCTGTGCAAGGCGATCATGGGCCTGGTGCCGGTGAGCGGCGGCTCGATCCGAATCCGCGGCGAGGACATCACGCGGCGGCCACCTGCGCATATCGCGCGG
This sequence comes from Bradyrhizobium sp. AZCC 2230, assembly GCF_036924495.1. NCBI lineage: Bacteria > Pseudomonadati > Pseudomonadota > Alphaproteobacteria > Hyphomicrobiales > Nitrobacteraceae > Bradyrhizobium > Bradyrhizobium sp. AZCC 2230. The sequence continues at coordinate 9,473,575 of NZ_JAZHRS010000001.1, read as the reverse complement.
CTCGGCGTCGGCTATGTGCCGCAGGGCCGGCGGCTGTGGCGCTCGCTCAGCGTCGACGAGCATCTGCGCCTCGCCGGCGGGATGCGGTCAGGTGCCTGGACCGTCGAACGCATCTACGACACCTTTCCGCGGCTCGCCGAACGCAAGGACCATGGCGGCGGCCAGCTCTCCGGAGGCGAGCAGCAGATGCTCGCAATCTCGCGTGCGCTGCTGACCAATCCGCAGCTGCTGATCATGGACGAGCCGACCGAGGGGCTTGCGCCCGTCATCGTCGCCCAGGTCGAGGAAATGCTGCTGCAGCTCGGCGAGGACGGCGACATGTCCGTGCTCGTGATCGAGCAAAATATCGGCGTCGCCACCGCGATCTCGCGCAATGTCGCGATCATGGTCAACGGCCGCATCAACCGCATCATCGACTCTGGTCGGCTGTCGACCGACCGTGAGCTGCAGCAGCGCCTGCTAGGCGTCGGACTGCACGCCGAACTCACACCCGACATCGATGTGCCGGCTACCGGCGGCGAAGCAAAGCCGGGCCCTCAGCCTGCACGCAGCAGCGGCCCGATCCGGATCTACATCTCCAATCCGACGCCGCCGACACGGTGGTCGCAGCCGGTCCCGATCGGACGCATCGAGGCCGCCGCACGCACGCTCTCGACACAGGTCGCCCGCCTCGACGAGACCGCACGGCGCAAGCGCGAGCCGGTGACGGCGCAAAGCTCCGGCCCTCCGGTCGTGCTGGTCGTCGGCACACTCGACACCAAGGGCACGGAACTCCGCTTCATCCGCGACATCATTGCCGAAAGCGGCTTGCGCACACGGCTGGTCGACGTCTCCACTAGCGGCAAGCACGCAAGCGCCGATGTCTCCGCGCAGGAAATCGCGCTGAACCACGGCCGCGGCGGCTCGGCCGTGTTCGGCCCGGACCGCGGTGCTGCAGTCACCGCAATGGCTGACGCGTTCGCCAATTGGATCAAGCGGCAGGGCAATATTGCGGGCGTGATTTCCGCTGGCGGCTCGGGTGCGGCATCACTGGTCGCGCCGGGAATGCGTAGCCTCCCCGTCGGCGTGCCAAAACTGATCATCTCCTCGGTCGCCTCCGGCGACGTCGCGCCCTATGTCGGCCCCGCCGACATCACCATGATGTATTCAGTCACCGACGTGCAGGGCCTCAATTCGATCTCGCGTGCGGTGCTGTCGAACGGCGCCAACGCCATCGCCGGCATGGTCAAGGCCCGCCTCGACCAGCGCGAGGCCAAAGAGCGAGCAGCGAGCGCCGGGCTGCCGTCAGTCGGCATCACCATGTTCGGCGTCACCACGCCGGCGGTGCAGAAGATCGCGGCCGATCTGCGCGACGACTTCGAATGCCTCGTCTTCCATGCCACCGGTGTCGGCGGCCGCTCGATGGAGAAGCTGGTCGATTCCGGTCAGATCGCCGGCGTGATCGATCTCACCACCACCGAGATCTGCGACCTCCTGATGGGCGGCGTATTTCCGGCGACGGAGGATCGCTTTGGCGCGATCATCCGCACCCGCCTGCCCTATATCGGCTCGGTCGGCGCGCTCGACATGGTCAATTTCGGCGCGCCCGAAACCATCCCCGAGCGCTACCGCGGCCGCAAATTCCACGTCCACAATCCGCAGGTGACATTGATGCGGACGACAGTGGAGGAGAACGAGCGCATGGGCCGCTGGATCGGCGAGCGGCTCAACCAGATGGATGGCCCGGTGCGCTTCTTCCTGCCCGAGGGCGGCGTCTCCGCGCTCGATGCCCGCGGCCAGCCGTTCTGGGATGGCGATGCCGACGCCGCCCTGTTCCGCACGCTGGAGCGCACGGTGCGTGCGACGGGCAATCGCCAATTGATCCGCGTCAAGCAGAACATCAACGATCCCGAGTTCGCCTCGACCATCACAGCTGCGTTCCGAACCCTGTTCGGACGCGCCGGGGCGCGCCGGAGAGCAGCGAGGTGACCGATGGCCCGGTTTGAACGCGCTACCTTATTGAAACGGTTTCGCGAGATGGCGAAACGCGGCGAGCCGATCGTCGGAGGCGGCGCCGGCACCGGCCTGTCGGCCAAGTGCGAGGAAGCCGGCGGCGTCGATCTCATCGTGATCTACAATTCCGGCCGCTACCGCATGGCCGGCCGCGGCTCGCTTGCCGGGCTGATGCCTTATGGCGACGCCAACGCCATCGTGCTGGAGATGGCCGGCGAAGTGCTGCCCGTGGTCAGCAAGACGCCGGTGCTCGCCGGCGTCAACGGCACCGATCCATTCCGCGATATGGATGTGTTCCTCGACCAGCTCAAGGCACTCGGCTTCGCCGGCGTGCAGAACTTCCCAACCGTCGGCCTGATTGACGGCGTCTTCCGCGCCAATCTCGAAGAGACCGGCATGTCCTACGCGCTGGAGATCGACATGATCGCCAAGGCGCGCGAGAAGGATTTGCTGACGACGCCCTACGTCTTCAGCGAGAAGGAAGCCGCCGCGATGGCGATCGCCGGCGCTGATATCATCGTCTGCCATCTCGGGCTCACCACCGGCGGAACGATCGGCGCGCAGACCGCGCCCAAGCTCAAGGACTGCCCGGCGCGCATCGACATCTGGGCCTCGGCCGCGCTGAGCGTCAATCCGGACATCCTCGTGCTCGCCCATGGCGGCCCGATCGCGGATCCCGCGGACGCCGATTTCATCATGAAGAACACCCGTTACTGCCACGGCTTCTACGGGGCCTCCTCGATGGAGCGGCTTCCGGTGGAGCGGGCGCTGACGGAACAGGTACGCAAATTCAAGGCGATCGGCACGCGATAGCGCCTGCAAGATTGAGGGAGGGAAACATGTCAGGGATCCTGGTCGGCGAGCTCATCCTCTGGCTGATCGTCGCGATCATCGTGATTGTGGTTGGCGTCTACATCGTCAACTGGCTCTACCACCGCTCCTCCAAGGAGGTCTCGTTCGTCCGGACCGGTTTCCTCGGCGAACGCGTGGTGATCAACGGCGGCGCCTTCGTGCTGCCCTTCATTCACGATTACACGTCGGTCAACATGAACGTGCTACCGATGGGCATCGTACGTTCACGGCAGGACGCCGTAATCACGCGCGATCGCATGCGCGTCGATATCGAGGCCGACTTCTATGTCCGGGTCCAGGCCACCCGCGAAGCCGTCTCGATCGCCGCCGCAACGCTCGGCCGTCGCACCATGGAGCCGGAACAGCTCCACGCACTGCTGGCCGGCAAGTTCATTTCCGCGATCCGCTCGGTCGCATCCGAAATGACCCTCGAAGAGATGCACGAACGGCGCGGCGACTATGTCACGCGCGTCAAGACCAATGCGGCCGAGGCCCTCGCCCAAAACGGTCTTGAGCTGGAATCCGTCGCCATCACCGATCTCGACCAGACTGACCTGGAATTCTTCAATCCTTCGAACCGCTTTGACGCCGAAGGCTTGACCAAGCTGATGGAGGACATCGAGGCGAGGCGCAAGCTGCGCAACGACATCGAGCAGGACTCGATGATCAGGATCCGCACTCGCAATCTGGAGGCCGAGCGTCAGGCGCTGGACATCGAGCGCGAAAGCGAGACTGCACGCCTGGAACAGGAGCGCGACATCGAGATGCGGCGCGCACTTCAGCGCACCGAAGTCGCCCGCGAACGCGCGCTCCGGGAAACCGAGGCCGAACAGGCCCAGATCTCGGCGCGGGAGGCGATCGAACGCTCCCGGATCGCCAACGAGCAGGCGATTGCGGAGGCCCGTATCGCCTCCGAGCGCGAGACTCGCCAGAAGGAGATCGAGCGCACCCGCACCATCGAAGAGAAGGAACTGCTGGCCCGCGAAGATATCGAGAAGACCCGGATCGCCAATCAGCGCTCGATCGACACGACGCGGATTGCATCCGAACGCGAGGTCCGCCAACGCGAGATCGAGCGGATGCGCACCGTCGAGGAAGCCGAGATCGCCGCCCGCGAATCGATCGAGAAGGCCCGCATCCAGCAGGACCGCGTCGTCACTGACGCCCGCATCGCCAACGAGGAGGAGACGCGACGCCGCGAGATCGAGCGCACCCGCGCCGTCGACGAGGCCGAAATCGCGGCCCGCGAAGCCACCGAGAAGGCGCGCATCGCCCAGACGCTGATCGTCAATGTCGAGCGTATCTCCTCGGACGAACGCACCCGCGCGCTGGAGATCCAGCAGGTCCGCACCATCCAGGAGGCCGAGATCGAGGCGCAACGCGCCGTCGAGGCGGCCCGTATCGCCCGCGAGCGGACGCTCGCCGCCGATCGCATCGCCGCCGAGCAGAACACGCGGCAGTTGGAGATCGAACGCAACCAGACCCTCGAGGTCGCCGGCATCGCCGCACGCGAGACGACGGAAGCAAGCCGCATCGCCCAGGAGGAACGCGTCCGCTCCCTGGAGATCGCCCGCAACCGCGCCGTCGAGGAGGCCGACATCGCCTCTCGCGAAGCGATCGAGGCAGCCCGCATCGCCCAGGAGAAGGCGGTCGCCGCCGAGCGTATCCAGGCCGAGCGCGACACCCGATCGCTCGAAATCGAGCGCACCGGCGTGCTGGAAGCGGCCGATCTGAAGCGGCGCGACGCGATCGAGCGCCAGCGCATCGTCGTCGATCTCGCGCTAGAGGCTGAGCGGATCAACTCTTCCAAGAAGCGCGAGGTGCTCAATATCGAGCAGAAGAAGGCGATCGAGATCGCGGACGAAGACCGCGTCATCGCCCTCTCCGCCAAAAAGTCCGAGCGGATCGATGCCGATCGCCAGGTCCGGCAGGCCGAGATCGTCGCCCGGAAAGAGGTCGAAACCACCGACGTCTCCCGCGAGCAGGCGCTGGAAGCCGCCCGCCTGGAACGCCGCCGCGCGATCGAGCAGCTCGAGGTCGCCCGGGTCCAGTCGCTGCAGGAGGCAGAGATCGCCTCCCGTGAGGAGGTCGAGCGCGCCCGCATTGCCTCCGACCGCGGCCTCGACGAGGCCCGCGTCGGCCGCGAACGCGAGCTGCGCAAGCTCGAGGTCAATCGCGAGAAAGAGGTCGAGACGGTTCTGATGGAGAAGGCGATCGCGATCCACCAGAAGTCGCTGGAAGAATCTGCTGCCAAGGCGATGGCCGAGGAAGCGCGGATGCGGGCCACCGAGGCAACCGAGCGCGTCATCACCGCGCGCGAGAGCGAGATCGCCAAACGTCGCAGGACGGTCGAAGTCATGCTCGCCGAGAAGCAGGCCGAGGAAACGCGGATTGCCGCGGACGCGGAGCGTGTCCGTGCCACCGTCGAGGCCGAAGCGCAGCGGATGCTCAATGAGGCCGAGAACGTGCTCACCGACCAGGCGCGCTACTCGCTGTTCCGCAGAAAGCTGCTCGACCGCATCGAGGGCATTGTGCGGGAGAGCGTCAAGCCGATGGAGAAGATCGAGGGCATTCGCATCCTCCAGGTCGATGGCCTCAACGGCAACGGCGGCGGTGGCAATGGCGGCCGCAGCGCCACCGACGAGGTGATCGATTCGGCGCTGCGCTACCGCGTGCAGGCGCCGCTGATCGACTCCCTCCTGGCGGACATCGGTGTCGAGGGCGGCAGCCTCTCGAAGATGCCGGGCCTGATCCGCGAGGCCCGCGACATGCAGGGCATCAAGGAATCCGCGCGCAAGGGTGGCGGTGGCGGCGACAAGACCGCAGCCTCCCCGCCTGCCGCTGAGGGCGGCGGCGAACCGCCGGCCGAGCGCGGTCCGCGGAAGAAGAGCTGAGGTCTGACCCATGCCACGCGTCTACGTCTCCACCGTCGTCAATGCGCGCAACGACCGCGTCTGGGCCCGGGTGCGCGACTTCAACGGCCTGCCGAACTGGCATCCCGCGATCGCGGAGAGCCGCATCGAGGGCGGCGAGCCCTCCGACAAGATCGGCTGCGTGAGGGATTTTCGCCTGCGCAACGGCGACCGCATCCGCGAGAAGCTGCTGGGCCTCTCCGACTACGACATGTTCTGCACCTATTCGATCCTGGAATCCCCGATGGGCGTCGAGAACTACGTCGCGACCTTGCGGCTGACGCCCGTCACCGACGGCGACCAGACCTTTATGGAATGGACCGCGGAATTCGACTGCGCGCCGGAGCGCGAGACCGAGCTCGTGGGCAACATCGGCGGCGGCGTGTTCCAGGGCGGGTTCGATGCCCTCAAGCGCGTGTTCGGAGGTTGATCCGTGCCGCATATCGTCAAAAGCACGATCCTGGACGCACCGACCGAAGCGGCGTGGGCGATGCTGCGCGATTTCAACGGGCACGATCGCTGGCATCCGGCGGTCGCGACCTCGTCGATCGAGCGCGCGCACGCATCCGACAAGATCGGCTGCGTCAGGCGGTTCAAGCTGAAGGACGGCGCCGAGCTGCGCGAACAATTGCTGGCGCTGTCCGACCTCGAGCAAAGCTTCAGCTATTGCCTGCTCGATACCCCGATCCCGATGTTCAACTACGTCGCCCATGTCCGCCTGCTGCCGGTCACCGACGGCGACCGCACCTTCTGGCACTGGGAGTCGCGCTTCACCACGAAACCCGAAGACAGGGACCGCATTACCCACATGGTCGCCGAGGACATTTATCAGGCCGGGTTCGAAGCAATCCGCCGACATCTCAAGGAGGCCGCCTAGATGGCCGTGACAGTGAAGACTTTCGCCAGTGCCAGCGAGGCGGCCGGCGCGCTGTCCTCGGACCGCTCCGCGCGCTATCTCGGCGGCGGAACGCTGGTGATGCGGGCGCTGAACGAGGGCGATGTGTCGATCTCGACCGTCGTCCGCGCCCGGGACCAGGCGCTGGCCCGGATCGATGCCTCCGGCCCGCGCATCACACTGGGTGCGAGCGTCACTTTCGCGCGCGTCCTTGCCGAGCGAGATCTCGGCTTCCTCCACGCCCCCGCCCGTTCGATCGGTGGCCCCGCCGTTCGCAACATGGGGACTGTCGGCGGCAATCTCTTCGCCCCAAACCCTTATGGCGATTTCACCGTCGCGCTGCTGGCGCTCGACGCCACCGTGGCCGTGCAAGGCGGCTTCGGCTCGCGCGACATCCCGATCGAGGAGTTCTTGCAGGCGCGCGAGCGACAGGCCGGGACATTGGTCCTGTCGGTCTCCTGCGCCCGGCCGGCAAGCAGCGAGGCATTCCGCTATCGCAAGATCGCGCGCATCAAACCGAAGGGCGGCTCGGTCATCACGCTGGCCGCGCATCTGCCGATCAGCGGCGGCCGGATCGCTGGCGCCCGGATCGCACTGGGCTCTATGGCGCCGACCCAGATCCGCGCCCGCGCTGCAGAGCGGGCGCTGGAGGGCCGCTCGCTGGATGCCGCGACCATCGCTGCCGCTGCATCCGCCGCCACCGAGGGAACATCGCCATCCGACAACGCGCTCGGCAGCGCCTGGTATCGACGCGAGATCGTCGGCGTGCATCTGCGCCGTCTGCTGTCCGGTCAGGAATAGAGCCTCATGTCCAAGGTACCCCTGCAATTTCGTCACAATGGCCGCGACGTCGCGATCTTCGTCGATGGCGGCACCAATCTCCTGGTCGCGTTGCGCGAGTTGATCGGCGACATGACGCCCAAATTCGGCTGCGGCCAGGGCGGCTGCGGCACCTGCAGCGTGCTGATTGACGGCGAGCTTCATCTCTCCTGCCTGACGCTGGCGGAAACCGTGGCTGGCCGTTCGATCGAGACACTCGACGGCATGAAACAAGGCCCGAACCTGCATCCGCTGCAGCGCGCCTTCGCCGACCAATTCGCCGCCCAGTGCGGCTATTGCACGCCGGGCATGCTGATGGCGGCGAAAGCCCTGCTCGATCGCAACCCCTCGCCCAGCCGCGACGAAGTCATTGAAGCCATCTCCGGCAACATCTGCCGCTGCACCGGCTACGAGCCGATCATCAATGCCATCCTCGCCGCCGCCGGCGGCCGGGTCAGCGCCTAAGGGAACGCGACCATGCTGGAACTGCGCAAGGACATCTTCGCCGACGAGCGCGACGACAATCTGAAGGAGATCGGCAAGGGCACCCAGCGCCAGGACATGCTCGGCCATGTCACGGGCACGTCCAGCTATTTCAACGACCACAAGCTGCAGGGCATGCTGCACCTGAAGGTCGTCCGTTCGACGCAGGCGCATGCACGAATTCGCCGCATCGACACCGCAGAGGCCGAGCGCTCGGCCGGCGTACGCCGGATCATCCGCGGCACTGATGTGCCGGTTAATCTCAACACGCTTCTGAGCCTGATCAATTTCGGCAAGGACGACGAGCCGTCGCTCGCGGTCGACAAGGTCCGCTACAAGGGCGAGCCGATCGTCGCGATCGTCGCCGACAGCGAGCGCGAGGCCTTCGAGGCCGTCGCCAAGGTCAAGGTCGACTACCAGCCGCTGGCGGCGGTGTTCGACGTCGAGGACGCGCTGAAGCCCGGTGCGCCCATCGTCAACGAGACCTATCCCAAGAACACGTTCACCTATCACGAGACCTACGATCACCAAAAACTGCGCTTCGGCGACGCCGACGCGGCGCTGGCGACCGCCGATCACGTGCTGGAGCAGCGCTACCAGATGTCGCCGATCGAGCACGCCCCGACCGAGACCAACGGCGCGATCGCAGCACCCGATACCAACGGCCGCTATGTGGTCTACACCTCGACGCAGGCGCTGTTCTTCTCGGTCGATACCTGCGCCAAGATCCTGGACGTACCCTCCAACACCTTCCACTTCATCGGCGGCACGGTCGGCGGCGGCTTTGGCGGCAAGGTGGACACGCTGACCGAGCCGCTTGCCATCCTCGGCGCGATGCTGACCGGGCGGCCCGTGCGCTACGTGTTCGGGCGCGAGGAGGAGATGCAATACGGCCCGCCGCGCGGCGCCGAGCGCATCTACATCAAGGACGGCGTGATGCGCGACGGCCGCGTCGTCGCGCGCAAGATCCGATGCTATTTTGACAGCGGCGCCTATACGCGGCTGTCGAGCTATGCCGCCGTGAAATGCGCCGCGCATTTGCCGGGCCCCTACACCATCCCGAACGTCTATGGCGACGTCTATTGCGTCTTCACCAACCGCACGCCGGCGACCGCCATGCGCGGTTTCGGCGTGACCGCGATGGACTTTGCGATCGAGTGCCAGATGGACAAGCTGGCGCACCTCGTCAACATGGACCCGATGGAATTCCGAATCCTGAACGCCTATCGCGACGGCGACATGAAGGCGCACCGGCGCGAGGCCAAGAACACAGCGCTGATCGAGTGCGTCCAGGTTGCGGCTGAGAAAGCCAAGTGGCCGCTGCGCGAGGAATTCAAGCGGGCGTCCTCGCGCAAGGACGGCGGCGGTAGCCGCGCCGTGATCCCGCCGACCCCGGCAGATTCTTCGCGCGCACGGCCCACCGCTCCGGCGCAGCAGCGCACCAGCTACGACCGGCTCCCGCCCACCGTCACCCGCGAACCGCCGCGCGAGCCGCCACCGCCCACTCCGCCGCCACCCTCGCCGCGGCCCGCGGCACCGGCGCATGGCGCGACCCGTTTCTCTTCGGTCTTCGGCAGGAGGCGCTAGATGACCCGGCATCGCGGGCGCGGCATCGCGTCGATCAACTATCCCATCGGCATGAATCTCGGCGGCGACCCCAGCCAGGCGCTGGTGCATTCCAACCCGAGCGGCAAGTTCACGGTGGCGCTGTCGTCCATCGACCTCGGCCAGGGCATGAAGTCGGTGACGCGGCAGATCTGCGCGGAAACGTTGGGCGTGCCGGTCGAGGACGTCTATGTCGACACCGCGGATTCCGACACCGGCCCGCATTGCATGGGCTCGTTCGCCTCGCGCGGAACGCATCGCGTCGGCAACGCAGTGATGGCAGCGGCCCGCGAGGCGCGCGGCGTCATGATGGAAGCCGCCGCCGAGGAACTCGAGGTCAACGCCGCCGATCTCGATACCGACGGACGCGGCAATATCCACGTCAAGGGCGCACCGCACCGCTCGATCTCGACCAAGGACGTCGCGATCGCCGCGCAGTTCAAGCAGGGCAAGACCATCTCCGGCCGCGGCATCTTTCTGGTGCCGCTCTCCGAAGTCAATCCCGAAACCGGCGAGATGTCGCCCGCGACCTGCTACGCCCATGCCTGCCTCGTCGCCGAGGTCGATGTCGACGACGAGACTGGCGAAGTCGCAATGGTGCGGATGGACTCGGCCTATGAGCTCGGCCGCGCACTCAATCCGCGTCTGGTCGAGCAACAGCTCGTCGGCGGCGCCTGGATGGGCGTCAGCCACGCGCTCTACGAGACGCCAGAGCCTTACTATCCCGAACCCGTGCACGGCCCGCGCGACTTCGTCGAATATCTGATGCCCGGCCCCGGCGATATCTGCCCGCATGATATCGCTGTGCTGGAGCGCCCTGCGCCCGACGGCCCATTCGGCGCCAAGGGTCCGGGTGAGATGTGTGCGAACCCGGTGCTGCCGGCGGTCGCCAATGCGATCTTCAACGCAGTCGGCGTGCGCATCGATGACCTGCCGATCACTCCGGAGAAGGTGCTTCGCGCGATCAAGGCCCAGGGCGGCGCGCGGCCGCAGGCGCGGCGCTAGAGGTTTTGGTTCATGGCGGTCCGCAGCAACATCGTCGGCATCGATAGCCCGGACGCGCTGGAGAAGGCGCTGCGCGCGGCCTATTACCTCGCCGACGAGGGGCTCGCGACCGCCGCCTATCTCGGCCTTGCGCTCGGCAAACCGCTGCTGCTCGAGGGCGCTCCGGGCGTCGGCAAGACGGAGGCCGCAAAGGCCATCGCCGCCGTGCTCGGTCGTCGGTTGATCCGCCTGCAATGCTACGAGGGTATCGACGCCTCCGCGGCGCTCTACGAGTGGAACTACCCGCGCCAGATGCTTGCGATCCGCCAGGCCGGCGACGAGAGCATCGACATCTACGGTGAGACCTTTTTGATCGAGCGTCCCATGCTGGCGACCCTGCGTGCGCCGGACTCGACCGTGCTCTTGATCGACGAAATCGACCGCGCTGACCAGGAATTCGAGGCTTTCCTGCTCGAATTCCTGTCCGACTTCCAGATCTCGATCCCCGAGCGCGGCACGGTGCGTGCCGCCGAGCGCCCCGTCGTCGTGCTGACGTCGAACCGCACGCGCGATTTGCACGAGGCCTTGCGCCGTCGCTGCGTCTACCACTGGATCGACTATCCCACCGAAGAGCGTGAGGCACGCATCATCATGCTGCGGGCCTCCAGTGTTGCGGAAGCGACCGCGCGCGCTGTCGTCGCGGCCGTCGGCAGGCTCCGGCGCGAGCCGCTCAGCAAGGCGCCCGGCATCGCCGAGGCCGTCGACTGGGCCGAGGCCGCAACGCTCTTGCACAAGGGCGGCGCGCGCTGGCCCGACGCGTTCAAGCGCTCGATCGGCGTGGCACTCAAGGACGAGGAGGATCTGCACTTCATCTCGCCCCGACTGGACGCCATGCTCGCGGAGGCGACCGCATGAGCACCGAACACCAGCTTCCGCGCGCCGCGCGCATCTTCGTCTCCTTCGTTGCGCTCTTGCGTGCCAACAGCTTTGCCGTCGCCCCGGAGCAGACCACCGCGTTCCTCACCGCGATCGCGCTGCTCGGGCCACGCGACCTCCGGGACATCAGGCAGGCCGCACTGGCCACCCTCGCTCCGCCGCCCGAACGCCGCGCGACCTTCGACCGGCTGTTCGATCTCCACTTCCGCGGCAGCGAGGCGCTGGAGCGTGTCGATGACGGCGAGGACGACGAGACCGTCCGCCTCCAGGAAGAGAGCCGCGGCGACGAGGAGCCGCTTCTCTCCGACGAGGCCAATGACTCCGGCCTGACCGCCAGCCGCACCGAGGCGCTGGTTGAGCGTCGCTTTGCGCAGCTTTCCACGACAGATGCGCTTCGTCGCCTGTCGCGTGAGGCTCCCCGGCGCCTGCCGCGGCGGCGCGGCCATCGCCGCATGCGGGCGCGCCGCGGGCCGTTTGCCGATCTCCGTCGCACTTTGCGCGATTCCGTCCGGAGCGACGGCGAGATTCTGCGGCTCGGCCATATGAAGCGGCGCCAGCGCCCGCGAAAATTCCTGCTGCTGATCGACGTCTCCGGCTCGATGAAGAGCCGCACTGAAGACAACATGAAGCTCGCCCATGCGCTGGTGCAGGCTGCGCCCAACGTCGAGGTCTTCACCTTCGGCACGCGCCTGACCCGCGTCACGCGTGCGTTGCGACTGAAACGCCGCGAACAGGCCTTGAGCGCGGCAGCCCATCTCGTCAGCGACTGGGACGGCGGCACCCGCATCGGGGACGCGCTGCAGGCCTTCCTCGCGGTGCCCCGCTTCGGTGGATATGCGCGTGGAGCAGCCGTGGTCGTCGTCTCGGACGGATTGGAGCGCGGTGACCCCGACGCGCTGCGCGATGCGGTCGCAAAGCTGTCGCGGCGGGCCTGGCGCGTGAGCTGGCTGACGCCACTCGCGGCGGGTCCAGGGTTTCGCCCGCAGACCGAAGCGCTCCTCGCCATCGAGCGCTTCGTCGACGATCTCGCCGACGGCGGATCGAGCGCGTCGATCGTCGCGCATGTACTGGCATTGGGACGAAGGAGAGTTGCGTGACCGAGATTGTCGACAGCCATCATCATATCTGGCGGCAGGCCGACCTGCCCTGGCTGGTCGGCCCGATGCAGCCCCGCATCTTCGGACCCTACGAGGCCATTCGCCGTGATTACCCGATCCAGGAATATCTCAACGACCTCAAGGGCGGCGGCGTCACCCGCTCGGTCTATGTCCAGACCAACTGGGCCAACGACCGCTTCGAGGACGAAGCCGCATGGGTGCAGGAGACCGCCGACGAGCACGGCTGGCCGCACGCCATCGTCGCCTATGCCAATTTCGCGGTGGACGACGTGCGCCCGCAGCTCGACCGCCTGAAGCGCTATCCGCTGGTGCGTGGCGTGCGCATGCAGCTGCACTGGCACGAGAATCCGCTCTATCGTTTCGCAGCAAAGCCCGATCTCTGCATCGATCCGACGGTCCGCCGCAACGTCGCGCGGCTCGCCGATTACGGCTGGAGTTTTGATCTCCAGGTCTTCACACCACAGATGCCGGATGCGGCGCTGCTCGCCGAGTCCTGCCCCAAGGTGACATTCGTCCTTCAGCATGCTGGCATGCTCGAAGACCTCTCGCCCGCGGGCCGCGCGGCCTGGCGCGCTGGCATGGCCCGGCTCGCGGTCTGTCCGAACGTGGTCTCGAAGCTCTCGGGCCTCGGCACGTTCATCCATCGCAACGACTCCGCGCATATCGCAGCCGTGGTTACGGATACCGTCGCAATCTTCGGTGCCGAGCGCTGCCTGTTCGGCTCCAATTTTCCGATCGAGAAATTGTGGACCAGCTATCGCGAACTCGTCGACGCATTTCGTGCCGCGACAGCCCCGCTGAGCGCCGAGCAACGGGATGCGATCTTCAGGGGCACCGCAACGCGCGTCTATCGGCTTTGATAAATAAAAACGGAACAGGGAGGGAAACGAATGGCGCTGGAGATCAAGATCCTGGACTACGGCGATATCGAGCTGGAATCGAGTTTTCTCGTGCTCGGCCGCGATTGCGGCCGCACCCGCCGCGTCCTCACGCTGGGCTTTTTGATCCTCGGCGGCAAATATCCGGTCGTGGTCGATACCGGCTATCGCTCCAACCAGATCATGGAGACGCTGGGCATGCGCGGCTTGCAGTACCACGAACACATGATCGAGAACCAGCTGGCCCGTCACGGCGTGCGCATGGGCGACGTGCGCTTCGTCTGCCATACCCATCTGCACATCGACCATGCCGGCAAGGACGACCTGTTCCCAATGAACACGACCGTCGTCCTCAACCGCAAGGAGCTGGAATATTCCGTCTCTGGCCTGATGCATCCGCAGTACCCGGCGCCTGACATCAAGCACCTGATCGATCGGCTGCACACCAGGAGCGCGCTGCGTTTTCTTGATCTCGAGATCACCGGCCCGATCGAGCTGATGCCCGGAGTCTATTGCGACGCTGCCGGCGCGCACACCGAGGGCTCGATGAACATCATCGTCGAGACCGCCGACGGCATCGCCACCATCTGCGGCGATGTGATCTACGATTTCAACGACCAGATCGTGACCCCCTTCAACGAGATCCACGACTGGGAGCCACGCACCACCGGCAACCATGGCACCAGCAAGCGCGCCGAGAAGGCCGCGATCAAGAAACTCCTCAGCAACTCGCGCTATCTGCTGCCGGTGCACGACCGCCCCGCCAAGATCGAAGGCGGTAACGTCGTGGGCCGGCTCCACGACCAAGTTCCGGGCCCCATCGTGCAATCCCTGCCCGCACGCAACTGGTTCCCGGCCTGAGCCTTTTTGTCTGCGCATGATCTTCTCGGAAAACCGCTTCACACTTTTCCGGATCATGCTTTTGAGGACCGACCGATGACACACGTCACATTGCGCTCCGAATTTGAAACCCTGATCGATCCTTACGCACCCGTTGCGCAGGTCGGCACTGGCTTTGACTTCACGGAAGGGCCGATCTGGCACCCGGTCGATCAGTACCTGCTGTTCTCGGACATGCCGGGCGACGTGCGCCGGCGCTGGGATGCGCGGCGCGGCGTCGCCGAGGTCAAGCGTCCCTCGAACAAATGCAACGGCATGACCTACGACGCCGAGCTCAATCTGATCGTCTGCGAACACGCGACCTCGTCGCTGATCCGCGAACGGCCGGACGGACGGCGCGAAGTGCTGGCCTCGCATTTCGGCGGACAGGAGCTCAACAGCCCGAACGACGTCTGCGTGCACTCTTGCGGCGCGATCTATTTCTCCGATCCCTGGTATGGCCGCATGCCGGTTTATGGCGTGGAGCGGCCGCGCCAGCTCGGCTTTCAGGGCGTCTATCGCGTCGTGCCCGGCAGCGAGCCCAAGCTGGTGGTCGACAGAACCCTGTTCGATCAGCCGAACGGACTGTGCTTCTCGCCCGACGAGAAGCTGCTTTATGTCAACGACACCGTGCAGGCGCTGATCCGCGTGTTCGACGTCAATGCCGACGGCACACTGTCGAACGCGCGCGTGTTCGCGAGCGGCATCCGCTCCGAGCTGGAGCCCGGCCTGCCCGACGGCATGAAGTGCGACCAGCACGGCAATGTCTGGGTCACCGCGCCCGGCGGCGTCTGGGTCTATTCGCCGCGCGGCGAGTTGCTTGGAAAGGTTCGCGTGCCCGAGCTCGTCGCCAACCTCGCCTGGGGCGGACAGGATTTCCGCACGCTGTACCTGACCTCGACGCATTCGGTCTACGCCATCCCGACCAAGGCCGGGCCGCGTCATGAGCCCTATATGAGTGGCAGGCGCAGTGGTGGCGGTGCCACGAACGCCGGCCCTGCCGCTGCGGCTCCTATCCTAGCTGACGGCGAGTTGCACCTCGATCCAAACCGCTGTGCCATGATCATCCAGGACCTCCAGAACGACGTCATCATGGACGGTGGCGCGTTTGCTGACTCCGGCGCGCCCGGTCACGCGAAACAGCAGCATGTCGTCGAGAACGTCCGGCGCCTCGCGGAAACGGCCCGCGCGCGCGGCGTCACCATCATCCATGTCTGGTTCGTGGTCGAGCCCGGCGCGCCCGGCGTGACGCTGAACGCGCCGCTGTTCGAGGGTCTCGTCGACAGCAAGGCGATGGTGCGCGGCAGCTGGGGGGCTGCGCCGGTGTCCGGCCTCGAGCCGCGCCCTGGCGACTTCGTGGTCGAGAAGATGCGGATGAGCGCCTGGGAGGGCACGCGGCTGGAGACGATCCTCAAGGCCACCGGCCGCGACATGATCATCAACACCGGCGCCTGGACCAACATGTCGGTCGAGCACACCGCGCGCACTGGCGCCGACAAGGGCTATTTCATGATCGTGCCGGAGGACTGCTGCTCGACCATGAATGCGGACTGGCACTCGGCCTCGATCAATTTTGCCATGCAGAACGTCGCAGTGGTCACGCGGGCGGATGCCATCATCAGAGCGCTGGGATGAGTGGTGGCAAAGCTTTTGCACCTCTCCTGCTCCCCGCGTGCCGATTCCGAGTCGAGCGCGGGCGCGCGACTCTTCCTTGACGGCTTTCGCCAGGCCCGCCCGGATTGGGACATCGACGTGGTCGATCTCTGGCACGAGCGCATGCCGGAATTTGCCGGTCCCATCGTCGAGGCCAAATATGCGCGAATGAACGCGCAGGCCTTCAACGACGCACAACGAGACAGCTTTGCCGAAGCCGAGCGGATGGCGCTGCGCTTCTCGCTCGCGGAGCGGGTGCTGATCTCGACGCCGATGTGGAATTTCGGCATCCCCTACAAGCTGAAGCAGTGGTTCGACATCGTCATCCAGCCCGGCCTGACGTTCCGCTTCGATCCGGCGCAGGGCTATCTTCCGTTGCTGAAAGACCGGCCGACCATCGTCATCCTCGCCTCCGGCAGCGACTTTGCCACCGGCATGAATCGCGGCCGCATCGACATGGCGACGCCGTACTTGCGCGAAGCGCTCCGCTTTATCGGCGTCAAAGACGTACGCTTCGTGCCGATCGGCCCAACGGCAGGCCCAACTGAGCCGATCCGCGCCGCCCGCGACACCGCCCACCGCCGCCTCGCCGAGATGGCCAAGCGGTTCTGAGCTGCGCTCGCAATGACGGAGTATGAGGCAGCATCGTCATCTGCCAATTCGCAGCTTTAGTAGGATGGGTAGAGCACTTGCGAAACCCATCATGCTCGTCGTGGAAGAAGCGTTGATGGGTTTCGCTTCGCTCTACCCATCCTACGGCCTTGCAGACACGCCTTCGCGCTCTCGCGGCTCATTTCGCCCGAGCTTTGCTTGATCTTTCCGCCCTGTTGTCCAAGAGGGCGCAGGGAAGGCCGGGTGCTGACCTCGCACCCGCGGTCCGCTGCGCGAAAATGTAGCGCAAAAAGACCGCACAGCAGCATACAGGTGGTGCCAATCACTCGGCCTTCCCTGCGCAGTGGGTTGACGGCTTATGCCGTGCTCTCCCGGGAGCCGAATTCCTTCTGGCCTCCCTCCCTTCCGCGAATTGACGATGTGGTTGACCCGGTTGGGCGCTCCACACCTCCGCGAAAGCTTGACCGTAGCGACGACGGCCAGGACCACACGGTTTTGCCGTACGCACGGTTCGCTGGTTCGCCGCATTATCTCCAGGCATTGTCGACATTGCCCAGAGAATGCAGACGAGACGAACCTGACAGCGCCGCTCGTCGACACGCGGTTTCGGGCTCACAGGGACTACCCGCCCTGCCCGCACCTCTCGTATCCAACGCTGCCCGCGTCCACCGCAAGCCCGGCTCGCGAACAAGACGACACGAGATCGCCCCTCAAGGATGAGCCGGGATGTCGCAACACATACGCCATTTCCGAATTTCGGTAAAGTGGAATATTTTTGTGGGAAGGGGTTGACGCCTGGCGGGGTGTTTTGCCCGACGGCACAGCGTCGACTTACAGCGCCTTAAGCCCGATTGACTTGATCACTGGAGCAAGGCTTGCCGCGGTGGCGTCGACAATTCGCTGAAACTTGTCCGGACTGGAATCGCTGTCCGGCTCCATGCCTTGCGCGCGATATGCCGCCTGGAGCGCGGGTTCGGCCATCGCCGTGCGTGTCGCCTGCGCGATGCGGTCGATGATCGCATCGTCCGTCATCTTATGCGCGAACAGGCCGAACCATCCCTCATAACTGAGATCAGGCATGCCCGATTCCATGGCGGTAGGAATATCAGGCGCGCCGCTCAATCGCTTCTCGGGTGTGACCGCGAGCAGCTTTATCTTGCCGGCCTCGCTCAATTGCAGCAATTGAACCGACATGACGCCAATAATGAGAGATATCTGGCCGGCGACGAGGTCGTTGGTGGCCTGCGCGATGCCCCGATAGGGAACGTGGACGATATCCAGCCCGCCCGCCTGCTGCTTGAACATCTCGCCGACCAGGTGATTTCCGGTGCCGATACCGGGCGTCCCGTAAGACATCGTACCGGGTTTGGTCTTGGCGCAAGCGATCAGCTCTTTCAGATTTGCGGCCGGCACGGACGGATGGGTGGCAAAGACCAGCGCACTGCTGATCAGGCGATAGATCGCCCGGAAGTCGCCGACAGAATAGGAGGGATTGGCCGTCGTCAGCGGAATGATGACCTGCGTGCTGCCATTTCCCAGAAGCAGCGAATAGCCATCAGGCGCCTCGCGCGCGACGGCGGTCGTCCCGATCGCGCCGCCTGCACCGCCGATGTTCTCGACGAACGTCGGACCAAGCTGCGATGACATCCTCTCCACCCAGGGACGTCCGATCTCATCGCCTGAGCCGCCGGCCCCATAGGGGATCACGAGCCGAATGGAACGCGATGGATAGCCCGCAGCGCTTCCGCTGCGTGGAAATCCGGCGAAGGTCGCCGCAAATGCGGCTGCATTGACGAATCGTCGCCGCGAAAGGGAGGGCATGTCCAATTCCGAAGATGGGCAGCTTGTGATCAGTGGCGGGACCGGCTCCCGAAACTCCATTCGCAGCACGATGCGGCCATCGTCAATGGCGCGCGGTTGGCGAGGCGACGGGCCTGGCCAGCAAAACGGAGGCCTGCCTCGTTTTGCGGCATGCGCCCCTTGCGCAAGATCGACAACTCCCCGGACGGCGCCATTTTCAGGCGCGGGCTTAAGTCATTCATCGGAAAGCGATATTTTCGCTGCGACGTGTCGATCAAAGCAGCCGCGATCGGATCATTGGCCACCACCCTCTGCTTTCGTCCAGTTTGCTGTAGGCTTCGTTCTGGTAGACAATGTCAAACATTTTTGACTCCCTGCCGAGGGGGCTATGGTGCGTGCCAGACGATAACAACCATGACTCGGCCATTTCTTTTGGGCCATTTCGACTGTTTCCGAAGTCGCGCCTCCTGGAGAGGGACGGCGCGCATCTTCACGTCGGAGGCCGCGCGCTCGACATCCTGATCTTCCTGGCCGAACGACCCGGCGAAGTCGTGGACAAGCGCGAGCTGGTCAAGCGCGTGTGGGCCGACGTGAACGTCGACGACGGCAGCCTCCGCTTCCACATCGCAGCGCTGCGCAAGGCCCTCGGCGACACCGGCAAATCGGCCCGCTATGTCGTAAACGTCCCGGGGCGTGGCTATTGCTTCGTCGCATCACTCGCCCAAATTGCTCCTGCACTTCCTGTTCCCCCGGCTGATGTCCCCCTCCCCCGTTCGCTTCCCACGCCGCTCGCCCGGGTGATCGGGCGCGACGACGTCATCGAAAAGATTTCGACGGGGCTGGCGCTGCATCGTTTCGTCACCGTGGTCGGCCCCGGCGGTATCGGCAAGACCGCGGTGGCCGTAACCGTGGGCCATCGCAGCCTGGCCCATTTCGATGGCAACGTCTTCTTCGTCGACTTCGGACCGGTGCGAAAGCCCGAACTCGCCGCGATCACCATCGCACCGACGCTCGGGCTGTCCATCAATGCGGAGGATCCGGTCCCGGCGCTATTGACCCATCTCCAGACGAAACCGACGCTGCTGATCTTCGACAGTTGCGAACACGTGCTGGAGACCCTCGCGCCGCTGGTCGAACGCCTGGTTCGTGAGGCACCGCGACTGCATGTGCTCGCCACCAGCCGCGAATCCTTTCGCAGCGAAGGCGAACGGATCTTTCGGCTGTTTCCACTGGATTGCCCGCCCCGGCGCGATGACCTCGCCGTGGCCGACATCCTCGCCTATCCCGCAGCCCAGCTCTTCGTCGAACGTATCGCGCAGAGCTCCGGGCCATTTCAGCTCAGCGCGGAGGAAGCGCCGCTGGTGGCGGACATCTGTCGCCGCCTTGACGGCATCGCGCTTGCGATCGAGCTCGCGGCGGGACGCGTCAATGCCTATGGCATCGCCGGCACGGCGTCCCTGCTCGACAGCCGCTTTTCGCTGCAATGGCGCGGCCGGCGCACCGCCATTCCGCGACACCAGACGCTCAGCGCCGCGCTCGACTGGAGCTACGACCTTCTTCCCGCATCCGAGAGCGCGATCTTGCGGAGATTGTCGGTGTTCGTCGGCCCGTTCACGCCGGAGGCGGCTGCCGCCGTCGCATCGGGCGACGGGCTCAGTACGTCGGCGACCATGGAGGCGATCGACAATCTCGTCACGAAATCGCTGATCGCACCGTCCGGTGCGCGAACACTGCGTTATCGCCTGCTGGATACCACGCGCACCTACGCGCTCGGCAAGCTGAACGAGGCCGGCGAAGCCAAGCGGATCGCGCAGCGGCACGCCGAACATTTTCGCGACCTGTTCGAGCGCGCCGAGGCCGAGACCTCCGCGCCGCTGTCGGACTGGCTTGGCGTCTATGGCGCGGAGCTGGACAATCTGCGCGCCGCGCTGGATTGGGCCTTTTCGCCGGATGGCGACGCACAGCTTGGCATCGCGCTGACGGCGGTGGCGGTCACGCTCTGGATCCGTCTTTCGCTGTTCACGGAGTGTCGCGAGCGGGCCGGAACGGCGCTTGCCGCGCTCGGAGACCACGGCGACGAGCGAGTACGCATGCAGCTGCTGGCGGCGCTCGGCTGGTCGCTGATGTATGGCGAAGGACGCGCGCGCGAAGCACGCCCGATCCTCGAGGCCACGTTAGAGCTGGCCGACAGGCTCGACGACAAGGATTTCCGGCTGCGGGCGCTCTGGGGCCTGTGCATCGACCAGTTCAACAACGGCGCATTCGGCAAAGCGTGCGTGCTGGCCGATCGTTTCGCCGAGGCCGCTTCGAGTTCACCCGACAAGACCGATCTCATGCTGGCCGACCGGTTGACCGCCGTGGCGCTGCACTATCTCGGCGACCAGAACGGAGCCCGGATTCGCATCGACCGGGTGAACGCCTCCTTGCACGTGCTGGCCGAGAAACCGAAGATCTTTCCGCTCGATGTCAGGCTATCGACGCAGTACTTCCGTGCCCGCATCCTGTGGCTCCAGGGTCATGCGGATCAGGCTTTGGCACTCGCCGAGCAAAACATCCATGAAGGCCGAGCCAATGGCCACGCGCTGACTTTTTGCAGCGTGCTCGGACAGGCCGCCTGCCCGATCACCTTTCTGGCCGGGGACTACGATGCTGCCGAGCGCTACGGGACCGAGTTGCTCGAGCATACCGATCGCCATGCCATCCGGCTCTGGGGTCTGTGGGCACGCGCCTTCAACGCCCTGGTCATCGCCAAACGCACCAACGTCGAGACAGGCTTGCCGTTGCTGCGCGACGAGCTCAATCACGCCGGCGATGCGCGCTTCCTGCCGCGCTTTCTTCCCCTGCTCGGCGAGCTCGCGGCCTGTTTCGGACAGGCCAACCAGATCCACAACGGCTTCGACACGATCGAGAACGCATTGGCGCGTTGCAACGACAGGCAGGAACGCTGGTATTTGCCGGAGCTGCTCCGCATCAAGGGTGAGCTGATGCTGAGAGAGTCACCCCAATCGGAAGCCGCTGACGCCTGCTTTCACGAGGCGATGGATCTGGCAGCGCAGCAGGGCGCGGACTTCTGGCAACTGCGGTGCGCGATCAGCATCGCGCAGGTCAGGCTTGGACGGGGCGAGCGCACAGACGCACTTGCTGTTCTGGAGAAGGCCTGCGCCGCGATGACCGAAGGATCCGGTATCGCCGATATGCGGATCGCCCGCGATCTCATCGCGCAGCTGCAGACCTGATCCGGGCGTCGACGACCTTCGCGGCGTTCAGCCCAATCCTTCGACGATCCGGACGTCCCGCTCGCAGGCATTGCCGAGCGCCTTGAGCGCCTCCTGATAAGCAGGGCTGTCGTGTGCCGCCACGGCGAGTTCGAGGCTGTCGAACTCGGTCACCGTGGCGCGCTGGGCGATGCCCTGCTCATAGACCTTGGCGGCGTTACCGCGGGCGAGAAAACGACCACCATGGCCGGTGATCGCGGGCCCCGCGAGCTTTGCGTAGGCGGCCAGTGCCTCTGGATCGGAGATCGAGCGATAGAACGTGATCCAGTATCCCTTGGTCATCGCTAGCTCCCCGCGGCAACCGCGCGGCGCGGCAGCTTCCAGTCGGGCCGGATGAAATGACAGGTGTAGCCGTCAGGATAGCGTTCGAGATAATCCTGATGCTCGGGCTCAGCCTCCCAGAATTCGCCGACTGGAGCGAGTTCGGTCACCACCTTGCCCGGCCACAGCCCCGAAGCCTCGACATCGGCAATGGTGTCTTCGGCGACGTGCTTCTGCTCGTCCGACGTGTAGAAAATCGCCGAGCGATAACTCGTACCCAGATCGTTGCCCTGACGGTTGAGCGTGGTGGGATCGTGGATCTGGAAAAAGAACTCCAGCACGGTCCGGAAGCTGGTCTTCGCAGGATCGAACACGATCTCGATCGCTTCGGCATGGCCTTCGTGATTGCGATAGGTGGCGTTCTTCACCCGACCGCCGGTGTAGCCGACCCGCGTCGAGATCACGCCGGGCTGCCTGCGGATGAGATCCTGCATGCCCCAGAAGCAGCCTCCGGCCAAAACTGCGCGCTCTGTCGTCATTTGATGCTCCATCTCGTCAATTTGGATGATCTCATCTTACTGCGTGACCGCGTGCAAGCGAGGGTCATCATGATCGTCGTGATATTCGAGGCCAAGCGGTCCGACCGCCGACACCTGCGTGATGTATTCGCCGGACTTCGCCCAATGAAAATGCCAGGTCTCGCCGGGCAGGACAATCACGCTGCCCGGAGGATAGGCTTTCACCTGATCGCCATCGAAGGTCTCGCCGAGGCCGATGTAGAAGACGCCCGACATGACCGTATAGATGCGGTCCTCGGGATGCTTGTGCGGCATCAACTTGGTGCCGCCAGGCACCCTCACCCGGACCACATAGGGGCCGGGTTCGGTGGGATGACCGACCATGACGGCCAGCCGCGCCCCAGGCGGAAACGCTGGAAACGATCTCCAGTCGATATCCTCGGGCAAGATGGCCCGGAACCTGTCTTCATCTGGCTGATGTTGGCGCGGCATGGTCGTCTCCTCGATCCAGCTTAAGTCAATTTGGCGTCGAGCGTGATCGTCGCGTTCAGCACTTTCGACACCGGACAGTTCTTCTCGGCCTCGCCGGCGATCTTGGCAAAGCCGGCATCGTCGAGGTTCGGCACCTTGGCGCGCAAGGTCAGCGCCGACTTGCTGATCTTGAATCCCTTCCCTTCGGGATCGAGTGTGACCGCGGCCTCCGTGGAGAGTTCGGTCGGCGTAAAGCCCGCAAGCTGAAGACCGAAGGCCAGCGCCATCGTGAAGCAGCCGGCGTGGGCGGCTGCGATCAATTCCTCGGGATTGGTGCCCTTCTCGTTCTCGAAGCGAGTCTTGAACGAGTATGGCGTGTCGGCGAGCACGCCGGATTCGCTCGAAATATGACCGGTGCCGTCGCGACCGGTGCCCTTCCAGACTGCTGTTGCCTTGCGGATCATTACTTTTCTCCTTGTTTGCTTGTCGTCGTTTGGCGGCGCTCTGTACCGGTGAAAGGCTACCCCGGCACAGCCGCCGTGTCGCCTTCCAACCGGTCGAGCGCCGCAGCGGTTCCGTCAAATGCCGATCTGTCCGACGTGGAAGCCCAACTGGTTTTCGACGTCGCCGGCGCGGTGGAAACCGCGCGCCATGAGCGCCTTGATCCTGGTCTGACTCGCAGGACGACCAAGGGATCCTATGAACGCGTCCCACTCCGGTTTGATTTCTTCGTCCGGTGGCAGGCTCGCGACATCAACCAGACGCTTGGTCTCGGCAATTGCGTCCTTGTCGAAGGTGGCGATGCGCATGGCGAGCGCCTCGACGAAGCCGTCGAGTTCCGCATCCGGCATCGACCGGTTCACGTAGCCGTAGCGTTCGGCCAGATCGCCGTGGATGTCATCGGCGCTGAGTAGCACTTCGAGCGCACGACCACGGCCCATCAGGCGCGGCAGCCGCGCCATCGGCCCGCCGCCGGGCACCAGGCCTGCGCCGACCTCCCATTGCGACAGGATCGCCTTCTCACGGCTTGCAAAGCGCATGTCGCTTGCGAGCGCGAGCTCACTGCCGACACCGGTCGCGCGGCCTCGGATCGAAGCAATCGACACCACCGGTGCCCGGCTCAGGCGCACCAGCATGTCGGGCAGCGCCTGCCGCCCGGTCGGCCCCGGCGGGATGTTGAGAGAGTCCTCCAGAGGCGCGAGGAAATCGTAATGCGTGATGAAGAAGCCTTCGACGGCGCTGTCGAACACCACGACCTTCACCCGCGGATCGGTTTCGATCGTCGTGATGATATCGTTGAGCAGCGGCAGGTGCTTCGGGCCAAAGATGTTCACCGGCGGCATGTCGAAGGTGACACGCCAATATGTCGGCAGGCGCCGCTCCAGCCTGATGTCTTCTGTGGTGAAATTGCGTTCGGGGCGATTCATGGTTTGCACTCCTGATGTGGTCTCGAAGGATGGGACGCGCGCGAAGGGCACGCGTCCCATTCAGATCAGATCGACTGGCGCAGCGGCCGGAACGCGGTACGCATTTCAGCGCTGAACGACGCGGGCTGCTCCCAGGCCGCGAAGTGGCCGCCCTTGTCGAGGCGGTTGTAGTGAATCAGCTTGGGATAGGCCTTCTCGGCCCAGCTGCGCGGTGCGGCGTAGATCTCGTCCGGGAAGACGCTGACGGCGACCGGGATCTTCACATGCTTGGGCGCGAAGAACACCAGCTTGTTCTCCCAGTACAGACGCGCCGAAGACACCGCCGTATTGGTGAGCCAGTAGAGCGTGATGTTGTCGATGACGTCGTCCCGCGACAACCCTTCGGTCTTGCCGTAGAACGCTCGCGCGATCATCGCGGTGCTGCGCGCATCGTGATCGAGCATCCAGGAGGCCAGACCCGCCGGCGAATCCACCAGGCCATAGAGCGTCTGCGGCCGGTTCGACATTTCGATCGCGTAGCCGAGGCCATGCTTGTAGAAATCGTCGAGCTGATCGTAGGCATAATTCTCGTCTGCCGAGAGACCGGATGGCTTCGATCCGCCGGGCTGAAGCGCCGTGGCTATGTCGTCGGGAACGGTCGCGGGCATGTTGGTGTGAATACCGAGCAGCTCCGGCGGCGCCAGAAGCGCCATCTGCTCGGTGACCGCATTGCCCCAATCGCCGCCCTGGGCGACGTATCGGTTGTAGCCGAGCCGCTTCATCAGCACGACCCAGGCGCGCGCAACACGCTGCGGATCCCAGCCGAGCTCGGTCGGCTTGCCTGAGAAGCCATGACCGGGGAGTGACGGGATCACGAGGTCGAAAGCGTCTGCGGCCTTGGCACCATGCGCAGTCGGATCGGTCAGCGGGCCGACGATCTTCATCTGCTCGATGATCGAGCCCGGCCAACCATGGGTGACGATCATCGGCAAGGCATTCTCGTGCCTGGAACGCACATGAATGAAGTGGATGTCGACGCCGTCGATCTCGGTGACGAACTGCGGCAGCGCGTTCAGCCGCGCCTCCATCTTGCGCCAGTCATAGTCGGACTGCCAGTAGCGAACCAGCTGCTGGACTGTCGTGAGCTGCACGCCCTGCGACTGGTCGGCGACGATCTCGCGATCGGGCCAACGTGTCGCTGCGAGACGACGGCGCAGATCGAGCAGATCTTCCTCAGGCACGTTGACGTGGAACGGACGGATTGCACCGTTTGCAGCGGCACTTGCCGGATGCGCCGGAAACAGGCTCGCCGTGCCTGCGGCAACAGCCACCATTGCGGCCTGGCCGAGCAGTTGGCGACGATCTGGGTTCATCATGTCGGCTCGTGTCTGCGTCGTCATTTTGGATCTCCCTCGCTATGGTCTGTGACGTTGACCGAAATTCGAAATCGACAGATCGGTTCGTCCTGAAGATAGATTGGCTCAGACACCGGCCATTAGCTCGTTATGGATTGTTAGGCTGCGTTAGCCCTTGCGAGTCGTCGTGACACAGAGCAGGAGCGTGATGATGGATGATCTTCGAGGCGCAAATGCATCACGGCGCGCGATGAGCCATCGCGCGCCGTGTCAGCATTGAGCCAAGTGTCTTCGCTCGCGATTCAGGTCGGCAGCGGCTGGCCGGCCTGCTCGCGCACGATGTAGTCGGCATACCAGTCCTGCCAGTTTTCGTCGTGCACGCCGGTCCGCTTCTCGTGCTCGCCATGCGCGGCCGCCGCGCGGCGCAGCGCGCGCGCAAGTTCGTTTGACGAGGTGAACGTCGTGTCCGTCGCGTCGATGCGGCCGGGCAGCCGCGTCGTGATTTCCTGGAACAGCCAACCATTGCCGTCGGGATCCCTGAAGGAGGCAAATGAGCTGTAGCTGCCGCGTTTTGGATCAGCGCCGTTGAGCCGGACACTTCCGAACAGATAAGGCTCGTCGGCGCCGGCGTGAACGTCGCCGCCACCGTGGAAGGGTTCGCTGATCTTGACGCCACGCGCGAGCAAATCCTGCCGCGCCACCTCGATGTCGGAGACAATCAGATAAAGGCCTTGCGCCGAACCGGGCGCCGCGGGCGTGACGTTCTTGCCGAAAATCACGGAACAGGCCGAGCCCGGCGGCGTGAACTGGATCACGCGCCAGCCATCACCGGAGGCGAAATCTGCGTCCAGTCTCCAGCCCAGATTCGCATAGAAAGCTTTCGCGCGATCCACATCCGAAACCGGGATTACAACGACCTCGAGCCTGAGGTCGGCTGCGCGCGATGTCGCTGGCCTGGCGCCGGCTGGAGGATTGATCTCGGTGGTGGTCATGTCGAACTCCCTGGTTTGAGGTGCAGGCTCTCGCGACCGAGACCCGCTTCTGACACCACGACTTTCGCGCAGACTGGGGAATAATGCCCGTTATGGGATGTTATGGCTCGTTAGCGATTGCGAGCGCGGCCACCTCCTCAGGCGACCGCGAGCGGCATTGCTATTGTCACGCGTGTGCCGCCCTGCCCGGCCTCGCCTTGCATGCGGGCACCGATGCTGCGCGCCAGGCCTTCCAGGATCCGGCTGCCGGCGCCCTGAAGCGGTCCGACAGCGCCGACACCATTGTCAGTCACCGTGCAGATCCAATTGCCCTCGTGGTTCGCCACCTCGATGCGGATCAGCGCGCCCTTCTTGTTCGGAAAGGCATGCTTTGCTGCATTCGTGACCAGCTCCGTCAGCATCAGCGCAAGCCGGTGGCATTGCCATGCCGGCAGCGCGCCGCTCTCGATCGAAGCCTCGCAACGGACGCCTGCCGGTTCCAGCACTGCCTCGGAAAGCGCCCCGCAGAGACCTCCGAAGAAGGCCTCGACAGAGATCATCGCCAGATCGTCATTGTCGGACAAAAGTTGATAGAGCCTGCCGAAGGCGACGATGCGCCGCTCCAGCCGGTCAACCGCAACCGACATGTCCCTGGTCCCGGCCCGCATGAAGTCGCGGCGGACTGACGCACCCAGGAGCGTCAGGGTGTTCTTCATCCGATGGTGTGACTCGCGCAGCACGAGTTCCCAGTCACGCGAAACATCGTCGAGATTGGCGACAAAATGAGATCGAAGGCCCCTGTCGTTCGTTCGAGAGCTGATTTCGGGCATGATAGCCTCCCCCGTTGGAAATAGGCCTAACTCGAAAGCTATACTGATGCAGACCAGCGGCTCACGCTCGTTAGACGTTGCAAGATTCTGTTATGATCGGAAGGCGCGTAATACTTGCATGACGCGACCGATGCATCAGTTCTGAAGCGCGCAGCCGAACTTTCACGCTTTCCGCACAAGCCGTTCGCGTTTAAGCAAAATTCGTTGCGTTTCGCCCTTTGCTCTTTCGACCCGATCTCGTGCCCGTTGCTCGATTTCGCCGCTTTCGGCCGGTTTACTCAGGGTCGCGTTCTGATAGACCAACAGACAGCAGCACTTTCCTTTCGCTGGAATCATGGCGCGTGCCGGACACTCACGACCAGGACTTTGCCATTTCCTTCGGGGCCTTTCGGCTGCTTCCCCGGTCGCGGCTGCTTGAGAAGAAT
This sequence comes from Bradyrhizobium sp. AZCC 2230, assembly GCF_036924495.1. Taxonomy (NCBI): domain Bacteria; kingdom Pseudomonadati; phylum Pseudomonadota; class Alphaproteobacteria; order Hyphomicrobiales; family Nitrobacteraceae; genus Bradyrhizobium; species Bradyrhizobium sp. AZCC 2230. The sequence goes on along the minus strand of NZ_JAZHRS010000001.1, from coordinate 9,445,645 downwards.
GGCGTCCCGCTTCATCTTGGCGGCCGTGCGCTCGATATCCTCATTTTTCTCGCCGAGCGCGCCGGCGAGGTGGTGGACAAGCGGGAATTGGTCAAGCGGATCTGGGCCGACGTCAATGTCGACGAGGGCAGCCTGCGCTTTCACATCACGTCCCTGCGCAAGGCCCTGGGCGATGCCGGCGAAGGCTCCCGTTATGTCGTCAACGTGCCCGGCCGCGGCTATTGTTTCACGGCCCCGCCGCTCCGCACCGCGCCCGCGGAGAGCCGGACAGGCGCGACCGAGTCCTCGCTCCGGTCCATCCCTGCTCCACTCGCGAAGATGATTGGCCGCGACGACGCCGTCGAAAAGATCGCGGCTGAACTGTCCCTGCATCGGTTCGTCACCATCGTCGGCCCCGGCGGCATCGGCAAGACCTCGGTTGCGCTTGCCGTGGCGCACAGTCAGCTTGCGAGCTTCGAGGGCCAGGTCTGCTTCGTCGATTTTGGCGCGCTGACGGAGCCGCGGCTCGTTCCCGGCACGATTGCCGCGGCGCTTGGCCTGACCGTCAATTCCGACGACCCGATACCCGGGCTGCTGATGTCATTGCGCAACCGCCGGACGCTGCTGGTCCTCGACAGCTGCGAGCACATCATCGACGAGCTCGCTCCGCTGGTGGAGCGCATGGTGCGGGAAGCACGTGAGCTGCATGTTCTCGCCACCAGCCGCGAATCCTTTCGCACCGAGGGAGAACGGGTGTACCGGCTGTTTCCGCTCGATTGTCCGCCACAACGCGACGGGCTCAGCATGGCCGACATCCTTGCCTACCCGGCGAGCCAGCTTTTCGTCGAGCGGATTGCCGAAAGCCTGAGCGAATTCGAACTCAGTGAAGAGGATGCGCCTCTCGTCGCCGATATCTGCCGGCGCCTGGACGGCATTGCGCTTGCAATCGAGCTTGCCGCCGGACGGGTCAACGCCTACGGGATTGCCGGCACGGCCTCGCTGCTCGACAGCCGTTTCTTGCTTCTGTGGCGGGGACGCCGCACCGCTATACCCCGGCACCAGACGCTGAGCGCGGCGCTGAGCTGGAGTTACGACCTCCTGCCCCAGGCCGAGAGCGCGACACTGCGCGGCCTGTCGGTCTTCGTCGGGCCCTTCACGCTGGAAGCTGCGCTCGCCGTCGCCGCAAGCCAGGGCATCAACGAGGCGGAGGCGGTCGAAGCGATCTCGAATTTGCTGTCGAAATCCCTGATTGCAACGTCGCCTGCAGAACGGCGACTGAGATACCGCCTGCTCGACACGACCCGCGCCTTTGCGGGCGACAAACTCACCGAAAGCGGGGAAGCGACCCGGGTGGCGCGCGCCCACGCTGAATATTTGCGCGACTTCCTGCACGACATCTCGATCAAGTCCAACGGCATGCACAGCGCGGGCGGCTTCCTGCCCTATGCCGACCATCTGCCGAATGTGCGGGCCGCGCTGACCTGGAGCTTCTCGGAGCACGGCGATCGCGCGCTCGCCGTGGACCTGGCAGCTTCGGCCGCGCAGTTCTTCCTCGAGCTGACATTGCTGACGGAATGCCATGGCTGGACCCAGCAGGCGCTCGCCTCTGCCGATAATTTCGACAGTCGCAAGGAAATGACTTTGCAGGCGGCGCTCGGCGTCTCCGTGATGTTCACGCAAGGCAACACGGAAGGGGTCCGGTCGGCGTTCACGCGAAGCCTGCAACTGGCTCAAGAGCTCGACGACCTGCACTGGCAGCTCTGGCTGTTGCGCGGGCTGCACATCTACCTGACCCGGGTCGGAGATTTTCACGGCGCGTTCGGCACCGGCGTACAGGCCGAAGGTGTCGCCAGGAAGCTGAACGACCCGACCAGCACGCTGAACGTCGAGTGGATGCTGGGTGTGGCGCATCATCTGATCGGCAACCAGGACAAGGCCGTGCAGTTCTGCGAGAGCGCGATGGTGCACAATCCGGGCTCGCAGCGGCTGAATATCGGCCATCTCGGCTATGACGACCGCATCGTCGCCTTGGTCGCCTTGGCGCGCGGGCTCTGGCTCAGCGGCCGGCCCGATCGCGCCATCGAGGCCGCGAGATACACGGTGCGCCAGGCCGAGCAGCTCGAGCAACCCCTGACTCTCGGCATTTCCCTGATCTGGACCATCTACGTGTTTCTGTGGGTCGGCGACTGGGCCAGCGCCGAAAGCCTGATCGAGCGGCTGATCGACCATTCCGCGCGGCACTTCCTCGGCCCCTATCACGCGGTCGGCATCGGCCAGAAGGGCGAGCTTCTGCTCCGCCGCGGGGACATCGCCGGCGGCATCGAGCATCTTCGCCGCAGCCAGGCGACCTTGTACGCCACGCGGCACCGGATCATGACGACGGTGTTTGCAACGGCGCTCGCGGAAGGGCTGGCGGCCCAGAACCACTCTGAGGAGGCTTTGCGCACGATCGACGAAGCGATCGCCCAGATCGGCGATCACGGCGAATCCTTCGATATGCCGGAAATGCTCCGGGTCAAGGCGGACATTCTGGTCCAATCCGCCAGGGCGACGGAGGCCGAAGTCTGTCTCCAGCAATCGCTTGCCTTGTCGCGCCGGCAATGTGCGCGCGGCTGGGAGCTGCGGGGGGCGATGAGCATGGCTCGCGTCTGGCAGCGGGCTGGACGAAAGGGCGATGCGCAGGCCCTGCTCGCGCCGCTGGTCGGACAATATCAGGAAGGCCTGTCGAGCCGCGACCTGGTCGCCGCCAGGGGGCTCCTGAGCACGCTGAATTAAGAGCATCTTCAACGAGATACCGCTCGATCGGGCTCTTGCAACTCCTAACAACTTCTAACACGCCAAGCCGCCCCCGCCCCGCCATGGTGCTGAGAATTCATGGTGGATGCAGTGAGACATGGCACTTCTTGACGATGCGATCGACGCCTGCGGCGGCTTGGCCCGCTGGAACAGCTTGAGCCGGTTCACGCTGCATCTTTCCGTTGGAGGGGCCCTGTTCTCCGATGCCGGACATGCCCGCGAATTCAAGGACGTCACCGCGGAAGGATCGACGCGGACGCAATCGGTCCGCTTCACCGGCATCACCGGCGGCGAACAGTCCGGAGCGTTTGCGCCGGACACGATCACGATCGAAAGCGTGGATGGCCAGGTGCTGCGGACCTGGCGTAATCCAAGCCTCGCCTTCCCCACCAACGGCGCGCATGCGCTGGCGGACGAACTGCATCTGGTCTTCTTCTGCGGCGTCCAGATCTGGAACGATCTCACCACCCCATTCCTCCTCGCTCGTCCCGACGTCGTGATCGAGGAGCTGCCGTCGTGGCAAGAAAACAGTGAGACCTGGCGGCGCCTTCGCGCGCAATTCCCGCCTGGCCTGATCAGCCTCGCCTCCGAGCAAGTGTTCTACTTCGATGGGAACGCCTTGCAGCGACGGACCGATCACGATCTCCTCGGCGCACGTGTCGCGCACTATTCCTGGGCCCACGAGAAGTTCAACGGCATCGTGGTTCCAACCCTTCGGCGCACGCTGACGCTGCAGCCCGACGGCACTGTCATCGCCAAGCCTGTGCTGATCGACGTCGAGATTTTCGACGCCGTCTTCGAGTGACGTCGTCAAACAGGCAACGAGCCTGACCAAACTCCCCACTCTCACCGTCTAACAATACATAACGAGCTAACAGCCCGGCCTGGGTGCAGATTGCGTCTCACGAGCAGCGAACAACGTCACGAGCTCGAACGAGACCTAAGCCGCGCACTCCATCTCTAGGGAGTGGCCTCATCCAGCGAACGCAATCACGGGAGTCAGCTATGAAAGTATTGATGGTCATCACCTCGCACGACCAGTTGGGCAACACCGGACGCAAGACCGGCTTCTGGCTCGAAGAGCTCGCAGCACCCTATTTCGTCTTCAAGGATTCTGGAGCCGAGATCACTCTCGCCTCTCCGAAGGGCGGCCGTCCGCCGCTCGATCCCAAGAGCAACGAGCCCGAATCCCGCACCGACCTCACGCTCCGCTTCGAGGCGGATGCGGCGGCCGAAGCTCAGCTCGACAAGACCGTTCGCCTCGACAGCGTCAGGCAGGAAGACTTCGACACCGTGTTCTATCCCGGTGGCCACGGCCCGATGTGGGACCTCGCCGAGGACAAGGATTCGGCTAGGCTGATCGAGTCCTTCATCGCCGCGGGCAAGACAATCGCGGTGGTCTGCCACTCGACCGGCGCACTGCGCCACGTCAAGGCGCCGAACGGCAAGCCGCTGGTCGAAGGCAAGGAAGTGACGGGCTTCACCAATGGCGAAGAGGAAGACGTGGGCCTCACCAAGGTCGTGCCTTTCCTCGTCGAGGACGAGATGCTGAAGCTCGGTGCCGTCTTCTCGAAGACCGCCAATTGGGGCGTCCACGTCGTCAAGGACGGCCTCCTGATCACCGGCCAGAACCCGCACTCGTCCGGTCCTGCCGCGAAGGCACTGCTGGCCGCACTGGCCCAGCAGGCCAAGTCGGCCGCGTAAGCACACGCTCCAGGAGAGGTGTGACGAGCACCTCTCCACCCCGTCAAAATAGAAGCTAGCGCAACTCCGTCGCCGATCGGCGCTCGGAGAGCGATCAGACGCGTGACGATGAACCCGGCCGCCACGACGGCCCCAGAGCTGGAGGCTCCCATGGACACGACGACGAAGACAACAACGCAGATTCGAGTCACCCGCCGCTCGGCGGCCTATTGGCGGATCACCTTCGACAATCCGCCGCTCAATGTGATGGGCCCGCAACTTGTTCGCGAGATGCGCGACATCGTCACGGCTGTCGAGGCCGACAAGGACGTCAAAGTCATCGTCTTCGACAGCGCGGTCGAAGGCTTCTTTCTGAACCACAGCGACTTCTTCGCCAATTTCAAGGACCTCACCGATATGCCGCAAGGGCCGACGGGCCTGGAAGCCTGGCCGGACATCCTCGTCCGCATCACCCGCATGCCGGTCGTGTCGATCGCCCTGATCCGCGGCCGCGCGACCGGAAACGGAAGCGAGATTGCGCTTGCCTGCGACATGAGCTTTGCAAGCCGCGAGAAGGCCCGCTTGTCGCAATGGGAGGTCGGCGTCGGCCTGGTTGCCGGCGGTGGCCCGATGGCACGATTGCCGGGCCAGATGGGCCGGCAGCGAGCACTCGAAGTGCTCCTGAGCTCGGATGACATCGATGCCGATCTCGCAGCCGCCTATGGCTATGTGAACAGGTCGCTGCCCGATGCCGAACTCGATGGCTTCGTCGACAAGCTGGCGAACCGCATCGCGTCCTTTGACAAATGGGCGATCGCGAACACCAAGCGGCTCGTCAACGCCGCAAGCCTGCCTGCGGACGTCGAGATCGCGGCCGGCTGGGAAGCCTGCATGACCTCGGTCACGCGACCTGCTGCCCAGGACAGGATCAAGGCCTTCTTCGAACAGGGCTTCCACCGTCCCGGCGACGCTGAGGATCACATCGGGTCCTATCTGACGCGCCTCGGCTGACCACACACCGACTATTCCTCGTTCATCAGAACAATTGGAAGGACAGATCATGGACTTGCTCGCATACACCAAGGCAATCGCCGAACGCATCGAGGCACAGGCCGCTCAAGCCAAGGTTCCGGCGGCCGTTTGTGTCATCGACATTCATGGCAACATCATTCTCAAGCATCGGATGAATGGCGCGCCGACGTTTTCGCTCGAACTGTCGGAGCGCAAGGCGTACACGTCTGCGCTGGTCGGACTTCGCACGGCAGACCTTTCGCCACTCGTGCAGCCCGGACAGGAGCTGTTCCCGATGATGGGCCTCGCCGGCGGACGGTTTTGCTCCATGGGCGGCGGCGCACCGCTGAAAATCGATGGCCAACTGGTCGCAGGCGTCGGCATCAGCGGCGGTACCGTCGATCAGGACGTCGCAATTCTCGAAGCCGGGCTCCGCGAGCCGGCAGCCTCGGACATCGTCAAGATGAACATCGAGGTCATCGTCCTGCCCGTCGCGGACGCTGACCGCGCCAAGCGCTTCTATGGCGACCTGGGCTGGAGGCTCGACATCGACTATTCGGGCGACGATTACCGCGTGATCCAGTTCACGCCGCCCGGCTCGGGATGCTCGATCATCTTCGGCAAGAACGTGACGACGGCGTTGCCGGGCTCGGTTCAGGGACTCCACCTGATCGTTTCCGATATCATGGCGGCGCGCAGCGAGCTCGATCGGCGCAGCATCGCCGTCAGCGATGCCTTCCACGATGCTGGCGGCATCTTCCACCACGCGGGATCGGGCATCCTTGCTGCAGGACCCAACCCCCAGCGCAAGAGCTATGCCTCCTATGCGTCGTTCAGCGACCCCGACGGCAATAGCTGGGTGCTCCAGGAGATCACGGCGCGATTGACCGGTCACATTGAGGACGGCGACGAGAGCTTTACGCCGGAGCTGACGGACGTCGTCCGTCACGCGGAAGCTACCCAGCACAGCCGTGAGGGAACAAGCGACCTCGGCCTCAAGTCCATCATGGTGGCGGCTGGATAACACAGCTCCCCCGCCCAATCTCTCGAAATACGGAAGGCGCAGCGCCATGAACATGCCAACCTTGCTTACTCTCTCGGTCGCTATGATCAGCATGACGCTGCCCGCCCCTGCCCAAGACCTGCGGTCCAGCCGACGCTTGATCAGCTATCACACGGTCGAGGTCCAAGGCCTCAAGATCTTCTATCGCGAGGCCGGGCCGGCTGACGCTCCAACCGTGCTACTGCTTCACGGCTTTCCATCCTCCTCGCGGATGTGGGAGCCATTGCTGCCGCTGCTTGCGGACAAATACCATCTCATCGCGCCCGACTATCCCGGGTTCGGCAACAGCAGCGCACCGCCGCCGTCTGAATTCAACTACACGTTCGACAACATCGCCGGCGTGATCGGCGAACTGACGAGCAAGCTTGGCCTGACCGACTACGTGCTGTTCATGCAGGACTACGGCGGTCCTGTCGGCTTCCGGATGGCGCTGTCCCATCCCGAACGGGTCCGCGCCATCATCATCCAGAACGCCGTCTCGCACGAGCAAGGCCTCAGCCCGCTCTGGGCTGCGCGGCGGAAATACTGGGCCGATCCGGCGCACGAGCTCGAGGCGCTCAAGACCAATTTCACCTCTTTGGAGGCGACGCGGCAGCGACACCTCGGCACAAGCCCGCGCCCGGAACGCTACGACCCCGACACTTGGACCGACGAATATGCGTTCCTGACCCGTCCCGGACAGGCCGAAATCCAGACCACGCTGTTCCTGGATTACCGTACCAACGTCGCCTCATATCCGAAGTGGCAGGACTGGTTGCGCAAGACCAAGCCGCCGACGCTGGTGGTCTGGGGGAAATACGATCCGTCCTTCACCGTTGCTGGCGCCACCGCCTATCGCGACGACGTGCCCGATGCCGAGGTCCATATCCTCGAAGCCGGCCATTTCGCGCTGGATGAGGCAACCGACGAGATCGCATCGATCGTCCGCGACTTTCTGGCGCGGCTGGACGGGCACTAGGACCACGAGCCCAACGGTCCCGCTCGGGATGCGCCCCGCCGGCAGCTCAACGGCACTTAACAACGCTTAACGGGCGACCGCCCGCGTTCGGGCCTATCGCTATGGGGTGACATCACCTCATGCGAGAGGGAAGGGCCCGGATGATTCCGCTGCTGGCAAATGCAATCGAAGCCCATGGCGGCCTGCGCCAATGGAACGCGCACAGGCGCCTCACCGCCACAATCGTGACGGGGGGCGATCTCTGGGCGCTGAAGGGTCTCGATCAGGATCAGGATCCGCGCACCATGCGGATCGATCTTCATCGCCAGTGGGCATCGGTCGAGCCGTTCGGGAAGCCCGGCCAGCGCACCGAGTTCAGCCCCGAACGCATCGCCATCGTCGCCGCGGATGGACGTATTGTCGCAGAGCGGAAGAACCCGCGCACGTCGTTCGCGCGGCACGACATGCGGACGCATTGGGATCTGCTGCATCGGGCCTATTTCAACGGCTACGCGCTCTGGACCTATCTGACCACACCCTTCCTGCTCGCCTCGGATGGATTCGAGGTGCAGGAGATTCCACCCTGGCATGAAGGCACCGAGATCTGGCGCGGACTGCGCGCGAGCTTTCCGGCGGTGGTTGCGAGCCACAGCAGCGAGCAGGATTTCTACTTCGGTCCTGACATGCTGATCCGGCGACATGACTATCGCGTCGAGGTGGCCGGAAATTTCCCCACCACGCAATATGTGTCCGATCCAGTCACGATCGGCGGGATCACGACTCCGACGCGACGGCGAATCTATCTTCGCGACGACGATCTGATGCCGATGCACGATGCACTGATGGTGTCGATCGATCTCTCGGATTTTCGGTTCGACTGAGACGCCGCCCTTTCAGCTTTCATCCAGCAACGCCCGTGCCGCCCTCAGATCGGCGGTCTCAAATCCCTCAGAGAAGCGAGCGAGCGTTTTGGCAAGATCGTCGAGCGGATTTCGAACATTTTGGCGACGCCGCAGCCGCGCCAACGACATCTCGCTCCGCAATCGCCAGGATAACGCCCCTTGTCGTTCGGCCATCGCAATCGACGCGGCGAAGCTTGCTTCGGCGGCATCGAGTTCGTCGCCGCGCCCCTCGAGCTCGCCGCGCAGGCGCAGCAGCTCCGGCATGTCGAAGGCCGCGCCTTCGGGCCCGACGCGCGCGATGGCCTCGTGCAGGAAAGCGCGTCCTTCCGTCAATTGCCCGAGTGCAGCCAGCCCCTGTGACAGCTCGGCGATGAACGTAGACGCGTAGAGCTCGTAACGATCCACATGCAGGCGCGGCAACGCGCTCCGCAGCAAGTCGATCCCGCCCCTGACCTCGCCGCGGGCGATCATGGCCTGGGCCCGAAAGCCAGTCGCGACGGCTTCATAGGGCGCGAGCCCATGCAAGCCGGCATGCGTCGCAAGTCGCTCGGTCAACGCCTCGACGGTGCCCCAGTCGCCGACCCAGCCAAATACCGAGGCCGACCAGCACAGCGCAATACAATGCATCACGACGTCACGTGGCGCAGCAGCGCCGATGAGCGGGCGGACGCATTCGACCGCACGGTCGGGTAAGCCACGCAACCACAGGACCCGCGCCAATGGAATCTGCGGCGTGCGCGAGTAGGCAAAATGACCAGGCTGCGCCTCGCGCAGCGCCGCGTCGTCGCGCACGCCTTCATCCAAATGGGCCTGCGCCTCAGTTTGGTTGCCGACGAGATGATAGGACACCCCAACGAGAGCCTTGCTCCCGGCGATTCCCGCGGTATCGCCGATCAGGCGGGCGACCCGCTCGGCCTCCAGCGCGATCGGGATCAGATGCTGGTAGTCGCCGGTCCGGCGATAAAACATGTTCAGCCGCGACAGCAGCCTGAAGGTGTTGGCATGGTCGCCCAGCGCGTTTGCGATCTCCAGCCCATGCTTCAGCGCGCTCTCAGCCTGCTCGCTGTTGCGTTCCGTGAACATAAAGGCGTGGCCGAGCGTCGACTGGAGTTCGAGCTCCCACCGGCTGCCACGGTTGGTGTCGTCAAGCATCGCAAGCGCGCGTTGGGACCAGAGGCGCGCCTCGTTGAGCAGATTGAGCTCGACGAATAGCCGGGCGCAGCTCCCCGCGAGCGGCACGCGTAGATCGGCGCCAAAATCGTTGGCATAGCTCCATTCCAGCGCGGCACGGGCATCGGCGAGCAGGCTCGCCCGGCTCTGCGAACGCAAGGCCTGATCGCTGCCGGCCGCCTCGGTCATGCCGACTTCGAGCGAGCGCTGAACGTATCCGGCATGCCGGCGCGCGACCGCTTGCGCCTCGCCGGCCTCGACCAGTTTTTGAAGCGCATAGGCGCGCGTGGCGTCAAGCAATCGATAGCGGCGCGAAGCGCCCTCCGGCCTTCTCGAAACCAGCGACTTGGCCACCAGCTGCTCCAGCGCATCAACGACACGTTCGACCGCCTCGTTCTCAGCGGCCGCGATCGCCATCGCGTCCTGGAGCGTGAAAGATCCCGCGAAGACGGCGAGGCGCTGAAGCACGATCCGCTCTGCCTCCCCGATCAGGCCAAAGCTCCAGTCAAGCGTGGCGCCCAGGGTCTGTTGTCGCGGCGGCGCCGTGCGCCGGCCGCGCCATTCGAGCTTCAACCGGCTGTCGAGAAGCGCGGCCAACTCCCGCAACCCGTACACACCAACACGCGCGGCGGCGAGTTCGATCGCAAGAGCAATGCCGTCCAGCTTGCCGCAGATCTCCGCAAGGATCTCCGCATCCTCATCGGTAACGTCGGACCTGTGACCGGCCGCCACGGCGCGTTCCATAAACAGGCGGGCCGCCGGATAATTCACCATCTCGTTTGCGCTGAGACCGGCACCCTGCGGCGGGCCCGGCAGCGGAACAAGCTCGAAAATCTGCTCGCCTTCCACCAACAGCGACTCGCGGCTGGTCGCGAGAAGGCTGACGCCCGGCGCCTCGCGGTGAATGGTCTCTGCGAGGCGTGCGACCTCGTCGATTACATGCTCGCAACTGTCGAGGACCAGAAGCAGGCGGCGGCTGCGCAGAAAACTGACGACACTGCCGGTCGGATCGGAATGATGAACGACGAGACCCAGCGCAGCGGCGAGCGTGCTGACGATGAGCGCCGCATCCCTCAGGGGACCGAGGTCGAGAAAATGGACGCCGTCCTCGAACGTCTCCCACATTTCGTGCGCAAGAGCGATCGCGACGGTGGACTTGCCGATACCACCAGGACCTCTGAGCGTGACGAAGCGCTCGCTGAGCAGGCGCGCAGCCAGCTCCGACAGCACGTCCTCACGCCCGACCATCCGGTCCAGGCGATGCGGCAAGGCCAAAGGCGACGCCACGCTTCCGGCCGCCTGCAGCGCGGACTTCGACGCCGGCAGGCGCTCGCCACGCTCTACCGTCGCGACGAAGCAATAACCCCGGCTCGGGACGTTCGTGATGTAGCGGGCACCGTCCTTGCCGTCGCCCAGAACCTTCCGGAGCTCAGCGACATGGACCCGCAGGCTGATTTCCTCGACGGCCAGACCTGACCACGCGAAAGCGAGGATTTCGTTCTTCGGCACGACCTCGCCGGCGCGGCTTATCAACAAGCGCAAGATATCCATCGCGCGGCTGCCCAGCTTCACCGGCACACCGTCCCGCTCGAGCAGGCGCGACCGGAGGGAGAATGGCCCAAACGAGACCGCATCGAGATCGAGGCTCGCGGAGCCTTTGCCACGAGAGGCATTTTCTAACGGGAGCTCGGTCACTTGGGACTCACAGGCGAGACTCGACGGACGCGACCATGAGCAACGTCTGCTTCACGGAACGGAACGCAACAATAGCCGGCGCAACAACGCCGCCTCCGTTTGATCCAAACCTTTGAAATATTGACAAAAATCCAGTCTCCCGCGACCCGCCGCCGCACCCCGTCCGCGCCCACATAATCTAACACATCCTAATCACCCCTAACGGGCTTCCAAGCCTGCTCACGCCTATCCTGTCAGCATACCGAGGATGCGAGTTCACCGGTCATAACGCACGACCGCGAAGCTCAGAAGGAACAAGCGATGCTGACCGAATTGCAGGAGACCAACGCCCGGATCGATCTTCCGGCCGGCCCGAGAGATCACGAAGCTCCGCACGCGGCGCAGGCGATCCCGCGAGAAGCCAGGTGGCGTCAGATCGTCCGCAGCTCGCAGGCCGCGCTGGATGACATCACGATCTCGCGATGGGACGACGCGCGGGAGGCCTCGTGGCACGCAGCGACGTCGCCGCCCGACCGATATTTCGTCGGCATTGCGTTGAAGACAACGCGCGTCATCCTGACCAGAGAGCGCCGGGTCATCTTCGACGGCACCATGCCGTCAGGTACTCTGTATGTCAGCGCGCCGTCGAAACAGCTGAGTGCCCAATTCCAGGCGCCTTGCGCTTTCCTTCACGTCCACATCTCTGCGGAGCATTTCCCGACGCGATGGGCGCAGGGCGCGGCCGAGGGGCTCGACGACCTCGTTCTGTTGCGCGATCCGCTCGCCGCGGGCCTTGCCAAGGCACTCTCCGAGCAAGGCGACGCCGCTGGCCATCGATTTGTCCACTGCATTGGCCAGATCCTTGCGATGCATCTGGCCCGGCCCGAATTGCCGCGTGCCAAAGTCAATGCGCTGCCGAAATGGCGCCTGCGGCGTGTCGAGCAACATGTCGCCGCTCATTTCGAACGCAGCATCAGCCTGTCCGAGCTCGCCAATGTTGCAGGCCTCTCGCGGATGCATTTCGCCGCACAGTTCCGTGCAGCGACCGGATACCGTCCCCGCGAATACCTGCTCAATCATCGGATCGAGCACGCAAAGTCGCTACTGACGACGACGCAGCGGCCGCTGGCCGAGATCGCACTTGCCATCGGGTTCAGCACCCAGGCGCATTTCTCGACCGTATTCAAGCGCATCAGCAGCCAGACGCCGGCGCGATGGCGCGCCGCCGCCAGGAACGAACGGCCAGAGCTTGAAAGCTTTCCGCGACGCCGGCTTTCGCCAGACACGGATTGGGCCGTCAATGGACCCTACGCAAATGCGCTGTGAGGCGTTCAACAGCCGCGGCAGATGATCAGCTTGCGATCGATCTCCGCGTCGAGTCGTCGCAGCTCCAGATCCGACGGCGACAATTGAAGTCCTCCAGTCGTGTCGCTCAGGCGCGGCTGGCGGTGACCGATGGGAGCCTGGCCCGGTAAGCTGAACGCGAAGCGATGGGTTTCGCTCGTCATGTCGGCGCTGCCAGCGAAGACGGGCGCGGAGCCCAACAGAAGCGAGGCAGCCATCATGGTCAAACCAAGTCGTTTCGACATTTCCTTCTCCTATCGCTGTCACGATCGGTTGTTCTCAGATGAACAACCGGGTGCAATCGATAGAATCTGCGCGCTACACGGTGACTTCGTGCATGCGAGATCGCGTTACCAGTGAAACGGCACGATCGCGAGCCGGCAAATCGCGTTAGCGAGCGGACGCGATCTGCCGCAATCCCTTGGCCGTCGGCGTCGTGGCCAGACATCGCGCGAGTGTCATGGCGAGCTCGGACGACATCAGTGGATGATGAACCATCCCGGTGATTCCAGACGCAGCCAGAAGGTGCGCCGCAAGATCGTGCGTCGACGGGCTTGCGAGGATGATCGGCAGGCCCGGCGCCGCCCTGTGCAGCGCTGCCGCGAGTTCGAGCGCAGAACCACCCGGCAAGTGACATACCAGCACCGCGTCGAAGCGCGCACGGGCGGACCGGCAGGCCGCTTCAGCCTCAGGAAGCCCCGTGAAACCGACCGGCTCGTAGCCGAGTGCCGCCAGGATCTCCTCGTGGCGCAACAGGCGCCTGCGATCGGTTTCGAGCACCAGGATTGTCTCGCCTGCGCCGCGAAACGCGAGAGACGGTGCCTGCTGCACCGATACCGGATCGCGCGAACCATCGGACGGCAGCCATACGTCGAAGCGGGTCCCCTCACCCGGCGTGCTCTGCACGGCGACTGCGCCGCCATGCTGTTCGACGATCTCGCGAACCGTTGCCAACCCAAGACCGGTGCCATCGGTACGCGTCGTGAAAAACGGCTCGAAGATTCGCTCCAGCGTGGCGTCGTCCATCCCGGGCCCGGGGTCGGAGACTGAGATGACGACGAAACGGCCTGATCCCAGATCGGTCCGTCCGATCCGCAGCGGATGGATGACTTCGCGCTCGGCAATGCGCAGGTCGACGAAGCCCGGCTCCTCCAATGCCTGCGCCGCATTGTTGCAGAGATTGAGAATGACCTGCTGCAACTGTTCCGGCTCACCCGATACGGTCGCGGTCTCAACGCCCTGGCTGATCGTGAGCTTGACGTGCGATGGCAAGGATGCGGCGAGAAGAGCCGCAGTCTCCGCAACCAGCACCTCGACGCTTATGCGTTCCTGCCGGCCCCGGCTGCGCCGGCCGAAGGTCAGGATCTGCCCCACCAGCTCGCGTGCCCGCTCGCCGGCCCTGCGGATTTCTGCAAGGCTCGCCGCAGGCCGACTTCCCGGCTTGATCCAGCTGTCGGCCATCTCGACATAGCCGAGGATCGCGCCGACGATGTTGTTGAAATTGTGCGCGATGCCGCTTGCGAACGTGCCGATCGTTTCCATCCGCCGCGCCTGTTGCAGGCTCGCCTCGAGCCGCTGCTTCTCCTGCTCCAGCTTCACGCGCCGCACCGCATTGCGAATGGCGTCGAAGGCCATGCGAAAGAGAGCAAACTCGGCCCATTGGCTCAGCGCTGAGGCCTGCACCGCTTCGAAGCCGAGAATGGCCCCCTGTTGTTCTCCGGACAGGGTCTTGATGCAAAGCCAGCCGCGAATACCGGCTTCTTCGAGGAGATTCATCAGATCATGGGGATGCGACGGTCTCACTCTGGGAATATAGATGATCACGTCTTCGCCGCCGTCAAACCGCTGAGCCAGACCCAACGCCCGCTCCGGCCAGCCTTCGTCGAGGCGTACGCCGTCGCGGGACCACCGGTAGACATTTCCGTTGGTCGCTGACCGCCAGGCGAAATAAGCTCTGTCCGCACCGATGCAGCCCGCCAGCTCCTCCAGCGCGTGCTCGACATGGTCCCTGAGCTCATCGCCGTGCGAATAGATGAAGCGCATCGAGATGTTTGCGATCACATGCTCGAAGGCCGCACGCCGTCGCAGCGCCCTGGCCCGCGCGCGTAGCAACAAGCCGAAATACACCAAACCGCCGAGTAACAGCAGCGATGTGAGATACTGCAAAAGACGATTCTTGCGCGCCGCCGCCCGCGCGCCGAGCTGGCGCTTGACGATCAGGGCATGAACAGCATCCTGTTCGCGGTTGCTGGCTTCGGCGACCACCGCTTTCAGAATGCCATCCACGGCCGGAAGCAGATCATGCAGCAGCTGGCCGTGCGCAATGACGGCGCGTATTGACGCCGCCTCGTCCGGCGAGGCCTGCAGATGTACCAGCCTGTCGAGCTCTGCCTGAACCTCGTCGGCGCCGGCACTCGACGCATTAATCGTCAGCTGCAGCATGGCAGCCGCAAGCGCGGAGACGCCCGCGACCAGAGACTTGTCATTCGACGCGGAAAGACGGGCGCTGAACATGCCAAAATAGGCAAAGGAATTCTGCAGCAGAGCATTCTGGCTCTTGAACTGCTCGATCAATTCCTCTTGCCGGAGGGCGCGATCGGCCAGGACGTCAATCGCCGCATTCTCCTCTCTGTCCGAGCCCGCGCGGCTTCGCGCAACCGGACCACCGCAGCATCATAGGCATCGACCATCCGCACGAGGGCGTCATAGTTCCGCGACAGACCGGCGCGCGCCGTCAGGACCTCGCGGCTCATGCCGCGTTCGAACCGGGTAAAATCTGCGAGAGCCTGCGTCTGGCGGTCATAGCGGTCCGAATTCAGGTTGAGGCCGTTGAAGAGAAGCCAGGTCAACAGCGCCAGCAGAAAGGATACGCCGACCACACCAGGAGCGACTTTCATGGTCCACCTCCGACAGCCACGCCGCGATATTGTCCGGTCAGGCTGTTGAGATAGGCGACCAGCGCCTCCACCTGCTGATCGGTCAATGTCGCGTTCAATTGCGCGAAGCCCATTTTGCGGACTGCATCGTCGAGCGTGGGCGCGCTGCCATCATGAAAATAGGGAGCAGTCGTCGCGACATTGCGCAGGCTCGGCACCCGCAGGATCTCCGGATATCGCGAAGCCAGCGGATGAAAGATACCGTGACGCTGAAACAGATTGCCGCCGACATTCACGCCCTGATGGCATGATGCGCATCCCAGGGACTTGAACAACTTGTATCCGTCCAGCTCCTTGTCCGACAGCGCAGACCTGTCTCCGGCAAGCCAGCGATCAAACCGGCTGCCCGGCGTGACCAGGGTCCGCTGAAAGCTTGCAATAGCGTCGACGATATTGCCCGGATCCGGTCGATGGCCATAGGCGGCGATGAAGGCCATCCGCATACTGGGATCAAGACCAAGCTTAGCGGCGATACCGGCGAGACTGCTCCCCATGATCTGCGGATTGACCAGCGACGCCGAGACATCGGCCTCCACGGAGCGAAATTTTCCCTCCCAGCCGAAGCGAAAATTGAGCGTCGAGTTGAAGACGGTGGTCGTGTTCAGCGGCAACTCAGCGCCATCCCGGCCGAAATCGTGCCGCTTCATGCTTGCGCCGTTCGTACGGACGTCGTGGCACGACGAACAGCTCCGCGAATTGTCGACCGACAGCCGCGCGTCGTTGAACAGGCGCTCACCGAGTTCGACCTTGAGAGGATCGATCTCGGGAGCCGGCGGCATGGGCGTGATGGGCTCTTCCGCACTGCGCGCCGCTGCTGACTGCGGCGGCAACTGGAACGGGGCGAGAGACGGCGCCTGAGACGGGTGCAGACAGATCACGAGCAGTGCGCCGATCGCCACGACAGAGCGCCAACGCTTCAACTCACGGAAGATCCTGGTATGGGCGATTCCGGACAAGCCTTGCACTTAAGTTTCGCATTACGCTTCGGCAATGCGGGGCCACGACGGATTGGGCCGTCACCCTTCAAGTCTTATTGATCGATACGGCAGCCTCTCGCCGCTGCATCGATCACCCCTTAGAGCCAGCTAAGCCGCATCAGGCAGATCAGGCCGCTCCTGAGGCTACGCGAGATGATGGAGCGGGCGGTCGCGCGATAGAAGCAAAGTCCGGCAACTGCGAGGAAGACAGTGTCAGCAATCACGGCAATACCTCACCACCCGCTCGATGTCCGCCCGGCCGTTGATGCCAAGATCGCGCAAGGTACGATCGTCATATTGGGACAAGGCCGCGACGGCGCGATCGATCTCCCGCTCCCGACGCCAATGCTTCCAGAGCACCGCACTCATTTCGCCCAGCGACGTCCACCAGCTCCAGCCGCGTCGATTGTGCAAATCAGCCCACGAGCCGCTGGCCGGACGCGGCAAACGCGCAGATGCAGTGCGTCGCATCAGCTCAACAGGAAACGCCGCGTTGGGATGGAGCGCCGCGCCATAGAGTGCAAATCCCTCCATCAAGAATAGCAAGATCGCCGACGACCAACTGGTTGGACTATCTGCTTCCGCTGACGGCTCTGGCGGTCTTGGTGCATCCACCACTGTGCCAAGTCGCACCGCACGGTCCCGCCGACCGCTGCTACGGTGATCTGAAATATCCGCGATGCGGCCGGCTTTCATCTCGAGAGGCCGCACCACGCGGACCTCGTTTGGGGGCAAGTTCTGTTTCAACATGCGACGCGTTCTCCAGCGCAATGTTTGCAGGAGATACCCTGACGTTCGGCTGTTACGCCGGCATCACTGTTACGGGGAAAACGGTTACGATTGCAGCCGGCCACCGCCACGCTTTCACCATCACGGAATGAGCCGGCCTAGAACGGCTCGACCGGGACGGTGAAGACGTAGCCCACGCCACGCTCGGTCTGTATGATGCGCGGCGCGCTCGGGTCGTTCTCCAGCTTGCGGCGCAGGCGCAAGACCTGGACGTCGATGCTGCGATCGAAGATATCTTCGTGAATGCGCGTTGCCTGGAGCAGATGCTCGCGGCTGAGCGGGCGTTCGGGCGCCTCTAGGAAGGCCAGCAGAAGGGCATATTCGCCCTTGCTCAGGGGAACCGGCGCGTTGCTGGCGTCGACCAGCTTGCGGCCGCGGCGCTCGAGCTTCCAGCCGCTGAACCGATAGCCGCCGCGCTCGGGATCCCTGGCGCGCGCAGCCCGTCCTATCTCCTGACGCCGCAGCACCGCGCGGACACGCGCCAGCAGCTCCCGCAGGCTAAACGGTTTGATGATGTAATCGTCGGCACCAAGCTCAAGGCCGACGATGCGGTCGATCTCGTCGGGACGGTGCCCGGTCGTGATGATCACGGGCACGTCGGAGTGCGAACGTATCTCCCGCAGCAGGTCCAGCCCGTCCTCCTGACCGAGGCGAAGGTCGAGAATAATCAGGCAGGGTTGCGCTCCCTCGAGATGGCGATGCAATTCGGCGCGGTTGGATGCAGCTCTCCCCGGTACATTATGCTCTTCCAGATATTTGATTACCATTTGCCGCAAGGTGGGATCGTCATCGACAACGATGACATGGCCGACGTCTGCCAACATATTTGATCTCTCAAACTTGCCTTATCCGACCTGGTCGTGCCGGCTTTGGCTGATACGAAAATGAGTTCCTCTAAAGCCAGCGGCACCCGGTTGAAATCCGTTGTCATGTGCCGAAGACCTTCCTTCTTATGTGCGAACGACAAATATAGATGTTGCCTGTCATGCCTACCGAATAGGTCATTTTGCCGTCAGACTCGGCAAAATCTCCGATACGTGATGAATTGTGATCTGGGGGATTTGCTACCCACGCGAACATCGTCTCGACGGGCCTGCGGAGCCGGCGTTGTTCAGTCAGCTCAGAACGATTCTAAATCAGGCAGCGCAGCTGCCGAGGTGCCTGATCATGAGTCGACGTCATTTCACGTGCTTGTGGATGCTGCGCGACATATCACGGGTGCCGTGACTGCGTCAGATATTGATACATGGCAGCGAGCTCGTCGCTGTCCATCCGTCCGATCGGACGCCACGGCATCTTCTCCCCGATCTGATGCCCATTCGGATCGACGCCGGAGCGCATGGTGGCGATGAATTCGTCGCAGGTCCACTGCGCGACGATACCGAGATCTGGACCGAGCGGCGGCAACTGGCCAGGTACACCACCACTGAGATCCTTGCCGTGGCACTCGCGGCAATCCTGATAGGACAGGAGGTATTCACCGTATTTGGCCGTCGGTCCCCTTGGCGGGGCGGCAATACGCGCGGCGGTCACCGGCTTCGCATCCGGCAACATCCCGGCCCCCAGCATCGCCAGGCCGACGAGGTTAAATCGATCGAGCCGATCAGGCGTGGGCGCGCCCGCGGCCGGAAGACTGCGAAGATAAGCGATCACCGCAAAGGTGTCGTCGTCGCTGAGCCGGCTCGCGTTGGTGAAGGACATGATCGTGAGCCAGCCTCCGCTCGCATCAACGCCGTTGCGAATCGCGCGAAAAATCTCCCCATCCGACCACCGCTTCAGCGGCCCGGCGGGCGTGAGATTGCCGGCCACGAACGAGCCGATATTGATCGGAAGATCCTCGGCAAGATTGCCACCACCGGTCAACTCCGCCTTGTGGCATCCGCTGCAAAAGCTGTCGGTCACGGCCTTGCCGCGCGCGACTCGCTCGGGCGTGAGTTCGACCTTGACGCTCGGGAGAGGCGCGGAGCGCACGTGCTGCTTGACGAGGCCCGTCGCGGTCAGCGCGCTGACCGACGACACCAGGATCGTCAATACGGCTGCGAGCCCCACACCGCTCCATCTCAAGACGCGCGACCGGACCCGCAGGGCACGCCAGCCGATCCAGACCATGAATGCCGCAAGAGCCACCAGTAAAATAAGACTGATAATATTCGGCATGTTCGTCCTCACGCACTCGAAAGGAGCGATTTTCGTAACTATGAGGGCGAGACTACAGCGTTGTTTCAGCGTCGGCGGTGTGAGTTACTGTTGTAACAGGACGCGGGCCCGCGCTGATCGTCGCCCCGATGTCCGCCGCCGCCACAACGCCATGATGCGTTGCCACCGTAACCAATTTGGCGCAGTGCGGAAGTTCTGCCGTAATGGCGATCCCACCACTCTCCCTCTGCTCATCGACTGCCCACGGCCGATGCTCGACAATCAGAGGAACCTATCCCATGAAAATTCTCATCGCTTCGACACCTGCGACGGGCCATCTCAATCCGCTGCTCGCCATCGCGCGCATTCTCGTCGCAGAGAACCACGAGATTGCCTTTCTGACGGGGACCGCTTTTCGTGCCCGTATCGAAGCCAGCGGCGCGCAGTTCTTCCCGCTTCCGGCAGCCGCGGATTTCGACCTGCGGGATATTCTCTCGGTGGTCCCCGAACTGAAGAGCCTTCCTCCGGGGCCCGACTGGCGGCGCATCGCGTGCGAGCGCATCTTCGTCGACCCAATCCCGGCGCAGAACCAGGGCCTGTACGCGGCGCTGGAGCATTTTCAGGCCGACATCATCGTCGGCGACGACATGCTGTTCGGTATCCTGCCGATGCTACTCGGACCGAACGAGATGCGGCCTCCGATCGTGCTGTGCGGAACGTCGTTTCTTCACTGGGAACGCGATGACGGAGCACCGAACTTTCTCGGGCTGCAGCCTGCGACCACAGAGGAGCAGCGCCAGCAATATGCTGTTCTCGCCGGAGAATATGACGCGAACGTCGATCAGCCAGTCCTGCGCAATTTGAACAGGGTGCTGAAGAGCTTCGGCGTCGGACCTGTGTCAAAGCCGATGTTCCATTCAGTCATCGAGTTCGCCGACGCCTATATGCAGTTGTCGGTGCCCAGCTTCGAATTTCCGCGGCCGTTTCCGCCCAATGTGCATTTCGTCGGAACGCCGCCGATCATTCCGCGTCAGGCGCCCCTGCCGCCGTGGGCGCAAGAGCTCGATGGGTCGCGCAAGGTCGTGCTGGTGACGCAGGGCACTGTGGCCAATCACAATTTGGGATTGCTGATCGCGCCGACACTCACCGCGCTTGCCGACGAGCCTGACGTGCTGGTCGTGGCGACGACCGGCGGTCGCCCGGTCGAAGCGATCCCCGCAGCCGTCCCGTCAAACGCACGGCTTGCCACCTACCTGCCGTTCGAATGGCTGCTGCCTCGCGTCGATGTGCTGGTTACCAACGGCGGATATGGCAGTGTCAACCAGGCCATGAGCTTTGGAATTCCGCTGGTCACGGCGGGCACGACCGAGGACAAGGCCGACGTCAACGCGCGCGTGGCATGGTCCGGCGTCGGCATCGATCTCGCGACCAACGAGCCGACGCCTGAAGCGATCCGCGATGCCGTGCGCACAGTGCTCGACCGCCCCGCCTACCGCATGCGTGCCTCGCGAATGGCCGACGAATTCGCGGACATCGACACGCGAGCTGAGGTTCTCCGGATCATCAGCCGTCTCGTGGACGATCGCAAAGCATCTCGGCGTGCCGGCACGCTCGAATCCGGCCGCGGCCGCCGCGTCGCCCGGTAAATTCGCCTGGTCCAACACGGGAGGGGAGCGCGGCTCCCCTCCGCCCCCCACTCAACCCGAGGCGCGCGCCGTTGCCGCGCCGTCAAAGTCCAGCACGGGCGCGGCCGCGAGCAGCGCCTTGGTGTAGTCGTGCTGCGGACGGTCGAAGATATCGTCGCGCGAGCCTTGCTCGACAATCCGGCCGCCTTGCATCACCACGACCCTGTCAGCCACCTGCTCGACGGCCGCGAGATCGTGGCTGATGAACAGGCAGGCAAATCCATATTGGAGCTGAAGCCGCTCGAACAGTTTCAGCACCTGCCCCTGGATGGTCATGTCGAGTGCCGAGACCGGTTCGTCCGCGACGACAAAGGCCGGCTCGCGCACGATGGCGCGTGCGATCGCGATCCGCTGCCGCTGCCCACCCGACAAATCGTGGGGCCAGCGCTTGCCGAGACCGTCAAGCCCGACCTCCTCCAGCATCGCTGCGACACGCCGGTCGCGTTCGCCGGCCGTCAATTGCGGCACGTGGCGAAGCGGCTCGGCGACGATCTCGCCGACGCGCATGCGCGGATCGAGCGAGGAATAGGGATCCTGGAACACGAGCTGCGAAGCGAGGCGAAACTCACGGTCGATGGTTGCCGTCACCTCCCTGCCCCGGAACCTGATCGCGCCGCCTGACGTCGGAATGAGACGCAGCATCGCCCGACCCAGCGTGGTCTTGCCGGAGCCGCTGCCGCCGACCACGGCGACCGTTTCGCCGGCTGCGATGTCGAGGTCAACGCCGTTGACGGCCGAGACACCGGCATCTCGCCGGAACAGCCGCTGCCGCCCGACGAAGCCGACCTTGAGGTCTCGCACGCTGACAAGAGGCTCGCCGATTTGCTGTGCTTTGGTCGTGGCGCCGCGACGCGGCAGGGCTTCCACCAGACGCCGGGTGTAGGCCTCTTGCGGCGAGAACAGGATTTGTCGCGTCGTGCCGGTCTCGACCATCTTGCCCTGGCGCAGCACCAGCGCGCGCTGCGCATAGCGCGACACCAGGCCGAGATTGTGGGTGATCAGCAGCACCGACGTGCCGTGACCGCGGGCAAGCCCAACCATGAGATCGAGCACCTCGCGCTGGGTCAGGGTATCCAGCGCCGTCGTTGGTTCGTCCGCGATCAGAAGCTTCGGCTTCAGCAGCATCACCGACGCCAGCATGATACGCTGGCGCATGCCGCCGGAGAATTCATGCGGATAGGCGTCAAAAGTCCGCTCGGGATCGCGGATCTGTACGCGCGCGAGCATGTCGAGGCAGCGGCTGCGGATCTCGCGCTTTCCCAGCCGTTCGTGCAGGCCGAGCCCCTCCGCCATTTGCGCGCCGACGCTGATGGCCGGGTTGAGCGAGACCATCGGCTCCTGGAACACCATGCCGACAGTCGGTCCACGCAGCGCGCGCATCTGACGCGCAGAGACGTTCGCGAGATCGATGCCATCGAGCACGATCCGGCCGCCGGCCTTGCGAAGACCCGACGGCAACAGGCCGAGCACGGCACGGGCCGCCGCAGTCTTTCCGCTGCCGGATTCGCCAACGACGGCCAGGAACTCACCGCGTTCGACGGCGAAGGAGACGTCGTCCACAATGACAGCCTTGTTGGCGGACACCTCGATGCGCAAATTCTCGACTGACAGCAGCGTCATCCCTGCGCCATCCTGGGGTCGAGGCGATCGCGCAAGGAATCGCCGAGCAGATTGATGCCGAGCAGCGTCAGCGCGATGCACAGGCCCGGTGCGATCGAGAGCCAGGCCGCCGTCTCCATGAACGGACGGCTCGCCGCCAGCATGTTGCCCCAGGTCGGTGCCGGCGGCGGCACGCCAAGCCCTAAGAAGCTCAGCGCGCTCTCGGCCAGCAGCACCCAGCCGAACATGCTGGTCGCGAGCACCGCGACCGGCGCGATCGCGTTCGGCATCACATGGCGGATCATCGAATAAACTTCCGAATTGCCGATGACGCGCGAGGCCTCGACATATTCCTTTTCGCGGATCGAGAGCACGGTGCCGCGCACCACGCGGACCACCGACGGGATGTAGGCGAGACCCAGCGCGAGGATCAGGCCGGTCTTGTTGGCGCCGACCACGATCATCACGGCGAGCGCCAGCAGGATGCCGGGAAACGCGAGCAGTGCGTCGGTCACGGCCATGATGATCCGGTCGACCCAGCCCCTGATATAACCAGCCGTGCAGCCGACCATCACGCCGATCGTAACGGCCAGCAGTACCGTGAGCACGGCAATCACCACGCTGGCGCCGGCACCGACCATGACGCGGCTCAGCACGTCGCGGCCGAATTCATCCGTGCCGAACCAGTGGAGTGAAGACGGCGCCTGCAGCCGCGCGCGCAGATTGATGCGCAACGGGTCGAACGGCGTCCAGAAGGCTCCGGTGATGGCGGCGCCGAGCAGGAATGCTATCAAGACGCTGCCGATCGCGGTGTTGGCGCGCACCCTCATGCCACCGTCACCCGCGGATCGAACAAGGGATAGCAGAGGTCGACAATAAGGTTCACGACAACATAGATGACGGCGGTGAACAGCAGGCAGCCCTGCACCACCGGATAGTCGCGCGCGAAGATGGAATCGACCAGCAGCCGGCCGAGGCCGGGCAGCGTGAACACGGTCTCGATCACAGCGATACCGCCGAGGAGATGGCCGAGTACGAGGCCGATCAGCGTCCAGGTCGGGGCAAAGGCATTGGGCAGCACGTGGTGAGCCAGCACCCGCCATTCCGGCACGCCCTTGGCGCGCGCATGCGTGACATATTCGAGCCGCAGCACCTCGATGGACGCAGCGCGTGCCATGCGTGTGAGCACGCCGATCTCGACCATGGTCAGCGTTGCGATCGGCAACACGATGAAGGCTGCGGCCTGCCAAAAGTTTTCGGTGAACGGGACATAACCGATCACCGGCAGCCATTTCAGCTTGAGCCCGAACAGGAGCAGCAGCAACAGGCCGAGCCAGAAGCTCGGGATCGACAACAGCAGCGTGGCGCCGCCGACGACGGAGAGATCAAGCAGGCTGTTCTGCTTCCAGGCCGCGACGAGCCCGGCCGGGACCGCGATGCAGGCCGCTGCCGCAACCGCCACCAGCACGATGACGGCGCTGACCTGGAAACGCTCGAGAATGAGCGGCAACACCGCAAGATTGTTGGTGATGGAGTGCCCGAAATCGCCGGTCGCAAGTTTGGCGATCCAGTGCATGAACTGAACCGGCATCGGCTGATCGAGCCCGAGCTGGGCGCGCAGCTGCGCCGCCTGCGCGGGATCGGCGGCGTCACCAAGCATCACCTGCACGGGGTCGCCGGGAATGAGCCGGACCAGCGCAAACACCCCGATCGCGACCAGCAGCAAGGTCGGGATCGTCATGAGCAGCCGTCTTGCGAGATAACCCAGCATGCCGCGCCCTTGCTACTCGACCGTGACGCCCCAGAACCGCGGCTCCGGATAGAGCCAGCCGGCATAGCCCTTGATACTCTTGCGCAGCGCCGTCAGCTCGGAGCCATTGAACAGCACGATCATCGGCACATCGGCGATGAAGCGCTTGTGCATCTCGTCGAACAGCGCCTGCCGCTTCGCGGTGTCGTCGATCATCATCGACTGGCGCAGCATCTCCTGCCCCTCCGGATTGTCCCAGACCTTGCGCGGCTGCGACGCCTTCGGGCCGGTCAGCATCTCGAAGCTGAGGGAGGGATCGAGCCGCGCCGAATAGACGAAGGCCATCGACTGGTAGTCACCGCGATTGTAGCGGTCGAGCTGCGCCGCCCAGTCCATCACTTCGAGCTCGATATTCATCCCGACGCCTTGCGCCATCGCCTGCACCAGTACGGAGGCGTCGAACACAAAACTGTAGCGCTTGTTGGTGATCATCTTGATCGGCTGGCCGCGATAGCCGGCCTCCACCAGCAGCTTCTTGGCTTCCGCGATGTTCTGCTCGTAGCCGTGCGACTGCACCTCGCCGTAGAAGGGGCTGCCGAGCGGCAGTGCTGAATTGTTGGGGCGGGCCGTGCCCAGCATCACGGCATCGACGATCTGCGCGGTGTCGATCGACAGCGCGATGGCGCGGCGGATCCGCACATCCTTGAGCAGCGGATCTTTGGTCTGGAACAGGATGCCGGTCAGGCTCAGTGACGGGGTGATGCTGAGCTGCACCTCAGGACGTGACTTGAGATCCTCGAGATCGGGGATCGACAGGCTCATGACGACGTCGAGCGAGCCGCTGAGCAGCCCTGCCTTCGCGGCCGAACTGTCCGGGATCACGTTGAAACGCACGCGATCAACCTTGACGTCCTTAGCGCCGGTATAGCCGGTGCGTAGCTCGCTGCGCGAGACGTAGCCGTCGAAGCGGACGATATCGACATACTGCCCTCGCTTCCACTCGGCGAGCTTGAACGGGCCGGTGCCGATCGGCGCGATCCACTTGCCGTCAGGTCCGACGGAATCGCGATGAATGACTGCGGTCTGGCCGCAATCGGGCCGCGCTATGGTCGGGAGGAACAACGCCGTCGGCTGATCGAGCGTGATGGCGACGGTTTGCGGATCGGGCGCCTCGACCTTCTCGATCCGCGCGATGCCGGTCGCGCTGAATTCGGACAGGCAGCGCCATTGCGTCGCCGGGTCGAGCCAGCGTTTCAGCGACCAGACCACGTCATCCGCAGTCATGGTCGCGCCATTGTGGAACTTGACGCCTTGCCGCAGGCGGAACGTGTAGGTCTTGCCCTCGTTCGAAAGGGCCCAGCTGTCGGCCAGCATCGGGCCGATCGAGGTATCGTCGCGGAAGGCGACCAGCCCTTCCACGATGTGCGCGACCACGGCGTCCGTGTTCGCATCGCGGTTGGTGCCGGGATCGGTGGAGCGGATGTCGGCGTTGAGCCGCGCCCTCAACAATGTCTCGGCGCCGGCTCTCCCCAGCATGGCCCACAGGGCCAATGCGGCCAGACCGACCGCCCATGCCGGCGACGGCCGCCGCCGGCGCATCACGCTGCCCCCGCCGCAGCTGACCGCTCGAACGCCGCTCGCCCGGTCTCGTCGATATCGAGCCGGTACTCGGTGAACTCGCGATTAAGCGACGGCAGAGGTGCTGCCTGCATCAGACCACTCGCTGGCTCCATCAGAATCATCGCCACGGTGGCACTGAGATTGTTGCTGAGATTGCGCCGCGGCGGGCGGCAGACCGACCAGGGATAGGCGAACTCGTCGAACAGGGCATTCTTCACGGTATCGAAGGTGATGCGGCCGATATGGGGCTGGAGCAGATCGCGAACGCGGATGTCGCGGTAGAGACTGTCTGGCGTCTCGGCGATGCCGGTGTCCTTCAATTTGCCGAGCGCGACCGGGCTCACGAAATGATTGGCGTGGGCCAGGAGGCCGTTCTGCGGATGAACCTGGAACGTCTCGTCAGGTGCGCACTCGAAGTCGATCGCAACGCCTTCGCGGTGGCTGACGATCATGTTGTTCGCCGCGGATTTCCTGGTGCTATAGACCGCGCGCATCGCGAGCGCGAGGTGCTCGTTCTCCAGAACCTTGCGACGGATCAGCGCCAGCGGCACGCCGGCCTGGCGGTAGTCGCGGTCACTTTGGAGATAGTTAGCGGTGATCGCAATGCCGACGGCATTGAAGCCGCAGCGGCCGAGTGCGCCGGCCTCGGTGAAGGTCATGAGATCCGGGCCGTCGTCGCGCAGGACCTTCAACACCACCGCCGTCTCGGCGCATTCGCGCTTCCAGTCCCAGTTCTGGGCATGAATCAGGCGACCACTGGCGGTCGCCTGCGGCATCACGACGACGCCGGTGCATCCATCCGGATCTTCCGGCGTCTTCAGCCGTGCGCGGATCGCCGGGTTCGCAAGCTTGATGATCTCGGTGCGGGCGTTGAGCAGGACGATATCCTCGAACGGGACATCGGCGCCCTCGGCGATGCCGCGCATCTCCTCGATATAGCTCGGCTCAAAGGCTTCGATGACGGGGAGATAATCCCGCACCAGCTCGGCCACGCCCTTCGCGTCGAGCGAGAGCTCCTTCAACTGCGCGAAATAGTGCGTGGTCCCCTTCTTGATGCGGGCCACCGCCTTCTGCCCGTATTGGCGTCCACGCTCGCGCGGCGGACCGGAGATCTCGATCAGGGGAAAGGGTTCGACCATGGGACGCCAGGTTCCTTTTGAAGTTCCTTTTGCTTTTGAAGGAAGCGTACTGTATTTTGTGATGACATGAAACAAAAATCTTCCAGCCGGGCAAAGGCGGGCCCAAGCCGTCTCCAGCGCGAATTGTCGGCCGGCATCATGGAGGTGATCCGGAGCGAGGGACTTGCGCCCGGCACCCGGCTCGCCGAGGTCGCGCTCGCCGAGCGCCTGCAGGTTTCGCGCACGCCGGTGCGCGCGGCGTTGAAACTGCTTGCGACCAGCAGGCTGGTGCGATCCGGGAAACACGGCGGCTATTTTGTGACTGATGCAGTGGCCGCCTCCCACAAGCCGCTCCGCTGGCCTGCCCCCGACAACACCGACCGGCTATTCCTCGCAATCGCGAGCGATCGCCGGGCCGGCCGGCTACCGGATGAAGTCTCCGAGCACGACCTGATGCAGCGCTACGCTGCAACCCGGCCAGTCGTGCAGCGCGTCCTCACCAAGCTTGCGGAAGTGGCCGCCGTCCAGCGCAAGCCAGGGCACGGCTGGCGCTTCCATCCGATATTCACGGATGAACACGCGCGCCACGAGAGTTACCGATACCGCCTCATGATCGAGCCGGCCGGCCTGCTCGAGCCCGGCTTCCGGCTCGATCCCGCCTGGACCGCTGACATGCGCCGCCGTCATGAGGAAGCGCTGACGATGCCCTGGAATGAAGCTGCGACCATCCCGCTCTACGAGATCAATGCAGCCTTTCATGAAGGCCTCGCGGCGGCATCAGGCAACCGCTATCTGCTGGTGGCCATTCAGCAGCAGAATCGGCTACGGCGCTTCGGCAACTACGATTGGACGTTTGGCCACGAGCGCGTGCTTGTGAACAGCCGCGAGCACCTTGCCATTCTCGATCAACTCGAAGCCGGCCAGCACGAGGCCGCGGCCGCGCTGTTGCGCAGGCATCTCGAAAGCGCTGCGAAATTGAGGCACCGCTGGCCCAATGCGACCACCGACTGAACAACAAGCAAGAAGCCCCATGCTTGCAAATGCCTTCGCTTCCAACAGCCCCCTCACCCGCGAGGCCATGGAGCCGTTCTGGCTGCCAATGACGCCGAACCGGCAATTCAAGGCGAAGCCGCGCATCTTCGTCGGCGCCGAAGGCATGCATTACGTCACTGACGACGGCCGGCGCATTCTCGACGGCGTGGCGGGGCTGTGGTGCGTGAATGCGGGACACGGACAGCGACGGATCGCCGAGGCGACGTGCTGCCGCCACCCGTCGGTTATCTCGAACGGCTGCGCCAGATCTGCGACCAGCACGGCATTTTGCTGATCTTCGACGAGGTGATCACCGGGTTCGGCCGCCTGGGCGCAGCCTTCGGCGCCAATGCGTTCGGCGTGACGCCCGATCTCATCACCTGTGCCAAGGGCATGACCAACGCCGCGGTGCCGATGGGCGGCGTCATCGCCAGCGGCAAGGTCTATGACGCGCTGATGCAGGGGCCGGAGAACACCATCGAGCTGTTCCACGGATATACTTATTCGGCCCACCCGCTCGCCTGCGCGGCCGGCCTTGCCGCACTCGACGTGTACCAGGACCTCGGCCTGTTCGAGCGCGCACACCGCCTCGCGCCGGTGTGGGAGACCCATGCGCATGGCTTGCGCGACCTGCCCCACGTCATCGATATCCGCAACTTCGGATTGCTGGCCGCGATCGATCTGAAGCCACGCGAGGGCGCACCGGGTGCACGCGGCGCCGAATGCGCCGGCCGCTGCTACGAGGATGGCATCCTGATCCGTGGCAGCGGCGACACGCTGTTGATCTCACCGCCGCTGATCATCACCGAGGAGCAGATCGGCGACATCTTTGCCGCCATCCGCCGGGCGCTGGGCAGCATCGGCTAGTTCTTTATCACGCCGGCAGCGCATCGAGGTGGCAGGCCACCCATTGCTCGCCCTCGGCCGAACGAAGCTGCGGCTCTTCGGTCCGGCAGCGATCGAACACGTAGGGGCAGCGGGTGTGGAAGCGGCACCCGCTCGGCGGATTGATCGGGCTCGGCACGTCGCCGCCGAGGATGATGGGATTGCGCTGCGCACCGGGCTCCGGCAGCGGAACCGCCGAGAGCAGCGCCTTGGTGTAGGGGTGCCTTGGCGCGGCAAAGATCTCCCGGCGCGGCGCCACCTCGACGATCTTGCCGAGATACATCACCGCGACGCGATGGGTCATATGCTCGACGATCGCGAGATCATGGCTGATGAACAGCAGCGCTAGGCCAAACTCGCGCTGAAGATCCTGCAGCAGGTTGACGATTTGCGCCTTGACCGAGACGTCGAGCGCAGAGACCGCCTCGTCACAGACGATCAGCTCGGGCTCGGCCGCGAGCGCCCGCGCAATGCCGATGCGCTGACGCTGGCCGCCGGAGAATTCGTGCGGCCTGCGGTTGAGCGCTTCCCGCGGCAGCCGCACCGTGTCCATCAGCGCCGTCACGCGCGTCTCGATATCGGCCGCCGATTTCGCGAGGCCGAAATTGCGGATCGGCTCGGCCAGGATGTCGCGCACGCGCATGCGCGGATTGAGGCTCGAGAACGGATCCTGGAACACCACCTGCATGCGTTGCCGCAGTTGGCGCATCGTGCTCGGATGCGCGTCGTCGATGCGCTGGCCGTCGAGGATCACCTGGCCGGAGGTCACGTCGAACAGCCGCAGGATGGCGCGGCCGACCGTCGACTTGCCGCAGCCGGACTCGCCGACCAGCGACAGTGTCTCGCCGCGTGCAATCTCGAAGGACACGCCGTCGACCGCATAGACCCATTCGGACTTGCGGCCGAAGAGACCCCTATTGACCGGAAAGTGCTTCTTGAGGTCGTTGACCTGGAGCAGCGGAGGACTCATGCCGCGATTGCCCCCTTGGCGGAGTAGTGGCAGGCGGCGATATGGCGAGGCGCCTTCTCTTCAAGCCCCGGCGCATATTGCCGACAGAGATCGGTCGCCAGCGCGCAGCGGCCGGCAAAGACACAGCCAGTGATGGGCTTGCGCAGATCGGGCACCTGCCCGGGAATTTCGGCAAGCCGCCTCGCGGCGCCGGTCAGCGAGGAGCCGAGCCTCGGCACCGCGCCAAGCAGGCCCTGCGTATAAGGATGACGCGGCGAACGGAACAGCTCGGCCACCGGCGCCTCCTCGACCTTGCGACCCGCATACATCACCATGACGCGCTCGGCGATCTCGGCGACCACGCCGAGATCGTGGGTGATCAGAATGATCGCCGCACCCACGCGGCTCTTCAGGTCCAGCATCAGCTTCAGGATCTGCGCCTGGATGGTCACGTCGAGCGCGGTTGTCGGCTCGTCCGCAATCAGAAGCTTCGGATTGCAGGCGAGCGCGATCGCAATCATCACGCGCTGGCGCATGCCGCCGGAGAGCTGGTGCGGATATTCGCGCACGCGCCGCTTCGGCTCGGGAATGCCGACCAGCGTCAGCATTTCGATCGCGTGCACCTCGGCGGCCTGCTGGTCCAGACCCTGATGAATCATCAGCGTCTCGCGGATCTGGCGACCGACCGTCAGCACCGGATTGAGGCTCGTCATCGGCTCCTGAAAAATCATCGAGATATCGTTGCCGCGGATGGCGCGCATCTCGCGATCCGAGAGCTTCAGGAGATCCTTGCCAGCGAAGCGGATAGAACCGGCAATCCTGCCCGGCGGCTCCGGGATCAGCCGCATCAGGGACATCGATGTCACCGACTTGCCGCAGCCGGACTCGCCGACAATGGCGAGCGTCTCGCCCTCGTTGACATGGAACGACACGCCGTCGACCGCACGGTTGATGCCGCTGGGGGTCCGGAAGTGGGTTTGAAGGTTCTCGACTTCGAGCAACGCCATCGCGATCAGCTCCGCAGCATCAGAGGCTCTTGGCCATGCGCGGATCAAGCGCATCACGAAGACCATCGCCGAGCAGGTTGACGGCGAGCACGGTGACGGACAGAAACGCCGCCGGGAAGAACACGATATAAGGCTTGACCTGCCACAGGGCGCGGCCTTCGGCCATGATGTTGCCCCAGGACGGAATGGTCGGCGGCGTCCCCGCGCCGATAAAGGACAGGATCGCCTCCGTGATCATGGCACTGGCGCAGATGTAGGTCGCCTGGACCAGCATCGGCGCGAGCGTGTTGGGCAGGATATGACGCAGGATGATCATCGGCGTGCGTGTGCCGCAGGCCACCGCCGCATCGACATAGGGCTGCTCGCGCAGCGACAGCACGACGCTGCGGACAAGGCGCGAGACGCGCGGGATCTCGGCGATGGTGATCGCCAGAATGACGTTGCCGACGCTGCCGCGCGTCAAGGCCATCAGCGCGATCGCCAGCAGGATCGGCGGGATCGACATCAACCCGTCCATGAAGCGCATCAGGATGCCATCGGCCCAGCGAATGAAACCGGAGACGATCCCGATGGCGAGCCCGGCGGCAGAGGCTAGCACCGCCACCGAGAGGCCGACCGTCAGCGACACCCGTGCACCAAACAGCACGCGCGAATAGATGTCGCGGCCAAGCACGTCGGAGCCGAACCAGAAAGCGGCCGAGGGCGCGCGGGTGCGCTTGGCGGGCGCGAGCGCGGTCGGATCGACTGTCCAGAGATACGGTGCGAAGATCGCAATCAGAACGAGTGTCAACAGCAGCGCACCGCCGATCGCGACCGTCGGATGGCCGCGCAAAAAGCCGATGATGCCACGCCGGATCACAACAGGCCGAAGAATCTCGGGCAATTGAGGGGCGAGGACGAGGCCCGGAGGCAGCGCGTGCGGGCTGACGGTCGTATCGGTCAATAGCGGATCCTCGGGTCAACGAGCGTGTAGGTGACGTCGATCATCAGATTGACGAGGACGTAGACGAAGCTGAACAGCAGCACGATGCCCTGGATGACCGGATAGTCGCGGCGCAGGATCGCATCGATCGTGAGACGGCCGAGGCCGGGGATCGCGAACACGCTTTCCGTCACGACCGCACCGCCGATCAGCAGCGCGATGCCGATCCCGATCACGGTCACGATCGGCACCGCCGCGTTCTTCAAGGCGTGAACGAACAGGATGCCGCCCTGCCCCATCCCCTTGGCGCGCGCGGTGCGGATATAGTCCTGCTGCAGGACTTCAAGCATGGTGGCCCGGGTGATGCGCGCGACCAGCGCGATGTAGACACAGCCGAGCGCGATCGCCGGCAGGATCAGGTTTTGCAGCCACGGCCAAAAACCCTCCGTGAGCGGCGTGTAGCCCTGCACCGGAAGCCATTCGAGCTCCAGCGCGAAGACGTAGGCAAGGACATAGCCGACAACGAAGACCGGCAGCGAGAAGCCAAACACGGCGAACGCCATAATGGCGCGATCGATGAAGCTTCCCGCCTTCCAAGCCGCGACCACCCCCAACGGCACCGCGACGACGATCGTGAGCAGAAGCGTGACACACATCAGCGACAGCGTCGGACCGAGACGCTGCCCGATCATCGTGGAGACCGGAAGGTTGGTGAAGATCGAGGTGCCGAGATCGCCGTGCAGGATGCGCCAGACCCAGCTTCCGAACTGAATCAGGAAGGGCCGATCGAGGCCGAGGCTCTGGCGGATACGCTCTACATCCTCCGGGCTTGCCTGATCGCCCGCAATCACCACGGCGGGATCACCCGGCGCGATGTAGAGCAGGCTGAACACGAACAGTGCAACAATCGCCATCACCGGCAAGGTGGAGACGATGCGCCGGAGGATATAGGAGAGCATCTGGCCTCAGTGCAGGATCATGCGGACTTCGATACGCCCCAGAAGAAGGGCAACGGTCCCTTGACAACGCCGGAGACGTTCTTGCGCCACGCGGTGTAGCTCAGGAAGAAGCCGGTCGGCGCGTAGACGACGTCATCCATCGCAGCCTTGTTGAGGCGGCCGATGGCGGCCTTTTCCTCATCGAGGTTCTTGGCCTCGAACCATGACGTGACCTCCTTCTCGGTCGCGGGGCTGTTGGGCCAGCCGAACCACGCCTTGTCGCCATTGGCGCGAATGCCCGTGTAGGGAGCGGGATTGATGCAGTCCGCGCCTGCATGCCAGGTGTGGAACATGTTCCAGCCGCCCTGTCCCGGCGGCGTCTTCGCGGCGCGGCGGGAGCCGACCGTGCCCCAATCGGTCGCGACGAAATCGACGTTCATGCCGAGCTGCTTCAGGAGGTCCGCGGTCACGTCGCCCATGGCCTTGGTGATCGGCTGATCCTGCGCGACGAGGCACGTCACCGGCTGGCCGGAATAGCCGCTCTCGGCGAGCAGCTTCTTGGCCGCGTCGAGATCGCGCTTGCCCTTCAGGATCTCGCCACCCACTTCGGTGTACAGCGGCGTATCCGGCGTGAAGAAGCCGGGCAGCGGCTTCCACAGCGAATTGTCGTCGCCGACAATCGCGCGCATGTAGTCTTCCTGATTGAGCGCCATCAGCACCGCGCGCCGCGCCCGCACGTCGTTGAAGGGCGCGAAGAGGTGGTTCATGCGGAACGAGCCGATATTGCCGAGGGGATCGCCGATATCGACGCTGATATTCTTGTTCTTCTTCAGGACCGGGACCAGATCCGCGATCGGGTTCTCCCACCAGTCGATCTCGCCGTTCTGCAACGCGGCCGCCGCGGTTGCCGGATCCGGCATGATCACCCACTCGACGCGATCGACCAAGATCTGCTTGCCGCCGGCCAGCCAGGATGAT
Source organism: Bradyrhizobium sp. AZCC 2230 (assembly GCF_036924495.1). NCBI lineage: Bacteria > Pseudomonadati > Pseudomonadota > Alphaproteobacteria > Hyphomicrobiales > Nitrobacteraceae > Bradyrhizobium > Bradyrhizobium sp. AZCC 2230. The sequence continues at coordinate 9,411,765 of NZ_JAZHRS010000001.1, read as the reverse complement.
TTCTCCTGCCGCGGCGCATAGTCGGCAAATTTTTCGAATACGGCCTTGGCGCCCGGGACCCACTCGCCCTTCGCGAACTTCATCGGGCCGGAGCCGACATACTCGGCGATCTGCTTGAACGGATCGGTCTGCGCAATGCGCTCCGGCATGATGAAGGCGCAGGGCGAGTTGCCCTTCGCGAGCGCGTAGAGCAGCTTCGGATAGGGCTGCTTCAGCACCCATTTGAAGGTGCGGTCGTCGACGGCGGTGAGCTCCTGCTGAAGCGCCTTGAGCATCAGCCCCATCGGATCGCGCGCCGACCAGCGCGCAAGACTCGCGACGACGTCCTTGCTCAACACCGGCTCGCCGTCATGGAATTTGAGCCCCGATCGCAGCTTGAACGTCCAGGTCGTGCCGTCGTCGGTCACCTCCTCGGACTCGACCATCTGCCGCTGGGGCTGGAGCGAGGCATCGACGCCGTAGAGCGTATCCCAGACCAGGGCCGCGGCATTGCGCACGACATATTGCGTGCCCCAGATCGGATCGAAATTGGCGAGATTGGCCTGCGGCACGAAGCGCAGGGTCCGGGCCGAGGCGCCTTGCGCGATCGCAGGCGCCGAGAGGCCACCCGACAATGCCAGACCGCCCGCGCCAGCCAGTCCCTTCAATACGGTCCTGCGATCCATGAAATCCTCCCAGTAATGCCCTGATACCGGCCGTTCATTGGCCAAGGGTAGATGAAACCGAGCCCATTAGCGTGCAAATGGTATGCCAGTAACCGCGTGTCCGCCAGCGGGTTCTCATCGACTTTCTGGCTAGTCCAGATGTCAAAGAGCGACCGCCAGCACCGGCCCGGTCTGAATATGCGGGATCGCCTCGACCAGCTTGCGGGTGTAGTCGGTCTTCGGGTTATCGAACAACGCCCGGCTTTCGCCCTGCTCCACGATGCCGCCGTTGCGCAGCACGATGGTGCGGTCGCACAACATGCGCACCACGTTGAGATCGTGACTGACGAACAACAGCGCGATGTCGTTCTCGCGCCGCAAACGGTCGAGCAATTGCAGCACCACCGCCTGCACGGAGACGTCGAGCGCTGCAGTCGGCTCGTCCAGCACCAGCAGCCGCGGCCGGCAGGCGATGGCGCGGGCAATGCCGACGCGGGCCTTCTGGCCGCCCGAGAGCTGATGCGGGAAGCGCGGCAGCAGATCCAGCGGCAACCCGACCCGTTGCGCGCACTCTTCCACCCGCTTGCGCAGCGCATCGCCTGCACGCATGCCGTCGAGCCGCATCAGGGGATGGGCGATGCAGTCGAAGGCTGAGTAGCGCGGGTTAAGGCTCTCGTTCGGGTCCTGGAAGACCATCTGGATATCTTTGCGGAAGGGAGAGCGGTGGAAGTCGCGCGAGGCGATGTGGCCGATCGACTGGCCATCGAACACAATGTCGCCTTCGCTCGGATCGATCAAGCGACAGATCATCCGCGACGTCGTGCTCTTGCCGGAGCCGGATTCGCCGACCAGCCCGACGCTCTCGCCGCCGGCCATGGTCATTGAGAAGTCGGCAACCGCCGCCGAACCTTGATCGAAGCGTTTGGCGAGTTTGCGTACCTCAAGAAGCGGCGGGGTGCCATGCGCGACCTCCGTCCTTGGCTTGCTCACGACCGTCGCGTAAGCCTCCCGCTCCTCTGCCGTCACGAGATCCTCTATCCGGGAGGTCGCGGTCGGCGACGCCGCAACCAGGCGCCTGGTATAGGCGTGCTGCGGCGCGCTGAAGAGTGTCCTGGGATCTGCTTCCTCGACGATACGGCCGCGCTCCATCACCGCGATGCGGCGGCAATAGCGGGCCGCAAGCCCGAGATCGTGGGTGATCAGGATCGTCGCCATGCCACGCGCGGCTGCGATGTCCGCCAGGAGATCCATCACCACCTTCTGCGTGGTGACGTCGAGGCCGGTGGTGGGCTCGTCGGCGATCAGGAGCGAGGGATTGCAGGAGATCGCGATTGCGATCATGACGCGCTGGCACATGCCGCCCGACAGCTCGTGCGGAAAGGCGTTCATCCGCGCTTCGGGATCGCGGATCTGGACGGCGCGCAACAGATCCAGCGCCTCGGCGCGTGCGGCCTCCTTCGATATCCGCTTGCGGGTGAGGATGGCGTCCGCGATCTGCAGGCCGATGGTCCGGATCGGATTGAGCGCCGCCCGCGGGTTCTGGAAGATCATCGACATCGCGGCGCCCTGGAGCTGACGGAGGTCGTCACCCCTGAGCTTCGTCACGTCCTGACCACGAAACAGGATCTTGCCGCCAGTGACGCGACCGGCCGCGTCCAAGAGCCGCGTCGTCGCAAAGCCCGTGACCGACTTGCCCGACCCGCTCTCGCCGACGAGGCCAAGCATCTCGCCGGATTGGACCGCGAGCGTAACGCCGCGGACAGCCTCGACCATGCCGCGCCGCGTCGAGAACGCGACGTGGAGGTCGTCGATCTTGAGCAGTTGCTCGCTCATGTGCGCATGCGGGGATCGAGAATATCCCGCATCCCGTCACCGAGGAGATTGAAACATAGCACGGCCATCATCAGCGCGAGGCCGGGAAAGGCTACCAGCCACCACCGTCCGGTCGAGATGAAGCGTGCGCCCTCCGCGACCATGATGCCCCATTCCGGAGTCGGCGGCTTGACCCCGAGACCGATGAAGGACAGGCCAGCCGCATTCAGAATGGCCCAGCCGAGATTGAGCGAGATCTGCACCGCCATCGCCGGCAGGATATTTGGCAGCAGGAAGCGCAGCACCACGGAGAAATGGCTCTCGCCGCAGGCGCGCGCCGCCTCGACCCAGCCGACGTTGCGGCGGACATTCACCTCGGCGCGTGCGAAGCGGATGTAAAAGGGAAGATTGATGATCGCGGTCGCGATGACGATGTTCTCGATCCTGTTGCCCAGCGCTGCCACCATCGCCATCGCCAGCACGAACAGTGGAAAGGCCATCATGACGTCGACAAAGCGACCGACGCCCCGATCGAGCCTGCCACCAGCATAGCCGCAGAACGCGCCCAGGACCGCGCCGATCACGAAGGAGATGCCAACCGCGGAGACCGCGATGGCCAGATCAAGCCGCGCCGCGATGACGAGGCGGCTGAACACGTCGCGGCCGAGCTGATCGGTACCGGCCAAATGCACCGCGCTTGGCGGCTGCAGTGCTTCCGAGACATTCGAGACCACGGGATCGTAGGGCACAATCCACGGTCCGAAAATCGCGACCAGGACGAACAACGCAACGCCGGCCGCCGCGACGGCGGTGAGCGGGTTGCCGCGCAGGATCCAGACCGAATGGCGAAGTGTGGCGCTTGTCATTCGACGGACACCCTGGGATCGGCGATGCCGTAGCAGACGTCGACCAGGAGATTGACCAGCACGAACAGGCTGGCCATCAGCAGCACGAAACCCTGAACCGGCGCATAGTCGGAGGACAACAGCGCATCGAGCGCGTAGGAGGCGACGCCCGGCCAGGAGAACACCTTCTCCACCAGCACATTCGCGCCCAGCATGGTCGAGAACACGATGCCGGCGATGGTAATGACGGGCAGGATGGCGTTCCTCAACGCATAAGTGACGACCACCTTGTGCCATGACAGCCCGACCGAGCGCGCGGTGCGCACGAAATCGCTGCCGAGCGACACCAGCATCGAGGCCCGCGTGATCCGCGCCAGCGGCGCGATCACGAACAGCGCCATGCTCACCGCCGGCAGGATCAGCTGCTTGCAGGCGGCCCACCAGCCTTCGACATCGCCGGCGAGCAAGAAATCGATCGACAGGAAGCCGGTCCGCTGCGGCGGCAGCGAGGTAAAGACATCGATCCGCCCGGTCGGATCAGGCGCAAGCCCGAGCAGATAGTAAAAGACATAGATCAGCAGCAACCCCGACACGAAAGTCGGCACGCAGACGCCGAGCGCGCAGAACAGCCGTACGCCGTGATCGACGACCGATCCAGGCCGCAGCGCCGCGACGACGCCGAGCGGCACCGCCGCGATCAGCGCGATCAGGAGCGCGGTGAACGTCAGCTCGAGCGACGCCGGCAGCCGCTCGCGCAAATCTTTCAGCACCGGCTGCCCGGTCATCATGGAGCGGCCGAGATTGCCATGGCCGATGTCGGAGAGATAGTAGAAGAGCTGCTCCGGCACCGGCTTGTTAAGCCCCATCTGCTTGCGGATCAACTCGATCTCTTCCTTGCCGGCGTTAGGACCCGAGGCGAAGAACACCGCAGGATCGCCGGGCAGGACGCGCATCAGGAGGAAGGTGAAGACCAGCACGCCGAACAGCGCCGGCAGGGACGACAACAGTCGCCTGCCCGCCCGCACCATCGTTGCACCAAGACCGCCCGTCACCTTGTAGCGTCCTTTCCGTTTGCCGCCGTCACTTGCGGCTGACGTCGCGATAATCGACCTGCCGATGGAACTCGTAGGTGTAGCCCTCGATCGACGACGCCATCACCGCGTCCTGGTTCGGTTGCCACAGCATGATCTGCGGCATCTCGCTGTTATGGATGGCGTTGAGCTTGCGGCCGTCCTCCTCATACTTCGCCTTATCCGGCTCGAACCGCGCTTCCTGCGCGATCGCCACCAGCTCGGGGTTATTGATTGAGCTGTAATTCCAGCGCTGATTGCCGGTGTAGAAATTGCGGTAGAAGTAATCGGTCGACGGCAGCCAGGCTACGATGCCTTCAATGTAGAAAGGAAGCTTCTTCTCGTTGATCTGCGTCGACATCTGCGCATCCGGCAGCTTCTGGATGTCGACCTTGATCCCGATCTTGCCGAGCGATTCCTTCACCAGCGCCGCCATCGGCTCCGCAGTCGAGGACTGGCCGACGTTGAAGCTGAAGGTGGTCGAGAAGCCCTCGGGGAAACCGGCGGCCTTGAGATATTCCCTGGCCTTGTCGAGATCGAGCTTCACCGGTTGCTGGTAAGGATAAATCCCGTTCGCCGGCTTGCCGTCCGGCCAGGTCGCGCCGAACAGCGGCGCGCCGCGTCCGAACAGGGCGGCCTTGAACATGTCGTCATAGGGCAGCGCGAAAGCGATGGCGCGGCGGACATTGACGTTGTCGAAGGGCGGGATCTGGTTGTTCATCGAGACAAAGGTGATCGCATTGTATTGCGGCGTCGAGACCACCTTGAGCTTGCCCTTGGCCTCGAGCGACTGGACGTCGCTGGCCTGGAGATCGACGACGATGTCGGCATCGCCGCGCTCGACCAGGTTGGCGCGGGTCGCCGGCTCCGGCACCGACTGCACGATCACGCGCTTGAAGAACGCGGGCTTGCCGGGCGAGCCACGGTTCCAGTCTTCGTTACGCTTGATGATCACCTGCTCGCCCGGCTTGAACGTTTCGATCACATAGGCGCCACTACCGGCGGTGTGCTCCTTCAGCCAAGCCGTGGCCCATGGATCATCCGCGCTCGCGTGCTCCTTCGCCACTTTCGAATTGATGATCACGGGATAGACGGTAGCGAGATTGGGCAGCGCGAGCTTGTCGGGCTTTGGCAGCGTGACCTCGATGGTGAGGGGATCGATCACCTTGAACTGATCGGCCGAGGTCATCGAGCCCGTCAGCAGCTGGGCCTTACCGAGGACCGGCGCGGTGACGCACCGATCGAGCGACCATTTCACGTCCTCGGCTGTCACGGGCGAGCCGTCCTGGAACTTTGCGTCCTTGCGCAGGTGGAAGGTCAGCTTCAACCCGTCGGGGCTGACGTCGTAGGATTCGGCGAGTTCGCCCGTAATCGTGTCGAGATCGAACACCCATTTGCCGTTGAGCTGCTTGCGGCCGAACGCGACCAGCCGATCATAGGTGCTCATGCTCAGCGCGAATGACTCGCGGGTCGAGCCGGGGATGTTGGGATCGAGCGTGTTGACGGATGCACCGGTCACATAACGCAACGTCTCCGCCCTGGTTTGCGCTTGCGACGGTGCCGTCGCGATAAGCAACAGCGCAGTGGTGGCGAGGACATAGGTCGCGGGCCTCAAAGACACAAAACGCATCCGTTTTTCCTTGAATTTTCGAGCGGAACGCCAACAAGACAGGTCAAGAAAGAAGCAAGTTGCGCGCCAATTCCAGGAGGCGCTACGTCGCGGCAGCGCATGGCAGATCATTGCGATTCCTCCATTTTTCGCGCCGGCCGCGCAACCACGGCCTGCGGCACGTCATAGGCGCTGAGCGATGCCCAATGCCGTTCGATATCAGCGCGAAACAAGCCGCGTGTCAGGCCATGGACCAGCTTCGGGACGGCAGTTGTCATCGCGTTGATCGACGATCCCGATGGACCGAAACTCATGGTGGAGGCGATGGCGAAGAGATGGATGTCGGAGATCCACGGCGTCTCGCCGGGCACGCGCTCGATGAAGGCGTAATCATCGGCGAGATAAGGAAAACGGCCAAGCCGCGCGTTGCGCTCGTTCTCAGGTGGCTGATAGCGATCGGCCCAGGTTGCGATATTTCCGGCAAATTTGGCGAGCTCGCCGCGGCCGGCAAAGCTCATATCGATCCCGGTGCCGCAGATCACGAAATCCGCTGCGATGGCGCCGCGCGGCGTCTGCAGTTCAACGCCGCCAGCAGTCTGTCTGATAGCCTCGAGTGGCGCGCCCTCATGCAATGTGAAATTGGCATGCCGCGCGCAGCGGTCATAAGTCGGCTGCGGAAATCCTTCCCGCATCTCCAGGATCTTGCGCATGAAGCGCCAGCGCCAGGCATCGTCGAGATCGCTGAGATGCCGGAGGAAGCCACGAAAGGTCAGCCAGCGATAGGGCTGGATCACCTGGATCTGCGCGCGGCGGCATAGCAAATGCACTTCCGCCGCGCCTGCCTCGAGCGCGGTGGCCGCATTGTCGAAGGCGGACGCGCCGGCGCCGATGACGGCGACGCGCTTGCCGCGAAGGCTTTCGAAATCGATATCGTCGGCGACGGTTGCGACCGATCCAGCCGGCAGATCGCGCAGCGGCTCCGGAATCATCCAGCCGCCCATGCCCTCCTGGCCCGTTGCCAGCACGATCTTGCGCGCATAGAGCGTCTCGACGACATCGGCGCGCTTGACGCGCGCCGCGAGCAGCCCATCGCGAGCTTGCGATATCTCCAGAAGCTCGCAACCATTCCGCACCGGCAAGCCGATCGTGCGCCGCAACCAAAGCAGATATTCGGCCCAATGCTCGCGCGAAATCAGGCCGAGCTTTTGCCAGCTCTCCTCACCGAGGCGGGCTCCGTGCCAGGACTGATAGGTCAAGCTCGGGATGTCGAGGTCAGGACCGGTGTAGTCCTTCGGGCTGCGCAGCGTTGGCATGCGGGCATAGGTGAGCCACGGGCCCTCCTTCCCCTCCTCAGCCTTGTCGAGCACCAGGATGTTGCTGACGCGGGAGCGCATCAGGCCGAAGCCGATCGCGCTGCCGGACTGGCCGGCGCCGACGACGAGCACGTCCAGCGCAGGCTTTCCGTCCGGTCCCGTCTTCGGCTCGAGCCATGCGGCGCCGGGATGCGCGATCCTGGTGAGATCGGCGCGAACGTTCGCTTCGAGCTCTGTCAGCGTAGCACTCATGCCGCGAGCCAGCCTCCGTCAACCACCATCACAGTGCCGGTCGTGAACAAGGACGCATCGCTTGCGAGATGCAACGCCGTCTGCGCGATCTCCTCGGCCTGGCCGAACCGCTTCATGGCGTGGCGGTTGCGCGAGGTTTCACGCACCGCGTCCGAATTGGCGTGGCGGGCAAAGCTGCGGCGGAGCATCGGCGTATCGATCGCGCCGGGCGCAATCGCGTTGACGCGAATGCCGTCCGTTGCGAAATCCACCGCCATGGTCCGCGTCAGGCTGACGATCGCGCCCTTGGCGGCGATATAGGCGCTGTTGCCCTTGCCGCCGGCAATCGCGAGCTGCGACGCCAGCGTGATGATCGAGCCCCTGCTCTGCCGCTGCATGTGCGGTATGGCCGCCCGCGCCCACAGCCAGGTGCCACCGACATTGGCGCGGAACACCGTATCCCAGTCGTCCGGGTTCGTCGTCAGCACGGTGCCGCCGCAGGAGACGCCGGCGGCGGTCATCAGGATGTCGAGCCGGCCGTGTCGCGCGATGACATCGCCGACGACGGTCTCGGCGAAATCGGCATTGCCGACGTCGCCGACATGTGTCGTTGCTTCACCCACCAGACTAAGCGTCTCCTGAAGGCCGACAGCATCGCGATCGACGAGGGCTAGTCGTGCGCCCTCCTCCGCAAACAGTTTTGCGCTGGCTCGGCCGATGCCCGAAGCTGCGCCCGTGACGATGGCCGTGCGCCCTTGCAGCCGCATCTCAGATCCACTCCTTGTGCTGCTTCAACCAGGCGTTCATTGCTGCGGCGGACTCGGCACAGCCGAACCGCGCGCGCCAACCGAACTCGTCCGCCATCCGCGACACCGACAGCGGCGCGCGATAGGGTCCATGCAGCTTGATCGCCGTGTTCTCTCCGGGCGCCGCGAGCGTGCATCGCAGGCCGGGATGCAACGCTGCGAAGGCCTCGCCCCATTGCAGCGCAGGCCACAACCTGCCGCTGGAGATGTTGTAAAGCCGGTGGCGAGGGCGCTCGGCTTCAACCAGTATCGCGACAGCTTCAGCGGCGTCCGGCGCGTAGATCCAGTCCCGCATGCCCGGCTCCGGCATGACCGCCGCCTCGCCGCGGGCGAACGCCGCCAGGATCTGATACTGGAGGCTCGGCGTATCGCGCACCGAACCGGGTCGCTCCCATGGACCGAACACCGCGCTCAGACGCACGCTCAGGAAATCGCCGCCAAAGAGTTCTGCGTGTCGCGCAACCGAGCGCTCCGAGGTAAACTTGCTGATGGCGTAGAACGAGACGGGATCGCATGGCGTCTCCTCGTCCAGAACTTCGACCCGCGCGCCCGCGGCGCCATAGGCCGATGCCGACGACAGATTGACGACGCGGCGAACGCCGTGACGGATCGCCGCGAGCAGGATGGGGATCTGCGCCATCACATTGATTTCGAGAACGCGCGCGGTCGATGCTCTCTCCAGTTCATCGCCGGCGGTGATCGCAGCCCCGAGCACGATCGCATCAACGCCATCGGCGATAAGGGTGTCGATGGCATCGGCGTCGGTGATATCGCCCTGCACGGCTTTGAGCCGTGCGCCATAGTCAGCAAGAGATCGTCGCGCGGATGGCGGCAGTTCCGCGCGGTCATGCAGCGTCACGTCGTGGCCGCGCGCAAGCAGCGCCTCCGCAACATTGAGGCCGACAAAGCCGGTGCCGCCGAAGATGACGATCTTCATCGCGCGTGATCCAGCATCACAGCAGTTTTGCTCCGAAATTCCGTTCCGGATCCATGTCGGCGACGAGCCGGCCCGTTGGCCTTGCCGCCTCGCCGCCGCTCCGCGCCAGGAATTTGCCGCTGCCGGGGCTCGCCAGGCACTTGTTGCCGTCGACGATGACGCGACCGCGCGACAGCACCGAGACAGGCCAGCCCTTCAGCTTGCGGCCCGCAAACGGCGTGTAACCGGCAAGATCGTGCATCATCTCGTCCGCGATCGTGGTCTCGCGATTAGGATCCCAGATCGCGATATCGGCATCCGCGCCGACCGCGATCGAGCCCTTGCGCGGATGCAGATTGTAGATTTTTGCCGGTGCCGTCGCGGTCAGCTCGACGAACTTTTCAAGGCCGAGCCGCCCCTTCGACACCATCGCGTCGAACAGCAGCGGCAGCCGCAGCTCCAGTCCCGGCAGGCCGTTCGCGACCTGCTTGAAGTTCGGATTGGGGCCAGCGCGCAGCTTGCCGGTCTCGTCGTAACGATACGGCGCGTGGTCCGATGAGATGGTCTGGAGATCGCCGAGCGACAGCGCCTGCCACAGTGCCTCCTGGTCCGAATGCGTGCGCGGCGGCGGGCTGCACATCCACTTGGCACCTTCCGCGCCGGGCTTGTCAAGATCACTAGCCGTGAGGAAGAGGTATTGCGGACAGGTCTCGGCAAACACCTTGAGCCCCTGTCCGCGCGAGTCGCGGATGACCTTGGCGCCTTCGGCGGTCGAGACATGGAAGATCATGATGGGCTGATCGATCAGCGCCGCCATGCCGATCAGCCGGGTGAAGGCTTCCGCCTCCGAGACGCGCGCGTGGCTGACGGCGTGGTATTTCGGCATCGTGTAGCCGCGCGCGAGCAGGCGCTTGACCATCCAGGCGATGATGCCGTGATTTTCGGCATGGGCGCACAACATCGCGCCGGACTGGCGTGCGGCGAGGAGAATGTCGAGCAGCGGCTCGTCGTCGACCTTGAGCCGGTCGTAGGTCATGAAGATCTTGATCGAGGCGTGCCCCTGCTTCACCAGCGCCGGAATGTGCTCCTCGACCGTCTCCTTGGTCGCGTCGGCGACGATCATGTGAAAGGCGTAGTCGATCACGGCGCCCTTTTTCGCCAGCGCGTGATAGTCCTCCACCACCTGCGGCAGCTTCATGCCGACGTGCTGGGCCGCGAACGGGATCACCGTGGTCGTACCGCCAAAGGCAGCCGACACGGTCGCGCTTTCAAAAGTGTCGGCATTCATGATACCGGCGGCAGACAGCTGCTCGATATGCGCGTGACTGTCGACGCCGCCGGGCAGCACCAGCTTGCCGCGCGCGTCGATCTCGCGCTTCGCCGGCGGAAGCCCGCGACCGATCGCCGCAATGGTCTCGCCGGAGATGGCGACATCGGCCTCGAACACATCGGTCGTGGTGGCGACGCGGCCGCCGCGGATGATCAGATCGTAAGTGGGTTCAGTCATGAGGCACTCCATGATATGCCTGGGGCAAGTGATCGTAATTTCAAGGGAAGACCATGATGTCCCGGCCGCGCATTCTCGTCATCAATCCGAACTCCAATCCCATGGTCACGCAAGGGTTGGAAGATGCCTTGAAGCCGCTGGGTTTCGACGGTGGACCCGAGCTGGTCTGCCAGACGCTCGCCGAAGGACCGTTCGGCATTGAAAGCCAGGCCGATGTCGATGGCGTCGCGATGCCGCTCCGAAAACTGGTCGAAGGCGACAACAGCTCGGCCGCCTTCGTGATCGCCTGCTACAGCGATCCCGGGCTTCAGGTCTGCCGCGAAGGCACCGACCGTCCCGTGTTCGGCATCGCCGAATGCGGCGTGCTGACGGCACTCGCCCGCGCCGAAACGTTTGGTGTCATTGCGATTGCGCAGCGTTCTATCTCGCGTCACATGCGCTATCTCAGGCAGATGGGACTGACCGACCGCCTTGCGGGCGAGCGTCCTCTCAACATGAGTGTCGCCGAAACTGCGTCCGGCGAAGGCACGCTGGCCAAGATGATCGATATCGGCCGTGCACTGCGCGACGAGGATGGCGCCCGCGCGATCGTGATGGGCTGCGCCGGCATGGCGCGCCATCGCCACCCGCTCGAAGACGCGCTCGGCATTCCCGTGATCGACCCGACCCAGGCGGCCGTCACCATGGCGCTGGGTGCGGTGCAGTTCTCGCGTCACTAGGCGTCCTTCAGCTCTTTGGCATCCTGCCGCGCCAGCCATTGCGCATGACTCTCGCGCGCCAGTGCAAACGTGTCCCGCTGCGTCGTGTAGAGATTGCCGAACATGCGGCCGATCGGCCGGTAGGCGTCGAGATCGACATACATGTTGGCCTCGTCGACCAGGCCCTCACGCGCGTGAATCCGCAGGACCTCGCCGACCAGCAGCTCGCGATCGGGAGAGAAATTCAGCACGACATGGCGCCGACATTCGAGCGCGAAGGGCGCTGCGGCGAGGCGCGGCACCTTTACGTCAACCGAGGGAACCGTCGCAAGCCCGGTCGCCGCGACCTCGCTGTCACCGGACGGAAAGTCGACGGCACAATCGTTCATCGCCACCGACAGCGCCTCGTCCACCATGTGAACGACGAACTCGCCATCGCGATGGATGTTACGGGTCGTGTCCTTCGGGCTGCGATCCGGCTTGTGCTGGAGCCCGAGCACGATCAGCGCGGGGCTTTCTGAGAAGACGTTGAAGAAGCTGAACGGCGCAGCATTCACCGCTCCGCTCTCATCCAGCGTCGTCACCAGCGCAATCGGCCGCGGCACCACCACGCCGCAGAGCAGCTTGTAGCGATCGCGCGGATCGAGCTCGCGCAGGGAAATGCCCGATGGGCCCTTGTCCGCAATCGGCATCACTTCTCCGGCGGCGGCACCGCGCCGGTGCGGCTGGTGATCAGACCGTAATGCTCGATGCGGCGGTGCTGCGCAAAGTTGAAGATCGTGGTTTTGCCGAAAATGGTGGCATCGAGGTCGCAAGCGTGAACCAGAACCTCGTCCTCCTCCGTCTTGGCCTCGGCGACAATCTCGCCATTGGGATCGACGATCAGGCTGCCGCCAAACAGGGGATGCCCGTCCTCGACGCCGGCCTTGGCCACCGCGACCACCCAGGTCGCGTTCTGATACGCGCCGGCCTGCACGGAGAGACGGTTGTGAAACAGGCGCTTCTCGACGCCCTCCTCGCTTCGCTCCGCATTCACCGACGGCGTGTTGTAGCCGATCAGCACCATCTCGACGCCCTGCAGGCCCATGACGCGATAGGTCTCCGGCCAGCGGCGGTCGTTGCAGATGGCCATGCCGATGATGCCGCCCAACTCGCGCCAGACGTTGAAGCCGAGATCGCCCGGCTCGAAATAGCGCTTCTCCAGATGCTGGTGCGACCGATTGGTGTCGTATTCCACATGGCCGGGCAAATGGACCTTGCGATATTTGCCGACAATCTTGCCGGACTTGTCGGTCAGGATCGCCGTGTTGAAATGATGGCCGTCGGGCGTCAGCTCGGCATAGCCGAAATTCATCGCCATCTGATGCTGCGCCGCACGCTCGAACAGCGGCTTGATCGCCGCGTTCGGCATCTCACGCTCGAACCAGATGTCGGCCTCCGCCCGATCCTCAGAATACCAGCGCGGGAAGAACGTGGTCAGCGCCAATTCCGGATAGACAATCAGGTCGGCGCCTTTGGCCTTGGCTTCGTCCATCAGCGCGATCATGCGCTTGATGACGGCCTCGCGGCTGTCGGCTTTCTGGATCGGGCCCATCTGGGCGGCGGCAACATTGACGATACGCATCAGCGAGTTCCTGATTTCTTGGCAAGTTTCCTGGCGAGGCTGGGGGATCGCAGCTTCAGGGGCGTGTCGGCGCGCGCAGCATAGCGCAGCCTTGCGCCGATTTGCCAGCCAAGCAGCTTTCATGCCGTACGCCTCCATTCCGCCCCGTGCAAAAGCCGAACGGCCATGCGGAATCGTCGGACGTCAGCCACGCAAGTAAGGGAGGCTCATTGCCTCCTCGTTATTGCGAGCGCAGCGGAGGCGACAGCGTCCCTTCTCCACACGCCTCAAACAGCAGATGCGCCTCAGTCTTTCCAATCGGGCTGCAAGCTTTCGAACGACATCATAATGATACAATTCGTCAACACACGGCGGCGGCGAAACTCTGGCGTTCACTCCTGGTTGATGTTTTAAGCACACGCCTCGCCCACGATCGCGCGCTTCGCTTCCCTCCCGGAGCTTCACGAATGACATCAGCCGACCGGCCGGCGACGCGGCTCGCCACGCGCCTCTCGTTCCTGGTCGCCGGCTTCGGCCTTGCCTGCTGGGCGCCGCTGGTGCCCTTTGCGAAGGAGCGGCTCGCGGTCGATGACGCGGTCCTCGGCCTGCTGCTGCTCAGCCTCGGCATCGGCTCGGTCATCGCGATGACCGCCACCGGCATCTTGAGCGCACGCCATGGCACCAAGCCGATCATCATCGCGGGCGGAATCGGCCTCGCATTGGTCTTGCCCCTGCTGGTCGTCGCCGCCACGCCCCTGACATTGGCGATTGCCTTACTCGCATTCGGGGCTGCGCTCGGCTCCATCGATGTCGCCATGAACATCCATGCCGTCGAGGTCGAACGCGCGGCAGGACAGCCGCTGATGTCGGGCTTTCATGCGCTCTTCAGCATTGGCGGGTTCGCCGGATCCGCGGTGATGACGGCGCTGTTGTCGTTTCATTTCGGACCGCTCGCGAGCGCATTGATCTGCTCCGTCCTGATGCTGATCGCGATGGCGCTTGCCTGGCCGCGCCTGCTGCGCAGGGCACAGGTGCAGGAAGGACCGCTGTTCGTGCTGCCGCACGGCATCGTGCTGTTGCTGGCGCTGCTGGCGGCCATCACCTTCCTGATCGAAGGCGCGATGCTCGATTGGGGCGCGCTGCTCGTCATCGGCACCGGCCTCGTCAGCGCGGCGCAAGGGGGGATCGGTTACATCGTGTTCTCGATCGCGATGACCGTTGGCCGGCTCGGCGGCGACGCCGTCGTCGCACGCATCGGCGATCGCACCACGCTGGTCGGGGGAAGCCTGCTTGCCGTCGCGGGCCTTGCAGTGCTGTTGCTCGCGCCGAGCAAGGCCGTTGCCATCACCGGTTTCCTGCTCATCGGCCTCGGCGCCTCGAATCTCGTGCCGGTATTGTTCCGCGGTGCGGCGACGCAGACCGCGATGCCCACGGGGCTCGCCGTGGCGTCGATCACCACCGCCGGCTATGCCGGTGTTCTGCTCGGCCCCGCCGGCATCGGTTTCGTCGCCCACGCCGCCGGACTGCCGATGGCATTCTGGATGCTCGCGGCGCTGATGTGCCTCGTCACTCTGTCGGCGCGCGCCGTAACCACAAAATAGAAACCATCTTCCGTCACACCAGGCTGGACTTGCCGCGGCTCAGCACCTCGCCCGCGCCCTTGTCGCCGACGATTTTGCCCTGCTCGTACACGACCCGGCCCCGCGCAATCGTCGTGACCGGCCAGCCGGTGACGTCAAAGCCCTCCCAGGGCGTGTAATCGGAGCCGTGGTGCAGGTCGGCCTGCCGGATCGGCTTCTTGAGCTTCGGGTCCCACAGCACGATGTCGGCATCGAAGCCGATGCCGATCGAGCCTTTGCGAGGATAGAGCCCGTAGATGCGGGCATGGTTGGTCGCGGTCAGCTCCACGAACTTCTGCAGCGTGATCCGCCCTTTCGAGACACCTTCCGAAAACAGGATCGGCAGCCGCGTCTCGACGCCGGGGATGCCGTTCGGCACCCAACGGAACGAGGTGCGGGCATTCGGCGTCAGCTTGCCTTTGGGATCGTCGTAGCGGAACGGGCAGTGGTCGGACGAGAAGGTCTGAAACACGCCTGACGTGATACCTTCCCAGATCGCCTGCTGGCTCTCGACATCGCGCGGCGGCGGCGAGCAGACATATTTGGCGCCTGATATGTCCATGTTCAGGCCCTTCATGTCGTCGGCCGTCAGCGTGATGTATTGCGGGCAAGTCTCCGCATGCACCGGCAGGCCGCGCTGCTGGGCCCACCGTATCTGCTCCATCGCCTCGCGCCCGGAGACATGGACGATCATGATGGGAACGCCGATCACCTCGGCATGGCTGATGGCACGATGCGTCGCCTCGCGCTCGACGGCCTGCGGCCGCGAGGTGCCGTGATAATAGGGCGCGATGTGGCCTTCGCGTTCCAGCTTGGTGGTGAGGAAGCGGATGGCGTCATAGCCCTCGCAATGGACCATCACCAGCGCCTCCTCGCGGCGCGCGACATCAAAGACCTCGAGCAACTGCTTGTCGCTGAGCACGAGATCATCATAGGTCATGAACACCTTGAACGAGGTGTAGCCGTCCTTGACCAGCGCCGGCAGCTCCTGCCCGAGCACGACGGCAGTCGGATCGGAGATGATGAGGTGGAAGGCCGTGTCGATGTAGCACTCGCCCTCCGCGAGCTTGCGGTAGTTCTCCACGCAGGTCCGTAGCGACGTCCCCTTCTCCTGAAGCGCGAAGGGCAGCACCATGGTGTTGCCGCCGGCGGCAGCCGCGCGCGTCGCCGAGGCAAAATCGTCGGCCATCACGACGTCGGGGCCCTGGGCCTGGGAGATGTGGACGTGGCTGTCGATCCCGCCCGGCAGCGCCAGCAGCCCCGACGCGTCGATCTCGCGCGGCGCGCCTTCGATGCCGTCGGCAATGGCGACGATCCGGCCGTCGCGAATGCCGATATCGGCGCGAAACTCGTCGCTGGCCGTCACGATGGTGCCGCCGCGAATGGCGAGATCGAGCTGCGTCACAGGTGTCTCCGTCACTTCATCATTGCTGATGTCTGGAATATCCGCCCCCACGGCGCAAGGGCCGCGATGTCGCCGCCGGCGAGGCTGAGGCTCCGCCACAGCGTGACCGCGACAGAGTCGAGCACGGCGATATCCAGATCCCGTTCGAGCGAGGCGGCAAGCGCGGCGCCGTCGAGATTGGTGCAGAGGATGACGACGGCGTCGGCGCCCTCCGCCGCCACCGCGCGGATCATGTCGGCGATCGTCGCGGGCGCGACCTCGCCGAAGGAGAAATTGTCGCGCAGACCGAGGTGTCGCTCGGCGTGCGGCGCGATGCCCTCCTCAGCCCAGACGTCGGCGATGCGCCGCTGCACGTCATCGGTATAGGGCGAGACGAGGCCGACACACTTAGCTCGAAGCGCGCGGGCGGCATCGATACAGGCGAGCGTCGAGGTCGTCGCCGGCACGTTTGCCCGCGCTGTAATCGCCTCGCAAAGGCTCCTGTCGCGGCCGATGCCGAGCCAGCTCGCCGACGTGCCGTTCCAGGCGATCGCGTCGACCTTGGCATCGGCCAGCAGGTCCGCGGCCGGCAGCATCACCGAGGCGTCGAACTGGCTCAGCGCCGCGGCATCGAGCGCGATCTCGGTGACGCGGAAGCGCGAGAAATGGGCGTTAACGCCGTCAACGCCATGCAGCATGGCGCAGGTCGCGGGCTCCAGCACCGAATTGGAGGACGGCGTGATCATGCCGAGGCGTTTGCGCATGGCTCTACCTTACGACGCCTGTGCAAGGCGCGTCGACTCCTCCCGGATCAGGGACAGGATGTGGCGCTTGGCGTCGTTGAATTCAGGGCTGGTGATGTCGCGCGGCCGCGGCAGGTCGAAATTGACGGCCTCGCGGATCCGTCCCGGCCGCTTCGTCATCACCACAATCTTGTTGCCGAGCACCAATGCCTCGTCGACGCTGTGGGTGACGAACACGATGGTACAGCGGCGTTTCTGCCAGATCGCGACCAGCTCTTCCTGCATTTCGAGCTTGGTCTGGGCGTCCAGCGCCGCGAACGGCTCGTCCATCAGGATGACGCTCGGGTTCATCAGCAGCGCACGGGCGATCCCGACGCGCTGGTTCATGCCGCCGGACAGTTCCGAGGGATGATGGTGCTCGAAACCGCGCAGGCCCACGAGATCGATGAACTCCATGGCGCGATCGTACCGCTCGGCCTTGGCGACACCCTTGAGCCTGAGATGGAAGGCAATGTTGTCGATCGCCGTCAGCCACGGCATCAGGGTCGGTTGCTGGAACACCACGCCACGGTCGGAGCCCGGCCGTTCCACCTGCTTGCCATCGACCAGCGTCCCTCCGGAGGTCGCCTGCTCGAAGCCGGCGATGATGTTCAGGAGTGTCGACTTGCCGCAGCCGGACGGGCCGAGCAGGCAGACGAAGTCATTGGCCTCGATGTCGAGATTGATATTGTCCAGCGTCAGCAGGTCGCGGCCGCGTCGCTTGTCGGAAAACACCTTGACGATGTTGCGAAGCTCGATTGCCGCCATCAGCCCGCCCTGCCCTGCACGGTGGTTGTTTGCTGCCAGCGCAGCGTGCGCGCCATGATTGCCTTGAGACCGAGATCGGAGAGATAGCCGAGCAGCCCGATCGAGATCATCGCCGCGAGCACGATGTCGTAGCGTAGAAAGTAATAGGAATCCCACAAGACATAGCCGAGACCGCTCTTCACCGCGACCATCTCGGCCGTGACCGTCAACATCCAGGCCGATCCGACCGCGATGCGCAGGCCGGCGAAGATCGAGGGAAGCGCGGCCGGCAGCACGATATCGGTCAGCATCTGCCGTTGGCTTGCGCCCATCATGGCCCCGGCACGCACGAGATTGTGGTCCACGGTCTTGACGCCGTGAATGCTGTTCATCAGCACGGGAAAGAAGGCGCCGAGGAAAACCAGGAAGATTGCGGGCTTGTCAGCGATGCCGAACCAGATGATGGCAAGCGGAATCCAGGACACCGGGGGTATCGGTCGTAGCATCTGCAGCGTCGGCTCCAGTGTCTTCTCGAAGACTCGCGACCAGCCGATGGCGACGCCGGCGAGGATGCCGAGCGCGCTTGCCAGCGCGAAGCCACCGAACACGCGCAAGGCGCTGGCGAGCGCATCGCGCAGCCAGTGCCCGGAATAGGTCTGCGTGGTCTCGTCGAAGCCGAACACCCAGTCGCCGAGCGCATGCAGCACCGCACTCGGCGCCGGCAGCAGCGCCGGCGGAAGCACGCCGCTACGGGCAAAGGCTTCCCAGCCCGCGATCAGCAGCGCAGGGACGATAACCCGTTCCAGCCCCTGGAACGCCCGCGTCAACCGAAACGCCGGCTTGGCCGGCGCTGCGTCAGTAACCGATGTCATTCTTGGCCTTTCCCGTGGCCTTCTCCAGGAAGGAATAGTCCATGTTCTTCTCCGCTTCCGCGGACACGTCCTTCGAAATGTATTTGAGGTCGCGCATCATCGCGGCGATCGCGAGCGTCTGCGACCGATGGATCGCCGGATCCGGCGAAGCGTTCTTCAAGGCTTCCGTCGCCACCGTCTTGTCGAGGCCGGTGAGCTTGTTGATGACGTCGATCCACGGGCCCTTGTCAGCAATTAGCCTGTTGTCGAGCTCGACCACGGCGGTGACGATGCCCTGGACGCCGGCGCGCTGGCTCGCGATCACGTCGGAGCGGGTGACGATGAGGTTGGTCAGATTTCCCGCGGCCTGGTCGTAGGGCAGCACGAAGTGCTTGCCGGCGCCAGCGAGCCGGATCTGCGAGGCGAACGGTTCGACCGAGCAGATCATGTCGACCTCGCCGCGCTGGAGCGCCGCGAGGTGATCGGATGGATTGGGAATGTTGATGAACTGGATGTCCTTGTTGGGATCGACGCTTTGCTTGAGGAACGCGCCGCGCATATGGATGTCCTGCGCGTTGCCGCGGGACGCCGCGACCTTGAGCGGCTGGCCGTCGCTCTTCCCCTTGGCAACCATCGCCTTGAACGCGATCCAATCATCAGGCGGAAGGTTCAGCTTTGTAGACGAGAGGCATTCCGAGCCGCCATTGATCTGGCCGGACACGGCGACGACGTCAAAACCTTTGTCGAGCGCGGTGATGTAATGGAGGTAGGTCACCTGCGCAACGTCGATGCTCTTCGATATCAGCGCGGTGAGGACGTCATTGCCCGAGTTGAAGCCGGTGGCCTCGACCTCGACGCCCTTCGCCATTCCGGGGATCAGCGACATCGGCAGGCAGTGCGCGCATTTGGCGTAACCGAGCTTGATCTTCGCCGTCTCCGCGAAAGCGAGATCGCTTCCACCAAGCAGCGCCGCCATCAACGCCAGGCCTAGTCGCAAACTCGTCCGCATCGCTTACTCCGTTTCGAAGGCGCGACATCTCGCGCGTCGCGCATGATCATCCGTCGCTCTTCGCCGCAGCGCAATCCGGTTTTTGCATGCTGCATACAATTTGCGCGATATGCCATTGTTTTCAGCTAGATGCGTCGATATTTTGGGCAAGCCAAAAAGCCTAAAACGGCTAAGATCAAGTTGAGAAACGAGGCACGCGTGCAGCCAAAATCGGAAGCGCCGAAGGGACGAAAATCGCCCAAGCTCAAGAGGATGGGCCTGCACGAGCGCGCCGCCACGCGGATGCGGGCGATGATCATTCGCGGCGAGCTGCCGCCGGGATCGCAGACCCGGGAGACAAAGCTTTCGAAGGAGCTCGGCGTGTCGCGCACTCCCTTGCGCGAGGCGATGAAGGTGCTCGCCGCCGAAGGATTGATCGAGCTCCGTCCCAACCGCAGCCCGCGCATCGCAAGCCTCGCGGTCGACGGCATCTCGGAATTGTTCGAGGCGCTGGCCGGCATCGAGCGGCTTGCCGCAGAGTTCGCCGCCGAGCGTGCCACCGAGCGCGATCTTGCCCGCTTGCGCACGCTTCAGACCCGGATGGAGGGTCATCACCGTAGCGGCAAGCTCGACGACTATTTCGCCATCAACGGTGAGATCCACACCACCATCGTCCGTATGGCCCGCAACACGCCGCTGCGCGAGGCGCATGAGACGCTGATCACCCGCGCCGAGCGCGCGCGCTACCTCGCACTCGGTGCCGATCGCCGCTGGAGCAATTCGGTCGACGAGCACGCCGCTATTCTTGCCGCGCTCGAGGCGCGCAACAGCGAAGCGGCCGGCCGCCTGCTCGGCGCTCATGTCGCCCGCACCGGCACGGCGCTGCTCGAAGTGCTCGCCCAATCCCAACCCAGGCAGAGGGCGTCGCAATCATGAAGCTTCTGCTGCTCAACCCGAACACCAGCACCGAGGTCACCCGGCTGATGACGGGCGTCGGACAGCGCGCGGCGTCTCCCGGCACCGAGCTGATCCCCTGCACGGCGACGCGCGGAGTGCCCTATATCTCGACACGCACCGAGGCCCAGATCGGCGGCGCCATTGCGCTGGAGATGCTGGCCGAGCGGCAGCGGAACGTCGACGCCGCAATTATCGCAGCCTTCGGTGACCCCGGCCTGTTCGCCGCACGCGAGACCTTCGACATTCCAGTGGTCGGCATGGCGGAAGCGGCGATGCTGACGGCCTGCATGGCCGGGCGCCGCTTTGCCATCGTCACTTTCGCACAGGCCTTGGGGCCCTGGTACGAGGAATGCGTCCGCGCCCACGGGCTGTGGGAGCGCTGCGCCGGCATCCGCATGCTCGATACGCCGTTTCAGGCGATCTCCGAGGTCGGCACCGAAAAGGAGGATGTGCTCGTCGATCTCGCGCATCGTGCGATCGTCGAGGACGAGGCCGACGTTCTGATCTTCGCGGGCGCCCCGCTTTCGGGCCTCGCCGAGCGCGTCGCCCATCGCGTTCCCGTCCCTGTGGTTGATCAAGTGGTCGCCTCAGTAAAGCAGGCCGAGGCGCTGGTTGCGCTGCGCCTGCGCAAGGCCACGGCGGGGACGTTCCGAAGGCCTGCAGCCAAGCCAACCATTGGCCTTGCCGAGGTGCTCGCCGCCCGGCTCGAGCATCGCGACAATCAGTGAGAAGGGTCCGACCAGTGATGCGAGGGCACGAGACTTGCTTTCTTTCCGGGGAGAACGGGAGGCAACACCATGGCTGATATGCCAGGCGGGCGATCGCTCGTCGTCGACGCGGTCACTCACCGCTATCCGAGCGGCGCCCTTGCCGTCGAGAACATCAATCTCGACATCAAGGGCGGCGAGATCATCGCGCTGCTCGGGCCCTCCGGCTGCGGCAAGACGACATTGCTGCGCATCATCGCCGGCTTCATCGCACAGACCCAGGGACGGATCATCATCGGCGACGACATCGTCGATGCGCTGCCGCCGAACCGCCGCGCCGTCGGCATCGTGTTCCAGAACTACGCGCTGTTTCCGCACCTCTCGATCAGCGAAAATGTCGGCTATGGCCTCGCCGCCCGCGGCGTCGACAAGGCGTCGCGCCAGCGTGAGGCGCAACGGCTGCTCGAACTCGTGCAGTTGCCCGCGATGGCGGAGCGGCTGCCGCGGCAGCTCTCCGGTGGCCAGCAACAGCGAGTCGCGCTCGCCCGTGCGCTCGCGATCAAGCCGTCGATCCTGCTGCTCGACGAGCCCTTTGCCGCGCTCGACAAGAATCTGCGGCTTGACATGCAGATCGAGGTCAAGCGGTTGCAGCGTGTCTCCGGGATCACGACGCTGATCGTGACCCATGACCAGGAAGAGGCGCTGTCGATGGCCGACCGCGTCGCGGTGCTGAGCCACGGCAAGCTCGAACAGTTCGGCACACCATCTGACGTCTACGACCGTCCGCAGACCCTGTTCGTCAACACCTTTGTCGGCTCCAGCAACCGTATGCCGGGCGTCGTGGTCTCCGCGGACCCCACGGCTGCAAAGGTGCGGCTCGATGCCGGCGCGGAGATTATCGCGCGACCAGCCGGCGGCACCCTCAACGAGGGTGGCCGCGTCACCGTCTGTATCCGGCCCGAGCATCTGCAATTCGTCGGCGACGAGACCGGCTTTGCCGGCGTGGTTGGCATGTCGCTGCCGCTGGGGGCGACCGTCGTGCACGAAGTGACGACCGCCGACGGCTCCGGCGTCAAGATTTCGCAGGCGCGCATCGGCGAGACGCGCGCGCTGGAAAACGGCGCCGCGGTGCGCCTCGCGCCGCTGGCCCCTTCGCTCGCCAACGCCTTTCCCGCAACGCTTTAGATTTTAGTCTAGTCCACAGGGAGTTCGACATGATCCTCAACCGCCGAAGCCTGATGACCACCGCGCTGACCCTCGGCGCCATGAAGGCGTTTCCGGGCTTAAGCTACGCCCAGGCCCGCCCATTGGTGTTTGCGACCTTCACCGGAAGCTGGGAGGAAGCGCACAAGGCCGTGCTGGTGCCGGCGTTCCGCAAAGCCAATTCGGACGCGGCGATCGTGCTCGATCCGATGCTGTCGGTCGACCAGATCGCCAAGATCAATGCCGCCAAGGCCAATCCACCGATCGACGTCATGCTGCATGATCCCGGTCCGGCGCTTGTCGCGATCGGCCAGGATCTCGCAGAACCCTATCCGGTCGAGAAGAGCGCCTATTACAAGGACCTGATCGCCGAGGCGCAGGAGCCGATGGGCCCCGCTCCGTTCTTCCAGGTCGTCGGCCTCACCTATAATCCGGAAGCCGTCAAGACGCCGCCGACCTCCTGGGCCGATCTGTGGAAGCCGGAATTCAAGGGCCGCGTCGGCATCACCAACCTCAACTCGACGCTCGGCACCGGCTGGCTGGTCGAGATCGCCAAGATGCGTGGCGGCTCTGAGGCCAATGTCGATCCAGGCTTCAAGGCGATCGAGGAGCTGAAGCCCAATCTCGCCGCGGTCGCCGCCAATCCCGGTGCGCTCGCCACCCTGTTCCAGCAGGGCCAGATCGACATCTCGCCCGGCAATTTCAACGCCATCCAGATCCTGAAAGCCCGCGGCGTTCCGGTCGAGTTCGTGGCGCCGAAGGAAGGCGCCATCGCCTTCAAGACGACGATCCACATCGTCAAGAACTCGCCCAACCGCGAGCTCGCCTTCAGGCTGATCGAGGCATCGCTCAGCCCGGAAGTGCAGACCGCGCTGATGAACTCGCCCTATCTGATCGTGCCGACCAATTCCAAGGTGGCGATGGGCGGCGAGATCGCGCGCGTGCTTGCCAAGGACACGGCTGAGCTGAAGCAGAAATTCGTGTTCCAGGACTGGAAAAAGATCAACGAGCAGCGCTCGGCCTGGATCGAGCGCTTCAATCGCGAGATCAAGATCTAGGAACTTGCAATGGGCACAGCACCGGCATCACGGGACGTGACGTCCTACGGAATGGGATTGGCGGCGCCGCTGGCGCTGTTCTTCCTGGTCTTCTTCGTGGCGCCGCTGCTGCAACTGCTCTGGCTCTCGCTGCACAACGACACGGCCGGGCTCCATTGGGGGCTCGGCCAGTACCTGCACTTCCTGACCGATCCCTTCAGCCTCAGCGTGCTCGGCTCGACGCTGTTGCTGGGGGCCGAGGTGACGGCCGTCTGCCTCGTGCTCGGCTTTCCCATCGCCTGGCTCTACCAACGGGTCGGGCCGCGGCTGCAGACAATCATCATCCTGATCGTGCTGCTGCCGCTTTTGACCAGCGTCGTGGTTCGCACTTTCGCCTGGATCGTCATTCTGGGACGCCAGGGCATCATCAACGCCACGCTGCAATCGCTCGGTGTCATCGATACGCCGCTGAAACTGCTCTATACCCAGTTCGGCGTGGTGATCGCGCTGGCGCAGGTGCAGATGCCATTGATGACACTGCCGCTGATCACCGCACTCGGCCGCATCGACCCCAATCTCGACGATGCCTCCTGCTCGCTCGGCGCCGGGAGCTGGCGCACTTTCTTCAGGATCGTGCTGCCGCTCTCACTGCCGGGCGTGATCGCCGGATGCACGCTGACCTATGCCGCCGCGATCACCGCCTTCATCACGCAGTCGCTGATCGGCGGCGGGCAGATGCTGTTCATGCCGATGTATCTCTATCAGCAGGCGTCCACACTGCAGAACTGGCCGTTTGCGTCTGCGATCTCGATCATCTTCCTGCTCGCCGTGCTCGCTGTCGTCTCCGTCTTCACCACGCTCGGCCGCATGTCGCGCGGCTATGGAGGCGCGTGATGAGCGGACGCAAACGGACTCTTGAAGCGATCAGCTTCGAATTTGCGATGACGGTGATCGCGATCGTCGCACTGATCATCATCATCGCGCCATCGCTGGTCGTGCTGATCGTCTCCTTCACCAGCGGCTTCTCGCTGAGATTCCCTCCACCCGGCTATTCGCTGCGCTGGTACGCCGAACTCTGGAATGCTTGGCAGCTTCATTTCGCGGCGAAGAACAGCCTGATCGTCGCGCTGTGGGCAACGGGCCTGTCGATCGTGCTCGGCGTTGCGGCGGCGCTCGCGATCTCGCGGTCGCAGGCGCTATCGGCGCGGCTGCTCGATTCCCTCTTCATGTCGCCGCTGGTGCTGCCGGCGCTGGCTTTTGGTCTGGCTGCGCTGATGCTGTTCTCGCTGGTCGGCCTGCCGGTGTCGCCGCTGACGCTGGTGATCGGCCACACCGTGGTCTGCGTGCCCTATGTCGTGCGCAACACGGTTGCGGCGCTCGCCCAGCTCGAACCGACGCTCCTGGAAAGCTCGGCGGTGCTGGGCGCCAGCCGACTCTATACGTTCCGACGCATCGTGCTGCCGCTGATCCGGCCCGGCATCATCGCCGGCGCCTTCATCGCCTTCATGTCGTCCTTCGACAACGTGCCGGTCTCGCTGTTTCTGCGCGATGCCGCGACCGACATGCTGCCGATCCGGATGTGGCAGGACCTCGAAGGCAAGCTCGACGTCACCATCGCAGCACTTTCGAGCGTGCTGATCATTGCCACAGTCGTGCTGGTTGCGGTCATGGAACGCGTCACCGGTCTCTCGCGGCGGCTGACCAACTGATCAGGCGCCGCGGAACAGCGAATAGCCCCAGCGCGTGAACTTCAGCGGCAGATGAAAATGCTCGTCGACGTTCTTGATGCGGAAGCGGAACGGCGTCACCGTGAGAAAACCGTCGCTGTCCGCAAAGAACCCGCCGAGATGAAACAGCACCTCGTACTCGCCAGCCGTGACGCCCGCGCCCTGCGCGATGGGATGATCGAGCACGCCGTTGGCGCCGAGCCGCCCGTCGGCGATGCGCGACGAATCCGGATCGATCCGCCAGATCTCGACGCGCAGTCCCTGCGCCGGCCGTCCGCTCGCCACATCGACCGCGTGAATGGAAATGCCGCCTGCCACCATGTTCCTCCCGTGAACGCGCCGCCATGGTAGACGCAAACGCACCTCTTCGGCCAGCGCCCGCATTGCTACCTGCCCTGGGGGCGATGACCTGGCTTCAGGCGCTGGTCGCGCTCGCGCTGTTCGCGCCGGGTGTGGTCGCGCCGCGCGCCCATATCGAGGTCTGGCAGCTCTCGATGTTCTCATGCGCCGTGTTCGCCGTCGCGGCACAGTGGCGTTGATCTGGGGAGGTCATGACAGAACCGGCACATAGCGCGCGCGAAATTGCGGCCGACGTCAGCGCAGGACGGATCAGCGCGGTCGAGACAGCCAAAGCCGCCCTCGCCCGCATCGAGGCCGCGAAGGCCTTGAACGCAGTCGTCACGATCGATCCCGAGCGTACGCTCGCTGATGCGGCGGCGGTCGATGCGCGCCTGCGCGATGGCGAGACCATGTCGCTCGCCGGCGTTCCCGTCATCGTCAAGGACAACATCTGGGTCGGCGGCTGGCGCGTGACACAGGGCTCGCGCCTGTTCGCCGATTTCATCGCGCCGCAGGATGCGATTGCGATCGAGCGGCTGCGCCGCGCGGGCGCGGTCGTCGTCGGCATCGGGGCAACATCCGAGTTCGCCAGCAAGGGCGTCACCACCTCGCCGCTGTATGGGCCAACACGGCATCCGCAAAATCCCGCACTGACGCCGGGCGGCTCTTCGGGCGGACCCGCCGCAGCCGTCGCAGCCGGCCTTGTGCCGCTCGCGATCGGCACCGATGCGGGTGGCTCCAGCCGCAGGCCGCCGGCCCATGTCGGCGTTGCCGGCTTCAAGCCGTCCTATGGCGCGATTCCCTATGGGCCCGGTTTCGCCGAGCCATTCTTCGGCCTGTCCGTCATCGCGCCGATCGCCATCGATGTCGCCGATATCGCCCTGGCATTCGAAGCCATGGCCGGCGACGATCCGCGCGATCCGGACTCGGCGAACATCGCGCAAGCTACCTGTAATATCTCCAGCCAGCGCATCGCGTTTTCGCCGCGTCTCGGGCTCGACGCCGCAGTCGACGATGTCGTCGCAAACGGGCTCGCCTCCGCAGTTGCGCGTCTCGCTGCCGCAGGCTTGCCTATCACGCGACGCGATCCAGTCTGGCCGGCCGGCGCCACGGAAGAAGCCATCATGCCGCTACAGCATGCCGGCCTCGCCGCGCTCTATGGCGACGCCTTTCGCAAGGATCCCGCCGTCTTCGATCCTGATATCGCCAAGCAGATCGAGCGCGGACTCGCCTGGTCAGGCAGTGATGTTGCCCGGGCGCTGATTGCCAGCACGTCGATCGCCCATGCGTTTGCGGCCTTCTTCTCCGAAGTCGACCTGCTGCTGGCCCCGACAGTGCCCTGCGTCGCCTGGCCGTTCACCCAGCTCGGACCCGACATGATCGGCGGCCGCCCGGCGAGCCCCCGCGGGCACGCCGTGTTCACGCCGTTCGTCAATCACGCCCGGCTGCCGGCGATCTCTATCCCCTGCGGGCGTGACAAGGCCGGACTTCCTTTCGGCCTCCAGATCATCGCCCGGCGCGGACAGGACCGCACATTGCTGTTGGCCGCACGACATATCGAAGCGCTGCTGCGAGCGTAGTTCACGTCACGAAGGTCGCCCGCAAGCGTCGCCAGCCGATCACGATGCCGGTGACGGAGAACACCAGGCCAAGCGCGCAAAGTCCGACGATCAGGACATCGCGCAGACGCGGATGCGCCATGAGAACGGGGAAATCGAGCGTGTGCAGCGCGCTGTAGAACCAGCGATAAGCCCGCCGCGAGGCATCCAGCCGTTGCAACACGCTGCCGTCGGCGCCGTCGATGTCGAACCAGAGATCGCCGCATCGGACGCGGTAGACCGGCGTGCCGGGAACGCTAGACTGCGCAGAATAGTCATCGTTATCGGCAAGAACCGACGCTGCGCCGCAGCCTGCCGCGAGGCGCGTCGTCAGGCTGAGAACGTCCTGCTCATCCAGGAACGCCATCTGCCGATTGCGAGCCAGTGCGCCCGCCTTGGTCAAGGTCTGGCGGCCAAGGCCGGTCCGGTCGCGTCGAAAGACACTTCCATTGAAAGCAAACCATTCGACCTCGCGGACCGAGGCCGATATGGGCCGCTGATCAAAGGATGGAGCCGCGCGCCAGTCCGGCACAGCGTTCGTCACGCCGGCCTCAGTTGGGGTCAATTGCCCGCGCGAAAACAGCCGGCCGTGATCCATCGAGAGCCAGCCGCTGAAAATCCAGGTCAGCACGAAAACGGTCGAAACGAGACCGATGATGTGATGCAGGGCGTGCCAGCCGCGATAAGGCGACGAGATAAGGCCTCCTCGAATCCTGATCCTGATGACACCGAGCACCGCTCCCAGCACCGCCGCGATCAAGGCCGCCAGCGACAGTGTCGAGACGACCTGGTCCCACATCGACCAGTTGCTTCTCAGAATCGTCGGATAGATCCAGTGCAGGACGCTGCCGACGAGATTCCAGCCACGCTCGCTTCGGGTCGTATCCAGCACAATTTCGCCAGTGCGCGACGAGACGTAGATTTCCGTTCCCGCCGCATCGCCAAGCGCGACGCGAAACAGCGGCCGATGCCGATCAAAACCGTTTGGCACGCTCCATTGATCGTAGTCGGCGCGTGCGGCGATCCCGGCACGCGTGGCGTCGAGCCCGCGGCTGCGGGCGTGATCCCGGGCGATGGCGAGCGCGACATCGGGAAACTCCACCGATGCGTCCGCCCCATCTGACGCATGGACCGCTCGCACACGCGAGGACCCCAACACGACATAGACCTGCCCGTCGCGGCGCTGGATCAGGCGAACGCGCGTAGCGTCCATGATGCCGCTGGCTGCGACTGCGCCGGCAACCGATATGATCGCCTCTCCGCGCTCCACCGGCGCGAGCCCGGCAAAGCGTTCCGCTTCCGTCAGCGACGGAAACGGAACGAAGTGCATCACGATTCCACTCGCGAACCACATTGCGAACAGGAGGCAGAACGCGATCCCGAGCCAGCGGTGCAACAGGACGATCGCGCCCATCATATGGTCAGCGCCCTACCATTTGAACGCTGCGGAGATCTCGTAGGTCCGCGGCGCGCCCAGCAGGATCTGGTCGGGATAGAACGGATCGCCCCAGATCGCGTAGCGCTTGTCGGTGAAATTGCGCACCCGGAAGGTCAGGCGGGCCTGGTCGACCGCATTGAACACCGTCTTGGGGATATCGACGAAGGCGTAGAGATCACCGACGGTGTAGGCATTCATGGTCACGGTGTTGGCGTCACTGTTGTAGCGGTCGCCGACATGGCGGCCGGTGATGCCGACCTCGACAGGCCACGGCGTGAAGAAGCGCCAGGACGCGCCGGCATTGGCGACGATGCGCGGCACGTTCGGCGGTGTGTTGCCGGAGAACGAGCCGCCGGCGAAATCATAATCGGCATAACGCGCATCGACATAGGCGATGTTGCCCCAGAGACGCAAAGGCTCGATCGGGCGGATCGATCCGGCGAGCTCGACACCCTTGGATTCCTGCCGTCCCGCGATGTTGAGCGTCATGCCGCCGGCCGCCGCATAGACGTTCTTGCGTACGATATCGTAGGCCGAGAACGACCACTCCGCCCTGTTGTCCCAGAGCACATGCTTGACGCCAGTCTCGTAGGTGCGCGCGGTCGTCAGGTCCAGGTTCTGGGTCGGAGCAAGCAGGAAGATATTGTTGGCCGAGACGTCCGCGCCGGTGGCGTACTGGCTGAAGAAGGTCAGACCCGGAACGGCTTCCCAGGTGTAGCCGATGCGGCCGGTGACGGGCGCCCAGGATTTCGAGAAGGGGAAATTCGCGTTCTCCAGGCCGTTGACGTCGGTCGAGTTGCGGTCGAGCCCGATATGCTCGACGCGAATGCCGCCGATCAGCGAGAAGGTCCGCGTCAGCTTCAGCCGGTCCTCGAACGCCAGCGCCTCGTTGTCGATACGCGCGGTCTGCTGCTTGGTCGTCAGCAGGCCGTAGAAGCCACGGTTGGGATCGACGAGATCGACGGAATCGCTGGGGAAATTCGCAGCACCCGGCCTGACGAAGTCGAGATAGCTCGACGAGAGCGTCGTGACGAGGCGATTGTCGAAGCCTGCGATGTTCGCATCCCAGGTCAGATCCGTGATGTTGCCGACCAGGCGCTGACTGTGTGCGACATAGAAGCGGCTGCGATCAACCGTGTTCGTGGCCGTGTTGAAGGCTTCGACCTCGTTGTTGAACCACGAGCGTTCCGCGCCGTAGGCATAGGCCTGGCTCTTCAACGTCAGGTCGGGCGCCAGCTTCAGCTCGAAGCCGCCGCGCAGCCAGACCTCCTGCGCCACGTTGCGATTGTCGAGGACGTTGTAGTTGGTGTTGAAGGTGCGATCATCGATCGTGATCGGCCCGAGATTCGAATTGTTGGAGGCGACATAGGTGCCCGAGACGATGCCGGCCGTCGCGTGCGAGCCACTGAAGGCCACCGGCACCAATGGCGCGCCCCAATAAGCCTTGGAGCGGTCCTCGCGATACTCGATCGCGCCCCAGACCTTGAGGCTGTCGGAGATGCGGTAGTTGAGCTGGCCGGAGACGTCGAGCGTTTTGGTGTTGGTGTCGTCGGCAAAGCCGTTGAGCGTGGAGCGGCTGACGTCGAAGCGGTAGTCGAGGCCCTGAATATTCGTGCTGCCACCCGAGCCGTAATGCGCGCGGAAGGAGTTCAGGGAGTCGTACGAAAAGTCCGCTTCGTTCCGGATCGCCCCCGTGTGCGGCTGCTTGGTGACGAAGTTGATCGCGCCGCCGGCGGCGCCCTCGCCCGAGATCAGCGAGGCCGGGCCTTTCAGGATTTCCACGGCTTCGAGATTGGCCGTGTCCATGACCCGCGAGGTCATGTTCTGCGGACCGATCTTGATGCCGTTGTAGAGCGTGTTGATCTGGCTGTTGGTGAAGCCGCGCATCGAGAATGCCGACGGCTCGGCCGGATTGTCACCGGCGGTGACGCCGACCGCGCCTTGCGCCACGTCGGAGACGGTGCGGTAGCCCTGCTCGCGCATGGTCTCGGCGGAGATCACCTCGACAGTTGCGGGCGTCTCGCGCACGGTCAGGCCGAGGCGCGAGGCGCTTTCGGCGACCGCATTGCTGTTGAGTGGCGTCGGCGCCGCAGCGTTCGGCACCACCGGCTTGGACGCGGCCGCTGCCGCGGCAGGTCTGCGCGCTGCCGTGCGGCGTGCGCTTGCCGCCTCCCGGCCGGCCGGCTTGGCCTGCTTACGGGATTGCGGCGGCGAGACCTCCACCGCAGGCAGGGGTTCGCGCGCCTGCTGCGCCAAGGCAGCTGGCATGTCGATGGCGACAACAGATGTGAGAGCGGCGGACGCCAGCAAGAAACGGCGTGGTCGTACAATATGGATGGAAGACACGGTCTTGGACCTCGGTGTGACGTCAGTGGCACGTCACCGCGAACCAAGGTCCCATCTTCCGGCTCAAAAGCCTTCCGATGAAGCCGAATGTCTGTACTCCCCGACCGACATCTTCGCGTGTGACCACGGCTGACGGCAGGTCTCCTGGCTCGCGGGTCGTGACCACTTCGTCGCCTTCCCGGGACCGAGGACCCAGTGGCTTCTGACGAAGGATTCACCGCTTACAGTTGCGGGGGCAGCCGCGGCATTGGGGACAACATCCCCGCACCGCATTCCCTTTTCATCCCCTCTCGGGGAAACCGTCAAAGTCATCTAGAGTTACGATCAAGACAGAGTCAATGTACAAGCTGCGGCGTTATTGCCACAGCAACCAACTTCCTTGGAGATGAGTATGGAAGGCGAGACCTTCCTCTGGTTGATCCGGCATGCGCTGGTCGACGGCGTCAAAGGGACGATCCACGCCGCCGACGCGCCAGCCGATCTCAGCGATCGCGCGCAGCTCGAGGCGCTGCGCCGGTGCTTGCCGCGGGATGCGGCGGCCTATGCCAGCCCGGTGCGACGCACGGTTGAGACGGCGCGCGCGCTGGGGCTTGAGCCCGAATTGCTGGCCGAATTCGGCGAACAGGATTTTGGCGACTGGACCGGCCGGCGGCATGACGAGCTCGCAGCTCACGGAGGCCACGCCTATGCGCAATTCTGGAGCGATCCGGCGCGCGGACGGCCGCCGGGCGGCGAGAGCTTTGAAGATCAGGTCGCGCGCGTCCGGCTGGGTCTCGCACGGATCGGCGCAGGTCACGCCACGCTCGTCGTGCATTCCGGCACCATTCGTGCCGCGCTCTGCATCGCACTGGATCTGACGCCGCAGGCCGCCTTGCGCTTCGTGATCGATCCGCTGTCGCTGACCCGGATTGATCGGCTCGCAACCGGCTGGCGCGTCGTCTCGGTCAATCAGCGCGTGGGCTAGGACGGCCGATCCGGCACGTTGGCCTGCGCGAACGTCGCCATGTCATTGTGAAGGCTGCATGCCGATCGCACCAGCGGCAGCGCGATCGCGGCGCCCGATCCCTCACCGAGCCTGAGATCGAGGCTGATCAGCGGCTGCACGTTCAGCGCGCGCAGCACCAGCCGATGCCCCTGCTCCGCCGATTGATGCGAGGCGAGCTGGAACGGCTGGCACGATGGATTGAGCCGCACCGCCGCGAGCGCGGCAACCGAGACTATGAAGCCGTCGATCAGGACGGGAATGCGCGCCTGCGCAGCCGCGATGATCGCGCCGGAGATCGCCGCGATCTCGAGGCCACCCACCGCGCACAGGATCTTTTCGGGCGCCGCTCCCGCAACGCCATGACGCGCGATCGCCGCATCGATCACGCGCGCCTTGTGCGCACGGCCCGCCGCATCGACGCCGGTACCCGTGCCCGCGATGTCCTCGGCGCTGATGCCGAGCAGGCTCGCGGCGATCGCCGCCGATGTCGTGGTGTTGCCGATGCCCATCTCGCCGAAGATCAGCAGATCAGGCTGATGGGCCTTCGCCCGCGCCACCGCGCGCTGGCCAGCCTCAAAGGCGAATGCCAGCTCGGCGAGCGTGAGCGCAGCCTCGACGCTGAAATCGCGAGTGCCAAGGCGCGGCTTGTCCGTGATGATATCAGGCATCGCCGCCTCGGCCAGTGTGCCGGCATCGACGACCTCGAGGGTCGAGCCGAGCTCACGCGCCAGCACCGAGATCGCGGCACCTCCAGAGGCAAAATTCGCCATCATCGCGATGGTCACGGCCTGCGGATAGGCTGACACGCCCTGAGCGACGATGCCGTGATCGCCGGCGAAGATGATGATCGGCACGCGTGCGGCGCGCGGGCGTTCGGTCGCCTGCAGGCCGGCAAGCTCGATCGCGAGCTGCTCGAGCCGGCCGAGCGCGCCGGTCGGCTTTGTCAGTTGCGCCTGCCGCGCGATCGCGGCCTCGCGATGGGCGGCGGAGATCTCGGGGCATTTCTGAGTAACCCAATCAGGGAGCATGCTGCCTCGCTTACGGCCTGCGCTTGAGAATGTAACTGTCCATGATCCAGCCATGCCGCTCGCGCGCGTCCTGTCGCGCCGCGACGATGCGCGCCCCGACCTCGGCAAGCCGGCCGGATAGGATGATCTGATCGGCCATGCCGAGATAGGCGCCCCACCAGATGTGCAGGCCTTCCGGATCGAGCAACTGGAAAGCGGTGCCGCCGTCGAGCATCACAACGACCGTATCGACGCCCACCGGCCAGCCGCCTTCGCGCAGGCGGCGTCCCGTCGTCACCAGAAACGGCTCGCCGATGTCGTTGAGCGGCAGCGCATGCGCCGCGCACAGCGCCTGGATCGAGGTGATGCCGGGCACGACCTCGATTTTTGGCAACGGATTGAGCCGCCGCGCGATGCGCAGCGAGGAATCGTACAGCGAGGGATCGCCCCAGATCAGCAGCGCGACCTTGCCGCGACCTTCGAGATGATCAGCGATCGTCTGCGACCAGGTCGCGGCGACCGCGTCGTGCCAATCGTCCACGCCCTTGCGGTAATCGGCCTCACCCGCATCACGCACGGGCAGATCGAACTCGGCGATGCGCGTGGTGTCGTTGGTGAGCACATCGGCGCAGATGGTCCGCCTGAGATCGGCAAGATCGGATTTTGCGGTCCCCTTGCGCGGGATCAGGACGAGATCGGCGGCGTTGATCGCGCTAATCGCAGCGCGCGTGAGTTGCCCGGGATCACCGCAACCGATGCCGATCAGGGAGAGCGTCGTCATGCCGATCCGCCCTCCGCCAGCGCGCCGAACATGATTACGGCCGCCGTGGAGGCCGCGCCGCCGCGCGCGAGCTGCTCGGCGAGCTCGGCAATCGTGGTGCGGACCAGCCGCTCGTCGGCATGGCCGAGGGACTCGGCGAACAGCGCCGGAGTGCTCGCTGAGAGGCCGTGCTCGATCAATTTCGCGACCAGCGCCGGAAAGGTGCGCCGGCCCATATAGACCACGGTCGTCGCATCAGGATCGGCCAGCGCCGTCCAGTTCAAGTTCTGCGGCAGCTCGCCGGTGGCATCGGCGCCGGTGACGAACTGCACCCGGCGCGAGGTGTGGCGGCGTGTCAGGGGAATCCCGGCTTGTGCCGCGGCGACGCAGGCCGAAGTGACGCCGGGAACGATTTCGTAGCCGATGCCGACCTCGCGCAGCGTCTCCAGCTCCTCTTCGAGCCGCCCAAAAATCCCGGCATCGCCCGACTTCAGTCGAACCACACGCACGCCCGTGGCGGCGTAGTCGACCAGCAGGCGGTTGACGTGATGCTGCTTTGTCGACGCCCGCCCTGCCCGTTTCCCGACCGCGACGAGATTGGCGCCCGGGCGTGCCAGATCAAGGATCGCGCCGGAGGCAAGGTCGTCATAGAGCACGACATCCGCCTCGCGCAGCCGCGCGGCGCCCTTGAGCGTAAGAAGCTCGGGATCACCGGGGCCGGCGGAGATGAAAGTGACAAAGCCGCTCACCGGTCCTCCGCGATCAGATGGAAGAACGTGCCAGTGGCGTGGCCGCGTCGCGAGCCGGTTTCGGCGATAACGGCACCGGTTGCGTCGTGCACGGCCGCCAGCGGCGTATCAGGCTGGGCGACGATCGTCGAATAGTGGAATTCATGGCCGCGCAGGCGCGCGCCAACCTGATGGCC
The DNA here is from genome assembly GCF_036924495.1 of Bradyrhizobium sp. AZCC 2230. NCBI lineage: Bacteria > Pseudomonadati > Pseudomonadota > Alphaproteobacteria > Hyphomicrobiales > Nitrobacteraceae > Bradyrhizobium > Bradyrhizobium sp. AZCC 2230. The sequence goes on along the minus strand of NZ_JAZHRS010000001.1, from coordinate 9,377,311 downwards.
CGGCATGGGTGCAGCGAGCGCAGCGAGACGATAGCCCAGATGCATGCGGCGCTTGGCAAAGCTCGTCTCCAGTCCGAGCAGGCCCGTCATCTCATGACTGATACCATCGGCATCGGTCAAAGCCGTTCCCAGCACCATATACCCCCCGCATTCGCCGTGCACGGGTCGTGTCTCGGCGAAGGCGCGCAGGCCGCTGCGGAAGCGCGCATTGGCGGCGATCTTGCCGGCATGAAGCTCGGGATAGCCGCCGGGTAGCCAGCACACGTCGGCGCTCGCATCGGGCGCTTCATCCGCGAGCGGCGAGAAAGTCGAGATCTCCGCGCCTGCCGCGCGCCAGGCTTCCAGCATATGCGGGTAGACGAAGGAGAATGCGGCATCGCGGGCGAGTGCAATGCGTTGGCCCGGCGGCGTCACGTTCAGGCCGTTCGCCGCTGATGGCACGGACCGCGCGGCCGCGGATCGCAGCACCGCATCGAGATCGACATGCTCGGAGACAAAGCGCGCGGCCTCGTCGATCAGCTCGCCGATCTCGGCCTGCTCCTCGGCCTGCACCAGGCCGAGATGCCGTTTCGGCAGGCTGATCTCGGCGTGGCGCGGCAGCGCGCCGAACACGGCGATACCAATGTCGTTCATGGCACGCCGCACGAGGTCTTCATGGCGCGGGCTCGCGACGCGGTTGAGCACCACGCCTGCAAGGCGCACGCCCGCACGATAATCGCGAAGTCCTGCGGCAATCGCCGCAGCCGTCTGCGCCTGTCCGGAGGGATCGATCACCAGCACCACCGGCCAACCCAGCATCTCCGCGATGTCGGCAGTGGCGCCAGTGCCGGAGACGCCGCGCGCGGCGACGCCGTCGAACAGGCCCATCGAGCCCTCGGCGAGCACGATGTCGGCATCGCTGCCCCGGCCGACGAGATGCGCGATCGTCGCGCGGTCCATCGCCCAGCTATCGACATTGACGGAGGCGCGGCCTGTGGCGGCGGCATGGAAGGCGGGGTCGATATAGTCAGGCCCGCTCTTGAAACACTGCACGCGCAATCCGCGATTGCGCCAGGCGCGCGCAAGCGCCAGCGTCAGCGTGGTCTTGCCGACGCCGGAGGCCGGCGCGGAGATGACGAGGCCCGCCGGCATCACGACGCCTCCGGAAAGCGCGGCTCGGCGCCAACAGGCCGGTAGCGGCGGTCATAGTCCGCGGCGTAGAGGCGGCTCTCCTCGAAATCCGCAGTGCCAAGCGTCTTGCCGACCAGGATGAGCGCGGTGCGCTCCATCTCGCTGCTTATGGCTGCATCGAGCGTTGCGAGCGTGGCGCGGACGATGCGCTGGTCGGGCCAGCTCGCGCGCCAGACGATCGCGACCGGGCAATCCGCGCCATAATGCGGCGTCAGCTCGGCGACGACCTTGTCGAGCAGATGGATCGACAGGTGAATGGCGAGCACCGCACCGGTCGCGGCAAAGGCCGCGAGCTTCTCGCCCTCGGGCATCGCGCTGGCGCGGCCGGGCGTGCGCGTCAGCACGACCGTCTGGGCAAGACCAGGCAAGGTCAGCTCGGCCTCGAGGGCCGCCGCGGCGGCCGAGAACGACGGCACGCCGGGCGTGACCGTGAAGGGAATGCCGAGTGTGCGCAGGCGGCGCAGCTGCTCGCCCATCGCCGACCAGATCGAGAGGTCGCCGGAGTGCAGCCGCGCGACGTCCTTGCCCTCGACATGTGCGGCAGAAATCTCCGCGATGATCTCGTCGAGCGACAATGGCGCGGTGTTGACGATGCGCGCACCGCTCGGGCAATGCGCCAGCACGCCTTCGGGCACCAGCGAGCCCGCGTAGAGGCAGACCGGACAGGCCGCGATCAGATCGCGTCCGCGCAGGGTGAGAAGATCGGCGGCGCCCGGCCCGGCGCCGATGAAATGCACCGTCATGAGCCGTCTCCTTCCGCGATCGCCGCGGTCGCGGTGCGATCCTGCGAGACCGCACGCGTTGCGATGAGCCGCGCGCGTGGGCCGGCTGCGGCGAGTGCTGCCGCTTCGGCGACGGATCCCGTGCCGAACTTTTCGGTGATTCGCTGCGACTGCGTCGGCGTCGCGATACCTGCCAGCATGTCCGCAGGGACGGCCCTGATCGGAACGCCACACTCGCGCGCGAGCAGTTTCAACGCCTCTGAATCAGCCTTGTCGCTGACGGTTGCCACGGCCGCGAGGCCATCGGGACCGCCGGCCGCCGCAAGCGCTTCGCGCAACGAGGCCAGCGTAACATCCTTCTTGAATCCGAGCCCGGCGACTTTCATCGGACCGTACTCCACTGCACCACCGGCCGCGCCGCTTCCCAGGACCGGTAGCGGCCGAGCGGAGCGGCATGCGCAATCTCGACCCGCATCAGCTCGCCGCCATGCTGCTGGTGCAATTCGCCGAGCAGCGCTTCCGTCTCCAGCGTGACTGAATGTGCAACCAGCCGCGCACCCGGCGAAAGCTGGGACCAGATCGCATCGAACATCGCAACGTCGAGACCACCACCAATGAAGACGGCATCCGGCGCGTCCAGGGCAGCAAGAGCTTCGGGCGCCTTCCCCGCGATGACAGTGATCCGATGTGCCAGTCCGAACGTCGCCGCATTGGTACGAATATTCGCGGCGCGATCATCGCGCGCCTCGACGGCCGTCGCGGTCCCGCCGCACAGGGCCCACTCCACCGAGATCGAGCCCGAGCCCGCGCCGATATCCCACAGCCGCTCGCCGGAGCGCGGCGCCAGTGCGGAGAGAGCCAACGCGCGAACCGGCCGCTTGGTAATCTGGCCGTCATGGACGAAGAGCTCATCCGCAAGGCCCGAGCTATGTGGAATGCCGTGCCCACCCCGCGGAAGCAGCGCCACCGCAACCAGACTTCCAGTATGATCCCAAGTAAAGAGGTCGGCGCGATGCTGGTCGATGTCTTCGCGTGGACCGCCCAATGCAGCCAGGGTCCACAAGAGTGAAGCGCCCCATCCGCGCGCCGTCAGCCATTTCGCGAGATCGGCGACGGATGTCGCGTCGCGCACGAGGCAGATGATGCGCGCGCCTCGCGTCAGGTGCGGAACGAGACGTTCGAACGGCGCGGCGTGAAGACCAAGACAGGCGGTTGCTTCGAGGCGCCAACCCAGCCGTGCTGCGACCAGCGAGAAAGTCGACGGCGCAGGATGCCCGATCCATTCGTCCGAACCGAGCCTCTCGGCGAGGCCCGCGCCGGCGCCATACCAGAACGGATCGCCGGAGGTTAGCACTGCTGTCGGCCGGCCACGGCAGCTCAACACGATGTCTGCGTCGAACGGCACCGGCCATGCGCGGCCGCGGCTTCCCACATCCGCAAGCGCGAGATGCCGTTCACCGCCAAAAACGGTTTCCGCGTTGGACAGCGCCTTTCGACTTGCGTCGGACAGCCCGGCAAGGCCATCTTCGCCGATACCGATGATGGTCAGCCAGGGATCAGCCAAGGAATCAGCCATGACGCGCGCCCTTGTCCTGGGCGGAATTGCCGATGCGAGCCTGCTCGCCGCGGAGATCGCGCGCGCAGGGATTGATGCCGTGTATTCCTATGGCGGCCGCACCCGCGCGCCCGCCGATCAGCCGCTGCCGACCCGCATCGGCGGCTTTGGTGGCGTGAGCGGGCTTGCCGATTACATCCGCCGCAATGGCATCACGCATGTGATCGATGCGACGCATCCCTTCGCGGCCGAGATCAGCCGCAATGCCATTGAAGCCTGCGCGAAAACCGGTACGCCGTTGATTGCGCTCGAACGTGCGCCCTGGACCAGAGCGCCCGGCGACAACTGGATTGAAGTCGGCGATGTCGCCGCCGCGGCCGCCGCCCTTCCCGAAACGCCCGCACACGTGTTCCTCGCCATCGGCCGCCAGCACATCGCGCCGTTCGGGGCGCGGCCGCAGCACGCCTACACGCTGCGCTTCGTCGATCCGCCCGAAGCGCCCCTGCCCTTCGCTGCCGATGTGATCGTATCGCGCGGACCGTTCACCCTTGATGGCGAGCTGGAGATGATGCGCATGCGCGGCATCAATTGGATTGTGGCGCGCAATTCCGGCGGCGACGGCGCGCGCGCCAAGATCGATGCTGCCCATAGGCTCGGCCTGCCCGTCATCATGATCTCGCGACCAACGCTGCCCGAACGGCTGCGGGTGGAGAGCGTCGCTGAAGTAATGCAGTGGCTCGGTCATCGCACGCCCCTCGGCGCATAGACCCAGCGGCCGACACGGCGCGTCTGCGAATTGCCGACGATGACGAGCGTGCGCATGTCGGCCATCTCTGATGTTGCGTCGTTCAGCGTCACCGTCTCGATCTTTTCGTTCGCCGCGCTGATCGCGCGCGCGAAGATCACGAGACGATCACCGCAGCCGGCTTCCTTCAACACCGCGAGCGCGCGGCCAAATCCTTCCGGTCGGCTCGCCGAGCGCGGATTGTACAGCGCAATCGAAAAATCGGCTTCGGCGGCAAGCCGCAGCCGCTTCTCGATCACCGCCCACGGCTTGAGATTGTCGGAGAGATTGATCGCGCAGAAATCGTGGCCGAGCGGCGCCCCCGCGCGCGCCGCGGCGGCCAGCATGGCAGTGATACCCGGCAGCACGCGGATCGGCAGAGCCTGATATTGCGGCGCCTGCTCGAGCGCCTCGAATACGGCCGAGGCCATCGCAAACACGCCGGGATCGCCGGAGGAGACGACGACGACCTGTCCGCCTTCGGCCGCGAGGCGTAACGCTTCGGCTGCCCGCTGCAGCTCTTCGCGGTTGTCGGACGGATGCAGGGTGAGACCGGCCCGCGGCGGGACGCGCGCGACGTAGGGCGCATAGCCCAGAATATCGGTCGCCGCGGCAAGCGCGGCGGAAACCTCCGGCGTCACCAGCGCATCATGGCCCGGCCCGAGGCCCGCGATGGTCAGCGTGCCCGTCATTCGGCGGCGTCCGGCAGCCGGCCCTTCCCGTGCACCAGCACGATCGCAAAGTAAGGACAGTCGGCGGCGTCGATCTCGGCGAGCCGCACGACGCGCTCGCCCGGCATGGTGCCGCGCTCGACCAGCCAGGCATCGTCGAGCCGGCCGGCGGACGCAAGCGCACGGCGCACCTTTGCGAGATTGCGGCCGGTCTTCATGATGACGAGCGCATCGGAATCGCGCATGCGCCGTTCGAGCTCGGCTTCAGCCAGCGTACCCATCAGCACCGTCGTCACGTCGTCGCCGAGCGCGATCGGCTGACCGACGCCGTTCCAGCAGCCGACCATGCCGGGAATGCCGGCGATCACCTCGATCTCGACGCGGCCCTGCAGGCGCGTGTGCAGATGCATGAAGGAGCCGTAGAAATAGGGATCGCCCTCGCAGAGCACGACGACGTCGACCGCGCGCGCCAATCGCGCCAGGCGCTCGGCCCATTCGTCGTAGAAGCCGGCCAGCAGCTGGACATAGTCCGGGCTGTCGAAAGCGATCTCGGTCGTGACCGGATACTCCATGGGATATTCGGTGACGTCGCTTCCGAGCATGCCCTCGACGATGCGCCGCGCCTGGCCGGGCCGACCCTTCTTGCGGAAATAGGCGACGTGCTTTGCACCGCGCACGGTGCGATCGGCGCGCACGCTCATGAGATCGGGATCGCCGGGGCCGAGACCGCAGCAGATGATGCGTCCCATGGTTATTCGCTCCGGCTTGCGAGCGCATTCACGGCCGCGACCGTGATGGCCGAGCCGCCGAGGCGGCCTTCGACCGTCAGCGCCGGTACAGGCGGATCGGCCATCAGCGCTGCCTTGGATTCGGCCGCACCGACGAAGCCCACGGGGCAGCCGATGATCGCCGCAGGCCGCGGGCAGTCGCGATCCTCCAGCATATTGAGCAGATGAAATAGCGCCGTCGGCGCATTGCCGATCGCGACGATTGCACCGTCGAGGTGCGGGCGCCACAGCTCCAGCGCCGCGGCCGAACGCGTGTTGCGCATGGACTGCGCCCGCGCAGGAACCGTCTCGTCGCTGAGCGTGCAGATCACGGCGTTGGCCGCCGGCAATCGCGCGCGCGTAATACCCTCCGAGACCATGCGGGCATCGCACAGGATCGGCGCGCCCTTCTGCAACGCCGCGCGTGCGGTGGTCGCCATACCCTTCGTGAAGCGGATATGCGCCTCAAGTCCCACCATGCCGGCGGCATGGATCATCCGCACCACGACCTGCTCCTCATCCGGCGTGAAGCGCGCCAGATTGGCCTCGGACCTGATGGTCGCGAAGGATTGCCGATAAATCGCGGCGCCGTCCGTCTCGTAGGTGTGCGGCATCAGTGCCCTCCCATCAGAATGGAGGGATCGCGAACGATGTCGTCACGGTCGAGCCCCCGCAGGATGGGCTCGTCGCGGGTCGACCCGCCGCGCACGAGATCGAATCCTGCGCCCGTCGCAATCAATGTGATCGCGGCGGCGCCGGAATGGGCGCAACCCTTGGCACAGCCCGAAACGTGAAGCCGCTCGGCCCCGCCAATGTTCGGCGCAAGCGCCGCGGCCAGCGCGCGCGTGTCGGCATGCGCCTCGCGGCAGCGCGGCGCGCCACTGCAGGCGATGACGCGCAGCGCCGGATCGTAAGCTTCGGTGATCAGGCCGGAAGCGGTCGGCATCGTCCGCTTGCCTTCGCTCAAGACCATGCGCCATGGCGTCATCCGCAGCGCATGCCCGCAACCGGACAGCTGATTGAGCGTCGCATGCGGCATCTGCCCGAAGGCGACGCCGACCATGGCACCCTGCGGATAAAGGCCGGGACGTGCGGCAGCCATGATAGGCGCCGGCTCCGCTTCGCCGCGCAGGACTTCAGGCAATTCCGCGCCGGCCGCAAGATGCGTTGCCATGCGCCCTCTTCCATCCCTGACGCCGGAGGCGGCGAACCAGCGTGCGACAGCAACTGCGGTGGTCACGACCTCGCCACGCGCGACGCTGCGACCGAGCCTGGCACCATCCGCGCGCACGAGGAGACCACCGGCAGCGTCACGCTCGATCCGCACATCGGCGGAGTTGCCGGCGAGCACGCGCGACTTGCCGTCATCGATGGCGAAGCCAAACTTCGTCGGCAGCTCGAGCATCGAGTCCGCCAGCGCCTCCTCGAGCTCGGCCGCAAGCGCCTGGGTCTCGTCGCCATCGCGCCAGAACGGCGTGACCAGGATATTGCGCCGGGATTCGGTGTCGGCGTCCGGGTCGAGCAGCGTCAGTTGCGCAAGACCGTCAAGCAGCAGCCGATGGCTGCTCTCGCTGACGCCCCTGATCTGCAGATTGGCGCGGCTGGTCACGTCGATCAGACCATTGCCGTGGCGCTCGGCGAGATGCGCAAGCCCGGCGATCTGCGCCGCATCGAGCCGGCCGCCGAACGGACGCACGCGGACCACGAGTCCGTCGCCCGATTGCATCGGCCGCAGCGCGCCGGGACACCAGCCCTTCACCGAAGCCGCGCTCATGACGCCTCCTTCAGCGCAGCTGCGATCGAATTGCGGCGGGTCCGCCAGAGCGAGGCCTCGTGCAGACGCGTGAAGCAAATCTCCATCGCAGCCAGCGCCGCCGAATTTTCGCGCGCCATGAAAGCGCGGACATCGGCGTCGCCGAGCGTTGCATCGTAATAGAGATCGAACAGATGCGGCGGCACGGCACCGGCCAGATGCGCGAAGGCGGCCATGTGCTCCAGCGTCGCAGTGATCTCGGCGGCGCCGCGAAAGCCGTGGCGCATCATGCCGGCGATCCAGGCCGGGTTGGCGGCGCGCGCCCGGACGACGCGCGAGATCTCTTCGGTCAGCGTGCGCGCGTGCGGCTCGTCGGGGCGGGTCGTGTCGAGGTGATAGAGCGATGGCCGCGCCGCGCCGAGATGGGCTGCAGCCGCCGCCACGCCGGCCTCATGCGCGGCATAATCGGCGGCGAGCAGCAGGTCGGTTTCCGGCAGATCCTGGACGTGGACGAAAGCATCGGCAGAGGCAAGCCGCCGCTCGATGCCGGCGCGATCGGGCCTGATCTCTCCATCGGCGAAGAACGCCCAGGACGATGCCGACAGCCAGGCCTCGCCGGCTGCGTCGCGCGTCTCGGGCGTGAAGGCATCCGGGATTGCCGAGAGGCCGACGCCGTATTGTCCGGGGCGCGGCGCGAACACGCGCGAGGCGCGATGGCGATAGGGATTTTCCTCGCCCTCCTCCTCGCGCGATGCGAGCGCCTCAGTGGCGACCTCGAACAATTGCGCTAGGCCCGCGAAGACATCGCGGAACAGGCCGGACACGCGTAGCGTGACGTCGATGCGAGGACGGCCGAGCTCGGCCGGCGCGATGATGTCGTAGCCGGTGACGCGGCCGGAGGCGTGATCCCAGCGTGGCGCGAGGCCGGCCAGATGCAGCGCCATCGCGAACTCCTCGCCCGCGGTGCGCATGGTCGCCGAGCCCCAGAGATCGACCACGAGCCCTTTCGGCCAATCGCCGTGATCCTGAAGATGACGACGCAGCAGCTCTTCGGCAAGTTTTATCCCCTGCGCATGCGCCGACGGCGTCGGCACGGCGCGGGGATCGACGGCGAAGAGATTGCGACCCGTCGGCAGAACATCGCTGCGTCCGCGATAGGGCGAGCCAGATGGGCCCGGCGCAACGCGCTTGCCCGCGAGCGCAACACGCAACGCGTCCCGTTCGGCCTCGCCGCAGGCGCCGCGACCGAACACGTGCAGGCCGTCGCCGAACTGGCTTTCCTTGAGATCGCAGACGAAGCGATCGATCCACGGGATCGCTTCGGCCGGCGCGGCCGAGGCATCGAGCCCGAGATCGTCTTCGAGGCCGGCAGCGCGCGCCTCATCGCGGATCGCGGAAATCAAGCGCTGGCGGCGGGCGGGATCGAGACCATCAGCGGTCGAATATTCGTCGAGCAGACGTTCGAGCCGGCGCATGCCTTCCGGCACCGCGGATTGTTCGAGCGGCGGGGGCAGATGGCCGATGGTCACAGCGCCGATGCGCCGCTTGGCCTGCGCGGCCTCACCGGGATCGTTGACGATGAAGGGATAGATGACGGGGAGATCGCCGATCAGCGCTTCGGGCCAGCACGCGGACGACAGCGCCACGGATTTTCCGGGCAGCCATTCCAGCGTGCCGTGCGCGCCCATGTGCACGACGGCATCAATCCCCTGCGCACGGAGCCAGAGATAGAAAGCGACATAGGCATGGCGCGGCGTGCGGGCGAGATCGTGGTAGTCGGCATCGCGCGTAGTCGCATCGCCACGCTCGGGCTGGACCGCGATGATCGAGTGGCGGCATTGGATCGCAGCGAAGTGGAACGCCCCATCGCGGCAATTCGGATCATTCTCCGGCGCGCCCCAGGCTTGCGCGAGATCATCCTGCAAATTATGCGGAAGGTGCGAGAGCGCCGCGCGATAATCGGCGACGCTCCAGGCCAATTGCTGCTTGAGCAGCGTCTCGCCAAGCGCTTCAATTGGTGCAACATCGAAGCCGGCTTCAGTGAGATCGGACACCAGCGCTTCGACCGAAGCGAGCGCGTCGAGACCGACCGCATGCGCGATCTGGTGCGGACGTCCGGGATAGTTCGAGAGCACGATGGCCAGCCGTTTCTCGGCGGCCGGTGTCTCCGCAAGCCGCCACCAGGCCGCAACGCGCGCAGCCACGGCCCTCACGCGCTCTTCATCCGCCTGATGGGCCAGATGCGAAAATTGCAGATCTGGATCGCGCGTCGCAGCCGATTTGAAACTCACCACGCCCGCGAACAGGCGGCCGTCGACCTCGGGCAGCACCACATGCATCGCGAGGTCGCCGGGCGACAGGCCCCGCAGCGACTCCGCCCAATCCTCTCGCCGCGCCGACGAGAGCGCGACCTGGAACACCGGACATGACGCGGCATCGAACGGCGTCGTGCCATCGTCGCCCATCGCCGAGAACGCCGTCGCATTGACGATCGCCGCCGGAGGATTTTTTGCGAAATACGTCCTCAGCCAATCCGAGACACCTGCGGCCTTCAGCGACGTGACGAACACGCCATGAGCGTCAAAGCCCCTCTCGCGCAGCGCCGCGATCAGCGCATCGACCGGCCCCGTGTCGGCGGCGGTGAGATAGGAGCGATAGAACGCCACCAGCGCATGCGGCTTCCCTTCGCTCGCCACCGGCACGGCGATCACACCGCGTGCGGGATCGTAAAAGCCCATCTCGGGAACGGTCATCTCGCCAACGACGGGTCCGGCGTAAAGGCCGGAGGCCAGCGCGAGCTGCGCGATCGCGGCTTGTGCCGCAACGGGACCACCGGTGTCGCAGAGAACTTTCAGCCGGCGCAGCGTCGAGACCGGCAGAGTGGAATACGCATCGAGCCGCGTGTCGTCACGACCATCGGCCGGCAGCACGGCGAGCACGATGTTACGATCCTTCGCCAGTTGCTGGAGCGCCGCCAGCCCATACGGCCAATAGGACTCGCCGCCGATCAGCCGCACCAGAATGCCGCGCGCCTGCGACAGCGTGCGCTCGATATAGGTATCGACCGAGAGCGGATGACGGAGCTCTGCAAGGTTCGCCAGCCGCAGCGACGGCAGGCTGTTGCGGCCGCGCCGCCAGCCGGCCGCGAACGCCGCGAGATCGGAGTCCGAGTACGAGAGCACCACGAGATCGGCCGGGTCCTGGCCGATGTCCCTTGGCGTCGCGGTCTCTTCCAGACCGCGGCTCTCGCGGAAGACGACGTGCATCAGACTCCCAATCCCGCCTTGATCGCGGCCTCGTCGATATCGCCGTGCTCACCGATCACGACGAGCTTTGACTGCCGCTTGCCGGCGCCCCAGGGCTTGTCGAATTGGTGGCGCACGCGCTCTCCGACCGCTTGCAGCAACAGACGCATCGGCTTGCCTGCGACCGCGATGTAGCCCTTGACGCGCAGCACGTTCTGCTCGCGTGCCAGCTTCTGGACGGATGCGACCAGCGCGTCGACATCGGTGACTTCAGGAAGATCGATCACGACCGAAGCAAAATCGTCGTGCTCGTGGTCCTCCTCGCCGTCATGATGCGAAGGGCGCGCGGCGAGATCGTTCTCAGCGGCAGCACCGAGGCCGAGGATCACGCGTGCGTCGATCGCACCGTCGGTAATGGGGAGCATCGGCACGCGACGCGGCATCTCGGCGGTAATCAACGCCTTGGCGGCCTCGATGCCGGCGTGACCCGCCAGATCGGCCTTGGTCAGCAGCACGATATCGGCGCAAGCGATCTGATCCTCGAACACTTCGGACAGCGGCGTCTCGTGATCGAGATTTTCATCCGCCGCACGCTGCGCTTCGACCGCATCCGGATCCGGCGCAAAGCGGCCGGCCGCCACCGCCTCGGCATCGGCGAGCGCAATCACGCCGTCGACCGTGATGCGCGAACGGATCTCCGGCCAGTCGAACGCCTTGAGCAGCGGCTTCGGCAGAGCGAGCCCCGAGGTCTCGATCAGGATGTGATCAGGCCGCACCGGGCGCGCCAAAAGCTTCTCCATGGTCGGAATAAAATCATCGGCGACGGTGCAGCAGATGCAGCCATTGGCGAGCTCGACGATGTTCTCCTCCGGGCAGTTTGCGTCGGCGCAGGACTTCAAAATCTCGCCGTCGACGCCCTCGCTGCCGAACTCGTTGACGAGCACGGCGAGCTTCTTGCCGTTGGGATTAGCGAGCAGGTGCTGGATCAGCGTCGTCTTGCCGGAGCCGAGAAACCCGGTGACGACAGTCACAGGGACTTTTGCAAGCGAGTTCATTCGGCGGCCTCCGGCAACACGGCAATGGGGGGAATGCGGGCAAGCGACTGCTTGCGGAAGATTTCGGGGCGGCTGCGCCAGGGCACGACGCCATCGGGCGCGGCGGCATAGGCGGCAGCGCCGGCGACAACGTCCTGCGCGTTGGCGTCCGAGAGGCGGCCGTAGACATAGGACCAGCGGCCGGGCGCGCTGAGCGCGACCGAGCAGCCCTGGCTGCATGCAGACAGGCATTCGACGGGAACCACATTGACGCCGTCGGGCACGCCGGCCTCGAGGATCGCACCGTGAAGGCGCTTGCCAGGCGCGACCTCGCCCTCGCCAAGCGTCTGGCCGGCGCGGCAGGTGATGCAGACGTGCAGTGTGACCGTCATCGCCTCTTCCAGAAGTATGAGCGGGAGGCGAAGAGGCCCACGAACCGTTCTTGCGAAGGCCCGTTTCCCCGTCGCGGAACACCCCGTCCGCCGGTCCAAAAATCGTCCGCGCTGGCAGGTCTCCCGGCTTGCGGAGCAGGGTTTCCCCTTCGATCCCCGCCTTCCCGATCCGCAAGGTGGATCAGTGGCTTTGGGCATCTCTCCGGTCACGGTCGCGGGGGCGGCTGCAGTTTGGATCCAAATCTTGCCGATTCGGACCCTATCGCATTCCCTCTTCGCCTGTCATAGGACAGGAACCAACGCCGGGTCACCATTTGCCCCCGGCCGCCTCTTGTCAAGCCGAAGGACCCTGTCAGATGACGCCGGAACCGGATACCCAAACGGCCGACGAAACCGACGCCAGGCACGCCGCGAAAATGGCGAAAATCAAGGTCGCCCGCGACAAGATCATGGCGACCAAGAGCGGCGAAAAAGGCCTCATCATCGTCCACACTGGCGCCGGCAAGGGCAAGTCCTCCTCCGCCTTCGGCATGATCGTGCGCTGCGTCGCCCATGGATTCCCCTGCGCGGTCGTGCAGTTCATCAAGGGCGCCTGGGATACCGGCGAGCGGCGCCTGCTCACCGGCCATTTCGGCGAGCTCTGCCAGTTCCACGCCATGGGCGAAGGCTTTACCTGGGAGACGCAGGACCGCGCCCGCGACATCGCGGCCGCGCGCGCCGGCTGGGACAAGGCGAAGGAGCTGATTCTCGATTCCAATCTGCGCATGGTCGTGCTCGACGAGATCAACATCGCGCTGCGCTATGACTATCTCGACATCGCCGAGGTCGTCGATTTCCTGAAGACCTCGAAGCCGCCGATGATGCATGTCGTGCTCACCGGGCGCAACGCCAAGGACGAGCTGATCGAGATCGCCGATCTCGTCACCGAGATGACGCTGGTGAAGCATCCGTTCCGCTCCGGCATCAAGGCGCAGGCCGGCGTCGAGTTCTGAGACGATCTCACGATGGCACGCGCGCTGATGATCCAGGGGGCCGGCTCGGACGTGGGCAAATCGCTCATCGTCGCCGGCCTCGCGCGCGCCTTCACGCGGCGCGGCCTGCGCGTGCTGCCGTTCAAGCCGCAGAACATGTCGAACAATGCCGCCGTCACCGTCGATGGCGGCGAGATCGGCCGCGCCCAGGCGCTTCAGGCGCTCGCCGCCGGCGTCGAGCCGCACACGGACATGAACCCGGTGCTGCTCAAGCCTGAGACCGATGTCGGCGCGCAGGTCATCGTGCAGGGCAAGCGCATCGCCACCGCACGCGCGCGCGAATATGCGGCGATGAAGCCTTCCTTGATGGGCGCCGTGCTGGAGAGCTTTGAGCGGCTGAAGGCGCGTTCTGATCTGGTGCTGGTCGAAGGCGCCGGCAGTCCGGCCGAGGTCAATCTGCGCAAGGCCGACATCGCCAATATGGGCTTTGCGCGCAAGGCCGATGTCCCCGTGGTGCTGATCGGCGACATCGATCGTGGCGGCGTCATCGCACAACTCGTCGGCATCAAGACGGTGATCGATCCTGACGATGCCGCGATGATCCAGGGATTCGTCATCAACAAGTTCCGCGGCGATCCCACGCTGTTCGACGACGGCTACAGGCTGATCGCGACGAAGACCGCATGGCGAGGCTTTGGCGTGCTGCCCTGGTTCGCGCGCGCCGGCGAGCTGCCCGCCGAGGATGCGCTCGGCCTGAGCGACGCGCGAAAACCCGGCCAGTGCAAGATCGCCTGCCTTGCACTGTCACGGATCGCCAATTTCGACGACCTCGATCCGCTGAAACTCGAGCCGGGCGTCGATCTCGTGATGGTGCGTCCGGGAGAAGCGATCCCCGGCGATGTCCGCCTCGTCATCATCCCCGGTTCAAAGTCCACCCGCGGCGATCTCGCCTTCCTGCGCGCGCAGGGCTGGGACATCGATCTGCTCGCGCATCACCGCAGGGGCGGCCATGTGCTCGGCCTCTGCGGCGGCTATCAGATGCTCGGGCACAGCGTCGCCGATCCTGATGGCATTGAAGGCCCTGCGGGCGACACGCCGGGCCTTGGGCTTCTGGATGTCCAGACGGTGATGAGCCCGGAGAAGACGCTGACGCGTGTCGCGGCCGTGCATGCTGCTACGGAGCAGCCGATCCAGGCTTACGAAATTCATATCGGCCGCACCGACGGAGCCGATCGCGCACGGCCATTCGCAGAACTGAACGGCGAGCCGGAAGGCGCGATCTCGCGCGATGGGCGCGTGCAAGGCAGCTATTTGCACGGCCTGTTCACGTCGGACGACTTTCGCAGGGCGTACCTCGCAAAGCTCGACATTCCCGCGGGCGACGAGCCCTATCAAGCCAGGGTCGAAAGCGCACTCGACGCACTCGCCGATCAAATCGAAAAGCATCTCGACGTCGAAGGATTGCTTGCGCTAGCGCGCTAGGACCTCGGCGAGGCGCGTCCATTCGGACTCAGCGCCCGGAAGACCCAGGCGCAACCAAGAGGGGTTTTGCGCAAAGACGCGGGACCAGATCTGGCCTTGCGCCAGCTTCTCCTGCGCGGCACGCGCGTCCGGCGTTTCATAGAGGCGAAACAGGGGCGCGCCGCCAACCAGCCGCCAGCCTTGCGACTGCACCATCTCGTCGAGGCGAACGCAGTCGCGGGCAAGCCGCGCTGACGTCGCCTTGGCCCAGGCGTCGTCCCGCAGGGCACGACAGCCGATCGCGATCGCAGCTCCGGAGACCGGCCATGGACCTGACGCCGCCGTGAGCTTGCCGATGTCAGCCGCATGGCCGATCGCGAAACCGAGCCGCAGCCCGGCGAGACCATAAAACTTTCCGAACGAGCGCAGGATCAGCAGCCCCGGCCGCCCCGCTTCCGAAGCGAGCGAGACGTCCGGAACAGCATCCGCAAAACTCTCGTCAATGACGAGGTGACCGACGCGCGGCAACAGCGCTAGCAAATCCTTCGGCGCGTAACGGCGGCCGTCGGGATTGTTGGGATTGACGACGATGGCGAGGTTCGCCCCCGCCAGCGAATCGAGCGCCCTCACCTCCTCGATCTCCCATCCTGCGGCCGAGAGAACGGGAGCATATTCGTTATAGGTCGGCGCGAGGATGCGTGCGCGACCGCGCGGCGCAAGCTGCGGCAACAATTGAATGGCAGCTTGCGCACCGCCCATCGCGACGATCGGCGCAGCTGTGCGATAGGCGTGCCCTGCGGCCTGATGCAGGGCGTCGATCTCGGATCTCGACGGCAACGCCTGCCAATGATGCGCGTCGAGCTCGCCCACGGGATAAGGCAGCCGGTTGATCCCGGTCGACAGATCGATCCAGTCCTGCGCGCGTCCGCCAAAACGCTGCTGGGCCAGATCGAGATTTCCTCCGTGCTCGCGCATGCCCTGTTCTTTCACGCGAAGGCCAGGATCGCAAGGACGCCTGCGAGCAGCAGCATGGCGCGGCGATAGACGGTCAATCCTTCGACGATGTCGGCAGCGAGCGGATCGCGCGCCCATTCGTTGAGCCAGGGCTCGTTGGTCGTGCTGCCGTGATAGATGCGGGGGCCGCTGAGCCGCACGCCGAGCGCTCCCGCCATCGCCGCCTCGGGCCAGCCGGCATTGGGCGAGCGATGACGGCGCGCATCGCGCGTCATGCACGACAGCGCCTCGGACCGCCGCGGCGCGAGCAGCACGAACAGAAAGCCGGTCAGGCGGGCCGGAATGACATTCGCGACATCGTCGATGCGCGCAGCCGCCCAGCCAAAGGCTTCGTGCCGTTCGCTGCGATGACCGATCATGGAGTCCAGTGTGTTGATCGCCTTGTAGCCAAAAATACCGGGAAGTCCGAACAGCGCACCCCAGAACACCGGGGCGACGATGCCGTCGGACGCATTCTCCGCGAGGCTCTCGATCGCCGCGCGCGCGATACCGGCTTCATCGAGCGCGGCGGGATCGCGGCCGACGATGCGCGAGACCGCTTCGCGCGCGGCGGCGATGTCGCCGCCCAGCAAAGCATTCGCGACGGCGGCGACATGATCATGCAGCGAGCGCAAGGCGACCAGTGGCCAGGCCAAAATGCCGACCAGAACGATTCCGATCCAGCCCCAAGGCAGCAGGAACCGAAGCAAGGACTGAAGCAGCCAACCGAGCGCAACCGCGAGCGCAATCACCAGAAGCGCACCGGCAACGCCGGCAGCGCGGCGGAGTGCCGGTGGGTCAGACGCGCGATTCCAGCCGGTATCGATGGCGGCGATCAGCCCGCCCAGCCAGGTCACGGGGTGGCCGATCCGCGCAAACAGTCTTGACGGCCAGCCCAGCAGGGCATCCACCGCCATCGCCACCACCATCGCGCCCGCAAAGCCCACACCAGCCTCCTGTCCCGCCCCTGTTGCGCAAAGCAAGCGGCGAGCGCAAGCCCCCGGGTGCCTGATTTCGGCTTTGTCTTTGGCCGCGATTGGTGATTAGTCAGCCCCACAGGAGACTTTTATGGCCGTCATCTTGATCACGGGCGGAGCGCGATCGGGCAAGAGCAAGCGAGCGGAAACGCGCACGCGCGCCTTCCCCGGGCAGCCCGTCTATGTCGCGACGGCCGAGGCGCTCGACGCGGAAATGGACGCGCGCATCGCAAAACACCGCGCGCGCCGTGAGACCGACTGGATCGAGCGCGAGGTACCGCTCGATCTCGTGTCCGCGCTGGTCGCAACCGATGGCGGCGGCGCGCGGCTCGTCGATTGTCTGACGCTGTGGCTCTCCAACCTGATGCATGCGGAGCGCGACTGGGACCGCGAGGTGACCGAGCTCGCCGCCGCCCTGCCCCGCCTCACGAGCCCGGTGGTCTTCGTCACCAATGAGGTCGGGCTCGGCATCGTGCCCGACAACGCATTGGCGCGCAGCTTTCGCGACGCCGCCGGGATCATGAACCAGACCATTGCGGCGACCGCCGACGAAGTCGAGTTCGTCGTCGCCGGCCTGCCGATGAAACTGAAATGACGCCGCGCGCCGACATTCTGAAAGACGTCGTCGCCGATCTCAGGATCGCGGCGTCCTTCGTCACGATCGTGCCGGTGGCATCGTCAAAACCGGCCGGCGATGGTGACGTTGCGCGCGCGACCTGGGCGCTGCCGATCGCGGGATTGCTGGTGGGCTTTGCAGGCGCTGTGGTCTACGCGCTCGCGAGCAGACTGGGACTGGCACCGGGCATGACCGCCCTGCTCGCTCTCGCCACAACGACCCTCATCACCGGCGCGCTGCACGAAGACGGGCTCGCCGACACCGCCGACGGCCTCGGCGGCGGACGGACGCGCGAGCGCAAGCTCGAGATCATGCGCGACAGCCGGATCGGCAGCTATGGCGTCTGCGCGCTGATCCTGTCATTCGGCCTGCGCTGGAGTGCGTTGGCCGCAATCGCCAATCCATGGGCCGTGATGCTGGCTTTGTGCTCAGCCCACGCCTCGGCCCGCGCAGGCATTCCGGCCTTCATGTCACTGGTCGCCCCGGCGCGTCCCGACGGGCTCTCCGCGCGCGCCGGATCGCCGCCGGGCCGCAGCGTGGCCGTCGCCTTCGCCGTTGGAACGCTCGCGCTCGCCCTTGCGCTCGGACCGGCCAAGGCGCTGGTCGGCCTGGTCCTGCTGTCCCTCGCCGGGCTCATCCTGGCGCAGCTTGCCATCCGTCAGATCGGCGGGCAGACCGGCGACATCCTCGGCGCTTTCGAGCAGGTCGGCGAGATCCTGATCCTACTGGTGGCCGCAGCCTTCCTTCACGCTGGGGGATGATCGATGGTCGAGTTCGACGACACCTTCCGCCGGCAATTGCGCGAGCTGTTCGTGTGGCGCCGCGACGTGCGCCGCTTCCGCTCCGATGCGCTGCCCGACGGCGCCGTGGAGCGGCTGATCGAGACGGCCTGTCTGTCGCCCTCGGTCGGTCTGAGCCAGCCGTGGCGCTTCGTCACCGTCGATGATGCGGCACGGCGCCGCGCGGTGATTGACGATTTCAGGGCGTGCAACGCCGACGCGCTGAATTGCTTTTCCGGCGAGCGCGCCGCGCGCTATGCCGCGCTCAAGCTCTCGGGCCTCGAACAGGCACCTCGCCATCTCGCGATATTCGCCGACAAGGCCAGCGACATCGGCCACGGCCTCGGCCGTGCGACCATGCCGGAGACCACCGAATATTCCGTGGTCGCGGCAATCACCGCCATGTGGCTCGCCGCGCGCGCCGAGGGGATCGGGCTCGGCTGGGTCTCGATCCTCAATCCGGAGCGCATCCGCGGCGTGCTCGACGTGCCCGCCTCCTGGAAATTCATCGCCTATCTCTGCATCGGCTATCCCGAGGCCGAGTGCGATCAGCCGGAGCTCGAGCGGGCGAAATGGGAGCACCGGCGAGAAGCGAGCGAGTTCACGCTGCGGCGGTAATTAGACCCAGATCCACCCACCCGTCATTGCGAGCGCCGCGAAGCAATCCAGAATCTCTCCGCTGAGATAGTCTGGATTGCTTCGTCGCAAGGGCTCCTCGCAATGACGACGCAGAGAGGTAACCTGTCCTACGACTTACTGGCAATGGCCGCCACAGGCGTGGCGCTCTTCTGCTTCTCGAACATCAGCAGCGGGCGGAAGATGACGCGGCCATAGGCCTCGTAGTGATGCTGGGTCGAGACCGCCATCTTCAGCGGCGTTGCGCAATTGGCTTCGAACGTCATGAACTGCGCATACGTCCAGGAGAAGCCCACGCCGACCGAGGCCAGTTCCGTGACGCCGGGGAACGTCGAATACACCGCACCCACGTCGGTGAAGATGTAGGTGTCAAATCCCCTCAACCATTGCGACCAGTTGTAGTGGAGCTCGGCGTTGAAATAATAACCGCTGTCGCCCGACGCGGCGTTGGTCGGATAACCGCGCACGGTGGTGGGACCACCGATCGTGAAGATCTGGTCGCCCGGCAGCAGCTTCTCCTGTGTGTACTGCCAGCTTGCGAGCACGTTGGTGCTGAAATTGGCGGGGCCAGCGGTGCTGGTCGCGAGCATCGTGCCGGTATAGGTGTTGAACGTGCGATTGTTGCCGAGCACGTGGTCTTGCCATTCGATGTAGTTGACGGCGGGCGAGACCGTGATCGAATAGGCGTTGCCGGAATTGGTCACGGAGACGCCGGCCGTGGCCTTGTCGTAATGGTCGTCGGTCACCGCGACGGTCGAGAACCGGCTCACCGTCTTGCCTTCGGTCTCGGCGGCGTTGAGCAGCACCAGCCAATTCTGCGTCACCCAGACCGGCTGGCTGAAATTGACAGCGGCCTGGCTCGACCGCCCCGTGACGTCGAGCGCAACGAAGGGCCCGTCGATGATCTTGATCTTGCCTTCTGTATAGCTGACGCCGGCGCGGCCGCCCCAGGGGTTGACCGGGATGCTGTAGGCAACGTTGCCGTTGAGGTTGCCGTCCGAACGGACGCCGTAAAAGGTCAGGCGGTCGTCGACGCCGAACAGGCCGTGGCGCTTGTAGAAGGTGCCGCCTTCCCAGCGGCCCGTATTCTCCGCGGCCTGATTGTCGACGAAGAGCTGCCAGGTATCGACCGGCGGCTCGATCACCGCAAACTGCAGGTCGGTCAGCCCGAAGCTCGAGCCGGGCTGGAGCAGCGCCTTGATCTGCACGTCGTTGGTCCGGTTGAACCAGGTCACGTCGCGATTGAGTTTGGGAACGTCGAGGACCTCGCCTTCCGGCTCCTTGACGCGCTGGAGGATGTAGTCGGTGCGGGTCTGCTTGTTGCCCTCGATGGTCATCTTCTGGAGCCGGCCTTCGGTCAGCTTGATCTTGACCGTCCCGTCCTTGGGATCCTGATCCGGCAGGGTCGCAATTCCGGTCACGATGCCGCGCTCGGTGTAGATCGCATTGATATCGGCGACGATCTGCAGCAGCGTCGCGATGTCGACGTTCTTGCCGACATATTTCTTCGCGATCTCGTCGAGCTCGGCCGGCGTGATGAATTTGGACCCGTCGAATTCGAGCTTGCGCAGACGGAATTTCGGGCCGCCCGGCTTCATCAGCGGCGACTTCTCACGCGCGCCGCCGATCACGGCCGGGCCATTCAACTTGGGCGGCTCGCTCTGCTGTTCGATCTGGCGGCGTTGGCGGTCGATGTCGTTCTGGATCGCGCCCGGATTGATCGAGGGCACCTGCGCGCGCGCGGCCACGATGCTCGACGCTGCAAGCCCCAACCCCAGTGCTGCCCCCAGAACCCGCATCCCGACCTACCACGCCTCCGCGAGGCGGCTCACCGCCGGCTTCGTCATTGCACCGATTGCAGCATCCTTCCAGCCCGGGCGACCCGTGCGCTGCCCCTGGTGGCGCAGCTTGCGCATGTCGCTGAGCCCTTCGACGTTCACGGCGGGACCAGACCCGATGGTCTCGACCGGCCGCGGCGTCAACAATGCGTCGGGCCGCGCATGGCCGGAGAGACCGAGTTGGTAGAATGTTCCCGCCCCGCTCTTCTGCGCCAGCCAGGTGTCGATGCTCTCATGGCCCTCGCCATCGACGGCGACGTTGCGCGCCATGCTGGCGCCCGTGTAGCTGCTGCAGCAGGCGTGGCTCGAACCGTAATTGGAGACTGTTGCCGAGATATCACCGGTGTAGAACACCACATAGGCGTCGGTGACGTTGGCGTTGCCGACCTGGCTCAGCGTGAACACGCCGTCCGGCTGGTAGAGCTGAAGCGTCGGCCCGTTGCTCGGCGCCAGCGTGCGGTTGTTCAGCAGTACCTGCTCGGTCGCGGTGGTGAGCAGGAGCTGGCCCGGGACGTAGCCGTTCAGGATCGTCACGGAGTGCGCGTCGGTCAGGAAGTTGGCGTCCACCACCCTGAACTGGTTGACGATGATGGTATCAGGATCGATCGAGATGTTGGCGTACTTCGCGACGCCGCCATTATAGCCCGTGATGTTCAGGATCAGCGGAACCGGCGGGTTCGAGCGGACCTGCTCACCCCTGACGGTGATGGTGTCGGCGGCGAGGTCGAGCTCCCTGACCACGCTGACCCAGTTGATGGTCAGATCACCGGACGAGGTCATCTTGACCACGTCGCCGCTGATCCGGTCGAACGAGACCGATCCGGCCACATCGAAACGGGTAGCGCCGTTGGCCGAGATCGATCCGCCGTGAAGCGAACCGGTGTCGGACTTGACGATGAGCTCGCCGGCATCGCCCGGGATGCCCGTCGTGGTGAGCTGGCTGAAGATGATGTCGTCGTGGGCATGCAGGGTCTGCGTGCCGCCGCTGATGGCGGTACCGAGGGTGATCCCTCCGGCCGTCGCAGTGATGTCGAGCGTACCGCCGACGCTGAGGTTGTCCCACTTGACGACGGTGCCCTGCAGGAGCGCGTTGCCGGTCGAGGCCGTGAGGTTGTGACCCATGTTGGTGCCGGCGGCGATCAGCTTCGCCGAGCCATTGGCCGAGACCGAGCCCAGCGTCGGCACCCCGCCTGACATCACCGTCTGCGCCAGGATGAAGCCGTTATCGGCGGTGACGCTGATGCTTCCGGCGTCGCCATTGATGCCCGTCGCCGTCAGCGCGTTGAAGATCAAATTGTCGTGGGCGTGGATGGTCTGCGTGCCGCCGCTCTGCGCGGTCTGCAAGGTGATGCTGCCCTGGCTCGCGGTCGCTCCCAGCGTCGTCGCGACGTTGAGGACGTTCCAGTTGATCGGGCCACCGGCGGTCAGCAGGCCTGAGCCGGTCGTCCCCGCAAGCGTGTTACCGGTGATGGTCGTGGCGGCCAGCAGCGTCGCCGAGCCGTTGGCGGAGATCGAGCCAAGCGTCGTAACGCCGCCCGACGTCACCGTCTGCGCCAGAATGAAGCCATTGTCGGCGGTGACGTTGACGTTGCCGACGTCGCCGTTGATGCCCGTCGCCGTCAGCGCGTTGAAGGTCACATTGTCGTGGGCGTGGATGGTCTGCGTGCCGCCGCTCTGCGCGGTCTGCACGGTGATGCTGCCCTGGCTCGCGGTCGCGCCCAGCGTCGTCGCGACGTTGAGGACGTTCCAGTTGATCGGGCCGCCGGCGGTCAGCAGGCCTGAGCCGGTCGTCGCCGCAAGTGTGTTGCCGGTGATGGTCGTGGCGGCCAGCAGCGTTGCCGAGCCGTTGGCGGAGACCGAGCCCAGCGTCGTCACCCCGCCTGACGTCACCGTCTGCGCCAGGATGAAGCCGTTGTCGGCGGTGACGTTGACGTTGCCGACGTCGCCGTTGATGCCCGTCGCCGCCAGCGCGTTGAAGGTCAAATTGTCGTGGGCGTGGATGGTCTGCGTGCCGCCGCTCTGCGCGGTCTGCAAGGTGATGCTGCCCTGACCCGCGGTCGCGCCCAGCGTCGTTGCGACGTTGAGGACGTTCCAGTTGATCGGGCCGCCAGCGGTCAGCAGGGCTGAGCCGGTCGTCGCCGCAAGCGTGTTGCCGGTGATGGTCGTGGCGGCCAACAGCGTTGCCGAGCCGTTGGCGGAGACCGAGCCCAGCGTCGTCACCCCGCCTGACATCACCGTCTGTGCCAGGATGAAGCCGTTGTCGGCGGTGACGTTGACGTTGCCGACGTCGCCGGCATTGCCAGTGGAAGCGAGCGAGTTGAACGTCACGTTCTGGCTGGCGTGGATCGTCTGCAAGCCGCTGCTGCTGGCGGTCCCGATCACGATGCTGCCGTTGGCGGTGACGGCGCTGAAGCTGCCGCTCGCGCCCGTCGCCGTGCCCGCGGCCACCTGGTCGAGCGTGAGGCCGCCGGTGCCGAGGATGTCGACGTTGCCGTTGACCGCCGAGAGCAGGCTCGCCTCGGTGTCAGTGAGCGCCTTCAGGTAAACGTGGCCGGCGCTCGCGCTTGCCGAGAGCCGCGCCGCGCTGAAGAGGAACCGATCCGCCGCGGCGCCGATGCCGTTCGACGCGCTCAACGAAAGCTCGGCGCCCGAGCCGGACGCGACGAACTTGGTCTGGCCGTCGCCATTGTCGAGGATCGCTCCGAGCGAGGCGACGCCACCGGCGGTGACGACGATCGACGGCGCGTTGCCGGCCGCGGCATAGGACTGCGACGAATTCAGCTGGCCGATCGTCGCATCGCCCGTGGTGGTCACCGAAATCGTGCCGGCGGCGTTGATGGCAGAATAGGCGCCCATCGACAGCGTCGCGGCCACCAGCGTCACCCCGTCGGAAGTGCTGGTCGCAACCACCGGCGCCGCGCTGGTGCCGGCGGTGAAGGTGATGCCGCGGTTGGCAAGGAGCTGCATCACGCCGTTGCTGGTGAGGTCGGCGTTGATGGTGAGCGCGCCGCGCGGCACGTTCAAGGTCATCGCGCCGCCCGCCGTCAGCGATCCATAGGCACCGCTGGTGCCGACCGCGAGGTCGCCGGTGACTGCGAGGAGGCTGAAATCGCCGCCCGCCGAGCCGGTGACGGCGCCGGAGATGTTCACCTGCAGCGGCTGGAAGGTCGAGCCGTTGAAGCCGATATTGCCGCCGGCGCGCAGATCGAGGTCGGTGCCCAGAATGTGGATCGCGCTGCGGTCCGAGAAGCCGGCCTCGCCATAGATGCTGCCGGTCGCCGCAAGCTGAATCTCGTTGCCGGCGGAGATGTTGCCGAGGATGAGATCGCCGGTGGTCTGCTTCACATAGATGCCCTGCCCGGACGAGACCTGGTCGAGCTGGTCGTTGGCCGGGCTGGCAAAGGCGATCTGGATCGCATTCGCGTTGCTCGCGGGATTGCTTCCGGCGGCGCCGCGCGCGCCGATATTGCCGTGCTCGGCGATCAGGGTCAGGTTGGCGATATCACCTGAGATCACGGGCACGCCGGTCACGCCGGCGGCAGCGGTGATGCCGGTCACGGCATCGAGCTTGACGTCGCCGCGGCCGGTCACCTGGATGCCGTTGGCCTGCGCCGGCGCGATCGGGCCGTAGCTCGCGGTGATGCCGCCGAGGGTGAGGCTGTTCTTGCTGCCGAGATAGATGTTCGACAGCGCGTTGGCCGAGATCGCGGTCGGGTTGTCGAGCACGACGAGGTTCTGCTGCGACAGGCTGACCGTATAGGTCACGACGTGGGTCGTCGGGTCCGTGGTCGCGCCGACGGTGAGCTGGCCGGGACCGGCCGAGGACAGCAGCGCCCGCTGGTCCGTCGTCAGCGACGAGGAATCGACGCTGGTGAAGGTGAACGTCTGGGGTGCGGCCGAATTGCCGACCGAACCGTGCGGCGCGTAGAGCATGATCTGGCTCGCGCTGACATTGGCCGCGACGTTCGGGTCGATCGGCGGCGGTGCCGCGCCGACGGCCGACGACGAGACCGTGTAGGCAAGCTGGCTCTGCGTCCACTGCGCGCCCGCCGTGATGATGCCGTAGACCGTCTCGGTCGATGCGAGCGTGTAGGTATAGCTCGCATTGTAGGCGTTCAGCGCCGTCTGCAGCGCCGCGTTGCTCGGCAGCCGCTGATTGGCGGTCGCCACGCCGTCGAACAGTTTTGCGAACAGCGTCGTCGACAGCGAGCTGCCGAACACGGTCGCCAGCGGATCGGCGGGTGCGGCGCCGAGCAAGGTCGTCAGCGAGCTCTTGAGCTGGTCGGTGGTGATCTTGCCGAGCAGGAACTGATCCTTCAGGAACCGTGTCGTGGCCTCGACCTTCATGTCCGTCGTCGAGACGTTCGCAGGATCGATACCAAGCTTGGCCGCCACCTGCGCCCGCAGCACCGTCAGACCCACCGAGGTCGGGTTGTAGGCGCTGCCGTTCGCGAAGGCGATGTTCCTGAGCTGGAAGTAGTCGTTATAGGCCGACGTGACCATGGACTGGTAGCTGTTGACGGCAGCGGTGGCGGGATTGCCGTTGAGCAGGTCGAGATTGGCCCAGACGGACTGGAGATGCGCGCTCTCAGCCGCAGTGATGCCGGCGGCCGCCCGGCCGTTCAGGATGCTGGCCGGGTTGCCGTCGGAGCCGGCCGCCTCCAGGAAGACCGGGCCGCCGGTCGACTGGATCGTGCCGAGGCGCAGATCGCCCTTGGACTGGACGATGTAGGCGCCGGTGGCCGAGGAGCTGTCGAGAACGCCGCCATCGACGGTGCCGTTGGACTGAACCGTGCCCGTCGCCTGGATCACCAGCGGATTGATGTTGGTCAGGGTCGACGCGCCATTGACGACGCTGCTGGTCGCGCCGATCGCACCGGCGGCAGAGTCGATCTCGATGTTCTTGCCGATCACGACGGGGTTGGTGATGTCGTACGGAGACGCCGAGTTGATATCGCCGATGGCCGAGAGGAAGACGCTGCCCTGCGGCGCGTTGCCTGTGACGGTCGGGCTCACCTTCACCTGGTTGATCGACAGCGAACCGATCGCCGCGATCGAGATGTCATGGTCGACCGAGTTGGCGGTCAGGCTGCCGCCATAGAGCTGCACCTGGACGGGAACGCCGTTCGTGCCGAGCGTGCCGATACCGCCTGGTGCGGACAGGCTGACACTGGTGCCCGAGATCACCGGGTTGTTGGCGTTCGCCCCGACCGTGATCGACGAATTGGCGCCGGTGGCCGTGAACGAGGTCGTGCCCTGCAGGTTGTTGACCGACCCGTTGAGGACGATACTGGAGTTCGAATTGACCGCAACCGTGCTGGTAGCACCGCCGTTGAACTGGATGTTGATCGGGTTGGACGCCTTGACCGTGTTGGTCAGCGTCAGGGTCAGGTGCGTGTAGATCTCCTGGTACCAGTTGAACTGGCCGTCCGCGCCGCAGCACCCGTTGCTGTCATGGGTGTTCTGCCCGTTGTTGCCCGGCCTGCTGTCGTTCGGAATGTAATAGCTGCCGGTCGCGGTGACGACTTCCTGGTAGTTGGAGGCCTGCACACCGGACACCAGACTGACCGCGCGGGTCCAAGGATGCGCGCCGGTATAAGTCCAGCCGTAGTCGAACTGCGTGCTGGTCGGCGAACGATCCAGCGTCGCCGTGTCGACCCACTGATAAAGCATATCGGCCTGCGGCGCGTATTGGACACCTGCCGTACCGCTAACACCGGTGAGCATCGAGGCGGTGTACTGGTTTGCATTGACGCTGTTGGTCACATACGTCGACACCTGCTGGCCGGCCGCAGCGGTGGGATCGAAGACGTACCACTTGGTCTGCTGCTTGAGCTGATCGACGATCTCGATCACGCTGGGGGTGGTGACACCGGTGTTGATGGTGTTGGTGACGAGCTGCAGGCCGGTGGTGTTGTTGACAGTGACCGTGCCGGCGCCGCCGTTGATCACGAGCTTGCCCTGTAACTGGCCGTCCTGGGTCGAGGTCGAGATGATCTTGCCGTTCAAATAGATGTAGCCGCCCGAACCCTGCACCACGCTGTTCAGGATGATCTGGTCGGTGAGAACATTGTACTTCGCCCCGATCGTGGCATCGCCGGTGCCCGACGTCGTCAGATCGCCAGCCGGGATGTCCCAATAGACGCCGTGCTGCGCATTGGCCTGGGCCTGGGCAAGGCCCGTGCCGCTCTTCAGGATGTTGATGTCCGCCAGGGCGTTGGCGCCGATGTTGACCGAGTAATTGCTGCTCGATCCGCTCTGGAGCGTGCCGTTGATGTTGATCACGGACGCGGAGATGATGATCGCCTTGCCGATGATCTGCGCATCGTTTTGAGGCTGAACCCGCGGCGCAGCCGCGGTGATCGGCGTGATCGCTGCCGGCTGGATGTTGATGACCTGGAAGTAGTCTCCGCATCCCGAGCAATTGAACGGCGAGAAATAGTTGCTCGTGCCGTTGGACGTGTTGCTGAAGACGCCCTGGCCCGTATAGGTGTTTCGCTCCCACGGCGCGTTAGTGATGGTCTGGATCGTCGGCCCCTCGATGACTGCGAGCGTGGCGGGGTATGGCACGCTGCCGGCGTGGGGATTGCCGTCGCCGGGCGCGCCCTGGCCCATCGGCAGGAAGATCGCCGAATAGAGCGAGGTGCCGTCGTAATACAGATCCAGCAGGCGCGCGGTGAAGACCGTGCTGTTGGCGGCCGTTTGCTGAACGCCGGTATTGCCGTCGACGCAGCAGTAGTAGAAATACGGGTGATTGCCGCCCGCGGCGATGTGCGGGCTGGTCGCGTAGTCGCCGTAGGCACCGAGATAGGTCGCCGCCAGCATCACCGCCGTGAGCGTGTCGGTGTCACCCGGCTTGAATTCCGTACTCGCCCATTGATCGGCGACGGTGCCGTTGGTGTCTTTGAAGCTCCCGAGACCGCCGAGGAAGGTGAACGATCCCTTGGGCACCACCATCTGGATGGTCGCGGCGTTCATGGCCTGCGACGCGACGACGCTGCCCGAATTGTTGGTGATCTTGAGCAGGCCGTTGTCGTTGGTGATGGCACCGTCCAGATAAATGTCGGGCGTGCTGGTCAGCGCGTTGCCATTCTGGTCGACGGCCTGGCCAGTGACGGCATCCAGGCGGTTATAGGTGGCCGAGATGTCGATCCTCGGCGACGCGCTGGGTGTGGCGGTGAAGGTCACGTTCGAATGCGAATCCGGGTCGACATGGTCGATCTGGCGATAGGTGATGTTGCCTCCGCTCACATTGGTGATCGTGAGGTTGTTCAGGTCCATGAAGTCGAGACCCTTGTTCTCGACCTTGATCAACGGCGAGCTGCGCGCGATGACCGCCGGCGCCGCAGGATTCGTGCCGCTGTTTCCGGTCAGCTTCTGCGCCAGGATCGAGACGTTGCCGGCGGACACCAGCATGTCGCCGAGCGCGAAGGCATTGCCTGCAGCGTCGGTCGTAAAGGGCGCCTGCTGGATCAACGTGTTGATCTGGCGCTGGATGTCGCCGGTCGGATCGGTCCCGGAGGGCGACATCGTGGCCGGGTTCGCGATCGACGACGTCGCAAGCTGGGAGCGGATTTGCGCGGCGGTCAGGCCGGTCAGCGTCACGAGCTGGTTGACGATCAGCTGGTAGGGATTGAAGCTGGAGACGACGGTGTACTGGACCGTCTGGTGGTTCCAGCTCATCACCGGACTGAAGTGATTGACGTCGGAGACGTATTCGAGAACAGACGCGCCGCCGTTGGTCAGCGACGAGTAAGGACTGGTCGTGCTCAAGGTGGGCGCGGTGGCACCCAGCTCGATCGTGATGGTCACATCGTCGTTGATGCCCGCCACCACCAGGCCATTGAGCGCGACATCGCCGGTGCCGCTGGTGTGGCTGTGGTTGTCGCTGTTCTTGGCGCTGAAGATGTCCAGATACGGATTGTAGTTGCTGCCGTTGCCGGTGGCCGTCACCTGCCCCTGGGTTGCGCCCAGATAGATGTTCTGCACGCCGAGCACGCTCGAGGTGTTGGCGAGCGTCAGGCTCGTGGTGTCGTCGGCATTGGCCGTGCCGCGGTAGAGGGTGGAGATCGGGACAGCGGTGTTGTTGTAGACGACCGTCGTCGCCGTCGCCTGCACGCTGCTGAAGACGCTGCCGTCGCCGGCGAGGCCCGCATACATGGTGATGTCGCCCCAGGCCTCGACCTTCGCGTTGTTGCCGACATTCACGGCCTGGTTGGCGTGGACCCAGCTGTTGGTGCTGGCGCCGACGCCGGCGATCGCGCCGTAGAGACTGGCGTTGGCATTGTTGGCCGCCGCCATCTTCGCGGCCGTGCCGACATAGATCCTGCCGGCGCTGAACAGCTCGCGGGCATTGATGTTGACCGTGAGCGTCGCGTTCGCCGTCATGTCGGATTCGGCGCCGCCGCCGGCGAAGAAGCTCGCTGTGGCCAGGCTCACCGTGTCGTTGGTGTTCAGCGTGTTGTAGGCCTCGATGTTGATCACCGCACTCGTTGTCCGCGGATCGTCGTTGAGGCTCAGGACCGTCCCGGCGTCGATGTTGGTGGTGACGGTCTGCGTGACGGTCGAATTGCTGAGCGCTGCGGCGCCCGAGAACGTGCCGCCCGAGCCCGAACGCGCGCCGCCGCCGGCCTGGTTGACGATGTCATTGGAGATGACATCCATGTCGCCGCCGGCCGAATTGATGATCAGGTGCGTGCCGACCTTGGCGGTCGTGTTCGTGGTGACCGTGTTTTGCGCGCTGCCGCCGGAGACGCCCGCAGTGGAAGCCTGATAGGCGTCGCCGCTGGCGGCATAGTTCGTGGTGTGCTTGGCGCGGATGTTGAGACCGCGTAAGTAAAGCGTGTCGTCGGTCCCGTTACCGTCCATTCGCGCCTGAGTGGTCGCGGTCGAGCTGGTGGTCGCCACCGCCGCGGCGCCGGCATAGGTGCCGCCCGCGCCGACGACCGCATTGGCGACGTTGGCATCGACGCCGGTCGCGGTGATCTGGAGAACACCGATGTTGGTTGCCGACGTGATCGCGCCCGCCCCGAGATAGGCGTAGGTGTGCGCGCTCGACGACGTCTGCGCAACGGTCGCACCCAACGCCAGGAACCCGCTCGAAAGACCGGTCGCCTGCGCGTATTGGGCACTGTCATTTTCGGCCGCAATGGTCACGTTGGCGTTGGGAAGCGTAATTCCGGTCCCGCCATAGGCGTTGACCGTCGCATTCTCCGAAGCCTTGGCGTAGCTGCCCTGGGCACCGATCAGTGATCCGCCACCGCCTGCGAGTGCCCAGGCGTAGGTCGTCGTGCCGCCCGTCGGGACCAGCGCCATGGCGGCCACGGAGATCGCGCCGCCCGAGAAGATGGTGTTGTCGCCGATATCGGCCGTGACCTGGGCCCCGACCGTCGACTGCGCGACGGCGACGCCGACCGCACCACCGCCGACCGAGACGCCGATCGCGCTGCTCGACAGATTGGGCGTGATCGACGCCGACACCAGCGTACCGACGCCGGTCGCGGACGTGGCGATCGTGGCGCCCGCGCCGATATCGGCGGTCACGCTCGAATTCTCGTGGGCCTCGGCGTCCGCACCGACGCCCGCGACGATACCACCGCCGAGCGCCGTTGCCGTCGTGGTCAAGGTGCCCGCGCCTTGCGCACCGACCGCGAGCGTCGAGGTATTGACGTTGGCCCCCTGCAGCACATCTGCCGAGACCGTGCTCGACCGACTCGCCGTCGAGACCGAGGCGCCGACCGCCGCGGCGCCGCCGGTGACACCGCCGGTGAAGACGATCTGGGTCGTCGAATCCTGCGCCATCACGGCGACACCGGCGCCGCCCGTCCCGGTCACGGAGCCGCCGAGCTCTGCCTTCACGCGATTTGAGACGTTGCCGACCGCCACCGCGGCATCCGCGCCGAAGTAAAGTCCGGCTCCGCCCGCGATCGCCTCGGTGTTGATGGTCTGGCCGCCATAGGCCCCGCCGCTGGCATCTTTGACCACCGCCGCCACCATGACGGACGGCGCGGTGACGGCCGCGCTCAGATTGGCGGTCACATTGCTGCTGACACTGGTGTAGCCGATGCCGGCACCGATGCCGACATTCTTGCCGAAGCCGGCGCCGAGCAAATACATCTTGGTCGCGTTCGCGCTGGTGGCGCCGACGTTGACCTGCGTCGTCGACGTAGCGCTGCCGCCCGCGATCTGCGCGGTGACGCCGTCGGAGCCGCCGGCCAGCACGGTGCTGACGTCGTAGGTCGAGGTGACATGCGCATTGTTCGGATTGCCGGCGGTGCCGCTCGCGACGGCATCGCTGCCGTGCGAATTGCTGGTGCTGTTGTTGACGGCCGTGATGGTGCCATTGTTGTGGCCGTTGCTGTCGCGCTGGTCGAGCTGCCCGGTTTCCTGCTGCTGCGTATCGGCATCGGCCGTGTTGGCGCCGATGATGATGACGCCGACCGTCGCGCCGAGGCCGACGCTGCCGCCAACGCCCGCGGTGACCGCGTAAGACAACACTTCCTTGGTGCTGAGCGCGTCGACATTGATCGCGCCGGAGGAGTTCAAGTCGCTGTTGTTAATTTCCGCAGTGGTCTCGCTCTTGAAGACGAGCACGTTGGCAGCCGCGCCGATACCGACGCCGGAGCCGCTGGCGCCGATCGCGATCGCCCCGGCGATCTCCTTGATCTCGACATCCTCGTTCGCGCCGACGGTGACGGCGCCGGCCGCACCACCCGTCGGCGATCGCAGCGTGGTGTCGTAGACACCGGCGATGGTGGTGTTGTTGGCGATCTCGATGTTCGCCATGCCCGCGATCGCGGCCGATCCGGTCGCGAGCGAGCCGCCGACCGAATAGGCCTGGAAGCGATCGACCGTGTTGGCCTCGACATCGAGCGCGCCGCTCAGATTGAGCGCGGTCGTGTGCGTCGTGCTGCCGCCGTGATAGTAGAACTCGTCGCCGACATAGGCCTCGGTCCGGTTCGCCGAGACCTGGACCAGGAAGGCCGCGGCGACCGCGGCCTGGCTGCCATAGGCCGCCGAGCCGCCGGCCGAGTAGATGGCGGTGGTGTCCATGGCGTTCACGGTGAGCGACGACGCCGTCATCGCACCGCCGTCGACATAGGCCTCGGTGGTCGCGGTAAAGACGTTCAGCGCAACCGAGCCCGTGTTGAAGCCGACGCCGATCGAAGACGCGTCCTGCTCGGCATTAGCCTTCACCGTGACCGCGCCGACGGTCGCGGACGGCGTCGACGAAAGACTGCCGACGGTCGAATTGGTGACATAGGCCAGCGTGGTGCGCGACATCGTCGTGCTGATGACGGTCGCGCCGCCGCCGCCGGTGCCGGTCGGGGGCACGATGCCGGCGCCGAATGCGCCGGAATAGGAGAAGCTCGAGGCCGCGACGTCGATCTGCGGCAGTAGCCCCGCGCTGGTCAGGCGCGTGTCGATGCTGGCGCTGTCGATATAGGCGTTGGTCGACCCGCTCAGCACCGAGGTGATCGGGTTGACCATGATCGAGATGCCGGTGCCGGCTGCGATCGTCATGACATTGGTCACGACGGCCTGGTGCGAGCTCGCAACCACGGCGAGGCCCCTCACAATATCCTGGATCTCGCTCAGATCGGGCGTGTGGTCGGTCGGCGCCTGGAAGCCGCTAAGATTGCTGGCGTGCGCCAGCGTGCCGCTGTTGACCAACAGCGTGTCGGTCGAGCTCGTTCCGAGCGCGTCGACCTTGGTGTTCGGTCCGCTGATATAGGCCGAGGTGCTGCCGGTAATCTGGTTCGTCACCATCGAGCCGGCGCCGCCCGCCGGGCCCTTGGAGATCGAGAGCGCGCCGGCGGACACGACAACGTTGTCCGTGTTGCTTGCGATCACCGCGACATTGTTGTTGGCGGTGACGTCGGATCCATTGGTGGTGCCGAGGGCAGCGCTGTCGGTGATGCTGGCGGTGACGTTGGTGCCCATCAGGTTCGTCGCGACCGAGCCTGCGAGGCCGACCTGCGAGGAGATCGCGATACCGACAGCGACCGTCGAGATACGGGCGTTCGAGCTGGCGCCGATGGCAACGCTGCCGCTCGCTGTGATCTTCGCACCGGTCACGCCGGCGCTGACATTGTTGGCGATGTTGCTGTTGACCAGCGACAAGCCCGCGGCGCTGCCGCCACTTGGCGCGATCGCTGCAACTGCAGCGCTGCCCGTGATGCTGGAATTGTCGACCGCGGTCACCGCAACGGTATTGCCGGTAATGGCCGTGCTCGCCGTGGTCGACACATTATTGCCGATCGCGGCCGAGACTGTGTTGGTAATCGAGCTGATCGTCAGGGCGGCTGTACCGGCGAACTGTCCGGTGGCCCCACCGATGCCGAGCGCAACCGACTGGATCTTCGAGGAATCCGTTGCGGTCACATTGACGCGACCGTTGCTGCCGCCGCCGATGAGTACATTGGCGATATACGCCGAATGCGTCGTCGAGATCGTATCGTAGACCAGCGAGGCTCCGATGTCGTTCTTGGCGGCCTCGATCACGCCGGCGACGGAGACGATGCTGGCGCCGGGGCCGTTGCCGGTGCCTCCATTGAGCGCGGCCGCACCGAAATCGACGCAATTTTGTCCGCCAGCGCCGCCAGCTGCCGTGCAGGTGTCCGCGGCGAGAAGGCCGCTGTTTGACTTCTTGACGAGATTTCCGAGCGCTGTATCCAGTCCCGACACCGCGCCGCTGTCGGCAAGCACGGTCACGCCGCCGACGTTGATGTTCACCGTCGCGCCACTGTCGATATAGGCCGTCGTCGTCGGGCTGATCTCGTCGACGACGACGGCGCCCGACAGCGAATTGCCGTTGGTCGCAGCGCCGCCCGAGGCCGCACCGGCCGCGATCACGCTGGCACTGTCGGCCATCACCAGCAGGCTGTCGTAGTTCGAGATCGAGGTCGAGCGAATATGCGCGTCGGTCGCGTTTCCACCCGTGGGGTCGGCGATCGACGCATAGGTCAAGCCGATGCCGACGCCGACCTGACCACCCGACATATAGAGCACACCGCCGCCGATCGCGATGTTCGCGGTCTGGTAAGCGTCGACCTCGAGCGCGCGGTTGACGCCGGTCGCCTGCCCCGTGATCGTCGAGCTCTCGATATAGGCATTGGCGCTGTCGGTGATGATGCCGACCGAGGCCGACAGCGAGGCCGCATTGGACTTCGATCCCGACACGCCGATGGCGACGACGGTCTCCGAGCCACCATTGAGCGCCTGCACCGTCACCGAACTCTGGTCGTGCATGGTGGTGCCGTAGATGTAGGCGAGCGTCGCGTTGTTGGACGTCGCCGCCGCGATGGCGCCACCAATTGCCGCCCCCTGGGCGGATGCCCCGGCCAGATTGAGCGCGGCTGAACCCGAGCCGTTGTCGAGAATGGTGTCGTTCAGCGCCTGAACGATCGTATTGGTCACCACGGTGCCGGTCGTGGTGAACTTGTTGACCGTCGTGTTCTTGATATAGGCGCTGGTGCCGAGCGAGACGTCGCTCACCGACGAGCTTCCGGCGAGATCGACGCTGAAGCCGCTGGTGCTCGATCCCGAGGTCGAGCCGATCTTGCTCGCGGCCGCCGCCACACCCGCAGTTCCTCCGGTCGCGCCGGCGCCGGCGGCGCCCGCCTTGTCGGCGAAGCTGGACGCCTGCGGCTCGGAAATCGATGCTGCGACGGCGGCCGCGGTGATGCGCCCCGAGGTGGTCGCGCTGAGCGTGAGATTGTCGACATTGACCGAGCCGGTGCCGCCGCCATTGCCGGCGAACGGATCATTCGCGCTGAACACGCCGGGCCGGATATCGGAATGGTTGTCGCCGATATAGGCGGAGGTGTCGGCATTCGCGCCCAGATAGGCGACCGCCAATCCGACAGCCGAACCTCCGCTCGTGTTCCGGCTCAGCGCGCCGGACAGCGTCACGACCGACAGGTCCTGCTGCGCCAGGACATTGACGGACGGGGCATAGACACTGGCCTGACTCGAGATCGACGCATGCGTCGTGTTATTCAGGAACCCCAGCGAAGTGATGCCGTTCAGCGCCAGCGCGCCGGCGGCCCTGCCGGAGGTCGGCGCGACCGCGACGAACTGATCGGAGGTGATCGCGTTGACGGCGATATCATCCGCCGCCCGCACTATCGCGCCGTCCGAGACGCCGGCGATGGTGTTGGTGTTGAACTGGACGAGATTGAGCGCGCCGCCGACCGAAGAGCCACCCGAGGTGTTACCCGGCAGGAAGCCGAGCGTGCCGACATTGCCGGCAGCGTCGATCGACGCCGTGGTCGTGGTTGCCGCGATCTGGAGGCTGGCGCTGTAGGTGTGGAGGTCGCCATTGTCCATTCCTGCCGCCCAGCTGCTGGCGCAGGTCACGCTCGTGCAGGGCGGGGTCGTCGTGGTCAGGCTCGCGCCGCCGGCAACCCACGCGGTCGTGTTGTTGTTCACGACGAAATGGTTCAGCGAACCGGCGATGCCGATCGTGTCGCCGGCGTCCGCCGTGGCGTTGGCGTAGCTGGTCAGGATGTTGCCGCCGACGCCGAGATTGCCGTTGAGGTGGCTCAGCACCGCGCCCAGTCCGTCCCACTTCAGCCAGGAGTTGGTGATCGGCAGTTCGGTGGTGGCATCGACTGCAATGTTCGCCGCGTTGATCAGGGTCCCGCCGCCGACATAGGCGTTCGAATTGTGGGTGAAATTGCCCCAGGCGACGGCCGCGCTGATCGCCGTGCCCTCGCCGGATACCGGATCCTTCGTGATCGCACTGGACGTCGCATTGCTTCGAACGCCGCGATCGATGACGTTGCTGGCGATGGCAAGGTTGCCGCTCACATAGAGGCTCGGCGCCCCGCCGCTCGGATTTTGCGCGATCGCGGCGGTCGCGTTCTGGGTGCTGTTGGCCAGAGAGAGCGCTGCTGCGACCTTGAAATCGAAGTTCAGCGGAACCAACGAGGACATGTGGTCCCTGATAATCGAGGTCGGCGAAGAAACCCTGACCAGCCCTCCTTCGATCGCCGCGATCAGCGCCGGCAGCCCGGCGATGGACGAGGCCATCGTGGAATTGCTCGTGGTGTCGGACGTCGCTTCGACCAGGACCGAGCCGTTCATCCGGTTGCTGGCACTGGTTCCGAGCGATGCGCCGAGCATCGCGTTCGCGGACGTCGTGATATCGCTGATCGCGAACGCCCCGCCGACGGCACCGCTCGCACCCGTCCCGCTCGCCGCAACCGACGTTGCGCTGGTCGAGAAGGAGTTGTTGTTGATCGCGCGGACCTTCAGGGTGTTGCCGTTCGCGACCACCGTGCCCGCCGCAATATGCGCGCCGGTCCCGACGTTGGCGGTCGTCGCCACCGATCCGGTGGAATAGGCCACCGTCGGGACGATTTGCGCGCTCGTCGAGGCTGCGACGGCGGAGACGTTCATGGTCGCATCGTTGAGCGCCTTGATTTCGAGATTGCCGCCGGCGTTGATCGTCGCGCCCGAGGCCACGTTGGTCGTGACATTGCCGTCGATCTTGCCGACCACCACACCGGCCGCGACCGGCGTGAGGCTGCCCAGCAATGTGGTGGCGACCGCCGGGTCCGACGCGGTCTCCGAGCCATGCGAGGAAATGGTGACCAGGTTGCTGCCGTTGATGTTGGCGTGGCCGTTGATGTTGACGGTCGCCGTGGCGCTCGCCGCGACATAACCGCCATTGAGGCCGAGCAGCGAGGCGGCAAGCGTCGCGCCGACAAGGGCGAAGTCACCAGCCAGCGAACCATCCAGGAAACTCGATGTGGCCGTCGAGGTCGCGGCGATCGAGATGGTGCCGCCGGTGATCTGGCCGTCGACCGTGATCCCCGTCGCGGCGGTGGCCTGGCCGGCCAGCCTGATGTCGCTCGCGGTTGCCGTCAGCGTCACATTGCCGTCGGCATAGCTGGTTCCGCCGAAATTGACCGACTGGGCCAGGATCTGCGCGCCATTCTTGATCTCGATGTTCGGCGCGTTGATGATGACGTTGTTGGCGTTGCCGGTCGAGTGGCCGGAGCCGTCGAGACGGCGGGCATCGATCACCGCATGGGCGGCCAGCGTGACGGAATGATCGGCCTGGATCAGGTAGTCGGCACCGGCGCTGAGCCCGGCGAGCGCAGCGGCGACCGAACTGTTCGACAGCGTCACGCCGGCGTCGCCCTGCGCGGCATCACCGACGACCACGTCGGTCGGATCGATCAGCAGCGTGCCCGCCTTGCCGTTTTCCGCGCTGAGTTTGACCTTGATGCCCTGGCCGATGTCGATGAGTCCGTACGCGCTCAGCTCGACCAGGCCTGCATTGCCGGTCTTCGAGCTGGCGTTGAACCTGGCCCCGCCCGCGACCGTCAGATTCTGGGCGGCCTTCAGGCGGACGTCGCCGGCATCGCCCGCCTTGCTTGCCGCGCTGAGCCTGGCGTTCTTGCCGACCTCGATGTTGTTGCCGGCCGCGACGGTGATGTTGCTCGGCGTCGTGGTCTTGCTGCGCGCGGTCAGCCGCCCGTTGACCGTGGCGTTGTTGACGGCCCCGATATGGATCGAGCCGTTGCTCACGGTGATGGCGCTGGCGCTGCGCAGGCCCTTGGAATTGACGGAGGCGGCGAACTTCGCGGCGTGATCGAGATTGGCGATGTCGCGTTGGCTTGCGCCGCCGACCAGCACGTTCTGCCCGGTCAGGCGCACGCCGTCGATGGCATTGATCCGGCCGTAGATCCTGACATTGCCGTCCGGCGAAACCGGGAACGAGCCCGCCATCAGATTGCCGACCGCCGTGCCGTTGATGGCCCCGCCCGGGCCGATCAGGCTGTCGGTGAACTCGCGCGTCGGCGTCGAGACGTTGAGGCTGCCGGTGTTCACCGTGCCGCTGCGGCCTACGATGAAGCCCTTGGGATCGGCGAAGTAGACGTTACCGCCGATGGCACCGTTCATGTAGGAATTCAGCGTGCCGTTGACGTAGACGGGCGCGTCGCGAACGATGTTGACGAGGTTTTGCGTGCCGGTCGGCAGCTGCAGATTGACGGTGTTGCCCTGCCCGACGCTGAACTGCGAGAAAGAGTTGAAGGCATTGGCGCCCGCCACCGTCGACGTCGTGACGTTGGTGACGCTGCCGGAGGTATGCAAGGCGGTGCCGGTGCGGCCGTCCGGAACGATGACGTTCGCCGTCTGCGCCTGAAGGCGGACGCTGAACACCGGCATGAAGACCATCTGCATCGCGCAAAGCAGCGACATCGAACGGAAGGGTGCAAGTCCTTGCAGCATCCGTTCGTTGTTGTCTCGCCTCGCAGATGGTCTGCGCATTTCAGATCCTCTTCATCGGCATTGGCGCCGATCCACAACCGGGTGGGAGAATGATGTGAGACGGTCCGTGATCAGAACTGGCCGGGCGGAAGCTTGAAGACGTCGGGGCTCTTGGCGTCGGCGACGTAGAACAGCAGCAGGCTCGTCGGCGTGAGCACGCGCTGGTTGTTCTCCTTGTTCTCGAACGTGCCCTGGAGCAGCAGGATCACCGAATGATCCTTGGCGTCGCTGCCGCGGAACATCACGATGCCGCCGTTGACGGGCATGTTGACTGCGATCGAGTCGGGCTTGAAGCCCTCGCTGAGGAAGTGCGCGCGCAGGATGTTGGCGTTGGAGAACAGCTTCTCCGCCGTCATCGCCGCATCGGTCCCCTTGGACCAGACCGCGCCGATCTGGATCAGCGACTTGGACTTGTAGCCGAACACATAGGAGAGCTCGGCGGTGCCGCCGTTCGGCAGCAGATCCGGAACGGAGAGCAGCACGCTGTGGGTCAGCTCGGACGGATTGTCCTGCGACTTGATCGCGTCGGCCTTCGGGTTGAAGTCCTTGGTGATCGCCGCGCGCACGTCGGCCTCGTTCGCGCCGAACTTGGCGGAGCGGAAGCCGTCGATCGCCTTGATCTTGTCGTCGGCAGGCGCCGTGGCGGTCTCGCCCGAGGCTGCCGGTGTCGCACCGGCAGGAGCTGCAGCAGTGGGCGAGGCGCCTGCCGCGACCGCCTTCGGCGCCGCCGCGGCTTTCTGCTTGGGCGTCGCGCCTTGGGCGCCTTGAGCCGCCAGCGGCCCGGCCGCAACTGTGGTGAGAAGGCCGACAAGGGCCGGAAGGAGGTAGATTTTGCGCATCGTAAACCTTCGAAACAAACCTGAAACAACAGCTCAAAAATCGGCAGTCACGAGATCGGCTTCCCCGAACCGCCGTCCGCAACCGAGACGGAAATGTTGCAATGCCAGAAGGCCTTACAAAGCGTCACGGAGCAAACATCAACCGAAACAGCGAGTCGGGTAGCAATACGGTATTGGGCTGCCCGTGGCTGCGAATGAACATTCACAAGGGCATTTTTTCATCAATTGTCGCCGCCAGGCTTTCGCGTTATGCACATGGTCAGGGACAACTTTTGCGAAACATTTCATGACTGAGCGGCTCGCTCCTGCCCGCGTTGTGCCGGCGGTCGCCCGCCGCGACTTCATTCGCCTTGCGGGCGCAACTGCCGCAGGCTTCTTTGCGCTTGGCGCAACGTCGGATCGCATGCGAATCGTCGCCACGATCACCAGCCTGTCGCTCGACGACGAGCTGACCCGACGAAACATGAGCGAAAGCTCGACCACGCGCCTCGGTGCGCTGTTCGCGGGCCTGAGGCAGCGTGGCTGGGTCGAGGGGGTCAACTACCGTTTCGAGATCCGCTCGAGTTTCGGCGGACCGGACAAGTTGAAGGCCGCGATCGCGGAGCTCATCGAGCTCAGGCCGGATGTCATCATCACCGGCTCGACCGTCGAAACCGCAGCCGTCATGGCGGCCACCAAGACCATCCCGATCGTTTTCGCGACGTCCAACGACCCCATCGGCAATGGCTTCGTTCAAAGCCTCGCTCATCCCGGCGGCAACGTCACGGGCTTCACCAGCAGCACTGCCGAGATGGGCGGCAAATGGCTTCAGCTGATCAGGGAGGCCGTGCCGGATATCCAGCGCGTCGGCGTCCTGTTCAATCCGGCGAGCACGCCTCGCGCCGGGCGCTTCTACCTCGACTCCGTCGAGCAGGAGGCCGCGGCCGCAGGCGTGGCCGTGGTGCTCACGCCGATCAGCGCGGCCGCCGAAATCGACGGCGCGATCGGCCGCTTCGCCGAGCCGCCGAAGGCGGCGATGATCTCGCTCGTCGACAGCTTTCTGGTGGCGAACCGGCAGGCGATCATCGCGACGACCGCGAAATATCGCGTGCCGATGATCTATCCGTTCCACTACTTCATGGATGCCGGCGGGCTGATGAGCTACGGGCCGACGCTGGAGGTGCGCTCGGCCGATTACGTCGATCTCATCCTGCGCGGCACCAAGGCCGGCGATCTCCCGGTGCAATCGCCGCGAAAATACGAGCTCTTGATCAACCGCACCGTTGCCAATGCGCTCGGGCTGACGATCCCGTTCACGCTGCTCGTGCGCGCCGACGAGATTCGCGAGTGAACGAGGCGGTCGACCAGGGACATTTGCGGACGCCTCCCGGCCGGCTGTTTCGCAAATATCTCTACTCGATCGTCACCCTCGCCTTTGCCGCGCTCGCCATCAACACCGGCTTCGACGTCTGGTTCTCCTATCGCGAGCAGAAGCAGCTTCTCGCGGCGACCCAGCGCGAGCAGGCTGCAAGCGCGGCCATTCAGATCGGCCAGTTCATAGGCCAGATCGAAAACCAGATCAGATGGCTCGCCCGCCTGCCCGCAGAACTCTCGACCAATGAAGACGAGCGCCTGAACGCCATCCGCCTGATGCGCCTCTCGCCCGCGATCGCCGAATTGACCGAGCTCGATGCGCAAGGCCGCGAGCAGGTGCGCGTGTCGCGCCGTGTCGCGGACAGGATCGGCAGCAACGCCGACCACTCCTCCTCCGCCGCCTTCCGCGGCGCCAATGAAAGCCTGGCCTATTATGGGCCGGTCTACTTTTTCGGCGACACCGAGCCCTTCATGACCATCGCCACCCGCGGCATCGGCCGCGAGCCCAACGTGGTCATAGCCGAGGTCAATCTGCGCTTCATCTGGGACCTCGTCGCCGGGATCAGGGTGGGCAATACCGGCAAGGCCTATGTGGTCGATCGCCTCGGCTTGCTGATCGCGCATCCCGATTTGTGGCCGGCACTCCGCCGCAGCGATCTGTCCCGGCATACCGATGTGCGCGCTGCGCTCGACGGCGTGGGCCCGCCCGCCGGCGGCCTGGTCAAGGAGGATTTTTCGGGGCAACGCGTGCTGTCGACCTATGCCACGGTCCCCTCGCTCGGCTGGCTGGTGTTCGTCGAGCTGCCGCTCAGCGAAGCCTACGCGCCGATCTACGCCTCGATCGGACGGTCGACGTTCCTGCTGATCGCACTCCTGGCCATCGCCACCCTGGTGTCGCTCTGGCTCAGCCGGCGCATGACCGTGCCGATCCAGATGCTGACGCAGGGCGCGCGCCGGATCGAGAGCGGCGATCTCGGATTGCGGCTCGCGATCAGAACGGGCGACGAGCTCGAGGCGCTCGGCGACCAGTTCAACCGGATGGCCGCGCATTTGCGTGAATCCTATGCGACGCTGGAGCGGAAGGTCGTCGAACGGACCTCCGAGCTCGAGAAGGCGCGCGATCACGCGCTTGCCGAGCACGATGCGGCCGAGCGCGCGCGCAGCGTCGCGGTTGCGGCCAACGAAACCAAATCGCGCTTC
Source organism: Bradyrhizobium sp. AZCC 2230 (assembly GCF_036924495.1). NCBI lineage: Bacteria > Pseudomonadati > Pseudomonadota > Alphaproteobacteria > Hyphomicrobiales > Nitrobacteraceae > Bradyrhizobium > Bradyrhizobium sp. AZCC 2230. Next base: position 9,336,269 of record NZ_JAZHRS010000001.1, on the reverse strand, counting down.
CTCGCCGTGGTCAGCCACGAGTTGCGCACGCCGCTCAACGGCGTCATGGGCGTGCTGCAGCTGCTCGACGACGGCCGCCTTGGCGAGGTCCAGCGCCGCCACCTCGCAACCGCCGCGGCCTCGGGCGAGACGCTGATCGCGCTGGTCGACGCCATTCTCGAATATGCCCGCCTCGAGGCCAGCACCGAGACGCTGGAGACGCGCGACTTCCGTCTCGACCAGCTGATCGAGACCGCGGCCGATCTGATGCGGCCGCAGGCCTTCGGCAAGGGATTGAGCTTCGACCTCGCCTGCGATGCGACCGTCTCCACCTCCGTGCACGGCGATCCCGTCAGGCTCAATCGCATCCTGCTCAATCTGATCGGCAACGCCATCAAGTTCACCCCGAGCGGCGGCATCGCGCTGAGCGCGACAGCGGAACGGCACGACGATCATGCGCTGCTCCGCCTCGTCGTTCGCGATACCGGCATCGGCATCGCGCCCGACATGCACGAGCGGATTTTCGAGGATTTTGTGCAGGCCGACGACAGCATCGCGCGGCGGTTCGGCGGCACCGGCCTCGGACTTGCGATCGCGCGCCGCCTCACCCGGCTGATGCGCGGCGAGCTGACGGTGGAGAGTCTGCCTGGCAAAGGCAGCGTGTTCACGCTGCTCGTTCCACTCGGCCACGCCACGAGCGGCATCGCGCAAGGCGCCATTTCGCCGCCATCGCGGCAGCGCCGCGTGCTGCTGGTCGATGACGACCCCGTCAATTGCGAGGTCGGCGAGGCCATCTTGAACCGGCTCGGCCACCGTTCCGCGATCGCAAGGAACGGCGCTGAAGCGGTCGCGCTTGCCGGCAGCCGGCCGTTCGACGTCATCCTGATGGATCTGCACATGCCCGACATGGATGGCGTGGAGGCGGCCACGCGCATTCGACAGCTGCCCCTTCAACCCATGCCGCGGATCATCGTCGTGACCGCGGACGTGTCGCGCACCACCCGCGAGCGGCTCGCAGGCGCCGGGATCACCAGGGTCGTCAGCAAGCCGATCCTGATCAACGCGCTTCGCGAGGCGATCGAGGATGCGCCCGAGCCTGGCGCGACCGACGCACCGCTTGCGCCCAGCGCATTGATCGACCGGCCCTTTCTCGACGACCAGAAGGAGCTGCTCGGCGCCTTGCAGATCACGAAGCTTCATCGTCTGCTGCAGGAGACCAGCGAAAAGCTGATCGCCGAGATCACTGCGGCCGCCGCAGCCGGCGATCACAAGCAGCTTGCGCGATCCGCGCACCAGCTCGGCAGCGCGGCGAGCGCGCTCGGCCTCGTCCGGCTGTTCGAGCGCTGTCGCGAGATCGAGGAGACCGCGCCGTCGATGTCGCCCGACGAATGCCAGGATGCTGCGCGCGAGCTGGCCGAGCTTCAGCACGCCTCAATGCGCGCGCTGGACGATCTGCTCCGGCCAGTGGAAGAGCGGTCGGTTAGCTAGATTTGTTCAGGCTGGCACCCGATCAAGATGGCTGATTTTCTTCATGAAGAGGTCTCATTTGCTCCTCGGCCCAAATGGCGGCAGATGCAAAGATAGTCGTCCTCGGCCAACTTGGATCGCGTTCTGGTTTGCGACTCCAAGTCAGGTGAACCTCCGCAACGCGGCCGTCGGCAAGTTCGAATAAGACATCGTCTTGGTCATAACGCCTGGCGAGCGCAACAACGGATAGTCCCAATAGCGGATGTGACGCGCTCAACTCAGAATGAAGCTCCGTTTGTATTGCTTCCCGTTCTTTTGCCCGCTCGATTGGCGCCCATGGTTCAAGCCACTCTATTTTCATCGACGCCACACCTCAGTCGGAGCCTCTTCAATATCAGACCAAGCCGTTGATGTCGCCTATTGACGCGTCGCGTCAGATCGCTGCGCCGCTGAATTTGGTCCGCTGTCGAGGATAGCGGACGCTAGCGCGCCGTCCGCCGCAAAGCTTTATGGGATTACCGCCTGGTCTCGGCTCGCCGGCGCGCCCTCCTCTTCCTCATGCCCAAACCGCTCAACCAGAAAATCAATAAACAGCCGCACCTTCACCGACAGATGCCGCGTCGGCGGATAGACCGCATAGAGCGCGAGTGGCGGCGCAGAATAGTTGTCCAGCACCGTCCGCAGCTCGCCCTTTCGCAGCGCCTCCGCGGCAATGAACTCGGGCAGCAGCGCGAGCCCCCTGCCCTTGATCGCGACGTCGCGCAGCACCTCGGCATTGTTGACGCAGAGCGACCAGGCCGGCTGGATCCAGTGGTCGCCGTCACGACCTGTGAGCTTCCACTGGTTGCCGGTGAGCAGGAAGCCGTAGGTGAGCGAGGCATGCTCGCGCAGATCCTGCGGATGCTTTGGCGTGCCGTGACGCGCGAGATAGTCCGGCGATGCGCAGATCATGCGCGGCACCGGCACGATTTTTCGCGCGATCAAGCTCGAGGATTCCAGCTCGGCAATCCTCAGAGTCACATCAAAGCCATCCTGGACGGGATCGAGCAGATCGTCGCTGAGCACGATCTGGAGCTGAAGCTCCGGATAATGCGCCATGAAGTCTGCGAGAACAGGACCTAACCGCATCGTGCCGAATGACATCGGCGCGTTGACGCGCAACAGTCCCCGCGGCGCCGACTGGGCCTGCGCCACCGCCTGATCAGCGGCCTCGATCTCCGAGAGGATGACGACGGCACGCTCGAAATAGCGCTGGCCGTTCTCGGTCGGGCTCGCATGGCGGGTGGTCCGGTTCAAGAGCTGAACGCCGAGGCTCTCCTCGAGGTCGGCGATGTATTTGCTGATCGCCGAGCGCGACAGCCGCAACTGCCGGCCGGCCTCGGCAAAGCTGCCGCTTTCGACCACTTTCACGAAGGCCCGGAGGCTGGCGACCTTATCCAAGGCCCAGTCTCCGCGATTGGTTCCAAATCATAGACATAGACGTCATATTTGCATGGATTGTCTCCAATCCAAAGCGGAACGATATTTCGCTCCAGAGCAAGACGGCTCCCAAATTTCTGGAGGACGACAATGTCTGGACTGCACCATGTCACCGCGATTGCCGGCGACCCCATCCGCAATTTCGGCTTCTACACCCGTGATCTCGGCCTGCGCTTCGTCAAGAAGACAGTCAATTTCGACGATCCCGGCACCTATCACTTCTACTATGGCGACGAGACCGGCCGCCCCGGCACCATCCTGACCTTCTTCCCCTGGGCCGGCGTGTCGCCCGGCCGCCGCGGCGTCGGCGAGACCCATCAGACTGCGTTCCGCGTGCCGCAGCGCTCGCTCGGCTACTGGACGCAGCGCTTCATCGAGAAGGGCATCGCTTACGAGGCGCTGGAGAAGCGCTTTGGCGAGTCCGTGCTGCCGTTCACCGATCCTGACGGCATGGCGCTCGCGCTGGTCGGCATTCCCGGCGCCGAGAACCAGCCGGGCTGGAGCAACGGCGACGTGCCGGCGGAGCATGCGATCCGCGGTTTCCACGGCGTGACGCTGCTGCTCGACAGCGCGGCCAAGACGGCGGCCGTCCTCACCGACGTGTTCGGCTTCAAGGAGACCGGGCGCGAAGGCTCGGTGATCCGCTTCAAGGCGCCTGGCGATGTTCAGGGCAGCGTCGTCGACATCTACGAGGCCAAGGGTTTTCTGCGCGGACACCAGGGCGGCGGCTCGGTGCACCACATCGCTTTCCGCGCGGCTGACGATGCCGAGCAGGGCAAGATGGCGCAAAAGCTCGTCAGCGATCACGGCCTGCATCCGACCGAGCAGAGGGACCGCAACTACTTCCGCTCGATCTATTTCCGCGAGCCCGGCGGCGTGCTGTTCGAGATCGCGACCGACATCCCCGGCTTTGCCGTCGACGAACCCGTTGCGACGCTCGGACGCGACCTGAAGCTGCCGAGCTTCCTCGAACAGCATCGCAAGCAGATCGAGGGTGTGCTGCCGAATTTGGAAGAGACCGCGTCATGACCGACTTCATCCATCGCTACGAGCCCGCGCACGACGCGGGCTCTCCACCCCTGCTGTTGCTCCACGGTACCGGCGGCGACGAGAACGATCTGCTCGGGCTAGGCCAAATGATCTCGCCCGGCTCGGCCCTGCTCTCGCCGCGCGGCCGCGTGCTCGAGCACGGCATGCCGCGCTTCTTCCGCCGCCTTGCCGAAGGCGTGTTCGACGAGGAAGACGTGCGTCGTCGTGCGCTCGAACTCGGCGCGTTCGTCGCCGACGCACGGAAGCAATACGGCATCGCCGCGCCAATTGCGGTCGGCTTCTCCAACGGCGCCAACATCGCAGCCGCGCTGTTGCTGCTCAAGCCGGACGTGCTGGCAGGCGGGATCCTGCTGCGCGCCATGGTGCCGCTGTCCGATCCGCCCAAGACCGCGCTTGGCGGCAAGCCGGTGCTGCTGCTATCCGGGCAAGCTGACCCGATCGTGCCGGCGAGTAATTCGGCAAAGCTTGCGGCGCTGTTGTCGGAAGCAGGCGCGCGTGTCGACCACAAGGTCCTGCCATCAGGTCATCAGCTATCGCAGGCCGACGTGACGCTGGCCCGCAACTGGATCGGCAGCGTCGAGGCCGAGGCAGCATGATCTAACTAGGGCGGGATGAGATCAGGCTCGATCGTTGCAACGACGGAGGTGCGCTCCCTCCCCCGCTTGCGGGGGAGGGTTGGGGAGAGGGTATCTCCGCAATCGAGAACCCCCAAGAGGAAAGAGCCCTCACCCGGCGCGTTGCGCCGACCTCTCCCGCAAGCGGGAGAGGTGCACCGAGCCCGCGGCCGCCTGATTCAACCTAAGCCCATTCCGCTTTAGGGCGCATCGTTTTCGAACGGTGCGCCGCTTCGCATCTCCAGAACGGCGCAGCCCGGCCAAACTGTGAAGTTGCCGACGAATTCGGCGTCCACCTTCGTCAAAAACCGATCTGAGGAAGGGCGGGCTAACGACCCGCCCTTTCCCGATAGATAGTTACCGATGGCGGTTAAGAGCCATTCGTGCAGGTTCAAATTCCAGCAGCGGATCCCGTACACAGTCTCGCCATCTCGTCCGATGGCCTTCCGCCTGAAGACGGAAATAGACGACGCGCCGGACCACCGCAGAAGTGTTTCCACCCATATTGTGGCCGAGCAGGTAGTTTCCAAGAAAGAGATCGCCGGCCCGTCCCAGGACCTGTTCCGGCGACTCCATTGGGTAGGTCGGGTGTTCGATATCGAACAACGCGTCGGGCCCGTGCTCGCAGAGATAGGACGCAGCAACGTTGTGCGAGCCGGGCCAGACCCAGAGATTGCCCATATCGGACGCGGTCTGGTCGGTCAGGAATATGCCAGCCAGCAAGGTGAACGTTCCGGGGCGTCCACTTGGCTCAGTGATTTTGAGCCCGTCGATATGCGGCCCACCGGGTCGATGATTCCAGACTGGAATATTTAGCGAAACCTGAAGTTGCTCCAGCTTGGCCAGGGCCAGTGGCGCGATCAGGCTTTGGACGATCTCCCGGGCACTGCTCCCTTGCAGCAGAGCGACCAGCGGGTCGGTGTCGGCCGGATTCTGTTCCCAATAGAAGTGGAACCCGCGACGGTCAGCCGGAGGCGGATTTTGTTCGACCAACCGGTCGATCCGCTGCATCGCCGCTTCGACCAGCGTCGGTGGGACGACGTTAGGAATAACCACAGAGCCGCGTTCTGCGAATCTGCGCAGATGGTCGTCGTTTAAGGGGGACATGACAGAGCTTTCTCTACGTGCCAGCACCTACGGCCCGTCGTGCGGGACTACGAGGCGTGGTCGATTCGATCGCGAAGACGCCGCTCGCAAGCACATGCGCGCGAGGACGATCTCCAATTCCTGCCCGCAAAGGCGCGGACGAGCCGTTAGCGGCTCAACAGGAAGAAAACCGAAGCGATGTTGAGAGTGCTGATCATCATGGTCCGAACATTATCAAAGCGGCGCACCGACGCAAGCTCTCAAAATCTCGATCAAGCCTGCGGCCCGAAGGGCCTCCTCACACTTAAGCCTCATCACAATTGCCAATAGCAGACGACGATATCTCGCGGCTGGAATCGCGACCGCGATCGTTCTCGCATAAGCACCCGTTCGGTGGGACCAAGCGAATGGCCGGGCGCTTTTGGTGTCCTGCCACGGTGCTGTTTCGAGAGCATTTTGATCACAGAATGAATGTTCGCCCCAGTGCGGCCCAAGGCTCGGAATGCCCGCTTGGCGTCACTGGTACACTTCGTGCGCAATAGCGCCAACGTCAGCTCTTGGCCCAGAAGCCGACGTCAGGAAGGGGCATACGGCCGCGCAAATGCGCTGGATCGTCGGCGGCAAGGCGCCCCAGGGCCGTGCGGCTTCGCCAAGCCAGATGGGCCGCTATTCGCACGTCATACGCGCACTGCTTTCCGGCGTTGGCTTGATTGCTCTGCTTGTGGCCGTTGCCCTTAAATGATCGATCACAGCCCGTAGTCGCTGTTTGCGTCGAAGGTGGGTATCAGATGATCGCGGGATAGCGAACTTCGGTCATCATGCCCGTCATCATGTGGTAGAGGTTGTGGCAGTGAAATGCCCAGCGGCCGGGATTGTCGGCATCAAAGGCGACGGTGACGCTGCCCATAGCAGGCACAAGCACAGTGTCGCGTACGGCGCCTGTGAGCGGGGCGCCGTTTATCGCGACCACCTGGAAGCGTGGCCATGAAGGTGCATCGGATGAGGCATGATTGAGCGGTTCACCATCTCGATCGCCACCCGCTGACCCGCGGTAACCACCAGCGGGGTTACCGCGGGCCAATATTCGCCGTTCAATGACCATGCGTACGGGGTCATGGCCCCGTCGAGGATCACGCGGTGCGTCACGTCGGGCGTGCGCGGCGCTATGGGCGTGACCGCTTCGAGGCGATGTTCAAGCGACAGATCGACAGGCGGCGCGTTGTCTGCGGCCTCCGCGGGGAGGCGTGATACCGGTACGCCGGACGTTGCGAGGATAACGCCCGTGCGTGCCCGCTTGCCCTCGACCTGAGCGAAAATTGGAAATGCACCGTTGCGAGGAAGATCAATCAGCACGTCGATCCGCTGCGCCATGGCGAGGGGGAGACGCGTGCCGCGCACCGGTCGGACCGGATGGCCGTCGACGGCAACGACGGTGCCGGTGAGCGCACCGAGATCGATCCAGAACTGCGTCGCCGACGCGCCGTTGATCACCCGCAGTCGGACCCGTCCGTGCGGTTCGGTGAGGATGATTTCCGGATCAGCGAGCGTGCGGTCATTGGCGAGAAATGCGTCATAGTCGATGTCGTTGAGGTCCATCGCTATGCCGGATCCCATGTTCATGGCGCCCATGCTCCCTGAGCCCATGTTCATCGCGTCCATGCTTCCCGAGCCCATGGTCATGTTGCCCATGCCGCTCTTCGGCGTAGCGCTTTGACTGCCGTTGGGTTTGATCAGTTCGGCAAGTAACTCCTCCGGCGTGCGGAAACTGAAATCATGCAGCATCAGCAGCACCTCTTGCCGGTCGGCGCGCGTATCCTCGGCACTGCGTACGATAAGCGGCGCGGTCATTAGATTCTGTTCCTGCAGGCCTTGATGCGAGTGCATCCAGTATGTGCCAGCGATTGGCGCGTAATCGTAGGAGCGGGTGCCTCCCGGCGCAATCGGTGGCGTTTGCGGCCAGGGAAAGCCGTCCTGCGTCCAAGGCGGCAACTGGCCATGCCAGTGGATAATGGTGGATGTTCCGCTCTCATTTACGAGATCGACGCGAAAACGCTCGCCGGGCGTCAGCCTAAGGCCGGGGTTTCCGTTTGGCCCCATAAGGCCGAAGACGCGCGCCGCTTTCCCGTTCACAGCGAGGGTTCGGGTACGGGCCGTCAGGCGAAGCTTGGCGATATTGGTTTCGGGCGCGGTCTCGGCCCGCATGATCGGCAGGAACGGCATCGTGCCGACCATTGCAACGCCGGACGCAAGCATCATCTGCCGGCGGGTCAGCAGCGTGGGCCTCTCTTTCTCTCTCATGGCAACTTGCCCCTCTGATCAGGTGCGCAACGGGCATCCCCATCAATGTGAAACTTGTGAGGGTGTGCACCGCGTGGCACGGCATCAGCCGGCCGCTTGGTCATTATGCTGACGTTTTCAAGAACGGCGGGCAAACGCCCAGTCGGTTAATCATTGACCTTCGGTCCGCCTTGATAGGATCGTCCCGCAGCTTCGATGGCTCGCGGTGTCTCCGCTGAAGCGAAGGCGTTTTCAGGACGCTGGACCGCGACCGCATTCTGGTCCGCCGCGCGGACTTCACTGGGCCAGTACCGCGTATCCGAAATGGTTGTGCCTGCGTAAGCCTGACCTGACATCGTAATAAACGCGATCATTGATGTGGCGAGGACGAGACGTATTGCCGTCATGGCTTTGCTCCTTTGTTGTGTTCTGTCAGCCCGCGACGCCCATCCATGAGCAATGTGGTGCCGTATACCTGCAGGATCGACTAAAAAGGCGTTTAAGCTTCTTACGTCTTCGTTATCGATGTTGATTCTGCTGGGGTCGCGCGCCGTCGCTATCGCCCGGAATGACCGGGGTGCAGCTAGCATCTAAAAGCAGAGATAGTTCCACCTCGAGGTAGTGTCTGTTGCGCCTAGCCGCAGACGTGACCACCATGTCCGCTTTGGGTCAATCGCGTCGGTTCGCCCCTCAGTCGTTGACTTCCGGTCTGTCCCCGGCTCCGGACATGCCGTTGCACTGCGCCAACTGACGCTATGTGCCAGCAGCCTTCGCTGGCGATTTGGTGTAAACGGATACCCAAAGGGCGCAGCTTGTCTGTCCGTTTGGAACGGGTAATTGGCCAGCGGTAGAGCCAACAGCATGGTGGACTATGTTGAAGCACTGGCTCATTGACCTCATTGGTCACGTTTCCGGTCTCAGCGATGCACAGCTTAGGCAAATTGAGAAATCGTTGCCGGCGAGCAAGGCGCTGATCGATCTTCTCAATAGGGCACAGCCGATCATCGAACAGGCGCACAAGCTGTACACAGAAGCTGAGCCGCTGATCGATGAAGCAATGAAAGAGTGGCAGACTGTCGGCCCTGCGGCGCAAATTTTGATCGATGTTATCGGGCATCATGTCAACAAGGGTAGTTCGCCGGCAGAGGCCGCTGAGGCAGTCCGCACTGCGCTTAACGGCTCAATCAAGAGCGTCGCCCCGGATCATTGGATCGATCAGCAAATGAGCTGCGTAACTGTGTTTGGGGGAACTGGCTTTGTTGGCCGTCGCGTCGTGCGCTATTTGTGCGAGTCCGGCGCCACGGTGCGCGTCGCCTCGCGGCATCCTAGGGGGGTTGAGGGCGACGACGTCAAACAGATCGCCGCCGACGCCCACGACGAGCGCTCCGTAGAGGCCGCCGTCGCGGGCGCCGATGGCGTGGTCAACGCCATTAGCCTGTACGTCGAGCACGGAAGCGATACATTCCATTCGGCGCACGTCGAAACGGCCGCTAGGATCGCAAGCGTAGCGCGGCGGGTCGGGGCCAAACGGCTAGTTCACCTATCAGGAATCGGCGCCGACGCGGCCTCGCCTTCGCCCTATATTCGCAGTCGCGGCGAAGGCGAGGCGGCCGTGCAGGCCGCATTCCCTGGCGCGGTTATCATACGCCCAGCGGTGATGTTTGCATCGGACGACGGCTTTCTCACGACAATTCTCAGGCTGCTTCGGGTCCTGCCGGCTTATCCGATATTCGGCGACGGCAGGACGAGGCTTCAACCGGCGTACGCGGATGATGTTGCTGCGGCGATTACACAAGTTCTGCGGCAGAGCAAAAAGCCGTATCCGATCTACGAACTGGCCGGCCCACGCGTCTATTCATACGAAGAGTTGTTGCGGACCATTGCTCGTACCGCAGGTTTGCGGCCGCTGCTCATGCGGATGCCGTTTGCCTTGTGGGATGCACTGGCCGGCGTCGCTGAAATCTTGCCGCACCCGCCTCTCACCCGCAATCAGGTCGAGCTTATGCAGATCGACACCACAGCCTCGGACAACTTGCCGGGGTTCCGTATGCTCGGCATTTCGCCGCGATCGCTCGAAGAAGAACTCGAAGCGATGCTTAAGCAAAGCAAATGAGGAAACTCAGCAAAATTGCGACCGGACAGCGAGGAAGAAATGGTGCCGACCGACATCAGATGCGACGGGGCGATGTCCGAGTTGGATCAAACGCGTCATTTTGACCGTGCGCCGACTACTTCCGGTCTACCCCGATTAACAGAAGTTCGCGGTGCCGGCCGGCATGTCTCAAAGGGGCCATGAGCCGAGATCGCTCCAACCAAGCAGCGATACTTGTCAGGCTCCTTAGCGGCCGTACGGGAAGCAGCGGTGGCGATCGAGTGTGAGACCGAAATGCGCTCCTAGCGCAGCGATGGCCGCATCCTGCTCAGGATAAGGATCGGCATTGGATGCGGCAACGATGATGATCCGGAACCCGCCGCGATCCTTGCCACCTGGTGGCAGCATCGCTGTAGCCAGTGCATTGCCCTCCCTGTCGCGCAACGTGAGGAAAAGCGGCATCTCTCGCTGTACATGGGCTTCAAGTCCGATGTCGCGCTCGATCGCGTTGGGCCGCTCCCGACGCCAGAACTGGACTGCCTTCTCCCGCTCGCGGCAGAAATACTTCTCGACTGTGTGGCTCATCAGGCGCGACTCATGCGCCGCTTCACCTTCCGTCTCGATACGGAACCAGGTCTTACCCTTTGGCGCATCGCAAACATACCGCATTTCGCCCGTCCTGCGATCACCGCAATTCTAGGGCGGCGGGCCTGCAAAGCCAATATGAGATTCGCTCCCGTGTATAACGCTGCACGATCGTATAATCGGAAGTTCGGCTGCAACACCGCGCGACTGTTGCCTGAGAGGCGATGGTAGAGCTCCGATCTGACGAAGCTTCGCAAGGCGGTCCGGTACAGCAGACATCCGAGCTTACATGCCCTGTGTCCGGTGCTACCCGTCGACAAGCTCGCGTAAATCCAGAGCGCCGATAATCCCCGCGGCGACCTGCGGCGCACCGTCTTCGAACGGTCCGCCGCCTGTTCGGTCAAAGCAGCCGCGCACGCTTAGAGCGCGATGGAGTCAGGTTCCATCGGCGTCCGGGATCACCTCTCCCCGACGGGGAGAGGTCGGATTGCGCTCGGCGATGCGAAGCATCGTCCGGTGCAATCCGGGTGAGGGGCCGCGGCACCCAGTGAGACCAGAACCCCTCACCCGGACCGCATCTTCGATGCGATCCGACCTCTCCCTACGGGAGAGGTGATCTGAGCTCTCGGTTCGCATCGATTCAACCAAAATACATTCCGCTTAGGCCGCGACGTTCGACAGGAACCGATCCACCGACGAACGGAGTTGGGTTGCCTGGCCGGACAGATCGTGCGCCGTTGCAAGGACCATATCGGCCGTCTTGTTGGCGGTGTCGGTTGCTTCCGCCGTTCCGGCGATGCTTCGCGCGACCAGGGCCGTGCCGGCGGCCGCCTGTCCGATATTCCTGGATATCTCGCCGGCCGCTGCATTCTGCTGGCTGACCGCAGCTGCGATCCGCCCCGTGAAACCGTCGATGTCGCCGATAATCAGCGCGATGGCGCCGACATTCTCGACCGCCTGCCGGGTTGCCGACTGCACCTCGGTGATCTGGGACGAGATCTCCTCCGTCGCCTCGGCCGTCTGCGTCGCCAGTGCCTTGACTTCCGAGGCGACGACAGCAAAACCTCTGCCCGCTTCTCCGGCGCGTGCGGCTTCGATCGTGGCGTTGAGCGCCAACAGATTGGTCTGGCCGGCGATGGTCCTGATGAAGCCGACCACTTCGTCGATTTGCTGCGCGGCGCTGGCCAGCCTGCCGATCGTCTGGTTGGCGGCTTCCGCCATGCCGGAGGCGCGCTGCACGATCGTGGTGGCATCAGCAAGCTGGGCAGTGATCGCCTGGACGGATTCGCCGAGCTCTGTCGCAGCCGTCGCCACGGTCTGAACGTTTGCCGACGTCTCCTGCGCGGTCGACGCCGCCTCGTTCGATTGCGCGCCGGCGACCCGTGAGGTCGAGGCGAGGCTCTGCGCCGTGTCCGTCAACTCGCCGGTCATGCGCGCGGTGTGACTCAACACGGTGCTGAAGGCGGCACGGAAAGCGTCGATCTCGGCTTCCATGCGTTGCCGGCGACTGGTCTGCTCAGCGCTGCTCTGGTCCTTGGCGGTGATCACGGCAAGATCCTCATCGGCGCGGGTCTTGAGACTTGCCTGCATGACGGCAAGCGACTTGAGAAGACGGCCGAGCTCGTCACTGCGACGGACCATGATCTCGTCCGCGAAGTTTCCGGCCGCCACGCGTTCGGCGACCCGCACAGCGGCGGAAATCGGCCGGCTCATCGAGTACGAGAATGCAAGCGCGATGATCAAACCGATCGCGACGGTGCCGACGGCTATCGACAGCATCGTCGTTCGCGCCGATTCCACGGCTGCCTCGGCCGCCGTGCGATAATCATATCCGTAGGCCGCAACGAGCTCGACGAGATCGTCGATCGACGCCATCAGGCGGTCGCCTTGCTGCGCAAGCACGAAGCTCGTCGGGATCTCCGTCACCCCGCCGGGCGACGGCTTCAGGACCTTGAGCACGGCACCCGACCAGTCCTTGAGCTGGGTCTCGACCTTCTCTCGCGTGGCGGTGACGGTGGCCGAGGCGACACGCTCGCGCACCACGTTCAGGTCTTCGGTGCCGCCGCGCACCAGCGTTTCGAATTGCGCGACCAGTTCGCTCGAGCTGCCGGCGACCAGGCCACGTTGAAGCACGAGACGGGCCTCGTGAAGCCCGGCATGGGCGGAACGCGCGTGGTTGATCCCCATCAGCGGGCCGTCATAGAGACGGACGACCATGTCGCCGGAGCTCCCGATCGCGCGAATGCCATAGAAGGCGATACCGCAGGCGAGCAGGACCACGACGGTGAAGGCACCGAAAATCTTGTAGCGTATCGACATTGTCAATCTCCGGTGCCTCGCAATCACCTAATCCATCACCTTGACCATCATCTTCATGCGCGGGTGGATGGCGCAGATCACCTGCACATCGCCGGCTTCCTTGAAGGTGACATCCGTCGAGATGCCGGGCGCCTGCGATCCCAGATTGAACTCGTTGCCCTTGGTGGCGGACATGATGTTGTGCGGAACGCTGTCGTCGTTCAGGAAGGTGACGGCGTCACCTTTCTTGATCGAGATGCTCTCGGCGGAGAATACCCGCCCCTGCTGGTGGATCACCTCGGTGGCGGCATAGGCGCCCACCGAGAAGCCGGTAACGATCACGCAAGTAAACAAAGCGATTGTGCGCATGAAAATATCCTTCGAGTTCAGCGTGGGAGGACCGGCACGGCCGTGGGTTCGAGATCGCTGGTCAGCGTCTTGAGGAATGCGACGAGGTCGGTCTTCTCCTGCGCCGTCAGCTCGAGCAGGCGCATGAGGTCGGATCGGCTGGGACGATCCACGCCGCCATGGTCATAATGATCGACGACGGCTTCGAGCGTGGCGAGCGAGCCGTCATGCATGAAAGGACTGCGACGGTTGATCTCGCGCAGGCCGGGCGTCTTGAACGCGTGCTGCATCTTGATCACTGCGGGAAGATATTCGCCGCGGCCGATATCGCTGCTCGGCAGGCCGATATCCTGAAAGCCCTCATTGGTGAAGTTCCAACCCTCGTGGCAGGCGGCGCATTGCGCCTTGCCGTTGAACACGGCGAACCCACGCTTGGCCTCTTCGGAGATGGCCTTTTCGTTGCCTTCGATCCAGGCGTCGAACGGCGCACGCTCCGAGACGACGGTGCGCTCATAGGTGGCGATCGCTTGCGCCAGCGTCTTGGCCTTGATGCCCTGCCCGGGAAAGCTCGCCTCGAACATCGGCTTGTATTCGGGAATGCTCGTCAGCCGCGCCATCAGATCGTCGAGCTTCATGTTCATCTCGCCAGGCGACTGGATCGGACCGAGCGCCTGGTCTTCCAATGTCGGAAGCCGTCCGTCCCACATGAAGATCGCGCTCCAGGCGGCGTTGACGATCGTCGGCGAATGGCGGCCAAGCTTGGCCATGCCGTGACCGACACCGACGGCGAGCCCGTCGCCCCAACCGAAACCCGGACTATGGCAGCTGGCGCATGACTGCGCGGAGGTCACCGACAGCCGCGTGTCGAAATAGAGCTTCTTGCCGAGAGCGGCCTTCTCCGGCGTATACGGATTGTCCTTCGGAAACGGGATCGAGGCGGGCCTGCGGTACTGCGCCTTCAGTGCATCGATACCGCTCGGCGCCTTCTGGGTGATCTCGACCTTGCGGCTTTCGCCGACCACGGCGGCGCCATAACCGATCGTGCTGAAGCCGAGCGCGCCGAGCACGGCCGATGCGATCGTTCCGGCAACAATGCACGCGCGAAATGAGCCCGGCGCCGGCATGCAAATTCCCCCCGAAAGGGTGTCATTTGCGACACCGAAAAATCGGTAACGAAACGGGTATGCTCAGAAACGTGATGAACGTATCGGCAAATCATTAAATAAAGATGCCGCGGCACTGTCGGTTTTCGGCAATTCCGCAAGCAAAAAGTGCAGGAAGAATCGGCAACAACCGGGGAGTTGCGCGACCTCCGTCGCGGCGATTCACTCGAACCAGCCGCGCCGCTTGAACCAGATCAACGGCAACACGCCGCTGGCAATGATGGCGAGCAGCGACAACGGATAGCCGAACGTCCAGCTCAGCTCCGGCATGTTCTTGAAGTTCATGCCCCAGATGCCGACCAGGATCGTGGGCGGCACGCCGACCACGGACACGATCGTCAAAATCTTGAACAGCTCGTTCTGCTGGATGTTGATGAAGCCGAGCACCGCATCGAGCAGAAGCTGGATCTTGTCGGACAGTCGCGTCTCGTAATCGCCGAGCGAAGCGACATCCTTCGAGACCGCCTCGAGGCGCTTCTTCGACGCCGCCGTGATCCATTCGCGCCCGACATTGTCGGCATAGGACGCAATACGCCCGACGCCGAGCAGGACATCGCGCGCCTTGGCCAGGCGATCGGCCAGTTCACCGACATTCTCCAGCGCCTCGCGCATCCTGCGGCTAGAGCGAACCGGCCGCCTGGTGCGAATGAGACCGCCCTTGAAGACGCCGCGCGAGAGCTGGTCGACCTTCGCGCCGAGGTGCTCGAGAGCATCGGCGCCGCGGTCAATCATGGCCTCGAGCAGGCTGGTGAACACGCACATGCCGTTCTCGAGACTGTCGTCGGAGCCGACACGCTTGCTGATCTGGTCGAAGATCGGCAACTCTGCAAAGCGCACCGTCACCAGCACATGCGGGCCGATGACGAACCCGACCGGCGTGATCTCGGCCTCGTTGTCCTCGTTGAGCCGGACCGCCGGTGTGCTGAGATAGAGCGTGCCGTGCTCGAGGATCAATCGGCTCGACGCCTCGATCTCGCTGAGCGACTCTTCGGACGGAATTCGTATCCTGAGCATTCGCTCGACGAATTGCTTTTCCTCCGCGGTCGCGTTCAGCAGATCCGCCCAGATGATCTCCGAGGGCATTTCCGCGCCGATGCCTTGCCAGTCGTCGGACGGCCACCTGTGCAGTTTCAGCAATGACCGAACTCCGTTTGCCCTCGCGCCGGATTTCACGGCATGCGGCCATCCTGCGCCGGGCTAACGCATGAGGATTCCAAACGTTCAACGTCGGGGGATCAACAGAGGGATGCCCTCAACTGGAAGCGGGCGCGGCCTTCTTCGATGATGCCATCATGCCAGTGTTTTGCCCGACGGGTCAAATGGCGGTGCGGATTTGCGCATGCCTCGAGCGGGTCGCGCAAGCCATTGAAAGAACTGGCCCCGGCTACTGTGCATGGGGTTGTTTCGCGGGTTTGAGTCCGCTCTTCCTTCTCCCCTTGCGGGAGAAGGTGGCGCGAAGCGCCGGATGAGGGGTTTCTATCCGCGGATGAGGCTGCTCAGAAATTTGAGAGGATCGCACGCGGAAGCATCCCCTCACCCCTGTGAGCCCGTGTCTACGAGCGGAGCTGCCCTCTCCCGCAAGGGGAGAGGGCGCAACAACGGACGCCGCGCTACTGCGTCTATTCCCAGGACCACGCCGAAAAATCATTCTCGAACTGCGGGACTTCCTTCCAGACGCCCTTCAGCTTCTTGTTGATGACCGTGGGCCATTGCGGCTGGAACAAATAGCCGGAGACTGCGTCGGTTGCCAGCATGCGCTGGGCATCGCCGAGCAGCTTTGCGCGGCCGGCCTCGTCAGGCGTCGACACGATCTGCTTGTAGAGCGCGTTGAAGGCGTCGTTGTTGTAACCGAGATAGTAGTCCGGTTCGGTGATCTTGACGAGGTCGAACGGTTCGACATGGCTGACGATGGTGAGATCGAAATTATGCGGGCCGTTGGGCGCGAACACCTGCGACAGCCACTGCGCCCATTCGACGTTCTCGATCTTGGCGTTGATGCCGACCTTGGCGAGCTGGGCTGCGAGGATCTCGCCGCCCTGCCGTGCATAGGGCGGCGGCGGTAGCTTCAACGAAATCTCGAGCGGCGTGGTGACGCCGGCCTCGGCCAGCAGCTTCTTGGCCTTCTCGGGGTCGTAGGGATTGATGCCGGTGGTGTCGACATAGCCGAGCGAACCCGGCGTGTAGAAGCTGCCGATCGGCGTGCCGAAACCTTCGACCGCGCCGTCGATCATCGCCTTGCGGTCGATCGCGGCGAGGATCGCGCGGCGCACCCGGACGTCGTCGAGCGGCTTCTTCTTCTCGTTGATGGCGACGAGGGTCTTGGCCTTGGAGCCGCCGATCAACACGGTGAAGCGCGGATCGCTCTTGAACTGCGCGACGCCGCGGGTGGTGACGCGCGGGAACGCGTCGACGTCACCGGACAGCAAAGCCGCAATCTGCGCGGCGGGTTCGCCGATGAAGCGGATCGTCACCTTGGACAGCTTGATCGCGGAAGCGTTGCGATAGTCGGCCCATTTGTTCAGCGTGAGCGAGGAGCCCTTGACCCAGGCGCCCAGCTGGTACGGGCCGGTGCCGACCGGCTGCGTCACGTTGGTCGCAGCACTCTTCGGCTCGACGATCGAGCCGCTCGCCTGTCCCAGCAGGAACGGCAGGTTCGGCTCCGGATATTTCAGCGTGAGCGTGATCGTGTCGGCGTCGGTCGCGTCGACCTTCTCGAAGGCCTGGAACAGGCTCTTGTCCTTGTTGGTGCTGTTCGCGGCCGCGTTGCGCTCAAACGAGAATTTCACGGCCGCGGAATCGAACGCCTCGCCGTTCTGGAATTTGACGCCCTTGCGCAGCTTGAACGTATAGGTCTTCAGGTCGGGCGATGCGGTCCAGCTCTCGGCGAGCAGCGGGGAGACCGAGCCGTCCTCGTTGATCTTGGTCAGGGTCTCATAGATGTTGTAGAGCGTGACCTCGGCGATCGCCGCCGCGGCTGCGTTGGTGGGATCGAGCCCCGGCGGCTCCAGCGTCATGCCCATGACGACGCTGTCCTTCTTGCTCTGCGCCAGCACCGGCAGCGGCGCCGCGGCCAATGCTGCGGCAAAAGCGACGATCGTTAGCTTCTTCAACATGCCCTGACTCCCCAGCCTTCCTCTGTCGTCTTGAGGCTACGCCAATCCTGTAGCCACATTAGCCTTCCATGGCCGCCTGCGGCAATGCCGTCACGGCCTCCGCCTTGTGGCAGGCGGCGAGATGTCCCTCGCCCACCCTGCGTAGCAAGGGCGGAACCTCGCGGCAATGCTGGTCGGCAAGCGGACAGCGCGCCACATAGGGGCATCCGGCGGCAGTCGCCGATTGCGAGGCGATCGCCTGGGCCCCGCGACGCCTGCGGCCCCCGCCGGCGCGCGCCCGCGGCACCGCGTCCAGCAGCGCCCGCGTGTAGGGATGGGCGCAGCGCTCGAACAGATCCTCCGGCCGCCCCTGCTCGACGACCCGGCCGAGATACATCACCGCGACCTCGTCGCAGAGATAATCGACCACGGCGAGGTCGTGGCTGATCAGGATGTAGCTCAGCCCGAACTGCTCCTGGAGATCCTGCATCAGGTTCAGCACCTGCGCCTGCACGGAGACATCGAGCGCAGAGACGGGCTCGTCCGCGACGATCAGCTTCGGTTGCGTAATCAGCGCGCGCGCGATGGCGATGCGCTGGCGCTGGCCGCCCGAGAACTCGTGCGGGTATTTGTCCATGTCCGCTTCGCGCAAGCCGACCTGCTTCAGCACCGCAGCGACGTGGGCGCGGAACGTGGTGCGATCGGCGTCATCGAGCACGGTGAGCGGCTCGGCGACGATGCGCGCAATGGTCTGGCGCGGGTCGAGCGATCCGTACGGATCCTGGAACACCATCTGGATATCGCGCCGTGCGCGCCGCAATTCATCGGGGGAGATCCGGTTGAGATCGCGTCCGAGCAGCGAGACCTGCCCCGCGGTCGGCCGCTCCAGCGCCATCACGACGCGCGCAAAAGTGGATTTGCCGGAGCCGGACTCGCCGACGATACCGAGGCTCTTGCCGGCAGAGACCTGCACGCTGACGCCGTTGAGTGCGCGCACCTGACCGGGCGGACGGAACAGGCTTTCGCGCGGCAGCGTGTAGCGCTGCTCGAGATCCTTGACGTCGAGAAGCGGTGCTGCGGTCATGCGGACAGCGCCCCGACATTTGTGGCCATCGAGACATCGGTGCGCACACAGCGCACGACATGCGCGGGACCGACCTCGACCATCGGCGGCAGCCCCGCGCGGCATTTGTCCTCGACCAGCGGACAGCGCTGGCCGAAGGCACAGCCCACCGGCAGATCGGCGAGCTCCGGCACCGTGCCCGAGATCGTCGTCAACCGCGCCCCCTTGCGCGCGCCGAGTTTTGGGCGCGCGCGGAACAGGCCCTGCGTATAGGGATGCCCCATGCGGCGGAACACCTCGTCGGTCGGCCCGCTCTCGACGACGGTGCCGCCATACATCACCATCATGCGCTGCACGTTCTCGGCGATGACACCGAGATCGTGCGAGATCAGGATCATCGACATGCCGCGTTCCTCGACGAGGTCGGCGATCAGATCGAGGATCTGGCCCTGGATGGTGACGTCGAGCGCGGTGGTCGGCTCGTCCGCAATCAGGAGATCAGGCTCGCAGGCAAGCGCCATTGCGATCGTGACGCGCTGGCGCTGACCGCCAGAGAACTGATGCGGATAGGCATCGATGCGTTTTGCGGGATCAGGCAACCCGACGCGGTCGAGCAAGGCGATTGCCTCGCGCCGCGCCTGCACGGCGGAATATTTCTTGTGACGGCGCAGCGGCTCCGCGACCTGATGCCCGATCGTGTGCATCGGGTTGAGCGCCGTCATCGGTTCCTGGAAGATCATGCTGATGCGGTTGCCGCGCAAGCCGCAATAATCCGCATCCGGGAGCCGCGCCAGCTCGCGTCCATCCAGCTTGATACTGCCGGTGATGAGCGCGCTGTCCGGCAGCAATCCCATCAGCGACAGCGCCGTGACCGACTTGCCGCAGCCGGATTCGCCGACGAGCCCGAGCGTCTCGCCGCGCTTCAACGCAAAGCTGACGCCACGCACGGCCTGCGCGGGGCCGCGGCTGGTGTTGAGGCGGACGCCGAGATTGTCGACGGCGATCAGCGGCATGGTTGCGGGATCAGCCATCGTCACCGCTCCCGCGCCAGTCTGGGATCGAGCAGATCGCGCAGGCCGTCGCCGAGCAGATTGAGGCCGAGCACGGCGATCGCGATCGCCGCACCCGGATAGACCGCAAGCATCGGCGACTGGAACAGCATGGTCTGCGCATCGTTCAGCATGCGGCCCCAGGACGGCTGCGGCGGCTGCGTGCCGAGGCCGAGATAGGACAGCGCGGCTTCAGCGAGGATCGCGAGCGCGAACTGGATGGTCGCCTGCACGATCAGGATCGACAGGATGTTCGGCAGCACGTGCTCGATGGTGATGCGGAAGGCCCCCTTGCCCGAGGCGCGCGCCGCCAGCACGTATTCGCGCGCCCAGATCGCATTGGCCGAGCCGCGCGTCAGCCGGGTCAAGGTCGGGATCTGGAAGATGCCGATCGCGATGATCGAGGTCAGCATGCCCGGCCCCGCGACCGCGGCGAGCATGATCGCCGACAGCACGGCCGGAAAGGCGAAAGTGAAATCGGAGAAGCGCATGATGATCTCTTCGGTCCAGCCGCGCTTGGCCGACGCGATCAGGCCGAGGCAGACGCCGAAGGTAAGACCGATGCTGACCGCGATGATGCCGACCAGGATCGTGGAGCGGGCTCCGGCAAGCAGCAGCGAGACGATGTCGCGGCCGAAGGAATCGGTGCCGAGCCAATGCGCGGCCGAGGGCGGCCGGAGTTTCGAGGCGATATCGATCTCGTAGGGCGACCACGGCGTCCACACCAGCGAGAGCGCGGCCGAGGCGACCACCAGCAGGCTGAGCACGCCGCCGAGCACGAAGCTGCGATGGCGGAGCGCACGGCCCCAGAACGTCTTGGCCGGCATGGGACGCGGTGCGACCGGCGCGTCAACCGAACTTGTCAGGGGCGCGCTCACAGATCGTGCACCTTGATGCGGGGATCGATGAAGGCATAGAGCACATCGACCACGAAATTGACGATGACGACCATGGCGGCAAGCAGCATCACGCAATTGCGCACCACGATCAGGTCGCGGTTGGCGATCGACTGGAAGATCAGCCGGCCGAGGCCGGGCAGATAGAACACGTTCTCGATGACGATGGTGCCGGCGAGCAGATTGGCGAATTGCAGGCCCATCACCGTCATCACCGGGATCATCGCGTTGCGCAGCACGTGGCTCCACAGCACCTCGCGCTTGCCGAGCCCCTTCGCGCGCGCGGTGCGAACGAAATCTTCGCGCAGCACTTCGAGCACGGCCGAACGTGTGACGCGAGCGAGGATCGCGGCCTGCACCACCGCCAGCGAGATCGACGGCAGCAGCAGCGATTTGACGCCAGGCCAGATGCCATCCTCCCAGCCGGCGAAGCCGCCTGCCGAGAGCCATTGCAGCCGCACGGCGAACAGCAGCACCAGGAGAATGGCGAACCAGAAGTTCGGCAGCGCGATGCCGATCTGGGTCAGCGACATCACGCCGACATCGCCGAGCTTGTTGTGGTTGGCGGCGGTGTAGATGCCGGCCGAGAGCGCCAGCACCACCGTGATCAGCATCGACATGATCGCGAGCGGAATGGTCAGCACCAGCCGCTCCGCGATCAGGCTGCCGACCGGGGTGCCGTAGACATAGGAATTGCCGAGGTCGCCGACGACGAATCCCTTGATCCATTGCAGGTAGCGAACCGCGAGCGGCTGATCGAGCCCGAGCTTGACCGTGAGCGCGCGCACCGCGTCGGCCGAGGCGTCGGCGCCCATCAGCATCTGCGCGGCATTGCCCGGCAGCGCGTCCAGCACCAGGAAAATGATCACGGATGCGCCGACCAGCGTCGCCAGCAAAGTCAGGACACGTCGGAGGACAAATACGCTCATGCGCGATCGGATTCAGGGCTCATCAGCGGCACGATCAACATGTCCGGACGCCGGACGCAAGCCTTTTGCCGCCCATCGTCCCCCCTCAAGCCGGCCGGCGGGACAGGAGGTCGTGCGAGGCCTCGAACAGCGCGCTGACACGCAGCAATTCCGCATCGGCCCGGAAGCGGCCCACAAGCTGGAGCCCGATCGGCAGCCCGTCGCGACCAAAACCGCAGGGCAGACTGATTGCGGGATGGCCGGTCATGTTGAATGGCATGGTCCAGGGGAACCAGTGCGGCCGGACGCTGTCGAAATGCGCCCCGTCGATCTCGATGGTGCCGAACAGATCCTGGTCGATCGGCAGCGCAGTGCGGGTGATGGTCGGCATCGCCAACAGGTGCCCGCGCGCAAGCAGGGATTGCACGCGGCGGAACAACGACGTGCGCGCGAACATCGCCTCTTGATAGTCAACGCCGCTCACATTGGTCGCGAGCGCGATCTGCTTGACGAAGGCTTCGCTGAGGGCATCGCGATGCTCGGCCACCAGCTTCGAGAACCGCGAGCGCCAGACGGTGTGGTTGATGGCGCGCCAGATCGGCTCGACGTCGTAGCCCTCGCCGGAGAACTCTTCGAGGTCGGCACCCAGGCTCGCGAGCCGGTCGAGGCTCGCCTTGAAGGCCATGGCGACGTCAGCGGACACGGGGCGCCCCGGCGGCGAGAGGCAATACAGGATTCTTTGCCCGCGCAGATCGCCGCGCGGGGCAGCCGTGCTGATGAAATCAGGTACGGGAACGCCGATCGACCAGGGGTCGCAAGCATCCTCGCCGGCCATGGCCTGCATCATCAGGGCGGTGTCGGCGACATCGCGCGTCATCGGCCGTGACATAGGTCTGGTTGCCGAACGCATCGAGCGCCTGGCTGTGCGCGATCACGCCGTTGCTCTGCTTCAGGCCCACGACGCCGTTGCAGGCGGCCGGAATCCGCGTCGAGCCGCCGCCATCGGTGGCAATCGCCAGCGGCGCGATGCCGCTCGCCACCGCCACGGCCGCGCCGCCGCTGGAGCCGCCGGACGAACGCTCCGCGCTCCAGGCATTGCGGGTGCGGCCGAACAGCGGTGAATCGGTCAGGCATTTGCTACCGAATTCCGGAGTCGTGGTCTTGCCGATCAGGATCGCACCCTCGCTGCGCAGCTTTGCGACCGCGACGGCATCCTCGGTGGGGACGTTGTCCTTGTAGGGAACGGCACCAAAAGTCGTCTTCACGCCGCGTGTGTTGACGATGTCCTTGACGGTGACGGGAAGCCCATGGAGCAGGCCGAGCGGCTCGCCCGCCATCATTTTGCGCTCGGCCTCGCGTGCCGCGGCCATCGCCTCGTCGCCACAGAGCGTGATGAAACAGTTCAATTCAGGCTGGAGCGCTTCGGCGCGCGCGAGCACGGCGCTTACAACCTCAACTGGCGAGACCTTCTTGCTGTTGATGCGGTCGCGCAGTTCAGTGGCGGAGAGGAAACAGAGATCGTTGCTCATTAGGACAGGCTCGCGTCAGGACGCGCGGACCTTGCCAGCGCGCACTTCACCTGTCCATTTCGGCTGGCGCATGGCCACACTCCGCCGGGACATCGCGGGGTCCCCGATGCGCCCTACCAGCTCCAGCTGATCTCGTGGCTCCAGGGCGGATCGGCACCTGGACGGGTGCAGGTCAGGCCGGCGCAGTTGGCAGCAAAGGAAAGCGCGCGGCGGAGCTCGTCTGCGCCGATGTCCTTCAATTGTTGCCGGGCGAGGCGCCCCTGCTTGTGCAGGGCGAACAGCAACGCGGCCTGAAAGCTATCGCCGGCGCCGATGGTGTCGGCGACCTCGACCTTCGGCGCCTCGACCTCGATCTGCCCTGCCTTCGCATGCCAGGCGATGGCGCCATTGTTGCCGCGGGTGATGACGACGAGACTTGTGCCCTGCCCCAGCAGCGCACTCGCGCGTTCCGGATAAGGCTCCTCACCAAAGAGATAGGCGAAGTCGACGTCCGACATCTTGACGAGATCGGCGCTCGCGGCGAACTCGATCATGCGCGCAAGATAGGCCGGCTTGTCCTTGACCAGATTGGGCCGGCAGTTCGGATCGAAGGATATCGTCGATGAGGCCCGCGCATCCGCGATGAGGGCCTTGGTCTCGGCGGCGCCCTGGTCGATGACCAGGGTGGTCGAGCCGACATGAACGGCTTCGACCGTATTGAAGGGAATGCTCCCGCGCCGAAACATCCAACTCCGCGTCGCGGTCTCGGCGTCGTAGAAAGCGTAATGCGACTCGCCAGCGACGATGCGGACGAAGGCAAGCGTGGTCTGGTGATCGCTGCGGGTGGCGAGACCAAGCTCGACGTTCGACGCCGCGGCGTGATCCGCGATCATGCGTCCGAACAGATCAGTCGAGATGCCGCCGACAAAACCGGTCGGCGCGCCGAGCCGCGCGATGCCGATCGCGACGTTGAGACAGGAGCCGCCGACCGCCGGCATCACCGCTTCGCGGCCGTCGGCGTTTTTGGTCGGCACGAAATCGATCAGCGCATCGCCGCAGGAAATCAGCATCTCTTTCAACCTTTGGCGAGGTCGTGCATTGCGGCCCGGCTGCCGCGATCGACTTCGCGGAGCAGCTTATACACATCCCGCTTACGGGTGTGAAATGCGGCCATGTCGGGCGCGGTCGGCTCGCTCTTGCGTCCGAGCGCCGACATTTTTGCCATGGTCTCGCCGATCGAGGCGTAGGCCCCACCGGCAACCGCACCCAGCATCGCTGCGCCCAACAGCACGGGCTCCTTGGTCTGCGGCAGCGCGACGGTGAGACCGGTGGTATCGGCCATGATCTGCCGCACCAGCGGACTGCGGCTGGCGCCGCCGCCCATGATCATGATGCCAGCATGCACGCCATGCGCAGCAAAGGCCTCGATCACCTCGGCGAGCCCGTAGGCCAGCCCGCACAGGCCGGCGACGAACAGCCGCTCCATCGAGCTGACATCGGTGTCGAGATCGAGGCCTGCGATCACGGCGCGCGTGTCGGGGTCGGCGTAAGGCGAACGGTTGCCGATGAACTCAGGAAGCACATGAACGTCACGAGCGAGCAGCGCGGCGCGGCTGGCATCGCCTGCGCGCGCGATGATGCGGCGCTCGAGGAACTCGATCAGGTCGACGCCCTCGCCGCGCGCTGCCGCGCTCGTCTCGGCGTGTCCCGGATGCGACTTGAGGAGATGGTCGATCGCAGCCCCTGCGGCCGACTGCCCGCCCTCGTTGAGCCAGAAATCCGGCACCATGCCGGAGTAATAGGGACCCCAGACGCCGGGCACGAAGCACGGCTCTTTCGTCGTCGCCATGATGCAGGCGGACGTCCCCATGATGTAGGCCAGGCGATCGCTGACATCGGTCGCGACGCCCGCGCCGTCGCGGCCACCGATTGCGCCGATGCCGCCGGCATGGGCGTCGATCAAGGAGGCGCCGACCGGCGTGCCCGGTGACAACCCGAGATCGGTCGCAGCAGCGCGGGTCAGGCCCGAGCCGAGCCGCGTGCCGGGCGCGACGATCTCGGTGCCGATGCGGGCGTATTTTTCAATAACGAAGTCCGACAAGCCGATGCGCTTGAAGAATTGCGCGCTCCAGCCGCCGCCGTCATGGGCGAGATAGTTCCACTTGCAGGTGACGGTGCAGGTCGAGCGTTGCAACGAGCCGGTCGCGCGCCAGGTCAGATAGTCCGCCAGATCGAAGAAATGCCCGGCGGCGTCAAAACTCGCGCGCATGTGCCGCTTCAGCCACAGCAGCTTGGGCATCTCCATCTCGGGCGAGATCGAGCCGCCGACATAGCGGAGCACCGCGTCTTCGGTCTCGTTGATCAGCCGCGCCTCGGCGATGGCGCGGTGGTCCATCCAGACGATGACGTTGCGTTGCTTGTCGCCGGAAGCGCTGACCGTGACCGGCTCGCCCCGGGGATCGAGCACCACCAGCGAGCAGGTCGCGTCGAAACCGATGCCGCCGACGCTGTCGGGCGCAATGGCAGCCTCCGCCATCGCGGCCCGCACCGATCTGACACAGGCATCCCAGATGTCGGACGACGATTGCTCGACGATGTCGCCGGCCTCGTGCCAGATCCGGATCGGATGCTTGGCGGTCGCCAGCAGCGTGCCCGCCTCGTCAAACACCCCTGCCCGCGTGCTCGTGGTCCCCACGTCGACGCCGATATACGCTCGCGGCATTGTCGCTCCTGGAAGCTCTCGTCAGTTTTGACGCAAGCCTACCAGCAAGTGTAGCCGCCATCCACCAGCACGATGCTGCCGGTCATCAGGCTCGCGGCCTCGGATGCCAGGAACAGGACGACCGAGGCGATCTCCTCGACCTGCCCCATCCGCCCCATCGGGGTTCCCCCGATCCAGGCGTCATACATTCTCGGGGTGCTTTTCACGAAGGCGTTGAGCGGCGTGTCGATATAGGTTGGGGCCACAGCGTTGACGCGGATACCGCGCGCGCCCCATTCGGCGGCCAGCGACTTGGTCAGATGGTGCACGCCGGCCTTGGAGGCGTTGTAGAAGCACTGTTCCTGCGGCTTGTTGACGATGAAGCCGGACATCGAGCCGACATTGACGATGGCGCCGCTCTTGGCCTTGAGCATGTGCTTGCCGAACTCGCGGCAGCACCAGAAGGTGCCGTTGAGATTGACGTCGATGACGTTGAGCCAATGCTCGTCAGTGACTGTCTCGGCCGGCGTTTCGCTGCGGGCAATGCCGGCATTGTTGACGAGGATGTCGACCTTGCCGTGACGGGCAACGAGATCATTGGCGACCTCCGCCACGCGCTTGGTGTCCGTGACGTCCATGATCGCGGTCTCGATGTCAAAACCCTTTGCCTTCAGGCCGGCCTTGGCGTCGCTGGCGACCTTGCTGTCGCGGTCACCGATGATGACCTTGGCGCCGGCCTCGGCCAGCGCCTCCGCGCAGGCAAGCCCGATGCCCTGCCCGCCGCCGGTGATGAACGCGGTCTTGCCGCTCAGCTTGAATTTTTCCAGGTACATGGTCGTCTTTCCGTTTCTTGTTAGTTCCGAAGCGCGTTGCCGCTTGCGTCGAAGCGGTGAATGCGCGCGGGGTCCGGTGCCAGCGACACATGATCGCCGGCATGCAGGCTCAATTCACCGATGTAGCGCGCCGTCAGCATGCCAAGTGGCCCGGCATCGACATAAAGAAAGGTGTCGCTGCCGAGATGTTCGGCGACCGCGATCGTTCCCTGCCAGCCGCCGCCGCCATCGCGCTCGATCTTCAGATGCTCCGGCCGTACGCCGATGGTGGTCGCGCCTTGCTGCTTGGCGGGCTCGCCGGTCACGAGATTCATCTTGGGCGAGCCGATGAAGCCGGCGACGAAGAGATTGGCGGGGCGCTCGTAAAGCTCCAGCGGCGAGCCGTATTGCTCGATCTTGCCGCCGTTGAGCACGACGATCTTGTCGGCCATGGTCATGGCCTCGACCTGGTCGTGGGTGACGTAGACCGCGGTGGTGCCAAGCTGCTTCTGCAGCCGCGTCACCTCGATGCGCATCTGCACGCGCAACGCCGCGTCGAGGTTGGACAGCGGCTCGTCGAACAGGAACGCCTTGGGCTCGCGGACGATGGCACGGCCGATCGCGACGCGCTGACGCTGGCCGCCGGAGAGTTCGCGAGGCTTGCGGTCAAGATAGGGCGTGAGGTTGAGCGTCGCGGCGGCGGCCTCCACCTTGCGGTTGGTTTCGTCTTTGGAGAGGCCCGCCATCTTCAGGCCGAAACCGATATTGCCGCGCACGCTCATATGCGGATAGAGCGCGTAGGACTGGAACACCATCGAGAGCCCACGCTTCGCGGGGGGCGTATCGACGACGTTCTTGCCGTCGATCAAAATCTTGCCGCCGCTGACGTCCTCGAGCCCGGCGATCAGCCGCAGCAGCGTGGTCTTGCCGCAGCCGGACGGTCCCACGAACACCACGAATGAGCCGTCCGCGATCTCGAGATCGGCGCCCTTGATGATGTGCACGGGGCCGAAGGATTTCTGCACGTCCTGAAGCGTAATCTGACCCATGATCCGGCAGCCCCTTTACTTTACCGCGCCGAAGGTGAGCCCGCGCACGAGCTGCTTCTGGCTGAACCAACCGAGGATGATGATGGGCGCGATCGCCAGCGTGGAAGCCGCCGACAGCTTGGCCCAGAACAGTCCTTCCGGACTGGAATAGGACGCGATGAACACCGTGAGCGGCGCGGCATTCGAGGTCGACAGATTGAGCGTCCAGAACGCCTCGTTCCAGGCCAGGATCAGATTGAGCAGCATGGTCGACGCCAACCCCGGGATCGCCATCGGCGTCAGCACATAGACGAGCTCGCGGCCGATCGTGGCGCCGTCCATGCGCGCGGCTTCGAGGATATCGCGCGGGATTTCCTTGAAATAGGTGAACAGCATCCAGATTACGATCGGCAGATTGCCGAGGCAGAGGATGAAGACGAGGCCGATGCGGGAATCGAGCAGGCCGAAGGTCTTGAAGATCAGGTAGATCGGCACCAGCACGCCGACCGGCGGCATCATCTTGGTCGAGAGCATCCAGAGCAGGATGTCCTTGGTGCGCTTGGTCGGCGAGAACGCCATCGACCAGGCCGCGGGAATGGCAATCAAGAGCGCAATCAGCGTCGAGCCGCCGGCGATGATGATCGAGTTCAGCGCATGGTGAAAATAGTCGCTGCGCTCCTGCACCGTCGCATAGTTTTCCGTCGTCCAGTGGAAGAACAGGAAGGACGGCGGAATGGCGAAGGCCTCGAGCTCGGTCTTGAAGCTCGCCAGCACCATCCACAGGATCGGGAAGAAGATCAGGAAGCCGAAGAACCACGCCCCGATCGTCGAGACCACCACCCGCTGCGTCGTTGACTTGCGCGCCATGATTTCAGGCTTCCAGGTTGCGGCCGACGATGCGGACGAGGAAGAAGGCGACGACATTGGCGATGACCACAGCCACGAGGCCGCCCGCCGAAGCGCTGCCGACGTCGAACTGGATCAGCGCCTGCGAATAGATCAGGAAGGCGATGTTGGTGGTTTGCAGGCCCGGCCCGCCGCCGGTGGTGACGAAGATTTCGGCGAACACGGTCAGCAGGAAGATGGTCTCGATCAGGATCACCACCGTGATCGGGCGCGCCAGATGCGGCAGCGTGATGTAGATGAAGGTCGAGACGGCGCTGGCGCCATCCATCTCGGCCGCCTCTTTCTGCTCCTCGTCGAGCGATTGCAGGGCGGTGAGCAGGATCAGCGTCGCGAACGGCAGCCATTGCCAGGCAACGATCAGGATCACGGCGAACAACGGCGCGTCCGTGAACCAGTCGATCGGCGTCAGCCCAACCAGTTTTGCGAGCCACGCGAACAGGCCGGACACCGGGTGCATCAGCAAATTCTTCCAGACCAGCGCGCTGACCGTCGGCATCACGAAGAACGGCGCGATCACCATCAGCCGCACGATATTGCGGCCGATCACCGGCTGGTCCATCAGCAGCGCCAGGGGAATGCCAAGCAGGATCGTCAGCGCCAGCACCGAACCGACCAACACCAGCGTGTTCTGGAGTGAGGCGAGAAAGGCGGGATCGGTGAGGA
Organism: Bradyrhizobium sp. AZCC 2230; assembly: GCF_036924495.1. Taxonomy (NCBI): domain Bacteria; kingdom Pseudomonadati; phylum Pseudomonadota; class Alphaproteobacteria; order Hyphomicrobiales; family Nitrobacteraceae; genus Bradyrhizobium; species Bradyrhizobium sp. AZCC 2230. The sequence goes on along the minus strand of NZ_JAZHRS010000001.1, from coordinate 9,307,205 downwards.
AGTAGCGGAAATTCTCGAGGCCAACGAACGCTTCCGAACCGGGATCGAGCAGACTGTAATGCAGCGTCGAGAAATAGAGCGTCAGCGCCAGCGGGACGATCATCCAGATGAAGAGCAGCCCGACGGCCGGGGTCAGGAGCGACCGCGCAAGAAGTTGCGTTTGCCGGGTTGCCATCTTTGGCGTCTCCGCTTGGAGGAAGAAGGCGGCCATCCATCCGGGGTTGGAGGATGGCCGCAAGTGTGAGCTCAGGGAGAGCTCGGGTCTACTTGATGTAACCGGCGCGCTTCATTTCGCGCTCGGTCGCCGTTTGCGCGGCGGTGAGCGCCGCATCGACCGTCATCGAGCCCGCAAGCGCGGCTGAGAATTGCTGCCCCACCTGCGTGCCGATGCCCTGGAATTCGGGGATCGCGGCATATTGCACGCCGACATAAGGCACGGGCTTCACGGTCGGCTTGTTCGGATCAGCCGCGTCGATCGAGGCCAGGGTCATCTTCGCGAAGGGCGCGGCCTTCAAATACTCATCGTTCTTGTAGAGCGAGGTGCGCGTGCCGGGCGGCACGTTGGCCCAGCCCTCCCTCGACGCCACGAGCTTGGTGTAATCCTTGCTCGTCGCCCAGGCGATGAACTTCTCGGCCGCTTCCGTCTTCTTCGAGCCGGCGGGGATTGCGAGGTTCCAGGCCCACAGCCAGTTGGCGTTCTTGCCGAGCCCGGTGTTGGGCGCGAGCGCGAAGCCGACCCTGTCGGCAACCGTGGACTGACTCGGGTTGGTGACGAAGGATGCCGCCACCGTCGCATCGATCCACATACCGCACTTGCCGGCGTTGAACAGCGCCAGATTTTCATTGAAGCCGTTCGAGCTCGCGCCGGGAGGGCCGGCGTCCTTCATCAGATTGACGTAGGTCGTGAGCGTCGTCTTCCATTCCGGCGTGTTGAACTGCGGCTCCCACTTCTCATCGAACCAGCGTGCGCCATAGGAATTGGCCATCGCCGAGAGGAACGCCATGTTCTCGCCCCAGCCGGCCTTGCCGCGCAGGCAGATGCCGTAGACGCCGCCGTTCTTGTCGGTCAGCTTCTTGGCAGCATCGATCACGAACTCCCAGGTCGGCTTCTCCGGCATCTTCAGGCCGGCCTTCTCGAACAAATCAGTCCGGTACATGATCATCGAGCTCTCGCCGTAGAACGGCGCGGCATAGAGCTTGCCGTCGACGGAGACCGCGTCCTTGATCTTCGGCAGGAGGTCGGCGACGTCGTAATCGGCGCCGAGATTGGCGAGCGGCACCAGCCAGCCCTTCTTGGCCCAGATCGGCACCTCGTAGGTGCCGATGGTCAGCACGTCGAACTGGCCGCCCTTGGTCGCGATGTCGGTGGTGACGCGCTGGCGCAGCACGTTTTCCTCGAGCGTCACCCATTTCACCGAAATGTCGGGGTTCGCCTTGGTGAATTCGCTGGTCAGGCCCTGCATGCGGATCATGTCGCCATTGTTGACGGTGGCGATCGTCAGGGTCGTTTCGGCCATCGCGGGGACGGCAAGCAGTACGGACGCGCCGCAGACGGCGCCCAGAAATTGTTTCACGGTGACCTCCCTAGCCCGCGCTTTGAGCATATGCCCACGCGTTGAGCGTATGTTCGGACGAGGTGCGGCGCTTGTCAAGCAGGCGCACAGCCGTTCCCGCAACTTATGAGTGCTGCGGTGCGGCAGAGATGGGTGGGAGTCGTTCAGTCCGAGCGTTCGCGGCTTGCTCCACCTCTCCCGCAAGCCTGCGGGAGAGGTCGCGCCGAAGGCGCGGGTGAGGGCTTTCTCCTCTAGGGGATTGTCCCGTTGCGGAGACACCCTCTCCCCAACCCTCTGCCGCAAGCGGGCGAGGGAGCGCAGTCCCGACGCCGCTGTAGCGAACGCCCTACCGCTCCAGGATCGCTCTCGCGGTGGCCTCGTCGGTGATCAGGCCGTTGATCAGACCCCCGTTCAGCGCCGCCGCGATCGCCGGCACCTTGGCCGCACCGACCGCGGCGCCGATGGTCGTGGTCTTGGCCGGGACCTCCGGCGGAATGCTGGTGAGGCGCTTGTTGGTGCCGGCCTTGAGCAGGCGGCCCTTGGAATCATAGGCCCAGCCGGTGATCTCGCCGATCGCGCCCTGCCGCATCATCTCGAACAATTCGTCACGCGTGACGAAGCCATCGACATGGACCTGCGCCTTCTGGTCCATCTGGCCGATGCCAACGAGGCGCAGATCCGCTTTGGCGGCGACCGCCTTGACCTTCGCGATCGGCTCGATGCGGACCATCTTGTTGCGCTCGTCCTCCGACGACATCAGGAACGGCAGCGGCATCGGGTAATGCCGCGCGCCGGTGCGGTCGGCGAGCCGGCCCACGGTGTCGTAGAAGCTCGCCGAACCGTCGGCGGAGATGTTGCCGACCAGCGAGACGATCTGGTGGTTGGGCCGGTCGATCGGCGTGACGCGCTCGACCGCGGCGCGCACCGCCCGCCCCGTCCCGAGCGCCACGATCACAGGCGTCTCCGAACGCAACGTCGCGTCCAGCAGGTTGGCGCAGCGCTCGGCAATGCCGGCGGTGGCCTGCGGCGCCGCAGGGTCGGCCGGCACCACCTCGCAATGGCTGAGGTCAAACCGCTGCTTCAGCTGCGCGGCCAATTCCATGCAGGCGGCGATCGGATGTTCGAGCCGGAACGTGATCAGCCGCTCGGCGAGGCACAGCGACACTAGCCGCTGCGCCGAGGCGCGCGACACCTGGAGCATCTTCGCGATCTCGTCCTGGGTATGGCCGGCAATGAAATAGAGCCAGCCGGCACGCGCGGCATCGTCGAGCCTGGATTTTTCGTTCTCGACGGCCATGTGGCCTCACGCCTCCCAGAATTCGCTCATGCGCGCGAAGACCCGATCGGCCCCGGCGGCGGACAATATAGCGCGGCCGTCGCGGTCGCGATAATGGCCACCGCCGACAAATCCCCAGACCATCATGCCGGCCGCCTTGGCAGCCTGCACGCCGCTGACACTGTCCTCGATCACCAGCGTGCGCGAAGGGCTGGCCTGCATTTTCCCGGCAGCGTGAAGAAAGAGATCCGGCGCCGGCTTGCCGTGCCTGACCATCTGCGCGGTGTAGAGCCGGTCGCCGAAATGCGGCGCGAGACCGGTGACATCGAGCGACAATGAGACGCGGTCGAGGTCGCTCGACGATGCCACACAGCGCGGCGTCTCCGATTCGGACAGCACCGCGCCGACACCGGGGATCGGCTGGAGCGCCCCCGCAAAGGTGTCGAGCACGCGCGCCTTCAGGCGCGGAAAGAAGTCGTCAGGCAGGGTCTGCCCGAGGTCGCGGTAATGCTGCTCGATCGCCTTGGTGCTGCGCCCGAGGAAGAGTTCGAGCGCCTGCTCCACCGTCAGTTGAAGGCCGAACTCCGCCAGAACCTCGGATAGGCAGCGGCAGCTCAACAGTTCGCTGTCGACGAGCACGCCGTCGCAATCGAAGATGACGAGATCGGGTTTTGGCCGGCTCCGGTCCATCCGGCCATTCGATCATATACCCAATTGATGAGCAATAGCTCAGGCCTCGCCGCGTCGATCCGGGGCAACCCTGGGCAGAACAAGCCGAAGGACCGTGCCCGCGCCTGGCTTGCTTTCGAGCTGGAGCTGTCCGCCCAATCGATCCACCACGATGCTGTGAACGATGTGCAGACCGAGACCGCTCGCACCATCGTGCCGGCGCGTCGTAAAGAAAGGATCAAAGGCCCGCCGCTCCACATCCGGCGGCATGCCGCATCCGTCATCGGCAAACGAAAGCGCAACATGCCCGTTGCCGGCGGCGCCGAGCGAGACATTGATTGTCCCACGAATCGTCCCTCGTCCGTCGCCCGGGAACGCGTGTGTCATCGCGTTGACGGCGAGATTGGTCAGGACCTGCCCGAATGGCCCGGGGTAGCTGTCCATCGTAAGACCCGGCTCGCAGCGGAGCCTGAGCGTGATGTCACGCTGGCGCAATTGCCGCTCGAATTGGGACAGAACCTGGCCAGTCAGTTCGCCCGCATCAAAACTTCGCCGATAGGACTCGGTCTGATCGGCCGCCACCTGCTTGAACGATTGAACACGCTCGGCCGCTCGGTCGAGATTCGTGACCAGTTGTGCCGAGGCCTCGCTTACCAGCTTCAGGAACCTGATCAAGGTCGAACGCTTGAGATCGCCCCGCGCGACTTCCGCCGCAAACAACTCGGCCCTCCGCTGAAGTGTCGAGGCAACCGTCAGGCTGCTACCAAGCGGCGTGTTGATCTCATGGGCAACGCCGGCGACCATTCGCCCGAGTGCGGCGAGCTTCTCCGCCTCGATCAGCGAGGCCTGGATATCGCGCAAATGGCGAAGCGCCGTTTCGGCGGCATCCCTGGCGCTGCGGATTTCCCGCTCGGCGCGCTTGCGTTCGGTGATCTCCTCCGCAGCGACATTGACCGCAATGATCTCGCCTCCCTGCGTTCGCAGCGGATGCCAATAGGTGACCCAGGAGCGCTCCTCGACCTGATCCGCGCGCTGTCCCGCGACCTCGATGCCGATGACGGGTTCCCCGGTTTTGACGATCGACCGCACGATCTGTTCAACGGAATCGGCCAGAGCAGGCACACAGTCCCTGACGGAATGTCCAAGGTGGCCTTCAACCGATATGCCGCAGATCTCGGTAAGGCGCTGGTTGATCAGGAGATAGCGGCAGTCGCGCGACAGGCAGGCAAGCCCGATCGGTGCGGTATCGTAGATCAGTTGCAACGCGGGCGTCGTCGAGACCAACATCACCTCCGACGCCGGCAGCGATAGCGGTGTACTCGTCACGCAAGTTCCCCGTGTACGCTACGTCAGACGCATCAAATTAGCACGGACTTGGCTATCGGTTGATCTAAATCAACGATGCACGCGGGCTCGGCCCGGGAGATTCCGAGGACTCAATGAGCCCGTAGGGGGCAAAGCGACTTATCCGCCGTAGCTCGGAGAGCGAAGGCGGAAGCGTGCCGCCAGCTTTTTCAGAGTATGTCGAGCAGGAGATGGTGGGCACGGCGCAAGTGCGCCTTTGCCCACCCTACGAGACCGCTGTTGTGGCTACCGTCGCTGGTTGTACACGTCGATGCATACCGCACCCAGCAGCACCAGGCCCTTGATGACCTGCTGATAGTCGATGCCGATGCCGAGGATGGACATGCCGTTGTTCATCACGCCCATGATCATGGCGCCGACCACGGCGCCGCCGACGCGTCCGACGCCGCCATAGGCCGAGGCGCCGCCGATGAAGCAGGCGGCGATGACATCGAGCTCGAAGCCGAGGCCCGCTTTCGGGGTCGCGGTGTTGAGGCGCGCCGCAAAAACCAGGCCGGCGAGCGCGGCCAGCGCGCCCATGTTGACGAAGGTGAAGAAGGTCAGCCGCTCGGTCTTGATGCCCGACAGGCCTGCCGCCTTGGCATTGCCGCCGACGGCATAGATCTGCCGGCCAATCACGGTGCGGCGGGTGACGAAACCATAGAGCGCGATCAGGACGCTCATGATCAAGAGCACGTTGGGCAGGCCGCGATAGCTCGCGATCAGATAGGTGAAGTACAGCACCGCACAGGCGAGCACGACGCTCTTGCCGAGGAAGAATGCGTAGGGCTCGACCTCGATGCCGTGCGACACTTCGCGGGCGCGACCCTTGGCGCTGGCATAGACCAGCCCCAGCGCCAGCGCCACGCCGATCAGCATCGAGATCGGGTGCAGCGTGCCGGCTTCCGAAACGAAGCCGCATCCTACGGGCCCGGGGATGGAGCAGGAGAACTCCGGTAGAAAGCCCGACGACAGCTTCTGGAAGGTCGACGGGAACGGGCCGAGCGACTGGCCCTGCAAAACGGCAAGCGCGAGGCCCTTGAACACCAGCATGCCTGCCAGGGTCACGATGAAGGACGGGATCTTGAAATAGGCGACCCAATAGCCTTGCGCGGCGCCGATGGCCGCGCCGACCGCGAGGCAGATGATAAAGGCGAGCGTGTAGTCGACCTTGTAGGTCACCATGAGAAGAGCCGCGACCGCACCGACGAAACCCGCGACCGAACCGACCGACAGGTCGATATGGCCGGTGACGATCACCAGCAGCATGCCCAGCGCCATGATGACGATGTAGCTGTTCTGCAGCACCAGATTGGTCAGGTTGAGCGGCTGCAGCAGCGTGCCGCCGGTCATGACCTGGAAGAACAGCATAATCGCGAGCAACGACATCAACATGCCGTAGTTGCGCAGATTGTTCTTGATGAAGCTGCCGTGCCGGCGCTCCTCGGGCAGCGAAACCGTCTTGTCGGTCATGGCTGCGATCCTCCCATCTCCGCGGCCTCGACCGCGCCGTTTCCATTGCTTCGTTCGTTGCGCATGATGGCACGCATGATCTTTTCCTGTGTCGCCTCAGCGCCCGGGAACTCACCCACGAAGGCGCCGTCGTTCATGACGCAGATGCGGTCGCAGATGCCGAGCAGCTCGGGCATCTCCGAGGAGATCACGACCACGCCGCGGCCGGCTTCCGCAAGCTCGTTTATGATACAGTAAATCTCGTATTTGGCACCGACGTCGATGCCCCTTGTCGGCTCGTCGAGGATCAGGACCTTGGGGTCGGTCATCAGCCATTTTGACAGCACGACCTTCTGCTGGTTCCCGCCGGAGAGCTGGCTGGTCTCCTGGTAGACGTCGGAACAGCGGATCCGCATACGGTTACGGTAATCGCTGGCGACCTTCAGCTCGGCGATGTCATCGATCACCCGCCCCGGCGCGACCTGCTTGAGGCTTGCCAGCGTGATGTTCTTGCGGACGTCGTCGGCCAGGATCAGTCCGAGTTGCTTGCGGTCCTCGGTGACATAGGCAAGGCCGGCGTCGATCGCAGCGGCAACGCTCGTCAGTGCGATCTCGTGGCCTTCGAGGGCGATGCGACCGCTGATATTGGTGCCCCAGGAGCGGCCGAACAGGCTCATGGCGAACTCGGTGCGGCCGGCGCCCATCAGCCCGGCGATGCCGACGACCTCGCCGCGCTTGACGCCGAAATTGACGTTCTTGATCACCTGCCGATCGGGGTGGATGGGGTGATAGACCGACCAGTTCGAAACCTCGAGCACGGGCTCGCCGATCTTCGCGCTGCGCTCGGGGAAGCGATGGGCGAGATCGCGGTTGACCATGCTGCGGATGATGCGGTCTTCCTGGATCGGCTCGGCGCGGCAGTCGATGCCGTCCACGGTGCGGCCGTCGCGCAGCACGGTGATGTGGTCGGCGACCTTGGCGACCTCGTTGAGCTTGTGCGAGATCAGGATCGACCCGATGCCCTGCTCACGGAATTTCATCAGGCGTTCCAGCAAGGCGGCGCTGTCGGCCTCGTTCAGGCTCGCGGTGGGCTCGTCCAGGATCAGCAAGCGCACCCGCTTGGACAGCGCTTTGGCGATCTCGACCAGCTGCTGCTTGCCGACACCGAGATCGGTGATCAGCGTATCCGGCGATTCCTTGAGCCCGACTTGCGCCAGCAACTCACGCGTCCGCCGGTACACCTCGTCGCGATCGATCACGCCGAACCTCGACGGCGGATGCGACAGGAAGATGTTTTCCGCGATCGACATCAGCGGGATGAGCGCCAGCTCCTGGTGGATGATGATGATACCGAGCGCCTCGGAATCGTTGATGTCGCGGAAGCGGCGCTCCTCGCCGTCAAAGACGATGGTGCCTTCGTAGCTGCCCGCCGGGTAGACGCCGCTCAGCACCTTCATCAGCGTCGATTTGCCGGCGCCGTTCTCGCCGACCAGGGCGTGGATCTGGCCAGCCTCGACCGAGAAGTTGACGTCGCGCAGCGCCTGCACACCAGAAAAACTCTTGCTGACGTTGCGCATCTCCAGCATGTCGGTCATGATTTTCGTCCCTCGATCGCTGCTAATTCCCTCTCCCCGCAAGCGGGGAGAGGGAATTGGTCTCTTACTGGAACTGCGACTTCTTGTAGTAGCCGCTGTCAACCAGGGTCTTCTCCCAATTGTCCTTGTACACCACGACCGGCTTCAGGAGATAGGACGGGATGGTCTTGACACCGTTCTCATAGGTTTTGGTGTCGTTGACCGTCACCTGCTTGCCGGCCAGCGCGGCGTCGACCATATCGGCGGTCACCTTGGCGAGATCGCGGGTGTCCTTGAAGATGGTCGAGTACTGATCGCCGCGCAGCATGGCCTTGATCGAGGGCACTTCGGCGTCCTGGCCCGAGATGATCGGCATCGGCTGATCGGCGCTGCCGTAGCCCACGCCCTTCAGCGAGGAGATGATGCCGATCGAGAGGCCGTCATAGGGCGACAGCACCGCGTTGACCTTCTTGTTGCCGTAGTAGGCACTGAGCAGATTGTCCATGCGGGCCTGGGCGGTGGCGCCGTCCCAGCGCAAGGTCGCGACCTTGTCCATGCCCATCTGACCGGAGGCGACTACGAGCTTGCCGCTATCGATATAGGGCTTCAGCACGCTCATCGCGCCGTTGTAGAAGAAGTAGGCGTTGTTGTCGTCGGGCGAGCCGCCGAACAGCTCGATGTTGAACGGACCCTTGCCTTCCTTGAGGCCAAGCCCCTTCTCGATCGATTCCGCCTGCAACACGCCGACCTGGAAATTGTCGAATGTCGCATAATAGTCGACATTCGGCGTGCCGCGGATCAGGCGGTCATAGGCGATCACGGTGATGCCTTTTGCTTTCGCCTGCTTGAGCACGTCGGACAGCGTGGTTCCGTCGATCGCGGCGATCACCAGCGCCTTCGCGCCCTTGGTCACCATATTCTCGATCTGCGAGAGCTGGTTCGGAATGTCGTCCTCGGCGTATTGCAGGTCGGTGTTGTAGCCGCGCTCCTTCAGCACCTTGACCATGTTGTTGCCGTCGTCGATCCAGCGCGCCGAGGATTTCGTCGGCATCGCGATGCCCACGGTCGCCTTCTCCTGCGCGGAGGCGGTGACGCCTGCGGCCATCGTAGCGGCGCCGGCCAGCGCCAATGCGAGAAATGTCGTCTTCAATTTCAACATGCTTCACTCCCTTTGGGTGTCAGACTTTCTTAGTGTCGTCGAGAACAGAGGTAAAGGTCGGCTTCGGATCTCCTATGCAAGCTTGACATCGGGCTCCGCGCGACCGCGCGCGGAGGCTTGTAGCAGAAAGGTGCAGCCGGCCTGCGGATCGGCGGCGCGCGCCTCGGCATCCATATCCTGCCAGGCCGAGGTGACAAGCAGGTGAGACAGATCGGCGCCGACGAAAGCGGGACAGCTGGCCTGCCTGGCCGGCACGCGCAGCGAGCGCAAGCGCTCGCCTTGCGGCGAGTAGACATCGACGCGGCCCGCGCCCCAGCAGGCGTTCCAGATTTGCCCGTCGGCGTCGCACACCGAGCCGTCGAGGCCGCCGATCCCGGTGTGGCGCAGCAGCACCTCCGGCTCGCCGCGCGGCAGGCCGGTGGCGGGATTAAGCGGCACCGCATAGAGCACGGCGCGCGCCGTGTCAGTGAAATAACCGATCGCGCCATCCGGCGAGAAGCAGATCGAGTTGGGAATGCTGATGCCGGGAAACAGCGTCGATATCTTGCCGCGGTGGAGCGCGTAGATGGCCCCTAGCCCCCGCTCGGCCTTGTGCCCCATGGTGCCGATCCAGAACGTGCCGGATTGGTGCACGCGGCAATCATTGGAGCGCGTCGCGGGATTGTCCGCCTCGAGCGGGCAGAACAGTGTCATCGCGCCGTCGGCCACGCTGCGGACGTAACAACCATCTTCCGCGACGACCAGCTGGTGTTCGGCATCGATCCGCCCAAGCGCGCTCGCCATCCGGCCAAGCGCATGGATGCGGATCGTGCCGCTGCCAAGATGCGCCTCGAACAGGCGGCCCTCGCGAATATCAAACCACCACGCCGTATCGGTGGCGACATCATAGGTCGGGCCTTCGCCGAGGTGACAGTGTTCGGCGGAGAGAACGGAGGTCGGCACGTCTTCCATCATGGCGTCCTCGCGGCAAAGCGATAGACGGTGTGATGCCGATAGACGCCACCGGGATCGAGGCGCGGGCTCGGGAAATCAGGCCGGTTCGGTGAATTGGGCCACATGTGCGGCTCCAGGCACAACGCGTCCGACTGCCGGATCAGCTTACCGCCCTTGCCTGAGATCGTGCCGTCGAGATAGTTGCCGGAATAGACTTGCAAGCCGGGCTGATCGGTCAACAGCTCCATGATGCGACCCGAGCGCGGCGCCTCCAGTCGGGCCGCGAGCGCGAGCTTACCGTCGCGCGCGAGACAGTAGGTGTGATCGTAGCCTCTGCCGTTGCGCAATTGCTGGTCGCCCTCGCGAATGCGCTCGCCGACGGCGCGGGCCTCACGGAAATCGAACGGCGTGCCGGCCACGGCGCGCGGCGGCTCCGGCAGCGGAATCGCGCTGGGATCGATGGCCAGGAAATGCTCGGCCTTGACCGTCAGCCTGTGGTCCAGGGTCGGCGTGCCCGAGGTCGCGCCTTCCAGATTGAAGAAGCTGTGGTTGGTCAGGTTGACGATGGTCGGACGGTCGGTCCGTGCCTCCATCGTCAGCGATAGCTCGGCCGGCCCGGTAACGCGATAGGTCAGGCGCACGTCGAGTTGGCCTGGATAATTCTCCTCGCCATGCGGGCTGGTGTAGGTCAGCGTGACCGCAGGGCTGGCGCCGTCGTCGAGCTCGGCAATGTCCCAGAGCTTGCGGTCGAAGCCGTCAAGGCCGCCATGCAGCGCATTCGGGCCGTTGTTGATGGGAAGCTGGAAGGTCTCGCCATCGAGCGAGAACTGCCCGTCGGCGATGCGGTTGGCGTAGCGGCCGACGGTCGTCCCAAAAAACTTCCGTTCCGCGAGATAGCCGTCAAAGGCATCATGGCCGAGCACGACGTCGTCGTAACTCCCCTTCGCGTCCGGCGCGATCAGTGCCTGGATCACCGCGCCGTGGGTGATGATGCGGGCCTCGAACCCACCCTCCCCGCGCAGCACGATGCGCTCGACCTTGCGTCCGTCAGGCAGCGTTCCAAAAACGTCTTTTGCTATTTTTGAGCCAGCCATGTCTAGTCCACAAACGGTTCGACGATGTTGCGCTTGCCAAGCAGGAAAGCGTCGGCAACGAGACGAAGCGGCGCCAGATCGACGTCACTCGCGCCGGTCGCGGCGAGCTTGACGAAGTGCCGATAGAGCTCGCGATATTCCTCATCGGGCGCGTCGGCAACAACCTTGCCGTCGACCGCCATGATCCTGCCGCCGCGGGACAAAGTCATCCGGCCCTCGTCGGTTTCGACCACGATATCCCAGCTCTGCGGTCCGGTCTGGCGGAAGTCGAATTCGGCCGTGATCGGCAAGCCGCCGATATCGGTCAGCGTCAGATTGGCGGCAATCGGCGACTGGCAATTGGCCGGAAAGGCGAGCTCGGCCGCGGTGACGAACACGGGCTTCGGCAGGATGCGGGTCAGGATCGACAGCGCGTTGATGCCGGGATCGAACACGCCGAGCCCGCCCGGCTCCCAGATCCAAGCCTGGCCGGGATGCCAGACGCGGACGTCTTCCTTCCAATTGATGTGCACCGATTTAAGTCGGCGCGCAGCCAGCCACTCGCGGGCAGGCTCAACTGAGGGAGCATGGCGCGAATGCCAGGTCGCAAACAGGGTGCGCTTTGCCTCCGTCGCCATCGCGATCAACGGATCGAGCTCGGCAACGCCGATGCCGGGCGGCTTCTCCAGCATGACATGCTTGCCGGCGGCGAGCGCCGTGGCGGCCTGGGCACGACGCACCTGCGGCGGCGTGCAGAGCGACACCGCGTCGATCTGCGGTCCCTTCTCCAGCAGCTCCTCGACGGTCGCGAAATGCGGCACGCCCGGCAGCGACGCGTTGCGGCTGGCAATGGCGGCGAGCATCGCGCCTGGCACTGCGGCGATCGCGCCGACATGCTGGTCGCGCGCAATCTTGCCGAAGCCGACGATGGCGATGCGAAGTTCAGTCACGCTTATTCTCCACTTTGCGCAGACGGCAGCGACCCGGCAGGGGCCGTCTCGATCTCAGTGCCCTCATGGCGGCGCATGCCGTTGTGAATGACATAGACCATCGCCTCCGACGCCGCCACGGCATCGCCGGACGTGATCGCATCGACGATCTTCTGATGCCAGAGCAGCACGGTGTCGCGGTCCTCCGGCTCGACCGGGGCACTGAGCAGGAACGAGGCGCGCAAAGCGGCCTCAATCACATGCCCGATCGAGCGCATGAACAGATTACCCGATGCCCGTGCCACCGCAACGTGCAGAGCGAGATCGGCATCGGCAAAGCCGACGGAATCGGAAGCCTCAAGCCGCATCCGTTCCATGCTGCGGCGAAGCTCAGCGATATCCTCCTCGGACCGCTGCGCCGCCGCCAGGGCCGCGGCCCGCGGCTCGACCGCGAGGCGGATCTCGGCGAGATCGTCGAGAAAACGCTTGTCGATGCCGGCATCGAGATGCCAGGCCAGCACGTCGGCGTCGAACATGTTCCAGGCAGCGCGCTCGCGCACGACGGTGCCGACCCGCGCCTTGGTGGTCAAAAGCCCCTTGGCGACCAGGGTCTTCACACTCTCGCGCAGCACCGGCCGCGACACGCCGAACATCGCGATCAGCTCGGCGTCACCCGGCAACCGCGCCCCTTCGGCATAGCGGCTAGCGATGATGTCGACGCCAATTGAGCGGGCGACCTCCGCGTGGTTGGAGTGGGCCCGCCGTGTCGGGATGACGACGATGCGCGAGGTCATGAGACGGCTCCCGCGCGCTTCGTCACCGGCCGTCGCGCCAGCGCCACCAGTCCCTGCTGCAGGGCGATGAAGGCGAACAGCAGGACGCCGGTCGCGATCTTGGTCCACCAGCTCGACAGCGTCCCGTCGAAATTGATGTAGGTCTGGATCATGCCCTGGATCAGCACGCCGAGGAAGGTGCCGATCACCGAGCCCTGCCCGCCCGTGAGCAGCGTGCCACCGATCACCACGGCCGCGATGCTATCGAGCTCGACGCCGACGGCGGAGAGCGAATAACCGGCGCTGGTGTAGAAGGAGAACACGATGCCGGCGATGCCCGCAAGCAGGCTCGACAGCATGTAGATCTTCACCGTCATCTTGCCGACCGCGACGCCCATCAGGCTCGCGGTGGCCCGGCCCCCGCCAAGTGCATAGACATTGGCACCGAACCGGGTGAGACGCAGCAGCAGTATGCCAACGATCACGATCGCGAGCATGATGATCGCAATTGCGGTCAACCGCCCGCCGCCGGGCATGCGCAGCGCGAAGTCCGACACGGTCGAATAGATCGGCGCGGTGATCGGCACCGATTCCGTCGAGAGCAGGAAGCTCGCGCCGCGCGCCAGGAACATGCCGGCGAGCGTCACGATGAAAGGCGGCAGGTCGAAGACGTGAATGACCGCGCCCATCGCGGCGCCAAAGGCCGCCGAAAGCGCGAGGATGGCGACGAAAGCGACCAGCGGCGGCACGCCCCAGCGCTCGATCGCGAGCGCCACGAACACGGTGGTGAAGCCGATCACCGAGCCGACCGAAAGATCGATGCCGCCGGAGATGATGACGAAGGTCATGCCAGTCGCGACGATGCCGAGGAAGGCATTGTCGGTGAGGAGATTTCCGACCACGCGGGTCGAGGCGATGTTGGGAAACTGCAGCGCGCAGAGGGCGAAGCCTGCGACGAGGACGATGGCCGTGATCAGGACGGGCGGCAGGCCTTTCATGGTTTCGTCCTCCGCAGCCGCGCCATGATCCCGGCAAAGCCCGACAGTTTGGGCGATTGTAGCAGGAGCACCGCGAGCACCACCACGGCCTTGACCAGCAGGTTGAACTCCGGCGGATAGCCCGACAGCAAAATGCCGGTGTTCATGGTCTGGATGATCAGCGCGCCGAGCACCGCCAGGACAAGGCTGAAGCGGCCGCCGAACAGCGAGGTGCCGCCGATCACCACCGCGAGGATGGCGTCGAGCTCGAGCCAAAGGCCGGCATTGTTGGCATCCGCACCCATGATGTCGGCCGCGGCGATCACGCCGGCGAGCGCGGCGCAGACGCCGCACCAGACATAGACCGCCAAAATCATCGCGCGCGTGCCGACGCCGGCGAGCTCGCTCGCCCGCGCATTGCCGCCGGTCGCCTCGATCAGGAGTCCGAGCGCCGAGCCGCGTACCACCGCCCCGGTCAGGATCAACATGCCGAGCGCAATCGCGATCGGCACCGGCACGCCGAGAATGGCGCCGTTGCCGAACCAGACCAGATCCGGCGAGCTGAAGGTCACGATGCGACCTTCGGTGATGAGCTGGGCGATGCCGCGACCGGCAACCATCAGGATCAGCGTCGCCACGATCGGCTGCATGCCAAGCACGGCGACGAGGAAGCCGTTCCACAATCCGCAGACGAGCCCCGCACCGAGCGCCGCCGCCAGCACCACCGGCAGGCTATGACTGTCGGCGAGGCTAGCTGCGATCGCGCCGCAGATCGCCATCACCGCTCCGACGGAGAGATCGATGCCGCGCGTCGCGATCACCAGCACCATGCCGAGCGAGAGCAGCGCCACCGGTGTACCGCGGTTGAGCACGTCGATCAGGCTGCCGAACAGCCGGCCGTCCTGGAGGCGCAGATCGAAGAATTGCGGCGACACCACGCGGTCGACCGCGAGGATAACGATCAAAGCCAAGATCTGGGCAAGGCCGCGGCGCGGCAACAGCGCTGTCATGCCCGGGCCTCTTGCATCGCTGCGCCGTCGGCGGCGATGGCCGCGAGAATGTTGGTGACGTCGATGGCCTCCCCCGAGAGCTCCTCGACATGGGCACGATCGCGCAGCACGACCACACGGTCGGAATAGGTCACGATCTCGTCGAGCTCCGAGGAGATCACGAGCAGCGCCAGGCCGTCGTCGCAGAGCTCGCGGATCAGGCGGATGATCTCGGCATGCGCGCCGACATCGATACCGCGCGTGGGTTCATCCAGCACGAGCAGTCGCGGCGCAGTCGCGAGCCAGCGCGCCAGCAGAACCTTTTGCTGATTGCCGCCGGAGAGCAGGCCGACGGGCCGTTCGGCATCGGGCGGGCGGATGTCGAGCATCTTGACGTAACGGCGCGCGAGCTCGTCCTGCTCGCGACGCGACAGCGGCCGATGCAGCCCACGCTTGGCCTGAAGCGCCAGCACGATGTTCTCGCGCACGGTGAGTTCGGCGACGATGCCGTCGGTCTTGCGCTCCTCCGGGCAATAGCCAAAGCCGTGGCGCACGCCATCGCGCGGCGACTGCAGCCGCACGGACGCGCCCTCCACCTTCGCCTGCCCGCCATCGGCGCGCTCGGCGCCGAACACCAGCCGCGCCGTCTCGGTGCGGCCGGAGCCGAGGAGGCCAGCGAGGCCGACGACCTCGCCATGGCGCAGCTCGAGATTGAACGGAGCGACATAGCCGGCCTTGCCGTAATTCTCGAAACTCGCGCAGATCTCGCGCGGCGGACGGTCGTTCGCCGCCGCGCGCGCGCCGGTGGTCTCGGCCAGCTCGCGGCCGAGCATCATCCGGATCAGTTCGAGCCACGGCAGCGAGGCGGTCTCGCGCTCGCCGACCAGGCGGCCGTTACGCAGCACAGTGATGCGATCGGAGATCTCATAGACCTGGTCGAGAAAGTGGCTGACGAAGACGATGCCGATGCCGCGCCTGGCCAACTGGCGCATGATGCCGAACAGGATCTCGACCTCATGACGGTCGAGGCTCGCGGTCGGCTCGTCCAGGATCAGCACGCGGGCGGAAAGATCGACGGCGCGCGCGATCGCGGTGACGTGTTGTATGGCTATCGAATAATTGCCGAGTGGCGCCGCGACATCGATATCGAGGCCGAACTCAGTGAGCAGCGCTTTGGCGCGGCGGCGCATTTCGCCTTCGCGCACGATGCCGAAGCGCATCGGCTGGCGGTCGAGAAACAGGTTCTGCGCCACCGACAGGTTCGGCAGCAGGTTGACCTCCTGGTAGACGGTGGCAATGCCGGCTTGCAGTGCAGCCTTGGCCGAGCGCGGCGCGACTTCTTCGCCGCCCAGACGGACGACACCGGCATCGCGCGGGAACACGCCGGTGATGACCTTGATCAGCGTGGACTTGCCGGCACCGTTCTCGCCGAGCAGCGCATGGATCTCGCCGGCCCGAAGCGTGAAGTCGACCTCCTGCAACGCGCGCACCGCACCGAAGCTCTTGCTGATCCCGCGCACCTCCAACAGGGAAGGAGCCGGATCAAGGCTATTCTCCATAACGACGTCACTCCCACCGGCGCCCGCTTATGCTGCGGACACCCAGCCTATTCGTTCGTGCGGCGGATGCGAAGGGGGTTGCCGGATCGCAAAGAGCGATCCGGCAAGGCGCCCGCCTCAGTAACCGAGGCCCTTCTTGCTGTCGTATTCCTTCTGCGGATCATCGGCGGCGGTGAGCAGCCTGGATTCGGTCTGGATCCACTTCGGCGGAACGGTGCCCTTCTCCTTGAACGCCGCAACGGCATCGAAGGCCGGGCCCGCCATGTTCGGCGTCAGCTCCACCGTGGCGTTAGCTTCGCTGGCCACCATCGCCTTGAAGATATCGGGGACCGCGTCGATCGAGACGGTGAGGATGTCCTTGCCCGGCTTGAGACCGGCTTCCTTCATCGCCTGGATCGCGCCGACCATCATGTCGTCGTTGTGGGCATAGACCGCGCAGATGTTTTTGCCACCACCTTCGGCCTTGATGAAGCTCTCCATGACTTCCTTGCCCTTGGCGCGGGTGAAGTCGCCGGTCTGGCTGCGCACCACCTTCAAATTGGCGTGCTTGGCGATGGCGGTGTCAAAGCCCTTCTTGCGATTGGCGGCGACGCTGGCGCCGACCGTGCCCTGCAATTCGACGACGTTGCAGGCCTTGTCGCCGACGGTCTTGGCCAGCCATTCGCCGGCGACCGCGCCTTCATGCACGCTGTCGGAGGTGACGGCGGTGAGATAAAGGTCCTTGCCGGACGGATCGATGTCGCGGTCGAGCAGCACGACCGGGATCTTGGCTTCCTTGGCTTCCTTCAGCACCGAATCCCAGCCGGTCGAGACCACGGGCGCGAGGAAGATCGCATCGACATTCTGCGCGATGAAGGAGCGGATCGCCTTGATCTGGTTCTCCTGCTTCTGCTGCGCATCGGCGATCTTGAGATTGACCTTGCGCTTGGTGGCCTCCTGCTTGGAGACCGACGTCTCGGCCGCGCGCCAGCCGGATTCCGATCCGATCTGCGAGAAGCCGACGGTGAGCTCGGCCGCATTGGCCGGCAGCGCGAGCAACAACGCGGCCGTGGCGCTGGCCGCAAAAAGGGCTTTGAAGGTCATCAGGCGTGTCTCCCAAAATGTTGTCCGGGGCGCCGTTCGGTAACATGGCACCCTCAGGCCGGCCTTTGAGGCGGCGGGAGGCACTATTTCACGGAAGTTTACGTCCGTATAGTCATATTATTTTACTATTCGGCTGAATGATGCGGGGATACCGACTGGTCGCGCAGATGGCGCGCCAAGCGCGACTTTGTTCCACGGATGAAACGCAGAGATGAATGGGTCTTGTGGGTGCTGCGGCGTGCAAACTCCTCCCCGTCGTTGCGAGCGCAATGACGACGTGAATAGAGCTCTGCGTATGTCGACCAAATCGACTTGTGGCGAGACGAAGCGCTAGATCAGCTTCCGCTGCGCCAGGTTCTTCATCAGCGCGCCGATGCCGAACGTCCACGGCTCGCACTCGTCGCTGGTGCGCATGCGGTTGACGAGCTTGCCGAGCTGGGGGGCGGCGATCGTGACGATGTCGTCGCGCTTGTGGGTGAAGCCCTGCCCCGGCGCATCGCGATCCTTGACCGGCGCGAACATCGTGCCGAGGAACAGCACGAAGCCATCAGGATATTGATGCACCTTGCCGATGGTCTGCGCGACGAGATCGGTCGGATCGCGGCTGATCATGCTGATCGAGGAATGGCCATCGAGCACGAAACCGTCCGCGCCCTTCACATTCAGGCTGATTTCGAGCTTGCGCGCATCGTCGAGCGTGAAGGTGTCGTCGAGCAGGCGCAGCAGCGGTCCGATCGCGCACGAGGCGTTGTTGTCCTTGGCTTTCGACAAGAGCAGCGCCGAGCGGCCCTCGAAGTCACGCAGATTCACGTCATTGCCGAGCGCGCCGCCAACGATCTTGCCGCGGCTGGAGACGAACAGCACCAGCTCCGGCTCGGGGTTGTTCCAGGTCGACTTCGGATGCAGCCCGGCGTCCATGCCGGTGCCGACCGAGGACAGGGTCGGCGCCTTGGTGAAGACTTCGGCATCGGGACCAATGCCGACTTCGAGATATTGGCTCCAAGCGTTCTGGTCGATCAGCACCTGCTTCAGATGCATCGCCTGGTCCGAGCCCGGCTTCAGCTTTGACAGATCGTCGCCGATCAGCCGCGTCACCTCTTTCCGGATCGCTTCGGCCGAGGCCGGATTGCCTTTGGCCCGTTCCTCGATCACGCGCTCCAGCATCGAGATGGCGAAGGTGACACCGGCCGCCTTCAAGGTTTGGAGATCGACTGGCGCAAGCAGCCAGGGCTTTTTCGGGTCGCGCCCATCCGGCGCGGTGTTGGCGACGATGGCTTCGAGATCGCCGATGCGCTCGCCCTTGGTCGCGGCGAGCGCATCGGCCGGATTGTCTTCCTCGCAGAGCGCGCTGACGGTCGGGAATTTCGCGGTGACGTCGAAGACGCCGTCGGTGCGCACGGCGACCACGGCCGGACCGTTCGCCTGCGGCAGCCAGACACGACCGACCAGCGTCCCCTTCGTTCCATCCGCGGGGAGAAGGTCTTTAACCGTCAAACTCGTCATGGCCGCGTCCTCGCTGTTTCTTGGCGAAGACCAATAAACGTCTGGTGAGGGAAGTCCAGAGCGGCAGGATGCCTCGCTGCTATGCCCCTGCCCGCGCCTTTCGCGCCGCGATCTGCTGGAGCGCCCAGCGCGCGTTCTTGCGGACATCGGGATCGGCATCGTCGGCGATGACAGCAAGGAACGCCTCGCCGTCGGGATGGGCGATCTCGCCGAGCGCGGCGGCCGCTTCCTTGCGCAAATTCGCCTGATCGTGGTTGATGCAATTGCCGATCGGCCGCACCGCGCGCTCGATCTTCATCTTGCCAAGGCTGCGGGTCGCCTTCAGCCGCACCTGCCAGAACTCATCAGTGAGCGCGCCGACGAGCTGGTCGGCGGCGATCGAACCATTGACGTTGAGACCGAGCGTCTCGGCCGCCATCTCGCGGACCATCCAGTCGGTGTCTTTCAGCGCACGCGTGATCGTCTCCGCCGCGGGCTTCAGCTGCGAGAACGCCAGCGCGCTCACGGCGGCGCGGCGCACATGCGGGTCGGGGTCGTTGATCAATGCGGTCAGCGCGGGAATGGATTCTTCCAGCTTGAGGAAGCCGATCACGCCGATCGCCTGCACGCGCACGGCGGCATCCGAATCCTGCAGCGCTTCCAGCGCGGGTTTCAACGTATCCTTGCAGCGCAGCTCCTTCAGCGCACGCAGCGCGCCCATGCGGACGAAGGCGTGGGCGTGCTTGACCAATGGCAGGATGATCTCTGCACAAGCCAGATCCTTGAACTCGGCCATGCTGTCGGCCGCGGCCGATGCCACGATCCGTTCCGGGTCGACCAGCAGCTTCACCAGCGCGCCTGCCGCTTCCGGCCCGTCGAACTCGCCAAGCGCCATCGCGGCCTGCTGGCGCACGCCGGCATCCGGATCGGCCACCATGTTGGCGAGATGGCCGACGGCTGCGGGATCGCCGGAATGGCCGAGCGCGATGATGGCGACGCGGCGTTCGGCGGGATCGGCGGCCTGGAGCCGCTCGTCGGCGTCTTCGAGATCGTCATAGGATTCGAACGGGCTCGACATGCTCACCTCAACAGATAGGGAATGTTGACGGTAACGGCGCCGGTCGGGCAATCGGCCTCGCAGGGCATGCAATACCAGCACTCGTCATAGGCCATGTAGGCCTTGCCCGTCATGTCGCTGATGCGCAGCACGTCGAGCGGGCAGACGTCGACACAGACGGTGCAGCCCTTGTCGGCAATGCATTTGGCGTCGTCGACGACCACCGGAACCGATGTCTGATAGGATGCGAGAGGCATTTGATGTCTCCTGTTGCTATGGTGCGGTGGATCAGGCGGTGGCGCGGATGCGCTGCTTGTCGTAGAGGTCCTTCTCGTCGTCCGCGATCGGCACGACGTAGGGCTCCACTGCGCGCTTCTCGCTGGTCATCTTGCCGTTCTGCTTCGACAGCAGAGTGTGGCAGAACCAGTTCTCGTTGTCCTTCTCCGGGAAATCCGTGCGCCAGTGGTAGAGGCCCCAGCGGCTCTCCTCGCGGTAGAGCGAGGCGTGCACGGCCATGTCGGCGCAGTCCATGATCGACTGCACTTCCAGCGCGCGAAGCAGCTCGTGCGCGTTGCGGGCAATCATGTGCTCCTGCATGTCCTGGCGCGTCTCGGCGAGGCGGCGCATGCCGAGCTCATATTTGCGCGTGACCTTCGGCGGCTGGAGATAATCATTCACCAGGCGACGGGTCTTGTACTCGACCTGGTTGGGCGGAATGCCGTCCTCGCGCCTGGTCGGCGCCAGCACGCGGTCGCGCTCCTTCGCGACATCGGCCGCATCGAATTCGGCGAAGTCATGGCTGTCGGCGAACTCCATCGCGTCAATGCCGGCGACCGAGCCATTGGTGAAAGCGCCGAGCATGTAATTGTGCGGCACGCTCGCCATGTCGCCGGCGGCATAGAGGCCGGGCACGGTGGTGCGCGCATTGTCGTCGACGAACACGCCGGAGGCGCTGTGGCCGGAGCAGAAGCCGATCTCCGAAATGTGCATCTCGATCGAGTCGTTGCGGTAGTCGACCCCGCGCCCCTGCTGGAACAGGCCGCGCGTCGGCCGCTCCACCTTGTGCAGCGTCGATTCGATCTCCTCGATGGTGTTCGGATGAAGATGCTTGAGCTGGAGGAACACCGGGCCTTTGCCGGACAACAGCTCGTTGTAGAATTCCAGCATCATCTGGCCGGACCAGTAGTCGCATTCGATGAAGCGCGATCCCTCGTTGTTGGCGGTGAATGCGCCGAAGGGACCGGCGACATAGGCACAGGCCGGGCCGTTATAGTCCTTGATCAGCGGATTGATCTGGTAGCATTCGAGGTTCGCGAGCGCGGCGCCGGCGTGGTAGGCCATCGCATAGCCGTCGCCGGAATTGGCGGCATTCTCGTAGGTGCCGAACATGTAGCCGGAGGTCGGCAGACCCAGTCGGCCGGCGGCGCCCATGCACAGGATCACGGCCTTGGCCTTGATGACGAGGATCTCGGCAGTGCGGGTATTGACGCTGATCGCGCCGGCGATGCGGCCATCAGACGATTTGAGCAGCCGCGTCGCCATGTAGCGGTTGGAGATCAGGATGCGGGCGCGGCGGAGCTGGCGGTACAGCGCCTTCTTCACGGTCTCGCCATTCGGCATCGGCAGCACGTAAGTGCCGATGTGGTGCACCTTCTTGACGGCGTAATCGCCGTTCTCGTTCTTCAGGAAACGGATGCCGAAGCTGTCCAGCTCTTCGATGATCTTGTAGCAGTTCTGGGCGTATTTATAGACCGCCTTCTGATCGACGATGCCGTCGTTGGCGATGGTGATTTCCTTGGTGTACTGCTCCGGCGTCGCATAGCCGGGGATGACGGCGTTGTTCAGGCCGTCCATGCCCATCGAGATCGCGCCGGAGCGCTTGACATTGGCCTTTTCGAGCAGGACGACATTGGCCTTCGGGTTCTTCAGCTTCGCCTTCAGCGCCGCCATCGGGCCGGCCGTTCCGCCGCCGATCACG
The DNA here is from genome assembly GCF_036924495.1 of Bradyrhizobium sp. AZCC 2230. Taxonomy (NCBI): domain Bacteria; kingdom Pseudomonadati; phylum Pseudomonadota; class Alphaproteobacteria; order Hyphomicrobiales; family Nitrobacteraceae; genus Bradyrhizobium; species Bradyrhizobium sp. AZCC 2230. Next base: position 9,285,345 of record NZ_JAZHRS010000001.1, on the reverse strand, counting down.
AGCACATCGCAGGAAACCTCCGAAAGTCCGTCGACGATCTGATCTAGTGCCATCGCTTGCTCCTGGTTCGCCGATCCGGCGCCTTTGCATCAGATTTGTTCAGGGGGCGTCCCGGCGATAGCAATTAGTTGTCGCGGGGAACCGATTTGCTCTCAGCGCTCGACAAAAGCCTTTTCGATCACGAAATGGCCGGGCTGGCTGTGATTGCCTTCGACAAAGCCGCGCGCGGAGAACATCGCAGGCAGTTCCTCGAGCATCGCCGGGCTGCCGCACAGCATGATGCGGTCGGTCTCGATATCGAGGCCGGACTGGTCAATGTCGTCGAAGAGCTGGTTGGAGGCGATCAGATCGGTGATACGGCCACGATTTTTGAACGGCTCGCGGGTCACGGTCGGGTAGTAGACCAGCTTGTCGCGGATCAGAGGTCCGAAGAACTCGTGGTTGCGCAGACCGTCGACGAGGTGCTCGCCGTAGGCGAGCTCGGAGACCTGGCGACAGCCATGGGCGAGCACGATGGTCTCGTAATTCTCGTAGACGTCGGGATCCTTGATCAGGCTCGCGAACGGCGCGAGGCCCGTGCCGGTCGAGAGCAGCAGCAGGCGCTTGCCCGGAATGAGGTTGCCGGTGATCAGTGTGCCCGTCGCCTTGCGACCGACCAGGATGATGTCGCCTTCCCTGATCTTCTGCAGGCGCGAGGTCAGCGGGCCGTCCTGCACCTTGATCGAGAAGAATTCGAGCGCTTCCTCGTGATTGGCGCTCGCCATGCTGTAGGCCCGCATCAACGGCTTGCCGTTCACCTCAAGGCCGATCATCGCGAACTGGCCATTCTGGAAGCGGAAGCCGGGATCGCGCGTTGCGGTGAAGCTGAACAAGGAGTCGGTCCAGTGCCTGACCGACAAAACCGTTTCCTTCTGAAATGCGCTCATTGCCTCTCCTTGGCCCTCGATGACGCGCAAGGTTTCGGAGAGACGGGACTCCGGCAACGCGGAAGTGAAATTCCCGGTCGATTAGTTTCACATTTCGCCGGCAATTAGTTGCTATCCGTGCGCGCCGGCGCCGACGTAATGAGGAAGTGGAGGTTCGTCATGACCATGACCCTGGTGGCACCGACCGTGGCCGACTACGAAGTAAGCGCCGATCTCGCGACGCTCCTCATCCGCACGACCGAAGGCGACGCCCTCAGCGTTCCCGCCGAAAAACTCCGCCTCTGCTGCAAATGCGCCCACTGCACCCGCGCCCGCTTCGATGACCGCTTTCCTGAGCGCTTTCCGGGCATCGCCATCACCGAGATCGGCGACCTCGGATACGGGCTGAACATCTCGTTCTCGGACGGACACAATCGCGGGATTTACCCGAAGCCGTATTTGCTGAGCCTGGCGGGGCGCTAAAGCTCCCCTTGCTCCGCTGCCATTCCCCGCAAAAGCGGGGAATCCAGTACGCCGCGGCCTCTCCGTATCCCATTGACGTCTCTGGAATACTGGGTCGCCCGGTCGAGCCGGGCGACGACAGTGGAGTAAAGCTGGCACGGACATTGCTCCTCTTTAGAACGATTTGAACGTTCCGGAGGCAGACGATGTTGCAGGCGGCGAATGCGGTTCGCGGGACTGTTCCCCCGGCAGTCCGGCCTGCGGGCAGCTCCTCGCTGCTGCTGACCGAGAACCAGCAATGGATCGGCGGGCCACCGCCGCTGATGGACAAGCTCACCCAGCGCGAACGGGAGCTGGTGCTGAAGCAGGGCCGGCGAAAAGTGCTCAACCGTGGCCAGACCCTGTTCAGCCAGGGCGGCAAGCATGACGGCATCTGGCTGATCGAGAGCGGCCGTATCCGCGTGTTCTACACCTCGCCGCTCGGGCGGGAGATCACGCTCGCCTATTGGCATGTCGGCAACTTCGTCGGCGGGCCCGAAGTGTTCGAAGGCACGGTGCATCAATGGTCCGGCGTCGCATCCAGCAATTGCAGCGTGGTGCACCTGCCCGGAAAGGAGCTGCGGTCACTGGCCGTAGAGATCCCGAACCTCGCGATCGGTCTGATTGAAGGCCTCACGTTCAAGGGCAAATGCTATTCGGCGCTGGCCCAGATGCTGGGAACGCGCTCGATCACGCAGCGCCTTGCGCATCTGTTGCTGCATCTCGTCGAGCTCTACGGCGTCGAGGATGCCGACGGCCGCGTGATCGCGGCTGCCTTCACCCACGCCGACATCGCCCACATGGTCGGCGCCACCCGGCAATGGGTCACGATCAGCCTGAAGCGCATGCAGGAGAAGGGAATCGTCGTCACCAAGCGCTCGCAGATCGTGGTGTGCCGGCCGGACGTGCTGGAAGAGATGCGCGGTCAAGGCGCCGACTAACGCCGATGCACAGGCAAGCGGCTTTATAGTGCAGGACTGCCCAAGGAGTATGCAATCGGCTTTTCCCGGCAACTAATCGACTGCGGCGGTCATTCCGGATTTGCCCTGTCGGTGCCCTCCCCCAATCATGGCAACCACAGCACATCCAACCGAATGAGGATGAGAATGGTCCGCCATCTTCCCACGCTCTCGATCGCGATGTCGGTGACGTCGCTGGCGCTAATCCTCGCGCAGTCAGCTTCGGCGGAAACCGTCACCCTCGGCATCGGAACGCAGGACACCACGACCAACACGGTGACCGCCGGCGTCGTCATCCGCCAGCTTCATCTCCTCGAAAAATACCTGCCCAAGGACGGCAAATATTCCAACATCAAGTTCGAGCTGGAGTGGCAGAACTTTACGTCCGGTCCGCCCGTCACCAACGCAATGATGGCGAACAAGCTGCAGATCGGCATGATGGGCGACTATCCGCTGATCGTGAACGGCTTCACCTTCGACAGCAATCCGGAGAGCAAGAGCCACCTGATCGGCATCGCAGCCTACAGCCTGTCCGGCTCCGGCAACGGCGTCGTCGTCCACAAGGATTCGCCCTACTACGATCTCGCCGATCTCAAGGGCAAGCTCGTCAGCGTGCCCTTCGGCTCCGCCGCGCACGGCATGGTGCTGAAGGCGATGCAGGACCGCGGCTATTCGTCCGATTTCTTCCAGCTCGTCAGCCAGAGCCCGGAGGTCGGTTCGACCAATCTGCAAGAGAAAAAGATCGACGCGCATGCCGACTTCGTTCCGTTCGCCGAACTCCTGCCGTTCCGCGGCTTCGCGCGAAAGATCTTTGACGGCGTCGAAACCAATCTGCCGACCTTCCACGGCATCGTGGTCCGCACCGATTTCGCCGAGAAATACCCCGAGGTCGTCGTCGCCTACTTCAAAGCGCTGATCGCGGCCAACCAGTGGCTGCGCGACGATCCCAAGCTCGCCGCCGAGAAAATTCAGGAATGGACCGGCATCAACAAGGAAGTCGTCTACATCTTCCTCGGTCCCAGCGGCAACATGACCACCGACCCCACGGTCAAGCCGGCGCTGATCGATGCCGCCACCGCCGACGTCAAGGTGCTGCAAAATCTCGGCCGCATGAAGGAGTTCGACCCGAAGAAGTGGGTCGACGACAGCTACATCCGCAAGGCCTATGCCGAGATGAAGCTCGACTATGACGCCCAGCTTGGCAGCACCAAGAATTACGAGATCTCCGGCGAAGACACATTCTGCAAGAAGCCGATCGCCGATCCGCGCAAGGCCGGCGAGGTCTGGGTCGATGATGCCGGCATCCTGCCGTTCTCGTCCGCCGCCTGCACGCTCGGCGCCTATGCCGACTTCAAGGCCAAGGGCAAGAAGATCAACGTCGCCTACGTCTTCGACACCACCCGCGGCATCAAGCTATTCGCCGATCAGGCCTTCTTTGCGGTCGGCAGTGGCGAGGTCGCCCCGTTCCTGCTGAAGAAGGACGCGGAGGCCTATGCCGCCAAGATCAGCGGCAAGGTGCTCGGCTTCGACGACGCGGTGAAGGCGGCGGTCAGCGGAGGCAAAACGTGAGCAGTCCCGCCATCCTCAGACAGTCCGAGGACAGCAGCATGCCAGCAGCCCTTGCCGAGGCGGGCCCAACGCCAGCCGTCACGCCACCCGCAACACCGCCCTCCTTCGGTACACTGGCGCTGCGCCGGTACCGGCTGAACCAGGGCCGGCTGCGCGCGACCGCGATCGGCATCATCTCGCTGCTCGCCTTCCTGCTGGTCTGGCACCTGCTCACGACCTACCGCGTCGTGTTCTTCGTGCGCTTCACCAACGTGCCCTCGCCGCTCGCTGTCTATGCGAGCTTCACCAAGGCGATCCACGATCCCAAGTTCCTGCTGCACATCGTCTTGAGCTGCCGGCGCATCTTCATCGGCTTCTCGCTTGCCGCGATCGTCGGCGTCCCGCTCGGCCTGATCATGGGACGCTTCAAGCTGGTGCATGAGATCATCTTCCCGGTCGCCGAAGTGCTGCGGCCGATCCCGGCGATCGCCTGGGTGCCGATGGCGATCATGCTGTGGCCGACCAACGAGCAGAGCATCGTCTTCATCACCTTCCTCGGCTCGTTCTTCCCCATCCTGGTCAACACGCTGCACGGGATGTCCTTGGTCGATCCCGTGCTGGTGCGCGCCGCGCAATGTCTCGGTGCGGGCGAACGCTCGATCTTCCGCGAGGTGTATTTTCCGGCATCGCTGCCGCACATCTTCACCGGCCTTACCGTCGGCATGGGCGTCGCCTGGGTGTCGTTGATCGCGGCCGAGATGATCTCGGGCCAGTACGGCATCGGCTATTTCACCTGGGAGGCCTATTCGCTGGTCCAGTATCCCGACATCGCACTCGGCATGATCGCGATCGGCGTGCTCGGCCTCGGATCGAGCCTCCTCATCAGGGGCGCGGGACATCTGGTGATGCCGTGGAGGTCGACGAGATGAGTGAGATTCTGACGAGCGAACGGAAAGGCAATATCGAGGTCAGAAATTTCTCTCTCAGCTACGACAGCATCGAGGGACCGGTTCAGGCGGTCACGGACACGCAGATCCATGTGAAGCCGGGCGAGTTTGTCTCCATCGTCGGTCCCTCCGGCTGCGGAAAGTCGACGCTGCTCAATGCGGTCGCGGGCTTTCTCAAGCCGACCACGGGCATCGTCACCGTCGATGGCGAGCGCGTGAACGGCCCCAGTGCCGAGCGCGGCATGGTGTTCCAGCAATATTCGCTCTTCCCTTGGAAGACGGTGCGGGAGAATGTCGAGTTCGGCCTGAAGATGCGCGGCATGCCGCGTTCCCAGCGCGAGCGCGCCGCGCGCACACTGCTCGGACTCGCGGGCCTCGAAGCTTTCGAGAAGCATTATCCGGAAAAGCTCTCCGGCGGCATGAAGCAGCGCGTCGGCATCGTGCGCGCGCTCGCGACGGGACCGAAGGTGCTATTGCTGGACGAGCCGTTCGGCGCGCTCGACGCGCAGACCCGGGTCATCATGCAGCAGATCCTCACCAACATGTGGCAGCGGCTGAAGATCTCGGTGCTGTTCGTCACCCATGACATCGACGAGGCGATCTTCCTGTCCGACCGCGTCTACTGCATGACCGCGCGTCCGGGTTCAATCAAGGCAGAGATCCCGATTCCCCTGGAGCGGCCGCGGCAGCAATCGATGATGATGTCGTCGGAATTCCTGGCGTTGCGCCGCGGGCTGATGTCGCTGATCCGCGAGGAAAGCCTCAAAGCGATGGGCGGCGAGATCAGCGACATGGGCATGCAGGGACTCAACATCGAGCTGCACGGCCATTCGCTGGCGGATGTGATTTAGGCGTCGCCAAGACGCGCGATTTCGTAGGGTGGGCAAAGCGAAGCGTGCCCACCTTTTCTGTCTGTGCGGCGAGATGGTGGGCACGGCCCTTCGCGCCTTTGCCCACCCTACGGCAGTTTCGCCCTAGTCACTTAAACCAATGCACCAGCGCGATGCTGATCCCCAGCAGCAGCATCAACGACAGCGTCACCGCCGCCGTCACTCGTCCCCCGACATTGGCAAGCACCTTCACGTCAACACCGAGGCCAAGAGCGGCCATCGACACGACGGTGAGGAAGCTCGTGATCTTCGTCACCGGACCGACCACGGTGGCCGGAACGATTTCCAGCGAGCGCAAGGTCGCCAGCGCAAGGAAGCCGAGGATGAACCACGGAACCAGGCGGAAGAAGCCGACATTGGTCTTCTTGCCGCCGGTCTGCCAGCGCGAGGCGACCAGCGAGAGGCCGACGACCACGGGGCCGAGCATCAGCACGCGCATCAGCTTCACCAGTGTACCGACCTGCGTGGAGATCAGGCCTGCCGGCACCGTCGCCGCGAGCACCTGCGGTACGGCATAGACGGTCAGGCCGGCGAGGATGCCGTATTGCGTGGCCGTCAACTGCAACAGCGGGATCAGCAGCGGCAGGCCCAGCACCATCATCACGCCGAGGATGGCGGTGAAGGAGATCGAGGATGCGATCTCGTCGCTGTTGGCGCCGATGATGGGCGCCACCGCCGCGATGGCAGAATTGCCGCAGATCGAATTGCCGCAGGCAATCAGGATCGAGAGCCGCGTCGACAGGCCAAGCAAACGGCTAAGACCGAAGGAGACGCAAAGGGTCACCACGACGACGGCGGCGATCGACGCCAAAAGCGCGATGCCCGAGGCCGCGATGGCGGCAAAGCTGATGGAAGCGCCGAGCAGCATGACGGCGACTTCGAGCAGCTGCTTGGCGCTGAAGGCAATGCCGGCCTGCCAGCGCGAGGCCGGCTTCCAGAAGCTGCGCACGGCCATCCCAAGCAGGATCGCCATCACCAGCGCTTCGACATAGGGATGCTCGAAAACGCCCAGTTCGGCCCGTTCGAGCAGGGCCGAGACACCGGCGACGGCGATGCAGAGGAGAATGCCGGGAATCAGCGCGACGATGCGGCTTACGGCGGAGGTCGGCTTGGAATCGGCCGGGCTGGATGCTTGATTCTGCGACACAAATCTCTCCCAGAGGAGAAAGATTTATACGCACGATGGTCGGGTTGGGGAATAAGTTTTCGGCATATCAGGGCCAAGGGAAGTTCTATCCTCAGCCCGGATTAATCCGGCTCAGAACAGCAGATTCTTGGCGAGCGAAGCCACGTGGCTGAAGCTGTCGTAGACGCCGGGCTCGAAGAAAGCCGCGCGCGCCACCACGATGGCGGCGACCAGCGACCAGAACAGGCCCGTGCCGGCCCGCAACACCAGCTTTGCGGCGCGCGACTGCGGCTGGGTGTCCGTTGCGGACACCATCTGCTCGCCGAAGGGCTCAAATCCAGTGCGTTCCATGGCTATGCCGATCCATCAAATTCTGAACAGAATGTCGTCGTTTCGGCCCCAAACGGCAATGGAAGCGATTGGCGTTTTTACCCCCCGGAGGGGAAACTCCTTCCGCGGGACGGTCACAAGACAATAGTTTTCTTCTTCCGCCCTGTTTGGGACGGGAGCGGGCCGGTGCCGCGCCGCGTAGACGCCCCAGCGCTGGTCGACTACCGTGCCCTGCCCGCAGTTCCTTCGTTCGCCCCTCCAGGATCGGACTCATCGGATCGCCGGAGATCAGAAGAAGACGATGAACATCGCATCTCCCCGCCAGCCGCTCGACCTCGCCTCTGCGATTGCCGAAGCGGACATCCGCTGCCTGCTGATGGTGCTGGTGCACATGACCGGCGACGAGCGCTGGCTCGAGCCGCCATATTTGCCCAAGCGCGACATTCGTCTCATTCCCGATCCCGAGGCTGGCGTGCCCCGCCAGATCCAGGACGAAATCCGCGCCGCTGTCGTCAAGCTGTTCTCCGACGGCACCCCGAAGCCCGTCATCACTGATCCCGGCGAAGAGCTTCTCCTGAAGATGATGCGCGCGTGCCTCGGCGAGACCGTCGCGCCGGAATACGCGCCGCTGATGCGCGAGGAGATGGGCTTTGTGTCGCGCGAGGCGCGCTGGACGGCGCGGCCTTCGGACGAGAAGCTCGCCGAACAGCATATGCTGATCGTCGGCGCCGGCGTCTGCGCCATCGCGCTCGGTGTTGCGCTCGGCCATCTGGGCATCCCCTACACCATCGTCGAGAAGAACGCCGAGCTCGGCGGCACCTGGTGGATCAACCGCTATCCCGGCTGCGGCGTCGACACGCCGAACCACTCCTATTCCTACTCGTTCGGCTCGGGCAACGCATGGACGCGCTATTTCTGCCAGCGCGAAGAACTGCTCGGCTATCTCCTGAAGGTCGCCGACGAATACGGCATCCGCAAGCATCTGCGCGTCAACACCGAGCTGACGGCGTCGCGCTGGGACGACTGCAAGCGACGCTGGATCTCCACGCTGAAGACGCCGAGCGGTGAAGAGACTGTCGAATCTACCGCACTTGTCTCAGCCATCGGCCAGCTCAACGATCCCTCGCGCGCGCACTTCAAGGGCGAAGAAAACTTCAAAGGCACGATCCTGCACTCGGCGCTGTGGTCGGACGACATCAAGCTCGACGGCAGGCATGTCGCGGTGATCGGCACCGGCGCGACGTCGATGCAGCTGGTGCCAGCGATCGCCGGCCGCGTCGCCTCGGTCACGGTCTATCAGCGCAGCGCGCAATGGGCGCGGCCGGTGAAGGGCTATGCCGACCCGATCAGCGAGGGCGCGCGCTGGCTGCTCGCACATCTGCCGTTCTATGTGCAGTGGTACCGCTTCAACATGTTCTGGCGCTATGGCGACGGCTTGCTGCCCTTCCTGCGCAAGGACCCGGCCTGGCCGCATCCCGAGCGCGCCGTCAACAAGGGCAACGACCGGCATCGCCGGGAGCTGACCGACTTCATCCTGACCGAACTGAAGGACCGGCCCGACCTGGTCGAAAAATGCGTGCCGACCTATCCGCCCTATGGCAAGCGCATCCTGCTCGACAACAATTGGTTCAAGACCTTGAGGCGCGACAATGTCGAGCTCGTCACCGACGCGATCGACCATTTTGATGAAAGCGGCATCATCACCGCCGACGGGGACCGCCGTCCCGCCGACATCATCGTCATCGCCACCGGCTTCAAGGTCACGGAGATGGCTGCGCGCCTCAACATCAGCGGCCGCGACGGCAAGGCCTTGCGCGAGGCCTGGGCCAACGACAATCCGACCGCGTTCCTCGGCCTCACCGTGCCCGACTTTCCAAATTTCTTCTGCATGCTCGGGCCGAATTCGGGCCCTGCCCATGGCGGCAGCGTCATCTTCCAGTCCGAATGCCAGAGCCGCTACATCTCCGCCTGCCTCGTCGACATGATCGAGCACAACGTCGCCGCCATCGACGTTCGGCCGGACGTGCTCGACGACTATGTCCGCAAGGTCGACGCCGAACACGAGGCGATGATCTGGACTCATCCCGGAATGAGCACCTACTACCGCAACTCGAGCGGCCGCGTGTTTTCGGCGATGCCCTGGCGGTTCGTGGACTATTGGCGCATGACCCACGATCCGGACCTGGGGCAGTACAGGCTGACGAAGGCGTAGGTCTCGCGACCCTACGCCGCCAGCCCGCTCCCCACCGGCGCAAACTCCATCCCGAGGCTCTCCGCCACCGCCTTGTTGGTGATGCGGCCGCGATGAACGTTCAGCCCGTTGCGCAGATGCTGGTTCTCCAGCACCGCGGCAAAACCCTTGTTCGCGAGCATCAGACCAAATGGCAGCGTCGCATTGTTCAGCGCCTGGCTCGACGTCACCGGCACCGCGCCCGGCATGTTGGCCACGCAATAATGCACGACGCCGTCGACCTCGTAGGTCGGCTCCGCATGCGTCGTCGCATGCGAGGTCTCAAAGCAGCCGCCCTGGTCGATCGCGACATCGACCAGCACGGCACCCGGTCGCATCGATTTCAGCATCGCGCGCGTGACGAGTTTTGGCGCGCTGGCGCCGGGCACCAGCACCGCGCCGATCACGACATCGGCGGAAAACACCTCCTCCTCGACCGCCTCGATGGTCGAGAAACGGGTGCGCACCCGCCCGAGAAAGACATCATCCAGCTCGCGAAGACGAGGAATCGATCGATCGATTACCGTGACCTCGGCACCAAGGCCTGCGGCCATCCGCGCGGCCTGCGTGCCCACCACGCCGCCGCCGAGAACAACGACGCGCGCCGGCTGCACGCCGGGGACGCCGCCCAGCAGCAACCCGCGACCACCGGCCGAACGCTTGAGCGCGGCGCCGGCGGCCTCGATGGCGAGGCGGCCGGCGACTTCGCTCATCGGCGCAAGCAGGGGGAGGTGACCAGCCGCGTCGGTGACGGTTTCATAGGCGATCGCAGTGCAACCGGACGCGAGCAGGCCCTTGGCCTGTTCGGGATCCGGCGCGAGATGGAGGTAAGTAAAGAGGATCTGGCTTTCACGAAGCTGGGCCCATTCGCTTTTCTGCGGCTCCTTCACCTTCACGATCATGTCGGACTTGGCGAAGATGTCGCGCGCGCTCGCGGCAATGGAGGCACCTGCCCGCTCGTACACCTCGTCGGACGCGCCGATGCCGCTGCCGGCGCCGGCCTCGACCGTGACCTGATGCCCAGCCGCGACATATTCGCGAACGGCGCCCGGGGTAAGCCCGACGCGATATTCCTGGACCTTGATCTCCTTGGGCACACCGACACGCATCCTAGGCTCCTTTTGATTCACCCTGTGATCGTAGCGACGAGGGCGGTTTGGTTTCGTGCAAATATCCGCTAGCTTCGGCCCTCCCGCGCCGGTTTCGGTCGCGGAAATGTCCTTTGACGCTGGAATCAAAACCTTGGCCCTCGACCGGAAAGATCTCGCCATTCTCGCGGAACTGACGACCAATGCGCGCGCCAGCCACACCGAGCTCGCCAACAAGGTCGGCCTCTCCAGCACCGCGCTGGCGCGGCGGCAGAAGACGCTCGAGGATGACGGCTACATCCAGGCCTACCAGGCCGCGCTCGATCTGGCGCAGTTCGGCCTCACCACCACAGTGCTGGTGCGGATTGCGCTGGAGAGCCAGAGCGACGAGGCGCTGAAGGCGTTCGAGGCGGAGGTGGTGAAGTGCCCCTCCGTCGTGCGCTGCTTCCTGATGTCGGGCACCGACGACTACATCCTGATCGTGCTCGCCCGCGACATCCAGGATTTCGAGCGCATCCATCGCACCGAGCTGTCACGGCTGCCACGCGTGGCGCGGGTGCAATCGAGCTTCGCACTGCGCGAGGTCGTCAACCGCGCGGTGCCGACCGTGGTGTTCGGCGAGACGAAGCGCTGACCAGCGTCGACCGCGCTGTCAAGCGCGCCACCTCACAGCCATTTTCATTTCCTCATCAATGATAATTGAGGCGCCATTTCAGCCGAATGGTTGAGGCGCGACGGGGTGTTCATCAGACCCACATGGAGAGGACGCGACGTAGCCGGCGTCGCGGTTCCATTCATACAACCATCAGATTTCGGGGTCTTCGATGTTTAAATCCAACCGCCGTATCTTCATTCAAACCATTGCATTCGGTGCCGGCGTCCTGGGCGCCGCCAAATCCGCGCTCGCAGCCCCCGACGGGCATGCCGCCGGGTACGACGTCGCTCCGGCGTCGGAATTCCTCAAGACCATTCCGCGGAAATCCGGCGATCCCGTTGTGTTCACGGCGTCGCTGGACAAGGGGCCGATCAAGGCGACATCAGGAGGCTGGGCGCGCGAGGTCACGGCCCGGGGCCTTCCGCTCGCGACCGGCATCGCCGGCGCCCATCTCTACATCAACGCGGGCGGCGCCCGCGAGATGCACTGGCACAATTCGGCCGAGTGGGCCTACGTCGTCGACGGCCACTGCCAGGTGACGGTGGTCGACCCCGACGGCCAGTTCGAGGTCGTCAACCTGGGGCCCGGCGATCTCTGGTATTTTCCGACAGGCCACAGCCACGCCATCCAGACGCTGGGGCCCTCGGCCTGTCACGCCGTCCTCGCCTTCGATGACGGACTTTACTCCGAGCACGGCACGTTCGGGATCAGCGACTGGATGAGCCGATACGACGCCCCGGCCCTATCGCAGGCGCTGGGCGTCTCCGCGGAGATATTCAGCGCCAATCCGAAGGCCGAAACCTACATCATGCAGGGCGAGGTGCTGGCACTTGACGGCCCGCAGGCCAAAATTGCCCGCCCGCTGGATCGCGATCGGACGCACCGTTTCCCGCTGATGTCGCAGAAGCCGAAGGTAAGCACGCCCGGCGGCGCACTCTACGTGGCCTCCGCCAAGGAATTTCCGGTCTCGAGCGGGATGACCGGGCTGGTCCTCAAGCTCAAGCCCGGCGCGATGCACGAACCACACTGGCATACCGATGCCAACGAGTGGCACTACGTGCTGAAGGGACGCACGCGCGTGACACTGTTCGCATTCGACAAGCGTGTCGCCGTCGCCGAGCTTTCGCCCGGGGACTGCGCCTATATCCCGCGCAATTGCGGCCACTCGATCGAGAATATCGGCAAAGAGGACGCCGAGATGGTTGGCGTACTCGACAGCGGCGCATATCGCGAAAGCAGCCTGACCGATTGGCTGGCGAAGGCGCCCCGGCATCTGCTTGCCAATAATTTCGGTGTTCCGGAGACGGCGGTGGCAAATTTCGGGCGAAAGCGCATGATCATCGCCACCGCGAGCTGAGCGCTCCTTCAGACCCGAATGCCGTCATAGAACTGTCATCGAATGTGCAGAGACCTGTCCGTCTCTGCACATTCGGGACATGCCATGGACTATTTCAAGCGCTTCAACTTCCTGTTCGCCGCACCAGTATTCGACGCCGATGACCTCGAGGGCATCCGCTTCAGCCAGATCATCGAGGAGATCCAGCGCTCGGGCTTCGAGGTGGTCCGGGCCCGCAAGCTGGAGGACGCCGAAATCGCGGTGCAGACCGATGCGGCGATCGGTTGCATGGTGGTGGACTGGGGTAAGAAGGGGCTTGAGGGCAAGACCTCCGCACTGATCAATCTGATGCGTCGCCGCGGCCTCGACTTCCCGATCATCCTGCTGATCCGGCGCAAGCGATTCGAGGACCTTCCGGTCGAGGTCCTCGACTTCATCGACGGCTACGTCTTCCTCTCCGAGGAGACGCCGACCTTCATCGCCAAGAATTTGATCAGCCGGCTCAAGCAATATGCCGAGACGCTGAAGACGCCGTTCTTCGGAGCGCTGGTCGATTACGCCGAGGAAGGCAACCAGCTCTGGACCTGCCCGGGCCACAATGGCGGCGTGTTCTACAACCGCAGCCCGATCGGCCGGGTCTTCGTCGAGCATCTCGGCGAGTCCGTGTTCCGCGACGACCTCGACAATTCCGTGCTCGACCTCGGCGACCTCCTCACCCATGAGGGGCCGGCGCTGAAGGCGCAGAAGGAGGCGGCAGCGATCTTCGGCGCGGAAAAGACCTATTTCGTGCTCAACGGCACCTCGACCTCGAACAAGGTCGCGCTCGGCGCGCTCGTCACCGACGGCGACCTCGTGCTGTTCGACCGCAACAACCACAAGGCCGCCCATCACGGCGCGCTGATGATCAATGGCGGCATCCCGGTCTATGTCCCGACGATCCGCAATGCCTGGGGCCTGATCGGCCCGATGCGCTGGGACGTGCTGGACGAGAAGGCCCTGCGCGAGGCGATCCGCAACCATCCCCTGGTCACGGAAAAGGACGCCTGGCGCAAGGAGCGGCCGTTCCGTGTCGCCGTGGTCGAGCAATGCACCTATGACGGCACGATCCACAACGCCGAAATGATCCTGAAGCGCATCGGCCATCTCTGCGAATACATCCTGTTCGACGAGGCCTGGGCCGGCTTCATGAAATTCCACCCGCTCTATGCCGGCCGTTTCGCCATGGGTCTCGCTAACCTTCCCCCGGAAGCGCCGGGCATCATCGCGACGCAGTCGACCCACAAGCAGCTCGCGAGCTTTTCGCAGGCATCCCAAATCCACATTAAGGATCGTCACATCCGCGGCCAGAAGCGGCGCGTCGAGCACCGCCGCTTCAACGAGAGCTTCATGCAGCACGCCTCGACCTCGCCGTTCTATCCGCTGTTTGCTTCGCTCGACGTCGGTGCACAGATGATGAAGGGCCGCTCCGGCGAAGTGCTGTGGGACGACACAATTCGGTTGGGCATCGAGCTGCGCAAAAAGATCCGCGCGATGCGCCGGGAGTTCGAGGAGAAGGAACAGAACACGGACCGACGCTGGTTCTTCGAGCCGTTCGTTCCGGATCGCGTCGCCATCCCCGACGTAAGCCGCCCCGGCACCGCGCATAACGTTGCCTGGGAGACGCTGTCGACCGATGAGCTCGCCACCAATCCCGCGCTCTGGCAGCTCGGCCCCGACAGCAACTGGCACGGCTTCGCCGGCATGGCCGAGGGCTTTGCCATGACCGATCCGAACAAGCTGACGCTGCTCACACCCGGCTTCGACCGCGCCACCGGCGCCTATGCCGAGCACGGGATCCCTGCCCCGGTCGTCGCGCAGTATCTGCGCGAAAACCGTATCGTCCCTGAAAAGAACGACCTCAACTCCCTGCTCTTCCTGCTGACGCCGGGCGTCGAGGCGAGCAAGGCCGGCACGCTGATCTCGGGCCTCGTCGCCTTCAAGCGACTGCACGACGACAATGCGCTGCTCGCCGACGCGATCCCGGAATTCTACCAGCGGCGGCAGGCGCGCTACGCCGGCGTGCGGTTGCGCGATCTCTGCGGCGAGATGCACCGCTTCTTCCGCGCCGCCGATGTCAGCGCGCTTCAGGCGCGGCAGTTCATGCCAGAGCACATGCCTGAGATCGCCATGTCGCCGCGCGATGCCGCGCGCTTCCTGTTCAAGAACGACGTCGACTATCTGCCGATCGAGGCGATCGCCGGCCGTATCGCCACCACACCCTTCGTGGTCTATCCGCCCGGCATCGCCACCATCGTCCCCGGTGAGCGGCTGACGGAGCGGGCCAAGCCCATGGTGGATTATCTCAAGATGTTCGAGACCTGCTTCAATACGTTTCCAGGCTTCGATGTGGAAATCCAGGGCGTCTACAAGGAGGTCGATGCGCGCGGCCGCATCGGGCTCTATACTTACGTGGTTGCCGAGTAGGTGCCGATGAACGAGACGGCGATTGCCCGCACCGATGACGAGCCGGTTCTGATCCGGCCGTCACGCGAGAGCGATATCGAGGCGATGCTGGCGATCTATCGCCACCACGTCCGCAATGGCGTGTCGCGCGATGTCGAGGGAACCGGCGCGCCCGAGCCCGACGATCTACGCGACCGGCGCAAGAATTTGAAGCAGACCCGCCTGCCGCATCTAGTCGCAACCTATCGCGGCGAGGTCGTCGGCTATGCCTATGCGGTGCTGTTTCGCAAGCGCCCGGCCTATCGCTACACGGCCAAGCACTCGATCTATGTCCACCACGAGCATCTCGGCCGCGGCGTCGGACGGCTGCTGCTCCAGGAGCTGATCGACGCGTGCGCGGCGGCCGGCTTCCGCCAGATGATCGGCTATATCGATGCCGACAACGCGCCATCGCTGGCGCTGCACGAGAAGTTTGGATTTTCGCGCGTGGGCCTGCTCTGCGGCGTAGCCTATCGCCACGGCCACTGGTCGGACACCGCAATGGTGCAACGTTCGCTCGGCGCCGGCGTCACCGCGCCGCCATCGCTCACGGCACCGGGACGTTAAAACCTTACGAAGGAATGTCAGCCGGTCTGACCTGAATACGGTCGGCATGCAGCGACCAGTGATGCAACGCCTGGTCCTTGCAAAACCTCGCCTTCGCCCGCTCCCTGGCCTCGTCCTCGTCGGCGGCGTCGATCTCGAGCGCACCCTGACAGACCTCGATCTGCCGCCCGTACTGGCCGAGCACGTCCTTCATGAACCTGACGACATAAGTTGACATGGGACCTCCCTGCTGCCCCGGCCGCAATCTAATCCCATTTACCAGGTTTCGGGAGACAGATTTTGACTGAGATCAAGCCGGCGTTAGTTCGATCCGTCAGCCATCACGCCTTGATGTCGAGCAGCGATTCTGTCGTTTCGGAATAGACCTGAATCACCTTCGCGTTGGCAATGAAGCTGTACTTTGCTGCCGCCAGTTGAACGAACTCGCTGGCGAGATCGACATTCGGCGCGGCGACCAGGCCGTCCTGGTTTGCGAAGGGGGCGCTCGGGTCGGATTGTGCGGTATAGCTCGGCGAAACGGTCGACACCGTCGCGATCGTACCGCCTGGCGTCGAGCCGCTCGACTGGTCGACCTGATCGACTCGCAACGGCACATAAGCCGCGGGATAAGTCGAACTCGTGCTCGAACTGCCTATAACGGCCGATGTGCCCGATCCGCCTGACGCGGGTAGCGGGCCGGTCGTGCTGACATTGGCGATGTTGCTCGCGGCCACGTTCACGCGCAAGCTCGCAGCAGAAAGTCCGGATGTCGCAATCGAAAGTATGCTCATGGAACCTGATTTACAGGACAAGTCATACGCGTTCATTCACGCCATCGATAAGATGCGCGGCTTTGTATTTTGATCGTGGTAACCAATGACTGGCGCGCCCTACCCTGGCGTCACGCCAAAGGCCCGCTTGAAGCGCTCGGCATAGACAGGCCAGACCTCGGGATTGATGATGCGCGGCGGACACTTGCCGTCGAGCGTCCCCAGCACCTGCTCGGCAGCGATGCGGCCCATGTTCTGACGTGCCTCGATCGTGACGCCGGCGGTGTGCGGGCTCGCCAACACATTGTCGAATTGCAGGAGCGGATGCTCCGGCGGCGGTGGCTCCTTGGACCAGACGTCAAGGCCGGCGCCCGCGATGCGCTTGTCGCGCAACGCCTGGAGCAGAGCATCCTCGTCGTGGATGAAGCCGCGCGCCGTGGTGATGAAATAGGCGTGCGGCTGCATCAGGCCGAACTCGCGAACGCTGATCATGTTGCGGCTGCGCTTGTCGAGCGGACAGGAGATCGAGACAAAATCGGCGCGGCGCAGCAGCTCGTCGAGCTCGACCTTCTCGCCGCCCCGCTCGGCCATCACTTCGGCAGACAGATACGGGTCGTAAGCCAGCACCTTCATGCCGAGCAGGCCCTTGCACAGCGCGGCGATTCGGCGACCGACATTGCCAAGCCCAATGATGCCGACGGTTTTGCGCTCGACCTCGTTGCCGACGAGCTCGTTGCGGTTGACATTGGGCTCACGGCGCAAGCGACGGTCGGACTGGATGATCCGCTTGGACAGGGTCAGCATCATCGCCAGCGCGTGCTCGGCCACCGAATGCGCATTGCCGCCGGATTGGTTCACGACCAGCACGCCCGCATCCGTGCAGGCCTCGACGTCGACGGGGTCGAAGCCTGCGCCGTTGCTGGAGACCAGCAGCAGATTCGGCGTTCGCTTCAAGAACGAAGCGTCGACATGGAAATGCGGCGCCAGCTCGTCGCGGGCGGCACCAATCTGGTAGACATGGGCCGCACTCAGGATCGGGGCGTAAAAGTCCTCGGGGCTCTCGTTCTCGATGCGGTCGAGCCGGACGTCAGGCCGCGCCTTCAGGATGTCGATATAGATCGGGTTGGCCAGGTATTTGACGTAGAAGACGCGCTTGCTGTTGACCGACATCAGGACCCTTCCGGCTCTCTCATGGAGACCCGCAACGTCAGCGCAATACGCGCCCCGTTCCTGCGTCCCTCCGTTTTCTCATTATCCCGCTTATGACATGGCGGTGCCGGCCTTGGCAGGCCGTCTGGCGCAGATCACGGTGCCGGCCCGGGCATGTTGACAATCCTGCCCGCTCCGTCAAGTTTCGGCAGACCGCCGCGACGACCAAGACAATGGTCAAAGACCAAGAAACCTGCGCGGCACAAGGGAGAACGCGATGGCGATTGCGGAACAGCAGACCTCGTCCCAGGCGGGGCCGGGGTCCGGCGACGGAAGCTGGCATAGCATCGTCCTGCAAACCCTGAAGCGGAACGAGATCAGCCTCATCCCTTACGTGCCCGACCGGGTGCTGACGCCGCTGATCAAGAATTTGCACGCCGATTCCTTCTTCGCGACCTTTGCCACCGCCCGCGAGGAAGAGGCCGTCGGCATCGTCTCGGGCGCCTGGATGGGGGGGCGGCGCGGCGCGGTGCTGATGCAGACATCGGGCTTTGCAACGCTCGCCAACACGCTCGCCTCGCTCGCGGTCCCCTACCAGATCCCGCTGATCATGTTCGTCTCCGAGCGCGGCACGCTGGGTGAGTTCAATTACGGCCAGTCGCTGGTCTGCCGCACCATGCGCCCGGTGCTGGATTCGCTGGCGCTGGAGCACCACACCATCACCCGGCTCGACGAGCTCGAATTCGTCGCCGACCGCTCGATCAAGCAGGCCGTCACCACGCAGGCGCCGGTGGCGCTGATCCTCAACCCGCTGCTCACCGGCGGCAAGACCTTCGACAAGTGAGCCCCGCCATGGATACGCGCAACACCAAGGTGATGAACCGGTTCGATGTGACGAAGCGCCTGATCGCAAAACTCAAGCGTGAGGAAGCGGTGATCGGCGGCATCGGCAATACCAATTTCGACCTCTGGGCCGCCGGCCACCGCCCGCAGAATTTTTACATGCTCGGCAGCATGGGGCTCGCCTTCCCGATCGCCCTTGGCGTGGCGCTGGCGCAGCCCGACCGTCGCGTCTTTGCGCTGGAAGGCGACGGCTCGCTCTTGATGCAGCTCGGTGCGCTCGCGACCATCGCCGCGCTGAAGCCAAAGAACCTGATCATGATCGTGATGGACAACGGCATCTACCAGATCACCGGCGCGCAACCAACGCCGGCCGCGGGTGTCGCTGACCTCGTCGCCATCGCCCTGGGCTCAGGGCTCACCAACAGCGCCTGGGCTGCGGACGAGGCGGATTTCGAACGGCTGGTTGACGAAGCCATGTCGGCTGACGAGCCCAGCCTGATCGCGCTGCGCATCGACGACAAGCCCGGCGTCGGCACCACCCGCAGGGATCCCGTGCAGATCCGCGAGCGCTTCATGCACGGCCTCGGTGTCCGCGAGCCGCTTTGAGCTTTCCTCACTGACGACAGAGCCCCGCGAAGCGTCACTCCGCGGGGCCCGATATTCCAGTCGCCGATGCGCCGATCAGTCGATGATCTTGACGACTCGGCGCGTGCGCGGCTCGACGATCACGCGGCGATCGTTCACGACCGCATAGCGATACTCGGTGTAGTTCGGCACGGGGCGCAGCACCACGGTCGGAGGCAGCGGCTCGCCGACCACGACGCGCTCCTGAACCACGACGGAATCATCGCGCGGGATGCCGCCGAGGATCGCATTCGGAATTTCGAGGCCAGCGCCGACCGCTGCACCCACGGTGCCGCCGACCATCGCGCCGACCGGACCGCCGACGTCGCCGCCCGCGCGTGCGCCGTTCCTGGCGCCCTGTTCGGTCGTCGACTGGGCAAAGGCTGCACTCGACGCTAGGAGCGACGCGGCAACCAACGAAATCGCAAGACGGGTCTTCATGTCCACACTCTCCAGTGTTTGTTGATCCAGTGTTTGTTGATGCGCCTTCAACCGCGGGGCCGGAGCATTGTTCCGGTTCCCACGTGGCGAAAGACGCACCAAATCCGAAAGAGTGTTACCGCGTAACAGTTCAGGCCGCGGCGATCTCGTGGCCCGCCATCAGTTCCAGCGCCCGCACCATCGCCGAATGATCCCAGCCCTTGCCGCCATGCGCGGTGCAGGACGAGAATAATTGCTGCGCGACCGCCGTGCTCGGCAGCGACAGGCCGAGCGCGCGCGCGCCTTCGAGCGCGAGATTGAGATCCTTCTGGTGCAGCTCGATGCGGAAACCCGGATCGAAATTGCGCTTCACCATGCGCTCGCCATGCACTTCGAGAATCCGCGACGAGGCAAAGCCGCCCATCAGCGCCTTGCGCACCAGCGCGGGATCAGCACCAGCCTTGGACGCGAACAGCAGCGCCTCGCTGACCGCCTCGATCGTCAGCGCGACGATGATCTGGTTGGCGACCTTCGTGGTCTGGCCATCACCATTGGCGCCGACATGGGTGACGTTCTTGCCCATCTTGTCGAAGATCGGCTTCATGGTGCCAAAGGCGCGCTCGGGCCCGCCGACCATGATGGTGAGGCTCGCAGCCTTGGCGCCGACCTCGCCGCCCGACACCGGCGCATCGAGATAATCCGCGCCCAGCGCCTCGATCTTCTTCGCGAACTCCTTGGTCGCCAGCGGCGAGATCGAGCTCATGTCGACCACGATCTTGCCCTTGGATATGCCGCCCGCGACGCCGTCCTTGCCAAACAGCACGGCTTCCACATGCGGTGTATCCGGCACCATGATGATGACGGCATCCGCCTCCTCCGCCACTTCCTTGGCCGATTTGCAGGCGACGCCACCGGCTGCGATCAGCTCCGGCGCGACCGGCGCCACATCATGCAGGAGAACGCGATGGCCCGCGGCCAGAAGATGGCCGGCCATCGGCCGTCCCATGGTGCCAAGTCCGATGAAGCCGATGTCGATCATGTCCAGATATCCTCAAGTCTCGAAAGTCTGCGCGGCGTGCCAGGACAGGCCTTCGAGCGTCGTGGTACGCGGCTTGTATTCGCAGCCGATCCAGCCGCGATAGCCGATCGCGTCGAGATGGCGGAACAGGAAGGGATAGTTGATCTCGCCGGTGCCGGGCTCGTTGCGGCCAGGATTGTCGGCGAGCTGGATGTGCGCGATCTGCGGGAGATATTCTTGCATGGTGCGGGCGAGATCGCCCTCCATGATCTGCATGTGATAGATGTCGTACTGGATGAACAGATTGTTCGACCGTACCTCGGAGATCAGCTGCACCGCCTGCTCGGTGCCGTTGAGGAAGAAGCCGGGAATATCGAGCGTGTTGATCGGCTCGACCAGCAGCTTGATATTCTCGCGCGCCAGCGTTGAGGCCGCAAAGCGGAGGTTTCCGACCAGCGTCTCCTGTAGCTCGCGCGGATCGGCATCCACAGGCGCAATGCCGACGAGGCAATTGAGCTGCTCGCAATCGAGCGCTTTGGCATAGTCGATGGCGCGGAACACGCCGTCGCGGAATTCGACAGCACGATCGGGCATGATCGCGATGCCGCGCTCACCGCCGGCCCAGTTGCCGGCGGGCAGATTGTGCAGAACCTGCGTCAGCCCGTGCGCCTCGAGCTGCTCGCGCAGAAGCGCCTTGTCGAAATCATAGGGGAAGAGATATTCGACCCCGGCAAAGCCAGCCGCCTTCGCCGCGGCGAAGCGGTCGATGAACGGCATCTCGTTGAAGAGCATGGTGAGGTTGGCGGCGAATTTCGGCATGATGCGGTCCCCTATTCTGCCGGTTGCAACACGCCGGAGCGCGTGGAGCCGACCTCGTCGAGCGGCAGGTCCAGCACCTCCTCGAACTCGACGATGTTGTCGATCTCGGTCCCCATCGCGATGTTGGTGACGCGCTCGAGGATGAACTCGACCACTACGGGCACGCGGTGCTTCTTCATCAATTCGCGTGCGGTCACGAACGCCGCCTGCGTGTCCTTGGGATCGGTGACGCGGATCGCCTTGCAGCCGAGGCCTTCGGCGACGGCAACATGGTCGACGCCATAGCCGCCCAGCTCAGGCGCGTTGATGTTCTCGAAGGACAGCTGGACGTGATAGTCCATCTCGAAGCCGCGCTGGGCCTGGCGGATCAGGCCGAGATAGGAATTGTTCACGACGACGTGGATGTAGGGCAGATTGAACTGCGCGCCGACGGCGAGCTCCTCGATCAGGAACTGGAAATCGTAATCGCCGGACAACGCCACGATGTCGCGATCCGGGCATGCCGCGCGCACGCCAAGCGCGGCCGGCAGCGTCCAGCCCAGCGGGCCCGCCTGCCCGGCATTGATCCAGTTGCGCGGCTTGTAGACGCCCAGGAACTGGGCCCCTGCGATCTGCGACAGGCCAATCACGGTGACATAGGTGGTGTCGCGGCCAAAGGCCTTGTTCATCTCCTCATAGACACGCTGCGGCTTGATCGGGACGTTGTCGAAATGGCTCTTGCGCAGCATGGTTTTCTTGCGATCGCGGCAGGCCGCGGGCCACGCCTGGCGCTCGCGCAACCTGCCTGACCGGCGCCACTCCCTGGCGACGGCGACGAAAAGCTCGAGCGCCGACTTCGCGTCCGAGACGATGCCGAGATCGGGATTGAACACGCGCCCGATCTGGGTCGGCTCGATGTCGACATGCACGAAGGTGCGGCCCTTGGTGTAGGTCTCGACCGAGCCGGTGTGACGATTGGCCCAGCGATTGCCGATGCCGAGGACGAAGTCCGACTCCAGCAACGTGGCATTGCCGTAGCGGTGGCTGGTCTGCAGGCCGACCATGCCGGCCATCAGCACGTGATCGTCGGGGATCGCGCCCCACCCCATCAAGGTCGGCACGACCGGCACGTTGGTGATCTCGGCGAACGCCACTAGCAGATCCGAGGCATCGGCGTTGATCACGCCGCCGCCCGCAACAATCAGCGGCCGCTCGGCCGTGTTGAGCATCTCAAGCGCCTTCTCGACCTGTTTTCGCGTCGCCGTCGGCTTGTAGACCGGCAGCGGCTCATAGGTCTCGTCGTCGAACTCGATCTCGGCGAGCTGCACGTCGAGCGGCATGTCGATCAGCACCGGCCCCGGCCGGCCCGAGCGCATCACATGGAACGCCTGGCTGAACACGCGCGGCACCAGCGCCGGCTCGCGCACGGTCACCGCCCATTTGGTCACCGGCTTTGCAATCGACTCGATGTCGACCGCCTGGAAATCCTCCTTGTAGAGCCGCGCGCGCGGCGCCTGCCCGGTGATGCAGAGGATCGGAATGGAATCGGCGATCGCCGAATAGAGCCCGGTGATCATGTCGGTGCCCGCCGGCCCCGAGGTGCCGATGCAAACGCCGATATTGCCGGCCTTCGCTCGCGTATAGCCTTCGGCCATGTGCGAGGCGCCCTCGACATGCCGCGCCAGGATGTGGCGGATCGAGCCACGCTTCTTCAGCGCCGAGTAAAGCGGATTGATCGCAGCCCCGGGAACGCCGAAGGCCGTCGAGATGCCTTCCTTCTCCAGGATACGCACAGCCGCATCGATGGCTCGCATCTTCGCCATATCGGACCTCCCTCTGTTACGTCAGCGAGGGAGATCATCAGGCGCACAGGATACGATCTCAACGAGATCGCTTTTATTTTCCACGATGCGGCAGCCGTGGAAAAATCGCGGCAGTCTCAATCGGTTACATCGAGAAACGGATGAAAGAAATCACTCGAACAGCGGCGCCAGCTTCATCTGCGGCACCAGCACCAAGCCCTTGTCGGTGATGCGAATTTCCGGAATGACCGATAGCGGAATCAAATTGAAGCCCATGTAGGGGATCGTACAGCCGGCCTCCGCCCATTCCTTCTTCAGCACCTTGACCTCTTCGGCCACCTCTGTGACGCGCTTGTCTGAGAGCAAACCTGCGATCGGCAGCGGCACCAGCGCCCTCACCTTGCCGTCGGCGACGACGCAGACCGCGCCCTGCTGCGCCTTGATCGCTGAGATCGCCACCTGCATGTCAGGCTCGTTGGTGCCGGCAACGATGATGTTGTGGCTGTCGTGGCCGACGCTGGAGGCCACCGCGCCGCGCTTCAGGCCGAAATCCTTCAAGAGGCCGTAAGCAACGTTGCCGGCCGACTTGCCGTGACGCTCAACCACAGTGACGAAGCACAGGCCGTAGCGGGCGAACAACGACGGCCAGTCCTTGGCCGGCTCGATCGCGACCTTTTCATGGATCAGCGTGATGCCAGGCAGCGCGGTCTTGATCGCGTTGACGGTGCAGGCTTTCGCCGGCAATTCCGGCGTCAGCTTCAGCCTCTCCGGCAGCTTTACGGTGACATAAGCTGCTTTCGGATATTGATAGCGCTGCGACAGCGCCTGATCGAGCCGCGGCGTGATCTTGCGGTTCTCCACCACCAGCTCGCCGCCATACCAGGTCGATTGCGGCTTGAGATTGTCGTCCATCAGCACGAGATCGGCGCGGCGTCCGCCGCCGAGCCCGCCGATGTCACCCTCCATGCCGAAGCGCGTGGCGCCATGCAGCGAGCCCATCGACCAGGCCTGCTCCGGCGACATCCCCGCCTTGACCGCTTCGCGCACCACCCAGTCGAGACCGAACAGCAGCAAATCATCGGCATCTCGGTCATCTGTGCACACCGCGGTCCGCTTGTGCGACGCGCCGAGCTCGGTGATGGTCCGGATCGCCTGCGGCAGCGAATGCCACGGCGTCGTCGGCGGACCGCCGCGCAGAAAAACCCAGACGCCGGCATCGAGCAGATCGTCGGCGATGTCGCGGTCGATCGCTTCATGGGTGTCGGTCACGCCGCTTGCCGCATAGGCCGCGACGAACTCACGGCCGTAGACATGGCCGGAGACCGGCCGTCCCCGCTTCAGGGCGGCGGCGAGGATCGCATGGCTGCGCTCGTCGCCCATGGTGACCGGCACGAAGTCCATCTTCTCGCCGAGCGCCACCGCTTCGGGCCAGCGGTCGAACAGGCCGGCGATCTTGTCGGGCGTAAGATCGCCGCCGGCAGTCTCCAGCGCAGCCGAGGTGGCCGGCACGGTCGAAGGCACCGTCAAGAAGATCGAGAGCGGCGCTTCGCGCGCGTCCTCCAGCATCGCCTCGACGCCGGCAACATCCATGACATTGCCGATCTCATGGCTGTCGCAGAAGATCGTGGTTGTGCCGTTCAGCAGCGCGGCCTCGGCATAGGCGCACGCCGTCACCATCGAGGATTCGATGTGGATATGCGGATCGACCAGCCCCGGCGCGATGATGCCGCCGGCGGCGTCGTAAACCGGAACGTCGCTCCACGCTTTCTTCGCCGTGCCGGCGGCCTTCACCGCAGCGACGCGGCCGCCGGTGATCCAGACCTCCCGTCCCGGATGGATCCGCTCCGAATAGGTGGAGAGCACCCGTGCTCCAGATATGACGAGGTCGGGCGCGACGCGCGCGGAGGCGACATCGGCGAGACGGCGCGTCATCGCATGCAGCGGCGCGACGGCAAAGCGGGTGAGTTTGGTCATCGGAACCCTCGCATGGCGTTACGGCCGGGCGATGGTTACGCCAAGCGCCAAACCGGGCAAGCTCAAATATAACGGCACGCCCTGCTTACGCCTTAGGCGGCGAACCGCCCGCCGTCCCTGATTTCGCGCGCCTGCGCGGGTTCCGCGTTCTCGGCGATGGCGGCGCAGTCGGCTTGACCCGAATCCGCATCGACCGTCCTTTTGACTCATCGATCTCGAACGAATTTGTCTTCCGCACGAGGTCGCTCAGCTTGCGGAAGCCAAAAGTCCTCGGATCGAAATCGGAAGCCAGATTTGCGAGCTGCCGCCCCACCTCTCCAAGCGTGACCCAGCCATCTTCGCTCTCCATCTGGGTGATGACCTTCTTGATGATGGGCGTCGCGGCATCAAGCGGCTGAAGCGACGTCGATCTCGAGGCTGCGTCCTGGGTGTTCGCCGGTGCGGCAAGCAGGTTCTCCGTGTAGACGAACCTTCGGCAGGCCTGCCGGAAGCTCTCCGGTGTCTTCTGTTCGCCGAACCCAAAGACATCGATGCCCTGCTCCCGGATGCGGGCGGCAAGCCGGGTGAAATCGCTGTCTGAAGAGACCAGGCAAAAGCCATCGAACCGGCCGCTGTGAAGCAGGTCCATTGCGTCGATGACCAGGGTTATGTCGGATGCATTCTTTCCCGTCGTGTAGGCGAACTGCTGCTGCGGGATGATGGCGTGCTTCGCCAGGATGTCGGCCCAGCCCCTGGATCGCGCATTGGAGAAGTCGCCGTAGATGCGGCGAACGCTCGCCTCGCCGATCTTGGCAATCTCCTCGAACAGTCCATCAGCGATCTTTGCAGAGGCGTTGTCGGCGTCAATCAGGACGGCGAGACGGGGCGAACGAAGCTCGGAAGGCATGGCATTCCCCAAAAAGGACACGACAACGGTGGATGGATATACCGATGTCGGGGCCCTTGCCACCAGAGCTGATTTCTTTTCAAGGCGTCGCGGTGGAGCGTAACTCGGCTCAATCCGGTTTAACCGCGGGGGTCACGCCACCGAGCGCAGCCGTCAGTTCCGCGGCGACCTCACGCACCACGCGGCCGATCTCCGGCAGCCGGGCATCGGTGACGCGGCTGGTCAGACCGGACACCGAGATCGCGGCGAGCGGTTCCGCAAGCGCGTTGTAGACCACGGCGGCGACGCAGCGCAGGCCCATCTCGGCTTCTTCGTCGTCCACCGCAAAGCCCTGCTTCCGGATCACATTGAGCTCCCGGAACAAGTCGCTCGGCCGCACGATGGATTTTTCAGTGAGCCGCGGCATGCCGTGATGGCGGATGACGGCGCCAACGTCCTCGTCCGAATAGGTCGCGAGCACGGCTTTGCCGACGCCTGACGTCACCATCGCAACGCGGCCGCCGACCTTGGTCAGCGAGCGCATGATTTCGCGGCTCTCCATGCGGGTCAGCACGATGATGAATTCATCGTCGACGACCGCAAGATTGGCGGTCTCGCGGGTCAGATCGCGCAGCTTGCGCAAATAAGGAATGGCTTGCGCAGTAAAATTGCGCCGGCGCGCGAAGCTCGCCCCCACGGTGAAGCCGCGCACGCCGACATGCCATTTGGATTCGGCGCGATCGAACTGCACGAAGCGGCGGCTTTCGAGCGTCGCCAACAGGCGATGCACGGTCGAGGCCGATAGCCCCGTGCGGACGGCGAGATCGCTGAGGCGATAGCCTTCGTCATCCTCGGCCAGCGTCTCGAGGATCGACAGCGCGCGGTCGACCGACTGCACGCCGCCGTCACGATCGGCCTCCGATGCCGATCGTGTTTCGAGCGATTTGCGCCGGATCACGTTCTTGCCCATCGCGACCTGACCGTTCTCCCTCACCCTATTCTTTTTTCCCTCTCCCCGCTTGCGGGGAGAGGGTTAGGGTGAGGGGGAGTCTCCGCAAGGACGGTGACAGTTCGACTCGTGGAGAGTCCCCCTCACCCGAATTGCTTCGCAATTCGACCTCTCCCCGCAAGCGGGGAGAGGTGAACAACCATCCGCTCCGGATCGTGCCGAAGCGGCATCTCGTCTCAGAGCAGGCCCGCGCCCCGCGCCCACTTGTACTTGGCACCAAGCACCTCGACCGGCAGTTCGGTGGAGTAAGCATAGGCCGGGATACCGTTCTGGTAGAGATATTCGGCGGCTTCCTCGACCTCCACATCGCCGGCGAGGGAGGCAACGATCGGCTTCACAAAACCCTTGGCCTCCATCTCCTTCTTCACCTCGACCATGTTGCGGGCGAACACCATCGGCGGCGTGACGATGGTGTGCCAGTAGCCGAGGATCAGCGAGTGGATGCGCTCGTCCGACAAGCCGAGCTTCACCGTGTTGACGTAGGTGATCGGCGGCTCGCCGCCGGTGATATCCACAGGATTTCCGGCAGCACCGAACGGCGGAATGAACTTGCGGAAGGCCGCGTCGAGATCCGGCGGCATCGACATCAGCGACAGGCCGTTGTCGACGCAGGCGTCCGATAGCAGCACGCCCGAGCCGCCCGCACCGGTGATGATCAGCACGTTCTCGCCCTTCGGTGTCGGCAATACCGGCACCCCGCGGGCGAATTCGAGCAGCTGCCGCAAACTGCGGGCGCGGATCACGCCTGACTGCGCCAGCACGTCCTCATAGATCTTGTCGTTACCGGCGAGCGCGCCGGTGTGCGACGACGCCGCCTTCGCGCCGGCCGAGGTGCGGCCGGCCTTGAGCACGACGACCGGCTTCTTCTTGGAGACGCGCTTGGCGGCTTCCGCGAAGGCGCGGCCGTCCTTGAGGTCTTCGCAGTGCTGGGCAATGATCGAAGTGTTCGGATCCTGCTCGAAGAAGGCGAGCAGATCGTCTTCGTCGATATCGGACTTGTTGCCGAGGCCGACGATCGCCGACACGCCCATTTTCGCCGAGCGCGAGAAGCCGATGATGGCCATGCCGATGCCGCCCGACTGCGACGACAGCGCCGCGTGGCCCTTCACGTCATAGGCCGTGCAGAAGGTCGCGCAGAGGTTCGCCGGCGTATAATAGAAGCCGTAGATGTTCGGCCCCATCAGGCGGATGTCGTATTTCTTGCCGACCTCGACGATCTCGGCCTGCAGCTCCGGCGCACCGGCTTCAGCGAATCCGGACGGGATCAGCACCGCGCCCGGGATCTTCTTCTCACCGCATTCGGTCAGCGCCGCGGCCACGAACTTCGCGGGGATCGCGAACACGGCCGTGTCGATCACACCCGGCACGTCCTTGACGCTCTTATAGGCCTTGTAGCCGAGGATCTCGGAAGCCTTGGGGTGGATCGGGTAGATATCGCCCTTGTAGCCGCCGTTGATGAGGTTCTTCATCACGGAATTGCCGATCTTGCCGTCTTCGGCCGAGGCGCCGACCACGGCGACCGCCCTCGGCTGCATGATGCGGCTCATGGCCGCGACGATCTCTTCGGTCGGGCGCGGCCTCGGCTTGGGCTTGTAGGCGAAGTCGACGACAATGCGGACGTCGGCCGCAATCGCGTCCTTTGCGGTGGCGAACACCGGGTTGAGGTCGAGCTCGACGATTTCAGGAAAATCGGTCACGAGCTGCGAGACCTTGACGATGACGTCGGCGAGCGCCGTGCGGTTGACCGGCTCGCCGCCACGAACGCCCTTCAAAATCTCATGCGCCTGGATGCCGTCGAGCATCGAGAGCGCGTCTTCCTTGGTCGCGGGCGCGAGGCGGAAGGTGATGTCCTTCAGCACCTCGACCAGCACGCCGCCGAGGCCGAAGGCGACCAGCTTGCCGAACGAGCCGTCGGTGATCGAGCCGACGATGACTTCGGTGCCACCGGCCAGCATCTGCTGCACCTGGATGCCCTCGATCTTGGCATCGGCCTTGTACTTCCTGGCGTTCCCGAGAATGGTCTCGTAGGCCTTCTCGGCGTCCTGTGCCGTCTTGACGCCGACGATGACGCCGCCGGCCTCGGTCTTGTGGAGAATATCCGGCGAGACGATCTTCATCACCACCGGGAAGCCCATCGAAGATGCCATCTTGCCGGCCTCGCCGGCCGACTTCGCCACACCCTCCTTCGGCACCGGAATGCCGTAGGCGTCGCAGACCACCTTGCCTTCCGGGGCGGTCAGGCTGGTGCGGTTGTCGGCCTTGACCTGGTCAAGGACCTTGCGGACGACGTCTTTCGAATTGGACATATAGCTTCTCCCTTGACCTTCAGTTCTTTGCTTTGCAAAGCGCGCGTGATGCGGCTGCCCGTGATACTTGCCATCGCCGCGCTCTGTTCCGCGTGGCGGAATGCAGCGGCAGAAATGCCTAGACTACACCGCCGGTTTGGATCAAAAATGGCTAGCTATGGCATTTGGTATGCCAGAAGCCAACTTGTCAAGTCAGAGACCACCTTAGAACGCCGCAAAAAATAGCCAGCTTGACATTCTGGCATTTGGTATGCCAAAAACTTTCCGGTAAATATTCCTGTAAAAGACGACTCCCACTGGAGGAGAATCGTCGTGTCACTGCGGAAACCAACCAAGGCGTTGCCGAACATGGCCGAGGCAAACATCGCAATCGTTCGTATTGCCCCGGAGAGCAGCTTCAAGAACAAGGCGTATGACGCCTTGAAGGAAGCCATCCTCAAGATGGACATCTACTCGACGCCCGAGCCGGTGATGCTCGACGAGCGTGCGCTGTCCGAACGCCTGGGTGTCAGCCGCACGCCGATCCGCGAAGCGATCGCGATGCTCGAGCAGGACGGTTTCGTGAAGACCGTGCCGCGCCGCGGCATCATGGTGGTGCGACGGACCAAGAGCGAGATCGTCGACATGATCCGCGCCTGGGCCGCACTGGAGAGCATGGCGGCGCGCCTCATCACCAACACCGCGCGCAAGAAGGACATCACGGCGCTGCGCGACTATTTCAAGGATTTCGGCAAGGACCGCCTGCCCGAGGATCACGTCGAGGAATATTCGCGCGCCAACATCGCCTTCCACCAGGCGCTGATCTCGCTGTCGGAATCGCCGGTGCTGGTCGATCTCACCAACGATCTTCTGTTGCACGTGCGCGGCTATCGCCAGCTGACGATCGGCCGCAAGGACCGCACCGCGACGTCGCTGCCCGAGCATCTCGGCATGATCGAAGCGCTGGAGGCACGCGACACCGAGCTCGCCGAGAAGCGCGCCCGCGACCACACCCTTGGCCTCGCCGCTTACGTCGAAGCGCACGGCCAGGAACTCTTCACCTAGCAACATTCACCAGAAGGGCGA
The DNA here is from genome assembly GCF_036924495.1 of Bradyrhizobium sp. AZCC 2230. NCBI lineage: Bacteria > Pseudomonadati > Pseudomonadota > Alphaproteobacteria > Hyphomicrobiales > Nitrobacteraceae > Bradyrhizobium > Bradyrhizobium sp. AZCC 2230. The sequence continues at coordinate 9,255,160 of NZ_JAZHRS010000001.1, read as the reverse complement.
AAAATTCGCCCCACCTACCTTGAGACCAGGGAGACAAGGCCCATGCTGAACACCGCGACCAAGTCCGAAGCACCGGGCACCGAGCAGGAACTGACGGATGGCTTCCATCTCGTCATCGATGCGCTCAAGCTGAACGGCATCAACACCATCTATAATGTGCCGGGCATCCCGATCACGGATTTGGGCCGCATGGCGCAGGCCGAAGGCATTCGCGTGATCTCCTTCCGCCACGAGCAGAACGCCGGCTACGCCGCCGGCATTGCCGGCTATCTCACCAAGAAGCCCGGCGTCTGCCTGACGGTGTCCGCGCCCGGCTTCCTCAACGGTCTCACCGCGCTCGCGCACGCCACCACCAACTGCTACCCGATGATCCTGGTCTCGGGCTCCTCCGAGCGCGAGATCGTCGACCTCCAGCAGGGCGACTACGAGGAGATGGACCAGCTCGCGATCGCAAAGCCGCTGTGCAAGGCGGCGTATCGCGTGCTGCATGCCCAGGACATCGGCATCGGTTTCGCCCGCGCCATCCGCGCCGCGGTCTCGGGCCGTCCGGGCGGCGTCTATCTCGACCTGCCGGCAAAGCTGTTCGGCCAGGTGATGAACGCCGAGGCCGGCCAGAAATCGCTGGTCAAGGTGATCGACGCGGCGCCCGCGCAGATCCCCTCGCCCGCTTCGATCAAGCGCGCGCTCGATGTGCTGAAGGCTGCAAAGCGTCCGCTCATCGTCCTCGGCAAGGGCGCGGCCTACGCGCAGGCCGATGAGGAAATCAAGACATTCGTCGAGAAGAGCGGCGTGCCGTTCCTGCCGATGAGCATGGCCAAGGGCCTGCTCCCCGACACGCATCCGCAGTGCGCCGGTGCTGCGCGTTCGACGGTGCTGAAGGACTCCGACGTCGTCATGCTGATCGGCGCACGGCTGAACTGGCTGCTGTCGCACGGCAAGGGCAAGAGCTGGGGCGAAACGCCCAAGAAGTTCATCCAGGTCGACATCGAGCCCAGGGAAATGGACTCCAACGTCGAGATCGTCGCGCCTGTCGTCGGCGACATCGGCTCGGTGGTCTCCGCCTTCAACCAGGCGATCGCCACGGGCTGGACCGCACCGCCGGCCGAATGGACCAAGGCCATCGTGTCCAAGCGTGACGAGAACGTCGCCAAGATGGCGCCGAAGCTCATGAACAACAAGTCGCCGATGGATTATCACGGCGCGCTCGGCGTGCTGAAGAACGTCATCAAGGATCATCCCGAGGCGATCCTCGTCAACGAAGGCGCCAACACGCTCGACCTCGCCCGCGGCGTCATCGACATGTACCGCCCACGCAAGCGTCTCGACGTCGGCACCTGGGGCGTGATGGGCATCGGCATGGGCCAGGCCATTGCGGCTGCGCTCGAGACCGGTCACCCCGTGCTGGCGGTGGAAGGCGACTCGGCCTTCGGCTTCTCCGGCATGGAGGTCGAGACCATCTGCCGCTACAATCTGCCGATCTGCGTCGTCATCTTCAACAATGACGGCATCTATCGCGGCACCGACGTCAACAGCGTCAACGCCGATCCGGCGACGACGGTGTTCGTCAAGGGTGCGCGCTACGACAAGATGATGGAAGCCTTCGGCGGCGTCGGCGTGAATGCGACCTCGCCCGACGAGCTCAAGCGCGCCGTCAACGAGGCGATGGCCTCGGGCAAGCCGACCCTGATCAACGCGGTGATCGATCCGGCCGCGGGCTCGGAGAGCGGTCGCATCGGCAACCTCAATCCGCAGAGCGTCTTGCAGAAGAAAAAGTAAGTCCTCCCCTTCAACCCATTACTCCCTGCGGGTGCAGGGGCAGACAGAGTAGACGGAGCAACACGATGACCAAAGCGCTCGAGGGCGTTCGCATTCTCGACTTCACCCACGTCCAGTCCGGACCGACCTGCACGCAGCTGCTGGCATGGTTCGGTGCCGACGTGATCAAGGTGGAACGCCCGGGCGTGGGTGACATCACCCGCGGCCAGCTGCAGGACATCCCGAACGTGGACAGCCTGTATTTCACCATGCTCAACCACAACAAGCGCTCGATCACGCTCGACACCAAGAATCCCAAGGGCAAGGAAGTCCTCACCGAGCTGATCAAGAAGTGTGACGTGCTGGTCGAGAACTTTGGCCCCGGCGTGCTCGACCGCATGGGCTTCCCCTGGGAGAAGATCCAGGCGATCAACCCGAAGATGATCGTCGCCTCGATCAAGGGCTTTGGCCCTGGCCCCTACGAAGACTGCAAGGTCTATGAGAACGTCGCGCAGTGCACCGGCGGCGCCGCCTCCACCACCGGCTTCCGCGACGGCCTGCCGCTCGTCACCGGCGCGCAGATTGGCGACAGCGGCACCGGCCTGCATCTCGCACTCGGCATCGTCACCGCGCTCTATCAGCGCACGCATTCGGGCAAGGGCCAGAAGGTCACCGCCGCGATGCAGGACGGCGTGTTGAACCTGGCCCGCGTCAAACTGCGCGACCAGCAGCGCCTCGAGCGCGGTCCGCTCAGGGAATACAGCCAGTTCGGCGAAGGCATTCCGTTCGGCGATGCCGTGCCGCGCGCCGGCAACGATTCCGGCGGCGGCCAGCCCGGCCGCATCCTGAAGTGCAAAGGCTGGGAGACCGATCCCAACGCCTACATCTACTTCATCACCCAGGCCCCGGTCTGGGAGAAGATCTGCGACGTGATCGGCGAGCCCACCTGGAAGACCGATCCGAACTATTCCAAGCCGGCTGCCCGCCTTCCGCGCCTCAACGAGATTTTTGCTCGCATCGAACAGTGGACGATGACGAAGACAAAATTCGAGGCGATGGAGATCCTCAACAAGGACGACATACCCTGCGGCCCGATCCTGTCGATGAAGGAGATCGCGGAAGACCAGTCGCTGCGCGCGACCGGCACCGTGGTCGAGGTCGATCATCCGACCCGCGGCAAGTACATCTCGGTCGGCAACCCGATCAAGCTGTCGGACTCCCCGAGCGACGTCGAGCGCTCGCCCCTGCTCGGCGAGCACACCGACGAGATCCTGCGCGCTGTGCTCGGCTTCAGCGACCACCAGGTCGCCGAGATCCACAAGTCCGGCGCGCTCGACCCGCCGCAGAAGCAGGCCGCCGAGTAAGCGAGACCACAACACGCGAGATGAAAGGGCCGCCCATCGAGGCGGCCCTTTTTGCATCAGAAAGGCCGTACAGCCACGCGCCCAATCCAAAAACCAGAAGACAACCCCATGCACAGTAGCCAACTCATTGGCCACAAAGGAAACTTCGCATTTTACGAATTTTCTTTGACACGTCGGGCAAAACAGGGGTAGTATGGCATCATTCGAGAAGCGAACGTCGGTCCATCGAAGGGCATCTCGACGCAGAGGCTCGCCACTGCCGCGCGCCGACGACCAGTCGAGCGGCGACCAGTTGGCCTTTTTTGTTGGCGTCGGACAATCTTTCGAGGAACCGACACGCTGGCCGTCAGTTGTTACTCCAGACCCGATTTCTCCACTTCAAGGACAACGCGCTGTTTCACCGGCCCGCGAACGCGGACGGGACATCAGCGCATTCACGGACCGCACACGTTCAAACAAACCGAGATCGACATGTTGAAAGATCAATCCTCCGATCGCGCCAAGCGCGAAGCCAACAAGGCGTTCAAGCCCACCACAACGCAGAAACCGATGAATGACTACGCGAAGGACCAGCACTCCCTGAACGAGAACCGCGAGCGGCTGAAGGCGGAGCGATTGGCCCGCGAGGCCAAGCCGAAAGGCAGCGAAGACTAGGATAGACGCACTCTAGGACGCGGACTCATTAAGGCGCAGCCACGGCCCGATTGACGCGTACCGGCAGACCATTGCTATCGACCACCACGTGGATTTTACTCGTGAAGCCGCGTGACCTGCCCATCGATTGGCGCCGATTCCTAGCGATGCAAGGCTCCATGCTGATGCACGGGGACAATTGAAGTGTCGATCATTTGGACAGCGGCATCGTAGGCAGCAGCAAGTGCGTCTATGATGACGTTCCGGCGGCTGGGTATACAGCGATGGATGCCATCCTAAAACTCAAGGGTGTCATCGCCGGACTGCGGCTTCAGTTCGTTATCGCAGCTTGCCAAGCCAGAGCGCAGAGAGCGACGGGCGGTTGCGCACGCCGAACTTGGCGTAGATCGATTTGACGTGGAAATGCGTGGTGTTCGGACTTTGGTCGAGCTTCTGCGCGATCCGGCTTTCGGTGTCCCCGTCGAGCAGGGCGAGCAACACGCGGCGCTCAGCGGGTGTGAGGGGCGCATTGGCGATGAGCAGCCCGTGGCTGAGCAATTGTTCTCGGTGAAACCATCTCAAGGCGCGCATGACGAAGCCCAGACGCTGGCCGTCCTGCGCCGTAAAGCGGGGCGCCTGCGCATCGCGAAACACGAATAGACGAATCCGCACGTCGTCATTGAGCGCAATGCGCACGGAAATGCTGTCGGCGAAGCCGACATCCAGATAGTGCCGCCGATAGTGCTTGCCCTCGAACCATTCCGGCGGCAGCGCTTCGAACAGCAGGCGGACGCGGAACGGCTCATCGCCCGACATAGAAAGGATCTGAGACAGGTCGACGTCGTCGGACCAGAGCGTGTCGTACTGCTTCTGCACTGACGCCGCCACCGCCGGTATCGGGTCCAGCACCCTGACGAGGCGCGGACGCCAGCCGAGCAAGGGATCCGCCCGCTTCGGCGAAGGCAATCGCACGACCACACCCCATAGCACATTGCGTGCCGACAACATGGTACGCAGTGCGGACAGCAGGTGTATCAGCGCGGCGTCACCGTCGACGACAGAGAACTCGGCCAGCTGATCCCAGAGTGCATAGACTTCTTGATTTTGCGGATCGGTGGGATCCGTCGAGAGATGCATGTCATTCCCAACCTGTGCAGGAAGCCGAGCCGGCGCGGGCATACATAAAGCACAGCGAACCACCTTTCTAGGTAGTTCTCAGAAGCTTCGCGTTGCGCCATATTCAGCACGGGTGCTGGGAAGACAGATCCTCTCCCGTAACGTCATCGGGAGAACAACGATGCGCACAACAACGGGCGCGCGCCGGCTTGAGAAGCCCGGCGGCGACCAGACGGAGAGGCGACGGCGTCCCGTCTCTTTCATCGTCCTAGCATGCACATTTCTGATTGCCTTCGCAGCTTTCGCGCAGCAGCCACCGCCCAAGGTGTCGATCCGCCCGACCGGTCCGATGCCGGGCGTCAGCGCTCCCTGACTGATCCCTTTGCATTCCGGCTTCACAACGGCCATCAACCAAGAGATCGCATTGACCAAACAGGACGATCAAGTTCTCGATTGGGGTGAAGCTGCCCACTACAAGGTCAAGAGGTCATCACGCGATCTCTTTCATCTTTTACCGCTCGATGGAGGAAGTCAGCGATGACGCACGCGGCATTTTCTGAGGCGGCGAATGCGCCCCATGCGAAGTCCCAAATGGGCATCTCCGACACTATTCTCCCCAAAAGGGATTTTCATCTGCGCGGTTTGGCGCCCCTCGCGCTGTTCGTCACCTGGTACCAACGCGCCCGCTTCAGGGCGGAGCTTCTTGCCGACCTCAAGCACAAAGCCGAATACCTCAAAGACATCGGAATTTGCCGGCACGAGGCAACGTCCGAAGCCGCCCGATTCTTCTGGGAGCCGGTCTTGCTCAGGCGCAGCCTTTCGAACCCGCCGCTCCCGTAACCGAACCGGCGAACGCCGCCGCAGTGGCCATGCCAGCAAGCACGGCGTCAAATTTCGATGCAGTTACCTGCGCCATGCCATAGCGCGTTAGATGCCGAACAAACGAAAGAACAAGAACGTGAGACGACTGGGCGAAACACATCAGATGATCCTCATTCGTCTGGGTTTCGGCGTCGTTCACGCCATTGGCGGCGTCCTCATGGCGCGTGCGGCACCGAGCAAGGTGATCCTCCTTGAGGCGCAGGCTGTCACGTTTTCGGATGTCCGCTGTTGGCCCATCGCGAATGCTGCGCTACCGCACAGACCTGGTCGCGATAGGAGCAAGGCGGACGTAGTCACTGATCACATGACGCCGCCTGGTTCATAGGTACACGCCCTAGAGCATCGACAGCACGACCACGCCGTCCTCGAGCTCTCCCGAATCCAGCCGCGTCCGCGCGATGCGCTCGAACTCCGTCCGGTATTTCTGAAGATAGCTGAAGGCCTGCTTCTGCGTCGCAAAGGTGGTCGCCAACCGGCATAGCTGCCGGCCCGCGCCGTGCGCGAGAAAGAAGGTGATGGTGCCACCGCCGTCCGGTTTGATTCTAGGCACGATCCGCACTCCCTGGCATCTGACCGGCCCTGTCTCGTCGTTCGGCAGCGATATCGAGATCGGCTATTGCGGCGCCTTCTTCCTGCGCTTGGTTGGGATCGGCGCCGGTAACGATGCCTGGAGGGTTGCATCGGCCGCTTCCCTGGCTTGGCGCAGCTCGCGAAGCCGCGCCATGTTCTTGCGAACATCGACGGCCTGCTTTTCGGCATCGAGCATCGCCTGCGCGCCTTCCTGAGCAGCCAGGCGCTGACGGTTGGTGCGCGCGACGCTTTCGGGTGACGGTTCGGCCGATTTCCTGGCGCTCATCTTTCACCCTTTCGGCAACAGACAAAACCCGCTCAATCCAGGGATCGAGCGGGTCGCATGGCCGTTTCAGTACATCCGTGAAACGGCACTAAAGGACTTAAGCCAGCGAGAGATTCTCAGCGCTGACCTTGCCCCGCATCTTGTCGGTCTTGGCCTCGAAGTTGACCTTTTGGCCCTCAGCAAGACCCCCAAGACCAGCCCGCTCGACCGCGCTGATGTGAACGAACACATCCTGGCCGCCGTCGTCGGGCTGAATGAATCCAAAACCCTTCTGGCCGTTGAACCACTTCACAGTACCTGTCGTCATTTTTCTTCTCCAAAGAGCACACATGTGCGTTCCGCGTGACGCTCACGCAGAACCGTTTCAATTCGTCGATGTCGATGGAAAAGGAGCCCGCGGGCGCATTCAACAAGGCACAGCGGCTGAACGAACAGCCCTAAGGTATACCTCACCATCGAAATTAGCAAGGCTACAGCTGCATTTAATCGCGCCCGCGACTCTTGCGGAACCTTTGCGGGCTTCAGGACTCAACCTCAAGGTCGTCAAGCGCAAGGCGGACGAGCCTTCACGAGCCTTGTTTGGCGAGCCCTGTTTGACGAGCCCTGTTTGACATCCGCTGTCAAGCCGCGTCACATCGACAAACGCACCCGCGCGACCATGTCGGATCGACGTCATCGCGGAGCTGCCATATCCGATCCAATCATCCCTGCGCACGCGGCTGTCGCGCAGTCCTGGTCGACCAAGGCAGCCTCAACCAAGGGAGCCGCCGGTGCAGGTTTTCGTCCGCGACAACAATATCGATCAGGCCCTCCGCGTATTGAAGAAGAGGATGCAGCGCGAAGGCGTCTTCAGGGAGATGCGACGCGCGCGGTTCTACGAGAAACCGTCGGAGCAGGCGGCGCGACGGAAGTCCGAAGCGGTGCGGCGCTCGAGGAAGCTGGCGCGGAAGCAGGCCATCCGCGACGGATTGATCGTGGTGAAGCCGAAGAAGCGCGTTGCAGACGGCGCGAGGCGCCCCGGACAAGGGGCTGCTGCGACAGCGTCGGCGATCTCCGCAACCAAGTAGCGCTCGGAACTGCAACACAGCGGCGTTGGGTTGCGCGAGGACTCTCAACCCGGCGCCAGCGCCTGCCCGACGGCATAGAGCGAGCATTCCTTCCAGGCGGCCACGCATTGGCGCAGCGCCTCGTTCTTCGCCTCGTCGACTGTTCGCTGCGTGGAGGTCACGGACGAACAATGACCATCGCGATTCCAGGCATAGGCCTTGGCATCGGTCCAGGCCTTCACATAGGCATCGAAATAGGTCGTGCACGCCGCGTTGAGCGGCGTCGGCGGCGGAATGGGTGCAGGCGGAGGCAATTCGACCAGCACTGACGTCGGCAGCAGCAATTGGTTCAAGAAACTCTCGACGGCCGGCCACCAGAAGTCAGCGGGGCCCATCGGCACCACGGCATGTCCGTCGACACCGAAGGGCGGCAAGACCTGCAATTGCGCCGGCGCGCCGGAGGCGACGTAAGTATCGAACATGCGACGGCCCAACGCCGGCGGGGCACTGCGATCGTTCTCCGAATAAACCCAGAGCGCCGGAACTCGCGCCGTGCGGCCAAAGATGCCGGCGTCCGCGACGAGATGATCCGGGCTGCAGGTGCGACCCGGGACAGAACCGTGAGCACCCTCGAAGTTCAGAACACCGACGACGCCGGCAGGGTTGTCCGCCGCGACGGCAGTTACTGCAATGCCGCCGGTGGAATGCCCCATCAGCACGACCTGATCGGGCTCGACCCAGGGCTCGCCGCGGAGCGCGGCAAGCGCGCCGGTCACGTCCTCGGCCGCGATCCGCGCAACGGCGAGATAGTCCCGATCGTCGCAAGTTCCGGACAGCGTCTCGGCGAATGGTCCGTCTGAATGGCCAAAGCCCCGGCGCATGATCGATGCGACGGCATAACCATGCTGTGCAAACGCGACGGCAGGATTGAGGAGATCGGCCGGTGATTGTCGCTCCGCCGCGACCCGAAACGCTTGTCCCGCGGCGGGATTCGTGCCGTGGACCAGAAGAACCAACGGAAAGCGTCCGGGCCGATCCGGCCGCAGGATCATGGTCTCGAGTTTGACCTGACTGCCATCGGCGAGCGTGATCGGCATCATTCGATCCTGCCGAACGAGGCCCGGCAGCGCGGGATCGGCCGCGGCAGGAGATAACAGAAGCACAAGCAAGCCGATCGTGCAGCCAAATCGCTTCATCCTCGCCTCCTCACGAACGCGATGCTCACCGATCTCCGCCAGCGAGCTGCTCGCGAAAGAACTTCACTACGGCCGCGTTGAACTCGCGGTGAAAGCCTGCCCTGTCGAACCCCGCCGGCACGTCGGTGCAGATGCGCGGGATGGCCGCCGCGAACTCGGCCGAGCAAGGCGCGAGGAAAGCGAAATGTCCGGCCAGCACGACATGAATCTCGGGCGTGCCGGGCAGGCCGTTTGCGACGCGCGCCGTGCCTGAACCGTCGCCGACGCCTGGGCCGCCCAACTGCGAGCGCCAAAACTGGAACGGGATTTTGACGACGGCGAGATTCTCGCGTGTCAGAAGCCCCGGCGCCGGATCGACAATCACCGCGGCCCGGATACGCGCATCCTGGATCGGGTCGGGCGGCGTCACGCCATTGTGCAGCTCTGCGCAAGCACCGGTCGTCTCCTTGCAGAGGCCGGCGATCCTCGCGAAATCCGGCTTGGTCCCCATCAGCACAAAGCCGGTAAAGCCTCCGAGCGAGAAGCCGAAGAAGCCGACTTCGGCGGGATCGATCACCGCCCTGTCCTTCCGGTCCTTCAGCATGAAATCGAGCAGGCGCACGATATCCGGCGGGCGCGATCCCAAGACTGACAGCGTGTCGCGCCGCGAGGAGTCGCTATAGGTGTCACCGGGATGATTGATGGCCGCGACGACGAAGCCGGCGTCGGCCAGCGCCTCCGCGGTGTCGTGATGCTGGCCGAAAAATCCGCCGCGGCCGTGCGAGAAGATGATGAGCGGGAGCTTCGCGCCCGTGACGGGACAATCCTTCGCGCCCTTCAGGTCGAACTCGGCACCAACCGATAGACTGCCAAGCGCCACATGCGTTGGCTCCGCCGCGCACGGGTACCAGATCGCGCCCGACAGCGCCGGATCGGATTGGAGAAGCTGAATGCCTGCTGCCCTGGCAAATGTGCCAAGACAGCAGAGTGCGACGGCAAAAGCCCAAACTACCTTACGCAACGGACATCCCCCGATTTCGCGCGGGAGTTGAACGGGGAACGATAGCGGAATTGTGGCTTCGATCCTTCTAGGCCCGCGCGCGTGGCACGATCCGGGCGAGCAGAGGTACGTTGGCGTGCCACAGCATGCAATCGCGCGCCCGCGCGGTCTGGCCAGCCGCAAGTTCGGCAAGCTGCGCGCGTGAGAACACGTGCCGCTCGCAGAAGAACGGGCGAAGCGGTGAGCGCGAGAAGAAATTGTAGAACAGCGCAGAGCGGTCGCGCGCGATCGCCGGGCGGCCGCGATGGTAGCGGCTCGCGACATCCGCAAAGATCACCGTCCCGGCCTTGCCGGTGCAGGTCGTTACATCGCCGCGCTCCAGCGTCCCGCCGAGCCGCCCCTCCAGCATTTCCTGCGTCAGGACCGGAAAATTGGCGCCGTCGAGCTGGTCGCAGCCCGGAAAGGCGCGATGCAGGACTTCGAGCGGGCCGCCCTCCTCATCGACATCGTGCAGATAGACGATCACCTTGACCATCCGCCGATCCTCGACATCACGATGCCATCGGCGCGCCGCGACCTGACGGCCATCGGCCAATGTATAGAAGAAATTCAGCGTGTCGCATGCCGCAGGCAAGCCGAGATAGGTCTCGACGATGTCGAGGATGCGGTCGTTGAGGGGCCAGTGGACGATGTGCGGATGGCGCATCATGTCCTCGGCGCCGACCTGCACCGTATATTGGCCGGCGAACTCACCCGCCTTGGCACGAACGGAATAGGCGTTCGCGATGCCGGTGGCCGACGTCCAGAGTGCGTCCGTGCCAGGCAGATCCAGCGCCGCGAGCGAGGTGATGTAGACGCCGTTTTTCTCCAGCCCGGCAACGATGTCCATGTCGCGCGACGAGAGTCCTGGCAGGCGCGGCCTGTGCGATGCGCGCGCCTTTTCGTAGGCCTTGTTCAATGTCCGACTAATGGCTGGCATTCCGAGCAGCCGCGAAGCGGTCTCGGCCGGCAGGCTGCGGACCCGGCGCAAGGCCCGGTAGCGCAGCGTCGTCTGCTTCATGTCGTAAATTCCCCCAGTGCGATGGATTCGTCGCGCGGTCGCCGTGTCATGCAACGCGGTCCGCGGCGAACTCATCGCTGAGACTAGAGGCTAAAATCCGGCCTGAGTGTTTCGAAGTGTAACTCCGGACTAGATGCTCTCAAATTGTGCGAACATCGCGCGCGGTATGCACGCTGCGTCGTCACGACACGCGTCAGATGCAGTTGCGCCAAGCCATCCGCCGCAAGCAACGCCTTGCGGTCGATTTGACTGTTTCGCGATGCAATCAACAGCGCCCCCGGCAGACCCGGCGAAAAAAATCTGACGCCGTCATGTCGGATCGGCGTCCCCTCGTTCGTCCTCGGGCCATGATTGGGCAATAGACCGCGACGTCGAGCCCAGCAATTCATGAGGGAACACCACCATGCCCAGCACCGTACGCCTGCACCGCGTTCTCACGACCAGCCCGGACAAAGTCTATCGCGCCTTCATGGAAGCGGATGCGCTGGCAAAATGGCTTCCGCCGAACGGCTTTACCTGCACCGTGCATCATCTGGAGCCGAAGGTCGGAGGCACCTTCAGAATGTCGTTCCGGAATTTCACGACCGGCAACGGCCACGCCTTCGGCGGCGAATATCTGGAGCTCGTCCCCGGCGAACGTCTCCGCTACACCGACAAGTTCGAGGACCCGAACCTGCCCGGCGAGATCGAGGTGACGGTGACGCTGAAGAAGGTCCTTGTCGGCACCGAGCTCGAGGTCACGCAGGCCGGCATTCCCGACGCGATCCCGCCGGAGGCCTGCTATCTCGGCTGGCAGGAATCGCTGCGCAATCTGGCGCGGCTCGTCGAGCCGGAGATCAAGCAGTAAGGGGCCGAGCGGAATCGCATCTGATTGAAGCGATGCAGCCGCGGGCTTGCTCCGCCTCTCCCGCTTGCGGGAGAGGCCGACGCGCTCGCAGAGCGCGGCGGGTGAGGGTTCTCGCCGCACAGGGACGCCCTCCGCAATCCTCAACAGTCCCGACGCGGAGATACCCTCTCCCCAACCCTCTCCCGCAAGCGGGAGAGGGAGCACACCGGCGCCAATCAATGCTGCCGCGGGCTTGCTCCGCCTCTCCCGCTTGCGGGAGAGGCGGACGCGCTCGCAGAGCGCGGCGGGTGAGGGTTCTCGCCGCACAGGGACGCCCTCCGTAATCCTCAACAGTCCCGACGCGGAGATACCCTCTCCCCAACCCTCTCCCGCAAGCGGGAGAGGGAGCACACCGGCGCCAATCAATGCTGCCGCGGGCTTGCTCCGCCTCTCCCGCTTGCGGGAGAGGCCGACGCGCTCGCAGAGCGCGGCGGGTGAGGGTTCTCGCCGCACAGGGACGCCCTCCGCAATCCTCAGCAGTCCCGACGCGGAGATACCCTCTCCCCAACCCTCTCCCGCAAGCGGGAGAGGGAGCACACCGGCGCCCTACCCGCCCGCCTTCTTGAGCCCGCCGTCTGCGGTCCAGCGGTCCGGCTCGGGACTGTGCCCGATCAGCGCGAGGCCGTAGGCGATCGACTCGAACTGGTCGCCCGACATCAGCCGCTCGTTGCCGAACCGGTCGGCGAACAATTTTCGCACCGCCGGCACGAACGAGGTGCCGCCGGTCAGGAACACCTTCTCCACCTCGCGCGCGGTGACGCCGGCCTCGCCCAGCACCTTGTCGACCGTGGCGCCGAGACGGGCGATGTCGTCGGCAATCCAGGCGTCGAAGTTTTTCCGTGTGATGGTCGAGCCGATCTCGACGCCGCCGCCCTTGAAGCGGAAGTCGACCTCGTCCCTGGCCGAGAGCGCGACCTTGGCGTCCGACACCGCGCGGTACAGCGAGAAGCCGAGATCGAGATCGACGATGGTGATGAAATCCTCGAGCAGCGCCGGCTTGACCGCGGTGCGCGCAAGCTCCCGCAGCTCGCGGAGATCGCCGTTGCTCTTCATCAGCGCGAGCTGATGCCAGCGCGCGAGATTGGTGTAGTGGCTGTTCGGGACCGGCAGCACCTTGTCGAACGAGCGGAAGCTCGATCCCTTGCCGAGCCGCGGCGAGACGACGTGATCGACGATGCGGTAATCGAACGTGTCGCCGGCAATGCCGATGCCGGCATGGCCAAGCGGCTCGGCGCGCAAGACGCCACCCGCGCGCGCGAAGCGCATCACCGAGAAATCGCTGGTGCCGCCGCCGAAATCCGCAACCAGCACGGTGGCATCACGCTCGAGCCTTCGGGCGAAGGAGAACGCCGCGCCCACGGGCTCATAGACATAGCGCGCATGGCCGGCGCCGACGCGTTCGAACGCGGCGCGATAACGCTGCATGGCCAGATCGTCGTCGGGATTGCCTCCGGCAAAGCGGACGGGCCGGCCGACCGTGATGTTGGCGACCTCGAAGCCGAACTTGTCGCCGCCATGGCGCGCCAGCGTCCGCAGGAACGCCGCCAGAATATCCTCGAACTTGAAGCGCTGCCGGAACACCTGCGTGGTGTTGAAGCTCGAGCTCGCCGCAAAGGTCTTGAACGATTGCAGGAAGCGGTGGACGTGGCGGCCTTCGAGAAACTGCTCGATCGCCCACGGACCGCCTTCGGCCTGGGCGCCAGCGCCCGGCCGGTCCTCCCAGAAGCACAGGGCCGAGACGTAGGTGCTGTGGCGTTGTCCGCCGTGATCGAAGCGGATGGCCTCGACCCGGCGGTCGTCCACCGCAAGGGCTACGACCGTGTTGCTGGTCCCAAAATCGATGCCGATCGAGACGGCGGGCGAGGCGCTCGACATGAACCACTCTGCGGGATGATTGGAAAAGGGGGCGAACCACTAGCCGTTTTGCACTGCAGTGCCAAGAGCCGGGTTGAAGAGCCGATCCGTCGTGGCCCGGAGCCGCTTTTCTCCCCGTTTGAGCCCCAGATCGCACGGTTTGAGCCCAGACGGCCCACTTTAACGAAGCATTATGCTGCAATGCGGCAATTCGCATGCTGCCATGCAATGGCATGCATGGACAGTGGCATCTGGTATACATAGATTGTCTTTCGAAATGAGGCAGTACTACTGACTGTCTTGAGAAAGGAAATTCCGATGTCCAAGACCGCTTCCGTCGCGCTCGCGCCCTCCGCCTCGCTGTTCGCCCGCTTCATGGCCGCCGTCGACCGCTTCCTGATGGCGAGCGCCGAGATCTCCAACCGCAACGGCGATTTGCCCCGCTTCGGCCTGTAAGGGCCACTACAAGCGCCGGCGCGTCGAATTGTCGCGGCGGTTGTAAAACCAGCGAACTCCTACTTTTGAAGAATGGCCCTGCTCTGCGGGGCCATTTCTATTTGGGAATCGGCACATTTGCGCAGCCTCGCAAACGAGGTTGCGTCATAAGCGCACAATGGGCCGCCGCGCGCTTGAAGCTTGGCATAATGAATACAAGAATGCCTCCAACGCTCGCTCAAAAAAACAGAAGCGCTATTGGAGGATTCATGACGGACATGGTGCAGACAACAACGGCTCCTGCTGCCGCACGCGTCAGCGATACTTATCGCTGGGCACAACTGGCGATCGGCGTAGCGGCCATGGTGATGATCGCCAATTACCAATATGGCTGGACGTTCTTCGTCCCCGACATCCAGAAGAAATTTGGTTGGGATCGCGCTTCGATCCAGTGGGCATTTACGCTGTTTGTTTTGTTCGAGACCTGGCTGGTGCCGGTCGAAGGATGGTTTGTCGATAAATATGGTCCGCGCATCGTCGTGCTCGTCGGCGGCATGCTCTGCGCGATCGGCTGGGCGATCAACGCGGAGGCCACCACGCTCAACGGCTACTATCTCGGCATGATCGTCGCGGGCATCGGCGCGGGCGGCGTCTACGGCACCTGCGTTGGCAATGCGCTGAAATGGTTTCCCGACAAGCGCGGTCTCGCCGCGGGCATCACGGCAGCCGGTTTCGGCGCGGGCTCTGCGCTCACCGTCGCGCCGATCCAGGCCATGATCAAGGACAGCGGCTTCCAGACCACCTTCCTCTATTTCGGCCTCGGACAAGGCATCATCATCTGCATTCTCGCCTTCTTCCTGCTGGCGCCGAAGCCGGGCCAGGTGCCGAACGTGGTGGCGAATGCCGCGCTGGTTCAAACGCGGCGCAACTACCAGCCGACCGAAGTTCTGCGTCAGCCGATCTTCTGGTTGATGTACTTCATGTTCGTGATCGTCGGCGCCGGCGGCTTGATGGTGACGGCGAATTTGAAACCGATCGCGGTCGACTGGAAGGTCGACGCCGTGCCGGTCACGCTGATCGGCATGACCATGACCGCGGTGACGTTCGCAGCGACCATCGACCGCGTGCTCAACGGCCTGACGCGTCCGTTCTTCGGCTGGATCTCCGACAATATCGGCCGCGAGAACACGATGTTCATCGCCTTCGGCATGGAAGGTTTTGGCATCTGGATGCTCTATCTCTGGGGCCAGGATCCGATCTGGTTCGTGATCCTGTCGGGCTTCGTGTTCTTCGCCTGGGGTGAGATCTACTCGCTGTTCCCCTCGACCTGCACCGACACGTTCGGCGCAAAATTCGCGACCACCAATGCCGGCCTGCTCTACACCGCGAAAGGCACCGCCGCGTTGCTGGTGCCGCTCGCGAACTATGTGCAGCAGACCTCCGGCCATTGGGACAACGTGTTCATCCTCGCGGCCGGCGCCAACATCCTGGCCTCGCTGCTGGCGCTGTTTGTGCTGAAACCCTGGCGCAAGGTCGTGGTCGCGCAATCGACCATCTGAGCTCGCTCCCACACCACCATCTCGCGCACGACGCCCGGCCTCGCGGCCGGGCGTTTTCGTTTTGTGCGAAGCACCAATTATTCTCCAAATCCGAACGGAACTGCGCACTTTCCTGGAGGCGCCTCGAAGATAGGGCTTGCATTCTGGAATATGGTATACCAAGCTTCCTGTCGCGCTTGCGACGATAAGACACAATGTTTGCGACATCAGGTCATCTTGGCATCTGATGCCGACCAGACAGGCGCTTGGGAGGTTGTTGATGATGTCCAGCACGGACGGCGCGGTAACCGCTGCGCCCTTACGAACCGGTTTCCGTTGGCTCCAGCTCGGCATGGGCATCGCCTGCATGGCGATGATCGCCAATCTGCAATATGGCTGGACGCTGTTCGTCGATCCGATCGACGCGGCCCACCATTGGGGACGCGCGGCGATCCAGCTCGCTTTCACCATCTTCGTCGTCACCGAGACCTGGCTGGTGCCGGTCGAAGCATGGTTCGTCGACAAATACGGCCCGCGCATCGTCATCATGTTCGGCGGCGTGATGATCGCGCTGTCCTGGGTCCTCAACTCCTATGCTGACTCGCTTCCCCTGCTCTACGCGGCCGCGGTCGTCGGCGGCATGGGCGCGGGCGCGGTGTACGGCACCTGCGTCGGCAACGCGCTGAAATGGTTTCCCGACCGCCGCGGTCTCGCCGCCGGCGCGACAGCCGCAGGCTTCGGCGCGGGCGCCGCGCTGACCGTGGTGCCGATCGCGATGATGATCGCATCGAGCGGCTATCAGCAAGCGTTCCTCACCTTCGGCATCGGCCAGGGCCTGATCGTGTTCGTGCTCGCCTTCTTCATCCAGCCGCCGCGGCTCTCGATCCCGCCGAAGAAGAAGCAGCTCAATCTGCCGCAGACCAAGATCGACTTCACCCCGCCGCAGGTGCTGCGTGCCCCTATTTTCTGGGTGATGTACCTCGTCTTCGTCATGGTCGCCTCCGGCGGCCTGATGACCGCGGCGCAGATCGCCCCGATCGCGCACGACTTCAAGATCGCCGATACGCCGGTCACGCTTCTCGGCTTCCAGATGGCGGCCTTGACCTTCGCGATCTCGCTGGACCGCATCTTCGACGGCTTCGGCCGCCCGTTCTTCGGCTACGTGTCCGATACGATCGGCCGCGAGAACACCATGTTCATCGCCTTCGGCACCGCGGCGGTGATGTTGCTGACGCTCTCGGCCTACGGCCACGTGCCGGTGGTGTTCGTGCTCGCGACTGCAGTTTATTTCGGCGTGTTCGGCGAGATCTATTCGCTGTTCCCCGCCACCTGCGGCGACACGTTCGGTTCGAAATATGCGACCACCAACAACGGCATGCTCTACACCGCGAAGGGCACCGCCGCGTTGCTGGTCCCGCTCGCAAGCGTGATCTCGGCCGCCTATGGCTGGAAGGCCGTGTTCGTGGTGGCGGTGGCGCTGAACGCGACGGCCGCGCTGATGGCGCTGTTCGTGATCAAGCCGCTGCGTCGCTCCTTCATCCTGGGCAAGGAAGCCGAGAGCGCCAACACCGCAACGGCGAGTGCCGAGACCAGAGCCAAGACCGGGACGGCGTGAGCCGCCACACTCCGGCACGACGGTCAAAAGGGGCGCAGCGATGCGCCCCTTTTTCTTTGCGTCACGACGACAAACGTCAGCATTGCTGCCGCAAGAATTTTCGGATCAGCCAAATCCAGCGCTTGACCTTTGGCATTATGTATACCACACTTAGCTCCGTCATTCACCCAAGGAGGCTGCAATGCTGGTCGGAGACATTCTGCGCAAGAAGACACCGCGCGTTGTCACGGTGCGAATGAACGAAACGGTTTGTATCGCCGCCAAGCTGATGCGGGCCAACAACATCAGCGCGCTGGTGGTGAAGGACGTGGTCCGCTCGGAAGGCAACACCGCGGTCGGCATGTTCACCGAGCGCGACGTGGTGCGCGCGGTCGCCGAGCACGGCGCCAACGCCGTCAACGTCAAGGTCTCACAGCTCGTCTCGGTGCAGCAGCTGGTCTCCTGCACCTCGTCGGACACGATCGAGCACGTCAGGCATCTGATGAACCGGAATCACATCCGGCACCTGCCCGTGATCGACGACTACAGCCTCGTCTCCGTCATCAGCATGCGCGACATCGCGGCTGCCGTTGACGAAGCGACCAACAGCACGTCGCAAGCAGCCTAAAGCGCGACCACTCTTCCCCTGTGACTGCCGGCCCCGGCTCGGACACCTCCGAGCCGGACCGGATCTTTCGTCCCAAATTCCGCTACCCCCGCGAGGATTTCATGAAGATCTGCATCTACGGCGCCGGCGCGATCGGCGGATATCTCGGCGTGCAGCTGGCGCGCGCAGGCGCCGATGTCAGCCTGGTCGCGCGCGGCGCGCACCTCGCCGCAATGCGCGAGCACGGCCTGACGCTGCTCGCCGGCGAGGAGAAGCACACGGTCTATCCCCGCTGCACCGACAATGCGGCCGAGCTCGGCGTGCAGGACTACGTCATCGTCACGCTGAAGGCGCACTCAATCACCGGCGTGATCGAGAAGATGCAGCCGCTGCTCGGGCCGCACACCCGCATCGTCACCGCGGTCAACGGCATCCCCTATTGGTACTTCCACAGGCACGGCGGCGATTACGAGAATTCGACGCTGGAGAGCATCGATCCCGGCGGGCGGCAATGGCGCGAGCTTGGCGCCGAACGCGCGATCGGCTGCATCGTCTATCCCGCCACCGAGATCGAGGCGCCCGGCGTGATCCGCCACGTCTACGGCAATAATTTTCCGCTCGGCGAGCCCTCCGGCGAAATCACCAGCGACGTGCAGCGCCTCGCCGACCTCTTCGTCGCGGCCGGCCTGAAGGCGCCGGTGCTCGATCGCATCCGCGACGAGATCTGGCTGAAGCTCTGGGGCAATGTCTGCTTCAACCCGATCAGCGCGCTGACTCACGCCACGCTCGACGTGATCTGCACCGATCCTTCCACACGGGCGCTGTCGCGCGCGATCATGGTGGAGACGCAAGCGATCGCCGAGACTTTTGGCGTCAAATTCCGCGTCGATGTCGAGCGCCGCATCGAGGGCGCCCGCAAGGTCGGCGCGCACAAGACCTCGATGCTGCAGGATCTCGAGCGCGGCCGCCCGATGGAGATCGACCCGCTCGTCACCGTGGTGCAGGAGATGGGCCGCCTGACCAGGATCCCCACACCGGCACTGGACTCGGTGCTGGCGATGGTGACCCAGCGCGCCCGCGTCGCCGGCCTCTATGACGGCGTCTCCTCGCCATCCGATCCTCGCGCATTGGCGGTGGCGTGATGGCGGGCGAGATGAAACAGTGGCTCCGCTTCCGCCACGCCGGCGCGACCTGCTTCGGCACACTCTCCGCGTCAGGCATCAGCGTGCATGAAGGCGAGATGTTCGGCCGCAACTCGGCGACGGGTAAGACGCTGGCGCTGTCGGAGGTCGAGCTGCTCGTGCCTTGCGCGCCCAGCAAGATCGTCGCGCTCTGGAATAATTTTCACGCGCTCGCGGCAAAGCTCAATCAACCCGAGCCGCCGGAGCCGCTCTATCTGCTCAAGGCCACCACCACCATCACGACACCCGGCGCCGTGATCCGCCGTCCCTCCTATTACGACGGCAAGACCACCTATGAGGGCGAGCTCGGCATCGTCATCGGCAAGACCTGCGCCCGCGTTTCGCCTGCCGAGGCGGACGGTTTCATCTTCGGCTACACCTGCGTCAACGACATCACCGCCAACGACATCCTGACCAGCGATCCCACCTTTCCCCAGTGGGCCCGCGCCAAGGGCATCGACGATTACGGCCCGTTCGGCCCTGTGATCGCGACCGGCCTCGATCCGGCAAAGCTCACGGTGCGCACCATCCTCAACGGCGCGGAGCGGCAGAACTATCCGATCTCCGACATGATCTTCAGCGCGCAAGCCCTGGTCAGCAAGATCTCCCACGACATGACCCTGCTCCCCGGCGACCTCATCGCGGTCGGCACCTCGGTCGGCGTCGGCGTCATGAAGGAGCCGGTCAACACGGTGACGGTGGCGATCGACGGCATCGGCGAGCTGACGAACGAGTTTCGGCTGTAGGAGGCGAGGACGTTAGACGTCCAGGTCGGTTTGCGCGTAATTGAGGAAGTACCCCGTGAACACCGTCGCCCCCAAATAGGCAAACGCATCGGTCAGTTGCTCATCGTTCCAGCCGCCTTTCTGAGCTGCTTTCCAGGTGGTGTCGGCAACATGTCCCGAATTGGCAGCGGCTTCCCTCACCAGCCCTGCCAGCACATCGATTTTGGCGTCGCTTGTCGAAATGCCCGTCGCCAAAGCAGTGACCTGCTCTTCGGTCCAGCCATTCATCTGGGCGAGCCGACTGGCGATACGGGTCATGTAGTTGTTGCCGACCCCAGCCGCAGCCGCGAGAGTCAGGGCCGCCCCCACCTTCGGATCGAAGGTCGTGGCGGCAAGCGCAGCGCGTAGCGACGTATACGCTGTCAGGACCGCCGGAGAATGCGCCATCTGGGCATGCAGGTTCGCGGGGCGTCCCATCGGGGTGGCCTCAACGATCTTTTGCAGGAGCGCCCGCGATGCAGCGGGGGCGTCCTCGACTGTGTGGGTTGGGATCCGGCTCATCGGTATCACCTCATTTATGGGTTGCTGGATGCATCGAACGCGCGGACGGATCGGCGCCTTGAAGAAGCGCGTTCCAATCCTGCGCCTTCGCCCACGACTCGAAGTCGTGAAAGGCGACGTCGGGGAATTCACGGCGGAGCGCCGCGCGATCGAATGCGAAGCCGACACGGTCAAACCACTCGTACATCTTGGCGCCGTCTTCACCCAGGCGTTGGCGGATGACGTCCAGTGGGACCTGGAAATAGGTGAACGGCCGGCCGGTGACACGCGAGAGAATGGCGAGAACGTCGTTGCCCGTGAGTTCATCGCCTCCGAGGTCGAAGCGCTTGCCTGCAAAGCGGCCTGGGTCCTCAAGGAGACGAACGGCGACGGCGCCGATGTCCGCGAGGGCGACTTGCGCGAGCGGTCTCGTTGGTGGGAGCGGCGCGGCGTAGATGCCCTTCGCGAGTTGCTCTTTGCCGAAATAGAGGTTTTCCATGAAATAGACGGGCGCCAGGACCGTGGCGCGCACGCCGATCCTGGCGATGTGCTTCTCGACCTCGTATTTGCTGTCGAAGTGCGGGACTCCCGTCTGTCGATTGGCAGAGCCGACGGAGGTGAAGACGAGATGTACGCCTGCGGCCTTGGCCGCGTCAGCGGCGGAGATGCCCTGTCGCGTCTCGGCTTGCGGACCTCCTTCGAATGGCGTCGTCATCAAGAACAGCGAGGCCGCTCCCTCGAGCACCCTCGTAAGCGCGGCTGTGTCTTCGAGTGACGCGCGCACGAGCGTGACGCCGGCGCTAGCAAGCGCTCTCGCCTTGGCGGAGTTGGTATCGCGCGTGACGGCGCGAACCTCGTGACCGCGTTCGAGCAGGTTCTTCACCACCGCGCCACCTTGTTGGCCTGTAGCTCCCGTGACGACAACAGTAAGCTTCTGACTCATGACACTCTCCTCTCACTGTGCGGATGCGGCGTGGCGCCCGGTTTGCAGCGTGCGGCTCCACCAGGACAGGTCATCCAGCAGAGCGACCGCCGCCTGTTCGAGATGCGGAAAATCCGCGAATTCCTTGCCCTGCTGCCAGATGGCGAGGAACTCGGCCATGCCGACGTTCACAGATTTGGGAATCGGCGCCATCTGAAGTTCGACGGCGACCATGCGCAATTGCTCGATGGCGCGTGCGGCGCCGACGCCGCCATAGCCGACGAAGGCCGCCGGCTTACGGTTGAATTGCTGGAAGGCGTAATCCAGCGCGTTCTTCAGCACTGCGCTGTATCCGTGATTGTATTCGGGCGTGACGAAAACGAGCCCGTCAAGCTCGGCGAGCTTCGCCGCCCAGCGCTCGGCGACGTGATGCTTTGGTGGCATCCAGGCTGGCGATGCCGGTTCATCGAAGAATGGCATCGGGTAGTCGCGCAGATCGATAATTTCGACGCTGAGATCGGTGCGGTGGGCCGCAATCCTGTGAAACCATGCGGCCGCCCGCTCGCTGAAGCGGCCCTCTCGCGTCGAGCCGACGACGATACCGATATGCGGGATCTTGGGCATGTGGGCTGTTCCTTTCAGGTGATCGAACAATCGGGGACTGAGTGCGTGTCCCGTTGCCCGCTACATGGCCGTCACATGTTTAATTGACTACATGGGGATATCGGATCTAACTCCCCCATTTTTCGAGGGAATGTCGACGATGCTCGACCTGAATGATATCGGCCTGTTTGTACAGGTCGTTCGCTTCGGCAGTTTCGCGGAGGCCGGACGCCGTCTGGGGATTCCCGCCAATACGGTCAGCCGGCGCATTCAAGAATTGGAGGAGCAGCTCGGCGCTCGGCTCATGCAGCGATCAACCCGGAAGCTGAAGCTCACCGATGCCGGGCACGAACTCTATCGTCATAGCGCTGTGGCCGTGGACGGACTGCAACAAGCGGGAGAGGATCTAATTGCCGGCGCGCGGGTACCCAGGGGGCTGATACGTGTGGCGATGCCCGCCGACTTCTTCGACTTCTACAGGATGGAATGGGTGGCCGAATTCCTGGCCTCACACCCACTCGTGCGTGTCGAGTTCGTGTTAAGCGACGCCACGGTCGATCTTATCGAAGAGGGCATCGATGTTGCCTTCCGAGGCAATGCAACGCGTGGTCCGAACTATGTTGTGCGCAAGATCCAGAGCCGCTCGATCGGACTTGTCGCCAGCCCCTCCTACCTCACCGCGCGCGGGACGCCAGCCACATTGCAGGACCTGACCCGTCATGACTGCCTGTTCGTGCCACAGGCTCGGGACTATGCGACGTGGCACCTTCAAGGTCCCGACGGCTCCGACGAGGAGGTGAACGTTACCGGCCGCGTGATGGCGAATACCGCGCAAGCGATCCGAAAGGCGGCGATAGCAGGCCTCGGCATCGCGCTCACTCCGATACTGGGGACGGCCGATTTTACGGCCGGCCGGCTGGTGCCGGTATTGCCCCAATACGCGCGTCGCAATCTCGGCATGAGCGTCGTCTACCCCAACCGGGCTCACCTGCCATTGGCCGTTTCAGCTTTCATCGATTCCGTCGTCGGCAGGATGCGGGCCGAAATTGTCAGCGCACAAGAATTGCAGTAATTCGCGCCAGCGCCAACCGATGACGGGCATACGCGCCCTCCCGCGTTCTCGGATAAGACCGAAGAACGTCGCAGTTGGGTCGGAAGTGGTCAAAACCTATTCGCGGGGAGTAGATTGAGGGTCCGCAGGTTTTGCACAGCCCCGCCCCCAAAATAACCGGCAACCCGCCCGGCCCTTGATCTCGGTTCCGCTCTCCAATAGCAATCATGGCGAGATTGTGCCGGCGTGGGGCGTCACGATGTGGCTGTTTTTCCTGGTTGCCTGGGCTGTCCTGCTCGCCGCCATCGCGTTTCTCGCTCCGCAGGCGTTTGGTTACGACGTCACCCATTTGCCGGCCGCGTTTGTCGCCCTGCCGATGCCGCAGCGCATTGCGGTCGGTGCGATCCTGGTGGTCGGGCTGGCGCTGATCGGCGCCTCGGCCTGGCGGCTCTCGCGCCAGGACCGGCGCCTCGACGCGCTGCGCGACCGCCTCAAGAAGACCCGGGAAGACGTCGTCGTCGCCCACGCCCTGCAAAATCACCTCGACACCACCGTCCAGCACCTGATCGAGAGCGATCCCAGGGAGGCCGTCTCCGCGCTCCACGACAAGCTCGGCGAGACCGAGCAGCGCGCGCTGCTCCAGCAGGGCCGCAACCAGTCCACCGACATGCACGACCAGCTCGCCGAGATCCGCCGCCGCCAGCAGGGGCTGCGCGAGATGGTCGGCAAGGTCGCCGATCAGCGCCGCGCGGTCGAGCCCGTCTTCACCGAGATACGCGACCGCCAGAACCAGCTCGAACGCGCGCTGCTCGACCTCGAGACCGACGACCGCAAGAACAATCTCGCCGACCGGCTGAAGAACATCGCCCGTGACGTATCGACGCTGCTGGGCCGGGTCAACGCGGTGCAGGACACGTTCGCGACGCTCAACCAGTACAAGGAAGATCTGGCAAAATCCCATGCCGAGCTGGTGCCGCTGCGCTCATCGGATGCCGGCATCAACGCCCTGATCGGCGAGCTCGGCCTCAGCCATGACCGCCTCGTCAAGAGTGTCGACGAGATCGAGGCCGGCGGTGAGACGCCGCTCAGCGCACGCGTCGAGACCCTGTCGAACAACAGAAACGAGATCGAGCAGCGTCTCGCGCGTATCGACGACAGCGCCAACATCCTCAAAGCCATCCGGCTCGATTTCGAGGAGCTCGGTCAGCGCCGCGCCCAGCTCGAACGCTCGCTCGCCGACGTCGAGACCGATCCCGACGGCAAGACGCTCGTCGACCGCCAGAACGCGCTGAACGATTTCGTGCTCCAGTCGCGCCAGCGCCTCGGCGCGTTGCAGGAAACGCTGGCCACGCTGAACGCCTTCAAGACCGAGCTGTCGAAATCGCGGGCCGATCTCGTGCCGCTGAAGGCGCCGGTGTTCGGCATCGAGGCCATGATCGCCGATGTCAGCACCACCCGCGATCTGCTGGCCAAAACCGTCGGCGAGATCGAGGCCAATGGCAATGTCACCCTCACCTCGCGCGTCGATGCGCTGACGAGGAGCAAGCGCGAGGTCGAAGATCGCCTCGCCCGCATCTTCGAGAATTTCAACGCGCTCGATGGCTTGCGCAAGGACATCGGCGGCATCTTCTCGACCATCCGCAACAGCCTGAACCGGATCGGGTGAAGGCTAAACGACAGACCGACTCGAACCGCGACTGACCTGCACGCGACCAATCGCACATGCGCTTCATCCTCGGCCTCCTGTCTGCCCTGCTCGGCGCGCTCGCCGGCTGGTCCGGCCTTGCAGCGCTGGTGGTCATGCTCGCGGGGCCGGACCGCGATGGCGGCATCGCCATGGGAGCCTTCTTCGATATCGGCCCGATCGGCGGCGTAGCCGGCCTGATCGCGGGCATCTGGTTGTTCGTGCGCTTCGGCCTGGTCCGGGACGCAACGCCACAGCCGCCTGCGGAAAGCTCCGATGCCCCGCCTCACCGCGCCACGCGGCTCTCCTTCCCCTTTGCCGCCACCGTGCTGCTCATCGCGGCCATCCTCGGCTATTGGGGATGGTACGAATTCATCCGCTCGCCCAATCTCAGCCACGGCTTCATGACGCTCCAGGTCGAGTTTCGGCTTCCCCCCGGCATGACCCTGCCGGACCAGGAGGAGGACGTGCATATCGAGGTCGAGGAAGCGACGGGCTATGCCAACGCGATGTTGCCGGCGAACTGGCGCGCGCATGACGGGGACCGCAAGGCGATCATTTCCACGGCGTCTCTGATGTACAAGACACGCCACCGCGCCGTCAGCCTGACGCTTCCGGGCGTGCCGACGCAGCGCTGGCCGATCGATCTCGGTTCCGATCCTGATCCCACGCCCGGCTTTTCGCCCTGGCGCACCGCGAGCGAGCCATCACAAGCCAAGATCGAGATGCATTTCCGCCTCAGCGCCGATCGCTGACGCGGCGTTCCGAAACATTTTTGACACACATCACTTCTGCCCGATCAATGCCGCCAACAAGCCGCGGGGGTGCCGCACTGTGGTCGCATTCGGCCGCCCTTGTGTGAGACGTGTCTGGGGGCACGGCTCAGCCGTGTTTGGACCAAACCTGCTAGGGGTATGACTGTGAAGAAGATTGTAATTGTTCTGGGTGCGACGCTTGCTCTGGTGACGGCTGCGAACGCTGCGGATCTGCCGCGCCGCCAGCCCGTGCCGGTCTATCCGGCCGAGCAGGCCCCGATCGGCAAGATGCCGATTGGCAAGAGCCCGATTGGCAAGGCCCCGATCGGCAAGGCGCCCGGCCCGGTCGCAGCGCGCTACTGAGGCGCAAAAATCTGCGCAAGCGGCCGACAGTCGAGGGGCACACGTGACGAACAAACCTGATCGATCGGGATTCTGCATCCTTGCAGGTCTCGCGCTTGCGGCCATGGCCGCATGCATGACGCCATCGGCCTCGGCCCACGAAGCGAACAAGCGCGTTGCCGATGCAAATGCGCTTGCTACGACCGACCCCACATCGCAACAGGCGCCGCAATCGACGCGGCGCTCCGTCGCGCGTGCGGAGAAGGGTCCGTACTACGTCGACTTCCGCGCGCGGACGGCGGCGAGCTGGGGCCATGCCTTCGTCTGGTACGGCAAGACCAGCGAGCGCGCCGTCGAGGTCGCGGGTCTCACGCCCAAGGGCGACACCTTGAGTTACGTGCTCGGTCACCTCACCTGGGTGCCATCCGAGACCGGCGCGAGCTACGGCGATCTCGATCCGGACTATCTGACCGCGAGCTATCGCGTCTATCTGAACGAAGCCGACGCCAGGCGCGTGTTCGCCTACATCAAGAAGCTGCAGGCGAGCTCGCCGGTCTGGAATGCCGAGACCACCAACTGCACCGGCTTCATCGGCGACATTGCCGAGTACATGGGACTGAAGGTCCCCTATCGCTGGCAGCGACCGGAAAACTTCGTCAACAGCCTGAAAGACATCAACGGCGGCCGCCAGATGGTGCGGCTGTCGGCGGAGTAGCCGAAGCGCTCTCACTGTCATTGCCCGCGAAGGCGGGCAATCCAGTATTCCAGAGACAGCGAGATTAGAACCGAGAAGCCGCGGCGTACTGGATACCCCGCCTTCGCGGGGTATGACGACGGAATGCGAGGAAAGAGCCTGCCCCATGGGCAACGGCGCACCCGAATTATCCGCCCCGCGGAATCACCCTCACGCCCTGCATGACGCCCCGCCCTCACCGCACAGCGGCGAAATAGACTTTTCCTGACCCCAGCGGCATCCTCCCGCCATCAATCGATAACAGAGCCTGCGGGCCACCCGGGGAAACATCATGCTGCAGACACGTTTCACAAAGCTCGTCGGCGTCGAGCACCCGATCGTCCAGGGCGGCATGCAATGGGTTGGGCGGGCCGAGCTGGTCGCAGCGGTCGCGAACGCCGGCGCGCTCGGCTTCATCACCGCGCTGACCCAGCCGACGCCGGAGGACCTGACCAGGGAGATCGCGCGCTGCCGCGACCTCACCGACAAGCCGTTTGGCGTCAACCTCACCATCCTGCCCGCCATCAAGCCGCCCCCTTACGCCGAATACCGCGCCGCCATCATCGAAGCCGGCATCACCGTGGTCGAGACCGCCGGCAACAAGCCGCAGGAGCATGTCGACGAGTTCAGAAAGCACGGCGTCAAGGTCGTGCACAAATGCACCAGCGTCCGCCATGCGCTCTCGGCCGAGCGGATGGGCGTCGACGCCATCTCGATCGACGGGTTCGAATGCGCCGGCCACCCCGGCGAGGACGATACCCCCGGCCTGATCCTGATCCCGGCCGCCGCCAACAAGGTCAAGATTCCCATGATCGCCTCCGGCGGCTTTGCCGACGCCCGCGGCCTCGTCGCCGCCCTGGCGCTGGGCGCCGAGGGCATCAACATGGGCACCCGCTTCATGGCGACCAAGGAGAGCCCGATCCACCAGCTCATCAAGGAGAAGATCGTCGCCAATGACGAGCGCGAGACCGAGCTGATCTTCCGCACCATGCGCAACACCTCGCGCGTCGCCAGGAACGAGATCTCGACCAAGGTCGTCGCCATGGAGAAGGAAGGCGCCAGGTTCGAGGACATCCGCGAGCTCGTTGCGGGCGCCCGCGGCAAGATGGTCTATGCGACCGGCAATTCGGACGAAGGGATCTGGTCGGCCGGCCAGGTGCAGGGCCTGATCCAGGACATCCCGAGCTGCGGCGAGCTCATCTCGCGCATCGTGCGCGAAGCCGAGGCGATCATTCGCAGCCGGCTCGAAGCCATGATCGCTCATCCAAGCGCGCAAGCCGCGGAATAATCACTGCAAGAAGCGAGAGTAATTCATGAAGGCTTATGTCTACGGCCCTGACGGCGCTCGGATTTCCGACGTCGCTCAACCAAAACCAAAAGGCACGCAGGTGCTGGTACGCGTGCGCGCCTGCGGACTGAACCGCGCCGACACCGGCATGCGCAAGGGCCATGCCCATGGCGCCGCGGGTGGCGTCGGCACCGTGCTCGGGATGGAATGGGCCGGCGAAGTCGCCGAGCTCGGACCGGATGCGAAGGGCGTCAAGGTCGGCGATCGCATCATGGGCTCGGGCGGCGCGGCCTTCGCCGAATACACACTCGCCGACCACGGCCGGCTGTTTCGCGCGCCCTCGAACATGAACTTCGAGGAGGCCGCCACCCTGCCGGTCGCGCTCGCGACCATGTACAACGCCGTCGTCATGGTTGGCGGCGTGCAGCCCGGCCAGGCTGTGCTGATCCAGGGCGCCAGCTCCGGCGTCGGCCTGATGGCGATGCAAATTGCAAAACTCAAGGGCGCCAAGCTCGTGATCGGCTCGTCGACCGATGCCTATCGCCGCGGCCGGCTGACCGAATACGGCGCCGACCTCGCAGTCGACTCCTCCGACCCCAAATGGGTGGACGCGGTGTTGAAGGCGACGAACGGCGAAGGCGTCGACCTCATTGTCGACCAGGTCTCAGGCCAAGTCGCCAACCAGAACCTGGCTGCGACGAAGATTTTGGGCCGCATCGTCAATGTCGGCCGGCTCGGCGGCACCCATGCCGACTTCAACTTCGACCTGCACGCGGCCCGCCGCATCTCCTATATCGGCGTCACCTTCCGCACCCGCACCATCGAGGAGGTCCGCGCGATCTTCGACGAGGTCCGGAAGGACATCTGGGGCGCGGTGGAGTCGCGCAAGCTGCAACTGCCGATCGACAAGGTCTACGCCTTCTCCGACATCGACAAGGCGTTCGAGCACATGGAGGCGAACAAGCATCTCGGGAAGATCGTGGTGACGGTGCCGTAGGCATCATTCCGGCGGAGGTCTCGTAGGGTGGGCAAAGCGAAGCGTGCCCACGATCTGTATCCGTCACGGAGGAATGGTGGCACGGCGCTACGCGCCTTTGCCCACCCTACGATACCGCGCAAGACGCGGATCGCTCCTGCAACTCACTAGCGACTACTTCTGTGGATCGTCGCTTGATGTTCGCGGACGCCCTGCTAAATCCCCGCCATGAGCGGACAACACGACAAGACATCGGTCGCGGCCATCTCGATCCTGGCCAGCGGCGGCATGGCGGCGGCCAAATTCGTGGTCGGGATCGCGATCGGCTCGCTGGCGCTGGTCTCCGAAGCGCTGCACTCCACGATCGACCTGGTTGCGACCATCATCACCTGGGCGGTGGTGCGGGTCTCGGACAAGCCGGCCGACGACGAGCACCATTACGGCCACGGCAAGCTCGAGAGCATCTCCGCGCTCGGCGTCACTGCCCTGCTCTACGTGCTCGCCGGCGGCATTCTGGTTCAGTCCTATAGCCACCTCCGCGAGGGAACCCCGCCGCCGACGATTTCGGCCGTGCCGTTCGTGGTGCTGGTGATCGATATCGTCGTCAATCTCTGGCGCGCCCGCGCCCTGCACCGGGCCGCCCGCAAGACCCGAAGCGAGGCGCTCGCTGCGGATGCGCTGCACTTTGCATCAGACGTCATGGGCTCCTGTGCCGTGATCGTGGGCCTGATTCTCGCAGCCTTCGGCTTCTGGTGGGGTGACGCCGCGGCCGCCGCGGCCGTGGCCGTGATGATCGCCCTGCTCGGCCTGCGGATGGCACGCTCCACGGTGCAGACGCTGCTCGACCGCGCGCCGGAAGGCGCGTTGGAGAAGGCCACCACGGCGATCCGCAGCGTGCCCGGCGTGATCGATGTCGAGCGGCTGCGGGTGCGCATGGTTGGGGCGACCACGTTCATCGACAGCATCGTCAACGTGCCGCGGACCTACCCGATCGACCGCGTCGAGGAGATCAAGCGCAACGCGCAAGCCGCCGTCACCAAGACGTTCGGCGATGCCGACCTCACCTTCACCGCGGTCCCCGTCGCGCGCGACAACGAGACCGTGCGCGACCGCATCATGGTGATCGCGCACAATTCGGGCCTCGCCATCCACCACGTCACGGTGCACGACTTGGGTACAATTCAAGACTTGGGCGGCAAGCTGATCGTCGGCATCGACCTCGAGGTCGACGCCGAGATGGCCCTCGAGGCCGCCCACGACGTCGCCAACACACTCGAGCGCAAGATCCAGGAGGAGTTCGGCGCGGACGTCGAGGTCGACGTCCATATCGAGCCGCTGGAACCGGAGCTGCCGTTCGGGGTCGATTCCGCGCCGGAACGGGTGCAGACCATTGCCGCCGCGCTCACCGAATATGCCGCCGGCGGCGAGATCCACGACATCCATAATGTGCGCGTGCGCGATACCGAGGGCGGCGAGATCGTCAACTTCCATTGCCGCGCCACGCCGTCGATGAGCGTGATCAAGGTGCACGAGCAAGTCGATGCGATCGAGCGCCGCTTGCGTCGCGCGTTCCCGAGCGTGAAGCGCGTCATCAGCCACGCCGAACCGCCGCGTGCGTGAGGGAGTCACACGTTCTCGTTTCGGACTCGTCACGCACGTGAGTTTGCGGACTCAAAACGCGCGAAGTCTCCATTGGATAAGAATTATTTCGCGTTAACCTTTCGTTGACTCTCGACAGCCTGCGCAAACTGGATTCAAATCGCTGTGATTCGAAAGCAACGTGGGGCTGCTTTCGAAACTCGTCGTAAGCTGGTTTCAGGGGGCCGAAGGCATGGCGCGCGCAGACGCCGCGGACGCGTGCGTCCAATCCGATTCGATCAAAGGATTGGCGCAATCGATCGCGAAACCTGCCTATCATCGGCTCCTGATCGCGGAGCCGGCGCTGCGTCGCGCCGTGCCGACGCTCATCATCGCCTTCCTCATCACGATCTGCCTCGGTGCCTTCGTCCAGGTCGTCGATCAGACGCGCCAGAAGCGCCAGGTGATCCAGAACGACATTTCATTCCTCGCCGAACTGCTCGCCGAACGCATCGACCGCCTCACCTCCGTGCGCGCGGAGCGGCTGAAGAGCGTCGAGAACCTGCCAACGCTGCTGCCCGACATGATCCCGTCCCGGGCCAGGGTCTCGGGCCGCCACGTCGTCGTCACCTCGGCCGGAATCGAACGCCGCGTCCTCGCCCGCATTCCGATCGACAGCGATCCCTCTGGCAACGACAGCCTGCTCGATGCGATCACCACCGCGCAGTTGCTTGCCGCGCCGCCGCGCGACAATGACGTCTCCAACATGACGCTGCCGAACGGCAACGCCGCGATGGCGACCTCGCGGCCGATCAAGTCGCTGCCGGGCCTCGTCACCGTGATCCAGGAACGCAACGAGCCGATCTGGGGTTCGGACGCAGCCCTTTCGGTGACGCTGTCGGCCACCACCGGCTTCGTCGTCCTGATCCTCGGCTTCGCCTTCCACTGGCAATCGACCCGCGCCCGCGAAGGCGACCTCATCAACGACGCCGTGCGTGGCCGGATCGACACCGCGCTCAACCGTGGCCGCTGCGGCCTGTGGGACTGGGACCTGTCGCGCGGCCGGATCTTCTGGTCGCAATCGATGTTTTCGATGCTGGGCCTCGACGGCCGCAACGAGCTCCTCACCTTCGGCGAGGTCAATGCGCTGGTGAAGTCGGACGACATCGACCTGTTCGCGATCGCCGACCAGCTCATCTCGGAAAAGATCGACCACATCGACCAGACCTTCCGCATGCAGCATGTCGACGGCCACTGGATCTGGCTCCGCGTCCGCTGCGAGCGGACGCACGGGGCGGGCGATTCCGGCGTGCACCTGATCGGCATCGCGGTCGACATCACCGAGCAGAAGAGCCTCGCCGAACGCACCGTGGAAGCCGACCTTCGCCTGCGCGACGCGATCGAGACCATTCCGGAAGCCTTTGTGCTGTGGGACGCCAGCGACCGCCTGGTGCTCTGCAACTCGCATTTCCAGCGCCTGCACAAGCTGCCCGACACGGCCGTGATCCCCGGCACCTCCTACGAGACCGTGCTGGAAGTCGGCCGCATGCCGGAGGTCCGCACCCGCCACAACGAGACCGCTGCCCAAGGCCCCGGCGCGCGCACCTTCGAGGCCCAGCTCGACGACGGCAGCTGGCTGCACATCAGCGAGCGCCGCACCAAGGACGGCGGCTACGTCTCGGTCGGCACCGACATCACCCGCATCAAGGAGCACGAGCAGAAGCTCGTCGACAACGACCTTCGACTGCGCGCCACCGTCATCGACGTCAAGCGCTCGCAGGCGGCGCTGGAACGCCAGACCATCGAGCTCGCCGACCTCGCCGAGAAATATCAGCGCGAGAAGACCCGGGCCGAGGAAGCCAACCAGACCAAGTCGAAATTCCTCGCCAATATGAGCCACGAGCTGCGCACGCCGCTCAACGCCATTATCGGCTTCTCCGAGATCATGGGCTCGGGCATGTTCGGTGAGCTGGGCTCAGAGAAGTACCAGGAATACTGCCACGACATCCTGACCAGCGGCCATTATCTGCTCGAGGTCATCAACGACATCCTCGACATGTCCAAGATCGAGGCCGGCCGCATGAAGCTCGACATGGAGGAGCTCGACCTCGGACAGACGCTCGCGGAATCCCTGCGCGTCGTCGCCGGCCGGGCCCAGGACAAGAATCTGGCGCTTGACGCCGAGGTCGAGAAGTCCATCTCGGTCGTCGCCGACCGCCGCGCCACCAAGCAGATCATCGTCAATCTGCTGTCCAACGCCGTGAAGTTCACGCCCGAGGGCGGACGCATCGTGGTGCGCAGCCTGCAGCTCGAGGACAGGATCGTGCTGATGATCGCCGACACCGGCATCGGCATCGCGCCGCACTCGCTGGCGCGGCTCGGACGCCCGTTCGAGCAGGTCGAGAGCCAGCTCACCAAGACCTATCACGGCTCCGGCCTAGGGCTCGCGATCGCGCGCTCGCTGGCGCAGCTCCACGGCGGCTCGATGAAGCTGCGCTCCAGGCTCGAGGTTGGCACCGTCGTCCGCGTGACGCTGCCGCGCGACGCCATCAAGGCGGCAGCCGGAATTTCCGCCGCGGCGTGAATTTCATGATGACTATCTGCGGGCTTGCTCCGCCTCTCCCGCTTGCGGGAGAGGCCGACGCGCCCCGGGCGATGCGAAGCATCGTCCCGCGCGCGGCGGGTGAGGGCTCTCGCCACGCAGGGACATCCTCGGCAATCCCTGACAATCCCGATGCGGAGACACCCCCACCCCAGCCCTCCCCCGCAAGCGGGAGAGGGAGCCCAGCGCCGATGCCGTTACATCGTGCACACCAAGTGCGATCCGCTTCAGGATTGCAGCGACGGCGCCACTTCGCGTGCGACATTGACCAGCGCCGCGATCAGCGGCGTCATCGGATCGCGCTGCGGGATCACCAGACCGATGCTGTAATTGACATCGGGATCGGTGATCGGGATCGAGCGGACCTTGTCGGAGAGGCCGAGCGTCTCGGCGAGCTTGGCCGGCATCACACTCGCCCACCGCCCGGTCTTGACGTGCGTGTACAGCACGAGCAGCGAGTTCGAGGTGAGTGTCGGCGTCGCCTCCGCGCCGACCGAGCGCAGCGCGCGGTCGATGATGCGGCGGTTCTGCATGTCGGGTGTCAGCAGGCACAGCGGCACCTGGCCGACCTCGCTCCAGGTCACGGACTCCCGGTCGCCGAACATCGCATCCGGCGCGGTCAGGAGGCGGTAGCTCTCGTTGAACAGCGGAATGGTGCGCACCTTCCCGATCGGCTCGTTCTCGATATAGGTCAGCCCGGCATCGACCTCGAGATTTTCGAGCAGCCCGAGCACCTCGGACGAGGTCGTCGACTGGATGCGGAAGCGGACCTCGGGATGCTTGGCGCGGAACGGCGTGGTCAATGAGGCCACCATGCCGAGCACGGTCGGGATCGCCGCAATACGAATCTCGCCGGAAAGCTTCTCCTTCAGCGAGTTGATCTCCTGGCGCATCGCGCGGGCATCGCCCACGATCCGCCGCGCCCAGTCCAGCGCCCGCTCGCCTTCGGGGGTAAATCCCTGGAATCGGGACCCGCGCTCGACCAGCATCACGCCGAGGATCTCCTCGAGCTGCTTCAGCCCGGTCGACATGGTCGGCTGGGTGACGCCGCAGGCCTCTGCCGCCCGTCCAAAATGCCGCTCCTTGGCGAGCGCCAGCAGCAGTTCAAGCTTATCGAGCAACCGTGTGTCCTCTCGAATTCTGTCGTGGCATACAAGCTATCACGCCGGGCCCGCACCAACACGCAAAAACCGGCAACCGATACAAGTTTCATTGGCATTTCGTATCGACCGATTGCGCCTCAAAATCGATCTGAATTCGCAATCGCAGCATGAGACAGCTTTATTGATCTTCGAACGATTCCAAATAGTTTGCAGCGTAGGGACGCTCTGGTTGAGAACGAAAAATGACAGCGGTTTACGAGCCTTCTTACGAGCCTCGTTACGAGTCTTGGGACGAGACGCGCGGCGCCGAGATCATCGCCGAACATGCCAGG
Source organism: Bradyrhizobium sp. AZCC 2230 (assembly GCF_036924495.1). Lineage (NCBI taxonomy): Bacteria > Pseudomonadati > Pseudomonadota > Alphaproteobacteria > Hyphomicrobiales > Nitrobacteraceae > Bradyrhizobium > Bradyrhizobium sp. AZCC 2230. The sequence goes on along the minus strand of NZ_JAZHRS010000001.1, from coordinate 9,220,944 downwards.
GAGGAAGGCGCGACGCTCGTCATTCTGCACGCGCTCCAGGAAGCGTTCGGCTATGTGCCGGAGGCCGCGATTCCCATGGTGGCGCAGGCGCTGAATCTGTCGCGCGCCGAAGTTCATGGCGTCTTCACCTTCTACCATGACTTCCGCCACAAGCCGGCCGGCCGCCATGTGCTGAAGCTGTGCCGCGCCGAGGCCTGCCAGGCCGCCGGCAGCGATGCGCTGGCTGCGCGCGCCGAAGCGAAGCTTGGCGTCTCGCTTGGCAACACCACAGCGGATGATCGCGTCACGCTGGAGCCGATCTACTGCCTCGGCCTGTGCGCGACCGCGCCGTCGGCGATGCTCGATGGCCGCCTTGTCGGCCGGCTCGACGAGAAGCGCATCGACGCGCTGGTCGCGGAGGCGCAGCGATGAAGATGAAGATTTTCGTCCCGCGCGATGCGACCGCTGTCGCCGTTGGCGCCGATGAAGTTGTCGCTGCGTTCGAGCAGATCGCAGAGCAGCGCGGCCTGCCGATCGAGATCGTCAGGACCGGCTCGCGCGGACTGCATTGGCTGGAGCCGATGGTCGAGGTGGCGACGCTGAAGGGCCGCGTCGCTTACGGCCCCGTCAGTGCTGAGGACGTCGCCTCAGTGTTCGAGTCCATGACGAGCAACGGACCGCACGCCCTGCGTCTTGGCGTCGCGGACGAGATCCCCTGGCTGAAGCGCCAGACCCGCCTCACCTTTGCCCGCTGCGGCGTGATCGATCCGCGCTCGCTCGAGGATTATCGCGCTCATGGCGGCTACAAGGGCCTGGAGCGCGCGCTGTCGCTCGGCTCCGATGCGATCCTCACTGAGGTCACCGCCTCCGGCCTGCGCGGCCGTGGCGGCGCGGGCTTCCCGACCGGCATCAAATGGAAGACGGTCGCGCAAGCCAAGGCTGACCGCAAGTTCATCGTCTGCAACGCCGACGAGGGCGACAGCGGCACCTTCGCCGACCGCATGATCATGGAAGGCGATCCCTTCCTCGTCATCGAGGGCATGACGACGGCCGGCATCACTGTCGGCGCCACCAAGGGCTACATCTACATCCGCAGCGAATATCCGCATGCGGTCGCGGCGATGAAAGCTGCGATCGTCGCAGCACAGCGCGGCGGCTATCTCGGCGACAAGATCGGCGGCTCGGCCCATAGCTTCGACATGGAAGTGCGCGTCGGCGCCGGCGCCTATGTCTGCGGCGAAGAGACGTCGCTGCTGGAGAGCCTCGAAGGCCGCCGTGGCCTCGTGCGCGCAAAGCCGCCGCTGCCGGCGCATCACGGCCTGTTCGGCAAGCCGACCGTCATCAACAATGTGCTGTCGTTTGCAGCCATCCCCTTCATCCTCGCCGAGGGCGCCAAGGCGTACGCCGATTTCGGCATGGGGCGCTCGCGCGGCACCATGCCGATCCAGCTTGCCGGCAACATCCGCCAGGGCGGGCTGTTCGAAACGGCGTTCGGCGTGACGCTCGGCGAACTCGTCGACGACATCGGTGGCGGCACCTTCACCGGCCGCCCGGTCCGCGCCGTGCAGGTCGGCGGTCCGCTCGGGGCCTATTTCCCGCGCGCCCTGTTCGACACCCCGTTCGACTACGAAGCCTTCGCCGCGCGCGACGGCCTGATCGGCCATGGCGGCATCGTCGTGTTCGACGACAGCGTCGACATGCGCAAGCAGGCGCGTTTCGCCATGGAATTCTGCGCCGTCGAATCCTGCGGCAAGTGCACGCCCTGCCGGATCGGCTCGACCCGCGGCGTCGAGACCATCGAGAAGATCATCCGCGGCGAACGCGTCAGTGAAAACCTCGCGCTCGTCGAAGACCTCTGCAACACCATGAAATTCGGCTCGCTCTGCGCACTCGGCGGCTTCACGCCCTACCCCGTGCTCAGCGCATTGAAGCACTTCCGGGAAGATTTTGTCCCCGCCCCGACCACGCTTCAGGCCGCGGAATAGGAGAACGACGATGTCTCTGATCGAAGAAATCGACTACGGCACGCCGCGCTCCAAATCGGAAACGATGGTGACGCTGACCATCGACGGCAACAATGTCACGGTGCCCGAAGGCACCTCGATCATGCGGGCCGCGATGGACGCCGGCCACCAGATCCCAAAACTCTGCGCGACCGACATGGTCGATGCGTTCGGTTCCTGCCGTCTCTGCGTCGTCGAGATCGAGGGCCGCGCGGGAACGCCGGCCTCCTGCACCACGCCGGTGATGCCGGGGCTCGTCGTGCACACCCAGAGCGAGCGGCTGAAGAAGCTGCGCAAGGGCGTGATGGAGCTCTACATCTCCGACCATCCGCTCGACTGCCTCACCTGCGGCGCCAATGGCGATTGCGAATTGCAGGACATGGCCGGCGCCGTGGGCCTGCGCGACGTCCGCTACGGCTATGAGGGCGAGAACCACGTCTTCGCCAAGACACCTGGCAAGTCCCACGGCGAGATCAACGCCGCCTGGATGCCGAAGGACGAGTCCAACCCCTACTTCACCTATGATCCCTCCAAGTGCATCGTGTGCTCGCGCTGCGTCCGCGCCTGCGAGGAGGTGCAAGGCACGTTTGCGCTGACGATCTCCGGCCGCGGCTTCGACAGCCGCGTCTCTCCCGGAATGAGCGAGAGTTTTCTCGGCTCCGAATGCGTCTCCTGCGGCGCCTGCGTGCAGGCCTGCCCGACCGCGACGCTGACGGAGAAGTCCGTGATCGAAATCGGCCAGCCCGAGCACTCGGTCGTCACCACCTGCGCCTATTGCGGCGTCGGCTGCACCTTCAAGGCCGAGATGCGCGGCGAGGAAGTCGTCCGCATGGTGCCGTACAAGGACGGCAAGGCCAATCGTGGCCATTCCTGCGTCAAGGGCCGCTTCGCCTGGGGCTATACCAATCACAAGGAGCGCATCCTCAATCCGATGATCCGCGAGCGGATCGAGGATCCCTGGCGCGAAGTGTCCTGGGACGAAGCGTTCTCGTTCGCCGCGGCCAGGATGCGCGGCATCCAGAAGAAATACGGCCGCGACGCCATCGGCGGCATCACCTCGTCCCGCTGCACCAACGAAGAGACTTATCTGGTGCAGAAGCTGATCCGCGCGGGCTTCGGCAACAACAATGTCGACACCTGCGCCCGCGTCTGCCACTCGCCGACCGGCTATGGCCTGTCGCAGACCTTCGGCACTTCGGCCGGCACGCAGGATTTCGACTCGGTCGAGAATACCGACGTCGCCATGATCATCGGTGCCAATCCGGCCTCGGCCCACCCCGTCTTCGCATCCCGCCTGAAGAAGCGGCTGCGCCAGGGCGCGAAGCTGATCGTGATCGATCCGCGCCGCACCGAGATGGTGGAATCGCCGCATGTGAGGGCGCTGCATCTGCCGCTGATGCCCGGCACCAACGTCGCCGTCGTCACGGCGCTGGCGCATGTCATCGTCACCGAAGGTCTCGTCAACGAAAACTTCGTGCGCGAGCGCTGCGACTGGAGCGAGTTCGAGGAATGGGCCGCCTTCGTCGCCCAGCCCAAGCACAGCCCGGAAGCGACCGCCATCCTCACCGGCGTCGATCCGAATGATTTGCGCGAAGCGGCCCGCATCTACGCCACCGGCGGCAATGGCGCGATCTATTACGGGCTCGGCGTCACCGAGCACAGCCAGGGTTCGACCACGGTGATCGCGATCGCCAACCTCGCGATGGCGACCGGCAATATCGGCCGTCCCGGCGTCGGCGTGAACCCGCTGCGCGGCCAAAATAACGTTCAAGGCTCCTGCGACATGGGCTCGTTCCCGCACGAGCTGCCCGGCTACCGTCACATCTCCGGCGATGCCGTGCGCGACCAGTTCGAGGCGCTCTGGAACGTCAAGCTCAACCCGGAGCCGGGCCTGCGCATTCCCAACATGTTCGATGCCGCCATCGAAGGCACGTTCATGGGCATCTACGTGCAGGGCGAAGACATCCTGCAGTCCGATCCCAACACCAAGCATGTGGTGGCGGCGCTGTCGGCGATGGAATGCGTCATCGTCCACGACCTCTTCCTCAACGAGACCGCGAACTACGCCCACGTGTTTCTGCCCGGCTCGAGCTTCCTCGAGAAGGACGGCACCTTCACCAATGCCGAACGCCGCATCCAGCGCGTGCGCAAGGTGATGTCGCCGAAGAACGGCATGGCCGACTGGGAGGTCACCATCGCCCTCGCCAAGGCGATGGGCCTGGAGATGAACTACAGCCATCCGTCCGAGATCATGGACGAGATCGCGGCGCTGACGCCGACCTTCGCCGGCGTCTCCTACGCCAAGCTCGACGAGCTTGGCTCGGTGCAGTGGCCCTGCAACGAGAAGGCGCCGGAGGGCACGCCGGTGATGCATATCGGCGGCTTCGTCCGCGGCAAGGGCAAGTTCATCGTCACCGAATATGTCGCGACCGACGAACGCACCGGTCCCCGCTTCCCGTTGCTGCTCACCACGGGCCGCATCCTCAGCCAGTACAATGTCGGCGCGCAGACACGGCGCACCGAGAACGTGGTCTGGCATGCCGAGGACCGGCTGGAGATCCACCCGCACGACGCCGAGCTGCGCGGCGTACGCGACGGCGACTGGGTGCGGCTGCAGAGCCGCGCCGGCGAGACCACGCTGCGGGCGGAGATCACCGACCGCGTGTCGCCGGGCGTGGTCTACACCACCTTCCATCATCCCGACACTCAGGCTAACGTGATCACGACCGACTATTCGGACTGGGCCACCAATTGCCCCGAATACAAGGTGACGGCCGTGCAGATCTCGCCATCGAACGGACCGTCCGACTGGCAGAAGAGCTACGACGAGCAGGCGCGGCACTCCCGTCGCATCGCGCCCGCCGAGGCTGCGGAGTAACAGGATGCACGTGCCTGTCCAGGCGATCGACCGCGATATCTGGCGCGACGGTGTTGCGTCGGAAGGGACGCGGCTGATCCCGGAAGAAACGCCGCTGGCACTGACCTATAATGGCGGCACCTACGCCGTCATGATGGGGACGCCGCAGAACCTCGAGGATTTTGCCGTCGGCTTCAGCCTGGACGAAAGCATCATCACATCGGTCGACGACATCAAGTCGCTCGATGTGGTCCGCCTCGACGACGGCATCGAGCTGCGCATGTGGCTCGAGCCGGACAACGCCGCGCGCATCAGCGAGCGGCGCCGCCACATTGCCGGGCCCACCGGCTGCGGCATCTGCGGCATCGACTCCATCGCCGAAGCCATACGGCCTGCGGCCATCGTGCTGCCGGGCCAGACCTTCACGCCCGAGCAGATCATGGCGGCGATGCAGACCATCGCGCCCCTGCAGGCGATCAACATCCAGACCCGTGCGGTCCACGCAGCGGCCTTCTGGTCGCCTTCGAACGGCATTGGCGCCTTGCGCGAGGACGTCGGCCGCCACAACGCGCTGGACAAGCTCGCGGGCTCGCTGGCGCGCAGCCGGACGGACGCAAGCTGCGGCATGGTTCTGCTGACGAGCCGCGTGTCGGTCGAGATGGTGCAGAAGACGGCCGCGATCGGCGCACCGGTGCTGGTCGCGGTCTCCGCCCCCACCGCGCTCGCGGTCCGCACCGCGGAGGCCGCCGGCATCACGCTGATTGCGATTGCCCGCAGCGACGGGTTTGAAGTGTTCACGCACCCGGGCCGCATCACGGCTCATCGTGCTCCGGAGATCGTTCATGTCGTCGCCTGACCGCCTCGTCTACATGGCCAACCAGATCGGCACGTTCTTCCGCAGCCAGGGCCACGACAAGGCCGTGCCGGGGATCGCCGACCACATCAAGAAGTTCTGGGATCCCCGGATGAAGCGCGCCATCTTCGCGCACCTCGATGCCGGCGGCGCAGGCCTCGAGCCGAACGTGCTCGAAGCCCTCGCCTCGCTCAAGCAGCCCTGAGCGCGGGCGCCGGGCCGCGCACTCTATCGAAATCGCACGATTATCTCGCCGATACCGGGCGCGGCCAAGCGTCGGCTCGCAATTTATTGCGTGGCTCATGGGTGCGCACCGGCATTATGCTGTCCCTTCAGACAATGAGGCGGCAGATGACCCGGAAGAAACTCGAAGGCATTGAAGACTACCAGGGCGCGGCCGCAGGCTGGGGCGCGCTGAAAGCAGTCGCCGACGCCGTTCGTGGGCAGATGGCCCCCGGCAAGGAGACCCATGGTCTCCTCACCATGAACCAGCCCCACGGCTTCGATTGTCCCGGTTGCGCCTGGCCGGACCCGAAGCACACCTCATCGTTCGAGTTCTGTGAAAATGGCGCCAAGGCCGTGACCTGGGAGGCGACGGCCAAACGGACCACGCCCGAGTTCTTCGCCAGCCACACCGTCAGCGAACTCTGGACCTGGCAGGATTACGACCTCGAAAACGAAGGCCGCCTCACCCACCCCATGGTGTACGACCGCGCCACGGATCGATATCTGCCGATCTCGTGGCAGGACGCGATGAGCCAGATCGGCGCGGCGCTGCGCGCGCTCCCCGACCCGAACATGGCGGAGTTCTACACCTCGGGACGCGCCTCGAACGAGGCCGCCTTCCTGTATCAATTGTTCGTCCGCGAATACGGCACCAACAACTTTCCCGACTGTTCGAACATGTGCCACGAGGCCACCAGCGTCGGCCTGCCGGAATCGATCGGGGTCGGCAAGGGCACGGTGACGCTGGAGGACTTCGACCACAGCGACTGCATCTTCTGCATCGGCCACAATCCCGGAACCAACCATCCACGCATGCTGACCACGCTGCGCGAGGCGTCCAAGCGCGGCGTGCCGATCATCGCGATCAATCCGCTGCGCGAGCGCGGCCTGGAGCGCTTTACATCGCCGCAGAGCCCCGTGGAGATGTTGACGCTCGACTCCACGCCGATCGCGTCGTCCTATTATCTGGTGAAGGTCGGCGGCGACATCGCGGTGCTCAAGGGCATGATGAAGACCCTGCTTGCCCTCGATGCAAGCAGCCTTGCGGAGGGCGGCCCCGGCCTGCTCGACCGCGAGTTCATCGCGGCCCACACCACAGGCATCGAGGCCTTGCTGGCCGATATCGAGGCGACCTCCTGGGATGCGATCGAGGCGGCGTCCGGTCTCTCGCGGTCTGACATCGAGTCCATCGGAAACGTCTATGCCAAGGCCAATCGCGTCATCATCAACTACGGGATGGGGATCACCCAGCATCGGCACGGCACCGGCAATGTGCAGCAGATCGCCAATCTGCTGATGCTCCGCGGCAATATCGGACGCGAGGGCGCCGGCATCTCGCCGTTGCGCGGCCACTCCAATGTGCAGGGCGACCGGACCGTCGGCATCACCGAAATCCCAAATGACGCTCTGCTCGACGGCATCGCCCGCGTCTTCGGTTTCGAGCCACCGCGCGCGAAAGGACATAACGCGGTCGAGGCGGTCGAAGCCATCCGGGACGGCCGTTCGAAGGCGCTGATCTGCCTCGGCGGCAATCTCGCCGTTGCCATGTCGGACCCGCAAGCCACCTTCGAGGCGATGCGCGCGCCTCGATCTTGCCGTCCATATCGCGACAAAACTCAATCGCTCGCACCTGCTGCTGGCCAGGCAATCGTTCATCCTGCCATGTCTGGGACGCACCGAAATCGACATGCAAGCGACCGGCCCGCAAGCCGTCACCGTTGAAGACTCGATGTCGATGGTGCATGCATCGCGCGGCGGCCTGAGGCCCGCATCCGAGCACCTGAAATCCGAACCGGCCATCATCGCCGAAATGGCGATGGCGACGCTGCCAAACACCAAGGTGCAGTGGTCCGAGATGATTGCGGACTACAACAGGATACGCGAGGGCATCGAAGGCGTATTTCCTGCCTTCAAGGATTTCAACGCGCGCGTCCTGCATCCCGGCGGCTTCCGTCTTCGCAACACCGCCTCCGAACGCGAATGGCTGACACCGAGCAAGAAGGCCAATTTCCTGGTCTATCCCGGCCTCGAAGAAGATCCGCCGAACGAAAATGCACTGACGCTGACCACGATCCGCAGCCACGATCAGTACAACACGACGCTGTATGGGCTGAACGACCGCTATCGGGGCATCAAGGGGCGCCGCGACGTGGTCTTCGTCAACGCGCAGGATCTTGCGAAACGCGGATTGAGCCATGGCGACGTCGTCGACGTCAGCGTTGACGATCCGGCCGAGCAAGGCCTGAGCGAGCGCATCCTGCGCGGCGTGACGGCTGTCGCCTACAAGATCGCTGAAGGGTCGGTTGCGGCCTACTATCCGGAAGCCAATGTGCTGGTCGCGCTCGATCACTACGACGCGAAGTCGGGAACGCCGTCGTACAAATCCATACCGGTGCAGATCAAGCCGGCCGCCGACGCGCCGCCCGAGCCAAACTAGCCGCGATTATCGACCAGCGCCTTGAACACGCGCCGCACCTCGCTCTGGGTCTCCTTCACCCGGGCCTCAAGCGAGGAGAAATCCGGCGCATCGCCGGCGCGCGCCATCACACGCTGAAGGTCGGTGCCCGCCGTTTCCGGCTTGAAGCGGTCGCTGACACAGAGCCGCAGGATCTGCGTCAGATCGTGATAGAGCCGCGCCGCGGCGCGCAAGATCTCCGCCTCCGAATGCGGCAGCACGCCGAGCCTGGCGGCGTTGTCCAGCACCTGCACCGTGCTGACGTCGAGAATATCCGGCTTGTCATGGGCATGAACGAGCTGGAGATATTGCGCGATGAAATCGATATCGACCATGCCGCCGGAGGCATATTTCAGGTCCCAATAGTCGGTCTCGCCCTTCTCCTGCGCGATTGCGCGGCGCATGTCGGCGACGTCATTGGCGGTGACCGAGGGATCACGACGACGGGTCAGGACCTCGCGGATGATGCTCTCGATCCGCGCGGTGAATTCGGGCGATGCCGACACCACGCGCGCGCGCGTCAACGCCATGTGCTCCCAGGTCCAGGCCTCGTTGGCCTGATAGTCCGCAAAGGAGACGAGGCTCGATGCCACCGGACCGGCGCGTCCCGAGGGACGCAGCCGCATGTCGATCTCGTAGAGAACGCCGTAATTGGTGCGGGTGGTGAAGGCGCTGATCAGACGCTGGGTGAAGCGGGCGAAATAATGCGCGCCCTGCAGTGACCTCTCACCGTCGGAGTCCGGATTGTCGCTGTCGAAATCATACAGCAGGATCAGATCGAGATCCGAGGACGCCGTCATCTCGCGGCTGCCGAGCCGGCCCATCGCGATGATGGCGGTCTCCTGCCCCTTGATGCGACCGTGCTGGGCCGCAAAGCGATCGGCGACGAGGCCGTGAACGGTGTGGACGATGCCTTCGGCGACGTCGGCGAAGGCCGTGCTCGCCTGCTGCGCCGAGACGGTGCCGGAGAGGATGCGCGTGCCGATCAGGAACAGGCTCTCCTGCCCGAACAGGCGCAGGCGGTCCAGAAACTCCTCGTAGGAGCCTGCATCGTGCACCGTGGTCGCAAGCCGCGCCGACAATTCCCGCTTGTCCGGCATGGCGCCGAAGAAGCGTGGATCGATCAGGCCATCCATCAGCTGCGGCTGCCGCGCCAGCATCTCGCCAAGCCGGGGCGCCGCGCCAAGCACGCGCGCGACGAGCGCAACGAGATCGCGGTTCTGGCCGAGCAGCGTGATCAGCCGGCCGCCGCGCTGGAGTGCCTGGAGGAATTGATCGAACGCGACGACGGCGCGGTCCGGCTCCTCGGCACGCGCGAGGCCGTCGATCAGGGCCGGCACGAACTCGACGAAGGCGTTTCGCGTCTGCTCGTTGCGGAACACGCGGTAGTCGCCGGTGAGCCAGTCGCGGACGGTCTGCGCCACGGCAGCGGGCTTCTTGAAGCCGAGCGTCGTCAGGTGCTGAAGCAGGCGCGGATCGTCAGGACCGGCGCGATAGTCGATTGCAGGCAGGCTTGCCGTGCCGGTCGGATCATCACCCTCGAACAGCTTTTCGTAATGCCCCTGCACGATCCCGAGCTGCCGCAACAGGTCGTGCGCGAAACTCTCGCGGCTGTCATAGCCGAAGAACCAGGCGAAGCGTTCGACCACCTCCTTGTCCTCGGGCAGCGCATGGGTCTGCTCGTCGGCGATCATCTGGAGGCGGTGCTCGACCCGGCGCAGGAATTCATACGCCGTGGTCAGTTCGTCGCGCGCAGCAGGGGTGATCCAGTTGCTGGACGCGAGGATGTTGAGCGCCGCAAGCGTCGGCCGGACCCGTAGTTCCGGATGACGGCCGCCGGCGATCAGCTGCTGGGTCTGGGCGAAGAATTCGATCTCGCGGATGCCGCCGCGGCCAACCTTGACGTTGTGGCCCTCGACCGAGACCTCGCTCTGGCCGCGATAAGTCTGCATCTGCCGCTTCATGTCGTGGACGTCGGCAAGTGCGGCGAAGTCGAGATGCTTGCGCCAGACGAACGGCGCGATCTCGGCCAGCATCGCCTCGCCAGCCCTGGCATCGCCGGCGCAGGCCCGCGCCTTGATCATCGCGGCGCGCTCCCAGGTGCGCCCTTCCCGCTCGTAGTAGTTCAACGCGGCATCTCGCGAGATCGCCACTTGCGTCGAGGACGGGTCAGGACGCAGCCGCAGATCGACGCGGAAGACATAACCGTCATAGGTGCGCTGCTGGAGAATGCGCGCCATGCCTTGCGTCACCCGGACGAAGAACGGCTGCGGCTCGATGTCGGGCGCAAGGGTCGTGGCATCGGGATCGAAGAACACGATGAGATCGATGTCGCTGGAATAGTTCAGCTCGCCCGCGCCCATCTTGCCCATCGCGAGCACGATCAGGCCGCAGCCGACCTCCGGCGCCTCGGGATCGGGTGGCATGAGCTTGCCGCGTGTGGCTTCCTGTCGCAGCAAGTACTGCAGCGCCGCCTGCACCGACGACACCGCGATGTCGGTCAGCGCGGCTGTCACCCGCATCACCGGCCAGACTCCGCCGACGTCGCACAGCGCGATCAGGAGCGCCGCCTCCGCCTTCATCCGGCGAAGCAGCCGCATCACCTCGGCTTCGTCGGGGGCGGCGAGCACCGCGCCCCTCGCCTCTGCGATCAGCGCAGCCAGATGCGCATCCGGCTCGCATTCGAGCAGCCGGATCAGGCGCAGCGGATCGGCGCGCACCAGATCGAACAAATAAGACGAGAATTCCGCGATGCCGGCGAGAATGTCCCGGGCAAAGGGATGGATCAGCAGCGCTTCAACACGAGCCGAGTGTGCCGGCTCAAGCTCGGCCAGCCAGGTTGCAAAACGCGGTTCTTCGATTGTGGAAACGGCAATATGGGGAGCCTCCGCGAAGCACGCGGCCAGGCTCTCACCATGCTTGTCCGCGTTTCCCGGCGCGGAGTGGTTCATGCCACCTTCTGTGGCACATCCGGCATTGGCGGAGCAACCCTGTCGCCGGCCCCCGCGCGCGCCGGCAGCAGCAGCGTGACGACGAGGCCCGGATGGGCATCGCCCAGCCGCAATTCGCCACCATGCAACGTGGCGACGGCGGATGCGAGGCTGAGGCCGAGGCCGGAGCCCGGCATGGTACGGCTCGCCTCCAGCCGCACGAATCGCTCGACGGCATGCTTGCGGTCGGCTTCGGGAATACCAGGACCGCGGTCGGTGACGGTGAGCAGCACCTGGTCGCCCTCGCGCCTGGCCTCGATCGTGATCTGACGGGCGTCCATGCTGACCACGGTTCCAGCCGGTTGCGCGGCCGGCTTGCCGTATTTGATCGCGTTCTCGACGAGATTGGCGAGCGCCTGGCTGATCAATTCGCGATTGCCGTGAATGGGCGCGGCTTGCGTCTTGACCTTGAGGGTCATGCCGTCGTCCTCGGCCAGCGGCTCGTAGAGCTCGTGAATGCCGCCTGCGACATCGGCTGCGTCGAAATCATCCATGTTGCCGCGTGCCTGGCCGGACTCCGCGCGCGCGATCATCAGCAGCGCGTTGAAGGTGCGGATCAGTCCGTCGGATTCCTCGATGGTCCGCTCCAGCGCCGCGCGGTAGTCGGCCTCGCAGCCCGATTTCGCCAGCGCCTCCTCGGCGCGGTTGCGCAAGCGCGTCAGCGGCGTCTTGAGATCATGGGCGATGTTGTCGGAGACTTCCTTCAGCCCCACCATCAGCGCCTCGATCCGCTCCAGCATGGCGTTGAGGTTTTCGGCGAGGCGGTCGAGCTCGTCGCCACTGCGCCCGACCGGCAGGCGCTCGCTGAGATCGCCGATCATGATGCGATGCGCCGTGCCGGACATCGCGTCGATGCGCGTCAGCACCCGGCGCGCGACGAAAATGCCGCCGCCGAGGCCAAGCACCACCACGATCAGCACCGACCATTGCGCCGCCTTGGCGACGATGCCGAATAGGCGCCGCCGCTCGGCGAGGTCGCGGCCGATCAGGAGGCGGAAACCGTTCTCCAACTCGGTGACGCGCACCAGCGCGCGATGGTCGCGGTCATCCGCGTCCTCGATCCGGCGATAGGCGGTCTCCGTCCAGCCGCGCGTCGCCATCACGCCGGGCGCCAGCGAGCCGACATTGCCGGCGACCGCCTGCCCGGTTGGCGTGGTCACGAGGTAGAGATTGGCGCCGGGCCGCAGCGCCCGATACTCGATCGCGCGCACGAGGTAGTACATGCCGCGGCGACCGTAGATCTCAGAGATCTCCGAGGTCTCGGCATTCACCGTCTGCGTGATCTCTTCAGTGATCAGCCGCCGCGTGTTCCAGGCGAAATAGCCGAGCAGCGAGGCCGCGAAAATCGCAAACAGGAACAGGTAGACCAGCGTCAGCCGGAATGCCGTGGTGCGGACGAGTTTACCGAATGCCGTCACGGATCATGTACCCATTTCTTGCTTCGCGTCTGCCATCACCGGCCATCGCCAAAATCTATATTCCACTTTGTTTCCAGCTACTTAGCTTCATGTGCTATCGTCTCACTTCGTTGAAAATCGCCGAACTCCAGCCGGCTCTGGCAAAAAAATGGTAAGTTGACGCGGCATTCCCTTTCAAAGTATCCGTGACGACCATCCTAAACAGGTCGATTGCGGAACGACTGGCCATGACGAGCAAAGCATCCGTGACGGTAGCTGGTAAGCGAAAGGGGAATGTTAAAGTGGCACTCAATTCGAACCAAGTTAAATCCCTGCAAGCTGGCGTTCATGCGGACAATGGAGGGCTCTACTTGGTGGTGCGCGGGAGCGGCGGTCGGGTGTGGGCCTTCCGCTTCACTGACCTCGAGGGCAAGCGGGCGCAGATGGAGTTCGCCAAGGCTGGCGACCGCGACAGCGCAGGCGGTGACGTTCTGACCCTAAGCAGCGCGCGCGAGAAGGCGCGCGACTACAAAGTCGCGTTGAAGCGCGAGGGCATCGATCCGCGCGTCAAGAAGCGGGCCACTGCTCAGGGCATCAAGACGTTCAAGGAGTTTGCGGAGGAGCAGTACCCTGATTGGTGCCAAGGGCTGTCCAAAGAAGAGTTGAACCAATGGCAGCGCTCCATCCGCGACGTGCCGAGCTTGCACGAAAAGAAGGTCCAGGAGATCACCACCGAGCACGTGTTGGAGGCACTCAAGGCGATCTGGACCGTGAAGCCGGTCACAGCATCGCGGACACGCCAGAGGATCGAGCGGCTGATGGACGCCGCCAAGGCGTTGAGACTCCGCACGGGCGAGAACCCGGCGGCATGGCGCGGCAATCTGAAACACCTGCTACCGTCGCCCCGCAAGCTGAATCGTAAGAAGAGACATCGCTCCGCGCCGTATACGAAGATGCCGCAAATGATGACGGAGCTGCGCTATGATCTCGGCAACGCCGCGCGCTGCACAGAAGTCGGCATCCTCACGGTGTCGCGGAGCCAAGAAATCCGGCTCATGGAGTGGACCGAGCTCGACTTCGAAGCAAAGACGTGGATAGTTCCGGCTGAGAAGATGAAAATTAAGGGCGAGCTAGAGCCGAAACCCCATCTCGTTCCACTGTCAGATCAGGCCATCGAGATCATCCAATCGATGCGGCGCACGGATAAGTACGTATTCCCCTCCGACCATGTGGACGAACATCAGCCGTTCCGGGCGAACGCGCTTGTTGGGGCCATCGAGCGCACTGCCGTCAAATCCACCATGCATGGCTGCCGCACGAGCTTCCGAAATTGGGGTGCTGACAACAAGGAGCATAATTTCCGTCGCGAAGTGCTCGAGTTCTGCCTGTCACACCGTATCGGCGATGAGGCTGAACTGTCGTATTGGGACAGCGAGATGATCCAGCGACGCCGCGAGGTGCTTCAGGCGTGGGCTGACTTCATCAAGCCGCACAAGAATGCGTCGGGAGAGCAACCAGCCGAAAGAAAGCGGCAAAAGCTCAGACTCGTTGCCTAACGAGGCGCGCCAAAATTTGGTTGAGCGATCTACAACGCGGTGTCAAGATATTCGAGGCAAGGCGAATTGGAGAGAAAGCTGTCGCATTTCGTATGTGTGGTCCGAGGCTTTTAAGCAGCATAGCGCCGTCGCGCGTTAACTCTCAGAGCGTCCCAGTCATTCGCCTATTGGGCTACTTCCGATCGTCGCCAGCTTACTAATAGAAGAACCGCCGCGCACAGCTCATTCATCACCTACACGATTGATCCGCAGGATGACTTCAACACAGTACAGCAGATTATGAATGGTCTGCGCGATCTCGATCTGACGCTGAATTCCATTGAGCGACAGCTGCGATGAAGCGCCCAAGTTCCGACTCAAGGCAAGGCACGTTAAGCATTGGTGCAAATCCTCATCTCCGCATTGCTGCTGCAATAGCCAAGACATCCGCTAATGTCAGCATAAAGGCGGTCCGCCCCCAGCGGAGCGGCTGCTTTCATAAGCCGTCAAGAAAAGGATTGAGATGAATGTCTCTGGATGCTCCCGAATTGCTGCGCGACGGCTAAGCCCCCTATCATTTTGCACAACCCGCTCAACGCCGTAATAGGCTGGAGGCTGCCCTAATCAGGGATGCCCCCCGTTCGCGCTTTATCCATTAGCGTCCGCTCGATGCGCTCGGCTTGTTCCTTCGTCAAATTGACCGCCAGACTGATCCCAACCACCGCTGGCCCCCTACGTTGCCGATCGTAAACCATCCAGCCCTTGAACCCTTGGCGAACCAAGAACCTGGATGGAGGAGACCCCTCGTCGCGCTCCATCATTGCCGATCCCGCATGTTTATCATCGGACCATCACCTCAATCCTTCAACGAGGGTCCTCCAGCCGAGCGCATCGTTCGCCGTTAGCAGCGAAGCACAAAGCGTTGCCAAGTAGTGTGGCAGCTCGCAATCGGGACGCGCGTTCATATTGCCGACCAACGCGGCGACCGAGTTCTTAAGATCGCCTCGGTCGAGATAATTGAAGGCCTGTTGCTTGCACCGCTCGACAAGCTTGTCGCGCGTCATGTCAATTTTCAGGGAACGTTGCATTTTCGCCTCCCTAACCGATGACTGCTTCCAATAGTGGAGTTGGAACGGAGCAGGTTTGGCGTGTCTGTTCGAAAAGCGACAAACAGCCGCTCTTTTGGTCGCAAGTGTGGGAATTAGGATACAGGCGCACGTCGCAACCGTACCTGTCGGCGCCCGGGCTCCCCGCGGTCCAAGTCCAAGCCCATCCTCCGGCCGCACCTTGTCTATGGTTTATGACTACGCCGAATGCGGCGGTCGAGCCGATCCATCCCCAAGGCCATGCCGGTGATCCTGACGACGGAGGAGGGAACGCGATGTCTGGATGCGCGCGCCGTTGGAGGAGGCGAAGGCGCCACAGAGGTCGCTGCCGGATGAAGTGGTCAAGATCGTGATGCGTGGTGCGGACAAAGAGGATGGAGCGGCAGCTTGAACGCGACAATTTGGTCGGTCCGCACTCACCACGGGAAGGCAGCGCACCGTTGCATGGCACTTCGTCACACTGCCTACTCCTTGTTCAAACAACGAACTACTTTGATAATATTTTGAGCGCCCTCTACATTGTCTTTGTGCGCAACGTACTTAACATGGTCCTTGATGCATCACACCTCTGGAGATTTTATGAATTACATTGGCGTTATCACAGCCGCAGCAGCACTCGCAGCAGCCGTCGCCGCACCGGCGCTTGCAGGAAGTGCGACGGAGAACCCCGAGTGGCTAATGAGGCAGAAGGCTTGCAAGAAGGACGCTTCTGCGCAGGGGCTTCATCTGTCGAAGAAGCGTGCGTATGTCAAAGAGTGCATGGCTAAAGGCTAGCATTTATCAGCTACATTGCATCAACACCCCGCTTCGGCGGGGTTTTTCTTCGCCATTTGTCCATACGGCGGACCTGCATGCGACGGACTTCATCGTCTAGCGCTATGTCAATGGCAGGCGCGAATACTTCGCGCGAGGCGTTCGCGCCAGCGCTTGGCCCGCAGGCTGCACGCCGGGCATTCGCCGCCCATAGGCCCATTGTGCTGCGCACCCCGTCAGGGGTGCTCGCTTCGAGACGGGCTGCTCCTCATCGATCTGCAGGCAGGACCCATGACGTCCAACGGTTTTCGCCGGTGACAGGAACACTCCAAGTCCGCTTTAGGTCAAAGGACTAAACCGCTCGCGCGATAAGGCGCTGCGGCGGGCGGCACAGCCAAGACGATCGCGCAACGGGACGTCCTGTCTTGAGATCGAGGGGTTTCGACAACCTCACTCAAGACAGGAGCATCCCCATGACCGACGAGGCCACGAGCCCATTGCGGCAGCGCATGATCGAAGACATGACGATCCGCAAATTAGCGCCAAAGACCCAACAAGGCTATATTCGCACCATCAAGGATTTTGCTGCATTCCTCGGCCAATCGCCCGACACGGCGAGTTTCGAGGACGTCCGGCGCTTTCAACTACATCTGGCGGCGAACGGCGCGCACGTCCCGATTCTCAATCACACCGTGGCTGCGTTACGATTCTTCTTCAGGGTCACGCTCAGGCGCTCCGACATCATCGAGCACACCACGTTCCTCCATGAGCCCCGCAAGCTGCCGGTGGTGCTAGCCGCGCCACCTCCTCCGGACTGGCGCTTTTCGGACGCCGGCTGTCTGAGCATGGCGATGGTCTCGGCATCGCGGCGTCCGAAAACCTGCACAAACTGCGACATAGCAGATGCAGGGTGCTCAAAAGAAAAAGCCGCCCGAAGGCGGCCTCTGGTGTTGCGTGTTTTGATCAACCTGATCAGGTGACGCGGAACTGCTGTCCGCTGTGCTTTCGCCGATACGCCATGAAGCCAACGCCAATAAACCCGAGGATCATCATCGCCCATGTGGAGGGCTCGGGGACGGCGGCCGAGATGGTAACGACAGAACCATTCCTTCCGGTTAAGGTCTCTCCAGCAACCGCATTAATATTGAACCCATTATCAGCGTAAAGTGCCGGATGAAGATAGTCGGAGTCCGTTTCGGCTACTACATTGCCAGCTGCAGGACCTGTTCCGAACCAACCACCAACCGAGCTGTCGCCAAAAAAGATGCCATTATTGCCAAAGTTATCCTTTGTTATTGAGAAAAATACAAAAGCGCTTCCGGACGCATCGACGCCGCCCGCCAGGGTATCTAGTTGAAAGGTTTCGACTGCGCCTCCGGGCGCACCCCAATCAATAGCGAAGTTGAGTATTTCAGCCTGCGCAACCGACGTTATAAGCGTAGCTGCAGCAAGGGCTACCCCTGCTAAGAGAGCCTTGAGCTTCATTCATTCCCCCACGGTTTCAGGCCTCGGCGCAAGCCAGGCTAACAAGCGCGTCATGTTAGGTGAAGATACCGCCGGGTTGATTCGCGAGCGATACGACGGATGTCGTATTTCGTCGCCTCAGTTGCAATTATTTACGTGCAAAATTTAACTGCGCGCCCCGTTGCGTCGCCGCGTCCCATCTTCCGGTTCGCGGCCCGCGCCCCGACGGCCTTCGCCGATCCATGGACAACCTCATAAGCCGCCTTCCGCTTCGCGATCAGCTTCGCGCGCTGGGCCGGCGTCAGGTCGCGGCGGATCAGGTTTTCGTCGATTTCGGTCAGGAGCCGGCGGCGGCCGACAGCCGCGCGCGATGGAGCCTCGCGCTAATATCTTTCGATAATCACCGACCCACTACCTTCAAAGCTTCTCGTCACGCGGGCTCGTGCGTATCGGCCCAGACATCAAAGCAAACCCGTTCAGGTTTTACGTCTGCCTGATAACCGGGCTTCCCATCGCCGAAGCCACCTTCCGCGCTGGCTGAATTTCCCAGCGCTGGAATTCCGCGAAAACTTCCCGCAACGAAGCGCCAGCCATCGGGCGACGCTTCACAAGCTTTGGTCGTTTTCAAGCTGTCGTTTCCGCTCGATGAAGCTTTGGCCTTAACCGTCAGATTGTAGTTCTTGCTCCGCGGTCCACACCACGGGAGAGCAAGTCCAATTAGGAAACTGAGCTGGCAGGTCACCGGCTCCGTCCTGCTAATCAAGCGACCACATACATCGATCAGTCCCGCGAAAGCTCCGAGAACTGCGGTCAAGGCCACAATCATTCCAGTCAATTTAGCCATTGTCGTTCCCCATCAACGGGCCAAAGAAGTTTAGACGCCGTCCAAGGCCACGTATAGCGGCCGATCCCATCTAGAGGGGATGGAAATGACGGTCTCGCCGGCGGCTGCGCTGGATCAGTGGCCCGCGGTCGGGCGCCGGCAATCAGGATCGCCGACTGATCGGTGACAGCATCGGCGCCCTCTGGAGGGGTTCGCGCCGATCGATACGCGACCTTAAGACACGAACGAGATGCCCGCGCGGTCATCCTGTCGCCATGCCAAGCGACAATCGAACGATGTTCGAAAGTCGTCAAATGACAATTGGAAGTCGGTCGATGGGATCGAGGTATTTTTCAACCTTACACAGGCGCCGAGGACGGAGAGGTTGAACATCTTGCAGGGCATGATCGTCACTTCGCCTGGCAGAGAAAGCGTAACAAGCTGTTCGAGCGTCTTGCGTGTGACGCGTCGCCGCTCACCACCCGTCCATTCAACAGACACTTTCGGCCTCTCAAGGTTCAGTCAGCATCATAGGCGGGGTCGCCGACCAAGGGGGACGGCGACCCCTCGCCGCGAAGGCGCCGGTACGCGAGACGAGGACGACTTCGCGACTATATGGAGCATCGGCGCTGGCCCGCCCCGGCGCAAAAACGGCCGTGCGCTAGTGTTACTTGGGTCGCCGCCTGATTACGTCTGCCGCTGTGGATCGGCCGCGCGAGACCATTTCTTCAACGCTTCGCAGCGTCTGAGCTAATTTGGACCGAAGATGTCGAGCGTGCGTCGCATCTTTAGGCTCCGAGAGAAAAGCAATCTTCACGAGGAAGCGGTTCAATCGCGATGTGACCAGAAGATTGTCAGAGTGTTGCGAGCGCAGGTTCGTGATCTGTCGTCGCATCTCAATGAGATCGAGCCTGTCATCGTCGGGCATATTCGCCAAATTGAAGTTCATACCCATGTGTCAGATAAACGAAACCGCCGCGCCGAATATCTTGGCGCGACGGCTGCGCCATGGTGAACCCGAACGGGGCAATGTCCGGTGCAGAGAGGCTATCGCTCCGCAGCCCGGGTGCAATCGAAGACGCGAATTAAGCTTGATGTCGCAGCTGGGGGTTAATTCTGGAACTGCGTGCGCGCCGTGGGCGACAGCGGCGCGCGCGTTGTAAGCTGCCGCCGGTTATCATCAGCACTCTTTAGGCCCCTCTACCGGGATGAACCGAACTGTGATCGCGATCGAGATGTCGAATAGCCGGCCCGTTTCGGATAGGCTTTGCGTCTACTTTTTCGCTCGCGGGGAGGCCGCCATGGCCACGTTCATCCTAGTGCATGGCACTTTTGTGAAGTCTGCTGAATGGCCTGCATTGCAGCAAGGTCTGGAAGAGATTGCGGTATCGAATGGCCAAACTGCACAGATCAAACAGATCCCATGGACAGGAAAAAATACCGCGAGAGCACGGGAGGCTGCCGCCGTAGACATTTCCAGATCGGTCAAACGATCCGATCGATGAATCCGAATGAAAGATCTTTCTGATCGGGCACAGTCATGGCGGGAGTGCCATCGCCTACTTTCTCAAGAACCATCTGGCGGCTACTACCGTGGATGGATTCGCATTTCTGTCTACACCGTTCGTGGCGATGAGGCAGAGGGTGGAGGCCGAGCGGATACTGGCGATACTGACCTTTTTCCTTTCGCTGCAGCGCTAGGCATTCCGGCGCTCTCGCCGCCAACCGTCCGCCTTTTCGGCCTTGCCGTACTACTAGTAGCGGGCCTTTTCGGAAGCGCGATGTTTTTCAAAGTTTCGTAAATCGACGACGCACGTTGTTCAACAGCAGACCGCTGATATTCCCGCAGGAAACTATGTTTTTCTTCGTTGCTCCGGTGACGAAGCTGCTGCTGCTCTTTCAGCAGCTCAATTCGTGGCGTGGCTCGGCGCGAAGGTATCTCGGTTTTGGCCTGCTCTATTCGCCCGCTATTTTTTTCGCGAGGCGGCTCGGTGGCCGGATTTACTTATGTCGCGCTGTTGGCCGCCGCCGCCGCGGCGGTAGGAACACCCGGGTCCGATCCCGCACACACTCTACCTACATCCCTTGTTCACGAAGGCCTCTTCCACCGGATGGCTTATTCGATCGCCGACGCTTTCGCGCAGGTGAATTCGCCACTCTCATTGCTCGTCGCAGTAATGCTCTCGGTTACGGTAGTCGCGTCGCTACCTATTTGGATCAGCATAGTCGCCGCGTCCTTGGTTCTCTTGCTACAGGCCGCAACTACTCGGATGTTTGGCTGGACAGACTTCTTTGCTGGTTTCTTCGTCGAGCTTGCCATTGAGCCGCTTCCCTTCGAAGCGCATGTTCTAACGCACATCAACTGGAGTGAGCAGGCCGGATTGAAAGGCGTCGTTCACAGTTGGACATAGGAACATCCCGCCGCGATAAGGAATATTCAGGGTTCGATAACAGCAGCACTGCGCCAGTGAGGGGCGTGACGGCGCCTAAGTGCGCAGCGGGAGTTGCACGGCGAAATGACGGCTCGCGTGAGCCTCGACATGGCCGACCGCGCCGGCGGACCGTCCTACTGTTGAGGATTGCCGATGTCGAATGCGCCTAGACGGTAATCTTCACCCACCGATTGCTCAGTCGTCGGCCGCGTGATCAAGGTGAACGTGGCGTTGGGGTAGCGCGTCCACACCTCAATGTCCTCTGAAGTGACGGTTATATATCCGAAAAAGCACTTGTATCGACCGGGCTCGGTTACCCGGCCGACTTTGTCCCATGTGATCTTATTTACGCGCATTCTTGCTCAATCGAGAAAGAAACCCGCTCACCTTCCGGGAGCGGGTTTCTCCTGCCCATGCGTATCGCGCCCTGTCCGTACTGAGCGCAACAATTAGCGTAGTTCGCATTGTTTCCGCGCGGTTACTTCTTGCGGCAGGGCGAGCAAGGCGGCCGCAGTTACGGGGTTTCCTGCTAGTTCCACTCGTTTTCGGGCAAAGAGCCAGGAGGCGGCTTCAGCTCATCGAGGCCGGCTTCGATGATCGCTATCTCGTCTTGGATCGCCTGAACAGCGTTCGCTGGGTTGATGCCGGAGACGGACTGTAGTTCGCCCAGCACCTTACGGCGATGCGCAAGTAGATCAGCGAGGGAGCGCCGATCTCGCACTCTCACGTAGGCAGCGACGATCAGTTGCATGGCGGTCGACACGTCCGGCGTCCCCATCCGCGGCTTGACGGTTATCGTGGCCGGCTCAATTCGGTCAGGCCAGCTTTAGTTATGCGGTATTCGATGCCATCTTTCGTTGCGCGTTGCTCGATCCATCCATTTCGCAGAAGGGTAAGCGTTGTTCTGGGAGTGTCGGGCAGCTTCATGCAGGCGATCCAATCGGCATCGCGCAGGTGATTGAGAAATTGCCGGTGATACTGATTAAAGGCCACGCTGTGCTTTTCTTGACGGCCGAGATCATCTTGCAAAATTGTCTCAAGCGAGTTTTCCGTTTCCATGCTCGCATAACTTCGCATCGCACTATTTACGATCGGTTACGCGGTCGGGAAAAGTCGGCAATCTTTTCTAAATGGTTCAAAGTTACTCTTCGAGCATGGATCGCGAGGACGCATCGGCGGGTTGGTTGGTTCCGGCTCTCAGGCGAAGCTACGCTCGTCTAGCAGCGTGGATGACGCGGGGTAACCGCGCGCCCGAGCCCAGCCGCTTGCCGACGCCGCCGCGCTCAGAGCGGCCGGCTCGCTTCCCCGACCCGCCGCGGCGGCCAGCGCCGCCGCGCATTTAAGCATTGCAACCTCCGAATGACAAACAATCGCACATCGACGCGTCCATGGTCGCCTGACGAAGAGGCGGAATTGCTCTCACTCTTTGGCGCAGGTTCCACAGCTGAGGAGGTCGGCGAGCGGCTACGCCGCACCCGCCAAGCGGTTTACGCTCGCTTGCAGCGCTTTCAAAAACAGCGGGGGCGAGCGAGCAGGACGAGTGGGAAGTTATTTGCTCAGTTGCCAGGGTGATCTAGCAACGGCGATCGATCTCTAACGTCGCAAGATCACACCCGCAGCGGATCGCGAGCCGATCCGATCGCATCGTCCGTTCGCCCGCGCTGAGGTAACCTTCAGCCGGTACATCGAAGGTTCAATTGCATCCGATTCAAAAGACGCCAAGATGAGGCGATCGCATTGGGATCGACTGATGACCAGCCCGACTGATGACGAATTGCGCGCCGCGGTCACCGCCGCCATTGAGCAGTGGAAGACGTCGCGCCAGCTTCCCCACCTGTCGCCGAGCGATTGTGAGACGTTGAACAAGTTGATCATCACCGGACTTCAAACCGTGCTGTTCCAGCGTGCGAAGGCCTTCGATAAGCGTTAGAACGCACAGCTTGATCAAACCCGGCGGAATTCGACGACGCGATCCTTAATCAAAGCATGCGCGCGAAAGCCCGCGTTCATCCAAGCCCTTGCTTGGGTATGTCCAACCTTCATCGAGCTTTGTTGCCCCACCACGCCGTGAATTTGTGAGCCGATGCCGGGAGCTTTCTCCTAAGCATCTCTTCTATTTCGGAGAAGGTCAGCCGAACGATTTGTCCACGTTCGCTCAAGAGCCGATGCAATGGTTCGTAGATCGATTTTCGGAAGGTCATGGTCTCAGCACAGGCAAGGCACAAATTTGCTTATCGTACACGAGCTCGGTTTCAAAATTCGGCGTCGGCCAGCCCGAGCCGGGCCTCAGACGCCGTAGGCGCGACCGATCTGCTTCGTCATGACGATCGCAGCTGCGGTGTAGCGGCCATCTGACCAATAGTGATCACACATCGTTAGGAATAGGAGCGCCAAGAGCGCAATCAGAATTCCCTTGCACATAGCGGACTTCTCCAGTGAGGAGACTGCCAACAGAGCAGGTAAAATCGAAGCGGATCGGGTACTCCCGAGGGAGCCGCGGTGCGGCGATTACAATCATCTCAGCATTGACCCGAAGCTGTAATTTTCGGTTAACCCGTTTCAGACTGACGCCGCATTTGCTGCCTTCGATGAGAAGGCCCCGGGTCATGCCCGGGGCCTCCCATGTTTAGCGATTACCTTGCTGCCCGCCTTGTCCCGGCTTCTGTTCGCCGGGGTGCTGCGTCTGCTGGCCCGGCTTCTGGTTGGGGCTCTGGCCCTGCTGACCACCCTTGTCGCCTTGCTGGTTCTGCTGGCCGCCTTGGTTCTGATTGTTCTGGTTCATGCGAAGCCTCCTTCGGCCGCGTCAGACGGGTGCAATCCAATCGCAGGAGCGCAGGCAACGTTCCTGACGCGCTCGCAGCAAACGTCAACGCGGCGCACCCGCTGTGTGCACTTTTGTGCTCGTGAAAGGGGTAGCGCGATGACAGCTCAACAGCCTCCTCGCTCCTTAACCCTCGGAGGACTTTGATGTTGAGCTAAGCATCGGATGCTGCATGTTGGCGTCTTCTTCCTTCGAGGAAACCTCAATGGGCGAGATCAGCTCCCGAGTGCAAGCGAACATGGACGTCGTCCTAGAACAAGTGTGCGCCGAGCTTCCGCATGGTGGCGATCACGAAAGTCGAAAGTACATCGCGGAGCAACTGATTGAAGCGGCTGAGGCGGGACACCACACTTTAGGCGACCTCACTGCCGTCGCCCGACGCGCTCTGCTTCAGATCAACAGTCGTTCGAATTCCGCTTGAGCGAGGTGATGGGGCTGGCTAGCTGGCGGGCCTCCGCCCAGTGCGAGACCGCGTATGTCCCCCACGGCCCCGTCCCCAAGTCCGCAATTTGGACTGGCCCGATTAACAACCGGTGTGCAACATGATCCGGCTGCTGGGGCGATCCCGGCAGTCCTACGGCCCCGCGCTGCGGATAGGTGCGGACCCCGAGGCGCGGGGCCGATTTGGCTAGCCTGCCGTCGACGGGTGCTCGCCCGGTGCCAGCAGCTACTGCCCTTTGGGTGTGCACAATGGCCAGCGGGCATCACTGCCGCCGGCCATCGCTGCGCTACCTGGGCTGGGGGTAATAGGCAGCGCTGAGGCAAGCCTGCCGAACGGCGATTAACAACCCACTAACCAATTCTGGCAGGCTCTGCCTATTTCGCGGGCAAGAACGCGGCGGTCTGGGCCGCCGCTCGCTCGGATGTTTGAGTAGACGTTAGGTGTATGCTTCAACTTGTCTGCTGTCGCCATCGGCTTGTACCGACCTGCCTTTTCCTAGGGCCGA
Organism: Bradyrhizobium sp. AZCC 2230; assembly: GCF_036924495.1. Taxonomy (NCBI): domain Bacteria; kingdom Pseudomonadati; phylum Pseudomonadota; class Alphaproteobacteria; order Hyphomicrobiales; family Nitrobacteraceae; genus Bradyrhizobium; species Bradyrhizobium sp. AZCC 2230. Next base: position 9,196,304 of record NZ_JAZHRS010000001.1, on the reverse strand, counting down.
CGTCGAACGACGCCGCTGAGGTCGCGAGTGGTAACCCAACTTCAACCGTTGTGGCTAGCCGACATCCTTTGTCTAGATTTCGACATTGGCTCTGAGGAGCAGAGGGGAACAAAGAAATTCTCGAATTCCTCACTAGCGCGATGCTGGCCGGTTTAGCTTGTCCCCTTCGTTGCCTGGCCCTGCCCCTGATATTCAGTATCTTCGGGGATTTCGCGCAGAAAGCTTTGCCCCTTTTGCAAACGGCGCCCAAGCGCTTCGACAAATCCTTCAAAGCGCTCCCGACCCTTGAGTTGCGCCGCAGCCTGTGCGTCGTTGGGCAACGGTGGCGTGATCGTCAGCCAGAACCTAGTGAAGAGGGCCAGGGTCTCGGCCGTCAAGCCGACATCACGCTCTAGCCTCTGCATCTGACGCGACAGCCGGTCGAGGCGCCGGGTAAACGCCGCCTCCTGTCGGTCCGCTCCATCTGGGGACAAAAATGAGATGACTGCCGCTTCCACGATCGCGGACCGGGACAGCCTCTTACGATCGGCAAGGTCCGAGATCTGTTTCAGAAGCTCTGGCGGGAAATACACGTTCATCCGGTCGCGCATATCGCCTCAGAGCTCCATACCGTCATTGGGGTCCATGGCGACCTGTCGCGCGACGCCGCGCATCTGCTGACGCATAAGTCGAGACTGGCGAACTGCGTCCTCATCTTCGTCAAGGACGACGGAAAATTCCTCCGCCGGTGTCGGCTCCGTCGTCTCCTTGACGATCGCAACGTGATCAGGCACTTCGGGCTCGCGACGGAGGCCACTGTTCGCCCTATCTTCCTCTCCCTGCCCCCCGTCGGCTGGAAGTGGCGCCGGCTTCAGCGCTCCAAGCGTTGACCATCCGTCCGTTCGCGATGATCGACCGGATGCCGCTGGATCAGGCGGCTGCGAGATTCGTTCGGTGAACCGCCGGTCCTCGTAATAGCGAACCTTCCTTGCCCGGATCGGGGGCGTACCCGCCACCATCACGATCTCGTCCATCGGCGGAAGCTGCATGACCTCCCCCGGCGTCAACAGCGGCCTTGCCGTCTCCTGGCGCGAGACCATCAGGTGCCCCAGCCAAGGGTTCAACCTGTGCCCGGCATAGTTCTTCATCGCCCGCATTTCGGTCGCCGTACCAAGCGCGTCGGATACGCGTTTGGCCGTCCGCTCGTCGTTGGTCGCGAAGCTGACGCGGACGTGACAATTGTCGAGAATGGCATTGTTGGGCCCGTAGGCCCTCTCGATCTGGTTGAGCGATTGCGCGATCAAGAAGCTCTTGATGCCGTACCCCGCCATGAAGGCGAGTGCGGACTCGAAAAAATCAAGCCGCCCCAGAGCTGGGAACTCGTCGAGCATCATCAAGACTCGATGCCGACGGTCGCGGGCGTGCAAGTCCTCGGTCAGGCGCCGGCCGATCTGATTCAGCACCAGGCGGATAAGGGGCTTGGTCCGCGAGATGTCGGATGGCGGCACAACGAGGTAGAGCGTCGTCGGGCTGGCATCGTCGATCAGATCCGCGATCCGCCAGTCGCAACGTCGGGTCACCTGGGCCACGACGGGATCGCGGTAAAGTCCCAGGAACGACATCGCGGTGGACAGGACGCCGGAACGTTCATTCTCCGATTTGTTGAGGAGCTCGCGCGCGGTCGAGGCGACCACGGGATGGGCGCCCTGCTCGCCAAGGTGCGGCGTGGTCATCATCGCCTTGAGCGTCGTCTCAATCGGCCGCTTCGGGTCGGACAGAAAGGCGGCCACGCCGGCCAAAGTCTTGTCCGACTCGGCATAGAGGACATGAAGGATGGCGCCGACCAGCAGCGAATGACTGGTCTTCTCCCAATGGTTCCGCTTGTCGAGGGAGCCTTCGGGGTCGACCAGGACGTCGGCGACGTTCTGAACATCGCGAACCTCCCACTCCCCGCACCGGACCTCGAGGAGCGGATTGTAGGCTGAGGACTTTGGATTGGTTGGGTCGAACAAGAGAACGCGGCCATGACGCGAGCGAAAGCCCGCAGTCAGTTGCCAGTTCTCACCCTTGATGTCGTGCACGATGGCCGAGCCTGTAGGAAGCCCCTAGTTTGGCACCACCTGGTGCACTGGAATGACCACCGGATAACGGAAGAAAATCGTTCTGCCTGCAAGCCGCCAGTCGGCGATTTTCTTCTATTTTGAGCCGGCGTCGCGTAAGAGACGCCCCTGCTCGGTCACCCATTTGGCGCGCGCAAGATGACTCTCATATGCGCTCCGCGCACGGTCTGGCTCTCGCTCTGGGTCCATATGCAAGACCACTCGAGCCACTTCGCGCCAGTCCGCCCCCTCGCCTTCCGCCTGCAGAAGGCGGATGTACGTGACGACATGCTGTTCGTCATAGGCCGTCAGCGCCGGCTCGTTCGGCGCACTGTCCGCCACGTCTGGATCGAGGGATGGTTTCTGCATCATACCCGTTTTAGAGCACCAAGAAGCTACGCCATGGTTTGGTCGCAATCCAGACCTCCGTTTCCTGTTGGAATCCTGGTATTCTTTCGAATCGTTCGGTAAAATCGGCGACCCGGCCGCGCTCATAGCGCCGCCACAGACGATAGCATGTTTGAATACGAATAGGAACGATCGTTCCTAGAACGATCGTTCCGGCTCAGCTCCCTTATCGCCATGGATCTCAAAGAGATCATGGCTGTGAACCTGCGTCGGAAACGCCACGATCTACAAATGACGCAGGAGGAGCTGGCCGAGCGCGCGGGTTTAAGCGCCCGTTACGTCGGCGCCATCGAGCGCGGCGATGTATCAGCAAGCGTCACCGTGCTCGGACAAATTGCTGAAGCATTGGGGATCGAACCGGGAGATCTGCTCAAGAGGGCTCCGCGGCCTAGCAAATCGTAAGCCGCCTCAGGCCAGCCGCGAAACGCCCCGCCCGGAGGACCGGGCGGGGCTTGGGAGCGTTGTCACTCGCCGTTCTTGCGGGCCGCGACCAGAGCAGGGTATAGCCCTCGCCGCCTTCGTCATCGAACAGGTTCGCGTAGATCGGCGCGTTGAACGAGGGATCATCGAGCTTGAGCGAGAGGTAATCGCGGCCCTCTTCGGAGCGCTTTGACCAAGCTGCGCCGATCTCTGCCTTATGTGGTGCACGACATAAAACCGATTATGCGGAGCGTGGCGTTATGCGGAGTGGCGTGATTTGAGCGCAGGTTTTTCAGCGCGTTCTGGATGGCGGCACTCCGCATAATATCGTTGAGGAGAGCCGCGGCGCCTCGCGAGAGGCGAGACGCCGCAGCGGTCGGATCAGCGCGACCAGACGACCGCGTAGCCGTCATCGACCGCGACGAGGTTGGCGTAGATCGGCGCCGGGAAGGACGGGTCGTCGAGCTTCACCGAGTGGTAGACGGTGTTCTCTTTCGAGGTCCGCTGCCACGCGGCACCTATCTCAACGTTGCCGGCCGTCACGCGCAGGTCCGGCGCCTTCTCGTTGCCGGAAGGTTCGGTCGGAAGGAAGCGTACCTTGATGTTGAGCAAGAGCGTTTTGATGGTGCCGGTGTACGAGCCATCTTCGGCGCGGGTGAAGGTGCCAATCTGTGCCATGGTGATCTCCTGTTGCTGTTTCCAAGCCCGCGACCATCGCGGCTTTGATGGCGATCGGTGAGCGCCGCAACGACCGCCCCCGCAGCCTTGGCCCGCAGCGTCAGCGGAGGACGGCGGGTTGAGCGATCTTGTTGCCTCGCGAGGAATGCCGCCGCTTGGCGGCAGGGGAAGAAGATCGCGAACGAGCCATTGCGGGTAAAAGGTCGGCGAGCGCAGCGAGCGTATTGTGGCGCGTGATCCGCCAGCAAAAGGCCGGTATGGACGTGGGCCCAAGCAGCTTCACAGGAGAGCATCGGCTCACAGGTATCGCCAAGGCCAATGACGGTGTCACCGCACCAACCAGATTCACGCGCAACTAAAGCGTCCTTCTCCGGTTCCAAGATCAAACGGGAGAAGGCTCAACTTGCTGATGTGGCCGGCACAATCGTGCAGCCGCACCGAACGGACCGAAGGCGTGTCACCGTAGCATGTTAATGAAACCTCACGTCGTGTCGGACGTAGATGCGTTCTCCAACAAAGAGGCGATCAAGGCATCCGGCGCCCTGAACCGACCGCGGCGCAGCTCCGGCGGAACGACCGCTTCCACTGCCTCAAGCTTTTCCGAGGGATCCATCCGCAGATAGACCTCGGTTGTGCGGATATCGGCATGCCCAAGCCACAGCGCCACCTTCCGGATATCGTGCGTCGCCTGCAGCATGATCACCGCGCAGCTATGCCGAAGCTGGTGCGGAGAGATCGAACGACTGCGCAAGGACGGGCACGCCTCGGCCGCAGCACGAACGTGCTTGTCGAGCACGTACTCGAAGCCCGCACGGGTCATCGGCTCATCCTGTGCGTTGACGAACAGCTCCGGCACGCGGACTGCTCCCCTGACGCTCAACCAGGCGCGAAGGTCGCGCGCGGTGTCCTTCCAGCGCGGCAGGCAGCGTTCCTTGCGGCCCTTGCCCCGGATCGTCACGCTCGCTCCGTGCTGGAGCGACAGGTTTTCGGTCAGAACGCCGACCAGCTCAGAGACCCGCAAGGCCCCGGCGAAGCAGAGGTGCATCGTCGCCCGGTCGCGCACGCCGGATCGTGTCGCAAGATCGGGGGCGTTGAGGATCGCGCGAACCTCCTCCATCGTCAGATGCCGGATGAGCTTCTGGTCGTGGCGCTTGACCGGGATGGCATGGACGCGACCGATCTGCTCCAGGGCGGAGGGCACCCGGTGCTCCACATAGCGCATGAACTCTTGATGGCGGCGAGCCGCAGGTTGCGCGTAGCGGCGCCATTGCCGCGCTCCTTTTCGATGTGTGCCAGGAAGGCGACGATCAGTGGCGCGTCCAGGTCTTCGATCGTCAGCCGTGACGGACGCGTGCCGAGCCGTTTCGCGGCGAAGTCAAACAGCAGCTTGAAGCTGAACGCATAGGTCTCGCAGCTTTCCGGACTGTAGCCGCGCTGGCGGGGCATGTAGTCACGCAGGAAGCCTGTGATGAGAGGGGCGAGCTTCGTCATAAGACGCTCCCTCCAACCAGCATTTCCGCCGCCGAGGCGATATCCGCCATCATCTCCGGCGTCGCCTGGAGATACCAATAGGTGTTCCGGATGTCGGCATGGCCGAGATAGGTCGACAGAGCGACGAAATGCCGGGTGAAGCCTGTGCGTACCGAAAGCCTAAATCCGGGCGTAGTGATGATGTAGTCCACCTAGGATGGGACGCGATTTGATGCTCCCGGTTCGCTGAACCGAGCGGGAGACCGGCGCATCCTTATCCAAGGATCGATGCGTTCTGACGTCGTTGTAATAGCGAGCGTAAGATTTCAGAACGCGGCGCAGATGTGGCTCGCCCAGGACAATGATGTGGTCCACACATTCACGTCGGATTGATCCGATCAGCCGTTCGACAAAGCAATTCTGCCAGAGTGAGGCCGGTGTAATAGGCTTGTCACGGATGCCCATGGCGTGCAGTCGGCGCGCGACGACCGCGCCGTAAATGCAATCCCGGTCCCGGATCATGTAGCGCGGAGCCTCGTTCCAGGGGAATGCCTCCGTTATTTGACGCGCGACCCATTCGGCGGTCGGATGTGCGGTGACGTTGATCCAGACGAGGTCTCTGCGGTCTATCCGAATGATGACGAATGCATAGAGGAGGTCGAAACCGATCGTCGGGACAACAAACAAGTCCATGGCGGCAACATCTAGCGCATGATTACGCAGAAAGGTGCGCCATCCCTGGGTTGGCGGCCCACGCCGCTTGGCCATGTATTTGGCGACACTCGACTGCGCGACCTCAAACCCAAGCTTGAGCAGTTCGCCGTGGATGCGCGGCGCACCCCAATGCGGGTTTTCGATGCTCATCTGCCGGATCAAGACGCGCAGCTCAGTCTCGAGTGGTCGCCCTCCCCGCGGGTGCGACTTCCAACGCCAATAACAGCGAAATCCGACCCTGTGCCATCGCAGGACAGTCTCGAGCTGAATAATTGTGAGAACCCTCAGGATTGCCGGAAACCAGCGATAAAGCTGAATAAAGAACCAGCGATCAAGGTTCGTGAGCCGAACGCGACCACGCGGTCTGCGCCTCAAGACAATCACCCGATGTTGAAGCACCGCGTTCTCGGCTTCAAGTCGCATCTTCGACCTGAATGGCGAGGCCAAGACGGCTAGAGCGAAGCAGAACATCCCGATCATCACACCAGCCTAGGCGATTCTAACGCGGCATCATACTCGGATGAGGTTTTCGGTACGCACAGCGGTACGGCCCTGATCAATATCGCAATCGGCAGCGCCCCGCTACGGTTAGGAACGAAACCACTGACGCCGACCTATCCCTGTGAATAACCGTCGGGAGGACAAGATGTGCCGCCTCAACGTTTGCTTAATCTGCCTGATGATGGCCTCTGCTCCTGCGTTGGCCCAAGTAGATCTCCGTCGACCCAACGGACCAGTCGACCTGCGTGTCGACGGCCGTCCTAACAAGCGCGTCGGGTTACCACCCAGTGCAGCGGATAAGGGCAATAGCACTCGCGAGAATCCAGTTTACGAAAGTGATTGCGCCGAGGTACGCCAACTAAATCCGAACGTCCGACAGCCCTACCAGTCTCGGGTGCGCCGGGCTTGTGGCGAAGAATAAGAAAGCGAAAAGACCCCCGATGGCGGTCTTCGTGCTGCTCTAATGGGGGGTATCAGGCCGCAGTGAGCGCAGAGGCCTCGTTGCGACGGCGATAGGCAACGAGGCCCACGCCGAAGAAACCAAGGATCATCATAGCCCACGCAGACTGCTCAGGAACGCCAGTGACAACGTCAGCGCTGAATAGCAGCGAGTAGGTGTTGCTGAATGTGGGATCAATCAAGAATGTTGGGTCGATGAAAGAATGGCTGTCGCCTTCGGTCTCAACTTGCAAAAGTACCCGGTAGACTACGTCCGCGTCGACGCTGTACTTCCCGTTGATCGTCCAGTCTCCCTGAGTCGGACTAGCCACAAGAAGAGGAGAGAAAGCGGGATTGACTGTGGTTTGAACAAGAAAGGCATCTTCTCCGACGCCGGAAGTCGTGGAGCCCATCGCGTTAATGCTTATCGGCACGGATCCCGATGGGCCGATGACAGCGAAGTAATACGTCAATGATGCTATTCCAACTTCACCTTTGCCGATACCGGTCATCGAAACGGAGGGAATTGGCGAAAGGTCAATGTCGACCGTAACCGAAGCGGGCCCAAAGAACGTACCGGCGGATAGCGAGGTTTGCCCAGGACTTGTAACGGGTTGAAAGGGTTGTGGTCCCAGAAAAGTATTGATCGAGAGAGAGCCTGAAATAGTCCAACCAGGAACACTGACGATTGCCGTTGCCGCGGCTGGAGCATGCCGCTGTTGCCACCAGCGACAGCTGTTGGCCGCCACCTGTCGCGCCACGTCCGGCTTGGCTCCCATTGCCAGCAATTCCCTGTGCATGGTCGTGCCGCGCTTCCACTGCTTGAGCTGGATGGCGCGCAGCCGATGACGCAGCCACTGGTCGAGCTCTCGCCAGACCTTCGGCGTTTGCGCCAGTCGGAAGTATGCCTTCCATCCCCGAACATAGGGCCGCAGGCGCTCCACCACATCTTGCATACTGCGCCCACCTGAGCGGCAGGTACCTTGCGTTTGATCACGCCACCCGGGGCCACCCAAAAGCCGTAGCCCAGGAATTTGCGACCAAACACGCCGGTCACCGCGCTTTTGGTCTCGTTGACCGTCAAGCGCAGCTTGCCGTAGAGCCGCCGAAGCAGCGCCATCACCCGTTCACCCGCCCGGCGGCTGCGCATGTAAACGTTCGCATCGTCGGCGTAGCGCACGAAGCAATGGCCCCGGCGTTCCAGCGCCCTGTCCACTTCATCGAGCAGGACGTTGGCCAGCAGCGGCGATAGCGGCCCGCCTTGCGGCGTCCCCATCGTGCGCTTCTGGACCACGCCATCGTCCATGATCCCGCTGTTCAGATACGCCCGGATCAGCCGGATGACCCCGGCGTCTCCGATCCGTTTCTGAAGGCGGTCGATGAGAATGTCGTGATCGACCCGGTCAAAGGTCAAAGAACTTTTCCAGGTCCACGTCCACCACGATCCGGCGGCCCGACTGCACATATGACTGCGCCGCAAGGACGGCGTCATGCGCGCTTCGGCCCGGCCGGAAGCCGTAGCTGTGCTCGCTGAAGGTCGGATCAAGAATGGGCTGCAGCACTTGCAGCAGCGCCTGCTGGATCAAACGATCTGTCACCGTGGGAATGCCGAGCTCGCGCTCGCCGCCCTCCGGCTTGGGAATCGCTACCCGTCGCACCGGACTGGGCCGGTACGTCCCCGACAACAGTTGCTCACGGATCGCCGGCCACGCCGTACGCAGATGCGCGGCGGTCTGGTCAATATCCAGACCGTCCACACCGGCTACGCCTTTGTTGGCCCGCACCCGCTTCCACGCCCGTTGCAGGTTCTCTCTCGTCAGCGCCGCCAAAGCAGCGCTGACCCTGTGCTCTCCGGTTCACGTCGCGGGCGACGAGCTTCATCGCTGCCCGGGCCAGACGCGGATTCACCGCGTCCTGCCCCGGACCGCCCTGCTTGCGCAGGCATCTGATGCGATGCTCGCCACATCGGCATGGCCTCGAATGCTCCCTCTCGTTCGGCCCTTCGCCTGCGGGATGGCTTCGCTGCCTTCCCCCCGACTACTACGGCCTCGGCTGACTTCTCGCTCCGGCTCGACACCGTCGCCCCTTCGGGCGCAAGGCGAGATCTCCCCAGGTAAGAACGCACTCCTTCACTGCACGACCGCCGGATCTACGCCGCGTCCCCTTGATCACGAGAGCTTCGCGGTTTCTGGCCCGCTCGCCCTGGTCGGCAACGCCTTTTATCCGGTTCTTGTTCATCGACCCGCAGCTTCGCTCCACGCCTCCTCCCCACACTCGGTCACCCTCATGCAGTTGCGCTTCACTTCGCTCGTTGTGATCAACTCACGATGGGACTTGCCCCAAAGAGTGCGTCCATGCTGGGCGCACCAAACAGAAAAGACCGCCCGAAGGCGGTCTCTGTCCTCTTTGCTGAAGGTAAGGATTAAGCGGCAATGAGCGCCTGCTTGCGGCGGCGCAATGCCACAAACCCAATACCAAAGAAGCCGACCAGCATCATCGCCCACGTCGATGCTTCGGGAACGGCGGCAATTTTCTCGGCCACGAACGCCGCGCCAAACTTGGCGAGATCAGCGTCGGTAAAGCCAAACACATAGAAATTGTTCGGGCCGGATGTTGCCGGAACGAAATCGTTGTCGTTGGCGACCCATAGGGTGTGTTCGGTCTGGCCGTTGACGACCACGTCTTGACCGAACGCAAGGCCTTCAATTTTTGATGGCACCTGCGTGTTCGGGACGCCATGAGCGCCAAGTGCGGAAACGATGTCCAAAAACGGACCTGACTTCGTCACGGCAGCAGCAGCCAGTGCCGAACCATTTAGGTTCGAAACGTCCGTGGCGCCCTTTATGTCGATAATGAAGAGTTGCTTCACCTTGGCCGCACTTCCATCACCCAGGCCTTTGCCGTCCCGCTCGTCGACAAGAAACTGGTGATCGTTCAACGCCACGATCTCGCTGACGCCGCTACCGGTCGTCAGATTATAAGCGTACTCATGTGTCTGATGAGTAGCGACGTCGATCGTAACGATGCGAACGGTGTTCTTGGAAGCTCCCGTAGCATCTTGGATCAGCGGGGCTTGCATGATGCCAACCAAGGTCTTTCCATCTGGCGTCAGCGCCAAACCTTCCATGCCCTTGTTCGCCGTGCGTCCTGAGGTGTTGCCGCCGATCTCTGTGTTCCCAACCGGCGACAGGTTTGCGACGTTGAGATTGGTCGGCAGCGTAAAAGTCTGCACCAATTTGCCGGTGGCGTTGTCGAACTGCCGAACGTAGGGGCCGTACTCATCGGAGACGTATACACTCTTTCCATCCGGAGACACACGAATGGACTCGGGATCAAACCGCGCATTGTTGGGATTTCCAGACTTTCCGGCGCCATAGTTGTCCGAGCGCCCGGTGAAATAATAAGTGCTATCGGTGTTCTGCGCCGGCGCACCCGATCCAAGCGGAGAGCCATCAATCTTATTGCCGAGGCCGGCGCCGGTCCCGTAGATGAGCGGCGTCGAGCTCGAAAGCAACGTTGTCTTGGTCGGGGTCGGCGTGAGTGAAAACGGAAGGGCTCCGCCGGGAGTTGCCGTCAAATTCATGCTCACCGTTTGATATCGGCTGATGTACGAAACGGTGTCATCTACATTTGAGTTGTAGGGCGTCGCGTTCGGACCGCGATCAGGCAGAGCGTAGAACGTATTGCCGCCCGCGTAGGCAATGCCCGAACCAATTCCGCCAAGGATGTTGGCAGGAAGGCCATTTTCGAGCGTCCCAGAAAGCCCTGAAAAGTCCGAAGTTTGACTCAAAGAGCCGCTCGCAAGAAGCACTACATCCGCTTTTGCTGGCGAAAACACTGCGGCCGATGCAAGCATGCGGATTCCGATGATCTCGCCCGGGTGTACCGATTTGATCTCGCCCAGGATTCCGAGATGATCTCGCCCACCATTCCGATTTGATGTCGCCCGGGGCGCGAGGCGTTCTGGCTGTCTGGTTTCTGGCATCGGCGAAGCCGCGTGGTCAATCTTGAATCGCGGCTCGAAGGACTTGTTTTTTGCTGCTCCTGCTGTGGGCATGTGGGCAACGCCCTTCGCGTTGTCCAAGCGCAGCGGCATGTCCACAGGGCCACGGGCTCAGGCCTTTCGGCCGGGCTTACGGGTTCGCCGCAGGCTCTCGCCATTGAGATCGATCCGGTGGGCGTTATGGACCAGGCGGTCGAGAACGGCGTCGGCGTAGGTGGGGTCGCCGATCAGCGCGTGCCATTGATCGACGGGAAGCTGGCTGGTGACGATGGTGGAGCGGTGGCCGTAGCGGTCCTCGAGGATCTCCAGGAGGTCGTGGCGGGCCGCGGCGTCGAGCGGCTCGAGGCCCCAGTCGTCGAGGATGAGGAGATCGACGCGGCCGAGCGCGCGCAGCAGGCGGGGGTGGCGGCCGTCACCGCGCGCCAAGGCCAGATCGCTGAACAGTCGCGGGACGCGCTGATAGAGCACGGAGCGATTGTCGCGGCAGGCCTTGTTGCCGAGCGCTGAGGCGAGCCAGCTTTTGCCGACGCCGGAGGGCCCGCAGATCAGCAGGTTGGCGTGGTCATCGATCCAGCGGCCTTCGACCAGCATCGTCAGCAGGCTGCGGTCGAGGCCGCGTGGAGTGCGGTAGTCGATGTCTTCGACGCAGGCCTCCTGGCGCAGCTTGGCGTATTGCAGCCGCTTCGACAGCCGCTTGTCGCGTCGCAATGACGCTTCGCGTTCGAGCAGGAGCGCGAGCCATTCGGCGTGGCCGAGGCTTGCGGCGTCGCCGCCGGCTTCGATGTCGGCGAAGGCCTTGGCCATGCCGTGAAGGCCGAGCGCGTGGAGCTGATCGAGGGTCGGATGGGTAAGCAAGATGAGATCTCCTAATTGTAGTAGCGCGGCCCGCGGATGTTGGGATGAAGGATCGGCGCGTCGTCCGCGGAGCGCTTGGGTGAAGGACGCCGATCGAGATTGTTGGCGAGGATCGATTTGACCGAGCCGTAGGTGCGCGCGCCGATATCGATCGCCCGCATGGCGGCGGCATCGAGCCGCTCGTGCCCGTAGGATCGGGCGAGCCGGATGATGCCGAGACAGGCGCGGAAGCCCTGTTCCGGATGCGCGCGCTCGTCGAGGATCAGGTCGCACAGCGCCGCGGTCGCCGGCCCGATCGAGGCTGCGTCCTTGCGGATGCGCTCGATGGTCCAGCCGGCGTAGCGCCGATGACTGGATGCCATGTGCTCCGGCACGGTCGTGTGCTTGTGGTTGCCGCTCATGCGCTGATGCGCGGCGATCCGCTCACCCTTGTGGAATATCTCGACGGTGCGGGCCGTGAAGCGCACCTCGACCTCGGCGCGGACGAAGCGATGCGGAACGCTGTAATAATGCGCCTCGATCTCGACGTGATAATCGATGCTGACCCGGCAGATCCGCCACTCAGCGAACACGTAAGGGCTCTCCGGCAAGGCCTGGAGTGCCGGCCGGTCGATCTCCTCCAGCAGCTTGCGGCGAGTGACGCCGAGCCGCCGGATCGGCCGCTCCTCGTTGAGCCGGGTCATTAACTCGGCGATCGCCGCGTTGACCTCGGCGAGGCTGTGGAAGATCCGGTGGCGCAGCCGTCCGAGCAGCCAGCGCTCGACCATGAGGACCGCCTGCTCGACCTTGGCCTTGTCCCGTGGCCGTCGCGGCCTCGCCGGCAGAATGGCGGTGCCGTAATGCGCCGCCATATCGGCGTAGCTGCGGTTGATCTGCGGATCGTAGAGGCAGGCCTTGATCACCGCGACCTTGGTGTTGTCCGGCACCAGCAGTGCCGGCACGCCGCCGATCGCCTCGAAGGCGCCGACGTGCCCGCTGATCCAGTCGGCGAGGCCCTGCGTCCAGGTCGCCTGCGCGTAGGTGAAGCTCGATGCGCCGAGCACTGCGACGAAGATCTGCGCGGTGCGCCGTTCGCCGGTGAACCGGTCGATCACCACCGGCACGCCGTCGCCGGCATAGTCGACGAACAGCTTGTCGCCGGCCGCATGCGACTGGCGCATCGTCACCGACAGCCGGCCTTCCCAGGCCCGGTAGAGCTCGCAGAACCGCGAATAGCGATACCCGCCGGGTTCGCCCGCGATGTACTCCTCCCACACAATCGACAGCGTCACGTGCTTGCGCTTGAGCTCGCGATGCACCGCCGCCCAGTCCGGCTCGGCCTGCCGCCGATGGCCCCGCCGGGTGCCCGGACCGGCTCCGGCGCTGGCGAACAGCCGGGCCTCCAGCACCGTGTCGGTGACGTCGTCTGGCAACGGCCAGGTCAGCCCCGCCGCCTCGAACCGGCGGATCGTCAACCGCACCGTCGAAGGCGCCGTCCCCAACCGCCGCGCAATCTCGCGGGTCGGCATCCCAGCCGACTTCAATCTGATCACTTCGCGCACGTGGCGCATCGCAAGCCTCTCCGTCGGCATCCAGGTCCCCCTTCGCAAAGCCGAAAGGCGGGACCGTATCGGAGCCAGAAGAGGCCTCGTCACCCCGGGCGACATCATCCCGGAATGGTGGGCGAGATCATCTCGGAATGGTGGGCGACATCAAATCGGAACGGTGGGCGAGATCATTCCGGAAAGGTGGGCGACATCGAGCGGAATCAGCACAAGCAAAATGCCCGAAGAAACAACACGATGCATAATTCACCCCCGGAAATTAACAGATTCGCAAGGGGAGTAATGCCGAGGTTTTGTTACAGCTCGATGTCAGTTGTGTCTGTTTGCTTCAGTCTATTGTTCGCTGCCATCAGAGAGGGTTGAGCGACAGCCATCAGTAAGGCTAACTGCCGGCGCCGCCGAACCCGCGCATGCCTGGCGAAGCATCGGGGCTGCTGAGACCGCGCCCCCCTGGCCCCATTGGCACCCCAACGGCTAAGTGCGCCGCGGACCTCGGCATTCAACTTTCTGGTTTCTTCGACCGCTCGGTTCTCTGCTTCGGTCATGCGGCCATTGAAACGCGGCGCGGACGAGAGCCAAATTATCGATTCTTAGTGGCTCTGAACGCGGACGAGCCACTGCGCATCGTGGGTGCGGACAACCGAGAATCAAAAGGCCGGATACGGTCGGGATGTTGAACGTGGGTATAAATCGGTGCCCTGAGTTCGTTACGGTGTCCGCATTTGAAGAAGCGGCCGATAGGGCGAGCAAGAAGAGCGCGGCAATAAAACGCATACTCAATACCCCAACTGAAAGGGTTATTCTCAGCTTCTCGTAATGGTTGAGTCAATCTGCGGCGCAAACAAAAAGACCGCCCGAAGGCGGCCTTTCTGCGTACTGATGGGGCTGGCTATCAGGCCGCGGTGAGCGCGGACGCTTGGTTGCGACGGCGATAGGCCATGAAGCCGACGCCAGCGAAGCCGAGGATCATCATTGCCCAGGTCGACGGTTCAGGCACGGCGCCGACCTGACCAACAGTGATTGCGTAGTAATTCTCGAAGGTCGGATTGGTCCACGAAATCGAAGTGATCAATCCACTGAAAAGCACAAGACCGTTGCCTTCAATCCCAGAGACCACGTTGCCGCTTGAAGAAAGGGAGGTGCCGCCCCACGCGGACGACGGACCGCCGCCTGCAAGGGTGAACGTGAGCGTGGGGTCAAAATGGAACGAAGCATCGATGCCGTTTTGCCCGAGGCTCACGATCGCCAAAACAGGATTGAGAACTGCCGTGGAGAAAGTAATCGTATCGAGGACGGTCGGATTGCCGCCACCTTGAAGTTGAATACTGCTATTGCCGGGAGGCGCGTTACTCACCGGACCACCCTGCCATGTCGAGGCCGGCGACCAGTTCGATACATAGCAGTTGAGGCAGTCGTTCTCACCGGAGTAAGTCACGGTCACGCTACCCATCGTGCCCGTAGCTGACCCAGCGGTTGGGCTAGTCGTACCAGAAGTCCAATTGGTCCAAACTACTGTGGCAGCATTAGCTGCGCTGATCGACCCGAGCAGCGCCAAGGCCGCTCCAAGAAGGAGTCTTTTCATTTCCAGCCCTTCGAATTATCATTTAATTAATTAACGATTAAAATTAAGCACAAAATTTCAACGCTAACAAGCGGAACTCAGAATAATCTGTTGGGGCGGCCCTGAAATTGTGACTTCACCAGCGAGAATTGGCCCGCTTGGCGCCGGCACCTTCGCGCAGTCGGCTCAGTCTCCGCGTCGTCGCGCATTTCGCGTTCGATTTTCTGGCGTCTACGCTCTAGCTCGACCAGCCGCTGTTCGATTTCTCTGATGGCTTTGAGTTGAGTCAAGGTGAGGGTGGGCGAGGACGGCTTCATATTCACGGCTCCGAATGCGCGCGACCATGCCCGAGGGCTGCCGATTGCTCTGTGAACTGGTTAACAAGCGCCGTGTTTTTCCCCTGGCCAGTCGATCGGCGCGCAGAACAAGTCGCGGCGCTCGATCTCCTTGCGCAGCTCTTCGGCGCGCTCCCGGGCGGGTTCGCCAAGTAGGCGGCCGCCAGATGTCGTGTCCGCGAGAACCTCGCCGCGGATGGCTTCATACATTTGGATGATGAAGTGGTCTGAGAGATTTTCGAACGGCATCCGCGCATCGTCTCAGGTAAGGTGGTGGGCCGCCAGGCTTGGGGGCGTATCGCTGGCGGCCCGTACCGGACGATTGAAATCGTGGTCTTGGGGTTTCGACATGGGGAAAGACCAGCCCCGTCCGGCGCTACAATGAATACCGTCAACGTCGTCGGCTTCAAGCCGATGTTCGGATTAACCTCACTTCTCAAGGTTAAGCCAGCCCGCGTCAAAGTCGCCAGCGACGAGCGCTCATGATGCTGGAGTCGGCTCAGGGCTGATTTTGTTGCAAAAGTCGGTTGAGACGAGCCGCGAACGGAGATTCCGTTGTGTTGACGCGAATCTCGGCGAGGTCGATCCATGATGGGCCGTGTGAAGAGTGACCAAGGTCAACTGTTCTACGAGTTTCATCTTGGTGACGCGGTTCCTGAAGATCATTTGCTGCGGAAGATCGACGCAGCTCTCGATCTATCCTGGCTTCGCAGTGAATTAGCACCTCATTATTCGTCCATGGGTCTCCCGTCGATCGATCCGCCATTGCTCAGAACCTACGGTGCGGCCACACCATTGCCTTGAGCGCAGATCGCTGGCCTGATGAGGTGCGGCTGTCTGATGTCGAGCCGCGCTTGGTCTGTACCGCCTGCGGCCAGCGCGGCGCCGAGGTCCGGCCGAACTTCGATTGGGACAAGCCGCCGCTGGCGGCGATGGGGTATCGATAGACCTTAAGCGAGTAACTGCCCCGTCAACCGAGTAGTCGCCGGCTCAAATTGATGATAAAGTCGGCCGGCATGCCGGTAAGGGCACCAACGGTCCCATGCCCGATGGCCGGCCGCGAAGCCGCGAGCCTCTTGGGCAAGTCGGGTCGCAAGCGTTTCAACCGGTCGGCACGGAGGGGGCTTCCTTGGCAAAAGGAAGACTTCACTAACGCCAACTGAGGCGGCCCTTACTCGTCCCAAACACGCTCACCGCAATCGCATTCGAACGCTCTAATGACCGCTTGCCTGTCTGGGAAGTGCACGACTCCGATCAGCTTTAGCGTTGCGCCGCAAACGCGGCAATCCCGGCTTGAATTGGTTTCAGTCTCCGCAATTTTCTCAGCTCTGAATATCTCCATCGGTCATCCCTGACTGTTCATTCCTGAGTTTCGTGGAAAGGTGGTAATTGTCAAATCAGCTCTCAAATCGAACTAAGCCACTGAGGTCGGAAACAGGCCAGCGCCAGCTTATGCCGTGAGAACACGAAGTGAACAACGCGCCTTGCGGAAAGGGCGAACGAAACCAGACGCCCAGAGTGCGCTCAACGCAGCCTGATCTTCCACCCTCACAACGGCTACAAAAACACCGCCTTCGGGGCGGTCTTTTTGTTTGCGCCGCCGTGCAGGAAGAGGCTGCTCGCGCATTAGCAGGGCCTTCATGGGGACGCCGCGCGGACTCAAAGCCATCGAATGTCGATCGAAGTCCGGGACGCGCTTGGCTCCGTGATGCACGCCAGATTTACGTTCGACATTATCCGCCAGCAGTGACAGCCGTTGGGACATTGGCAAATCTGCCCCCCGCCACGGGGGCCGCACCTGTCCGCAGCGCGGAGCCGAGAGACCACCGGCGTTGCGCGGCGGCGGGCCATCGCGCACACTGCTTATTGATCCAGCCAGTCCAAAATAGCTGCGGGCCATACGCGGCAAAGCACTTGGGGTTGAGTGCCCGCCAGCAGCCAGCCCCGGCGGTGCCCTCCTCAGCCCACCCGCAATAACGCCGCCACGGTTAGCGACTGCAGCAACGATGTTGCTTGCCGTCCCGAGCGCGAGCGGTAATCTCCCCCTCATTGCACATCGTCGATTTCAGCACCTTCGGAGATTTCTGATGACAAACGACACAGCCGTGTTTGAGGCTATGCGTTTCGATCCGGCCAGCGGAGAGAATGAAAGCGAGGGGCGCCTGGGCACACGCGACGCGATCAGACGTGACGGCATGGAGATCGATGCCGCCTCCCTCGCCTTCTGTCCGCACGAGTGGATCAATAGCTCTGGCTATGTCGACCTCGATCTCGTGCGCAAGTTTCCGCTGATGCTGGCGCTTTGAGCACAACGACGGACAGGCCTCCTCCGGAAGCCGCGGTTCGCCGGCGGCTCGGTCGCTTCGCCAGACGACGGCGACCCGCTAGGCCGCCTTCCACCACACCTCACGCAACGGATACCGATCCGAACCGCGAATTCGCGCGAACCGATCAAACAGCGGTTTGGTTCCTCATCTTTCTGCCGATCTTTGTGCTGCTCTACGCGATTGCCGAGAAGATGCACGTCAGGTAGGGAAGCGAGCTGAGCTTCCCGTGACACCCCAGGGTTACCGTTCAAGACGGCAGCCAGCAGGCCGCGCGCCCCTTCATCTCGACAAGCTTTCTTCTCCCGACGAAGCACAATTTGCGGCACGCGTCGCGGTCCTTGACGCGCTGAAGCCCGACCCAAGTCACTTTAGCGGGGGACCGCCTCAGGCAGCTTACTTTCGGAGTATCAAGCCCAACTTACCGGCCATCCGCTTAATGGAGCTAATGTAACGATTGAGCTTTTTGCAATGACGGCAGAGGAGACACCTTGCTCGGCAAGGCGGCGCAACAGGTTCACCTCCTCATCTGACCATGATTTTGGGTTGCCAGTCCTCAATGTGAGGCTCCCGATTCGCAATCGCTAACATAACAAATGTTTAGGGACGGCGCGCGGTCGCGCTAAGCTACGGCAATGTGCGGCAGTAAGGGCTACGGTACTGCGTGAGTTCCTGGCCTCATCCGCTCGTTCGCCGTCAACCGACGGCTGGGAATGCGCTCCTGACGCAACCTGGTCAGGCGCGATTCTATGAGGCCGATCTCAGCCTCGAGTTTCTTAGCAAGATTGTCTCGGATCTGAGCATACAACGCCAAGAGTTCTCGGAGATCAGCATTATCGACATCCACTCTCACAATGCTCCCCCCGCTTGCAATGCGTGCGGTCATCGACAAAAGGCCGCCGAGTGAGGCGGCCTTTCCCCGAAGAGGTTGGCGAGCCGTTTCGCTAAACCAGGCGGACTGCGGAGGATTCCCTACGGCGGTAGGCAAGGTAGCCAATGCCACTAAACCCAAGCAGCATCATCGCCCAGGTAGTCGGCTCAGGCACTGCGGCGATAGCAGTCACACCGGAAAGCTCGAACTGCTTGATCTGAGAGAAACCAAGGTCCGAGTGGAGGCTAATCGAAGTCAGGCTAGTACCGTTGATCGAGAGCGCCGTGAATTCGGTATTGCCGTTGGGGAGATTGCTAAGGCTCGCCGTCCCACCGTTTGAGGCGGTGATCGTGAACGGATTTGGGCTCAGAATATCGAAAACCAAATCAGTAAATGTGAAGCCCTTCGCGATCGTGAGTGTAAGGTCGTGATAGACTGATGTCACGGCGTCAATGGAAGCGAAGCCATTTTTGGCATCGACATTGATCGGGCTGGTGAAGGTCACGGAAGGCGTGCCGATCTGGCTACCAAGGTGTCCCGCAATCGTTTTGGCGATATCAGCATCAAGAAAGACCTTGACCTCGTCTGCCGAATTGTTTTGCCCGATCGCAACCGACAAATTGCCGGTGGTATTGATGACGGCCGTGACAGGGGTTGCGCATGCAAAGCTACCAGCAGCAACCGATCCCACTAACACTACACTTGCAACTGTCGAGCGAATTATATTCATTTTAATACCCCAGCGTTTGAACATGCGACATTAAACATTTGTAAATCTACTGGATTTAACCCGTCCGCACAATGGGTTCGGGATATTTCGGCAAAATCGGCAGACAGATCTCGTTAAAGCATTGATTATATTAGACTTTATAGCCTGCTTTCTTTGGGGGCACCGGAAAGATCGCCATCAATCCGTTTTTCATGACGATCGAAGCGCGCGCCTTGCGGCGCGCGGTGCGAGACCGAGAACAAAATAGTGGACTCGAAACGGCCCTGCGCCGCGACGCAGCGTCGAAAGTCGCCGATGCTGTCGCTCAGGGCGCAGTCTGACATCGAAGCCGCAATTTTGTCTGCACAGCACGCTTTTGTCGAGGAACGCGAGCAGGGTGTTCTGTACTACCGCTTCGTGGAGCAGCCCGAGGCTATGAAATGCGTGCCGGCGCCGTCGACCGATCGATAGCGCGCCTGATCTGCTTCGCAAGCCGGTTATCCGTCCTCGGCCCGCCTGTAGTCCTGGCAGCCAGGATGCGATCCGCGGCTTCCTGCCGAGCCCGATGTCGCCTGATGTATCGTTTCGATCTTGTGTGCATTTGCGAGATCGGTGATATCGCCGAGCCACGTCATGCCAAGTTGTGGCATAGAGGCAAGAGGCGTATGCTGGGCCCTAAAGCGCGGTTTTCCAGCCGCCAAGCTTGAACAGCACCACCGAGAAATTGTTGGCACGATTCCACCGCAGCTCGAGGACCTGCTCGCCAGCATAGGTGACACGGAGGCGAGAGAACTCCGTCTCGAAGGCGCTTGAGCGCCACGGCTCCCAGAGCTCAGTGAACATGAGGCCGCGCCGATATTCTATGGGCTGCTTCCTCGCCCTCACCTCAAGGTTGCCCGCGATCGTAGCGGAGCGCGCCAGGCGGTAGGCAGCGCGGCCCAGCGCCTTTGCACGTTCAACCCGCGCTGCACGCGTCGAGCTAGCCACAGAGGACTCTGAATCGGATGATGGAGCGGCGGCTGAGAGACCGCCGCTCCAGCGATTGCTACGTTGCGATGCCGGCGACGCGAAGCACGGCGTCGGCGAGGCCTCGGCCGAGGATCGATGCCGCTTTGATTGGCGCGCTTACGTGCCAGCCGTCCTTGTCGACATCAGCATAGCCGGCGAGAGCGCGGATGATCACACCAGCTAGCCGTCCGCGGCGAGTGCTTCTCGATCATGTTCGAAGGCGTAAAGGGCCTGCACGCGGGCTTCGGCCTCTTCCTTTCGGCACTCTATCTTCGAGACGTCGACCGCTTCGAAGCACGCCGCCTCGTACTGCTTTGCTGATGCGGTCGAGGAGTTCAGTTTGATAGTGGATGGATGATGACGACGAGAAAAGAAATTCGACGCGGCTCGCATGGATTTTGCTCGGGCGCAGGCCAAGCTGAAAGGTGTCCAATCACACGAGGCCGAAGCCGTCGACACACCCGCGATGTACGAGGCTTGGCGCAAGGATTGCGCCGATGCGGCCGCGGAGATCGATCGCTGTCAGAAGTGGTTGAGCGCGAACAGGCCCTGGCCAAGGATGAGCAATACGCGCACTGGACAACTCCTACAAAAAGCCGCCCATTCTGCGCCGGTTGCGTCAATTTGCGACGCAAACAAGAAGAGCGCCCTTAGGCTGTCTTCCTGCTGCGCTGATGGGGCCGAATATCAGGCTGCGGTAAGCGCGGTCGCCTGGTTGCGGCGACGGTAGGTCATGAAGCCCACTCCGCAGAAACCGAGGATGAGCATCGCCCAGGTGGACGGTTCGGGGACAGCGCCGACGTTAACTTGAATGTCGACTGATGCGAGGAGTGCGCCATTGGCGTCCTTCGTCGCTAGATCGATTGAGTAGATTGCTGGGGCGGTCGGATCAAACGCGCCAATTGTGAAAGGAAAGAACCCGATGTTTTCGCTGTTCTGTGCGGCAGTACCGGCGAAAGTGTTGTCGAAAACGAAAAGCGGAAAATCTGCGAACGTGTGATTATGATTGTCTGCGATCGTGATGTAAGTCGTTGTGCCCGCATTGCTGCCAGCGTCGTAGGAATATTCAAAGTTCCAAAGAGCAAGCGTTGATCCGAGTGTACTGACGGGAGCCACATACACGTCGCCTGAAGGCGTGACGGGGCCCACGAAGCGAATTGCCGCCCGTAGTCCCAACTCGACGCCGTTCTCTTGGTCAACGGTGAAATGGCCGTCGACCGTTCAAGTGCCGTTATGCCATCCCGTCGTGAGGGTAGTATTGTCCACCACAGTCGCTGAAGCGCTGTTCAGCCCCGCGAACGCCACGACGGCCGCAGCCACCAATGCCTTGTAGATCATTTCCAATGCCCCAAATTACATTTGTTTTTATGCGTCAGATTATTCTGCGGGGAGCAACTTACGTGCGCAAGCACATTCCCTGCAATAAGAAAATCGTGGGGTCCCGGCACGGAACTCAACGTTCTTTACCGGTAGCGCGACGAACGCTTTGATATCCGCCAGCGCCGCGGAAAAGACAACGCCATACCAGAGCGATTGCGCGGAAGTGGGTCAGCTTAATCCGGGCGTGCGGCGTTTTACCAGGGTCGGGTGCGGTGAGTTTCCGGCGAAGAATAACGGCTGCCGGAAGCCGGCGTCATGCCTTCGTCTTTCTTCAAGGTCGGGGCTAAGCGAAAAGCCATGTCGCAAGGAGGGCAAGAGGGTGCCAGATCAACCGTAAGCGCTCAGCCGGGACCCTATTGAGGCAGGCTTGACGTTTTGCGGAATCGCCACGGCATGAGGTCTTCGATTCTGCTATGGGGATGGCCGTCGATGATCGCCTCGAGTGTTTCGGCGATGTAGGCAGCCGGGTTGACGTCGTTGAGCTTGCAGGTGGCAACGATCGACGCCAGCAAGGCCCAATTTTCAGCCCCAATTTCATGGCCCGCGAAGAGCGCATTTTTTCTGGTCAGGCAGACTGGCCGGATGGCGTTCTCGACAGGGTTCGTGTCGAGCTCGAGGCGCCCGTCTTCGAGGAAGCGGGTCAGCCCTTGCCAGTGATTGAGCGCGTAGCGGATGTCCTCGGCGAGCGTCGAACCGCTGGAGATCATAGAAAGCTGTTTCTCAAACCACGGCTTTAAAGCAGCGATGAGGGGCGACGAATGCTCCTTGCGGGCGGCCAGCCGCGTGTCCGGCGATGCACCGCGTACCATGGCTTCAATGGCGTAAAGCTGCGCGATGTGCCGAACGGCGGCCTCGGCGATCGGCGATTTGCTGTTACGGGCCAATTTAACGAAGCGCCGGCGCAAATGGCTCCAGCAATGCACGAGCGTCCATGGCCCTTGCGGTCGAGCGACTTCGGTCAGCCGGTCATAACCGTCATAGGCATCGCATTGCAGGAAGCGTCCGCCAAAGCCGTCCAGGAACTGCTCCGCGAAGGCACCGCTGCGACCGGGGGCATATCGGAACAGCACGATCGGCGGACTTGGGCCGCTGTGGCCGCGGTCGTCGGAGACGATCGCCCAGAAGTAGCCCTTCTTCGTTTGGCCTCGCCCGGGATCGAGCACCGGCGCCGTGGTTTCGTCCATGAACAGACGATCCGCCATGGCCAGGCGGCGGCGCATGTGGTCCGCGATGGGCTGAAGATGGAAGCAGGCGCGGCCGGACCAGTTGCCCAGTGTTGCCCGATCAAGCCGGATCCCCTGGCGCGCATAGATCTCGGCCTGACGGTAAAACGGCGTATGGTCGCCAAACTTGGAGACGATCACGTGCGCAATGGCCGCTTCGGTCGGCAGCCCGCTGGGCACGACGTGCTCCGGTGCGTGCGCCTGCACGACAGGGCCCGAGCAGCGGCGACAGATGTATTTCGGGCGGCGCGTGACCAACACCCGCCATTGCGCCGGGATCACGTCGAGGCGTTTGCTGACGTCCTCGCCGATCTTCGTCATGGCGCCGCAACCGCACGGACAGAGCGTGCTCGCAGGCTCGATGATCCGTTCCACCCGCGGCAAATGGGCAGGCAAGCAGCCGCGATTGCGATGAGAACCTTGATCCGGCACGCTCCGCGATCGGCCCTTGATCACAGCCTCGGCTCTCTCCTGCGCGGCGTCCAGGATGCCTTGCGCGATCTCTACGTCTTCCAGCGGTAAGTGATACTGATCTGGCCGCAGCTTCTCGGACTTCGCGCCGAACTTCTCGCGTCGCAATTCGCCGAGGATGACCTCCAGCCGACGCCGCGCTTCCTCCGACGCCGCCAGCGCCCCCTGATGCTCGCTCAACGCCGCCTGCGTTTGCGCCAAAAGCGCTTTGAGTTGTTCATTTTCGTCGCGCAGCGCCGCGATGCTCATGCGCTATTTCGAGCACATCGCCGCCGCACGTGCCACATTCAAAATAGCTGCCGAGTCATTCTGCCGCAGCTATCCAGCCGCCTGGGGACGTCGCGCTTCTTCCGGGCGGACCAACCTCCAATCCAGCCCCTCGAACAGGGCTGCGAACATCGCCGGCGATATGCGCATCACGCCGTCTGCAATCGTTGGCCAAACGAACCTGCAACCTTCGAGACGCTTGTGCACTAACACCAGGCCCGTTCGATCCCAGACCAAAATCTTGATCCGGTCCGCTCGTTTCGATCGGAACACGAAGGCTGCGCCGCTGAACGGGTCGAGACGAAGCATCTCCTGCACCTTCGCCGCAAGCCCATCGTGGCCACAGCGGAAGTCGATCGGCCGCGTCGCGATGTAAATCTTCAGATCGGCACCGGCCGCGATCATCGTGACGCTCGCACTGCGCGGATCACCCGGGACAGCTGCTCGCCATCTATGGCTGTGTCCGTCCGCAGCACGACATCACCGATCGAGATCTCAAGCTTGATCGCCGGAACGTGACGCTCCTTCAACGCGCTTTCCACGACCAGCGGTGCGAATGTCGACTGCGATACCTCGCACGGCGCCAACATGCCTCGCTGTCGAAAGCGTCGTCGCCAATCGTAAATCTGCCAGCGCGTCGCTCCGTGCTTGCGCGCCACCTCGGACACCTGGGCGCCGGGTAGCAGACTCTCGGCGACGATCCGGGCTCTCTCAGCTTCCGAACGCACGCGGCGCCCCGATGGCCCTTCAAGAACCTCCAGCCGGCTCACCGCCCCCGCCGATGAGCCGTCCAAATGGACGTCCTTTTTGCTGTCCAATCCCATCCCAAACCTCCGTCCAAGCCGGAGGCTTCTTCGCACAGCTATCCCGATCCCGAAGCAAGGGTTCCGGCTAAGCGCTTACGATCAACCATCCAATCGCGGCAAGCCAAACTAGCGTGGCGATGCCGGCTATTGCAGTGAATGCGAGAGGGAAGAGAAGGTCGGCCGGTTCGCGAAGGTCAACCGGAGCGTCAGTTAGCTCAGCTGTTTTATCCAACATTTGAATTTGTCCCTGTGGCAAGGGCGCACTTACCGTGCGCGGGACGGCTCAAACCCGGACATGGCGGATGATAGTTGCGCAAAAAAGCCGCCCGAAGGCGGCTCTCAAATTCACACATGATGATTTTAGATCACGCGCCGATCAATGCTGGCTTTGACTTCCGGCGATAGGCCATGAAGCCGGTGCCTGCGAAGCCGAGGATCATCATCGCCCATGTAGAGGGTTCGGGAACGGCCGCCACCACAGGCGAAATCCCCTTGCCTCCGAATAGTCTGTTGCCTTCCGCGAAAAACTGCTCGTGTTGGCCATGCGCGTCTGTGAAAAAGCCGCTAGCATCGAAAATGAAGTTAATGCCGTAGGATTGGACGGCAGCGGGCGTGAAAGTCACTTCGAGAGAACAAGAGAGAGAGCCTAAACAACCGCTCAATGGATGAAAAGAGAATATGCCGAGCGCGGAAGGTTCAGCCGAAAAGTTCCACGGCTGCACGTGGTCGATATTTGGAATTTGGGTGAGAGTGGCTGTTATTATCTCTTGCGAAAATTGCCCAACCTGCGTGTCCGGAAAACCAGCCAAGGTTATTGGCGATTCTACAATACTGATGCTCGACGCGAGAGATGGATTTGCGCTTGAACCTAGTGCGAGCGAAAAAATGGCTAAGGCGAACACGCCTCTACGCGCCGGGGCTGGGCGCCCCAAGCTCGGCTTCAATGTCATGATTGTCTCTCCCGCCTACTCTGGATCACGAGCGATCAAGCTTGCTGCCTATGCTCCGTCGCGGCGTTGCGAGAGCGACCCTGCGTGTGAGCCTTCCTGGGCCGATAGTCAATCACTAAAAGTTTTTGCGCATGAGTGCTCAGGCCAGGACCATGTCCAGGAGCGCGCTTGAGTGGCGTCACCGGGTTGCAAAAGAAACGCATATCAACCTTCAACCCCGCGAATGCTCAATTTTGAGTGAAGCACGGCGACTTCCGGTATGGGGTCATAAGCGGACACCGCCGCGAAGGTTAGCTGCGGCCAACCCCCGGAAGTCGCTCCGCCAGAAGAAAAGCCGCCCAAAGGCGGCTCTCGGTTGAATATTGTCGACCTAAGATCAAGCGGTGATCACCGCGCTGTTCTTGCGCTTATATGCCATCCAGCCAAGACCGTAGAAGCCGATGATCATCATTGCCCAAGTTGAGGGTTCGGGCACGGCAGAAACGCCGTCTACAGTCTCAGTAACACTCGTGAGATTCAGAGAGCCTTGTGCCGAGTACAGGCCTAAAGTTGTCAGATGGAAATCGCCCTGCATCGAGTCGCCTGGCTGAACAATATAAGAGAACGGCACATCGATAGTCCCCGGCAGCAGAGTCCCGTGGTTGGTGATCGATGCTTCGATGAAGTTTTGATTAAAATCGTTGCCGGCTATGTGCTCCTGGGTCGAGTTGGTGCCGTCATTTGCCGCATAAATCTGACTGTCATACGATGGCGTGAAGCTCTGCGTAATACCGTTGATCGTGAGCGCAGCAGAAAGGCCGGGCGCCGGTCCACCGAATGCCGATCCTCCGACGATGTAGCTTCCCGCAGAATTAAAACTATTAAACGCACCGGAGATTGATGTATCGAACTTGAAAGTCGCGGTAAAGTTGGCGCCGACGATGTTACCTCCAAACACCCCCTGATCATAGGAGCCGTCGGCTACAGTTCCGGTGTAGGTGATGTTCACCATTGCAGCGGAAGCCTGAGAAACCTGCCCCAACAAGGCCAGCCCAGCAACCACGCCCAAAATCTTCGAATTCATTTCGCGCCCCATATATATCATTTAATAATTTCAAAGGTTCCTTAATCGGAACCCGGTTGTCAAGAACCACGACTGCCTAATTTCTCGCCGATCCGGCTCAATTGCGGGGCGGGTTTCGGGCTCGAAGCACTCGACGCGATGGGAGGGCACCGTTCACGGGCGCCGCGCGAGCTGCTTCAGTGTAGCGGCCGGGCGCTGCCTGCCTTCTGGCAGTTGCTGCACATCTGCCGGGATGCGAGGCCGTCACATTGGTAGTTGTCGGCCGCTTGAGCTCTGAACCGCTTCGGGCCACGATCTGCATTCGCTAAAGCTCGACTGAGGTCTGCTTAGGGTCCAGGCTGTGTAAAAACGCAGCTCCGCATCACTTCCATGCAAGGTAGGCGGTGGTCGGTGTCGCCATTGAGCCCGCTGCCCGCGCCTCACGCTCGCATGGCCGCCAGCAATGGCTCGACGCCGAGGATGTTCAGCACACGCGTGATATTGTAGCTGAGTACGTTCAGCGCCATTTCGGTTGCGACATTGGGCAACCGCTTCATTAGAAAGTGTGTTGCACCCATTCGCATCTTCAGTCTGGCGAACGGATGCTCGACGGTTTCGCGGCGCACACGCACGGCTTGCGGGTTCTGATCGAGCCGGGTCTGCGCGGCCTCGACGACGTGTTCGTGTTCCCAGCGTTTGATGCGGCGCTCGTTGGACGTCGTGCACTGATCCTTGAGCGGGCATGTGCGGCACGCCTTCGTCAAGTAAATCCGCATTTTCCGGCCATCTTCACCAGCGGTGAAGTGGTGCGCCAGCTTGTCGCCGGCCGGGCAGCGATAGACGTCGTCCTTGGCCAAATACACAAAATCAGGTTTCCCAAAGCGGCCTGCCGACTTGGCTCCCGAGGTTTGCGGCTTGGGTAGCGTGACCGCGACCCCGGCCTGTTCGCATGCCAGGATTTCCTCACCTTTAAAGTAGCCCCGATCCGCAACGACGTCCAAATGATCGCTGCGCAGCGCGGCTTCGCGGCAGAATTCTCGTAACCTTGAGCGTTACTACTTCTCAAACCGTGAGGTCGCTCCCATTGTTTCTCTTACGAGCGACACCGATAAGTCTATGCTTGACAACATAGCTGGCTAGCCGATTCATATTGGGATACTAGGCATTTGTTGAGATCGCTTACCTTGAGACATCCGGCCATTTCTGGAATAGCTGTCTCCAGTCCATCAAATCGATCGAATCGACGTTACGTGCGCTTGCGCCGCAAACATCCCCCATGGCTCAAGCTCGCTCTGCTTGTGCTTTTCGCGGACTTCCTGCTGTCGACAATTGCTTGGATAGTTGTTGACCTCGCTTCTGGGTAAGCAGGCATGACTGACCGACTGGCTGTTCTCGTCACGGGAGGCGCGGGCTACATTGGCTCGCATGCCTGTCGCGCCCTCGCCGCCGCCGGCTATCGGCCCTTCGTTTATGACAATCTCTCGATAGGTCATCGCAACTTCACTGCCAGTGAGCTGGTGACGGGCGATACCTCCCTCCTCGATCGCGCTGCGCTGGCGCGCCTTTGCCGAGCTCGAGATCAGGGCGGTGATGCGTTTCGCGGCGGCGAGCCTCGTCGAGCGAGTCCGTGACCGACCCGCAGAAATATTAGATCAAAATGTGCAGGGCCCGCTGTCGCTGCTTCAGGCGATGCGCAGCGCCGGCCACCACCGCATCGTGTTCTCCTCCACCGGCGCCGTCTATGGCAATGCCGATTCCAAGGCGCGCAGGATTTCGCCTGCGCGCCGATCAACTCCTACGGCCCGTCGAAATGGATGATCGAGCGCATGCTCGCCCTACCGCGCGCAGCTTACGGCTTCGGTGCGTTCTGCCTGTGCTATTTCAATGCCAGTGGCGCCGATCCGGCCGGCGGCATCAGCGAATTGCGTGACAACGAGACCCATCTCATTCCGCGCGCCCTGATGGCGTTGCAGGGCCATGTCGAGTTTGCCGTCTTCGGCAACGACTACGACACGCCCGACGGCACTGCGATCCGCGACTACATCCACGTCGCCGACCTTGCTCGCGGAGTTGGAGCTCGCGGAGTTGGAGCTCGCGGAGTTGGAGCTCGCGGAAACGGGACTTCAATTTTGGCACCGACACGGGCTTCTCGGTGCGCGAGATCCTCACCGTCATCAGGCAGAAGAGCGGGTGCGAGGTGGCGCACACCGTCAAGCCGCGCCGCGCCGGCGAACCCCACTTATCTCGTGGCCGACCCCTCTGCCGCGCAAAAAGGGGGGAACTTCGTGCCGCGTCATTCCGACCTACCGACCGTGATCCGGATCGCCTGGGTACGATACCAGAAGGCGCATCTTGGCTGGTCCCAATAAGGGCTGGTGGGGCCCCCATGCGGAACTCTGCCGCCACTCAATCTCCGTATTTGTCCGGAATTCGCAAGATGCAGCTTCTGCCTTAGCCTGAAGCAGGATTGACGCGCCTCGACTGCCGAAAATTTGGACATCTTGTCTTCCGAGTTCCAAAAGGTTAGCTTCGAACCAATTTCTTCGTTCATTTTCCGGTGAGTTGGTATGCGGATCGTCCTCACAATTTTGGCTATTTGGGTTCTGCTCAACATTTTATTCGTCATGCTCGTTATTCGCCCGCACAAACCGCTGCCGACCTCTCGTGCGAAAACGCTCTCGCCAGCCGTCATCGAGCGGAGCCAGAGAGAAGCAGAACCGGACGAACCGCTCTTGCTTCGGCACGTCATCGTTTCCGTCGCGATGGGTGCTTTTTTCGTCCTCGCACCACCGCTTATCGCGCTAGGCGACACGATTATTCGCTTCTTTCGGAAGCCGCCACGTAACTGAACCCGGGGCCGATTTGCTGTTCCCTGGTGATCCGCCTTGAGATCTTGGCTCAGTAAGCTTCCTGGAACAGCACAGCCGAGGCCGTGCGCGCCATGATCTTGAGATCGAGCCAGATGCTCCAATTACCGACGTACCAAACGTCATACTCGACCCGTTTTTCCATCAGGTCGATCGTCGGCGTTTCGCCGCGGAATCCATTCACCTGAGCCCAGCCCGTCAGACCCGGCTTCATGTGATGGCGATAGACATATTTGCTGATGAGCTCGTCATAGTAGTTGTCGTGGGCAAGCGCATGCGGACGCGGCCCGACCAGTGACATATCGCCCCGCAACACGTTCCAGAGCTGCGGCAGTTCGTCGATACTCGTCATGCGAAGGAAGCGCCCGATCCTGGTGATCCGCGCATCCCTTTTGGTTGCCTGCCTGATCGTCTCACCGTCTTCGCAGACCGTCATCGTGCGAAATTTCCAGATTTCGAACGGTTTGCCATTAAACCCGCGGCGTGACTGCCGAAAAATGACGGTTCCAGGCGAATCCAGCTTGATCAGAATGGCAACAGTCAGCACCAACGGCGTCAGGAGCACCAGCGCAAACAGGGCCACCCCCACGTCGAGGCATCGCTTCTGCAGCCGTTCGACGATGCTAAGGGGCGGTCGCTGAATCTCAACCGCGACGGTACCACTGACCGGAAGAAAGGGACGGGCCACGAGATCTGCGATCGGATCGTCCAGCAGCAGGCGTATCGGCTGCGGCACAGCCCGCAGATACGGCCCGATCTTGCGAAGCATCTGCAGCTCATTCCAGTCGATAGCGAGCAGATATTCATCGACATCGGCCGAGTGCGATTGGCGGATGACGTCCCGAATCTGTCGTTCCCAGTGGCCATCATCAGGATCGATTCCGAGGACGAAATGGCGAACAACATCGAAGCCGTTCCGCCGCAAGTCCTTGAAGCGGCTCGAAGTGAAATCGAGAGGCTTCAGACTTAGCAGGATCACCTTGCGATCGACCAGCCGACTTCTCGCAAAGCTTGTGCCGAACACGGCTTGCCAAACGAAGCGTAGGCTAATCAGGCCGATGCCACCGATCGCAGCGAAGACAATGACGCTGCCACGGGACAGATTGTCCGTCGACTTCAACAAGAAAGCCGCGACGGCCAGAATCGTCAGCGACGTCAACCAAATGAAGAGCGCCTTTCGGAGCTGCCAGACGAAATCGAGCAAACGGTGCGTAGCATAGATGTCCCGAAAATAGGCGACCGTGACGAATACGACGGCGACGAACAACCCAGCTCCTACTGACGCGCCATCAGCGGGTAAACCAACCGCTGCACCATAGAGGGAAGCCCCAATCACATAACTCAGCAGGATCAGCAGAAAGTCAGCAGCTATGATCACGATCTGAAACGGTCTCTGGAGCGCGTTGCCGCGCGTAGACAACAGCGCATGCGCGCCTTCAGAACCATAAGTTGCAACAGCCATTCGAACCTCTGCGTATCGAGAGAGTATCTGGCGCTCATCGTGATGCTGAAGATTCGCCTCTTCCCCGCG
The DNA here is from genome assembly GCF_036924495.1 of Bradyrhizobium sp. AZCC 2230. Classification (NCBI taxonomy): domain Bacteria; kingdom Pseudomonadati; phylum Pseudomonadota; class Alphaproteobacteria; order Hyphomicrobiales; family Nitrobacteraceae; genus Bradyrhizobium; species Bradyrhizobium sp. AZCC 2230. The sequence goes on along the minus strand of NZ_JAZHRS010000001.1, from coordinate 9,165,850 downwards.
AGAGAAGGTGTTGAATGATCGCAGCGACATTGTGGCGTCGCACGCAAAACTTTTTGCGATGCAAGGATTGCACGAGCTGTACTTTGATGGATTGCAACTCAAGAAAACTTGTCACAACGCCGACACACCAATGGGCTTGTTGCCGCATTTCCAATCAAGTTCCGCTTCGAAATTACTCGCGCGCAGATGCCTGGCTGCACATCAGGCAGCAGTGCTCGTCGAAGAGCCGATCAGTTACGAGAACTTCAACGGATTACGATCTAGAGGTGTATCACAGGAGGAGGCGTGGGCATGCAAGCCTGCCATGATCCCGCTCCGGCGTGCCAGTCGAAAGCCACGGCTGCCGAACGACGTGTGAAACGATGAGATCTCGGACAGCGAAAGCGGCCTCATGCGCTCGCTCGCGCTCAGATGCCCAAACAGGGTCGCCATCTTGAAATATTGGGCCGCCAGCGCAAATGTCGAACTCGTAAAAGGCACGAGATGATCTCGCCCGGCGGATCACCCGGCAACTTCGATGCTGTTCCCAGCGGAAATGTTGCTGCGATCGGATACTTGACGAAAGGATCTGTGATGATCGAATTTCCGGCTGGTGCAGCGAATGTCTAAGTCAGCCCTGACAAACTAGCGGATTGCTTGCTGACGCAACTGAGCGGCTCAGGGCTGTTGCAGCCCGCAGCTCGACTCCCGCACGGCCGCGAGCATCGAGGCAACGACGCGTATGTACTCGCGAAGTCTGGCCACAGCATATGCTCATCGTCAAATTCCAACGTCCCGCCGCCCCAAACCGCTGTAGACGCCAAAGCATGCCCGGATAGAACGAAGACGCATATCTGCCGAAACAAAACAGATGGTCCACACGTTAGAAGGCCCGGCATCACACACCCCGCCCCAAAGCAGGCGCGTTGACCGCTCCGCGAAGATACCACATCAAGACGCCTTAATTCGCCAGGCGGCCCCGTAGCGCGATTTCGAAGTTGGACATACAGGCTTCGAGGCTCCGACCGGGGCTTTCATTCAGAATCTTTGCCAGGTCACGAAGACGCGTATGGGAGCGTCCTTCGATTTCATCGAGGTCGGACGCAATATTTTCGAGCGCCTGCTGGAGGCGTCGCAGATCGGAAAGGTGAAGCTCTGCTCGGCCCATAGCTTGCCCCATATGAGGACTCGGCGAGGGTTCGGGTTTCGAGGGTCCAGAGTTGCTCGACATCCGGCAGAGAAGCCACGCAGCGCAGCGTTCCCCCTAGCCATGCCGTTACCTGAACCAACTTCCTCGCCGAAGAGAGATGATAATTCGTTAAAATGAATGTCATATTTCGCGATTTTTTAATCACGGTCAATAGCTTATTTAATTGAGGGCAGGTTATATGGACCAGGGACAGATGGTTGCAGGCCGGCACCTTAGCAAGGGCGAAATCGCAGACTACCGGCCGACACACGCCTCGGAACCCATTGGAACGTCTCATTCTCCAGGAAATTATCCTCACGTTCCTCCACGTGCGAACGCAATTTCATCGATCTTCAAAAACCCATATCGGATGAGACATATCATTTTGTCATTTTGCAGGAAGCGATTTCCGAAGGCGATCTGCTCAGTTTGATGTCCGAAGTCATCTCGTTGCGTGAACAGGTGGCTCAAGCTGAACTCCACGTTCAGCGCTCGCGACATTTCACATCGAGGCTGGCAGCCGTGGCAGCCCCGAAGAGGCGCGCGCGAGAGCTTGGGTAGTTTTTCACAGCTCGGCTCCAGCTCGGCTTGTTGAGCTGGCGTACATTGGAACAAGCCGCCTTCCAAGGCGTGGCAGGCAAGGCGTGGCAGGCCCCTTGAGATATTTAACTCGTTCAAAAGGACACCTCAAATAAAATTAATTGACGTTCAATAAATTATATGCATAATTAAATAACCATATTAAAATGTTAACGCGTGAGGCCTGTGATGATCAAGACGTGCGTTGCCGCAGCCATGCTTGTGCTTGCTCTAGCCACAGCTGCGAAAGCAGACGTCGTCTACCCGAACCCCGGCACCGAAAACCCGACTACCTACACTTTCACCTCGACCTCGAACGGATCGCTGATCGCATATTTTTATGGTTCTGGCGCCTCCTTTAGCGAGAGCTTGGGCTTGCTCGTCAACGGCCAGGACAGAGGTATTGCTTTAGACAATCATAGCAGTACGTACGGACAGGCGTATAAATTTGGCAACGTCAGCGTCGGCGACACACTGGTCTTCTATATCGACGTCAAGACGACCGGCTACACCTACTACTCCGACGTCAAGATGAATTCCGATGGCGTGAACCACGTCTACTCGACGGCTTTCAACGGCGATGGGAAGATCCCCGCCGGCACCTATGTGGGCTTCGAAGATCTCAGCCTGCATCAGACATGTTGGACTGACAATAATTATACCGATGAACAATTTGTCTTCACAGTTACGGCCGTGCCTGAACCTTCCACGTGGGCGATGATGATTCTCGGCTTCGCCGGCGTCAGCTTCATCACATATCGGCGCCGTAATTCGGCGATGCGCGTCGCCTAATTTAGCTTCGGAATGCTGACAAAAAGGCCGTGCTTGCGCGGCCTTTTCTCGTTTTGATATTGATATCTTTTTGATGAGCGCGCTCTGATCGGCAGTAAGATTCACAGTCAGGGCTAAGGAAGAACCACGATTGATTTATTTGGCTGCAAGAGCATAGCCTCTCCAATTAATATTTCGCTGGAGGGAGACGCATGCTGGCTGGATATTTCATGGCGATGCTCACTGCATTTGGTTTCTCAAAGCCGGAGCGTCGACGAAAAGATAACAGGCCCAAAGTCACACAAATCGAGCATCGCGAACTGCAGACTTGGATCTAGCTCCGGGCGATTGGTCTAGGCATTGGCCGCGCCTATGGCGAACACGACCGCAAGCATATCGCTGCGACAACTTGATCTCGACCAGTCCGGCGGCGTTTATGGCAATTCGTGCGTCCTGCCAAAAATGTATCCGCGCGAGATGACGTAGTATTGCCGTCTGCATCGATTGCCGAGGAAATCAGCGCCGGCTTCGCGACCAAATGCCTGAGTCACGCGACCTCGACCTCAGCTCAAATCCAACGTTGCTTGCTGGAGCCATGCGCGAGCGGCCGCATTGGAACCGACCGCTCAAAACTGCTTCCCGACATCAACTGGCGCTCGGGATCCGCCTGCAGACCGTCCAGATAGCGAGAGTGAGCCCGCCCGGCTATGACCACCGGGACAAGCACAGACGCGAGGATCAGGAACCAACTCACGGAATATCCTTTTGCATGCCCCAGAACCAAAACCAGCCCACAGACCGTTCGTTCCCACCTATATTGGCTATATTGGCCGGGCGCCCGTCGGTCGAATAGCGCAACATCGTGTCGATCAACGTACGAATGCGTGTCGATACTGTGCAAATGCAGCAACGATTACAGTTGGGGCCAGCCTTCCGCTCTGTAAGCTCGACCCCATTGTGATTTTTGATTTTGGCTAGCTGGACTGCGATCACCAATGTTACAGCCGTGCACGATGCGATGCATCTCGATCCGATAAGCGGCGAGCGGAAGGGATCGATCGGGTCGGGTACACGACAAGCCATCACAAGAGACGGGCTTGCAGTTGCCCCCACTCACTCGCTTTTTGCCCCCACGAATGGATTGATGAGAGTGGTGAGCTCGATCTCACACCGTGCCGGTTTTTTTGGGCGTAGCCGAAATTGGCGGACCATCGCGGGCCCCCGGCGTGGTCGAAAAACCTGGAGACGTCGTCCGTGGTGGATCAACAGTCCTAAGACTGGACCGAACACCGAAGGGACGCGCTCGCTGACGTCAGCGTCACGGTCACCACGCGGTTCTTCCGAACCGCAAATTCGCAGAGTTTTCGACTTGTCTCGCCGTGCTTGACCTGAATGCTGGCAGTGCCCGTGGGCTGTTGCACCACAAGACTGCTCCGCGCACCGAGATCCAACGGGGCCGAATTCAGGATCAGAATGTCACCGGCAGCCATGGTGGCGAAGCTCTTCTTCACCTCCACAAAGCCCGTTTCGTCGCGCCAGTCACAACCGGCCAATCCCACCCCAGCCACAAGAAAGATCGATAGGCTCAGACTCGGCCTCATGACTCCGGCGGAGTGAGGCTTCGGATGAAGAGCTTCAATCCTTCCGAGGCTCCCCGCACGTCACCGGCGAGATTGCGGACAACGCGGACCATTTCGTCTGCGTTTTCGACTTCCAGCACTTCGGCCGCATAGTCGCCCCGGGTCTGCACGGTCTTCAGAAGCTGAGTGAATTCGTTACCGGCTTTTGCCAATTCGTCCGTCGCCTTCACCATTTCGGCAACGTTCTGATCCCAGCGCTTCTGCAGGGCCTGCCGTTCGGACGGCGTGAATTTGGTATCGTTGCGCATCTGCTCCTGCTTGGAGCGGGCATATCCCAGGGCGAGCGCCCCAAGCTTCGCAATCTCGCCGTTGTCCGCGACCAGACCCAGGGTCTGGGAGATCAGGGCCTGAAGCTCCTCGACCTGCTGTTTCGCAGCGTCAGGCTTGGACAAGGTTTCGATCGTTTTCGTCTTTTCCTCAATCCTCGCATTTACGCCCTCAAGACTCTTGCGCACATCGCCGAGCTGGCTGCGAAAATCGTTGAGCGGGGTCGAGGGTGCAGTTGCGGACGCGGGGGCCGACGGTCCGTTCTCTGCGGCGCGCCCAGGGTTTGTCGCTGCCATGGCCGCGCAAAGGAAAGCGGCGCAGATGGCCCTGCCTGGGGACAAAGTCCACTGTCTAGGGGTGAGCAAACCGGTCATCGCAAAGCTCCGGGACTATGGGAACGCCGGTCGACTGGTCCGGCCAAGGCTGATCATGCGCGCCAATCGCAGCGCATTACCACCAAAAGTAGGGAAATACCCGATACTTCAGCCGCGGATTACCGTAGTTGCCGGGGCCATCATACGGGCCATAGAAATTGCCGTCCCCATAGACCCAGCGTGCGACTGGCTTGCGGATCGGGGGGCGGTAGCAGTGCCCGCCCTCGTTGCAGATCACTTTGACTTGCTCAACCGCCAGGTTGGAATGAGGGGTCGTGGTCTGAGCCAGAAGCGGCGCCGCGGACGCCCCACCTGCCAGCATCATCGAAAGACCGGCGATTGCTCCAGCCAGTTTCACCATAGACTTGCCCCTCTGATCCGCCCGATTCATGGTCGTTTGCCACCAACAGTCTTAATGGCCTCTCATCCACAGGACAAGACTGCCAAGACCGGACCAAGGCCGCCTAGCGGCTCCTAGGCCGCGGCTGCGATGTATCTGCCACATTGGCGGTCCGAACGGCACCTGGAGACGGCGCTGACGCCCCGTCCAGGCAATTCCGCCGCTTGCCGGATTGTGATCAACCCCGGCAGAAACACCTTCGGGAGACCTCATAAAAAGGTCTTGCTAACCAATTCTGTTTCCCATGCGACAAGCGACACGGATAGTTCGGATTTTCGCTCCATAGGTTGGATGCTATGTAGCGCAGGCTCGATTCATCAAGCCAAACCCCAAGATGGCCTTTTTCTCATTTTTCTGCGGTCACCGTCGTCACCTGTCGTGCAGCTTTGCCGCACTGCTCGCGACGCTGACGATGGCTATCGCCGCTACGAGCCGCGCGCAGGACGTCGGCCGCCTCTATGCCACTAAGCCGCCGCCAGGATATGCGCTCATAAGGGTGGTTGCCGCGCCCGACAGCGCCCTCCTGCGGATTCAGGTGAATTCGGCGGATCTGCAGATCAACGAGGCCTCAGGAGCGAGCTTCTACCGCGCCGTTCCCGGAGACCAGCCCCTAAACCTGTCGGTCGACGGTTCCACAATTTCGAAAGTTATCGTGCCGGGCGCCGAAGCGTACCTGACCCTGGTGATCTCAAAAACGAACTTGGCCTGGAGCGTCCAATCCATTGACGAGGGCCAGAACTCCAGCGACGGCCTGAAAGCCAAGCTGCGCTTCTTCAATCTCGTCCCTGGATGCACGGCCAAGCTAAAAATTGCAGATGGACCGACGATCTTTCAGCAAACTCAGTTTGCCTCCGTTCAGTCTCGCACGATCAATCCCGTAACCGCAAAGCTCGAAGGCTCCTGCGGCGAAGCCAACGCCGCCCTGACGCTGCCTCAACTGCGTGCCGGCGATTACTACAGCATATTCCTTCGCAAGGATTCCGAACGGCTTCGTCTTACCGGTCAATTGGATGAGACCGAGCCCTATCGAGAGCGCTAGGTCGCACGCCGATGGTATTCGTCAGCGATTCCTTCGTTTTTCTTTTTCTGCCTGTATTTCTGCTCGTCTATGCGATCATCCCTGCCCGCTTCCGCAATGCCACGATCCTGCTGTTTAGCCTGATCTTCTATGGCTGGTGGCGGTTCGATTTTCTTCCGCTCCTCATTGCCATCGCCTGCTGGTCCTGGGCGACGGGCCTCTGGATCGTCCGCAGCGCAGGAAGAGAACGTCGGATCGCCCTGCTCGCCGCCATCATTGCGCCTCTCGCGAGCCTGGTCTGGTTCAAATACGCCAACCTGTTCGCTGAAAGCCTGCTGGCCCTGGGCGCCCCGATTGGACATTGGACGGCGATTCCTTTGCCCATCGGCCTCTCATTCTTCGTGTTCGGCGCAATCTCCTACTCGGTGGACGTCTTCAGAAAGACCGTCGCAGCCGAGCCCAGCCTCGTGAACTACGCTACCTATCAGGCCATGTTCGGCCATCTCGTCGCAGGTCCCGTGGTGCGTTACCAGTCGGTGGCGGAACGGCTGACGTCGCGCTCGTTCGATCTTTCTGAGTTCACGGAAGGATGGCGCCGCTTCATGCTCGGTTTTGCTCAGAAGGTGCTGCTCGGAGATACGCTCGCGCCACTCGTCGATGCCGGCTATGCGCTGCCGAACCCAAGCACGGCAGACGTCGTCTTGACCGTAACCGCCTACACGCTGCACCTCTACTTCGATTTTGCCGGCTACAGCAGCATGGCTATCGGGCTGGGCCTGATGGTCGGCTTGAAGTTTCCGGAGAATTTCGACAATCCCTATCTGAGCAGATCGATCACCGAATTCTGGCGCCGTTGGCATATCAGCCTGTCGAGCTGGCTCCGCGACTACCTGTACATCCCACTCGGCGGAAACCGAGTAGGCCGGGTTCGTTCCTATTTCAACTTGCTGGTGACGATGGCCCTCGGCGGCCTCTGGCACGGCGCGAGCTGGACATTTCTGGTCTGGGGCGTTTGGCATGGGCTAGGGTTGATCGCAGCACGACTCTGGAGCGCAGCCGGGGCGCCCGCGATCCCAACACTCGTCTCCCACGTCCTGACGATGGCTTTCGTCATGATCGGCTGGCTGCTGTTTCGTGCCCAGGACTGGCACGTTGCCCAAACGATGATGTCGGGGCTGCTGGGATTTAACGGACTGTCCTTTTCGTCGCCGATGACTGCGTCGGCGAGGCCAACTGAAGTGCTGACGCTTTGCCTGGGTCTGCTCATGGTCTACGCGCCGGCGCTGCCCGACTACCCGTTGCGGCGCTATATCGCACGCCCACCGTTCGAATTGGCTCTGCTCTTGTGGCTCTGCGCCTTGTGGACGATGCAAAGCCGCACCGTGATTCCCTTCCTGTATTTCCAGTTCTAGGGCACGCGTGATGATCAGGGCTCTCCTCGTACTCGCAGTGATCTTCTCAGGGCTGGCCGCGGTGCTGACCAGAGGCCACGAAGCGCTCGGCGAAGTGCTGAGAACGACGACCGTAAGCGATCTCACCAACGGCCATTTTGCCCAGCACGTCGACAAGACGATCTTTGGAGCAGTGCCGCGAAGCACCGCACTGGACGGCCTCGTGACTGGGCTGGAGTATCGGGTACTGGGCGACGCCGGCCCCCAGGTCCGCGCCGGGTGCGGTGATTGGCTCTACACCATGGAGGAACTGCGAGCCGAACGTCACGATCGCGACAACATGGCTCTCCGAGCAGAAATGTTGCAACGGTTGGTCCGAGCAATCAAGCAGTCGGGAGCGCGTCTCGTTATTGTCCCTGTACCCGACAAGGCAGACCAGGTCGAAGCTAGGCTCTGCGGCATCAGAGCGACGCAATCACGGCTACGAGACCAATTCTGGAACGAGCTCGCTCGCGTCGACGGCGTGCTTGTCGTTGACCTCCGCAATCACTGGCCGAAGCCAGGCTATTGGAAGACAGACACTCACTGGGATCAGACCGGCGCACGCTTTGCGGCCGAGCAGATCGCACAGGCTGTCGCTGGCACGCTCGATCCTAGGCAAGACGCGATCAAACTTGTGGACGGGTCCATGCGACGGCGCACGGGCGACCTTGCGCGACTGTCCGGATTGACCGACGCGCCACATTTGCTCGCGCCGGGGCCCGAGCAGGAGCGCGAGGTTAAGGTGGATGTCTCGCGATCAGGTGGGCTTCTCGACGACCCGCCGGAGCCGCAGATCATTCTTGCCGGGTCTTCCTTCTCGTTAAATTCAGGATTCCTCGAATACCTCGAAACCTCTCTCTCCAGGGAGGTGGCGCAAGTCAGCCAGCCAGGCGGAGGCTTCGCCGGTGCACTGATCGAGACCCTGGACAAGCGAGCCGGCAGCTTGGAGAAGGTCAAGGCTGTGATATGGGAGTGGCCGATGCGGTCCTTGGTCTCCTCGCCGAGCGAAGCCGAAAAAAACTTCATGCGCCAAATCAAGTGATCCAGTGAGGCCGAGCGTGATCCGATTGATGGTGGCATCTGCAGCTGCGCTTTTTGCGCTCACTTCATTCGCAGTGGCGCGCGATGCGGTCCTCGAGGGAAAATCCGACTGGCTCTTTGCCGGATGGGAGAGCCTCACGGTAGCCCGCCCTGACGCCGAGCAAGCGTCCATCAAGCTTATTTCGGAAGTGGGACGCCTGCTGGCCCAGAAGAACGTCAAATTGATTGTGGCAATTGTGCCGCTTAAGCCGCGCTACTACGAAAGCCTGCTTCCCGACGGATCAGCGATGTCGGATGCCGTTCGGGGACGTTACGACCGAGAGCTCACCGAACTGCGCGCAGCGGAAGTCAATGCACCAGATATCAGGGATGCCTTCAAGACGGTCCTGGCCGGCAAGAAGGAGGTCTTTTACCGCACCGATTTTCACTGGACGACTTTCGCCGCTGAAGCAACCGCGGACCTTATCGCCGGTGCGATCACCACCCAAGAACCGCTTCCCGGCAACGCGGGAAGTGGAGCGCAGCTCGGCGAATGGATGAACGACCGGCATCTTGGCGACCTAGCTGCCAATTTCCTTCCGCCGGAACGGAAGCGGGCCATTGGGCCGGAAGCCTACGTCATCCGGGCCATCACCAAACCTGCGGCCGGGCTGCTCGACGCAGATCCCTCCCCGGTCGCCGTCGTCGGCAACAGCTTCGTGCAACCCTATTTCGGCTTTCCGCAGCGCCTGTCGAACAGGATCGACAGGCCGGTCGGCCTGAAGTGGAATCCTGGAGATGTCGGGCCTTGGGCCACGCTCATGCAATATCTCCAATCAGCGGAATTCACGACGTCTTCGCTCAGGTATCTCGTCTGGCAGTTCAACGAGGCGCAAATTCAGAATGGACCCGACGCCGTCGGCGAATGGGCTCAACCAAGTATTTTGAGCCCAGTCGAGTGGCGAACCAAGGTTACGGATGTTTTGAAAAATCGATGAAAAGCTTAATTTTCCCTGACGAGTAGTTTGCTGCCTGAAACTGTTGGGAAATTACCGCAGCAATTGCGCAACACAACCCGGAAAAGCATGACTTTTGAAGGTGTTGTTGCAGTCGGACATCAAATTCCGGTTCCGCCAGATCACCCCCTCCGCTAATCTGTACGACGTTAGTTTTATTCGCCTGTGGGGGCCATGACTGTTTGGGGTGCAGAACGTCCGGGACGACGTAAGCTGCGGGCTGCCTTCGGCAGTCTTCTGCTTGTGCTCGTCTTGTTCGGCCCGGCCGGAGCCCAAACCGCTGATCCGGATCGTCCGCTCGAAGGTGAAGCCTACACCTCTGCCGAAGAGGCCTATAAGGCGTTTGGACGGGGCAACTACCAGGCGGCCGCAAGCCGGGCTGAGGCATCGGTCGCCTTGCGACCCGATATTCTCCGTTTGCGATTGCTGCTGATTGACTCGCTCGTTGCGGCGGGGAATCTCACGTCGGCTGAGCAGGCGACCACTGCGGCGCTCGCGACGTTTTCCGCGAACCAGGAACTGGAGTCCCGACAAGCCAGCATTCGCCAGCGCCTTGCGCAGCAGCCGGCTGGCGAGGGCTATAAGGCGCTGGAGCGAGGTGACCCCAAGGCCGCCATTCGTGCTGCCCGCAAGGCGGTGGAGTACGGGCCGGACGTGATGTCCTACCGCCTGCTCCTGCTCGCGGCCCAACTCGCCGACAATAGTCTTGCAGGTGCCGCCGAGACCGCATCGGAGGCGATCAAGCTCGATCCCGGCAACTACGTGCCGGTGGTCTGGCGGGGCTATATTTACCAGAAGCTCGGCAACAGGACCCTCGCCGTCGCCGACTTTAATGCGGCACTCGGTCTTCCCGACCTCACCGACACCGAAAAAAAGCAGATCCGATTGATTGCTGCCGACGCGGCCATTGCGTCAGGCGACGCCCGAGCGGTCCAGAGCCTGCTTCAACCATATCCCAAAACGGACCAGCTGGTTGTCACACGGATCGGCGACGCTGATGCCGCGGCCGAAGGCAAGGCGACGCTGAAGGGCGACGGCAAGCTCATGCCGATGCCCGTGCAGGATTGCCGCGATACGCCATATGGCTCGGTGTGCAGCCTGCGGGCGCCACTCGTTCAAAGCGTTGCCACGCCCATCGACAAGAAGGCCGAGGGCATCGAAGCGGCTGGAAAGGCCTACGAGGCCAGCCGAGCCAGGAACTACGGCGTCGCGATCGACGAAGCCAAGAAGGCGATCGCGGACACGCCCGAGATCGCCAGCACCCGGCTGCTGCTGATCAATCTGCAGCTCACGGCCGGCCGGCCGGCCGAGGCCGAAGCCACAGCAAGTCGTGCGATCGCGGACGGCCTGGCCAACGCCGAGATCTACGCCCAGCGCGGATTTGCGCGGGGCCGCATCGGCAATGACAAGGGTGCGATGGCGGATTGGGAGACCGCACTTGCCCGAGGGCTTCCAGCCGAGCAAGTTCGGAATGTCCGTCTCGCGCTGGTCGACACCTCGCTGAAGACCAAGGATCTGCAACGGGCGCTGCGCTCCATTCCACGCGGGGGCCTTGATTATGAATTCACCATCCGGCGCGCCTACGCTTATCAAGGCCTGGGCCGGAAGGAAGAGGCCTTGCGAGACTTCAGGTCCGCCGAGCGCCTGTCGGTGACCAACGTTCAGCGGGATGGAGCCATCCAGGCGCAGATCAACACGCTGCTGGAACTGGATCGCAAGCCCGAAGCACGGGCGATCTTCAATGCGGCGATCGCGCGCGGCCAACTCCGCTCGATCAGGGACGCGGACGTGGCCTACATCGCAGTTGCGGTCGGCAATGATAAGGTGGCGCTGGAGCTGTTCGATCGCGCCAAAGCCAGTGGTGCACTTCCTCCCCGCGCGACCATCGATGCCGGTTACACGGCGATGCGGCAATTTCAGAATCCGAAGGCCATCGCCTATCTGAAAGAAGGCATCGACGCGAAAGCGGACGGTCGCATCAATATCGACGACCAGAAGCTGTTCGAGACGCGTCGGACGGTCGCCGATCTGACGCGCGTCTGGGGGGTCAACAGCTCGATTTCCTACGGCAAGGTTGGATCAGCACCCAACCCCTTCCTGACGATTAACTCGCCGGCAAGTACCTATACATCCCAGTTCGGATCGGAAGTTTACTACCGACCTGAAGCCTTCGGAAACCGCAACGGCGCTCTATTCGAAGTTTTCGGCCGGGTGTTCGAGACCCTTTACGACGAGGCCGGCGGCCCTACTGGGTTGCGCACGACGCAGGGCATGGCCGGCGCACGGTGGAAACCGTTCTCCGATCACAACCTCGTTCTCGAGGTCGACAAGCTGTTCAGGCTCGGCGACGCGGCCCGCGATGACACGCTGCTTAGAGCAGCGTATTCCTACACGGTGGGGACCGACTTGCGGGCGATCGATACCCATTGGCCGACTTGGTACATTTATACGGAGGTCGACCGCTTCTTCGAGAAGACGCAGTTGGTCGGTCTGTTCGAGGGGCGCTTTGGCCATAGCTTCCGGCTGGATCCGATCAGCACGAACCTCGTGTTCTTCCCGCACGCTGTCATTGCGGCCAGCTATGACGATTCATTCGCGGTTCGCGACGCCTACTCCGCAGGCGTCGGTGGCTCGATCCGCTACTGGTTTGGCGAGACAAAGTATATCGCGCCTCCCTCATACTGGGAGCTGACGTTGCAATACCGATTCAGGCTTGCCGGCGACAAGCGTGCCGAGGGCATCTTCGCGCAGACGTCCATTAATTATTGAGCAGCCGCTGGCTGCAGCGAATGGTGCCAATGCATCGCGCACAGCACCGCATTCAATCGACTGTCACACAGCCTCAGTAGCTTTTTCGCACCGCAATTAAAGGAGCATGAAAGTGAGACTTAATCGTAAGCGCTTAGCCGGAACCCTTGCTTCGGGATCGGGATAGCTGTGCGAAGAAGCCTCCGGCTTGGACGGAGGTTTGGGATGGGATTGGACAGCAAAAAGGACGTCCATTTGGACGGCTCATCGGCGGGGGCGGTGAGCCGGCTGGAGGTTCTTGAAGGGCCATCGGGGCGCCGCGTGCGTTCGGAAGCTGAGAGAGCCCGGATCGTCGCCGAGAGTCTGCTACCCGGCGCCCAGGTGTCCGAGGTGGCGCGCAAGCACGGAGCGACGCGCTGGCAGATTTACGATTGGCGACGACGCTTTCGACAGCGAGGCATGTTGGCGCCGTGCGAGGTATCGCAGTCGACATTCGCACCGCTGGTCGTGGAAAGCGCGTTGAAGGAGCGTCACGTTCCGGCGATCAAGCTTGAGATCTCGATCGGTGATGTCGTGCTGCGGACGGACACAGCCATAGATGGCGAGCAGCTGTCCCGGGTGATCCGCGCAGTGCGAGCGTCACGATGATCGCGGCCGGTGCCGATCTGAAGATTTACATCGCGACGCGGCCGATCGACTTCCGCTGTGGCCACGATGGGCTTGCGGCGAAGGTGCAGGAGATGCTTCGTCTCGACCCGTTCAGCGGCGCAGCCTTCGTGTTCCGATCGAAACGAGCGGACCGGATCAAGATTTTGGTCTGGGATCGAACGGGCCTGGTGTTAGTGCACAAGCGTCTCGAAGGTTGCAGGTTCGTTTGGCCAACGATTGCAGACGGCGTGATGCGCATATCGCCGGCGATGTTCGCAGCCCTGTTCGAGGGGCTGGATTGGAGGTTGGTCCGCCCGGAAGAAGCGCGACGTCCCCAGGCGGCTGGATAGCTGCGGCAGAATGACTCGGCAGCTATTTTGAATGTGGCACGTGCGGCGGCGATGTGCTCGAAATAGCGCATGAGCATCGCGGCGCTGCGCGACGAAAATGAACAACTCAAAGCGCTTTTGGCGCAAACGCAGGCGGCGTTGAGCGAGCATCAGGGGGCGCTGGCGGCGTCGGAGGAAGCGCGGCGTCGGCTGGAGGTCATCCTCGGCGAATTGCGACGCGAGAAGTTCGGCGCGAAGTCCGAGAAGCTGCGGCCAGATCAGTATCACTTACCGCTGGAAGACGTAGAGATCGCGCAAGGCATCCTGGACGCCGCGCAGGAGAGAGCCGAGGCTGTGATCAAGGGCCGATCGCGGAGCGTGCCGGATCAAGGTTCTCATCGCAATCGCGGCTGCTTGCCTGCCCATTTGCCGCGGGTGGAACGGATCATCGAGCCTGCGAGCACGCTCTGTCCGTGCGGTTGCGGCGCCATGACGAAGATCGGCGAGGACGTCAGCAAACGCCTCGACGTGATCCCGGCGCAATGGCGGGTGTTGGTCACGCGCCGCCCGAAATACATCTGTCGCCGCTGCTCGGGCCCTGTCGTGCAGGCGCACGCACCGGAGCACGTCGTGCCCAGCGGGCTGCCGACCGAAGCGGCCATTGCGCACGTGATCGTCTCCAAGTTTGGCGACCATACGCCGTTTTACCGTCAGGCCGAGATCTATGCGCGCCAGGGGATCCGGCTTGATCGGGCAACACTGGGCAACTGGTCCGGCCGCGCCTGCTTCCATCTTCAGCCCATCGCGGACCACATGCGCCGCCGCCTGGCCATGGCGGATCGTCTGTTCATGGACGAAACCACGGCGCCGGTGCTCGATCCCGGGCGAGGCCAAACGAAGAAGGGCTACTTCTGGGCGATCGTCTCCGACGACCGCGGCCACAGCGGCCCAAGTCCGCCGATCGTGCTGTTCCGATATGCCCCCGGTCGCAGCGGTGCCTTCGCGGAGCAGTTCCTGGACGGCTTTGGCGGACGCTTCCTGCAATGCGATGCCTATGACGGTTATGACCGGCTGACCGAAGTCGCTCGACCGCAAGGGCCATGGACGCTCGTGCATTGCTGGAGCCATTTGCGCCGGCGCTTCGTTAAATTGGCCCGTAACAGCAAATCGCCGATCGCCGAGGCCGCCGTTCGGCACATCGCGCAGCTTTACGCCATTGAAGCCATGGTACGCGGTGCATCGCCGGACACGCGGCTGGCCGCCCGCAAGGAGCATTCGTCGCCCCTCATCGCTGCTTTAAAGCCGTGGTTTGAGAAACAGCTTTCTATGATCTCCAGCGGTTCGACGCTCGCCGAGGACATCCGCTACGCGCTCAATCACTGGCAAGGGCTGACCCGCTTCCTCGAAGACGGGCGCCTCGAGCTCGACACGAACCCTGTCGAGAACGCCATCCGGCCAGTCTGCCTGACCAGAAAAAATGCGCTCTTCGCGGGCCATGAAATTGGGGCTGAAAATTGGGCCTTGCTGGCGTCGATCGTTGCCACCTGCAAGCTCAACGACGTCAACCCGGCTGCCTACATCGCCGAAACACTCGAGGCGATCATCGACGGCCATCCCCATAGCAGAATCGAAGACCTCATGCCGTGGCGATTCCGCAAAACGTCAAGCCTGCCTCAATAGGGTCCCGGCTGAGCGCTTACACTTAATCGGCACGATCGGCGAGCGCGCTGGCGTGCCTGTTCATGCCGAGCAATGGGCCTGGGCCGTCGGCTTTTATCCCTGCATGGAGCCGGGCAGTCAGCGGAGCGGCATTGCCGTGACATTCGAGGCCGCCCGCGAGGCCTTTGAGGCAACCTGGACAGAGATGCGACCGACCATCCCCGACGATGCCTTTGCGGAATGGCGGCACGATCGCGATTGGCGCGCGGAGATGGCGGCCAAGCGCGCCCGCGGCGAGAAGCTCGCGAGCGAAGTCGCGGGCACGACGATACTCTGCGTCTGCGGCACAGTGTTCGACAGCAGGAATCCAACCGAGAGCTACCCGCATCGCGGGCACATTGACGCCGCACAGGCCGCAGGAAAGGTGAGCTGGTGAAACACGTCGAGGGGCGGCCGTTCGCAGATCCGGAGGCGGCCGCGCGAAAGCTGCTCGAGATCGCCGCCGGCATCGCGCTGGTCCAGGACGGCCGGATCTACATCGAGCGGTCAACGCACGGTTCATGTTCGAGCTGAAGGGCAGCGGCAGCGAGTTCGGTGCCGGGCTCAAATATGCGCTCGAGCACGGCTGGCTCGAGCGCCATGAGAGCGGGACCTATCTGCAGCTGCTGCCGCCTGGCGCCGATCTATTCCCGCGTCAATAAAGCAGCATCACCGACATCCACGCCGCCAGCGACGCACACAGACCAATTCCCAGATACGGCAATGCAAGGCGCATCGGCTTCCCTCCGACACGCGAAAATATGGCGATAGAATTGCATGTTTGCCGGCGGGTGACGACGAATCTAAGGTTGCATCGAACAACGTGGAACGGCGGGGAGGCGGGCAGCTTGATCTTGTGCCCGGCACCGCTGCAAATGCTGGGCGGAGCGGCCCCGGCGAACCTTCGCCCCCAAAGCCTGCCGGGGCCGTCTTTCCGCCCATGGACCGACCCATGACCTGCAAGACCTGTGACGATACCGGCTGGGTCTGCGAGACGCATCCGGGCTGGCCTTGGGAAGGCCCGCACGCTTGCCCATGCGGCGCCGCCGGCGCGCCCTGCCCGCGCTGCAACGTTCCAACCGATGGCGAACCGCCGCGGATGCCGGCGGGCTTCAGGACCGAGGTCGACAAGGATGGCTGGCGGCACTGAGGTTCCCGATTCGCAATTCTAGCTTCCGCGACTATCTTTCCGACATCAGTAAGCGTGGAGTTTTGAGTATGCCGGGACGCGGCTGGACGCCCTCGATCGTGCCCGAAGGCTGTGATCAGACGGTCTACCTGGTGAAGGATGATCTCGGCCGCCACGGCGCAGTCTGGCGCGAAGCCGACGCGGAAACCACCGACCTCGAGAGCGTCATCACCGACCTGATGGCGGGCGAGTATGCGAACCCGCTCCGGATCATCGCCTTCAACACCGCCGAGCGATGGTCTGAGGACGTCACCGAAGACGTTGCCCGCGAGATCCGCCGGCGCTTCGACCTGCAGCTCGCCGACGTGCCCTCAGGCCTGCAAGACTTCGTCGAGCGGCACGAAGGCCATCACCGGCAGCTGGCGTTGCGGCTGGTCTAGGACCGCGTCGAGATATGCCAAAACCCTTTGAATTCTGTCTGCCGACCGCCGCCAAGGTGGTCCCGGCCGGCCCCGACTGGAATCCACGAAATCAAGTATGACGGCTATCGCCTGCGCCTCGAGCGCCAGGGTAAGACCGTGCGGCTGTTCACGCGCAACGGCCACGACTGGACCAGCCGCTTCCCCTGGATCGTCGAGGCCGCGCTGAAGAACTGCGAGCAGCAATTCGTCATCGATGGCGAGGCGGTCGTGCTTGGCGTCGACGGAGTCTCAGACTTCAACGCCCTGCACTCGCGCAAGCACGATGCCGAGGTGCAGCTGTACGCCTTCGATGTGCTGGCGCTCGGCGGCGAGGATCTGCGGCCGCTGCCGCTCGCCATGCGCAAGACCAATCTGGCGCGGCTCCTGCGCGGCCGGCCCGACGGCATCTTCATCGCGCCATTCGAGGCCGGCGAGATCGGGCCGGATCTGTTCCGCAAGGCCTGCGAGATGGGGCTCGAAGGCCTGGTCTCGAAACGACGTGACCGGCGCTATGGCGCCGGCCGGTCGAAGGACTGGATCAAGGTGAAGAACCGGGCGCATCCGGCGATGACGCGGGAGTTCGAGCAGGACCGTCGGCGGCTCCTTCCCGCCCGCCCCCTCGAAATGAAAGGTTGACTCGTTACTTAATCCCGAGCAATTCTATTAAATATTTTCAATTGGGGGTTATAATGAAAGCTTTTCGAACACTTGGTACGTCAGCGCTCTTGATCGCGGCTCTCGGATCCGCATGCGGCCAAGCAAGCGCGGCAACCTTGCAAGGCGATACTGTCGATATCCAGGTGTCTTCATCGACCGGCCAAGCCCAAAGTCTACCATCACTCATGGTCGGCGCTGGTTCAGATGGAAATTTCTTCGGTAGCCAGTTTTTTGACTTCAATGCAGGCGCCAACGGCGACCATTTTACACTGACTTCGACGGGTACGTATGTCGGCTATTACTCGGGAAATCCGTCTGACACGCTTACGTTCACGCTGTTTAACTTGAACTTTGGGGTTCCTCTAACCGGCTTCTCGGTAGTTCAAAGCCCATCTCCGGTCACGATCGATTCGATTACCGCAACTTCAGTGACATTCACCTATCACGAAGGAATTTCCTTTGGTCCTGGTCTCTACTTTGATGGGCAGTTTTTGACCGGCTCGGTATCCGCCGTTCCCGAGCCATCAACTTGGGCGATGATGATGCTAGGCTTCGCAGGGGTCGGTTTCTTTGCCTATCGTCGTAAAGACAAACTGGCGCTCGGCGCCTCATAAACTCGTGCCCTATTCGTGAGCGAGCGGCCGCCTGATGGCGGCCGCTTTCGTTTTCGGCGATGAGTCCGTGCAGTTTCCACGCTCTCCATCACTTGCAAAAATGCTTCGCCAGCATGATCGCCATCCGGCTGTGGCCGCGCTCGCGCGCGAGCTTCTCGGCCGCCGACCGGCTGCCGGCCTCGACCAGCAGCGCATGCGCGCCGGCGCAGAACGCCGGCAGGTCGGAGCACTGGAAGCTCTCGGCCATCGCCGTCATGCCGCTCTTGCACTTGATCGAACGCCATGTGCTTGCCGCTGAGCGCCTGCATGGCGATGACACCACCATCCGCATCCTGGCGAAGGGCAAGTGCAGGATCGGCCGGATCTGGACGTATGTACCGGCCGTTTGCCGGGCCTGCGCCGCCTGCGGCGGTCTATTACGCCTCAAGCGACCGACGAGGCGAGCATCCGCAGAGACATCTGGCCGCCTTCGCCGGCATCCTGCAGGCCGATTGCTACAGCGGCTTCGAGCCGCTGTTCGACCCGCAGAAGAAGGCGCTGCCGATTACACCGGCATTTTGCCTGGCCCATGCGCGGCGGGGCTTCTTCGAGCTGGCTGATATCGAGAAAAATGCTCGGGAAGGCAAGAAGGGCAAACCGGTCTCTCCGATCGCGCTAGAGGCGGTCAGGCGCCTCGACGCTCTGTTCGAGATCGAGCGCGCCGTCAATGGCCTTAGCGCCGACGAGCGGCGCGCCGTGCGCCAGGAGAAGAGCAAGCCGCTTCTCGACGACATGCACTCCTGGTTGCTCCGCGAACGCGAAACCCTCTCGCGCTCCTCCGAGGTCCTGAAGCCGGTCAACTACATGCTCAGGCGCTGGGACGGCTTCGCCGGTTTCCTCGACGATGGCAGGATCTGCTTGACCAATAATTGCGCTGAGCGCGCACTGAGAGGCATCGCTTTGGGAAGGCGGAACTGGACCTTCGCCGGCAGCCAGCGTGGTGCCGACCGTGCCGCCATCATGCTGACGATGATCACGACCTGTCGCCTCAATGACGTCGATCCCAAAGCCTGCCTCGCCGACGTCCTGGCTCGTATCGCCGATCATCCTGCATCGCGTCTGCACGAGCTACTGCCCTGGGAATGGAAGCTCTTGCGCCAGGCCGACAAGCCCGCCGATCAGCAGGCCGCCTGACCTCACCCAACACGACCATAGACCTCGTCGTGCCCGCCCGCATGCGCCAATTAGGCGGCCTTCGTCGTATGCGTACGAAACTAAGTTATGGCGCTGTGTTTGTTGCCCGTTTTTGCCGCGCCAACCAAAGCCGACACCATCTTTGAAACCGGGACGTTCACCGGGACCGATCTAGGCGATTATAGCATCTACGATGGCCGGTATCTTGGCGCGTCGTTCACGATCATGCGGCAGACCACGATAACTTCGATTGGCGCTCAATTCGGCGCGTATTCCTACGGCACCATCTTCGGCGCCATCGTGCCCCTCGCTTCACTGACGTCGCTCCCCGCCGGATCGCCGACGGGCTTGGGGAGTATTGCGCTCGGACATACGATCTTGGCGATGCCCAGCCAGATCCAGGATGTCTCGGGTTCACTGTCCCTGACACTCGCCCCAGGCACGTATGGATTCGTTTTCGGTTCTGGGTTGTTTGGCGCAACCGGGACGGCCGGCATCGGCCAGTACAACGACGACGTCGGAAGCGCTGAGTTCTTTCAATACCTGGCTGCCGCTTCGTCCAGTTGGTTAGCCGCGGACGGCGAAGGCGTCCGGCTGTTCGTTGACGGTACGGTTTCCGCCGTGCCTGAACTCTCGACCTGGGCGATGATGCTTATGGGCTTCTGTGGAGTCGGCTCCCTCGCCTATCGCCGGCGCAATCAGGTCGCGCTCAGCGCGGTCTGATCACTCCTGCACATCGACCCAAAATCGAAAGACCGCTTCTGGGCGGTCTTTTTTGTCACGTGCTCACTATGCGCCAAGGATCCAAACAATTCCGGTGGTCAGCGCCCAAAGCCAGGCCACCATGCCAACCACAAGAGACATTACATAGAGCGTACGCATCATCCTAATTCCTACTGTCGATCGGAGCGCCAGCTATCCGCCTCGAGCACGCGCTGCCTCAATCGCAAGACTTCAAAATAGCGTTCGGCAATAGTCTCCATGGCAGGAGGCCTTTTCGGCGTCCGCTTGGCCTTTTTCAAATCACGGGGTTTCCGTTCCTTCCGGAATGCGTCCTTCATGAAAATCCCCCAAATCCCCAAAATTCAGCAAGAAGCAAAATGCATACCAACACACTAAGACTTCCCAGAGACACTAAATCTTCGCCCGTTAAAGCAAATGTTGGTCGCGCGGCGATCCACCTAGTTCGATCAAGGTCTCGTGACCTGTTGAGTCTTATTCGCCCGATCCGAAAAAACCGAAACGTAATCGACCGCAGCGACGTCATTCTTCGTGACCAGCTGCACGAAGGAAAATCCGAATGCTTACCCAAATTTCGTTTGGAATTGTCAGAACGGATGGTAGCGCCTTCGTCTCGTTTTCGTCAATTCGATTCGTTACGAGCGCGTCGAGACGCAGTCCAACATGAACGGCCATTTACAAAGATGAATGGAATTGCCGCGCACGATGGCACCACGCATGTAAAAATGTCTGGCACGAAGTGCGACCACGACGAAAGTTTAATTCGCGCGGCGTGACCTATTGTCGTGCGCGCTTGGCGGGAAGCCTCCAAATCCGAATGCGGCAAATTGCCCGGGCGCGCTTCGCCTGACTGTCATCAAGCTGTTTGCCCCCACGTGCGACGCCTCCCTTCACTTTAAGAAAGGGGAGTTGGTTCTTATGTTTCGTAAAGTAACTGCACTGTCCATCGCAGGATTTCTGGCCCATGTGGTCCCTGCGCAAGCCGTCGAAGTCCTCACAAATGGCGATTTCAGTTCCGGCCTGAACGGCTGGACGTCTTACACCACCGCGAACGGCACGATCTCGCTTACGCCGAGCCTACCGGGGGCTCCGCAAACCCAGACCGCTGCGGTGACTTCGTTCAATGTCACGGGGTCTGGTGCCTCAAGCGCGTTGACGCTCAATGCAGGCAAGATTGATGGACCTTACGGCTTGTCGCCTCAAGCAGGTGGCGGCGTGACGCAGACGTTCACAACCAGCGGCGGTCTGGCAACATTCTCCACCGATATCGCGGCCTTCTACACCCGAACCAGCGGTGCTTTTGGCCTCGGCCTGATGAGTGTTTTGCTCGATGGCATTATGATGGACAGCTTTGATTTTGGCGGCGTCAATAGCGGACCCGCCGCGCTGAGCGACAGCCTCGACTTCACAACGACCCTCGTAGCGGGTCAACACACCCTCTCCTTGCAGGCTACACGGCTCTTCGCTCCAGCTGGCGGCGTTACTTACCAGTACTTCGACAAAGCGTCGCTTGATGTAACCACGGCCGTCCCGGAAGCCTCGACCTGGGCGATGATCATCCTGGGCTTTGTCGGAGTCGGCTACTTCGCCCAACGTCGCAAACAGGAGGGCGCGCTCAACGCGGCATGAGCTTGTGAGCCACGTCGCACGCACATGGAGACCGCCTTCGGGCGGTTTCCCTTTCGTCACCGAGAGGGGTGGGCGAAGACTTGTCAGCGGATTGAGGGGAGACAGTCGGACACTCGACCGATTTAATTCGCCGATCGATGCGAACGATGCTGCAGGGCAATAATACGACCGGCCGTTCACAGGCCTAGCATCCCTGCATGATCCGGTCGGCGATTTTAACAGTATTTTATCGTTAGGCATTGACCCGGCTGCAGAATCGGCCTACGCGAAAAATTGCGAGTTAAATAAAAATTAAACTAAAAATTTGAACAGGCAGACATGGAAATGAAGAAAACGATTTTGGCTGGTTGCGCCGCCACCGCTCTCCTCTGGAGCGCGCCGAGCCAGGCCGCGCTTGTTTATAGCTATTCGACGACAGGATGCTTCACGAGCACGAGCTGCGCCCCCTCGTCCCCGACGGCCTCGACGGGCAGCGCTATGCGCGGTGAAGGTGGACTTACCTTCAAGGGGACGACCGCTTCGAACAAGTCGGGACCGAGCCTCAACCTCGGCAGCATGTCGCTCCAAAACATCCTGTTCGATGATCCCTCAGCCACCAAATTCGATCTAAAGGTCAGCTTCACTTCACCCACTGGCGCCGGTGCGAGTGTGTTCTCGGCGGACCTCGTCGGCCTGATCTTCCTGGGCCTCGGCTACGTCGAAATCGACTTTGGCGGGCCCCAGACCATCAAGTACGATGGCGGTTCATTCAAATTGGCGATCGACGACATCTATCTGTACTCGCTCGATGCCAAGGATCCGATCACCGGGCACGTCTTTGACGTGAACTCAGCCCCGGTCGCTGCGGTGCCTGAGCCGTCCACCTGGGCGATGATGCTCCTGGGCTTCAGCGGGCTGGGCTTGATGACCTATCGTCGCAAACGCGCTAAGGCGGCGGTTCGCGCCTGAGATCCGGTGGTCTGACCACAATCCTCGACGGCCCCTTTTCAAGTCTATAGACCCCAGCTCCGATTTGGAGCAGGGATTTTGTTTTAGGGTGATAGATCTCGGCCTGACCAGCAAACAGGCGAGACGCCTGCCCTGGAGACGTTCCCGCCGGGACTCCTACAATGGCCGGGCAGCATTTCGCGCCAAGGCTCGCTAGCCTAGCCGAGAGCCCGCCCATGGGAAAAGGCGGCGTTGCGGGCGGCCCTTCAGACGCGAGAAGCCGCCCCCGCAACCAATCGGCTGGCCGCATAGCCTTGACGCGGCGTCGATATGTGATGAACCGAAGCGGGATCGAGAATGCCACGCCATCGAGCCCGACCGCCGGCGCTCTTAGCGAACTGAACTACCGAAACTACCACACCAGATCGCGACCCCCAACACGGCAAGAGCCCCTACACTATTCGCCAGCAAGCAGCCGGACGGCGGAAAACAGTTGAGGCACGTTCCAATGATTTCCATTGGGAGCTCTCTCTGGCCTGATTTGCAAGCCACACACGAAAATACAAAGGCCGCCATTGCTGGCGGCCTCTCGAGGTCCAGTGGATTCCGGCATCAAGCGAGACGGAACGACGCGCCGCCCGTCTTGCGATAGCCGAGGAAGCCGAGGCCCAGGAAGCCGACGATCATCATCGCCCAAGTGGCCGGCTCGGGGACCGCCGCAACGGTCACGTTGTCGAACTCGAATGCAGACTTGCCCGAGTAGAAATCGATGCTCGTAATATAATCCGAGGCATAGATGTTGACGTACGACGTACCGCCCGGTCCCTGATTTCCGTTCGCGGGATTCAGGAGCGGTTGGGTCGCAGAGCTGATAACCTCAGAACCGCCGTTGGCCAGATGAAGCGTGATCGCATTGTAATCGTCGATCGAGCCCCAGAGCAGGCCAAGATAGTTTGAGCTGCCCGCCAAGGTGAGGGTCGCGGTCTGCGGGGTGATAAATGAGCCAACCGTGTAGTAGCTGGTCGAATCGCCGTTCGGGGCGGCGTACTGACCGCTGGACGAGCCCGAAACGATGTTGCCGGCGGAAATTGCCGCGAAGGTCGTATCGAAATTAGCCGTCGTTCCATAGAACGAAGTGAGGCCCGAACCGTCACCGGCGGCAACACCGCCCAACGTGACCACTGCGGCGTTCGCGCCTGTAGACAGCAATAATCCTGCACCGGCGATGAGGCCTAGCAGCCCGCTCTTTAGCGTCATGATAGATACTCCTGATGGCTTGCCGGAAATCGGCAAGAAAAGCTCCGTAGACAAAACGTCAGATCCGCATGCCACTCTTCGGCAATGCAACCAAGCTAAACCTCACTCCACATTTAGTCAATTCAATATTTTAAACAAAGAAAGCTTCTATTAAATATGTGACACACGCGCCGAGCGACGTGGTCCAACGCGACAATTATATCGTCTAGACGGGCCATTTTAGCGATGTAGGCAAAGGCTGAATTTAGAGGGTTGAGCCGATAGGCGCCGCACGCTCCCGAATTGTGGATCCTAAAGGCACATGGCCTTCAAATGAGACTCAGACGGGCGAATTTGCCGAAACAAAACGAATTCATAGAAAAATCGCCCCCTCTCGGCGGAGCCAAAGGGGGCCTCAGGGAGCTTAGCGAGGAGCGGCGAGCCCTCGGTGAACCTCGCGAACAGCTCGTCCCAAGAATCCCATTCCCAGGAACCCGAGCAGCATCATCGCCCAGCTCGAGAGCTCAGGGACAGGGCTGACCGCGGTAAATTTGAGCGTTCCAGCATCGCCAGGGCAATAGAGATCACCCACGGAGCAGTCGGAGGGAGACGTCGGCCCGTCAGGCAACCATGTCGAGAAGAACGCCTCCGGATTATAATAGAAGCTGCCGTAGTTGCCCGAGCCAAAGGAAAACAGGACGCCATTGAGCGGGAACGTTCCTGATACCGAATCAAATGTATTATCGAACGTGAATCCGTTGGAATTGCCGGGAACGGGGAAAAATGGAGATGCCCCCGTGACGAGGGCAGTGATTCCTTCAATCAGGGCGCCGGTTACGACATTTCCCGTTATCGACTGCAGCTGACCATTCGACTGATCATAGGTGAATTGACCAGCAACGCTGTAGACCGCCCCGGTAAAGGTGAAGCTTTCCGTCAAGATCGCTGCGTGGGCTGGCATGATCGTAAGCGTGGCACCAACAATCGTGGCGCCTAAAAGCGTGACAATCTTCACTGTCTCGTTCCTCATCCAAAAATTGAGAACATCATTCCAAGTCGAGTCGCATACGCCACTCAACTGATTCAACGCGAAAGAAAGCTCTCGCGCATTATACTCTCGGAATTACTCGGCTAGAGAATCGAACGCTACTGATTCGCCACGTAAAATATATCCGAATCGAACGCGCAGCGCGCTCGCCAATTTGCTCTGGGGGCGACAATTCGGCCCACGAGCAAGATGCATTGCCAGCGTCAGGACGCCGACCTGAACTTGTCCATGCTCAAGCAAATCGTTGCAGCGAAACGATTTTGACGTTCATCCGCAAGATCCAAGACCGGCATCCTGGTCAGCGCAGCCAGGGCCTTGACCACCGGCGCCACTTCGGCGCTGACGGGCACGGCAAGATCCGAGTTACGCTCAACGACTTCGTCGGCGGCATTAAGCGCCGCTAGCAGGACTCGCGTAATCGAGTCTGGCATTTGATTGGACATGTTCTTCGGAGCCTCTCAGCCAGCATGCCCATTTACCACTGAGTCCCCCGCGTATGAAGCGGCGGTTCCCGCTCATCGCGAAATTTCTGTGCGGAGTGACTTCTCTGCCGCAAAGGCCAGCCCCGAGGCGTCGGATATGTGGCACTGACATCGAAGATGACCTGAATATCGCCGTGAACTCTGCTCGGCGTGAAGAAGACACTAGACATCTCGAAGGCTGCAGGCGTGCCTTCTCCTAGAGTTTCATCACGTCCGCCAGGACCATCCAATCCCCAATCATGCCGTAACGAATTGGCGCCGGCGACGAAGGGCAAGCATGCCCATGCCCATGAACCCGGCGATCATCATCAGCCAAGTCGATGGCTCGGGCACGGCAGCGAGAAACTCGACCTCGCTCACCATGATCCACGGCTCAAGCTGGGTATCCCACGCATTCTCCTGGAAGCCGCTCAGGGGATCGTTGAACTTTTTCTTGATCGGATCCCAATACTGCTTCTCATAATCGTAGCCATCCTGCTCTAGGGCGCCACGGAACAGTTGAAGCGTAAAGAGATCGCTCGAAGATATCGCCTGGCTCAAGGTAATCGTGATGAGAGCGGTGCTCGAGGCATACGGATTGCCTCCGGTATATGGCGAAATCGTCTCGGCGTACTGAGACGAATTGAGAACCGTCGAACCGATCGTAACTGCTACGTTCCCGGGAGCTCCGACCAAGCCGCCAGAACCATTGGCCGCGACGTAAAGATTGATCTGGCTGACCATCGATCCGCTCGCCAGATGGAAGGCAATCGTTGGATCCTGATATTTCCAACCGACATACTGGCTGGCCTGCCCATTGAGGGATCCGTAGTATGGCGACGCTGCCGTAGTCCAACCGTTCGAGATCGTTCCATTCGAGCCGCTGACGAGCGAAAAATTATTCGTCGCGATAACGCCATCCGTCAGTTTGCCGGTGCCTCCGGTCAAAACATTCGTTGCATTGGAATTGTTCGGAATGGAGTTCGGAGACCCGTTCACGCCCGCATTGGGGGCGGGGGTGGATTGGCCGGTTTTGGTGTACGAGAAATCAAAGTAATTCTGACCGCCAGTCGGCGTCGTATACTGGGTCGCGCCGTTCCCATTGGCCATGTCATAGCTTGTCACCGTCACGATGCCTGCCGAGGCTGCCGACGAAGTTAAACCCGCGACCAGAAAAGCGGCGATTGAAAACGGGCGAGACAGCATTCCAAACTCTCCGGCGTCCACCCTCAGATCAGGGCAATTATAATGCGTATTTAGCCTGTTCCCGCAGGCTTGTCGTTAATTTACACAACCTCAAGCATAATTTTTATTAAAATGCCACGAGTAACGTTAAGGTGTGCGATCTCGCCCTTACAGCATCTTCCCAGCGCTTTAGTACTTCTTGTCGCGGCTTTGGTTCAAGGGATTCGGCACCGGCTTGAATTCATTGATGTAGCCGTCCGCTGCAACGCCCTTAAACAATAGAAACCCGAGCGGGGTTACGACGATGTCGCCTGGGCGAAGAAGACCGTCGCTCCTGGTGATTTCGGCAGCAATGTTTTCGGCCTCTTCCGGACCCGGTGTTGGTCGCTTGAGGCGCACGTTTTGTGCCGAGACATCCCGACCAAGCCCGGAGGCTCGCGGCAAAAATGAACCTCGCCGCCTTCGTATACTCCATCAGCATTGAGCACCAAATCAGCAGGAGCGTCGATCCGTAACAAATCCACCTGAACGGAGTTGTCATCAATAAAAAAGCCGCCTCGCGGCGGCTTTTTTTCGGACCTGGTCGATTTGGATCAAGCGATTCGAATGGAGGCACCAGCCTTCCGACGATAAGCAACAAGGCCCACGCTGATAAATCCAAGCAGCATCATGGCCCACGTGGCCGGCTCGGGAACAGCAGTAATCGTAAGCGTCTCCGGCAAATTGATCGTATTTACAGAGCCGCCTCCCACGAGCTTGCCCACATAAGTGAAGTAGGCCGTGTAGGTCCCGTTCGGGAAGGAGTAGGAGCCGATATTGATGACTGGGTTGGATCCAGACAGAGAGCCGGAAATGCCGTCACCGTTCGTGTCTGAAAAATACCAAGTCCCCGATAGGAAGTTGATGTTGGAAAACACTGCCGTGAAATCAACCGATGAAAAGGCCTGAACCGGATTCGCGGGCGTGTCTGAGAACACCACCGATGCTTGCGCGGGGGCAGCCAACATGAACAAACCGAGAATTGCGGCCAGCGCAAGCTTCAACGAAGGCATGGGAAGTCTCCTAATATTTAATCTGTTCAAGGTGCGGGTGGAACAATACTCTGTCAACCAAATTTTTTGCGGTGCACGCGCAAATATGTGCACTGCACATACTTGACGGAGCTGTTGCAGTCCGCGCCGATTCGCTTTGAATTTGTCAGCTTGGTAGCAAAATCGACAGTTTTCGGCACACTGCCGAATAGTTGAGCAATTCGGTCGCCGATTAAAGGCTAGGTAAAATATTAAATTTTGAGCCGCGAAAATTAAATACCCTTTGGGATCGCGCTGGCCCGATGATTCTCGACCTAATCGGGTCTGCTACGATCGGTGCGTATCCACTCAGAAGAGCCGCGCCGCGCAAGACGACGCAGGAGATAAAACCGTCGCAGGATCTGCCCCGCAACGAATGGAATTTGCGAGGCCGGTAGGATGTCGCTACCAAACTTAAGCCAGGCCAAAGTCAGCGCGGTGGCCAACGCCGAGAGATTCAAAATGGCCAGTGCGGCTGGAAGTAGCGCCCCAGCCAGCAAGGCATAGGCGCCTCCGAGAACCGCAACACCTCCTGCGATAGCCACGAGAAGCGATAGCGGCGGCACGAGTAAATCGAACGCGAGCACCAGAGCATCGAAATTGCGCGTCGCGATCGACGACACCAATAGCCGCGGGACGTAGCTCACGATCATCGCCAAGTGTCCCTCGATCCAACGCTGCCGCTGGCTTTCGGCACCTCGCTCTGTGGTCGCAAACTCACTCGTTATCCGAACTGTTGGCAGGAAGCGAGCTGGCGTACCGGTCAAGACCAAGTCCAACCCTAACTTTAAATCCTCGACAATGTGGCCGCTCGCAAGTGGCGCAGACTTAATCACCTCCCAAGGAAACATCATCCCTGTGCCCATCAACTGCACCGGCCTGCCGAAATGATTGAGCCCCAGCGGTCTGACCCAGTTCTTCAGCCGCCAGGCGAACTCCGAGACACGCTGGTTGACCTGAAATCCCTCAGCGCTGGTCATGAGATAGAGCGCCTGAATGGGCTCGCCTGTTTGCGCGCAATAATTGAGCGTATTGGCGAGGAAACCCTCTTGCAGCCGACAATCCGCATCCACGAAGAGAACGAATTCAGGCGGATTGTCCTTCAAATGTGCGATTGCCCAGGCCATCGCGTAGCCCTTGCCGCGCCGGTCAGGCTCGTTGCGCCGAAGCACTTGGGCGCCGTGAGCCGATGAAACTGCCCCCGTATCATCGTTGCAATTGTCGGCCACCACTATCATACGATCGCACTCTCTCAACTGCGAGGCGACGTCCTGAAGGGTGGGAATGATTCCGATCGATTCATTGTGTGCAGGCACTACGACTGCGACCCAACCGGCAGACACTCGGTCATCACCGGCAGCCGACACACCTGCCCAAAGCGCACCGAATACCTCGACAAAGAGCACGAGCGTTGGAATCGAAACCAACGCGGCAATGACGACGATTAAGAAAAACATGGAATCATCTCACGTCGAGAAACTCGACCGCGCCCCCCGGCCGGTCATCAGAAAATATACCAACGACGAGCCGCCCCGTCTTCCAGGCCAGACCGTCCAGGTTGGTTCTTCCCCTGAACACGACTGGAGCTTTTTCATCCGCGTGATGGCCGTGAACGACATGGCGGCGGCCGTGCCCTGAGTCGGCTCCCTTAGGGTATCTCTTCCAGAGCAGGGTTCGATCGCTTTGCTGATTGAGCGGTATCTTCGGATCCACGCCGGCGTGTACGAAAACCCGATGCAGATCCGCGTGCACCAGCGGAAGCTGGTCGATCCACTGCAAATGATAATCAGGAATGATCCGCTGAAGCGGGACCTCCACACAATATTCGACGCCATAGGAAGCCAACGTCTCGCCGCCCCCATTCTCGACCCACCACTCGGCCTCGACGAGATTGTTGCAAGCCTCCCACATCATGGCCTCGTGGTTTCCCTTCAAGGCGACGAGCTGCAAATTGGGAAACGACCACTGCATTAGGAATTCGATCACGCCGCGAGCGTTGGGTCCTCGATCGACATAATCGCCAAGGGTGACAACGCGCGCAGTCCGATTGCCGGCGTGCTCAAGAACGAGCGACAACGCTTGCTCGAGCAGATCGAGCCGCCCGTGAAGGTCGGGTATGGCATAAGTCAGACTCATGAGCAGGCCTCGAGAGAGCCGCGCAAATCCGCGCTGCGACGGACTTTCTCGAAGACAGAGCCCAAGTGCCGGCGACACCGGGTCCCCTTCTTGAAGGTGCACGCCCGCCGCCGAAGCATTCCTGGACAAAGGTTGCTCAAGGTCTCCTACGAGTTCGCCTCACGCGGCCGCCAATTTGCGCCGGGATCTCATGAAGAGGCTGCGTATAACCCCAAGAACACCATCGAAGGCGAACAGCAACAGAAGCGCCACGACAAACAGGCTGATTCCTGTCAGATCATGAACGGCGCCCTCGATGAGATCGGGGCCGCCATAATAGGCCATCAGCACCAACGCAAAAACGCGGAGGAAATTGGCGAGAATGGTGATGGGAACGATCGCCAACAGGAGCAGCAAGCTGCGCAGCTTTTCTTTCCACCGGAAGGCGTACACGTAAAACACACCGATCGCTGACAAGGCAAAGATCGAATTCATGCCGGAGCAAGCGTCCTTGACCAGAAGTTGGTAGGAACCGATCATAATCATGACGCCGTTCTGCGCGACCGGGAAACCCGCAGCGTAGAGAACTCGGGTCACCGTGTCGGAAATGAAAACCTTCAACGGGACTGTCATAGAATCGACGAGCCAGTCTGGCATCGGCACCGCAAAGACCAGGAAACTGAGCGGAAAGGCCAGGGCCCGAAGCGTGGGCCAGCCGGCACAAATCAGGACCGATCCCATGATCACGGGCAGGATCGATCCCATCTCAACGGTGAGCAGTCCTTGTTGCAATCGCGACAGGTACAAAAGCATCAACCCAACGGCCAAGACGATCCATCCCGCGACAGGCGCGGGTGTGACCTTAGCGCGCACCAGACGCTCGCGCGATTGCCAAACCAGCCAGAGCGTCGCGGCGATGATCAGAGGCCCATGGCCTTCCTGCTCCGTCTGCCATGGGCCATTTATCAAACCGCGGATCGTGGGCGTGTAGGCGCCAAGTATGGCAACCCCCATCAAAGCAGGCCCCAGAAGCGATGCAGATAGACCGGTTCCAATCGATTTGCGGATATGGATATCAGTCATCAATTCGACTCTGTGATTTAAATACCATTCCAGTGGAAACTATCATTGCCTGCCCGCGTCAACAATCGACTATCTTTTGATCACCAGCACGGCAAATACCGTTCCCGCAAGGATCAACCCCGTCGCGAGAACAAAATGCCCGGCATTGCCGACCTGATTGGCGACGGCAAACACGATGCTGGCCAGCATAAAGTAGACGAGCGTTCGAGTCTCGCGGTCCGAAAATTGAAAGAAGGCAAGCACCAGTCCTGCAAAACTGGTGACGGTGATGACATCAAATAGGGTTGCCATGTTCCGTACACTGAACAAAAAGGGAATGGCTTGGGTGGGATGCTCTGAAACGACCTACCGTGATTTGGTCTCACCCTGCTTCATGAGGTCGGCGTAGTCGCCCTCATATTTAGCCTCGAGTTTCGCCGAATAGGCTGCAAGGCCCAGTTCTGCTGCGAGGGCGTCCGCCCGCATCATCTGTCGCGCCAGGTTGGTCGCGGCATCTCCTTCGATCGGACGAGCTTCCTCGGCCCTGACCTTGAAGAAGAGTCCGTTCGTGCCGATCCTGGTAAAGAAGATATCGTCGTCCTTTCGCTTCTGAATCAGGCCGACAAGCTCCTCAGGAAGGTCGCTGCTCGACAAGACGCCCAGCTGACGACCATGCGGAATACCACCTGTGGTCAATTGCTGCAGCAGTTCTTCGAGCGATTTCGCATCCTTGTTCGTGTTCACAAAAGTCTGTGTTGCGGGCGTGAGGGGCATGACGATTTCGTCCACGCTGTACAGCTTGCGATCAGCGAACTTCCAGGTGTTCTTTGCAATGTAGCGGTCGATGTCAGCTTTGGTTGACGCCTTGGCCGACGCGGCGCGATTAAGCATCGCATTCCCGAGGACCTGCTCCCGCACGCGCAATAGATCCAGCAGAACTCCTGGTTCACGGTCCAATTTCGCGGTCATCGCCTGTTGCAGCAGATACTTCCGAACTACGATCTCGCCGAGGACGCGCTTCAAGGTCTCCGGATCTTTTTGTTTGTCCCGAGCGATACCAGCCAGCCTGAACTCGTTTTCGAGTTCCTGCGTCGTGATGATCTCGTCGCCGACACGCGCGACAACTTGTCCTTTCGCCGCAGCCGTTTGATCGCCGCTCCGCTGGCCGCACGAGGCCAGAGCGAGACCGGATACCGTCAGGAAAAGACCCAGACTCCAAATACGTAAATTGCCAAGCCTTTTCACCCGACGCTCCGTGCTTCTCTTCAGCGAATACAGTCGGCAAGCCATACTGAACTTGGTCGACTGGAACTGTCTGCATCAGTAGTTGGCTATTGCCCGGCCGTCGAGCCGGCAGGTCACTCCGAGCTAAGAATCCGATATTTAGATTAATCGAGAAATCCTCGATTAGAAGGCCATTCGTGACTGATTTGTGAGGAAATCCAGCGCCATCGCCCCTTTATTTAATCCCGCCGGACAGGTAACAATTGCCCGAACAGGAGCTATACGATGAAGCCCAGCCGGGTTGGAGTTGTTCTCGCGGCGGTTGCAATTGCCGGGACCGCGATAGCCGCCGAGGTTTTTGCACCGCGCCAGTTGATGGCCCGTACAACGGCATCCCAAAGCCTCGAGACTGTCATTCCACAACAGTTTGGAGCCTGGAAGCTTGTTCCCGAGATCAGCCCGGTGAAGCCGGTCGATCCCGAAGCGTACGCCCAACCACCGGATCCTCTCTCCGCGAAGGTTTACAGCCAGGAAGTGGCGCGCGGCTATACGGATGGCGCCGGCCATATCGTCATGCTGCTTGTCGCCTACGGCCCTGTGCAGAATTACAAGCTCAAGGCGCACCGGCCCGAAATCTGTTACACGGCCAACGGATTCCGCGTGTCCGAAAAAGCCAGCTCGAATTTGAACTATTCCGGCGGCTCGCTGAAAACCACGAGATTGATCGCGGAACGAGAGTCGCGATTCGAACCCATTACCTATTGGATGAAGATTGGCGACGACGTGTCCAACGGAGTACTTGATAATCAGATTAGTCGGCTGAAGTACGGTCTGCGCGGTATTCTGCCGGATGGCGCGCTATTCAGGGTCTCGACGATCGGTCTTCCCAAAGACGCTTCATTCAAGCTGCAAGATCAGTTCATCGAGGACTTGCTGGTGGCACTACCTTCCCAGGAGAGAGGCTTCTTTCTGGGAAGTTCTTAATTGTCATGGATGACGATGCGCCCGGCAAAGAGATGGATGGGGAAACTAACCAAGCGTGCTCCGGGCGCCGGAGAGCGGCGAGGATTCTCATCCACATCGCGGCCTGTATGGCTGTTCAAGTGGCGACGATCGGAGCAGCCACCGCACAGACGCTCGAAGATACCCTGCGCGCTTATGCCGTGAATATTCACCAGACGCCCATGCAGGCATGGGGACCGGGCTACGGAATTTATCTCGGAAAAGGCTATTTCTTGACTGCCGCCCACGTGGCCGGACGAACCTGGTTGACGCGGCCCAAAGTCACGATTGCGGATCGTGAGTATCCGACCCGGGTCGTCAAGGAAGGCCAACTCGAGGCAATCGACCTGACCTTGCTCGCGGTGGAGGAAGACCTGTTGCCAATGCGGCTAAGGCTCAGGCGAATGCGCCTCTGTGACGTCCAGCCTAGGCCGGGCCAGGAGGTCGTTACCGTTGTGCCTGAGGCCGTCGTTGCCTCCCGCATCATCGCCCCTGAGCGTATTCCCGCGGGAGCACGGCGATTCAGCACCGCGATTGTCGATGTCGCCAAGACCGGCAATTCGGGATCAGGTGTCTTCGACTCGAAGCAGAAGTGCCTGCTCGGCATTATGAGTCGCAAGATCAGTCAGAAGCGGCCCAACCCGGTGACCCGCAAAGAAGAGACGTACGACGTCGCGAAGTACTTCGTACCAGCCGCAGTGATCTCAGCTTTCGTTCCCCCCGGAACGTTCGATACACGGTAGGCTTCCGCCTGATCAACCATCAAGCCGAACTGGCCTCGGTCCTTAATAATATCCGTAGTAAGTATCGATCTTTTCAGACGCCTTGTTGACAACGACGCGCACTACGGGAACACGCTCGAGATGTTTCTGGCATTCCCTGATGTCCGCTACGGACGAACTTCCCACGCCGGTCACGAGCAGCACCGCATCCATGCGGGGCAAGATCGAGATCACGTCATCCCCAAGAAGCATGGGCGGCAAATCGAAGATCACTGTATGAGAGCGGTACTCCCGTTTGATCGCCTGAAGCAATGCCGTCATGGTTTGTGAGGCCATCCATTCGGATGAGCCAGAAGTTGGTGCCGAGCCGGGCAACAGGAACAGGCTGTTCGGTCCGACTCCCGCCTTGATTACAGCCGAAGAAATCGGCACCTGCCCGTCGAGTACACTCAGAACCCCGCCGCTACGCGGCAATCCGAGATAGTTTGCGACCATCGGTTTGCGCAAGTCGAGATCGACGACAAGCGCAGATCGCTCGGGAAGTCTCGCAATGCTCATAGCGAGATTGCACGCGGTCACCGTTTTTCCGCATCCAGCCGTGGGTGAAGTGATGGCCAGAAACTGCCAGTTCTTCTTGTCCATCTCTTGCAGGACCTGGGTCCGCAGCATGTCGTAGTAGCGACCGCTTTCTCCGCCGGTCGCGAAGGCTACGATGCGATTGGCCTCGAGATGATCCGGATCAAGTCGGACCTCACGTACCGGCGTTGACTCGTGTCCCCCCGCGATCGGCTTCGATCCACCGATGAGTTCCTGCTGTACGAGACTGTCGCCGGAGCGCGCCAGCTCCACGGCCTGCTTGATCGAGTCCATGGAGACCTCTCGCATTAGCGGAACAGACCTGCCCGCGCCTTGGCGAGCATGAGATCGAGCGGCGGCATGATGAAGTAGGCGCCTCCAAGGAGGCAGACCACAACCACGACCAGCAACACGATCGCAGCGATACCGCGATACTTCTTCCGGCGCAGCTCAGCCTTCGTTCCAATATAGGGAACTGGAATGATGAGACGATTATCGACGATCGTGAACAAATCGCTGCTGCGGCGAATCGCCTTGTCGGTCAGCTCGAGGACAAACGTCAGGCCCGCGCCGGCTGCAAACGCGATAGCCAGCGTAAGGGCCAACAGCTTTGGCCGATGCGGCTTGATCGGCTCCTGAGGCGCCGTCGGCTGTTCGATGACCTCGAGCTTTTCGGACTGTTGATCCTTTTCGAGGTTTTCGCCCAGCCGTGCGGCCATCAGCTTGGCCATGGCTGCTTCGAGATTCTTCTGCAAGCTCTCCTGTTGAGCTACAAGTGCGTCGAGGCTCGCTGCTACCGCGGCGTCATTTCCGGTCGACGCCTGAGCTGGCCCCTGAGCCACGCTTTCCATCGCCTGGATCTGACGCTTCAGCGACTGAATCATCGGATGCTTGTCGGAATAAAGCGCGCTCTTCTGAATCAGCTCGGCCTTCAATTGAGCAAGCGTGCTGGTCGGCTGGTCCTGGCCTGATGCCGTCGCCGGTTTGCCCTGGGCAATGCGAAGCTGGGCGATCTTTGCGTCGAGCGTCGCATTCTCGGTCTGCAACCGCTGGACTTCGCGAGACAAAAAGCGCGATGTATCTGTTGCGCGACTCGTCCGATCGCGAAGGTCCTCGTTTAGAATTCGAGTCATCAACTCGTTGGCAACGCGAGCTGCGACAGCCGGGTCGCCGTACTCAAATCCAACCGAGAAGACGATCGTCGGATTTTCGGCCCTCGACCGCTGCTTGAAATCAAGCATCGGATCGACCGGCGCGATCTTGGTCGATTTCTTCATCAACTCGACCAATTCGGTGACCGACATGAGCGTACGCTTTTCCGGAAAAAGCTGGAACTTGTCGGCGATCGCGATGAGGTTGTCACGCGTCATCGTGCGTTGCTGAATGACCTGGATACGCTCCTGCGCCGCGCTTGTTACGGTCGGCCGCACGAGCTCAGTCGGAATCTGCTGCGATTGGACGAGGATCTTGCCCTCCGAAAGATAGGTCGGAGGCCAAATCAGCACGGCGGCGGTTCCCGCCGCCGCAATCAGAATGAACGGCACTGCAAAGAACAGCCACCGCCGTTTGATGATATCCAGATAATAGGAGGGCTTCAGCAGGTGCGAGCGGTCCTGCTCGAGCGGACCGTCGAAATTGTCTTCAAAATCAATCTTTTGCAGCATGCGTCTTCTGGAACCCGGTTAGTACGAACTGCAAAGCGCGTGAAAACGTTGTTCTGTAAGCTCAGTCAGCCTGCAATCGATCTCTCAAACGATTTTAGCATCGAAATTGCATAGAGGCTCATTAAATATTGCGTCGCGAGAAGGTTTTGAATTATCAGCCTTAATAATGATCGTGAGTCGTTTCTTTAGGCAATTTCGTTCAATATTTGGTGGCTTGGATAGCTGGCTTGCGGAGCGTTGAGCTATAAGGCGGCCAAGTCAGGCTAGAGAACGGCAGGATGTACGAGTCATTTTATCAGCTGCGCGAGAAGCCCTTCTCGATTCTACCCGATCCGGACCTGATCTATTGGGGCAAGATGCACTCGATGGCGTTCACGATGCTTGAGTTTGGCATCATGAACAATGCCGGCTTCACTGTCATCACAGGCGAGATCGGTTCCGGCAAGACGACGCTCGTGCGGCACCTGCTCAGAAAACTCAGCCCCACACTGACGCTGGGGCTGATCTCAAGCTCGCCGCAAGGGCGCGAGGAGCTTCTTCAGTGGATCTTGATGGCCCTAGGGCAATCGTTCGATGGAAATTATCCTCATCTTTTCAAGAATTTACAGGATTTTCTCCATGGCCAATATGCAGCTGGCCGACGCACCGTTCTGATCATTGACGAAGCGCAAAACCTCGAACCGGAAGCGCTTGAGCATCTACGGATGTTGTCCAACATCAACGCAGATAAATTTCAAGTCCTACAACTTATACTTGTTGGCCAGCCGCAATTGCGAGATTTGCTCCTGCTGCCCAAGCTGCACCAGTTCGCCCAGCGAATCTCGTCCGACTTCCACCTGCGGCCGCTAGACGCACGTGAAGTTACCAATTATATCGCCTTCCGCCTCCAGGCCGTTGGTGCCCCTCGCCCCCTCTTCACCCAGGAAGCCTGCACGTTGATCGGAGCCGCCAGCGGCGGGATTCCGCGAATGATCAATGTGTTATGCGACACAGCCCTGGTCTACGGGTTCGCCAATGACCAAAAGGTCGTTGGCGAGCAGCTGGTCCGCGACGTTATTGCAGACAAGCAACAGTACAGTATTTTTCCCGTGAAACAGCTCTCCCGGGTTCCTTAAGTAGCTGAGATCCATTAATTTCCGAAAGCTGTCCTCGGCTCGCCGGGGAGTCTTGGCCTGAGTTCTTCAGCAAAGATTAAGATTAACACTTTACTTCGCTCATCTGCGCCCTTCGCGAAGAGGAAAGAAACATGCGGACGGTCTTGCTGGCAGTATTGATGGCTATCTTCGCCACGTCTGCCTTCTCACAGACGCTCAAGCCGGGCGATACCCTGTCGATTACCGTATTGCAGGACCCGAAACTCGACCGCTCCGTGGTCGTTGACCCGCTCGGAGAAATCGCCTTCCCGCTGGCCGGGCACATCCGAGCACGCGGGTTGACGCCCCTCGCACTTGAGAACGTCCTCAGAGCGAAGCTGAAGCCGAACTACAAGGATGATGCGTTGGACGTGACGGTCGCGCTGGCCAATGCCCCCAAGGATGTTCCGGAAGAGGA
Source organism: Bradyrhizobium sp. AZCC 2230 (assembly GCF_036924495.1). Classification (NCBI taxonomy): domain Bacteria; kingdom Pseudomonadati; phylum Pseudomonadota; class Alphaproteobacteria; order Hyphomicrobiales; family Nitrobacteraceae; genus Bradyrhizobium; species Bradyrhizobium sp. AZCC 2230. Next base: position 9,128,494 of record NZ_JAZHRS010000001.1, on the reverse strand, counting down.
CCTGAAACCCAAGATCTTCATCACCGGAGAGGTCTTGAGGCCCGGACCTTACGTCGTCCGGCAACCCACCACGCTGATGCAAGCCATCTCGCTTGCCGGCGGCCTCGGTCCCTACGCTGCAAAGAAACGGATCCAGGTGCGTCGACGCGCGCCCGGCGGCGACGAGACAATCTACGTGTTCAACTACAGGGCGTATGAGGCCGGCGCCGATCTCGAAGGCAACATCGCTTTGAGAGCCGGCGACGTGATCATGGTCCCGGAGCGAGGTTTCTTCGACTAAAGCGCGAGCTTAAGTGCACCCGGGGCGGGACCAGTTGTGAAGAGGATTGCGATTGCGGTCTCGATGTCGTTCGGGCTTGCACCGGCGACGGCATTCGCGTGGGATTGGTCCCTCAGAACTTCTGAAAGCCAGACGGTCGAACTCAACAGCAACCAGTTCTTGAAATCATCCCCCGCTGGTTCGCTCGGCTCGTACTCTACGATTACGGGGACCGCAGAGGCTCTTACACCGACGTCCAAGCTCACCCTTGATGGAGATGGTTCCTACAGAAAATATTGGGGACCAGGCGCTCAGGGAGTCGCCGAGTCCATATCCCATGGGGCGACGGCACTCTACGAACAATTCGGTAAAAACAAATTCGACCGAGAATTTGTTGAAACCGCATGGAGGCAGCAGAGCACTGCGCTGGCGCTGCTGAACGACCTTGGCGTCATCTCGCCGGCCACCGGATTCATCGATCGGTTCACGGCAACCGGCGGCATCGATCGCTCGTTCAACGCGCGTGACAGCATAAACTTGCTCGCGACATCAACCCGCACATACTACGAACCTGCGAGTAGCGGGACTGCATTCACCGACACATTGGCGCGAGGATCCTGGCGACACGGGGTCAGTTCCACGAGCGGTGTCAACCTGTCGTCCGAAGCAGAGCTGCTCGCCTACGACAATGCGTTCAGCACGCAGGTAAGCATCTTTCGCAATCAAGTCGGCGTAGACAGCGCCCTATCCTCCTTGTTGTCCTTTAGAGGCAATATCGGCGCCGCCTATTTGGTGACCGATCGTGGCGTATCGACATCCGCAATCGGCGGAGTGACTTCAAACACCCCGATCGGGAGCACGTCTCTCGATTGGATTGGCGATGCCATTTTAACCTACAAGTTCATGAATACAGCGACGCTGTCGGTGATTGCAAGACAGTCTGTTGGACCGAGCATCGTAGGTTCACTGATCAAGCAAGACAGCGTCAGCGCCAGCGTGAATTACCTGATCAATAGCCGAGAGAATCTGACCTTCTCAGCAAGCGGAAACCGGCAGGTTGCGACAACAACGACCGACTACGCTTCAGTTTCCGCGACGTATGGCTACAATCCGATACAAGACGTATCGTTACAGTTCACGTATCGCTACCAGCGCCGCTTCGCGAGCACCGGAACGACGATCTTCGACCCGCTAACCGGCACTCCAACGGTTTCTGGGACCGGTCCCGCAGATTCGCACAGCGTAATGTTCGTTGCGACCCACAATTTCCTCGTGCTCCCACATGGAAATTAGAGCGTCTTCTTCATCGCTTCCTGAATGTTCTTCTTGAGATCGGTACTCTCCGGTTCGAGCTTGGCGGCCGTCTCCAGTTCCTCTTTGGCTTTTTGGGCCTGTCCATCCGCAGCATAGGCAAGACCGAGATGATAGTGCACGGCCGAGAGATTTACCGACTTCGCCGCTGCGGGCTCGAGAAAGGCAATGGCCGATTTTATGTCGCCCTGCTTGAAGCGCGCCCATCCCACAGTGTCCTGGAACTGCGGCACGTTTGAGGTCTTGAGCGTTTCGGCCAGCGCCGCTGCCCGGTCCAGACTCTCCCTGTCGGAGCGCGTATCGAGGAGGAGACTAGCAAGATTATTGACCACGACCAGGGATTGCGCCCGAGGTTGGTCTTTCAGGATCGACTCGTACTGAGAAATCGCAGCCGCATTGTCGCCCTTCAGGATCTGGAGACTCGCGGATGACATCCTCAGAGTCATGTTCTGAGGATTCTCCTGCAAACCGCTCTGCAACACACCCTCGGCGGCACCATAATTTTTGACGCGGATGTAGTAATCCGACAGCGCGCTATAGCCAAACGCATCCTTGGGCTTCTGCTTGATCGCCTCCTGGAAACTGGCGATCGCATCCTGATCCTTCTTTTGCGCCAGTCGTGTCTGCCCGAGAATGACCAGGAGCTCCGCGTTGTCGGGATACCGCTTGTTCATCTCCTGCAGGACCGCCACCGCGTCGACAGCTCGGTCCGCTCGAATATAAGCGGATGCCAACGCAACGGCCGGCTGGATCGCTTCCGGCGCGGCCTTGCGGGCATCTTCCAGCGCGGCAATGCTTTCCCCGATACGCTGTTGGCCGGCAAAAGCTGCGGCCTTGATCTGGTCGGCAACGACGCGACCGTCCTTGTTGGCAGCTATGGTCTGTGCAATTGCGAGCGCACCGTCCCAGTTCTGCCGACTGAGCTTGACCTGCGCCAGCGATGTGAGGGCCTGCAGATTGCCCGGATAACGAGCAGCGACCTCGTTCAAGACATCCTCGGCGCGCGCGGCATCGTTTCTACGCTGAAGGAAGGCAACGTACCGAAGGGCAACCTCGGGATTGAGGTTCGAGTTCTTCAGCGCGTCCGCATATTGCCGGTCTGCAAGCTCGGGCTTTCCGCCCTGCTCGTAGGCGAGCGCAAGAGCCATCAGCAGTTCGGGAGATTTTGGCTGATCGTTGAGCGCTTCGCGCAAATCCGCGATAGCGCTGTCCGTCTGCCCCTTGTCGAGGCTGAGAGCCGCGCGAAGGCGAAGGCCGCCGGAATTGCGGCGGTCCTTCGCAAGAATTTCCGAGATCAAGGGCTCCGCCGTGGCCTTGTCGCCTCGTGCGATCAGCACCTCGGCAAGCCTGACCTGGGCCCTAGGTTTCCGATCGGCGCTATCAGTCTCAGAGACAAGCTTCTGCAATTCAGAAACCGCGTCGCCTTGGCGCTGCCCAACAAAATCGAGCTCAGCCAACGCGAATCTGTAGTCGAACGTATCGCCGCCGGCCTTGATCCGGGACGCGAGTTCGGCACGCGCTGCGTCGGCCCCCTTGAACGTGTTCAGGAAGCGAACCAAGTCGAGCTCGAGCTTACTGTCCGATGGGTTGGACGCGACCCGCGCTCGCAGCTCCTTCTCGGCGTCATCGAACTTACGTTCGGTTGTAAAAATCTGGATAAGCTGAACGCGATACGAAGCTTCTTCCGGATAGTCGGTCACCAATTGGCGCACCAGCTTTTCAGCTTCGGCTAAATCGCCCTTCCTTACGAGGATATCGACCCGCAGTCGCGTCGCACGCACACGGTCCGCGTCTTGAGCCTGCGACGGAACCCTATCCAACATTTTCATGGCGCCGCCACTATCGCCGTCGGCTAGCTTTTTCGAGGCAAGCAAAGTTAACGCGTCAATGTTGGCAGGATCAATATCATAGGCGCGCTGCGCCTCGCGGATCGCACCAGCCGGATCATTCGTTCGGACCAAGGCCAGCGCCCGAACCGCATGAAACGCAGCATTCGGCTTGTCGCCTTCGTTGGCTGCATCGAGGATCTTGATAGCCGGCTCGGCCGCTCCGCCAGCCACCATGATCCGAACAAGCTTCAGCCGAGCATCCAGGTCGTTAGGGTCAAGCTCAACGATACGACGCAGGTCGACGAAGAGCGAGCTGGACTTGGTACGCTCGTCGATCCCGGCCAACGCCTTCCAGACCTCAATCCTGTCGCTCTTGTATTTCGCCGACGTGAGCAGCGCCACTCTCGCATTGAGATCGTCATTCTTTGCGATGAGCGCCATGCCCTTTTCATAAAGGTCCTGCGCCTTCTGCTCAGGCGAGCCGCAACCGGCGAGCAAGCCCGCCATGATGACAACCCCGACAGCCCTACCAACCAACCGCCATTCGAAGTTATTCGTCATTCTTGTGGATCCCAATGTTCTCGCGTTCGCCCTGGCCGAGGTGCGCAGCGTGGATTACCGCCCGGTGAGCAGAAACTCAAACCTGTTCAGTCGGAAAATTCGTCGCATGCGCGGGGAAATGCCGGCAAGGTGAAGATCAAGGCCTCGCTTAGCCAGCTGGGTTCTCAGACCAAGAAGCAAACCGAAGAAGCGGCCGTCCGCATCGCTAACGTCAGAAAGATCGATCGTAACGTCACGATCCTCTTTCGCCGCCTTATCGACAAAGGGCAGCAGGCGATCCACGTACTCTCCCGCGGCAGAACCGGAAAGAGCAAGCGTATAACGTCCATCGCTTTCTTTCGGATTAACATCAAACTCTGAACGAGCGGAATTTACCCTTGCCGCGATCGCGATTGGCAAGACAGATGTCAGAAAAAGTTGAATGAGCGACCTACCGTCATTCCAGTAGCGCCGCCACAGATACGGCTCTTCCTTGATACGCCAGAGCCACTCGAACCCTGTGCTGCGCAGGAACGGCGGCGCACGCTTAATCGTACCCGCCTCGAAATTGATGGTAGCCCCGAATTGCGCGCGGATCGGTACGGTCAACCGATGATGATTGTGCATCAACCAAGCTTGGGCCTTTTCGGCATTCAGAAAAACCGCAAGCAGATCCGCGCCACTTGCGTTAATCTGATTGATGATTTCGGGAGAACTTAGTTTTTCGACGGAGCCAAATCCGGGATTGAGAACGCCGACACACTCCAGTCCTCCGTCCTCCGCATTCAACTTCTCGCCTACCCTTGCGGCCAGATCCCCCGTTCCGCCAAACAGGAAAACGCGTAAGCGGGTATTCGTCCTCGCCTTCAAACGCCCAAACAGATCACTGCCGGCAACCCGTTCCTGAATCGGAACCTGCAGGAACTTTGCCATCCAAATCAGCGGCATCCCATCGACGAGGCAAAGATCACTCGACAAAACGCTGTCTCGGAAGTCGACATTCTGTTGGCATTTGATCAGGAAGTTGACGTTGAGTGTTGAAATCAGAAACGGCTCTCGCTTTGCGGCAGCCGTATCCATCGCGGCAATCAAAGTCTCAAAGTCAATTGCATCAACAGGCAGGCCAAGCAGGCCGTACACGTTCCTTGTCGCATTCTCGTGACAGTCAGCCGGCTCGACCGCGCGCGGGGGAACGCACAAAGCGGCATCAAGCGAGCCCAAACGAGCGGTCCGTAAAATGTTCAAAACTGAACTCTCATGAACTGGGACCAAGTCGAACGAACGCTTAAATCCCAAATGGCTTTTCTAAAAGGCAGATTTTCATAACATGCGGGAGGTCGGGTCCGAAAGCCAATTAAATGAGGGTGATTAATATGGCCGATTGCCCCTGCAAGAGCCCCAACCAAGGCACCAATTCGCGGCGCGATTGGCCTGGCTGGCCGAAATTAATGTTACGGCGAAGCCGAACCGCCTGGCCGGCGGAGGTTGAAGCCGCTGGATATGGCGTCGGAGGACGACCGTAGCCGCCCCTGTCTGCCAACTCGATGCTGCACTCAACATGACCGCGGCATGAGCGGAGCGCGAAATACATCAACCATTGCTCACCCGGACGTTGCCAGCCGCGCTATCGATTCCAACATTGTCCTTGATCGCCGCGCGCCGATTGCCGGGGCGGAGCACACTGTAAGTCCAAAGATCTCTGATGAAATACGGGACCGCTTCGTGGCCCCGGCCCAGCAACAAACGCTTGAGAAGCCCCACACCATGCGCGGCCAGGGCCGCCAAATCCGTCGCCATTGCATAGCTGAGCCCGTAGGTCGTGGCGAAAAAGCGCCTGCGGGATTCAAACCAGTAGGCGGGCAATCGTTTGATCTTTGCGTCCCGTTCCGTGACCTTTGTGCTCTGACCCGCAATGTGCATCACTCGGCTCGCCGGGACATACCATGTCTGAAAACCCGCCTGCGACGAACGGCGGCAAAAATCGGTTTCCTCGAAATAGAGAAAGTAATTCTCGTCAAGACCACCAATTTTCTCGATCACCTGCCACCGGACCATCATGGACGCACCAGGTACCCAATCGATTGGTTCTGCGCTCTTGCCCATCTGCTGCGCAACCACCCAGCGGCTCAAGATTCCGCTGACCATTCCGGTTTGCAATCCAGACTCGACCTCGCTCAACAGCGTCGGAAAACGAAACGCAATCGGCCAATCGCTCCCGTCCAGGTTCTCGAAGCTGCTGCCGGCAATGCCAACGGTCGCATTTTGATCGAGAAACGAAACCAGGGTATCGATTGCACCTGACCGCAACTCCGTGTCGGGGTTCAACAGATGGCAATAGCGCGGGGGCCCCATTCGCGCAGCTTCGCCGATCGCAACGTTGTTTCCATAGGCGAAGCCGCCATTCCTGGGCGCAACGACGAGCTTCACCCAGGAACCCCAATGATTGTTCGCAATTGCCTGTCCAATGACAGCGGCGTCACCGGAGACGTTATCGACAACAACGACCGATATCGCCAACTTCGACGCCGCCCGCTCGACCTCGATGGAGCGGATGCATGCGACGGCCAAATCGGCAGACTTGTAGGTTACGATGGCAACGACGACATCCAGCGCGGTCATGCAGTAGCTTTGAGGTAAGCTGGCGATGTCGCTACTACGGAATTCCCATCAAGAACGACCGCAATCTTCTCGGCCACCGCCTCTGCGAAGGGCTCTTGCAGCATCGTGTAGTGCCCGCCATCGACATCTTCAATCAGCAGATCGGTGCTCACGTGCCGCCAGCCCAATTCGTCGTCCGCATACACTTCCCGGAATGGGGTATCGCCCCCCTGCCCAGTTCGAGCCCGCACCAGCATCAGGCCCGGCAAAGACGTCGGAGGTGGGCTGTAGCTCAATTCAGCGGAATCGTAGATCTGTCGCACCGTGAGTGCCGGCATCAAACCCGGCCAAGCAAGGCCACGACGCAAAGCATGCCGAAGAAACTCGAAACGCACTTTGACGGACAACCGCCCCATCCGGTTGCTGACCTCCCACGCCGCGGCGTTGAAGGCCTTACGGCACAGCATGGCTGCCCTTGTAGCCAATCCACCGCGTTGTGCAGGACCACCAGACAGCAAGTCCGCCACGCGGCCCGCACGTTGCTTGGCGATCCGTCCGCGCCGGCGAGGCGTCCCGGGCAGTGCGGAATCCAGAAGCGCAACCAACTCTACGCGCTGATCGGCTTTTGTCAGCTGGCGGGCGATTTCAAAGGCGATGACGCCACCCGCGCACATTCCGCCGACGAAATACGGACCCGAAGGCTGCTTTTCCCGAATCAATTTAAGATAGTGGGTAGCCATATCATCGATCGATACGTGCGCCAGGGGAATGTTCTGCAACCGACGAGGCTCAATTCCATAGGCGCTAAAATTCTCGGGAAGCCGCCGCGCGATATTTTGATATAGCAGCGTCTCGCCATCGCCGTCGTGCACGAAGAAAAAGTTGCGACGTCCGCCCCCCCTCAACTCCACCAGCGACGACATCTGCGAACGATCCTGATCCACAACCGCAGCCAATCGACGTACGGTCGGGTGCTCCAAGATGAACGTCAGCGGCAGTCTCACCCCAAAGCGCTGAGACACCAGCGCGAACAAGCGTGCAGCAAGAAGCGAGGTACCCCCTGCATCAGCATAGTCGTCATCGACTCCCAGTCCCTCGATACCGAGCACGTCTTCCCAGATCGCCAACATTTGGCGCTCAGCCTCGGTTGCAGGCAGCGCGACCGCCGCCGGGAGCGCTCGACGCCGCATGTTCGACTTGCTCAGGGCGCTGAGTACGTCTTTGCCAGTGAGCAGCTCCTGAGAAAATATCGTGTATCGCTCGCTGACATTTGCCGTCGTCACCTGCGCAGCGGGCTTCTTCCCGTCGGACTCTCTGGCCTTGATGACCGCGTCGGGGTCGAACCCCGGGCGATGATGGATCTCCAACGCCACATCCGTGGGAATTCGATAAGCAGTCCTGTCGCCTTCCACGCCTTTGAAGGCTTCGGCAACACTGTCGGCAAAGGCAGAGGCAGGCTCGTTTCGCGCTGTCTTGTTGAAGGGCAGCGAGACCATTTCGATCCCGCGCGACTTGGCGATTGCAGCAACATGGCGAAGGATTGAGTGTTCGACGCCTCGACCGAGAACGCGGCAGCTCAAAAGGAACGTATCGAGGAGCAATTCGCGATCGGCCTCGATACAAATGACGAGGCCCACCAACCCATAGTCGCCGAAACGATCGCTAACTTTGACCTTGAGAACCTGCGCGGCGCTATCAGGCGAGCCATCAACGAGCGTCCTCAATTCACCTTCCGTCCGCCTGACGGTCGTGAAATTGAACTGGTTCGTACGTTGCGTGAGCTGTGCAAGGCGCGGCCAGTCCCCCTCGCCGGGTGGATCGATATCAACCTTCACCTTTAGAGAGGCAACGAAATCAACTATGTTGGTTGCATCTTTCTCCAAAGCTTTGCGGGCCGCATCCTGCTTGTAAAGGCTGGTTCGCCGCTTATCCTCATCCGTGACCGCGACCTTGTCGAAAGCCCAAAGATGATCGAGAAAAGCCTCAATCTGATCCTCGGGAGGTAGCAAAAGAGTCAAGACCTGCGGCAGCTCCGCCTTCATGAGCTCGCATTCAACCGGATTGTCATCCAAGAATACGAACGAGTCCAAACCAAGATTGAGCGATTGCGCAAGATCGGCAAGATTCTGCGGCTTGGGGTTCCAGTTGATCCGATGGGCGACGATATGCTCCGCCTTGAGCGACATGTCCCGCCGCTGCTCCAGCACATCGAGAACGTCGCGTTCCACGTTCTTGCTCGCCAGGCAGATCAGAACCCCCTGCGCCTGAAGCTTCCGGGCAAACGTCTGCAAATAAGCGAAGCTCGGAGGAATGGCGATGCCATCGACTCCGTCCTCACCAACAACGCCGCGCCACAGCGTGTTGTCGCAGTCAAGAACCAGAACCTTGCGGTCCGGGACGAGAAAGGCATGGACCTTACGCGCAATCGCCAAGGACAGGCTCGCGTAATGATCTTCCGTAAACGGGACATGGGCTAGTCGATCGCTTTCGCGGTCGAACCTGTCGTTGCCGGCAACGACGTCGATATCCCGCGGATGGAGAATGGTAATCCCCGAAAGACCGGTCGCTCGCTCGACGAGTTGTTCGGATGCCTTTTCAATCGCCCCTTTAAGCTGCTCCGGCACGTCGGGGGAGGCAGCCAGAACCGAAAACACCGCGGGCGACCTGGCTCGGGCAGCAAATGCTGTGAGGCTGGAGGCGATTTCGTCCGCGATTGACGGAATCGTCTCTAGAGCACTTGAATGATCGTCAATGTCTCGAATGAAATCTTCCAGACGCACGAGGATCACGGCCACACCCTTGTCAAGGCTGGCGAGCGTGCTTGAACTGGAAATCAGCTCCTGCAAGACCTGATGATAGGGTGAAAAACGGACATCGAGATGCAGTCCGACCTTCTCAAAAAGAAACTCCAAGCTCGGCTGAAGCGGCTCAGCCGTAAATGTGGCCGCGATGACTATTGATCTGGTCTGGTCGGTCTTTTCAGCCATCTTGATCCCAAATTGCCTGGCCCATGCAAAAAGGCTGCCGGCCTGCTCTAGAGATATCACCCGTTTTCGAACGTCTCGTAACGAACGACAGAGACCGAACGCTTAAATGACAATGTTCCTTAATATCGCCGGTAATATATCACCTCTTAAATATATCATAGTCTAAAAGCCACTGGGATTTAGAGATTTCTTTGCAGACATGATCTAATGCCTAATCGAGCATTTTAAGAGGCGCATCACACGATTTCGCAATGAATGAATTCACAGGTGATGCAGGGGTTTCCTCAACAGAGCCGGACTGGTCTCGCGAGAGGGTTACGAGCTTCTGGGAGCCGGGAAAGCAACTCCTCAAGACCATTCGCGGCTACCAGCGCTGTGCGACCCGCACCGGGCTGCCCGCGGCGCTGCGCTGCAAGCTATACGTGCTCGAACATCGTTTTTGGAGCGTTGTGACGGGCGCAGAAATCCCCATCAACTGCCGAATTGGGGGCGGCCTCGCAATCCCGCATCCAAATGGGATCGTCATCCACCCCCAGGCGCAGATCGGCGTCAATTGCCTTATCTTCCAGCAGGTCACGCTTGGAACACGACGGGGCGGAGGCTTTCCCGTGCTCGAGGGGCATGTCGATGTTGGGGCAGGGGCAAAGATTTTCGGAGAGGTCGTGATCTCCGCACACTCGGAAGTCAGGGCAAACTCGGTGGTGACTTCCTGGCCGCCACGCAGCCGCACAGCCAGACCTCTATCGGGTGAAGGTTCGACATGACCAAAGGGCGCGTTGCGATCGTAGGGACCGGGTTTGTTGCCGATCTCTACATGCGTTCCCTCGCCTCCTTTCCGGAAATCGAGGTGGTCAGCGCTTACGACATCATCCCCGCCAATCAGGCGAGGTTCTGCCGCTATTGGAACGTAAGGCCGGCGCAAGGTTTCGAGCAATTGCTTTCCGATCAGTCGGTCTCGCTGGTGTTGAACCTGACCAATCCGGCGTCGCATTTCGCTGTGAGCAAGACTTGTCTCAACGCCGGCAAGCACGTCTACTCGGAAAAGCCGCTAGCCCTCGACGTCGCCGATGCGCGCGAACTCTGCGAACTGGCAGCCAAACATTCGCTCGAACTTGCAAGCGCCCCCTGCTCGCTACTTGGAGAAGCTGCGCAGACGGCCTGGCAAGCAGTGAGAACCGGAAGAATCGGAACCCCGTATCTGGTCTATGCCGAGCTCGACGACGACCTCATCCCGCGGGCTCCCTACACCAAGTGGCATTCGGAATCTGGCGCGCCGTGGCCCTACCAGGATGAATTTGCGGTCGGGTGCACTTTGGAACACGCGGGCTACTACCTCACATGGCTGATAGCGATGTTCGGCAGCATTACGCGCGTCATTTCTGCCGCGGCGGATTTGATCCCCGAAAAGCCAATCGGCAGCGCTGCTCGCGCTGCGCCCGACTTTTCCTGCGCGACGCTCTATTTTGAATCAGGCACCGTGGCGCGGCTCACCTGCAGCATTATCGCTTCCCATGACCACCGGCTGCGCATCTTTGGCGAAGACGGAATTCTCGAGATCGCGCGGAGCTGGGACAATAATTCGCCGGTCAAGCTACGCCGACGTTACGCGTTGAGACGAAAACTGATCACAAGCCCAATCGCGACCCGCATTCGGCTCAAACAGCCCACCCATCCGAAGGTTGGGCGTTGGGGCGCGGCGTCAATGAATTTTGCTCTCGGCCCCGCGGAAGTTCTGTCCGCGATCAACGAATCGCGGCCCAGTCGGCTGTCCTCGCAATTTGCCTTGCATCTTACCGAGGCAACTCTCGCAATCCAGCAAGGCGATGGCGTGCACAAGATGAGCACTCGCTGCCCTCCGATCGAACCTATGGGCTGGGCCCAAACATCGTGAAGTTCGCCCAGCCTCTTAGGCTACTGCGACTTTCTCGAATTCTTCGGCTAGCTTCAGTGTTTCCCGCTCAAGCTCGAACTCGGCTTCAATTTTGATCCGGCCGGCTCGGGCAAAGGCGATGCGCTTCTCGTGATCGTGCATCAGCTCCAACAATGCGCGTTCGAGAGAGCTGGCATCGGTCGGAGGCACGAGCCTGCCACTGAGACCATCATCGATTAATTCGCCAACCGCGGCGACATTTGTTGCAATAGCGGGAACGCCGACGGACATTGCTTCCATCAGAGAGACCGGAAGGCCTTCAGCAAGGCTCGGAAGCACGAAGATGTCGGCGGCCGCTAGCTCGTCTCGTATTTCTGCCTCGGTGGCGCGCCCCAAGAATACGACGCGTTCGGCGATCCCGAGCAGGCGCGCCTGCTCCTGAAGCTCGAACCGCGTCGGGCCGTCACCTGCAAGCCGCAATTGAACAGCTGGATTATTTCTCGCAGCAGCACTGAAAGCCTCAAGCAAATATCTAAAGCCCTTCTCGGGAGCGAGGCGCGCAACCGAGAGGATCCTCGATACATCCGGCCCGGGATCCCGATAGGAATATGCACTGCTATTCACGCCGCAATGAACGATGGGACAACGCGCCGGCTCATAGTTATCCATGAAGAGCATGATCTGGCTGCGGCAGTAGGAGCTGATACATCGATTGAAGGCTGCACTGAGCGCCTTATTCTTGATACGTTGTCCCAGGGGATCGAAGAAGATATGCGGACCATGGAACGAGATGCTGTAAGGCAACCGGCAAAACCTCGCGGCAAGCATCGTTACTGTCCCGCTCTGATCGCCGAAGTGGTTGTGAAGCTGAATTCCGCGTTGACCGCGAAGTCGAGAAGCCGCGAGAAGCGCCTCCATAAGATAGAACAACTGGAACAACAGCCCCTTCAGCCCAGGCCTTGAGGTTCGCAGCGCCAAGAGAAACGTATCGACAAACCGTATCGGATGCAGGCCGACGATCTTGAGAATGTCGCCCACGGCGCTCATGGCGTTGGCAGGCAACAGGAACGAAACATCATCCTCCCAGTCCTTGAGAACCTGGGGCAACGTCTCGCTGTCCTTTGGATGCCAGACAGAAACCACCTTGACGGACAAGCCTTGATTTTGAAGTGCCCTGATCTCCCGAAAGATAAACGTGTCAGTGACGCGCGGGAAACGATGCAGGAGATAGACGACTGAAGCACGCATTCTATTGGCCAACGATCAATTAGACACGGCTGACGAAGGAACGATTCGCGGCGGATGCAAAACCCAACGGCGGGGTCCAGCCGAGTTCACGGCGAATTCTGTCGGCAGAGACGACGATCGGTTTGAATTGACCTTCAAACCGGATGGGATCTAGCATCGACGGAAGCCGTTTGATGTTGAGCATCCCTCTGAAGACCTTCCGCAAAGAAGTCACCAAGCTCAAACCGGTTTGGTATGAGATCGGGATCACGATCCCGGATGCGCCAGAACCAGCGACATAGGCTTGCAGATACTGTCGGCGACTGATCAAGGGTCCGTCGACGATGTTGAATGTACCCTCGCCTTCGAGAGCCGCGCTGACGACTGCATCAGCGCAATTGTCGACGTGTGTCAGCGGCACTGAAGCCTCCGGCGCAACGAGCAGATAGGCACGCGGCAACCGGCGCCCTACACCGTCTACCCAAAGGCGAGTATGGCCCCAAATGAAACCAGGACGAACGATCGTCACGATGAGCCTGGATCCATCCAAGCGTCTAACGAGTTCTTCCTGTCGCAACTTCGACTTTGCATAGTCCGTAGGGGCCGTCGCGATCTCTGCAAGCGGACATTGCTCGTCCAGAACATTGTCGACGCCGCTCCAGTCGTAAACCGCGAGGCTGCTAACATGGCAAACCCGCTTCACCTGGCTCGCGGAGATAGCTTCGCATAGCCGCGCGGTGCCCAGAACCGCCGCATCGAGCCCGTCGAGCGCGGAGGAATGCCCCGCGAGATGAATGACCGCGTTCACTCCCGCGAGAACGGATGTCAAGTCGTCCTTGGCCAGGTCACAGCGGCAAATCTCGATCGTCCCAGGCCATTTGGAGGGTGCAGGGGTCGACCGAACTACAGCGCGGACGCGGTGGTCGCTGGAGAGGAGGGTCGCAACCACACTTTGGCCGAGGAAACCGCCCGCGCCGGTCACCAAAATATTCATTTTTGTCACACGTCGCCCATGGCCTACGCCTGCGCCTGCGTCCCGGGGAACGCGATGACCGCATCATAGGGGGAATTTACATTAATACGTGCCAATATTCGTCCGGGACGGTAAATGCTCGCACAAAGGGTCTCGCAGCGTATATAGCGTTGCCATTACAGTTCTTTCCGGAATTTCCTGACGATGGCCCCGGCCTCCGAGCTCAAATATTATCCCGCCTTCGACTATTTACGCATCGTCCTCGCTCTCGCCGTGGCGGCGGGCCATGCCGGCATCCACGGGTGGGAAGAGTCGGGCAATTTCGCCGTTCAGGTGTTCTTTGCGATGAGCGGCTGGTTGATCGGCGCTATCCTGCTCAATTCCTCCCTGAAAGACCTGGCGCGGTTCTACTACAACCGTGCCGCGCGCATCTGGATACCCTACTTCCTGACGATCTTCCTGCTGATCGTCGTCAGCCTGATAAAGGAACCCATTACGCGGAAATGGGTCGAGATCTTCTTCTACGACCTCACCTTCACTTACAATTTCTTCGGCCCGCCGCAGCTTGCCGAATTCGCGGCCCAGATGCCGCTCGAGGGCACCGGCAACCATTTGTGGAGCATCTGCGCCGAGGAGCAGTTTTATCTGGCTTCCCCGCTTCTGCTCGTCCTGGGCGCGGGCATCGGCCGATCGATCTGGCTATGGGTGCCGATTGCGGCCGGCGTGCTTGCGAGTCGGTATTCGCTCTATTTCGGCGCGATCTCGCTCGGCGTACTCTGCGCGATGTCGCGGCTTTACTGGGGCGACTGGCAGAGCGGCAGGGTCGCGCGCGCGGTGGTGCTGGTGCTGGCGGTCGCAACCTTTGCGCTGACGGTCTCGGCATGGCTGCCATATGACGCCGTGGCGCCATTTGCTGCGATTTTCATCGTTCTCGCCTGCGCGCAGTATGGGGCGTCCACGCCGTTCGGACGGTGGGTCGGGGGGATCTCTTATCCGCTCTATCTCAATCACTGGATTGGAATTTTCGCGGCGAACGCGCTGCTCGGGAGGGTCGGTCTGCGCGGGACGACCATCGGCATCGTCGTGGCGATCATCTTCGCCGTCGCGATCGCGGCGTTGCTTTATGCGCTGGTGGATCGCCAGGTGATGAAACACCGTGCGCGCTATTTCACCGAGCAGCGCGGTCGGCTGCTCGCCGCACTCGGTTTCACTCTAATCGCTATCGGCTTTGTCGGCGCCTATTTCTACGGCCGATTCTGAGGGAGCACCGGGACTGGCGATGCAAACGACGGGCTATGTGGTGATCGGACGGAACGAGGGCGAGCGGCTGAAGGCCTGTATCCGCTCGCTGCCGTCAGGCGCGACGGTCGTGTATGTCGATTCCGGCTCGACCGACGGCTCGCCGGACTGGGTGCGCGAGCGCGGCCTTTCAGTTCACGAGCTCACGCAGGATGAGCCGTTCACGGCAGCCCGGGCGCGCAACGCGGGGTTCGGCCTGTTGCGCCAACTCGCCCCGGACATCCTCTTCGTGCAGTTCATCGACGGCGATTGCGAACTGGATGCCGCCTGGCCCGACGCGGCACGATTGTTTCTCGAAGCCCATCCGGAGGTTTGCGCAGTATTCGGCCGGCGCCGCGAGCGTTTTCGCGACCGTTCGGTCTACAACCGGCTGTGCGACATCGAATGGGACGTACCGCTGGGCCCTGCGCTGTCCTTCGGCGGCGACGTGATGGTGCGCGCGGAAGCCCTGGCGACCGCCGGAGGCTATCGCGGCGACCTGATTGCAGGCGAAGAGCCGGAACTCTGCGTTCGCCTGCGGGCGGCCGGCTGGCAGATCCATCGCCTGCCCGCGGCGATGAGCGTTCACGACGCGGCGATGACGCGTTTTGGCCAATGGTGGCGGCGCATGGTGCGCGGGGGGCATGCCTTCGCCGAGGGCGCCTGGACGCATGGCCGCCGGCACGGCCATTGGGTCAAGGAAACCGCCCGCGCCATAGCCTGGGGCCTGCTGCTGCCGCTGGCCTGCCTCGCCGCCTCTCTGGCGCTTTGGCCGCTCGGTCTGCTGGTCTGGCTGGTCTATTCTCTCCAGGTCCTGCGGCTGTGGCTGCGCTCGAGCCACCCCGACCGCGCAGCTCTCGCCCTGTTCAACGTGCTGGCGCGCTTCCCCGAGGCGCAAGGAGTGGTATGGTTCGCGCTGTCGCGGGTGCGGCGACGCAAGACGAAACTGATCGAATACAAGAGCCCTAAGCGAAATGCATAGCAACAATTCCAATTGCCTTGGAATATCAGATATTGAAAACGTCCTTCGATCCGTACGAGGCAAGCAAGTCGTCTTCTTGCCCAATCCCGGGAATGCTGGAGATTCCTTTATTGCCCACGCGACGTATCAACTGTTTCAAAAGATCGGCTTAGACTACGAAATGGGCGATCCTCAAAGAATTTATGCAAACAGAGTGGTAATTTTGGGCGGTGGCGGCAATTTGGTCGAACCTTACAAAGACGTTGCAAACGTCATCGACAGAAACGTCGACCGCGTTCATCAGTTGATTATTCTCCCTCATACCATCAGATCTCACATTGATGTCGTGAGCCGCCTTAAGGCGAATTGCGTGGTCTTCTGCCGGGAGATGCCCACCTACAGGTTCGTGAAAGAAGCCGCGCCCGCTGCTGACGTTCTGCTGGGGCATGACATGGCGCTTTCGTGTGATTTGCCTGCCACGCGAGAGCTTGGCTCTCGCGACGTCAGAACTACGACAAGCCCTTCTCTCTTGCTTAGGAACCTCAAGCGGGTTGTACGTAGCTCTCTTTACCACATGAAGTGGTTAGATTCCGGCAAGACTCTGAACTCTATCCGGCTAGACATGGAGAGAACGTCGATTCCGGTACCTGTGCACAATATCGATTTGTCCGCTGCGTTTGCAGCGGACGACATGTCTCCCCAATCCTCCCTTCACGCGACGTACTTCATGCTACGCTTCATTGATAGATTTAACGTGGTCAGAACAAATCGTCTTCATGTCGCTATAATGTCAGCTCTATTGCAAAAAGCTGTGCATATGTCTGATAATTCGTATGGTAAGAATTACGACGTCTTCCAGCACTCGATAGGGGATTTCCGTAATGTGAGGTGGGAAGAGTAGGTTCGCTTCATTCCGTGTTACCGAATCTCGAGCAATGCATGCTAAAAATCATAATCAACCTACCTGAGCGGAAGGATCGTCGAGTTGAGATGATTCAGCAGCTAAATCGAACTGGCTGGCAAGCGGATTTTTTTCCAGCAGTTCGACCAGACTCCACGGCAGGATTTCCGTCGATTGGAGCGCATGGCTGCTTCCTAAGTCATCTTTCTGTTCTCAAGCTGGCGAAAGACGAAGGGGCAAGCAGTGTCCTAATCATGGAAGACGATCTGAATTTTGGTCGCCAGTTTGCGGATGAATGGCGATCCGCTTACGAACAGCTTCTGTGGAACGCACCTTGGTCAATCTTTTATCCCGGACACACGGTAGAAGACGCAAAGGAAGGGCTTGCACGCGTTGATCCGGACACTGGAATTCGATGCACGCACTTTATGCTGATTAATGGGACCGCACTGAATATCATCATAGGCGAATTCGAGGCCATTTTATCTCGACCGGCGGGTGACCCGCTAGGAGGGCCGATGCACGTCGACGGCGCTTACTCGACAGTTCGCGCAAAGAATCCAGACCTTCATACGTTTTGCTACACACCAAGTCTGGGCTATCAACGCCCTTCCCGCACCGATGTGGGAGCCCAAAAGCTGTTCGACAAGGTTACACTTCTACGTCCCCTGGTGGGCCTGGCCCGACGCGCCAAAGAACGAATGCTTCCGCGTGAAAGAACCTGATAGTTCGATACCTTCGGACATGCAACGCGAGCGCTTCGCGGGGGCTGATTGGCGATAAACGTCCCCGCCTTGTCAATTTTCAGAGATTTCGCGAACTGCCTCTTCAAATAGCCGAGTTGCATCGTCCCAAGTGTACCGCAAAGCGGTTGCAAAAGCGGCGTCCGACATCAATTGCCAGCTCGCATCACTTTGCCCCAACACTTTGACGACTCGATCGGCGAGCGCTTCGACGTCCCCGACGTCAGCCAAATACCCATTAACGCCGTCCTCAATTATATCTATTGGGCCACCTACGCGCGTCGAGACTACGGGGCAGCGGCAAGCCATTGCTTCCAGCGGAGGCAGATGAAAGCCTTCGCTCTTGCTCGCGCAAAGCCAAACATCGCAGCGGGCGTAAAGTAACCTGATGTCGTTTTGTTTAGGCTGATGATGAAATTCAACCCATTCGGGAAGAGGGTAAAAGCTCGAAACTGAGTGCGCTCCAAATGCTACGGCCCTCAGTTCGGGCACTCGCTTCTTCACCTCGTGAAGCGAGTCCAGCAACGCCTGAGGGTCCTTAAAGTCAACGGTTGAGTAGAGGAAGCCAAGCGTCGGAATGGACTGACGCACTCGAGCAGGCGCAAAGAATTGATCTGTATTCACACTGTTGAAAATCAAATGCGAAGAATGGTCATCATATACGCGCTCCATCGTCTCCTTCAGCCATCGGGATATGACGATCTTGCGTAGCGGTAGCCGGTAGGTCGCCCGGCAGCGTTCCAGGGGCAAATATGGAAATACCTCGTGGTGCTGAATGAAATATGCCTTTGCTCCCTTCACAGGACTAAGCTTCGACACCCACTCCGCAGTCTCCCACCAGGTAGCAATCACAACATCAGCATCCGGAACATCCTCATCCGAGATCGGGCGAGCGTCCGCAAGAACGCTCACTTCGACGCCGAGATCTTCAAAATATGGCTGGGAGGCATCGGGACCTGAAAGCCATCCACGCCCTTTCAGGAAGGACTTGAGCTTCTGCGAGAGACTTGGCTTCCACTGAGGGCCAGACACAACTCTAACGTGGTGTCCAAGCCTCTTCAGACGCTCCGCATAAATTGCAACGACTCGATTTCCCCCAGCCAAGCCCAGGTTGGGAATGAGGAAAGTTATGCGCATCAAAACAGCATCCGTTGGAAGGTCATGACTTTTGAAATCAAAATCTCACAAGAAGAACGATTCGATTTATCAGTTCGCCGAATAACATGCCAAGGGGCAACATGGGAAGAATTAGCAACTCCTTTCTCAGCTTGAGCAAGCGCAACGGCACAGCATAATACAAGATCAATGGCAGGCTAGAGAAATAGGATAGCACGACACCCCAAATGGCACCCTCCACCTCCCAGAACCTAAAGCCGATTGGAAGTGCAATGAAGAGCGCAACAACACGAACAACGTTAAGATAAAAGAATGTATGGGCCAAGCCGAGCGCCAAGAACGTTTGCGTTACAACACGAAACGGAAAGCTCAATATTGCGGCGGCCAAAATTTCAAGCATCCAACCTGCCTGCAGGTAGCGACTATCGTAGAGAGTAGACACAATAGTCGCCCCGGAAAGCATGAGCAGTCCCGAGATAAAGTACGACATAGCAGCGACGATCGAATGAAACTTATAGTACGCGCTGCCCAGCTCTTCTCTTCGTTCACGCGCGACCTCACTCAGAGCGGGGTAGGTCACATCAACAATTAGCTTATTGAGCAGTTGATCGATCGAGCTGAAGAACAGAAAGGCGATTGAATAGCTCCCCAAGACTGCTGGATTGACTAGCCCGCCCAGTAATATTCGATCTCCACTGCTTGCAGCAAAAAACAGTACAGATGAAAAAAACAACCACTTTCCGAATCGAAAAAGTTCTCGATACGCTGATTGATCCCAGTGAAGTCGATTTGACACGCCGGGCAACCAGACATGGGTTAGAATGGTTCTGGAAGCCACTGAGGCCAGCGTTCCGACGACGAGCGCCCAGACCTCCCTGCGAGCCAGAGCCCAGGAAAGCATGACCAAGAATCCGATCAATTGAGAAACGATCTCAATTCGCGTGACCTTCGCCAACAGCAGATCGCGACTAGCTTGAATTGACTTCGTGGATTCAAAGCCCGAAATGACCATAGAAAGCGACAATACGCTTATCAAATACGGCAAAAGGGGATCGGCATAGACGCTGCCCTTCGGCAACACCTCAAGCCAAGAACAAAGGCCCAGCAAGAAACTCGCTACGCACGCACACACGCACAGGACGATTCCACGCAATATCTGGACTGACCACGCGGTGTTCAGGAACGCAGGCTCACCACCTCGTTTATTCTGCACAACACCTTGCTTGATCCCAAGATCCGAAAACAGCGCGAGGCCGATGAGCACCATCATCGCCATCGCCATGAGTCCAAACATCTCCGGAAGCAAGAGTCGGGTCATCAGCAGATTGCTGCCAAAACGGAACGTATAACTGAAGCTAAAGCCAGCAAAGCTCCAGACTCCAGCGTTCAATGCCCGCTGCCTCAGACTGCGTAAGTCTTGCGATGTTTGAGGTGACGACAGAATCGGTGGATGCATCTTCATGCGTCGTGCATCAGACTACGACCGGCTATTTCTTTCGGCCGCAGGACTCCACCGATAGATTTCGGATGAGAGCGACTGGCGCTTTCGACTTGAGCATTGATGGATCTTCCTAGCAATGCTCCGGCAAGCAACCAGTTCCATGCCGCGATTGAGGCATTCGGCAGTTGCTCGACGATTGAAATCGCGACCACAAGGGAGAGACAGCACAAGAACACCGCATCGCGCTCAGCACGGATCGCCTTGTTACCGCGCAATGCAACAAAGACCGGGAAGGCAAGCAGTCCAAACTGAGCAATAAAGCCGAAAAAGCCAAATTGGCCGAACGTAACAATCCATTGACCATCAGTAATGCTTATGTCGCTTCCACTTTCGTCATACATCCTGTTGCGGCCATATCGTCCCCATCCAAACCAAAAACGCTCTGAAGCATGCGCAAGCAACTCCTGCTCCTGGTCAAAGCGCACCCTCAGAGAACCAGCCCTATCGTCGTTCACGGACGAGACTACCTCCAATATCTTGTTTGTTGGAAAAAGATCATTCATTCGCAAAAGAGGATAAGCGAGCGACAGACAAGCAAGAAACACAGCGACCCTCTTCTGAAGAGAAGGCGAGAAAAAACGAACCACCGCTCCGATGGCAATGGCGTACATCAAGGCGCCCGCCGACTTGCAAAGAACAAGTACAATACTGAGATACGCACTAAAGCCCGATGCGGGATAGCCGGCTATTTTGCTCCCCGTCCGCCAGAATGCCAGTGCTGCAAGAACGGCTGTCGATAAGAAGAAGGCCGCAGCGAGCCCGTTGATCATGAACACGACAGGCCGGAAACCACCATAACGCATTTCGACGGGAAAGCTCGACGAGAAAGTTCCGTAAATAGACTGCGAAAGTTGTGGACTCATTCGTATTTCGAAAAGCATTGGCAGCGAGTATATCGCTCCAGCAACGACCAACACTCGCAGTACCGTGCGAACGTCAGCCTCGTGAACAATGAAGCGGCGTCCCACAAAAAACGGGACGAGCAAAATGGCCTGGCTAAGCATCGCCGAAACGCCATCATAGTAACCCACCGCCGGTATTACTCGCTCCCCGGCCAGAATAGCATCACCATTCAGAACCGACGTAATTATTGGCGACACGACATAGATGATGGCCAGGACCGCCACGAGCCCTCCACCTTTCGCAGTTCGCGACGGGCGCGGTGCGAATAAGATAGAGCCGATCAGGATCGAAACACTCGCGACTGAATTCTTGTCGATAGCGGGTATCAACGGGAACTTGATGGCGACATGCGAAGGCAGAAACAGCAGTGCGCCGAGCACCGTCCAAGCCGTAGCCTCAGCGAATGGCCTCATCTGATACAATATCAGAGCGACGAGCGGCCATCCGAGGATAGCAAAATAGGCCATCCAATTCGCACTAAGCTCGTCCGTCATTGATCTGTTTCCAACAATTTACCGGCACTTTGGCTAATCGGACCGCAAACCGAAATGCAGGTATACAATATAGAAGCCCTGGCCGAGGCGCTATAGTGCAAGGTCGATCAAATGACAAACCGAGGGGGAAGCAGGCTTCCCCCTCGGTTACGAAATCATAGCTTCCTATGAGCTCAGGCTGAGTTTCTATAATCCCTTGTTGAATGCACCAATGGCTGTCCACTGAGGTGGACTTGTAGCTTGGTAAATGTCTTCCAAGACAGCCCACGCAGAGACAGAGGGCGCGGCTCCCGACAGCATAAAGCACGATGGAAATTCGGCCACGAACTCGGCGTCGGTCAACCCAACAAAGTTCTTGTAATTCAACGATGTGATGGTCGTAAGAACAGGCGCCTGTTTGGATGCGGCTCGGAGCGCCCGAACTGCACTCGACCCACCGTAGTCTGGCGAGTATCCACCTTCGTAGCCGGTCATTTTCTTTACACCATGGGACAGCGCCCAAGTCTTCCAATTAGCATACATAGTTGCCACGCTCGCCACAGTGAATGTCCCACTCCCACTGTTAGTGGTTGCAGCATAAGCTGAGGCTATGGATGCCTGTATGTCGGCGCCACCCGCTGCGAATGCTGCAGCATCGATGGTCTCTTGTGCAGAATTATACTCAGTAGGGGTAATATATTGGGCACAAACGACATGTGTCACCCAATTCCGGGCGGCCGACTTTGTATACGGCGATTGGGCGGCGCTCGCTTGTGCAAGGTACTTCGAAGATTCTAGTCTATCATCGCATGCTTTTGTTCCAGCTGTTGTTTGGCCGTAGCCAGTCTGAACGCCGCAAAGCACTTGATACTTGGTTCGATCATCTCCGTAGGCCTTGCTGACAATCTGACCCAAGACAGACATCGCCTTACCATACCAGTTGTGGAAGTCCGGTCCCCAGCCATAGGCCGTGGCTTTTGCGTTTGCGTAGCCCGTTTGAAAGAAGTTCGCAGCGGTGTTCCACACCTCATTTGGCCCCTCAAAGCGCGGGATCATCCAAGCGGGACCGTTTGCTTTGCAGTAAGCCGCCAGGCTCGGCATGAAGTCGGTTGCAGGATCGATCGCGAGCGGGGGAGTGACAAAGTACGGATGCGCTCCGACCTCAGCGCTCAGTCTGACCATCAACTCTAGAGGGCAGCCGTTGTCCAGACCGACACTTCCGGCCGCGAGGTCCCCTCCCTGCTTGATCCAGGCATCAAGGGTCGCATCGTACACCAGGGTTGCCATGCTTTGAGACGTGCCCCCTACCGGAAATGAGTTCGACCATGCGGCAAGCGGTCCAGAATACTCACTCAATATTTGAACCGGCCTAGTTCCATTCACATTCAGCGTGCAGGGACCATTGCAGCTAACGTTGAACTTGAGAATGACCGTTGCCTTGTCCACCAGCTTAAAGTCAGGAAGTGTCGCGCTGTATGCTGATCCGATATTCGACGTCACCCCGGCATAAAGGCTCGGACGCAACTCGTAGCTGTGATACGAGAAGTATGTGAGAGGCTTGCGAGTAGCCCAAGTCGTTACATTTGTGGTGTTACCATTCTGCCATCCTAGAAAGCGAATGACGCCAAATTTTGCCTCAAGCAAGCGCTCCTTGAACTTTACGCCGAATACTTGACCAGCATTAAGCGCAGCCTCATCCGAGGCGTGAAATACCTGCACGTTTGTGATGTACGGCGATCCCAAAGCAGAAATTCGAAGGACGAACCTACTGTCTGTCGTCGAGAAAACATACCTCCCCGACCCGCCGGTGCTCGTCAGGCTCCCCGACACCTTGGTGTTGTTCATCCCAAGAGACAAAATACCGTTCCCACTCCAAGTAATGACGTAATTGCCCGGGCGCGACGCTTGGGAGGGAACAAAGAATACGGTATAAACTCCGCCATTGGTGATCTTGGTTGGGTAGCCGTCGCTATCAAGCGTATTAGGATCCGGAGCGCCTGTTCCATCATTCAGCGACCACGTTTGCGCGGTCTTCAAGAGATTGATAAACGGATATGCGCCCCCCCATTGAAGCGCATTGACGCCGACTTGGCTAAGGCCGCCGTTGAACTTCGCTGCGGCGGTGCTGATCGCACTCGCCGCTGGCTTCGCCTGCAATGTCGTCGGAGCCGCCCAACCCATGCGATCGGGCACAAGCGAGGAAATGGCCGTCAGGCCGGTCGATTGGAGAAATGTTCTACGATCGATCAAGCGGCGCATGAACCGGGTCCTTTTTGTTGGCTTGCCTCCCTCCAATGGAACCTCGCATTGCCTGCATTGGAGTTAATTCGGAACCCCGGAAAAACACGACAATGGTGTTTGGTTATCTTGGAACAATGATGAACCATCAATCCTTGCGAAATTTACTTCCGTTATGCAAAAGTCCGTTAACCCAAATAATCTTTACGCCATTTTCGTCAGTCCCGGAGCCTCGAGCTACCTACTCGTTGTTAAGATTTCGTGGCGACCTGCTCCAAAAGAAACTGGGCTTGGGCCCTCCCGTTCGTACCCAATCGTAGATCCGGAGCAAGCTGTCCGCTTTGCGGTCCCAAGTGTAATAGGCTTGAGCATGCTCCCTGGCAGCTGCGCCCAAGCGGGCTATCAAATCGTTATCCACCGCGAGGCGGGCCAATGCCTCGCCGAACCCGGCCCTCAGTTGATCATATGGCCCGACAGGCAGCTTGATGCCGCGGTCCACATCGATCAACGTTGCTGGGCCGCCGTAATCCGTAACGACGCAGGGCAACCCGCAAGCCATTGCTTCGATCACCACGCCAGCGCCAAGTTCGCGGATCGACGGCTGCACGAAAACATCGGCGAGACGCATGAACTTCGCAACCTCACTCTGTGTCTTCCAGCCCACGAGCTCGATCCGACCGGACCAGCCATTCTGCATGATCAGCCGCTCCAGCTCTGGCCGCTCCGGTCCATCGCCCACCACGATCATCCGATGTTGTTGCAGCGCCGGGTGCATCCCAAAGGCCTCAACCGCCAATTGCGGGAGCTTGTAAGGTACCAACCGACCAACAAAGAGAAATATCTTTTGTCCTGTCTGCCGCTTTGCGGCGGACTCGACAAAAACGCTGGGATCAATACCAACTTCGGGAAAATTGATCATGCGGGCTTGAAAGCCGTCGCCGATATCGCTGGCCGTGTGATTAAAGGCAGCAAGTATTGCAGAGCTATCTCGATAGGTGGACCTGCGATAGGGCAGATATCGATAGGCGCCTCGAACATATGAGAGCCATTCGCGCTCGCGCGCTAGCTCCGAACGGAATTCGGCCGGCCATTTCAAACCGCCATTGAGGGGCCCCAGGACAAAAGGAATTCCGTAGGGCTTTAACCAAGAGGCCAGCGGGCTCGGAAGCGTTGGCGACATCGGCGTCAGCCGGTGGACTACATCGAAACGCCTAGCTTTGAAATCAGCCTTAAAACGCTTCCAGACTTCCCACTCAAACGCAATATAGGCCGGATAAGCCATTGCAATGTTGGTGGTCCAACCCACGGCATTACCACCGCGAACGAGGGTCGCGAGCTTGTAGAGAGGAGCCGCAACATATTCATTGTCAATGAACTCAACCGTGACCGCTCCGAATCCGGCCCGCTCGATATTCTCTCTGTTTCTCACATGCGTAGCGACAACAACTTGCGCCCTCTCGGCAAGAGCCTTGGCAGCCTTGTAACCAACTACAGGCAACGACGGCCAATCTGGATTGCAGTCATCCGCCAGCACAAGTACGCGCATCTGATCTTTCCGTAGGTGCACTCGGCACGGAGAAGTCTAAATCACGACCAACTCGCGCTGGAGCGCGTCGTGCCATGGGGTTGAGACGATTGGGAAAACAGGCGATGGTGGCAGGCAATACTAGATCGATGCTACCAAAAGATACGTCTAGGCTCGATCTAAAGCTGCCTGCGAAAGCCTTTGGGCTTCGAGACACGCTTGCTTGACTGTGATTCCATCATTCGTATTGTCCGACCACTGGGCTTTCGTCCAACTGCAGTTGGAGCGATCCTTCTTACGCATATTTGGTTCCTACCAGAATCGTCGAATAACTGCTCGCACTTCTCCCGGACCAACGTGTGGGCGATGCGCCAAGTAGGCGGACATCAGCGCAAGCTGCTCCTGATCATGGTAGAGGGCACCGCGCGGACGCAAACTATGATCGACCGGCACGCAATCGATTATGCCGATCCGTAGATCCCTGCTTCGGGCGATGATTGGCCACGTCAAATCATATCCCCACCCCATGGGACTCTCAAGACTAAAGGGATGAACCAGCGACAGAAGATCGCGCCGGAAGGAAACCACAGGCCCGCCCTCAACAAAATTCGTCTGTCGCGCTCGCAAGAGTGGTCGACGCCTAACGATTTCGTGGTCCGTGAAGCTCCGCCAAGTTCTAGCCGGCTGAGCCAAAGCAAAACCCAGCTGCTGCTGTACGGCAAAAAAACTGTCGGTGAAATCATCTGCTACCAGCACATCATCATCAGAAAAAAGAAAGTAGTCAAAATTCACCAAGTCATCAGGCGTTATTAGTTCATTGATGATTTGCCATTTTGGCCTGAGAGCCTTAAGTGTCTCGGCGGTCACAAGACGGACCTCCTCACTTGGAGGCCCCCCCATCACGGAGACCCAGCGCTGCTCGATGGATACGCAGCGCGCCCTTCCAAACACTTTAACCAGGTGCTCCACGTAATTGCTCTTCTGAGCCATGTATATGCCGAGGACGAGCACTTTTGGCCGGCCAGTGGGTCCGACAGGAGATCTTCGGCTTTTCGGCTGCGCCGGGAAACCGCAGATTCGCGCCAAGTGCCTTGTCAACTTAAGCGTCAAGCTCATGCATGGACTCAAAAATTAATCAAGGCTCGACCAGGGACATACGCCAGCAGACGGCGGCCGATCTCGGCTGAAGCGATCGAACTGAGCTACCGATCCAAACACACTTTGCTATATTCTTCGCGCTTCCTTCTTCGCATATTCGGCCATTTCATCAAGATTGTTTTGGTAGCTAGATTTCAGTTAGTCTCTGACGCGGTTGAGCTTGCGACGGAGCAACCCTATCGGAAGCGTTCCTGATGATAGCTTAACCACCTACCATCCTACTAGCCGCTTAATCGCAACCAAGGATAGATATCAACGATGTATATCTGCTAAGGGTATTTCGGTGGTATCCGCCTCGAGTAAGCACAGCTGCACTAGTGGTAAGGAACCTGCTTTCACGATTAGTCCGTAACGAAGTGCCGAAATTGGCGCCTTGGGGACGTCAGCGCAGATTTGATCCACTTGCCTTAATAGATGAGGTTGGCTCTGCAGGACCGCCCAAGGAGCCGACAGGAACTGTATGCTGTCGATCTCACAGCCCTTCATCCGCAGGCCAGTCGGCACGACGCTGCTCTCGGTCGGGCTGCTGCTCCTCGGTATCGTGGCCTACCGGTTCTTGCCGGTCGCCTCCGTTCCGAACGTCGATTTCCCGACCATCTTCGTCTACGCGTTTCGCCCGGGCGCAGATCCCTCGATCATGGCCAGCACCGTGGCCGCGCCGCTCGAGCGGCGGCTCGGCGAAATCTCCGGTGTCAACCAGATCACCTCGACCAGCACACTCGGCTTGAGCAGCGTCCTCCTGCAATTCGACATCGGCCGCAGCCTCGATCGCGCCGCCAGGGACGTCCAGGCCGCAATCAACGCCGCGCTGCCCGACCTGCCAGCCGACCTGCCCTCGCTTCCGCGCTTTGGCAAGGCGAATACGTCCGGCGCTCCCGTCTACGTCCTCGCCCTCACATCCAGGACACTCTCGACGGCCGCCCTCTACGACGTCGCGGACACCGTGCTGCTGCAGCGCATCGCGCAGGTGCCGGGCGTCGGCAATGTCACGGTCAGCGGGGCCGATCAGCCGGCGGTGCGCATTCAGCTCAACCCCGTCGCGCTGTCGAATGCGGGAATCGCGACCGACGACGTGCGGACCGCCATCATCAACGCCAATCCGCTCGGTCCCGTCGGCATCTTCAACGGCGAGCGCCAGAGCGAGACGCTTTCGCTCAACCGCCAGATGCGCTCGGCGAAGGAGTTCCGCGACATCCTCGTCAAGAGCTCCAACGGCAATTTCGTGCGGCTCTCCGACGTCGCCGACATCGAAGATTCCGTGAAGAACGTACGTTCGGTCGCCTGGTTCAACAAGCAGCCCGCAGTGCTGATCGAGATCAGGAAACAAGGCGATGCCAACGTCATCGACACGGTCGACGGCGTGAAAGCGCTGATCCCCGCCCTGAAGCAGTGGATCCCTGCCGGCGTTGACATCTCCACTCTGGTCGACCGCACCGGCACCATCCGCGCCAGCGTGACCGACATGCAGTGGACGTTGTTGGCAACGGCGTTCCTCGTCATGATCGTCGTGTTCGTATTCCTGCGCCGGCTCACGCCGACGATCGCCGCCGGCATCTCGGTGCCGCTGGCCCTGGCCGGGACCTGCGCGGGCATGTGGATCGCTGGCTTCTCGATCGACAATCTGTCGCTGATGGCGCTCGCCATCTCGGTCGGATTCGTAGTCGACGATGCGATCGTCATGATCGAGAACATGTACCGCAATCTTGAGCGCGGCATGCAGCCGTTCCAGGCGGCGCAGGAGGGCGCGCGGCAGATCGGCTTTACCGTGGTCTCGATCAGCCTGTCGCTGATCGCCGCCTTCACGCCCCTGATCTTCATGGACGGCATCGTCGGCCGCCTGCTGCGCGAGTTCTCGCTGACGCTGACCTTCGCAATCCTGGTCTCGACGCTGGTGTCGCTGACGGTCACGCCGATGATCTGCGCCCATTACATCCGGCAGACCACGTCCACCTCCGCAACGCTGTTCGACCGCCTCATCGAAGGCTCCCTGTCGCGCATCGTCGCCTTCTATGCCCGCAGCTTGCGCGCGGCGCTCGAATTCCCGTTGCTGACGCTGCTGGTGTTCTTCGCGACCATCGGCCTCACGGTCACGCTCTACATCAAGGTGCCCAAGGGCTATTTCCCGACGGACGATTCCGGCTTTGTGATCGGCGCAACGCGCGCCTCCGCCGACACCTCCTTCCAATCGATGCTGGGCCTACAGCAACAGCTCGCCGATATCGTTCTCGCAGATCCGGCGGTGGCCGGGCTCGGCTCGGTTGTCGGAAGCGGCGGAGGTCCCGGAGGTCAAGGCGCAAACCGCGGCACCATGTTCATCAACTTGAAACCGCCGGACCAGCGCGGATTTGTCTCGACCGAAATCGTGATCGACCGGTTGCGCAGCGCGCTCTATCCGGTCGCGGGTATTCGCCTGTTCATGTTCGCCGCCCAGGACGTTCGCGCCGGTGGACGGCAGAGCGACTCCAACTACCAATATACGCTCACCAGCGCCGATCTCGGCCTGCTGCAGAAATGGGCGCCGATCGTGGCCCAGCGCATGGAGACCGTTGAGGGCATCACCGACGTCTCCAGCGACCGCGATCCGAACGGATTGCAGCTGACGCTCGCGATCGACCGCCAGAAGGCCTCGATCCTCGGGGTCCGCGTCCAGGACATTGGACAACGCGCTGAACAACGCCTTTTCGCAGCGGCAGATCTCGATCATCTACACCCAGCGCAACCAGTACATGATCGTGCTGGAGATCGATCCGAAATTCCAGGTCGATCCGTCTAATCTCGATCGCGTCTTTGTCCGCGGAGCGAACAATACCCAGGTGCCGCTGTCGGCCGTGGTGCACGCGACACGTGGGCTCGCCGCACTCGCGGTCTATCATTCGCAATCGGTGCCTTCGACCACGGTATCGTTCAATCTGCTGCCCGACGTGCCGCTTCAGGCTGCAACCCAAAACATCCAGCGCGCGGTCGACGAGCTGCACATGCCGGAAGGCATCCGCGGCAGCTTCGATGGCAATGCCGGCGATTTCGCCAGGACCAGCGGGCGTCAACCACTCCTGATCCTCGGCGCGCTGGTGGCGATGTATATCGTGCTCGGCGTGCTCTATGAGAGCCTGGCCCAACCGCTCACGATCATCTCGACGCTGCCATCGGCCGGCCTGGGCGCGCTGCTCGCGCTCCAGATCACCAACACACCGCTGACGGTGATCGCCTTTGTCGGCATCATCCTCTTGATCGGCATCGTCAAGAAGAACGGCATCATGATGGTCGACTTCGCGCTCGATGCCGA
Organism: Bradyrhizobium sp. AZCC 2230; assembly: GCF_036924495.1. Classification (NCBI taxonomy): domain Bacteria; kingdom Pseudomonadati; phylum Pseudomonadota; class Alphaproteobacteria; order Hyphomicrobiales; family Nitrobacteraceae; genus Bradyrhizobium; species Bradyrhizobium sp. AZCC 2230. The sequence continues at coordinate 9,098,820 of NZ_JAZHRS010000001.1, read as the reverse complement.
GCGCCAGCGCGGCCTGTCCTCGGCGGAAGCGATCTTCGAGGCCTGCCAGGCGCGCTTCCGCCCGATCCTGATGACGACCATGGCGGCGCTATTCGCCGGCATTCCGCTGGTGGTCGCGACCGGGCCGGGCACAGAGCTGCGGCGCCCGCTCGGCATCACCATCATCGGCGGCCTGTTCGTCTCGCAGGTCCTGACCCTCTACACCACGCCCGTGATTTACCTTTTGATTGACCGGCTGCGGCGATCGCGAGTGCCGGCAACAAACGTAGCACCAGCAGAATGAGGAGCTCCTGCCGTATTCAACATGCGTCATCGCGTAAGGTTCGCTTCCCTTCGCAAGGCGACCACGAGCGATTTCACGCAGCAGATTTAATCAATGGAGCGAGGCCGAGTTGATCAGCCCTTCAAAGAAGACGTGCTGTTCGCGAACGTGTACATAGACCTCCACGCTAATCGCGCTTGGATCGAACCCGCAGGACAAGGGACGACGATCGGATTCAGCGGTAGCCTCGGAATCTAGCCGCCAATCCAAGATGTTCTTTGCAAGATGCGCTTTCGCTGCCTTTTTCGCAGGTTCGGCGATGCCAAATTTGGCTAAGTGCCGTGTCAACAGCTCGGTGCCGAAAGACCTCAAGAAGTTTATGGCGCAGGGACCGATAGCTACGGATTTCCCAAGATAGTTCCGCCACGTCAAACGCCATCAGCCACTCGATCGCCGATCGCGGCCCAATATCGGCAATAATGATCCGTCGGAGGACGACGTAATGCTCCTGGCTCTCCCCAGTAACAACGTAACAACAAAGGTTCGGGTCTCAGGACCTCTAGCTCTTCTGGGAGAAGGCATGTCGTGGGGCACCGTGCAACTTGGAATGGTCCGTTCATTGTGACGACGCCCTGTCCTAACCAGCAATTCGGACTGCGAACCGTCACCCTGCCAGCACCATCCAGAACGAAGCGGCCATGACCCGCCCCGCACGACGCCGGATCAGGTGCGCGGACCGCTACTCGTTGGCCAGCACCTTGAGATGCATAGCGTTGATCGAGAGGTCATCATCGTCCCAGGCAACGGCCGCGCTGTGAGATGCGACATGCGCGCGGGCGAACATCGTGGGCTCCCTCAGGGGCGCAAGGGTATCGCCACCGCTGGCAATCCTTCCGGCGAGATTGATGGTGTCCGTCGCCCGCCCGCCGCGCCATCGGATGCGCAAGGTCGACGGACCCTCGACCGTGACAGTTTCGATCCGTGAGGTTTTCTGCGCCATGTTGCACCTCGCCTCAGACAGCCACATTTCGGATAGACTACGCGTTCGCGTGCCTGGCGGCTTCCTCGATCATGGCAGCCTTTTTCGCTTCGATAAATGTCGCGTAGCAGCGCTGGCTCGACGCTCCGCGCCTCCTTGAACGCGGCATTCCGCTCGCGCATCCCGCCGCTGGCGGACATCTTCTCGAGGGCATGGTCGACCGCCGCGACGGCGGCACGGGCTCGATCGACGGCGGTGATGTGCTTCGCGAGGCCGATGGCCATCATGCGGCCATCTCCTCGAGCGTGCGCGCGATCGCTTCGGTCGAGGCCTGGACCGATTACTTCCATTGTACAGGTGATAGCTGAGGCGGAAGTGTTCGCCGCGGAGGCAGCAGTAGATGATCCGGCCGGGTTGTTCGTCGACCGTTGCGACGTCGACGGCGCCGATATGTCCGGCCTCATCGATCCACATCGCCGCGACGCCGGCGGCGTGGAGATAGTACTCGGCGAGTTCGTCCTGGTCGCGCTTGTTGCTCATGCCCCCGACGCCATGCGTCCCCGATTTGCGGCGATGCATCAAGCTTACAGACCTTCCGCGTGCGATCATTTTAACCGCGACTTAAGGGGCAGCCAATAGGCTGCTTTGAGAGTTTCAATCGCTACCCTTGTTGCTCTCCTCGCTCTTCATTTCGCGGACGAGCAATACAACAGCGGCCGCTATTTTCGAGCCCCAACGACGATGCTGTCCAACATCAGCAAGTCGTTCGATTGAAGATCTTTGAAGTGTCTGCCGAGTCGCTCCGACTTTTGGCCGCCTTGTCTATTTAGGTTCAGGCCGACGTAGTTTCGCGATGGTTCGCGCGTGTGGTTCATGCTCTGAAAATCGCGATCAGTGTCGAGATCGGGACGAAGCCGATAGATCAATGCTTCGAGCTTGCGCACCTTCGGCTACGTTCGGCCAGACGAATGACGCCGCCGACGGCGCCACGATCGTCACCGTCGTGCCGAGCTCCAGTCGTCCGGCCGGCACCTGCTCCGTAATGGTTACCATTGGACTGCTCCTTCCATCGAGCTCGGCCTCAATCGCTTCGACGTCGTGTCGTACGGCCGAACCAGGCTGACTGCATAGCCCGGGCAAACCGGGCATTCTCGCAAATCGGATACCTGCGCCGCGAGGTTAAATGAGAGGAAGCGCGGGCGAAGAGCGACCCGACGTTCCCCGACAAATGGCCGATCCCCCTGGGGGAGTGAACTTCCCGCCTGTCAAGGGCTAGGCAGGTGGGGCAACGTGGGGTAGTGCTAACCCTTTCGGAGACGAAAATGCCGACTCATGTTCCCCAGGCCTTTTTCATCGATCGGCAGCGTTGCATCAATTGCGGATCGACCAATTTCTCGGAACTATCGAACGGTCGGTATACCGACGAACCGCTGCACGGCTTTTTAGCCGCTGACCCGTGGGGTGAAGATCCCTTGCCTCACTTGCAATCAGCAACGTGGTCTCTCGCGAAATGCTCCGATTGCGCCCAGATATTCCATCGGCGGATACTCAATGAAGAGTGGAACGAGCGGCGCTTTAGCCGCTGGATGAGCGCCGACGCCATCGTCGAGTTTGAGCGTCGCCTTGGACCGGCGTTTCCCCGCACCTTCTCTTCGGCAACCGCACACGTCGAACACATCCTCAGGATAGAAGCTGTCACCCGGTCCATTCGCGGACAAGAAGCCGTTCGCCTTCTCGATTTTGGCTGCGGCTTTGGTTCCTTCATCGAAGCATGTACTCATTTCGGCTTCGAAGCTATCGGCGTCGATCGCTCGGTAGGGCGTCGCTCAAAAGCAGCCGTGGATATCAAGAGCTCGCTCGATGATGTTGCCGGTAAATTTCACGCCATCACGTTGTTCGAGGTGATGGAGCATCTCGACAGTCCAAATTCCGTCTTGGCGAATCTAGCTGAACTCGCCGCCCCTGGCGCCATCCTTGTACTAGAAACACCAGATTGCGCCGGCCTCACTGACATTTTGACGGCTCGCGATCATCGTTTGGCTGACCCTCTTGAGCACATCAACTGCTTCACACACACGACGCTTAAGTCGATAGCGGAGCGCAACGGCTTCCGCCCCATCCAACGGCCGCCAGTTTTCGTCATGGCAGATTTGGGGCGAGCCGCAAAACGTATGGCAAAGCACGCAATGAAGCGGGACGGGAAATCGACGCAACTATACTTCCGCAAGGACTAGATCACCAAACCATTCGCCGCTTGCGAGCGTTGTACGCGCACCGCTTCAAAGAGCGGCGGGGGCTGGGCGGGAGGGGCAAACGTGAGAGTTAACTTGCGCCAAGACGCCGCGACGAGAGCGATCTTACCGGCCGCGGTGAAGGTCACAGCATGAACAGTCCCCGGCGCAATGACGGCCGCCCGACGTGTTCGAATTAAAACCGGGACATCAGAGTTAACGTATCGGAACCATCGCCGCAGCGCTCGCCTGGGCTCGGGCAGAACTGATGAACCCCGAGAAAACTCTTGCGGCGATCATCCGGTCACCCTTCCGGCAGTCAAGGCCAAAAAGCCAATATTTTCAACACTTGGCGGTTCCTACTCACCAAAAGCGATTAACCAGTGAGTTCGCATCGCGAATTGCGCAATTGCCTAAACGGAACAAATAGTGAACGATATAATGCGGGTCGAATCTGCGGAGTAACGTGCAGATGAACGAGCCGATCAATCGGAAACAAAAGCGGGGATTCGAGCCTCCCAACGTCGGTCCTTATTCCGAACGTCGTACTCTCACTTCTAACAGTAGGGGCTCCAAATCTGGTTCGCGTGGCTTTCGACGAAGCGGATAGGACAACGTTTCCGCCTTTCCGAAGATTATGCATTCAAGGCGTCAATATCTCGATACTTCCGGTTGAGCATCCGAAGACCGGGCAAAAGCCATCTGGATCATCAAATTGACCAAATACAGGAACCGTGGTTTATTTTAATTTTAAATGGGGAATTCGATGTTGTTGGGAAAATCTCATTTTTCGCTTGCGCTGCTTCTAGGAGCTGCGCTGTCAATCCCTCCGCGTTCGGCGGCAAGCGCAACCACTTTGACCTTTGGTTACGACGCAACCATTACCGCGATCGAGCTCGATGGAGACCTCACCTTCTTAGCCAACGCGGGAGCAGGCACCCAAGTCGGGCAGACTGTGCATGGCCAGTTTAGCTATAACACCGGTGCCGCGTCGGTTTCGTATTTTCCAAACGCTCTGGACTATTCGACCGGCGGCCTCACGATCTACTTTCCGTCAAGTACGGTATCGGGAGGGAACATCGTAAGAATCTCCAACGGCTCATCCGGGCAGGATCGTGTAGATGTCTTCGGGTCGACGACGTACGCCACAGCAGCACAGACGCATGCACTTGAAACCGACTTTCAACTGAATCTGGTCGATAACACTGCGACTGCACTCAGCTCCCTAGCTCTTCCCGCGTCCTATGACCTCGCCGGTTTTGATTTTCGAAACATGTCTTATCGAGAAATCGACGCTTACAGTCCGACCGGTGAATGGGACCAAGCTCAATACATTTCCGGACAGATAATTTATTCGTTCGAAATCAATGCCGTTTATCAAATGAGTGCCGTCCCCGAGCCCTCAACCTGGGCGATGCTGATTCTCGGCTTTGCCAGCGTTGGCCTCATGACGTATCGCCGCCGCAACGTCCTTTCCGCGGCCTGATAGCCTCCCCATCAGAACAGCAGGAAGACCCGCCTCTGGACGGTCTTTTTGTTTGTGGAGCGCGCGCTGGCTGGATTGTTCTCACGCAAAAGCTGCGAAATGCTATGCCCTTGAAGCGGCTAGGAGCCTTCGGATGTTCCACAAACCAACCGTGTTCGTGCTGGGTGCGGGAGCAAGCGTGGAGTGTGGGCTCCCACTAGGGCCAGCGCTTGCGAAGTCAATCGCGATCTCGCTGCATCCAGCGCTGGCCAACGAGGGAAATCTTCTCACTTACCTCTTTGAGCACTACATAACTGAGCAGCGCGACGACTACATCGCGGCGGCAAACGAACTGCATTCCACCCTACTTTCGAGCCCATCTGTCGACGACGCCCTGAATTGGCTTTCCGGAAATCCGCTAGCGGTAAAGCTTGGAACAAATCGGAATCGCTCGATCGATACTCGGAGCGGAACATTCAAGTGTTCTTTCGCTCGCAAACGACCCGACCGAGTTCGCCAAGTTCGATCAGACGTGGCTTCACCAATTCTTCGCGATGGCTAAGCGGAACCTGAAGCGAGAGGACCTGCTTAAGACCTTCCAAAACGTCACGATCATCAACTTCAATTACGATCGTTGTGTGGAGCAGTATTTATTTCACGCATTCCACCAACGCGGCGCAGTCAGTAGAGACGATGCTCGGACCGTCGTGCGTTCGCTGAGAATGATCCGCCCTTATGGCGCTCTAGGATCCCTCTGGGGTGAATTAGCATTCGGTGATTACAGCACCAACCCGATATCGGCCGCCGATCGCATATTGACCTTGACGGAACAGCTCGCACAGGACGTGGACGATGCAATCAAGAAGGCGATATTGGACGCGCACGTCATTGTAATCTTGGGGTTTGGCTTCCACGAGCAAAACATGGAAGCTCTTACGGTCGACTCCGAATACAAGCATCGCAATATTTTTGCGACGCTATTCGGTCTCGACTATCAAATCACGGGACAGGTCAGGGAGCACATCGGGCGAGCGGTTAAAACTGACCCGCCCTATGTCCAGGGGCAACAGACTGTTTGCGGCACATTTCTAAGAAATTTCGAAATTCCGATATTAAGGGCGGCTGCCTAGCTCACTTTTGTCGTGGGATCTGCCCGACGCCCATTGACCTCACGCGCAGGTTGCGGAAAGCTGGCGCCTTTCCAGATCAAAGGCTATTGCGTCATGAGTATAGAGGACCTGAGCGACGAACACGTCCTCCGCCTTTACGGCAACATCCGCGAACAAGTCACCGCAGATCGCCTATATGGCGGCCCTCACCGTCTCCTAGGCACCACCGCAAAGCAGCGAGCCGACGTCCTGCGCGAGGAAATCGATCGCCGGCGGCTCCGGGCCGATCGGATTGATTGGTAGATCGAGAGACCCAGGCTTTACACAGTTAAGCGCAAGCAACCTCAATTGTGCCGCTTGTCCGTCGAGGGGGAGTCTAATGCGGTCGTTCCTACAAAAGGCGGCCGTCTGGTTGCTCGCTGCGATCGGACTTGGTCCGCTGATATCGAAAGCAATCGAAAAGTGGGCTGAGCGAAACGGCTGTCTCTCGATGATCCAACCAAAGGCATGCAGTGGGCGCTGAGCGTCGCAAGCTCCATCACGGATTGGCCTCTCTTTTACCCGCTGATCGGCTTCCGTCGGGGTCAGGCTTCGCGCGGCGCGTCGCGCGATATCCCGTGTAGGACATGCGCGGGAGCGACCAGGGGGCGGAGTCGCAAACATCAGGCGACACTGGCGACCATGTTGATCCCAGTAAGCTGACGCTGGGACAATGAATCGATCGATGGATCGCCGCCGGCGCACCAGGCCGCAGAAAGAAGAAGGTTGGCCAAAGGACGCTGGAACGGTACGAGGAGCTAAGGTAGACGAAGGCAGACCGATGTCGTTAAGCGACTGACTGAAGTCCATGAGGCCGAACATTCTCCACACATTCTCGCTTCCCGTCCGAAGAGCAATGGTTCCCGACCAGGTATGAAAAACTCGACTAAGAACCACGTTTTTGGACTTTGGAGCGAGACCAAGGAGATCTCAGCTTAACGTTTTTCCAGTTTTGGCCTGTTAGTTCCCGCTGCAGAGATTTGATTGATGATCGGCTTGGCTAAAGATCGAGGGTCACACCACGTCGTCAGGCCGACCGATGATCTGCAACTTCCATTTCATCTGCGGCTGGCTCTGCCTGACGCAGAATCGTCCGTTGATGACGTTGAGCTTGAGGATGGAGCTGGGCAGGTTGCGGCAGCAGCTCTGGGTGCTGTCGGGAAACCCCGGCTGGTAGACGTAAAGCCGGGTGTAGAAGGGTTCGACCGAAATGAGCAAATCGATCGTCTTGACGGCACGAGGGATCTTGCCACTGAGATCGATCAATCGATCTCCGGGATTGCAAGCGAGCGTTACGAGCGCGAGAGCCCAATACACCATCCGAGCTTAGCCGAACGGTTGGAACACGTCAGTCGAGAAAGCGCCGCTCGCCCAGCGGTGCCGCGACGGTCGAGCTAAAGCGTGGTCTCATGCCACATGCGGTCTCCCGTCCCGCCGAACAGGGTGGTCGCCGAGTTGATCAGATCTACTCGGTAAGGTTGATCGGTTAGGTTAAATTCCGAGTTCTGTTGCTCACTCTGCGAGTCTCACTATTGCTTCCCTTATGGGCAAGAAGCAATCCACGCCTTCAGCAAGTCGGTCGCCAAACTCGGCGCTCAGTCGCATGCGCGAAGAAGTGCTCAGGCTGAGGCGGGAGGTCGAACTAGAACAAGCGCGAGCCGATGCCATCGCAGCTCAGCAACACGATCATCTGAAACACGCCAAATAGGCCGCCCACGAAGCCCGGTTTCCGATGGCGGGCCAATGTTAACATTCACTCTTGCGAAGCGATGGCTTGGCTCGAGCAGTCGACAACGTCTGGTCCAACTGTTAGCGGCTGCAAAATCGGACGCCTAACACCGGCATGAGGGCAGATTAGTCCTGCCCACCGCGAGGCTCCTTGTCGTCGCCCCTTCGCATCGCACAGACAACTCTCTGGGCCAAGACCGCACGATCGGACCCGTTCCGGTCAGCCACATTCCCGTCGCTCGCTGGCGATCGCAGTCTCGAAAGTTCGGAAAGAGACCTGAGGGTCAGCTTTGGCTTGAGGCGCACACCACCAGAACGCGAAAAGGGCATGGGTGTTATCTCATGTAAAAAAAGCCAACTTTAGCGGCCGCGCCGCCGCCGTCAATTCAGTCGGGAGTAAAAATAGAGACTATCGGGGCTGATGAACCAGGCAGGGTAACCGCCAGCCCGACTCCAATTCGCCTGCACCTCGTTTCGCAATTTTCCAACCAACCACGCTTCCGTTGAGCGCCAGCTATCTGAAGTTTCTGCGCCGACTCCGGTTTCAGCGAACGCAGGCGCGTTGGTCCAGCTCCATCGTATCACCCATTATCTGCCCAGGCACGGCTCGCGCTCGCTGCGGAGGCAGGCTTCCTGGTCCCCTTACCCGTCGGCCCGAGCGAGTAGACATTGTATTCGCCCTGCTCCGAGACGGAGTACTGATAGGGGCGGCCCCACGGATCGAGCAAAGTCTTGGCGTTCTTCAAATAGGGGCCGTTCCAGCGAGGCGCTTCCGGCGTCGCTTCAACCAATGCCCTCAGTCCTGCGCCCGAGCTCGGATAGGAGCCATTCTCCACGTAGTACATCTCGAGCGCTGTGTTGATGTTCTCGATCTGAAGCTGAGCGGATTGCGTCTTCGCCTTTCCGAAATAGCCCATCACTTGCGGCGTCGCCATGGCGGTAAGCGCGGCGAGGATGCCCATCACGACGAGCAGCTCGAGCAACGTATACCCGGCCGCCCCTGACCGGCGCCTGCCATGACGAAGCTTCCTGATGCGCTGCGGCGCCGAAGATTTGTTCGTGTCGACGGTCATGATGCCCCCAAACAAGTAGCCTTGCATTTCGGGGTATCCTCATCCCGCCTCGTGTTCATCGAGTTAATGGAACCGGTAACTTCGAGCCAGCCTGAATATGGGGGTAGCAAACCGGCGAGAATGCGCGGCCACACGAAAGCCAGGCGTTAAGCTTTTCGGCAAGTTAATGGCACACATGGGGGAATCGAATCGGCCATCAAGCTTAACCGGCGAGTTCATTTGTATCGAAATCCGGCCGCACCTATAGGTCTGCACCATAGATCGAAAAAACAGAAGTTCGTTAAATGTTTGCAGGAGAACTCGACTTGCAGCGCATCAACGTATCCAAGAGCGTTACACTCGACCCGATCGAGAAATCATTGTGCTTGCGCTATGCGGAAGTTCTCGCGCTTCGTAAGGCCGTGCGGAAGGAGAGCTCGACCTCGGCAACGAAGAGGCCCAGGCGGAGCGGCAACAAACGGACGCGTGTGAACGGCAAGTGAGGTTGATGTTCAGGCACGCCCTTGACCGATACCGGTGACGGGCTCTCCTGGAACAGCTAAAGCGCGTAGGATCGATCCCAACCCTTCAGCGCAGAGACCTGATATCAATTGCAGCGATTGAGGCTGCGCAAGCGCGGACCGTCGAACCAAATCAGACGACATCGCGTCACGTCCGGGCGGCCATAGCTATCGCGCGCCCACCTCCCATAAATCGCGTATTCGCCGTACCCGAATGGATAGTCGTAACCGTCATCCAGCCTGTTGGAGACGTAACGTGCGACCGGGTAGGAGAGGTCTGGCGTCACGACGGTCACCACAGGAGGCGCAATCCGCGCGAGGCGTGCATCGTATCCGTAAGCGCTGCGCCAATGAGGTTTGCGATAGAGTCTCGCTCCGTCGCCCGCTTCGACAATGGAAGGAGCGAGTATCGCCACAATCGCGACAGTCGCTACGGTAAACGTCGTGGCTTTCATCGATATCCTCGCTCCGTTCGCCCTCCCCTTTAGTGCGACGATGACCAGTCTATCCTACTCTCGGCCGAGGCGAGTACTGCTCGCCCGAGACGTGGTTAAGCTTTCGAGCGCGCCGAGACCGAGAAAGGCCGGTTAACGCAAAGGAGCACAGCCCCTCGGAGAGGATCTCACCGCGAAAACTATGGACGCTTCGCGCTTTGCCCTGCATAAGCGAGGAATGAACAGATCGATTGTCACAACCGCGCTTGCAATTGCCGCCTGGGCCGCAATTTCCCTGATCGGTTATGCCACGCTGACCAAAGTACAATTCATCTATTCGATCTACAGCAGGATCAAACCATTCCTTTTTGGGGTGAATATCTCGACCTGGGCGCATTTGGAGCACGCCGTCGCCTTCCTGACACTCGGTAGCCTCTTCGCACTGGCCTACCCTCGGCGCACACGCATGGTTTGCGTGATCGTGATCGGAAGCGCCATCATCTTCGAGTTGCTTCAGACACTGACCCCCGATCGCCACGGCACCTTGTTCGATGCGTCCGAGAAGATCGTCGCAGGCTGCGCGGGCATTGCCGCGGTCAGGCTCGTCCAGTTCGTTTTGGCGACCAAGAAGGAAGCGTGAAACTCAAGCGCGCATCCAACGATTGCACGCCTATCCCAACGCGAGGCTCATCGGATCGAACACCCACGCCAACCAAAGCCCAACAGCGAGATGAGGGCCGAACGGAATGGCATGCCGGCCATCGACCTCATAGCGCGCCGACTTGAGCAGAAAGGCACTGGCGAGAGCCGAGACGACTGCGATCAAAAGCAATGCTGGAAGCGAGCGAAAGCCGATCCAAAATGTAGCGGCAGCAAGAAATTTCACGTCACCAAGGCCAAGCCCATCATAGCCGCGAACCCAACGATAGATCGAACAAAAAGCGGCAATCGCAATCGCCACGATGACGACTTCCCCGAGGCGGTATATGACCTCGTCGGGATCCAGGAGCCACACCGCCGCCAAGCCGCTTGCAGCCGTCGCGCCGACAAGCTTGTCCGGGATGATGCCAAAACGGGCGTCAATTGCGCAGATGGCCGCCAGGAGGATGGCGAGCGCAACGCTCAGCACGAAATATGCGGTCCAGTTCTGGTCGACTTGGCCGCTCAGGACCATCCAGAACAATCCAAAGACCAGGAGCCAGACGACAAGAACCTGGTCTCGGTAGGGCTCGCGGCAGACCAAAGCGCGCGTCAGGTAATGGCCGGTACGCCTCGCCGTTTTACGCAGCTCCGTGATCATTTCAGAACGGTCAGCGGTAGAGTCTGCCGTTCACCGTCGGCCTCGAGCACAATCTCGTTCGGCTTGACCTCGGAGAGCCGCCAACCCGACCATTGCTCATTCAATGCGACCCAAATCCCCACCGGGTTATCCGATGAGGTCAGGAACGCTTTGGCTCGCTCGCCATTCATGAAGACGCCTCTGAGCGCGACGCCGGGGTCAAGCATGGTCCGGATCGGCGCCACCACCTCGGTGGCCGCCGGAGATGGCGTGGTCGGTAGGCTCTGACGATTTCTGGAGAACAGCGGCCGCTGCAGGATATTCTCATAGCCGCCGGTCCGGCTTTCCTGACGCGCTGGAACTAGTGTCTCCCGGCCGTCCCACGTCGACTGGCTGGCGACGGCAACCTCCAGTGCGACGATGGTTGCGACTGGCGTCACGACGGCAAGACCGATCAGCACAGCAAGCCCGACCAACAGGCCCCGCCTTGGCGGGGTGACCGCCATCAGCTCGCGACGGGTCGGAAAATCATTGCGCAAGAACAAGCGCGAAGCCATCGATGCGACCAGTTGGCGCGGCGCCGCGATCTCCCGCCAAAGCTGCCGGTGACCGGACTGAGATACCATCTCCCTCATCTGCTTGCCGCCCCAGCGGCTTCGCCGGGCCGGTTCTCGCTCAGCAGCGGGCCAGTCGGCGGGCTTCCCGGGGTGCGCAGAGCGCCCTCGATCGTCAGGCTCACCCGCATCCGGCTGTCATCGCCGTCACCAAGCGAACGCAGCGAGAAATCCGTAATGAACAGAGATGGAGTCTGTGTCTCGATGGCGGAGATGAGCTCCCGCACGGCGGCTGACGCCCCTTCGACCTCGAGCCGTACCGGGATTGCACGCCATTGCGCCGCCTGCCGACCCGGCAGACCACGAATGGTTTGGATCGCGAGGCCCCTGGCGCTCGCCAGAGCCTGCAGGCTCGCCTGAAGATCGGCGCTGGCGACCCGATCTTCCGCACCCGGCAAATAGGGATCAATGTCTTGCGCGGTCGATTTGGCGAGCCTTGCGGCCTCATCCGTGACCCGCTGGATCTGGGCTAACTGTGCCGCATTGTCGAGGATGTCGTCGTTACGCTCGCCGAAATGCGCAGCGAGCGGCCCCAAGATCAGGAAACCGACGGTCAGCACGATTGCGCCATTCAATCCCGCGAAGATGAAGCGCCGCTTGAGAAGCCCGTCGCCGCTCATGACTCTGGCCTTCCCGCCACCTTGACGGTACGACCCGCGCCGATCTTTCGTACTTTCAGCGTCATGCGGAACCGGTCCTTCCGCTCAGTTGCGTCCGGGGTAATCGGACCGGACAGAGTCGCGCCGGCAAAAACACGGGAGGCATCCAAAGCGCGCACGAGCCGGGCCGCATCGGACGACAATCCCGCAAGACTGATCACGCTCCCGGTGATCCGGAGCTCGGTGAGAAAGGTGTGGTCCGGAATCACGCGGGAGAGTTCGTCCCAGATCGCGAGACTGCCCGGCTCGGTCTTGAGCGCGATGAGGCGAAGCGGGACGCCGGCGCCCTGCGATCTCTCCTGGCCCCCCTGTTTGGCCTCGTAGAGCGCATCTTCAAGTTCTCCCGCCCTGATCGATTGCCACGTTTCGACAGAAACCAGGGCAAGAGCGCAAACTGCGACCAGAGCGATCGCCAGCGTGCGGATCGCGCGAAACGCCCATGGCGGATCCTGACCCGGCCCGGCGCCGAAGGTGACTACGCTAAGCGGCTTGCCGCTCGGCTGCTTAGTGGCGATGAAAGCGATGTCCGAACTTCGCCAGCCAAGTCGGACGATCTCGGACTCTGCGCGATCCTTCGGAATGATCCAGTGACGAAACTCCACCACACCCGCGCGCGGCGTTTCACCCGCCGGCGTTGCGCCATGCCAGATCTCGGCAGGCTGGAACGGCGTGCGATGGATGATCTCCTGCGCCAGGATTCGCGTCAGGACACCGAGCTCCGATCGAGGCACGTTGAGCCGACGCTGAAAGAAGCAATCGGCTTCCAGTGCGACGCCGATCTGCACCGCGTCGCGCTCGCATCCAATTTCAGCAAGCCAGGCGTCGACCTGCGGACGACCAGAATTGCCAGCCGCGAACTGCTTCTCGTGCACGCCCGACGGAGCGACCAGATGACCTATCAAAGCACCCTGCTCGTCCCAAATGAACAGGCAAGTAGCACTTTCCGCTTGCAGCAGATGCCGCCAGGCTTTCGGGGTGCATTCGCGCAGCTCGTTCAGCCACCAGCGCGAAAACTGTCGCCACGCCGTGTTCAGCGTGCCGAGCCGCTCAAACCGTGCCACCGTGACGTCGGTCATCGGCCTGCCTTCCCGCCAATCCAAGCTTTCGATTCGGCGATCCTATTTACTAAATCTTTACGGGAGGTAACGGCGGACCACGATCCGCAGGCTCAGGACCCCGGCTGATTGCGGAGAGCGACAATTGCCGCAGGACCATTCCGCCCGGACTCCTCGAATTCGAAGCCAACCTCGACCAGCGAAGGCAGCCGCTCCGCCTTGGTCCACTCGTTGCGCCACGCCGGGTCACCATGCGGGCTCGATACGCCGAAATAGCGAAAGTGTACTCCGCGGACACCTTTCAAGACGACGGTCGAGGCCAACGGCGACTTGCGCTCGCCGTCCTTCAGCGCTCCGAAGACATCGAGGATCAGTTCGTCCCCGCTGCGGCGAACGCGAATGTCCTGCAAGCCTCCCGGCAAGGCGCGTCCCTCACTCAGCGCAACGAAACGCATTCCCTCGCGCCCGCCCTCGAACAGAACGCCTCCGGCCTGGGAAGGATTTGCTGTCGGCATTGCCAAGGCGATGAAGCGGCGCAAGCTTTCGACGGCGGAGTTTGTTTCCATTTCCATGCCATTGCGACGATCCGCATCAAACGCCCGGATGGCTGTCGACAATCCGCCAACGATGAAGCCGGTCAAGACTGTCAAAAGTGCAAGCGAGACCACGAGCTCGATCAGCGTGAGCCCAAGTTCGCTCTCGCGCCCGGCCGGCGCGCGCATTGTCCGGCAAGGCCGTCGCCCCCTCACTGCGCGGCTCCCTGGGCGAATTTCAGTGCCGCCAGTCTCGTCTCAAGTCCGCCGTCCGCCTGCACGACAATCTCGACCCATACCGGCGCGATCTGAGACTTCGGCCCCGGCGTAGCACCTTGCTGGCGCGAGTTTCCGAGATCTGCGACCGAGACAGTTTCCCGCCACTGATACCGTCCGATGCGTCCCTCGCGACGTCCGCTTTTCAGCGAAGCGGCCCGTCCCGCGGCTTCGAGCCTGGATTCGGCGATCCGATCGAGGATATGCTTGGTCTGAAGTTTGGCATCGGAGCGCAACGCTGCCGTGATGCCGGCGGTCAAAGCTCCCAGACCGATGGCGAGCACAGCGAACGCCACCATCACTTCGATCAACGTGAAACCGCGTTGACACAGCAGGCCGCCATTGCCAGTCATCGGTCGGCGCAGACTGAGGTGAGCGGGCATCATTCAATCCTCGGCTCACCAGTGAACCAATTGACGATGATCCGCTCCTTTTGCCCTTTGTAGCTGAGCAGGATCTCGCCGCCGCTCGACTGACCATCCGGATAGAACCTCACCCCGCCAACGCGACCGCGACGCTCGGTTTCTGCAACCGTCAAAGCGATCTCCATCCCGTTGGGCAATTGGCGCATGGCGTCGACGGCGCCGAAGCGCCCGTTCCGCGTATCCACGTCGACCACAATTTCGGCATTGCGGGCCCGCGCTCGACTTCTGGCAAGCTGCAGGGTCGCCGCGATCGCGCGCGCTTCCGCACTGGTGCGCGCGGCCGCCGATCTCGGCTTGGCGGCCAGAACCGATACGACGACGAGCGCCATGATCACGAGCACCACGAGCGTTTCGATCAACGTGAACCCCGCCGATCCGGTATCAGAGCGCCTCATTGATAGGCCAGATTGTTGATGGAGAGGACGGCGCTCATCACCTGAAGGATCAGAGCTCCGACGAGACCACCGATCCCCACCGTGAGGAGCGGCGTGAGCAATCCGACGAGTTGCTCGATCTTGCCTTGGACTTCGGTTTCCAAATTGGCGGCAACGCGAGCCAGCATCTTTGCCAATTGCCCGGTCTCCTCGCCAACCGCGACGAGGCGGATGGCGGCCGGAGGTAGCAAGCCAGCTCCGTCCAGAACTTGGCTCAACGCATTGCCTTCCGGCACGCGACCGACCGCTTCTGCATAGCGGACCTGGAGATATCGATTACACACCAAGGAGAGCGCAGTTTGCAGCGCCGTCATGAGCGGCACTCGGGCATCGATCAGGCTGCCCAAGGAGCGG
Organism: Bradyrhizobium sp. AZCC 2230; assembly: GCF_036924495.1. Classification (NCBI taxonomy): domain Bacteria; kingdom Pseudomonadati; phylum Pseudomonadota; class Alphaproteobacteria; order Hyphomicrobiales; family Nitrobacteraceae; genus Bradyrhizobium; species Bradyrhizobium sp. AZCC 2230. The sequence continues at coordinate 9,083,371 of NZ_JAZHRS010000001.1, read as the reverse complement.
GCAAACTGGCCGGCTTCGCGACGCTGAATGACGGCACCGACGACGGGCAGGCGGCATTTGAGATGGTCGACCTTCCTCATCATGGACGCATCACCGGCTATCCTGCGGTAGACGACCAGGGCAGCCGCCGTCACGAGTCCGAGCCAAATCAGGAGCTTCGGCCAGCGCTCCGGTAGATCGGCCAGCGCCGCCAGAATGCCCGGCAGCGGCAGACCAGCATCAGAAAAGATCGGCAACAGGTTCGGAATGAGGACCAGAACGATGACGGCGATCGATACCAGCGACATCATCAGGAGAATAACGGGATAAACCAGAGCGGCGCGGATCTTGTTCCGGACGTCGACCCTTCGCGCCAGCATCTCGCTGATCTGCGTCAGCGCCTGCGAGGTTTTCCCGCCGGCTTCACCGCCGGCCAGGATGGCGACATAGTCGGCGGGAAAAACGTCGGAGCGGCGCGCCATGGCCTCCGAAAGCTGGAGGCCAGCCAGGATATCCTTGAGCAGGCCGTTCGCCAGGCCAATCTGTTTGCGCGATGCACCGGCACCGGCGAGCACCCGAAAAGACGCATCGACAGGCACTCCGGAGCTGACCAGTGACGCCAGCTCGGCCGTGAATGCAGACAGCTCCTTCAATCCGATCCGTTCGGAGCGCATCCAGCCTCGCCCCGGTGCCTTCCGTTCGTCCGGATGCTCCTTCGACGACGCACCATCTTCGCAGAGCGTCGTTTCCACCGGCGTAAGGCCGGAGCTGTAGAGCGCTTCGATGGCAGCCTCGAGCTCATCGGCAACGATCTTCCCCGACGTGACGACGCCTTGGCTGGTGTAGGCGCGATACTGGAAGATGGACACGCAATGCTCCCTAGCTCGTTCGCGACACCCTGAGCACTTCCTCGATGGTCGTCTCGCCCAGCGCCACCTTGACGAGACCGCTCTCATAGAGAGTGTGGAAGCCGGCAACCCGTGCCCGCGACATCAACGCTCGCTGATCATCGCTTCTCCTGCCGATCGCTTCCCGCATCTCGTCGTCGATCACAAGAAGCTCCACGACGCATGTGCGCCCCAGATAGCCGGTGCCATGACAGGCTGCGCAGCCTACGGCTTCGCGCGCGCCTGACCAGTCGAGCTCGAGGCTGTCCGGGATAGGCCAACGCAACCGCGATGGGACCTCGGTGCGATACGCCGCGGGCCGCGCGCAACTCGGGCACAGGCGGCGAACCAAGCGCTGGGCCATGACGCCAGCGAGCGTCGATGCAAGCAGGTAACGCTCGATACCTATGTCGATGAGACGGGTGATGGCGGCAACAGAACTGTTCGTATGCAGGGTCGAGAAAACCAAATGGCCGGTGAGCGAGGCCTGAACGGCAATGCGAGCCGTCTCCAGATCGCGTATTTCGCCAATCATGATGATGTCGGGATCCTGACGCAGGATCGAGCGAAGCGCAGCAGGAAAATCGAACCCAATCTGAGGCTGGACCTGAATCTGATTGATGCCACCGAGCTGGTATTCGATGGGATCCTCCACGGTAAAGAGCTTTAGCTCCGGACGGTTCAATTCCTTCAACGCCGTATAGAGCGTCGTGGTCTTGCCGCTTCCCGTCGGCCCGGTAACCAGAATGATGCCGTTCGGCAGCGACATCAGTTCATGCAGGCGGGATTGCACGGCCGGATCCAGGCCGAGCTTGGAAAAGTCGAGTTCGACCCTGCTGCGATCGAGAATTCTCAGGACCAGGCTCTCGCCGAACGCGGTCGGCAGCGTGGCCACACGAACGTCGATCTCGACGCCGCGGACGGCAGTCTTGATCCGACCGTCCTGCGGCAATCTTCGCTCGGCAATGTCGAGCCTCGCCATAATTTTGATCCGGGTCGTCAGCGCGGCCTTGAGCGTCGACGGAACGACGCGTTCTTGCTGGAGAAAGCCGTCGAGCCGGAGGCGAACCACGACCGCATCACGTCCCGGTTCGATGTGAATGTCGGATGCCCCACGCTCAACCGCACTGGCTATGATCTGATTCACGAGGCGGATGATCGGCGCCTCATTGGCGATGTCGCGAAGACGCTCGACGTCGATCTCATTTCCGTCGATATGGCCCCCAGCAATTGTGTTCGGGTCGCCATCGACGGACTGCGGACCCGCGTCCTGATAGAGCTTGCGGAATGCGCCCTCGATGTCGGCGGGGGCGATCACGGCGAGATCGACGCGACAGCCGAGCATATAGCTGATTGCCCTGCGCCCCTCCTCATCGAGGGGATCTACTGCGGCCAGCAACAGGGAATTACCTTGCGCCGAGATCGGCAGTGTACGGCTGGCTTTCAGAAAGGGCAGCTTCAGACGATCTGGGAGAACCGGCTGCAACGGAATGTCGGCCGGTCGAACGACCGGAAGTCCGCAATAGTCGGCATACGCCGCGCAGAGATCCGCCTCGGAGATGAGCCCCAGCTTCACCAGGACGACGTCTAGGCGCTCGGACGTGGCATCCGAGGCCCGTCTCGCCCGGGCAACTGCACCGGCATCGACGAATTCTCCACGCATCAAAAGCCCCGCGAACGCATCGGCGAAGCCATCGTCCAGCGGTCCCAGGACCATGGCCTGGCCGGCCGCCGGCGCAGCCTGGCGTGTCAGTGTCTGTGTATCGCCTGGCATTGGCTCGAAGGTCCCGATCTCAAACGCGACCACGACGCTAGAGTGATTTTGTTAAGGAAGGCTTTTCACACTTTATTTGCCATTTTCATTTACCAAACAGCAATCAATGCGGCGGACAGACCATCATACCTTGCTAACAAGGTCCAAGCCGATTGCGCCGGGCCACGAGCACGCTCATCCTGGTCGCCGCGGCTTCGCCCTCGTCACGGTGATCTGGGGACTTGGACTGCTGACTCTGCTCGGAACGGCAGTGATCGTAGGCGCGCGCTACCGAGCCAAGACTGCCACGGCCGATGGTATGGCCGCATCCACGGCTGCGGCGGCGGAAAGTGCCGTCAACCTGGCCATCTCGGTCATTCTTGATCCCGCGCCGGACACAAGCTTTCCGCGTCGCTGCCGTATGCCGGAGGGCGAGCGCGTTGACATTGCTGTCGAGGAGGAGATCGGCAAGGTCGACCTCAATGCGGCCAATCTACTCACGCTTGAGCGTTTTTTCGTCGGGCTCACGCGGGATAAGGCACTGGGAAGCAGGATTGCTCAGAACATCGTCGACTTTCGCAAGCCTCCGCAGGCCGGCACCACCGCCGGGCAAGCCAGGAGCTCCGGTTTTTCGACCATCATGGAGCTTGATCAAATCGACGGCATTGCGCCTTCGGTATTCCGCGCCGCCGCTCGCTACACCACAGTGCTCTCCGGTCGCGTGGAGCCCGCGCCCGAAGCGGCAACCGCTGCCTTACGCATTCTCATGAATCTCGATCCCAGCCGACCGGAGCGCCGACGGCCAGCCCTGCCTGGCAACGTCACCATCAGGGCCGACGTTAGCGCGCGCGACGGTTCACGCTACATTCGGGAAGCGCTGGTCTCGTTTGGAGCGGCCTCCGGACAACTCTACGTCATTCGCGAGTGGCGTCGCGGCGACGTGGTCGGTGAGCCTGCGAAGCGGTCCGACGGCGAGGTACTGCACGCCTGCTTCAAGCTCTGAAGGCCGACCGAGGTTCCCGCCGCTCACCCCTTCGAACGAAGGACCTGTTGTGGGCGCGAATTTCTCGCGGATTCTTCGAGGCGTTCACGTTCCTCCGCGACCGCGGGTCCTGGCTCCATCACCGTGCAGCCCTTCGTGCGCTGGAGATCCGTCAAGGCATCGAGTCGTCGGCGTTCGTCCACCAGCTGCTTAGGCGCATCAAGCGGAAATCTGTCGGAATCGTAGCCGGCCAGAGAGCCAGCAGCGAGCCAATATTCAAGTCGGGCAGCGCGCTTGACCGAAAAGCGAAACGACCCGGCGATCGCGTTGCAGGACATGGACTCGTCGACAGGCAGAAGCATATAGGGCGGTGGTGGATCGATCACCAAAGGCTGGTCGGTCACGCAGCCGGCCAACAGAAGTGGCAAAGCGCAAACCCTCCCCAACCAGGAGACCGTGCGAGCGGAGCGTGTCACGGCGTCACCAAGCGCTGCGCCGTATTGATGGGCGCCCGCTGGCGCGTCGAAGCGTGCGGCATGTAAACGTTCATCTTGCGCCGATACTCTTCGGTGACCAGCCGGCTTTCGGTGCCGTCGCGGACCACCTTCGGCGTGATCAGGATAACGAGCTCGGTCTTCGCAACGGAGTCTTTCCTATTCGCAAACACCGCTCCGATGCCGGGGATATCTCCCAGGATCGGCAACTGGCTGCTGCTCTTGCTCGCGTTGTCCTGGATCATACCGCCGAGGGCCAGGACCTCACCGTCACTCACGACAACCGTCGTCTTGACGCGTCGCTGCTGAATGGTGGGAGAGTCGATATTCGAAGTCGTCGTCTTCACGACACTACTGACCTCCTGCTCGATATCGAGCTGCACGCGCCCGCTCTCATTGATCCGGGGCGTCACCGAGAGAATCACGCCCGTATCCTGCATCGTGATGGAATTCACGATCGCTGTCTGGGAGGTGACCGTGCTCGTCGCCGTCTGGGTCGTGATCGGAACCTGATCGCCGATTTGGAGGCGCGCCGTCTTGTTGTCGAGCACCATCAGCGACGGTGTCGAGATGATATTGACATGCGTCAGCGCGTTTAAAGCGCTGAGTGTTGCAGCAATGTTCGCGGTGTTGACGGCATAATTGAACCCGGGAAACGCGGCTGCCACGGCTCCCGTGGCGGCATTGGAGAATGTAGCCGTCGGAGTACCGTTTTTGGCGAACTGCCATTGCAGCCCGAACTGGAGGTCGTCGTTGAGCGACACCTCGGCGATCACGGCCTCGATCAAGACCTGGCTTGCGACCACGTCGAGCCCCTGCACGACACGCAATACGCGCTGGTAGTCCCGTTCGTTCGCCATAATCAGCAGCGAGTTCTTGGTGTCATCGGCAACGATCTTCATGATCGGCTCGGGAGTGCCGTTCGATGCAGAGCCATTGTCGGCCATATCGGTGGCCTGGCCGTCGAGGTCGGTATTGGAAGAACGCGATGTTCCCAGCGGATCCACCGTCTTTCCCAACCCGGCTTGCATTGTGGGGTCCGAAACACCCGTGCCAACGGTTGATGATTTCGTCGAGTCGCTTGCGAAGGAGACCTGCCTGGATTTCGGGGAGACGTTACGGCTCGTCGGGCGCACGACCTTCATCTCTTGCGAGAACATGGACTGAAGGATTCCGGCGAGTTCGCCAGCTGTCCGGTTCTGGACCTGATAGACGTGCAGTTGCGGTTCTGTGCCGCTTGCGCGAGCATCGAGGCGCTTGATCCAGGATTGCGCACGCGGCAGGTAGCTTGGATTGGAGGTCACGACCAGGATCGCACCAAGCCTCGTATTGGCAATGAACCTCACCCTCCCCTTCAGAGGGCCCTCCTTGTCCGAGGCAAATACCGCTTTCAACTCGTCGACCATCTTTTCAGGCTGAGCGGCCTTGACGGGCACGACGGCGAAAGACATGCCTTTCATCACATCGACATCAAAGATCGAAACCGAGTCGAGCATGCTGTCGATTTCGGCTTGTGAGCCCTTCAATGCGATGATGTTGCGTGCGTCGTCGGCCTGAACGATGGCACCCTTCGGCACCATCGGCTCAAGCACACGCGCCACCTCGGTGGCGGCGACGTATTTCAGCTGCACAAGGCGGACGCCACTTCCCGTGACCGCACTGTTGGTGGCATCGCGGACGGTGCTTACAGCCCCTGTCGCAGCCTGGTCGGCCGGAGCAATCCGGTAAATGCCACGGTTCTGCACCAACACTGCGCCGATCGGCGCGATCGCCGTCTGGAAGATCTCGAGGGCGTCTGCCTTGGAGACCGGGTTACTGGTCTGGACCGAAACAACCCCATCGACCCGAGGGTCGATCACATAGTTGACGCCGAGCAGATCGCCCAAAACCGTCTTGGCCGCCTGCTGCAGGGGAACGTTAGCTAGATTGAGGACCACATTGCCGTTCGCTGCTGCGGAGCTCGACTTGGCGGCTGTCGAGCCGATCATTCGACCGTCGCCCCCCTCAACGCTGGCGACCGCCTTGGACGAGGGGGTTGGAAGCGCAATAGCGCCCGTCGGCATCAGATCCTGAGCGTTCGCCTCGAGGGATACCGGCTGGCCGGATAGCTTGGGCTGAGCGTTCAGGGTCGGACTGATGATACCCGGGGCGCCACAGCCAGCGACGAGGCTTGCGAGCAAGCAAACCACAGAACCCGTGAGAAGGCCACGAGACATCGGCAAAAGGTGCTCCGAACATGGAAAGACGCACGCTCAGGAATTCGAGCGGTAAAAAATGGGTAAACCATCATGGTTAACCCAACGTAAAAGTTCCATGAGCCCGGGATCGTGCGGCTGGTCGTTGGCTACTAAGGGCCGAACGCAGCCGTCCCGTGAACCGTCGGATACGAGGCAGTGCTCCGAGCGCGCCTGGTTGCGCCGGAGCGATGCCGCGAGGACGCGCAGAACTATCTCCGCACAGACCTACCGCAGTGATCCAATGGGTTGAGAGGAGCTCGATGGCCGGCAGCCGCTACTTGGATTGGCACCCCTGGCGACAGACCTGAGCTTGGCTGTCGCAGGAGGCAATGCACGGTGCACCGAGCGTGGTAGGGCAAACCCGCTTACATGCCGCATTTCGATTGTCACAACTGGACATGCAAGCTTCGGTGGCGGCGTCAGCCAGCCGCAGCTTTGCCGGGCTGAAGTTCCCAGCCCGGGCGCCCCCCAGCGGAGCGATGCAGACAAGAAGGATCAGAGCAATTCTCACGAGAACCTCCTGCTTTGGGTGCAGCGTTCCGCCTCAATGCGCCGCTCACTTCGTGGCGGCCGGGACAGCTATCTGTTCGAGATGAGGAAATCCTCGATCGAGCGGCCGGTCCGCAGAGCAGCGGCAAGCCATTTCGGCCGTTTGCCTCTACCAGACCAGGTCTCGTTCGGAAGGTTGGGGTTGCGATATTTCGGGTGAACTCGCGGATATGGACGCTTCGGGCGCGGCGACGGCTCTGAAGGAGCATTCGCTGCTTCATTCTCCCGGCGAAGTTGCGCCAAGCGCGTCTCAAGGGCGCGTTTTTCGGCAGTTAGCCGAATTGACAACAATCGGTTGAGCTCCTCGTGAAGCTGCCAGAGCTCATCTAACGAAAGGCCGTCGAGGTTCGGTTTCTTCATCAGTTCGTCATAACGTAAGTGTTTCCGGCTGCCCAATCCCAGACCTCTGATTCGATCTAATGATGCAATTTTCTTGGTCTAATCGCCAATTATTTTGGTGATAGCATGGCGGAAGCTGAGAACCGGGCGGAACAGGCTAAATATATAATAATCTCAGCAACTTGTCAGGCTGCTGGGCGCGGAAATTTAGTGGTAAGCCGAATTACGGAAGCAACGACAAAAAGGGGTTCGCCTAATATGCGTTTCGCTTCCGCGCGACCTCAAAAAAGGTCTTGATCATTATCTGGATATCGAGCCAAAGGCTCCAATTGTTGACATACCACAGATCGAGCTTAACTCGCTCGACGATGTCTTCGACCGTGGGCGTGGCGCCCCGCGAACCGTTGCACTGTGCCCATCCCGTCAGGCCGGGCTTGACGTGGTGCCGAAACGCATAGTTTTCGAGAATCTCTTCGAAATAGCTGTCGTGAGCCAGAGCGTGCGGTCGGGGACCAATCAAGGACATCTCCCCCTTCAGGACATTGAAGAGCTGCGGCAACTCATCAATGCTGGCGCCACGCAGGAAACGTCCGATTGACGTAACACGCGGATCCTCTCGCGTCGCCTGGATCACGACGGGACCATCTTCCTGCACCTTCATGGTGCGGAATTTCAGCATTACGAATTCCTTGCCATTGAAGCCCTTGCGACGCTGGCGGAAAATGACCGGCCCCTCGCTGTCCAGCTTGATGGCAATTCCAGTGAGGATCAGAATCGGAAACATGAGGCTCAAGGCCACGCCGGCAACCAGGACATCCATGGAGCGCTTGACAAAGCGCTCAGCCGCGCTGAGTGGCGCGCGCTGCACCTCGACCGCAAGCACGCGTTGGCGGGCGGACGACACGAAGTTAGATAGTGATCGGACGTGCAAGTCCGGCAGCAATCGCGCCGAGACCGGGAGATCCTTCAGGTGTTCACGCACGAAGTCTATCCGTGCGTCGTCACTCCACGGCAGAACCAACAGCACCTCCCGGCAATTGTTGCTGCGAACGAAGTCACCAAGCGCCCCGAATATATTCTTATCTGCGACCAGCCGCTCTCCAGGATCAAGATCTCCGCTCAGCCGGAATTCCTTGACATCAGTCGCGCCGAAGAGGGCGAGGCGATCGCGAGGGCCAAGGGCGGCCAACTCCCGATGGTCTCCGACGAGAACCGCGTCCAAACGGCTGATGCCACCCCGGGTCACCGCCAAGGCCAATTTCGCTTTTATGGACTTGCGCGCGGCCAACAGACCGACAGGGACAACGAAGTAAAATGTAACGAACGCGCCTCGGGAATAATTGCCGCCGATCTTGAGCAGGAATGCGAAGAAGGCCAGCAAAATGCCGGTGCTGAACCAGCAGACCAGGATCTGCGCAATCTCGACCCCAGGCTTGGCGCTGTCGGGAAGATCATAGTAACCGATCCCACTCATCCTCAAAATGTAGATGAAGCTGGCCATGAGACCGACGGCGCAGCACGGAAGAAGGTTCGGAATCGGGGTACCGGCGACGACATGATACCCAATTCCGCCCCCGACACATGAAAGGATAATAACCAACGCATCCAAGGTGGAGAGCAAATAGGGAACCAGGTCCGGGGACCACAGGGTCCTCTTGGAGTCTTGCGCTTGACCGACCTTGTGCGGCTCTTCGCGGAGATCCGACCCAATCGACATCGAACGTCACCCAATCCCTAACGACCGATTAATTGGGAGATTCAACCACAAACTAAATTGTGGATAAACAGCCCGACAACTCTTTGTTAATATAATTTTAAACTAAGCTTAATGGGAGGCTGAAGCAACAGGATAGTTAGCTTCTGCATTGGTCTTTCCATAAAGGCGGGGCCCGTGGCGCTCCAATCCGCGGCCTGAATAATAGGCATTTGACTTGGCCTTCATTCAATGGGCCCGTCCTCATCACGGCGGTCCTCGCGAAGCTAGCTGCATTAGGAACGCCCCGCGTCGTAGTCGGGACGGCGTCCGGGCGGGTTAGTTGCGGCGGCTATCCGGTCCTGCCCGGGGCCGGCTATCTGTCGGGGCCAAGAGCTTCGGTGCTCCTTGCTTAGCTTCCTGGAAAGCTCAGGTTGTGGCACAAGAAAATCTGAGCGAATCCTCGCCCCCGAGCACCGCCTTTCGCATCCGATTTCACGATGCCACACCGAGGACAACCAGCATTATCCTGATTAGAAGTCTTGCAAGGTTGTCGTTCGCAAGAATTGCGCGCCGCGTCGCTGGCGGACTATAAGTTTCGGAGTTTTCCCCGTCCGTTGGGCCGTCAATGGCCTTGGAGATGATTAAGTGGTTCATCGCGAAGCTCCGAAATCGTTCCTTGTGAGTTTTCTTTTCACGATGAGGCGATTACTCGGAATTGCAACTTTCGTCCTTGTTCTCATCTTACTCATCCCGAAGGTCTTTCTGCTCTTCGACAATCCCAAGAACGCAAGCTTTTCGGCGACTTTGCTTGAGGCGCGCGACATTGTTCTGAAGAAATCTGCTCCGCTCCTGCACCATTACGTTCCCACCAACATCGCGGGCGCTGACCGCTCGGACTGGATCTTGATCGGGCTCGCCATGATCGTCACGTTCATCGCCGGCTCACTAGCTCAAAGAAGCCAGCAATCGCTCAATCGACGGTTATTCCGAAAGTCGGCGCAGGCTTGGCGCAACAAGGCAGGTGTCAAACCGGGATCTGCACTGGACAATGAGCTGGAAAGCACCTTGAAGGCCGCCGAGGCCGGAAACTCCGTCAACCGGCAAGACCTTCTGCGTGTTTTCGCCGAGACTAAGAAGAAGCTCGATTCCTTCGGCCGCGAAGTTGCTTTTCTGGCGATCGACGTCGTCGGATCAGCCGCAATGAAGGCGGGCGAAGACCCGGCATCAGTCCAGTACGACTTCGCGGAATATCGAAAGCTGGTGGAGCGAATATTCCGCGCGCGGGGAGTTCTGAAGACTGCCTGGACGCCCGACGGAGTCATGGCTTGCTTTGCCCACGTGGAGGATGCCTGCCAAGCAGGAAAGGACGTGATCAAAAGCCTAAAGGCGTTCAATAGCGAGGTGAAGATTTCTAAAGCCGATTTTTCGGTGCGCTGCGGGGTCAACGCCGGTCTGGTCTATTTTGACGACTCGACCCAGTTGGAAACCATCTCCGACCGCGTCATCGACATCGCCGGCCACATGCAGAAGCACGCCGAGCCCAACACCGTGCTCATCGCAAGGAAGGTGATCGAGCCGCTGCGACAGTTGCAGGAATTCACGCACACGCACCAGGTCATTGATGGTTACGAGGCAAGCGTGTGGCGCGAGCGGCCGGATGCCTAGGTCGCAAATGCCAGACATTGGTGGCGTAGCTGGGGTGGTCGGTGCGGCCTTCGGGTCCCATTCCTTCGTCGGACCGGACCGACAATATTTACCGTCTCTGGTCAATCCTTTGAAATTGGGGCGAAAATACCGAAACATCAATTGTCTGGCGCAGCCGCGTGGTTTAAACTGTTACTTGGATTAAACCTTGAGAGGTCAAACCCGGCCTGCGCGGCATAATTTCGGCGGCGCTAGTACGTCGATTTTTGGGCTTATGCATGCATCACCCGCCTCAGGTTCTATTTTCGCATTCGATTCCTTTTCGGACCTTTCTAATCGTTATAGGCACCCGTCCAGAAGTCATTAAGGTTGCTCCTGTCGTTCGTCGCTTGCGCGACGCGAGTTGGGCCAGCGTAAAGATCGTAGCCAGCGGCCAGCAGAGTGACTTGCTTGACCAAACGCTGGCCGAGTTCGGCCTGAGGCCTGATATTGCGATCCGCCATCGCGATGCGTCATGCGGCCCGGCGCAAGTCGCCAGCCGTCTTATCCATAAACTGGACCGCATTTTCGGAGAGGAGAAACCGGACTGTGTCCTGGCCCAGGGAGACACCACGACGGCCTATGCAGCTTCGGTTGCCGCCTTCTACCGGAAGATCGCCTTCGCGCACATCGAAGCCGGATTGCGAACGTCCGAACTCGGCGCGCCGTTTCCCGAAGAGTTTCATCGACGGTCCATCGCGGTTTCTGCAACCCTACACTTCGCTCCGACCTCGGCTGCGGCCCGAAATCTGATCGACGAGAACGTACCGAAGGACAGGGTGCTCGTCTCTGGCAATACGGTGATCGATTCGCTTCTGGAGGTCGCAGCGACCAAGCCCCCGCCTCCGGCCGAGTTTCTATCTCGTCGGATGATATTGCTGACGGCGCATCGCAGAGAGAACTTCGGTTCGAAATTGCGGGATGCGCTCACAGGGGTTCGAGCATTCGTCGATCTGACGCCAGACGTGGGTGTGTATTTCCCGGTTCACCCAAACCCGAATGCCCGCGACGCTGCCATCGAGATCCTCTCTGGCAATCCGAGAATCCATCTTGTCGAACCGCTCGGATATCGGGAGATGGTTGCTGCGATCCAGAATGCATGGTGCGTCGTCACTGACAGTGGGGGCCTGCAAGAGGAGGCCCCGGCGCTCGCCAAGCCCGTCCTCGTACTTCGCGATCTCACGGAACGCCCCGAGGCTGTCGCCTCCGGTGTCGTCGAACTCGTCGGCACCTCCCGCGAGGGCGTCTTCAAATCGCTCTACGCGCTTCACAAATCCCCGGCAAAATACAGCCAAATGGCTCGTCCGGTGTTTCCCTATGGCGACGGACATGCCAGCCGAAGAATAGTCGATGCTCTCTATCGACATTTCTCGACCGCTCAAGAGCGGCAAGATGCGACGGTCGTTCCACTTCAATATGCATCGTAGCTTATGGTAAATCTGACCGGCTTTCTGGCCCAATATCTCTATCTGATCGAAATCATGATGCTCACAGCGGGCATCATCATCGCCATTTCCAGCTTCGACGATCTTCTGGTGGATCTCCTGTACTGGAGCGGCAGACTGCTCGGCACTACGAGGAGCCGATCGAGCGAATTACCCGACGTCGAGCTTCTCGAGCAACTGCCGGAGCGGCCGTTCGCGATCATGATCCCGTGCTGGAAGGAGCACGACGTGATCTTCTCGATGCTGTCTTCCAACTCGCGTCTTCTTCGTTATGGCCAAGCCCACTACTTCGTCGGCGTCTATCTCAACGATCCTCTCACCCAGGACGAGATACGCAAGGGGCAAAGCCTCTATCCCAATATCCACATGGTCCTGGTCCCTCGCGACGGCCCAACCAGCAAAGCGGATTGTCTGAATCAGATCACGTCCGACATCTTCATGTACGAGGCTGAGCACGGCATTCAATTTGCTGGCATCGTCATGCACGACTCCGAGGATCTTATTCACCCTCTTGAATTGAAGCTCTTCAACAGGCTCGTCGACATCTACGACTTCGTTCAACTGCCGGTCTATTCATTCTCGCGTCCCATTGTGTCCCTGATCGGCGGAATCTACATGGACGAGTTTGCAGAAATGCACACCAAGGATCTCGAGGTCCGGCAACGCGTCTCAGGCGTGGTTCCCTGCGCTGGCGTTTCCGCCTGCTTCAGCCGAGAGGCCATCGTTCATCTTGTCGACAAAAACCAAGGCGAAGCGTTCCGCGTCGCATCCTTCACCGAAGATTACGACATCGCTTTCCGCGTCTCCGAGCTTGGCTTCAAGTCGGCTTTCATCGCCTATCCCGCGAGCTACTCCATCGATATCGACATCGATGCGGGCGCCCCCGGTATCCTGCATCGGAGTCTCCCGATCGCGACTCGCGAATTCTTTCCCTCCGGGCTGGAGGCCGCATACCGCCAGCGAGCGCGGTGGCTGTTGGGGATTGTCTTTCAAGGCACAGAGGAAATCGGCTGGAAGGGCACGTTCGGAACGAAGTACTTCCTGGCGCGAGATCGAAAGGGCGTGATAACGAGCCCGGCCGTGATGCTCGCATATTTTGCGATGGCCAATCTGGTTGCCTTCGAACTGTTTCGATGGTTTTTCGACCCCAACCTCGAATTGAGCTATACCCTATTGTCGTCCGAGTGGGTCAGGACACTGTTTTGGGTAACCTTTGCGTTCCTAGTCTGGCGTCTGTTAAATCGCATGATCTTCACAGGCATGATATACAACCTGCGACACGCATTAATGTCGGCGCCCCGGCTCGTCGTCGGCAACTTCGTCAATTTCTTTGCGACATGGCGTGCGGTTCGCATCTACACAAGTCATCGCCTGTCCGGTAAACCGTTGGTATGGGATAAGACGTCTCACTCTTATCCGATCCAGATGGGTGAGCTTCAACTCCCGATCCCGGCCGATGCGGCCGCGAGCGCTCCGGGCACCATCCAGTCGAGTTCAAGCAGCGCTTCGGACCGAATTGGACCGGCTTAAAGATACGACGGCTCTCGCGCGCCGAATGCGCCGCGAAATGCGGTGCGCACAACCATGAAGCCGCCGCAGAGCCCGATGGCGGCGAGCTGCAGCTCCGGGTGTAGCACAACCGAAACAAGCACTGCCCAACCGCAGACGATTGCAAGGATATCGAGCGATTTCTGTCCGCGTCGATGAGGCGCAGCATCCAAGCCCTGGTCGAGCGCCGCAGCGATCGCTGCAAGGCCATCCACGGCATCCCTGCCTGGGGGCACGGCAAAATCGGTCAAAATGCGGTAGTTGCTAGTAGACATTAACGCCCCCGTCGCAAGCCTCTTGCAGGCTCCACGAGGGCATTTAACTTTTGGGCCTATTTCGTCTCACTCAAATCGTTTGCTACAATTTTACGGATGTCGCGCGTTTTCGACGGCGGAAGCAGCGCTTCAACGGAGATGGATAACTCGTGCTGAACGGATTCCCTTCAATGCAGACTTCCTGGCATCAGGAAGGCAGACCGCTGCAATCTTGAACGCATAAGACGCACGCACGTTCCGAAGCAGAGCAGCGACGGCCTGCGAAGCCAGAGTTTGAGTGTCTGGGCGTCCCGAGCGCCTAGGCCGAACGGAACCGGGGGACCAGGGCTTGGTGCGTCGCTTGCTGCAGCTCGGCTCCCGACCCGACGCACTTAGCGGGGAAAGCACGCCAATCCGCCAATCCAACAAACAAGACAAATTTTGCTTTATAACTTAAACCAACGTTAGACGAGCCGGCGTAGCTTCGCGGAGACAGTTGGAGTCTGCACGTGACGATGCTCGCCGCTTACACCGTATTGATAGGGCTCATGCTCGGCCTTCGGTATCGAGTAGTCGTTCTGCCGCCGGTTATTCTGATTGGCTGGCTCACGATCTTTGCGATCTCATTGCGACCGTGGTCGTCCGCCCTGATCTTCGCACTCCTGCTGCAAATGAGCTATTTGACCGGGATGGTTCTCAAGGGTTCCACCAAAGCATTCTTCACTCGGCCGGTGGATGCGGTTTCCGGCTCTAACGTGCAATGAGCTGCTGGCATCGAGGGAGAAGCGTTGCTGGCAAGCGTTGCCATGCCTGCCTCGGGTCGTCCGCGCCTATTCTGCAATCCGGAGAACGGCTTTGCATTGCGGCATTGATGAACTTGAGATGCGAGATGTCGAGCCAAACCACCGTCGTTCAGGATAGTCCGCACCGAACGAGAAAAACAGCCAGGGCGAGCTCAGCGAGCTGAAGATACCAGCATGGCATGGTCGATGCGCGGTCTTGAGATTGACAAGTGAGAAATGGTCGGCAGTGACATTTTCGGGCTGCCGCGATCATCGCCGGCAGTCCGGCCGTGATGCGATTCATGCATCACGATGCACCATGCTGGTGCTGATCAAACTCATTCAGACGTCCGCCGCCGGGAATGGCAACGGCATCTCCTCCACCGATCTGGCCACTCGCTTCGGCGTATATCTCAAGAACGAACCCAACCTCCTACGTGACATTGGTGTTGGCGTGTGTGACGCACAAGCTGAGGCGGCGCGGTATCTCTGGGAGCCGATTCTGCTCAAAAACGACCGACGCGCTTCACCCGGAGACCCGCACGCTGCGTGGCTGGGCGATCTACGTGCTACAGGAGGCCGGCGCAATCCGCGAGTGCAGCGCGCACGGCTGGATTCAGGACCGCGCCGATCCGCACGCTCGCGAGCGCGCCTTCAATGCTGCTCGCGAGGATCCGCCGCCGGGTGTGTCAGCCGACGCCGCGGCCCTCGCAATCGATGACGTGCCGGACTCGATCGGCGACACCTGCCCTGACTGCCCGCCCGAAACCTAGATGGAAAAGGCGCCAGGGAGCTCGGCGCCGGCGAGGACGTCCTTCAGCGACCGAGCCGCTTCTCTACGCGCTTGCGCGTGTTGCCGACCTTCTTGACCGCTTTCTTCACCGCCGACGCCGACCGCCCTGTTTCTTCGTTTCATATTGTACTTCATAGTCTGGGCCGCCGGCTACACGCAGCCGGGTCTGCGTGTCCCGGTGCGCGCGCATCCGCGTTAGCGTAATTTGGTCATCCCTCGTATGCTCCGCGCTGCTCGCCGGGATCGAAAGGCCCCCGCCGCGCGCTCCAGCACATATTGAAAGCGGCGCGAAGGTCCTTGCGCGCCGCAAGCGCCATCATTCCGTTGTGGGCGATCCCTGGGGCCGCAGCTCCTCGTCGTAGAACCCGGACCTCTGTTCGCCGACAATAATGACTTCCTGCGGCTGTTTAGGCGAAGGACGGATTCCGATCAGACCGCCTTTTGCATTGATGTGGCCGGTGCTTAAACCGCCGATAACAACGTCGCGAATCTTGCGCTGGCTGCGCCGCTACAGCTGCTAGACACCGCCCCGATCTATGCTGGCGGTCCGCTCGGCGCCTAGCGTTGGTGACCGAGCCTAATTCCAAGCTTCAGCGCCTTTTGGCGGAGTGAGCCTTCGGAGCGCTTTGTGAGCTTCGCAATTTCTACAACCGGAGTCTTCGCTTTTGAATGAGAACGCAGCTCCTTAACGTCAGCTTTTGTGTATTCGCGGCGCACAGTTGTCTTCTTCGTAGCCGTCGTCTTTGCCTTCTTCGCCATTTTAGCTCCTCGATTCGAGAGCTGGCGTAACGGCATAGCCGCATAGAGGCGCAACTCTCCCTGAGTTGACTCGATATGCTAGTTCGATGCGTGAATTTTGTCACGATGTCAGTCTGCCGGCGACTTGTCCGGCCTATCAAAATCGCTCTGGCAGTTTCCGGTGGGCCGACGTTACCGATTTAAGCAGACCGACCGATGTAAGATCAATCGTAACTACACCGCGAGGGGCGATGCATTTTAGATCGGCCACCGAAGCTTAAGAACCCAAACGATTGCTTGCTAACAGCGACCTAGATCAAACTGCGCAGTCTTAACGTGACCTCTCTGTAGATGCGAAGCTAGACCTTCCCTTTCACTCGCTTTCGTAGCCAAATGTACCACGCATTTTTGACAACCATTTTGCTTCGGCACGGCTAATTGCATCATGTGGGCCATTATCACGTTTTCCGATGCGCTCTTTAACGGCCAGTGTACCAAGCTACGCACGCGTGAGGTTGTCGCCTGTGCCGGAATGCAGGCCGAGGAAGGGCAACGCGACTAGCCACGCCGTTGTGGCCCGCGAACGATAAAGGGCTTAAGTGATGAACGAGTTCGGGCAGAAGGGAAAGGTACCGCTCTCGGAACGGCTGTCGGTGTCACCAGAGGAGGCAAGCGCCCTCACCGGGATCGGGCTGACCTCCATTCGCGAGGCGATAAGCAGTGGTGATCTCAAGGCCAAGAAGCACGGGAGGCGTACGGTCGTCCTGCCGGACGATTTGAGATTGTGGCTCAAAACGCTGCCGGACGCCCGCAGGTCGACTGAAGTAAGTTCCGCTTAATGTCTTCCTAGACACGTTCAGCCATTTGTTGAGCCCGGCCGTCCATCGATGGGCTTGTGGAGCACTTTGGCGGTGCTGCCTGACCGCAGCACACGATGCGCATTTCCACTGGTCGCGATGAACGCCGACAAGGGGCAGCGGTCTCCGGCCGCGCGCATGGCGAGGTCTCGCACACGTTCGCGTTTACGACTCGGTTGAACCAGGAAGCTGTGATCCGCGCGCTCCAGCTGAGCTGGTCCACTGCGACTGTGCGAATGCGCTGATGCAGCAACAGTGTCTGCTTTAGCGAGATTGGGAATGACCGGCTGCAGGCGGAACGGGAGGATGCCGCGCTGGTCTGGCACGCGCAGGAGCTTGCCATCGAGCATCGAACCGATCCAACGAGCGACACGCCCAGCGTCGAGCACGTCGCGGTCATCACGACAATGGACAGGCGCCCGGGGCAAGGCCGTAGGAAGGCGTGTCGGGAGCACGGGTCAGGACACCAGGCCTAACCGTCGCCAGCGCGCAGGCGGTCACGCGCGTCGCAGGGACGCGGCGCAAAAGCGGTAAGTAACCGGACCATGCAAAATGCAGAAGGCCCTTTAAAATAGGTAGTTCTTCGCTTGGGTCACGGACAAAGCATTCCGCGACGGCAAGTGGTAAGCGGAAGGGAACGTTAAATTGGCTCTCAATTCGAACCAAGTTAAATCCCTGCAAGCTGGCGTTCATGCGGACGGTGGGGGGCTCTATCTGGTGGTGCGCGAAAGCGGTGATCGGGTGTGGGCCTTCCGCTTCACCGACCTCGAGGGCAAGCGGGCGCAGATGGAGTTCGCCAGGGCTGGCGACCGCGACGGCACAAGCGGTGACATTCTGACCCTAAGCAGCGCGCGCGAGAAAGCACGCGACTATAAGGTCGCGTTGAAGCGCGAGGGTATCGATCCACGCGTCAAGAAGCGGGCCACCGCTCAGGGCAGCAAGACGTTCAAGGAGTTTGCCGAGGAGCAGTATCCTGATTGGTGCCAGGGGCTGTCCGAAGAGGAGTTGAAGCAGTGGCAGCGCTCCATCCGGGACGTGCCGAGCCTGCACGATAAGAAGCTCCAGGAGATCACAACCGAACACGTGTTGGAGGCGCTCAAGGCGATCTGGACCGTGAAGCCGGTCACAGCGTCGCGGACGCGCCAGCGCATCGAGCGGCTGATGGACGCTGCCAAAGCGTTGAGACTGCGCTTGGGCGAGAACCCGGCGGCATGGCGCGGCAATCTGAAACACCTGCTACCGTCGCCCCGCAAGCTGAATCGTAAGAAGCGGCATCGGTCCGCGCCATATACGAAGATGCCGCAAATGATGACAGGGCTGCGCTATGATCCCGGCAACGCCGCGCGCTGCACAGAAGTCGGCATCCTCACCGTATCGCGGAGCCAAGAAATCCGACTGATGGAATGGGCGGAGCTCGACTTCGAAGCAAGGACGTGGATGGTTCCGGCTGAGAAGATGAAAATTAAGGGCGAGCTAGAGCCGAAACCCCATCTCGTTCCACTGTCAGATCAGGCCATCGAGATCATCCAATCGATGCGGCGCACGGATAAGTACGTGTTCCCCTCCGACCATGTGGACGAACATCAGCCGTTCCGGGCGAACGCGCTTGTTGGGGCCATCGAGCGCACTGCCGTCAAATCCACCATGCATGGCTGCCGCACCAGCTTCCGAAATTGGGGCGCAGACAACAAGGAGCACAATTTCCGCCGCGAAGTGCTCGAGTTCTGCCTGTCACACCGTATCGGCGATGAGGCTGAACTTTCGTATTGGGACAGCGAGATGATCAAGCGACGCCGCGAGGTGCTGCAGGCGTGGGCCGACTTCATCAAGCCGCGCAAGAATGCGTCGGGAGAGCAGCCACCCGAAAGAAAGCGGCAAAAGCTCAAGCTCGTCGCCTAACGAGGCGCACACCGTTGGCTCGCTTCCCACCTTTTCGACATTTTCGCAACAGAACGCTAGGCTGACATCTCGAACGCAGCGACCCGCGAGGGTTTAAGTTCGACGCCTCGCGTCGTTAACTTCTGGTCGCTTCGTAACGAGCCTTGTTTACGTCGTTTGGCGGGTAAAGACCCGGCAAAGCGGCGCCAGCTTCGACCTCGCTCATGATCCAATTCTCCAACCGCTCTTGTTCAACCGACGCGGCGACCACCTTCTCCAGGAGCGCGGCCGGAATAAGCACTGCACCATCCTGATCGACCACGATGACGTCGTTCGGAAATACCGCGACGCCACCGCAGTCGATAGGTTCCTGCCAGCCGACAAAAGTCAACCCGGCCACGGAGGGCGGCGATGCCGTTCCCTGACACCAGACCGGCAGGCCGGTACCCAGCACGCCCGCAATATCCCGAACAACACCGTCCGTGACAAGCGCTGCAACTCCGCGCTTGTGCATCCGCGCACAGAGAATGTCACCGAAGATTCCAGCATCGGTCACGCCCAGAGCACCCACTATAGCAATGCAGCCCCTTGGCATCGCCTCAATAGCAGCGCGAGTTGAAATGGGTGAGCCCCATGAAGCGGGTGTCGCAAGATCCTCCCGAGCAGGCACGAAGCGGAGGGTGAATGCGCGGCCAACAAGCCGCGGCTGACCTTCCGCTATTGGTCGTGTACCGCGAAGCCACACGTTTCGAAGGCCATGCTTCAGCAGGACCGTCGTAAGCGTTGCCGTAGACACGCCCGAAAGGTCAGCGATGATCTTGTCGTCAAGAGAGTCGATGGTCATGGTTGGTACTTTCAAAGAGAGCGATGATCAGATACTGGCAATGAGGCCGCCATCAATCCGGACGGTCGAGCCAGTGATGTATGATGCGCGAGGGCTTGCAAGGAAGGTCACTACATCTGCGTACTCTTGCGGCTCGCCATACCGTCCCACCGGAATCGATCCCGTGCTTTCGACGGCAATATCCTTGATCGATCGTCCTTCGCGCTCAGCCTTAGCGCCGTCAAGCAGGCGGATGCGATCTGTGGCGATGCGCCCGGGCAAGACGATGTTGCAGGTGACGCCGTCGCGGCCAACTTCCCGTGCCAGCGTTTTCGACCAGCCGACCAGAGACATCCGCAGTGCGTTGGACAGTCCGAGGTTCGCGATTGGTGAAACGACACCCGATGACGTGCTGGTGATGATCCTGCCAAAGCCACGTCGGCGCATTCCCGGAAGGACCCGATCGGTGATCGATACCACTGACAAGACCATGCTCTCGAAATGCTTGCACCAAAGTGCCGCATCCTGTCCATGCGCCGGCGTCGGCGGCGGCCCTCCGGTGTTGTTCACCAGCACGTCAACGGATCCCAGTTCTTTCTCGATCCGGGCGACATGACTGTCTATGCTCGACAGATCTCCAAGATCCCATTGCAGGGCGATCGCGTGCGCGCCCGCTTCTCCAATCGCTTTCGCCGTCATTTCGGCTGCATTCAAATCGATGTCAGCCACGGCAACCCGTACGCCCTCGGCCGCAAGTGTTCGGCCAATTGCGCCACCGAGGCCGCCCCCGCCGCCGAGAACGAGGGCAGTTTTGTTCTTCAGTTGTAAATCCATCTTCTTTCTCTACGATAAATTCGGGGGACTTGATTACGCGCCGCCCGTAACGTCTCCGGCTTCAGCGACAGCATCGACTTCAACACGTACGCCGTTGAGCGCGCATCCGATGGTGGTTCGCACCGGAGCGGCAAGGCCCATCACTTTGGCGTACACCGCGTTGAAGCGCTGAAATTCGCTTATATCCGATAGATACGCCTGGACGCGAACGAGCCGGCTGAAATCGGTGCCGGCGTCTTCCAGAACAAGCCGCAAATTGTTGAGCACCGCGGTGGTCTGCTCCTCAATCGAGTCGCCAAGAATATTTCGCTCGCGATCTCGCGGAACCTGACCTGCTACATAGATCATGCCGCCGGCCTTGCGCCATAGGCTGTAGTGGCCGCCCGTCGACGGGTGCTTGCTCGATTCGGCCAATTGTGGCGTCTCGGGTTGGAGGGAAACTCCGACAGAGGTCGGAATGCGACCGCCTACCGGCGGTCGCCCCGTCAACGCGACAATCGAACGTTCGTTGCCAAGCTGATCGCGATAGCCCCACTGTCCGTCAATGGATCGAACCAGAGCATGGTTGTACAGGTAAGCGGTGGTACACGTGTGCTCTGGGACCAGCAACAGCCGGTCGCCGGTGTCGAGCGTGTCGCAACGGATCACCGTGTGCTCTTCATTCATCAACACGATGTCGCCAACGCCTTGAAAGCGCTGCCGCTGCGGCTTGTCCGGTGAGATCGCCTTGCTGCCGGCATCCAGCGTCGCCGTCCCATTGCGCGTGGAAACTACCGTCGTCAACACAAACCCGGCAGCAACCCAGTTGTGATGCGCAAGTTCCCTCAGGTGCTCCGCGTTCGAATACACCCAGGTACCGGGCGACACATGACGCATCACGGAGCGCGGCCACAGGTCGAACGTGTAGCTGCAGGCTCCGATCGCATCGACGTCGATGCCGTCGCCGCGCAGGCCAGACTGCAGCGTCTCCAGGGTATCGGCGAGCTTTTGCACTTCGACTTTGCGCTCGTCATACGCGCCGCGAATGTGGCCATCGTAGAGATGCCACCCCGCCAGCCGGCCGAGCCGGGCGACCGCGCGCGCGAGTTCGAGCGCGGTCTGGTTCATCGGGACTCCGGTGCGCCCCATCTCAGGGTCGAGGTCGATACGCAGATTGATCGAAGGCGGGGCGCCGTCGAGCAGCCGGGTCCAGACTTCAAGTCCCTTACGGGAATCGACCAAGCCCGTAAGTTCGGCCTTCGGAAATATTGTGGCCAATTCAACAAAGCGGCCGATGTTCTGCGGATTAACGGTCGGGAATGCCCAGGTGACGCGCGTGGCGCCTGCGGCCAGCACCATTTCGACCTCGGTCAACGTACTAGCCTTGAAAGCGTCGACGCCATTCGCCAGCAGTAAGGCGACGAGCCACGCGGCGCGGTGAGTCTTCACATGCGGCATCAGGCGCTCTACGCCGCCACACGCTTGCGCGGTGACCCGTAGATTGTGCAGAACACGGTCTTCCATCACCACAAAGCAAGGTGTTGCGACCGCCGGCACCAGGTCTGCGGCAATTGGGGTGATCATGTTGTGCGTTGTCATGGAATCATCATTGTGGCGCATCGAGGCCGTCTGGCTGGCATGGATTTCATCGGAGGTCGGCTAGGCATCGACGGCGGCCTGACTTAGTGGCGCAAATCGGACAGGAATGCCTGCGCGCGCGGGTGGTTTGGCGATCGAAAGAACGTATGTGGATCGGCGATTTCGAGAATCGCACCGCGATCCATAAACCAGACCCTGTCGCTCACCTCGCGTGCGAATCCCATCTCGTGGGTCACGCACATCATCGTCATGCCGTCTCTCGCGAGCGATTTCATGACGTTGAGAACTTCACCGACCATTTCCGGATCGAGCGCGCTGGTCGGTTCGTCGAACAACATCACAGGGGGCTCCATGGCCAACGCGCGGGCGATCGCAACGCGTTGCTGCTGTCCTCCGGACAACTGCTGCGGATACGAGTTTGCCTTGCTGGCCAATCCCACGCGATCGAGCAGCGCCAAGGCCTGTCGCTTCGCATCCGCGCGGCTCTTGCCGGCCGCCTTGAGCGGCGCCAGGCATATGTTGTCGAGCGCCGACAGATGAGGAAACAGATTGAACTGCTGGAATACGAAGCCGACGCGGGCGCGAAACCGGTTCAGGTTCAACGACGCTTGATGGACACTGGTGCCATCGACCGTGATCTCGCCGCCCTGAATCGCCTCCAGGCGGTTGACAGTACGAATGAGCGTCGACTTGCCCGATCCCGAAGGACCGCATACCACCACCACCTCGCCTCGCTTGACCTCGGCGGTTATATCCACGAGCGCTTGGTATTCGCCATACCATTTATTAACTTTGGAGAACTGTATCATCGATGATGCTCCCGACATTCGGCCTCTTTCCCGAAGCGCGTTGACGCGAGGTGCGCCGTTCGACCAACTGCACACATCGGGTGAGCGCGTAGCACACCGCGAAGTAGGTTAGCGCGAGAATCAAAAACACCTGGAACGGCTGCGTGAGGAGACTGGCATTGATTTGCTGGGCCGAAAACGTCAGCTCCTGGACGCTGATGACATAGCCGATCGACGTGTCCTTCACCGTCGATACGCATTGGCTGAGAATGCTCGGCAGCATGTTGTACAGCGCCTGCGGCAGAATCACGTTACGCATCGTCGATCCGTAACTCAGCCCGAGCGAGCGCGCGGCCTCGGTCTGCCCCTTGGTCATCGAATCGATGCCCGCGCGGACGATCTCGCACAGGTAGGCCGCCTGGTAGATCACCAGCGTGACGACCAAAGCTGTGAACGCGCCGACGACATGGCCGATAAGCCCCGGCACCAGAAAATAACTCCAGAACACCAGCATCACGAGCGGCACGCCGCGCACGAAATAGACGAGGATCGCCGAGGGCACACTGAACGCCCTGTAGGGCGAGACCCGGCACAACGCCAGCAGCACACTGAGCGGAAAGGCGCAAGCAAGAGTGATCAAAGAGAGCACCAGCGTAAGCGCAAGACCGCCGACCGGGCCGTCGGGATATTGCCCGAGCAGCAGGAAATGCGCGTTGTGGATCAGCATGTCGAGCATCGCTCATCTCGCCAGGATGCGGGCGCTGCGCGTGATCGCTGCCCCCACACCCATCAAGCCCAACGAAATGGCCAGGTAAAAGACCGTTCCAACGAGATAGACTTCAAAGGTTCGAAAGGTCTGGTTCTCGATATCACGGATCGTATAGGTGAGCTCGGCAACACCGATCGCCATAGCCAGGCTGGTATTCTTGAAGAGCACCACCGTATGATTGATGAACGGCGGCATTGCTATGCGAAAGCCTTGCGGCAGGATCACGTATCGCATCGACTTCGCAAAGCTCAAACCCAGCGAGCGGGCTGCCTCATGTTGACCCGGCGATACCGCTCGCAGGCCGCTCCTGATGTCCTCCGAGTAGTAGGCCGCCATGCACAGGCCAATGGCAATCGACGCGAAGATGAATTCGCCGCCGTGCGTATTGATCCATGCTTGCGCGCTCTCCGGCAGCAGCGTCGTAAATCCGAAGTACCAGAGGAACAATTGCGCAAGCATCGGCACGTTCTGATGGTATGCAACGTAACTGGCAACGAGACGCTCGATGATCGGGTTATCGGTCGAGCGCAGCGTCGCCATCACCGTGCCGAGCGCCACCGCAAGCACCCAGCTCGTCAACGTCAGCAGCGCTGTGTACTGCACGCCCCAGATGAGGTGTTGCAGATTCTTCGCCGCAAAAACGCTCGAAAAGTCGAGGTGCGCCAACATGAGGTTTCCTCATTACCGGGACGGCTTAAAGGTCAGCCTTTGATCGGTTCAATCTTGAAATCGCGGTGCATCCGATAGATCGTGCTGGGGCCAAGCCACTTATCGAATATCTGCTCGGCCTCGCCGGATTTTTCCATTCCGTCCAGCGCGTTGCTGACCGCATCGAGCAAAGCCTGCTCCCCCTTCTTGATCCCTAATCCCCAGTATTCGCGACCTACCGGCGGCGACAGCGCTTCGACATTGATGTCATTTCCGAGTTTGGCGGCAAAGCGGTGCATGATGGGTTCGGTAACGACAAAGCCATTGACCTTGCCTTGCACCATGGCCAAGAACGCGGACGGCGAGTCGTCATAGCTGATGAGTTGCACGCTCGGCATGACCTGACCCATTATCGCGATGTTGCTGGAGCCTTTGATTGTGCTGACGCGCTTGCCCTCGAGATCATCCCGCACCTTGAACGGACTGCCGATCTTCACCGCGATGACCTGCTTGGCGACGTAGTACTGATGCGTGAATGCGAGTTGCTCGGCCCGCGCGGACGAGTAGCCGAGCACCGCGGCCAGGACGTCGACACGGCCTTGCTGCAGTTCAGGAATGCGCGCCTCCATCGACACCACCTGCAACACAGGTTTGACGCCCAGTGCCTTGGCGACGCCCTTGCAGTAATCGACGTCGTAACCGACGATTTCGCGTGACGCCGGATCCTGGAAGCCGAATGGCTCGAAATTGGCCAGTACTCCGCACACCAGCGTTCCGCGCGCCGTGATGTCCGCGAGTTCATCGGCCCGTACGGCGCCCGAAAGGTGGGCGATGGCGAGTCCGAGCAATGCTGCGGTGAGTTTGTTGGACGATGTCATGTGAGCTCCATCGATAGGGTGCTTCGAGATGCAACTGCGAACGTTTGAGATGCTCGATCGGTATTGCGGAGACTTGGAGGTAAACCTGGAAAGCGACTTCAAGCTCATATTCTTGGTTGAGCGGGATTGAAAATAAAGAGATATTTATGCATCATTTTACATTCCAAAATGAGATCGATCTCAGAGGGCAGCTTGGCGCACCAAATCACTTTCCTGCAACTCGAGGCACTGGTTGCTATTGCGGACATGGGTTCGTTTGAGGCCGCCGGCCGCAAGCTCGGCAGCGTTCAGTCCGGCGTCTCGCGCCACGTTCGCGAGCTGGAGCGGCAATTCCCGAAGCCGTTATTCGATCGCGGCTCGCGATCGGCACGCTTAACCGTCGACGGCCTCGAAGTCCTCGCGCAAGCGCGTGCGATTCTGCAGCAACGCGATGTCATGGTCAGTCAGTACGTGAGTAAGAAGATACTGCGGCGGTCGTTGCGGTTGGGCGTGACTGAGCTCGCGGCGCTAACCTGGCTGCCTGCCTTCATCGATGCCCTGCGTTCGACCTACCCGCTGGTGGATGTCGAACTGGAGGTGGGCGGCGTCGCGGCAGATCTCTACGAAAAGCTCAGACTGGCGCAGCTGGATTTGGCAATCGTGCCGGACGCGCCTCGCTGGACCGACATCTTGAGATTCCCGCTCGCCAGTGTGCGTAACGGCTGGTATTGCAGTCCAGCGTTCAGCCTGAAGCGACGCAGGCTTGCCGTGTCGGAGCTCGGCCAGCTGACGTTGCTGTCGCAGTCTGCCGACTCTGCAGCCGGACATGAAATGAGCAAGTGGCTCGAGCGCAACGGCGTGCAACCGCGCAACATCCTGACCTGCAATAGCTTCGCAGCACTTGGCGGCATGGCCAGCGCCGGGCTGGGCATCGCCTGTCTACCGAACGCCATCTCCGGCGAACTCGTGACGCTGGGTCTGTTGCGCGAAGTCCAGGTAGCGCCTGTAATGCCACCCGTGCGCTATGTCGCCGTCGCGCGGCACGACGCGTTGACACCGTTCCACCGCAGGATCATTACGCTCGCGCGCGCGACGTGCAATTATCGGACGCGCTATCAGGACGCCGCCACACGCGAAGCGCTGGCGGAAAAGGCTGAATTGTGATGCTGACGGTCAAGCAGATCGAGACGTTCTACTGGGTAGCTAAGCTTGGTACCATTCAGCGGGCAGCAGACAAGCTCCACATCACGCAATCCGCGGCAACCAAGCGCTTGCAGGATGTCGAAGCGAAGTCAGCTGCACGTCTATTCGAAGGGAGTGGCAAGAAAGCGAGATTATCCGCGAAAGGGCACGAATTGTTCGCGCTGTGCGAGGGATTGTTGGACAGCATTGGACGACTGCAGGCCTACCAGGACACTAATCGGCGTGTGGTACGTGTGCTGCACATCGGCCTGACCGAACTGGTTGCCCTGACCTGGTTCCCGGCGTTCTTGCAGCAGATGCGTGATTTCTTTTCGAATGTTATCCTGCAACCACATGTCGACACGTCCGGGCCGATGCTAGAACAAGTAATCGATGGACGCCTCGATCTCGCTATCCTGCCCGAGCCAGAGCTCCCCGCCTCGGCCGCGCGGGTGTCTCTCGGAAGTGCTCGCTTCGCCTGGTTCTGCCGCCCTGGCACGTTCGACAACAAGCGAACGATCCCGTTGCGCGAATTTGGTACCGTTCCCGTCATCGAGCAGGCTCCCAAGTCCATCAGTACAATTTTGAGCTCAAGAGGCCTCGAAAGTGCGGGCGTCGATCCCGAGCGTATTTGTGGCGGCAACAATGCGGTCGTCGTGGGCGGTCTGGTGGCAGCCGGGGTTGGCGTGAGCATGCTGCCGGTAGATCTTTTCACACAGCAAATCCAGAGCGGGCTTATGCAAGTGGTGACAACCGATCCACCGACACCGGCGGTTCGATACGACGCGGTTTTCTTGAAGCAGTCACATTCTGCGCTGGGGTATATGGTTGCCGAGGTTGCACGGCGTTGCTGCGACTTCAGGTCAGGCGCACAGCAACCGATAGCGGGTCGATCGCAACGAACCGAATAGCCGGTCACTTGCGTCGACTCGGATTTGTGATGAACGGGCTGGATATTTTTTGAGTATGAACACCGCCCCGCTCGCAGGATTATATCGCCGTAACGTTTGAACGAGGCGCTCCGCCGTGCCGATGCGCGGAGAAGATGGGGCGTCAGGGGTCGTCGCCAGCCGGCACGGAGCAACTCCACTTACTCCACAGTGTTTAAGTGTAATAGGGCTATGAGATTTAATGATTTGACTCGTTCAGCGGCGCGCCCCCTCATGCCTCAAGTATTCTCAGCGACGACAAGCTTCATGTAGACGAGCGCGCTCTTGGTGCGGAAAGGGCAAACTCAGACATGTCGTTTGATCGGCAGCGATCTTACTAGAGAAGGTATGATGTCGATCACCAATGAACTCGACTATAGGCGCGATCTTGCCGCCCTCTTCCGCGCTCTGGGCCGGATGGGCATGAATGAGCAAATCGCCAACCACAACAGCTTCATGTTACCTGGAAGCGATGATCTGTTCCTGATCAACCCGCGCGGCCTCCATTTTAAAGAGATCACCGCCAGCAGCCTCATCCTGTGTAACATGGATGGCGAGGTGGTGGAGGGTGATGGCGAGCTGCGCAAGGTCGCCTTCCATATCCATGTCGGCATCCACCGCATGCACCCACAGGCCCGCTGTATCCTACACGTCCATCCGCAGTACCTGACCGGCCTGTCTATGGCCAAGCGTGGGCGCATGGAGCTCGCACATCAGAACAGCCTCGCGCTATGTGACCGCATTGCCTACGACGAAGTGCACAACGGTCCGGTGCTGAATGACGATGAGGGCGTCCGTATCGCACGCCTGCTGGGTGACAAGACCATCCTGCTGATGGGTAACCACGGGGTCACGGTCGTCGGCCCCTCCATTCACGATGCCTTCGATGAGCTCTACATGGCCGAGCGCACGGCGATGTACCAGATGACAGCGCAGAGCGCTGGCCTTGAGCTGCAGCACTTGGACGACAGTTTGCGCTACCGCTGGAACGGCGCCTGGAGTGAGCGCTTCGACGCTCGCAGCCATCTCGATGCTTGGCGCCGCATCTTGGACCGCGAAGAGCCCGACTACGCCAACTGAGACATTCCAAACCCCTCATCCCCTTTCTTTGGAGGCGCGCCCTGTGAAGATCCTAGCTGTTAATCGCCGCACGCTGCTCGTCGGTGTCGCCGGTGCCGCTGCGAGCACCGTCCTTGGTCGCCCGGCCTTTGCGCAGAAGGCAGGCGGTGAGGCGATTGTTGCGCAACAGGCCGCGCCCGCGACGTTGGATGCCATGACGACATCGCTGCAAGCGGCGCGCAACATCTCGATGCATATATTCGAGACGCTGTACACGCGTGGCGAGAGCGGCAGCGTCATCTCGGCCCTGGCCTCCGACTGCACGGCCAGCCCGGCCTTCGACAGCTTTACTTTCCACCTGCGCCAGGGCGTGCCATTCCACAACGGCAAGGAGATGACTTCTGCCGACGTGAAAGCCTCGCTGGAGCGCTACCAGAAGGTTGGCGGCTCCGCTCAGATCCTGAAGAGCGTCTCCTCCATCGAGGCACCGGACAAGTACACCATCGTGGTGAAGCTAAACCAGGCAGTGCCGGGCTTCCTCAGCTTCATCAGCAGCCCGCGCGCACCTATGGTGGTGATGCCGGCCGAAGAGGCGGCGAAGGAGGTCAACAAGGCCGCGCTGATCGGCACCGGCCCCTATCAGTTCGTGGAGTACCGTCCTGATAGCCACGTGCTTCTGAAGCGCTTCGCCAACTACGCGGCGGACGACAGGTTCGCAGGCCCCGACGGCTTCGGCGGCAAGAAGACGGCCTATCTGGAAGCCATCCGCTTCCGTTTCATGCCGGAGTCGAGCGCGCGCGCTGCTGCCCTCCAGGCAGGCGAGGTGCATGCGCTGGAGCAGCTTGCGACCACCGATGCCAAGCGCCTGAAGTCCAATGCCTCGGTGAATCTCTACGAGATGACCCCCTGGGCCATCCAGACCTTTTTTCTTAACGCCAACGAGGCGCCGACCAACAACGTAAAGTTCCGCCAGGCGGTGCTGGCCGCCCTCGGCACGGAAGAGATTATGGCCATCGCCACCGACAATCTCTACCGTCTGGTTCCGAGCTGGCAGTATCCGGGCTCCGACTACTTCACCGAGGAGCAGGATCCAAACCTCTACAATGTCAACAATGCCGACCGTGCACACAGCCTGCTGAAGGAGGCCGGCTACAAGGGCGAGCCCTTCACCCTGCTGACCGACAACTCCTACAAGAACGACAACGATGCCTCGGTGATCGCCAGCCAGCACCTGCAAGCCGTCGGCATCAACGTCAAGCTGCAGGTGGCCGATTGGCCGACCGTCGTCGCCGCGCGCACCAAGCCCACGGGCTGGAACATGTTCCCCATCTTCATCGGCGTTGAGCCGTGGGAAGGCCCCTTCTCCACCACCACGTTCTTCACCGGCCAGAACAATTGGCAGATGAAGCAAGACCCTGTGCTGGACGCGCTTTCCGTCAAACTGAGCACGGCGCCCACGAAAGAGGCGCAGAAGCAGGCCTTCGCTGAGTTCCAGCACCACTTGATGGAGCAGGCCTACGCCATTAATCTGGGTGAACTCGGCATCTACCAGGCCACTCGCGCCAATCTCACTGGCTATCGCCCCTTCCGCATCCCGCGGATGTGGGATGTTTCCTTTACCTGAGAGAGAAGAAGTGCGCGAACTACTCCTAAAGCGCGCAGCGAGCGGAGTGGTGGTCCTCCTGCTGGTTTCGGTAATCGCCTTCCTCCTGGTGGCGATGGTGCCCGGCGATGCCGCCTCGGCCATCGCCGGCACCGGCGCCAGCGAGGCGGAGCTGCAGCGGGTCCGAGCGAGCCTTGGCCTCGACCAGTCCATTCTGGTGCAGGCGACGCGCTGGTACTCGAACGTGCTGGTAGGCGACTTCGGTCAGTCGGTGCTGCTCAACCGACCGGTCGCTTCCGCCATCCTTGAACGCCTGCCAGTCACCCTCTCTCTCACCTGCTATGCGCTGTTGCTGGCGCTGCTGCTCGGCATTGGCGCCGGGGTGGCGGCGGCGCTGCGCCCTGGCAGCAGGCTCGACCACGGCGTGATGACGACCGCGCTGCTAGGCCTCTCCCTGCCCGACTTCTGGCTTGGTCTGGTCGGCATCTATGTCTTCGCTGTCTCGCTCGGCTGGTTTTCCACCGGCGGCTACGTGCCACTGACGGAACACCCGCTGGGCTGGCTACGCACGACGACCCTGCCCGCCATCAGCCTGGCGATCACGCAGCTCGGGCTCATCGCGCGCATGACGCGCGCCAACATGATCGAGGTGCTGAGCCAGGACTATATCCGCACGGCGCGGGCCAAGGGCCTGCCGGCGGGCGTGATCGTGTTCAAGCACGCGCTGCGCAATATCGCCGTTCCGCTGCTCACGGTGCTCGGCATCGTTATCGGCGTGTTGTTCAGCGGCGCGGTGGTGATCGAGTCCATTTTCTCCGTGCCCGGCGTTGGCCGGTTGATCATCGGGGCCGTCCAGTCGCGCGACCTGCCGGTAATCCAGGGCGGCGTGCTGTTCGTCGGTGCATTCATGGTGTTGGTGAACTTGGTGATTGATATGTTGTGCACTGTCCTGGACCCGCAGATGCGATGAGCACGGCGCTCACCACATCCCTGCCTGCGGGCCCGAGGCGGGCCGGCCTTGGCCGCCGCTTGCTGCGGCACCGGCTTCTCGTCATCGGTGCCGCGGTTCTGACCGTCGTCCTCGCGGCAACCTTGCTCGCCGACTACCTGGCCCCTTTCGCGCCGCTGAAGAACGACTTCCGCTACCGCTTGGGCGCGCCCAATGGCGTGCATCCATTGGGAACCGACAGCTTCGGGCGCGACGTGCTCAGCCGCATCCTGTATGGCGGGCGCACCTCCCTCACCATAGGCGCGCTGACTGTGCTGGCCTCCACGGTCGTCGGACTGATCATCGGGATCGCCGCCGGATATTTTTCGCGGCTGGATAACCCGCTGATGCGGGTACTGGATGCGCTGATGGCGTTCCCCGGCGTGCTGCTGGCCATTGCGTTGGCCTCCGTGCTCGGCCCCTCGCTTCATAACGTCGTGCTGGCGATGACGGTGACCTATTCGCCGCGCACCGCTCGAATCGTGCGCGCGGCGGTGATGCAAGTGCGCAGGCGAGAATACATCGACGCCGCCCTCGTGGTTGGCGCCGGGCATTTCTGGATCATCCGCCGCCATATCCTGCCGAACATCGTCTCGCCCATGGTGGTGCAGATGACGTTCATCTTCGCCATGGCGATCCTGGCCGAGGCGGTGCTGAGCTTTGTCGGCGTCGGCCTGCCGCCACCAACCCCAAGCTGGGGCAACATCATTGCCGATGGGCGCGACTATATCCCAACGGCGCCGTGGGTTTCGTTGTTCCCCGGCATCGCCGTCGCACTGACGGTGCTGAGCGTGAACCTGATGGGCGATGGCTTGCGCGACGAGCTGGACCCGCGCATGCGGATGGATGGGCGGTAATGGCCGATCCTGTTCTGAAGGTCGAGGAACTCTCGGTCTGCGCCGGCCGCACTCCGATCCTAGACCGCGTCTCCTTCGAGATCGGCGCCGGTGAGGTGGTGAGCCTGGTGGGAGAATCCGGCTCCGGTAAAAGCATGATCGCGCTTTCGATCATGCGTCTGTTGGCGCCGCCTGTGCGCATCATGGGTGGCTCTGTTCGGTTCAACGGCCGCGATCTTGTCGCGCTGAACGAGAAGGCGCTGCGCCGCATCCGCGGCCGCGAGGTAGCGATGGTGTTCCAGGAGCCAATGAGTTCGCTGAACCCGGTGCTCACCATCGGTGACCAGATCATGGAAGTGCTGGTGCGCCAGGGCGGTCTCTCGCGCACGGCCGCTCACCGCCGGGCGGTGGAACTGCTGGAGCGGGTGCAGATCTCCGCCGCCACCCGCCGGATGGCGGATTACCCCGCGCACCTCTCCGGCGGCATGCGTCAGCGGGTGATGATCGCCATCGCGCTGGCCTGCGACCCTGCGCTGCTGATCGCCGACGAGCCGACCACAGCGCTCGACGTCACGGTGCAGGCTCAGATCCTCGATCTGCTGCGCGACCTCAACAAGCAGTCCGGCACTGCCGTACTGATGATCACGCATGATCTCGGCGTGGTGGCCGAGTTCTCTCACCGCGTGGTGGTGCTCTATGCTGGACGCGTGGCTGAGCGAGCTGGGGTGGAGGCGCTGTTCGCCGCGCCTCGGCACCCCTATACACGCGGACTGTTGGCCGCCATGCCTGCGCTAGACGGGCCGCCGCGCCTGCCCGTGCCCATTCCCGGCAGCGTGCCGCCGCTGGATGCCATGCCGATTGGCTGCCGCTTCAGCCCACGCTGCCACCTTGCCGATTCACGCTGCGCGGTCGAGCAACCCCCACTAGAATTACGCGCGCCCGGCCAGGAGAGCGCCTGCTGGCGGAGCCCGCTATGACTGACCCCGTTCTGCTTCGCGCCGAGGGCCTGACCCATCATTTCGGCGGCCACCGAACCCTGTTCGGCCCACGCAAGCCGCCGCTACGCGCTGTAGATGGGGTGGACTTGGAGGTCATGCGCGGCGAGACGCTGGGCATCGTCGGCGAGAGCGGCTGCGGCAAGAGCACCGTGGGCCGGCTGCTGGTGCGACTGCTGGAGGCCACCTCCGGCCGCATTACCTTTGACGGGCAGGAGATCACCAACCTCAGCGGCCACGCGCTGCGCCATGTTCGGCGGCAACTTGGGATGGTGTTCCAGGATCCATTCGCCTCACTCGATGGCCGCATGCGGGTCGGCGATATCATCGCCGAACCCCTGGACATCCATGCTGTCGCGCGCGGCGCCGAGCGAGCCCGGCGCGTAGCTGAACTACTGGAGCTGGTCGGCCTGCCCGCCAGCGCGGCGGAGCGTCTGCCGCATGAGTTCTCCGGTGGCCAGCGCCAGCGCATCGGCATCGCCCGCGCGATCTGCCTGCAGCCGCGCTTCGTAGTGCTGGACGAGGCGGTCTCGGCGCTCGACGTCTCTATCCAGGCGCAGGTGCTGCAATTGTTGGCCGAACTGCAACAGCGCCTTGGCCTCACCTATCTCTTCATCACGCACAACATGGCCGTTGTTCACAATGTTGCGGACCGCATCGCGGTGATGTACCTGGGCCGGGTCGTTGAGCTGGCGCCGGCGGAGGAGCTGTTCCGCAATCCGCGTCATCCTTACACCCAGGCGTTGTTGTCCGCCGTGCCGGTGCCAGACCCGGCGCGCAAGCAACGGCGTGTTGTGCTGCGCGGGGACGTGCCAAGCCCGCTGGCGCCACCCCCCGGTTGCCACTTCCACACGCGCTGCCCGCGCGCGGGAGCGATCTGCGCCCAGGTGGAGCCGCCGACGGTCACCACCGCCCCCGGCCATGTCGCCGTCTGCCACTTCGCCACACAAGCTGCGGCGGCCTAAGCCATGGCCGCGACATGCTATCTAAGTACAAGGACACGGCGGAAGGTGGACTTGCGGTGAATGCCGTGGAATGCTGAATGGGCGAGAACGTTTTCCGCCATGCCGTAGCGCTAGATTGAACGGACACCATGCGACGAGGCGTACCGAGCCTTACATCGTTGCAGGCCTTCGAGGCGGCGTCGCGCCATGAAAGCTTTTCCCGCGCGGCAGACGAGTTGTCGCTGACACAAGGGGCCATCAGCCGTCAGATCGCAGAGCTGGAAGCGCTGCTTGGCGTTCAGCTGTTCGAGCGGGTGCGCAACGGCGTGATGCTCACCGCGCGCGGCGTCGAATATGCGAGGCGTGTTCGGCTGAACCTGGACCAGCTGCGGCGCGACACGCGAGACATCATGAAGCCGGGTCCCGAAGTACGCCTCGAGATCGCGGTAGGGCTAAGCTTCTCGGTGCAGTGGCTCATCCCGCGCTTGCCGCAGTTCCATGCCAGCTATCCCAATATCGTCCTGCATCTCTCTGCGCGGGACCAACCCAGCTTCTTCGAGAACTTCGACTTCGACGCCTCCATCCACTTCGACGTCCGCCCGGTGCCCGGGCTATGTTGCGATATGCTACTCGACAACGACGTGTTGGTGCCAGTGAGCAGCGCAGCCTTCGCAGCAAAGTGCGGGGGTGGGAATAGCAACGCGCTCCGGCTCGGGCCATTCATCCACACCCGCGATCTGCCCGATGCCTGGAGCAACTGGTTTGACACCGTGCTGGGCGAGGAGGAGCCGGACCTGCCGGCGCACAGCTACGATATGTATGTCATGGCGATCCGCGCTGCGGAGGCTGGGATCGGCATCGCCCTGCTGCCACGCATCCTCATCGAGCCAGAGCTGGAAAGCGGACGGCTAGTGCAGCTACATTCCTGCACGGTGCAAAATCCCTACCGGATTTATCTCGCCTATCCGGAGCAAAAGCGGGGACAACCGCGGCTAGAGGCCTTTCGCTCCTGGCTGCTGGGCTCGGTGAGGGCCTATGCCTTACAGACGCCGAAACAGGTGGGCTGAGGGGACCGACGCCAAATCTGCGGCGCGCGAGCCTAATCCGATTGGAGGGCCGGACGACACGCGCAGACGATCGCGGAACGCCTCGTGGAAAATACCGCAAGCCCGTCAAGCCAGTTAAAATCGGTCCTGATCCCAGATCATTACCCTGATCGGCGTCGGATTAGATCCGTTACAGGGATTGTTGACCTGCGGACAGTTCGAGATCACGAAAATCGCGTCCATGTCCATGGTAATATCGACATAATTTCCGGGAGCGGAAATACCGTCGACCACGGTGAACTTGCCGTCGGGTTCGATCGGCACGTTCATGAAGAAATTGAGGTTCGCGACGATGTCGCGCTTGGTCAGTCCGTATTTCGACAGTTCCAGAATGAAGTTTTCACGGCAGGCGTGCTGGTATTTGGTGGCCTCGCCGAACCGCACCGCGTTACTTTCGCACGAGCAGCATCCGGCCGAGCTGTCATGCCGGCCGCAGGAATCCGCGGTGATACGCGCCATGACCCGGCCCTTGTTCGAGACCAGCCGCGTGCCGAGTTCGATATAGGCCGCCCCCTGCGTTCGCAGCGTGTCCTGCGTGCTGTAACGCTCGGCCGGATCAGCGGCGCAATACAACAATGCATCGACCGCCTGCTGTCCTTCACTGTCGATGATCCGCAGCGTCTGTCCGCGCTTCAGCACCTGCGACCAAGGCCGTTCCGCAGGGATATCGCTGATACAGATGGCTTTCAAGATGTCGCGCGGCGATGATTCCATGGGAGCGATCATCGGTTCTCTCCTCAGGCGTAAAGGCGCTCGGTGAATTCGAAGGCACGCACGACCTCGGGCGAACCAGTCCAGCAAGGGTCATCGTCCGCGGCCGGCGCAACGCGATGGCGAACCAGCATGACCGGTCGCGCGGCCGACGGACGGGCCGGATCGAGCGGGTGCGCGCAGTTCGACAGTACCAGGATCGCGTTCATCTCCGCACGCAGATCGACGAAATCCCCCGGCCGCTTGCGGCTTTGGCTC
Source organism: Bradyrhizobium sp. AZCC 2230 (assembly GCF_036924495.1). Lineage (NCBI taxonomy): Bacteria > Pseudomonadati > Pseudomonadota > Alphaproteobacteria > Hyphomicrobiales > Nitrobacteraceae > Bradyrhizobium > Bradyrhizobium sp. AZCC 2230. The sequence continues at coordinate 9,047,569 of NZ_JAZHRS010000001.1, read as the reverse complement.
CAGATAAACCGGCCATTCGGATCGAGCGAGACCGGAGAGAAGAACGTCACGCAGGGCGGTATGTCGCGCACGCCGAGTCCGATCTTCGCGGCGCCGGCAACGAAGTTCTCCTGGGTATTGCGCGTGGTCGCGCCGTAGGCCGCCAAGGTCGAAGCCGGCGTCGATCCACCGACCAGAATGTCGTGGGCGCCGCTGGTATCTTCGATCAACGAGAACAATACCCGTCCCATATCCGACAGGATGGCCCGCCCCTTTGAAAGGGCGGCACTCCATTGCACCTTGACGGTATCGGCGCAATTGATCCGCTCCGACGTATCCTCGTCGCGCCAGCCGATCATGGAGATGCTGGACAGGCCGGACGAGTCGATGATCCGCAACGCCTCGCCGCGCCGCAACCGGGCGATGGTGTACCAGCCGGCCGGGACTTCTTCGCGACTGATGATGGCACCCGGAGCAATCGGCGCGCCGCCCAGCGCCGTCGGAGCCGGCAGCGCCTTCGGTGTCGCTTCCTGTCCGCGTATCTCTCCGATGCTCTGCAGCCGTCGAGCGTCGCCGAGGAGGACGATGAACACCGGAGCGTTTGCGAGTCTTGCGGTGCGCGGGCGAAACGCCTCCGTGGCGCATGATTGCAGCTTTCGCGGGTTCGCCTTGGCATAGGCGATGAAGTCCTGGATTGTCTTCACGGGATGTTTATTGCTGACGACGACAAGAGAGGGAAGGTTCACCGTCCGCGCAATCGGCGCAAAATCCGTCAATGGGTCGTAGGGCACCTGCTTGAAGAGGCTCTTGATCGCAGACTGGATGGTGTTGGTGGAGAATAGCAACGTGTAGCCGTCAGCCCTTGCCCGCGCGACGCTGGCTGCGCCGATCATCCCGTTCGCGCCCGCCTGTCACAGCGCGCGTCGGATAGCTCGACGCCAGGGCATCTACGGCAGCCCCGCCAAAAATTGTGGCCGCCATGATTAGCTGAGCGAACCGAAGGAGCTGCGCTCGTTTTTGCAAGTCGATCATTTCGGCACCTTATGAGATGGCACAAAGCAAGCAAGGTTGTTGGGACGCGTTAACGTCCCCGGTCAGACCGTGAACAAGGAGATCGCCCGTCCCCTCTTCGAGTTTCAGCGACAAACAGCTTTCGGCCGAGGTGTCGTCAGGGTAACCAAGACCGGTGGGCAGCGGGCCGATCAGACCGGCAATTTGGCCGCGCGCAAAGTTGAGGGAGATCCCATCGAGCGCGTTGACGCTGCCGAAGCGCATCGAGATGTTCGACACCTGCAAGAGCGGCGCGGCCGCCGCGGCGGCAGCGATCGAGTCAGGTCTGGCATGAATGAGACCCATTATTCCTCCCGTTTCCCCGTCCGCATGTTCCGTCGCGCGAGCGATCGGCCTGGGACTCGTTCTTGTCGTCAAACATCGCCGAAACGACGAACCCGGCACATTCGCGTTGACGAATGTCGGTAGGCCGCAGCACGCTAGACTACACCCTCTATACCGCGCCCTCACTTCGCTGCCGAGCGCTTTGGTTTCATGACGCCATGAATTTAACTCATTCAGCGTTGGAGGCGACGCGCTGCCTGGCACTGCGGAACGTTTGATTTGCCGCTGCCGCGATGGCTCTGCCGTTGAGCCGCGAAGAGGATCGTTGTCGCACCGAGCCGTCTGGAGCTTGCCGCGTTCTCTTGCCATCTGGTCGCGTGCCGACCGGATTTAGTCCGGTAACGGAGCTCCCTTGGTCTCAGGTAGGAAGAGCGCCGCGCCGATACCGACCACATAGATCGACGCAAGCACCACGGCGGCCTGCCCAAAGCCGCCGAATTGGGTGATCATGGTGCCGGCAAGCAATGGCCCCAGGAAGGCGATAAAGCGCGGCGCGTTGAACGCGAATGCCATCGCAGTCGCGCGCATGCGGGTCGGATACAGTTCCGGAAGCCAGACCGGCATCCACGTGTATTGACCGTTGCTGAAGAACGCATTGACCGCAGCAAGCAGGAGCAGCCGCTTGAGATCGGCCGTCAGAAAGAACAGCGCTGGAGTCAGCAGCAAAGCCATCGCGAAAAAAATGATCGTGATTGGCTTGCGGCCGAAGGCATCCATCAGGAAACCCATGCTGAGATAGCCAAGCACCGAGCCAATCGTATAGGCCATGCCGGCATAGCTCGTCCATTGGGCGGCGGTGAAACCTTCCTTGAGCGCCAACGAGCCGATGAACGGTGGCACCCACGTCGAGATTCCCCAAAACCCGATCGTGGTCGTCAGCGACATCACAAAAACGACGATGGTCCGTCTGCGCAGCGATGGATCGGTGAAAAGATCGAGCAGTGTGAAGCGCGTCAGTTTTTCGGCGTCTTCGCCGAGCGTCGCGCCTGACCGTTTCTGTTCGAGCGCGGCATGGCGCTTTTGATTGGCTTCCTCCCAGACTTTCGATTCCGGAATGGCGCGCCTGATCCACAGCGTCAGAAGCGCGGGTAACACTCCAAGCGCGAACATGTAGCGCCAGGCATCCGGACCGGCCTCGCTGAGAAACAACCAGGTCAAGGATGCTAGGAAGAAGCCCAGTCCCAAACCGCATTGCATGATGCCCGCGCCCTTGCCGCGGGCGCGATCCGGCCACAACTCGGCGAGCATTGAGCTCCCGGTGGCCCATTCCGATCCGATGGCGATACCGACCAGGAAACGCAAGGCCACGAATGATATCCAATCAAACGCGAACGCGCTCAGACCGGTTGCGATCGAATAGGCGATAATGGCCAGCACCATCGTTCGCTTGCGGCCAATATAGTCGGCCAGAATTCCGCCGAGCATACCCCCGATACCCCAGCCAAGCAGCGTGATCGCGATCACCGTGCCGATATAGGATGGAATCTGCGCATATTGCGCGGGATCGAGCAGTTGGCGTAGCGCGACGCCGGTGGTGAGAACCAGCGCATAGGTTTCAAAACCATCGAACAACCAGCCAAGATTCGAAGCAATCAGCGCGTTCCATTGCGAGCGTGACAGCGCTCTGTACCAGGGGCCGTCTATCGCAGAAGTCGCCATCCTTGATTCCCAAAAGAGATGCTGTTTATGTGCGTGCCATCTTGCGTGCGGCGCTTTTCACAGCGTTGATTATCTCTGGATAAGCCGCACAGCGGCATAGATTGCCTGCTAGATAGTCCTTGATTTCGTCATCGGTGGGCATCGGCCGTTGTTCCAGCAGCTTGTGCGCCATCAAGACAAAGCCCGAGGTGCAGAAGCCGCACTGGAACGCACCTTTGTCAATGAACGCCTGCTGCACCGGGCTCAGAGTCACGTCGTGATCGAGGTGCTCGATCGTCGTGACGATCTTGCCATCGACGAAAGCCGCGGGGTACAGGCAACCTGACACCGCCATGTCATCGACGATGACAGTGCAGCAGCCACAGAGACCCTGGCCGCAGCTTTCGCGAGCGCCGCAGAGATCCAGCCTGTTCAACAACTCGACGAGATTCTCGTGCGTCTGAGCAAGCATCTCGGTCTTGCTTCCGTTCAGCACGAAGCTGATCGACTTGGCGTGCTGGTTCATCTCAGTCTCCAATCGGATTTCCGGCCTTGAGGCGGATGGCTCTCAGCACGCTCTCCGCGGTCAGCGGCAGCTCGGTTAGGCGAATGCCCACGGCATCATGAATGGCGTTGGCGATCGCGGGCGAAACACCGAAGGTCGAGCTTTCTCCGACGCCCTTGGCACCGAAAGGTCCACCACCCTGCTCGGCCAGCACGATGTGGTTCTCGATATCGGGCGGAATGTCGTGGATGCCGGGGATCTTGTAGTCGGCGAAAGACGCATTCGTGACCTGACCCACGTCGAACTCCATGTTCTCGAACATGGTAAAGCCAAGCTGCATGATCGCCGCGCCGGACAACTGCGTTTGCACGATGCGCGGGTTGAGCGGCCGGCCCATATCGGCGGCATTGACGAGCTTCGTCAGCTTCACATGCCCGGTCTCGGTATCGACCTCGATCTCGACGCCGGCTCCGCCCACCATCCAGAACGGCGTGATGTTGTCAGACATGCCGGTCACGGTGTCAGGCGACATGTAAGTCGGAATGTAGCTGCCAACGCCCATCACGTTGCCGGCCTGCATGCCGTATTTCTTCTTGAAAATCTCGCGGGTCTCGAGATTGGAGCCTTCCGAAAGGCCCACGCTCCGCGCCATCACCTCAAGTTTCTGCTTCGCGTCCTCGGCGGCTAACTTCACTGCGTTGCCCATGTGATAGGTCGACCGCGAGCCGAGGGTGGCCATGTCGTAGGGCGTGACGTCGGTGTCGGGATGGATGACCTTGACGTTCTCGGTTTGCACCTGCAGGACTTCGGCCACGATCTGGGCCATCGCGGTGTCTGAGCCCTGCCCCATATCCACCGTGCTCATGTAGAGCGCGCAGCTTCCGTCGGCGTAGACGTTGACGAAGGCAACCGACGTCGTCGGCGAGATCGAGGCTTTGAATCCGATTCCGATACCTCGACCGCGGCGCACCGTTCCGGTGCCACGATCGAACGGCGCAAGCCAGTTCATCTGCTCGGCAACCTTGTCCAGAACGAGATCGATTGCGGCGTCCTTCATGACGGTTCCGGTCGCCTGCGGCCGACCTTCACGCAAGATATTCATACGGCGGAATTCAACCGGATCGATGTTCAGTTCGCGCGCGATCAGGTCGGTATGACTCTCATACGCCCAGACCAGCTGCGGAATGCCGAACCCCCGCAACGCGCCGGCAGGGGGCCGGTTCGTATAGAGCGAGTAAGACTCGATCGCGACGTTCTCGATGTCGTATGGGCCGGGCGCCGTGAAACCGGATTTCTGGGTGACGCGCGGCCCGATATCGGCATAGGCCCCCCCGTTCCAATAGACGGTGCAGCTACGGCCGGTGATCTTGCCGGCAACATCGACCGCGCTCTTGATCCGGAACGTGGTGGCATGCTTGGTGATCGTATAAAACTGCTCTTCCATGGTCAGCGACCACTTGACTGGCCGTCTGGTCAGGAGCGCGAGAGCGGCGACCAGCGCCTCCAGCTTGACGTAGAGCTTCGCGCCGAACCCGCCACCGAGATACGGTACTTTCACCTGCACCCTGTTCTCTGGCCATCCGAGCAGCCGAGCGAGCTCGATTCGGACGAATGACGGACTCTGCGACGCCGTGTGAATCGTCAGGCCATCGCGCGTCGGCTCGGCAAGCGAAACCATCGGCTCCAGCGGGGTATGCATCACCTGCTGGGTCCGGAATTCGTGTTCGAACACGTGCGCCGCGCTGGCGAAGGCTTCGTCGACATCACCTCGCTTGAGATGAAAATCGAGCGCGATGTTGGTGTTCGTCTTGCCGTGCAGATGCTTGAGATCGGGAAATGTGCCGGCCGGCTTCAGCACCTCGTGAACGATAGCCTTGGATTCCATAGCCTCGACTTCGTCGAAGATCGCCGGCATTTCCTCGTACTGCACCTCGACCAGCTGCGCCGCCTGCTCGGCGACGTGCGGATCCCTGGCAAGCGCGACGGCAACAGGTTCGCCGGCATGCCGCACCTTCCCCACAGCGAGAATCGGTTGATCGTGGAAAGCGGGACCGTAATACGGTTCCGGGATGATCTTTCGGATGTCCTCTCCCGTGTAGACCGCGAATACGCCCTCGACCTGCAGCGCGGCGCTGGTGTCGATGCTGATGATGCGGCCGTGCGCCACGGTGCTGCGCACCACCTTCGCGACCAGCATGCCCGGCACGCGCATGTTGTGCACGTACTCCGCGCGGCCGGTCACTTTCTGACGCGCCTCAAGCCGCGGAAGCGAGCGGCCCACCTGCCCCGCAGGCATTGGCTTGTGAATTGTCATGATAGGGTCGCTCCAAAGCCTGCCTGCCGCAGAGCGCGACGCACATAGACGCGGACCAGCTCGGATTTGTAAGCTGCCGAACCGCGGGAATCGCCGACAACCTCCACTTCGGCGAAGGCGGACTCACCGGCCCGCTCGAACGTTGCCTCCACGATCTTCTGACCGCGTAAGATATTTTCGGTTGAGCCAAGGCGCGTCAGTTTCTCGGTGGCGGCGCTGATCATGAGCCTGACATCGCCAATGGTGTCGCCCTCGGCACGGATTGAGCACGCGACACCGAGCGCCGGCCAGTCGTCGGTCGACCGCGTGGTGCATTTGATATAAGCTGACGACCATCCAGCCTGGGACGGCACGTCGACGAACGTGATCAGTTCGTCGCGCTTCAGCACGGTCTCGTAGTAACCGCTGAACAGATGTTCGATGAGGATTTTGCGCTCGCCGGATGGTCCGGTAACGATTGCCTTTGCGCCCAGCGCCGACAGCACCGGCGGGAGATCCATGTGCGGGTCGCCGTGCGCCAGATTGCCGCCGAGCCGCGCGACGTTGCGCACGCGCACGTTCGACAAATATCGCATGGTCTTTTCGATGACCGGCGCAACGCCACGAACCTCGCCGGAATGTTCGATCTGCGAGAGGCTCGCGAGCGCGCCGATGCGCAGGCTGCCGTCGCGGCCACGCCGTATACGCGAATAGTCCGCTTCGACCTTTTGCAGGCTGACGAGGCGCGTCGGACGGAAAACGCCCGACTTCATCATCAGCATCAACGCGGTGCCCCCCGAGATCGGACGGATTTCCGGATCCTCCGCATCGAGGAGAGAGATCGCTTCGCTCAGCGTTGTCGGTTCGGACAGCTCGAATGATATCATGCTGCGTTTCCGGTACTGTTGTCCTGAAAACTAGCCTGGATCCGTGAGGCGAACTGGCGCTCCATCTCTTTGGCCTTCGATTTCAGTACCGGCTGGCCGAGGCTGCCAAGTTTGCCGGTCAACGCGACGTCGAGTTCGTAGTTTACGACAGTGGTGCCACCCGCCTCTTCGAGATTGGCCGCGGAGGTCGCGGTGAGCCGACCGACCATTCCTGCGGGCGAGCCCTCAACCCTGGCAACGACACGGATGGGCTCGTCGATCTCGGCGACTTCGACCGCAACCGCGAACTTGAATTTGATATAGGCTACCCGCGTCTCCAGCGTCGCGGTGTAGTGGCGACCGTCGATTTCGACAAGATCCCGAACGCCGTCGACGCACGACGCGAAGAAATGCGCGTCGCGCAGCTTTGCGAAAACCGCCGCGCGCGGCGCTGGAACGTCGATCTTACCCGTGAACTTCATGCGACGGCCTTTCTCAGCAGCAGATCAATCTCCGCGGCAATGCGCTCCGGAAATTCGAGCGGCGTCAAATGACGACCGCCGGAGATAATGTTCAGTTCCGATCCGGCGATCCCGGCATGGAGCTCTTCTGCCATCTTGATCGGCGTTGCATAATCCTGTTCTCCGACGGCAATGCGCGTCGGCATCCGGAGCGCGCCGAGTTTCAATCGCAGATCGAATGCGCCCATCATCCGGCAGGTTTCTGCATAGGCTTTCGGATCGGTCTTGACGAAGGTCGCGACCGTTCGATCGATCACATCGGCATTCTGTGCCCGGAAGGCGTCGCCGAACCAGCGCGTCTTCTGAAACTCGACAAGGCTGGCCATGCCATCGGCTACACCGCGCGCAGCGCGCTCTTCCCATTGCTTCGGCGCGTTGGCGCCGTACCAGGCTGTGGTATCGAACAGGCCCAGCGCGGCCGTCTTCGCGGCATTGCGCGCGGCAAATGCGATGGCGACGGATCCGCCCATTGATGCACCGCCGATAACGGCCGACGGCCAGCCAATTCCATCCAGCACGTCGGCGAGATCGTCGGCGAATTGCTCGACGGAGTAAGGACCGGACGGTTTGTCCGACGCACCGTGACCGCGACAATCGATCATCAGCACCGCCGCCTGGTTCGACAAGATGTCGGCAACAGGCCGCCAGAATTCACCGTCCAACGCCAGCGAATGCACCAGCGCGACGCGGCGACGATCACTCGCGCCGGCCACGGCGTATGAAATCGATGTTCCGTCGCGAACGACGACTGATGCCCGATGCGGCGTTCGAGTACTCAACAGCCGATCCGATCCAAACAGGGTGAGCGTCGCAAGTCTTAGTCATGCGACAGTCTGACGGTCTTGACGGATCGCGCGTGGCGGCTCAATCGACAAATTTTCACCGAGGTATTAGAAACTTTAATACCCTTGTACGGATACGATCATGCGCAAAAGTCTGCCGAACCCATCAGCAGCGCTCTATGCATTTGAGGCTACAGCCGACACTTGGACCTCCAGCACTGGGATAGCATCGGCCGCGCTGAATCTTTTCTATGTGTTTGGACGTAGACCACCGACAGACGCCGTCCCTCTTCGAAACCATTCGTCATGCAATTATGAATTCATTTCACTAGCCCCTCGAATGCTCGTTGGGCGATATGGGGCGGTAACTTGAACTTCAACAAACGGGAGGTTTCTGATGAGCAATCCGCCACTGAAATTCGTACGCGTCCACAAGCACGACGGTATCAGCTGGGTCTACCTCAATCGACCTGAGAAAAGGAACGCGATGAGCCCGGCGCTTCATGTCGAGATGGATCGGACGCTAGAGGAACTGGAGGTGGACACCGACACCAAGGTCGTCGTCATCGCCGGTGAGGGAGGCAATTTCTCCGCTGGACAGGACTTGAAGGAATTCTTCCGAGGTCTGGAAGACAAGCCCGCCGAATCCAAGCGCATGCAAGAGATAGCGAACAGGTGGCGTTGGGAGCGCCTCTATAATTACGACAAGCCGACGATTGCGATGATCGAAGGGTACTGCGTTGGCGGAGCCTTCATGCAGTTGCTCGCCACGGATTTCGCAATCTCCGCCGAAGACGCTACTTTTTCGCTCTCGGAAGTGAACTGGGGTATTCTGCCCGGCGCTCTGGTTGCCAAGGTTGTCGCCGATGCTGTGCTGTATCGCCATGCGCTCTATTACGGATGCCTCGGCGACGCGTTCGACGGGAAAGAAGCTGCGCGCGTCGGCTTCGTCAATCGAGCCGTGCCGCCCGCAAAACTTGAGGCCGACGTCACGGAACTTGCTCACAAGCTGATGGCAAAGAGTCCCGCCGTTCTTCGCGCCACGAAACAGGCGATCCGCCAGGTCCGGACGATGGATTTCGGACAAGCAACTGACTATCTCGCAGCAAAGAATGCTGCCATACGTTTAAACGATCCCGAGCAGTCCTATAAGACGGGAATTCATCAGTTCATCGACAAGAAGAGTTACAAGCCAGTTTACCAGCCCTTCCCGCTTGGCTCCATGATAACCGACCAAAGCAAGAAGTAAGAAGATGGGGCGGCGCACTCCGCCGCCCCATCGTACGGCGGACGATCCAGCAGAATACAGGTGCGCTATGAAGACATCACTCGCAGGCATTCGTGTCATCGAACTTAGCACGATGATTACGGGGCCGCTCACGGGAATGATGCTCGCGGACCTCGGAGCCGATGTTATAAAAGTAGAAAATCCCGACGGGGGCGATCCATTTCGTAGCTTTCGCGGCGGCCTCTACAGTCCGCACTATTGCGCTTACAATCGGAACAAGCGCAGCATCGCCCTGGATCTTCGATCCGATCAGGGAAACGCGGCTCTCACGCGTTTGATCGAGCGTAGCGATGTCGTTCTGAATAATTTTCGTCCCGGTGTCTTGGAACGGCTGGGTTTCGGTGACGAATTCCTGCAGGAAACAAATCCGCGAATAATACGCTGTTCAATCAGCGGCTTCGGAAGCACAGGTCCGTACGCGGAGCGACCCGCCTATGATACAGTCGCTCAGGCACTCAGCGGCATGTCCAGCCTCTTCGTCGATCCGCACAATCCACGAATTTCAGGGCCAACAATCGTCGACAACGCGACCGGTCTCTACGCATGCCAAGCCATTCTAGCGGCTCTTGTCGAACGTGAACGGACCGGCAAAGCTCGGCGCATCGACGTCAACATGCTCGATACAGCAATCGCATTCATGCCTGACCCCTTCGGCTATCTGACCCAGATGAATGTCGTATCCGATCTCTATCTTAGAGCGCGGACGTCGCAGTCTTACGCCTTCCGTTGCGCGGATGAGAAACTGATTGCTATTCATTTGTCATCCCAGGAGAAGTTCTGGCTGCAGTTCACCGAAGCGATAGACCGTCTCGATTTGCTCCGGGATCAGCGATTCTCTACCCGGACGCTCCGGATAGACAATTACGATGCGCTCAGTAGCGCGGTTTGTGAAACCTTCCTATGCCACTCTCGCGAATACTGGATAGACCGGTTCTCGCCGAAAGACGTTCCGTTTGCTCCTGTCTACAATGTTGACGAAGTCATGAGTGATCCGCAAGTGCAGCACTTAGGATCGTTCTTCGATCTTCATCATCCGACCGAGGGCGATCTGAAAGCGATCCGTAGACCAATATGGTTCGATGGATCGCGCAGCGACCAGCCAACCCAGGCCCCGCCGATGTTGGGCGAGCATACGGTCGACGTGCTCGAGGAGTTGGGACTGGAAGTCCCGACGCACCACGCTGACGCGAACGCGACAGCGGCCGGCGCTTGACTAGGGCGCATCACCCTGACTTCCGAAACGTTGCAGCGCCCATTTTTGAAACAAGCGGACTTGGGGCAATTGTGCTCGCTCCTTGGGTGAAACGAGATACATTCCCAATTCTGATGGCAACCGGATCGAGAAAGGCTCGACAAGCTGGCCGCTCGCCAAGTCCGGCAGTACCATTGGCGTTCGACCAATCACCACTCCAAGCCCATCGATCGCGGCTTGGACAGATGGGAAAAGAAGATCGAACACGATCTCATTCGCAAATTCAAGATTGGGTTCGTTCGCCTGCACCAGCCAAAGCGGCCAGTCGTCTCGCAAAATGTAGCTGAAGGCTGTACGAATAATCGTATGTTTTGCGAGGTCGGCCGGAGTCTTCAGAGGAGGACCGTTCTTAAGCAGCAAGGGACTGCAGACCGGAAATATTTCCTCGTCGCTTAGCTTGACGCTTTCGAAGCCCGGCCAATCTCCCGACCCGTATCTGATCGAAACGTCATAGTCTGCGCGCTTCATACTTTCCGTTGAAACTATTGTTCCAAACCGAAGAGCAATGTGCGGATGTTTGGCCCGAAAATGAGCCAGACTGGGAATAAGCAATTTTAGAGCGAAGCTCGCCGTACAACCAAGGTAGAGCGCACCCTCTTTCTTGCGATCCATCGCCCGGGTCGTTGCCTCCGAAATTTCCACGATGAGAGGACGTACCGTCGAGAGATAGTCGTGCGCCGTGTCGGTCAGGCGCAACGATCCGGGTTCGCGAACGAACAATTTTGAACCCAGCAGCGCCTCCAAATTCTTGATCTGGTGACTGACAGCGGTCTGCGTCAGATTTAATTCTCTTGCAGCGCGGGAAAAACTCAGGTGCCTTGCCGCGGCCTCGAAAACGCGCAGACTGGTCATGGATGGAAGATAATTTGACAAGTTATGCTTTTGAAAAGTTGCCTATTGGGAAGGCTCAAGCGTAAGCCTTGAGCACGGTGCGGGCAAGGGCCATTTTAAGGACTTCGCCGGGCCCCTCCGTGATCATCATACTGCGCTGGTCTCGAAAGAAGCGTTCGATTGAAGGGCCCCCAGAATGACTGACGCCGCCATGAATCTGCATGCACCGGTGCGCTGCAAGAAAGGATTTCTCGCCCCCGAAGAATTTGACCATAAACGCGTCGGATCGAACCGGGATCAGCTCCTGATTGACGAAGCGACGTAAGGTGTCCTTGAGAAGCGAGGGCCCGGGTGGAAGCTTAAAATCCATCCATGCACCAAATCCAGTCGAACGCATCGCTCAGCCGTTGATGACATCTCCGAAAGGCACGAACTTCTTGCCATCGAAACGTTGTAGCTTTAACTGCCTGATCGGGCGCGGATCTTCCGGGGTTGTATTGATGACGATGCCCGGAATCATCATGCCCAGCTTTAAATCCTTCAACGTTGTCGCGGTCCGTACAAGATTCGCCCGACTTAGGTCGTTCCCGCAGCGCCGTAACAATTCAACCAGCAGTTGGGCGCCAATATATCCATGAACGTTATAGGCGTCCGTGATATCACCCCCTGGATTATACGTCTTCATCCAGACCAACCATTCCTTGTAAGCTGGATCATCGCCCCACTGCGGATCTGTCGGATCCTTGTAGTAAGAAGCGGAGATGACGCCTTTTGCCTGTTCCGCGCCTGCAATCTCAAGAACCGACGCAACGGAGTTGGACGGACTAATTACGAATTGAAGCGGATGCCAATCGAGATCAAATGTCCTGCGGATAGCTTGCGAAGTATATTTCGAGCCCGCTGCAATGAACAGAACGTTGGCCCCAGTCGCTTTCAACGAAATGATTTGCGAATCGACGACCGGATCCGTGACGTCGTATGACGCCTCTCCGACAACAATTTCCTTCACGTGGTCTCCCAAGGCTTCCTTGAAGCCCCTCGCATACTCCCGACCAAGATCGTCATTTTGAAACAAGATCGCGACCTTGGCATCCGGCTTTGTCTGAAGTACGTAGCGAGCGTAGATTTTCGCTTCGGTCTCGTAAGTCGGCGTTATTCCGATAGTCCATGGAAAGTTCTTGGGGTCGGTGATCCGCGATGAACCCGTTATGACAAAGAGTTGCGGTACCTTCTTGATGTTGAGATATTTCCTAACCGCAGTCTGCTGCGCCGTCCCGAGTGACCCAACCATCGCCAGGACCTCGTCTTGTTCGACCAGCCGTCGGGTCTGTTCGACCGCCTTGGGCGGGCTATAGCCATCGTCCAGACTCATCAAATTGATTTTGCGGCCATTAACTCCTCCATCGGCATTCATCTTTTCAATATAAAGGTTGTACGCCTTTCCGATTTGACCCCACGCTGAAAGCGCACCGCTATAGGGCATCGTCTGACCAAGCTTGATTTCAGTCGCGGTGACGCCGACAGTCTGGGACCTGGCCTGAGCCGTCAGGGCGAGAACAAAAAGTCCGATTAAAGCGGATGACGTCTTGAGAGCAGCCGCCATGGTACATTCTCCTCCCTCATTATCTTGCAACCGCGTCTCGCTCGCCTGTTGGAGCGCGATTTTTAGGATTTTTCGCTCGTACGAAGCTCACATAGCCGTGTTGATTCCCGTCGCCTCGGCTGCTAGCGGCAATCCTTCTCCTGCGCTCGCGGAAGCCGCGCATAAAAGTGGTTAGATGACGCGGAATCTGACGGCTTGCGATGACTTGGCGACGCCGTTTCCTCAATCGCTGCTTGTTTGCACCGCAGGTGCCGCAGCTTTTCTGATGCGATTTGCGGCACCAACCAGTGCAGCAAATGATATGATCATTGAAGCACTGAAATGGTGCAAATCAGAATGCATCAGGCATACATGAAAATCTTTCATGGCGGCAGTTTGCGGCTGGGACGGCCCCTCGAAGTTCAGCGTTAGGATGCGCGTTCGCGTGAATGGTGCGACGTGGCTCTATGCCGTCGAGAGCTTCTTCACAAAACCTCACCAGCGGCGATTGAAGCGCGGTGTCTTGGTCTTGGTCGTTGGTCTGCAAGACGCCATCAATCGCTTTCGTCGTCGAACACAATGTGAGGCCGAAACCCCTCACCTGGAGCTCTGATCCTGACAAAACCATCCGAGCCGTCTGACGCGGGCCCTCACTGTTAGATTCTATCCGCTGCTTGGTTTGCGGAGAGGACCTTTGAATAAGACTCTATCTTCGGCCCCTCACGGCTAACGCCCTCGACAAACGGCCGGTCTGGACGCAGCCAAAGTGCTGAGACAGCTCCTGCCGCCAGCAAAATCATGGATGCGCCGAACGCTCCACGCCAATTGCCCAACGCGTCAACGAGATAGCCGAAGACTGTCGGCGATAGCATGCCGGATAAGGCGAAACCGATGGACAGGAAACAGCCGGCGGTTCCGACAAAGCGCGGCGAGATGTCCATCGTCACAAGCCACTGGGGAGAAACTGACGTTTGCACAAAGAAGAAAGCCAGCATTAAAGCAATGGTGACGACTGTTATGTCGGCTGAGATCAATATAGGAACCATGCATACGATCGTCGCCAGAAAACTTCCTGAAATGAGATACGTTCTAGAAATCAGAAGGCTGCTCGTCCTGGCAAGCAGGCGGTCGCTGAGAATTCCACCTGATAGATCGCCAAGAATGCCGGCCACAAGCACCGTGGACGACAGGATCGCCGATGTTTTAAGGTCGATGTGGTAGTTTTGTGCGAAGAACGACGGCAGCCAGTTCAAGTAGATCCACAAAGTCCATCCATAGCAGAAAAACGTAACTATCGATGGGACGTACCTGCGAAGCAGGCGAAAATAGGGAACGCGGCTCTGCGTCTCTGGAGGATCGAGGCCTACGAGTTCGTCGGGGGTTATCGAAGGATGCGTTCTGGGATCATCGCGGTAATAGTAGAGCCACACTGTCATCAATACGAGACCCAGCGTGCCGAGAACGAGAAACGATCCACGCCAGGACGTCATCGTTATGAGCCAAGCGACCAGTGGAGGTGTTATTGCCGTCCCAAGTCGCGAAGATCCGTGTGTCACAGAAATTGCAAAACCCCGGTGAAGTGGTCTGGTCCAACTAACGAGGGCTCTGGAGATCGTCGCGTTGGATGGAGCTTCTCCCAATCCAACGATGCCGCGCGCGAGAAGGAGCTCTGTCCAACTACCGGCAAGACCGGTGAAGATCGTTCCGATTGAGAATACCGTTCCGCATACAAACAAAGTCGCGCGGACTCCATATCGATCGGCGAGCCACCCCCCGATCCACACAATCGAGGTGTAGGCGTACGAAAATGCCGAAAACATCACTCCCAGTTGAACATTGGTGAGGCCGAACTCTTCCTTCATCACGCCGGCGGCTGTGCCAATGTTCGCTCGATCAATGTACAAATATGCCGAAAAAATAGACAGGATGAATAGAATTAGGTGTGTCGCGCGCGGCTTTTTGGCTCTCACGTTGTTCCTCCCGATATTTTTATGGCCATTAGAGCGGGATGGCTTATCTTCGAATCGTCATCCCGCTCTGTCGCTTTGGTTTGAGCATGATCTTTTCGGAAAATCGGTGTCCACTTTTCCGGATCATGCTCTACTCGTCGACGCGATCTGCGCGCCGGGCATCTGGCTTTCAGAAAATATGTCGCCGCGTTTCTGGACTCTTGTTCGATTAAGAGGCCTCGTATCCAAGCAGCGCCTTGCTTTCGAGGAACTCTTCAAAGCCGAACACACCCACTTCGCGGCCGTTGCCCGACTGTTTGTAGCCTCCAAAAGGCGCAACCACGTCTTGCAAACCGTCGTGAGGAGCCCCGTTGAGATAAATGCGACCGGCCCGTAACCGCGCTCCGACTTCTCGGGCATGAGTTAGGTCGCCGGCGAAGACATAGCCTGAGAGGCCGTAGACCGTTCCGTTTGCGATGCGAACAGCTTCGTCCTCGTTGCTATAGGTGATCATTGAAAGAACCGGGCCGAAGATCTCCTGCTGGGCGATCGTCATATCGGGCCGGACGTCGGAGAAGATCGTCGGTTGCACGTAGAACCCGCAGTTTAGCCCGCGCGGACGACCTGGTCCGCCCGTGACGAGGGTCGCGCCTTCCTCGATCCCGGCGCTTATGAGATTTTGAACGCGATCGTACTGCAGCTGGCTAACTAGAGGGCCAAGTCGCGTGTTCCCGTCCCGTGGGTCTCCCACAACAATCGACTCCGCTGTTGCCTTCGCGATTTCCACGGCCGCATCACTCTGGCTCTGATGCACAAGCATTCTTGTTGGCGCTTGGCAGGATTGTCCGGAATTGGTGAAACATCGCATCACCCCGGCTGACACAGCCGTTTCGAGATTCGCACCGGGTAGGATAATATTGGCGCCTTTACCGCCGAGCTCCTGGCACACACGCTTGACGGTGTCGGCCGCATCTTTCGCGACCTGGATGCCGGCGCGTGTCGAGCCGGTGAATGACACCATATCGATATCGGGATGCGAGGAGATTGCGTGACCGACAGTCGGGCCATCCCCGTTGACGAGATTGAACACGCCTTTCGGAATCCCCGCGTCATGAAGGATTTCTGCAAGAATGATCGGGCTGAGAGGGGCGACCTCGCTGGGTTTGACGACAACGGTGCAACCGGCGGCCAGCGCGGGGGCGAGCTTGGAGGCGATCTGGTTCACAGGCCAATTCCAGGGCGTGATCAATCCGCAGACGCCGATGGGTTCGCGCGTGACTCTCGTAGTTCCCAACATGCGGTCGTATTCGTAGTCCCTGAGAACAATCAGTGCCTGTTTAAAATGCGCGAGTGCCGTGTCAGTCTGGATCTGCTTGGAGAACCATAAGGGCGATCCCATCTCGGCCGTTATAGCCTCCGCGACGTCGTCGAAGCGCGCCTCGAAGACAGAGATTACGCGGCGCAGAAGATCGAGCCGTTGCGCTCGAGTCGTCTGCGAGTATGCCGGGAATGCGCGCCGGGCTGCCTTTACGGCGAGGTCGACATCAGCCGCGCTACCGAGGCTGATCCGTCCAATGGCTCCTTCTGTTGCGGGATTTATCACATCGAGGAACGCAGGACTCGTCGGATCAACCCACTCCCCGTCGATGTAAAATTGAGTATCATGTCTCATGCTATTCTCCAGCGTTGGCCAACTCTGTTGACCCGTGTCTTTGTTCCATTTCATTTACGCGCAAGGACCGCCGTGCGGGAATGGCGCCGGAGCAACCGGCGGGTATTCAGGAGATGCCAAGCAGTTTGCATAGCCAGAAAATTCCAAAGCAGTATTGCGGCATCGATGGCTGCAACCCTGCTCGTCACGGGTTGGGTCGGTACAAATCGCAGGCTTGGCGTCATATTCCCTGAATCCTGCGCCATGCTGCTCGAAACATCCAATGCAGTCGCGCGCGGATCGCGCGCAGTGACTTGCGCGTTCCAAAAACTCTGCCATTTGCGTTTCCCAATCGTTATTCTTTTGACCGCCTTAGGCCGCGTTGAATCCGCAGCGTCGGCTTATGCGAGCCCAAAGGCACCACGGACGCAAATGACGAATTTTCAGACAGTCATTAGATATTTTAAACCGAGATGAGCGATCTGCGTCGAAATCCCGGCTCCTCTCTACGTCGTATCGAAAGCAATCCCAAAGTGGTGTATGAAGGTTTCTCATGAGCGGCGGATAAAATTTCACTTCCCATCCGGCGACCCTCGTTTCAGATGCAGTTCGCGCTTTCACCGATCATTGCCTCGGCTACGGTCGTCCTCTGAAGAAGGCTCACAGTCTTCGTCTCCAGGAAACCCCGATGTTTTACGATACCCAGACGAACGATCACGGCCTCAAGTACAATCCTTTCAAATCCTGCGTCATTCCCCGTCCAATTGGTTGGATCTCAACCATAAGCTACGATGGTATTCCGAACCTCGCGCCGTTCAGCATCTTCAACCAACTGGCCTTTGATCCTCCCTTCGTCTTTTTCTCGGGTAGCTCTCGGCCTGGAACCGGTATTCGCAAAGATAGTGTAATTAATGCTGAAGAGACAGGTGAGTTCGTCGTCAACATGGCTACTTGGGAAATGAGGGAGCAAGTCAATAGAAGCTCCACTAGCTTTCCTCCCGACGTCGACGAAATGGAGTTTCTAGGCCTTACCAAACTGCCATCCCGTTTTGTAAAACCATGGCGAGTTGGCGAGTCTCCGATCCATTTGGAATGCCGGTACCATCAGACGATTACGTTGCCGGGTAATCGCCGCGAGTCCATGCATCGGGTGGTGATCGGAGCGGTTGTTGGAATTCACATCGATGACAAGGTTCTAACTTCAGACGGGCGGATCGATGTCGTCAAAATAAGACCGTTGGCCCGGCTCGGCTACATGGACTACACGAGCGTCACGGAAGTTTTCAGCATGCCCTCCTACGCCGACCAGGCGAGTCTAGTCGGGGAAGCTGTTGCGAACAGAACGTCCAAATCAGGCTTGTGAAGGCTGTCAATCGGGCAGCGCGTCAGGCCGTCAGCTCGCCGGTCAAACTACTTCGAGCGCTTCGCTTGGAGCAGCGCCGTTCGTGTAATGTCGCGACCGATACCAATTCGCAGCTCGCGGCGCGACGGGGGCTCGTGCACAGCCTGCAACCATATCGGAGGGAGGATCCAAAATGAGGTGGTTCGGCAAAGCGGCATTGATGACGCGGGCGCTATCGACTTCGGCAAACGAGAAGATCTGTTCGCC
The DNA here is from genome assembly GCF_036924495.1 of Bradyrhizobium sp. AZCC 2230. Classification (NCBI taxonomy): domain Bacteria; kingdom Pseudomonadati; phylum Pseudomonadota; class Alphaproteobacteria; order Hyphomicrobiales; family Nitrobacteraceae; genus Bradyrhizobium; species Bradyrhizobium sp. AZCC 2230. The sequence continues at coordinate 9,029,428 of NZ_JAZHRS010000001.1, read as the reverse complement.
AACATCAAATCAGGCAAGCCCGAAGTGGCGAAGATCAGCGACGGGTCGCTGAAAGGCTATGCGGCGAACGGCATCAGCTCGTTTCTCGGCATTCCTTTCGCGGCGCCGCCGGTCGGCGAACTGCGCTGGAAGCCGCCCGCACCGCCTGCCAAGTGGACAGGCGAGCGTGACGCCGGTGCCTTCGCCCCCGCTTGCGTGCAGACAAACACCTTCGGCGTCATGGCTGTCCGCAGCACCACGGAAGACTGTCTTTATCTGAATGTCTTCGCGCCGGCGTCGGGCCGCAGCAAGCTACGCCCGGTGATGGTATGGCTCCATGGCGGCGGCCAACTCAACGGCCGTACCAACGACTATGACCCGCGCAAGCTGGTCAAAGACGGTGACCTCGTCGTGGAGTCCACCACCTACCGCATGAACGTGTTCGGTTATATGGCGCATCCGGCGCTCGACAAGGCCATCCGTTCGGCAATCACGGCACGCTCGACCAGCAGGCTGCGCTGAAATGGGTGGAACAGAACATCAAGGCGTTCGGCGGTGACCCTAACAATGTGACGGTATTCGGCGAAAGCGCCGTTGGCATAGCCACCCTGTTCAACCACGTTTCGCCAGGCGCCGCGGGCCTGTTCCAAAGGGTCATCCTTGAAAGCGGGGGTGTCGGCGCCAGCGCAAACTTCGCTTGAGATGGTCGAAACGACAGGTTCGGACTTCGCGACCACGATGGGTTGCGAGGACCAGACCGCGGTATGCATGCGCTCCAAGTCCGTGGACGAGATCATCGCCAAGGCGGGCCGCTTCCTCAACGGTGCGGTGCGTTCGGTGGACGGAACGATCCTGCCGGGGCAGATGCAGGCCTTGATGGCGGAAGGCAAGTTCCACAAGGTCCCGATTCTGATGGGCAACAATGCCGACGAATGGACCTGGTTTACGAGTCTCACCGAACTCGACACCAAGAAGCCAATGACTGGGGAGGATTATCCTAAAACGCTCGCAGCCACTTTTGGCGCCGAGCGCGGCGCGAAAATTGCGGCGGAATATCCGCTGTCCGGCTCGCCCTCTCCGAGTGAGGCCTTCTCACTTGCAATGACCTCGTGGTTCTTCTACTGCCCGTCCCGCCGCGCGATGCGCTCGGCGTCCAAGAGCGGTTCACCAGTCTATGTCTTCGAATTCAATGACCGCAAAGCATCGCAATATTTCGCCCCAGTGTCCTACCCGTATGGCGCGGCACATACGCTTGAGCTGCAGTACATCTTCCCGGGCTATCATGGCGCGGCCGGTGTGAAGAAGCCGCTCAGTGCCGACCAGCAGATGTTGTCCAACGCGATGATTAAGTATTGGACCAACTTCGCCAGGACCGGAAATCCGAACGGCAAGGGCCTGCCGAACTGGCCGCAATGGACGCGAACCAAGGAACAGACCCAAATGCTCGATATGAAGATCGCGACGGGCACGGAATTCGCCAAGGATCGCAAATGCGACTTCTGGGACATACTGTAACGCAATGTAACTAAGATTGGCCTTCGGCCAAATCGCAGGAGAACCATTTCAGACAGCGTTTCACGCAGCCTTGGTCAAAAACTGAGGCAAATCATGCCCGCTAACCTCTCTCAATTCCAGGTTCTGCGATGAGCTTCATGCACCTCATGAAATGCGGTCGGTCTTCGGTTGCCAGCGGCGCGAGCAGGACGGTTTGCAATTGAGATACACCAGAAACCAGCTCCAACAGCGCATTTTTCCCGGAAAGAGCCAAAGACACCTCGGCGGATCGGCGATCATTCTCGTTGATGCCCTTTGTGATTAGGCTACGTTCCTCCATCCGCCCAATCATTTCGCCCAGCGTGCTGCGGTCGACCCGGATATGCCTTGCAAGGTCCGTCAGCGTGAGCGTGCCGCACTGGTGAAGGGTCAAGAGTACGCCGAACTGGCGTGGTGTTATTTCGTTCTGAGCGGTCAGGTGCTCGTAAAGGATCTTGAAGCGCATCGAGCAAGCGCACGAGGAAGCCAAGCCCCTTGTCTAGTTTGAGCGTGCGGGCGATGTCTTCGGGCGATCGGTCTTCCACAGCGGACCGAGCTTCGGTCTTGGGCACCACCATCTTGGCCTTATGCATCAGCGCCAAGGCCAGCAACGCTACGGATAAGCCTTGCGCTATAACGCATGGTCTTCGCACCAGCGTTGCATCCTACGACGCCGATAAGTTCCCCTCCCCTGCGATACTCCACCACGAAAGCCCGCTTTTCGTGATCTTGATGCACAATCCGTATATCGTCGGCATCAACCGCGGAACCCAGCATTTGTAGACGTATCCCATGCAAATCTGACCAGAAGTAAGGAACAAAATCGCGCCAAGGAGTTCCGATTCCGCCATAAATAGATTGTGCGACGATGCGAGCCTGCTCCCTCGCTGCCGTCCAATGCTCGTGTCGTACATGCAGTCCGTTGTATCGATCGAGCCACACCGCGACATCTCCTGCTGCAAAAATGCCCGGCGCCTCCGTTCTTCCCTGCTCGTCGCAGAGAATACCATTCGATAGCTCAAGTCCGGAGGAAGCCAGCCATTCCACGTTGGGTATCGAGCCCAGGCCCGCAACTACGATGTCCGCGTCGATCCACATGTCATCGGCGATAAACACTCGCTGCCCGTAACTCGAGCTTTCGATCCTTTCGACGGAAACTCCGCACAGAAGTTCGATGCCAGCTTGGATATGCAAGTCTGCAAGCCGAGCGGCGACCTGGCTACCTAGAATTCGCTCGAACGGAAGCCCCGCCGCTTCGATCACGACGACGTCGAGCCCGAGACCAGAAGCCGCAGACGCCACCTCGGCCCCGATGAAGCCCCCGCCAATGATTACGAGGCGCTTGCCTGGGCGCAGAAGGGCACGCAACTGAGTTGCATCGTCCAGACCGCGCAGCAAATGAACTCTGCCTGTGCAGCGATCGGCAGGAAAGGGCCGGGCACGTGCGCCCGTGGCGATAATGATCTGATCTGCGGTGAGCGATTGCCCCGATTCGAGGAAGACTGAGCGCGCATGGGGGTCGAGCCTCTGCGCGGCACTCCCGAGTTGCAGATCGATCTTTGTTCGCGCATAGTGGCCACGATCATGAAATTGCAGATCCGGCAACGCTACGTCACCTTGCAACGCTGCCTTGGACAAAGGCGGCCGGTCGTACGGCAGGTTAGCCTGCGCATCGACCAGGGTAATCTGGCCAGAGAAGCCACATCGCCTCAGCTCATTAGCCGCGCCTACGCCAGCTACCGAAGCGCCGATGATGAGTACACTTTCCGCCATGCATTCGCTTTCTTGCGATCAAGCCGATTATTCAGAGGGTTTCGACCTTGAAAGAATTAGCAATCTTTCGCCTGAACGCATAAGCAGCGATGATCGGATTGAGATATTCCCGGACGTGGCTGATCCGCCCATCGCGGATCGAGAAGCGAAACACGTATTTGTTGCGATACGCGCGGCCGTCGGGCATCACTATGTTGCCCCGCTGTTCGATGAACACCCGACTGCCATCACCCGTGATGGAAAGCTCCACTTCGTCCGCGCCCAGGTTTTTGAGGCCATTGGCGGTCGTTGCCATCCAGAAATCGACGACTTCGGCCGTCCCCACATAGCGGCGGAGCCCTCCCGGCTCGGTCGAACCGGATTCGCTGAACGGTATCTCGTACACGGCGTCGTCGGTGATGCTGTCGGCGAGCGCCTTGGCGTCCCTTGCGGCAACCGCCCTGAAGAAGCCAAGAATGGCATCCTTGGCCGCCCTGCGTGCCGTCGGGGAATCGAGAGGATCCTCATCGCTCTTGAGCAGCGCGCCGAGGCCGACCGTTGGCTGATTCATGGTCTTGGTTCTCCGTTGCAGCAGGTTAGCGCCAGGCTGGCGCGATCGCGTTTCCTATTCGGCCAGGACGGCAGCGGCGTCGATCATAGCCTTGATCGAAGCCGCTTCCTTTTCCACAACGGTCGCCAGCTCAGCGGGTGTGCTTGCAACGGCTTCCAATCCCTTCGAGGCGATCTGGTGCTCGATAAAATCCGGACGTCGGAGGATAGCTCGCAGGTCGCCTCCGACCTTGTCCACGATCTCCGCGGGCGTGTCGGGCGGAGCGAAAACCGCATACCAGATCGAGGATTGCAGGTAGCCGAAGCCCGCCTCCTCGGTTGTCGGGACATCCGGAAACTGTGGCGATCGTTTCTTGCCGGCGATCGCGAGCGCCTTCAGTTTTCCCGTTCGGAGGAATTCTCCTGCGACGCCCGCGCTCCCTGTGGTGAATGAAACCTCTCCCGCAATCATCGCGATCAGAAGCGGTGAGATCCCGTTGTAGGGAATATGCAGGAGGTCGAGACCTTCCTTGCTGTTCAAATACTCAAACAGCAATTGCGGTTGTGAACCGCGTCCGAACGAACCGTAGTTCCATTTCTTCGGCTGCTTTTTGACGAGATCGACCAGTTCGCGAAGGCTGTTGGCCGGCACCGCCGGATGAGCCAGGACAAAGTTGTCGCTCTGCACCATCAGGGTTATCGGCGTGAACTTTGACGGATCGTACTGCAGGGACTTGAACAAATAGGGCGCCGTCGTGATGGTTTGATTGACGGTGGCCAGCAGGGTGTAGCCGTCGGGCGCTGCGCGAAACACCGCTTCCGTTCCAACCGTACCACCGGCACCCACCCGATTTTCAACGATGACAGGCGTGCTCCATTTCGAGCTGAGCTCCTGTGCGGCAGCGCGAATGACGAGATCGACACCGCCACCGGCGGGAAACGGCACGACGAAACGCACGAGACGCGACGGATAGCTTTGTGCGTGAACGGCGCTGGCAAGGCCAGCGCTGATTGCCAGCGCAATGAATGCCCGCACCGCAAGCGTCGCGATAGTTCGCCGCTCGGTTCTCGACGAAATGTTTCGTTTCGGTGCAACTGAATTTATCCGATGCAATTTCAACCACTCCTCGATGACGCATCGAAACAATGTCGTTCAAAACTCTTCAAGCAGCTGGAAGAAGAACGCTTCCTTCAAACAGCCGGCGGGCGGTTCGGAAGACGCCGGCCTCCGCTACCTGCCACGCGCCTTCGACGCGTTCGCAAGCCGCCGTCAGTTGCAGAACGCCGGACGGATGGCCGATCCGGAACTCCTCCCGGCCAAGGCCAGCCGGATTCGCGACGGCGTTGGCGACGGTGCCGGTGATCTTGCATGCCGCCGCCAAACAAATGGCGCCAGTCAGCGGCGTTGCCTTGTGCGGCAAGCCCATGGACATCATTTGTGTGACGATATCGACCCTGCTCGAATCGACCTCGCCCCCCGAACTCGTTTTGTAGCGGCACGATTTTCTGACGATGGCGACGAGCGGCAGATTGGTCATGCGCGTGCGGGCCGATGGTTCGTCAGCAACAAGGTTCATCGCCAGCGCGGCAGCAATCCTGACCTCTTCGAGCAATTTGCGCTGCTCGACCGATTGGAACCACGCCGTATCGAAACCTTGCGCCTCCGAACACACATCGTCCATGTTGATGATGGCGACGGGATTGGCGACATCGACAAGCGAGGCCTCGATCCTGCGACCTCTCCCGATATCCAGCACGTCGCGGACATTTCCGGTTGGCAATAGCTTGCCGGTCACCGCCCCCGCCGGGTCGACGAATGTCAGTTTGATCGGGGAGCCCGGCCGCGATACGCCGTCGATCCTGTAATCGCCGGCGATCTTGGCCTTGCCGCTCTCAACCGCAAACTCTGCGACCAGCTTCTTGTTCGTGTTGGTGTTGAAAATCCCCACTGTCGCCTGCCCATCCGCCGCGGAAATCAAACCTTCATCCAGGGCAAACGGCCCGACAGCTGAGCTGATGTTGCCGCAGTTTGCCCGATAGCTCACGACCGGTTTTTCGATACCAACCTGGGCGAAGGTGTAGTCGATATCGATTCCCTCTCGTGCGGACGGAGAGATGATCGCGATCTTCGAGAGCGAAGAGATCCCGCCCCCCATGCCGTCGAGCTGGCGCTCGGCGCCATCGGGGCTGCCCATGAGCGACAGAAACAAGCGGTCCCATTCGGCGCAATTCTTCGGCGGCTCGCCAGGGGGCAGATCGGCCCTGCGGAAGATCACCGCCTTGCTGGTTCCGCCGCGATAGAATGCCGCCCTCAATCGTTGCTGGCTCAAGACTTTCTCCCGAATTGCGGCATCCCTCGTACCGCTTCGCCGTCACCGGAAATCCGTCGTCTCAAATCGCCTGACTGCTGCGCAAGTCGCCGATCTCGGATTCGTCCATCCCAAGGAGATCATTCAAGATGGTGTCCGTGTGTTGCCCAAGCGCCGGCGGACAACTGATCGGAGGTGTCGGCGATCCGCTCATCTTGACCGGCCAACCAGGCAGCACCACAGGACCCCGCGTCGGATGGATAATTTCCGTCAGCATGCCGGTAGCCCGGAAGGACGGATCGTTCATCAGATCACCAGTATCGAATACAGCTCCCGCTGGAACGCCGGCGCCGTTCAACATCTCCATCGCGGTCCGTTTGCCCTGCCTCAACATCCAAGGACGAATAATCTCATCGACCTCTTCCTTGCGCTCGAAGCGGGCTTCCGGATTTACAAACCTGATGTCGTCGAGCAGATCGGATCGCCCGATCGTTTTCAGCAGGGCACGCCATTGGCGATTGCCGGTCAGTTCGTCCCGCGCCGTGTAGATGAAGCAATAGTCGTTGGGGCCCCCGCCCTTGCACGGATAAAGTCCCGACGGCGCCGCGGTGCTGCTCGGCGAGCCATTACCTACACGCGTCACCGGCTTGCCGGTCAGTTGATGGCGAGCGAACGTGATTCGGCTGAAGTTCATGACGGCTTCCTGCATCGCGACCCGGATGCTTTGCCCCTTGCCGGTGAACTCCCGCTGATAGAGCGCGCCCAAAATGCCGATTGCCAGATGCAGCCCGGATCCCGTATCGGCAAAAGTTGGACCAGGCTTGATCGGCGGTCCATCCGGCTCGCCGGTGAATGCGACCGCGCCACCGGCGGATTGTGCGATCGCATCGAAGCAGCGAAAGTCTCTGTACGGGCTTTCCTCGCTGAACCCGCGCACGGTGCCATAAATGATCCGCGGATTGATCTTGCTGACGGCTTCATAACTGAGGCCGAGTTTATCTGTGGTGCCCGGCGCAAAATTCTCCAGGAAGACATCGCACTCGCGGATCAGCCGGGTCAAGACTTCTTTACCCTTGCTGTTTTGCAAATCAATCGTGATGCTTCGCTTGTTCGAATTCAGGACCAGGAAATAGAGCGAGTCGGCGTCGGGCGAATCCGCCGAGGCAATCCGCGCGGGATCGCCAAGTTTCGGCCTTTCGACCTTGAAGACATCGGCGCCGAGAAAAGCGAGCGACTGCGCGCACGCAGATCCTGCCTCCCACTGCGTGAGGTCAAGGATCTTGACCCCCGTCAGCGCGCGGGGGTGCTCCGATGCGACGTCGGCCGAAATGGTCTTCTGATGCTGATTCATATGAACTCCCCACGCTCTCGCAGCTTACGCCGACGATTATTCGTCATGAACGGTGATAGCTTCGGACGGACAGACGCGCGCGGCGAGTCGCGCCGAGGCTTCGAATTCGGGCGCCGGATTTTCCGTCAGGAGGACCACGATGCCGTCCTGTTCGTCCTGGTCGAATACGTGGGGCGACTTGAGAACGCATTGCCCGGCGGCAATGCAACGTAATCTATTGACGGTAATACGCATGAGAGTTGCTTTCGGTTGGTTCACCAGGTCAGGGGAAGCTCGTGCACTCCGTAGACAAACATGTCATGGCGGAAGCGGAGCTTCTCGAATGGGACGGCGAGGCGGAGGTTGGGCAGCCGGTTGAACAGCGATCCATAGACGATGCGCAACTCGGCCCGCGCGAGCACCTGGCCCAGGCATTGATGGATGCCGAAGCCGAATGCGACGTGACGAGCCGCGTCCCGTTTCACATCGAGCCTGTCGGGATCCGGAAATAGATCGGGATCGCGGTTGGCGGCCGGAATCGAGCAAATGACGCCCTCCCCCGCCTTCACCAGTTTGCCGTTGACGTCGATATCCTCAAGCGCCACACGGCGGGCGCCGACGTGCAGCACGCTTGAGAACCGCAACAGCTCCTCGACCGCCCCCGGGATCATTTCAGGATTGCTCTTGATCAGGGCGAGCTGGTCTGGATGCTGCAGAAGGGTGAGCACGCCCAGCGCCGTCATGTTCTGGGTGGTCTGATGGCCGGCGCTCAGCAGCAGGCGGACGATGTTGATGAGCGTCAGCCGGTCGACGTGACCCGGCTTGAGCTGTTCTGCGACCAGCCTCGACACGATATCGTCCTGCGGCTCTCGCTCCTTGCGGGTGATCAGCGCGTCGAGATAGCCGAAGAGGTCGTCCAGCGACTTGCGAACTTCGGCCGGCGTCGATTTCGATCCGAATTGGATTCGTGTCGCCTCATGGAAGAACTGGTGGTCTTCGTAGGGAATTCCCAGCAGGAAGGTGATGATCTCGGTCGGCAGCGGCGCCGAAAAATGCTCGACGAAGTCGGCTCCTTGCGGCAATTGGGAGTACTGCGTGATCAACCTGTCCACACTCTCCTCGATGCGTGGCGTCAGCTGCTCGATCCGACGAACGGTGAATTCCTTCGTCACCATCCGGCGCAAGCGATCATGCTCGGGATTGTCCAGGCGAAGAAACGACCGGTCCGCCTTGTCCGCGACCATGCGCCCTTCAAATACGTGAGGGAAACCCTCCCGGTTCGGCTCGCAACTGAACTGCGGATTGCTGAGCACGGCACGGATGTCGTCGAATTTGGTCAGAAGATACGGATAGGTACCGTCCCATAGCCGCACCCGAGCAAAGGGTTCATGTTCGCGCAGATCGGCGTAGCCGTCGGGCGGATTGAACGGCTTGGTCCGGCTCATCGGGTAGGCGAGTTCGGCAACAGTCTGTGACATCTTGTTCTCCTTGATCTCAGGACGCAGCCGCCGACGGCGTCGCCTGCGTCAGCCTGCGCCGGGCCGCACGCATCCGGCCCAGCCAGTTTTCCCGGTCTGCCGCCCTGCGCTGCTCGTACTCGGCGACGCGCGGATGGGGCAGCACCAAAAAGCGGCGCGTCTTGAGCGCCTCAATAATTTCCCGGGCGACATCTTCCGGCTCGAGAAAGCCGCTTGAGACTCCCGCTTTAAGACTGTTGGGCTTCGTCATACCGGTCCGCACGCCCTCCGGGCAGACGCACGAGACCGAGACACCATCATCGGCATACGTAATCGAGAGCCATTCGGCCAACGCGACGGCGGCGTGCTTGCTGGCTGCGTAAGGCGCGCAGCGAAAATCAGTCAGCAGGCCGGCCGCGGAGGCGGTGACGATAAAATGTCCATTTCTGCGCCTAGCCATCTGTGGAATGACGGCTCGCGCGGCGTTGACGTGACCCATCAGGTTGACGTCCAGCGACCTCCGCCAATCACTGGTGTCGCCAAGGCCGTCGCCGGCGTGAATTCCAGCGTTTGAGCACCAGAGATCAATCGGGCCGATCTCCGCTTCAACCTTCTCCACCGCCGCTTCAACGGATCGGCTTTCCACCACATCGAGTTCAAGCGCTAGCGCTGGGCCGTGGGAGTAAGTCTCATTGATCGCAGCCGCTACCCGCCAGGCTGCTTCGACATTGCGATCGGCCACGACCACGCTGCGAATGCCGTGTTGCGCGAGCGCCCGACAGAGCGCCTGCCCGATACCGCTGCCGCCACCGGTAACGACAGCCACCTTTCCTGCCGCATCGAAACCGTCCGCCATCCTTGGGGTCCTTATATGCTCTTTGGTCCAACCATAGATCCATCGGTCTTGAAGGTCAACCCACCCGCCGCGATGCATTGGAGCGATGCTGAAAATGCATTGACGGCGAGCAAGCTCGCAGTGCGAGACAATCCGTGCGGCCAAAACACTCGCGGCTCGCCTCAGTGAATGTTCCCGCAAAGAACCAAAATCGTCTTATGCAAGGCTTATGGCCGGCTCTTTTTTCCAGACCGGATGCGCTCCGTCCTTTCCCTGCTTTACGTCCAGTGTCATCTCGCCGACGCCCGCGATCCGGATTGCGACCCGATCTCCAGCTTTTAGCGGCCCGACACCGGCGGGGGTCCCGCTTGCAATGATGTCGCCCGGATAGAGCGTCATGACCGAAGAAGCCATCGCGATCATCTCGGGAACGCCGACGATGAGGTTGCGTGTGTTGGCCTTTTGCCGCAGATCGCCATTCACGCTGAGTTCGAGATCGAAGTCGTCGTAACGTGGAACTTCATCTGCTGTCGTGAGGTAGGGGCCCATCGGGCAGAACGAATCGAATGACTTGCGCATCACCCGCTCCTCCTTGCCGCGAACGACGACGTCGATCAGGCACGAATAGCCAAACACATGCTCGAGCGCCCGCTCACGCGAAATGCTGCGGCCGCCCTTGCCGATAATGATCGCGAGCTCGCACTCGTGATGAATTTCACGATCAGGCAGATCTGGCAGCACAATGGGATCGTTCGGCCCGCTAAGGCTCGAATTCGCCTTGAGGAAAAATCCCTGTCCGCTCGCATCGAATTTTGAGATCAGCCCTGTGCCCGTTTTCATCTCGTCGATATGAGCATGATAATTGGCAGGATAGGCGATGACCTTGTTCGGCCAGGCCACCGGGCAATTGAGTTGTACCTCTGCGAACGGAATCCGTTCGGCGGTCTGCAGTTTCTCAACGATTCGCGGCTTGATGTGCGTGAAAGCCGTAATGAAGCGCAGCATGCCCGTTGGTGGCCATGCGATCGGGTCGTAGCCGATGACGTCGGATATGTCGGCGATGGCCGCGTCCTCGACGATACCAATTCGTCCTTGATTGAAATTCGCGATCTTCATGCTGCTGTTCCTTCTCGCGCCGTCAGGCCGCTTCTTCTCGGTAGAGGCCCAGCGACTTCAACACCGGGATATCATTGACCTGGAACAACACCGCGTCGGCCTTGTCCGAGCGATTTTGATGGGCGTGCACTGCCCAGGGCGGCAAGGCCAGGAAATCACCTTTCGACCAGTCGAACCGTTCTCCGTCGATCATGGTCGTGCCCTGCCCGCGTACGACGTAATAGACCACGCTTCCGGTATGCCTATGCGGCTTGCACTTTGCGCCAGGCCGCAACGTCTGGATCGCAGTTCCGATCGTCGGAAGTGCGGGGCCACCGGTCAGCGGATTCTGATATTCAAGCAGCGTATCGTCGAAAGGATCCGGCTCAAGTCCGGCCGCTTGCGAGAGAGCTTCCTGCGCCCGCGACCAAGTATAGGCCAGAACGGGACTCGGACCGCCGGCGCGTTTTTCATGCATCGGCCGTAGCAAACCGCTTCCGAACTCACGGTAGGAACGATCCGATATCCGGCTGACGCTCTGGCGCGGTTCGCTTGAACCCTCGAAGAACGTCGCATGCAGCGAGCGCACGAGCGAAATGTCGAGCACATCAAGCCAGATCATTGGCTTGTTTCCCTTGTGCTCGTGGTCGTGCCAGGTCCAGCTTGGCGTAAGGACGAGATCGCCCTCGTTGATGACATATTGCTCGCCGTCGACGATGGTGTCGGCGCCGCTGCCGTCCATGATGAACCGCAGGGCGGTCGCCGCATGGCGATGGGCGCTCGCGATTTCACCGGGGAGAATGTATTGAATGGATGCCCAGAACGTCGGCGTCGTGCCGTAGGGCAGACCGGGATTGGTCAGGCGCAGCGTGCGACGTTGGCCTCCCTGTTCGAGCTTCAGAGATGCGCCGATTTTCTCAAGCAGGCGCGCCAGATCAGCCGCCTTCCAATGAAACGGCTGCATCGTGCTTTTGGGCTCTTTGGTGAATAGCGGAGGATCGTCCGGTTGCGCAACACGAACGCCGTACTTAGCTAATTCGTCGGCCAGTTCCTGACGCTGCCTTGCGTCGCTCATGACTTCAGAGGCCATGTTTCTCTCCCTTTCGTTCTTCGGCTTCAGATGAAGGCAAAGCCTGCCGTCGCGGCTACTCCGCCGCGACTCCGCGCATCGCCTCGGTTACGACGGTCTTCTTGAGCGAGCCGTCGAGTGCCTCATGGTCCGCATAACCGATAAGATCGTAGAGCTCCGCGCGGGTCTGCATGCTGCCAAGCATTCCGTCCGCGCGATCGTGTTGCCGGACGTGATCGTAGAAGGTCTCTTGCGCCTTGGCGGCAATGCGGAGTGCGCCGACCGGCCAGATGATCATCTTGTACCCGAACGCCTCAAAGGCGCTTGCGGAGAGATATGGCGTCTTGCCGAACTCCGTCATATTCGCGAGCAATGGAGCCTTCACCTGTTTTGCGAAGTCCCGAAACATTTCTTCCGTGGTCAAGGCTTCCGGAAAAATCGCATCCGCACCAGCCTCGAGGTAAAGCTTCGCCCGGCGGACCGCCGCCTCAAATCCCTCGCTGGCCGCCGCGTCCGTTCTGGCGATGATGTAGAGATGCTTTCGCGCGCGTGACGCGGCAGCAATCTTGGCGGCCATCTCCTCGGGCGAGATCAGCTTCTTGTCGTTGAGGTGTCCGCATTTCTTCGGCAGCTCCTGGTCCTCGATCTGGACCGCAGCGGCACCCGCATCCTCAAAGCTCCTGACCATGTCCATCGCGTTCAGAATGCCGCCGAATCCTCTATCGCCGTCCACCACGAGGGGAAGATCGGCCGCGCGGCAGATTTGCCTGACGAAGAAGCAGACATCCTCCTTGCTGATGATACCGAGGTCAGGCAGCCCCATCGAGGCCGACATCGCGGCGCCTGACGGATAGAGCGCCTTGAAACCGGCTTGCTTCGCTTGCAATGCCGCCAGGCCATTGAAGACTCCCGGAATCCTCAGGATGCCCGGTCCCTCCAACATGTCGCGAAAGCGATCTCCCGCCGGTCGTGCATCGCGCGATGTTACGACAAGATAGGTCATTGAGTGCCCCCGGCCGGAATCGCTTGTTCCTTTACAAATTGATGATCGGCCCCTGCAAGGCGCGTTCCCGCGCGCCGGGCTGCCAAGCCGCGCACGACATCGATAACGTGCCCAACGCTTTCAGGTTGCGCGTTGCCCCGCCAAGCGACATGTCCATCGGGACGAACAAGGACGTAGTCCGCGCCGTAAAGTTCTCGAATCTTCGCTTCGTCGCTGAGATCTGTGAGCCGCAAGGGGAAGCCGCGTTTTCTTGCCTCCGCAGCAAAGCTATCGCCCACGGTACCGGCCTCCGCGAAGCAGACCAGCACGAAGCCACGGCCGAACAAATCAAGCGTCGATCTGCCGTCCTTTAGCCAGGCATGCGGCGCGCGATGGCCGGGCCGCGCGGTCTGAACGTAGTCTGATACTTCGTCGGGCGGCGCCGGCGTGTTGTCGGAGTAGACGACGGGAGAATGATAATAATCAAATCCGAGATGGATGCCGGTCGAATACCACTCCCGCTTCATGGTCTCGGTATACCAGTCGCCGTATTCCTTCCGCGCTGCGTCGCCATCCGGACCGGACTGGAAGGCGATGTCTGGTGGACCCTTCTTCCGCGCGGCGAGCATGCGTCCCAAATTGCCGCTTGCTTCCTTCACGGCACGCTCCGCAACCGGCTTGCGCTCAATGCCGTAGGACCGCAGCAGTTCGGGACCGCCCCACCCCTCCACGACGGCTTCCAGCTTCCACGATAGATCGATGGCGTCGGCGATGCCGGTGTTCATGCCGAAGCCCCCAGTCGGCGACATCAGGTGGCAGGCGTCGCCGGCCAGGAAGACGCGATCGGTGCCGTAGCTTTCGGCGACCAACTCCCTCCGAACCCAAGGCATGATCGATTCGATCTCGAACTCGAATGGCTTGCCCATGGCTCGAACGATCAGCGCGCGAATCTCACTTTCCGGAATTTCCCGCTTCGACTTGTCGCCGATAATCGACATCCGCCACCGGTCTGCGCCATCGATCGCGACGATCGTCAGCCAGGTCCCTTCGCGCCCGATGAAGATGAAGCGATACGCCTTGCCCTTGTCGTGCAACGACGGAAGATCGCGACACCGGAAAATCACGTTGGTGGTATAGGTGAGGACCGGCTCGCCCCGCATGGGAATACCGAGCTTCTCCCGAACAACGCTGGCTGCACCGTCGGTTCCAACCAGATAGTCGGCGACGACCTTTTCTTCCTGTCCCGTCACAAGGTCGCGAAGCATCGCGGTTACGCTCGTGCGGCCTTCCTCAAGATCGATCAGTTCCGTTCGATAGCGGAACTCAACCGCGCTGAACTGACCCGCGAAGCGGCGAAGGATCGGATCAAACATGTCCTGAGGGCACCGTTCCCTCTTTTGGGGACTTTGCGGTGGACAAGGCTCTTCGTTCTTGCTGGCCATGCGCTCGCGGCCAAACTCGAAACCGGTCAGGGATTCGAGCCAGACGTTATCCTGCGGATAGTCGCGCGGGTAAGGTGAATTCTCGACCCAACCGGCAATTCCCCATCGCCGGCAGAACTCCATGGTACGAACGCCAACCATGTCCATTCTGGGCTGGTAGATCGCGCCGTCGGTCTTTTCGACTAAACAGCATTGCACGCCTCGCCAGCCGAGATCTCCCGCCAAGGCGAGCCCGACGGGCCCTGCGCCGACAATAAGGACCGGTACCTTCCGGCTGGTCATTCGAACAAACCTCCGAGCCAAATGCGTTGCCGTCGGCAATGCGTGTGCTCGACCATGCGGACCAGCGAAGCCATTGTCTAAGATTGCTTGCGACCGACGTCATACGCGTTCGCTATGGTTCGGGCGGCCGCCCCAACAGGACCGGCGCCCCTCCGCGCCGTCTCGGACAAAAGCGGGCTAAGGTTGGACCAAGAGCCAAATAAGCCTTATAAGCGGGTAAATCCCGTTTTCGCCGCGGGTGTCCCGAAATCCGATTAGCGTTTTCGCAGCCAATGAGAAGCCCATGAGCCCCGCACCGGCCAAGAAACCAAAGCTTTCCCCGGAACCCGGAAAGAATCCGATGTTCAGTCCGGCAAGGCCGCGCCGGACGTTTGAAGAGATCATCAATCAGATAAAGGCCAATATCGAGGATGGACGACTCCAACGCGGTGATAAGCTGCCGACCGAGCGCGCACTCGCCGCGCAATTCCAGGTCAGCCGAAATACCGTGCGCGAAGCGCTGCGGACGCTCGAAATAAGCGGCTTCGTCACGTTGAAGCGGGGACCGACCGGCGGCGCGTTCGTCGCGGCCAGCGATCCAAGAATTCTCAACAGTCAATTGACGAGCGCGCTTCGGCTGACGGATTTCTCCGTGGCCGATCTGACGCAAGCGATGCGTGCTATCACTGCTATGCTTCTGGATGCCGCGATGCCCACTTTAGGCGAGCCCGATCTGCAGGCCATGGAAGCCAATATCAAGGCAGCAGAAGCGGTCATCGACGATCCCCAGAAGCGCTCCGCCATCCTTATTCAGTTCTATCGTCAGCTCGCGGAGGCAAGCGAAAACAAGATCCTCGTCACCATCGCCGATTCCTTCGTCGATCTCCTGCAGCAATGGGTGGTCCGGCTCGGCTCGTTGAGCGGCAACCGGGTGATCAGGTCCCGGCGGGCCATCGTCAAGCACCTGCGGGCCGGTGATGCCAAGGCCGCGCACAAGGAACTGGAGACCTATCTGGAAGAACTCCATGAACTCTGGCTCCGCGGCGAAAACACCGGAGCAGCCTCCCCTCGCAAACCGCCCCGCAAGCGGCGTGGCGGCCCGGCGCTCAAGCCGGTCGCCTGACTAATTCGGTCGGATTGGCGGCTGGACGGGTATTTCGCATGAACTCGGAGGACTGAATTGGCACGAAACCGAAAGACCCGCAGTCCCGTGCCGCTGGACGAGAAAGGCGGACGGGCCGACGTCTACGAGCACACGCCGCGGATCGAACTCCGACAGCTGCGATATTTCCTGGCTGTCGCCGAACACCTCAATTTCACCCGCGCCGCGGAACAGATGGGAATTGCCCAACCTCCGCTCAGTCAGCATATTTTGGCGCTCGAACGCCAATTAGACGTCAAGCTCTTCGTCCGGTCACGCCGCAACGTCGCGCTGACGCCGGAAGGCGAAGCGCTGGTAAGCTTTGCCCGCCGCCTTAACAACACCACCCAGATGGCAGCGCAAGTCGTTCAGGCGATCGCGCGCGGAGAGGATGGGCCGCTCGCTTTGGGCGCCATCTTCTCGTCGATCTACGCGGTCATTCCCCGCATCCTCCCGCCGTTCATAAAAAAATATCCCAAGGTCAAGCTGCACCTTCAGGAGATGACCATCTCGCAGCAGATTTCGGCCCTGAAAGAACATCGTATCGATGCCGGCATCCTTCGTGGTCCGATCAACGAGCGGGAGCTTGAAGCGGTGACACTGTTTCAGGAACCGTTCGTCGCCGTGGTTCCGAGTGGCCACGAGTTCTGTCGGGAGAAATCACTGACCCTCGCCCAGATCGCGGATCAGCCTCTGATCCGGATTTATCCCACCGCAAACCGGGATTTCAGCCGGCGCATGTTCGGGGCCCTGCTCGACCAAGGACACAAGCTCAACATCGTGCAAGAGGTTTCGGACACACACACCCTCCTCGGACTGGTTGCCGCAGGAGTCGGGGTATCATTGGTGCCGGCGTCGCTCCAGAATCTGCAAATTGCGCAAGTCAGATACATTCCAATGCGCGAGAAGACTCCGATTACAACGCTTCAACTCGTCTACAACAAGGAGAATTCGTCAGCAGTGTTGGGAAATTTCGTCCGCATGGTTCAAAGCCTGGCGCCGGAGCTGGGAGCCACGCTGGGCACCGGCAAACCTTCGGATCAGCGTTAGGCGGCGCCCGCAGCAAGCGCCCACTCGCGCCTGCTACCACCAGTTTGGCAGCCATTCAGACGAATCCGGTCTCAGAACGGTCGATCTGTGTATTAGACAGCGCCAAGGTCGAAATGCATCCTTGACGCAACGGTCTCTTGCCGCGCCGCGTGCAAGTGTGCCGCGCGGCCTAATGGCCTAGAACAAACTCCGCAAATGAAGCCACACGGGGAGGTATCGTGCAAACCAGATTTCGCGTCGTCGCAACTTTGGCCGTCTTGATCGGCGTCGCCGCCGGAGAAGGAACCGCGCCGGCTTCGGCGCAGGCCGAGGAAGCGCCGGTACGGATCGGGTACCTGACCGACGTTGGCGGTCCGAGTTCCAGTAACGACGGCACCGCCGGCGTCGATGCCGCGCGCATGGCGATCGAAGATTTTGGCGGAACGGTTCTGGGTCGGCGCATTGAAATCCTGGTCGGAGATCATCAGGGCAAGGTCGACATCGGCGCCGGAATCACGCGCAGATGGCTCGACGTCGACGGCGTCGATGCAGTCATGGACATGAACAACTCGGCGATCGCGCTCGCCGCCAACAATCTGGTGTTGGCAAAGAACAAGATCCTGCTCGCCACGGCCGCAGCATCCGACAGCCTCACCGGCAAGGATTGTTCACCCAATCTCGTGCAATGGCTACCCGACACCTATTCGAACTCGCGCAGCATCGCCTCCCTGCTGACGAAAAACGGACTCGACACCTGGTTCTTCATCAGCGTCGATTATGCTCTGGGACACGCGCTCGTAAATTCGGCCAGCCAAGCCATCGCTGAAAATGGCGGAAAGGTGCTCGGCGCCGTAAAGCATCCGCTCGGGACGGCCGATTTCGCTTCGCTGCTGCTGCAAGCGCAGGCTTCAAACGCAAAGGTGCTGGCGATTGCGAGCCCCGGCGCCGATATGGCCAACCTGGTCAAACAGACTCACGAATTCGGGCTCCAGATGAAGACGGCCGTCTTCCTGCTCTATATCATGGAAGTCCACAGTCTTGGCCTGGCCGATACCGCAGGCATCGAGTTCGTCGATACGTTCTACTGGGACCTCGACGACAAGACCCGCGCATGGTCGAAGCGCTTCTTCGATCGCAACGGCAAGATGCCGACGGCGCCGCAAGTGAATGCGTACGAAGGCCTCTATCACTATCTGAAGGCGATCAAGGCCGCCGGATCAATGGACACGCAGACTATCATGAAGACGATGAAGGAGCTCAAGATCGAGGATCCAACCGGCGCTTCAGGTTACATTCGCGAGGATGGCCGCGTGATCCGCGACATGCATCTCTTCGAAGTGAAGTCACCCAAGGAATCGAAGTATCCTTGGGATTACTTCAAGAAGATCGGGACGCTGCCGGGTGATCAGGCCTACCGCTCGATCGCCGACGGGAAGTGCGCGTTCGTCACGAAGAACAACTAATGGTTCCGCTCGCAGACCGGTTAGTCTGCTCCTCCCTTGACTGGACCCGCTGTCGCCTGGTGCGACAGCGGCTTTTTTGTGCAGATCGGTCTCCGGTTTCCTGACCGGGATCTGTGTATGAAAGCAACCTTTATCCTTTAGACGAAGGACCAGTCAAAGCGATCGCCACGACGGGTCACGCGGCCAGCCGAACTGTTCGCAAAATGCGCCGTAAACACCTTGGACCCGGTCTCGGCTGCGTGCTCGAGTAACCACCGTCGCGAAGCTCGTGCGTTCGCGGGATACTCGCAAAACGCGCTGTTCCAGTCGGGGCGAAACACCTGCAGCGGCTGATGCATGATGTCGCCGCTGAAGACGGCCCGGCCTGCACCGCTGGAGAGCTTTATGGCGACGTGACCAACCGTGTGCCCCGGCGTCGGATGAAACACAAGGCCATCTCCCACCGTCCCCTCCCCGTCGACGATTTCCGCCTGCCCGCTCTCGACCACCGGCAGAACACTGTCCTCGTAGACGCCAGCGTTTACGCCCAGCTTCCCCGCGGCACCTCGCCAATGCTCATGTTCGGCCCTCGAGAACAGGTATTTCGCGTTGGGAAACGTCGGCACCCAGCGGCCGTCAAGTAACCTTGTATTCCAGCCGCAATGGTCGACGTGAAGATGTGTACACATCACATAGTCCACGGACTCTGGTGAAACTCCGGCAGCCGCCAACCCTTCGAGAAACGGTAGATTCAGTTGATGAAAGCGCGGGACACCGGGTCTGTTCTTGTGATTGCCCGCACAACTGTCGATCAGAATGGTATGGTGTCGCGTGCGTACCACCCACGTGTGAATGCTCGAGATCAGGCGCCCCTCCCGCTCATCGAAGCACGCCGGCACCATCAGCGCCCGATATTGTTCCAAAATCGCAGGGTCCCAATCCGGGAATAGAATCTCAGGCGCGAAACTCGCACCACGCTGCTCGATGACTTGAGTTATCGATATCTCGCCGATCGAATGATGCATTGTGATCAACTAAATCGCAGCACAGGCTTCAGCACGGCGCAGGCTGCCGATGCATCCATCGCCGCATTAATGTCTGTAAAGTCGAAGGGTGTTATCAACCTATCCAGCGAAAACTCTCCGGCTTGATAGAGTTCGATGAGCCTCGGAATGAAGTGCGACGGTTGACTGTCACCCTCGACGATGCCCTTCACGTTGATTCCGTTCAAGACGATGAAGCGGGTATCAATCGGAAACCGTTGGCCCGGTGGATACATTCCGACCAGCGCGCAAGTACCGCGTGGCGAAAGGCACTGAATCGCCTGCGCGACAACGTCTCCAACGCCGGTACTGTCGACGACGTGCGTCACACCAGATCTGGAGATTGACCTGACTGCGCCGATCAAGTCGGACGTTTCCTTGGCATCAACGACATGGGTGGCACCCAGCTCCAATGCCAATTCGAGGCGCTGGCGGACGCGATCGATAGCCACGATCTTCGAACAGCCGCTGGCACGGGCCGCCATTATGGCACTCATTCCGACTGCACCAACGCCGAACACCGCAATGGTGTCGCCTGGTCGCACCTGCAGCGAATTCAGAACCGCGCCGGCGCCGGTCTGCACCCCACATCCCAAGGGGGCAAGCACGTCTAAGGGCAAGTCCGGATCAACTCGGATGAGGCTGGATTGCAGCACGATGGCGTGGGTAGCAAACGCGGACTGGCCGAAAAACAGGCTGTTTACGGCACCTTTGGGGCCGTTCAGTGTAGTTGTGCCATCTGAGCGCGCCCCACCGAAATTCATCGGGTTGAAATGCTGACAATATGCTGGGTGAGCCGCACGACAGGAATGACAGAAGCCGCAGCTAGCGAAGCTTAGCAGAACGTGATCGCCAGGCCTCAGACGCGCGACGCCTGCCCCGACTTCCTCCACTATGCCAGCTCCCTCGTGGCCCAGCACGACCGGCAACTTGAGCGGGATAACCGCATCACGGCACGCCACATCCGTATGGCAGACACCGCAAAATGCGATCTTGACACGGACTTCATCTGAGCGGACTTCGTCGAGGTCGAGTTCCTCGATCACAAGCGGCCTGGATGACTCTCGCAACACAGCGGCTTGAATTTTCATGCGAGACCGTCCGTGCGAGACCCGACAGCCTTGTTATTTCTGATTTGCGGCACGGGCTGTTCCGCTCTCAAGTGACGAACGCACACTTCACTCTCATGCTCTTGGGGCCACCCAGAAAATTGTTCTTCACCCATGCCGCCGGCTGGGTTAACTCAACTCGCTCGACGCGAGCCGCGAACTCTTTCAGAAAATGCTTCATTTCCAGGCGAGCAAGCGCCAAGCCGATGCAAACATGGGGACCGAATCCGAAGGCGATATGCTCATTGTTTGCCCGTTGAATGTTGAACGCATGAGGATCTTCAAAGATCTCCTCGTCCCGGTTGGCGGACGGGTAAATCATCATTACGGATTGGCCTGCCTCGATCTTCTTCCCGCGAAGCTCATAGTCGTCGACGGCAACACGAATGAATGTCCGCACGGGAGACACGTACCTGAGCACTTCTTCGACGGCCCGAGTGACGACCTCCGGACTTGAGCGTAGGAGCCGGAACTGCTCTGGATTCGCCGAAAGAGCGTGAACACCCCCGGCGATCGCGCCAGCCGTCGTCTCATGACCAGCAGCCATGATCGACACGCAATAGGACAGCGCCTCATGATCGGCGATCGGGGCAGCGTCGATCTTCGCGTTGGCGATTTCAGAAGCCAGATCGTCGCGCGGGTTCTTCCTTCGATCTTCCAACAGGTCCTTATAGTACGCGAAGAGCTCAGCTCCCGCCTCTGCGATCGCGTGTCCTTCGGTCTGGCGGGCGATATCAGGATCGTCGGGACTGAAGAGCTGGCCGGTCAATCGATGCATCATTTCGCCGTCTTCGTCCGGCATGCCGAGGATCAGCATGATCACTCTTAGCGGAAGCCAGACGCTTACCTTCTTCACGAAGTCGATTTCCCCATTGGTCTCCTGGATCAGGTCGACGAATTCTTTCGCCAAAGCCGCGAGTTTGGGTTCCAGCGCCTTAAGACTGCCAGGCTGAAACCACCGACGGGTAACATTTCGGTATTTTCGGTGATCCGGATCGTCCATTGTCGGCAGCGTGCGCATCAACGCATTGCCACCTGTCTTCGCCCGAACGCGCTCCTCTTCTTCGATGGTCTTAAGCCGATTGCGCGGCCCGACTAGGAATATCGAACTCTGTCGTTCCACTTCCATGATGTCGGCATGCTTGGTTAGAGCCCAAAACGGCCGGTAATTCGAAGGCTCAGTCCAACGTACCGGTTCCCTACGGCGCAACTCCGACAGCATCTGATGCAATCTGGCTTCATCCGCATAAAGGACAGGATCAACAACATCGTTGTGTGAAATGTGCAAAGCCGTCCCTCCTCATGCAGAGCCTTGGCTGGATTTCTTCGCAAAGACCAAAAGATCGGCCAGCCATTTTTCGGTATGAGAGGGCCCACGCAGCGCGCCGTCTAATACTTTCTTAGTTTGGCGTTACACAGAATACATATGTGCGATTGACTGATTGACGTCCCACAATTGCGCTCAAACGATCCAGGTTGATCGTAGCCATTGAACGCTTCAAGGGCGCTGGTACAGCGAACAAGCCGCCAAGAGAGCCAGGCACGACCTTCCATGCTCAAGCCGCAGGCGCTGGAGCCAAGATCTGCAAGTTGGTGGCAAACCGGAGTTTCGGCTCCGTCAACGACTGAAGCTCGGCGACGCTTATCCCTCCGACCATCTCTCTGACCAAGAGTCCGTCCGGCTGAACATCGATCACTGCCAAATTTGTGTAGATTCGCTTGACAACGCCAGATGCCGTGAGCGGCAAGGTGCACCGATTCCTAACACGCGACTCACCGTTTTTGCCGACGTGGTCCATGAGGACGCGAACCTCTCTCGCACCAACGGCCAGATCCATTGCTCCGCCAACCCCGGGTGGGAACGTCGGATCGTCTGTAGCCCAGTTCGCGAGGTCTCCCGCCTCTGAAACCTCAAAGGCACCCAGCAAGCTAACGTCAAGGTGTCCGCCACGAATCATCAGGAACGCATCGGCGTGGTGCATATAGCCACCGCCGACAGCCAGCGTCGCAAGATTCTTGCCGGCATCAATCAGATTCGAATCCTCCATCCCGGGTGTCGGCCGCGGTCCGAGACCCAGAATGCCGTTCTCGCTGTGAAAGATGACTTCTCGATCTTTCGGTACAAAGTTTGCTGCCATGGTCGGAATGCCAATTCCGAAGTTTACAAAGGTAAAATCCACCAGGTCTTGCGCGGTGCGCCAAGCAACCTGTTCCCGCCTCAGATTGACCATGCGCGCTCTCCAACGACGACTACCCGATCGACGAGTATGCTTGGTGTCACGATCGCTTCCGGACCCATTTCGCCAAGTTCAACCATCATGTCGACTAGTCACCAGTGCCGGCGTAGTTGGCCACGACAGTCAGCTCCTTGGCGCCTTGATCGTGAAGTGCATCCAACAGATGATCCGCCACACCGACCGCGCCAAGACACCATGAACGAGGGGCATAATGAACAGGACTATCGACAACAGGATCGTCGCAACGGGCACCTATTCGACACCGGGCGTTTACGACGAGCCGTTCCGTGACCTTCGCCGCGACGATCCCGTTCCGCGCCAGACGGCTAGCCCTCGAGCGTTTAACCTCGGAGTAGGACAAGACGTATTGCGACTTTCAGAGGCGTCGCAGCTTCGGCAATCAACGCTCAGCCGCTGTATTCGCATGGCGAGCTAGGCACGATCCTCGGCCGGATCGAAACACAAGCCATTGAAGCGACTCGGGAGCGCGCCCATACGAAAGCCTCAAAAAAACGTAGGTTCATATTAGCCCCGACAGTCCAACTGGTCTTCCATTGACGCCGTCGAGAGGTCGCATTCTTTCGTTGTTAACGCGACAGCGTTTGCGGCCAATCCGTCACGAGTGCGGCTCTCGACTCAGTTCGGCGTTCGCATCACCCAGCATCCGACTTGGATGCAAACCTTAGGATAATGAATGGCGACAAGGCTCTACTATGCATCGTATTTTCCAAAATTTCATTGATCAACTGTCAACTGCAGAGAATGCCAACGATTTTTCTGAGGCAATGCGTGTCACGGCAGCGGCGCTTGATTTGTCGTGCTTCGCGTATCTTGCTCTTCCCGGCACAGAAGACAATAAACCGCGCCTGATCTCAACGTATCCTACAGAGTGGACCTCTCACTATTTGCGGAATCACTATGAGCGCATTGATCCAGTCATCGGGGAAGCGCTCCAAAAACCTGAACCCTTTAAGTGGGGACTTAGCTACACCTCGAAACACTGCTCGACAGCTCAACAACGACTGCTTGACGAAGCTTCTCAATTTGGAATTCGATTCGGCTTCACCGTTCCCATTCATGATGGTCGCGGTCCCGTTGCGGCCTAGACTTTCGCTTCTGATCAGCGAAACGGTCCGTTCGAAGATTGCATCAAATCGCACGCACGGGTCTTCCAACTGATGGCGATGTATTTTCATGCGCATGTTCGCCGCAAGCTTACGAGTAGTCACGAAGTTGATGCCATATTGCTGTCTCCGCGGGAATTAGAGTGTCTCGAATGGGCAGCGCGGGGTAAGTCTGCTTGGGAGATTGGACGTATTCTTGGCATCTCCCGCTAGACGGTTGCTTCCTATCTCGAAGGTGCGAAGGGAAAGTAACAATAGTCCAGGCCGCTATGCGGTTTGCCGCTGCCAAGGGACAACAGCAGAATTAAGACTTGCGCCCCCGATAACTACAGGTGCCCCCGGCCAACCAAATTGCTTTCGATCGATCGTATATACCGCGCGCGGCGCCCACAATCCTCTGCAGCACCCATCATACCCAGCAGATGCCGTAGCGCGCTCGGTTGAGGCAGCAAAACGGCCCCTTAAGTCCCGACACGTTGCGGAGCAACTTTTTTCTTCCGCCACAATCAAATTATCCATGACTTATCCGCTGGGGATTGGACCCCGAATAGGGACTCCACGTTCTTGAGCGCGTCCGCCCATCGTGATCTTGCCGCCCAAGTTCTGGACGTCATGAACGCATTCAGCTTTTACCCTTGGCTGCTCGACAGCAACTTCGACAAGGCCGCCACGCAAAGTATTGCGGTCACGGGCATATCCATGGCACGGACAGGCTCAGAACACCGGGATGACGCCGATCAGAGCGGACGTTGCCAGCAAAACCATCATCAGCAGGAACGACCACCTCATCGTAAACCGCTGGTGTGCGCCGAACTCGACCCCCGCTAGGCCGATCAGCACGTAGTTGGCCGCAAGAAGCGGGCTCAGAAAGTGGACCGGCTGCCCGATCAAAGATGCTCGGGCGATGATTTCGGGCGCGATACCGTAGCCTTTCGCAGTTTCCGTCAGTATCGGCACGATCCCGAAATAGAATGCATCGTTGGAGATGAAGAAGGTGAACGGCGCGCTCAGCAGCGCCGTGATCAACGGAAGGTGGCCACCCGCGGAGGCCGGAATGATGTGCACCACGCTTCGTGCAATGGCATCCATCATCTTGGTTCCGGACAGGATGCCGGTGAACACTCCCGCCGCGAAGATGACGCCCACGACCGAGACGGCGCTGCCCGCATGCGCGGCGATGCGTTCCTTCTGATCCTTCTGCTTCGGGAAGTTCACCGTGATGGCAATGGCGAAAGCTCCCATGAACAACAGCGGCAGCGGCAGAAACCCTCCGACCAGACACACCAACAGGGCGACGGTCAGCGCCAGGTTGAAGATCATCAGAGCCGGGCGACGCTCCGGAGCGGGTAGATCGGTTGAATTGAAGTCCACATCGCCGCCCAATGCCGAGACGTGATCGTGCGGTTCTGGTTGAGCGATCTTGCTCAAGCGTGCCCTCTCCTTGCGACCGAGGTAGTAGGCGACGCCGAGCGTGGTGAGCGACGCCATCGCCATGCCAGGGACCAAGGGCAGGAAGACCTGGCTCGCGTCGAGATGCAGCACGCTCATGACGCGGGCGGTCGGGCCGCCCCAGGGCGCAATGTTCATGACGCTGTTGCTCATCGCCACTACGCAGGGAAGGATCAACGGGTTGATGCCGAGATGCCGATGCAGGGGCAGTAGCGCGGTAACGCAAAGCAGAAAGGTGGTCGAGCCGTCGCCGTCGAGGGACACGATGAGGGCCATCGCGGCTGAACCGACGATGAGCCGGACCGGGTCGCCTTTGGAAAGCCGAATGATGAGCCGGACAAGCGGGTCGAACAGACCCACGTCGATCATCAGGCCGAAATAGAGGATGGCGAACAGCAGAAGCACGCCAGTCGGCGCGATGCCCCGCAGTCCGTTTATTACCATCGGTCCGATCTCGGTCCCGAACCCGCCGATCAACGCAAAGGTGATTGGCACGATGATAAGCGCGATCATCGCCGTCAGGCGCTCCGTCATAATCAGTGCCATGAAGGCGACAATCATGGAATATCCGAGAATGGTCAGCAACATGGCACGCCTCTTCCCTCCGGGACCCGAAGTCCCAGTTTTTTCTGTGATTGCAGCTTTGCTTGCGGCTCGACGAGCTTGTGCGGCCAGGTAGTGGTCGTCAGTATCAGCCACTGCGCAATTGCAGGGTTAGCCGCAGCCCTTTAGTTCGCCGGCATTGGCGAACTCCTCAAGACGGCCTGTGCTCGGTCAACCTCGCTTCAGCACCGGCTCCGGGATGACGGTCGTGACGATCGACCGATCGAGCGCTTCGTATTCGTGGTAACCGATCGTTTCGTACAGCTCACGGCGCGTCTGCATTCGCTCGACCATGTTGTGCGTGCCCCCGTCGCGCTTGATCGCGGCGTATAGTTCAGCCTGCGCCTTGTTCGCGACGCGCAACGAACTGACGGGCCAGATCACCATCTGGTAGCCCATCTCCTGGAACTCGGCCGCCGTGAAGAACGGCGTACGGCCGAACTCCGTCATGTTGGCGATGAGCGGAACCCCTGGGAGCCGCCCGGCAAATTCGCGAAACATCTCTGCGGTGTTGAGCGCCTCCGGAAAGATCGCGTCCGCGCCGGCCTGCATGTAGAGCTTCGCGCGAGCGATCGCGGCGTCCATACCCTCGCTTGCCGCCGCGTCGGTCCGCGCGATGATCACCAGATCGCGTCTCGCCTTCGATGCCGCCGCGACCTTGGCGGCCATGTCGCTCGCGTCCGCCAACTTCTTGTCGTTCAGATGCCCGCACTTTTTGGGTAGCAACTGGTCTTCGATGTGAACCGCTGCTGCACCCGCATCTTCGAATGCACGTACCATGTGCATCACGTTCAGCGCCTCGCCGTAGCCCGTGTCGCCGTCGACGAGGAGAGGCAGCCCGGAAGAACGCGCCACCTGCCGGATGAAGAAGCAGACCTCATCGACGGTGATGATCCCGAGATCAGGCAGGCCCATCGACGCGGTCATGGCCGCGCCGGAGAGATACACCGCCTCGAAGCCCGCAGCCTTCGCCTGCAAGGACGCCTGTCCGTTGTGCGTGCCGGGAATCTGCAGTATCTGCGGGCGCTTCAACAATGCGCGAAACCGCGCGCCGGCCGGTTCCGAGTTGAGGTCGGCTGCAACGAGATAAGTCATGCTTCGCCCCTTCAGATCACGTAGAGATCGACATACTCGTGCACCGGCATCGCCTCGAGCTTCGCCTGGTCGAGCGAGACGTCGAGGATCGCGCCCTGCTGCTTGACCGGGAATTTGCGGGCAAGGTTGGTGCGGAACTTCGCTTCCAGCAGCGGGATCCCGTCGCCGCGGCGACGCTTGTGACCGATCGGATACTCGACCACGACCTCCGACAAGGTCGTCCCATCTTTCAACTGGACGGTCAGCGCGTTGGCGATCGAGCGCTTGTCCGGATCGTGGTAGTCCTTGGTGAACGCGGGATCCTCCACGCAGACGATCTTTGCCCGCAGCGCGTCGATGCGCGGGTCGGAGGCCACGCTATCTTCGTAGTCGGCCGCCGTAAGCCGACCGAAGATCAGCGGCATCGCCACCATGTACTGGATGCAGTGGTCGCGGTCGGCCGGATTGTTCAGGGGGCCCTGCTTGTCGATGATCCGGATGCAGGCTTCGTGCGTGCGGATCGTGATCTTCTCGATGTCGTCCGTCGTCTTGCCGGCCTGCTTCAGAGCGCCGTGCAGTATCATCGCGGCCTCGACGCCGGTCTGCGAATGAAACTCTGCCGGGAAGGAAATCTTGAAGAGCACGTTCTCCATCACGTATGAGCCGTAGCGACGCTGGAATTCGAACGGCCGTCCCTTGAACAGCACGTCGTAGAAGCCCCAGGTCTTGGCGGTCAGAACCGACGGGTACCCCATCTCGCCCGTCTTGGCGATCAGCGCGAGGCGTACGCCCCGGCTCGTCGCGTCGCCCGCGGCCCAAGACTTGCGGCTGCCGGTGTTCGGCGCGTGCCGATAGGTGCGAAGGCTCTGCCCGTCCACCCAGGCCAGCGAGACGGCATTGATGATCTCGTCCCGCGTCAGCCCGAGCATCTGGGCGACCACGGCGGTCGTCGCGACCTTGACGAGAACGACGTGATCGAGGCCGACCTTGTTGAACGAGTTCTCGAGCGCGATGCAGCCCTGGATTTCGTGCGCCTTGACCATGGCGGTGAGAACGTCGCGCATGGTCAGCGGCGGGCGACCGGCGGCGACCGCCGTGCGCGAGAGCCAGTCCGCGACGGCAAGGATACCTCCAAGGTTGTCGGAGGGATGGCCCCATTCTGCCGCGAGCCAGGTGTCGTTGAAGTCCAGCCAGCGGATCATCGCGCCGATGTTGAACGCGGCTTGGACGGGGTCGAGCTGAAATTGCGTGCCAGGCACCTTCGCGCCGTTCGGCACGACCGTGCCGTGAACGATCGGGCCCAGCAGCTTCAGGCACGCGGGATATTCGAGAGCTTCGAGGCCGCAGCCGAGCGTGTCGATCAGGCAGTTGCGCGCCGCGGCGTACGCGAGGTCGCTCTTGATCTGGTAGCCGAGGACGTAGTCGGCGATGTCGGTCAGGACGCGATCGGGCTCTGGTCGCACGTTGCTGATGTGAGACGCCATATTTCTCCTCCCGTGGATTGATGGCCAAGGCCCGGCTTCAAGAGGATCGCGGCATCGCCACACGACCAACCGGCCTGTTCGTTGTCCGAGCACTAGCGCCTCGCCTCCTGCATGTAAAATATCTTGAAAGTGCACTGTCGATATCTCTAGGGTATGGCATGGACCGCCGGCACCTCCGATACCTTCTCGCCCTGTCCGAGGAAGGCAACTTCACCCGCGCGGCGCAGCGGGTCGGCATCGCCCAGCCGCCCTTCTCGAAGCAGATCCGCGACATGGAACGGGAGGTCGGGGCACCGCTTGTCCAGCGCCTGCCGCGCGGCGCAATGCTGACCGAAGCCGGCCACGCCTTCGTCGCCCGCGCCCGCGCCATCGAGGACGCCTTTGCCGCGGCGGTCGACGAGGCGCGGCGCATCGGCACGGGCCTCGCCGGTCGATTGCGGGTCGGCTTCACGGAGACGGGTATTTTCCATCCGCGGGTCGTCGCTTGTTTTCTGCGCTTCCGGCAGCGCCATCCCGGCGTCGAGCTTGTCCTGGAGGAGCAGCTATCGGTCGCCCTCGTCTCGCTCTTGCGCGAGGGTAGACTGGACGCCGCGTTCATCCGGCCTCCGTTCCCGACGGACGACGGCTGGGAGCGGCGGGCAATCGCCAGCGAGCCGCTGGTCGTTGCCATCCCCAAGGGGCATCGTCTGGCGGCGCGCCGGACCGTCCGGCTGACCGATCTCCGCGACGAACCGTTCGTGTTCTATCACCGGCGCGTGCGGCCGGGCCTCACCGACACCATCATCTCGGCTTGCGAGCGGTCGGGCTTCACGCCGCGCGAAAGCCAAATCGTCACGAAGATTCCCTCCGCCTTGCGCCTCGTCGCCGCCGGTGCCGGTGTGGCCATCGTCCCCGCCTCGCTGTCGCGGGTCGGCGCCGTTGACCTTCGCTTCTTGACGTTAGGCGAACGGCTTTCGGCCGAGATCGCGCTGATCTGGCGGAAAGATTGCAGGTCGATGTCCCTTCCTGGCTTCGTGGCAGAGACCGAACGAGTCCGATGAAGTTGGCAGTGACAACCAGCAGAGGCGCATTTGACTTCGGCGAACGCGGGGCTGGTGCGGGTGTCGGTCGTCAGTACCCGTTTGGCCGAATGACCGGTCAGAGCCCCTCGATTGCGTCCTATTTTGACGGTACGGGGGCGATGGGAAGCTAAGCGCTCAAAGCTGCTCCGGGATCTGTATCCCGACCGTATCCTCGCCGGGCGCGGCGGATCCCGCGAACGTCCGGTTTGGCTGTTCGTTGAAGCGGTCCGCGCTGCTAACGCCGCGGTTCACGTCGCAAGCCGGGCCAAAAGCCGCGGAGCTTCGTCATGCAAGCAAAGGCCGCGTGGCGACTGGATATCGCGCCATCCTGTTCGATGCTGCCACGGGTAAGGTGCCCAAGGCCCGGGCAGCGATCCAACGCCCGACGTGGGGCGCGTCCTGTCAGCGCTCGGCTGGTGGTAGGGCGCCCTCTCCCGTCCGGATCTCAACACGTGACGGGATCAACTCGGGGATCTGCTCGACAGTAACGCGCGGGTCTCTGCCACGACGCGGGCCTTCGATCCCACCTTCGCGCCGGTTCGACTTGCCCACCTCTCCTATCCCAAGCAGAATGGCGCCGGAGCAATGACCGCCGGTGACCGAGGTGCGCAAGGATAGCTTGCCGCCGATCTTGGGGGCTGTGAGGCCCTCAGTGTCATTCGGCGCACTATATGACTCTCGATCGGCGCCGAAGGTTGACCCTAGCCAACGACGCTCAATTCCTTGGACCATCACCGAAATATTCGTCACGGGTGGGGTCAATGTTGGAAGCCGACGGGGGTCAAAGTTCGGCGCTTATTTTCAGCCGGCAGAGCTGTTCGCAAAATGAGCGGTAAATATTGTCGACCCGGTATCCGCTGCATGCTCAAGCAACCAACGGCGCGACGCACGCGCGCGCGTCGGATCCTCGCAAAACGCGCTATTCCAGTCGGGGCGGAATACCTGCAGCGGCTGATGCATGATGTCGCCACTGAAGACCGCGCGGTGTTCACGGCTTTGGAGCATTATGGCGACGTGGCCAACGGTGTGTCCCGGCGTCGGATGGAACATAAGGCCATCTCCCACCGAGCCCTCCCCGTCGACAATTTCCGCCTGCCCACTCTCGACCACCGGCAGAACGCTATCTTCGTAGACTCCAGCGTTGACACCCTGCTTCCCCGCGGGACCTCGCCAATGCTCGTATTCAGCCTTGGAGAACAGGTATCTCGCGTTGGGAAACGTCGGCACCCAGCGATCGTCGAGCAGCCTTGTATTCCATCCACAATGATCGACGTGAATGTGCGTGCACATCACGTAGTCCACGGACTCAGGCGAAACTCCGGCTGCCGCCAACCCCTTAAGAAACGGCAGATCGAGAAAGCGCGGGGCACCGGGTCTGTTCTTGTGATTGCCGGCACAGCTGTCGATCAGACTCGTATGGTGCCGGGTGTGCAACACCCACGTGTGAATGCTTGAGATCAGGCGCCCCTCCCGCTCATCGAAGCACGCCGGCACGATCAGCGCCCGATACTGCTGCAAAATCGCAGGGTCCCAATTCGGGAACAGACTCTCAGGCGCGAAACTCGCCCCGCGCTGCTCGATGACTTGAACTATCGATATCTCGCCGATCGAATGATGCTTTGTGATCAACTAGATCGCAGCACCGGCTTCAGCAAGGCGCAGGCGGCCGATGCATCCATCGCAGTTTTCCAAAATCAAGCCGCAAGCGGAGAAGCCAAGATCTGCAAGTTGGTGGCAAACCGGAGTTTCGGCTCCGTCAACGACTGAAGCTCAGCGACACTTAATCCCCCGACCATCTCTCTGACCAAGAGTCCGTCCGGCTGAACATCGATCACAGCCAAATTTGTGTAGATTCGCTTGACAACACCAGATGCCGTGAGCGGCAAGGTGCACCGATGCCTGATACGCGGTTCGCCGTTTTTGCCGACGTGGTCCATGAGGACGCGAACCTCTCTGGCACCAACCGCCAAGTCCATTGCTCCGCCAACGCCGGGCGGAAATGTCGGATCGTCGGTTGCCCAGTTTGCCAGATCTCCCGCCTCTGAGACCTCAAAGGCACCCAGCAAGCTAACGTCGAGGTGCCCACCACGAATCATCAGGAACGCGTCGGCGTGATGCATATAGCAACCGCCAATGGCCAAAGTTGCTGGACTCTTGCCCGCGTCAATTAAATTCGGATCTTCCATTCCGGATGTCGGCCGTGGCCCGAGGCCCAGAATGCCGTTCTCGCTATGAAAGATGACTTCTCGATCCTTCGGCACGAAGTTTGCTGCCAGTGTCGGAATGCCAATTCCGAGATTGACGAAGGCACCTTCCCTCAAGTCTTGCGCGGCACGCCATGCAACCTGTTCTCGCGTCAGCTTGACCATGCGCCTTCTCCGACCACGACGACCCGATCAACGAAAATACTTGGTGTCACGATCGCTTCCGGATCCATTTCACCCAGTTCAACCATTGTGTCTACCTCCACCACGGTAAGCTCGGCGGCCGTTGCCATGACCGGATTGAAGTTTCGCGCCGATTTGGCGTAAGCTAGATTGCCCCAGCGATCGGCCGTTCTGGCTTTGATTAACGCGACATCGCCCTTGAGTGGGCTCTCGAACACGTGGAGCCCGCCGATCTCGCGGGTTTCTTTACCCTCGGCGAGCTTGGTGCCAGCGGAGACCGGTGAAAAAAAGCCGCCGAGACCGGCAGCGGCGCATCGCATTCGCTCGCTAATGGTACCCTGCGGCACCAGTTCAAGCTCAAGCGACTTGGCCCGGTAGGCTGCCAGGAAGGCACGATAGTCGCCAGAGCGAGGATATGAGCAGATCACTTTTCGGACACGACCCGAATCGATCAACTTCGCCAGTCCGTAGTCGCCGGTGCCAGCGTTGTTGGCAACGACAGTTAGCTCCTTGGCGCCCTGGTCGTGAAGTGCATCCAATAGATGATCGGCCACACCTACCGCACCAAACCCCGCGACCAGAACGATAGCGCCGTCGCTGATCCCAGCCACCGCTTCGGCACATGTTTTTACTTCTTTATTGATCAACCTTAGACCCCTTCATTCGCAATCGCTCGGCGAATAGGAAACGCAAAATCGACGCTCGTTTGTTAAGTGAACAGCCTCGACTAATGCCGATCTATCGGTCTAAACATCGGAACGAGCGATCCGCTTTTTGACGTAACGTATACAGCCTCGACCATCTGGCCGACTCTGAGGCTTTCGAAATCGCACTCGACAATGTTCGTCATCATCGCTGGTCCCTCGTCAAGCTGCACGTAAGCGAGTACGTACGGATTATCGACCCTTCGCATCACGGTATATGAGTAGATCTGTGCCTCGCCCGAAACCAACGCCCAGTCAACGTCGGCAGAAAGGCAGAACGGACAAAAATGCCGCGGGTAAAAGAACGCCTTCTGACACTTCGTGCACTGGCCGATTCGGAGTTGGCGCCTGTTCGCCGCGGCCCAAAACTGCTCGTTGTCCAAATCAACATTAGGGGGCGGCACATCGCTCTGAATGGTTTCGGCCATCGTCTACTCTCTTTCCAGAACCAGTGTCGCGCTGCAGTGACGCGAGGCAATCCAGCCGCCCGTGCCATGAGCAAGCGCAATATCGCAGTTCGGGACCTGGACACTGGGATGGGCCTCACCGCGCAGCTGACGAACTGCTTCAATCACCTTGGTCATTCCACCGCGGTTTGATGGATGGTTGTTACAAAGGCCACCTCCATCGGTGTTAAACGGCAGCCGACCGACCCCAGAGATCAAATTTCCTTCGCTGACGAACTGGCCGCCCTTCCCTTTCTCGCAAAAACCCAAATCCTCAAGCGCGATAAGAACAGAAATCGTGAAGCTGTCGTAAATGCAGGCGCACTTAATATCTTTCGGAGTAACGCCCGCCTCGGCAAAGGCTTGTGCGCCGGAGACGACCGCGCCGGACGACGTCATATCCGGATAGCCGCCACGAATATGCTTCACGAACTCTCCGGCCCCTCGGACCCTGACCTTAGGGCGAGCGAGCGACCTGGCGATCTCAGGGCTTACAACAACGAGGGCTCCTCCACCGTCAGTTATGACGCAGCAGTCCAGCCGGTGCAAAGGATCGGCCACCATTGGGGAATTGACAACTTCCTCCACCGTCACGACGTTTCGGAGCAACGCCAGCGGGTTGTGTTGGGCATGGACGGAAGCCGCGACCTTGATCCACGCGAGTTGCTCGCCCGTCGTGCCAAATTCGTGCATATGGCGTGCAGCGGCCATCGCATACATACCAACGACCGATGGTCGATAAGGGCTCTCGAAACCGACGTCGGGCCCTGCGAATCTCGACGCAACAGTGGTCTTTCCCTCGGCCCTGGGTCGACCCGCCAGTGTGATAAGCGCGACCGAGCACTTGCCCGCTGCTATCGCCTGAGTCGCGTGATTCACGTGCAGTAAATAGGACGACCCTCCGACATCGGTCGAGTCAACGATTTGCGGCTTGATCCCAAGATGCTCGACGATGGCGATGGGGCCTAAACCGGGGGCATCCGCCGTATAGAAGGCATCAACGTCCGCGATGCCTAGGCCCGCGTCTTCCAACGCGCCCCGGGCGACCTCGGCATGAAGCTGGGCAATACTTTGACCAGTCGCAAGCCGCGTCGGATGCTCGAAGGCTCCAGCGATGTATGCTGCTCTCGGGCTTGATGGTCTCGTCAGCAACTTGCGCTCCTGGATTTCAACGGTGCTTTGCGGCTTATGGACTTAGGATCGGCCCAAACAGAACCCAATGCTCGCCATTGAACCGCATCATTTGGAATTGATCGATCGGAACAAAATCGGTAGGGCTCGTGTTCATCGAAATACCGGGAAGCAACAGCCCGATTTCTACATTGCGAAGAGTCGCCGCCTGCGTCATGAAGTTTTCGCGAGTCAAATCGTCTCTGCATTGGCGAAGCAAATACACAAGGCTCTGCGCAGAAGCGTAACCGAGTGCGGCAATATCGTTTTTGGCGCCAGATGGATAATGCCGGTCCATGAAGGCGAAGAATTCCAGCATTCCCGGATCCTTGGCCCAAGCCGGATCCTCTGGATCTTTCCTATAGGCGGCCGACAATATTCCGACCGCATTCCCCAAACCCGCGGGCTTCAGCGTGGTGTCGATTGTCGCGGCTGTGTTACTGACATAGGTCGTAGGCTTCCACGCCAACTCGGCAACAGTTCTGATGGCCTGAGTTGCGAACTTAGAAATAGCCGCTACAACGAGTGTATCGGCTCCAGACGCCTTTAGAGTGATGACCGACGACGAAATCGTCGGCTCGGAAGTCTCATAAGACGCTTGGGCAACAAGCATTTCGGGAGCTCGTTCGCCAAGTCCTTCTTTTAGACCGGCTAAGTAGTCCCGACCAAAATCGTCATTCTGATAAAGAATCGCAATCTTGGCGCTCGGGTTCTGCGAAATGATGTGCTTTCCGTAAATCACCCCTTCGCGTTGGTAGTGAGGGATCCATCCCATCGTCCATGGAAATCTCGTTGGATCACCAAATTTAGTAGCTCCGGAAGCCACAAATATCTGCGGGACCTTCTTTTGATTTAGATACTTCATCGTAGCGGTATTCGATGCTGTTCCGGGGGAACTGAAAATCGCGAATACCTCGTCGCTTTCAACGAGTTTTCGCGTTTGTTCGACGGACTTAGGAGGACTAAAGGCGTCGTCATAGGAAATGAAGGCAATCTTTCGGCCGTTGATGCCGCCTTCGTCGTTGATCTTCTTGAAGTAGGCCTCCTCTACTTTTCCCAGGAGACCATATCCGGATGCCGGACCGCTATAAGGCATCAGATTGCCGATCTTGATTTCCGTGGCGCTCACGCCTGCAACCGGCTTTGCGTCGCTGGCGACAACTTCACCAACCTGCACGAATAGCAGTACGCAACCTAGGAAAAGCAGTTTCACAGCCTTGCTCACACTTCGAAAGGGATGTTCGGTAGTTTTTACTTAGAGCGGGGTCAGTCTTTTGCGGACGCATGCCAACGAAACACGCCCCGGGAACGCAACAATGAGATGACCACAAAGCAAGCGCAAATACTCATTGCCGATGACCTGAGAGGATATACATATGATTGACGCGGCGTACGTAGCCAGACGTGGATAGCTGCCAGCTTGACGATGGGGTGATGGTTGGCTGCAAGTTTGCCGAAACGTGTTGCGATACGTCGACACTGCGATCGCGTCGCTGATCTCTGTCGGCCCCCTTTTTGGTTGCGCATGCCGGGATCACGGCCTCGGCGGGCACCGACAGCCTTCGCGCCGTTTCGTTCCAAAACAATGATTCTTCCGCTTCCACGAAGCGAAGCGGACTTCAGGCAAGCAGTCTCCTCGGAAGGTTGCTCGGGTGCTCTCTGCTAAACTGAAATGTGAAATCCGCCGTCAACCGCGATGTGTTGGCCGGTAATATACGAAGCGGCATCAGAGAGCAGAAAGCAAACAGGCTTGACCGCCTCTTCCGGCTGCGCCCAACGGCCCATCGGGATCTTCGCCAAAATGCCATCGCGAAATTTGTCGCCCGGATCGTTTCCGTCATTGGGGTTTCGACCACCCCGAAACAAACCGAATTCGTGCGGACGCCGAACTTCGACCACTCTTTTGCGGCGGTCATTGTCATCCCGAGAAGACCACTCTTCGCCGCAGCATAGTTTATCTGGCCAATAGCCCCGGCTCGTCCCGCATCCGACGATATATTGACGATCGATCCGGAGTTTTGCTGACCGCCCTTTGCCTCCTTGACCATGGTCCGACCGACAGCCTGTGTCCACAGAAAGGCTCCCGTCAGGTGCACCGCAATGACCTCAGTCCATTGTGGCAACGTCATCTTCTCAATCATCGCCGGCCTGGTGATTCCAGCATTATTCACGAGGCCGTGTATGGAGCCAAAACGTGAAGTGACGTCGCGCACAGTCGCCTCGGCAAATTCCGGGTCCGCGACGCTGCCAACGTAAGGCAGCAGGTGACCGTTCTTGGCTGTTGCCAATGCTTCCAGCTTCTCTGCGTTGAGATCAACACCGACAACCCTCGCACCTAATTCAATCGCCAACGCTGCAATCGCGCGCCCAATCCCCTGCGCCGCGCCCGTAACAACAATTACTTTTCCCCTTAACGACATCATCTCTTCCATCGACTGCTCCTGTCTGCTTCGACCGATCCTCCGCTTCTCTCTTATCTCCACTCAGAAATCAAACGTGAGATTAGTCGCTTCTCATAGGATAGCAGTATTACCGGATACAATAATCATCTTAGACGTTGCCTTCGGAAGGCTGTCATAGTCACGCCTACTCGAAGAGCTCACTCATAACACTCGGCTCTCACCCAGGAAGCGGCGATTACACCACATCCGGAAATGCCGTCATCGATTGAACCGGTCGATTTGATCCAGCCTCGAAAGATGAAGTCTTTGTCGAAGTTGAAATTGATCGCGGCCTATTGGGAGTGACGCATGAGCGGGGAGCTCTGGCAGGATCTCGTCGATCTCGGGAAGCTGCGCGCGTGGATGGACGCTCGTGACCTTGGAGGAGGCCCGATTGAGAATCCCACGGCCTTGGCGGGCGGCACCCAGAATATTCTGTTGCGGTTCGAACGCGACGGTCGCAGCTATGTCCTGCGGCGATCGCCGCGGAGTCCGCGTGGCGACGGCAATGCCACCAACCGTCGTGAGGCGCGGGTGCTCGGCGCCCTCACAGGTTCCGACGTTCCGCATCCCGGCCTGATCGCTGCCTGCTCGTCGACCGATGTGATCGGCGCAGCCTTTTATTTGATGGAGCCGGTGATGGGGTTCAATGCCACGGTTGCGTTGCCACCGCTCCATGCTGGAGATGGCGCGACCCGTCGGCGCATGGGATTTTCGCTGATCGACGGCGCTTTGGCGCTCGGACGTGTCGATTACAAGGCAGCCGGTCTGGAGGATTTCGGCAAGATCGATGGCTTTCTGGAGCGTCAGGTTCCGCGCTGGCGCGCGCTCCTTGACAGCTACCATGACTACAAGGACTGGCCCGGTCCGGGTTCGATCCCAGGCATTGCGACTGTTGCAGATTGGTTGATCGGCAATACGCCACCGCGCTTCGCGCCGGGTCTGCTGCATGGAGACTATCATTTGGCCAACGTCATGTTCCGCAATGATGGTCCCGAGCTCGCCGCGATCGTTGACTGGGAACTGGCGACGATTGGTGATCCGCTACTCGACATGGGATGGATCATGGCAACGTGGCCAGAGCCTGACGGCCGCTCCATCTCCGGGAATGCGATTGTGCCATGGGACGGCTTTCCGCGCATTGAGGAACTGCTTGCTCACTATGCGTCGAAGAGCACCCGCGAGACTTCGCATATGCGTTGGTACGGCGTTCTCGGTTGCTACAAGCTGGGGATTATTCTCGAAGGCACTCATGCGCGTGCATGCGGGGGCGTTGCATCAAAAGTGACGGGAGACCGGCTGCACGCTGCATGTGTGACGTTATTCCAGCGCGCGCTGGGATGGCTTGAGCGGGACAAGCTGATCTAGGCGGATTGGAAAAGACTGTCAGGCGGCAGCCGATGCGCCAAAAGAACCGTGGGACGAAATCGGAGGCGACAAGGGAGAGCCATATGACGGGCGACCAGCAGCTGTACCATATCGCAATCTATGCGAAGGAAACCCCGAGCCGGCCTGCGTTCGTGATGGGGACGACTGGCGACGTGATCAGCTACTCTGAACTGGACACGCGGTCGCGCAAACTCGCGCGATACCTGAACGAACGAGGTATTGTTCCAGGCGACCACCTCGCCATCATGATGGATAACAACGAAGACTATTTCGTCGTCTGCTGGGCCGCCCAGCGGTTGGGCCTGATCTACACGCCGATCAACTGGCATCTTGCCGCGAGTGAAGTCGCCTATATCGTCCAGAATTGCGAGGCCAAAATCCTCGTTGTGTCGGAAGAGGTGCGTCACCTTGCTGAAGCGATTTCGCAAGATATTCCGGGCGTGAGCGTTGCCCTGACGCATGGGCCGGCTTTCGGTAGGTTTCACAATCTCGGAGAGCTCATTGAGCGCACCTCCGATGGTTCGGACATTGACCTCTTGGAGGGCGAGTGCATGTTCTATTCGTCCGGCACAACAGGCCGTCCGAAGGGCATCTCCAAGATCGACCGCGGACAGCTTTCGTGGGGA
Source organism: Bradyrhizobium sp. AZCC 2230 (assembly GCF_036924495.1). Taxonomy (NCBI): domain Bacteria; kingdom Pseudomonadati; phylum Pseudomonadota; class Alphaproteobacteria; order Hyphomicrobiales; family Nitrobacteraceae; genus Bradyrhizobium; species Bradyrhizobium sp. AZCC 2230. Next base: position 8,990,876 of record NZ_JAZHRS010000001.1, on the reverse strand, counting down.
CAGCAGCCTCCTATCACTCAATTCTTGCGCTCATTTTACGGATTCGATCGTGACACCGTCTATCTGGTCCCTGCGCCGCTCTATCACGCTGCCGGCCTCGCATGGAGCATGAACGTGCTGCGCGCCGGCGGCACAGTGGTGGTCGTTAACAGGTTCGATTCGCTCGAGACGCTCCGGCTGATTGAAACCTACAGGGTCACGCACTCCCAATTCGTTCCGACGATGTTCGTGCGAATGCTGCGCCTGCCAGAAGCGGAGAGGACGCAATATGACATCTCCAGTCTGAAGGTCGTCATTCACGCGGCGGCACCTTGTCCGCCGGAGATCAAGCGGAAGATGATCGAATGGCTCGGCCCCATCGTCTATGAGTATTACGCCGGAAGCGAGGCCAGCGGCCTGACGGCAGTCGATACGCCAACCTGGCTGAGTCATCCCGGCACGGTAGGCCGTCCCGTATTTGGCCAGGTTCACATCGTTGGCGAAGACGGCGAAGAATTGCGCGCCGGCGAAATCGGTACGATCTATTTCAGTGGGGGCGGCCGGTACGAATATTTTAATGATCCGGAAAAAACCGCATCTTCGCACAACGCGCGGGGCTGGAGCACACTGGGCGACATCGGTTACGTCGATGCGGACGGGTTTGTATATCTGTCTGACAGGCGCACGGATCTAATCCTTTCCGGCGGCGTCAACATCTATCCGCGGGAAATCGAGGATGTGCTTATCCAACATCCATCGGTGCTGGACGTCGCAGTTATCGGTGTTCCGAGCCTCGAGTTCGGACAGGATGTTAAAGCCGTCGTCGAACTAAAGGCCGGCGCCAGGGAAAGCGAAGAACTCGGTGCCGAAATGATCGCCTTTTGTCGAGAACGTATCGCCGCCTACAAATGTCCCAAGACCGTTGATTTCGCGGTACTCCCGCGGTTGCCGAACGGCAAGATGCTAAAACGTGAGCTGCGAGAGCACTATCTGAAGTTGACAAGTATCGGCGGTAGCGAGGCGGCTTGAGATGCGGATATGCCAAATAGAGGCTGTCCCGACGACATCCAGAGCGGAGCATTTGGCGAAAGACGATGAGCGGGCCATTGCAAGGCTTGCGCACTATCGAAATCGGCAGCGTGGGCCGGGCGCGTTCGCTGGGATGATGTTGGCGGACAACGGTGCTGACGTGATCCGGATCGATCGGTCTGGCCGCCTCCATCTAGTCGCCGGGCGACATAGCGACGCTGCGCGAGCTGCTGTGCAGCGTCGATGGCCTGATTGAAATTGGGAGTGTGGCGTGCGTGCAGTCGTCTGCGAACAATTCGGTGGCCCGGACCTATTAAAGGTGCGCGATTTGCCGACACCCGAGCCTGGCCCCGGCCAGGTCCGAATACGGTTGCATGCTGCCGGCGTCAATTTCCCCGACGGGTTGATCGTCGCGGGCAGTTATCAGACGAAGCTCGAGCCGCCGTTCGTGCCGGGAGGAGAAGGTGCGGGCGTCGTCGATGCTGTCGGAAAGGGCGTTACGGCCTTCGTGCCTGGCGACCGGGTGGCGGCTTTCGTCAGGGGTTCCTACGCTGAGCAGGTGATCGTCAACACGGACCGGGCGCTGCACCTGCCCGCGTCGCTCGGTTTTGATGTCGCGGCAGCTTTCACCGTGACCTATGGGACGACCATCCATGCCTTGCGGACTCGGGCGAGAATTCGTCCGGGTGAGACGTTGCTCGTGTTGGGTGCCGGCGGTGGCGTCGGCAGCGCGGCTGTGGAACTTGGCAAGCTGCTCGGGGCGCGGGTTATTGCTGCAGCCTCCAGCGCCGAGAAGCTCGATGTCGCGGCGCGTTGTGGCGCGGATGATTTGATCAACTATCGCATGGGCGATCTCCGTCAGGAGATGAAGAATCTCTGCGGGAGCAAGGGAGTGGATGTCGTTTATGATCCCGTTGGCGGGGATTTGTCGGAGCCGGCTTTCCGCTCGCTCGGATGGTACGGGCGGTTTCTTGTGATCGGCTTCGCAGCCGGTCGGATTCCAGCCTTACCCCTCAACTTGCCTTTGCTGAAGGGTGCTTCGGTTATCGGTGTTTTTTGGGGAGCCTCCGTTGAGCAGCAGCCGGAGCAATTCCAGACCGATATGCAAGATCTCATTGGGTGGCTCGCGGAGGGCAAGCTGAAGCCGCACATCGGGGCGCGCTACTGTCTTGAGCAAGCCCCGCGCGCCATCGCGGACCTAATGGAAGGTCGGGCGACCGGAAAGCTCGTGATCGAGATCGATTAGCAAAAGCTTGAACGGAGTTCGGCTTGCCAATGAAGCGGCAAGTCGTGGCTATGCCATGGCCGGAAATGCTTCAAACCAGATCGCGGATTGATGCGCGGAAGAGAAAATGGGCGTCCGGCTTCGAACACCTTAACGGAGAAGAAGATGAAAAAACTTGAGGTCTTATTAGCGCTTCTAGGTTTCCTGAGCGTGGACCGGGGTGTGACCGGCATCGCCGTCGCGCAAACCCCGGGCGTCACGGCGACGGAAATCAAGCTGGGTCAAACCAAGCCTTATAGCGGTCCCGCCTCAGCCTACGGACTTCAGGGCAAAGCGGAGACCGCCTATTTCGAGATGATCAACGATAACGGTGGCATCAACGGCCGCAAGGTCAATCTGATCAGCCTGGACGACGCTTACAGCCCACCCAAAACCTTTGAGCAGACGCGCCGCCTCATCGAGCAAGATGAGGTCGCGGCAATCTTCGGAACACTGGGTTCACCTACGAACTCAGCTATCAAAAAATACTTGAATGGGCGCAAGATTCCGCAGTTGTTCATCGTGGCGGGCGCATCGGCTTTCGCCGATCCGGAGCATTTTCCATGGACCATACCGGGCGTATGGATCTATTCGGACGAGGCGAAACTCTATGCCGCGGACAGCCTCAAGAACACACCCAATGCCAAAATCGCAATCTTATATTCCAACGATGATGCCGGCCGGGACTATGCCACCGCCTTCAAGGCGGGACTTGGCGCCAAGGTCAGTCAAATCGTCAGCGAGCTGAAATATGAATCGACCGATCCGACTGTGGATTCCCAGGTCGTAGCATTGGCGACGACAGGCGCGGACGTGTTCTTTTATCAGGCGACCCCCAAATTCAGCGCGCAGATCCTTCGAAGAAAGCATCTGCTCGGCTGGAACGCAAAGACCTATGTCGCGGCAACGGGAAGCTCGCTCGCGTCGGCTCTAGTGCCGGCAGGATTAGAAACAGCTCAGGGCATCATCTCGGGCGCTTATCTCAAGGATCCGGACGATCCGAGATGGGCGAACGATCCGGGTTACAAGGAATATGCCGCCTGGATGGACAAATATCTTCCGGGCACGAACAAGTCGGAGGGTCTCTACATCAGTGGCTTCAACAATGCGCAAGTGATGGCCAAGGTCCTTGAACAATGCGGAAACGATCTTAGTCGCGAGAACATCCTCAAGCAGGCAACCAATCTGGACCTCGAAAGGCCGATGCTGCTGCCCGGCATCCGCTATAAGATATCCCCTGATGATTACCGTCCGATCAAGAACATTCGCCTGCAGGTCTTCAAGGGCGATCGATGGATGCTCGTCGACTAGGTGCGGAGCCTCAATAAGATGCCTACCAAATTGCGACAGTGGATTTTTGCCCGACCGATGGTCAACGATGTCCTCGGACCGGAGCAGTTTGAACTGCGAGAAGTCCCGATTCCCGAACTGCAGCAGGAGCAGGCGCTGGTCCGCATCAAGCTTGTGAACATTCATTCCGGCACCCGCGCGCGCATGGCCAACGGGATGACCAAACTCGGCGATACCGACAAAAGCAACTATGCCTGCGCTGAAGTGATTCAGTCGCGTGACGGCACCTTCAAGGAAGGCGATGTGGTTGCGTGTCAGGCTGGATGGCAGGATTACCAGATTGTCAGCAGCGAAGACGCCTGCGTGGGTTACGGGCCCGCCAGCGACCTCACGAAGGCCCTGAATGGTACTAACTCGCAATGGAACTATGTCTTCAGGCCGTCGATGGTGAAGATGTGGCCAAGCGAAGTGCTGATGGAAATGTTCGGCACCTCGGGACTGACGGCCTATTTCGGTCTGAGGGAATGCGGTCCGCTGATACCGCGGGATCATGTCGCGATCGCCGGCACCACTGGTTCGGTCGGTTCCATTGCCGCGCAGCTCGCCAGAATAGCCGGGTGTCATGTGGTCGGGTTCGGCGGCGGGCCGGAGCGCTGCCGATGGGTGGTGGATACGCTCGGCATTGACAAGTGCATCGACTATCGCGCTGGCGATCTCGCCGAGCAGCTCGAATCTTCGTTTCCCCAGGGCATTGACTTCTTTTCCGATGGGATTGGCGGCGCGATGACGGAGACCGTTATCTCCTTCGTGAACCAGAATGGGCGCCTGTTTTCCTACGGGAGTGCGGCGGCTTACTATGCCGACAAGCCCGACGCGCCGCGGCAGCGACCCTCGTTGCGGCGGGCCTTTGGCATTTCGGAGAATGTCGAAGCCGTCTTGAAGAAACGCAACATCAAGTCAGAGTGCTGGATCGTCGATGCCTTCTATCATGAGCGACTGAGAGCTGAAGACGATCTGTCCCGACATTTACGCAGCGGCGCATTGAAGCCTGTCAACAATGTCGTGGAGGGTTTCGAGAATCTGCCGGGCGCGGTCGCTGGCCTCTATGCGAATTCGCGTTCCGGCAAATTGCAGGTGCGGTTCGACGCAAACTGAAGGCCGGGGAATTCCTGGAGCAGAGCATGATCCGGAAAAGTGGGAACCGGTTTTCCCCTCGGTACAAGCGCAGGCGTGCCCGGAGATCCTTGGCTCGCCAAGGCTGCCGAAAGCTTGTGATCGAGATCGATAATGAAGTGGCAAACTTGCTCTAACCCACGACGGCTGTGTCATGGGCAGCAGATTTGCCACGCGGAACGTGCTCGATGGCAATGTCGCCGGCGCCCACGCGCTCCCCACACGTCGCGCAGGTCAGCACTGGAATAACGTGTTTGCCGCACGGCTTGTGTCGGAGATCGATTACAGGCCGGCCGTTTGAGAGCCATTTTCCGGCCCAAGTCAGCAACGCCAAGGGGACCGGGTAGAAATCGAGGCCCTTTTCGGTCAGCCGATATTCGCGTGGCTCCGGCGTCTTCTGGTAGGCCGTTTTCACCAGCACGCCCAGGTCGACCAACCGATTGAGCCGGCTGGCCAGGATATTCGGCGCGATCCCGAGATACGCCTCGAATTCGCCAAACCGCCGGGTGCCGAGGAAGCATTCGCGGACGATCAACGAACTCCAGCGATCTCCTATGATCCGCAGCGCTCGGGCAATCGAACAGGCCTGCGAACGTTCGATCAAGTCCAGGTCCGGCGACCGATGCCGTCGCGCGCCGGTCGACTCGGTAGAGGCGCGGTAAACCGAGGCGACAGTGACTTCACGTGCCTCGAGTTTGTCTCCGCATTCCGAGCAGCAAAGCACGGCCTCCAGGGAATGACCGAACGGAACATGGAGCGCGCGACGGGTCGTATTTCCCCTGTCGCTGCACCAGCGATCGCCCCAGCGTTGGGCGGTGAGAAGGCAGGGGTGAAAATCGCGGCCCATCTCTGTCAGCACGTACTCCAGGTGCCCGCCGTCATGGCGAACGTGCCGGCGTAGGAATAAGCCCCTCATCGTCAGATTCTCCAGCCGCTTGCTGAGAACCTTGCGCGCAATGCCCAGCCGCTGATGGAACTCCTCGAACCGGGTTACGCCGTCGAAAATGGCGTCACGCAAAATCATCCACGACCAGGCATCACCGAGCAGATCGGCGGCCAAGAGATCGGGTCCCATTTCACGGACGGTCGCGGTCATTCCATCCTGTATCGCAAAAAGCAACAAAACATGCAAATTTTAACTTGCGTATGGGAACTAAGTTGCATTAAGTTCCCTTACGCAAGTCAAACCCATAGGAGGAAACACATGTCTGCCAACTCAACTCAAGCTATCAAGTCGTCCGGTCCCGTACCATCCAAGTCCGGAAAGCTGCTCGTGGAGCGCAATGGTCCCGTCACGACTGTCACGTTGAACCGCCCTCAAGTGCACAATGCTCTCGACAAGGAAATTTCGGCGGAGCTCAACGCGGTTGTGAAAGAAATCAACGTGGATCGCGACTGCCGCATCGTCATCTTCAAAGGGGCCGGAAACACCTTTTGCGCCGGTGACGACATCAAGGAAATCAGCACATGGGGGCCGAACGACGGTCCGTGGCAGATCCGCCAGTATCAGGAGACGGTCGATATCATTCAAAACATGTATCCCATCACAATCGCAGCGGTCGATGGCGTGTGCACCGGTGGCGGCCTCGAGCTGACGCTGGTATGCGACTTCGTCATTGCGACAAGCAGCTCGCGCTGGGGCATGCCGGAGATCAATTGGGACATTACGCCCGGCTGGGGCGGCTGCTCCCGCCTCGCTCGGTACGCTGGACCCCGCAAGACCAAGGAGTGGAACCTGCTCGGCGCCATGTTCACGGGCGAGACCGCAGAGCGCTATGATCTCGTTAACCGCCTGACGACGCCGGAGCGCCTTGAACGCGATGTTCAGGACCTGGCCGCGGCCATGCTCGAAAAGGACGTGACGGCTCTTCGCTGCACCAAGCACTTCCTCAACGCTGCCGCCGAATGCTCGACCGAGATCGGCCTTGCATTCGAGGGTGCGCCGCCGCGCACGACGAGCAGGGGCCGCCCGGAGGGTGTGCGCGATTTCGTAAACAAGGAAGGGCGGGACAGACGCCGGGTACTCGCCAACGCGATCTGGAAGGACTGAGCCGCGGGACTATCCTGGGCGCACGTCTCGGAAAAAGTGAAACGTTACGCTTGCGCGGTGGAAGCCGCGCGAGCGGCCGTTAGGAAGATCAATAAATAAAACTAGGGAGATACCTCATGTCGTCGCTTATGGCGAAAGCGCTGCCGACTCTACCCGAAGTTGACCGGGTTCTTACCGGCCCGGGCGCACCATTCGAGCTTCAGACCCAAGAGATCGATGGCATTCCCCTACGCACCTACAAGAAGGCACCACGACATCTGGGTGAGCTTCTTGAAACAAGCCGGAACTGGGGCAGCCGGGAGTTCATCGTTTATGAAAGCGAACGTCTGACCTTTGAGCAACACTATCGGGCTGTGGCGCTGCTCGCGCACGAATTGGTTGAACGCTACGGCGTCGAGAAGGGCGATCGGGTTGCAATCGCGATGCGCAATCTCCCGGAATGGTCGATCTCGTTCTGGGCCGGCGTGGCGATCGGTGCTATCGTGGTGCCGCTGAACGCGTGGTGGGTCGGCACCGAGCTCAACTACGCGTTAGCGGATAGCGGCACGAAGGTAATCCTCGTCGACGCTGAGCGCTACAGCGTACTCGCGCCGTTCCTTCCTGACCTTCCGCTTCGCGGAGCAATCGTCACGCGCCTGACGGAACAGGAATTACCCGCCCTTGCCTGTCGCCTGGAGACGATCATTGGCGAGCACGGAAGCTATCGCTCCAACACAAGCGTTGCGATGCCACGCCGCGAGTTGCGGCCAGACGACCGCGCGACCCTCTTCTACACTTCCGGCACCACCGGCCGGCCGAAGGGGGCCCTGGGGTCTCACCGCGGCGCGTGCACAAGTCTCATGAATAGCGCGGTCTCTCTTGCGCGCGCAAAACTCCGCGCGGGCGGCACTCTCAGCGATCTGGCCAAACCCATGCCGCCGCGCGCGCTGCTCGCCATGGGGCCGCTGTTCCATGTAATTGCCTGCTTCGCGCAGCTACTCCCGGCTGTCGCGGGCGGTGCTAAGCTCGTCCTTATGTACAAATGGAATGTGGCCCGTGGATTCGAGTTGGTCGAGCAGGAGCGCATCACCAATTTCAGCGGTGTACCGACGGCAATGCTGCAGGCGGTTGAGGAGGCCCAGAATGGCAAGGTTGCCACTGACAGCATTCAGATGATCAGTTATGGTGGCTCTCCATCGCCGCCCGAGCTCGCGGCGCGGCTGATGAAGGCGTTTCCTACGGTAGTGCCGGCGACTGGCTATGGGCTGACCGAGACCTCCGGAATGATTGCGATGGTTGTGGGTCCCGACTGCGCCGATCATCCCGCAAGTGCCGGATATCCCATGCCGGTGGTCGATATCGCGGTCATCGCTGCCGACGGCCATGAGGCGCAAGTCGGCGAAATCGGCGAAATTCGGGTGCGCGGTCCTGGCGTGATCAAGGCTTATTGGAACGATCCCGAAGCGACTAGGGCTACGATCGTTGATGGCTGGCTGCGCACCGGTGACCTCGGTCGGCTCGACGAGGATGGATTCATCTACCTCGTCGACCGCGCGAAGGACATGATCATCCGCGGCGGCGAGAACGTCTACTGTGTCGAGGTGGAAAACGCTCTGCTTGAGCATTTGGCGGTGAAGGATGCGGCTGTCATCGGCCTTCCCCATCCAACACTAGGTGAACAAGTCACCGCTGTCGTTGAAATCCCCCAAAACGACGACGTGAGTGAGGAAGAGCTGAAGCGATTTCTTTCGACGCGTCTGGCAGCATTCAAGATTCCGGTGATGATCGAGCTGAGGCGGTCACCGCTCCCCAGGAACACCACGGGAAAGCTGCTCAAGCCCCAAATCCGGTCCGAATTGACCGACACTTGGGGCCAGAGAACAGTTGCCCCGACGCCACCCTGCTCACGGCCTATTTGACGGCGATGGCACCCCACGGCCCTTAGGTTCGCGCGACGCGATGGCAAGAAGGCAACGCAATTAATGATGAAGAAAGGTACATGACAATGCTCGGGACTGTGTGACCGATCCGGAACCGAAGCGCAACGCGCTTGTCCGCCCGCTTCATCGGCGCGTCCGCGAGCATGCGGTTGAGTTATATGCGGCAAGCCTCGCGTCGTGATCGCGACTTATTAGGAGTGACGCATGAGCGGAGACCCTTGGCAGGCCCTTGTCGATCTCGGCAAGCTGCAAACTTGGATGGACGATCGCGGCCTTGGACGGGGCCCGATTGAGAACCCCACCGCCCTGGCGGGCGGCACCCAGAATATTCTGTTGCGGTTCGAACGCGACGGTCGCAGCTATGTCCTACGGCGGTCGCCACGCAGTCCGCGTGGCGACGGCAATGCCACCAACCGTCGTGAGGCGCGGGTGCTCGGCGCCCTCGCCGGTTCCGACGTTCCGCATCCCGGCCTGATCGCTGCCTGCTCATCGACCGACGCAATCGGCGCGGCCTTTTATTTGATGGAGCCGGTGGCGGGGTTCAGTGCCATGGTTGCGCTGCCGCCGCTCCATGCTGGAGATGCCGCGGTCCGGCGGCGCACGGGATTTGCGCTGGTCGACGGCGCTTTGGCGGGGTTCAATCCCGGAGCTTGACGAAGTCGCAGATTGGTTGACGCGCAACCAGCCGGCGCATTTCTCGCCTGGCCTCATGCACGGCGATTATCATTTGGCCAACGTCATGTTCCGCAACGATGGTCCTGAGCTTGTTGCCATGGTTGATTGGGAACTAGCCACGATTGGTGATCCGCTAATCGACATGGGGTCGATCATGGCGACCTGGCCGGGCTCAGACGGGCGCTCGATTTCAGACGTTCATATAAGCCCCTGGGATGGCTTTCCTACCGCGGACGAACTCATGGAGCACTACGCTTCGCATAGTACGCGCGACACGTCGAACCTTCACTGGTACGGCGTACTCGGCTGTTACAAACTCGGGATAATTCTGGAAGGTACCTACGCCCGTGCCTGCGCCGGTGCCGCCGATAATGCGACCGGGGACCGACTTCATACTTCGTGCATCAAGCTGTTTCAACGCGCCGCGCGCCTCATTGCGTGAAGCGGCCCGCCGGTGCGCATCAATTAATGCCAATGGAGGAAAAGATGAAAAGAACCGGCATTCTGATCGCCTAGCTAGGTATGGCTGTGGCGCGACCGGTATTGCGTTCGCGCAAACGCCGGGTAAAGCGCGTATCGAGCAATCGCACAATGAAGGCAAGCCCCTTGTCCAGTCTAAGAGTGCAAGCCACGTCTTCGGACTCTCTGCCTTCCGCAGCTGACTGAGCGTCGATCTTGAGCATCTTTATCTTGGCCTTATACATCGGCGCCAAGGTCAGCAACGCTGCGGGTAAGCCCGGCGCTATAACGCATGATCTTTGCAGCAGCGTTGCATCCTACCACGCCGATGAGCCTCACTGCCCTTCGATACTTCACCACGAACGCCCGCTTTTCGTTGTCTTGATGCACAATCCGTATGTCGTCGGCATCAACCGCGGAACCCAACATTTGTAGACGTACTCCGTACAAGTCTGACCAGAAGTAGGGAACAAAATCGCGCCAAGGAGTCCCGATTCCGCCAGAAATGGATTGTGCGACGATGCGGTTTGCATTTTGCGCCGGGCCGCAGCGTCTGGATTGCGGTGCCGATTGTCAGCAGCGTGGGACCGCCGGTCAGAGGGTTCTGATATTCGAGAAGCGTGTCGTCGAAAGGATCCGGATCAAGCCCGACCGCTTGTGACAGGGCTTCCTGCGCCCGAGACCAAGTATAGGCGTTCATTATAACGCTTAGAGACGTTGAGATCGACATCGAGGACTGCAACATCAGCGCCGAGGCTGGCCAGCCGATGTGCGTAAACCCGTCCCATGCCGCCACCGGCTCCGGTAACGGTAACGATGCAAACTCTCCACGAAGAGTTCTCATAAAATTCCCATTCTTAAATCAACGAAAGCAACCGCCGAAACGTAACCAGCCCGCTTCGACGCGTCACGGAACCGGCACACTCCGAAGGCGATTTTTCATATCTCCAACTGCAACTAAACGCATTCACGACTAATTTCGTGTGCCGTCGCAGTGGCGCCAGCGGACAGGATGCCCAATTGATCAAAGCACCACGAATGCGGCCAAACGGATGATTACCCGTAGGAGACACCCTCGCCCGTCAGCTTTTGTTTGTGCGCTCAAGCTAGCACGGCTATCCGCCTGGAGACGTCCTATCGAATTATCGTTCACCGGCTGCAGTCACAACGCCGCCCACAAAGGTCCAGTTCGTGCCGTCGAACTGGGTTATCTGCCTCTGCCGCCACGGGATACGACTTTCCGGAGTGACATTGACCTTTACGCCCGGGAGGAACAAAGTTGGCTCGTAGTCTTTAATATGGGTCGCCTCGTAAATTAGGTTTTCTCGCGTCAGATTGTCACCACATCGCTTTAGCGTGTCGATGAGCATCTGCGCCGCACTGTAGCCAATGACCGCGAGCGCGTCCGCAGGTAGCTCTGCCGGCGCCCATTTTTTCATGAACGTATAATACTCCATCATCCCGGGGTCCGCATCCCATTTGGAATCGCCAGGCTGTTTGTAAAATTGCACACTCACGGCGCCCACAGCATATTGCAGGCCAGCCGGCTTTAGCGACGTCTCGATCACTGACACGCCTGGCGCCAAAATTAGATATGGTTTCCAACCGAGCTCACCGATCTTGCGGATGCTCTGAGCACCAAATTTCGGAGCCACTGACGCGACGAAGACAGTGTCGGCCCCAGACGACTGAAGCAAGATGATCTGAGAATCGATAGTCGGATAGCTCAGGTCGAATCCAACTTCCTTCACAATCATCGTTCCAGCCTTGTCACCCAGGCCAGCCTTCATACCCTCGAGATATGTCCTACCGCTTTCGTCGTTCTGATAAAGAATACCTATCTTGGCGTTCGGCTTCACCTCCAGCAAGTAAGCCCCCAATACTTTCGCCTCGACTGTCAACGTCGAATAGAATGTTGTCGTCCAGGGAAAGTTAACGGGGTCGATGGCCTTCGGAGTACCGGCCAGCGCCATTATTTGCGGGACCTGCGCGCTATTTAAATATTTGGCGACGGACAGATTTGGCGCTGATCCCATCGACGAAAACATTGCCAGGACTTCTTCGCCTTCGACCAGGGAGCGCGTCTGTTCGACTGTCTTGGGCGGGCTGAAGCCATCATCCTTCGAGATCAGGTTGATCGCGCGCCCGTTAATGCCCCCTTGAGCATTGATCATTTTGAAATAAGCGGTCTGGACCCTACCGACCGCACTCAGGCTGGATGCCCCGCCACTATATGGCATTGTCTGGCCGAACTTGATCGAGGTATCTGTTACGCCCGGACCGTATTTCTTCTCGGCCAAAGCGGGTTGAGAAACCGCAAGCAGAAACGCACCGACCGCGATCGCAACGCTCCTTGAAGCCATGTCCAATGAAACCATGTCCAAATCCTTAGCGTTTGAGAAGGCCTGCCAGATAAACTGACACACATCCCCGTGGGCTGACGCCCACGGCGCAGCAAGCGAACCGATCTCGAGGATCGGCGAAATCGAGTAGCGAACGGATTTGTCAGCCGCCAGCAGACTCTAGCGTCGGCCGCTTCACGCCAAGAGCCGCAGATTTGCCTCACAAAGAAACAGACGTCTTCCTTGCTGATGATCCCGAGGTCAGGCAGCCCCATCGAAGCCGACATCGCAGCGCCTGACAGATAAAGCGCCTTGAAACCGGCTTGCTTCGCCTGCAATGCCGCCAAGCCATTAAAGACCCCCGGTATCCTCAGGGTGCCCGGTCCCGTCAACAGTTCATGCCTGCGCTCGACCATGCGGACCGGGGAAGCCATTGTCTAAGATTGCTTGCGACCGACGTCATACGGGTTGCGTATGGTTCGGTGCGCGGCGCCTTTCCGCTGCAGCGTCGTTGGCCCAGCCCCGATGGCGCCGCGCGGCGCCAGAGCTGGGAGCCACGCTGGGCACCGGCAAATCGTCGGATCCGCGCTGAGCAGATCTCTTCGAGAGCAAGTTCGCCCTCGACCTGGAATCGCCTGTCGGCAGCCATTTAGACGAATCCGGTCTCAGCACGATTGATCTGTGTATTAGACAGAAGCGCCAATGAAACCCATCGCCGCGTCGCGTCACGCAGCCGGCGGAACTGGCTTCAAAATGAGCAGGAAATACTGTCGATCTCGTCTCGACCGCGTGCTCAAGCAACCAACGGCGCGAGTCCCGGGCTTGCACCGGATTTTCGCAAAACGCGCTGTTCCAGTCGGGACGGAACACCTGCAGCGGCTGATGCATAATGTGCCCGCTAAAGACAGCGCTGTGTTCATTGCTTTGCAGCTTTATGGCCACGTGGCCAACTGTATGTCCTGGCGTCGGATGAAACATAAGTCCATCTCCGACCGCGCCCTTGCCATCGACAATTTCCGCCCGCCCACTTTCGATCACGGACCAGAACTGAAGTGCTCCCCAGAGGTAGACGTATCCTACGGTGCTGACTACGCTCTTTCCGCTTCGTAGAAGCTTGATCACGTCCTCATGATTACGTCGGAGAGGAGAATAGATGACACAGTCGGCGTCTAGTGCGAGGACTTGTTCTATATCGCAAGTAGCCTTAACGCCCGTATGATAGCCGCGCGAATTCAGTGGCAGCAAAGTATCGTTTAGAAATTACCCCCATCGAGCGTTAGTCGTTGAGCAGTAATATAGCGCGCTTTATCCGAGATTAAGAACGCGACTGTATTCGCGACGTCAGACGGCTGGCAAACGAAGCCAAATGGCATCTTAGCATCAACATCTCGCATACTTTCGATCCCCGCGCGCATTCTCATGAAACCAAGACCCATGTCGGTATCGGTAAGACCTGGAGCGACTATGTTGACGCGGATGCCATGAGATCGCTCTTCACGTGCCAGGACGCCGGCCATCGCTTCCATTGCAGCCTTAGCCATGATGTAATTGCCCATATTTCTGCCGAGCATCTGTACGCCCGATGAGGACACCATTATTACATCTCCTCGCCCGTGTTTTCGCATTTGGGGCACCAGTGCGCGACACAGTGTAAGGGGTCCGTAAACGTGAGCGCGCATGAGAAGATCTAGATGATCCAGCCGAATTTCTGTAATTTGAGGCCGTCCCACAACACTACTTCCGAAGCCGGCGTTATTGATTAGAATGTGGATCGCGCCGAAGGCTGCGAGTGCCTGCTCGGCAAGCGCCTGAGCTTCCGCCTCCACCGTGACATCTGCGCCAAATATTTCAGCTCTTCGACCCATCGCTCGCACTTCCTGAGCGATCCGAGTTGCTGAGTCTTCGTTAGTGCGGTACCCAATCGCGAGATCGATCCCATTTCGGGCCAAAGCTAAACACGTCGAAGCTCCAATACCGCGGCTTCCGCCGGTTACGAGAGCGACTCTCTGAGGTCCCGTCCCCATTACATTTTCCTTTCAAGATCGCGCGCTAGCGTTGCGCCACAGGCGACAACTTCACCAACTTGCGGGAATAGAAGCGCGCAACTTAAACACTGGTTTCACAGCCTCGCTCACGCGTAATAACGGGGCACGTTCTGTAGTTTGTGTTTCTCGGCACTTGCCACGGAAACACGGCCTAAGAGTGCAAACAATGAGATGGTCTCGGTGCGGATACAATGACTCATTGCGGATAACCTTAGAGGATTTGCGTATAATAATCGCGAAGCGCGACGCACCTGTTATGGACGAAAACTGAAACACGAAGCCGCGGACGAAGGCGACGTCGTTGCAGCACTTAGGCAAGCCGCGCACACTCAGCTTGCGGAGATCAACCGCGCCTGGAGAAGGTCGTTCAGCAGCGTTCTGCTAGATAGAAATGTGGAATCCGCCGTCAACCGCGATGTGTTGACCCGTAATATATGAAGCAGCGTCAGAGAGCAGAAAACAAACGGGCTTAACCGCCTCTTCCGCCTGTGCCCAACGGCCCATCGGGATCCGCGCCAAAATGCCATCGCGAAATTTGTCGCCCCGGATCGTTTCCGTCATGGGGGTTTCGACCACCCCGAAACAAACCGAATTCGTGCGGACGCCGAACTTCGACCATTCCTTTGCGGCGGTCATTGTCATCCCTAGAAGACCACTCTTCGCCGCTGCATAGTTTATCTGGCCAATAGCTCCGGCTCGTCCCGCATCTGACGATATATTGACGATTGAACCGCAGTTTTGCTGACCGCCTTTTGCCTCCTTGACCATCGTTCGGCCGACAGCCTGTGTCCACAGAAAGGCTCCCGTCAGGTGCACCGCAATGACCTCAGTCCACTGTGGCAACGTCATCTTCTCAATCATCGCCGGCCTGGTGATTCCTGCATTATTCACGAGGCCGTGTATGGAGCCGAAACGTGAGGCGACGTCGCGCACCGTCGCCTCGGCGAATTCCGGGTCCGCGACGCTGCCAACATAAGGCAGCAGGTGACCGTTCATGGCAGTTGCAAGTGCTTCCAGCTTCTCTGCGTTGAGATCAACACCGACAACCCTGGCACCTAAGTCAATCGCCAACGCTGCAATCGCGCGTCCAATCCCCTGCGCTGCGCCCGTAACAACAATTACTTTTCCCCTTAACGACATCACCTCTTCCATCGCCTGCTCCTTTTGCTTCGACTGATCCTCCGGTTCTCTCTTATGTCCGGTTTGAAATCAAACGTAAGATTCGTCTCTACTGATAGGATAGCAGTATCACCGGATACCATAAGGATATTAGACGCAGCCTTCGGAAGGCTGTCATAAGTACTCTCTCTAAGCGCGCTCACCCAATAAACGCGCGTCGCCCAGCAAAACAATAACAACGCAAAGATGGTTGCAACGAGGAAAACGCCGTTTCCACTTCATTGTGCATGAATCTAGCGAACAGTACCGCGTGCCTTGCGGCTATCCCTGATGGTCTCATCAACGCTTCCAGACCGCCGCAATTCATCGGATTGAATGCGTTTGCGAACGTCACGGCACACAAGGGCATCATGGACGAGGGCACTATGAGCAAGACCATCGATAGCACGATTGTTGCAACAGCTACCTACTCAACGCCGGGCGCATACGACGAGCTGTTTCGCGACCTTCGGCGCGACGATCCCGTCCATTGGACCGAGCTCGAAGGTTATCATCCGTTCTGGACTGTCAGCAGACATTCGGACGTCATGGAAATCGAACGCCAAAATGATCGTTTCACCAACGAACAGCGTATAATCCTTCAACTCGAAGCGGACGACGAACGGATGAAGGCTGCAACTGGAAGCGTGTCCAGTGTTCGAACCCTCGTCAGCATGGACAATCCTGATCATCGGGTTTACCGCGCGCTGACCCAAGGCTGGTTTATGCCGCCAAACTTGAAGAAGTTGGAAGAGGGACTCACCATTCTTGCGAGGGAATTTGTCGATCGCCTTGAGGCCCTAGGCGGACGCTGCGATTTTGTGAAAGACGTCGCGGTGTGGTATCCACTGCGCGTCATTATGATGATCCTCGGAGTCCAGCGCGAGGACGATGCGCTGATGCTGAGTTTGACGCGAGAACTGTTCGGTTCGAATGATCCGGACGTGATGCGAGGACGTACAAGTTCACAAGTGCGTTTGGACGCGGTTAAACGATTTTCGGAGTATTTTGGTAGGCTGTCGGCGGAACGTCGTTCGGATCCGCGCGATGACCTTACTACGGTGCTCGCCAACGCGACCATCGCTGGAAGGCCGATCGATGCTCGCGAGGCAATTTCGTACTTTGTGATTGTCGCCACCGCCGGCCACGACACGACGAGCGCCAGCACCGCTGGCGGACTTCTTGCGCTGATGCAAAATCCGGACGAACTCAGAAAGCTCAAGGACAATCCCGCCCTGATACCGAGCGCCATTGAGGAAATGTTCCGTTGGGTGACTCCGGTCAAGCACTTTTTCCGCACCGCGCAGGAAGATTACGTGTTGCGCGGTCGCAATATCAAGGCGGGCGACTCTCTCATGATGTGCTACCAGTCGGCCAATCGGGACGAGGAGGCATTTAACGATCCCTGCTCGTTCAAGGTCGATCGATCACCCAACCGTCACCTGGCCTTCGGCTATGGCGCGCATCTTTGCCTCGGCATGCACCTAGCCAGAATGGAAATGCGCACGCTTTACGCTCAATTGTTACCGCGCCTCGATGCCGTAAGCCTCGATGGCGATGTGTCATGGGCGGATGCCAATTTCGTGTGCGGCCTCGAACGGCTTCCCATCAGTTACATGATGCGGAAAGTTGCGGCGTAGTGGAATGGCTACCCGAATAGCCGCATACACCGGGATTGGCGATGGCGCAGGGAGAAGGCTGCGCTGGTGAAGCTTCGAAGGCATCATGTACGACGTCGCGGCGAGCGCCACTTTCGACGACGAGTGTGCTTGGGCTTTGCGCATTGCCGGTTTGGGATGAGCTGATGAGTGAACCAGGTCAATTCATCAGAAACTCGAAAACTCGACCGAGAACCCACGGATAAAGGTTGCAAATGGAAATCCAAGCGGCAATTGCACGGCGTCCAGAAATCGCAAGCCCGCGGGGGCTACAGGCCGTGGACGCGCTAATCGTCAATAGGGAGGCAGCGCGATGACGGACACGGAGACCGGGGATCGCGCGGAAACCCTTGCGCTCATTGTTGGAAGCGCGGCCTTTCTCGAATCGTTGGAGCAATTGCGGCGCGCGCGTGCGCTTCGAGGCCATCGGCCAGGAATTAGCCGCGACTTCTGGGAACAGGTTTCAGATCTCGGCTGGCTTTCGCTGCGCGTGCCAAACGAACAGGGCGGCATCGGTCTTGGAATTCAGGAGTTATGCGCTCTCTCCGAGCGTTTGGGAGCCTGTATGGCGCCCGAGCCCGTTCCAGAGGCGATATGCACCGCGCCTCTTCTGAGCGGCACTCTTCTCGAAGACGTGATGAGTGGATCCTTGATCGTGCTGCCGGCATGGCAGGAACGTGCGGGGGACCTTGAATCGAAAGCGCCGACGGTTCGCTTGGCGCAAGGCAAGCTGATCGGGTCGAAAAAATACGTTCATATGGCTGAGGCCGCAGGCGGCTTCGTGGTTACGACCTCCAACGGACTACAATTTGTACGAAAGGATGCACCCGGACTAAAGATGCTGACGACGCCCCTGCAGGATGGCGGGCATTTTTCCGAATTGAGGTTCGACAACACGCCGATCGAGCCGATCAAGGGGTCCTTCGAAACGGTCCAGGAAGAAATTACGCTTGGAATCGCTGCTTACCTGCTGGGCGTCATGCGCAGAGCGTTCGCGATCACAAAGGATTACGTTACGACGCGGAAGCAATTTGATCGATCGATCGGTAGTTTTCAGGTCATCCAGCATCGCATGGTAGATCTCTATATCCAGATTCAGCTGGTGAGCGCATCCATCCAGCAGGCCGCAGCGATACTGGAATCGAGCCCCTCTCTTGCGGCCGCGAAACAGGCAGTGTCACGGGCGAAGGCTCGTGCTTCGGATGTGGCTCTTCTGGTCACAAGGCAGGCGGTTCAACTTCATGGCGGCATTGGCTACACGGATGAAGCTGACATAGGCTTGTTCCTGCGCAAAGCGATGGTCCTTATGAATTGCTACGGATCAGCGACTGCGCACCGCGCCCGCTATTTGACTCTTGTATGCGCAGCACGAGGAAAGTTGTGATGTTGCAAGTCGCTTCCGACATTGAACTGAGCGACGAGGAATTTCGGTTACGTGCGCGCGAGTGGATTGCGGACAATTACCCCCTCGAAGTGCGCAATTCACCAAAGCGGCTTCCGTTCGAGGTTGCCCTGCCCTGGTATCAGGCGCTTCATGCGCGGGGCTGGCTGGCGCCCGGCTGGCCGGTGGAGTATGGCGGGCAAGGCATGTCGGCCATCAGGCAGTTGATCATCACGGAGGAATTGGCCCGCTTCGGCGCCGTTCGCCTAAATGAAACTGGTATCGTCATGATCGGCCCGCTCATCATCCATTACGGGACCGACGCCCAGCGAGCCCATTTTCTTCCCCGGATTCTGTCGGGCGAAGACGCCTGGTGCCAAGGTTATAGCGAACCGAATGCCGGGTCCGACCTTGCGAGCCTCAAATCCAGGGCTGAGCGCCAAGGAGATGAATGGGTCATCAACGGCGAAAAGATCTGGACGACGAGAGGCGCGAATTGCAACTGGATGTTCGGGCTTTTCAGGACAAGCCAAGAGAAGCGCAAGCAGGAGGGCATCAGCTTTCTGCTCTTGCCCATGGATGCTCCGGGCATCAGCGTTAGGCCCATTCTCGACATTTCGGGTGACGAGGATCTGTGCCAGGTTCGCTTCGAAAATGTGAGAGTGCCAGCCGATTATCTGGTCGGTGGAGTCGGTGAGGGATGGAAAATGGCAAACGCCATTTTAGGCTTCGAGCGAATTTCGCTAGGATCTCCAAAACAGTCGGAAAATGCTCTTGCCCAACTTAATGAGGTCATGAGACGGGTCAAGGCATGGGACGATCCCGTTTCGGTGAGCAGGTATGTTCAACTTCGCCTGGATCTGGAAGATCACACAGCGCTCTACCAGACATTCGTCGACCGCCTTCGGGACGGCGGCGACTTGGGCGCCGACGTGTCCATGCTGAAGATAAACCAGTCGGAGCTTTATCAGAGGTTGACCGAATTGACGCTCCTGATCTGCGAGGAAGATGCGGGCCGGGTCGGTGCCCTGCCGGGCACTGACGTCTCGGTCGGCGAGCAATTTCTCATCGCCAGACCGACCACCATTTTTGGCGGAACATCGGAAATTCAGCGCAATATTCTGGCCGCGCGCGTCCTGGGACTTCCGAGATAGAACGGCCTGTCTTGGACCTTATTCTACCATGCCGCTTGAGACTATCTTCGAGTCAGTTGAATAGCGACACCCTAAACATTATGCAACTCTGAAGGCCGCCACTCAAAATGGAAACAGAAACCAGCTCTTCGGAGCGCTCGGTCGGACAAACCACGAAGGTTGCCCTCGTCACTGGTGGCACGCGAGGAATGGGGCGCGTCATGGTGCAAGCTCTTCTTGAGGAAGGGTTCATCGTTGTCGCTCTCGGACGATACGAGAAAAGCACCCATGAATTGCGCGAGACGCTCGGCGGCAATACGGAACGGCTACGAACGATGTTTGTTGATCTCGCCTCAGGTCAGGCGCCGGAAGATACGGTCGCGAAGGTCCTCGAAAGCGAAAGGCGGATCGACGTGCTGATTAATAATGCCGGCATCGGCACGGGCTCCATCCGGGCGGATAGCTGGCAAAATCCCGTGCCATTTTGGGAGGTTACGGCAGAGCAGTGGCGCGAATTCAGCGCAATCCATGCTGAAGTGACCTTCCGGCTCGCACGGGCCGTTACGCCGGCGATGATTGCGCGGCGATGGGGACGCCTTATCGTCAATACCACGGGTCTCAACAGCATGATCAATCGCGGGCGCATTCCTTACGGCCCATGCAAGGCATCGGCTGAGGCGGCGGCCGCCGTCATGGCTGCCGATTTGGAAGGAACCGGCGTCACATCCAATGTCCTCGTCCCAGGCGGTCCCGTTAATACGGACTTCGTGCCCGTGCAATCCGGCCTCGACCGGAAAGCGATGCTGCAACCGAAAATCATGGCCGAACCGTTGAAGTGGCTGGTCTCCGATCAGGCCAACAACTTTACCGCCCGACGCATCGTCGCGGCCGAATGGCGCGTGGAAAGCAATCCGGAGGCCTGTTCCTCACCGATCGCATGGATGGGACTAGGACGCCCGATCATCCTTCCGAAGAGCTGAGGCGCCGATTAACACCAAACTCCTTCAGTCCGCCATATGTCTCTTCTCGGGCATTCTGCATCCCCCATCAGCCTTAAAGCCATACTTCAGGGAGGACCACTTTCAAGGGGGCAGACCACCGCCACGCCGATCGAAACCCGCATCGGCGGTTAGTGGACTGGTATCATATCACGGCGCGTAGGCTAGGCGCCCAGCGGCCGATGTCGCCCTCATCGTGAGACGGCTTGTCTGGTGATCGTTTCTGCTTTGCGTGAGATGCGTCACTGCTAAGGCACCGGACGCCGCAAATCTCAGCCAGCATTGAAAACCACACCGATCGGCCCGGTCGAAAACAGCTGGTCTCGGACGAATGGTGAAGCAGACCGAAAATCCAGAACGCCACATACATCTGAAAGATCGGATCGTGGAGTACCTGAATCCTAGGTGACGTCTGGGATCGAGCGGCCGACAATGAAAAGGCAGATCAGCACAAGGCTGGGAAAACCGACCGCCGCTGCGGTCCCATGGCGCGTCTGGCGGCGGGGAAAACTCAAACGCGCGCAATCATGCGCGACCCGCGCCCTCGCTATCATAACGCAGTTTGCCTTTCAATAGATCGGACGCCTTCTCTCCGATCATGATCGACGGCAGGTTCGTATTGCCGCTTGGCAACTTCGGCATAATCGAGGCATCTGCAATGCGAAGGCCGGCGATGCCCTTGACCCGCAATTGCTCATCAACCACGGACATCCGATCTGTTCCCATTTTGCAAGTTCCCACAGGATGCGATCGATGACCCGCATTTTCGCGGATGAATTCCTCGATGTCCTGGTCTGTTTGAATCTGCGAACCGGGCAGAATTTCTTCTGTGACGATGCCGTCGCGATGCAGCGCCATGTAAATCTCGCGACACAGTTTAACCCCCGCGACCATGGTGGCAAGATCGTCCCGTTCGGAAAACATGTTGAAAGAGATCCGCGGGCTTTCCCCCGGATCGCTGGAACGCAGTTCGACCGCACCACGTGATTTCGGATGAAGTGCTCCCAATCGCGCCGAAAGTCCGACGATCTCCTGAGGCCGCACTCCCGGAAACCAGAGAGTCGCCGTGTTATTCACGGGCATGCAAATAATTTGCATATCGGGACGGTCACACTCGGGGCGAGTACGGAGGAAGATATTTGCAGCCGCTCCGTTCGTTGCGAAAGGCCCGCTATGCCAGAGAAACCATTGTGCGACGGCCATGGCTGCGCGGTCAAACCTCAGAAACTTCGTATATCCCAGTTTGCCTGGCGTACCGAACGCCATAATAATATTGGGATGCTCGGACAGATTTCGTCCCACGCCAGGCAAGTCAACAACAGGAACGATACCCTTCTCGCGGAGGTGCTCGGCAGGACCGATGCCGGACAGCATCAGCAGTTGGGGTGAGTTGTACGACCCTGCCGAAACAATGATTTCTTTTCCAACGAAAGAAGATTCCCGAAACCCGTTTCGGACATGCTCGATGCCGATGGCTCGCACGCCTTCAAGAATGATTTTCGAAGCTACGGCCTTGGTCAGGACAGTTAAGTTCGACCGCTTTCTCGCGTCCTTCAGATAGGCTCGCGACGTGCTCGAACGATATCCTCCGCCGATCGTGGCCTCCATCCTGCTGATTCCATCCTGGGACTGGCCGTTAGGATCGTCGTTCGAGCGAATTCCGATGCTCTCCGCCGCCTTCCGCAAAGGCTCGTAGAGCATGTCCGGCGACGTCATCTGGGTGATTTCGACCCGCCCGCTTCCACCATGGTAGACGTTGTCGCCGCGCAACTCCGCTCGAGACGTCTGAAATAGGGAAGAACGTCCTGATAGCCCCAGCCTTGCAGCCCGACTCTGCCCATTGATCGAAGTCGCGCGAATTTCCGCGAATCGCGATCATAGCGTTGATGCTCGATGTCCCTCCGAGCGTCCGTCCTCGCGGGATTGGCAGCCGCCGCCCTCCCAGACCGGGTTCAGGCTCCGACATATAATCCCAGCTGTAGGCTGGCCTGCTGAACACCGTTCGAAAAGCAAGAGGCATAGAAAGCAGAGGATTATTATCCGGCCCGCCGGCTTCCAAAAGCAATACGCGGGTGCGGCTTGTTTCGGTGAGGCGGTTTGCTATGACCGCGCCTGCCGAACCGGATCCAACAATGATATAATCATATTTTTCTGGCACGACCGCTCTCAACGAACATGAAGTTGGCGTTTCGCGAATAATTCAGAGCACAACCACTACTATACAGCCTCGATAATTTCTCGAGTGACGTCTTCCGGCGCGAGAAAGTTGCTCGACACTCCAGCCGTGAGACTGTCGGGCTTCGTCATTCCGGTCCGTACACCCTCTGGGCGACGCGCGAGATCGAGACGCCGTCATCGGCATACGTAATCGAGAGCCATTCGGCCAACGCGACGGCGGCGTGCTTGCTAGCTGCGTAAGGCGCACAGCGGAAGTCCGTCAGCAGTCCGGCCGCGGAAGCGGTGGCGACAAAGTGTCCGTTTCTGCGCTCGACCATGCGTGGAATGACGGCTCGCGCGGCGTTGACGTCACCCATCAAGTTGACGTCGAGCGACCTCCGCCAATCAGTCGTTTCGCCAAGGCCGTCGCCGGCGTGAAGTCCAGCGTTCGAGCGCCAGAGATCAATCGGGCCGATCTCCGTTTCGACCTTCTCCACCAAGGCTTCGAGGGATCGGCTTTCAACTACGTCGAGTTCAAGCGCCAGCGCGGGACTGTGGGAGTACGTCTCATTGATTGCAGCCGCTACCCGTCGGGCTGCTTCGAGATTGCGATCGGCCGCGACAACGCTCCGAATGCCGGATTGGGCAAGTGCCCCACAGAGCGCCTGCCCGATACCGCTTCCACCGCCGGTAACGACAGCCACCTGTGCCGCCGCATCAAAACCGTCCGCCGCCATCCCTGGCCCTCACGTTCTTTGGTCCAACCATAGACCCATCGCCTTCGAAGGTCAACACGGCCACCGCGATGCATTGGAGCGATGCCGAAAAAGCATTGATGCGAGCCACCTGCTGCGCGAAACAAGCGCCGCCCGAACATTAGCGGCGCGCGTAGCGGCTTTCCGGCAGGAACCGCCATTATCTTATGCAGAACTCATGGCCGGCGCTTTTTCCAAACTGGATGCGCACCGTCCCTTCCCCGCTTTACATCCAGCGTCATCTCACCAACGCCTGCGATCCGGATTGCGACCCAATCTCCAGCTTTTGGCGGCCCGACACCGGCCGGGGCCCGCTTGCAATGATGTCACCCGGATAGAGCGTCATGACTGAGGAGGCCATCGCGATCACCTCGGGGTCGTCGACAATGGTATCTCGGGTGTTGGCTTTTTGGCGAGCTTAAATCGCAGCGCAGGTAAAGCCACAATTGGTTGACCGGCTTCGTCGGCCCAGCAGCACTCAGCTGATCAATGCTCCGCCGTCGATGATGATTGTCTGTCCCGTAATGAAGGTACCGGCCGCTGATGCCAGAAAAACCGCGGCGCCGGCAATTTCATCGGGCTCTCCGATGCGTGCCAGCGGCGCAGTGGCGGTTAGGGCTTTCAGCGTTTCCGGATTTTCCCAAAGCGCCCGGGCAAAATCCGTCTTGATCAGGCCAGGCGCGATGCAGTTCACGCGGACGTTGTGCTTGCCGTATTCACAGGCCAGATTCCGGGCGAGTTGCATATCGGCAGCCTTCGAAATCGAATAGGCGCCCAGATTTGTCGTCCCTTTGAGACCGCCGACGGATGAGACGATGGTGATCGAACCATCTCTGCGCTCAATCATCTGGGGCGCTACGAACGTAATTAGCCAATGGTTGGCTATGATGTTGTTTTCGAGAACCTTGCGAAAATGGTCGTCGGAAATTCCCGCCTGCGGTCCGTAATATGGGTTCGTCGCCGCGTTGCAGACCAGCGTATCGACCTTGCCAAACGCGCCGTTGGCCTTTTCGACGAGCTCCTTGAGTTCTTCCTTGACCGAGATGTTCGCCGCAATGGCGAGCGCGACCTGTTTGCCGGCCTTATCGTTAATCGCCTCCGTCACTTCGTCACAAGCCTGTTGCTTGCGTGAGGAGATCACAACCTTAGCACCGTGTTCGGCCATCCGCTCCGCGATAGCACGACCTATCCCCCGCGAAGAGCCAGTGATGACTGCAACTTTCCCGGACATATTGAACAGAGTCATGCGTCCCTCATTTCTTAGATGTTTGCCCGGCGTCAGGTGAGCCGGCGTTCCGCTTCAATCAAGCTAACTATTGAGAAAACAATAATGTAACGACAAGTCAGTGTAGCAGAAGTCAGTCTGGGCTCAGACCAACCCGTTGTTCTCGCTTGGCACATCGGAGCTCCCTGCGGCTTCACGCGCTGAGCCCTTCACTGCGTTAGACAGAGACGAGGTGCGACATGAAGCCGGTCGTCGGTCGCTTGATCGACCTTACAGGCCCCTGTGGGATGTCCTCCACGCAAACGTTTTTCCCTACCCGCCGTCGGCAGTCTCTATGGGACGCCAAACAGCGATTAAAAGCCTACGTCCGCGATCAACATGATCACTCGCCTGACGGCGTCAAGGCAAGTATGAACTGATATCGTATCGATCTCATTCGATATCGTATCGATCTTAATCACGCCACCAAGCGCCTCGCCACGGGCATATGTCACCCTATAAGCTTGATTATCCAGTACAGCGAGGAAGAATTATGTCGATAGATTTCGAAATCCCGGCAGAGGCGAAGGCGGTCCGGGAGAAAGTCCGCAAATGGGTTCACGATGAATGTATCCCGGCGGAAAAGGAACTGGACACTAAGCCGTTGAAGGAAGTGCTGGGCAGGCTGCGCGCCAAAGCGCGCGCGCAAGGCCTCTGGTGCCCGTTCGCTCCGAAGGAATATGGCGGCATGGGGCTCGGCCCGCTCGCCAACTCACTGGTGCAGATGGAGCTCGGCGAAAGCACACTCGGTGCGCTGTCGATGAACACGCAGGGGCCCGATGATGCCTCGATCATGACGATCATGACGCACGCAACGGAATATCAGAAGGAAAAATTCCTCAAGCCGTTATTGAACGGGGAGAAGCGCATCTGCTTCTCGATGACTGAGAAGGTGGCGGGTGGCGATGCCACGGGCATGCAGACCCGCGCGGAAAAAGATGGCAATGCCAATTATATTCTCAACGGCGAGAAGTGGTTTACGTCATCCGCCGGTGTCGCCGACCTGGCCCTGGTAATGGCCAAGACCGATCCGAACGCGCCACGGCACAAGCAATTTTCGACATTCATCGTGGAATTACCCAACCCCGGCTACAACATCAAACGCGACATCAAGACCATGGCGATCGAGGGGCCGCATGCCCACGCGCTTTCCGGCGGCCATTCGGAGGTCGAGATCAGGGATCTCAAGGTGCCCGCCGAAAATCTGCTGGGCGGCGAAGGCAACGGCTTCGATATGGGACAACACCGCCTTGCCTACGGCCGATTGCGCCATGGCATGCACAACGTCGCCAAGGCCCAGCGGGCTCTCGATATGGCGACGGAATATGTCACCAAGCGTTCGACCTTCGGCGTGCTGCTCGCCGATCGGCAGGCTGTCCAGTTCATGTTGGCCGATTGCGCCAGCCAGCTCTATATGGCTCGGCTGATGCTGCTGCATATTGCTTACAAGGCTGAAAAGGGTCTGGACCTAACGCAGGAAAACTCCATCGCCAAGGTCTATCTGGCTCGCATGGTGCACAAAGTCATCGATACCGCGATCCAGTTGCATGGTGCGTTGGGCTACAGCCAGGATCTTCCGCTGGCGAAGTGGTATACGGAGGTTCGTATGCAGCGTCTGGTCGACGGTCCTGACGAGGTGCACAAATGGAAAGTCGGCCGTAACGTCATCAAGGCCTTCCGCAAGCACGGCACCACGGCTTCAGCCGCTGGCGGCGATTTGATCTGACGTGCGGAACGGGCGGGCTAGATCAACCCCCCGCCCCCGGCCACGCGGCGGAGATGAAAGTCCGTATCGCCAAATGTCTTCTCGATAATGCTCAGTCGCTTGAAGTAATGGCCGATCCGGGCCTCCATGGTCATGCCGATGCCGTCATGGAGCTGGATCGACTGCAGGCCGACGAATTTCAGCGACTTGCCGATCTGCACCTTCGCCGCCGCGACTGCGGTGGCGCGTTCCCTGGCGTCGTCGAAATCGCAAGCCACGGTCGCGAACATCGACATGCGGCGGCCTGCTCGGCGGCGACGAAATGTCGGCGGCGCGGTGCTGCAGGGTCTGGAAGGTGCCGATGGCGACGCCGAACTGGGTTCGGGTCTTGAGATATTCGATGGTGGTCTTGAACGATTCATCCATCGCCCAGCCGGCTGCGGCGCATAACGCGATGCGGGCGTCATCGATCACGCGTTCGATCAGCGGTAGGCCATTCTCGGGGTCGCCG
This sequence comes from Bradyrhizobium sp. AZCC 2230, assembly GCF_036924495.1. Classification (NCBI taxonomy): domain Bacteria; kingdom Pseudomonadati; phylum Pseudomonadota; class Alphaproteobacteria; order Hyphomicrobiales; family Nitrobacteraceae; genus Bradyrhizobium; species Bradyrhizobium sp. AZCC 2230. Next base: position 8,963,931 of record NZ_JAZHRS010000001.1, on the reverse strand, counting down.
ATCGCTGCATCGGCATCGACCTCGACGCCCGTGAAGGCTATGTCGGCCGCTGCTGCTCAGCTTCAACAGATTGTAGCTGTCCGACATCAGCACGATTAACGGCTTCCGATCCGCGGAAAATTTCTCATAGATGTCGCGGGCAGCCTTTGCCGCCTTCTTTTTCGAATCTTGATCGTGATCCGGTCCCAACACCCAGTCGAGAAAAACGACCTGGACGCCCTGGATCTTTTCCGGCGCCACCTGGGAGCCCTGCGTCAGCCGCGCAACCCCAGACGATCCTTCAACTGATCCTGTAGTTCGGAATACTCCAGAATGGACAGTATCTTCCCAGGAAAATCGTCTTGCATCTGCGTCGATGAGAATAGGCGCGCAGTGCGCAGATTCGTTAGCCCCCGATCCACTGGCTGGGGCTCATTCCGTAATGAACTCTGAACAAGACACCTCCGGCAGGGCAACGCCGGAGGTTTTCCAAACTTATTTCATAAAGTCGGTTTTCGTTTCCTTGAGAGGAAAGGCAGGCCTCAGCGACGGGGAACAGCCACCGCGCTATAGTTTCGATAAGTTACATTTGCCCGTGCGACCGGTTCACCGTTCGTCGTGATAAGAGCCTGGGTAAAAATCAGCGATTTGGTTTCCTTAATAAGAATCACGTTTGCCTCAACCCAAGCACCAAGCGGCGCAGGAGCGATATAGTCGACGGATAGGCTGATCGTTGGCGTATGACGTTCCGTGGTTAATAATCCCGAACGCACGATGGCTGCGATCTGCATGTCGGCAAAGGTTGCCATCGCGCCACCATGACAATTTCCGGTAACATTGGTGTGGTACTCCGTGACACGGAATCCAAGCGTCGTCGTCTTTCGATTCAGATAAACTGTGCCGAAAGCCGAATCGAAGCCATTCGTTCGAAAAATCGGCTCAAAATCGTCTGGTGCGATATTTTCCACTGATGATCCTTGGTTTAGTTGAGCGGCGCCCCGCGGCTCTCAAAGGTATTCGTTCGACCCAAAAACGAATTGAGCGACCTTAGTCGCGAGAGCCACCGCGCTCATTGCCACCTCCCCTTCGCTGGCGGCAACTTCGGTAACTTGCAGGAATACAAGTGTGCAACTTATAAAAAGTGGGTTTCACAGCCTTGCTCACGCGTGAAAAAGGTACGTTCTGTAGTTTGTACTTTGTGGCAGCTGCCCGGAAGCACGGCCTAGGATCGCCAACAATGATTTCGTCTCGGTGCCAACACAAATACTAATTCCCGATGACCTTAGAGGATTTAGGTATCATGAACGCGACGCACGGCTCGTTAGCCGTAGCTTAGCTGATTTCTCCGTTTTGGCCTATTTCCGCTTCGCGCCAAAAACGTCATCCATAACCCCTTCATTACGCCAGTTGTTGCGCCAAAGGCGATCACTCCGGCAACGCGGCGTTGATGACGCTGGCGCTGTCCTGCGCGACTTCGGCAGACGCCAAGATCTGTTCGCCAACGTCAAGTCAGGCACGCCCGAAGTGGCGAAGATCAGCGACGGGTCGCTGAAAGGCTATGCCGCGAACGGCATCAGCGCGTCTCTCGGCATTCCTTTCGCGGCGCCGCCGGTCGGCGAACTGCGCTGGAAGCGCCCGCTCCGCCTGCCAAGTGGACTGGCGAGCGTGACGCCGGTGCCTTCGCCCCCGCTTGCGTGCAGACAAACACCTTCGGCGTCATGGCTGTCCGCAGCACCACGGAAGACTGTCTTTATCTGAATGTCTTCGCGCCGGCGTCGGGCCGCAGCAAGCTACGCCCGGTGATGGTATGGCTCCATGGCGGCGGCCAACTCAACGGCCGTACCAACGACTATGACCCGCGCAAGCTGGTCAAAGACGGTGACCTCGTCGTGGAGTCCACCACCTACCGCATGAACGTGTTCGGTTATATGGCGCATCCGGCGCTCGACAAGGCCATCCGTTCGGCAATCACGGCACGCTCGACCAGCAGGCTGCGCTGAAATGGGTGGAACAGAACATCAAGGCGTTCGGCGGTGACCCTAACAATGTGACGGTATTCGGCGAAAGCGCCGTTGGCATAGCCACCCTGTTCAACCACGTTTCGCCAGGCGCCGCGGGCCTGTTCCAAAGGGTCATCCTTGAAAGCGGGGGTGTCGGCGCCAGCGCAGACTTCGCTTGAGATGGTCGAAACGACAGGTTCGGACTTCGCGACCACGATGGGTTGCGAGGACCAGACCGCGGTATGCATGCGCTCCAAGTCCGTGGACGAGATCATCGCCAAGGCGGCCGCTTCCTCAACGGTGCGGTGCGCTCGGTGGACGGAACGATCCTGCCGGGGCAGATGCAGGCCTTGATGGCGGAAGGCAAGTTCCACAAGGTCCCGCTTCTGATGGCAACAATGCCGACAAATGGACCTGGTTTACGAGTCTCACCGAACTCGACATCAAGAAGCCAATGACTGGGGAGGATTATCCTAAAACGCTCATTGGACCAACTTCGCCAGGACCGGCAATCCGAACGGCATGGGCCTGCGTCGAGACTACCGTGCTGCGCTGCTGCTCCTGGGCAACGATCCCCTGCGCCTCCAGGCGGGACAGCGCTTCGCGGATCGGCGTTCGGCTTACGGCGAATTCTTCAGCCAGCGTTTCCTGCTTGAGGCGAATTCCCGGCGCATATCCGCCCGAGGCAGCCGGCGGAAGCCGTACACAGAAAACCTTCGGCTCTGCATAGCGAAAGTCGGCCCCACAACCAAGCAGCTCGAGAGATCGCGCGGGGGACGCGCGCACTACCATGGGCCCGCTAGCCAGACATCGCGCTATCGACCCACTCGTAATCCACAGGATTTTCGGCCTTGGCAGCGCTCACTTGGGCGTTGCTAAGCGTCCTGCAGTCCCACTCAAACGGTCGGTGAAATGCCCACTTATATTAGGAAGCATCGGATTCTTTGGATTTAAAATCCAAACTCTGGATAAAATAATTGAGATTTGGGTTATATCCGTGAATGACCGTTGCCACGTTCACCATGGACATTCGCGGCGAGAAATTCTCCGGCAGCAATACTGCAACCGAATTCGTCGAATGGTACAATGGGCACCCACACTATCGCGACTTTGCGTTCGATCTATACGGCAAAGTCGCGGTAATTGTCGGCAATGGCAAGGTTGCGTTGGACGTGTCACGTATATTGGCGAAGACGCCCAGCGATCTGGTTCACTCCGACGTCGGCGCGCATGCACTCGACGCACTGGCACAGAGCCGCATCAACGATATCCACATTATCGGTCGACCTTTAAATGGCGAGATAGTTTCGCCGGATATCATCGTTCGATCGAAGACTATCGATGGTACCGGAGAACTTAATCTGGCCCTTCTCGATCACATAGGCGCGCTCCGAGACCAAACTGGCGAAATGCATATTCTGCTCCGACAGCAGAACTGTGATGCCGGACGCAGTGACGTGAATTATTGCTTGCGCGACCTGCTCGACGATTTTGGGCGAGAGGCCTTCAGAGGGCTCGTCCAGAAGAATGAGAGAGGGATTTCCCATGAGTGTGCGCGCGACGGTTAGCATCTGCTGTTCGCCGCCACTCATATGGGCGGCCAGGCGCCCGCGCATTTCAGCGAGATTGGGGAAGATTGAGTAGAGCTTTTCGCGCGTCCAGGGTTCGCGCCCCATCGGGGCGTGGCGGCGTCCCACCTCAAGATTTTCCTCGACGGTTAGGCTTACAAAAATCCGTCGATCTTCTGGAACGAAACCGACCCCCCGCCGAGCGATCACGAAAGGATCGAGCCCGCTTACTTCCTTCCCTTCGAACATGATATTGCCCGAACGCGGCGGGACAATTCCGATGATCGATTTCATTAGCGTCGATTTTCCCGCTCCGTTACGACCCAACAATGCGACGGCCTCGCCCTGGCTAATGGTAAGCGACACGTCGTGCAGGATATGCGCGGCGCCATAGAAACTATTGATGTCGCTGACTGTCAGCATTATGCCGCCCCGTACATCGTACCGCCGCCCAGATACACATCTTGCACGAGCTTTTCCTCGCGAATGGCGGTGGGCACCCCGCTAGCGATGACTTGGCCTCGATTGAGCACAATAACGCGGTCCGCATGGCCGAAGACCACGTCCATATCGTGTTCCGTAAACAGGATGGAGACCCTTTCGCTCTCCATGAGAGTACGTACCAGCTTCATCATGGCGATACGCTCGGTCGGCGCCATGCCTGCCGTTGGTTCATCCATCAGCAGCAGCCTAGGGCTATTACCGAGCGCCATGGCAAGATCCAGGCGCTTTAGATCGCCATAGGAGAGCACACCGCAAGGCCGGCGAGCCTGCGCGCGCAAACCCGTGCGATCGAGCAGATGATCTGCTTGATCGAGAAAGTAAGATGGAGCAGGTCGCCACGAACTACCGAGTTTTCTGTGGTGCGACAGCAGTACCATCTGCAAATTCTCGCGCACGCTCATGGATGGGAACGTAGCGGTGATTTGGAATGTCCGGCCAATGCCGAGCCGCCAGATCTTCGACGGGCCAAGGCCGTTGATGAGGTGGCCGTCGAAACGTATCTCGCCCGCGTCCGGCGTGATCTGGCCACCCAGCATGTTGAAGCAGGTCGACTTTCCGGCACCGTTGGGGCCAATGATTGCAACCATCTCGCCCGGATTAACGAAGAAGGAGACGTCGTCCACCGCTTTCACGCCACCAAAGGCCTTCCGGATGGATCGAACAGTGAGTTCGCCTGCGACACTCATGGCGCGTCCCTCACCGAAACGCGTTTGGAAATCGGCATGCGGCGCCACACCAAAGGCCAGATTCTCTGGAGCATCCCGACAATGCCACGCGGAAAGAACATGATGGCAAGCACGATCACGACGCCGAGAGGCGCGCGCCAGAATTCTGTGGTGCGCTGAAGCTCCGCCAAAAGCCAATGATACCCGGCGGCGCCGACGATGGGACCGGCCATGCTCTCTAACCCGCCAAGCAGAAGCATGACGAGGCCATCAACAGACAAAGAAATTGACACGACATCCGGGAACACACTGCCTTTGGCGAAAGCGTAAAGAGCTCCAGCGAGTCCGGCGGCCGCGCCGGCGAGAATAAAGCCAAACCATTGCGTTCGTCGAATATTGATGCCGACGGCATCTGCCCGGGACGGTGAATCCCGTGTCGCTCTTAAGGCGTAGCCGAAAGGCGAGAAAACCACCTTGCGCAAGACAAAGATTGCAGCCGCCACGATGGCGAAGGTGAGATAGAGATAGACGATGTGATTGCGCGCCCAAGTATCCGGCCACACCTTCAAAATGCCGTTGTCGCCTCCTGTCACGCTGATCCACTGCCAAGCCACAGACCAAACGATTTGCGCAAGTGCAAGCGTAAGCATTGCGCGGTAGACGCCGCTGAGCCGCACGCACAGCCAGCCAAACAGAGCCGCGCCCAGTCCGGCCGCTATCGGCGCACCGATCAGGGCCGCGATAAACGGTAGGTGGAAATACTTCACGCCGAGTGCAACGAAATACGCGCCGAGTCCGAAATAAGCGGCATGACCAAAGCTAAGTATGCCGGCCGGCCCCACCAGGAAATGCAGGCTGGCAGCAAACAGGATGAATATGAGAGCTTCGATCACCAGTGTGACGCCGTAGTCGCCGAGCAGCAACGGCGCGAACACTACGAAGGCGATGCCCAATCCCCAGTAGGTCCATTGCTCCCGGCCGCCGGGCGACAGCACTGTATCGTCAGCCTGCCGAGGATCGCGTACCAGCACTTGGGGCTCTCCGGCAAGACCGTGGGGCCGAAAAACGAGCACCACGGTCATGACTATGAAAATTGTGACCAAGGTCATGGATGGCATAAGCAGCGTGCCGAACGATTGGACGACGCCGATCATCAGCGCTGCCGCAAAGGCACCGGGGATGCTGCCGAGCCCACCCACAACGACTACAACGAAGGCTTCAGTAAGCAGATTAAAGTCCATGCCCAAGTTAGCGGCATCCCGCGGTAACTGCACCGCGCCGCCAAGACCGGCCAAGGCGCAGCCGAGAACAAAAACGGAAGTGAACAGCCAACGCTGGTTTACACCGAGGGACCCTACCATTTCCCGGTCCTCGGTCGCAGCGCGTACGAGCGTGCCCCATCGAGTGCGATGAAACGTAAACCATAACAGGCCCAGAATCGCAGGCCCCAGCAACATCAGGAACAAATTATAGGACGGGAAACGGACGCCGAAGAGTTCAACTGCTGCAGCAAGGCCCGGCACGCGCGGCCCTATGAGGTCTTCATTGCCCCAGACGTAACGTGTGACGTCTTGCACCACGAGTACAACGCCGAACGTAGCAAGTAATTGAAGTAGTTCCGGCGCCTTATAGAGGCGCCGGAGGATAATGATTTCGACGAGGCCGCCGATCGCCCCCGTTAGCGCAGCCGATGCGGCTACGCCGGTCCAAAAACCAAACCCGCTTCCGCCCCAATGGCGAGTCAGCGTGTAGGCGATGTAGGCGCCCAACATGTAGAACGAGCCGTGGGCGAAATTGACGATCTGCGTGACCCCAAAGATAAGGGACAGACCGCAAGCGACGATGAAGAGCATCGAACCGCTGGCCAATCCGTTCATCAGCAGCGAGAAGAAGGTCTGCGCATCGAGGTGCATAAGCAAACGCCTTTAGTGTTGCGATGACGTTGCGGCCTGCCTGGGCGTCGCCGGAGGAAGTCCCAGCGCAGTGAGATAGGCTTCGAAATTTTCGGCGACCATGGCGTTTCCGTCTTCTGCCTAGGTTGCATTGAAGGACAAGGTTCCAGAAAAATCGAGTCCAAAAAAAAAGCAATTGTATCCAAAAAATAGTCGTGTGCATCCCGTTCAGGGGTGCCGACCTGGCAGGCTTATTCAAATTGCATCTGTGTTCGCTACGCTTCGCACCGGACTCGCTAAGCCATCGGCAAGCAGTGCTAACTTGGCCAAATCCGGCAACGCCTACCGAACCAGGGCTCGTTCGGATCCGAAAGGTGGGCGTCGCATTGGGCACTCCGTAAGCGCCTGTTCGATATTGTCGAGGTCGGATGTCGACCCACGCCGTCCCGATCATGACCCGTCACCCAGGCGATGGGTCTCGGAACGACGATGCTGTTGATGAGGGCGCGCACAATCCAGCGGTGCCGCCGGGTAACGTCGTAATCCGTATCTACCCAGCCTCGGCACATGGGCCGGTCATCATCGCACCAACACGCCGCCGCTGCTCACGACTGTCTCCCCGGTCATCAACTGGGCCCCCTCACCTTCGACCAGCCAGAGCACCAGAGCAGCCATCTCCGAGGGAGACGCGGTTCTGCCGAGCGGTATCTGAGCGGAAATTTTCTCGAGCCGTCCGGGTATCGCGCGCAAGCCTTCGGTATCGACGGGGCCCGGCGCAACAGCGTTGACCCGTATACGACGTTCGGCAAGATCCGCAGCCATACCCCGCGTCAGGCTCACAACCGCAGCTTTGGACGCGTTGTAAAGCAATTGGTCCGGCTTGGCCATGAACGCGTTGATCGACGCGAAGTGAACAATCGCGCCGCCGGCGGGCATCGTTCGCGCGATGGCCTGACTGAGCAACACTGTTCCAAGCACGTTGATATCAAAGATGCGCCGGTAGGTTGCGACGTCGGCAGTCGCCAGTGACGAAAGAGGAAAAATGCCGGCGGCATTGACGAGGGCCCGCGCTGGCTGCGTCAGTTGGCTCGTTGCGGCCTCAACCGATGCCGGATCGGCAACGTCTGTCACGATTGGAGAGACATTGCTTTTTCCAGCCGCGAAGGTGTTCAACGGCTCGGCATCGTAATCAAGCGCCGCAACGTGCCATCCAGTCGCCAGGAAGGCCTCCGCACAGGCCCGCCCGATTCCTTTCGCTGCTCCCGAGATAACAACAAGAGGCTTTTCGGCGGAGGGCATTGGCGTGTCTTCCCGATTGAATCAAATAGAACAGAAGCGAATAAGGTTTAGGCAGCAGCGGTCCAGCCGCCATCGCACATCAGCACGACACCGGTGATGTAAGCTGCATCCTGGCTACACAAGAACGCCACGGCGTTGCCAATATCTTCCGGCTGGCCAACTCGACCGGCAGGTACCCGCTGCAGCGTCCATCGCAATTGTTCCGGATCCGAGAGGCGACCCAGTGTCATCTGGCTCTCGATCGTTCCCGGCCCGACGGCGTTGACGCGAATACCCCGTGGCGCGAGATCTATCGCTGCATGCTTTGTAAACGCGACGACAGCACCTTTGGAGGCGCCGTAATGGGACCGGTGGGGAAACGCGATGACTGAGGACACACTTGCAAGGTTCACGATGGCTCCGCCGCTCTCGATTCTTCTTGCAGCCGCTCGCGTGCCGAGAAAGACACCCCGGACGTTGACGCTCATCATGCGGTCCCAGGCCTCGACGGACATGTCGGTCAGCGGAATGACCTCGGAAATCCCGGCATTGTTGACCCAGCCGACAAGTTTGCCGAGCCGTACGGCCACATCTCCCAGTGCTTCAACCGAAGTCTCTTCGGCGACATCAACATGTCCGGCCTGCGCTCGGTGTCCATCGCGGCACAGGCACGCCGCCGTCTCCTCCGCCGCCGCGAGATCGAGGTCCGCGACCATCACACAAGCGCCTCGCTCGCAGAGGCGTCGCGCGATGCCTGCACCGATGCCCCTGCCAGCGCCGGTGACGACGATCCAGCCCTCGATCTGTTCCGATTGAATCGTCACGTATTCGTCCCTCCGAGCGATTGGCGATCAATCTGATCTGCAAAAGCGACCGCGTTTGTGTACCCCACGCCCGCTTCCACCGAGCCAGGTCCGGCCAGCACGGCGCAGAGACCGGATATGTCCGTAAGAATTCCGATCTGATCGTAGGAGAATCGGGTCTCAGCAAAGGTGTGGTTTCCGCGAACGGCGAGCCCAACCAATGCCGCCGTCAGCAAACCCCGCTTATGGCTTGCGATCATAAAAACCTTCTCCTTAGAGCTTCTGTGATCGCAACCATTTTCGGATGCAAAAGATCTTTTTGTGGATACAATATTTGGCATGAGCGCGCATATGCCGTCAACCCTCAGACCAATTTTTTTACATGCCCGCCGCGCAAACATGCGTGGCGTGCATATCCTACGTCACCGTGTTTTCGGAATTCCGACGAACCATCTCGTCGTCCGCCGTCCGAAGCTAAGCTGGATCGTGCGCGACCGTCTGCATTCGAGCGCGGCCTTGGCCGCCGCTAGCCGCGGTACGCCGATGCGAAGGCTGGCTTCGACGGCAAGCCAATATGGGCTATCTCATCAAGTTGCGGTGCGACGGCTTCGGATGAGGCGACCATCTGCGGCGACACTCGTGGCTTACGACATTGACAACAACTCACCTGTGGCAACCTGTGGCTTCAATGCGCCGCTGGCAAATGCTGCGGGCTGAATGGATTTTGCACCACCCACCGAGACCTATGGCTGAAAAGCGGCGCCGCGATCCCTATTCAACTTTGGTGCCCCGATATCACATTCATTCGTGAAGCACCTATCCGGACTATTTTTACCGTAACATATTTTCGATTTGCGTGACGTACCTGACGCGTACACTGGTACCGACTACCTGTGGGATCACTCAATGCCATACTTAAAAATCGACTATACCGATAACTTACTCGGCTTTCCCGCACCCGTGATACTTGCGAAAGTCAATGAACTGCTGGCCGAAAGCGAAGCCATTCGCGACGAATTCGATCTAAAATCAAGTGTCAGCGCCTTGTCCAACTACAAGATTGGCACTCAAGAGGAGGCCCGAGCCTTTGTCTACGCTCAGTTTTATCTCTTCCCTGGAAGGTCACCGGAAACCAGGAAGGATCTCGCGAACCGAATCGCATCCGTTCTTCGTCGACACGTGCCACGCCCACCGGGAGTTCGCATATTAGTTAGCGTCGAGATGATAGAAATGAATCGAGACACTTATCGAGTTGAAACATTGGAAGGTTGATCATTAGTGACCACGACGCCGTCTGGGGTCACGTCTTCATCTGCTGCCTGTGGCTGGCCTCCTAACAAGGATTCGAGAGTGCATTGTTCATGCGACGCTTGAGTCTATTTCGGCCCAAGTATCCCGCACGAACTGAGCGATCGCTGCATTCTGGCCTATCAACGAGAATTTGGCGTTGTGAGCATAGTCGGGAAGGTTGATCATTTCCGTGGTGATGAATTTTAGCCTTTTTGCGGGATCATTTTTATGGTGCCGCAAGACTTTTCGCACGACTTCCTTTGTAGGCTCCAGTTTGTAGGCATGCCATGCCGAATGCCACTCACCGGGAAGGGGCTTTGTGAAGGGATACAATATCCCACGACCTGGATCGCCGGCTCTGTTTGTATCTGTCGCATCGCTGGGAACAGCGGCGATGACGTTGCCGGGATCGAATCTGGACCAGATATTTCTTGGTCCGTCCGGCGCAGCGGAGCGAACTTGCATCCAGCGTACGATGCCCATCGCTAGCCACTCGTCACACAGGTTACCCTGCTCGAACGGGTCCAGAATCAAGCGACCGGTTTCGACGTCCTCGCGGACGCACGAGATATCCAGTTCCTCCGGGTTTCCAATCTTGAAATTTACATGGCTGTAATCAAGCGTCAAATTAAAGGGCACGCCGCGTCGTTGCACCTCCGACGCGACGGGCGTTACGCGACGAAAATCCTCGGACCACATGTTGACATGAAGTTCGAAAGTCGGCTCGACTCCGATCTTCAATCCTTCGTCATAGGTACGCAGATAACAATCGACTATTTCCTCGTTGCGCAAAACATGACCATCGGCATGACGCGTATAGATCATGATGTTGTGCAGCGATGCACCGATCTCTCTGGCGATCCGAAGGTTTTTCGGTATTAAGTCGTCCTCTTCTCCCAATCGGTAAAACCAGCTCGCCGTAAGCACCGGGAGATCGTACTTGTCTATAGCCTTTCGGTATTCATCCAGGTTTCCAGCCGACGGAAGCCGGTCGAAATAGTCGAACACGCCGGCCTCTTTTACCAGGCGAAATTGTTCGTCGATGAACGCTTCTTCCAGCGCAACCGGATTCTGAAGAGACGACTGTTGGGCACCGCGTCCGTTGCATCCGATTTTGAAAGTCGATGTCATAGGTGTGGCTCTTTTCAAAACGTTCAATGGCTTGCGAGCGTCTGATCACGGGCGATCAGATCATCCACAATACGACGCATCCTGTTCGGCGCCGCGTCGATAGCCAGGTTGATCCGTTTGAAATCAGGACGTGCCTCCTCTTCACGATGCAGCGCTTCGAGAATTAATCTGTCTTCGTCGAAGACGGCGCGGAAATCGCTATTCAACTGCGATGCGACATCCGGATCGTCTTGATTGAAATTCCGGAGATGAAGCCAATGGTCGATGCTCGTTCGCTCGTCGACGGGCGTGATGAAATGTCCGGCAAAAATCCGCATTCCCCGGTTGCGATCGCCGTCTACAGGAATACTGCCGGCCGGCGCCGTTCCAAAGTCGATTACGGCGATCGACGGAGCATAGTAATGATAATAATGCCAACGATCGACGTTGCCGCTGAATTTTCGATAGTTCTGGAAAATTCCGATCGGGGGCGCATCGGGAACCCAGCGCCAGACCAAAATCTTCTCGCCATCCCTTTCGCTCTGTACGGGAATGTCTTCGCTCGCCGCATTGCCCAATGAACCGGAATGAACGAAGCTGACGTGTGAAGGATCGCAGAGATTGTCAGCCAGGTTGAGGTAGTTGGACTGATTGTGCAGGGCGTCACCGAAGACGACCGACCAGTTCGGGTCGTGAAACTCGGGAAGATCAAAAATTTTGCTCCGGTCGGCCAATTCCGGATCTCCCATCCAGATCCAAACCAGACCGAGTCTTTCGCCCGTCGGATAAGATCGCACAACGGCATTCCTTGGAATGACGTTCTGACCGGGAACACGGATGCATTTGCCCGCGCCGTCAAAAGTCATTCCATGATAACCGCACTCGATCGCGTCCCCCTTCAACCGGCCAAGGGAAAGCGGAAGCATGCGGTGAGGACATAAGTCGTCGAGCGCGACAACAGAGCCGTCGCTCGATCTGTAAAGAACTACATTCTGCTCAATGACGGTCCGACGCGTGAGCGTGCGCGTTATGTCGTGCGACCAAGCGAGCGGGTACCACGTGTTGCGTACATATCGCATGTCAGATTCTTCGCTACCTATTGGATTTCCGTTTAGGCGCTCGTGTGGGCGCGCTCGCGGATGTTGTGCTGGTGGGTGCATCTTCAGGTGTTGCCGTGACGTCACGGCTTGCCCGGGCGTAGCTTTGCGACTTCCGCTGGCGACGGCAGCAGCTTGGCGCCGTCGATAACGGTCCAGTCCACCATCACGCCCTTGCCATCCTTCTTGGCAAGTTTGCCTGTGAACACAGGGATTGTTGATTTATTGTCGGCCGCACGGTAGGTGATTGGACCGAATGGCGTCGGAATGGTGAGATCGGCGAACGCGTCAACGATTTTTTCCGGATCCGTGCTGCCGGCCTTCTTAATTGCCGCGGCGATGGCCTTGTAGGTCATGTAACCGTTTATCGATGCCACGCGGGGATAGTCTTTGAACTTTTTTTCGTAGGCGGCACGAAACGCCGTGTGCTCGGGCGTATCGATGCTCTGCCAGGGATAACCGGTGACGATCCAGCCTTCCGGCGTCTCGTCCTGCAGCGTGTCGAGATATTCGGGCTGCCCGGTGAGGGTGCTCACCACTGTTTTGCCCTTGAACGCGCCGCGTGTATTGGCTTCGCGCACCAGGCGGACAAGATCGGTGCCGAATTCCGCATTAAAGATTGCGTCGGGCTGCGCGGCCAGGAGCGCGTCGATGGTCGGCCCCGGATCGATCTTGCCGAGAGCCGGCCATTGCTCAGCCACGAAAATCACGTCCGGGCGCAGGCGCAGCAGGTGCTGCTTGAAACGGGCTATATTCGAAGTGCCGTACTCATAATTAGGTGCAACCGTCGCCCATGTCTTGGCAGGAAGCTTCGCCGCGATTTCCGCAAGAGCCAGTGTGTTCATGTAAGTGGTGGCTGCGGTCTGGAAGGTGTAGCGGTTGCCTTTTCCCCAGACGATGGCGTCGCTCGACGCAATGCCGCAGACGAAGGGTATTTTGCGCTGCTGGGCGAAGTCCGCGAGGGCGAGGCAGACGCTGGAAAGGAAGCCGCCGGCGAGAACGCTGACCCCCTCGGATGCGGTCAGTTCCTCGGCCTGGCGGATGGCGTCGCCGGCCTTGGCGGCGTCGTCGCGGAAGATAGCCTGAAGCGGCCGCCCGTCGATGCCGCCGGCGGTGTTGATTTCTTCGATGGCGAGCTCGGCACCCCGGCGATAGGGCTCCGTAAACGGCGCCTGGTTGCTGTAGCTGTTGATGTCTCCAACCTTGATCGGCGTCTGGGCCATCGCGGCGGGCGCACACAAAAAGGCAAGCACCGTACCAAGCGCAAACGCCCGGCGGCTTCGCCCGAGAGAACGGCTCGGCGGCGATATCGCCATGCCGGATTTATCGACGTGCGGCTCGACGCTTTTGAGTTCTAACATCTGAAGTCCCCTCTGCTTGGTTCTAGTTTGCGGACGTATCCGATTTTGGTTCTGACAGCTGAGAAGCCCCCTTATCCCCGACCGTGAGGACTAAGATGGCTGCGATGTGTGAGGCAGGCGCGCCGAGGCCACGGCCTCGATCTCGACCGCAAAACCACGCGACGCCGATCGCGCGGGTCGCCCCTCGTCACCGAACAAGTCGACAAAAAGATCTGTGCAGCGGTCGACGCTCGAATGGCCGGCGGGGTCCGGCGGCGACGCCATGAACCCGGGCACATTCACAATGCGCTCTACGCCGTCGAGCGTTCCGAAGTCGGGGCGGAGAGTTGCTAATAAACTAAGCCCGCAGCGCCGAGCTGCTGCATAACCCTCCTCCACGGTGAGCCCTATTCCCACCTGTCCCTGGATGCAGGCGCCATCCGACTTCCAATGGCCGAAACCAGATCTCACCGGCCCGGTATTAGAATTCGCTTTCGGCGGAACCGCTGGAGGAAGGGTGAGGCCCCGTGCAGCGAGACGGGCTCCGAAACTGTTGGCAACCATGCTGTTTCCGTCTTCTGGCATCGGCCGGAGTTCCATTAAAGGATACGTGTCCTGAAAATACGAGTCCAAAATTATAGCAATTGTATCCAATAATAGCCATGTGTATCCTACGCAGCGGTCGGACACCTTTGCGATCAATAGCGAGGGCTGTCCCTAAAAGCCCGAAAGTCTAAGTTGAGGTGCTGGCCAATCTCTCCCCTCACCTTCAACCAGCCAAAGCACCAGAGCAGCAATCTCCGAGGGAGACGCGGTTCGGCCGAGCGGTATCCGGGCAGGAATGGGTCAGCCGCCCTGCCCGCGATTTCGATTGGCTAGGTACAAACCTCAATGATTGGGGCGGGCAATGATGCGGTCCAGCTTTCGCCACGCGCGTGTGACTGGCGCGTCCTTATCCACGGATAGGTACGCTTTCATTGAAGTGGCCGTTAGCCGAAACCACTTTTCTGATAGCCGTCTGGAAGTTATTCAGCTGCCTTCAGCTTGGCGACAGAACGATCTGCGGCTCCCGAAGTCGATGTAAAGGCCCGGTAGCCATGCTTCGCATCCTTCGCCGTTAGCTTAGCAGGTCGATCCGCCGGATTTCCATAGCCTCCGCCGCCGGGCGTCTGCACGTTGATGATATCACCGGCGCGAAGCTGAATGTCCTGGTCCTTCGACAAGTGCAGGGGCACGAACGTCCTGCCGCCTTGTTGAATCACAATGCTGTTCGGCTGGCCGGCCTCGCCGCCGAGGACGCCAGGCGGCCCCACCCTGCCATGATCCATCACGAAGGAGGCGCGAGCTTCGCCGCGCCGCAGCGCAATGGAATAGCGAACACCGAATCCTCCGCGATGCGTTCCCGCGCCGGCAGACTCTTCGGCTATCGCAAATTCCTTGAACAGAACGGGGAAACGCTGCTCCAGGATCTCGATAGGCGGCGTCTTCGCAATGCCAATTGTCGAACATCCGTTCGAGATGCCGTCGAACTCGATCGATCCGCCGTATCCGCCGCCAGTCACGATGTACATAACGAAGTTGCTGCCGGTCTCGGGGTCCGTGCCCCCTATCGCCAGGTTTCCGCTCGTGCCGGCGGGCGCTGCGAACAGTCGTTCCGGTAGCGCTTCGGCGAGGGCCAGAAAAACGGCTTCCGCGATGCGCTGGCTGACTTCGGCGGCACATCCGGACACGGGACGCGGATACTGTGCATCGAGGAATGTACCGGTCGGCACGGGCACGTGGAGTGGTTCGAACGTCCCGGCGTTGATTGGGACCTCCGGGAAGATATGCTTGATCGCGAGGTAGATTGCGGACTTGGTGGTCGCGATCACGCTGTTCATAGGTCCGCGGCAAGGCGGGCTTGATTTCGAAAGGTCGAACTCGAGACTCTCGCCTCGCTTGCGGATCAAAAGGTTAATCTCGAGCGGCTCATCGACGACGCCGTCGGAATCAACGATCGTAATGCTGCGGTAGTCGCCATCCGGTATCGCAGTGATCTTGGCCTTCATCTGCTGGCAGGCGCCCTGCTTGAGAAGTTCGATCGCGAGCTCGACAGTGTCAGCGCCATAACGATCGAGCAGCGCGGTCAAGCGGCGCTCTCCGATCTCAAGCGCGGCTGCTTGCGCCCTGATATCGCCGATCCGCTGATCAGCTATTCGGATGTTTGAGAGGATGATCGACAGTATTTCCTCGTCGATCACGCCACGTTTGTAGAGCTTCACCGGAGGAATTCGAAGTCCTTCTTGTTCGACTTCGGTCGCCTTAGCAGAAAAGCCTCCGGGCACCATGCCGCCGGTATCCGGCCAGTGACCAGTGTTCGAAAGCCAGGCGAAAAGATGCCCCCTGTAGAAGAATGGCTTGACGAATTTCACGTCCATCAGGTGCGTGCCGCCGAGATAGGGATCGTTCAGAATGAAGATGTCGCCTTCCTCGAGGTTCTTGGCGCGGTCGATCACCGCGCGCGTCGAGAACTGCATCGTCCCCACGAAGATCGGGAGCCCCAACTCACCCTGCGCGATGAGCTCCCCGGTTGAGCGATGATAGATGCCGTCGGAGCGATCGAGGCCTTCTGCGATCACCGGACTGAACGCCGCGCGGACGAAGGTAGTGTCCATCTCGTTGCAGACCTGCTGCAATCCGTTCTGAATGACCGCTAGCGTTACCGGATCGATCGTCGTCACGTTATTGTCCCTTCCCAACATGGATGATCACATTACCCAATAGGTCCACCTGCGCCCGGTCACCGGGATGAATCACGGTCGTTGCATCCAATTGCTCCAGAATCGCGGGACCCAGAAATTCGCTATTCAGCGGCAAGCGGTCTCGATCGAAGATCGGTGTCGACAGCCATCCGTCTTCGAACCAGACGCGTCTCATATCTATCTTTGCGTCGTCGAGATTCTTGGCGGCGGTGCTGGACGTCAATGCGTCGACTGGGAAAGGCCTTCTCTTTCCGATCACAGCGGTATGCAGATTGGCGAGCACGGGTTTGATTTCGGGAAGCGCAACCCTGAAGCGGTTCCAGTAGGCTTCGGCAAACGCCTTGTCGAGGTCGGCAATCTTTACTCCGCGTCCTGACAACGCGACGTTCAGGATATGCGTCTGACCCTGGAACTGCATGTCAGCTGTGTGAAAGACCTGCACGTTTTCAATTTCGATATTTTCGTGCTGAAGAATTTTGTTTCCCTCTTCGATATGCGCGTCGAGCACGGAGAGGACGTCCACCTCGTTGACCATGGAAAGCGGCTTGTTGATTGTCCGCACAAAGTCATGCCGCAAGTCCGCAACGAGACAACCCAAAGCGTTCGTCAGACCAGGACGGGCCGGAATAAGAACTTTGGGAATGCCAAGCTCGCGCGCCAACGCGGCCGCATGGAGCGGTCCTGCACCGCCGAATGCCAGAAGGATGAAATCCCGAGGATCATGCCCACGCGACAGCGAGACAAGCCGGATGGCGCCGGCCATCTTGTCGTTGGCCACCCGGATGACAGCAGCTGCGGCCTGTTCCGCGCTAAGTTTCAGCGCAGCTCCCACTTGGGCCATCAAGGCCTCTTCCACAACGGTCATCGTTGTCAAGTTCTGCACGCCCAGCAACCGCGCGGGGTTTAGCCGGCCCAGGACCAGATTGGCGTCTGTGATTGTAGGTTCGGTCCCGCCCCTGCCAAAGCAGATCGGGCCGGGAATGGCTCCGGCGCTCTTCGGCCCGATCTTAAGCAGGCCGGCTTCGTCGACGTGCGCGATCGAACCTCCTCCGGCACCAACGGTGTGAACGTCCACCATTGGTACGTGGATGGGCATCGCATATTCGATTTCCAGTTCGGAGGAGACCAGCGGCACCCCGTCCTGAATCAGAGCGACGTCTGTCGACGTGCCGCCCATGTCATAGGTAACGACGTTAGGAAATCCGGCAGCCGTAGCTGTACTGGCAGCTGCGATCACGCCTGAGGCGGGGCCCGACATGACGGTCTGGACGGCGGTGTGGGTCACGATCGAGGACGATGCCGTACCGCCGTTTCCCTGCATGACGAGAAGCTGGCGTTTCAGCCCGCGGTCCTTGAGTTCAGCTTCGAGCTTGTTCAAATAACGATGCAGGATCGGCTGGACCGAACCGTTGACGGCAGCGGTCACGCCGCGCTCGTACTCTCGACATTCCCCGATGATTTGGTGGCCTGCCGTAACGTACTCGTTGGGCCACAGCGATCTCACGATCTCCGCGGCTCGCAATTCGTGATCGGGATTGGCGTAGGAATGCAGAAAATGGATAACGACGGACTCGGCGCCCAGCGCAAGCAGCTTCTTCACGACTTCGCGGACCTCGTCCTCGGAAAGCGGATCTACGACTGAGCCCGAAGCATCCATGCGCTCCGTGACTTCGAAACGGAGGTCGCGGGGAATAATGGGCTCGAACGTTCCGATCAAACCGTAGGGGTTCGGCCGTGTTCGTCGGCCGAGTTCGAGGACGTCTCGGAAGCCTCTGGTCGTGATCAGTCCGCATTTCGCGAGCTTGCGCTCAAGCACGGCGTTCGTCGTCGCGGTCGTGCCGTGAATGAAAAGGTCGACCCCATGCGCACTCATTCCGGTCTTTTCGAGCGCAGCGATCACGCCATGAGCCTGGTTGGCGGTCGTGGTCGGCACCTTTGCCAACTGCAGCCCTCCGTTGGAAGGGTCATGCAGAATTAGATCCGTAAACGTGCCGCCGACATCACAGCCGACAATGACCGCACCCATTTCCAACTATCTCCAATGATACCTCAGTGAATAATTCGATGCATTTCCTGTGCCCGGATCGCGGCGATAGATGCCCGATCAGGGCAAACTCGGCGCCGGTTCCGTACGCTCAGTGATCGAGGTCAGGAGGCTCGCTTTACTTGCTCAGCTTTGAGGTTCATGCGGCCGGCGTAGATCGGCGTCGCGCACGTCCTCGGACCGGGATACTTGAGGAAGATGATCTTGCGGCCGGCCTACTACCCATTCCATGTCGTTTACGTGCCAGTTACTCTGGCGCGAAATCTGTGGGATTATCGGTGGTCATGGTCTTCTCCCGGCGAAATTCTACATCCATAATTCGTATCATTGTATCCAAAAATATACTAGTCAAGCGCGATTGTTCGCTTTGTGGTATTCGGTTCATCAAGAACAGCTAACATTTTAGTCACGGAGTCCGCTCCCCGGCTTGCTTTGCCGCCGAGTCGGCCTTACCGGATGTCACATAGAAGAAAGGCGGAACTCCCTTGAAAGCAGCTGCTTCTCCGAAGCTTATCGAGGATCTGGCCAACCGGATCCAGGCCAAGATCGTCGCCGGCGAATACCCACCGGGAACACGCTTGAAGCAGGAAGTGCTGGCCCAGCAATTTGACGTAAGCCGTACTCCAATCAGGGAGGCACTCTCGCGGCTGGAGGCCAAGGGGATCGTCAGTCAGGCCCAGCGCCGCAGCGCGGTGGTCCGCGCGCCTTCCAGCCGTGAAATATCCGAAATGTACCAGGTAAGAGCCGAACTTGAGGGCCTGGCCGCGCAGCTTGCGGCGCGCTGGATCACTGATCAGCAATTGGTGGATCTCAGAATTTCCCATGACGAGTTCGTGCAAGCTGTGAAGGAGCTTCGCGGCGATCGGGATTCCACGTCGCGCGCCGATCCGAAGTGGTTCGAGCAGGCCGCGCAGCGCTGGATCGACATGAACGCGAAGTTTCACAAGACCATCAATGATGCCTCGAACAATCGATATCTCGCCCGCACCATTCTGGATGTGACATCGGGATATGCGAGGAGCGTCATGCTGTCTTCGGCCTTCGGCATGAATAGCTTCCGAATTGAGCAGAACATCGTCCAGCATGAACGAATCCTCAAAGCGCTTGAGGACCGCGAGCCGGCGCGTGCGCGCAGGGCCATGGTGGATCACGTCATGGAATCCGGCGAATTCGTTATCGCATCATTTTCGAACCAAATGGCCGACAGTTAAGATAATGCTCCGTGGGCAGGTGCACGCCCCGGCCTGCAGCGACACTTTGCGATGGCCTTCGCCGGCTCCTCCAATCGCTGCAAGCGGCTTACCGGCTCATTCGGATCCGCCGAATGGTTTCGGGGACACCGATCCAGGCTTGTTTCTCGGGCGCAAATTTTTGCCGCAGATAGGAAACGAGTTCGACAACCTGCTCGTCGTCCAGACTGTTCTTGAAGGCGGGCATGTAGCCGAGGTCGCTTGAGACGGGCGAGCTAATCCCGTGAAGGATCACCTGGATCAGATTGTCAGACCTCTGGCTGTGGAGATTGCTGTTGAGGGCGAGCGATGGCCTCGTACCGAACAGCCCCGGCACGCTTGCCTGATGGCAGACTGCACAGGCGCCTTCATGGATTTTCTCGCCGATCGACGACGCCGTGATGAATCTGGCGCCTGCCGCCGTTTCGATCTGCTTGGCCAATGTTTCCTGCCCCACCGGATCATGTCTGTCGGCATTGAAAGAGGCGATATAGCTGGCCATTGCCTTGATGTCGCTGTCGGGGAGGACCGCGAGCTCCTTGACGACGGGCGCCATGGGTCCGGCGGCTACGCCGTGAAAGCGGGACGTACCGGTCCGCAGATGGGCGAACAGCTCTTCCTCGGTCCAGGGAATTGGCGCGTGAGATAGGGAGTTCAGCGCCGGAGCCTCCCAACCCTTGACCATCGCCCCACCGAGATGAGCCGGCGCCCCTCCCCTCTCCGCGCCAAAGAGATTGCGTGGAGTATGACACGCGCCGCAGTGGCCAAGCCCTTCCACAAGATAAGCACCGCGATTCCAAGCCTCAGATTTCGACGGATCCGCCTGAAACACGGCGGCGCTGTGAAATGCGGCGTTCCAAACTGAAACCAGAGGACGCGCGCCAAATGGAAACGCCAATTCCGAATTTCGATTTTCCGCATGGACCGGGGACTGGGACATGAGATACGCATAGAGCGCCTGCAAGTCGGCATCAGACGTCTTCGCGAAATGATTGTATGGAAACGCCGGGTAAAGATGCCGTCCGTCGCGGTGGATGCCCTCGCGCATGGACCGCTCGAAGGCGGGATACGACCAATCTCCGATTCCGGTATCAATATCGGGCGTGATGTTTGTGCTGTAGATCGTCCCGAACGGCGTCTCTATGGCGAGTCCCCCAGCGTTCGCGATACCGTTTTCCGTCGTGTGGCATACCGCGCAATTGCCTAGCGCGGCAAGCTGCTTTCCGCGATTGATCGTCGACTTTGAATAAACGGTCGCATCGGGTCTTGGGATCGGCGCTATCGCCGACTTCCAAGGCATTGCCATCGTAGCGAAGCCGGCCACCGCGACCCACGCGCTTATCAACCCGGCAAAAAGGCCGGTGCGCTTCTTGGCTCGCGACAGTGCCCCGGACGTCGCGCCGTTCAGGCCGACCCTGATACGGTCTGGCGTGAAGGGCAACTCCCTGAAACGCACGCCGGTTGCGTCGAAGATCGCATTTGCAATCGCCGCAGCGCTCGGGATCGAAGACGCCTCTCCGATTCCGAGTGGCGGCTGGTCCTGGCGCGGCATCAGCAAAACATCGATTCTGGGGACGTCCGGAAACTTGATGATCGGATAGGCGCCCCACTCTCGACTCACGACACCCGCGCGATTGAACGCCACCTCTTCCATCAGCGCCCGGCTCGTCGACTGTATGACGTTGCCTTGTATCTGGTGCCGCGCACCATCAGGATTGATCACCAGGCCGGCGTCCTGGCCCATGACCACACGCGTCACGTTGACGTCGCCGGTGGTCTTGTTCACCGTCACGTCGGCGATCCATGCCGACCAGGCCGCCGCAATACCTGGAAACTTGCCGTGGAGGTGAAGGGCGTATGCGAATCCCCGGCCCGAGACGACGTCGCCTTCCGCGAGCTGATGCGGATTCGGAGCCCGCGGCATCCATTCGGCCCGCGCGGCGACCTCCTTGATGAGATCTATTCCTCGCTGATCCTTCAAATAGCGCAGACGATATTCGATCGGGTCGACGCCGACTTCCGCGGCAAGCTCGTCGATATAGGATTCATGCGCGAACGTGTTCGGGAGTGCCGAGACGGCCCGGAGCCATGATGCACGCACGATCGGTGGCATGTCGTGCACGACCACGCGCATCGAGTCGAATTCGTATGGGGGGATGGCGGTGCGGTCTCCCATCCCGATCACATCGGGAACGGAAGATATGGTGTTGGTGAGCAGAAGCGCGAGCGTCGGCGAATTGTTCGAGGGATACCGCGTCGTGAAATCGTATGCCGCGACGCTGCCGTCAGCGTTAAGGCCACCGTCCACCTCGAGGAGCTGCCCGGTGCCCTTCGGCTCCCAGACATGCTCCTGTTCGCGGCTCAGTTGGACGCGCACGGGACGGACGATTGCCCGCGATAGCAGTGCCGCATCGGCCGAGACGTCGTCTGCACAGTTGCGTCCGTAGCAGCCCGCGGCCTCCATGCGCACGATGCGATCTGCGCTTCGTCCATCTGCATAAGCAACGCAAGATCGGCGCGGAGTATGTGAGGATTCTGGGTACCGGACCAAACGCGGAGGAAGCCATCCCGGTAGTCCGCCACCGAACACGAAGGTCCGATCGATGCGTGCATCTGGTAAGGCCAGATATATTTGGCCTTGATCCGCTTATCGGCTTTCGAGATAGCCTCCCCCACGTCACCCTTGTCGATCAGCGTCCTGGGCGTTGACGGGTTGGCGCGCAACGCGGTTTCGATGTCCTTCAGGTCTGGAACCGGCGGCACCGGCTTCCACGCGACTTCGAGAAGCTCGCCCGCCTTGATGGCATTTTCCTCGCGTTCTGCGATGACGCCGACGAAATCCCCGATTGTCACGACGCCGATCATCCCGGGAAGGTCCGCGACCGATGCTTGGTTGACGTAAATCAGGCTGTTTCCGACGAAATCTCCTGCATCGACGCCGGCATAAGGCGGACGCACGACGCGCCCATGGACCATGCCGGAGACACGCACGTCGTGGACGTAGGTGAGTTCGCCGGTAGCCTTTGCGACAAGGTCGACACGCGGAGCCTGTTTGCCCACGACTCTGTACGATTCAAAGGATTTCACCGCGACGTTGTCGGTAAGCTCTATCGCGAATGTTTGCCCCGCGATCAACTCGCCATAACTCGCGCTGCGGTTTCCGCTGCAACGGACGAGTCCGTCCTCGACGGATAGTTCGTCCGGATGCACATCGAAGCGCTCCGCGGCACGAGCAACCAGGAATTGGCGGGCCTGGGCAGCCGCTTTTCTGATCGGCACTGCAGCGAGCTGAATGGTCTCGCTTGCGATCGTCGGGCCTTGATCGGGCGTTCGTGCGGTATCGCCGAGGGACATGACGACGCGTTCGAATGCCACATCGAGCTCTTCGGCAACGATTTGCGCGAGAGCGGTACGAATGCCCGTTCCAAGATCCACGTGACCGCTGAAGGCAGTTATCGACCCGTCCGACGTTAGAACGAGAAAGTTCTCGGTCGCACCTCTAGACGATCGCCGCACGACGGATAAGGTTCCATCGGGACCGGTACCGGCGGTTATCGCCGGGATTTCAATGTTCGGCATGACTACTCCGAACTTGCCGTTTCGGAGGCTGCCCTCATCACCGCCCGCAGAATTTCGACATGGGCGCCGCATCGGCAAAGATTGTATTTCAGCGCCTCGGCAGCTTCTTGTTCGGACGGGCGGGCGTTTCGCGCCAACAAGGCTTTTGTCGTCATGATCATCCCGTTGAGGCAATAGCCGCATTGCGCCGCTTCTTCCGCAATGAAAGCGCTTTGGATCGGATCTAGATCATACCGCGAGCCTAAACCCTCAAGTGTGAGGATGCTTCGGTCGACGCAGCCGCCGACGGGAATGACACACGATCGCGCAGGCAGTCCGTCCAGGATGACTGTGCATGCACCGCATTCTCCGAGGCCGCATCCGAATTTGGGGCCGTTCAGCTTCAGATCGTTGCGCAGCACATACAGCAACGGCGTAGTACGGGCAGCTACGATCTCGCACGTGCTTCCGTTAACCTGCAGGAACATGGTCTGATTAGATTTCGTTTCCGACGGCTTGTTCGGCATCGTGGAGTGGCCGGTCTTCAGGCCGGACGAACTCGTCATGAGATCATCGCTCCGCGAAAGCCTTCTCGACGACAAAATCCGCGGCTTGCCCGTGATTGCCTTCCTCGAATCCTTTTTCGATGAGGATGGATTTCGTGTCGGCGAGCAGGGCCGGGCTACCGCAGATCATCACCCTGTCCTTTGCCGCGTCCAGATTCGGCAGCGAAATGTCGGAGAAGAGCTTGCCTGAAGTAATGAGACTGGTGATGCGTCCACGGTTGCGGAAGGGATCGCGCGTCACAGTCGGATAGTAGATCAGTTGCTCTCTAATCAACTCGCCGATCAATTCATCCTGCGGCAGCTTCTCCGTGATCATCTCGCCATATGCGAGTTCCACAACACGGCGGCATCCGTGGAGCAGAACGATCTTCTCGAAGCGGCCGTAGGTTGCCGGATCCTTGATCACACTCAGGAACGGCGCGAGGCCCGTACCCGTTCCGATCAGATAAAGATTTCGGCCGTTTGTCAGGTTGTCGATGACGAGTGTCCCCGTCGATTTGCGCCCGACGATGATCTGGTCGCCCTCCTTCAGATGCTGAAGCCGCGACGTGAGGGGCCCGTCCGGCACCTTGATGGAGAAGAACTCGAGGTTGGGCTCGTAATTCGCGCTCGCGACGCTATAGGCGCGCATCAGCGGCCTGTCGCCGGTTTCAAGTCCTATCATCACGAACTCGCCGTTGCGGAAGCGGAACGACGGATCGCGGGTGGTCGTGAAGCTGAACAGGTTGTCCGTCCAGTGATGGACGTTCAGGACACTTTCCTGGTTGAAATTTGCCATCGTTCCTTCTCTTTCCATTGGCGGGCCCGACCGAAACTGTGTTGACGGTCGCGGCCGCATTTGCTGCGATTTGCGTTTGGGGCCAGGAGACGTCTGTGTCCGACGAGGGGGCCTATTCCGTGATCAGATCGATCGGATCATCATGCTGATCTTTGATCGATGCCTATCTGGAGAGTTGACCGCGACAGTTTTCGCGCGTTGAGCTTTGCCCGAATCATTGCCATGTCTTCATCGCCTTCAGCGAAGACAGCGGCTGGATGTGATCGACATGCCCTCCTAGCCTTGCATAGTCATCACGCCGCATCGTGAATTCGATAGGTGCAACGACCGCCGGCGTCGGCACGTAGCCGAATGCGTTCTTGGGAAGTTGAGAAACATCGACCATGAACGTGATGCCGCCGCCGGGCCAGACAAATACAGGCGCACCACCGCAAGTGACTGACGTAATCGCTTCCTTCACTGAGTTCGTCAGTTGCACGGGATTTTCGGTGACGCCGGACCGCAGCGAGCCTCCGGCCCCGCCCATGAATAACACCGTGCACATTCCCGGCTCGCAGTTTTCGCTGATGCGTTCGATCGACGGTGTTAGATGGACCGGCAACGCCTTCTCGATGGGACGCAGGCCCTGGTCGAGTTCATAGTAGGCCCATTGCTCGCCCGTTGTGCTTACCATGAGCAATCGCAGACCCGGCCAGGCCTGCTTCGTATCGAAAGGGCCGAGAATCGTAAGCGGGTCGGCGATATCGGTGCCGCCCCACCCGCTTCCCGGCTCGGCGACCTGAAAATAGCGGCCCGGGGTCGAGCGACGGCCCTTCAGTTTAATTCCCGTTCCCGGAATGCCGAGCATCTTGCCGGCCTGATGTTCGGACAACACGCCGGTAATGTGGTCGTCGACAGCCACCACTTCGTCAATTTGGCCTAACCACTGCTTGGCGAACATTCCGATCGTTGCCGAGCCGCAGCCGGCGCGCATGCGCAGTTCGTCGACGCCGTTCACGATGGGCGCGTGTCCGGATTGCACGATAACGGAAGCACCGCCGTCCACCGTTAGTTCAAGCGGATTGCCGTTGCAGAGTGACACCAGGGCATCGCAGGTCGCGCGTCCCTCCTTTTTCGATCCTCCGGTGAGGTGGTGCACGCCGCCCAGCGAAAACATCTGCGAGCCGTATTCGCTCGTCGTGACGTGCCCGACCGCCTCGCCTTGCGAGCGAACCGTTGCCGCTTCCGCGCCGAGGTGACGGTCCGTGTCGATCTTGATCTTGACGCCGCAGTAACTGAATATTCCCTCGGTGACGACGGTCACCATGTCGACGCCGTCGATTGCGGAGGATACGATCAGCGGTGCCGGCTTGTAGTCGGGATACGTCGTGCCCGCACCAATGGCGGTCACGAAAGTTCTGCGCTCATGAAGCGGCGAGCCGTCCCAATCTTTGCCGCTTCGGAACGGGACGAGATGTCCGCCTTGTGCAACCGTCCTTTCGAGGATTACGTGCGGGTCGACGCGGACGAGCTCCCCTTCGACATTCGCATAGCGGTCGCACGCGCCCGCTGCGCCTGGTTTGATGTAGCACATCACCGGACAGGCATCGCATCTGATCTTGTCGCTGGCGGCGTCCGATTGGGTCGCTGGGGGATTCATGACGGTATCGTCCTGTGGAAAGTTATCGGGCCGAAGAAGGGCGCAGCGCGGTCAAACGTCGCGCCCTTTCGTCGGTTACTGCGCCACTGCCGCGTGGGTGGGCGCCGCGATCATGACCGCGACGCCGTCCGTTTTCGTCTTTGTCGCGAAGCCGGCCATCGCGAGAAGCAGCACGCCAAGGAACGAGACTCCCGCGAGGATGCTGTAGAAGATCGCCAGCGGGAACCACTGGCCCGGATAACTGGCCGACAGAGCCACGCCGATCATTGGTGTGAAGCCGCCAAAGATGGCGCCTCCGAGCTGATACGATGCCGAGATCGAGCTGTACCGAACCTCCACCGGGAACACCTTGCTCGCGTAACCAGCGATGACCGCATAGAAGCCGGAGGCGCACAGTGTCGCGATCGAAACCCCGGCGACGATGCCGGTTGTCGTCTTTAATTGAACCAGCAGGAACATCGGATAGGGCGCAAGCATTGCGAGCGCCGAAGCCACGAGCAAAAATCTGCTGTCACCGATCCGCTCCGCGATTTTAGCGGCCGCGAGCTGCCCAAGGAATTGCACGACCGCCACCATGGCGAGGCAGTCGAGAATTACCGCACGATCGAGGCCCAGGGTGCGGGTGGTGTAGGCGATCAGGAATGTGTTCGTGAAGTAGAACCCGGCGGTGCCGATGGTGAAGGCCAGCATCGTGAACAGGATCGGCCACGTAGCTTGCCGGAAGGCTTCGGCGATCGGGAAGCGCGCCAGCTTCTTGCTTTCGCTCGCCGCGGTGAATTCGGGCGACTCATTGACCCCCAGACGAATCGCCATTCCGACAACGAGGAGAACAAGGCTCAACAGGAACGGAATTCTCCATCCCCAGACCGCGAAACTGTCGCCCGACGCGCGTGAAACGATCGCGAAGATGCCCATCGAGAGCAACACCGCGGCGGGGCTGCCAAGTTGCGCGAACGAGGCATACCAGGTCCGACGACCCTCGGGCGCATGTTCGCCGGCCATCAGAACCGCCCCGCCCCACTCTCCACCTACCGAGATGCCCTGGCAGATCCGAAGAACAATGAGCATCACGGGTGCCCATATTCCGACCTGAGCGTAGGTGGGCAGGACGCCGATAGCCGACGTCGACAATCCCATCAGCAGCAGCGTCGCAATGAGCGCTTTTTTTCTGCCGAACCGGTCACCCAGATGACCGAAGAAGAAACCTCCAAGCGGCCTCGCAAAGAAACCGACGCCGAAAGTGGCAAGGGAGATCAGCAGCGACACGTTGGGGTCGCTGTTGGGGAAGAAGAGCTGCGGAAAGACCAGTGCGGAAGCCGTGCTGTAAATGAAGAAATCGTACCATTCGATTGTGGTGCCCGCGAAGGCGGCGGTGGCGGCGCGCGCGGGTTGACGCACCGAGGTCGAGACAGCACTGCCCATGGAAATACTCCTATTTTTGACCAATGAGCGACTTCGCAAGGTTCGTGCCACCTGCCAAACCGCCGATCCGTGACGCTATATCCAGAATTATGTAGTTGAAACAACGCTCTGCGTTGTTTCCTTTGGCCGGCTATCGCCGGCACAGCTAACTTATGGGCTAAAATTTAAGCATACAAGTCTATAATTTATACATCCAATACTGATAATCTTGGATACTATAATTTTTGTTCAGGGTTCGTTTGTCGACAAATGGTTGCCAAACTGGCACTGAAGCTCGAGTGGGAGGCCGGCAATGACCAAAAAGATCTACACATCGTGCACACTGGATTGTCCCGACGGGTGCGGAATCATTGCCCATGTCGACAATGGCCGCGTGGTGAAGCTTGAGGGACATCCGGATCACGAATTTACGAAGGGTTACCTCTGCGCCAAGACCTATAGATTTCCGAAACGGCTCTATAGTCCTGAGCGGCAGCTTCATCCGCTCAAGCGCGCAAACGGATCCATCGACTCGCCGTGGGTACGCATCGGGTGGGATGAAGCGCTGGACCTGGTGGCCGACAGAATCCGCCGCTTCAAGGCGGAAACGGGCTCGCTTTCGATCATGCACTATCAGCGGACCGGATCGTGGGGAGTGACGAAGAAACTCAACCACCGCTTCTGGAATCTATTGGGCGGTGTAACAACGCCAAGCGGCTCACTGTGCAGCGGAGCCGCGCGCGCCGGACAGAAGCTCGACTTTGGCATTCGCTTAGGTCACGATCCTTCAGACATCGTCAACAGCAAGCTTGTCCTTCTCTGGGGACGCAATCCTCTAGCCACGAACCTGCACTTGGTGCCACTACTGAAAACGGTCAGTGAGCAAGGCGGCAGGGTGATCCTTGTCGATCCCGTTAAAAGCGAATCAGCGACGATTTGCGATCGGCACGTCCAGCCGCGCGTCGCAACGGACGCCTCATTTGCGCTTGCTCTGGCCAAAATCGTCCTGGAAGAGGGCCTGGAGGATAAGGACTTCATTGAACGTCACACCGACGGGTTCGCAAAATTCCGAACTCTCGTCGATTCCCATTCGCTCCAATCGCTCAGCGACCGTTGCGGATTGTCGATCGAGGACCTGCGGGAGTTGGCGCGCGAATACGCAACAACGAAGCCGGCGTCCATCCAGCTCGGATGGGGATTGAACAAGTACAAGAGCAGCGCGGAGATCTTCCGCTGCGTCGATGCCCTCGCCGCGCTCTGCGGTCAGATCGGCATTCCCGGCGGCGGCGTGACCCACGGTTATGACACCCAACGTCTTTTCGACAAGACGATAGAAGCATCCGACAGGGCGGAATTTCATCGGGCGATTCCAGAGCCTCTCCTGGGCCGCGGATTGCTGGAAGCCTCCGATCCTCCCGTCCGCATGATGTTCGTGAACGGCGGAAATCCGGTAAACCAATCGCCTAACTCAAATTTGGTCGCCAAGGCGCTTACGCAATTGGATTTCGTTGTCGTCGTCGACAGTTTTCTAACCGATACGACGGACTACGCACATATCTTCCTTCCGACGACGACGTTTCTGGAGGAAGAAGACGCACTCGTCTCGTGGGGCCACAACATTCTCGGCGGCGTAAACCCCGCCATTGATCCCGTCGGAGAATCCAGGTCGGATCTCTGTATTGTGCAGCAGCTCGCCGATCGGTTGGGTATCGGGGAAGAGATGGCCGGCACGCCGCGCGAGTGGTTGAGGCGCGTCATGAGCCCGATGGAGGCAAAGGGTGTGACGGTCGATGCACTTCTGGACGGCCCCATTCGCTGCCCGGTGGCGCCTCTTATACCGTTTGCAGACAAGAAGTTTCCCACGAGGTCGGGGCACTTCGAATTCATCTCCGAGATCGAAGTCGAGCAACGGAGGGATCCGGCGTTTCCCCTCACGCTGGTTACCAATTTTAGCAAGAAATGGTTGCTGTCACAGATGACGGAAGCCGAACATCCCAAGCTTGCCACTGTCCGCGTCGGCGCCGACTGGGCCGCAAACCATGGGATTGAGAACGGCCGGCAGATGCGGCTACGCTCCGCTGTCGGAGAACTCGTGGTCGAGGTACAGGTCGATCCGCGCGTCGGCAAGGAGATGGTGATCATGGCCGTCGGGACATGGATGAAACGCGGCGGCGGCGTAAACATTCTGACGGAAGACATCATGACGAATTTCGGAGAGATGGCCGCGTACGGAGAAACACGCGTTCTTCTTGAGCCGCTGGAACCGGCGCTGGCCGCCGCTACTCGCGGCGTTGATTTGCAAATGACCGCATGATGAATTCCCCAGCTTCAGGATGCAGGCGATTGTCGGGCAGCACGCGCGAATCCTAAAAGCAATTCGAGGCACGGCAATCCGCCAGAACCCGAAGAGCCGGCAACTAGGAAGTCCGTAGTGATGGGTTCGAATGCGTTCTCCGACATACGACCAGACTGCCGTCCTGCGTCGAGATCACGGACGGTGCTGAACTGGGGAACGGGACCTGGATCGCCTGCCTTGAGCGGGGATTGAGCGGCGCATGTCAGACCGCAGATTTCTCTCTGTGTCTGAAGCGGCAGAGATAGTGCTCGGTCGCGTTCGACCTTCGTCGGGAGCCGAACTCGTTCCGCTCTCGAAAGCGAACGGTCGCGTCCTTGCGACCGACATGTTTGCCAGGATCGCGAATCCGCCCGTCGACGGTTACGGAATTGGCAAGGACGATATTCATCGTCCGGCTCCGTACGCCTTGCGCATGATCGGCAAGATCAGTGCGGGTGATGACCCTTCCACGATGAAAATCAGCGGCGGCACGACGATCCGCCTGGCGACGGGCGCGGCAGTCCCGTCGAGTGTTGCGGGTATCGTCATGGAGGAACACGGTTCATCCGATGGCGGCACAACCACGATCCTTCGAGGCGCGTCTCCTTCGGAAAACATCCGGCGACGCGGCGAAGATGTAGCATCCGGCGGCATCATCGCGCAGCGTGGTACGACGTTGGATGCTCGTCACATAGCGATGCTGGCTGCCGTCGGTGTCGAGTGACGGTCGTGAACAAGACAAGGATATCGATCCTTTCGACGGGAAGCGAACTTAGGGAAGTTTTCCAGGAAACCTCGCCCGGGACGATCTTTGATTCCAACCGGCCTATGCTGATGGCTTTGCTCGCGAGACATAAGGTCAAATTGCACGATGCGGGCCTTTGCTCGGACGATCCCGAGCGTCTCGCAATGGTACTGCGGGCCGAAGCGGAACGGTCCGACCTGATCATCACTTCCGGCGCCGCCGCAGGGAGCGAAACGGATCATCTTGCCAAAGCGGTACGGCTCGCTGGCCGAACGACCGAGCATCATCGCATAGCCCTGAAACCGGGAAAACCGTTGCTGGCAGGTGCCATCGGAAACACTCACTACCTCGGGCTCCCGGGAAATCCGGTTGCCGCAATGGTCACCGCGTTGCTCTTCGGCCGCCCGCTGATTAACGCGCTTTCGGGATCTTCCATCGCTCCGCTTGAGGGCGAATGGTCGGTCGCCGCGGAGCGAATACGTCACCGAATCGGAAGAAGGGAGTTCGCGCCAGGCCGCGTCGTCGGACTGGACGCAGAAGGTCGGAGGCAAATCGTCAAATCAGGCCGCGGCGGATCCGCAAGTCTGCTGCCGCTCGTCCTGGCGGACGGCCTCATTGATCTGACCGCGCAGGGTGCGGACCTCGATACTGGTTCTCCCGTTCGTTTTCACCCGTTCGAGACACTGATGTAGGGCGCGCCTCTAACGAAGCACCGGGCGACCGTCGGCCGGTGCGACCATAAATCGTCGAAGCGAGAAGGATTGCGAAATGACTTACGTCGTCACAGAGAATTGCATCAAGTGCAAATATATGGATTGCGTTGAGGTCTGCCCCGTGGACTGCTTCTATGAAATCTGAGTCTCGGCGGCTATGTCCGGCGCGACAAGGGGATTGGCCCGCGCGACGTCGACTACGACGTGCCCTATACCACCTTGCATGCGGGCCGCATCGAAGGTGGCACCGCCCTCAACATCGTGCCGAACGGTGCACGCTCAAGTTCGAGATCAGGAACGTCGCCGAGGACGATCCGGAGGCGATCCTCTCTCGCTTGATGGACGAGGCCGCAGCGATCGTCGCCGCGAGGCACGGAGATTTTCCCGAAGCCTCGATCGGGATCCAGAGGCTCAATGACTATCCCGGGCTGGCGACGCCGGCGGACTCGGCGGTGGTTGATTTCCTGCGCGGCCTTCTCGACGAAGCTCCGCTGCGAAAGGTCGCGTTCGGCACGGAGGGCGGCCTCTTCGCCGACCGGCTCGGGATACCGACAGTGGTCTGCGGCCCTGGCTCGATGGAGCAGGGCCACAAGGCGGACGAGTTCATCGCCGTTGATCAACTCGCGGCTTGCGACCGGCTGATGGAGCGACTGCTCGACAGCATCGCCGCCTGAGGCGCGCCGGTCCGCGATCCCGACGTTTCTCGGGCGTTCAGGGACTATTCGAAGGCGCCCGGGAAGGAAGGGGACCAGGTAGGCGTGCCGGCGTTTGGCTGGCGCCGCTACTAGTGCTTTATTCTGCAACGATGCGGTTCTCCCTGCGCCAACTGGAATATTTCATCGCCGCCGCCGAAACGGGGAGCATCACCGTCGCGTCGGAAATGATCCATATCTCCCAACCCTCGATCTCGACGGCGATCTCGCATCTGGAGCGCGAGTTGAAGGCCCAGCTATTCATTCGCCAACACGCCCAGGGCCTGTCGTTGACCCCGGTTGGCCGAACGCTTCTGAGCGAGGCTAAGCGCGTCGTCGCTCAGGCCGAGAGCCTCTACACAATTGCGTCGGAAGCCATCAACACCGTGCGCGGTACGCTCTCCCTGGGCTGCATGGTGACTTTGGCTCCGATGCTGATTCCAGAGCTGTCCCATGGCTTCGTCTCCGCCTTTCCGGAAACTATCATCCGACATGTCGAAGACCATCAGGAGGATTTGCTCAAGGGGCTCCGGCGGTCGGAAATCGATCTGGCACTGACCTATGATCTCCAGATTCCCGACGACATCGAATTCTCGCCGCTTGTCAGCCTGCCACCCTACATAGTCGTCGCTGAGACACATCCTCTGGCCCGCCACAACGCCGTCGCGCTGGAAGAGCTCACCGGCCAGCCGCTAGTGCTGCTCGATCTGCCGTTGAGCCGGAAGTATTTTCTGGCCCTGTTCATGGCTGCCGGGATCACGCCGATGATCGCGACACGATCGGCACATCCCGATGTGGTGCGGGCGATGGTCGCCAACGGTATGGGCTATGCGTTGTTCAATGTCCGCCCGCGATCTGACCAATCGCTCGATGGCCGCAAACTGGTCTCCATCCGGCTTGCAGGACAGCATCGTCCGATGACGATCGGGATCGCGACGCTGCGCGCGCTGGCCAAGTCCAAGCTGATCCAAGCGTTCTCTGGCCATTGCCAGGCTCGCATATCGCGCTCCTACATACCGGGGATGGTCGCGCCGGCCATGACCACCTGCAGCAGGATCAACAGTGACCGGCGCGCCGGTCCATCCGGATGGAGCTCCCATGTCAGCTCGCGTTCGCTCGCCGGTATCGAGCCGGCAGCACGTTGAATACGCGCCACCTACATCCTGCGGCGATTCCCTGAGTGCGCGACCGGCCACTCACTCGTCTCCGGGAACGCCGTAGGAGGGTGCTACACGCGGATCGAGAGCGCGTTGGATATAGGCGTCGAGCTGCGGCTTGTAGACCTCCCAAGCCGTTGTGACGGCATCGATCGGGCAGCCATCCGTCCAGTCGCAGCGAAGATCCGCGACCGGCCAGTTGACGCTGTCGACGATCTTGAGCCCCGCTGAATGGATCGGGCCGGCCTCGCCGCCGGCAGCAAGGCCTGCGCGCATCGCGACGATCAGCCTGTCGCCCAGATGGCCCGAACTCGCTAGAAACGCGTCCACAATAGCTTGCGGAACGCCGTCATTGGCGAGAAGATTGCCGCCCGAGGCGACGTTCTCTGCCTGAGCGTCGGTCCAGATGCCGAGGGATTTCGGTCCGGAATGAATGGCGGTCATCCCGTTGCCATCAACCGCCAGCACCTGCCGGTACTCAATGAATTTGCCGCGCTTCCTGATTTCGGCGATCGCCTCACCGGCGCTTGCGCCGCGCTCCATCAGGTCGAGCGCCAACGGCCCAAGGGTGGGGTCCGTGACGTTCTGGGATGCGACGGCTCCGACGCGCGCGCGGGCGTAGGAACACCGCGCGGCAACCGCGGGCGAAGACGAGGAGATCGCGATACCGAACATGCCGGTTCGAGAGCACCGGGCCACCAGCGAGAAGGTCATTGGATCACTCCGGAATGACCGCGGTGCCGTCGATTTCGACCAGCCATTCCGGCCGGGCCAGCGCTTGCACCACCAGTCCGGTCGAGACCGGGTGCACGCCTTTGATGTACTCGCCTATCGTGCGATACACGGCTTCGCGGTGGCGTATATCCGTCAGGTAGACGACGACCTTGACCAGATGCTCCATCTTGCCGCCGGCTTCTTCGATGAGTTGCTTGATATTCTGCATGACCTTGTGGGTCTGTTCGACCGGATCATGACTGTCGATGTTGGCGGCGTCGTCGAGATTTTGCGGACATTGGCCGCGCAGCCAGACGATCTTGCCGCCCTGGGTCACCACGGCCTGGGCCAGATCGTTGTTGAGGTTCTGCTCCGGATGGGTCTCTTTGGTATTGAACTTGCGAATGCGGGTATGTGCCACTTCGGCCTCCATCGGATTAGGTTCGCAGGCGATCGGACTGTGGCCTGCGTTCGCGTCAGCTATGCAATCTCGACCTGGGACTGTGCCGCGACGTGATAATTGATATACTTGCGCTGAGTGGCGATCTGATCCGCCAAATACTTGGCATCGTGCCACACGCCCCAGATGAAGCTGGAGCCACGCCGCGACTGCCAGGGCAGGCCGAGAAAATATATGCCTGGCTCCGCCGAGACGCCGCGCTGATGCCTCGGCCTGTCATTCTCGTTGAAAATATCGATCTTCATCCAGTTGTAGTCTGCGACGAACCCCGTCGCCCAAATAATGGCGGTGATCTCAGCTTCTTTCAGATCGAGTGCGAGGATGGGATCGGTCACGCAATCTGAATCCGGCACGGTGGCCCGGGCCTCCGCCTCTTCCGGGAGATCGAGACCGTTGCGGGCGACATATGCGTCGGCTTCGTCCAGCAGAGAGCGATGATTCGCATCGCCACGTTCGAGATTCTCAACGAGGTCCGGCGCGAAGCTGATCACGCCATTGGCGTGGGCTTCCGTCCGCCCGACCAGGATCATTCCCTTCGCGGCAAGACGCCGAAAGTCGATCGTATGGCCGCCGCGTGCCCCGCTCACGGCGATCGTCACGTGTTCCCTGCCGGCTTCCTGGGCTGCGGCATCCCATTTGCCGAGAACGCCGAGCCACCAGCAGAAATCACGGCCGCGATAGGCTCGCGGCGGACGATCGTGCGGCCCGACCGAGAGGTAGACGCGCTTTCCGGATTCCAGCAGTTCTGCCGCGATCTGGGTACCTGAAGAGCCCGATCCCACTACCAGAACCGCCCCGTGGGGCAACTGGCCCGGATTGCGGTAACCGGTGGAGTGCATTTGCAGTATTCCGGCCTTCGGAGGAACCACCTCAGGAATGATGGGGCGCTGGAAGGGGCCGGTCGCGGCGACGACGCTGTTGGCCTCAATCACGCCTGCGGAGGTTTCGACGCAGAAACCGGGACGGCCGACATTTTTTTCGAGCTTCAGGACTTCGACACCGCAACGGATAGGCGCCGCGATCTTCTTGGAATACGCGACGAAATAGTCCGCCACCGTTTCCTTGGGCGCGAAATCGTTCGGACCGACATGCCGGTCGACATCGGAAAACTCGAGGCCCGGAAAACGATCGTGCCAAGCCGGGCCGTTCGCCACCAGCGAGTCCCACCGTTCTGAGCGCCAGCGTTCGGCGATCCGATGCCGCTCAAGGACAATATGAGGCACGCCCGACTGGCTCAGATGCTCACTCATGGCCAACCCCGCCTGGCCGGCACCGACGACGAGCGTGTCTATCTTTTCAACTGACATTGTTCGCCCTATGTCGGTTCTGAAGGAACTGTTGGGGCGACCCCGCCGCCCGTGCATTAGTATAACTGGTATAGTGGTGAAGCCAGTTGAGGGAAAATACGAAATCTTGCAGCGGTAGTTTGGCTGCGCCTAAGCGTCGCGGACGCTGCAGGCGAGGCCGAGCCGGCGGTTAACCCCTTTCTCATTGCAAACGCGGATTATGCTGGCCGGATTACGAGCTGTGCGCGCTATTGCTGGATCCTGTGCCTCAGGCTTTGAGGAGGCCGAGCGCCTCGGCGCCACGTAACTCACGGATCGAAATGCGATCGGGGCGAACGTGGAGTGAGGAACGTGCCAAATCCGGAAGAGTTGCCGCGCCTTCCTAGGTGCGCAGCACCACGCGACTGCGGGCCTCGCATTCCGACTCGCGCGTATCCTCAATCAACACAATACGGTCGGATATCCTTTAACCCGGTTGGTGACTGAAAGACTGATCCGAAATCGCCAAGGTGATCTCGATCACTGAAAGATGCGAGTTCTCTTCCTTTGTTGACGTTCAACGCCAATTACAAGCTTTCGAGCGTGACTTTATCGCCCGATGAAAGCAGAGCAGCTTCGTAGATTTGCGTCAGGTGAAGCGCAAATTCCAACGTCCCGATTGCGGCAACCTGCATGTTAATTACCGAGTCGAGGAAATGCTGGATTGAGAAGGATAAGCCCTGCGAAAACACAGCTTTATTCTCCAATGTATTCATTGAATCCTGACATTCCCAGACGATGGCACCAGACTCTCTGCCAGGCGGCGCGAAGGATGTACCTGTGCCGTACGCAAATGGAATCCCGCGTTGGAATACGACTTTACGAGAATTGTCGATCTCAATGCTTCGGTCGTTGGCGATGAACAGATAGCGCTCGAATGGTTGAAATTTTGGTATGCCATCAGCCAGAATAAAGGTGCTTAGTGCACCGTTAACGTGATGAAGAAGGCAAACGCCGCCAACATCCTCCGGGCCGCGGTGCACTGTAACTCCCTCGACCTCTCCTCCCATCGTGACAAGCATCGATAAGGGATGACAGCTGTCGGCAAGCCAACGCGTGAACCTTCCTTCTTCCAGCACTTTCTTACCATCTGCCGGAATGGACATCGGATAGACTGCAAGACCCGATCGTATGGGCCCTTTAATTTCCTCCGAAAGAAGTTCCACTGCTTTTCTGGTCGCAGGCATGAACGCTTTTTTCAGCCCAACCACACAGATACGGTCTGCTCGAGAAGCGATCATTTTCTTGACGTCTGCAACGCTGGCCCCTGCTGGCTTCTCCATCCAGACATGAAGTCCAGCTTCAAAAGCTTCTATGGCAAGCTTCGGGTGCATATTCGGCGATACACACAACAAGACCGCGTCCAACTCCTCTTTAGCATACATCTCCGTCGCGCTTGTGTACGCACGGACACCGTATTGCCGCGCAGTGACTTTCGCTACGTCTTCGGCGATATCCGCGACCGCCATCAACTCAACGGGCAGAAAGGTCAATGTTGGAAGAATGTTTCGGTAAGAATGAGAACCCAAACCAACGACTCCGATCCTTACCTTCGTCTTATAATCTCGCTGATACACTGACCTCTCCTACTGCCGAACGCTTGCGTGCGATCGCAAACTCTTGTGACATTGAAGCATCTAAAATGCTCTAAGAAGTACGACGCGACATCACGACGAAATAATATCGATGTATTGTGCTTCGACTTCATTCAGATACTTGCCGTACCATTCGGCATTAAGGTGTACCTGCCGAGCGTAATTCGCCGGCTGCCCTGGGTCGTCCTTCTTAAATTCGTCCGGGATAAGCGCTGATGTGGCCGGGTTACTTGGGCTGTTTCCAATTCTGCGAAGGAAGAACTCTTTTTGTCCTTCTGGCTGCAGAGCAAGCTTGATGAACTCCATCGCAACCTTCTTGCCGGCGGGGTTACCCTTCGGGACCATCCAGACAGCAGGCGCTACAACGGAGTTATCAAATGAGAAGGTGATCTTATCACCAAACTCCCTGCGCAGTGCGAGCGAACTAGTTTGCCAGATATTGCCCAACACTACTTCCTTGTTCCGGAACAGATCTTCAGATTGAGCGCTATTTTTCCAGAATATTGCGTGTTCTTTAATCTCGCGAATTTTGTTTAGCGCGCGCTTCACATCGATAGGATAGATTTTGTCTGCTGGTACGCCATCTGCCATTAGCGCCCCTTCGAGCTGTCCGATGCACGACGCACGAAGCACTCGCTTTCCCGGAAAGTCCTTTACGTTCCAAAAATCAACCCAGTTTTTTGGCTGGTTTGGGCCGAAGCGAGACGTGTCGACAGTCATGCTGTACGAAAATATGTAATTGGCGATGGCGTATTTATAAGCCATGTCCGGCCGCACTAAATTGCGATCAATGATTTCGTAGTCGATAGCCTCAAGATAACCTGCTTCACCCAGAGCGAATGCGGCGCCAATGCTTGCGTCGCAAACATCCCAAACAGTCTTGCCTGCATCAACCATTGCTCGCACTTTACCGCTGGTCGGACCGCTTCCGTCCATCGCAAACTTTAGGCCCGATCCATTCTCGAAAGGCTCTCCCCAAGCCTTGAGCATGGCCGCTGCGCCAGCACCGCCCCAACCTCCCAAAACAAATTGACCCTCGGCGGCCTGCGTACGAGTTTGAATAAACGGAAGAGCGATTGCTCCTCCAACAAACGATAGAACCTGACGGCGGTCCACGAGCGCGTCCTGATCAAGCGTCGGGTTATCAAGCGTTTCGCCTTTCTTTTCGACAGAGTCTCGGTGCATGTTAGATTCCTTCTTCAAACCCGAACGGCGCGAGCACGTCCGGAGGGGTTGGGATTACGACACTGATTCCCGGCGGCGCGCCGATGCTCCGGTCAAAACCAAATTGATGCATAGAAGCATGATCGAGATAAGGATGAGCGCTGTGGCCACAGATGCGATGATTGGGTCAAGCTGTTCGTTGATGCCGTCGTAAATCATGCGTGGCACCGTTACGATCTGACGGCTCGCGGTGAACAGAACAACGACTAGCTCATCCCACGAGTGCATGAATGCAAATATTGCTCCTGATACGATACCAGTCTTGATGTTTGGCAGCACAACTCGGATGAGGCTTTGCATTGACGATGCACCGAGACTGCGCGCCGCTCGCTCCAAAGCAGGGTCAAAGCCAGCGAGTGCAGCAGACGTTGTCATGACAACGTAAGGCATTCCCGTGACGGTGTGAGCTAAAATCACGCCCGGCATGGTATCGAAGAGATTTACCTGCACCCAGAGCCGCGAGATGCCCAGCGCGTAAACGATGCTCGGGATTATCATCGGCAATATAAGTAGTGCACGAATAACTATTGAAACCGTGTTCCCCAACCGCCAGCAACCTATCGTGCAGGAAACTCCGAGCAGTACCGCAAATAATGCCGAAGAAAGCCCAATCACCGAACTTTGAAAGAATGCTTGAATCCATACAGGGCTATGGAAAAGCCTCGCGTAATGATCAATGGATAGGTGATCCTTCGGCAACGAAAGGTAGGATTGATCCGTAAGTGAAGCTGGAGGGATAACCAAGATGGGCAGAACGAGGAAGGCCAGCAAGATCCAAGCGATAGGACCGCTAAACGAAATTGAGCGAAGCGAAAGAGCTTTGCTCATAGTGAGGCCCGCCCAAACATGCGTTGGGTACCTATAAGTTTAACTGCAATTCCCCAGATGATTAGGACCGAAACGCCTACCGTGACTGACAACATTGTACCGATCCCCCAGCGTAGCAACTCTACGATTTGAAGACGGACGTACTCTGCGATCATCAATGTTTTTCCGCCGCCCAAAATTGCGGGCGTGATGAAAAAGCCAATCGAGTAGACAAAAACCAACACTCCAGCCGCAGCAACACCAGGAACGCTCAGTGGAAAGAATATTCGCAAGAATACTTGGCTTTTTGACGCGCCGAGACTTTGGGCAGCCATAAGTATGCGTTGGTCAATCTCAAGCATACTCGCGTAAAGTGGCAAAATAGCAAAAGGCAGCATGTAGTGCGTCATGCCAATGACAACACCAACTTCATTCCAAACGAGGTCAAGGGGTCTACTAATCAAGCCCACCCACATCAGGGTTGAATTTATGAAACCCTCGTTTCGAAGAAGAGTTACCCAGGCAAAAGCTCGCACGAGCCCTGATATCCAGAGCGGCAAGAGAACGCACAACAACATAACGCGCCGCTTCGTGGGTCCCGCACGCAATAACACGTAGGAAACAATGTAGCCGAGAACGACGCAGGCCGATGTGCACAACACACAAATACGGAGCGTTGTTGTAACGACGCGATGAATCGATGCTGACGTAATAAGCTGTTCGTAATTCTGAATGCCAATAGTCGGCTCGCTAAAGCTTATCCAGACTACGCGAATAAGAGGATAATAGTAGCAAGCGGCCAAGAACAGCGTTGCAGGTAGAATCAGCCAATAGGCAGACCCATAAGGCACACGTCGACCATAGGGCTCGGCCATCTGAACTAAAGAGGCGACGGTTTCACTCATCAGTCACTCTTTGCGAAGCGGACGCATCCCACGAGACCCAGAGCTCTGCACCTACCGAAGCATCCACGGAGGGTTGCCACGTGGTCATGGTCGTTTGAAGCTCGGGAAGACCGTCAGGCTGAACTGAGACATCAAGCCGAGCGCCGTTAAAGCCGACGTCAGTCACATGTGCTCGAACGCTATTAGCAACGCCGTCGTTGCGAGCGGAGCTAAGAATGATTTTCTCTGGCCGGAGCGAAATCGTGATCTTGTCGCCCGCAATTGGCGTTCGACCTGACGCTGAGCACCCTTCGGTCTGCAAAAAGATCGCGGAGTCACTATAACGATATTTTATTCCGTCAGCGCCGGCCGAGACCACTGTCGCATCAATGAAGTTGCTTGATCCCAGAAAACTTGCGGCAAATCGGCTTTGCGGCTTGTGATAAAGGTCCGCTGGGCTGCCGGTTTGGACAAGGGTACCGTCGCGCAGGATCGCCACACGATCAGACATCGATAGGGCTTCATCTTGATCATGAGTTACGCAAACGAAGGTAACGCCCAACCGATCATGAAGGGCACGCAATTCTTTCTGTAAATCAGTCCTGAGCTTTTTGTCGAGCGCGCTCAGTGGTTCGTCTAACAGGATTAGCTCTGGCGAGAACGCTAAGGCTCGCGCAAGAGCCACTCGCTGTTGCTGCCCACCGGACAGTTGCCTGGGTAGCCGGTCTGCAAGATGACCGAGCTGAACCATATCAAGCGCCGAGCGTACCTTTGCCGCGATTTCAGTTCTCGGATGGCGACGAACCGCCATCGAAAATCCAACGTTGTCGGCAACACTCAAGTGCGGAAACAGAGCATAACCCTGGAACACAATTCCGAAGTTGCGCCGCTCTGGTAGAATCTGATTCAGCACACGACCGCCGAGACTAATGACCCCAGCATCTGGCTCCACAAAACCGGCTATCATCAGCAGAAGCGTTGTCTTGCCGGAACCCGACGGACCCAGAAGAGTGAGAAACTGCCCCTGCTCAACCGTTAGAGAGACGTCATCGAGAGCTTGATGCTTTCCGTAGCGCTTTGAGACTCGCTCAATGACAAGATCTTTGCTCATGAGTCGGCGCTTGCCCGGGGATCAAAGGCCAACTTTTTCTCTTCACCAGCGCGTCCACTCAACAAGTCAAAGCAGCTCATCTCCGAACGGTACTCCCAAAGCACCGAGATAAAGCGCAACGACAAAGCAGAGGAATTGAACGAAAGCATCTCCATCACGTCACTCGATGCCTGGCACGGAGCGGCGGAGAAAATCGATATCTCGCTTGACCAAGTCATTATAGTCGTAGCCTGGCTTCTGCTCGCCGTGCTGCGCCGGATTAAGGCAAATGACAGGAGAAACACCGTCGGCTACAACTTGCCGCGTAATTTCAACGACGGGCCAGCTGGCATCCTCGAGCGCGACATTCCATTTTAGCTTTCGGCCGCTTTCGTCCGCTTGCCC
This sequence comes from Bradyrhizobium sp. AZCC 2230, assembly GCF_036924495.1. Classification (NCBI taxonomy): domain Bacteria; kingdom Pseudomonadati; phylum Pseudomonadota; class Alphaproteobacteria; order Hyphomicrobiales; family Nitrobacteraceae; genus Bradyrhizobium; species Bradyrhizobium sp. AZCC 2230. Next base: position 8,922,303 of record NZ_JAZHRS010000001.1, on the reverse strand, counting down.
GCCTTTTACGTGATAATATTGAATCAAGTGCTTTAGCTTCTGATAAGTAGGTAAATCTGGATACGAACCGGTAGCCCATTGATTTTGGACATCCCACGTAAGACCGACGCTTTTCTTGCGGTCGAGCCAATCAAAGAAATCTAAAAACTCTCCGGGCTCGGAAAGGAAACAGGCGAAAGCTTCGTTTTCAATTGTGGGGCGGAGTCCGGCGTCCGTCAGGCGATCAATCGCCTCTCGGTAAACATCAATCAGCCAAGGGTACTTGGCGCGAATAAGCTTGATAGAGTCCTGCCCCAGCTCTCGCGACGGCAACTGTGCGGCAATCAACCGAACGTAGGTTGGCTTAAGTATTTTTGCGACCTTGATTATTTCATCGAGCTTGCCGAGGTGCTTTTCTTTGAAGACAGCAAGCCCCTCTTCAATCTTTTCAAAAAAGACGCTGCTGGAGAGGCAGAATACTGAGAGGTTATTCTTTTCAATCTCTTTGCTTGCCTTGGTTGCAGTCAGCACATCAAGGGTTGCGATCTTATGACCAAAAATTGCATCTCGCAGATCAAGCCATTTCAGGCCCCACTCATGATGACGCGCGAGAGCGGTCAGAAAATCTTCACTCGCCATCGAATTGAGCATCGTAAGCTGAGAACGCATAAGAACTATTATCCCTAGTTATAGTGAGACTGTTATTCGTGAGATGTTTGGCTTAGGACTCGCCCTTCCCTTCATGGTTGTCCGTCCGCCGATCCGCAGAAGAAAAAGAGATCACGGCTGTCAGAGGCTGCTTGCTTGTGCATTTAGCCCAGTGACGAACGCCCTTAGGAATTCGTATGACGTCCCCTGGCTTAAGACGAAGCATGTCGTCGCCAAGCTTGTGATCGCATTCTCCCGACACGACGTAGAGCAGCTCCTCGCAGTTTGGATGAGAATGAAGTGGATTTCGGTGCCCCGGAGTAATCGTTACGACCCCGAATGTCTGCTGCGCTCCGGGAGTTTCGGCCTGGCCAATTAGCCAGATTAGCTGACCCCAGTCTGTTGGAGAGGGAGGCGTCGTTGCTGTGGAGCGGACATAGTTTTCTTTTGTCATTTTGAATCCGTAACGAAGTTGTTTGGTGCTTTTCGAAAATCAACTCATCCCAGCGCGCAGGCCGAGCTAGCTGGCTATAATTCGCTTCACGCTTCCGCTCTTCACACCCTCTGATTGCACTGAAAGCATCGACATCACTGAGCGCTGCACGCCAGCGATATGCTGAGTCATCAGAAACGCAGCATGGTCAGCATCTCTCGCCCTCAAGGCGTTCAAGATCGCCGTGCGTTCCGTCGCAGTCCGCTCTGCAACATCCGGCTCTTTGTTCGCAAAGACACGACAAAGCTGAATCTGTCGACTTAGCCGCCCCAGCGTGTTGCTGAGCGTTTCATTGTCTGCCACGCGTGGAAAGGTTTCATGGAATTGTTGATCGAGCGTGGCATAGGCAGCCATGTCGCCGCGACGCAAAGCCGCAACTGCATTGTCTAGGATGTCCTCGATCACATCGATTTGCCCGTCAGTGAGCCGGGGCACAGCAAGTCGTACGGCGAGCCCCTCCAAGTTCTTTCTGACCTCATAGAGGTCATTGATCTGTTTGGGCGCGAGCTCGCGTACGAACGTCCCGCGATAGGGCCTCGTCTCGATGAGACCTTCGTTGGCCAACGTTCCAAGCGCCTCCCGGAAGGGAGTGCGGCTAACCGAGAGCTTTTCAGACAGCGCTCGTTCATCGATTTGCGCACCCGGCGCCAACTCTCGGTTCAAGATCATCTGAACGACCTCGTCGTAGATCCGCTCCCGAAGCGTGACGTTCTTGAAATTCGACAATTTTCCCGCCTTGTAATTGTACTGTAATGCCATTATGCATACTCTGATTATAATTGTATACCAGTATTTTCTTACTGGATATACAAAAATAGAGGCAAGAACCCGGGAGAGTTCGAATGAGGGCTTACGTAATCGGGACGCTCGACACTAAAGCGGTCGAAACCACATACGCGCGGGACACAGTTGCGGCTTCGGGCGCGCCAGTTGCCCTGGTGGACGTAGGAATTAGGTCTAAGGCTTCAGCAGATTTCACAGCGGAAACTATTGCAGCCTTCCATCTGAATGGAGCTGCAGCCGTGCTCGGCGTTGATGACCGCGGCAAAGCGATTGCGGGGATGGCGGAGGCATTAGCTCGTTTTCTTGCGCAGCGGTCCGATGTCGGCGCTGTCCTCGGACTTGGCGGTTCGGGGGGCACGGCTCTTATCACTCAGGCCATGAGGGAGTTGCCCATCGGTGTCCCAAAAATGATGGTGTCGACCGTGGCTTCCGGTGACGTCTCGAGCTACGTGGGGCCGAACGACATTGCCATGATGTATTCGGTGACGGATGTCGCCGGATTGAACGCCATCAGCCGGCAGGTTATCGGCAACGCCGCAAATGCAATTGCAGGAATGGTAAAAAATCCAATTGCCCGACAAGCCGCAGACAAACCCGGCGTTGGAATGACAATGTTTGGCGTCACAACGATGTGCGTCAATTCCGTGCGTGAGTCATTAGAGTCTGAATTTGAATGTTTCGTGTTTCACGCAACTGGTGTCGGCGGTCGCTCAATGGAAAAGTTGGCTGACTCCGGTCTTCTTGCGGGCTTGATTGACATTACCACCACAGAAGTGGCCGACTTTCTTTTCGGAGGCGTTTTCCCCTGCACTAGCGATCGATTTGGTGCCGTGCAGCGCACGAAGCTTCCCTACGTCGGGTCGGTCGGCGCACTTGACATGATAAACTTCGGCGCAATCGATACGGTCCCCAGGCCTTTCAAGTCGCGCAATTTATATGTTCACAATGCCCAAGTGACGCTTATGCGAACGACGGTAGACGAGAACCGTGCAGTTGGCTCTTGGATCGCGTCGCGCTTAAACAAGTGCGAAGGGTTGGTTCGCTTCTTGCTACCACTCGGAGGTATTTCTGCCATAGACGCTCCAGGCAAATCATTTCACGATCCGGATGCTGATAGCGCTTTGTTTTCGGCGATCGAGAAAGACTTCCAAAATACCAAGCGACGCAAACTTATCAAGCTGCCCTACCACATCAACGACCCGCAATTCGCGGCCGCAGTTGTCAGCAACTTCCGGGAGATTTCATAAGTACAATGATTAGGCAGTCAAACAAACGCGACCAGATCTTGACGAGACTTCGAAAGATGATTGCCGAACGTCGTCCAATTGTTGGCGGTGGTGCTGGCACGGGCCTCTCGGCCAAGTGTGAAGAAGCCGGTGGAATCGATCTTATCGTGATCTACAACTCTGGCCGCTATCGCATGGCGGGGCGCGGATCGTTAGCCGGTCTAATGGCTTATGGAAATGCAAACAACATTGTTAAAGAAATGGCGACCGAGGTACTACCGGCGGTAAAACACACGCCAGTTCTCGCGGGCGTCAACGGTACTGATCCCTTTGTGATTCTCGATCATTTTCTGACTGAACTGATTGAGCTCGGGTTCGCCGGAGTTCAGAACTTTCCCACGGTTGGACTTATTGACGGCACCTTCCGCGCGAACCTGGAAGAGACGGGAATGAGTTACCGCCTTGAGGTTGAGATGATTGCAAAGGCCCATGAACGTGGCCTGTTGACAACTCCGTATGTCTTCTCCGCCGAGGATGCGATCGCAATGACTAAGGCTGGGGCAGACATTATCGTATGCCATATGGGGCTTACGACCGGAGGATCCATTGGAGCAGAGACAGCTCGCACCTTGGATGACTGCGTACGCGACGTGGACCAGTGGTCCGCCGCAGCAAAATCAGTCCGCCATGACATTATTATTCTCTGCCACGGAGGTCCCATCTCAGGGCCCGACGATGCCCAGTACGTTCTCCAAAAAGCAAAGCATTGCCATGGCTTTTATGGAGCAAGCTCTATGGAACGCCTTCCCACTGAAGTGGCGTTAACGAACCAAACTCGACGCTTCAAGGAGATTACGTTCTGAACTGCCGGCCCCCAAAAATGCGTGATTGTGCAGAGAACTGTCAGAGCTCAGCCTTCAAACGGTGGAGCTTTTCTCCATGGATCGAGTGTTGAGTTCAACTAGCCGGTACAAGCATGCATCGAATCTTCCAAAGGTTTGTCGACCGACTATCAAGCTCTCCAAGTCCGGATGAACTTCATGAGATCATGGATGAGGTTACGACGGCGCTGGGCCTTTCCTGTTTCGCATATCTTTCGGTGCCGCAGCGCCCAAGCGCCGCGGCGCACCTCATTTCGAACTATCCCTCGGCTTGGACGTCGCAATATTTGAAAAGCCACTACGAGCGCTTCGACCCCGTAATCACTCGGGCGCTCGGTCATCCTGAACCTTTCGAATGGGGTCTCGAAATAGACTCGATGACTCGATCGAAGGCGGAGCGGGAATTATTTGAGGCGGCAGCCAAATTTGGTATTCGCCACGGATTCACGGTTCCAATTCATGATTATCGCGGTCCGGTGGCTGCCGTGACCTTTTCTGCCAACGACCGGCATCATGAATTCGGACCGTCGAACGCGGACGCGTCGCGCTTGGCAAATCTGGCGATGGCAACTCCTACGGCTATGATGTTGTGAAGCAATTCAATGAAAGCGGCGAGCCGATACGTGGCGATCGCACGATTAATTCTGAAGAAGCTGAGGTAGTGCGCCGCATCTTTCGCGACTATGTCGTTGGCAAGTCGGCGAAGCGGATCGCAGTTGAGCTAAATAGGGATGGCATCGCGGCACCCGGCGGCGGCGATTGGGGCTTCAGTACTATCAATGGCAACACCAAGCGTGGCAACGGCATCTTGAACAACGAGATGTATATCGGCCGGATCGTTTGGAATCGACAGCGGTTCATCAAAGATCCCGAAACTGGCAAGCGTCAGGCGCGTCCGAACCCAGCAGCCGAATGGATCATTCAAGAAGTAACAGAGTTGCGCATCGTGGATGACGGGCTCTGGAACGCCGCAAAGGCGCGACAAGCTGCCATAAAGACAAAGCGCGAGGACGATGGCACCGAGGTGCAAAATAGCTTCCGCGACCGCCGCCGCCCGAAATACCTATTCTCGGGGTTGATAAAATGTGCATGCTGCGGTGGCGGATACGCTATGATCTCGGCCGACCTCATGGGCTGTTCGACGGCAAGAAATAAGGGAACCTGCGATATTCGGAGGAGTTCAACGCGAGCAACTGGAGGCACGCGTCCCGAACGCGCTACGATGCCACCTAATGGACCCGGCTCTGTTCAAGGAATTCTGCGAAGAATTCACACGCGAGATGAACCGTCTTCGGATGGAAGGCTCGGCGTCGATCGAGGCGACTCGCTCCGAGATCAAACGGATAGAGCGCGAACTCGATACCCTGCTGAACTTGATCCTCAAAGGTGGCGCTGCAGATAAGATCAACACAAAGATGGTTCAGCTTGAGAGCCGCAGGGCCGAACTCGAGCAAGCATTGGTTGACGCGGAAGAACCGCCCCCCTGCTGCACCCCGAGATGGCAAGTTTCTATCGAGAACAGGTCAGCGCTCTGCATGAGGCGCTGAAGGCTGATACTGAGGCAACCCGGCTGAAAGCCGGAGAGGTTCTGCGTTCTCTTGTGAGGGAGATCATCCTCACTCCCGGGGACGGGGAACTGAAGATCGATGTCCGAGGTGACCTGGCCGGAATCCTGGCGGTCGTTCTCAAGACGAAAACCCCAGCCTCTAGGGCTGGGGTCTCGCAATTTGAGATGGTTGCGGGGATAGGATTTGAACCTATGACCATTCAGGTTATGAGCCTGACGATTGCCAAAGGGCTATTCAACACGCTGGCCCGCGCGCCAGCCCATCTCCCAGAAGTCTGCCTCGAGTCGGGTGGCTTCCTTGAAGATCGCAATCAGCTCTGCCTCGCGGGCCGGCGTGGTGTAGAGATCGGCGAGACACTCCAGGTGCGCCCGCGCTTTCGCCGCGACCTCCTGGTATGGCACGCCGGCATACTCGGCGATCCAAACGCGATAGGGGTTCGTCGCAGCGTCCGCATCGGGTCGCGAGGCAAGCCGCGTTGCGATCTCCGCGTACCCGATCACGCAGGGGGCAAGCGCCACCTTGAGTGCCAGCAGATCGCCGCGCATTCCAGCGTCGAGCACGTAGCGTGTGTAGGCCAGCATCTCGATCGCCGGAGGGGTTTGTTCAAGGTCGCTCCGGGATAGACCCCAACCGGCACAGATCTTCACATGAAGGTTCATCTCGACATCAAGGATTGCCGAGAGGCCGGCTGCTGCTTCACGCATGTCGGCAAGCTTGGGCGATTTGTAGACCGAGAGCGCGTAGGCGCGAGCAAACTCGATGAGGAACAGGTAATCCTGAACGAGGTAGTGACGAAACGCCGCTTCGGGGAGCGAGCCGTCTGCCAATCCGTTCGTGAAGGGATGCTCGGTGTAGGCCCGCCACTCAGCGGATGCTTCTGTCTTTAAACGCTCGAAGAAACTCACGATCTTTTTCGCCTGGCTTGCTTTTTCATGAGCGTCTTTGGCTCGCTACCGATAGTGCATTGCGAACCGGGTGGACGCTGACCTTGACATGCCGCCGCGATCAGCCGGTACGACGGCGGTTCGCTTGCCGTCGGTCGTCGAGACAGACTTGCGTTCCCACGTTATCACACCGCGAATCGCGCAAGGACTCGGGAGCAATTTCATCAGGTTGAGCGATGTCGCAAACGGTACTCGAACCTGTGACCGTCATAAGAATGGCTGCTTTTAGAACAAGACCGCGTTTCCCTCGCTGCAGTAGCTATATGGTTGCTGATTCCGCTCGATGTCGCCCACCTTTCCGGAATGATCTCGCCCACCGTTCCGATTTGATGTCGCCCACCATTCCGAGATGATCTCGCCCACCATTCCGGGATGATGTCGCCCGGGGTGACGAGGCCTCTTCTGGCTCCGATACGGTCCCGCCTTTCGGCTTTGCGAAGGGGGACCTGGATGCCGACGGAGAGGCTTGCGATGCGCCACGTGCGCGAAGTGATCAGATTGAAGTCGGCCGGGATGCCGACCCGCGAGATTGCGCGGCGGTTGGGGACGGCGCCTTCGACGGTGCGGTTGACGATCCGCCGGTTCGAGGCGGCGGGGCTGACCTGGCCGTTGCCAGACGACGTCACCGACACGGTGCTGGAGGCCCGGCTGTTCGCCAGCGCCGGAGCCGGTCCGGGCACCCGGCGGGGCCATCGGCGGCAGGCCGAGCCGGACTGGGCGGCGGTGCATCGCGAGCTCAAGCGCAAGCACGTGACGCTGTCGATTGTGTGGGAGGAGTACATCGCGGGCGAACCCGGCGGGTATCGCTATTCGCGGTTCTGCGAGCTCTACCGGGCCTGGGAAGGCCGGCTGTCGGTGACGATGCGCCAGTCGCATGCGGCCGGCGACAAGCTGTTCGTCGACTATGCCGGCGACGGCGTGCCGGTGGTGATCGACCGGTTCACCGGCGAACGGCGCACCGCGCAGATCTTCGTCGCAGTGCTCGGCGCATCGAGCTTCACCTACGCGCAGGCGACCTGGACGCAGGGCCTCGCCGACTGGATCAGCGGGCACGTCGGCGCCTTCGAGGCGATCGGCGGCGTGCCGGCACTGCTGGTGCCGGACAACACCAAGGTCGCGGTGATCAAGGCCTGCCTCTACGATCCGCAGATCAACCGCAGCTACGCCGATATGGCGGCGCATTACGGCACCGCCATTCTGCCGGCGAGGCCGCGACGGCCACGGGACAAGGCCAAGGTCGAGCAGGCGGTCCTCATGGTCGAGCGCTGGCTGCTCGGACGGCTGCGCCACCGGATCTTCCACAGCCTCGCCGAGGTCAACGCGGCGATCGCCGAGTTAATGACCCGGCTCAACGAGGAGCGGCCGATCCGGCGGCTCGGCGTCACTCGCCGCAAGCTGCTGGAGGAGATCGACCGGCCGGCACTCCAGGCCTTGCCGGAGAGCCCTTACGTGTTCGCTGAGTGGCGGATCTGCCGGGTCAGCATCGATTATCACGTCGAGATCGAGGCGCATTATTACAGCGTTCCGCATCGCTTCGTCCGCGCCGAGGTCGAGGTGCGCTTCACGGCCCGCACCGTCGAGATATTCCACAAGGGTGAGCGGATCGCCGCGCATCAGCGCATGAGCGGCAACCACAAGCACACGACCGTGCCGGAGCACATGGCATCCAGTCATCGGCGCTACGCCGGCTGGACCATCGAGCGCATCCGCAAGGACGCAGCCTCGATCGGGCCGGCGACCGCGGCGCTGTGCGACCTGATCCTCGACGAGCGCGCGCATCCGGAACAGGGCTTCCGCGCCTGTCTCGGCATCATCCGGCTCGCCCGATCCTACGGGCACGAGCGGCTCGATGCCGCCGCCATGCGGGCGATCGATATCGGCGCGCGCACCTACGGCTCGGTCAAATCGATCCTCGCCAACAATCTCGATCGGCGTCCTTCACCCAAGCGCTCCGCGGACGACGCGCCGATCCTTCATCCCAACATCCGCGGGCCGCGCTACTACAATTAGGAGATCTCATCTTGCTTACCCATCCGACCCTCGATCAGCTCCACGCGCTCGGCCTTCACGGCATGGCCAAGGCCTTCGCCGACATCGAAGCCGGCGGCGACGCCGCAAGCCTCGGCCACGCCGAATGGCTCGCGCTCCTGCTCGAACGCGAAGCGTCATTGCGACGCGACAAGCGGCTGTCGAAGCGGCTGCAATACGCCAAGCTGCGCCAGGAGGCCTGCGTCGAAGACATCGACTACCGCACTCCACGCGGCCTCGACCGCAGCCTGCTGACGATGCTGGTCGAAGGCCGCTGGATCGATGACCACGCCAACCTGCTGATCTGCGGGCCCTCCGGCGTCGGCAAAAGCTGGCTCGCCTCAGCGCTCGGCAACAAGGCCTGCCGCGACAATCGCTCCGTGCTCTATCAGCGCGTCCCGCGACTGTTCAGCGATCTGGCCTTGGCGCGCGGTGACGGCCGCCACCCCCGCCTGCTGCGCGCGCTCGGCCGCGTCGATCTCCTCATCCTCGACGACTGGGGCCTCGAGCCGCTCGACGCCGCGGCCCGCCACGACCTCCTGGAGATCCTCGAGGACCGCTACGGCCACCGCTCCACCATCGTCACCAGCCAGCTTCCCGTCGATCAATGGCACGCGCTAATCGGCGACCCCACCTACGCCGACGCCGTTCTCGACCGCCTGGTCCATAACGCCCACCGGATCGATCTCAATGGCGAGAGCCTGCGGCGAACCCGTAAGCCCGGCCGAAAGGCCTGAGCCCGTGGCCCTGTGGACATGCCGCTGCGCTTGGACAACGCGAAGGGCGTTGCCCACATGCCCACAGCAGGAGCAGCAAAAAACAAGTCCTTCGAGCCGCGATTCAAGATTGACCACGCGGCTTCGCCGATGCCAGAAACCAGACAGCCAGAACGCCTCGCGCCCCGGGCGACATCAAATCGGAATGGTGGGCGAGATCATCTCGGAATCCTGGGCGAGATCAAATCGGTACACCCGGGCGAGATCATCGGAATCCGCATATATGGTAGCTAGCGGTCGTTGGCTTCGCGCGAAGACTAGAATAAGTTATTGATTTCGCTGGTACAGTTGGGTGGGCTCGAACCACCGACCTCCTGTTCCACAGGTAAAAGGTTGAGCGGTCGGCCCCTCGTCGATCTGAACTCAATTTCGCTTGCGAACAAGCCGCACCAGTTTCGCACCAGAAACTACCGCCACGATGCTCAACGAACACGGTCGAATCTGACCGAAAGTGCGGGAAAAACAACGGACGCGATCGTTATCCCGCTGCTCATAACGGTCTGGTTACAGGGGCGAGCCCTGCCGGCCCACCATAAAACATTCAAATACTTTTCGGACTGAGAGCGGCCTTACCGGCTACGGCACCTACTTGCCGATACAGAGAGCCGCACGTGCCGAGCGCTCCTTTTACTACGCTAGGCAAGCCAAATTCCGCCGACGATGGAAATAGATCTCACAAGCCGGAAACTTCTCAAGCTAGATAGAATAGCTATCGGTTGAGATCTGGCCTTGAACACTCCATTCCTTTTGATGGCGCAGTACGGTGGCAAGGCCATCATCCCGATTGAAGACGTGTGCCGGGATTACTTCTCACACCTGAATCCCACCAAGCTGGTGCAGAAGATCAGCGCAGGTGAAATAGCGATCCCTCTAGTGCGAATGGAAGCAAGCCAGAAATGCGCTAAAGGCATCCACCTTCTGGACCTAGCCAAATATCTTGATGCGAGAGTCGAAGCCGCCAGAAAAGAAATGGCAGCCTTGACGACCTAGGCGCCGCACCGCCTCTCCTTTTTAGCCCCCCAGGCGAGTTTCTTGAACTCGCTGCGCGCCTACGCTCATGCGCAGGCTAAAGCTCCGAGCAAAAATGATCGCTGCAGAACGTTGCATGCGGTGACGCAGGCGCATGTCACTGCCGCCGCGTTCGGCTACGCCTCGCTACGCTATAGCCGGAGGACAGACGCCCGCCCGCGACAACGCTTGCTCGCGGAGTTCCGAACCAGCAGCAGTACTACATTTGGTACGACATGACCGATCGAGGTGCGGCTTAAGTGCTGATGGTGCTTCACTTTCCGAGATGTCCCGGTCCAATCCATCATCAGCAAGTTTGAGCTAGCTCCAGCAATAAGTGTCCGATCGGAGCCAATCAGAGAAAAGCTCGTCCATAATCCCCTGCCCTCCGCACGTTCAAATCGCGAAGCCGCCCCGCTCCGCCCTCAAGCGGCTTGAGCTTTGCTGTGCAAGATGCGCCCTACGGCTTGCACGGCGACTGGTTTATTGGACAGGCAGTGGGGCGGAGAGAGTGTCAGTCAATCCCCGTTGAAAGAAAACAGACTTTTCGACCTACTTGACCAACACCCACCTGTCCAGTTAGCCAGCAGCAAGAAAACGGCCTTGGCGGATATGCTGACTCGGTCTCGGTGCGTCAGCGCGACGGCACGAATGCCACCGTCTCGATCTCCACGCGCGTGCCGACACCAAGGAGCGACCCGGCTCCGATGGCGGTGCTGGCCGGCGGCTCCTTGGCGTCCATGAATATTTCGACGCGGGCCCGGTTGAAGCCGTCATAGTCGGCTAGGTCGGCCAGAAAGGCCGTGGTCTTCACGATATCCGACAGCGATGCGCCATGTCTGTCCAGTACGCGAGCGATGCGCTCGAATATCCGGCGGGTCTGGAGCTCGATGTTGTCGCGTGCGTCCTCATCGACGCAAAGGCTTCCCGACAAAAACAGCAGATCTCCACTCGGTCCGAGCGGGACGCGGCGGGCCGGCGAAAATCGCGGTCTGTCCTGTGACGTCGACATGAGACTGTACCTTTCCTTTGGTGTCGTTTACTTTTCGGTTGGTGTGGCGGCGGCGGTCGCAAACGCCGGAGGCCGTCGTTCGGCGAAGGCACGGAGCCCCTCTTCCGCATCGGCCGATTGGAGCAATTGCTTCTGCAGCGCGCCTTCGAGGACCAGCCCCTCCTCCAGCGAGCCGTCCAATCCGGACTGAACGGCCCGTTTCGCGGCCCTGACTGCAAGCGGCCCGTTGGCCGCAATGCGCTTGGCCATCGCGAAGGCGGTATCGAGCAGCGCCTCGGCCGCGACCACGCGGTTCACGAGGCCAATCCGCTCGGCGCGCTGCGCATCGATCGGCTCGCCGGTCAGGATCATCTCGAGGGCGCAGCCCATCGGGACAAGCCGCGGAAGCCGCTGGGTGCCACCGCCGCCCGGCAGCACCCCCCACCGCACCTCGGCGAGGCCAAACCGCGAATCCGGCGTACAGACGCGAATGTCGCACGCCATCGCCAGTTCAAGCCCGCCCGCGATGCAATGGCCTTGGATCGCCGCGATGACCGGCTTGGTAATCTCGTCGACCAGCGTCATGCCGCCGAAACTGATGGTGCTGTCCGTACCATGCAGGGCGTGCTCGCGGCGCCACGGCATATACGTCTTCAGATCGCCGCCGGAGCAGAACGCACGGCCACCCGCACCGGTCAGGACGGCGACCAGCAAGCTCGCGTCCGCCTCGAACTCTTTCCAGGCTTCGGCGAGCGCGCGATCGTGCTCGACGTCGAGGGCATTCATGGCGTCGGGCCGGTTGATCGTGACAAGGGCGACGGCGCCCTTCCGTTCGAAATCGATGGACATGATACGTTTCCTCTAGGACCGACCCTGAGGCATCAAGGCCCAGGATTCGAAGGCGGCAAGCGCCGCGTTGATGATGAAGCCGAACGAGCCGACGACCGCCAGCAGGCCGAAGACCTCGGCCGCGTTGAAGTTGCGCTGCGCCATCAGCAGCAGCGCGCCGAGCCCCGGCATCAGTGTCAGCATCTCCGCCAGCAGCGATACGATGATCGCCAGCGGCGCGGCGACGCGCACGCCCGTCAGGATCGACGGCAGCAGCGCCGGCAGGAAAATCTTGGTCACCTGCGCGATCGCACCGAGCTGTAGGGATCGCGCGGCCTCGAGCAGTGTCGGATGCAGCGACCGCACGCCCGAGGTGGTGTTGAGCAGAACCGGCCAGAGCGCCGCAAACACGATCACGAACAGCTTCATCTTTTCATCGACGCCGATGATCAAGGCCGCCACCGGCACGATGGTGGGTGGCGGCAAGGTGCGCAGGAATTCCAGCGTCGGGCCGAGACAACGCGCCAGACCCGGCGAGGCGCCGATCAATCCGCCGATGCCGACGCCCAGTGCCGTGGCAAGGACAAGGGCGGCAGCGACCGACTGGAACGTCATCAGCACCGCGGGAAGAAGATCTTCCGCGCTGGTCCGGTCGATCAGGGCCGCCGCCCATGTCGACGGAGGCGGAAAATAGGGCGAACGCGGATCGCCCAGTATCTGCCAGAGCAACAGCAAGGCGATCAGCGGCAGCAATCCTTGCAGCGCCGACCAAGCGTTGTCCGCCGCATGGAGAACCCAGCGGCGTCCTCTGCCACCGGCGACCACCTGTGCGGGCACGTTGGTTGCCGTCATGATTGCTGAAGCTCCCTAATACCGGGAAACAGCCGCGCGAATGTCAGTCGCAGGCACGCGTTGAGGAGAACGCCGAGCGCACCGGTCGCAACGAGATAGCCGAACATCAGGCCGGGCTGGAGAGCTTCCTGCGCGGTCACCAGCCCCCAGCCGAGCCCGGCCGGATTGCCGACCATCTCGGCGATGACAGCGACGACGAGTGCGAGCCCGAGTGCGACACGGGCGCCGACCATGGTCGATGGCAAGACCGCGGGAAGGATGACCTTGCCGAGCCGCTCTGTTCGCGTCAGATGCAGCGTCGCGGCCGTATCGAGCAGCCTCGGGTGGATCGCCTTTGCCCCGGCGACGGCGTTGACGATGACCGGCCACACGCTCGCGAACACGATCACGGCGATTTCCGTGGTGAAGGTGAAGCCGAACAGCAGGACCGCGACCGGAACGAACGCAACGGCCGGCAAGGGCCGGAGCAGCTCGAGGGACGCGCCGAAGAAGCGATGGACCACGGGCGAAAACGCGAGCGCGAGCCCGATGGCCGCGCCAAGCACGCTTGCAATGGCCCACCCGGCCAGGGCGCATGCGACCGTGTGCACGGAATCGGCGATGATCTGGCCGGAGCGGATCGCCCCATAGAGCGCCTGGCCAATCTCGGTCGGGGGAGGCAGGAATTCGAACCGGGTCGCAGCCGTCCTGACGCCGACTTCCCACGCGAGCAGAAGGACCAGGGCGGTCGCGAACGCCGGTGCGTTGAGCGCACCGCTTAAGCGTCTAAGCATGGATCTCATGGCGAAACGCCTCGTAGAGCTGATGACGCAGCCGCAGATATTCGGGAAGCTCCTTTGTCGCGATCTGGTCGCGCGGCCGCGGCAGGTCGACACTGATGCGTCGGGCGATGTGGGCCGGACTGCCTTTCAGGAGAATGATCGTATCGCTGAGATAGATCGCCTCCTCGATGTCGTGGGTCACAAAGAGCACGGTCGCGCCGGTCTCGGCCTGGACCGCCAGAAGCTGGTCCTGAAGCGAGGCCTTCGTCATGGCGTCGAGCGCGCCGAACGGCTCGTCCATCAACAGAGCGCTCGGCTCCAAGGCAAGCGCCCGGGCGATCTGCACCCGCTGCTGCATGCCGCCCGACAGTCGCCACGGATATTCATCCCTGAAGCGTTCGAGGCCAACCATGCGGATGGCATTCTGAACCTTGTTGTCGAGCTCGGCGTCGCGCAGGCGCCCTTCCACGCCGAGCGCGACGTTTCTCCGCACGGTTCGCCACATCAATAGAGCGTGCCCGTAGTCCTGGAACACCATGGCCATGCCGGGCGCCGGGGAGCGAACCTCGCGTCCCTCGTAGACGGCGCGGCCGGAGCTGTAGGGCGTCAACCCGGCCAGCGTCCGCAGCAGGGTGGTCTTTCCGGTGCCGGAGCCGCCGAGGATCGAGACGAACTCGCCCCGTCTGACCTCGAGATCGAGATCCTCGATGATGCGGCGAACGCCCGGCGCGCCCGGCAGATCGATGCAAAGGCGCTCACACTGAAAACTGGATTGGGTTGTCATGATCGCCGCCAGTCGTCCCGGGTCACTTCAGCACGAGGTTGGATGGGTTCAAATCGGCGGAGAGTTGCCCGGTCTCCCGCATCGCCTCGATCCACGCCGAGATGTGCCTTGCCGTCAGAGCCGTGCTGTAGGTCGGCAGCACGATGCTTTCGATCACCTCTTTCGGCAGACGGGTCCATTTGGCGAGGATCTCGCGCGCTTCGACCTCGTAGCCTGCGATATAGGCGCGCGCCTCCTCAAGGGCGGCGACGAAGCGCGCGATCACCTCGGGATTGGCGCGGGCCCAGGTGCCGTTCGCCATCCAGCAGGTCAGCGTCACGGGATCACCGACCTGGAGCATGGGATCGCCGAGGTCGTTTTGGCCCGCCTTGTTGAGCGCGCTGACGAAGGGCTCGACTTCCTCGACCGCGTCGACGCGTTGCGCCTTGAGCTGGTCCACCATGTTGGGGAACATCATCTCGACGAAGCGCACGTTTTTCGGATCCACCCCGCCCCGCTTGAGCGCGAGCAAGGTCGCGATATGGACGACACCGTTGATCGAGGGCGTGCCGATCGTCTTGCCGGTCAGCTGGGCGATTGAGGTGATGCCTGATTGACTGCCGGCGATGAGCCGCATCTGCCGGTTGGCCGCCGTCTCCAGCGTGTTGCCGCACACGCCGGCGACATCGAGGCCGCCCGCTGCCGCCTTGATGATATCGATCGCGGTGGCTCCCGAAATGTCGAGCTGACGGCCGAGCGCGCCGATCGTTGTGGAGAGGTTCTGGACGGTCATGATCTCGACGTCGAGCCCCTTTTCCAGGAAAAGGCCCTTGTCCTTCGAGACCCAGAGCGGAAGCCAGGCCGACGAGATCACCGAAGCGACGCGGATCTTGATGGGTGCCGCGCTGCCTTGCGCGAAAGCGCGCGATGGTCGGATGGCGGCCGTGCCGAGCAGGCCGAGAATGGTGGAGCGCCTCGTGAGCATCACGCCTTCCTCCTTGTTGTGCAGCGCTCCTGTTGAGCGCATCGGCCAGTTGCTTTATGACTTGGGCAAGAAGTATCACATAAAGATACTCCACATCAAGATACTTTATATGAAGGAATGTCGAACGTGAAGCGGGACGCAATCGACAAGTTTGCCGGCGAATGGGCACGCGAATGGCCGAACCTCAACGTGTCGCACCTTGAGACCGTCGGCCGGATCTGGCGCATCAGCGAGCATCTGCGCCGCCGGTTCGAGCTGTGGCTCCAACCTCACGGATTGAATTGGGAGACGTTCGACGTGATCGTGTCGCTGCGCCGGCGCGGCGCGCCCTATCGCATGCGGCCGACGGAGCTCAGCGAGGCCTGTCTTTTGACCTCTGGCGCCATGACCAACCGGCTCGACCGCGTTGAGCGAGCCGGCCTGATCGTCCGGCGTCCCGCGCCAGACGACCGCCGTTCGGTTCTGGTGGAGCTCACGCCGAAGGGGATCGCCTTGGTCGACCAGGTGATCCAGCCGCACTTCGCCACGGCCCGGCAGCTGCTTGAATGTCTCGACGACCGGCAGCAGCAGACGCTCGCCCATCTCCTGCGCGATGTGCTGACGACGCTCGAGCCGGTCGACGACGAAGCGGCCGGCGACGATGGCACGGCCAAGGCATCGACCGCGGCTCCGGGCAAAGGCCGCGCGACCGCGAAGCCCGCTGCAAAGGAAAAGCGCGCGCGCCGCCCCACCTGACACGCACACAGCGCGGCAGGAGATGGCTGGCGCTGGTCGCCCTCGCCTCATGTCGCTTCGATCGGCAAACGGCTGACGCGCCGCCCACTTGCCGCAAAGATCGCATTCGTCACGGCCGGCGCCACAATGGCGGTTGCCGCCTCGCCAAGACCGCCGGGTTCGGCGGTGCTCGGCACGATGTATGTCTCGATGCGTGGGATTTCCTCGATGCGCATCGGCAAATAGCTGTCGAAGTTGGATTGCTCGACGCGCCCGTCCTTGAACGTGATGGCCCCGCGCAGCGCCGCGGTCAGGCCGAATATCGTCCCGCTCTGCACCTGCGCGTCGATCATCAGCGGATTGACCGGCAGGCCGCAATCCACCGCGCAGACGATACGCTCCACCTTGACGGTGCCCTTGTCGTCGACGGCGACGTCGGCCACGAGCGACATATAGCTCCCGAACGCGAACTGGACGGCGATGCCTCGGCCCTTTCCAGCGGGCATCGGCTTGCCCCAACCGGCCTTCTCCGCCGCGAGGTTCAGAACGGCGAGAGCGCGAGGATTGTGCCCGAGAAGAGTCCTGCGATAGTCGACGGGATCCTTGTCTGCCGCGGCGGCGAGTTCATCCACAAAACTCTCGACCACGAAGACATTGTGCGCCGGTCCGACGCCGCGCCAGAACCCGGTCGTGACACCGGGCGGTTCGGCCCGGACATAGTCGACCAGGATGTTGGGCAGGGCATAGGGCGGCTCAGCGGCGCCCTCGACGGCATCGAAATCGAGACCGTCCTTGAACAGAGCGGGCACGGCGCGCGCTATGATCGAAGAGCCGCACACCCGATGATGCCAGGCGACCGGCTGTCCCGCGACATCGAGCCCGGCCGAGATCCGATCGTAGTAATAGGGACGGAAGATGTCGTGCTGGATGTCCTCTTCGCGACTCCAGATCACTTTGACAGGACCGTCGACCTGCTTGCCGATCTCGACGGCGAGCAGCGTGCCATCCGGCTCGAGCCGGCGGCCAAAGCCGCCGCCGATATACTGGTTGTGAATGACCACGGCGTCCTGGGAAATGCCAAGCAAGGCAGCGACGGCGGCCTGCGAGACGGTCGGAATTTGCGTCCCG
Organism: Bradyrhizobium sp. AZCC 2230; assembly: GCF_036924495.1. Classification (NCBI taxonomy): domain Bacteria; kingdom Pseudomonadati; phylum Pseudomonadota; class Alphaproteobacteria; order Hyphomicrobiales; family Nitrobacteraceae; genus Bradyrhizobium; species Bradyrhizobium sp. AZCC 2230. The sequence continues at coordinate 8,904,947 of NZ_JAZHRS010000001.1, read as the reverse complement.
ACCCAGATCTCGCAAGAATCCTTGCGGACGTGCACGGTGCAGTTCATGGGCTCCATGGCCGCATGTGCCAGGAACGGAAGCTCGTAGGTCATCTCGATGCGCCGCGCGGCACCGGCGAACGCCGCTTCGAAATGTCCCTCGTTCCGCGCCACGGCGCCGGGACTTTCGGAGGCCCGCTTGAGCTGCTCGACCAGCATCCTGCTGTCAACGGACGCATGGGGGCCGTCGTCCCATGCGATCGCAGCAGCCGCCAGGCCTTTCTTCGCCGCACCCATGTGGTCGGCAACGATGGCCACCGCCCGGTCGATCGTGACGACCTCGCGTACGCCCTTCGTCGCGAGCGCGGCATCCTTGTTCACGTCCTTCGGCCGACCGCCCATCACCGGCGAAATCGCGAGCGCCGCAACTTTCAGGCCGGGCAGGATGACGTCGATGCCGAACCGGGTTCGACCGGAGACCTTGTCCGAGGCCTCGATCCGCTTTGACGACGTTCCGATCAACTTGAACTGTTCGGGCGACTTGAGCTTGATCTGATCAGGCGCCGGCGGCTTCTCGGAGGCCGCAGACCGCAGCAGATCACGATAGGGCAGCGACTTCGTTCCCGAGGGATCGAAGACGACACCGTTCCTCACGCTGCACGCCGAAGCGGCCACGTTCAACTGTTTCGCCGCTGCTGCGACCAGCATCAGGCGCGCCGCAGCACCCGCCAACCTCAGCGGCCGCCAGAAGCCGCGAATGGAGGCCGACGCACCGGTGGTCTGCTGGCGCAGGATCGGAATCGGATTGGCGTAGAGGGCATCGTTCGGCGGCGCATGTTCGACCGTGACGGAATCGAGTCCGACCTCGAGCTCCTCCGCCAGCAGCATCGACATGGCGGTGTAGATCCCCTGCCCCATCTCGACGCTGGGGATGGTCAGGTGTACGCGACCGTCCGGCTCGATGCGGACGAACGCGTTGAGAGCCGGAGCGCTCTCCTCGCCTGCGGCTTCCGACAACGACGGCAGCGCGACCGTCAGGGCAAGACCACCCAGCGCGCTCGCGCCGACCTTGAGCAAGCTTCGGCGCGAGAGCTGCGCCAGATAGCGGCGCGCGACCGGCCCCGGCAGTCGCTCGGCATCCAATTCAATCATGGCTGCTTTCCTTCCGCCGCCTGCTTGATGGCATCGCGAATACGATTGTAGGTGCCGCAGCGGCAGACATTGCCGGACATGGCGTCGTTGATCTCTGCATCGGTCGGATGTGGCGTGCTGGCCAGCAGCGCCGCGGCGGACATGATCTGCCCCGACTGGCAATAGCCGCACTGGACCACGTCGAGGTCGAGCCAGGCTTCCTGGACCTTGCGGCCAGCAGCGGTGAGGCCCACGGCTTCGATGGTCGTCACCGCGGAGTCGCCGATACTGTCGACAGTGGTGATGCACGAGCGGGTCGCGACACCATCGATGTGAACGGTGCACGCGCCGCACAGCGCCATCCCGCATCCGAATTTCGTGCCGGTCATCTTGAGGACATCGCGAAGCACCCACAGCAGGGGTGTATCGCCGTCGACATCCACGGTATGCCGCGTGCCATTGATCCTGAGAGCGTATGTCATTCTTTCGCCGGTCAGTTGTCGTGAAAGGGGTGCCGTTCAGGACGGCGCGAGCGCGACGGCTTCGATTTCCAGCAGCAATCCGAAATGCAGAGACGCCACACCGGCGACCAGCCTCGCTGGCCGGACGTCGCCGATCCAGTCGGCATAGATCTGGTTGAAGGCCGGCCAGAAGTTCATGTCGGTCACGAAGATGCGCACCTGAAGCAGCCGGCTTCGGTCGGTCCCCGCAGCTTCCAGGCAGGCTTCAACATTGGCGAGCACTTGTTCGGCTTGCCGCGCGAACGGCTGGTCGCTCATGGGCTTGCCGTTCGCGTCGACCGGAAGCTGCCCGGACACGAACACGAGGCCGGCGGCGGTGCAGGTGTGGGAATAATGACCGGCAGGCGGACGCAGCCGGTCACTGTTTGCGAATACGATACTCTGCTGCATGGTACTGCCTTCGATGTCTGCCTTCAGTTCAGTAGAACTGCATGAGGACCTTGTTGTCCGCCAATGCGTCGGGACAGGTCTCGTGGATGATCGCGCCGGAGCGCATCACCAGGACGCGATCGGATATCTTGAACGCTTCCTTCACGTTCTGCTCGACCAGCAGGATCGACAGTCCGAGTTGCTGCTGGAGCTGCCGGATCGGCTGGAGCAGATCCTGGAACAGTTTTGGCGCCAGTCCGATCGACGGCTCGTCCATCAGGAGGCAACGGGGACGGCTCAGAAGCGCGCGTGCGATGCTGACCATCTGCTGCTGTCCGCCCGACAACGTACCCGCGCGGCGCGAGTAGAACGTCTTGATGCGGGGCAGGATCGACATCACCCACTCGATGCGCTCGGGCTGCTCCAGCTGCGGCACGCCGGTTGCCCACATCGCGAGGCGGAAGATCTCGTCGACCGTCAGGCCCGGAAAAATGCCGCGGCCCTCGGGCACGAGGCCGATCCCCAGCGCCGCCATCTTCTTCGGCTCCGGCTGGTGCAGGCGCTGGCCGTCGACCGAGATCTCGCCGCCCTGGCGGGAGACCACGCCGAACAGCGCGTTCAACAGTGTCGATTTGCCGGCGCCGTTGTGGCCGACGAGGCAAAGCACCTCGTTTTTGCGGATCTGAAGGCTGACATTGTCGAGCACGACGCGGCCGCCGTAGCCGACGCGGAGATTGTCAACGCTGATGAGAGCATCGGTCATGAGTTGCGCTCGCCGAAATAGATGGATGACAGCTCCGGATTCCCGAGGATCTCCTCGGGCTCGCCGTCGGCAAGGAGCCGGCCCTGATCGAGGAAGCTGATCCGGTCGGAGATGCTCACGACGATCTCGAGGTTGTGCTCGATGATGCAGATCGTGATGCCGCGACGGACCTCACTGCGCAGCAGAGCCACGAAGCGTTCGTAGGACCTGGGATCGAGCCCCGACGCCGGCTCGTCGAGAAGCCACATCCTAGCCTTGGTGGCCATGATCCGCGCCATGCTGAGAAACTTGCGCTCCGCATAAGCGAGATCGTTCGCGCGCACGCCGGCCTTGTGCAACAGCCCGGTCGCCTCGAGGATTTCGTGCACGCGCAGGTCCCGCTCCGCGCCGCTTCCCGCGTCGGACTGCCAGAACCAGGCGCTCTTTTCCATCACCGTGAGGACGTTCTCGAACACGGTCATGTGGGAGAACAGGCGCAGATCCTGGAAAGTCCGGGCGACGCCGAGACGCGCGATCTTCCACGGCGCGGTGCCGACGATCGATTCACCCTGCCAGCGGATGTCGCCCGAGGTCGGCCGCAGATGTCCGGTGATCAGGTTGAAGAGCGTGGTCTTGCCGGCCCCGTTCGGGCCGACCAGCGTGGTGATGATCCCTTCGCGCAGATTCAGCGAGACATCCTCGACCGCTTTCACGCCATCGAAGCTCTTGGTGAGATTGGCGATCTCGAGAAGCGTCGGCGGGGGCACTGGCGATTTCGACACTTGCAGCACCTCACGCCTCCCCTTGCTTTGCGCCCATCAGGCCGTCCGGCTTGAAGATCATCAGGAGCACCATCGCCAGCCCATAGATCATCTGCTGCACGGACCCGATCTCGGTGCGCGGCAGGAACGGCAGATAGGTCAAGGCGGCCGGCAGCAGCGTGAGAAGAACCGCGCCGACGATCGGCCCCCACACCGTTCCGATGCCGCCGACGATCACCATCGCCATGAAGAGCGTCGAGGCATCGATGGTGAAACTCTCGACGTTGATGAAGCTGAGATAGTCGGCATAGAGAACGCCTGCCACGGCGCAGATTGCGGTCGAGTAGAACACCGAGAGCGTCTTGATCAGCGCGACATTCTTGCCGAACGCCAGCGCGGCCGACTCGCTGTCACGGATGGCCTTGAGGCTGCGACCGAAGCTCGAACGAACGATCGCCGTGGTCAGCACGACCACTAAGGCCAATGTCACGCCGGCGAGGCCGAGGAACTGGACGGGATCGCTGAAGGAATATCCTGCGATGCTTGCCGGCGGGATGCCGACGAGGCCGCCGATGCCGCCCGTGACCGACTTCCACTCCGAGAACACCGTTGCGGCGAGGACCTGGAAGCCGAGCGAGGCCGCCACGAAGTAGTCGCCGCGCACCCTAAACGCCGGCAGCGCCAGCGCCGCAGAGATCACGCCGGCGATGAGCATCGCGGCCGGCAACTGAAGCAGCAGCGAATCCGTCCACTGCAAGGCAATGAAGGCGGCGACATACGCGCCGACACCGAAGAACACCGCATGGGCAAGCGAGAAGATGCCCGCATATCCCATGATGAAATTCAGGGTGATCGCCAGGATGGCGTTGATGCAGACCAGCGTTGCAAGGCTCACGAGATAAGCAATCACGATGCAAATCCTTCAGCTAGTCACGGCACGGCCGAAGAAGCCCGACGGACGCAGCACGATGAACGCGAACAGAATGAGGAACGTGACGGCCTCGCTCCACTGCGGATCGAACCGCCACAACGCCAGGTTCTCAGCGATGCCCAGCAACAGTCCGGCGCATGCCGCGCCGCGCAGGCTGCCGACGCCGCCGACGATGGTGGCAGCGACGCTGAGCAGCATGACGCGACCGCCGATCGCCGCATTCAACCCCGACGTCATGCTGGTGAGCACCGCGGCGGGGACGACGAGCACCGAGCCGAGCGCGAACGCGCATGTCGACACGGCCTTTGGGTTCAGGCCAAAGGTCCGCACCAGCGCGGGACTCTCGGAGAGCGCGCGGAGCGCGATCCCGATGTTGGTCCTGCCGAGAAATAGCTGGAGCGCGACGAAGCAGGCCACCGCGGTGACGACGGCTATCCAAGCCGTTGGAGCCACGTAGAGGCCGGGCACCAGCTCGACGCTCCTGCTCAAGACCGAAGGCACCGAAATGAAGCCGCGCCCGAAAACGGTGCCGATCAGGTTCTGGATGACGACCGCAACGCCGAAGGAGCCGACGAAGATCGTGAAGAACGATCCGTCGGTGCTCTGGATCGGGCCATAGACGAAACGATCCAGAGCAACCCCGAACACCACGACCACGATGCAGGCGGCGAGGATCGCGATCGGCCACCAGACCAGGAGCACCGCATAGAGATAGTAGAAGATGTACGCGCTGATCGCGAAGCTCGCGCCATGAGCGAAGTGGAAGATCTTCGTGGCCCCGAAGATCAGCGAGAAGCCGACCGCGGTCAGGCCGTAAAGCGCCCCGACCTGGATTCCGTTGATGATGAGCTGGAGAAGCAGCATGGGTCCTCACACGGGCGTCAGAGCTAGTGGGCCGCTACGGTCTCGACGATGGCGGGCTCGCCATCCACTTCGTTGATCTGCATCGCCGAGCGAATCGTGCCGTCCTTCTCGAAGGTGACGCGCCCGCCGACCATATCGAACGCTCCGATCTCACGACGCTTCGCCAGGAGGTTCTCGCCCGTGATCGGCAAGCCGGCCTTCTGCAGGGCCGACGCCAGGGTGCTGTAGAGGATCACGGCATTGTAGTAGTTGGCGGCGTAGGCCGTCGGCGCTCTGTTGGTCTTGGCCTGGTATTCCCGCGTGAAGCGCTTGGTCACCGGATCGTCCGAATTCCAGTCGATCCGCTGCGTCGTGAATAGCGCCCCCTTGGCCTCGGGAAGGCTGGCGATGGCGGGAATCGCAAAGCCCGAATAGCTGGCGAGCTGCTGCGTGACGCCGTTGTCGCGCAGTTGCTTGATGATCTGCGATTGCTGCGCGCCGAACGAGGCGATGTAGACGACGTCCGGCTTGGCATCGCGCACCCGCGCCGCGACCCCGCTGAACTGCTGGGCATTCGACGGCACGGACAGCGCCTCGGCAAGCGTCGCACCGAGCGGAGGCAGGCTGGCTTCGAGCTCGCGCTTGATCGACTGGCCGAGCGGATCGTCGACATAGACGAGGACAAACCGCTTCAATCCCCGCTTCTGGACGAGGTAGGGCGCCATGGCCCGCACCTCGAAATTGGCGAGCGGGATGACGTTCCAGAAATACTCGCCGAGCTCGGCAAGGTCGGGCCCGACCCCACCGCCATTGACGGCAACCGTATGACTTCGCGCCGCCGTCGTGGAGATGGCCTTGGACACCCCGGTGAACGCGGAGAGCACGTAGCTCACTTTCTCAACGTTCACGAGCTTGTTCATGGCGATCACGCCCTGCTGCGGCAGCGCCTGACTGTCCTCGTAGGCGATCGACAGCTTGCCGCCGAGAGTCTTGGCGTCGTTGAGGTGGGAGACCGCAAGCTCGGTCGCCCCCATGTAGAGATCGCCGTAATCGGCGTTCGCGCCGCTCAGGGGGAAGATTGCTCCGATGCGAAGATCCTCGGCGGACGCCTGCCCGGCGACCGCGAGAAGCATCGAAAACGCAAGAACTGCGACTTTCCGCAGAGGCCACATCGTAAACTCCCGATTTACGAAAACGATTTCGTAATCTAGGTCTGGCCAGCGCGGCTTGTCAAGCGAGAGATGCCGGCTTTCAGATTTCGCCGGCTGCGACCAATTGGCTGCCGTGGGAGGAGCGCAGAATCAGCTCGGGCGACCAGATTTCCTGCAATTCCTTGGGCGAACGGCCATCCATCAGGGCAAGAAGCAAGTCGACCATCCGGCGCCCGGCCTCGAAGGTCGGCGCCGAGAACGTGGTCAGGGGCGGATTCAAATAAGGCCCAAGCGGGTGATTGTCGCACCCGATGACGGGAACATCGATGCCCGGGCGCCTGCCCGTCTCTTGGATCGCCTGCATCGCGCCGGTGGCAATCAGGTCGTGACCGCACATGATTGCCGTCGGCGGCTCACTCAAGGAGAGGAGCTGGCGGGCGCCGGCAAGCCCGCCTTCCTCACTCGTGCTGGTTTCGACCACGAGATCAGCATCGAATGGCAGCTTCGCCGCTTTCAATGCCGCGCGATACCCTTCCTGCAGAAGGTGGCTGATCATGAGATATCCGGGCGTACTCAAGAGCCCGATCCGGCGATGTCCAAACCCTATGAAACGCGCAGTTCCGTTGCGGCCAGCGACCGTCCGGTCGATATCCACGAAAGGAAAGGGCTTGCCGGTCTCGCTTCGCCCCAGCGCCACAAAAGGCACGTTGCGCTCCTGGAGATAGCGGATCCGGGGGTCGTCGCGGCGCGTGCGGCCGAACATCACGCCGTCGACCCGCTGCCGTTCGACCAGGCGGCGGAAGCTATCGAGCTCGGTCTCGAGCGTGCGTCCCGCGACGATGATGAGCTGAAACGGGGTCTGACTGAGATTCTGATCAATCCCCATCAGCAGATCGAGGAAGAACGGATGCGCGAAATGGGTCTGCGGCGGCGACAGCACGAAGCCGATCGTCTCCGACGTTTGCGTGCGCAGGCGCCGCCCCGCCGGATCCGGTGAAAAGCCAAACTTTTCCGCCGCTTCCAGCACGCGCCGCTTCGTCGCATCGCTCACGTCGCCGCGGTCATTGATGGCCTTCGAGACCGTCGACACGGCCAGCCCCAGATGCCGGGCGAGTTCTACGATGTTGGTCCGCTGCTTCATTCAAGCCTCTTGCCGCCAACACTTGACACAGGAGTTCGCCGGCGTCTAGGCTGTTTACGAAATCGTTTTCGGAGATTTCCATGATTGACATCGCCTCGCATGAAATGACGATGCTCCGCCAGACGGTGCGGGGCTTTGTCCGCAACCGCCTTGAGCCGCTCGAACAGCAGATCGAGACCGACGACAACGTGCCTCCCGACCTGCTGGCCAAGCTGCGCAGCGAAGCCTCGGAGCTCGGGATCTACGGCTTCAACCTTCCGCCCGAACTCGGCGGTTACGGCCTTCCGGTCGCGGCGCAGGTCGGCATCCTGGAAGAGGTCACACACACCTCCGTTCCACTGTCCGAGGTGGTCGGTTTCCTGCCGCTCTCGCTGGTCCACCTCAACGAGGAGCAGCGCGGCCGCATTCTTCCCGATCTCGTGTCCGGCTGCGTGACAATGACCTACGCCCTCACCGAACCGGATGCGGGCTCGGATCTGGGCGCGATCCGCACCAAGGCGGTGAAAGTCGAGGGCGGCTGGCGCCTCGAGGGCGCGAAGCAGTTCATCTCGAACGTCGAGACCTGCGACTACGTGATCGTGCTGGCCGTGACCGATGCTTCCGCCTCGCTCAAGGGGCGGCTGACCACGTTCATCGTCAAGCGCACCAATCCGGGACTGGTCGGCATGACGCGCTACAAGAAAATGGGGTGGCACGGCTATCACCTGAACGGCTTCTCGCTCGAGAATTGCTTCGTTCCGGATGCCGATGTGCTCGGCCGCCCCGGCGACGGCTTTCTGGTCATGATGGCCTCGATCAACCACGACAGAATTCTTTCTGCCTGCCGGTCGCTGGGACTGGCGCAGCGCGCACATGACATGTCCGTCGCCTACGCGAAGGAGCGCCGCGCCTTCGGCTCGCAGCTTGCGGGCCATCAGGCCATCCAGTTCATGATTGCCGACAACGATGTCGAGATCGAAGCGACCCGGGCGCTGATCTATCGCGCTGCCGCGTTGTGCGACCAGGAAGATCCGACCTCGCGGATCGCGGTGTCCAGGGCCAAGCTGTACGCCAGCGAGATGGGATGCCGCGTGGTCGATCGCAGCCTCCAGATCTTCGGCGGGATGGGCTACATGTGTGAGCTCCCCATCGAGCGTTTCTATCGGGATGCCCGCGCGTTCCGACTGGGCGAAGGCACATCCGAGATGCAGCGGATTCAAATCGCTCGTCAGGCTCTTTCCAACTGACTCAGGGGATCACAATGAGTGGAGCGCCAAGCCCCTTTTTCGGGCTGCTCGATGACCATGCCGACGCGCCGGCGATCTATCTCGGCGACTATGTCGCCACGCGCAGGGATCTGACCCAGGCCTCGAACCGCGCCGCCGTCTTTCTGAACAGCCTCGGCTTGACGCGCGGGGACGTGATCGCGCTCTGGCTCCCGGACGGCCCGACCTGGCTGCAATTCCTGTTTGCCGCCGCGCATCAGGGGATCTTGGTCGTTCCGATCAGCACGCGATACCGGCGCGCCGAAGCGCTTCATGTCATCACGTTGTCCCGCGCCAAAGCCGTCGTGGCAGCAACCAACTTCCTCGATGTGGCCTTCGCGCAGATCGTGCGCGACATCCAGAGCGAGGTACCCACGCTTGGGCACGTCATCGAGATCGCCGATCCGACCCGATTCCATGCGGGTGCCGATGGTCATGTTGAAGCCGTTGGCCGGCCACAGGATCTGCTGTGCACGTTCGGCACGTCCGGGACGACCGGCGCGCCGAAGCTTGCCGCTCACGAGCAGCATGGCTGCCGCACCCACGCCCACACCGTCGCTTCGGCGTTCGACATCCATCCCGGTGACAAGACGCTGTGTGCATTGCCGCTCTACGGCGTCCTGGGATTTGTCCAGGCCATCGCGACGCTGGCGGGTGGCGGGGCCTGCATTCTTCTGCCGGTCTTCAAGGCCGGCGAAGCCGCCGCGGCGATCGAGCGGCGCGAAGCGACCCATGTGTTCGGCTCCGACGGCCTGCTCGATGCCGTCTTCAACGTGCCCGCCGCGAAACTCTCGACGCTGCGCGCCGGAGGCTTTGCCGATTTTGCTGGCCTGACCGATCGGGTGATGAGAACGGCAGAAGACAAATGGGGACTGCGCCTTGTTAGCGTATACGGCTCGTCCGAAGGTTTTGCTCTGATGGCCGCGCGCTCGCCTTCCGAACCGATCGAGGCCAGGTCGCTGCCCGGCGGTCGGTTGCTGTCCGGCGAGATGGCGTTTCGCATCGTCGAGCTCGATAGCGCAACGCCGGTGGCGCCCGGCGCGACCGGTGAGTTGCAGATCCGGGGCTACAATGTGATGCCCGGCTATTTGAATAACGAGGCTGCAACCGCGCGGTCGTTCACCTCCGACGGCTGGTATCGAACCGGCGATTTCGCCTATGCGGAGCAGGACGCCTTCGTTTTCCTGTCGCGCATCGGAGACGGACTGCGCCTGCGCGGCTATCTGGTCGACCCCAGCGAGATCGAGACGTTTCTCTGCCGGCATCCGGACATCTCGGCTGCTCAGGTCGTTGGCGTACGCATCGAGGGCGAAGGCGACGTTGCGGTGGCCTTTGTTCGCGCCGATCGCCAGCTCGGCGAGACCGACCTGCTCGCCTACTGCCGCGAAGGCATTGCCAACTACAAGGTCCCGCGCCGCATCGTCCAGATCGACGCGTTTCCGGTCATCGACGGTCCGAACGGCATCAAGATTCGCAAGGCGGCTCTGAGGGAGCATGCCTCCCAACTCCTCAGCTCCACTCCCATCACCTGACGAGGTTGACATGAAACGGCAAGAGATCAAATCCGACATCGCCTGGGCGACCCCGACGCAGATCAAGGTCCACGGGCTCGACCTCTGCACCGAGATCGTCGGCGTCGTCGATTTCGGACAGATGGCGTTCCTCGAGATCTTCGCGCGTCTTCCAAGCGCCAACGAGGCGCGCATGTTCAACGCCATGATGGTGATCCTGGTGGAGCATGGCATCACGCCCTCGTCGCTCGCCACGCGCATGACCTATTGCGGCGCGCCGGAGGCCGTGCAGGCTTCGGTCGCCGCGGGACTGCTGGGACTCGGCTCGGTGTTCGTCGGTTCGCTGGACAATGCCGCGAAGATGCTCCAGGAAGCGCTGCCCGACCCGCAGGCGTCCGTCGATCTGAAGCAGCTCGCGACCGACATCGTCAGCGCTCACCGGAGCCGGCGTGAGATCATTCCGGGCGTCGGCCATCCCTTCCACAAACCGATCGATCCGCGCACACCGGCCCTGTTCAAGGTCGCGCACGAAACCGGCTTTGCCGGTCGCTACGTCGAGCTGATGGAGAACATCGGCGCGGAGGCAAGCAAGCAATACGGCCGGCCGCTCCCCCTCAACGTCACCGGCGCGATGGCAGCGATTGCCTCGGAGTTCAAGCTGTCCTGGAAGATGTGCCGCGGCCTCGCCGTGGCGGCTCGCGCGGTCGGACTCGTCGGGCACATCATCGAGGAAATGCGTCAGCCTATGGCCGAGGAGATCTATTATCGGATCGAGCACGAGGCCACCGAGCACTCCCGCCCGCGCGAGTGAAGGAGCGTCGAATGAACGAGGCTCCGGTTTCGCGCACCCCTTCGACGCCACGGCTGACGCCGGAGCACTTCCGGTTCTGGAGTCTGGAGAAGCTGCGCAACGCAGATACGGATCAGTTCCGACACGTCAACAATGCTGCGATCGCCAGCTTTCTGGAAGGCGGCCGCATGGATCTGTTTGCGGATCCCGCGATCAGCCGCCTGATGGATGGGCTCAACGTCGTGGTCGGGCGGCTGACCATCGAATTCCATGCCGAGATTTTCTATCCAGGCGAGATCAATATCGGCTCGACGGTCACTTATATCGGCCGTTCGTCTTTCGAGGTCCTGCAAGGCGTTTTCCGCGCCGGGACGTGCGTCGCTTCCGCCACCGCGTCCTGCGTGCTGCTCCAGGCGGGCAAGCCACATGCCGTTCCGGACGACATCGGGCGACACCTCCTCGGCGATTCCTTCGGTTCAGCGGGAGCCTGACCATGCCGGTGCTTTACAGCCGCCACGGCGACATCGCCGTCCTCACGTTGAACGACACGCAGCGACGCAATGCCCTGTCCAGGGCATCGGTCACAATGCTGCGCGAACTGATCGAGCGGTCTCGCGCCGAGAAGGCACGAGCCATCGTGATCGCGGCCAATGGTCCGGTGTTCTGCGCGGGCGCCAACATCGACGATCTGAAAGCCGGATGGATGAGTGGCGCTCACGATCCGACCGATCCCGCTCTGCTGTTTCGCGCCCTGGCCGAGGAGACGCGTCCGACCATCGCGGCAGTTCAGGGCGGGGCTCTCGGCGGTGGATTTGAGCTAACGCTCTCCTGCGATCTCGTGGTGATAGGAACGGAGAGCTATGTCACTCTCCCGGAATTGGGGCATGGCGTCATCCCCAACACCGCGCTGGCGCGCCTGCACCATGTGGTGGGCACGAGGCGTGCGGCTGAGCTGATATTGACCCGCCGCCGGCTGAGCGCAGCCGAGGCCGTCGACTGGGGATTGGCCAATCGCGTGGTCCCCACGGCTGACGTCCTGTCCAGCGCGATCGATCTCGCGATCGGCATCGTGCAGTCGGCGCCACCGGGCGCCATCGCTGCCGCAAAGCGCAACCTCGCCCATCACGGCGAGATGGATTGGGCGCGCGTGCTGTCCTCGCCCGAGGATGTTCCGCCCGCCGAATGGCGCGAGGGATTGCGATCCTTCGATGAGCGGCGCAAGCCCAGCTACGATCAATTCTGGCAGGACATGTAAACCATGGAGTCGAAGGGAAAGCCCGCAGCGTCGCAGGATATCCACTTCTACGAACCGGCGAAGGGGCACGGGCTGAAGCACGATCCCTTCAATGCCATCGTGGCGCCGCGGCCGATCGGCTGGATCTCCTCGCGCGATGCGAAGGGGAACGTCAACCTCGCGCCGTACAGCTTCTTCAACGCCTTTTGCTACACGCCGGCGCTGGTCGGCTTCTCTTCGACCGGCTGGAAGGACACGGTTGCGAACGTCCAGGACACCGGCGAGTTCTGCTGGAATCTCGCGACCATGGATCTGGCGCGGCAGATGAACACGACCGCTCTCCATGTCGGTCGCGAAGTCGACGAGTTCGCGATTGCCGGACTGACGCGAGCGCCGAGCCGGTTCGTCAGCGTGCCGCGCGTGGCGGAAAGCCCGGTGTCGTTCGAGTGCAAGGTCACGGACATCATCCAGCTCAAGGGTACGACGGGTGAACCAGCGGCGGCTTGGCTGACGCTCGGCGAAGTCGTCGCCGTCCATATCGACAAGGCATTCATCAGGGACGGTGTCTATCTCACCGAGCTCGCACGCCCGATCGCGCGCGCCGGCCGGCGCGGCGACTATTTCGAGATGACCGCCGACACCATGTTCGAAATGGTCCGGCCCGACTAGCGGTCGCCACACGATTTGCTTTCACCATCAGCCTGCCGAGTTGCCAATTCGGCGGGATCATCCGGAGTTTGACATGCCTACCTCTGCTCTCCTGTCCGACGTGCAATCGTTTCGCGCCGGTGGTCCAGACGCACGCCCGGCGCTGGTGCTGCCGCCCGCGCCTGACAGCCTCGCGACCTTCGAGGTCCATGTTCCGCAAGGCGCCATCGACGATCTGCGGCTGCGGCTCAGCCTCATCAGGTGGCCGGACCGCGAGACCGTGCGCGACTGGTCGCAAGGTGTGCCGCTGTCTGCCGCAAAGTCGCTCATCGATTACTGGCTGCACGATTACGACTGGCGAAAGTTCGAGGCGCGCCTCAATCGTTTCCCGCAGTTCCGCACGCGTATCGACGGCGTCGGCATCCATTTCATTCATGCCCGCTCGCCGCATCCGCAGGCCCTTCCCATCGTTCTCACGCATGGATGGCCGGGCTCGGTCGTGGAATTTCTCGACGTCATCGACCGCCTGACCGACCCGACACGGTTCGGCGGACGCGCCGCGGACGCATTCCACGTGGTCGTACCGTCGATCCCCGGCTACGGCTTCTCCGACAAACCCACTGAGCCGGGCTGGAATCCGGGACGCATCGCGCGGGCCTGGGCGGTGTTGATGCACGAGCGGCTCGGATACGAGCGTTGGGTCGCGCAGGGAGGAGACTGGGGCTCGGCCATCACCCACGCCATGGCCAGCCAGCGCCCGCCGGGTCTACTTGCCGCTCATGTCAACCTACCGCTGGTCGTTCCGAAATCGGCACCCAAGCACCCGACCAGAGAGGAGCAGCGGGCGCTGGAGAATATCGAGCACTATCTCAATCAAATGGCTGGCTACGCCGACCAGATGAATACGCGGCCGCAGACGATCGGCTATGCGTTGAACGACTCCCCGCTGGCGCTGGCGATGTGGATGTACGAGAAATTCTGGGAGTGGACCGATAACCGCGGCCTTCCCGAGGACGCCCTCACCCGCGATCAGATGCTCGACGATATTTCGCTGTATTGGTTCACCGGCACCGGCACATCGAGCGCGCGCCTCTACTGGGAGGGTGTCGGCAGCACGATCCGGGAAAACAGCTTCTTCTCGAACTCTCGCGCGTCGTCCGCCCCGATCGACCTTCCGATGGGAGCGACCATCTTTCCTAGCGAAACCTTCCTCGCTCCGCGCTCTTGGGCGGAAGCTTCTTGGTCTAAATTATTCTACTGGAACGAGGTCGACGAGGGCGGCCACTTTGCCGCGTTCGAGCAGCCGGAGATTTTTGCGCGGGAGATGTGGCAGGCATTCACCACGTTCCGAGGCTAAGCAGCATACCGGCGAAGCCATCTTCGAAGCCGACTTGCTCTGCAGACCGCCCACTCGGCTCCACGGGCGAGCAGGGCGGTCAAGGCATGCTCATGCTAACGGGATACGATTTTTCTTGGTCTCCTGGTGCACACGCCACGCACACACCGCCCTCTAACCAATTGAAAAACCTAAGCTCTCGCTCCAATCCATCAGGGGACAGACTGTGGCCCTAGCCTGCCGAATAGTCGGTGTGAGGTGCCTACTGAAGCTCACTTACCGCACCAGTTTCTCACCAGAAACGACCCGAACAAACCACGGCGAACGCGATCAATTCCAAACGAAAATGCAGCAAAATCAACGAAGCTGATCGACGGTCTGCCGCTCATAACGGCCTGGCTGCCGGTTCGAGTCTGGCCGCACATATCGGAAATCGCCCGCGCTAGATTCTGATTAGTTTCGTTCACCCTGCGGCTCTGAAGGCGCCAATACTTCGTACGTTGAACGCCGCTTGATCGCTCACCACTAGGTGGGCTTCTTTTCTGCTCAGCCTTCCAGGGTGTTCTTCTAGTCAACCGCCAACTGCGGCTGCCCAGCTGAAGTCATAATGAGCGCTCAACAACTTCATTGCGACAACAGCGACGAGAACGCAGATGATTTGCAACAACGTTCTGGTCGGGAACACTCTATTGAAGAGCGTCATGATGCCGCCTTCTAGCGCTGGTGACCGAGCCGGATTCCAAGCTTGAGCGCCTTTTGGCGGAGTGAGCCTTCGGAGCGCTTTGTGAGCTTCGCAATTTTTGCAACCGGAGTTTTCGCTTTCGAATGAGCGCGCAGCTCCTTCACGTCAGCCTTTGTGTATTCACGACGCACAGGTTTCTTCTTCGTAGCCGTCTTCTTTGCCTTCTTCGCCACTTTTAGCTCCTCGATTCGAGAGTGGGCGTACTAGCACAGCCGCATTGAGGCGCAACTGATGTTTAGTAGATCACCCACGAAGCCTAAGAACGCAGACGATTGCTTGCTAGATCAGCTGCGTAGGAAGGGGCTTACGTGCGTCTCTCAGCAGATGCGCGAAGATTGGGAAGCGAGAACCTTTCCTTTCTTTCGCTTTGGTATCCAATTGTGCCACGCATTTTTGACAACCATTTTGCTTCGGCACGGCCAATTGCATCATGTGGAGGATGATCACGTTTTCCGATGCGCTCTTTAACTGCCGCTGTACAAGCTACGCAAAGGAGGCGCGTGAGGTTGTCGCCAGGTCGAGGACAAGGGCGACGCGACTAGCCACGCCGTTGTGGCCCGCAAACGATAAGGGGCTTAAAGTGATGAACGAGTTCGGGCAGAAGGGAAAGGTACCGCTCTCGGAACGGCTGTCGGTGTCACCAGAGGAGGCAAGCGCCCTCACCGGGATCGGGCTGACCTCCATTCGCGAGGCGATTAGCGGCGGTAATCTCAAGGCCAAGAAGCACGGGAGGCGTACGATCATCCTGCCGGACGATTTGCGAGTATGGCTCAAAACGCTGCCGGACGCCCGCAAGTCGATTGAAGTAAGCCCCGCTTAACGTCTTCCGAATGACGCACTGACGCGTTGGCGAACTTACCGTTCGTCGACATCGAAGACGAACATCTTGTGAAGTGCGATCTTTGGGTTGGCCGCTTGAACTGGCCGACTGGTTCTATGTCATGTTCAAGCTGGCTTTGGATTGCCGCTTTTTTACCAAGTAGGAGCGGCGATGCGCCGCCTTGTTCCTTAGCGCCCCATCCCACCATTGCCGTCTTGTAGCAAGTCCGTGTCGATCATTTTGCCTTGGGCGAGTGGGTCGCTTTCCGAGCGATTGCACTGCTTCAACGAAGCCGGGAATGAACTACGATCGCGTTCAGCCCTTTATTGAGCCCAGCCGTCCATCGATGGGCTTGTGGAGCACTTTGGTAGTGTCGCATGGCCGCAGCACACGGTGCACATTCCGCTGGTCGCGATTGACCGCCGACAAGGGTGAGCGGTCACCGGCAGCGCGAGTGGCGAGGTCTCCGACATGTTCGCGTTTACGATTTGGTTGCACAAGGAAGCGGTGATCCGCGCCCTTTTAGCCGAGCTGGACCAGTGCGACTATGCGAATGCGCTGGCGCAGCAACAGCGTGAGGTCCGCTTGAGCGAGATTGGGCGTGATCGGCTGCGCGCCGAGCGGGAACTGGTCGGCACGCGCAGGCGCAAGGCGATGCCCATCGAGCACCGGTCCGACGAGCGACACGCCGGCGTCGAGCACGTCGCGGTCATCACGATAGGGGACAGGCGTCAGGCGTCAGGGGCAAGGCCGTAGGAAGGCCGTACAGCGCGCCGGGAGCCCGGGGCTCCACCCTTCGCCAGCGCACAGGCGGTCACGCGCGTCGCAGGGACGCGGCGCAAAAGCGGTAAGTAACCGGACCAAGCAAAATGAAGAAAGCACTTTAACAATGGGCACTTCTTCGATTGCGTCACGGACAATGCATTCGTGACGGGTTGCATCGTTGAAAATCAACGACTTAGACGCGCGCAATAATCGGTAATAAATCGGTAAGCGATCGGGAGGATGAAGTCCACGAGACCCAATTTTTATAGGGTTTCAGCGTATCCCGTCACGGATCATGTACCCGGCGCCGCGGATCGTGTGCAGCAGCGGCCGCTCAAAACCCTTGTCGATCTTGGAGCGCAACCGCGAAATGTGCACGTCGATCACGTTGGTCTGCGGATCGAAATGATAGTCCCAGACGTTTTCCAGCAGCATGGTGCGCGTCACCACCTGGCCGGCATGCTTCATCAGATATTCGAGCAGGCGGAATTCGCGCGGCTGCAGCGTCAGCTCGTCCTTGCCGCGGGCGACGCGGTGAGAGAGCCGGTCGAGCTCGAGGTCGCCGACACGGTAGAGCGTGTCCTCGGCCGGGCCGCCGCGGCGGCGCGACAGCACTTCGACGCGAGCCAAGAGCTCGGCGAAGGAATAGGGCTTTGGCAGATAGTCATCGCCGCCGGCGCGCAGGCCCTTGATGCGATCGTCGACCTGGCCAAGCGCGGAGAGAATCAGCACCGGCGTCGTATCGCCCTTGTCGCGCAGCAAGCCGATCAGCGACAGGCCGTCGCGCTTGGGCAGCATGCGGTCGACCACCAGCACGTCGTAATCGCCGTTCTCGGCCATGGCGAGGCCCTCCTCGCCGTCACCGGCGTGGTCGGCAATGTGTCCGACCTCGCGAAACGCCTTCACGAGATAGTCGGCGGATTCGCGGTCGTCTTCGATGATGAGGAGGCGCATTGTGCGTTCGGCGGCGGTCAAGGAGGTCAACCTTCTCTGAACATGACGCGAGCGGCAATCGCATGCAAGCCAAGCGGTCGGGACTTGGGCGAGAACCTGGGTAGGCAAAAAGGCGGGCGGTGAAGCTGGGGGGACCTCACCGCCCTAGGCCTTCCGACGGAGGGGGGCGTAATTCCACCGGAAGGTAGGTGTGGGGAGCAAACGTTACGCTGCTCCCCGGAAGAGTGCCGGCGGCGGGGGCGACTGATGCCGGCGACACCCTTCATCTCGTAAGCCTCCTGAGGCCTGGCCCGTATTAGCCCTTGGCGATGGGCACTGCGACGAAGCGCGACTGGCCGCCGCTCTTCACCCGCATCAGGACGCTGTTCTTGTTGTCGGTCCGCGCCGTGTTGATGGCGTCGCGGACATCGCCGGCGGTGCTCACGCTCTTGCCGCCGACTTCGAGAATCACATCGCCTTCCTTGAAGCCGCGCTCGGCGGCGGCGCTCTTCGGATCGACTTCGGTGACCACGACGCCGTCCTTGCCGGCACCGGCCACGGAGTTGGCGGGCGCAACCGTCATGCCGAGCTTCGGCACGTCGGTGCCCTTGCTCGCGCCCTTGCCGCTGTCGTTATCGATGTCCGCCTTGGCCTCGACCGTGTTCGGCAACTGGCCGAGCGTCAGGTTCACGACCTTGTCCTGCCCCTTGTGCAGCACATTGAGCTTCACGGTCGCGCCGGGCGCCAAGCCGCCAATGGTGCGGGCGAGCTCGCGGGCATCCTTGACGGATTCGCCGTTGACCGATGTGATCACGTCGCCGGACTCGATGCCGGCCTTCGCAGCCGGACCGTTGGCCTGCGGCTCCGCCACCAGCGCGCCTTCGGCCTTCTTCATGCCGAGGCTGTCGGCGATGTCCGAGGTGACAGGCTGGATCTGCACGCCGATCCAGCCGCGGCTGACCGAGCCCTTGTCCTTGAGCTGGGCGACCACGCTCTTCACGGTGCTGGCGGGAATCGAGAACGCGATGCCGACGCTGCCGCCGGAGGGCGAGTAGATCGCGGTGTTGACGCCCATCACCTCGCCGTTGGTGTCGAAGGCCGGACCGCCGGAATTGCCCTTGTTCACGGGCGCGTCGATCTGGATGAAATCGTCATAGGGGCCGTTGCCGATGTCGCGGCCGCTGGCCGAGACGATGCCCGCGGTCACGGTGCCGCCGAGGCCGAACGGATTGCCGACCGCCAGCACCCAGTCGCCGATGCGCGGCTTGCCGTCGGCAAGCTTGGCGAACGAGAAGTTCGAGCCGCCCTCGACCTTGATCAGAGCAAGGTCGGTGCGCTGGTCGGTGCCGATCACCTTGGCGCTGTAGGTCTTGCCGTCGTCGGTGGTGACCTCGACCTTGTCGGCGCCGTCGACCACGTGGTTGTTGGTCACCGCAAAGCCGTCAGCCGAGATGAAGAAGCCGGAGCCCTGGCCCTGCACGACGCGGCCACGACCACCGCCCTTCAGACCGGGAATGCCGTCCGGACCGCCGAAGCGGCGGAAGAATCGCTCCATCGGAGAGCCCGGCTGGAACGGCGAGGCGGAATCATCGCCATCGTCGTTGCTCGCGGTCTTTTCCTTGAGATTGACCTTCACCGAGATCACCGAGGGCTTCACCCGCTCGACGATGTCGGCGAACCCGATCGGACGCTCGACCTTCTTGACCTCGTTGTTGACCTGCGCGTGCGCCGGGCTGGAGAACAGGTCGGCGGGCGACGTCGACGGGCTGAAGCCGTGGACCGCGATGCCGAGGCCGGCGACGACCGAGGCCATCAGCGCGATCCTGCGGGCGGAAAATACCGAACGGCGAGGCCGCCGGTAGGACGGAAGGTTGGTGAGGTCGATACGGTCGTTCATGCAGGTCTCCAGGGCCTTGAAATCCATTTGGTGCCCGATGGCGGCACCTTACGGACCTGAACATGGGGGCTTCCGCCTTACCGCGCGCTGGCTGCGGGGTTAAACTTTTGTAATGAAGACCGTGCCGGCATGCGGCAGTTTAGCGCACACCGAAAATCGTGGTTTGACAGGAACTTATTCAAGTTCCCGTGACGGCGCGCTCGCGCTCGCGCCGACGTAAATCCAGCTAGCGCGATGCCGCATCTTCGGACATCAACGCGGCGAGCCGTGCCTGTTCGTCGGGCGTGAGCGGCGGCTGCGGTATATCCGCGCCGACCCGCGCGCGGCGTCGGTTTTGCCGCCACAGCGCAAAGCCGCCGCCGGCCAGCAGCAGCGGCGCGAGCAGCCACAGCAGCATGGTCTGCCGTTCGAAGCGCGGCTTCAGCAGCACGAACTCGCCGTAACGGGCGACCAGGAAGTCGAGCACCTGCGCGTTGCTGTCGCCGGCCGCGATCCGCTCGCGCACGAGAAGGCGCAGATCGCGCGCGAGCGGCGCATCGGAATCGTCGATCGACTGGTTCTGACAGACCATGCAGCGCAGCTCGCGCGACAAGTCTCTCGCGCGTGCCTCCTTGACCGGATCAGACATGATCTCGTCAGGCTGCACGGCGTAGGCCGCTGGGGCGGCCAGCAGCACAAGCGCGACGATCGCGGACATCATCCGGCGCATCAAAATCACTCCGCCGGTTGCAGGCGCTGCTTGGCCCGCGCCGGCTTCGGCGCACCGACCCGCAGGCGTCGGTCGGATAGCGACAGCACGCCGCCGAACGCCATCAGCACGGGCCCCCACCAGATCAGGAGCACCAGCGGCTTGTGATAGATGCGCACGGCGATCGCGCCCTCGGCGGTGACGTCACCGAGCGAGATGTAGAGCTGGCTCGCACCACGCGTCAGCAGCGCAGCCTCGGTGGTGGAGGAGCCGCGCGTGGTAAAACTGCGCTTCGACGGCGTCATGACGCTGAGCGCTTCGCCGTCCCGGCTGACGTTGAACTGGGCAATCATCTCGCGGTAGTTCGGTCCCTGGCGCTCGAGCAGACCGTCGAGCTTCAGCTCATATCCGGCGACCTGCGCGACGTCGTTCGGCTTCATGGTCGCGATATATTCGCTGTTCCAGGTGGTCTCGCAGACGATCCCGATCAGTGCAACGCCGAGGCCGGCATGCGCGAACACGGTTCCCCAGGCCGAGCGCGGCAGGCCGCGGGCGCGGTGCAGCGACGTCGCGAACGGCAGGCGAAACAACCCGGTTCGTTCGGCCAGATCCGTCATGGCACCGGCGATGACGAAGACTCCGAGCCCGATCGCCAATGGCGCCAGCGCACTGCCACCACGCGTCCAGGCCCAGACAAGGGCGATCACGACGAGCCCGGCGACTCCCGCCGCAAGCAACCGCTGCGTGACGCCGAGCAGATCGCCCCGTTTCCACGCCAGCATGGGCCCGAACGGCACGGCGAGCAGCAGCAGAACGAACAGCGGAGCGAAGCTGAGATTATAGAACGGCGCACCGACCGACATCTTGAAGTCGGCGAGCACTTCCATTGCGAGCGGATAAAGCGTTCCGAACAGCACGACCGCGCAGGCCACCGTCAGCAGCAGATTGTTCAGCACCAGCGCGCCCTCGCGCGAGATCGGCGCAAACAGGCCACCCTGCTTCAACGAGGTCGCGCGTCCCGCGAACAGCGACAGGCTGCCGCCGATGAACAGGCAGAGGATCAGCAGGATGAAGACGCCGCGGGTCGGATCGTTGGCGAAGGCATGCACGGAGGTGATGACGCCCGAGCGCACCAGGAAGGTGCCGAGCAAAGACAGCGAGAAGGTCAGGATCGAAAGCAGGATGGTCCAGACCTTCAGCGCGTTGCGCTTCTCCATCACCAGCGCCGAGTGCAGCAGCGCCGTGCCGGCGAGCCACGGCATCAGCGAGGCGTTCTCGACCGGGTCCCAGAACCACCAGCCGCCCCAGCCGAGCTCGTAATAGGCCCAGTACGACCCCATCGCGATGCCGAGCGTCAGGAAGATCCAGGCGACCAGCGTCCACGGCCGCACCCAGCGCGCCCAGGCCGCATCGATCCGCCCCTCGATCAGCGCCGCGATCGCGAACGAGAACGAGATCGAGAAGCCGACATAGCCGAGATAGAGCATCGGCGGATGCACGGCGAGACCGATGTCCTGCAGCACCGGATTGAGATCGCGCCCCTCGATCGGCGGATTGACGATGCGCAGGAACGGATTCGAGGTGATCAGGATGAAGAGATAGAAGGCGCTCGCGATCCAGGCCTGAACTGCGAGCACATGCGCGCGCAGCGACAGCGGTAGATTGTTGCCGAAGGCCGCGACCAGCCCGCCGAACAGCGCCAGGATCGACACCCACAGCAGCATCGAGCCTTCATGATTTCCCCACACGCCGGTGATCTTGTAGATCAACGGCTTCATCGAGTGGGAATTCTCGTAGACATTGGCGACGGAGAAATCCGAGTTCACGTGCAACGTCACGAGCGCGATGAACGACGCGCCGACGAACAGGAGCTGCGCCAGCGCGGTGGAACGCGCCACGTTCATCAGCGCGGGATCGCGCAGGCGCGCGCCGATCATCGGCACGAAGGACTGGATCAGCGCCAGCGCGAGCGCCAGCACCAGCGCGTAATGTCCGGCTTCCGCGATCACCGCACCGCTCCCTGCGAATTGCCCTGCGCCGTCGTGGCCGCAGGCTTGGGGTTGCCAGACGCCATATTAGAATCTTTGGCGCCGTAATCGTCCTTCCAGTGCCCCTGCTTCTTCAGGGCATCGGCGACGTCCTTGGGCATATAGGTCTCGTCGTGCTTGGCCAGCACCGTGTCGGCCTTGAACACGCCGTTGGCATCGAGCGCGCCTTCGGCGACGACGCCCTGCCCTTCACGAAAGAGATCGGGCAGAATGCCCTTGTAGGCGACGGGCAGCTTGGCACCGCCGTCGGCCACCTCAAACGTCACCGCGAGATTGCCGCCGCGCTGGAGCGAGCCCGGCTGCACCAGGCCGCCGAGGCGAAAACGCTTGCCGGGCTGGACGTGGTTTTCGGCCACCATGGTCGGGGTCGAGAAGAACACGATGGAGTCGCGCAGTGCGTTGAGCACCAGCGCGGCCGCGAGCGCGAGCACGGCGAGCGAGCCGCCGATGATGGTCATACGTCGCTGCTTGCGCGTCATGGCGTATCCGTTCTCCGCTCGTCCCGTGCTGCGACTGTCATCCGTCGAGCCCGAGAGTCTTGAGGCCATCGTTGAGCTGGCGCAACCGCTCGGAATCCCTGGCGACCGCCTGGCGGGCGTCGGTCGAGGCGCCCAGCGCCTTGTCGCGATCGCCCATCACCAGATAGGCGCGCACCAGACGCAGCCAACCCTCGACATCGTCGCCGTTCTGCTTGAGGCGCGTGGCGAGACGATCGACCATGCCGCGGATCATCGCGTTGCGATCGCCGTCGTTCATCTCCTTGGACGCTGCGATCGTCTCGTCGGACAGCGCCGGCATCGTCACGCCGCCACCGCCGACCCGCGCGAGCGAGGTCTGCACCAGCGGCCGCCACGGCGCATCGGCAGGTGCTTTCGCCAGCAGCGCGCGCCAGATATTGGCCGCGTCATCCTTGCGGCCGTCCTGCTCCGCGGCGAGCCCGAGGAAGTAGTTCGCCTTGGGATCGTCGGCGCTGAGCGCATGCGCGCGCTCGAACTCGGTCTTGGCTTCCGCCGTCACCACGCCGCTGGCCGCGGCCGTGATCGCTTCGCCGAGATCGGAGCGGCGCTCCGCGCTCTCGCCGTTGTAGGTGATCGAGTTGCGATAGGCCCGCACGGCCTCGTCGAAGCGGCCAAGCCGCTCCAGCACCGGCGCGAGCACGTTCCAGCCGCGGCCGTCGGTCGGATTTTTTTCCAGGTGTTGCTGGACCTGCACCACGAGGTTCTCGAGCGACTGCGCCATGCCAGGTCCGGCGCCACGCTCCCGCTGCGCCAGCGGGAAGTCGCGAAGCGCGGGCGAGCCGAGCGGACCATAGATCGCGGCGGCCACCAGAGGCAGGCCGACCAACGCCAGCACGGCAGCCGCGCGGCGCCATTTCAGACTGGATGTCGGCACGAGTGCAGACTCGCTGCCGGCGGCGGCGAGCAGCCTGCGGCTGATCTCGACGCGCGCCGCCTCGGCCTCCGGTGCTGCGATCAGTCCTGCCGCGAGATCACGGTCGATCTCGGCCAGCTGATCCTTGTAGACCGCGACCTCGCTGCCTTGATTGTCAGGACGCGCGCCACGGCCGAGCGGCCAGAGCACGGCGAAGATCGCCGCGACCGTCATCAGCGCGAACACGAACCATAGCGTCATCAGGCAAGCTTCCGGCAGCGCGCGAGCCGCGCCTGTAGCTGGCTTTACACCACGGCCGGACGATGCGGCAATTGACAATTGTCAATTTGGCGCGAGCGCACACAGTCCCGAAATAGTGAAAATCCAACGGCTTAGCCGATCTCGAAGTCCACGCTTTGAGCGGCGTCCTCGCCGTGCCCGTTGAAGGCCTTCAGGAAGTATGTTCCCGGCTCGATGGCATCAGGCAATCTGATCCGCAACGCCCCGACGGGAACGGGCGATGCAACCCTGGTCACGGTCTCGGGCAGTTGCCGGCCGCTTGCCTTCTCGACCAGCACCATCTTCGCGCCGACCATCAGCCTTTGATATTTGGCAACAATGACGCGGTTTTCGATTTCGATGGAGCTGATAACTGGTTTCATGCGCCCACAGATAGAAATTCCAGAAGCTTGCACGGGACCGTAGGGCCCACAACCGGTACCGTCAACTACAAATTGTGATCACGAAAAGATGCGCTTGAATCAGCTGGCGCGGGTTGATTTGCGCTCGCCCGTCGCCGCATTCTCTGCCGCGCGGCTCATCAGCGAGGCGTAATCGTCGCCGAACAGCACGTGGCAGAAGCGAATCGCGGCCTGCACCTGCTGCTGCCGGTAGGTGCGGACCTTGTGATCGGCGGCGCGCAGCGACTGCACCAGCTGCTCGGTCGACCGTTCCACATATTGCTGCAGGTCGGAATAGGTGCGCAGCGTCACCTCGTTGATCGCGAGCTCACTGGCATAATTGCGGCAGGTCGCGACGAAATCGATCAGCGCCACGGTTTCCTCGACCTCGGTGCTGTCGATCCGCGCGCCCGGCGGAATGTCCTTCTCGGGGCGCTGGCGCAGGATGCGGCGGACGCGGCCGGGAACGCTGTCGATCTCGGACTGCAGCGCGTTGGAGATGTCGGCCCGGATCGAGGTCAGCTGCTTGCCCCAGGCGGAATCGTTGCGCAGGTCGAGCTCGGTGCGCAGACCGCGGACGCCGTCATGCAGCGCCTTCAGATTGTCGGCGACGGTCTCGAAATGGCCGCGCTTGATGTCCATGCGCAAATTGGCGGCAACGCGGGCCAGATCGTGAAGGGCCATTGTGACCGCCACGCCGTAGGGCGTCGCCGCGACGCGGATCTCGTCGTCCGACGCGGCGATCTTGATGGCGAGACGAATGATCTGCCACGGTGCGGTCATGCGCTGGACCACCACCGACAGCGCAAATGGCAGCATCTGCGGGGTCTGGAGCACGGGAATGTTGAGGGCTGCGGTCACCGAGGCGATCTGGGGATCGCCGAATGCGCGCAGGAAGCGCGGCAGCTTTTCATTGAGCGTGCCGATGGCCTCGCGAACGGCGAGCACCGCGCCGATCGAATAGAGGTCCTCGATCACGCTGGGCGGACCGACACGGGCGAGCGCGCGCGACTTGTCGCCGCCGCCGGGCCCCGTCAGCTCGAAGATGGCGTCCGCAGCCACGGCCTGGAGCTTGAGCGCCAGCGCCTCGACCTGCCCCGCACTGTCTGACGCCGGCATGCGTGACAGCGCCGCCTCGAATTCGTTGATCTTGTCCGGGGCACCGTCGCGGCCGAGCCATTGCCAGATCGGAGACAGCGAGGAGCGGCGGATCTGGCCGACCCGGGTCGGGGCACCGGCCTCGACCAGGAACGGTTCCAGCACCTGGAACAGCAGCCGCGACAGATCGTCGGTGCGCGGCGGTGGAGCTTCGTCGGCCTCGGTCTTGCGCACGATCTTGCGCAGCTGCTCGAGCACCAGGGTCGCCACAGCGGTGTCCTGGCCGCGCTCGAGCGCGCGCTCGAACTCCCGCATCAGCAGCGCCTGCGCCTGCGGCGGGAGCTGCGCGAGATATTCCCTCAGCCGCTCGATCGATGTCTGGCTCATGCGCCCGGGTAATGCACGGTAAAATGGCGGACGTAGGATGCGTCCTCTCCGATCATAGGTGGGTGCGCCTTAAGAAGCCGTTGAGGAAGTCGCTCCGAATACCTCCGGTTTCGCCCGGAAGCCGAAATAATCGTTTGGGATCAGAGGATTATATTCCGGGCAGCACCAGCTCGGCCCGCAGGCCCCCGATCGGGGCGCTGCCGAGCGACAGGCTGCCGCCATAGAGCGCGGCAAGGTCGGTCACGATCGACAGCCCGAGCCCGGAGCCCGGCTTGGACTCGTCGAGCCTTTGGCCGCGCCGAGAGACCTGGGCGCGCTCGGCCTCCGAGAGGCCGCTCCCGTCGTCATCGACGATGAGCCGCAGCCTGGGGCCTGCGCCGGGGTGGGTCGGTGCCTCCACCAACACCTCGATGAAGACGCGCGAGGCCGCCCATTTGCAGGCATTGTCGACGAGATTGCCGACCATCTCCTCCAGATCCTGCCGCTCGCCGCGGAATTTCGCCGACGGATCGGCCTTGGCCTCGACGACGATGCCGCGGCCGCGGTGGATCTTCTCCATGGTCCGCCGCAACGCTTCGATGGCGGGGGCAACCTCGGTCACCGTGCCGACGATCGAAACCCGGGCCGCGATACGGGCGCGCTCCAGATGATGGGCGAGCTGGCTGCGCATCACGTCCGCCTGCTCCATCACTTTGGCGGCGAACGGGTCGGCGGCATGCGTTCCGGCCTCGTTGACGATCACCGACAGCGGCGTCTTGATCGCGTGCGCGAGATTGCCGACATGGGTTCGCGCGCGCTCCACAATCTCGCGATTGGCATCGATCAGCGCGTTGGTCTCGCGCGCGAGCGGCGCGATCTCGACCGGGAATTCGCCCTCCAGCCGCTCCGCCCGCCCGGAGCGGATGTCGGCGATGGACTCCGAGATTCGCTTGAGCGGCGCGAGACCGAAGCGGACCTGGAACACGGTCGTCAACAGCAGCACGATGCCGAGTGCGGTGAAGGTGCCGCCGAGATAATAGTCAAAACTCCGCGTCTCGTCGAAGATCTCGGTGTCGTCGCCGGCGACGCTGACCAGGTATTTGCCGTCGGCGCCGAGATCGACGGGACGCTCGACCATGCGCAGATTCTGTCCTTCCGGCCCGTCGACATAAGCGAGGCGAATGCCGGCTGCGGTGAGCTCGGTGCCTTGATCCTCCAGCTTTGGCAGCTTCTTGTCCCAGAGCGAGCGCGAGGACCGCACCTCCGGCTTCTCGGTGTCGGTGCGCGTGATCTGCCAGTACCAGCCGGACAGTGGCAGCTCGAACAGGGGTTCGCCGAGCGATTGGAACTGGCGGTCCGGCGGCTCGTCGGGGGTGGCGACCTCGGCGATCAGGGTGCGGAGATAGAGGTTGAGCCGGCGGTCGAAGGCGCGCTCGGTGGCATTCTTGTAGACCGACGACAGCACCACGCCGGTGATCGCCAGGATCACCACGAGCCAGGCGGTCGCCGACAGGAACAGTCGGTTGGCAAGCGAGCTGGCGGGCATCGGAATGATCCCGGAGGCGCGAGGTGGCGGCATGGCTTCGGCGGTCATGACTGGACCAAGGCCCGTGTCGGGGCGCCCGTCAAGCCAAGATCCTTGAAAACACCCCTTAGGCGCCCGGTGCCTGCGGCGGGGTCAGGAGATAGCCAAGGCCGCGGACGGTCTGGATAATGTCGACGTCGAGCTTCTTGCGGATGCGGCCGACAAAGACTTCAATCGTGTTGGAGTCGCGGTCGAAATCCTGGTCATAGAGATGCTCGACCAGCTCCGTGCGCGACACGACGCGCCCCGAATGGTGCATCAGGTAGGCCAGAAGCCGATATTCGTGCGAGGTCATCTTGACCGGATTGCCGGAGACGCTGACCCGGCCGGTGCGGGTGTCGAGCGTGACGGGACCGCAGCTCAGTTCGCTCTGGGCATGGCCGGTGGAGCGGCGCAGCAGCGCGCGGATGCGCGCCAGCACCTCCTCCAGATGGAACGGCTTTGCGACGTAGTCGTCGGCGCCGGCATCAAATCCCTGAACCTTGTCGCTCCAGCGGTCGCGCGCGGTGAGGATCAGCACCGGCATGGTGCGGCCGTTGCGGCGCCAGGCCTCCAGCACCGAGATGCCGTCCTTCTTGGGCAGGCCGATATCGAGCACCACGGCGTCATACGGCTCGTTGTCGCCGAGATAATGCCCCTCCTCTCCGTCGAAGGCCCGGTCGACGACATAGCCGGCGTCCATCAGCGCCTTGGTCAGCTGACGATTGAGATCGGGGTCGTCCTCGACAACAAGCAGGCGCACGCTTCTCTCCAGAAATTGGCTGCACGATCGATCGCAAGAGATGAGCAATTCCGGCGTGAACTGAGTATGAACGCCGGGAACCGGCAGCGTTACTTTTTGGTCATATACGATGTGTTCGCACTTAACGCGACTGCGCCCGCCACGCCACCGGACGAGACCTGTGGCATGGCGGGCGCAATGTGCCGCGTTAGCGGCTGAGTCGGAAGGTCCGCCCTTCCCGTAAGCCTGCCGTCAGGTCCGGAAGAACACGAACCAGATGACGGCGAGGATCAGGATCGCGAGCCCGGTCGAGATGGCGAGCAGCGCGGCCACCGACGGGCCAGGTTCGCCCTGGCGCGCCTCGGTTGCAGTTTCGACGATCTGACGGTCCTCGCGCGTGGTTGCCATGGTGGCCTCAATCTCTGGATGTCGTCCGATGACCGCGACGTCATCACGGCCCTGTGTCCGAAGCCAACGCCCGATCCGAATTGATGTTCCTGACTTTGGCCAATGGATCGGGCCGAACCGCGGTGGTCAGCGACTGGTTAACGCAGTTGCAAGAATCCGCTCTGAGCCGTGTATGATTCGGTGTTCCCCGATGGTATCCTCATAAGTCTGTCCCCGTTGCGTTTGGAGTAGCCCATGGCCCCCCGTGCCAATTGGAAGGGTTTTTTGCGCCTCTCGCTCGTGACCTGCCCGGTCGCGCTGTATCCGGCCACGTCGGATACCGAGAAGGTCTCGTTCAATCAGATCAATCGCAAGACCGGCCACCGGATCAAATATCTCAAGGTCGACGCCGAGACCGGTGACGAGGTGACCTCCGAGGACATCGTCAAGGGCTACAAGGTCGACACCGACACCTACATCGAGGTCACCAAGGACGAGCTCGACGACATCGCGCTGGACTCGACCCACACGATCGAGATCGACGAATTCGTGCCGAGGACCGACATCGACAGCCGCTATCTGATCCGCCCCTATTACCTCGTGCCGGACGGCAAGGTCGGCCACGACGCCTTTGCGGTGATCCGCGAGACCATCCGCAGCATGGACAAGGTCGCGATCGGCCGCGTGGTGCTGACCAACCGCGAGCACATCATCGCGCTCGAGCCGCTCGAGGCCGGCCTGATGGGCACGCTGCTGCGCTACCCTTACGAAGTGCGCAGCGAGAGCGAATATTTCGACGACATCCAGGACGTGAAGCTGACCAACGACATGCTCGACCTCGCCAAGCACATCGTCGAGAAGAAATCCGGCGCATTCGAGCCCGAGCTGTTCGAGGACCACTACGAGAGTGCGCTGATCGATCTCATCAACAAGAAGCGTGCGGGCGCGCCGATCGCAGCCAAGACCACCCCGAAGAGCGGCGGCAACGTCATCAACCTGATGGACGCGCTGAAGAAGAGCCTTGCCACCGAGAAGGACGCCGCGCCCAAGGCCAAGGTTGCCAAGGAGACAGTCAAGGAAATCGCCAAGGAAACCGCAAAGGCCAAGAAGCCGAAGAAGCGCGTCGAGGGCCAGCGCGAGATGCTGCTGCCGATCTCCGGCAAGGGCGGCAAAGAGGCCACCGCCAAGGAGGCCGCGCCGAAGAAGGCCGACAAGCCGGTGCGCGCGACCACACGGACGAAGAAGGCCGGCTGACGACCTCGCATCACCGATCGCGCCGTGACGTCTCCCCTCACCGATCGGGCAGCCTGACATGCCCTGGTCGACGCCGTTCGACGATCCGATCGACTTGCGCGGCGGCGCCAAGCTGCGCACGCTGCAAGAGGCCGCCGATTTCATCATGAAGCTGCCCGAAGCCGAGCAGCATGAGCCGCGCTGGCAGACAGCAATCGAGATGCTGATCAACGCGGCGGAGACCGGCGGCGGCTGGTTGACGTTCGCCCGCATCGGCATGCTGCGCGCGTTGAACGCGGACGTCCGCCGTGGATGAACCGCGATCGGCATGCTTGACGATCGGTTGACGAACAGCCTCAACAATCCCTTAAGCGGCCTGGTCACTTTCGGCACCACGCTGCCAACGTGTCGCACCGAGTATTCCTACGGGAGCCAAAATTAACCTCCTATTCCCCTTGCGCACACCATTGTCCGGCCATCGATTGAGCCAGGGTTCGCACCTTTGTGCCGCAGCAGGACGCCAGAAAGAACTATATCGGCATCGTGAGTGACACGACCGAGGACGAGCGCATCGCCGACGGTGCGGCGCGCGTGCAGCCGCCTGTGGTGGGCTATCTGGTCGGACGTCTCGCGGCGGCGCTGGGGCGCGCGCGCAAGGATACGCCGGGACGCGCCACCACGGGTTGAGGCGGGCCGGCTTTCATTCATTTGAATTGGATAATGAAACCTTCGTTTAACGGCTGTTACGTTAAGACACAGCGGGCAAGGTTCGGCCGAGCCTTGCATATTTGACGCGCGCAAATGCCCGTCGATCACTTTACCAGTTTGATAACGCCGCGCGCCCACATTGGACCGGATCATGAGGAGTTGGCGATGATTTTGCTCAGGTCTTTTCTTGCCGATGAGAAAGCCGCCACCGCGATCGAGTATGGCCTGATCGCCGCCGGCGTGGCCCTTGCCATCGTGACCGTCGTGACCAACACGGGCAGCGCCCTCCTCAGCAACAAGTTCAACTCGATCAGCGCGGCCACGAAGTAACGCCCTCAGTTCGTCATTGCGAGCGCAGCGAAGCAATCCAGAATCTTTCCGCTGAGGGATTCTGGATTGCTTCGCTGCGCTCGCAATGACGGCGTGTGGGGCATTCGCAGTCCGTAGGATGGGTAGAGCGAAGCGAAACCCATCCTACAAGGTCCCCATTTCCGTCACCTTTGACGATCATTTTAGTCCTGATATTCTTCAAGCCGTGGCACGACGCGCCATGCTGTCAATCATTGAACCTAAACTGTTTGAGGGATGCGGATGAGACGCACGACCGTCCTGGCTCTCAGCCTCATCTTGGTCGGCATCTGCTCGCAAGACAGCGCGAGGGCTCAAACCGCACCGCCGGTTTCGCTGAGCCCGCCCAAGGCATCGCCTCCGCGCGCGGGCGTGAAGAATTCCCCGGCAACGTCCGACAGGGCGTCGGCGACGCCGGCGACCAGCGGACCTCCACAATTACCGAACCCTGCTCCTGCCGCCGACTATGACGGCTTCAGCGCCGGCACCGACGACAACGACGCACCTAGCCAGGTGGCGCCGCCCGTGAGATCACGCGCCGCGAAGGGCTCCAATCGGGATACAAATGGCCTGGACGCGCAGTCATCCATTGATCAGGAAGACGAGGCGTTGAAGCGAAAGCTGACGATTTGCAAAAACTGCAAATAAGAAGGCTGGCAGCGCGCTGCATGGCTGACCTACCGCGACTGTCGGCTCCCCGCGCTTTACGCTTCCGGCATTTCCTGATCCTCTCTCCTTAATCGGCCGGACCAACCGGCCTGCCTCAGGGAGAGAGACGCCATGAAGCTCGGCACCGCCATTGCGGAAATCATGCGGCGCGAGGGGATCGAGATCCTCTGCGGTTATCCCGTCAATCACCTGATCGAGCACGCGGCGAAGGCCGAGATCCGCCCCGTGATGGTGCGCCAGGAACGCGTCGGGGTGCACATGGCGGATGCGATCTCACGCGTCACGTCGGGGCGCACGATCGGCGCGTTCTGCATGCAGCACGGCCCCGGGGCGGAGAATGCGATGGGCGGCGTCGCACAATGCTACGGCGAATCCGTGCCCGTGCTGGTGCTGCCGATGGGCTACCAGCGCCGGCTTGCGCATATCGAGCCGAACTTCAATTCCAGCGAGGCGATGAAGCCGTTTTCGAAATCCTCCGAGCCGATCATCCTCGCGGCCGAGGTCGCCAACATTTTCCGGCGTGCCTTCACCAAGCTGAAGAACGGCCGCGGCGGGCCGGTGATCGTGGAAATTCCTGCCGACATGTGGAACGAGGAGGTTCCGGAACCGCTGAACTACACGCCGGTGCTGCGCACCCGCTATGGCGCCGATCCCCTGCATGTGAAGGAAGCCGCCGCCCTGCTCGTCAATGCGAAGCGTCCCGTGATCTATGCCGGCCAGGGCGTGCATTACGCCCAGGCATGGCCGCAATTGAAGCGGCTTGCGGAGCGGCTCGCCATTCCCGTCACCACCAGCCTCGGCGGCAAATCGTCATTCCCGGAGACGCATCCGCTTTCCCTCGGCTCCGGCGGCCTCGCCGTGCCGCGCGCGGTGCCAAAGTTTCTCACTGATGCCGACGTCATCTTCGGCATCGGCTGCTCCTTCACCGAGACCAGCTTTGGCATCGCAATGCCGAAGGGCAAGACCATCATCCATTCGACGCTCGATCCCAATCATCTCAACAAGGATGTGGAGTCGAAGATCGGCCTCGTCGGCGATGCCGGCCTCGTGCTCGATGCGCTGCTGGAGGAGATCGGCAAGACCGTCACCGCCGATCGCGACGCTTCGGCGGTCGCCGCCGAGATCGCGGCTTCGCACAAGGAGTGGCTCGCAAAATGGATGCCAAAGCTCACCAGCAATGATGCGCCGCTCAACCCCTATCGCGTGCTGTGGGACCTCCAGCACACCGTCGACATCGACAACACCATCATCACCCATGACGCCGGCAGCCCGCGCGACCAGCTCTCGCCGTTCTGGAAGGCGGTGACGCCCCTCTCCTATCTCGGCTGGGGCAAGACGACGCAGCTCGGCTACGGCCTTGGCCTGGCGATGGGCGCCAAGCTCGCAAAGCCCGACAAGCTCTGCGTCAATGTCTGGGGCGATGCGGCGATTGGCTTCACGGGCATGGATTTCGAGACCGCTGTGCGCGAGCGCATCCCGATCATGTCGATCCTGCTCAACAATTTCTCGATGGCGATCGAATTGAAGGTGATGCCGATCTCGACCGAGAAATATCGCTCGACCGACATTTCCGGCGACTATGCCGCGATGGCGCGCGCCTTTGGCGGCTACGGCGAACGGGTGACCAGGTCGGACGACATCATCCCCGCGATCAAGCGCGGCATCCAGAAGACCAAGGAAGGCATCCCGGTGCTGCTGGAGTTCATCACCAGCAAGGAGACCGAGGTGTCGCGGCCCGGCACGTGAGACAGAAGCAGCGCCACGGGTGCTGGCTCCGGCCGCAGGAGATGTGATAATCCGGCCTGGTGCCGCGCCTGTCGCGGCATTCAGCCGGAATGCGAATGACCGCCCTTTCCAACGATGTCGCCGGGATCGACGAGCTGAAGCGGCAATTGCAGTCCGCAGCGGCCGAGAACGCGCGGCTGCGCGATCGGCAAAATGCCAGCGCCGAGATCTTGCGCACCATCGCGGCTTTCCCGTCGGATGCGCGGCCAGTCTTTGCGGCGATTGCGTCCAGCTCCAAGCGCCTGCTCGGCGGCTTCTCCGCCACCGTGCTCCAGTTCATCGGCGACGAGCTGCACCTCGTGGCGTTCACGCCGACCAGCCCGGAAGGGGACGAAGGGCTGAAGGCGTCGTTCCCGCGGCGGATCGAGGATTTTCCGACTTTTGCGCTGGTTCGCGGCGGCGAGACGATCCAGTTTCCGGACTGCGAGGCCAGCGACGTGCCGGAGCCGAACCGCGATCTCGCGCGGCTGCGCGGCTTTCGCAGCGTGCTGTTCATGCCGCTGATGAACCGCGGCGCGGCGGTCGGCATGATCAGCGTTACGCGCACCGAGACCGGCGCATTCGCGCCCGACCTCGTGGAGCTGCTCCAGACCTTTGCCGACCAGGCGGTGATCGCGATCGAGAATGCGCGGCTGTTCAACGAGACGCGCGAGACGCTGGAACGCCAGACCGCCACGGCCGACATCTTGAGAGTGATGGCGGCTTCGCCTTCCGACGTGCAGCCGGTGTTCGACGCCATCGCCGCCAATGCCAACCGGCTGATCGGCGGCTTCTCCACCGCCGTGCTGCGCTATATCGACGGCGCCGCTCATCTTGCCGCCTTCACGCCGGGCGATCCGGCCGGCGATCGCGTGCTGCAGGCATCGTTCCCGGTGCCGTTCGCCCAGTTTCGGGCCTACCAACTCACTGCCAATGGTGAATCGGCTGAGCTGCCCGACACCGAGATCGAGCCCGCGGCGCGTGACATCGCCCGCGCGCGCGGCTTTCGCAGCATGCTGTTCACGCCGCTGATGAGCGAGGGCGAAGCCAAAGGCGTCATCATCGCCACGCGGCGCACGACCGGCGCGTTCGCCGAGCATCACGTGCGGCTGCTACAGACTTTTGCCGACCAGGCGGTGATCGCAATCAAGAATGTCAGCCTGTTCAACGCCACCAAGGAGGCGCTGGAACGGCAGACCGCGACCGCCGAGGTGCTCAAGGTCATCAGCCGGTCGGCGTTCAATCTTCAGGCCGTGCTCGATACGCTGGTGGAATCGGCAGCACGGTTGTGTGAAGCCGACATGGCTGCCATTACCCGGCGAAGCGGCGAGGTCTATTACCGCGCCGGTTCATACGGCTTTCCGCGTGAGTTCGCCGACTACGTCAAGGATATTCCGGTCAAGCCCGAACGGCGCACTATCACGGGGAGAACCCTGCTCGAGGGACGTATCGTCCACGTGCACGACGTGCTTGCCGATCCGGAGTATGATTTCGAGGGTCAGCAGCTCAGTGGCAATCCTCGCACCTTTCTCGGCGTGCCTCTGCTGCGCGAGGGCATGCCGATCGGCGCCCTGACTTTGACCCGATCCATCATGCGGCCGTTCACCGACAGTCAGATCGGGCTCCTCTCGACCTTCGCCGACCAGGCCGTAATCGCCATCGAGAATGCGCGGCTGTTCGACGAGGTCCAGGCGCGCACGCGCGAGCTGTCGAAATCGCTCGACGATTTGCGCGCGGCGCAGGACCGGTTGATCCAGACCGAGAAGCTGGCCTCGCTCGGCCAGCTCACCGCCGGCATCGCGCACGAGATCAAGAACCCGCTCAACTTCGTCAACAATTTCGCCGCGCTCTCCGCCGAGCTGACGGACGAGCTGAACGAGGTGCTGGCGCCCGCTTCGCTCGGCGATGACGTCCGCAACGACGTCGACGAGCTGACGGGGATGCTGAAGGACAATCTGCAAAAGGTCGTGCAGCACGGCAAGCGCGCCGATTCCATCGTCAAGAACATGCTGCTGCATTCGCGCGAAGGCGGCGGCGAGTACGGCTTGAGCGACGTCAATGCGCTGGTCGAGGAGAGCCTCAACCTGGCCTATCACGGCGCACGTGCCGAAAAGCCGCAGTTCGACGTGATGCTGAAGCGCGAACTCGATCCGGCGGCGGGCTCCGCAAACTTGTTTCCGCAGGAAATCTCGCGGGTGCTGCTGAACCTGATCTCGAACGGGTTTTATGCCGTGGCAAAGCGCCAGGCGGAAAGCGGCGCCGGCATTTTCGAGCCGGTCGTGACCGCCACGACCCGCGACCGCGGCGACAATATTGAGATCCGCATCCGCGACAACGGCACCGGCATTCCCGATGACGTGAAGGCGAAGATGTTCAATCCGTTCTTCACCACAAAACCGGCCGGCGAAGGCACCGGCCTCGGATTGTCGATGAGCCACGACATCGTGGTGAAGCAGCACGGCGGCACGATCGACGTTGCGACCGAGCCGGGCCAGTTCACGGAGTTCACGATCCTGCTGCCGCGCAAGAGCGGCTTTGGGGACAACAAGGGATAGCATCGTTCGGGGGATAGCTTGACTGGTCTCGCGCGGCTCATTCGGCGGCAATTGCTTTCGCTGTCCGGCGTCGGCCTCATGCTGGGCGCGCTGTTCTTCGCGGCCGCGCTGACGCCGACGCTGATCCCGCGCAGCTATCTCACGCAAGGCGCGCTGGCCGGCGGCTGCTTCGCGATCGGCTATTTCGCAGGCGAGCTGTGGCGCCGGCTGTGGCACTATCTCGAACTGCCCGAGCCGTCGGCGCGCGCGAGATCTGTTGCGAATGCGCTTGTCGCTGTCGGCTGCCTGCTCGTCGTCATCGCCGCTCTCTGGCGTACGACCGCATGGCAGAACGCGATCCGCAGTGTCATGAAGATGGCGCCGGTCGAGACCGCGCATCCGCTCAAAGTCTGCGCCATCGCGTTGATCACGTTCGTGCTGCTGCTGGTGCTGGGGCGGCTGTTTGCGTTTGTCTCCCGCTTCCTCGCTGCACGCATACGGCGCGTCATTCCGCGAAAAGTTGCAAACGTCATTGGCGTGCTGGTGGCAACACTGCTGTTCTGGGCGATCGCCAGCAATGTCCTGATCCGCACCGCCTTCAACGCGCTCGACTCCTCCTTCCGCGAGCTCGACGTTCTGTTCGAACCCGAGCGCCCGCAGCCGACCGATGCAGCTCGGACAGGAAGCACGGTCTCCCTGGTGAAGTGGAAGGAACTCGGGCGCATGGGGCGCCGCTTCATTGCCTCAGGCCCGACCGCAGTCGAGATCAGTGCCGTCACGGGACGGCCCGCGCAGGAACCCGTGCGCGTCTATGTGGGGCTCGCGGCCCGCGACACCGCCCAGGCGCGCGCCAGGCTTGCGCTCGACGAGCTCAAGCGCCAGCACGGTTTTGAGCGCAAAATCCTGATCGTCATCACGCCGACCGGCACGGGCTGGATCGATCCGGCCGCGATGGATACGGTCGAATATCTCCATCATGGCGACGTCGCCGGCGTCGCGATGCAGTATTCTTATCTCAACAGCCCGCTGTCGCTGCTGTTTCAGCCCGAATACGGCGCGGAAGCAGCGCGTGCCCTGTTCGCGGAAATCTACGGCTACTGGACGACGCTGCCGAAGGATGCGCGGCCCAAGCTTTATCTGCACGGGCTCAGCCTCGGCGCCCTGAACTCGGAGAAATCCGCAGAACTGTTCGAGACGATCGGCGATCCCATTGCCGGCGCGCTGTGGAGCGGTGCGCCGTTCGCGAGCCGCATCTGGAGCTCGGTCACCGACAACCGCAATCCGGGCACGCCGGCTTGGCTGCCGGAATTCCGCGACGGCCGCTTCGTCCGCTTCATGAACCAGAACGGGCCGACGGTGCCGCCGGATACGCCCTGGGGGCCGATGCGCGTGGTCTATCTGCAATATGCCAGCGACGCGATCACGTTCTTCGCCTACCGCGACTCCTTCCGGGCGCCGGCCTGGATGAATGCGCCGCGCGGGCCGGACGTGTCACCGGAGCTGCGATGGTATCCCATCGTCACGATGCTGCAGCTCGCGCTCGACATGGCGGTCGCGACCAACACGCCGATGGGATTTGGCCATGTCTACGCGCCCGAGCATTATGTCGATGCCTGGGTCGCGGTCACCAATGTCAGTGATTGGTCGGCTGAGGCGCTGGCGAAGCTCAAAAGCTATCTTGCTGCCAGAGCACGCAAGACGAGCGCAGCCAGTCTCGACGACGATCCCGATCGCGGCGGTTAATCCTACTCCGCCATCTCGACGGGTTGCGCGATGGAAGGACCGGCCAGCGGCCGCTCCTCCATCATGATCAAGCAGAGCGCCGCAGTGGTCATCAGTGCGGTCGCGGCCGCGAAGACGTAGCGGAACGCGTGCCGCATGTCTTCGGTGGGGATCGCGGGGATGCTGCCTGCGGCGTGATGCTCGCCGGCCAGCGGAATGTCGGCGCCGAGCGCGATCAAGAGGATCGCCGCGAATGCTGCGACCGTGAATGACGACATCAGCGAGCGGAAGAAGTTCATCGCCCCGGTGATGGTGCCGACCTGCGGGCGGGCCACCGAATTCTGCAGCGAGACCACGCAGACCGGAAAGGTCGTGCCGAGGCCGAGCGCAAACGCCGCCATCAGCGTCAGCAGTCCCCACAGCGGCAGCGCGGTGACGGTGAGGCCGAGCGCGCAGATCGCAGCCCAGGAGGTACCGATGATGGCGACGCGCTTGTAGTGCTTGGCGCGCGCCATGGTGCGGCCGGCGATTGCCGCACCACAGGTCGAGACGGCCGCGAGCGGAATCAGTGCAAGCCCCGCCTCGCTGGCGCTGAGATGGTAGACCGACTCGTAATAGAGCGGCAGCTGCACTGTGAGGCCGGTGATCGCACCGAGACCGCAGCCGCCGGCGGTCAGCGCGAACGGCGCGACCGATCCCGAGAGCAGCGGCAGCGGCAGGAACGGCTCGTCGGCGCGGCGCGCGTGCCACACGAAGGTGACCGCGAGCGCGACGGCGCCGCCCACCATCGCCAACACGGTCGGCGAGAGCCAGGGAAAACGCGTGCCGCCCCATGTCAGCACCAGCATGAAGACGACGGCCGAGGCCATCAGCAGCACGCCGCCGAGCCAGTCGACCTTTCGCTTGCGGTGGAACACCGAGATCTTCGCCATCTTCGGCAGCAGCAGCGCAAGGGCTGCGGCTGCGAGCGGCAGATTGATCCAGAAGATCATCGACCAGTGCAGATGCTCGGCAAACACGCCGCCGATGACGGGGCCCAAAATACCGCCGACCATCCAGACGCTGGAGAAATAAGCCTGGTACTGGCCGCGCTCGCGCGGGGACACGACGTCGGAGATGACGGTCTGCACGACGGGCATGATGCCACCACCACCCAATCCCTGGAGACCGCGTGCAAGAATCAGCATCGGCATGCTCGGCGCGATCGCGCATAGCACGGAGCCCGCAATGAACAGGCTCAACGACACGATGATCATGACCTTGCGGCCGTAGATATCGCTTAGCGTCCCGAACACCGGCGCAACTGCGGTCGAGGCGAGCAGATAGGCGGTGATGACCCAGGAGAGATTCGAGACATCGCGGAACTGGCGGCCGATGGTCGGCAGCGCCGTGGCGACGATGGTCTGGTCGAGAGCGGCCAGGAACATCGTCAGCATCAGGCTGAGGACGATGGTCCGGACCTCGTCCTGCGACAGCGGGACCGGCGGCGCGAGCGAGGGAGCGTCGCTGACGCTGATGACCTCGCCCGGGAGGCGGGTAAGCTCCTCGGCGATCTCGTCAGGCAATGTCTGGATGTCGGCAGACTGGCTGCTCTGCCGTGCGAACTGGTTCATTTCGGGCGTGTCAGACGTCTTGCTGCGGCGCAAAGCCGCGAAGGATTCGTTCTATGAAGCCAATCTAGACAGCAAAGTTCTTCTCAGGCAGGCACCGCGGCGCATGGGTGCATCCCGCACCGGGGTCATCCCGAACAATTGATCCGGCACTACGGGTTAATCAGTCTTTCGGACGTCGCTTCAGGCGTGCCCGTTTCGGGATCTGCCCCGGCCATTGCACCAGGTAATTTTCGAGCTTGTCATCCGGGACCTCGTCCTCGGTGCCCGAGACCCGGCCGCGCACGGAGACGCCGGCCTCGTGCACCGTATTGGGATCGCCCGAGATCAGCGGGTGCCACCAATAGAGATCGCGCCCTTGCGCGACCAGCCTGTAGCCGCAGCTCGGCGGCAGCCAAGGCAGCGTGCGGACCTTTTCGGGGGTCATGACAACGCAGTCGGGGACGAAGTCGAAGCGATTCGCGTAGTCCTTGCAGCCGCTGGTGCAGGAATCGAGCATCTTGCAGCTGACATCCGTGAAATAGATCTCGCCGGTATCCTCGTCTTCGAGCTTGCTCAGGCAGCAGCGGCCGCAGCCGTCGCACAAGCTCTCCCATTCGGCCGTCGACATGTCCTCCATCTTCTTGGTTTTCCAGAAGAATCCATCCTGGTCTGAAGGTCGTTTGCGAGCTGCGGTCATGCGCCTGATACGATTCCCAAGAAATGCGGCCAGCGCCATCTAGGGCGCGCGGCCGGAAAGCTGCAAGCAATGCCCCCGCAAGGCCCGTAATGAACCGGGGTTCAATTAGGCCTGTTGTTCAAAATTGCGAGCCTGACCATTGGTTTATAGGCCCCGCTCGGCTAGAAGAACAGCAAGTCCCCTCGGACGCGACACGGGCGCCTTGGGTTTGCCGCAACAATCCCGCAAGACGTCTCGATGCCGCCCCGGCCGGGTGCTTGAACGCTTTCGAAGCGAGCCTCAAGGGTTCTAGGTGGTCCAGAAACACACCATCCAACTGGAAGAGTCGTATCAGGAACTTCTTCCTGGACCTCGATGCGCGCATCGACTCCTCGCTGTTCTCCTCGGCCAAGGGCATCCGCGAGCTCTACGAGCGCTACTCGACCTTCATGGACCGCTTCTATGTCGGGCGGTGGAAGCGCTGGGTGTTCATTGAGCCGTTGTCGGAGGCCGCAACGCTCGGCCTCGGCGGCATGGTGCTGATGCTGATCCTCGCCATCCCCGCCTTCCGCGAGACTGCGGACGAGGACTGGCTGAAGAAGTCCGATCTGGCGGTGACGTTCCTCGACCGCTACGGCAACCCGATCGGCAGCCGCGGCATCAAGCACAACGACTCGATCCCGCTGGAAGATTTTCCGGACGTGCTGATCAAGGCGACTCTCGCGACCGAAGACCGCCGCTTCTACGAGCATTTCGGCATCGACATCGCCGGCACCGCGCGCGCGCTCGTCACCAACGCCCAGGCCGGCGGCGTCCGCCAGGGCGGCTCCTCGATCACGCAGCAGCTCGCCAAGAATTTGTTCCTGAGCAATGAGCGCACCATCGAGCGCAAGATCAACGAGGCCTTCCTCGCGGTCTGGCTGGAATGGCGCCTGACCAAGAACGAGATCCTGAAACTCTACCTCGACCGCGCCTATATGGGCGGCGGCACGTTCGGCGTCGATGGTGCGGCGCATTTCTACTTCAACAAGTCGGCGCGCGACGTGACGCTTGCGGAAGCCGCAATGCTCGCCGGCCTGTTCAAGGCGCCGACGAAATACGCGCCCCACATCAACCTGCCCGCTGCGCGTGCCCGCGCCAACGTCGTGCTCGACAACCTTGTCGATGCCGGCTTCATGACCGAGGGCCAGGTGTTCGGCGCCCGCCGCAACCCGGCCTTCGCCGTCGACCGCCGCGACGAGGCGTCGCCGAACTATTATCTCGACTACGCCTTCGACGAGATGCGCAAGCTGGTCGACACCTTCCCGAAGTCCTACACCGAGCGCGTCTTCGTGGTTCGCCTCGCGATCGACACCAACGTGCAGAAGGCTGCCGAGGACGCGATCGAGAACCAGCTGCGCCAATTCGGCCGCGACTATCACGCGACGCAGGCGGCCACCGTCGTCTCCGATCTCGACGGCGGCGTCCGCGCCATGGTCGGCGGCCGCGACTATGGTGCGAGCCAGTTCAACCGCGCCACCGACGCCTATCGCCAGCCCGGCTCGTCGTTCAAGCCTTACGTCTACACCACGGCGCTCTTGAACGGCTTTACGCCGAACTCGATCGTGGTCGACGGCCCGGTCTGCATCGGCAATTGGTGTCCGCAGAACTATGGCCATTCCTATTCCGGCGCGGTGACGCTGACGCAGGCAATCACGCGCTCGATCAACGTCGTGCCGGTCAAGCTGTCGATCGCGATCGGACAGAAGGAGCAGCCTAAGGCGCCGAACCCGGCCAAGATCGGCCGCGCCAAGATCGTCGAGGTCGCGCGCCGCTTCGGTCTGAAGGCGCCGCTGCCCGATACGCCGTCGCTGCCGATCGGCTCGGACGAAGTCACCGTGCTCGAGCATGCGGTGGCCTATGCGACCTTCCCGAACCGCGGCAAGTCGGTGACGCCGCATTCGGTGCTGGAAGTGCGCACCGGCGCAGGCGACCTGGTCTGGCGCTGGGACCGCGACGGCCCGAAGCCGAAGCAGGCGATTCCGCCGAACATCGCCGCCGATATGGCCGGCATGATGAGCCACGTCGTCAGCGAAGGCACGGCGCGCCGCGCCGCGCTGGATGGCATTCCGACCGCCGGCAAGACCGGCACGACCAATGCTTATCGCGACGCCTGGTTCGTCGGCTACACCGGGAATTTCACCTGCGCGGTCTGGTACGGCAATGACGACTATTCGCCGACCAACCGCATGACCGGCGGCTCGCTGCCGGCGCAGACCTGGCACGACATCATGGTCGCAGCCCATCAGGGCGTCGAGGTCCGCGAAATTCCCGGCATCGGCATGGGCCAGAAGCTGCCGCCCGAGCGCGTCGCCAACGCGCAGGCCAATGCGGCGCCGAAAGTGCTGGAGACCAAGCCCGGTCCGCCGCCGGTGCTGACCAAGCGCGGCGCCGACATCCTGGTGCGCGTCGAGAAGCTGCTCGACGACGCGGCCAAGACCGCGACCAAATCGACGGCCAACGACAGCCAACAGGCCAAGCCGGCATCGTCGAACAGCGCGCTCGCCTTCCCGCAGAACTATGCGGCGGAGGAGAACGCGAACGCATCCACCCCGCGCAAGAACTGATCTGATCCCGTGCGGCTGATCCTGATCACATTGACGGCCCTCCTGCTCGCGACCGTGGTCGGCCTCGGCGCGACCTGGATGACGACGACGCGCGGCACCGAGATCGGCGCGCTGACCATCGGCCCCTGGACCGCCCGCCCCCGCACCGGCACCGCCGACGTCGATCCCTATTCGCGCGCCACCATCGTGCGCAACGGCGAGCTGCCGATCGGCACCGGCGACGGCGTCGCCTTCACCGCGACCGCCGACGGCAAGAAGAAGGCGCTCGACGGCCGCTGCGACGTCGTCGTCTCCGGCGTGACGCCGCCGGCGCGGTTCTGGACGCTGACGCTGTATGACCGCAAGGGTCATCTCGTCGCCAACTCGCTGCAGCGCTACGGCTTCACCAGCCAGGAGATCATCCGCCAGTCCGACGGCTCGTTCGAGATCCACATCGCCGCGCGCTCGCGCGCCGGCAACTGGCTGCCGACCGGCGGCATCGAGCGCTATGCGCTGATGTTCCGCCTCTACGACACCCCTGTCGGGGTTGCGACGCGCACCCAGCGCGATGCGCCCATGCCCACCATCTCGACGGTAGGCTGCTCATGATCCGGCTCGCATTCACCATCGTCGCCGGCGTGGTGCTGGGCCTCGTGGTCCATCTCGTCAGCGTGCTGGCGCTGCCGCGCATCGCAACGCAGGACGCCTATTCGCGGCTGACGCCGATGACCAAGCTCAACGGCGTGACGCAGCTTCCGCTCGCCGATCCCAACACCTCGCCGATGCCGTTCATGGACCCGGCCTTTGCTCTCGCGATCTGCCGCTATGATCTCTCGGGCGGACCGATCAAGCTCACCGTGCCGGTGAGCCAGGCCTACACGTCGGTGTCGTTCTACACCCGCAACGAGATCGCCTATTACGCCATCAACGACCGCTCGGCCGGCAAGAAGGTGATCGAGCTCGACCTGATGACGGAGGCACAGCACGACGCCCTGCCCGAGGACGAAGAGATCACCGCGGCCGACCGCCTGATCATCGATTCTCCGAGCAGCACCGGCCTGATCGTGATGAAGGCGCTGGCCGCCGAGCCCGGCCTGATGCCGCAGGCGCAAGGCTCGCTGGCGGCCGCGAGCTGCGGGCCACAGACCGATGCGCCGGCGAAGGCCGAAGCCCCGCGCGGACGCCGCTGACGCGCGGGCGTTGAGCCGCCCTCAAAACCAAAAGCGCGAAAACAACCCCATGCACAGTAGCGGGGGTGTTGAAGCGATTGGCAATTTTGACGTCGCGCCAGAGCGGGCGTTTGCAGGGGCGAGGCATCCCCTGCCGACCGCACTTTTCCGCTTTGACACGTCGGGCAAAACACTGGCAGAGTGGCACCATCGAATAATTTCGTAACACCCGCGCGGAGAAATCCGCAGCGGGTTTTTTCATGCCGGAGAAGGAATGCCATGATCAAGCAACCATTGTCGCCCGTCGCGGTCGTCAAGGCCGGTTTACCCGCGAATTCGGAATTGGATTTGGAACGCTGGCCCCGTTGGATGCGCGAGGCGCTTGCAATACAGCCCGAGACCACAACGCGGGCGGCGAACTCGGTGACTGCGGTTGCGCCGGCGCGCGTCGATCCTGCCAGCGTACGCGTTCTGCATCGCATGCCGCCCCGTTCATGACAGCTTTGGTCGAAGCCAGGTATTCCAAGTTTGCAACACGCAAAATTCTGGACTAGACTTTTCCTTAGCCCCACGCCCTGCCGTAAGCAGGTGTGAAGCTCCCCGCCACGACGGATTACGGGCAAGATTGATTTTGCGCATCAGCGCATTTTTTCCGTCGTGTCCATGCGAAACAATTCCGCGGCGTTCGGCTCGGGCGCAATCATCGGTACTTTGGGCGGCCTCATCGGCCTCGGTGGCGCAGAATTTCGACTGCCGCTGCTCATCAGCTTGTTCAGGTTTCGCGGCCTTGAGGCCGTGGTTATCAACAAGGCGACGAGCTTGATTGTGGTTGCGAGTGCACTGCCGTTTCGCGCACGCGCCGTTCCCTTTGCGGAAATATATCTGCATTGGCCGATCATCCTGAACCTGCTAGCCGGCAGCCTTGTCGGCGCCTACGCCGGGGCATCCTGGGCGACGCGCCTCAAATCTGAAACGCTCTACAAGATCATCGCCGTCCTCTTGCTCCTGATCGCCGGTGTGCTCCTGTTCGCACATGTGACTGCGGCACCAACTGCACCGGCGTTGACGGGCGCGAGCCTGATTGTCGCGGGCGTCGCAGCAGGCTTCGTGATCGGCGTCGTCG
Organism: Bradyrhizobium sp. AZCC 2230; assembly: GCF_036924495.1. Lineage (NCBI taxonomy): Bacteria > Pseudomonadati > Pseudomonadota > Alphaproteobacteria > Hyphomicrobiales > Nitrobacteraceae > Bradyrhizobium > Bradyrhizobium sp. AZCC 2230. The sequence continues at coordinate 8,860,392 of NZ_JAZHRS010000001.1, read as the reverse complement.
CGTCACTGCTCGGCGTCGCCGGAGGAGAATTCCTGATCCCAACCCTGATCCTGTTGTTTGGCGCAGACGTGAAGCTCGCAGGGAGCCTCTCACTCGCGGTGAGCCTTCCTACGATGCTCGTGGGATTTGCGCGCTATAGTCGAGATCAGAGCTTTTCGGTGCTCCGCGCCAACCGGCAATTCATGCTTGCAATGGCGATCGGATCCATCGTCGGCACACTCATCGGCGGCCTGCTTCTCGGCGTCGTCCCGAATTCGATTCTCTTGCCGGGATTGGCCGTGATCTTGATCATCTCGGCTGTGAAGGTTTGGAAACACGAGTAGAGCCAGCTCAAGCGTAAGGCGCTCGGGCCCTTCGCGCCCAGAACAACGCGAGCGGCCCCACCGCAATGCCCGCCCCAAGCACGATGAAGACCAGCAGCCAGCCGGTTGCGCTCTGCGGGCCACCCGCCGCGTCGAGCGCAGCACCAGTTCCCCAGGCCCCGAGCGCGGACAGGCCGAAGCCGATCGTCGAATGCAAGGCCAGGGTCGCGCCGCGATGTTCCGACACGGCGGCGGCCGACATGCCGGCGGTCAACGCGCCCGAGTCCGCGGGCACGGTCAGGCCATAGATCATCAGCAGCAGCGCGAGCAGCCCTGCCGGGGCGGTCGCGTTGAAGCCGATGATCAGCGCAACGCAGGCCGACGCGATCATCACGATCGTGATCGCGCGATGGCGGCCAAACCTGAGCGCCGCTTCGTTGCCGAGGATGCTGGCGGGCATCGAGATCACCGCGAAGCAGAAGCTCATCACGACCGGGCTGAGCCATGACGGAGCGCCCTGATGAGCAATGACGAACGTCCAGAAACCGACCAGCCAGGTGCGGATGCCGTAGAGCTCGAAGCAATGCGCGCCGTAACCGAAGATGTATCCAAGCGCCTCACGATTGGAGAAGACGGGCGCGAAATTGAGGAGGCGCCCCGCCTTCGGCGCGGGCTGCTGCTCCTGCATCAAAAGGCACGCGACGACCATCGCGATGGGACCGAAGCCGGTCACGACGAATGCGGTCCGCCACCCCCAGCGATCGGCAATCACTTGCGCCACCAGGAACGAGAGGCCGACACCGACCGAAAAGCTCGACGTATACAACGTGACCGCCCGCGAGGTGTCGCCGGCGGGCAGCCGGTCCGTCAGGGCCTTCAAACCCGGCATGTAGGCGCCGGCAAATCCAAGCCCTGCGAGGGACCAGATCGCCGTGCCTGTCCAGAAGCCCTGCGCGTAGATGCCGAAGGCGGCGGTCGCGAGCCCGCTGACGATCGAGCCCCAGAGCAGAACGAGCCGCGCATCGATGCGGTCGGTCAACGTCGTCAGCAAGGGCACCGCGAGCATGTAGCCGAACGCGTAACCGCTCGCCATCAACCCGCCTTCGGCGGCGGAGAGTCCCCATGCCGGCATCAGGTGCTGCGCGAGGTTTGCCGACAGCGTCACATGCGGCAGCAAATTGCCGACCTGCCCGATGCACATCACCGCAATCAGAGCCCGACCGTTCAGGCTATGAATGTTGCTCTCCTACCTGGACAGATCGTGACGGCGACGGGTCGACGCGAAGCAGCAGAAGCGCGATGAATGCGGAGACCGAAGCGAGCGCGCTGATCCATAGCGCACTGCGACCCATGTGCTCCACCATCAACCCCAGCACCAGCGGCGCTGCGGCACCCGTCAGCCGCGCCGGGAGCGAAATCATGCCGACGCGTTTGCCGAAGCCCACCGGTCCAAACAACACCAGCGGCAGCGTGCCGCGCGCGATCGTGATGATCCCGTTGCCGGCACCGTAGAGGACGGCGAAAACCGGCGCAAAGAGTGAACCGCCTGCAATCAAGGCGACAACACCGATCGGATTCATCAGCATGGCGAGCCGCGCCGACAACAGCGGATGGAAACGATTGAGCAAGCCCGCTTCGAGAAGGCGCGCGCCGACCTGAGCCGGGCCGACGAGTGTTCCTGCGAGCAACGCCTGGGCCGGCGTCGCGCCGAACGCGACCAGCATCGAGGGCAGAATGGCCGAAACGCCCGAACTGACGAAGCTTGCAGCCGCAAACATGTAGGCCAGCACGCCCATCGCAAACGTCTCGCTCTGGCGTTCGCCATGCGGGTTCGCTCCGGAAACCGGTTGAGAGGCCTGATCGAGTGGCCTGGCACGCGGCAATGAAAGATTGAGCGGCAGAGCGAGGCAGAGGTGGATGACCGCCCATATCTGGCAGGCTTCACGCCAGCCGTACTCGGCCGCCAACCAGCTCGTGAGCGGCCAGCCAACGGTGCTCGCAAAGCCGGCGATCAAGGTAATGCCGGTGATCGCCTTGCGAGCGCGCGTGCCGTAGATGCGCGTCAGCGTGGCGAATGCCGCTTCGTAGAGACCCATACCCATGCCAATCCCGAGCGTCATCCACGCGGCAATCAGCAACGCCGCGCCATGGGCAACGGACAGCAGCAGCAAGCCTGCGACGAAGATGGCATTCGATGCCGCAAGCAGATAACGCCCTCCAAACCGGTCAATCGCATGGCCGACACGCGGCCCGAGAAGTGCGGAGATGACGAGCGCACTCGACAGCGCCGCGAACACATAGGTCGGTGCGAGATCAAGATCCCGCGCGATCGGAGCGGCCAGGACGGCTGGAAGATAGTAGCTCGACGCCCACGCAATGGTTTGCGTGGTGCCGAGCTTGACGACAACCGCAAGTGAACGAGTAACTTGGCCCGCAAGAACCTGCGTCATGAACAACCACAACCCGAGGCACCGGCCTTCTTGGCTGTTTCGTCGGCGGCACAGCACGCCGACACCTCTTCCATCGCTGGGCCTCCGCAACATCCTGCGGCCTCGCCGGACTCGACGCCTCCGCGCGTACACACGCCGGTCTCCGGCAGCACAAGCTCGACCCTCTCCGCCGCCGCCCTGTCGCCGGCGAGATCGGCGGCGATCGATCGGACCTGCTCATAGCCGGTCATCATGAGGAAGGTCGGAGCGCGGCCATACGACTTCATGCCGGCGAGATAGAAGCCCGGCTCGTCATGCGCGAGCTCGCGCGCGCCGTGGGGGCGCACGGTCCCGCAGCTGTGTTCGTTGGGATCGATCAGCGGCGCCAGCGCGACCGGCGCCTCGATGGCCGGATCGAGCCGCAGACGCAGCTCGGACAGAAACGAAAAGTCGGGACGGAAGCCCGTCGACACGATCAATTCGTCCACGACCACACTTCGCGCACCACAGCAGGCGCCAGCCGAGACCTTGAGGCGACCTTCGGAATCCCAAAGATGCGTCACGCCGAATTCGGTCTCGACCCTGATCTTTCCGGAGGTCACGAGCGCGGCAAAGGCACTGCCAAGCTCGCCGCGTGCCGCAAGCTTGTCGTTGCGGCCGCCGCCGAAGGCCTTTGCAGGATCAGCGCCACGCAACAGCCAGACGGCTTGCGTCCCCGGCACCTCGTCGGCAAGACGTGCGAGATCGATCAACGTGCCCACTGCAGAATGCCCGGCGCCCAGCACGGCAACGGTCTTTCCGGCATATCTGGAACGACCGGCACCCCGCACGTCGGGCATGCCGTAGGCGACGCGGTCAGCGCGCTCGGCCTCGCCGATCGCCGGCAGGCCGTTGCTGCCGGCAGGACTTGGCGAGAACCATGTGCCTGACGTATCGATCACGGCATCGGCGCGCAGGACTTCAGGCCCCTTGCCGTTCTGATAGCGGACTTCAAAGGGCGCCTGCTCCCTGCCCCTGGTCTTCGCCTTGTCGAAGCCGACACGGCTGATGGCCGAGACGCGGCTGGACGTGCGGATCACCTCGCGCAACGGCGTTCTCGTCGCAAGCGGCCTGAGATATCCCTCGAGCAATTCACCACCGGTCGGATAGGCCTGAGGGTTCGGCGAATTCCAGCCCGTCGGCGCGAGCAGACGCGCGGCGGCCGTGTCGACATTGTATTCCCATGGCGAGAAGAGCTGGACGTGCTGCCACTGGCGGATCCCGTGTCCGGCCTGTGATCCGGCCTCCAGCACGATGGGCGACATGCCGCGTTCAAGGACGTGCGCGGCCGCTGCGAGGCCGACAGGCCCTGCCCCGATGATGGCTACCGTCTTTGCGCCGCTCATTTCGCTACTCCCATTATTCTAGAATCATCGAATAATTAGCCAAAAAAATCAGGCCGCCGATTGAGCGCCGCCGCATTCGGCTTCGTCCGCGCAGCACTCCGCCACCAGGAAATCCACCAGGCCCTGCATCGCATCGTAGTTCGCATGGCAAACAAGCGTGGTGGATTCACGGACCTGACTGACGAGCCCGACCGCAACCAGAGACTTGATATGATGGGACAGCGTCGATGCCGGGATCTTCAGCTTATCCTGCAGGCGGCCGACCGGCATGCCGGAGTGCCCTGCCCGAACCAAGGCACGATAGATCTGAAGCCGGGTCCTGTTACCCAAGGCTTCCAGGCGTGCTGCTGCGTCGTCGATCTTCATGGCGCGTAACATGTGCTGGTTCGATTCCGCTGTCAACCATATTTCTAGAATGTTCGAAATATAGCGCCGCGAACGGCGGATATCCGGATTGACGTCAGGCCCATAATTCCATAAGTCTGGATATATGGAAACCGAAGAAGCCGTCCTCGCGCTCGCCGCGCTGTCGCAATCGACCCGCATGGAGGCGTTCCGGACGCTGGTCAGGCACGAGCCCGACGGCCTTGCGGCCGGCGACCTCGCGCGCCTGCTGGAAGTGCCGCCGAACACGTTGTCGGCCCATCTGTCGATCCTGACGCGCGCGCGTCTCGTGACCTCCGAGCGGCACAGCCGTTCGATCGTCTACCGCGCCAACCTCGCCGAATTCCGCGATGTCGCGGTTTTCCTGCTGCGCGATTGCTGCGGCGGGCGGCCGGAGGTTTGCGAGCCCGTCGTCGACAGCCTGCAAGCCTGCTGCTCTCCAAAACGAAAGGGGCGAGCCCGTGTCTGATCAGATGTACAACGTGCTGTTCCTGTGCACCGGCAATTCGGCGCGCTCGATCCTCGCCGAGTCGATCCTTCGGAAAGACGGCGCCGGCCGCTTCCAGTCGTTCTCCGCCGGCAGCACGCCAAAAGGCCTGGTCCACCCGCTGGCGCTGCGCACCCTCAAGAACATGGACTATCCCACCGACAGGATGCGCTCGAAGAGCTGGGCGGAATTCGTCGAGCCCGATGCGCCAGTGATGGATTTCGTCCTCACCGTTTGTGACAATGCCGCCGGCGAAGTCTGTCCGGTCTGGCCGGGACAACCCATGACCGCACATTGGGGAATCGAAGATCCCGCCGCCGCCGACGGCACCGGTCTGGAGAAGCAAGCGGCCTTCGTCACCGCATTCCGCTATCTCAAGAATCGGATCGATACCTTTGTGAACCTCCCGCTCGGAAGCATCGACAAGCTGTCGCTTGGCACCCAGCTGCGCGAGATCGGTCGCTCGGACGGCGCAACACATCCAGAGCCGAAGGCCAGCTGATGGACACTTTCGACCTTCCGCGACGCCTCGCGGCCGAAGCGCTCGGCACCGGCATTCTCGTCGCCACAGTGGTCGGCTCGGGCATCATGGCGGAGACGCTGACCAAGGACGTCGCACTTGCGCTTCTCTGCAATACGTTGCCGACCGGCGCCATTCTGGTTGTCCTGATCACCGTGCTCGGCCCGATCTCCAGGGCGCATTTCAATCCCGCGGTCACGCTGGTCTTCACCGGCAGGCGCGAGCTGCCGGTGAACGAAGCCGCGCTCTACGTGATTGCGCAGATCGCCGGCGGCATCGCGGGCACGATGGCGGCGCATCTGATGTTCGGATTGCCCCTGCTCGATCTCTCGACCAAGGTTCGAACGGGCGGACCGCAATGGTTTGCCGAAGCCGTCGCCGCCTTCGGGCTGGTCGCGACGATCCTGGCCGGCATCCGTTTTCAGCGGACGGCGGTGCCCTGGCTGGTCGGCCTTTACATCACGGCGGCCTATTGGTTCACGGCCTCCACCTCGTTCGCCAATCCGGCAGTGGCCATCGCGCGTTCCCTGACAAACACGTTCTCGGGCATTCGTCCCACTGACCTGCCCGGATTCATCCTCGCGGAACTCTGCGGAGCGTTCGCCGGCCTACTGCTGATGAACTGGCTGCTCGGACATTCGCGCGCGCCGGCCCCTCTCCCGATGACGGAAACCATCCAATGAGCGTCACGATCTATCACAACCCCGACTGCGGCACCTCGCGCAACACGCTGGCGATGATCCGGCAGAGCGGCGTGGAACCGACCGTCATTGAATACCTCAAGACGCCGCCGTCGCGCGACACGCTCAAGCAACTGATCGCGGCGATGGGAATATCCGTCCGCGCACTGCTGCGCGAGAAGGGAACCCCCTACAAGGAGCTCGGGCTCGCTGATCCCAAATGGTCCGATGACGAACTGATCGACCAGATGCTCGCACATCCCATCCTGATCAATCGCCCGATCGTGGTGACGCCAAAGGGCACGCGCTTGTGCCGGCCTTCGGAGGCCGTTGTCGATCTCCTGGACCATCCCGTCGGCCGGTTCGTGAAGGAGGACGGCGAGGTGGTGGAAGCGCGCTAGCTTCGTGCCGCCCCACCCCATCGGTTCAACAGACGCCCGGCTTCCTGCCGGTCGTCCGGCCAATGGTGACGACGGTAGCCTAGACCGCCGCCGGCACAGAGCGTGCTGCACGGTTCTGTCTCGCATCAATATACGGCTGGAGCGGAAACACTTCACCGGCACGCACTTCTTCCGTCAGCACCTTGAAGCGTGCAAGCTCCGTCGGCCCAAACATTGTCGAGATCGCGACGTCGGCTGCGTCGCGACCGCGAGCGATGACAATCCGGCCGATGCGAGGATGGTTGTGCCGTGCGTCGAAGGTGTACCACTGCCCCCCGATATAGGCCTCGAACCAGGCACTGAAATCCATCGGCGCCGGGTCGATGGGAACGCCGATATCGCCGAGATAGCCCGTGCAATATCGCGCGGGAATGTTCATGCATCGACACAATGCAATCGCCAGATGGGCGAAATCCCGGCAGACGCCAACGCGTTCGTGGTGACCTTCAGAAGCCGTGCGGTCATTTCGGGCAAAGTGATACCCGAACTGAATGCGATCGTGAACGTAATCGCAAATGGACTGCACAAGCTGCCAGCCACTACCGTTGATATTTCCGAACGTCGACCAGGCCAGATCCGCCAGCTTTTGCGTGTCGCAATAGCGACTGCCCAGCAAATACAACAAGGCATCGTCGGGCACCTCGTCCAGCGGCACCTGGGCGGCCTGCGGCATGGCTGTATCAGGCATACCGCTGTCTTCGATGACAAATTCGGTGCGAATCTCGATCAGGCCTGCGGGTGCAACAAGGCGGGTGCAGACATTGCCGAAAATGTCGGTGTAATCCTTGGTCCGGACATTCGGCGATACGCCGATGGCATGACCAGCCACAAGATCGGAGTACCGAGACGGATGAACGGTGAGCATCAGCACCATCGGAACGTCCTGAAGGCACTTGAACGCGATATCGTAGCCTGCCCGAATTCTCAAAGCCGTCTCCACCCGTGTCATCGTTGACCGTGGGACAGAAAGCGCGCGCACCTTCCACTTGTTCCAGCAATGCGCGCCCAAAACTGCTGAAATGAGGGGCAGTTGTGCGGGACGAACAATGGACTTAGCTCTGGAACCGTCAGCCAATCGTGGCAATATCCCCTGCCCCGAGCACGCAAGTCATGCCCCTCTACACCGTCCATCACACCACGGCTTATCGCTTCCGCCGGCCCGTGAAGCTCGGCCAGCACCAGATGCTGTTCCGGCCGCGCGACAGCTTCGACCAGCGTTTGCTGGCCTGTCGCCTCGAAGTGCACCCTGAACCGGCCGAAGTCCGCTGGATCCATGACGTGTTCGGCAACTGCGTCACGTTGGTCGACTTCAACATTTCGACCGAGGCGCTGGAGTTCGAGACGACGATCCATCTCGAGCATACACCCGAGAATGCTCCGGACTTCCGGATCGAGGCGTACGCCAGAGAGCATCCCTTCACCTACGATCGCAGCGAACTGCCGGACCTGGAGCCGTACATCCGCCGTCATTTTCGAGATGACCGAACGGTCGACAACTGGCTGTCCAAGTTCATCGCGCCCGGCCAAAGCCGGCCCACAGGCCAGCTGCTGATGACACTGAACGAAGCCATTTCGGAGGGCTTTTCATACCGTCGTCGAACATCAAAGGGCACGCAGACGCCCGCCGAAACTCTGGGCCTTCAACAGGGGACATGCCGTGACTTCGCACTGCTGATGATGGAAGCGGCCCGCTCGCTCGGCTTCGCCGCGCGCTTCATCACGGGGTACGTCTACGTCCCCGATCGAGACGGACCGGCAAGGCTTGGTGGCGGCTCGACCCACGCCTGGTGTTCGATCTACGTCCCGGGGTCTGGCTGGGTCGAATTCGATCCAACCAACGGCATCGTGGGAAATAGAGAACTGATCAGGGTTGGTGTCGCCCGCAACCCGGCCCAAGCCATTCCGCTGTCAGGCAGCTATTGGGGCGATCCCGAGGACGAAGCCGGGATGGAAGTCACGGTCAACGTGACATCAGAACCTGTCGGGCAGCTCCTGTCTGAGCCAATGCTAAAGGCTTAAAACTGAAACGGCGTGACCGATACGGAGAGGCGGTTTGCGCCGGAGTTCTCGGCCGACCGGGCGCGCAGCCATGCGCGAAAACTGACGATCTCGGGGCAATCCGCGGTGCCCTCGGGCGCGATCAGCCAATCGCCCAGACCGGATCCCTCGTTGATCCGGTCGCAGCGATAGCCTGGATGGTGGCCGAGACCGCGGGCGATCAGCACATCGACCTTGCCTTCGACCAGCTCGTGCAGGCCGGCGGGCTGCAGCACGCGCAAGCCGATCTCGGCATGCGCCCCGCGAAACGCCGCAAGATCGAGCCGGCGCAAATCGAGGCTTGGATGCACGCCCAATTGCAGCAGCACCGCACCTGAAGGCTTCAATTGCGAGGTCGCCTCCGCGATGCGGCGAAAGCCATCGGATATCCCGGGCAGATAGGCCTGGCCTGCCGCAGTCAGGATGAGCTGCTTGTGCAGCCGCTCGAACAGTTGCACGCCGAGGCGCGCCTCCAGCGCTTTCACCTGTTGGCCTACGGCTGCGGGCGTCACGTGCAGCTCGTGCGCGGCCAGCTTGAAGCTGAGATGGCGCGCGGCGGCCTCGAAGGCGCGGAGCGCGTTGAGCGGTGGAAGGGTGTAGGTCATCGCGCTTCAGTTTGACACCGATGGACCGCGGCCTTGCAATAGATTTTCTTGCGCTGAACCGCAGCAATGATGCTTTGCGCCGCGGCGATGTCGCCGGATACGGTCGGCCCGCAATCCGGAGAAACGCCATGCCGCCTGCTCACATCGTCAGCCATAATCCCGCAACGGTCTCCCCTCCCGCCGGCGGCTACAGCCTGGGACTCGAAGTGACGCAGCATCGCCGGCTGCTGTTCATCAGCGGCCAGGTGCCCGAGAGATCCGATGGCACGGTTCCTGAGGGTTTCGAAGCGCAGTGCGAGCAGGCCTGGCGCAACGTCATCGAGGTGCTTGCCGCCGCCGGCCTTGGCGTCGCCCATCTGGTCAAGGTCACCACGTTCCTGACGGACCGGGCTCAAGTCGTGACCAACCGCACCATTCGCCGCAAGATGCTCGGGGAGCATCAGCCCGCACTGACGGTCGTGATCGCCGAGACCGTCGACAGCAAATGGCTGCTGGAGATCGAGGCGATCGCCGCGGAATAAAAATCTACTTTCCGACAAGCCCACGATGCGAGAGTTCAATGACTGAGGCGATCCATCCCTTCTACGCGCAGCATCGCGACGCCATGGAAGCGGCGATGCGCCATCGACTCGATCTTGCCGAGGCGATGTTGCGCGAGCGCGCGCAGCTCACCGATATCGAGAAGATCAGGCAGGAGGTGATGGACGAATTCGGCATCGTGCTCACCCAGACGCCCTATGTCGGCGGCGCGGCGAGCCGCATGAGCGATTTCTTCATGCGTCTGATCGGCTTCATGGCGATCAGCCGCGTGCTGCAGCGGCACGGCGTGCCGCTGCCTGACATCGGCGAGATCGAGCGGGAGACCTACAAGGCGCAATTGCTCACCACGCCCGAAGCGGAACGCCTCGCCGCGGGAGATCAATTCATGTCACCGGAAAACCAGATCTTGCTGCGCGAGCAGGCGGCGAAAAGCATCACGGAAAGCCATCAGGTCGAATTTCCGGAGGATTTCGTCTACGATTTCGTCGAGCCGGGGCCGCATGACGGCTTTGAATTCGGCATCAACTACAAGGCCTGCGGCTTCTGCAAATTCGCGGGTCGCCATGGCGACAAGGAGATTTTGCCGAACATTTGCGGGCTCGATTTCGACGCCTATGCAGCACGCGGCATTCATCTGGAACGCACGCAGACGCTGGCTGGCGGCGCGAGCCACTGCAATTTCCGCTTCTCGCGGCTGCACCTCGGCTAATGCGCCCCGCACCGGCAGTTCTCGTAGTCCACGGGATCATGGCTGTTGAAGATCGTCACGCGGCCGCCGTGGCTGAGCTTGAGCTCGCGCAGCCGGGCCTGGTTGGCGATGCGGGCCTTGCGGTCCATGTCGACCTTGCGCTGGAAATAACGGAGCACCAGCGGCGCGCGCGGTGAGGCGTCGAGCTGGGCGTGATGGAAATAGCTGTCGCCGGCGTGCAGCAGCCATTTGTCGCCGAAGCGCACCGCGATGCCGCAATGGCCGAGCGTGTGGCCGGCGAGCGGGATCATCAGGATGTCCCCTTCCCGGTCGCCGAGCGCGCGGACGCCCTTGAAGCCGAACCAATCCTCGCCGACCTCGCCGTAAAATGTCCAGCTTGGCCCGTGGCTCCATTGTCCCTCGACATAGCGCCCTTCGGGCGGCGCAGGCTTTCGCAGAACCGCCATGTCGTATTCGCTTCGATGGACGTGGATCGCGGCATGGGGAAAGTCGGGCACGCCGCCGGCGTGATCACGGTCGAGATGCGTCAGCAGCACGTGGCGCACGTCGGCAGGCGAATAGCCGAGCGCCCTCACCTGCTGCACGGCCGTCTCCGCCGGATCGAGTTTTGGCGCGGTCTGCCGCAGCCAGCGTTTCCCGAGCCGGTCGGGCGTGGCGATATCGCCAAGGCCGATGCCGGTGTCGACCAGAGCGAGGCCGTCATGGGTCTCGATCAGCAGGCAATGGCAGACCATGCGGGCGCGCTGGAACAGGCTGCCGGTGCCGTTCACCAGCCGCCGCCCCATGGGGCACATCGTGCCGGTGTTGAGATGATGGATCTTCATGGATGACGCTCGCCTGTTGTGAACAGGGCGTTCTTGTCTTCTTTCCGATCTATAGGTAAAATATCGAGTATTGATGCTACCTATAGGTATGGACTATGGATATCCGCGAGCTCCGCTACTTCGCTGCGGTCTACCGTGAACGCAACCTCACGGCCGCGGCGCGCACCTGCTTCGTGTCGCAGCCGTCGATCTCGACTGCGATCACCAATCTGGAGGCCGAGCTCGGCACCACGCTGTTCATCCGGCACAAGAAAGGCGTCGCGCCCACCGCCTCGGCCGAGCAGTTTCATGCGCTCGCCCGCCGCATCATCGACGAGACCGATGCTGCGCGCAGCCTGTTCCGCAAACCCAGCACCAGGACCAATCTGAGGCTCGGCCTGATGCGCACGCTCGACGTGCCCCGGACCATCGCGCTGCTGAAGCCGCTGACGGCGCGCAGCGACATCGCACTCCGGCTCGTGGGCCACGACGAGCGCGCGGATGCCAGGATCATCTCGAAGAGCATGCTTGGGGATGACGAGCATTTCGTCACGCTGTGGAGCGAGCGCTATGTCGCGGCGCTTCCGCCGTCGCATCCGCTGACACTGAAGGAGCGGCTGCGGGCCGCTGACCTCGCCGAATTCCCCATGATCGACCGCTGCCATTGCGAGCAGAGCCAATTCTTCGGTCGCCTCGCGCAGCGGCGCCAGTCCGCGGCGATCGCGCAATCGGAGGATTGGGCCATGGCGCTGGTCGCGGCCGGCATCGGCATCGCCATTGTCCCGGAGGGCGTGGCCAAGGGCCATCCGGACGTCGCGATCCGGGAGATCGAGGTGAAGGTCAAACGCGAGGTCGGGCTCGCCTATCGCGCGTCAGTACCGCTGGCGGATGCGTTGAAGGATTTTGTCGGCAAGCTGCGGAAGCAGCGATCCAAACGCGGACGCTGATCGCACTTGCGCGAGGCCACGATTATCCGAGCAAGCCCTTCAGGCCGGCGTAGATGGAACCAACGGCTGTCGCGGCGACACCCGCCAGCGGCCCGACGGTCTGCATCAGGTCCTGAATCAGGCGGGCGCGACGACGGAGCTGTTCCTCACCGACATGCTGCCCGAGCAGACGCGCCATCCTGAAGGCAAACGCGTTCGGCTTGCCGCCCTGGCCGAGCACGCGCGGCAAGACCTGGAAGATCACGACTCCCAGGATGTTTCCGGAAACGAAAGCGAGCAGGATGCTCGCACCGTATTCGAACACCTCGCGCCATTCGACCCACACAGTCGGCAGGATCGGAACGTCATCGTGGAGGCCCGTCACCGTCAGCATTGCCTGGATGCTGACGCTGGCGAGCAGCAACGCCAGCACGAACGCCCCCAATGCCGAGACCCGATGCAGAGGATAGGCAGCGAACCCGAACAGCAGGGGGAGAACGATCGACGCGATCCGAAGCGGGATTGGAGAGAGGTTGAAGGTGATGGTGATCAGAATATGCGTAATCGTCAGCAGGACGGCCGGAATGACGACGTAGAGAAGGACATGCGTCCCGAAATAGCGCAGTGGATTCTTGTACCGCTCGAGCCGGACATTGACCCGGTCGAGATCGCGCCTGAGCTTGTCGAGCTCGGCAACGATCTCCTCGATCTCGATGAGCGTCGGCCGCACGACGCGCAAATCGCGCGAGCAGTGCTTGCACGCGATGGCTTCGTCCTTGATCGTCTCGGCGCAGAACGGACACTCCATCGTCAGCGCGACTTCCTGCGCCGCATGATGGCGTCGATCTCGTCTCTGGCCTGCGTCAGCTGATCGCGCAGCTGGTCCCGCTTGCGCAGGAGATCGTCGCGCTCCGCAATCAGCGTCGCGGGCACGGCGATGTCTCGCGAACAGGATGTGCAAACCAGCGCGCTATCCGCATTCTCGGCCTGGCAGTAAGGACACGTCACTTCGGTGCGACCTTGAGGGTAAAAATGGCCGTGCCCGGCCGCCCGTCACTATCCTTGATGTCGACGCGCATGGTGTAATCGCCCGGCGGCAATTCCGCATCCTGCATGTTGATCCCGTCAGCCTGCACGAACGGCTTCACCCGGGGCGTCAGATCGACGTTCGGCGTGCGGAGGAAGATCACCTTGACCGATTCCGGATCGATCTTGGCGCCCCCGAATGACTCGAACTTCAATTGGAGCCGCATGGGCGAGGAGACGGAATCACCGGGCGAGACAAACTCCACCTTCGGCCCGCGCAAGATACCGCGTCGGTCGGTCGCGACCGCGCCCTTTGGCGGCGGCAGCTTCGCCTCCTCTTCCGTGATCAATTGTGTTGCCGCTCTCGCTGCTCCCGAAAACAGGAGAGCTGCCGCGATCAGCCCCGACAAGATGTTCCGCTTCATTTCAATTCCAACCCTCTTCACATGCCGTCAGCGCACGCCGCCATCGCCAATGATCGTGTACGGCGCCCAGAACAGCGGATGCGCATAGGCGAACTCGGTCTTGCCCTCGCCGTTCAGGTAACCGGGGCCGTCGACCAGGGCCATCATCGCCTGCCGCAGCGCTTCACTTCGCGACAATTTGGGATCGTCGGCCTGCCGCTTGAACAGATCGGTCACCAACTGCCGCGCGGATTGCGAATGCACCGACCAGTTCGTCACCAACAGTGCGCGCGTCCCCGCGTAGAAGAAGGCACGACCAAGTCCGGAGGCTGCCTCGGCGCCGGCGCCTGCACCTGCGCCGGTATTGCAGGCGGACAGGATGACCCAGTCGGCGTCGAGCTTGAGGCTGAGAATCTCCTCCATGGTCAAGAGGCCATCGCCGCCTTCGCCCGTCACGGCTGGCGATGACAGTGCGAGCGCCGGCTGCGTCAAACCGTTGAGCTCGCCCGGAACAAGGCCGTGCGTGGCAAATGCGAGAATCCTGAAGCCTGAGAGGTTCATCGTCTTCACGGCGCTCTCGGTCGCATTCTTGCCGAGGAACAGCACCTTCGAGGGGTCAGCCTGCAGCGCCAATGCGATCGATTTCAGCTCGTCGGCTGTATCGGGAAGGCGAGGCAGGAGGCCGAGTTCGGCGCTGTCGACGCCGTCCAGCTTCGGGCTGTTGCGACGCTTCAGCGGCATGCCGCGCGTGACGTTGCCACCCGCGTCGGCGACCTGAACCTTGGCTTGATCGCTCTCTGCCTCGGCCTGCTGATCCTTGTTGAAATAGGGATCGCCAAACGCCACGAGATCCCCGCGGCCGGGCTTGCCAGGCGGCAACTGCCGCAGCGTGCGCAGGGCCGCGGCCGACGGCACCGTCGCGACGGCATGGGTTCGCGCAAGCCATGGGACGTTGCGATAACCGACGAAGAGCGGATCCTCGTCCGCGGCCACCTCGGCGGGCGCCGTCGGCAACAGGGACAGCGGGAGCAGGCCGAGCGCGCCATTCGTGACCACGATCAAATTCTTGGCCGGCTTCCATCCGCTCTCGACCGGCTTCAGCAACAGCTCGTAGAGCTCGTAACCAAGCTTGAGATCAAACGGCGGAATGTCCGAGATCATCGCCGCCTGCGGCTCGAGCGCTTCCCGCAGCTTGCGGATCTTGGTCTCGACGTCGCCGATGCTGGCCTTGACGGCCGCGAACGCCACCGGCCCCGACTTCGGCACGGCCCAGACGAAGCTGCCGTTCTGTCCGAAATAGAACGACAGCATGGCCTCGTTGTCAGCCAGCGTCGCACGGATTTCGGCGACGGCCGGCGGCTTCGGCGAGACCAGATCGGCATAGGACGGAAACTTCTGCTTGATCTCCTGGCGTGCCTTGTCGCGTTCACCGCGCAAGGCGACGATCGAGGCCTGGATCTGCTGCGCGCCCTTCTCGTCGCGCTCCGCCGAGGGAATGGCGAGAACGTTGGTGAGCGTGCCGAGCTGGGCGTTGACCTGCTTGGTGAGGTCCTGCTCCTTGCGCACGAGCTCCGCCAGCGCGGGATCCTTCGCCGCAGCGCGCGCGCTGGAGGCGGCCAGCGCCTGCTGCACGGAGCGGCCGCGGATCGCATCGGCCAGACCGAACGTCTCCTCGCCGATGCCGCTGCCGGTGCCTTCGGCCCGCGCCAGCAGCAGGAGGTAGCTCTCGACGATGGTCTGGAGCCGCTGGCTGCGCGCGGCCACGACGGTCGTGTTCTCGTCGTCGGCGTTCTCGTTTGCGTTCGCCATCATGATCGGAATGGCAGCCTTGAACTCCCGGATCGCGTCGGCATCGCGCCGCGCGCGCATCAATCCGATCGCGAGCGTGCCGCGCGCCGACGCCGCATCGAAATGGTTCTCGCCGACCCGGCCGATCTGCTTCTTGACCAGTTGCTCTGCGACGGCGATGCCGGCGTCGAGCTGGCCGGAATTGTAGAGCGCGAGAATGCGCGCCGGATTGAGCTCGATGACCTGGCGGCGCTGCGGATCCCAATTGGCGACCGCCTTGTCGATCCGCGCAAACATGTCGTTGGCCTCGGCATTCTTGCGCTGCAGATTCAGGATGCCGGCGAGTTGCGAGAGCAGCTGCACGGTCGATTGCGAGTCGTCCGGCACGCCGACCGTCTTGTTGATCTCGAGCGCGACGCGGCCGAGCTGCTCGGCTTCGTCGTAACGGCCTTGGTCGACCAGAATTCCGGCCAATCCCATCACATAGCGCGGCATCACCGGATTGTACTTGCCGGTGTCCTTCAGTCGCGACAGCAGAGCCCGGCGCGCATCGACCTCGGCTTCGGCGAGCCTGCCCTGCCGCGCCTTCATGCGGGCCTGGCTCAGAACCATATAGTCGATCGACTGCAAGACGACGGTTTCAGCGGGAGGATTATCCGAGTCCATCACGGCCTTCATGCCGGCGCGCTTGCGCTGCTCGGCCAGCCGATAGGAAGCCTCGGCGTCGCTGAACTGCCCGCGCGATTCGAAGATTATGGCGCGGGTGCCCTCGATTTCCGCCTCCCAATTCTGCCCCATCTTCGCATAGGAGGCGCGCCATCCGGGAAGGCCGCTCGTGCGAGCCTCCTGGATGCCGGCCAGGCTGCGGCGCAGATAGCCCTCTGCTTGGGGAACGTCACCCATTTGAATGAGAATGCCGGCGATCGAGCGATTGGCGTTGAACAGATAGCCCTTCGCGCCCGGCATGGTCGCGACCTCGCGCAACTGCCTCTGCATGATCTCGAGTGCGCGCTTTGGATCGCCGTTGGCCGAATATTGGATGGCGGCAAGCTGTGTCAGACGCCCCATCATAGGCGCGCTGATGGCGCCGCGTCCCACCTCGACGGCCTTGTTGGCGTCAGTGATGGATTCGGCAAGCCGTCCGAGCTGGGCGCGCGCATTGGCGCGATCGAAATAGAACTGGGCGAGATCCTCGCGAGACTCCTTGCCCGTGGGCGTCGAATCCGCGTCCGCCTTCAGCTCCGCAATCAGCTTTTCGTTCGGCTTTTCGCTGTCGAGGATCGCGGTGATGTCGGAGATGGTGCGCGGCGGCGCGATGAAGTCCTTGGGCAGTGCGGTCCCCGACGCCAGCTTGGGCGCCTCCTCCTTCGGCACCTCGACAGCGACATTGGCGCGTCCGTTCGCGGCATTAAGGGCGGCGAGCACGCAGGCGTGGACCTGCGGTTTAGCCTTGGCGCGGCACCCCTCGATATCGGCACCGGCCTTGCGACCTCCCTGGGCCTGCATGCAAGCCTGCACGATCGGTTTGCCGACGGTCATCCGGCAGTTCTCGAGCGCAGCCTCCTTGGTCAGCGCGGCGGCGGAGCCGGTCGATCCGAGCAGGATGGCAAGGGCCAGGAATTTTCGCACAGGCGCGGAATGTCGACGGACGTCAAGCGGCATCGCGGAATTGATGCTCATCTCAAAAGACCTTCGTGCAAAATGACTTGGTATAACAGCGCGATCCTATCGCTATGGCTTGGGAGAACAAGCACCAATCGGGGCGGCTCGACCAAATGCCGAACCGCGTGGGCCGCGGCCAGCACAGGTTCCCGAAGCCCGTCCCGGTGGCACGGGGACGTGATACTCGCCAAGGTTGCAGGATTGGCCGCCGTCTCGGCGGGCCGGGATCGCGGCTCGTGCTGATGGGAGATGCGGACGCCGAGACGGCCGCACCCGGATGCGTCAGCTCCGGGCACAGCGGGTCGAGCCTCCAGCTGACTCGCTCGAAGAGCTCTCAGCCCTTCGAGACGACGGCGCGGTCGTAGACCGGCTGCGCTGCAACCGGTGGATTGGTGGTCTGGGCGGCGAGCTCGCCGATCAGGCGATCGGCATCGGCAGCCATGCCGTCGGGCGCCTGGATCACCAGCCGCTCCAGCGCGAAGCGATAGGACGAGACACGCTGCTCGAGCGACAGTTGCACCCACTGGATGATCAGCGAGTTCTCCTGCATGCGTTCGACGGCGTCGGCCTTTTCCTGCGGCGACAGCGCCGAGACGCGCGCCATGCTTGCCTCGCGCTTCTTGTCGAGATCGATGACGCGGATCGCGCTGGCGAAGAACGGCTCGAAGCGGGTGACGTCGTTGCGCACGTCCTCGATCAGCTGCGCATAGCGCGAGGAATGCGAGCGATGCGGCTCGTCGATCAGCGTGCGGCCATACATGGTGCGGTCGAACACGATCTTCTGCCGCCACGGCGACGGCAACGCCTTGTAGTCGCCGAACACGCTCTTCCAGGCCGGCCGCGACAGCGGCGGCTCGATCATGGGATAGGCGAGATCGCGAAGCTGGCGCTCCTCGTCGGTCAATTGGAATTGCGAAGCCTTCAGGCCGAGGCTGCCGGTGGCCTCGGCGCCGAGCCAGCCGTGCATATCGTCGCTGCGCATGTTGGCGCGGGTGCGGCCGAAATCGCCGCCGCTACAGCCGGCGAGCGACGCGCCCACAGCCGCGAGCAGGATGGCCGATACGATTGTGCGGAGCTGGCGGATGGAGTCCGGCATTGCAAAGGCCGGAACCTAGCGGCGACGACGACGGCGCCCCGGCGCTGTGCCCGCTTCCGGCCCACGATCGCCGTTGGTTTCGTCCGCCTCGCGCTCGATACGGATGACGGGAAGGATCAAAATCGTCCCCATGTCCGCGCGCGGTGTGACGTCCCCCGACGAGCCCACCCGGCGACCGGCCGGAAATTCGATGATGGTCCCCATGTCAGCTCTCTCAATTGCCGCGCGACAAAATGCGCCCTGCAACATGCGGGTCATTAGGATCAGTTTATGGTTAACGGGGTGTAAACATGGCCTTTGGACCGTAACCCCACGGGCCGGCCCGCGCGTCCCGCTGCGACACGAAAACGGCTGGAATGAGCGGGTTTGCTTCACACCTCGTTTTCCTTAACGAGCCTTTAAAGGAACCCCTGATAGGCTGAGGCAACAGTTTCTTCCAAGTTGCGTACGCCTCCAATGACCAAGTCGCTGTTTCCCGGATTCGACGGGCTGATGACCCTCTCCCGTCGCGAGGGCGTCGATGTTCGTCCGACGCTGCTGCGGGTGCTGACCGATCTGTATGTCCAGGCGCCCACCCACAGCGAGGACGAGCAGCGGCAATTCATCGAGCTCGCCACGCGGCTGATCGATCAGGTCGACGACGCGACACGCGCTTCCGTCAAGGCGAAGCTAGCGATCTATCCGCACACGCCGGTCCCAGTCCTCCAGAAGCTCGGGCTGGTCGCAGCGCAGGAAGGCCGCAGGGTGCCGCTGGCGCGCGAAATCCCGCGTGCCGGGTCCGCCCCCTCGCCTGCCCGCACGCCGACCGATGCCGAGCAGCGCATGGCCGCCAATATGGCGATGCAGCCGAAGGAAGCGGCAGAGATCCACGACATGTTCTTTGGCGCCGATGCGAACCAGCGCGCGCTGATCCTGCACAATCTGGCGCAGACCCCGCTGAAGGCTGCGCCGCGGATTCCGACCGTGCGCGCCAAGCGCGCGATCCAGATCCTGGAGATGGCCGCGATCGCGGGCGATGTCGAGAACTTCACCTATGAGCTCGGCGACAGCCTGATCCTGCCCTCGCGCGTCGCAGCAGAGATCGTCGACGACGCCGGCGGCGAAGCGCTCGCCATCGCCGCGCGCGCGCTCGACATGCCGAGCCCCAACTTCCAGCGCATCCTCTTGTTCTTCAAGCCGGAGATCGGCAATTCGGTCGATGCGGTCTACCGGCTGTCGCGGCTCTACGACCGCCTCAGCGACCGCTCCGCGCTGGTAATGCTCGCCGCCTGGCGCGGCTCGACGCTCGCCGTCACGCGTGCGAAATACCAGCCGTCGCTGCACGACAGCGACCGCCAGCGCGCTCGCGCGGGCGCAGGCCAGTCGCGGCCGAATGTGCAGCCGGGGTCGAGCCCAGCGGTGCGAACGAACTCAGGCGGGTCGACGGAGCGTTAGGTCACTCACGTTCAAACGCCGACGCTGAGCGTGAGGCGCGCGACGCGCCCCAAGCTCGTCATTGCGAGGAGCTCTTGCGACGAAGCAATCCAGAATCCCTCCGCGGAAAGACTCTGGATTGCTTCGCGGAGCCTGTCATCGGGCCGCGCTTCGCGCGGACCCGTTGGCTCGCAATGACGGATGGGCTAGGTCTTCGCCAGTTCCAGAAAATGCCGCCCCGCGCGGTCTTCGGTCTCGACGATCCAGGCATCGGGATCGAAGCGGAGCTCCTTGGTCAGGCGCTCCTCCACCGCGGATTCGGGTTGAGCTTGCGGCGCGGCCGGTACGAAGAAGCGATCGACCGGGCGACCGTCGTCATAAACGGTCTGCGGCGCCGGCACGTAGAGCATCGCGTTGCCGTCGAGCAGCGCGACCTTGACGAACACCGCCCCCGCCTCCTCGGCGCCGCGATGGCGCACGGCGCCGAACACGCCCTCGGTCTGGCACCGGCGCAAGTAAGCTGAGACCCAGATGTTCGATTTCAAACGCATGCGTTAGCCTGCGGCGGCGCTACGCTTGCGCTTCACCACCTTGACGAGGGCTTCGTCAATCCGGCTTTGCCAACCCGGACCCTCAGCCTTGAAATAGTCCACCACGGAAGGGCTCAGGCGCAAGGTCACCTGTCGCTTTGTGGGGGCCTTATTGGGACCGCGGCCCTTCCGCATGCCCGGGAAGACCTCGTCGAAAGTCTTGGCCCTGGCAAAGTCACCCTTGGTCCATTCCGGATTGTCGCTCACCGCACGCAGGTCGCGCGCCGTGTAACCCTTCTTAGCGGCGGCTTTTTTCATAGAGCTCCCTTTCCTTCTTGCTGGCAGGGCGCATGCTGACAATGCTGACGCCCTCGGTTCCGCGCGTTGCAAAGATAACCGAGACGACACCGCGACTATTGATGCCTATCGCACGCCAGCGGTTGCCATAAGTGGCCAAAACCAAAGCGTTGTCGAAGAAGGTCTCGTTGAGATCGGCGAAATCCATCCCGTGCTTGTCGAGATTGGCTCGGCGCTTTGGCTCGTCCCAAACGATCTTCACAAGACTATTTTGTAGCTACAAAATAGCCTGCGGTCAATTATAATCGCCCTCCGCCGTGCAAGGATCGCGAGGGCGAACAAGATGATGGGTGCGTGCAAGCTTGACGATTACTCGACCGGATGTCCGATCGCGGCGGCAAGTTCGCGCAGCAGGCGGTCCGACACCTGGCCGGTGACGGGCATCTTGCGCTGGCGCTCGAATGTCTGGATCGCCGACTGGGTCTCGCCGCTCATGGTGCCCGTGATCTTCAAATTCCCATAGCCGTATTCGGACAGCGCGCGCTGCACGCCGGCGAGGCGACGCGCCGCCGGGCTTTGCTGCACCGGGATCGGTGCCGGCGGACGTGCGACGGCGACCGCAGACGGTGCCGGTGTGGGCGTCGTGGCCTTGATGACCAGATTGGTCATGGGATCGCCCGCGCGCGGCGTCGAGGCCGTCGTCTCGGCAGGCTTTTCCGGCGCCTTCTCGACGGATTTCGGCTCGACGCGAAACTCGGTCGCCTTCGGCTCGAGCGGCGAGGTGTCGGCGCCGACGGGACGCGGACGCGGCATGGGATTGGCCAACGGCATGGACGACGGCGCGGGAAGATTGATCACGGTGCCGAACATCGGCGCAGGATGCCGGCCGGTCTGCAGGAACAGCGCATTCGCAACGATGGCGCTGACGGCCGCGGCGGCGACGAGGCCGGCCAGCGTGTCCTTGGGGCTGTGCAAGAGCACGCGCATCACGAGATTGCGCTCGGTCTCGACATCCACGACCGCGGCCTTGGCGCCACGGCGGCGCGGAGCAGGTTCGTCCTTTGCAGCAGACTTTCTAGGCACTTTTCTTCACCAGAGCAGGTTGGTCCTGAACTTCATGACGCAGCACCGGCGTCAGCGTCGCGATCTTGCTCTCCGCGGGTTTTGCCTGCGGCGGCGTGTAGACCAGCGGCAGCTTGACGGTGACGGCGGTGCCCTCGCCGAGCTTGCTTTGTACCGTCAATTCGCCGAGATGCAACGCCACCAGGCTCTTCACGATCGACAATCCGAGGCCGGTGCCCTCGTGACGACGCTGATAGGTCTTGCCGCACTGGAAGAACGGCGCGCCGATGCGCTTGAGATCGTCGGGCGCGATGCCGACCCCGGTGTCGCTGATGCGCAGCGTCAGCTGCGAAGCGGATGCCGCCGCAGACACCGTGACCTGGCCGCCGCGTTCGGTGAACTTGACGGCATTGGCAACGAGATTGAGCACGATCTGCTTGAACGCGCGCGGATCGCCGGTCATCACAGGCAGATCCTGCGGCGCGTCGGTGATCAGATCGACGGCGTTCTCGCGCGCCTTCAGCGCCAGCAGATTGCAGCAATGCATCAGCGAGGCGCGCGGCGCGAACGGCTCCGACGCAATCTCGAAATTGCCCGATTCCATCTTCGACATGTCGAGGATGCCGTTGACGACCGAGAGCAGATGCTGGCCGGACGCGTTGATCAGCTCGGCATATTCCTTGCGCTGGGGAGCGCCCAGCATCAAGGTCTGCTCCTGCGCGATCATCTCGGAGAAGCCGATGATGGCGTTGAGCGGCGTGCGCAGCTCATGGCTCATGGTGGCGAGGAAGCGCGTCTTGGCGGCGTCGGCGGCTTCCGCATCACTGCGGGCCTGATCGAGCGCCTGCTCCTGGAGCTTGCGATCCGTGACGTCGCGCATGACGCCGACGACTTCGGCCTCGCGCGCGTGATCACGGCCCAGGTCCTGATCGAGCGGCCGGCAGCGCATCTCGACCCAGATGAAATCGACCTGACCGCGCTCGGAACCGGTGGGCTCGCGCCGCAACCGGAATTCGACGCTGCGCACGTCACCGCGCGCGGCGTCCGACAGCGCAGTGAGATAGGCCGGACGGTCGGCGACATGGACGCGATCGAACAGGCCATGGCCAAGCATCTGCGCGACCGGCATGCCGAGCATCGCCTCCGCGGCCTGTGAGATGAACTGCACCGCGCCGTTGCGCTGATGCCGCGAGATCACGTCGCTCATGTTGCGCGCCAGGAGGCGATAGCGCTCCTCCTCGCGCGACAGCAGCGTCACGCTGGTGCGCGCGAGCGACTCGGCGCCGAAGGCGAGGCCCGCGGCATAGAGCGTTGCGGAGGCGACGCCGAACGCCATCATCACGCCGCGTTGCGCAGCGCTGACATGTTCGGACGGCAACCAGCCGAACTGGCTGACCAGGATCAATATCCCGGCGCAGGACAGCGCCAGCAGCGAGGCAAAGGCCGCGACGCGGCGCGAGGCCGACAGCGCGGCTTCGAGGGGAACCACGACCAGCCAGATCGCCGCGAATGATTCGATGCCGCCGGTCGTGCTCGCAATCGCCATGATCAGGCCGGCGAGCGCCAGCGACGACAGCACATGGGCGCCTTCGTAGCGGCCGGTGCGCGACAGGAACCAGGACAGCATGATCGGCGCGATCAGCCAGGCGAAAGCGGCGACCTCGATCGCGCTCGGCGCGCCACGCAGGACGAGATAGACGGGAAATGCGGCAAAGGCAGCCAGGCTTCCGAGAAGCCGCGGCGCCATGAAGGCACGATGGCGCGCACGCGTCAGCGCATCGTAACGCGCGGAGGGATGCAGCAGCGCATCGAGACAATCGCGGATGATACTCAAAACTGTCACGGGTCTCGCGCTTCGGCTCAATCGTCGTTGAAGACGTGCCGGAACGCCTCCTTGTCGTTGAGCCAACGTGTCAGAGCGACCTTAAACGAGTGCTAAGGCGATCCGGCCTGCGGCTCGACACCGCGTCATCGCGGAGATTTTTAGGCAATTTGGCGATGTCATCATCGGGGATGGTGAACACAGGGTTTCGCCTGCCCTGTCATGGTTTCGAATTGGTGGATGCGCGAGGTCCGGAACACCACGGGCGCAGCTATCAATCGAAAATTTACGAGACCTCACATCGCGAAGATTTTTGCGTAGATTTTCCGCGAATTAAGCGGAAGGCAATCACTTGCGATTTATCGAGAGTTGCTAGGTCCGACCTCGCGGAGATCGCCGCGACGGGATCTAACGTACAGGTTCGCAAGATGCGCTTTCTGCTCCGCATCACATTCTGGCTCGGGCTGGTGCTGGTGCTCCTGCCGCGGGACAAGTCACCCGAATCGGGCAAGCTGCCGAACATCGGCGCTGCCGACGCGGTGCAGGCTGCGACCGCGGCCGTCTCCGACATGAGCCAGTTCTGCAAGCGCCAGCCGGCGGCCTGCGAGGTCGGCGGACAGGCCGCGACCATCATCGGCCAGCGGGCGCAGGACGGCGCGAAGAAGATCTACCAGATCATCAACGACAAGAAAGACCAGATCACCAACGAGAAGAACGACAAACCCGACAAGCCCGACAAGAAGGCGCCCGACCACACCGGCTCGATCACGGTCGCCGGTGAAGGCGACGCCGCTGCGACCGAAGCACCGCGCGACACGCTGACCCAGGACGATCTCGCGCTGGAATGGCACGGACCGGAGACGGCGAATTAGGGCCCAAATCCTATCGATTTCGGCAGTCCCCGTCCCTATATTGGCGTGAACGGGAACCACGGGCCATCAATGACTGCGATTGACGAGATCAGGGACAATTTCGAGCTCCTCGAAGACTGGGACGACCGCTACCGCTACGTCATCGAGCTCGGCCGCACCCTGGAACCGATGCCCGAGGCGGAACATTCGGCCGAGAACAAGGTGAATGGCTGCGTCAGCCAGGTCTGGCTCCAGAAGCTGGTCGATCGCGGCAACGGCGCGCCGATCCTGCAATATCGCGGCGACAGCGACGCGCATATCGTGCGCGGGCTGGTCGCGATCGTGCTCGCGCTCTATTCCGGCCGCACGCCGCAGGAGATTCTCGCGACCGATGCGATCTCGGTGTTCGACGAGTTCGGCTTCCGCGACCATCTGACGCCGCAGCGCTCCAACGGCCTGCGCTCGATGGTCGAGCGGATCAAGACCGACGCGAAAGAGGCGCTCGCGGAAGCGTCGTGAGGACACGGGCCCGGCTGCCGTAGGGTGGGCAAAGCGTAGCGTGCCCACGACCTGAATGTGATTAACGAGAATTGGTGGGCACGGCGCAAGGGCGCCTTTGCCCACCCTACGGCAGCTCGCCGAATGGCCAGACTACTTCCGCTTCCGCTGCTGCTGTCCCAGGCCCATTTTCTTCGCCAGCTGCGAACGCGCCACCGCGTAGTTCGGCGCGACCATGGGATAGTCGGCCGGCAGGCCCCATTTCTCGCGATATTGCTCGGGCGTCATGCTGTACTGGGTGCGCAGATGGCGCTTCAGCGACTTGAAGCGCTTGCCGTCTTCCAGACACACCAGATAGTCCGGCGCGATCGACTTCTTCAGCGAGACCGCAGGCTTTGCCGGCTCGAGCGGCGCTTCGACGCGGCCCGACGACACCCGCGTCAACGCGCCGTGCACCTGGCTGATCAGGTTCGGAATCTCGGCGGCCGGCGTCGGGTTGTTGCTGACATAGGCCGAGACGATGTTGGCCGTCAGCTCGATGAAATTTTTAGCCCCGACATCCGACATGGGCTCGACCTCTCTCCAATGACTCCGTCGCATTGCATTGGCGGCGGTGAAGTATTCTCTGTCAACAATACGTTTGGCCGAAATACGACGACTGGAAAATATGAACCGATTACTGATCTCGCGACCACAATTGCGGGACTTTACTTGAACGCTGCGAAGCTTCAGCCGCGCTGGTCGAGATGGGAGCGCAGCTCGTCGATCGAGGCGAAGCGCATCATGCCCTCCGGCATCTGCGCCTCGATCGAGCCGTCTGAATAAAGCGAATAGGCCATGCCGTCGACGATGCCGGATTTGAGCACCGTCACCGGCGACTGTTCGGCCGGCGGCGGCTCGGGTGCCGGCGGAGGTGCGGCAGGCTGAGGTGCTGCAGGCTCGAAGGTCGACGCCGGCCGTGGCGGCGGGCGACGCACTGAGGGCGTCTCCGGCGGGCGCGCACGGTCGGCCTTCGGCCAGGCATCGTCAAAGCTCGCGGGCGGAGCCTCGTCGGGCTCCGCGGGCTCGATGTGCGGTTGCGGCGGCAGACCGTCCGCGGTCTTGGCCTCGGCACGCTCTCGCTCCTTGCGCGAGCTCGAGGCGAACAGCAGGTTGCGCCGGCGTGGCGTCTCCGGAGCTGCGGGCGGCGGTGGAGGCGCTTCCGGCTCAGCCGGTGCCTCGGCCCGCGGGCGCTCGCGTGCGGGCGCTTCGGCCTGCCATGGCGGTGCAGCGGCCGAAGGCTGTGGCTCGGCTCGCAGCGCCGGAGCCAGATCCGGCGCAGCCGCGCCTGGTGCATTTGGCGCAGCGAGGCCCGGCGGCAGCACCGGCCTCACGCGAACCTCCGACGGCGCGGCCGTTCCGGCCAGACGGCGGGCGATGCCTTGCAGCTCCAGCAGCACGACGTAGAGGCCGACCAGTAACATTCCGGAGCAGACGCCAATCGTTCCGCTCGTTATGAGCGTGCTGCCGAGGCTGAAATCCCTGATCGAATAGCCAAAAGCGACCGCAAGGAGGCCCGCCACCACGGCGAAAATCCCTACGATCAACAACGCCAAGCTCATCGAACCCATCCCCGTCCGCGCATCCGCGCGCGGCACCCGTTACGCCACGATACCGTCATACTGCGTTCCTCGCCAACGACCAATTACCGCCGCCGTTCCTAAAGGGAAGGATATCAGGGACTTATTCACATTCCCTTCAGCAACGGTCAGCTAGCTGTAATCTGCTCCCACGCTATCGGAAATTGCTGCGTCGCATCAGGAATTTAGCCATAATGCCCAATTACTTGGTAATGGAACTGCGCTATAGGGATTCCGGGGAACAGGCCCGCGCGCGCCAGCAGGGCCAAGAGGGGATTCCGGGTCACCAATAGCCATGACATCCATCACGACTTCGGCGATCGACACGCCTCTCGGGCGCTCGGTTGAACGGACTTGCGACGACCTCGCCATGCTGGTGCTGGCTGCCGTCGCCGTCATCGCTGGCCTGACCTTCCGCGACTACGGGCTCGGCTGGGACGACTATACCCATGCCGAATATGCCGACCTGCTGCTGCGCATGTACGGCTCCGGCTTCAGGGACATTTCTGCCCTCTCCTTCGCCAACCTCTATATGTACGGCGGCGGCTTCGACATGGTCGCAGCCCTCCTGCACAAGATTCTCCCGCTCGAGCTGTTCGAGACGCGACGCCTGGTCGGCGCGATCGTCGGTGTGATCGGGCTTGCGGTCACGTGGCGGCTCGGCCGCCGCATCGGCGGACCGCTTGCCGGCCTTGCCGCGCTCCTGCTGCTGGCGCTCTGCCCGATCTTCTACGGCCACATGTTCATGAACCCGAAGGATGCGCCCTTCGCGGTGGCGATGATCATCCTGATGCTCGGCCTGGTCCGGCTCGCCGAGGAATATCCAAAACCCTCGCCGCGCACGATCCTGATCGTCGGCCTCGGTGCCGGCTTGTCGATCGGCTGCCGCATCCTCGGCGGGCTCGCGCTGGTCTATGCGATGGTCGGCTTCACGCCGCTGTTCCTGGAAGAGCTGCGCACCGAGGGTGCGCGCGAGGCTATCAGGCGTTTCGCCCATGTCGTCTACGTGCTGCTGCCTGGGCTGGCGTTCGGCTATCTCGTGATGGGCCTGATCTGGCCGTGGTCGATCATGGAGCCCGGCAATCCCTTCGAGGCCCTGACCTATTTCTCGCACTTCTTCGAGAAGCCCTGGAAGGAGATGTTCGACGGCGCGATCGTGTCCGTGCCCGACATGCCCTGGTCCTATCTGCCGACGCTGTTCGCGCTGCAGCTGCCCGAAGTGATGCTGGTGTTTATGGCCGGCGCCGTGTTCAGCACCTTCGCGATGCTGCCGCGTCGCGAGGTTCCGGCGCGCCGCAAGACCATCCTGCTGATGCTGACGCTGGCGGCCACCCTGCCGCTCGCGATCGCGATGGTGAAGCGTCCTGCGCTCTACAACGGCATCCGCCATTTCGTCTTCGTGATCCCGCCGATGGCGGTGCTCGGCGGCGTCGCCTTCGCCTGGACCATGGAGCGCCTGCGCACCAACCACCGCGCCTGGCAGCCGGCCGTGCTCGCCCTGTTCTGCTTCGGCCTGGCGCTGCCGCTTGCCGAGATGATCCGGCTGCATCCCTATCAATACACCCACTTCAACCACATCGCCGGCACGGTGCGCGCCGCCGACGATCGCTACATGCTGGACTATTGGGGCCTCGCGCTGAAGCAGGCCTCCGACGAACTGCGTGAGCAGCTGGTCGAGCGCCAGGAAGTGCCGCCGCGCAATCGCAAATGGAAGGTCGCGGTGTGCGGTCCGCAGCGCCCGGCGCAGGTCGCGCTCGGCCCCGACTTCACCATCGGCTGGGATTCCAATGCGGCCGATTTCGCCATGACGCTCGGCGAATTCTACTGCAAGGGCCTCACCGCCCCCGTGCTGGTCGAGATCAAGCGCGATGACGTGGTGTTCGCCCGCGTCTACGACATCCGCGGCCGCGGCATTTCCAGCCTGCTGTCGATCCCCGCGCCGTGATAATTTTCTCCGGATCCGTAGCCCGGATGGAGCCAACGGGTCGGCGCGAAGCGCCGCCCGATGACAGGCTCCGCGAAATGCGGGATCTTTGTCACAGCCCCGCATTACGCTGCGCTCCATGCGGGCTACGCTTGGCTGCTTGCGATTTGACCGCCTTGCTGCCGACCTCACCCGAGACTAGGCTCCCTCCCCGCAACAACGAGGTTCGGAGAGATTTGCCATGTCACCAGCGGAAGCGCGCCTGAAGGAAGTACCGTCGAACATGACGGAGGTCGAGTGGCAGCAACGGGTCAATCTCGCCGCCTGCTATCGTCTCGTCTCGCTGTACGGCTGGGACGATCTGGTCGACACCCACATCTCCGCGCGCGTGCCCGGCCCCGACCATCACTTCCTGATCAACCCCTATGGGCTGATGTTCGACGAGATCACGGCCTCAAGCCTGGTCAAGGTCGATCTGCACGGCAACCAGCTCAGCGAGAGCGAATACAGCATCAACCCGGCCGGCTTCACCATCCATTCGGCGATCCACGAGGTGCGTGAGGACGCGATCTGCGTGCTGCATCTCCACACGCTGGACGGCACCGCGGTGTCGAGCAGCGCCGAAGGCCTGCTGCCGCTGAACCAGACCGCGCAGCTCGTCACCCACGACCTCGCCTATCACGACTATGAGGGCATCGCGCTCGATCACGACGAGCGGCCGCGGCTGCAGAAGGATCTCGGCGACCACAACCACATGCTCCTGCGCAACCACGGCACGCTGACCGTCGGCCGCTCGGTCGCTTCCGCCTTCGAGCGCATGTACCATCTCGAGCGCGCCTGCTCGATGCAGGTGCGCACCCGCGCGCTGGGCACGCCGGTCTATCCGGTCGAGGAAATCGCGATCGAGAAGAACACCGAGCTGCTCGCCAACCGCGACCGCGCCGAGCTGCGCGCGACCAACCTGGTGTGGCCGCCGCTGCTGCGCAAGCTCGACCGCGAGCTGCCGGGCTACCGCTCTTGAGATCTACGGAGTTTGGTGTAGACTAGCCGTCAACACCCTCTACACATTTCGGCATGAAACGCCGCCCAATTCCGGGCGGCGTTTTTATTTGCAAGGTCTCGTTACGGAAACGGAGCCGTAGGGTGGGCAAAGCGAAGCGTGCCCACGTCTTCTTTTTTCGTCATCACTGAGCGATGGTGGGCACGGCGCTGCGCGCCTTTGCCCACCCTACGGCACCGTCTACTTCACGTCCGCCAGCGCCGCGAGGATCCGCGCCCAGGAGCGGATGCCCTTCTGGAAGCTGCGCAGATCGTACTTCTCGTTCGGCGAGTGGATGTTATCGTCGTCCAGGCCAAAGCCGACGAGCAGCGAGTCCAGCCCAAGCGCGCGCTTGAAATCGGCGACGATCGGGATCGAGGCGCCGGAGCCCATCAGCACGGTCTCCTTGCCCCATTCCTCGGTCAGCGCCTGCCTCGCGGCGGCAAGCGGCTTCATGTTCCAGTCGAGCGCAACGGCAGGTGCTGAGGAATGGTCGCCGAACGCGACCTTGCAATCGCCCGGAATCCGGGCGGTCACGTAGTCGCGGAAGGCCTTGCGGATCTTCTGGGGGTCCTGCCCCTGGACCAGCCGGAACGAGACTTTTGCCGAGGCATGCGACGGGATCACCGTCTTGGAGCCCTCGCCGATATAGCCGCCCCAGATGCCGTTGACGTCGCAGGTCGGACGAGTGGAGGCCTGCTCGACCATCAGCCGCCCCTTTTCGCCGGCCGGGATCGACAGACCGACCGGCTTGAGAAACGAGTCCGGCGTGAAGTTGAGCTTCTTCCACTGCTCCAGAATCTCCGGCGGCGTGTCCTTCACGCCGTCATAGAAGCCGGGAATGGTGATGTGGTTGTCGTCGTCGAACAGTCCGCCGAGGATTTTGGTCAGCACGCGGATCGGGTTCATCGCCGTGCCGCCGAACACGCCGGAATGCAGATCGCGGCTGGCGGCGGTGATCTTCACCTCTTCATAGACCAGGCCGCGCAGCGCCGTCGTGATCGCCGGCGTCTCCGGGTCCCACATGCCGGTGTCGCAGACCAGCACGTAATCGGCCTTGAACTCGTCCTTGTTGGCCTCGACGAACGGCACGAAGTTCTTGGAGCCGACCTCCTCCTCGCCTTCGATCAGGAAGGTGACGTCGATCGGTAGCGAGCCCGTGACTTTCTTCCAGGCGCGGCAGGCCTCGACGAAGGTCATCACCTGGCCCTTGTCGTCCTCGGCGCCGCGCGCGACGATGATCTTGCGGCCGTCGGCATGATCGGCGACGGCGGGCTCGAACGGCGGACGGTGCCAGAGCTCGAGCGGATCGACCGGCTGCACGTCGTAATGGCCGTAGAAGATCACGTGCGGCCTTCCGCCCGCCTTGTCGTCCGCCGTGTCGCTCCCCTTGGACTTGCCGACGACGGCAGGATGGCCGGCGGTCGGCCTGACCTCGGTCGCAACGCCGATGCTCGCGATGTCCTTGGCCAGATGCTCGGCCGCCGCCTTGCAATCCCCGGCATAGGCCGGATCCGCGGAAATCGATTTGATCCGCAACAGCGAGAACAGGCGCTCGAGGCTGTTATCGAAGTCCTTGTCGATGTGGTCGAGCACGGATTGGAGCTGCGCATTGGCCATGGTCGGATGTCCCACTTTTCGAGGCTCAAGATGGTCGTGGTTTTAGCCCTGCCGCGGCCTTGGAGCTAGCCGCAACCGGCGGATGCCGGATGTGCCAGGCGAGCGTAACGGCGAGGACCGCCGTGGCGATGAGGTTGTTGCCCCAGGCCTGGATGGTGTTGGGGAACGGCGGCAGCGACAGCAGCATGAGAATGCCGACAGCGGCAAGCGCGAGCCAGGTTCCCAGCCGCACATTCGGCCGCAGGTCGAAGGCGGCCCGATGCATCAGCACCGTGAACGGCAGGAACAGCCACATGAAGTAATATTGTCGCGCCAACGGTGAGGCGACCGTCATCAGGCAGAACAGGATGCCGAGCTCCTCGGCGTCCGATCGCGCCGTTCGCTGCGCTTGCCGCGGCATGACCGCAATAAAGCCGAGCCCCAGCAACACCGATACCGCGAGCACGATCCAGTTCGCCGTCTTGTAATCGACGTCGATGATATTCATCGTGCGCACCGGCTTGCTGGGATCCTCCAGATTGTAGTTGATCGGCCGGACCAGCCGGTGCGTCACCGCGATGATGGACTGGTTGACCCACGACCAATTCTGCTCGTCGCGCTGGCCAAAGCCCTTTTCCGAACTCGAGCCGACCATGCCCTGGTACCAGGTTTTGAGCTCGGCCGCGTTACGCTCGAAGCCACGGATCGGCGCCGGCACCACGTAGAGCAGGACGCCGATGAAGGCGATCATGCTGACGGCGGCCGCCCACTGCCTCCGCCAAACCAGATAAGGCAGCACGGCGATTGGAAACACCTTGATGGCGGTGGCGAGGGCGAACATGAAGCCTGCCAACCAGGACCGCCGATGCTGGAGGCTCCAGAAACCGTAGAGCATCATCGCCAGCAGAACGAGGTTCGGCTGGCCGAGATCGAACATGTCGAACACGAAGGTCACGGTGGCGATCGCCGGCAGCGCTTCGAGCCACGGGCCCGGCTTGCGGTCCGAGCCGGTCATGGCATTGGAGAGAACGCCCGTGGAAAACCACGCCACCGCATTGAGGATCGACAGAACAACATAGAGCGGGATCTTGCCGAACCAACTCGGGATCGCCAGCAGGATTGCCGGCAGCGGCGGATAGATGAACTCGAACGGGCGATCCATATCGATGGGATAGAGCGCGCCGCCATGCAGCACCTGCTGCCCGGCCCAGTACCACAGCGAGTAGTCCTTGGTCTTGCCGCGGCCGAAGATCTCCGGACCGAGGACATCCGCGGTCAGGATCAAGCAGCAGACCAGGAAGAGCAGGTCGAGCGGCGCGCGCAGTGAGAGAGTTCGGAGCGCGCCGGGCTTATCTGATGGATTCGATAGAGTCACATGATGTCCTGTCGGAAACAAATAGCACGTAGCAGACCGACGGACGCTTGGAGAGTCCCCCTCACCCGAATTTGTGCCTTGCAAAGACCCCGATTCCCGCGCCACCGTGGCGGACCACTGGCCCGCAACCGGGCAGTCTGCCTACCTTCGCAGCAATCCGCCGAGCGCGCCGCGGACGAGCGCGCGACCGACCGAACCGCCGAGCTGGCCGCCGACCGATTTGCCGAGATCGGCCACGACGCCGCCGACCACCTTGCCGGCGACCGTGCGCGTGACGTCGCGCGCGATGCGCTGTCCCGTCGTCAGCCGGTTACGTCCGGTGTTGGTGCCGAAGATGGTGCCGACGATCGAGCCGATCTGGCCGAGGATGCCGCCACCGCCTGCACCCGCCTGGCCGTCGGCCGGCGCCGCGGTGCCGGCGATGCGCTTCTGGAGGATCTCATAGGCGGACTCGGAATCGATCGCGGTGTCGTATTTGCCCTTCACCGGGCTCGCATCCATGATCGCCTTGCGCTCCTCCGGGCTGATCGGCCCGATGCGGGCCGACGGCGGGCGGATCAGCACGCGCTCGACCATTGCCGGCGTGCCATTGCCTTCGAGAAACGACACCAGCGCCTCGCCCTTGCCGAGCTCCATGATCACCTTGGCGGTGTCGAGCTTCGGGTTGGGCCGGAAGGTCTGGGCCGCAGCCGCGACCGCCTTCTGGTCGCGCGGCGTGAAGGCGCGCAACGCATGCTGCACCCGGTTGCCCATTTGCCCGAGCACGCGATCGGGCACGTCGATCGGGTTTTGCGTGACGAAATAGACGCCGACCCCCTTGGAGCGGATCAGGCGGACCACCTGCTCGATCTTGTCCATCAGCGCCTTGGGCGCGTCGTTGAACAACAGATGCGCCTCGTCGAAGAAGAACACCAGCTTGGGCTTGGGAAGGTCGCCGACCTCGGGTAATTCCTCGAACAGCTCTGACAGCATCCACAGCAGGAATGTCGCGTAAAGCCGTGGGCTCTGCATCAGCTTGTCGGCAACGAGGATGTTGACCATGCCGCGGCCGTCGCGGTCGGTCTTCATGAAGTCCTTCAGGGTCAGGGCCGGCTCGCCGAAGAATTTGGTGGCGCCCTGGTTCTCCAGCACCAGGAGCTGGCGCTGGATGGTGCCGACGGTGGCCTTGGTGACGTTGCCGAACCCTTGCGCGGCTTTCCGGATCGGCCCGAGCGGATCGTCGTCCGCGTCCGGTCCCTTCTTGCCGCTGTCAGGCACGATCGCGTCGAGCAATGCCCGCAGATCCTTCATGTCGATCAGAGCGAGACCGTTGTCGTCGGCAACGCGGAAGGCGACGTTGAGCACGCCTTCCTGCACGTCGTTGAGATCGAGCATGCGCGCCAGCAGCAGCGGCCCCATCTCGGTGATGGTGGCCCGCACCGGATGGCCCTGCTCGCCGAACACATCCCAGAACACCGTCGAGAACCGGTCGGGCTGGAACGTCAGCCCCATCTCGGTGGCGCGCTTGACGATGAAGTCCTTTGCCTCCCCGACCTCGGAGATGCCGGAGAGGTCGCCCTTGATGTCGGCAGCGAATACCGGAACACCGGCCCGCGCAAATCCTTCCGCCATCACCTGCAGCGTGACCGTCTTGCCCGTTCCGGTCGCGCCGGTGACGAGGCCATGGCGATTGGCGAGCGCCAGCGTCAGCCAGGCCTGCTCGTCTCCCTTGCCGACGAAGATCTTGTCGTCGGTATCGCCGAGCTTGTTGTCCTGCGCCGTCATCATTCTCTCTATTGTTTGTTTCGCGTATTGAAACTCGAGCCCACCAGTTCCGTAGTTTAACGCATGTCGCAAGCCGATTGAAACCGTTCAAGGCGGCACCGACATGCGACATTGTCGGAGAAAGCGCACGCGGCATGCGCTGAAAGTCGGAGCGATGCATTCGCACCGCGGCAATTTCTCACGAATTCCTTCTTTGATCTTGCATCGCTGCAACACTTTTCGCGTCTTCGCGAATGAATCGGAACTTGCGTGCGTTCATCGCTTGTATTTCACATCGCACCGGCTCAAGATCATTTTTCGAAAATAATCTCCGGCATGTGAACCGGCTGAGGGGCAGGCCCATATGGACGAGCTGATCGGACGGCTGGCGACAAACGCCAGCATAGATAGTGCTGTCGCTGAAAAGACCGTCGGCATTATTCTGGGATTCCTCCGCAGTGAAGGTCCTTCCGACAGCGTGCAGGCCCTGATCGACCATATCCCTGGTGCAGAAGGGGCGATCGAAGCGTCCAAGAGCGGCGGCGGACTGTCGCGGCTGATGGGCGGCGGCCTGATGGCCGTCGGCACGCGCCTGATGGGCCTTGGGCTTGGCATGTCCGACATTCAGACGATTGCCCGTGAACTTTTTCGGTTCGGTCGAGACAAAATCGGAGCGGATCAGATGGGCAAGATCATCGCGGGCACGCCGGGCCTCAGCCAGTTCGCCTGAGCGACGCATTTCATATTGAGTATCATGACATATCCGATCTCCGAGATTGAGGGCCTGCCGGCCTTTGCCGCCAACAAGTTGAAGGCGCAGGGAATCCGCACCACCGACGCGCTGCTGGAAGCAGCGAGCACCGCCAAGGGCCGCAAGGCGCTCTCGGCCAAGACCGGCATCAGCGAGCAGCAGCTCTTGGAGTGGGCCAACGTCTCCGACTACATGCGCATTCCCGGCATGGGCCGGGCCAAGGTCGGCCTGGTCCGCGCCGCCGGCGTCACCACCGTGCGCGAGCTCGCTTATCGGAATCCGGCAAGATTGGCGCAGAGCATGCGCGAGGCCAACGATCGCAGGAAGCTCGTCCGCATCCTGCCGTCGGAGAAGTCGGTCGGCGATATCATCGCCAAGGCCAGGAAGCTGTCGCCGAAGATTACGTATTAGGGCGCAAACTCTCCCCGTCATCCTGAGGTGCGAGACGTGCGGCGCGTAGCGTCGCAGGGGGAGCCTCGAAGGATGCACGGCCACGCTACCTCTACACCGAGAGAGCCGGGCCGTCGCCCTTCGAGGGCCGCTGAAGAAGCGGCCACCTCAGGGTGACGGTTACAGAGTGGCGCATTTGCGCCCCTCTCCCGTCTTGACTCCCCCTCCCCGACCGCGCAAAGCCACGCGCATGAATGCCTCGCCCTCCCCATCCGTCCCGCCGGCCGGCTCGGCCGGGCTAGATGCGCTGCGGACACTGCTGGAACGGCCTCTGCCGGCGGTGATGGGCGTGCTCAACGTGACGCCGGATTCCTTTTCCGACGGCGGCGATTTCATCGCACCGAACCAGGCGCTGGCACGGGCGCGGGCGATGATCGAGGCCGGCGTCGACATCATCGATATCGGTGCCGAGTCCACCCGGCCCTACAAGGGCGCCCAGCCGGTGACAGCGGCGGACGAGCTTGCCCGGCTGAAGCCGGTGCTACCTGATATCGTCGCGCTCGGCGTCCCCGTATCGATCGACAGCATGAAGGCGGAGGTCGTGGCCTTCGCACTCGACCGGGGCGCGGCCATCGCCAACGACGTCTGGGGGTTGCAGCGCGATGCCGATATGGCGCCGGTGGTCGCTGCAAGAGGCGTCCCCGTCATCGTCATGCACAACCGCGACAGCGTGGATTCCACCATCGACATCGTCGCGGACATGAAGGCGTTCTTCCTGCGCTCGCTCGACATCGCCGCGAAGGCCGGCATCGCGCGCGAAAAAATCGTGCTGGATCCCGGCATCGGCTTCGGCAAGACAGCCGAGCAGAGCATGATCGCGCTGGCGCGGCTGCACGAGCTCGACATATTCGGCCTGCCAATCCTCGTTGGCGCCTCGCGCAAGCGTTTCATCGCGTCCGTGTCGCCGTCGGAGCCGAAGGAGCGGCTCGCCGGCTCGATCGCCGCGCATCTGATCGCAGCCCAAAAGGGCGCGAAGATCATCCGGACTCATGACGTCGCCGAGACCTTGCAGGCCCTGCGGGTCGCCAACGCAATCGAGAGCAAGCAATGACCGATACGATCTTCGTCACCGGCCTGTCGATCCATGCACGCCATGGCGTGATGGATCACGAAACCGAAGTCGGCCAGCGCTTCGTCATCGACCTCGAGCTCTACACCGACCTGTCGGAGCCGTCGCGCAGCGACCGCCTCGCCGATACCGTCTCCTATGCCGACGTGGTGGCGACCACGACGGCGGCGTTCAAGAACACCAATTACAAGCTGCTGGAGCGCGCGGCGGGCGCCGTCGCCGACGCGATCCTGTCGCACTTCCCGCGCATCCGCGCCGTGAAGATCACCGTGCACAAGCCGCATGCGCCGATCGCCGCGATCTTCGACGATGTCGGCATCATGCTGACCCGTTCGCGGCACCCCTGACATGGCGAGCGTGCTGATCGCACTCGGCGGCAATGTCGGCGATGTCCGCGCGACATTCCGCAAGGCGATCGCCCATATCTGCGGCATGGCGCAAGCCGCGGTGATCGCGCGTTCGTCGGACTATACCACGCCGCCCTGGGGCGACGAGGACCAGGATCCCTTCATCAATGCCTGCGTCGAGATCGAGACCGACCTCGATCCGCACGCGCTCTTGTTCGTCATGCAGAAAGTCGAGCAGAAGTTCGGCCGCACGCGCGACAAGGACCGGCGCTGGGGTCCGCGCACGCTCGATCTCGACATGATCGCCTATGGCGACGTCAGCCTGCAAGTATCCGATTTGATACTGCCGCATCCGCGGCTGTTCGAGCGCGCCTTCGTGCTGGTGCCGCTGGCCGAAATCGCGCCCGACCGCGTGATCTCGGGCATCCGTGTGCGTGACGGCCTCGCCAGCGTCTCGACGCAAGGCATTGAGCGGCTTTCGGATACCGGTTAACCAAAAACAACCGTTTGCAGGGAGGACCGGCCGTGGCAATTTCGCCTGCGTATAACGCGACGTTTTGGGAGCTCCTGGCCGTATGACCTCCGTGACTGACAATCTGCCGCTGGCGGCCGATTTTCCCAAGGCGACGGACGCGGACTGGCGCAAGCTGGTCGACGGTGTGCTGAAGGGCGCGCCGTTCGAGAAGCTGGTCGGCAAGACCTATGACGGCGTGAGGATCGAGCCGCTCTATCCGCGCGCCAAGGGTGCTGCGCCCGTGGTGGGACGGCCGGCGGCCGCGCCATGGCAGATCATGCAGCGGATCGACCATCCGGATGCGGCGGCCGCGAATGCACAAGCGCTGACGGATCTGGAGAACGGCGCCACGGGACTTTCGCTGGTGTTCGCCGGCGGCAATGGCAGTCACGGTTTCGGCCTGGAACCGACGGCCGACGCGGTCGCGAAGGTCTTGAAGGACATTCATCTTGATGCCGGCATCGGCATCGAGCTCCAGGTCGGTCCGCAATCGCGGATGGCGGCGATCCATGTCGCGGAATATGTGAAGAGCAGGGGCATTGATCCCGCCGCCTGCGATATCCGCTTCGGGCTCGATCCGCTTGCGGCCTGCGCGGTGTGGGGCAACAGCCCCTATAGCTGGGAGGAGATCGTTCCCGCCGTCACTGGTGGTATCAAGGGCCTTGCAGCGCTGGGCTTCCAGGGACCGTTCGCCTCGGCTGATGGACGCGTGATCCACGATGCCGGCGGCTCCGAGATGCAGGAGCTTGCCTTCGTGCTCGCCTGCGGCGTCGCCTATTTGCGCGCGATCGAGAGCGCCGGCGTTCCGCTCGAGCAGGCGCAGAGTATGGTGTATGCGCGACTAGCGGCCGATGCCGATCAGTTTTTGACCATGGCAAAGTTCCGCGCGCTGCGGTTGCTGTGGGCGTGCATCGAGACGGCGTGCGGGTTGACGCCAAAACCACTGTTCGTTGCCGCCGACACGGCCTGGCGCATGCTGACGCAGCGCGACCCCTACGTGAACATGCTGCGTGCAACCATGGCGACATTTGCGGCCGGGCTCGCCGGCGCCAATGCGATCACGGTGCTGCCGCACACGCTCGCGCTTGGGCTGCCCGATCCGTTCGCGCGCCGCGCGGCACGCAACACGCAACTTCTGCTTCTGGAAGAGAGCAATCTGGCCAAGGTCAGCGATCCCGCAGCAGGCTCCGGCGGAATCGAGACGCTCACTGCACAGCTCTGCGACGCCGCCTGGGCGCTGTTCCAGGAGAGCGAGAAAGCCGGAGGCGCCTTCGCGTCGCTTCAGCAGGGTCTGTTCCAAGGCAAGGTCGCAGCCGCACGGAAAGCACGTGACGCCAACATTGCCAGGCGCCGTGACGTGCTGACCGGTGCCAGCGAGTTTCCGAACTTGCACGAGCGCGAGACGACGGTGCTGAAAGCTACGCCCATCGCGCTCGCACCTTATGGCGAGCAGAAGTTCAAGTTCGATGCGCTGGTGCCGATGCGCCTCGCCGCGCCGTTCGAGGCGCTGCGCGACAAATCCGATGCGGCGCTGAAGGCGCGCGGAACACGGCCCAGCGTGTTCCTGGCCAATCTCGGCACGGCTGCCGATTTCACCGCGCGCGCGACATTCGCAAAAAGCTTCTTCGAGGCCGGCGGCATTTTGGCCGTCGACAGCGAGGGTTTTGGCGATCCCACCAAGCTGGCCGCTGCCTTCAAGGCCTCCGGCGCCGCGCTCGCCTGCCTCTGTTCCAGCGACAAGGTCTATGCGGAACACGCCGAGGCCGCGGCAAAGGCCCTGCAAACGGCGGGCGCACGACATA
Source organism: Bradyrhizobium sp. AZCC 2230 (assembly GCF_036924495.1). Lineage (NCBI taxonomy): Bacteria > Pseudomonadati > Pseudomonadota > Alphaproteobacteria > Hyphomicrobiales > Nitrobacteraceae > Bradyrhizobium > Bradyrhizobium sp. AZCC 2230. The sequence continues at coordinate 8,821,464 of NZ_JAZHRS010000001.1, read as the reverse complement.
TCTATCTCGCAGGCCGTCCGGCTGAGGCCGAGGCGACCCTGCGCGCAGCCGGTGTCATCGGCTTTGTGTTTGCCGGCGGCGATGCGCTCACCACGTTGCAGGACGCTTATTTGCGGATGGAGCAGGCATGACCGACGTCAGCAAACCCGTTCTCACCGGCGGCTGCCAATGCGGCGCGATCCGCTTTGCGATTTCGGCGGCGCCGAACAAGGTGTCGATCTGCCATTGCCGGATGTGCCAGAAGGCGAGCGGCGCGCCGTTCGCCTCATTCGCCGACATCAACCGCACGGATTTCGCCTGGACCAAGGGCGAGCCGTCGTTCTTCCGCTCGTCCTCGATCGCCGACCGCGGCTATTGCGCCGCCTGCGGCACGCCACTCAGCTTCGGCCGCATCGACGGCGACCGGATCGAGATCATGACCGGCGCATTTGATCGGCCGGACAGGCTGGTGCCGACGCGGCAATATGGAAGCGAATCCCGCCTCGGCTGGGTGGTCGGCGTCGCCAACCTGCCGAGTCAGACCACGCAGCAGAATTACGGACCGGAGAAGATGGCGACCATCGTCAGCCATCAGCATCCGGATCATGATTGAAGTCAACCCGTGATAGGCTATGCCATGCTTCAGGCGCTGGGAGAAATGCTGCTAGGCTTGATAGAGTGGAAGGCGAACGTCGGGAAGCTGCTCGCCCGGCTTCTGTGGAGCGGGACCGGCATGATGACTGAGAACCGGTCGGATGATCCCGCTTACAAGAAGAATTTGCAGAGGCTGATCGAGCATCACCGCAGGTTTGAGGAATCCAAGGAATGACCCGCATTCCCAATTTCGCCGATGTCGCCTTCGAGCGGACCGCAACCACCGCACCGTCAGGCAGCGCCGAGCCGTGGCTGACGCCGGAGGGCATTCTCGTAAAGCCCGCCTATGGCGAGGCTGATCTGGCCGGGCTCGATTTCCTCGAGACCTATCCGGGCATCGCGCCGTTCCTGCGCGGCCCTTACCCGACCATGTATGTCAACCAGCCCTGGACGGTGCGGCAATATGCCGGCTTCTCCACGGCGGAGGATTCCAATGCGTTCTACCGACGCAATCTGGCTGCGGGACAGAAGGGCCTTTCGGTCGCCTTCGATCTCGCCACCCATCGCGGCTATGACTCTGATCATCCGCGCGTCGGCGGTGACGTCGGCATGGCCGGAGTCGCGATCGATTCCATCTACGACATGCGCACGCTGTTTGCCGGGATTCCGCTCGACCAGATGAGCGTGTCCATGACCATGAACGGCGCGGTGCTGCCGATCCTCGCGCTGTACGTCGCCGCCGCCGGCGAACAGGGCGTCGCGCCGGAAAAGCTGTCGGGCACCATTCAGAACGACATTCTGAAAGAGTTCATGGTGCGCAACACCTACATTTATCCGCCTGCGCCCTCGATGCGGATCATCTCGGACATCTTCGCTTACACCTCGCAGAAGATGCCCAAGTACAATTCGATCTCGATCTCCGGCTACCACATGCAGGAAGCCGGCGCGACGCAGGATCTCGAGCTTGCCTATACGCTCGCAGATGGCGTCGAATATCTGCGTGCCGGTCTTGCCGCAGGCCTGGATGTCGACCGCTTCGCGCCGCGGCTGTCGTTCTTCTGGGCGATCGGCATGAACTTCTTCATGGAAGTCGCCAAGCTGCGCGCCGCGCGGCTGCTGTGGGCGAAGCTGCTGAAACCCTTTAATCCAAAGGATCCGCGCTCGCTGTCGCTGCGCACGCATAGCCAAACCTCGGGCTGGTCGCTGACCGCGCAAGACGTCTTCAACAACGTGATGCGCACGACGGTGGAGGCGATGGCGGCGACGCAAGGCCATACCCAATCGCTGCACACCAACGCGCTCGACGAAGCGCTGGCGCTGCCGACCGACTTTTCGGCGCGCATCGCCCGCAACACGCAGCTCTTCCTCCAGCAGGAGAGCGGCACCACGCGCATCATCGATCCCTGGGGCGGCTCGTATTATGTCGAGCGGCTGACGCGCGATCTCGCCGCGAAGGCCTGGGGCCACATCCAGGAGGTCGAGGAGCTCGGCGGCATGGCCAAGGCCATCGAGGCTGGTGTGCCCAAGCTGCGCATCGAAGAAGCCTCTGCCAAGACGCAGGCCCGGATCGATGCCGGCAAGCAGGCGGTGATCGGCGTCAACAAGTACAAGCCGACCGACGAAGCCGCCATCGACATCCTCAAGGTCGACAACACCAACGTACGCCGGCTTCAGATCGACAAGCTGACACGGCTGAAATCAGAGCGCAGCCAGAAGGACGTCGAGGCCGCGCTCGCCGCACTGACGCGCTCGGCCGGCGAAGGCAACGGCAATCTGCTCGCGCTCGCGATCGACGCGGCACGGGCCAAGGCAACCGTTGGCGAAATCTCTGACGCAATGGAGAAAGTGTTCGGCCGGCACCGCGCCGAGATCAAATCCATCACCGGCGTCTACAAGCGGGAGGCGTCCACCATGGGTAACCGGGTCGAGAAGGTTCAGGCGCTGATCGACGCCTTCGAGGAGGCCGAGGGCCGCCGCCCGCGCATCCTGGTCGCAAAGATCGGCCAGGACGGCCACGACCGCGGCCAGAAGGTGATCGCCTCTGCCTTCGCGGATATCGGCTTCGACGTCGACATCGGGCCGCTGTTTGCCACCGCCGACGAAGCCGCGCGCCAGGCCGTCGAGAACGACGTCCACATCCTCGGCGTTTCCTCGCTCGCCGCCGCCCATCTGACCGCTGTTCCTGAACTCAAGGCTGCGCTGAAGAAGCAGGGCCGCGAGGACATCATGATCATCATCGGCGGCGTCGTGCCGCCGCAGGATTACGACGCGCTCTATGCCGCCGGCGCCGAAGCGATCTTCCCCCCGGGCACGGTGATCGCGGAAGCGGCCGAGGAGCTGATCCGCAAGCTGAATGCCCGGCTCGGGCATAGCGAGGCGGCGGAGTAATTCCGCCGCCCCTTGGGCTCCCCGTATCAAACCGGCAGGCGAGCTGTTGCGACCAATCTTCACGTGTTGGTGTTGGCACCGCGCGTTCTGCGCCGGTTCATCTTGCGATCATTACGCTCACGCTGATGTCCGAACGCGTCGACGGCGATCGGATGCAAAATTGATGGATATTGAAGTGACATATCATCGTGCAAATGTGCGCGCAGGATTGCTCGCGATGCTTTCTGCCGTCGCTGCGATCGCCCTTGCCTCCCCCTCTCTCGCGGCCGATGCAAAGTCCGACGCCGTCATCAAGAACAGGAACATCGAGGCGCGTGTCTTCCTCGACGACAAGATCAAGGCCGACACGGCGCTGGCGGCCGATTGCCTGGCCGAAGGCAAGAAGTGGCTGGACAAGAACGCAGCCGACGCAGCCAGCTCGCGCAAGCAGGATCCGCAATTCTTCAAGGACGGCGGCTGGGATTTCGAGCGCAAATATTCGATCCGCTCGGTGGTTGCCGACCGCTATGTCAGCGTCCTGCGAGACGACTACATGGACACCCATGGCGCACATCCCAATTCGGACGTGAACACGGTCCTGTGGGACAAGTCCGAGAGCAAGCGCATCTCGATCCGCCCGTTCTTCACTGAGACCGCCGACAATGGGCCGACCATGAAGGCGATGATGAAGGCCGTGATCGCCTCGCTCAGAATCGAGAAGAAGAAGCGCGACACCAGCGAGACCGCGACCGAGGAATGGTTCAAGGGCCTCACACCGAGCCTGCTCAAGATCGGCGCCGCGACGCTCGCGCCGTCGACCGAAGCAGGCAAGAGCTCCGGCCTCACCTTCCACTACCCACCCTATGCGGTCGGCCCCTACGCCGAGGGCCAGTATGTCGCATTCATTCCGTGGGAGACATTGAAGCCCTATCTCACGCCGGAGGGTGCACGCATCTTCGGCGGTGCGCGGCCAAAGGGCGACGCTGACGAGCAGCAGTAAGTTGCCGTTGCTCACGGCGCCGTCGGGCGGCCGCTTGCGACATCCATGCAAAGCCGCGTAGCATATTGCATTGACGAGCCCGATTCCCGAGGGCCGCCGGGATCATTGATGCCAGGAATCACGCGCCGCATTTTCGCGGCCTCTTCGGTGGCCGCCGCCACGTCCGCCCTCCTCTCGCCCGCGCGCGCGCAAGCCTATCCGGCGCGGCCGGTGACCTTGATCGTGCCGTGGGGTGCGGGCGGCGGCTCGGATGCGACTGCGCGCATCGTCGCGACGCTGCTGGAGAAGGAGCTCGGCCAGCCGTTCAACGTCGTCAATCGCACCGGCGGATCCGGCGCCGTCGGCCACGCCGAGATCGCAGCCGCAGCGCCGGATGGCTACACGATCGGCATGCTGACCGTGGAAATAGCGATGCTGCATTGGCAAGCCCTGACGCAGCTGACGCCACGGAATTTTACGCCGCTGGCGCTGGTGAACGAGGACCCGCCGGGCATCCAGGTGTCCGCGTCATCGCCATACAGGACGGTGAAGGAGCTGATGGATGCCATCAAGCTGGCGCCTCCGGGACGGTTCAAGGCTTCAGGCACCGGACAAGGCGGCATCTGGCATCTCGCCCTCGTCGGCTGGATGCAGGCGATGGGATTGCCGGCAAACCAGGTTGCGTGGTCGGCGTCGAATGGCGCAGCCCCGGCCATGCAGGATCTCGTCGCGGGCAGCCTCGATCTCACCACCTGCTCGGTGCCGGAGGCGCGCGCCACCCTTGAGGCCGGCCGGGCCCGGAGCCTCGCGATCATGGCGCACGCGCGCAATCCGATCTTCCCCGACGTCCCGACGCTGAAGGAGACGCTCGGCGTCGATTTTTCCACCAGCTCATGGCGCGGCATCGGCGGCCCCAAGGGCTTGCCTCCGGACATCGCCGCCACGCTGACCGCCGCCTTGAAGAAGGTATACGACTCCCCTGCATTCAAGGACCTCATGACCGGACGCGGATTCGGCACCGTCTGGCGCGATGCCGGTCAGTTCGAGACCTTCATGGACCAGGCGGATAGCCAGATGGGTCAGGCGATGAGGGCGGCCGGATTTGCCAAGGCCTCTTGAGGTTTCGTGCTCAACGCGGAAACCGCCGCATCATCCTTTTGACCTCGCCTGGCCCGCTGGAGCGCCTAACAGGCCCTGACGGCGCTGGGCGGGTTGACGACCCTGTGCTAATATGTGGGCTATGACTGATGTCGTCGACATTCCGCTCCAGACGCTCGTCGGGAAGCTGAGGGAGCTTGCACCCGCCTTGAGGGCTTCGGGCATCACGCGCCTGTACCTGTTTGGATCCCGTGCGCGCGGCGACGCACGGCCCGATAGCGATCTGGACATCTTGGTCGAGACAACTTCGCGCGAGGAATCGCCGCGATTTGACTATTTCAAAGCTCTCCACTTGATTGAAGACCATCTCGACCTTCGGGTGCAAATATCGATGCGAGATTTGCTGAAACCGCGCATGGCAGAGCGGATCGCGGATGACCTGATCGAGGTCTTCTGAATGCCGCCGACCGTGGAAGACCGGCTGCGGGATATTCTGGAAGCCATCACTGACATCGAAAATGCCGTGAGGGACTTTACGTTGGATCAATTTGTCGCCGAGAAAACAACCCGGCTGGCAATCGAACGTCTCCTCGAAATCATCTGCGAAGCGTCGAGATTTATCCCCGACGATCTAAAGCGGGCCGAGCCAGAGATCGACTGGCGCAAGATGATCGACTTCGGAAACCTGCTGCGCCACGCCTATCATATGACGAAGGCCGAGATCGTTTGGGACATCGTTCAAATCCACCTTCCACCATTGAAATCTTGCGCTGAAAGACACATTCGCATGTCGGGCCGCTAGCGGCTGGATGCGAAGACCATGATGACCAATAGCAAGACCATCAATATCACCGCCCTTGCCCGCGACCTCCGCGCCGGCCATCGCGCGGCGCTGGCGCGCGCCATCACGCTGGTGGAGAGCCGGCGCGGCGATCATCAGGCGCAGGCGCGTGAGCTGGTGCAGATGCTCCTGCCCGATACCGGCAAGGCGGTTCGCGTCGGCATCACCGGTTCGCCCGGCGTCGGCAAATCCACCACCATCGATGCGCTCGGGACCTATCTGATCGAGCAGGGCAAAAAGGTCGCGGTGCTCGCGGTCGATCCGTCCTCGGCACGCAGCGGCGGCTCGATCCTCGGCGACAAGACGCGGATGGCGCAGTTGTCGGCGTCCGACGATGCCTTCATCCGCCCCTCGCCGTCGTCAGGCACGCTTGGCGGCGTCGCGGCCAAGACGCGCGAGGCGATGCTGCTGTGCGAGGCCGCCGGCTTCGACGTCGTGCTGGTCGAGACCGTCGGCATCGGCCAGTCCGAGACCGCGGTCTGCGACATGACCGATTTCTTCCTCGCGCTGATGCTGCCGGGCGGCGGCGACGAGCTGCAGGGCATCAAGAAAGGCCTCGTCGAGCTCGCCGACATGATCGCGATCAACAAGGCCGACGGCGACAATCTCAAGCGCGCCAACATCACCGCGGCCGACTATCGCGGCGCGCTGCATATCCTGGCGCCGAGGTCCGAACATTGGCACCCGCCGGTCGTAACCTATTCGGCGCTGGCCGGCACCGGCATTGGCGAGCTCTGGCAGAAGATCCTCGAACACCGCACGGCCATGAACGCATCCGGCGAGTTCGCCGCGCGCCGGCGCGACCAGCAGGTGAAATGGATGTGGTCGATGCTGGAGCAGCGCATGCTGGCGCGGCTGCGCAGCGAGGCATCGGTGCGGGCCAAGGTCCGGAAGATCGAGTCCGAAGTGGCCGGCGGCCATCTCACGCCGGCGCTCGCCGCCGGGCAGATATTGGAGTTGCTGCAATGAGCGACAAGCTCCGCATTCTCCTCACCGGCTTCGGCCCGTTTCCCGGCGCGCCGCATAATCCGACCCAGCCGCTGGTGGCGCGGCTGGCGCAATTGCGCCGCCCTGCGCTCGATGATGTCGCGCTATCGCGCCATATCTTTCCGGTGACTTACGCCGCGGTGGACCGGCAATTGCCGGAGGTGCTGGCGAAAGTGAGGCCGGATGCGCTCTTGATGTTCGGCCTCGCCGCGCGCACGCCTTACCTGCGCATCGAGAGCCGCGCGCGCAACGCCGTCACTATGCTCTGGCCCGATGCCGCCAACACCCGCTCGAGCAAGCGCGGCATCGCCGGCCATGCCGACGCCATGACCTTCGGCCCGCACACGGCAAGGCTCTTGCGCGCCGCGCGGCTCACCGGCATCGATGCGCAGCCCTCGCGCGACGCGGGCGCCTATCTCTGCAATTATCTCAGCTGGCGCGCGATCGAGAATGTCAGGGCGGGCGGGCCGGGGCTCGCGGCGTTCATCCACATTCCCCTGCTCGCGCGCAGCGGCGCCGTGCGGCGCAAGGGCGCGCCGCGGATTACGCTGGACGAATTGGTGGATGCCGGGGAAGCGATGCTGATGGAGATGGTGGGTTTGGCGAGGAAGCGGCGGAACACTCAGGTTTCGTAGGGTGGGCAAAGGCGCAAAGCGCCGTACCCACCACATGTCAGCGTTTGCAGCGAGAATGGTGGGCACGCTTCGCTTTGCCCACCCTACGGCACCTCCGCTGCGGTAAACATTTAACCCTACCGCGAACAATCCTCACGGCGCTCCCCCGCCCTGCGCTACCTAACGCTCGCGGACTCCCCCGCGTCCGCCGAAGGACGCGTCATGGACCTCAATCGCCGTCATCTCATTGGAGCTTCGACCGCCGGCATCGCCGGTGCGCTCGCCATGCCTGTTGACGCCGCGCGCGCAGCGCCGCTGACGTCACTGCTTGGCCGCGATGCGACCCAATATGGCGTGCGGCCCGGCAGCGGCGAAGATCAGACGCGCGCGCTCCAGCGCGCGATCGACGAGGCCTCGCGCGCGCAGATGCCGCTTGCGCTTCCGCCCGGACACTACCGAACCGGACTGCTGCGGCTGCCGAATGGCGCGCAACTGATCGGCGTGCGCGGCGCGACAAAGCTTATCTTCACCGGCGGGGCGTCTGCGATCCGGAGCGACGGATCGGACTCGATTGGACTGACCGGCCTCACCTTCGACGGCGGCGGCATTCCGCTGCCCACGCGGCGCGGACTGATCCATGTCCTCGGCGGCCGCGACGTCCGCATCACCGATTGCGAGATCACCGGTTCCGGCGGCAGCGGCATCTGGCTCGAGCAGGTCGCGGGCGATATCTCCAGCAACATTTTTAACAACATCGCTGTGACGGCGGTGGTCTCGTTCGATGCCAGGGGCCTCAGCGTGTCCCGCAACACCATCGTCGGCACCAATGACAACGGCATCGAGATCCTGCGCACCGCCATCGGCGATGACGGCACGCTGGTCGCGGACAATCGCATCGAGGACATCAAGGCCGGCCCCGGCGGCTCCGGCCAGTACGGCAACGCCATCAACGCCTTCCGCGCCGGCAACGTGATCGTGCGCGGCAATCGCATCAAGAATTGCGATTACTCCGCCGTGCGCGGCAACTCGGCCTCGAACATCCACATATCAGGCAACAGCGTCAGCGACGTGCGCGAGGTCGCGCTCTATTCCGAGTTCGCGTTCGAGGCCGCGGTGATCGCCAACAACATTGTGGATGGCGCCGCCGTCGGCGTCTCCGTCTGCAATTTCAACGAAGGCGGCCGCATCGCGGTGGTTCAGGGCAACATCATCCGCAACCTGATCCCGAAGCGGCCGATCGGGACCGCACCCGACGACAATGCCGGCGTCGGCATCTATATCGAGGCCGACACCTCGGTGACCGGCAATGTGATCGAGAACGCGCCGTCCTACGGCATCGTCGCCGGCTGGGGCAAATATCTGCGCGACGTCGTGATCTCGGGCAACGTGATCCGCAAGGCGCTGGCCGGCGTCGGCGTCTCCGTCGTGCCGGGCGCGGGCACCGCGCTCGTCAACAACAACATGATCTCGGAAACTCCGCGCGGCGCCGTGGTCGGCCTCGATCACGCGCGGGCCGTCACGGCGGACCTGTCAGCGGACGGCGCCCAACGCTTTGCGCAGGTAATGGTCGGCGGCAACGCGGTACGGCAGTAGGCAGGGCCGTGGCAGTCGGGCTGTTCATCCTTCGAGGCTCTCCAAGCGGCCCGGTGCGCCGCTTGGCTCGCACCTCAGGATGACGGATCGAAATGCTCAGTTCTAGGAAACCGCGAAATTCGACGACACACTCAAAAGTTGCTTCATCGCGCATTGACAACACGCACGCGGCCGTCATCCTGAGGTGCGAGCCCGGCGGTGCGCAGCACCGTCCGGGGAGCCTCGAAGGATGGTGTCGTGGGCATCTATGTCTACATGCTGCGATGCGCGGACGGTTCTTTCTACATTGGCAGCGCCACCGGTGAGGACACATCCAAGCGCGTCGATGGGCACAATGCCGGTGCTTATCCGGGATACACCTTTTCGAGACGTCCGGTCGTTCTGGTGTGGTCCGAATATTTCGACCGTATCACGGACGGCATCGCGGCCGAACGGCAACTGAAGGGCTGGAGCCGCGCCAAGAAGGAAGCGCTCATTCAGTCGGATTGGAAGGCCGTGCGCCAGTTTGCTCGGCGGCGGGCGGGAGCGCCTAGGCCGAAAGAGTGATCTCGGATACGGCTGCAGATGGGCCGTGCATCCTTCGAGGCTCTCCATAGGACGCGTTGCGTCCCATGGAGAGCACCTCAGGATGACGGGGTTGGAGAAGGCGCGGAGGCTTCCGAAGACAGGCCCTAGAACGTATTCCGCAGCAGCGGGTACTTCGCCTCGATGCCGTCGAGGCTGAAGGTGAATTCGACCACGCGCTCGGGGGCCGCGACGATTTCGGCGGCGGGTGGCGAGAAGGTCTGCAGGAACGAGGCAATCGACGCCACTGGCGCGGTCGGAGCGGCCGGTGCCATCCGAACGGCCGGTGCAGGCGGAGCGACCGGCGCAATCGGGGCGACCGGTGCGGTCGGGGCCTCCAGGATCTCGGCGAGCACGTCCAGCGTGGGTTCGAGCCCGACCGGAACGGCGGTCTCGGGCGCGATATGCACGGCCTTGGGCTGCATGGCCTTGGGCTGCAAGGTCTGGGGCTGCGTGGTCTGGGCCTGCTCGCGCGGAAACACGCGCGGCATGGTCGCGGGCGACCAGCCGAATGCGGAGGTCACGCTCGCGGCGGCCGCGGCGACGTCCCCGCCATTCGCAAGGGCGCGCCAGGTCTGGACCGCGCGCTTGGCTTCCTGGATGTTTTCGAGGAATGCGAGTTCGCTGTGATAGCGGCGCCAGCGTCCGGTCTCGAACATTTCGGACAGATGTTCCAGCCGCTGTTCGGCGAGAGCGCACCATCGTGTTGCAAGCTCGCGGCTTCCAGCCGCGCTGTGGCGATGAGTCATAAATCAGCCCGTCAGGAGAAAATACGGACGCGACGCAACGCACACGAATCAATTTAGGAGCGACATGAATATTTTGTGGAAAAGTTTTGACTTGTCCAGCAACGACACGGCCCTCGTCACAAAAGTCCGTAGTCGTGCGGAGTTTTCAGGGCTTTTCGAGTCAAGCTTCACGCAAGCATAGCGGACTTGCCACGCGCCGGCGCCGACCCATCACGACGATCGCGCCGACGGGCTCAACCGCAAGCTGATCTCGCATCACGCTTCAAGAAATCGGACGCCCAAAAAGAAAAGACCCGTCCGGGGGGACAACCGGACGGGTCGAGCCATATGGGCGCTTGGGGTGGATGGGCGCTCGCGCCTAATATGACTGATGGGGAGGGATGACCGCTCCCACATAAATTGGTCGTGGCAGCTGGCTGAACGTTCAAAGCGGCGTTCGATTTTTTAACCTTTGGCCGACGCGCAAGGTTGTCGCAGGCGCTATCGCCCCGCCGGCTTATCCGCCTGAGAAACCGTGGCTTTATCGCCCGCGCTCGACAGCGAAGGTTGTTCGATTGCGCGGCTGCCGGGATCGTCGCGACGCTTCTCGGCATCTTCACGTTTAGTTGTACCGGACGCAGCCGCGACCGGCGTCGTGCTGTCGACCGGAACGGCCATGACCGCGGCGAACGCATCGGGCTCGCCGTCGCCGAAGAGATCATCACGCCCGGGTGAACCGAGGTCACGCGCGGTCTTCGACAGTGTCATGCGCAGCGCTTCCGGCTTCAGGGAATAGTTGCGCTCGAGCAGCAATGCCGCGACGCCGGAGACATAGGCCGCCGAGAACGAGGTGCCCGACGTCATCTGGTATTTGCCGTCCGGCGCCGGCAGGAAGATGTCGACGCCGGGTGCGGCCAGCGCGATGTAATTGCCGCGGTTGGACGCGGTGAACAGTCTGTCCTGCTGGTCGGTCGCACTGACCGCGATCACGTTGGGATTGGCGGCCGGATAAAGCGGCGGCGATTTGGCGCCGGCATTGCCGGCGGCCGCGACCAGCACCAGGCCGCGCGCGGCAGTTGCCGCGATCGCCCGCTCGATCACCGCGTCCTTCGGACCGGCAAAGCTCATATTGACGATCTGGGCGCCGTGCTCGGCTGCGTAATTGAGCGAGCGCAGGATGATGTAGGACGAGCTCTCGGCGCTGCCGGTGGTGCCGCCGAAGGCGCGAATGGCGATGATGCGCGCTTCCGGCGCGCTGCCCATCAGCTTCGCATGCGCCACGATGGCCCCCGCAATGCCGGTGCCGTGGATATGGGGGCCCTCGCTGCTGCCGAGCGCGTCGAAATTGTCGGCGATGGAGTTGGCGAGTTCGGGGTGCCTGGCGTCGATGCCGGAATCGATCACGGCGACCGTGACATTGGCGCCGTGCGCCAGCGTGTGCGCCTGCGGCAGGCGCAGCTTCGCCAGCACGTATTGCGCCGGATCGCCCTCGGTCGGCACCGCCGACTTCTGGTCCTGGAGCACGTAGCGGAAGTTCGGCTGGAGCGAACGCACACTGCCGTCGGCGGCAAATTCGCGCCGCACCGTCTCATACGGCCGGCCGTCGGCGATGCGGAACAGGCCGACCGTGGCCCCGATCAGCGGGAAGTTTTCCGAAGAGACGCGCCTCAAACCGTGACGCCGCGCGAGCTCATCGGCCTCGGTCAGCGACAGCGCGCTGTCGATCTCGGCCACGAACTCGTTGGCGAAGCTGCGCAGATTGATGGCGACCGGCGTGTTGTTGCCCCGCCCCTTGCCGGCGCTCTTCCTGGCCGATTTGCCGGAGCCGTCGCCGCTTCCGTTCGCCTGTGCCAGGCACTCGCCGTCGGCGTCGCGATAGGCCGCCGTGCAGGCCGGATAGAGGTTCGGCGAGTAGCGCGCATAGGGCAGCACCGGGTTCGTCGCCATCCGCGCCGAGATCCGGGCTGTCGTCACCACGTGCGGACCGTGATCGACACTCACCGCCCTGGCAGAAATGCTGGGACTGATGGTCGGCGTCCGCGAGGGAACGCTGATGGTCGGCGTGCGCATGATCGCCTGAGCGTGCGCCACCTCGATGCCGAGGCAGGCGGCAAGCAGCAGCGCGGCTCCGACCGACGAAGCATAGGCCCCGGCTCGCAACTGACTCTCGGACTTGCGTGTCATTGGTGCAGCGGCGCGTTTAAGGCGCCGCCACGGCGAGGTTGACGAACTTCTCGCGCTGCATCCTGCCGAGCAGCACACTGAGTTCGTCCTGGCTCATCGCCTTGTCGAACTGCAGGCGGAACATGCCGCCCCTTGCATCGCCGATGATCGAAGCCTGGTAGCTATCGAGCAGCGCGGTGATGTCGGCGACGCGCGCCTCGGGCGTGAAGCGCACCAGCGCCCGCGAAGGTGCAGCCGCCCCGAGCTCGCGCGTGATCGGCGCGCCGGTCGAGAGCGATGCGGTCTGGAAGGTCGAGGTCTGGGTCTTCATCAGCACGGCGCCGATGATGCCGGCTTGGAGCAGCAGCGCGATGGCGCCAAGGCTCGCCGACCAGGCGAGCGTGCGCGGCGACAGGCTCGAGAAGAACGCAGCGATGCGCGCCGACAGCGGCAGCGAACCGGTCGCCTGCGCCGGCTCGGCGTCGATCGCGGCGAACAGCTTCTGCATCGCGCGCGCCGACGGAGCGCCCAGGCTCTCGTTCAAATGAATGGTCTCTTCGTATTCGCCGCGGATCGCCGCATATTGCCTGGCGAGCGCCGGATCGCTGGCGAGCGCTTCCTCGACGCGGCGGGCATCGCGGGCATTCAGCGTGCCGGCGGCGTGCCACGGCAGCAGCAATTCAATTTCACTGGGCTGTTGCTCCAGCATCTTCTTGCTCAACGCCATCATGGCCAGCCTCGCTCAATGCCGGCTGCCTTCAGCAGTTCGGCCAATTTCTTGCGCGCATAGAATAGGCGCGTCTTTACCGTGTTCTCCGGGATCCCGACGATCTCCGCCACCTCTTCCACGGACTTCTCGTGGTAGTAGACGAGGTCGACGATTTCCCGATGGTCCGCCGAGAGGCCCGTCAGACACTCCCGCAACGCTTCACTGGTATCCTTTTTCTGGACCACCGTTTCTGGATTGTCGGACGAATCCTCGATCGCATTGGCGGCCTCGTCGTCCAGTTCAAAATCCTTTCGGCGCCGAAGCGCAGACAGGGCCTTGAATCGGGTGATTGCCAGCAGCCAGGTGGAAACGGCGGATCGGCCCTCGAACTTGCCCGCTTGACGCCAGACGTCCAGAAATACCTCGCTGATGAGGTCTTCCGCCGTCTGCTCGTCCCGCACGAGCCTGAGCCCGAACCTGTAAACCCTGACATGGTGCCGCCCGTACAGCACCTGCATGGCAAGCCGATCACCTTGGGCGATCCTGGCGATAAGGACCTCGTCCGTAGCCGCCTGTGTCACGCTCAAAGGCCGTCTCGCAAAGTTTGTCGGGGCGATGCGGCGGACGGTTCGACGGGCGGGGTCAAATTCTTCAACCTACCGCAGTCATACGGGGAACTGTGTGATCTACCACACATACGCGCAATTTCCTTGTCCCACCCGTGGCGGTCGGCCGCTTCTCTGCAGAACGGTAACATAATACGGAAACACTCTCTCGCGGATTTGGCGTGAGCCCGCGTCGACGGCCCGGTCGAGCCCGGTCCTTGACGCGACCCTGTGCACCTTATGTCGCACGGAGCAGGCTTTGGTCCGCGATATCGCCTGCGATGCCTAACTGGCTGCAAAATTCCGCGCTGCACGAACCCCTCACTGTGCCGCGTTCCCCCGGATTCGGTGCAAAAGGATACCAAACCTAAAGGCTTGCCACGTAGATTTTTTCGGCTGACATCCACTATTGGCGGGACCATGAGCACGGCCGCGACGTCCTTTCCGGAGAGGAATGCCGCAGAGGTTGCGGATCTCGTCCTCACGTCCGGGGCGGCCGCACCCGAGGTGCTGGCGCGCCGGGTCCGCCAGCGCCGGCAGATGTATGTCGGCCAGGTCGTCAGCTACTCCCTCGGCGCCTCGGTCCTGCTGCTCTACGCCTATGACGGCGCCGTTCACATCAACGTTCCGTCGCTGTTCTGGGTCGGCGGCCTCCTGATCATCGGCATCTTCGTCGTGATGTCGGAGGCCGGCGTCGGCGACAAGCACAACGACCACTACCTCACGGTGTTCCAGATCTCGGCGCATATGGCGCTGCAGTTCGTGTTCCTGGTGTCGGTGCCGACGATCGGCATCGCTTTCATCAGCGTGCTGTTCCTGATCTTCGCATTCGGCACGCTGCGCATGACCTCGGCCCAGGCGATGCTCACATGGGCGATCGCGACCAGCGCGCTCGCGGCCGTGTTCCTCGCCTCCGATCTGCCGATCGGCATGCCCGTTGCGACGAGGCTGCAGCGGACCGCCGCGATGTTGTGTTTCGCGCTGGTGATCGGCCAGTGCGCCTTCCTCGGCCTGTTCGGCGCCACCCTGCGCAAGATCCTGTACCGGCGCAGCATCGAGCTGAAAGATGCCTATCAGCGCATCGAGGAGCTCGCCGAGCTCGACGAGCTGACCGGCTCCTACAACCGCCGCTGCATCATGCGACTTCTCGACGCAGAGATGGAGAAGTCGCGGCAGGCGGCCGCGCCTTGCGCCATCGCACTGATCGATCTCGACTGGTTCAAGCGCATCAACGACGCCCACGGCCATCCCATCGGCGACGAGGTACTGCGGACCTTCGCCATCACCATCTTCGCCAATATCCGGCCCGACGACCGTTTCGGCCGCTATGGCGGCGAGGAATTTCTGCTGCTGCTGCCCGGCGCCGCAAGCGAGGCCGCATCGCGCATGCTCGATCGACTGCGCAGCATCGTCGCCGAGCTCGACTGGAGCGCATTCTCGCCCGGTCTGCGCGTGACGATTTCCGCCGGCGTCGTGACGCTGCGCGACAACGATACCGCCGACACGTTTCTGGCGCGCGCCGATAGCGCGCTCTATTCCGCCAAGGCGCAAGGGCGCAACCGTATTGCAACCAGTTGACCAATCCATTTGCTGCCGGCGCGTGAGAAGACGCCGCCGGATCGAATGCTCCAGGACAGGGCCATGAGAACCAAATCCGTCAAGTCATCCGAGAATTTGCTCGAGGAATTGCAGTCGGCACTCTCGCACGGCACCGTCGCGCGCCGGGTCGAAACGCTGCGCCGGGTCACCGACCTCTTCGTCAACAACGCGGTGGATTATTCCGACGATCATATCCGCGTCTTCGACGACGTCTTTCAGTGCCTGATGGAGCAGATCGAGACCTCTGCGAAGGCGCTGCTCGCCGACCGGCTCGCGCCGATCCCAGCCGCACCGCCCAAAATCATCCGGACGCTCGCACTCGATGACGTCATCGAGGTCGCCGGTCCCGTGCTGACGAAGTCGGAACGGCTGGACGAGACAACCCTGATCGAGATCGCGCGCAGCAAGAGCCAGGCCCATCTCAGGGCGATCTCGTTGCGTCGGGTGCTTTCGGAGGCGCTGACCGACGTGCTGGTGGCGCGCGGCAACGAGGACGTCGTGCAGTCGACCGTCGGCAACCCGGGCGCGCAGCTCTCCGAGGGCAGCCTCACCGATCTCGTCACCCGCGCCGAACGCGACGACGATCTTGCCGCCTGCATCGGCGTGCGGCCCGACCTGCCGCGCCATCATTACCTGAAGCTGATCGCCAAGGCCTCCCTGAGCGTGCGCAGGAAGCTGGAGGCCGCACATCCGGAACTCGCCGACGAAGTGTCGAGCGTGGTCCAGGAAGCGGCGCAGCGAGTCCGTAACGCAGCCATGACCCGGCAGACCGAGTTGGCACGCGCGCTGGTGAAGTCACTTCACGACGACGGCCGTCTCAACGAATTCCAGGTCACGTCCTTCGCCGAGCAGGGCAAGTTCGACGAGACCAATGCCGGACTCGCAGCACTGGCCCGCGTCGCGGTCGAGACCGCCGAGAACATGATGATCGAGAGCCGCACCGAGGGCGTGATGATCCTCGCCAAGGTCGCCGGCATGCAATGGTCGAGCGTGCGCGCCATCATCGCCATGCGCGAAAAGCTCTCGGGCGGCTCGCAGACCGACATGCTGATGCTGCGCGATACGTACGAAGCCCTCCGCAGCTCCACCGCCCAGCAGGTGCTGCGCTTTCACCGCATGCAAAGCACGACGTCCGCAGCTTAATACCTCAAAACCCTCGACCCCACCGCAGCGCCGATCGCGGTCACCACCGCGGTCGCGATCGTGTACCAGGTCGCGACGAACAGCGGCGAGTCGTCGGTGCAATGCGAGGCGTAGAGCGTCGCGGCGAGCCCGGCCGACAGCAGGCCGGCGAGTGCACCCGCAAGCGCCGGCTGCGACGGCGCGCCGTGGCGCAGGCCGAACAATGCGCCCGCGAGCAGCGGCAGCGACATCGCGGGGATCGCCAACATGCACCACCGCGAGTTCTTGCCGACCAGCCGCATCGTCATCGGCATGGCCGGCGCCATCATCGCTTCGCTGCCGATCGCGACGGCAAGCAGCCCGACGGGAAGCAGCAGGAGCCAGCCCCAACCGCGCATCAAGGCTTCGGGCCGCGACAGATGCAGGCTGATGATGATAGCGGGGATCGCGAGCGACAGCGTGACTGCGAACTTCATGTCGAAGAACGGGTTGTGCATGGCGCTCATCACGTCGGGCCGCACGCCGAGGAACGTCGCGAAGATGAGGATCGACAGCGGCGCCGCCACGAGAAGTGCCATGGTCAGCATCGCGCCGACGCGCGGGGCGCGGTGGGCGTTGTCGGCCGAGAGCGTACGAATGAGTTGATCGGTGTCCATGACTAGTGGTCCCGTAGTTTGGCCGTCAGGGCCGCAAGGCCCCGGTGCAGTGCGACCCGCACTGCACCTTCGCTCATCGAGAATTTAGTCGCCGTATCCTTGATCGAGGCACTATCCACCGCGATCGACTGCAACACGTCACGCTGGCGCTGCGGCAGCGAATTGAGCTGCGCGGTGACCTCGCCCGTCGAGGCCGTCTCCTGCGGCGTCTCGCCGGGCAGCGTCTCGGCGAAATCGTCGATGTTGACGAAGACGCGCCGGCCGCGACGCCTCAGCGCATCGATCAGCTTGTTGCGGCCGATCGCAAACAGCCACGGCGCGAAGGGCGCTTCGCTGTCCCAGGTGTGCCGCTTCAGATGCACCGCCAACAAAATCTCCTGCACGATATCCTCGGCCTGATCGCGAGGCTGCCCAGCCCTCGCCAGGCCGCGCCTCGCGGCAGCGCGCAGCACCGGCGTAACCGCCCTCAACAGGCGATGATACGCCGCATCATCGCCTGCCATGGCCGACCGCATCAGGCCGGTCCACTCGTCCTCACGTCCGCGCACGCGCGCCCCTCACCATTGCAATTCGGCCGCTCTTTCAATTTGTTACGTCGGGACCCATGCGATCACGAAGTCGTGATCAACGCAGATCCCTGCCCCGAAGCAGCCGCAGAAACTCTGTCAGGGCTCATAACACCGATCGGTCCCTGCCGCATCCGGCCGCCGCTGCATCCGGCCGGTTTGCCCCGGTTTTGCCCGGTGTGGCCCGAAGATTCCCATTTTTTGCCCCGCTGTCGTCATGGGCCGGGGTCTCTGTTCGCCCCGGGACGGGTGAATTGGGGAGATCGTCAACATGATGAAAGCCAGCGGGCGCGCGGCATTGGTGGTTCTGACCGGACTATTGCTGCTGTTTGGAGCTTCGGTGCAGGCCGCGCCGAGCTCTGCGAGCACGAAGCCGGACGGCGCAAGCAAGCAGGCCGATACGGTCAAGCCGGACAAGCAGCGACGCCATTCGTCGCGCCGCCACACCGACAGCAAGACGGCGCAGAAATCCGACGACAAGGCTGACAAGTCGGATGCCACGCCGCAGGCCGACGAGGCCAAGACTGCCAACAAGACTGCCAACAAGGCTGGCAAAGAGGCCAGCACCGACGTCCCTGCCTCGAGCCAGATGCCGCCGGAAGTCGCCAATGCCAACGCGCAACTCGCCGCCACCGATACACCGCCTGCGGCCGCAGCTTCGGCGATGACGGGTCGCGCCAACGACAATGTGCAGGCTGCAGCCGACGGTCCCGCGGCGCCCGGCGCCGAAAACCAGGTCGTCCCGCCTGACCAGCTCAACGACCTCGATCGCGCCCTGCAGCAGGACAACCCGCCCGTGCAGAAAGCGGTCGTCGCCGCAACCGACGCGCAGCCGCGCCCGGCGCCGGTGATGGCAAGCAGCCAGCCGAGCTCGGCCTGGGACCAGAGCTCCCTGATCGGCAAGATCTTCATTGGCGTCGGTACGCTGCTGACGCTGGCCTCCGCCGCGCGAATGTTCATGGCCTAATTCTTGGCCACCTAATTCTTGGCCTGACGGCTCATTTCGGGGCGCGCCGTGTGCGCGTCCCGGCGGCCTTTGGCCCCCTTGAAGCCCACCCCGCCAGCGGGCACATTGCCCGCCCAATCAAACGCGTGGGTGGAGCATGAGCACGTTCGAACACATCATCGTCGAAAGCAAAGGCGCGGTCGGCATCATCAAGCTGAACCGGCCAAAAATGCTCAACGCGCTCTCCTTCGGCGTCTTTCGCGAGATCGCTGCCGCCGTCGACGATCTCGAAGCCGATGACGCCATCGGCTGCATCGTCGTGACCGGCAGCGAGAAGGCCTTTGCCGCCGGCGCCGACATCAAGGAGATGCAGCCGAAGGGCTTCATCGACATGTTCTCCGAGGATTTCGCCGCAATCGGCGGCGACCGCGTCGCGCGCTGCCGCAAGCCGACCATCGCGGCGGTCGCCGGCTACGCGCTCGGCGGCGGCTGCGAGCTCGCCATGATGTGCGACTTCATCATCGCCGCCGACACTGCCAAATTCGGCCAGCCCGAGATCACGCTCGGCACCATCCCCGGCATCGGCGGCACCCAGCGCCTCACCCGCGCGATCGGCAAGTCCAAGGCGATGGATCTCTGCCTCACCGGCCGCATGATGGATGCGGCCGAGGCTGAGCGCAGCGGCCTCGTCAGCCGCATCGTGCCGGCCGACAAGCTGATGGACGAGACGATGGCGGCCGCCGAGAAGATCGCCGCGATGTCACGGCCTGCGGTGGCAATGGCCAAGGAAGCGGTCAATCGCGCCTTCGAGACCACGCTCGCCGAGGGCATGAGCGTCGAGCGCAATTTGTTCCACTCGACCTTCGCGCTCGAAGACCGCTCCGAGGGAATGGCGGCGTTCATCGAGAAGCGCAAGCCGGTGAACAAGAACCGGTAAGGGCTTAAGCTGCGCGGCTCTCCACGAGGGCCGCGCTGACGAGCGCGCGATAGAAGCGCTCCGGCCAGGTTTTGGGGCGATCAAGGCCGAGGCGTGCGAGACACGCCTCGTCGTCTGTATCAGGCTTTCGCAACAATCCCTGCCACAGCAGACCCGCCAGCGCGCGCGATGAATGTTGCGCGGCTTGCAGGACCTCCAGCGCCGGAATGAGGCGCTGCTCCACCTCGGTGAAATCGCAGCCGAACGGGAACGACGGCAATAGCCCGGCGTCGCGCGCGGGCTTGAGCGCTGCGGCGATCCGCTCGGAATGGTTTTCGCGGTGGGCGGGCGGGATCTCGTAGCACCGCGGCAGTTTGCCGGAGTCCTTGGCGACCCGCGTCAGCTCGTCCTGGAAGCGGGAGTCAGCGATCTCGAGCATTCCCGCGATCACACCGGCGTCCGATTTTCCCCTGAGATCGGCAACACCGTATTCGGTGACGAAGACATCGCGCAGATGGCGCGGAATGGTCTCGTGTCCGTAGCGCCAGAGAATGTTGGATTTCAGCGCAGCGCCGGCCTGCCGCGTAGCCTCGAGCGTCAGGACAGATCGCGCGCCGTGAAGCGCAAAGGCCTGCGCCACGAAATTGTATTGCCCGCCGACACCGCTCACGACCTGGCCATCATCGAGACCGTCGGAGACCGCCGCGCCCAGCAGCGTCGCCATCATCGTGTTGTTGATGAAGCGTGCATCGACGCGGTCGCGGCGCTTTTGATCCTCGTCGCCGTAGAGCTCGTTCGTGAACGACACCGGCATCATCTGAATGCGCGCGATCTGGTCCGGCGGCATTTCGCGCAACGCGCGATAGAAGGATTTTGGACCAAGAAAGAAGGCCCCGTGCAGCACCACGCCGTCGACGGCGCGATCGAGAATGCCGGCGTCGATCAGGCCGATGAACGCCTCGGTGACCATCTCGCTGACGCCGTAGAGGCCGGCCTTGAAGGCGCCGGCTTCCTGCGCAACGGCCGGTCGCGCCGGAGACAGCCGCGTGACGACATCATGAAACGCTGCGCTATTGCGATGGCGCAGGATCAGGCCCTGCGCGAGCGCATCGCCGATCTGCCCGATGCCGATCTGAAGCGTACCGCCGTCGCGCACGAGGGATGCCGCGTTCAGGCCGATGGCGTATTTGGTATCGGAGATTGGCTCCGACGGCGGCGCAAACAAGGGAAAATCGGTCGCCGCGCTGTCCAGCACGGCGCAAAACTCCTCGGCCGGAAGATCGCCGAGGCCCGGCATGAACGGCAGCTCGGAATTCACCTGCGCGACCAGCTTGAACGACGCGCGTCCGGCGCGGCGCTCACGCAGCACATCCAGCGTCGTATCGGTGTTGCACGACAGGCTGTAGCGCGGCACGCCATCGACGACGCGCTTGGCCACCAGCTGTGTCACCACGTTCATCCCGCGCGCCAGCAGATAGCTCGCCGCATGGGTGTAGTTGGCCGAGATGTAATTCTGCTGCGCCGCCGGCACGTGCAGCCAGCGTCCGGCAAGAAGGAAGAATTCGACCAATTTGATGTTGGGCGGCAGCCGGCCCTCGCGCAGGGCGTCGGCATAGGCGAGATCCGGATAGCCGCCGAACAGGCGGTCGATCACGGGCGTGATGAACCGGCGCTCGATCAGGGCCTTCGGCCTCGGCTTTTCCAGTGTCAGCGCCGACAGCAATGTCAGCTTGATGTAAGGATCGGCACAGGCCCGCGCGTAGAGAGCGTTGACGACGTGATTGGCCTTGCCGAGGCCGAGCGGCAGACCGACCACCAGATCGGTTCCAACGTCGCGAATGATCTCCTCCGCGAGCGCATCGGGGTCGGAGAAGAATTTCGGCATCATCCGTGGGTCCGGACTGCATTGCAAAGGCGCCCGACGGAATTGGAAGGCGCCACGGGTCCCCCTATAGCGCATTCGAGGCGGAATCGCTGTGTGACGCACCTGCAACAAGCACGGATTTGATGGGGGTTTCCTCCGCGGCAGTTTGCCTGCGGGACCGGCGGTAGGTAAACAGTTAAGAGAGCCGCCATCGGCGGGGGCGGACAGCCGGGATTTTGCGGGAATACATGATTGGGCGTGCCGCCAGAGCTGGTCGCGTGATGACGCGGCGTCGATCGGGCGTGGGTCCTGTCCTGGCGACATGGACCACGGTAGCGCTCTGTTGCGTACTGCCCGCCGCGGCCTATGCGGAGGCCCTGCCGGAGGCGCTGGTCAAGGCCTACCAGACCAATCCGGCGCTCAATGCCGAGCGAGCGCGACAGCGCGCCACCGATGAGACCGTGCCGCAGGCGCTCGCCGGCTACCGGCCGCAGATCGTGGCGAGCCTGAGCGCCGGCCTGCAAGCGGTTCGGGATTTGCTGCCCAACAACACCATTCAGACCGCGAATTTGAAGCCGTGGACAATCGGCGTCACCGTGACGCAAACACTGTTCAACGGCTTCCGCACCGCCAACAGCGTGCGGGTCGCGGAACTCCAGGTGCAGTCCGGCCGCGAGGCGCTGCGCAATGTCGGCCAGGGCGTGCTGCTCGACGCAGTCACCGCCTACACCAACGTGCTGGCGAACCAGTCGCTGGTCGAGGCGCAGCGCTCCAACGTCGCCTTCCTGCGCGAGACGCTCTCCATCACCCAGCGCCGCCTCAATGCCGGCGACGTCACCCCGACCGACAGCGCCCAGGCCGAGGCGCGCCTCAGCCGCGGCCTTGCCGATCTCAATGCCGCCGAGGTCGCGCTTGCAGTAAGTCAAGCCACCTATTCCCAGGTGATCGGCAACGCGCCCTCGGCGCTTCGCCCCGCCGAGGTGGTCGACCGCTATCTGCCGAAGACCCGCGAGGACTCGATCGCGATGTCGATCCGCGAGCATCCGGCGGTGATGGCCGCGGGCTTCGACGTCGACGTCGCCTCGACCAATATCCGGGTTGCCGAAGGCGCGCTGCTGCCGAGCGCCAGCCTGCAGGGCAGCGTCAGCCGCAGCCGTGACAGCGACCAGACGCTCGGCACCTTCGCCACCGACCAGGCCTCGATCGTCGCCAACGTCACCGCGCCGATCTATGACGGCGGCCAGGCCGCCTCGCAGACCCGGCAGGCCAAGGAAGTCACGGCGCAGAGCCGGCTGGTGCTCGACCAGGTTCGCAACCAGGCGCGCACCGCCGCGGTCAGCGCCTGGGTCGCCAATGAAGGCGCCAAGATCGCGGTCTCGGCCTCGGAGTCCGAAGTGAAGGCCGCAACCGTCGCGCTCCAGGGCGTGCAGCGCGAGGCCGCCGGCGGACAACGCACCACGGTCGATGTGCTGAACTCGCAGGCCGATCTGATCCAGGCCAGGGCTCGCCTGATCGGCGCGCTGCGCGACCGCGTTATCGCCTCCTACACCCTGCTCAGCGCCGTCGGCCATCTCGACGTCAAGACGCTGAGCCTGAATACGCCGGACTATCTGCCCGAGGTGCACTACCACCAGGTCCGCGACGCCTGGCAAGGCTTGCGCACGCCGTCGGGGCAGTAACCCCTTTAGCCGCGCCAGCACCGCGCTGGACATGTTGGCTTTGGACGGCCGCGCTCTCCCTCGGCTTGAGCATGGTGAGAGGGGCTTCGGCCCGCCGCATTGCCGGCCATCAACGAAGATGTCGAAAACAACCCCATGCACAGTAGAAATGATTGGTTAAATTAGAAATTCGGCAAGACCGAATTTTGGGTTGACGCGTCGGGCAAAACAGGCGCACAATGACATCATCGCAATGTGTGGATTGCAGGCTGTGCAAAAACTTGATCAGGAGATGACGTCGCCAGGGCCGCTGTCTGGTAAGCCGACCTCCTGAAATTCGCTTGAGGGCGGAAACCTGCCGAAATGCCGGCTCGTCTCGCAGCGCCGTTCGGGCGGGCTTGGAGCCGTTTTTGGCGCGAACCGCCGGACGGCGCTGACACCGGTGCTGGGCCAGAAGCCTTGCTCAGTTTACCCTGGCAAAAGGCCCGCCGCGCGATAGCTCTCGATGAGCGAATCAAAGAGCGAGATGTTCGAGCGACTCCGCGCAACGATTTGAGCGCCCGCGACGGCAGCATAAATGGCGCGAGCCCTTGCCTCACTCTCCTTGGGCTTGACCACCTCCGCGGCGGTCAGTTGCTTGCTCAGCCAAGCGACATTGACGTCAGCAAAAGCCTGAACCTCCTTCAACACCGGCTCGGGAAGTTCGTCATATTCGGTCGCCATAAAACTGCTGAGGCAGATGCGATTGTCGCGCTCAAGCGACGCTCGGAAAATGTCCGGATAACGGCGTAAGGCGGCGATCGGGCTTTGAGCCGCAGCCGAGATCGCATCCAGGTCGCGGGCGATATCTTCCCAATAACGCTTCGCAACGGCCTCGCCGAGCGCGGCCTTGTTGGCGAAATAGTAGTTTATGCTGGCGGCCTTGATGCCCACGGTCTGCGCCAGATCGCGAAAGTTTATGCCGCCATAGCCGTAGGCCATCGCCGCTTCCCGCGCTGCCGTCAGGATCGCTTCCTTCGCATTCTCTTTCATCGTTCTCGCCATATTCGAATGTCACCTGCCATATGACAGATAGGGATTGACGGGGCAAGTTCTGAGGCGTAGTTATCTACCTGTCATCTGACAGGCAGGTGACTTGCCAGCACAAAGCGAGACACGCCATGACCGACAAACTCAAGCTCTTCACCTCCCCTTCGGCCTTTCCCAATCCGCAGCGTTTGCGCATCTTCATGCACGAGAAAGGCATCGCCGATCGGTTCGATGAAACGATCTACGATATGTCGCCGGTCGGCGAGCAGCGCGGCGGGAAACATCTCAGGATGAACCCGTGGGGCGAGACCCCGACCTTGGCGCTCGCGGACGGTTCCTTCCTCAGCGAGACCTCCGCCATTGCGCGTTACCTCGACGACACTTTCGACGGTCGAAAGATCATGGGTGCGACGCCTCACGAGCGGGGCCTCGACCAGATGTGGGACAACCGGGCGTGGGTGCACATCCTCTATCCAATCGTCACCGCCTTCCATGTGCTGCACCAAGGTCTCGGGCCGAAGCTGGAACTGACCAGCAATCCGGCGTGGGGCGAGCATTCCCGCAAGGTGGCGCTGACTCACGCGGCGCTTGTCGATCGCCATCTAGCCGATGGCCGCGAGTGGTTGCTGGGCGGCGAGGCACCGACGTTCTCGGATATCACGATGGCGACCGCGATCGCCTTCTCGAAGTTTCCGGTGAACGCCACGCCGCTCGATGAGCGCTTCGAGCACATCGACGCCTTCTGGCAGCGCTGGCAGCGCCGGCCGGCCTTTCTGGCCGCTTACGCCGACCGGAACAGTGGTGTGCCCGATCTCGATAACCGGGCCTGAACGCTCATCCCCTCGACCCACGCTCAATCCGAAACTCAATCTGAAGGAGGCTGCAATGCCGTTCGCACGTATCGATCTGATCCAAGGTAAAACCCCCGAATACCGCGCCGCCGTGGCCGACATCGTCTACAGGGGCATAATCGATATCCTCAAGGCGCCCGACGGTGACCGCTTCGTGGTTGTCGGTGAGCACACCGCCGACAACCTCATCTATGATCCCAAATTTCTCGGCTTCAGTCGGTCCGCCGACTTCATGCTGATCCAGGTGACCAGCACTGTCGGAAACCAAAGAGACACGAAGTTCGCCTTCTACCGGTTCGTCGCCGACGAGTTGAAAACCAAGCTGGCCGTCCGTCCAGACGACATCATGATCAACATGGTCTTTGTGGACAAAGAGGACTGGTCGTTTGGCGACGGCCAGCCCTGGTGATCGGCTGAATCTGAACTGTAACGGTGAAGACGGAGGCAGAGCCTCCTTCGTTCCATCAGGCGGCTCGCATTTCCTCGTCTTGGCGAATGCGGGCCGCTTAGCAGGCTGAGTTTTCCCAGAAGCTTCACGGTTTCATCGCGCGCGCCGATTGTCGAATTCGTTTCGTATCGACTGTCAGGTCGACAGTCTCGTTGGGATCCGCCGTCGTCGTATGGACCATGCCCGGCGACGAAGCTCGGCTAGTCGCAGTGGGAAAAGGCGTCGCACCACCGATGTAGCGGGCGGTGCGCCCACATTCCCGCGACCATTCATTCAGGAAGCGGACGCCGCTGGTGACGGTTCGGGGTCGATAGCGCGGCCCGCCTTCCTTCCGCGATCCGGACCTTCACGAGGTTCGCCTGTCAATCGGGTGGCGCCTCAGAAACGTTCCAAGCGGGCGGAGGCAAACTGTGAGCTTCATCGATGGCGACAGCCGAGATGAGATCAGTCTGCTGCCAGCATGCGTCGACGACTACGTGGCGCCAGATAGCCCCGTCCGTGTCGTCGATGCATTCGTCGCTAGTCTGGACCTGGCCGAGCTGGGCTTTAACCGGGCCGTGGCGGCGGCGACTGGCAGGCCGATCTGATCCAGGCCAGGGCCCGCCTGATCAGCGCGCTGCGCGACCGCGTCATCGCCTCCTACACCCTGCTTAGCGCCGTCGGCCATCTCGACGTCAAGACGCTGAGCCTGAACACGCCGGACTATCTGCCCAGGTGCACTACCACCAGGTCCGTGACGCCTCGCACGGCCTGCGCACGCCGTCGGGGTAGTAGTCGCTCGCGACACACTCGGATCCAGACCACCTCGGCCGTCGGTCGTCTCGGCGCGACACCCGCTTCTTTTGACATTCTGTAGC
This sequence comes from Bradyrhizobium sp. AZCC 2230, assembly GCF_036924495.1. Classification (NCBI taxonomy): domain Bacteria; kingdom Pseudomonadati; phylum Pseudomonadota; class Alphaproteobacteria; order Hyphomicrobiales; family Nitrobacteraceae; genus Bradyrhizobium; species Bradyrhizobium sp. AZCC 2230. Next base: position 8,795,131 of record NZ_JAZHRS010000001.1, on the reverse strand, counting down.
CCATGGACTACAGTGGCCTCACCATGATCGAGGTGAGACAAACCGAGCGCTTCTCGGCGTGGCTAAACCGTCTCAAAGATACCAATGCGGTTGCTCGCATCGCCGCCCGCATTCGTCGCATGGAGATGGGCAATCCCGGTGACAGCAAGAGCGTCGGCCGCAATGTCCGGGAAATGCGCATCGACCATGGTCCGGGCTACCGGATCTATTATGTGCATCGCGGAGCGCAGATCGTGATCCTGCTGTGTGGCGGTGACAAACGCACACAACGGCAAGACATCGAGCAAGCCCAGAAGCTGGCGGAGACAGTATGATGCCCAAGGCGACGTCCAAAGCCGTAGCCAAAACGGTCACTAAGACAACACGATTTGATGCCGCCGACTACCTCAACACTGAGGAGCGTCAGGCCGCCTATATTGCAGCAGCGCTGGAAACCGGCGATGCAGATTTCGTGCGTGATGCGCTTGGCCTCGTCGCACGGGCGCGCGGCATGAGCGAGATCGCGAAGAAAGCCGGCCTGAACCGCGAAAGCCTCTACAAGGCTCTCGGAGAGGCTGGAAATCCCGAGTTCGGGACCGTCATGCGCATTGTCGGGGCGTTGGGCCTGACCTTGTCCGCGCAGCCCGCAACAAGCGGACGACCGTCGAAGCGCAGCCGGGTCGCGTAGAGCCTGACTGGCGTTCCTGGAATGTGCACATGAAAAGCCGCCGCATCCATCTGTTGGGAGCGTCAGGTTCCGGCGTGACGACGCTCGGGCGTGCGCTTGCGGGCCGGCTGGCGCTGCCGCATCACGACAGCGACGATTATTTCTGGCTGCCGACGGCGCCGCCGTACCAGACGATGCGGCCCGCCGCAGATCGGCTGCGCCTGATGCGCGAAATGTTCCTGCCGCGTCTCGATTGGGTGCTGAGCGGAACCGTCACCGGCTGGGGCAACGAGCTCGTCCCGTTGTTCGATCTCGTCATCTTCGTGTCAACGCCGAGCGAGCTTCGGATGCAGCGCCTGCGAGCCCGCGAGACGACGCATTTCGGCGCCGATGCTGTCGCGCCCGGGGGCTGGCGTTACCAGGAGACGGAGTCATTCGTCGACTGGGCCTCACACTACGAAGCCGGTGATCGCGACGGCCGCAGTCTCGCAAAAGATGAGGCGTGGCTCGCGGGTCTGTCCTGCCCGCTCGTCCGCGTTGACGGCGCACGTCCGGTTGCGGAGCTGGTCGAGCAGCTATGCAGCGACGTGGCTCGACTGCCCGGCTGATGTGATATCGTTCCACGTCTTCCCCGCCGCCGGAGTAGCCATGACCGACAAGATCTACGCGCGCGCAGCGCAACCCGCGACGCCGATCAATTTCGACGTGCCGGCGCATGCCTGCGACTGTCACACCCACATTCATGGCGATGTCGCGACATTTCCGTTCTTTGCGGGCCGCGTCTATACGCCGGGACCGGCAAGCCCGGAAGAGATGGCAGCGCTGCACAAGGCGCTGCATATCGAGCGCGTCGTGATCGTCACGCCGAGCGTCTACGGCACCGACAATTCCTCCAGCCTGTTCGGGATGAAGGCGCGCGGCGCGACCGCGCGCGCCGTCGCCGTGATCGACGACAAGACCACGGAAGCTCAGCTCGACACGATGCATGCGGACGGCTTTCGCGGCATCCGCATCAATCTTGCAACCGACGGCGTCAACAATCCCGATGTCGGCCGCGCCCGCTTCACAGCCGCCATCGAGCGCATGAAGGCGCGCGGCTGGCATGTGCAGCTCTACACCACGCTGTCGATGATCTCGGCCATCAGGGATCTCGTGCTGGCCTCGCCGGTGCTCGCGGTGTTCGACCATTTTGGTGGGCTCGAGGCCTCGCTCGGACTGGAGCAGCCCGGCTTTGCCGACCTCGTCGCACTCGTCAAGTCGGGCCAGGCATACGTGAAGATTTCGGGCGCCTACCGCTCGTCGAACCTCGCGCCCGATTATCAGGACATGGCGCCCTATGCGCGTGCACTGATCGCCGCGAACCCGGACCGTATCGTCTGGGGCACCGACTGGCCGCATCCGGATTCGGCGCAGGTCGCCGGCCGTAAGGCCTCCGACCTCGCACCGTTCCACCAGATCGACGATGGCCGCCTGCTCAACCAGCTTCCGGTGTGGACGCCGGCTGCGGATGTGCGCAAGAAAATCCTGGTCGACAACCCGGCCCGACTGTACGGCTTCTGAGTCGCGACAAATCCGCTTAGGTTCAAACAAAAAGCGACACGTCGCGACCGCGCGGTCACGCCTGACGCCGCGAATGCTGTCATTGAGCAGCCGCTTCGCGAGCCTGATGCTGCTCGGGCTCGGCACCACGATGCTGCGGCGGATCGCGCAGCGCGCGTTCGGCTAGCGCGCGCGGCGCGAGAAGAAGGAAATCAGCACCGGCAGCGTCACCAGGATCACGATCGGCGCCAGCATCATGCCGGTGACGACCACGACCGCGAGCGGCTTCTGCACCTGCGAGCCGATACCCGCCGACAGCGCGGCCGGCAGCAGGCCGACGCCGGCGACGACGCACGTCATCAGCACGGGACGAAGCTGCAATTCGCCGGTGCGGATCACCGCGCTCACGCGGTCCATGCCTTCATCGATCAGCTGGTTGAACTGCGAGATGATGATGATGCCGTCCATCACGGCGATGCCGAACAGGGCGATGAAGCCGATCGCTGCCGAAACGCTGAACGCGGTGCCGGTGATCAATAGCCCGAGCACGCCGCCGAAGATCGCCATCGGAATCACGCTCATGGCGAGCAGCGTGTCGGTCATCGAGCCGAAATTGAACCAGAGCAGGATGGCGATCAGCGCCAGCGAAATCGGCACCACGATCGACAGCCGCCGGATCGCGTCCTGGAGATTGCCATACTCGCCGACCCATTCCATGTGCGAGCCCGGCGGCAACTGCACCTGGTCCGCGATCTTCTGCTGCGCCTCGCGGATGGCGCTGCCGAGATCGCGCTCGCGCACCGAAAACTTGATCGGCAAATAGCGTTCCTGCTGCTCGCGATAGATGTAGGCGGCGCCGGAGACGAGGCTGATCGTGGCAACTTCGCTGAGCGGAATCTGGGTGACGGAGCCGTTCGGTCCGGGCGCGCCGATCCGTATGTTCTGGATCGCCTCGGCGCTGCGGCGGTATTCCGGCGCAAGGCGAACGATGATCGGGAAGTGGCGATCGGAGCCCGGCTCGTAGATATCGCCCGCGGTGTCACCGCCAATCGCGACCTTGATGGTGGCGTTGATGTCGCCGGGAGCGAGCCCGTAGCGCGCGGCCTTGGCGCGGTCGATGTCGATCTGCACGGTCGGCTGCCCGAGCGAGGTGAAGACCGCGAGGTCGGTGACGCCCTGCACGGTCGCCAGCACCGACTTGATCTTGTTGGCGGTGTCGGTGAGCGCCTGGAGATCGCTGCCGAACAGCTTGATCGAGTTTTCGCCCTTCACGCCGGACACCGCTTCGGAAACGTTGTCCTGGAGATATTGCGAGAAGTTAAACTCGACGCCCGGGAAGCGATCATCGAGCTGCTTGAGCAATTGCGCGGTCAGCTCATCCTTGTCATGCGTGCCGGGCCACTCGCTCGCAGGCTTCAGCGGCGCGAAGAACTCGGCATTGAAGAAGCCGGCGGCGTCGGTGCCGTCGTCGGGACGGCCGTGCTGCGACACCACGGATTCGACCTCGGGCCGGGCGCGGATCACCTTGCGCATCTCGTTGACGTAAGTGTTGCCTTCCTGGAGCGAGATGGTCGGCGGCAGCGTGGCACGGATCCAGAGATTGCCCTCTTCGAGCTTGGGCAGGAATTCGAGGCCGAGCAGCCGGCCGAGCGCCACCGTCATCAGCACGAGACCAACCGCGGCGCCAAGCATGATGCTGCGATTGGCAACAGCCCAATTCAGAACCGGCATGTAGATCCGGTGCAGGATCTGCATCACCCTGGTCTCGGTCTCCTCGACATGCGCCGGCAGGATGATCGCGGAGAGCGCAGGCGTCACGGTGAAGGTCGCGAGCAGGCCGCCGGCGAGCGCATAGGCATAGGTGCGCGCCATCGGTCCGAAAATATTGCCTTCGACGCCGGACAGCGTGAACAGCGGCAGGAAGGCCGCGATAATGATCGCGGCCGCAAAGAAGATCGAGCGCGAGACGTCGGCCGCGGCGCTGAGGATGGCATGGCTCTTCATGCCGAACAGCGTCTCGGGCGACATCTGCTCGGATTCCGTCGGCGGCGTGGTCTGCGTCAGGCGGCGGAAGATCGCCTCCACCATGATGACGGTGGCATCCACGATCAGGCCGAAATCGATGGCGCCGACAGACAGCAGGTTGGCCGATTCCCCGCGCAGCACCAGGATGATCACGGCGAAGAACAGCGCGAACGGAATCGTGGCGCCGACGATCAGCGCGCTGCGCAGATCACCGAGGAAGATCCACTGCAGCAGCACGATCAGGAGGATGCCGACCACCATGTTGTGCAGCACGGTGTGGGTGGTGAGCTCGATCAGGTCACCGCGGTCATAGATGCGCTCGATGCGGACGCCGGGCGGCAGGATGCTGGACTCGTTGATAGTTTGAACGAGCTGGTGGACGCGCTTGATGGTTGGCGAGCTTTGCTCGCCGCGGCGCATCAGGACGATGCCCTGCACGATATCGTCGGAATCGTCGATGCCGGCGATGCCAAGACGCGGCTTCTGGCCGATGGTGACGGTAGCGACATCCTTGACCAGCACCGGATTCCCATTGGTCTGGGCGATCATCGTGTTAGCGAGGTCGTCAATCGACTTGATCAGGCCGACGCCGCGCACCACGGCCGATTGCTGGCCGATATTGACGGTGTTGCCGCCGACATTGACGTTGGAATTGCTGACCGCCTGGAGCAGTTGCGGCAGCGTCAGGCCGTTGGCGACCAGCTTGTTGTTATCGACCTGAAGCTCATAGGTCTTGCTCTTGCCGCCCCACCCGGTCACGTCGATCACGCCGGGCACGGAACGGAAGCGGCGCTGCAGGATCCAGTCCTGGATGGTCTTGAGGTCGAGCACGCTGTAGTTCGGCGGGCCGACCAGCCGATAGCGGAAGATTTCGCCGATCGGGCTCAGCGGCGAGATCTGCGGCTGTACGTTGCCGGGCAGCGGTGCGAGCTGCGCAAGGCGGTTCAGGACCTGCTGCAACGCCTCGTCATAGGTGTAGGCGAAGGAGAACTGCAGTTTGACGTCGGAGAGGCCGTAGAGCGAGATGGTGCGGATGGTCGTGAGGTTCTTCAGGCCCGCGACCTGGGTCTCGATCGGGATCGTGATGTAGCGCTCGATCTCTTCCGCCGACAGGCCCGGGCTCTGCGTGACGATGTCGACCATCGGCGGGGTCGGATCGGGATAGGCCTCGATGTTGAGCTGGTTGAACGCGATCAGGCCGCCGATGAACACGGCGACGAACATGCCGACCATCAGGAAGCGCCGGTTGACGGCTAGGGCGACGAGACGGTCCATTCAGGTTTTTCGCAGTTTCTTGGGTCGTCAGCTACCGGACGCCGCGCGGTCGATGAACAGGCTGCCTTTGACGACGATCTTCTCGCCCGGCTTCAGGTTGCTGGTCACCTCGACGAGGTTGCCGTTGATGAGGCCGATCTTGATCTGGCGGAGCTCGACCGACTTGTCCTCGCGCGCGACCCAGATGCGGACCTGGTCGCCTTCGTAGATCAGCGCCTGCTTCGGCACCGCAGGCGCCGCGCGGTCGCCGGCCGAATAGATCGTGACGTTGGCGAACATTTCCGGCTTGAGCAGGCCATCCTTGTTGTCGATGGTGGCGCGGACCAGCAGGCGGCGGGTATTGGGATCGATCGCGGCGGCAACGTAGTTGATCTTGGCGGTCAAGGGGCGGCCCGGCAGCGCCATCACGTTGACGCTGATGTCCTGCCCGACGCTGACTTGGGCAGCGTCGCTCTCGCGCACGAAGGCGGTGAGCCAGACCGTGGAGAGATCGCCGATCACGAAGACCGGATCGCTGGCGCCGGCGCTGACATATTGCCCGGGACCGATCTTGCGCTGCACGACTGTGCCCGAAATCGGCGCATAGATGGTGATTTCCGGATTGATCGTGCTCTTGGTCTGGAACGCCTTGATCGTCTCGTCGGTGAAGCCGAGGATGCGCAGCTTGTTGTTTGCGGCCTCCAGCGCCGTCACCGAAGAGCGCATATCGTTCTGCGCCTGGACCTGGGTCGCTTCCGCCTGCTGATAATCCTTGAGCGGAATGGCGCGGCCCTCGTAGAGATCCTTGGCGCGCCGGTACTGGATGTCGGCCAGCTCGAGTGCCGACTTTGCCTTGTTCTGCGACGTCATCGCCGCGATGAAATCGTTCTGGGCCTGCACGGTGTCGGCGGCCTCGATTGTGAACAGCGGTTGACCCTGGGTCACGCTCTCGCCGGGCTTGGCGAGCAGCTTGGTCACCCGGCCTGCATAGGGCGAGAACACCGGCGTCGAGCGGTCTTCATCGACCGCGACCTTGCCTTCGGTGACGTACTCGGCGCGGAAGGCCTTGGCATTGACCGGCTCGATCGTCAGCGTCGCCCATTCGGACGGTGTCGGCGTGAAATTCTGGGCGTTCCTGCGCGACTGGCTCGAGACCTCCGAGTGGCTCTTGTCCTTGGCGCCTGCAAACAGGAAGCCGTAGCCGCCAGCGCCGGCAAGCGCCAGTAAAACTACGGATGTGATCACCCGTTGTTTTGTAAGCACCTGCAATCGCTTGGTATTTTCAACTACCATGGGGCCCGGTCATGTCTGCGACGATCTCGGCAGACGGCTGCCTCATCGGTCGCGCTAATAGTGCCGAATTGGGATTTCAAACAACCTAAAAAACGCTGGCCGTCCTTCGGTTTGCGTTAAAATTTTGCGACACGTCAGCTTCACGTCAGCTTCGCCGGCCATTGCGGCGGATGGCTGCCGAGAGGCATGACCGGACGGCTCCATTGAGCCGGCGTCCGCGACAGCACGGCCGAATGGCGCACCGCCATCAACCTGCCGAAGCCAGATGACACTGTTTCCATGAACGCTGCATGTACAGCCTCGCCCGTAAGATCCGGGGTGTTGAGACCGCCTTTGAGCCGGCCGAGATTCCACAACCAGCGTCCGGTCTGTGCCAGCGACACGCGCACGTGCCAGCTGCCGCCTTCGCGGGCCTGGCGCGCCCTCGCCATCATCGCGCCGAACGCCATCAGATAGCCGGTGGCGTGGTCGAGCATCTGCGCCGGCAATTCCCTGGGACCGTCGATGCCGGCAGCCTTGCCTTCCGCGTCGTTGAAGCCGGTCGTGGTCTGCACCAGCGAATCGAAGCCGCGCCGCTCGGCCCATGGGCCGGCATGGCCGTAAGCCGACAGCGTGACGTAGACGATGCCGGGATTGATCTCCGCGGCCTGCTCAGGCGAGAAGCCGAGGGTGGCGAGCGCGCGCGGGCGATAGCCTTGCGAGACGATGTCGGCGTCCTTCAACAGCGTGCGCATCTGCGCCCTGCCCGCCTCGCTCTTCAGCTCGATGAAGGTCGTGAGCTTGCCGCGGCCGGTGTCGATGGTGAGCCAGGGAATGGCTGGCAAGTCGGGCCCCGAGACCAGCAGCACGTCGGCGCCGTGCGCAGCGAGCGTGCGGCCGGCGACGGGACCTGCAATGACGCGGGAGAGATCGAGCACGCGAAGACCTGCGAGCGGGCGATCGCCTTCAGGCCATGGTTTGGGCGCGGCGTCGCCGATCTTCTCGATCGAGATCAGCGGCAGCTCGGCGAGTGCGCGCGCTTGCGGCAGCACCGACCATTCGTCGTAAGAACGCATCAGAGCAACGACACCGCCGGCAGCATAGGCGGCCGTCTCAAAATCCTCGCCCTTCCATTGCATCAGCGCGGCCTGCACCTTCTCGCGCTCGGGTACGCAGCCAAGCACCTTGCAGACGGCGTCGCGATGATGCCTAAAGTTGGTGTGGCAGCGGACGAAGCGGCTGTCGCCGGTCTTGTAGACGCCGGCGATGGCGTCCCAGGCCGGTGGCGGCGGCTTGTCGTCGAGGCGCAGATAGCGCTCGGAGCGGCATTCGGCGACGGCGTGACGCAGGTCGACGCTCACGTCCTGCGCCTCGCCGCTGCGTTGCCGCCAGATTTCGGCGGCGGCAAGGCCGGCAGCGGCGATCGTTGTTTGCCCGGCGACGGCGACACGGAACGAGGACGGGATTTGCGGCTCGTCGCCGGTCAGGCGCACGCGCGCGAGCGCGGCCTTGTCGCCACCGGCGGAAGTCCAGATATCCTTGAGAATGTCGGCGGGGCTTTGCATGGCCTCTTCTCTCCCTTTCAGACTTGAGCATGATCTTTTCGGAAAACCGCTGCGCACTTTTCCGGATCATGCTGTAGCCTTTGCGACCATTCATGAGCACATAAGGAAATGCAATGGCCGCCATCGACCCCCTCACCGCAGGCGCTGTGTTCGTCGCAACGGCGGCCACCGACGCAGTCTATGTGATGTTCACCTCGGCCGTGATTGCGCGCAAGCGCGTGCCGGCGGCGAACTGGAGCGCAGTCTGGTATCTGCTCTCCTCCTATGCCGTGATCAGCTACACCGAAAACGCCTTCTATGTCGCTTTCGCGGCGATCGGATCCTGGGTCGGCGCGTATGCGTCGCTGACCTTCCTGCATCGTCCGCCCGGCGGGCCGCCGGTGGGGGCTTCGCCGGAGTGAAGGCACGCATTGCGGGGAGCCGTAATCGAAGACCTAAGACTCCGGCAACACAGACGCGCGCTGGCGCCGTCTGCGGATGAGCCACATCGCCCATCTGATCAGCCAGTTCGGGGCGTTCAGGTAGCGCAAGGTTTCCACCTCGCCTTCCTGACGTCGCCACCAAAAGTTCTTGTCAGAGTAAAAGTCGGGATCGCTGGTACACCACTCCAGCGCACGCACAATTTCATCCTGCAAGGGCTCGCTGTCAGGCAGCTTCGCGAGGAAACTCAACTCGCGCCGGAGACAGATCGATTCGATCCGAATGCGCATCGCCTCGAGATACTGGATGCCCCACCCTTCCAAGCGGGCGTGGGTCGCTTCATGAACGATGGTAGAGGCGATCTGCTCGAGCGTCATTGTCTCGTTGAGAACGTAGCGTTCATCGAGGGCGCAGGCGTTCAATGACCGATCATAGTGCGCCTGGGCGCTGGGGAGCAGGTGCACCCATATTCGGTCGAGATTGCGGGTGATACGGGAATAGTTGAGTGGGTCGTAACGTTTGATGAGCTGGAGGGCGTCGTCCACGCGATGCAGCGCCGGGTAAGGCTTGCTTTCGGTCGTCCCGATCCAAAGCCTGTCGATCGTGCTGCCCTTGGATAACCAGAGGCCCAGCCTATCGACGCGGGAGGGTCTTCGATCCGGCTTTACGGCGATGGCGAGACCGCGCGGTCGTTGCGGCGATTCCAGTTGCTGCAAGCATCACTCCGTCGTGTCCAAATCGGGCACGACGAAGGATATAGGCGTATCTCGCTTTCGGGTTGCTTAGAGACTTGATTCAAATCGTATTGATCGTTGAGCGGGATCAGCCGATCCCTGCGGTTGTTCGTGACTCCTCAATGGAAATCCCGCGACGGTGGCAGGATGCGGACGTTGCGGGGGTGGCGGATTTTTTGCGCCGGCATGTCCGCGTGGTCGCGGCGGTCGTCGTTGAGGGGCTCGATCACGTTGGCGCCTGCCGGCACCGGAGACTTGCGGCTCAGGGCATCGTTGGCGAGGCCGACCAGATCGTGCGAGCGGTCGATCATGCGCTGCGCGATCAGATGCGTCACCTTCTCGGGGCTGCTCTGGATATAGCCCTGTACCTCGATGAGGCGCGCCCCCATCACCTCCTTGCGGTACTGCTCCATGACCTTGGGCCACACCACGACATTGGCGATGCCGGTTTCGTCCTCCAGCGTCATGAACACCACGCCGCTGGCGCTGCCCGGCCGCTGCCGCACCAGCACCACGCCGGCGCAGCGGACGCGGCGCCGCTCGTTCTCATGACTGATCTCCTTGCAGGCGACGATCCGCTCGCGCGAAAACATCTCGCGCAGGAACTCCATCGGATGGCCTTTGAGTGACAGCCGGATGGTCTGGTAGTCGGCGACGACCTGTTCGGGACGCGGCATCACCGGCAACGGTTTGGCCTGCTCGTCCGGTTGCTCGCGCGCGGTGGCCGCTTCGAACAGCGGCAGCGCCACGTCGTCGGGCAGCCGTCGCACCTGCCACAGCGCCTCGCGACGGTCGAGCCCGAGCGAGCGGAATGCATCAGCGTCCGCCAGCAGGATCAGCGCGCGCTTGGGCAGGCCGGTGTCGCGGGCAAAATCCTCGAGCGAGGAAAACCGTTGGCGGTCGCGAGCCTTGATGATGCGGTCGGCCCAGTCTTCCTGAGTGACATATTCTTCGCCTCGCCGCTCTGCTTGCTTTTTCTTGAGCTTCTCCTCATCCGGATCGAGCCAGTGAAAGCCGTCGATCTGACGGAAGCCCAGACGAACAGCGCAATAGTCTCCATCCGGCTCTTCCAGCGTGCTCTGCGCGAAACTATGGGAAACATCGATCGCACGAACCTTGACCCTATTCTTGATCGCATCGCCGACGATCTGCGCCGGCGCGTAAAAGCCCATCGGCTGCGAGTTCAAGAGGCCGCAGCAGAAAGCGTCGGGATGATGGTACTTCAGCCATGACGAGATATAGACGAGCTGGGCAAAGCTCGCGGCATGGCTCTCCGGGAAGCCGTAGGAGCCAAAGCCCTTGATCTGATCAAAACAGCTTCTGGCGAAGTTTGCATCATAGCCGCGCGCGACCATGTTGCCGATCAGCTTTTCCTCGTATTGGCCGATGGTGCCGACATTGCGGAAGGTCGCCATCGAGCGGCGCAGACCGTTGGCTTCCTCGGGAGTGAATTTCGCCGCCTCGATCGCGATGCGCATCGCCTGTTCCTGGAACAGAGGCACGCCCTTCGTCTTGTGCAGCACATTGTAAAGCTCGTCCTTGTCGCCATGGTCCGGCGACGGAGACGGATAACTCACCTTTTCCTGACCGTTTCGCCGTCGCAAGTAAGGATGCACCATGTCGCCCTGGATCGGCCCGGGCCGCACGATCGCGACTTCGATGACGAGATCGTAGAACGTCCGCGGCTTCAGCCGCGGCAGCATGTTCATCTGCGCGCGGCTCTCGACCTGGAACACGCCGAGCGACTCGCCATCACACAGCATATCGTAAACCTTGGGATCGTCCTGAGGAACGCTCGCCAGAACCCAGCGCTCGCCCTTGTGCTGATCGATCAAATCAAAACACTTCCTGATGCAGGTCAGCATGCCCAACGCGAGGACGTCGACCTTCATCATGTTGAGCGCGTCGACGTCGTCCTTGTCCCATTCAATGAAAGTGCGGTCGTCCATCGCGGCGTTGCCGATCGGCACATAGGTGTCGAGCCGGTCTTGCGTGAGCACATAGCCGCCGACATGTTGCGAAAGGTGGCGCGGGAATTCGATCAGCTCGGTCGCGAGTTCGACCGCGAGGTTGATCATGGGATTTTGGGGATCGAGCCCGGCCTGCCTGACCTGCATGTCGTTGAGGCCCTTGCCCCAGCTACCCCAGACGGTGTCGGCGAGCGCCGCGGTGACGTCCTCGGTCAGCCCCAGCGCCTTGCCGACATCGCGGATGGCGCTGCGCGGGCGATAATGGATGATGGTGGCGATGATCGCGGCGCGGTGGCGGCCGTAACGGCGATAGACATATTGCATCACCTCCTCGCGCCGCGAATGCTCGAAATCGACGTCGATATCGGGCGGCTCCAGCCGCTCCTTGGAGATGAAGCGCTCGAACAGCAGATCGACACTGGTCGGATTGACCGAGGTGATGCCGAGCACGTAGCACACGGCCGAATTCGCTGCCGATCCCCGCCCTTGGCACAGAATATTCTGGCTGCGCGCGTAGTGGACGATGTCGTGCACGGTGAGGAAATAATGCGCGTATTTCAGCTCGGCGATCAGCGCGAGCTCCTTCTTCAGGGTGGCGCGCAGCTTGTCGTCGATATTCCCACCAAAATATGTGTCGACGCCCGCCCAGGTCAGATCCTCAAGATGTCCCTGCGCGGTCTTGCCCGGCGGCACCGGCTCATCCGGATATTGGTATTTGAGCTGGTCGAGCGAGAAGTCGATCTTGTCGGAAAGGCGCATGGTCTCCGCGACAGCCTCGGGAAAATCGCGGAACAGCCGCGCCATCTCGCGGGGCGTCTTCAGAAAGCGTTCGGCATTGGCTTCCAGCTTGCGTCCGACCGCCTCGATCGTGGTCTTTTCCCGGATGCAGGTCAGCACGTCCTGCAGCGGGCGGCGGCCGGGATCGTGATAGAGTACCTCGTTGGTCGCAAGCAGCGGCACGCCTGCTTTGGCTACGAGATCATCGAGCCGCGACAGGCGGCGGCGGTCGTCGCCGCGATAGATCAGGCTTGCGGCGAGCCACACGCCTTCGGCGCGGCTGGCCTTGAGCTGTGCAAGTACATCCAGCGCCTGCGCATCATCAAACCGATGCGGCAACGTCAGGATCAGGAGCTGGCCTTCCGAAAACTCCAGCAGATCGGCGAAGGTGAGATGGCACTCGCCCTTCTCGATCCGCGTGATGTCGTCGCCGCGTTTGCCTCTGGTGAGGAGTTGGCACAGCCGGCCATAGGCGGCGCGGTCGCGCGGATAGACAAAAATATCGGGCGTGCCGTCGATGAAGACGATGCGCGCACCGATCAGCAGCTTTGGCCTGTGCAGAACCTTGTCATTGTTGAGCTCCTTCCAGGCGCGCACCACGCCGGCCAGCGTGTTGTGATCGGCAATGCCGATCACGGGAATGCCGAGCTTGCTGGCCTGATGCACATAGGCGCGCGGATCCGAGCCGCCGCGCAGGAAGGAGAAATTGGTGGTGATGCCGATCTCGGCATAAGCGGGCGTAATCATGCGAAGAGACCGTGCACGTACCAGTGGGGCGGAGCGGGCTTGCCGTCGCCGTCGAACACCTCTCCCTCGTAAAGACCATCGCGAAAAATCCAGAAGCGCAGGCCTTCGGCATCCTCGATGCGGAAATAATCCCGCGTCAGCTGCTTGCCGTCCTGCCGCCACCACTCCATCGCGATGCGCTCGGGTCCTTCCACCCGCACCACCGCATGTTTTGCGCGCCGCCAGGTGAATTGATGCGGCGGGCCATCAGGCACGGTCGCGAACGGAACTGTGACCGGCTCCGGCTTGTCGAACAGCCGCAGGGGACGCAACGGCGGCTCGCTCTCGGCGCGCGCCGGCCATTCGGCCTGCATGGCGGCGGCGAGATGATGCTGCGCGGGCGCGGCCAGCACCGCGTGCTCAGGGATATGGGTGTCCTGCGGCAGATGCACAACGACGCGTTTTCCGCCGATGCGCGCGGCAATGCGATCGATCAGCGCGGCGAGCTCGTCATTGTCATGGACATGAGCGTCGAGATCGCGCTGCTCCTGCACCACGATCTCGGTGCGGCTCGCCGACAGGCGCACCATGTCGAAGCCGAAACCGGGATCGAGAGGATCGGCAAGCGCATCGAGACGCTCGCGAAACAGCCGGTCGATCACCGCGCTTCGCGTCACGGGACGTCCGGTCTCGACCATGATCGCGCGCACCACGCCGTCGGTACGGAAGAACGCGGCTTCCAGGCGTCGCGCGCCCTTGCCCTGCTTCTCCATGGAAGCGATCAGCGTGTCGGCCAGCCGCGACAGCGTCATCGCGATCATGGTGTCGGTCGCGATCGGCTCGGCAAAGCGCTTTTCCACGATGTAATCGGGCAGCGGTTTTCGCGGGCTGATCGGCGCATCGCCCTGCCCCAGCGCATGCGCGAGCAGCGTGGAGAACCGCGCGCCGAACCGCGCCGTGATTTCGCTCGGCGTGCGCGAGGCAACATCGCCGATCGTCTTCAGCCCGGCCCGGCGCAGGCCGGTGGTGATCGTCTCGTCCGCACCAAGCGCGGATACTGGAAACCGGTCGATCGCCGCGGCCTCCCCGCCATCGGCGACGATGCTGCCCGTAGCTTGCCGCGTCAGCGTGCGCGCGCAGACCGAGGTGCTGGCGATCGCGGCGCCGATCGCAAAACCCTGGCGCGCCAGCGCCCGAACCAGCGTCTGCAACAGCGCAGCCTCGCCGCCGAACAGATGCGCACAGCCGCTGATGTCGAGGAACAGCCCGTGCGGCGGATCGAGCGCCACCAGCGGTGTGAAGCGGTCACACCAATCGGCGATGTCGCTCAGCGTCTTCGCATCGGCCACGACATCGGCGTCGAACACTTTCAAGTCCGGACACATCGCTCGCGCATTCGCCAGCGGCTGGCCGATGTACAGACCGAGCCGCTCGGCGGCTTCGTCCAGCGCATGGATCACCAGCGCATTGTTGTCCTTGATGACGACGATGCTGGGCTCACCCAACGCGCCGTTGAAGAACCGCTGGATCCGATCGATGGGCAGGCGCGGCAGCCACAGGCTGAGGATACGCCGACGGTTCAGAGAACTGGCACTCATCACACTTCCATTCCATGATCCACCGGCCACACGGGCCATGACGGTTACGCAACAGCTCGACATCGAAACGCGGCGCGCCCCAGGCACTCCAAGGCGCCGCAGGCATTGAGGCCGAACCCGGCGGCGAATGCGCGGCGCGCAGCATCCATCGCGTCTCCGCAGTCGACGGCAAAGGTTGTGCGGCCATCCGCAGCAGCAAGCCGGTGACGCCGGACGACTGCGCGGCCAGCGTCAGCTTGCGGCTCGCGACCAGATCGAACTGCCTCGTCTCGCCCCAGAGCTCGAGCACGACGGCGCCGAGCGCATCGCAGGCGAGCGCATCGGCGGAGGTGCGCAGCGCGCTCTCTACGTCAGCCGCACGCACCATCACCACGCGGCGTGGATCGAGGCCGAGCTCGGCGAGCCCGCTCATCGACAACGCGCCGGTCTCGAGTTCCGAAAAATCCTGCCGCACCCACAGCAGCGGCCGGCGCACCGTGACGCGGCCCGCAAGCCCGGTGACAAAGCCCGTCGCGGCCGCACCCTGACGCCCCTCGCAAAACACCTCGTGGATCGCCGCGCGTGCGAGCCCGCCTTTCAAGGCGTGGTCCACCTCGCGGTGGCCGAGCGCGACGCGGTCGTGATGGTGCACGACCTCTGCGGTCTCGATCCGTTCGATCTGGCTGCGCAAGGTCGCAAGCGCGCTGATGCGTGCGCCGCTCATGCTCGCCGCTCCTCAAAGATTTGATGCCGTGGCTTTCAAAAGAAGAACCAGCGGCTGGCTCATTTGTTCATGATATGTTCTAATATAAAGCTAACGGCGGCCGGGGAGTCAATCGAATTGGTGTTCTGTTGGATTCATGAGCGGAATCAAAGGGATTCAATAATGGACGTGCAACGTAAGCTGGAGATTCTCGCAGACGCCGCCAAGTACGACGCGTCGTGCGCCTCCAGCGGCACCGAGAAGCGGGATTCCAGCGACGGCAAGGGCATGGGGTCGACCGCGCCGGGCATGGGCATCTGCCATTCCTACGCGCCGGACGGACGCTGCATCTCGCTGCTCAAGGTGCTGCTCACCAACGCCTGCAATTACGACTGCCTCTATTGCGTCAACCGCACCTCCTCCAACGTGCCGCGCGCCCGCTTCACCATCGACGAAGTGGTCAAGCTGACGCTGGACTTCTACCGGCGCAATTACATCGAAGGTCTGTTTCTCTCCTCCGGCATCATCCGCAGCCCCGACTACACGATGGAGCAAGTGGTCAGCGTCGCGCGAAAACTGCGCGAGGAGCATCACTTCCGCGGCTACATCCATCTCAAGACCATTCCGGAGGCCGATGACGCGCTGATCGCGGAGGCCGGCAAATATGCCGATCGTCTCTCCATCAATATCGAAATGCCTGAGGAGACCAGCCTGCAGCAATTCGCGCCCGAGAAGGACGTGCGCGCGATCCGCCGCACCATGGGCCGGCTGCGGTTGAAGCTCGACGAAGCCGAGGATATCAGCAGCACAAAGACGAAAGCAAAGCCGCAGCGTTTCGCGCCGGCCGGCCAAAGCACGCAGATGATCGTCGGCGCAGATGGCGCGAACGACCACACCATCCTCCGCACCAGCGCCAATCTCTACGGCTCCTACCGGCTGCGGCGCGTCTATTATTCAGCCTTCAGCCCGATCCCCGACGCCAGCCGCGCGTTGCCTCTGGTACAGCCGCCCTTGCTGCGCGAGCACCGGCTCTACCAGGCCGACTGGCTGATGCGCTTCTACGGCTTCGATGTCGGCGAGATCGTCGACGACAGCGCCATGCTGCCGCTCGACATCGATCCAAAGCTCGCCTGGGCGCTGCGCCACCGCGACCGTTTTCCGCTCGACGTCAACCGCGCCAGTCGCGAGGAGCTGCTGCGCGTGCCGGGCTTCGGCACCAAAGCGGTCGAGCGCATCATCGCCACGCGGCGCACCACCACGATCCGTCTCTCCGATCTCGCGCGGCTGCACGTGCCCCGCAACAAGGCGATGCCGTTCATCGTGCTCAGCGATCACCGGCCCATGCCGCATCGCCTCGACGAGGCGCGGCTGATCGAACGGTTCAAGCCGAAAGCAACACAACTGGGGTTTGGATTCTGATGCAGTACATCATCCTCGACACCGAAACCGATTTCGACGGTTGGCGCAAAGCCGCCCGCACGCTCGTGCTTCATCATGTGAAGCCCACCGATGTCACCTGGGCCGTGCAAGGCGGTGAAGCCGAGTTGTTCGCACCGCCTGCGCCGTCTCCGATCCTCGAGGTCAACGACGGCACCTTCAACGTATCAGGCAAATTCGTCGACCTCGCCCAGGCCGCCATCCTGCATCGCGATGTCAAGCGCTTTGCGATCCTCTATCGCCTGCTGTTTCGGCTGAAGGACAATCACGATCTCATCGAGGTCGCGACCGATCCTGACGTCGCGCTAGCTACAGCGATGGCGAGAGCGGTCCATCGCGACGAGCACAAGATGCACGCCTTCGTGCGCTTCCGCGAGATCGGCCGCGAACGTGACGCGCATTACGTCGCCTGGTTCGAGCCGGAGCATCACATCGTCGAGCTCGCCGCACCGTTCTTCGCCAAGCGCTTTGCCGACATGCCGTGGTCGATCCTGACGCCGGATCTCTGCGCGCATTGGGATGGCCACGCGCTTTCGTTCACGCCGGGCGTGAGCAAGAACGAGGCGCCGGGCGAAGACCGGCTGGAAGAAACCTGGCGGCGCTACTACGCCAGCATCTTCAATCCGGCGCGGTTGAAGGTGAAGGCGATGCAGACGGAGATGCCGAAGAAATACTGGAGGAACCTGCCCGAGGCCTCGATCATTAAGCCCCTGATCGAGGACGCCGAGCGCATGACCGGCGCCATGATCGCCAATGCCGCAACCGATCCGCACAAGCCTCAGAAGCGGCCGGAGGCTCCGATGACACGTAAACCTGCCACCAACGATCTCGACGCGCTCCGCGAAGAAGCTGCGCATTGCCGCGCCTGCCCGCTCTACAAGGACGCGACGCAGACCGTGTTCGGCGAAGGCCCGAAGGACGCCACCATCATGCTGGTCGGCGAGCAGCCCGGCGACAAGGAAGACCTCGCCGGCCATCCCTTCGTCGGCCCGGCCGGACAGATGCTCGACCGTGCACTCGCGGAAGCCGGCGTCGATCGCAAGAAGGTCTATGTCACCAACGCCGTGAAGCACTTCAAATTTCTGCCTCGCGGAAAAATCCGCCTGCACCAGAAACCGGCAACGCCGGAGATCAAAGCCTGCCGGCAATGGTATGAGCGGGAAGTTTCGGCAATCCAGCCCGAGCTCATCGTGGCGATGGGCGCCACCGCCGCACAAAGCGTGTTCGGCAAGATCACGCCCATCGGCAAAACCCGCGGCCGGATTATGGAGCTTCCCGATGGACGCAAAGCCCTGGTGACGGTGCATCCATCCTATTTGCTGCGGCTGCCCGATCCGGAGGCGAAGGTGCTGGAATATCAGCGTTTTGTCGAAGACCTGAAGATCGCGGCCGGTATGCAGAAGAAATCCGCCCACGCCGCCTGACGCCCTCCGCAACAGGCGGTAGAAAAGTTCCGCCTTATCAATAGTTTTTCAACCATTTCAACTGGCTGTCACACGCCGCGCGCAAAATCGGAGGCATTGGGAGAGGAGAATTCCGATGAGTGACGTTGCTTTACCCGGCTCCATCGAGCCGGCCTTGCGTAAGGGGCCAGACCTTGAAGGCGGATTCCATCCGCTGACCGGCATCATTTATATGGGAGTCATCGCTGCGGCGCTGCTCTTCGTTGCCTACAGCATCTGGGTCGACGTCGATGCGACCGGCACGCAGGTCAAGAGCATCGCCCCCTTCCTCATGCTCTTCGTCGCGCTTTTGATCGCGCTCGGCTTCGAGTTCGTGAACGGCTTCCACGACACCGCCAACGCGGTCGCGACCGTTATCTACACGCGCTCCCTGCCCGCCAACATTGCCGTGGTGTGGTCCGGCATGTTCAACCTGTTCGGCGTGCTGCTGTCTTCGGGCGCAGTCGCGTTCGGCATCGTCTCGCTGCTGCCGGTCGAGCTGATCCTTCAAGTTGGCTCCAGCGCCGGCTTCGCCATGGTGTTTGCGCTGCTGATCGCCGCCATCATCTGGAACGTCGGCACCTGGTATTTCGGCCTGCCGGCCTCGAGCTCGCACACCCTGATCGGCTCGATCATGGGCGTCGGCATCATGAACGCGGTCCTGCATGGCCGCAGCGGCACCTCGGGCGTCGACTGGTCGCAGGCAACCAACATCGGCAAGGCGTTGCTGCTGTCGCCGCTGTTCGGCTTCGCACTCGCCGCGATCCTGCTGTACATCCTGCGCAGCGTGCTGCTGCGCGCCACGCCAGCTTTGTTCGGCGAGCCGAAGGGCGACCAGCCGCCGCCGTGGTGGATCCGTGGCATCCTGATCCTCACCTGCACGCTGGTGAGCTTTTTCCACGGCTCGAACGACGGCCAGAAAGGCATGGGCCTCATCATGCTGATCCTGATCGGCACCGTGCCGACGGCCTATGCGCTCAACCGCGCGCTGCCGGCCACCGAGATCGAACATTTCGTCACGAACTCGGAAGCGGCCAGCAAGATCATCGAAGGCAAGGCTGCCGGTTACAACGTGCTGGGCAATCCGCGGCCCGCGGTGACCAGCTACGTCGCCACGCGCGAAGTCAACGGCGGCACGTTCCCGTCGCTTGCCGTGCTCGTGCGCGATATCGCCAAGCAGGTTACGACCTACGGCTCGCTGGCGAAGGTTCCGGCGGACGTCGTCGGCAACACCCGCAACGACATGTACCTTGCCTCGGAAGCGCTCCGCTTCCTGATGAAGGACAAGGAAGCCGAGCTCAACGCCGCCGACGTCGCTGTGCTCAACGCGTACAAGGGCTCGCTCGACAGCGCCACGAAGTTCATCCCGGGCTGGGTGAAGATCGCGGTCGCCATCGCGCTTGGGCTGGGCACCATGGTCGGCTGGAAGCGCATCGTCGTCACGGTCGGCGAGAAGATCGGCAAGACGCACCTGACCTACGCGCAGGGCGCCTGCGCCGAGATCACGGCGGCTGCCACCATCGCCGCCGCCGACATCTACGGCCTGCCGGTGTCGACCACCCACGTGCTGTCGTCAGGCATCGCGGGCACGATGGCTGCCAATGGTTCGGGTCTGCAATGGGCCACGATCCGCAACATCGCCATGGCCTGGGTGCTGACCCTGCCGGCCGCGATGATCATCTCGGGCTCGCTGTACTATTTCTTCTCTCACGTCTTTTGAGAGATCGCCCCTCGCTGACGTCAAAGGGCCCGTGCGATGCACGGGCCCTTTTTCATTTCTGCTCTGGCATCGAGGTTCAGGACGCCGCGAGCTGTTCCTCGACCAGCTTGACCCAATACGACGTGCCGAACACGATCGCCTCGTCGTTGAAATTGTAGGCGGGGTGATGCAGGCCGGCGCTGTCGCCGTTGCCGCAGAAGATGAACGCGCCGGGGCGCGCTTCCAGCATGTAGGCAAAGTCCTCGCCGCCCATCAGCGGCGACATCTCCAGCACATTGGCATCGCCAGCGACCTGCTTGGCGATGCGCGACGCGATCTCGGTCTCCGCCGCGTGATTGTTCACCACGGGATAGTTGCGCTTGTAGTGCAGATCGATCTTGGCGCCGGTGATCTGGGCGACGCCCGCCACGACTTCGCGCACGCGCTTCTCGACCAGCTTGCGCACCTCCGGCGTCAGCGTGCGGATGGTGCCCCGCAGAATCGCGGTTTGCGGAATGACGTTGCGGGCGTTGCCGGCGTGGAACTCGCAGATCGAGATCACGGCCGATTCCAAGGGATCGACGCTGCGCGCGACGATCGACTGCAACGCGGTGATCAGTTGCGCGCCGACCAGAACGGAATCCACGCATTTGTGCGGACGTGCGGCGTGGCCGCCGAGGCCCTCGATCATGAGGTCGACCTCGTCGGTCGCCGCCATGATCGGGCCGGGCCGGATCGCGAACGAGCCGATCGGAATGCCAGGGCCGTTGTGCATGCCGTAGACCTGCTCGATGCCGAAGCGCTCCATCATGCCGTCCTTGACCATGGCCGCGCCACCGGCGCCGCCCTCCTCGGCCGGCTGGAAGATCACGACGGCATCGCCGGCGAAGTTGCGGGTCTCGGCGAGATAGCGCGCGGCGCCGAGCAGCATCGCGGTGTGGCCGTCATGGCCGCAGGCGTGCATCTTGCCCGGAGTTTTGGAGGCGTAAGGCAGGTTGGTCTGCTCATCGACGGGCAGCGCGTCCATGTCGGCCCGCATGCCGATCACCTTGAGCCCCTCGCCGGCCGGCTTGTTGCCCTTGATCACGCCCACCACGCCGGTCTGGCCGATGCCGGTCACGACCTCGTCGCAACCGAACTCGCGCAGGCGATCCGCGACGAATGCTGCGGTGCGGTGGACATCATACAGCAGCTCGGGGTGCTGGTGGATGTCCCGCCGCCAAGCCTGGATATCGGGTTGAAGGTCGGCGACGCGGTTCACGATGGGCATGGAGGGGTCTCGAGCTTTGTTGAAATTGCAGGCCTGTCTACCATGCAAGCACCAGTCCACCCAACTGCCGGGGATCGGGTCTAGCTCTGCCGATGCGGCATGGCCGGACTTGTCCCGGTCGTCTCCGTCTGCCTATTAGGACGGAACGTTAAGGGACCATCCGGGTGGAAGCAGAATGCCAAGGCGGCTTGAAGGTGAGTTTGACTACATTGTCGTGGGCGCCGGAACGGCCGGCTGCATCGTTGCCAACCGGCTGTCGGCCGATCCTAAGAACCGCGTCCTCATTCTCGAGGCCGGCGGGGACGACAACTGGATCTGGTTCCATATTCCGGTCGGCTATCTCTTCGCGATCGGCAATCCGCGCTCCGACTGGCTGTTCAAGACCGAGGCCGAGCCGGGGCTGAACGGCCGCGCGCTCGCCTATCCCCGCGGCAAGGTGATCGGCGGCTCTTCGGCGATCAACGCCATGATCTCGATGCGCGGCCAGGCCGCCGATTACGATCACTGGCGCCAGCTCGGCATGACCGGCTGGGGCTATGATGACGTGCTGCCGCTGTTCAAACGGCTCGAGGATCACTTCCTGGGTGCAAGCGAGCATCACGGCGCCGGCGGCGGCTGGCGCATCGAGGCGCCGCGACTGTCCTGGGACGTTCTCGATGCCGTTGGTGATGCCGCCGAGGAAATGGGCATCAAGCGCATCCCGGATTTCAACACCGGCGACAACGAAGGCACGAGCTATTTCCACGTCAACCAGAAGCGCGGCCGGCGCTGGTCGTCTGCGCGCGGCTTCCTCAAGCCGGCGCTGAACCGGTCGAACCTGCGGCTCGAGAAGAATGTGCTGGTCGATCGTCTGATCATCGAGCAGGGCCGCGCCGCCGGTGTGCGCTTCATCCGGAACGGCGAAATCATCGAGGCGCGTGCAAAGCGCGAGGTGGTCCTCTCGGCCGGCTCGATCGGCTCGGTGCAGGTGCTGCATCGCTCCGGTATCGGGCCCGCTGACTGGTTGTCGCCGCTCGGCATCGACATCGTGATGGACAAGCCCGGCGTCGGCCACAATCTGCAGGACCATCTCCAGCAGCGCGCGATCTACAAGGTCGAGGGCGTGCGGACGCTGAACGAGACCTACTACAATCTGTTCCGCCGCGGCCTGATGGGCCTGGACTACGCCTTCCGCCGCCGCGGTCCGCTAACCATGGCGCCGTCGCAGCTCGGCATCTTCACGCGTTCCGACGCGACACGCGCGCGCGCCAACATCCAGTTCCACGTGCAGCCGCTGTCGCTCGACAAGTTCGGCGATCCCCTGCATCGCTTCCCGGCGATCACGGTGAGCGCCTGCAATCTGCAGCCGACCTCGCGCGGCACCGTACGGCTGCGCTCGGCGACGCCCGATGAAAAGCCGATCATCGCGCCGAACTATCTGTCGACCGATGACGACCGCCAGGTCGGCGCCGACGCCATCCGCACCACGCGCCGCCTGATGCAGCAGAAGGCGCTGGCAAAATATCGTCCGAGCGAATATCTGCCCGGCCCCACCGTCGGCGACGACGATGCCTCGCTCGCAAAAGCCGCGGGCGATATCGGCACCACCATCTTCCATCCCGTCGGCACGGCGAAGATGGGCGCGGCGAATGATCCCCTGGCCGTGGTCGACGAGCGTCTGCGCTTCTATGGCCTCGGGGGTCTTCGCGTCGTCGATGCCTCGATCATGCCGACGATCACCTCGGGCAATACTAACACGCCGACGGCAATGATCGCCGAGAAGGGGGCTGCGATGATCCTGGAGGATACGAAGTAGCATCCAATCACCATGATCAGTCAGCGCTTTTCCATCGGCCCGGCCGGCGCAGAGATCGCCATGTTGCAATGGGGCGACAGCGGCAAACCGCCCGCCCTGCTCGTGCACGGCACCGGCTTCGTCGCCGACGTCTGGAACGAGGTCGCGCGCGATCTCGCAGCGACCTACACCGTCTACGGGCTCGATCGCCGCGGCCACGGCGCCAGCCACAAGCCCCGCGCTTATCACTTTGCGGACTATGCCGACGACATCTGCCGGGTGATCGGCGCGCTGGGCTTGCGCGATGTCTACGGCATCGGCCACAGCGCGGGCGCAACCGATCTGTTGCTGGCAGCGAAGCTGCTGCCGGGATGCTTCACGCGCCTGTTCGTGATGGAGCCGACCGTGATGAACCCGCACGCGGCGCGCGATCCATCCGTGGGACTGAGCGAGCAATCGCTGTCCCGCGTGCAGGGTGCGCTGCGCCGGCAGGCGGAGTTCGACAGTCGCGATGCCGCCTTCAAGCGCTACCGTGCCGCGCCCGCTTTTGCGGATTGGACCGAGGCTTCGCTGTGGGCCTATGTGCGGCACGGTTTTACGCCGCTCGACAATGGCCGGGTGCGGCTTTGCTGCACGCCTGAGATCGAGTCGGCGATGCTGCGTCCGATCTACGAGGCGATGGAGCAGGTTTACCTCGGCGACGCGCGCGGCAATCCATTCGCCTGGTTTGGCGAGATCGCGTGCCCCGTGACGGTGACCACCGCCGAGACCTCGGGGCCGATCTACAAGGAGATGGCCTCACGTGCCATGGCGCTTATCCCGCACGCCCGGGCGCTTGCCTTCGAAGGCGCCGGCCACTGCGTGGCGCAGGAAGCCCCCGCCCTCGTGCTGCGGGCAGTCCGGGAATTTTCGGTGTAGATCCGCGTTCATCTCCTTGTCCCGGACGCAGCGCCACAGATTGCGCGCTGCCGTGCCGCGGGCTCAAACGGCGTGTGTGACCCCACCTCACGAAAACGTCATCGCCCCCCGCGAATAAACCCACCCCTCCCCCGATCACCTCCCAGACGGCCCAATTCCGGGCCAAAGGAGACGTGCGATGAGCGGACACGATCACGGGGAAGACGGCGTCAGCCGCCGCAAGGTGCTGGAATGCATGACATGGGCCGGCACCGGGGTGCTCTGGACCGTCACGGGCGGCGTGCCGCGCTCGCTCGGCATCATCGATTCTGCTGAGGCGGCAACCGCCGCCACGCCCGGCATGACCTTCCTCCAGATCAGCGACAGCCATGTCGGCTTCGACAAGCCGGCCAACCCCAATGCGCTGGGCACGCTGGAGGAAGCCGTCAACAAGATCAATGCGATGCCGGTCAAGCCGTCGTTCATGATCCACACCGGCGACATCACCCATCTGTCGAAAGCCTCCGAGTTCGACAACGCCGATCGCATCATCTCGCAGTCCAAGCTGGACGTGCACTACGTGCCCGGCGAGCATGATTTCCTCGATGAGGAAGTGAAGTTCTATCGCGAGCGCTACGGCCGCGGCACCAAGGGCCAGGGCTGGTACTCCTTCGACGCCGGCGGCGTGCACTTCGTCGGCCTCGTCAACGTCGTCGACCTCAAGGGCGGCGGTCTCGGCAATCTCGGCGCCGAGCAGCTGGCCTGGCTCGAGGACGACCTCCGCGGCAAGTCGAAATCCACGCCTGTTGTGTTGTTCGCGCATATTCCGCTCTGGACCGTCTATCCGGAATGGGGCTGGGGCACCGAGGACGGCGGCCGCGCGCTCGAATACGTCAAGGGTTTCGGCTCGGTCACCGTGCTCAACGGCCACATCCACCAGGTGATGCAGAAGGTCGAGGGCAACGTCACCTTCCACACCGCACGCTCGACCGCTTTCCCGCAACCGGCGCCGGGAGCTGCCCCATCGCCCGGACCGATGAAGGTCGAGGACGCCAAGCTCCGCTCGATGCTCGGGGTCGCCAGCATCAACTTCAAGCAGAACGAGCAGCGGCTCGCGATCATCGACACGCCGCTGCAGGGTTGATTCAGGGCTGAACGGAAGCTGACAATGAAGACACTCAATCGCCGCGACTTCGGGGTCGCCGTGGCCGCGGCCATCCTGCTACCCGTCACAACCGCCCGTGCCGACGACGCCAACATGGAGGTGCATATCGACAATTTCGTTTTCCAGCCTCCGGAGCTCAAGATCAAGGTCGGCACGACCGTAACCTGGACCAACCGGGACGACATCCCCCATACCGTGGTGTCGGCCGGCAAGTTCAGGTCCAAGACCCTGGATACCGACGACAAATTCACGTTCACCTTCACCAATGCGGGCGACTACAAGTATTTTTGTTCGTTGCACCCGCACATGACCGGGATGATCAAGGTTGAGTAACGTCTCCAACCAAGGCATCTCTGTCTTGCCCGGCCGGTGGTCCCACGCCGGCCGGGCTCGCGTGCCTTCGGTCAGGCCCAACGACGACACGAAGCACGCAACGACCTACGAAACGCAGCAAGAGGCAAAGCGAGAGGCGATGCCCGTCAGCGACGATTTCCAGAAGGCGCAGCGCTTCCGTGAGGCGGCGCTCCCCTATCTCGACGACGTCTACACGCTCGCACGCTACCTGCTGCGCGACGCCTCCGACGCGGAGGACGCGGTGCAGGAATGCTATTTGCGCGCGCTCAAGCACTTCGACAGCTATCGCGGCCCGGCGATGAAGCCGTGGCTGTTCGCGATCCTGCGCAATGTCTGCAACGCCGAATACGCCAGACGCGCGCACTCGCACGCCGCGATCGAGGACACGCCCGGCGCCGCCGACCAGACCCCGATGTGGCAGGAAAACGAGGCGGGCCCGGAGACCGAGGTGCTGCGCAGCCGCGACGCCGGCGCCATTCGCAAGATGATCGACGCGCTCGCCGAGCCGTTCAAGGAAACCTTCGTGCTGCGGGAGATCAACAACCTGTCCTATCGTGAAATTGCAGAAACTGTCGGTGCCCCCGTCGGCACCGTGATGTCCCGCCTCGCCCGCGCTCGCGCCATGCTGCGCGCGGCCTGGACGGCGGAAGAGGAGCACTCGAAATGACCTGCGACGAAGCACAAATCCTGCTTCACGCGCTGCTCGACAACGAGCTCGATGCCGGCCATGCGCGCGAGGTCGAAGCCCATATCGCCAGCTGCCCGGCCTGCGCGGCCGAGTTGGCGGCACAACGCGAGATGAAGCGCGTGCTGGCCGACACCAAGCTGCGCTACAGCGCTCCCGCTGGCCTCCGCGCCCGTATCGAAGCGTCGATGCCGCAAGCGCGGCCGCAGCCCAGCCGACGTTCGGTGCTGCGCGGTTTCGCGATGGGTTCGGCGGTCTCGGCCCTCGCCGCCTCAGGCGTCGTCGCCGTCGTTCTGCGTCAGGACGACCAGCAGCGCGTCCTCTCGGAGGTTGTCTCCGCGCATCTGCGCTCGCTCCAGGCCGGCCACCTCATTGACGTGGTCTCGACCGACCAGCACACCGTCAAACCATGGTTCAACGGCAAGCTCGATGTCGCCCCGCCCGTGATCGACCTCACCGCGCAAGGTTTTACGCTGGTCGGCGGCCGGCTCGACTATGTCGATGCGCGCGCGATTGGGGCGGTGGTCTACCGGCGCCGGCAGCACATCATCAATTTGTTCGTGTCGCAGACCGCGAGCACCGAGCATCGACCGCCGAAGACCCAGACCATGCAGGGGTTCAACTGCCGCCGCTGGGGCGAGCGCGGCCTGAACTTCTGGGCCGTCAGCGATATCGGCGGCGACGAGCTCACCGAGTTCGTCGACAAGTTCGAGGCGGCGATGAAGGCGAATGTGGAGGGATAGCGTTGCTGCGTCGTCATTGCGAGGAGCGTTAGCGACGAAGCAATCCAGGTTACCCCCGCGGAGACAGTCTGGATTGCTTCGCTTCGCTCGCAATGACGAATGCCGAGAGGCCTCGGCAAGTGATCAGGCCGACCTTCGCACCGCGTTATCCACCAGCGTCTTGCCAAGCGACCAGATCGCACCGGGGACCTTGTGGCTGCCGGCGATGACGTCGTCGAAGGCGCGCTCGATCCAGTTGCAGTCTTCTTCGGTGATGGTGAGCGGCGGAAGCAGCTTGATGGTGTGGCTGCCGTGACCGGCGACCTGCGTCAGGATCTTGTGATCCTTGAACAGCGGCACGGTGATGAGCTGGCAGAACAGGCCCTTGTTGGCGGCTTCCAGCACGTTCCAGGACGCCCGCAGCCGCAGCGATTTCGGCGGGCCGAACTCGATGCCGATCATCAGGCCCTTGCCGCGCACTTCCTTCATCAGCTCGTAGCCGGGCACCATGCGGGTGAGCGCAAGGCGAAGCTCGGCGCCACGCTTGGCGGCGGACTCGATCAGCTTCTCCGATTCCATCACGTCGAGCGTGGCGATGCCCGCGGCCATCGCCAGATCGTTCTTGGAGAAGGTCGAACCGTGCACCACCGCGCGGTCCATCTGGTTGAAGATCTTGTCGAAGATGTTCTTGCGCGTCAGCACGGCGCCAACCGGCACGTGGCCGCCCGACAGCGACTTCGACAGCAGCACCATGTCGGGCTCGACGTTCCAGTGCTCGACCGCGAGGAAGCGGCCGGTGCGGCCCATGCCGGTCTGGATTTCGTCGGCGACGAACAGCGTGCCGTACTTCTTGCAGAGCGCGGCCGCGCCAGGCAGGAACTCATCGGAGGGCATGTTGACGCCCTTGCCCTGGATCGGCTCGACCACGAAGGCGGCGACCTCGCGCGAGGCCAGCGCCTTCTCGAGCGCCGCGAGATCGTTGAACGGAACCGAGGTGCAACCCGGCAGCAGCGGCTCGAAACCGGTGCGGAAGTTCGAATCACCGGTCAGCGACAGCGCGCCATAGGTCAGGCCGTGATAGCCGTGGGCGCAGTAGACGATGCCGGGGCGGCCGGTGGCGCCACGGGCGAACTTGATCGCCGCCTCGACGCATTCAGCGCCGGAATTGGCGAAGAACACCTTGTCGAGATAGGGAACGTATTTCAGCAGCCGCTCGGCGAGCACGCCGGCCAGCACCGAGACGTCGAACTGGACGAGATTGGGCAGATCGGCGTCGAGCACGCTTTTCAGCGCATCGCGCATCACCGGATGGTTGCGCCCGATTGCGAACACGCCAAAGCCGGACAGGAGGTCGAGATAGCGCGCCCCCTCGCGATCGTAGAGGTACTGCCCCTGCCCCTTCTGGAAGCCGACGTCGTAGCCGATGGTCTTGAGAACCCGGACGAATTGCTCGTTCAGATACCGATTATGCAGGGTGCTGCGCTGGGCCTGACGGTCCGCGAACAACTGGGACATGTCTGGATTTGGACTGTTCATCCGCTACATACTTCGGTTGAGGGCCGCTTCGTCAACTGAAAACGGTCAGCAAACGGAAAAGGGTCTGTGCGGCCTTTTGCCCTTTTTCGGACCATCTTCGCAAGCACAGCTTTAAACCATGTTGCACTGCCAAGGAACACTCATGCGTTTGGCCATTTACACCGGAATAATACTGGCAGGCGGTTACGCCGGCCTGACACCGGCGCTCGCCGCCGATCCTACCGGCGACTGGCGGGTCGCCGATGGCGTTGCCAATATCCGCGTCGCCCAATGCAACGGCAGCATGTGGGGCGCGGTTTCCTGGGAAAAGCAGCCTGGAGGCCGCGACGAGAACAACCCGGATGTCTCAAAAAAGAACAGACCGACACTGGGCATGGCGACCCTGATCGACATGAAGAAGACGGCCGGCGCCGAGCAATGGGAAGGTCAGGTCTACAACGCGAAAGATGGTCAGATGTACAGTGCGACCATCACGCCTGTCGGCATCGACCAGCTCGAGATCAAGGGCTGCGTGCTCGGCTTCCTGTGCGGCGGCGAGACCTGGACCCGGGTCGGTCCGCCTATTCCTTTGAGCGCTTCTAATGCGATGGCCAAGGGTGCACCAAAAACCACCGGCGCGGCGCCAAAGGCCGCAACCACGCCACCCGCTGCAGCGCCTGCGCCCGCGACCACGGCACCGAAGAACGCTGCCGTCGCCGCCAAGCCCGGTCAGAAGACCGCAACCGCCGATCCCGTCGGCGACATCTGCCTACTCCCTGAGATTACGGGGTTTGCCCATTAGGGCCGGCTGAAACAGCAGCACTGCGGCAAGCGTCGTCACCAGAGAAAGTGCGAGCAGCTTGCCCATGCTGGACGTGCCCGGATGGCTCGACAGCCAAAGGCTGCCGAACGCGGTCGCCGTCGTCAGTGCGCTGAAAAAGATCGCGCGCGTCAGGCTGGTCTGAAGCAGGTTTGTCCTGCCGGACCGCCACGCCACGACATAATAGATCTTGAACGCGACGCCGACGCCGAGCAGCAGCGGGAACGCGACGATATTGGCGAAGTTGAGCGGCAGGCCGATCAACACGCAGATCTCGAGCGTCACGGCGCCCGCGACCAGAAGCGGCACCAGCGTCATCAGCACATCGACGATGCGGCGCAGCGTCAGCCACAGCAACAGGCCGATCACCAGCAACGCATAGATGCCGGCATGGATGAATGCATTCACGACGGTATCGCCGGACTTCAGGATCGAGACCGGTCCGCCGATCGCGGTCGGCTCGGCCGCGAGCACGGCTGCCGCAAATTTGCGCAGCGTGTCGTTATCGTTGGGATCACCCTTCGGCTGAGCTTCGACGCGGATGATTCCGTCCTTGCTCTTCCAGGCGTTCACCAGATCAGGCGGCAGGGACTTCAGGGTGACCGGCTCGGCCTGCATCGCGTTCCTGAGCTGGTCGAACACGATCTTCATCGGCGTGACGAACACGTCCTGCGCCTTGTTGCGGGTCGCCTCATCCGAATTGGCGAGCTTCTCGAGCGCGTCCGCGAGCCGGCGCGAAGCGACCGCACCCGGGCCTTTGGCGTCACCGGCGGTCCGGCGCAGATTGTCGACCGAGGATTTCAGCGCCTCGACGTTCTCCTGGTCCGACGGCGCCGCGTCGACCTGGTCCGGGTTGAGCGCGGGGTTCAGGACCTTGGCGCCCTGGGCGAGCAGCTTCAGCTTGGGCTGCTGGTCTTCCGGCACAAAACTGTCGAGCGACATCACGCGCAACACTTCCGGCACCTTCTCCAGCTTCGCTTCGACCTGCTTGGCCTGTTCTTCCGTGGTGACCATCACGTTGATGGCATTGGCGCCGGTGTTGGGATCCTTGCGCAGGTCGAGGAAGGTCGCGATCGATTCGGCCTTCGGATTGCGCAGATTCATCGGGTTGAAGTCGAACTTCAGGAAGTAGAGCAGCGGCAGGCCGGCGACCGCCAGCAGCAACGTGCCGCCGACGACCAGCACGCGGTGCTTCTCCAGGAAGTAATCGAGCGGCGCCAGGAAGGCATAGCCGACCGGCTCCATCTCGCCGGGCGGATTCAGCAGCTTCAGCATCGCCGGCAGTACGGTGATGCTGGAGACAAACGCCACCAGCATGCCGACGCCGGCAATCTGGCCGAGCTCGGAAATGCCCTTGTAGTCGGTCGGCAGGAAACAGAGGAAGCCGGCGGCCGTCGCCATCGCCGCCAGCGACAACGGCACCGCGGAGCGCTTCGCGGCAAGCACCAGCGCGCCGGAGAGATCGTCGTGCTTGTAGCGCTCGGAGCGATAGCGGACGCTGTACTGGATGCCGAAATCGACGCCGAGGCCGACGAACAGCACGGCGAACGCGATCGACAGCAGGTTGAACGAGCCGACCATCATCAGGCCGGCGGCGGTCGTCAGCGCAAGGCCGACGAAGAGATTGACGAACACCGCGAAGATGATCTTCGAGGAATGCAGCGCCAGCCACAGGATCAGGAGCACCACGACGACCGTGCCGACGCCGTTGACGACGGCGCCTTCTTGCACGGTGGCGTATTCCTCGTTGGCGATCGGCACCGGCCCGGTCAGGCGCACCCGCGCCTGGTATTTGGTCGCGAAATCCAGATCGACGGCGGCCTTGCGGATCGCGTCAGTGGCACCCTTGCCGGGCTCCAGCGCGTTGTAATCGAGGACCGGCTTGAACTCGATGAAGGCGCGCTTGTCGGAATCCGACAGTGGCTCGTCGCTGACGAGTTCGCGCCAGGAGAAGCTCGCATTGCCCTTGTTGAGCACGGTCTCGACCGTCCCTGCGATCTGGTTGAACGGCCGCGCGGTGCTGTCGAGCTTGACCTGCCCACGCTTCACGCCGGCAAGCCCGGTCTCCAGCGCACCGGTCAGACCGCGGATCGACGGATCGCCGGCCATGATCTCGATCAGGGGCGCGGCGGATTCGAACTGGCCGGTGGTCTTGCCGACTTCCTCGGTCGGCAGGAACAACAGGCCGTTCTTCTCGAAGAATTCACCGGTGCCGAGTTGCTGCATCGACTGGAATTCGGTCTTGTTGTCCTTCAGCTTGGCAAACAGCGCGTCCGCGGCTGCGGTGGCCATCTCCGGCGTCCTGGCCTCGACGACCGCGAGAATCGTCGCGTCACGGTCGAAGGCGCGGTCGAACTGCTGGTCGCGCTGGCGCCAGTCCAGATTCTGGGCAATCAGCGAATTGATGTCGGTGTTGATAACGAAGTGCTGGGACGTGTAATAGCCCGCCCCCACTGCCAGCAGGAGCCCGAGAACGACGACGAGGGAGGCAAACCGGGTGCAGGCCCTGACGATGGCAACGACTACGCTTTGCAGCACGTATTTTCTTTCTAGTGTTAACAGCCTGCCGGAAACGCCCGCTGTTTATCGGAGTTCCCAAGCGAAACCTATTGCTGTTTTGGGTCGCTCTCGCGGGAACAAGGTTCGAAGTAAACGCCGGGAGACCGTGGCAAAATCATGCGGGACGGCCGGTATAGCCGCGGAGATGAGGCGGTAAAGTGACGAAGGGGTGAGCACAAATGTCGCTGTCTTGCTCACGCGAATTGAAGTATTATAATACCTGATCTGGACTTGGCTTGGAACCCCGAGGCTTGTTCCACCTTTCCTTGTCGCCGATTTTTTGACACAAAGTGCTGTGCCTGCATGCGCCTGGGCCCAGATGGGGTGGGCGGTTACCGCGGTCGCGACACCAATGGTGCGGATATTGCAGCATTGGCCCGTATCAGGGTGCCGCCTGGGACAATGAGCGGATTGGTGCAACTTGCGTGATGGGCGTCCAATGGAAGTTTATCTAGCGCAGCCGCGCGGCTTTTGCGCGGGCGTGGTGCGCGCGATCGAGATCGTGGAGCGGGCCCTGGAGAAATACGGCCCGCCCGTCTACGTGCGCCATGAGATCGTGCACAACAAATACGTCGTCGAGAGCCTGAAGAACAAAGGCGCGATCTTCGTCGAGGAGCTGTCCGACGTTCCACCGAAGGCTGTCACCGTTTTCAGCGCCCATGGTGTCGCCCGCAGCGTCGAGGAAGAGGCCGCCGCGCGCGACCTTCCGGTGCTAAATGCCACCTGCCCCCTGGTCACGAAAGTTCACAATCAGGGGAAGCGCTACATCACCAAGGGCCGTACCCTGATCCTGATCGGCCATGCCGGCCACCCCGAGGTCGAGGGCACGATGGGCCAGGTTCCCGGGCCCGTCCTGCTGGTCCAGAGCGTCGAAGAGGCCAAGGCCCTGGCGCTGCCGGCGGATACGCCAGTGGCCTACATCACCCAGACCACGCTGTCGGTCGACGACACCAGGGACATTATCGGGGCTCTTCAAGCCAAATTTACAGATATTCAAGGCCCGGACATCCGGGATATCTGCTATGCGACACAGAACCGCCAATCTGCGGTAAGGGACTTGAGCAAGCTGGTCGACGTGATCTTGGTGGTGGGCGCTACCAATAGCTCGAACTCGAACCGGCTCCGCGAAATCGGCACTGAGGCCGGCGTCGCGAGTTATCTGATCGCCGATGGCCGCGAGCTCAATCCGGAGTGGTTGAAAGGTGCCAGAACCGTCGGCCTCACGGCCGGCGCGTCGGCGCCCGAGGTGCTGGTGGATGACGTGATCGAAGCGCTGCGGCGGATCGGACCGGTGACGGTCTCGGTGCTCCCGGGCCGCGAGGAAAACATCGAATTCCGGCTTCCGGCCCAACTGGCTGCAAGCTGACCTACCCGAATTTCAAGCCCAGAAAGAAACGTGTAATGGCAATCCCCTTCTTCAAGGAAATGCGTATCGGCGGCTATTTGCTCAAGCAGAAACTGCTTGGCCGCAAACGCTATCCGCTCGTGCTGATGCTGGAGCCGCTGTTCCGCTGCAACCTCGCCTGCGTCGGTTGCGGCAAGATCGACTATCCGGATGCGATCCTCAACCGCCGCATGACCGCGCAGGAGTGCTGGGACGCGGCCGACGAGTGCGGCGCGCCGATGGTGGCGATCCCCGGCGGCGAGCCGCTGATCCACAAGGAGATCGGCGAGATCGTGCGCGGCCTCGTCGCGCGCAAGAAGTTCGTCTCGCTCTGCACCAATGCGCTGCTGCTGGAGAAGAAGCTCGATCTGTTCGAGCCCTCGCCCTATCTGTTCTTCTCCGTGCATCTCGACGGCCTGAAGGACCATCACGACAAGGCGGTGTCGCAGAAGGGCGTGTTCGACCGCGCCGTCTCCGCGATCAAGGCGGCGAAGGCGCGCGGCTTCACCGTCAACGTCAACGCCACCATCTTCGACGGCCATCCGGCCGAGGAGATCGCAAAGTTCTTGGACCTCACCGTCGAGCTCGGTGTCGGCGTCTCGATGTCGCCGGGCTACGCCTATGAGCGCGCGCCGGACCAGGAGCACTTCCTCAACCGCACCAAGACCAAGAAGCTGTTCCGCGACGTCTTTGCGATGGGCAAGGGCAAGAAGTGGAACTTCATGCATTCCGGCCTGTTCCTGGACTTCCTCGCCGGCAACCAGGAATACGAGTGCACGCCGTGGGGCATGCCCGCGCGCAACATCTTCGGCTGGCAGAAGCCCTGCTATCTCCTCGGTGAAGGCTACGCAAAAACCTTCAAGGAGCTGATGGACACCACCGACTGGGAGACCTACGGCACCGGCAAGTACGAGAAGTGCGCCGACTGTATGGCCCATTGCGGCTACGAGCCGACGGCTGCGACCGCCGCGCTCAACAACCCGATCAAGGCGATGTGGGTGTCGCTGCGCGGCATCAGGACCACCGGCCCGATGGCGCCGGAGATCGACATGTCGAAGCAGCGCCCGGCGCAGTACATCTTCTCGGCCGAAGTGCAGAAGCGCCTGTCGGAGATTCGCAAGGACGAAGCCGCTGCCGCGCAGGAGAAGGCTGCTAGGAAGGCTTCGACTGCCGCGTAAGCGCGCCATCGACTTGTAGCCCGGATGGAGCGAAGCGAAATCCGGGACAGTCTCTCCGCGTTGCAAGGCCCCGGATTGCGCTTCGCTCCATCCGGGCTACGGACAGCGAAACAGAAAGGCCCGGTCGCCATTGGCGACCGGGCCTTTTCATTTGCCCAGCTCAAGCTCAAGGAGAATCCGGGGGCAACGCACGCGGCGCATTCGCTTCTCTCTTTGCAGGACCACGCCGGCTCGGCCTCCCAGCAAAAAGTGAAAAACAACCCCATGCACAGTAGAAACGCGCCGGCCGAACGGTACCACGCCCGTTCGGCTAAGCCATTGCGGTATCGCGTAGATCAGCGACAAACGGGCAACGGCCGGTGATTCCGCAGCGCTGCACCACAATTCGAGGCACGCCGTCAGTTCGAGCACAATCGAAGGTCGGCGCCTCTATTTCGTATTTCGCGAATTCCGTTTGACGCGTCGGGCAAAACAGTGGCACTATGCCATGCTAGCCCTTTCCGCAAATCATTTATCCAACGCGTTACGTTTGGCCCGTCGTTGGATTGGCGACTCGGCTCGATGAAAAACATCAAGCTAAGACGCGCCCCGACTTGTGCGGCTCATGACAGCTTTACCACTTCATCAATCAAAACGATAAAGTGATAGAGACACAATCTATATTTACAAGCAGAAGAACATCATCCTAGAGTAGCGACTTGACGCTAGGCCTACGTATGGGCGAGCATCTTGAAAGCGCAGATATGATGGCAGCAAATTTCGGTGACAGTGCACTAAATAGATCATCCGTCTTGCTGCACGGACGGCTTGGGTCCGCGCTTGGCTGGCTTGAGGACGCGCCCGGTCTGGCGCTCGATACGGGCGAGAAAGCGGTTGTCTCCGAGCGGCCGGCCGATGCTCTCCGCGGAACGCAGTGCGTTGAACAGATCGGCTTCCGGTTCGGTCGCCAGCAAGTCTGAGAACTCCGGAAAACGATCGCGGATCGGCGTCAGCGCGGTCAGGCCATCGTCCTTGCCGCGCAAATGCGCACGCGTGCTCGCCCAGCGCCAGTCTTGCGCCCGCTGCACCAGGCGCGCCCGCACCGGATTGAGCGACACGTAGCGCAGCGCCGCCGCGAGATGCTGTTCGTCCATGACGACGGCACCAAAACGGCCTTGCCAGAAATGACCGGTGCGCTTGCGTCGCGCCTGGATGGTCCCGGCATAGCTGCGGTGAACGCGCGCAAGCGCGTGGCGCAGCCCGTCGGGATCGGATGGCACCAGGATGAGGTGCACGTGGTTGGGCATCAGACACCAGGCCCACACCTCGACGCCGGCGGCCTTGCAATTTGCCGCGAGCAGGTCGCGATACAGCGCATAGTCGCCGTCCTCGAAGAACGTGCGGGCGCGACCGTTGCCGCGCTGGGTGACATGGTGCGGGTGGCCGGGAATGACGACACGAGCAAGACGAGCCATGCCGCATCATGGCTGCGAAGCTCTTCTGCGTCAATTTAGTGCACTGTCACCGTAATTGCACGTTTTGCGAGAAAGTCAGAGCGATTTGTCTGGCGATCATGTGCTATGTTACCGGCTCGACGCCGCCGCGGATCGAAATAACGCCACCAACAGGGCCCGTCATCACGGGATCAAAAGATCCGAAAAAATGACAACAGGGTTTTGCCGTTCGATTAACCGTCAATTGGATTACCGGTGATGAGTGGGTCCGACGTCGATGAGTTTCAGCAAGAGCCTGATTTGCCAGCGCTGTCGGCGGCCCACGAATTGTTGAAAGCGCACCCCGAAAGGGCGCTGCCTATGCTGGAAGAGTTGGCGGGCAGAGGATCATTGATGAGCATGGTATATCTGGCCGATGCTTATCGAAAAGGGTTAGGCGTCTCGCCTGATGTTGAACGTGCCAAGAGTTGGCTCAATCGCGCGACGAGCGAGGGATCGCGCGTAGCTCCACATCAACTCGGGTTGCTATGCTTGGATCTAAAAGAATACCAACGCGCGGAAGAGATGTTCCGCCTTGGAGCGTCTTGGGACTACCTGCCGTCGTTATACCGGCTTGGTATGATGTTTGCGGATGGCACCGGGGTAACTCCCCAGCCAGCTCTGGCCCGCGAATTTTTCGAAAGAGCATCCTCACTAGGGCACGTCTTTGCAAAACGGCGCCTGGCTGGCCTGTTGCTTCGAGGCAGGGGTGGACCCGTCGACCTCACTAGAGGCATCTGGTTGTTTGCCTCTGGGCTGGCTGAGGCTGTCATGGGTGCAGTCTCTGATCCGAAAGGTCAACGAATGAGAAGCTGATGGCGTGCGGGGGTATCCCTCACTCCTGTCACCGCAATCAGGCGGTCTTGATCGCTGTCAAAAAGGTTGCGACTTGCGATTGCAGGGATTTGGATCGGAGCGAGAGATCCGATGCCGCCTGCAAGACCTGGGCGGATGCCGTGCCGGATTCGCCGGCGGCACGGGTCACGTGGACCATGGTGTCGGCCATCTCCCGGGTGCCTGCGGCTGCCTGCTTGACGTTGCGACTGATTTCGTGGGTCGAAGCGCCCTGCTGGTCCATGGCGCCGGCGATGCGGGTCGAGATCGCGTTGAGCTCCTCGATGGTCGTGCCGATTCCCTGGATCGCCGACGAGGTTTCGCCGGAGACCTTCTGGACCGCGGCAATCTGCGTCGCGATCTCGTCCGTCGCCTTTGCCGTCTGGTTGGCCAGCCCCTTCACCTCCGCTGCCACGACGGCAAATCCCTTGCCGACCTCGCCGGCCCGGGCCGCTTCGATCGTGGCGTTCAACGCCAGCAGATTGGTCTGGGCGGCAATCGCCTGGATCAGCGTGACGATCTCCCCGATCTTCTGGGTGGCCTGGGTCAGGCCGACAACGGTGGTGCTGGTTCGCCGGATGTCGTCAGACGCGCGGTCCGCGATCTCCTTGGCGTATCCAACCTGGCTATTGATGTCGGCAATGCTGGTCGCCATCGCTTCGGCAGCCGATTCCACGCTTTGGACGTTGGTCGTCGTCGAGGCCGCTGCCGTGGCAGCAATGTTGGTCTGCTGGGCCGACTCCTTTGCGAGTGCCGACATGCTCTGGGCCGTCGAGTCGAGCTGCGTTGCCGCCGCGCCGAAGCTCGCCAGCGCGTCGGACGAGCGTGCGTCGAAGTCGGACACCAGGGCATCGATCATGCCGACCCTGCGGGTCTTTTCCGCTTCGTCCGCCCTTTGAACCGCGGCCAGCCTGTCGGCTTCGATGAGACCGCTCTTGAAGATCCCGACGGCGCGCGCCATCGCGCCGATCTCATCGCGCCGGTCCGCATCCGGAATCGTGACCTGCAGATCGTTGCCGCTCAACTGCGCCATCACGCCGGTCAACCGCCGGATCGGCGATGCCGTGGTCAGGACCGTCACCATGCCGGCGGCAAGCGCGATGCAGGTCGCCACAACCAGGGCAACAATGACGCCGAGGCGCGCGCGATCCGTCGCGGCATTGACCAGATCATAGGATTGGCGTCCCGCCCGCTCGTTCAGCTCGACGATCTTGGCAAGCGTCAGGTTGAGGGCGTCAAACTGGTTTCTATTTTCACCGACGTAGTATTTGCGAGCCGCGGCGTTGTCCCCGGCCTTCAGCGCATCCACGACCGAGACTGTGGATTTCTGGTATTCCGGCCAGGTCGAATCGAACTGGGCGATCGCCGTTTTTTCCTCGGCGGAATTGGGTTGATAGGTCTTCCTGACGTCGACGGCCTTCGTCGCGTATTTGTCCATCAGCCCTTCGCGATATCGCCCATCCTCAGGCGTCACGCTCAGGAGACGGTTGGCTTCCTCCCGCCGAAAATTGATGACCGCATTGAGCATCTCGCTGCTCTGGAACAATGCGGGCATAGCCTTGCCGCCGAGGTCGTTTGCCGCCCGGTCGACGACCGCGATTTGAACGAGCGCAAAGGAGCCGAGACCGATCGTGACGAGCAGGACCAATCCAAAAGCGATGAAAGTCCGGACGCGGATCGATATGTCGATAAGATGCGGCATGAATGATCCGGCGTGGATGGCTTCGGGAAGGGCATGCGTCGTCGAGACGTCGTCATCCCAACTCTAGCCGCGAAGTTTCAATCCTTCCTTAACCAGCATCCTGCCGGCGTCCCGGCCTCCCGGGCTGCGCACACCAAACGAAAAAGGGCCCGATCGCCAATGGCGACCGGGCCTTTTCCTTTGTCGGACCTAAGAAGCCGCTCAGGCCGCCTTGGAGGCCAGCACCTCGCTCTCCACGAGCTCGGTGCCGATCAGGAAGTCGCGGCAGCCGCGCAACGAGCGTAGCGCGCGGTTGAAGTCGATGCCGGTCGAGACCAGCGCATGCAGCGCACCCGGATTGCGTACGATGCCGCGGAGCACGGCGGCGAGGTCGATCTGGCCGTTCGGCTTGATGGCGGCACGCGCAAGCGCCGGCAGCGCGCGGTGGGCGGGATCGCTGATGACGCGGACCGCGGCGAACGGCAAGCCGGCCTCGGCGGCGTAGGCGGCCGCGATGTGGCTTTCCATGTCGACGGCGGAGGCGCCGGTCTCCGAATGCAGCGCCGCCTTCGAGGTGCTGCCGGTGACCACTTGCTCGGCGCCGGCCAGGGAACCGCGCACAACCCGGCGGCGGCCGGAGGTCAGCTTGTCGATGAGGTCGTCGCTGAGCGACAGGCCAGCGGCCCAGCGGGTATCGCCCGCGAGCACCTCGGTCGCCACCACGACGTCGCCGGAGCGCAGCGTCGGGTCGAGCCCGCCGGCCACGCCGAACGAGATCACGCCACGAATCGTCTCGGGATCCACCACCGTCAGAAGTGCGCGCAACTGGGTCGGGCTGCTCGACGAGCAAATGACCGCCATTCCGGGCCCGGCAGCGATGCGGGCCTCCTGAACCAGTCCGGTCACGATCAATATCGGGCGCGGGTCAATAGCTTGCCCCGCGGTAACATAGTCCCCCATCCCCAAAGTCACATCCCGACCCCTACCACCCTGCTGTTGGTGCTCCGCAAGTTCCGGTACCGCGCCAACGCCCACAGCGGGAAGAACTTTGGATAACCATGATACCGCAGATAGAACACGCGGGGGAAGCCTGTGGCGGTGTAGCGGCTCTCGTCCCACAGTCCTTTTTCGTTCTGTGTTGCAATCAGGTACTCCACCCCACGGGCGACGGCCGGGTGATCAACCTCGCCAGCAGCCATCAGGGCAAGCAAGGCCCATGCCGTTTGCGAGGCGGTCGAGGGAGCCGGTTCCCAGCCCTTGTAGTCCAGCCGGTAGCTGACAGCGTCCTCGCCCCAGCCGCCATCCTGGTTCTGGATCGAGGCCAGCCAGCCGGCCGCCTTGCGCATCATGGGATCGGTGTAGGGAACGCCGGCCATGTTGAGCGCGCAGAGCACCGACCAGGTTCCGTAGATGAAGTTCATGCCCCAGCGGCCGTACCAGGAGCCTTCCGGATGCTGGGTCTTGCGCAGATAGGCCACGCCGTCGGCGACGTGCTTGCTGGTCTTCGCGGTCTCGCCGAGCTGGGCCAGCATCGAGATGCAGCGCGCCGTGACGTCCTCGGTCGGTGGGTCGAGCAGCGCGCCGTGGTCGGAGAACGGGATGTTGTTCAGATAGTATTCGAGGTTGTTGACGTCGAAGGCAGCCCACCCGCCATCGTCGCTCTGCATGCCCTCGATCCACTCCCGGCCGCGGTCGATCGCAGCGTCATAGCCGGTCGCACCGTGTTCCCGGCGCATGCGATCCATCGACATCACCACCACGGCGGTGTCGTCGAGATCGGGGTAATGGGCATTGTTGTACTGGAACGCCCAGCCGCCCGGGCGCACGT
The DNA here is from genome assembly GCF_036924495.1 of Bradyrhizobium sp. AZCC 2230. Lineage (NCBI taxonomy): Bacteria > Pseudomonadati > Pseudomonadota > Alphaproteobacteria > Hyphomicrobiales > Nitrobacteraceae > Bradyrhizobium > Bradyrhizobium sp. AZCC 2230. The sequence goes on along the minus strand of NZ_JAZHRS010000001.1, from coordinate 8,755,207 downwards.
CGGGCCGCTTCACCGCCCAGTCGCCCTTGACCTCGAACTCCTGCTTCGGGATCAGCCAGTCGAGGCCCTGCTTCGCAGCAGGCACCGCCTTGTCACCGCCGGCCTCGAGCAATGCGTGCGCGGTCAGCGTGGTGTCCCAGATCGGCGAGACGCAGGGCTGGCAATAAGCCTCGTCGCCTTTGATCACGAGCAGCTTGTCGATGCCCCGGCGCGTGATCGCGCGCGGCGGGAAGTTCTCGTCCTTGCCGAGCGCATCGTACATCATGACGATGTTGGCCATGGGCGGATAGATCGCGCCCATGCCGTCCTCGCCGTTGAGCCGCTCCTCGGTGAAAGCGAGCGCGGCGTCGATGGCGCGCTGGCGCAGGCGTTTCGGAAACATCGGCTCGACCACGCGCAAGACGCTGTCGAGCGCGCTGAACAGCACGAACCAGGCCTTGCTCTGGTGTGGCGCCCTCGCGGTCATGCCGATCGAGCGGGGATCCTGGAGAAACAGCTCGTCGATGCCGACGCCCTTCGGATTCTTCGCGCGCGGCTTCAGCGCGGCGATCACCATCAAGGGCACCATGGTGGTGCGCGCCCAGTACGAGATCTTGTTGATGTGGAACGGGAACCAGAACGGCAGCAGCATGATCTCGATCGGCAGCACCGGCGTCGCGCGCCAGGTCACCACGCCGAACGTCGCGAGCAGAAAACGGGTGAAGACGTTGCTGTTGATCGCGCCACCGTGCGAATGGATCGCCTCGCGCGCGCGAACCATATGCGGCGCATCGACGGAATCGCCGATCATCTTCAGCGCGAAATAGGCCTTCACGCTGGCGCTCATGTCGAACTCGCCGTCATGCACCAGCGGCCAGCCGCCATGGGCGCCCTGGACGCGGCGCAGATAGTTGCCGATCTTGGCCTCGAGCCCGGTGTCGACGGGCTCTGCGAGGTAATGGCGCAGCAGGACGTATTCGGCCGGGATCGTGCAGTCGGCCTCGAGCTCGAAGACCCAATGGCCGTCGGGTTGCTGAAAGCCGAGCACGCCTTGCGTGGCCGACGCAATGCTCGATTCCAAAGCTTCGCCGCTGGTCGCGTTCACGGAATCCATGTCGCTCGATTGCTCCGAATGTCGATTGAAAGTGACGGAGACATTGCCCGTCAGGGCCGCGTTTCAAGTTCCTTTGGCGGCCAAAACCAGATCGGCGGCGCGATCACCGGACCGAACCGATCCCTCGATCGTTGCCGGCAATCCCGTAGCAGTCCAGTCGCCGGCGAGGAACAGGTTTTTCAGCGCGGTGACCGGCGCCGGACGCAGGGCATTCTGTGCCGGCGTGGCCGCAAATGTGGCGCGGCGCTCGCGTACGATCTGCCAAGGAGGCAGTTCGCCGGAGACACCGCAGGCCTCGCAGACATCGTTCCAGATCGCCTGCGCGAGTTCCTCGCGCGGCATGTCGACGAGGCGGTCGCCATTGCTGATGGTGACGGAGAGCCGGTTCGGGAACGCAAACAGCCATTCCACGACGCCGCCGATCACGCCCAGGATCGGCGCCGAACCCGCCGGCGGTGTGATGCGGAAATGCGCGTTCACGATGGCGCGGAATTCGGTCGGCGTCTTCAGCCCGGGCAGCAGGCTCGCGGCGGAGCGCGGCGGCACCGCCATCACGATCACATCGCCCGCAGCAAGCTGGACCACATTCTCGCCGCCGAAATTCAGCGCGCTGACCTTGCCGTCACTGGTGACGAAGGAGCGCAGCTCATGGCCGAGCTGAACGGAGTGGCCGCGCTCAGCCAAGAATGTCACAGCAGGCTCGATCAGCACGGCGCTGAGGCCGTCGCGCGCGATCAGCGGACGGCAGGCCTGCCCGCCCGCCAGCAGCGTCTCGCGCACGATCGCGCCGGCAAGCCCGGCCGAACCCTCGGGCGGATCGACGTTGAGCGCCGCGAGCAGCAACGGCTGCACCAGGCGCTGATAGAGAATGCCTTCGCAGGGAATGGATTTGCCGACCAGCGTCTGTTCCGAGGCCCAGATCAGCGGCGCCAGCTTGAGGTAATCGGTGAGCCCGGTGTCGGGCACGCGGCGGCTCTCGTCGAGCACCCAGGTCGGCAGCCGGCCGGCGCCGAGATCGATCTGCCAGCGTTGCCCGGTCTTGATGTCGACGAAGGGAAACTGCGCAGTCTCAGGACCGACCAGGCCCGCCTCGGTGCCGATCGAGCGCGCATAGGCGCGCGCGTGGCTGTTGCCCGACAGCAGCAGATGATTGCCGTTGTCGATGGTGAGATTGGTGGCGCCGTCGAAATAAGAGCGGCAACGGCCGCCGGCCTGTTGCGTCGCTTCGTGCACGGCGACCTTGAAGCCGGCATTGGCGAGCCGCACGGCGGCGGAGAGGCCGGAAATTCCGGCGCCGATGATGTGAGCTGTGTTTTGCATCAGATGAAAGCGTAGCGGAACAGGATCGCGAAGCGTGTGACCTTCGACACACGCACCGGCTCGCGCGGCGCGTTGAAGCCGCGCGCGATCAGGAGGTCCAGAATGGCGTGATAGTACTTCGACATGATCCGCGGCGCGCGCACCGCGCGGCGCCTGTTGCGGTTCATGATCTCGTCCGACTTCTCGAAATGCGCCTTCGCGCGCTGCGTCAGCGGCAGGCAGGCTTTCGGCAACGCGCGCTCGGCGATCACGCGGTTCGGATCGTTGGAGGTGATGCCGGCATGCAGCAGCGCCTCGCGCGGCAGATAGAGCCGGCCGAGCGTTGCATCCTCGTCGATGTCGCGCAGGATGTTGGTGAGCTGCAGCGCGCGGCCGAGGTGGTACGCGAGCAGGATGCCGTCCTCTTCCGGCAGGCCGAACACCCGCACCGACAGCCTCCCGACGGCGCTCGCAACACGATCACAATACAAGTCCAGCATTGCCATGTCGGGTGCGCGGATGTCCTGCGGCACGTCCATTTCCATGCCGTCGACAATGGCGAGAAAATCCTCGCGCTTCAGCCCGAAGGTCTTCACCGAGGCGACGTAGTCCTTCAGCCGCGGCGGCGGATTGCCCTGGTAGAGCGCGTCGATATCGTTGCGCCATTCCTGGAGCGCGGCGAGCCGCTCGTCGCGCGGGCCGTCGGAATCGGCGATGTCGTCGACCTGGCGACAGAAGCTGTAGATCTGGAACATCGCCTCGCGCTGGTCGCGCGGCAGGATGCGCATCGCAGCGTAGAAGGAGCTGTTCGATGCGGACGAGCCATAATTGGCGCTGGGCGCGGTCGCCTCAAGCGTCATGGGCAGTCCCCGGATTCGAGATGGCCTTGCGGCCGATCGCACGGCGGCCGACTTCGCCGATCATGCCGGCGAGGCTAAAAATGAGCAGTTCAAATTTGTTCAGATGCACGCGCTCGCGCAGAGGATCGCGCACTTTCAGCAGGCGAACGATACGGTCTGCATAGGCCTGGATGACCGCAACGTCGACGCCGAGGCGGACATCCCGGATCTCCGCGGCTAACGACCTGCCCTCGTTGAGCAGCGCTTCGTTGCGCACGGCGAGCGCCTGAAGGCAGACCAGCATTGCCGGCGGCGAGGAGGTGAGCCCGAGCTGCTCGACGGAAGCGCCGCTCACGGCCAGCGCATCACGCGGCAGATAGACGCGATTGAGCTCGCGAAAATCCTTGCCGCAATCCTGGAGATGGTTGTTGATCTGCAGGCCCGCGCAGAGCGCATCCGACGCCGCCCAGGTCGAGGTGCTCTCGCCATGGACGTCGAGCATGAAGCGGCCGACCGGCATGGCCGAATAGCGGCAATAGTGGATGACCTCGTCCCAGTTCTCGTAGCGCAGCTTGGTCACGTCCATACGGAACGCGATGAGCACGTCCAGCGCGTGGCGCGGTGCCATGCCCCGCTCGGCCAGCGCGCGCCGCAGCGCGACGGCTTCGGCCTGGGTGTCGCCCTTGCCGAGCAGTTCCGCCTCGAACAGGTCGAGATAGCGAAGCTTTTCGTCCGCCGGCAGGGTCGCATGATCGGCGATGTCGTCGGCCGTGCGGACGAAATTGTAATACGCCAGGATCAGCGCGCGATGACGCGGATGAATGATCCAGGACGCGACGGGAAAATTCTCGTCGCGGTCACCCTTGCCGGATCGCAATTCGCTCGCAGAGGTCATCGAGGGCTGATCAACAATCGTTTGGACAGGAAGGGGCTTTTGCGCTCGCGCGGGCTCGTGCCGGCGCCGCCGCGGCCCCCATATAGGGGAATACGGCCGCAAAACCAATCCTGTCTCTCGATGGCAGCCCTTCCGGATCCGGCCTGAAAAAGGCGGCCCCGCGGCCGCCTTTGTGGGCCAGTGGCCGAGCTTACTGGTTGTGGTTCTTCAGGACCTGGTCGCAGGCCTGCGAGATCTTGGCCCGGTTCTCCTTGAGGCAGGCCAGGACGGTGAAATCGCCCTGGTCGATGACCGGACGGCAGAACTTCTGCACATCGCGCGTGCAGGCCTTCTGCTCGGCGTCCGTGCCGCGTCCTGCCTGGGCGAAAGCCGCCGTCGAAAGGGTTGTCGACAGCAGGGTGAGAGCGACGAGAAGCTTACGCATTGTATTCCTTCATTCTGACGGCAGAATCGCACCAATCCCGGACAGCACAGGGCGGACAACGGGAACGGATTGTTCTGATGGCAAGTTGCCGCGGGACAAGAGCGGCACCGGAGAAGGCACAAGCGCTGGTAAATGCGGCCAAATTGGCGCCGCGTCTGCCAAATCAGGTCTTCCCTTGGTCTTTCATTGCCAGATGTAAGGGGTTGATACTACGTCATAATTCGGGCACGGCGCGTTTTACTGCATACCTGTTGCAGAGCTGCATCTGTCCGACCGGCATTTCGGCCAGAAATACATGGAAACAGAGGGGATCCGGGGGTCAGCCCCTGGCAAGACCGCTTCGCCAGCCTGACATTGTGGCTGGTTGGGCTTTGAACCCGACGCAGGCTCTTGAACCTGACACGGGCTCGCAACACTAAACTTTCGATGTGGCGAGACGTCCTTTCCTGAACAGGCGTCGTTCCAAAACGGGATATTGATGATGAAATTCTTTGGGCGATCTGAACTGGCGATCAAGGCGGCCGGCATTGGTGCGGCGCTGCTCTTCTCAGTTGCGGCAAGCCACGCTCAGTCGTCCGGGCCGTTCGCCGGCTTCGACGGGGCGTGGACCGGCACCGGCACGGTGTCGCTGTCCGACGGCTCGACCGAGCGCATCCGCTGCAAGGCGGACTACAAGGTTGCCGGCACCGGCCTCAGCCTCAAGCAGGCCCTGCATTGCGCCTCCGACAGCTACAAGTTCGACCTCACCAGCGACGTGACCAGCCAGGGCGAGCGGATCTCCGGCAACTGGAGCGAGTCCAACCGCAACATCTTCGGCAATTTGCAGGGCACCGCCGGCGGCGGTCAGATCGACGTGTTCGTCGAGGCCAATGGTTTCGCCGCCAATCTGTCGCTGCGCACCAACGGGTCCAAGCAAACGGTGCAGATCTCGTCCAAGGGTGAGATCCGCGGCGTCAACATCACGATGACGAAGGGCTGACCGCCCTTCCCGCTTCCAAGAGGAACACGCCCCCGGTTTTCGCGAGCCGGGGGCTTTTTACTGACATGGACCGATCTCGCAGACAGCTGCTTTGGGGTTTTGGTTGGGGAGTTGCGCTCATCGCAACTCACCGCGCCTGGGCCAACGATCAATCGCTAACCCAAGGAGGACCGCAGATGCCGTCTTCGGCAGTCAAGCCACGCCACGTGCTCTGTTTCCTCGGCAAGGATGAAAGCCTGCTGCATCCGCCGAAAGCGGTCGCAAAGACGATCACCGATTTCGGTTTCGAGATCGACCGTACCTATTCGCAGGCGCAGCCCGATCCACACATGACGCGGTCGTTCGGGGTCTGCTGGGACCGGGTCTTTCCCAATGCGTGGTCCGCCGCTGACGAGGCCGCCGTCGCCAACCATAAATCCGTGCTCTACGTGCTGAGCCCGCCGATGGAGCAGCAGAAGGCGGTCGCCTATTCGGCCGCAGCCTTGCGCATCATCGAAGAATTGATCGAGGCCGGCGCGACTGCTGTGAAGGGCGAGAGCGCCGGCGTGGCTCATGGACTCGAGCGATGGATGCAGCTGGCCTCCGAGTGCAAGGCGGCGGCGAAGACGAACCAGGGCCTCGCGGTGACGACCGCCATGAGCCGGGCCTGTCGCCTCGCCTTCGCCAAGCGCCCGCTCGGCAGCGCGGCCTACAACGAGAGCGTCGGCTTCCACCTCGTCGGGCTGCCGGAGGTCTATGTCGCGAAAGCGCGCGGCAGCGATCGCGATGCGGCGCGTCTGATCGACGAGATCGCCGACGCCATGACTGAGCGCGGGATCGATGCGACGCTGGCCGATCGCACGCTCAGCCTCTCACGGACATCGGACTACCCCGAGGACGACTTCAAGTTCAATCCTTACGGCATCGTCCACGTCGAGGCGTGAGACAACCGGATCAGTCTTTGCGCGCGACGCATTCGCATCGGCATCTGAAATAGACCGCATCGGGATCGCGCCCCCAGGCATCCCATCCGGCAAGGGCGGCTTGAACTTCATCATCTGTCGCGAGCGCCTTGCTCTGAAGCTGCGGCGCGAGGCCGAGAAGGCTTCGCCTGGCATCCGCGACGGCCTCGGCGCGGCTTGCAGCATCGGCACTGTGGTTGACGTAGCTCGCGCCGGCCCAGACCGGCGTGAACTCGTGCGCGCGAAGGATCGAGCTCTGCCTGCGTCCGAAGCGGAGCGCCTTGGGATCGTCGTGCTCATACCAGCGCTGCCAGAGATCGAGCGCGAGGCGCACGCCGTCGAGCTCGGGATGAAGAATGTTGCCGCCGACATCGGCATCGCGCGTGCCCAGCAACCCGCCCGGCTTCAGCACCCGCCGCGCCTCCGCCAGCGCTCGCCTCAGCGTCGCCTCGCTCTGATGGTAGAGCACCGCGTGAAAGAACACCGCGTCGAACGTCTCGTCCTCGAACGGAAGCGCGGTCATATCGGCTTCGACAAAAGCGAGATTGGCGAGGCCGGCCCCTGTTGCAAGCCGAAGGGCGGCCGCGATTGCGTTCGACTCGATGTCGACGCCGATCGCCATGCCGACAATCCCGGCAAGCGCCGCCGTGATGGTCCCCGGACCGCAACCGACGTCGAGTAGGGTCATATCCGGCGTCAGAAAGGGCACAAAGAAGGCGGCCGAGTCGCCGCCTCGCTTCTGCTGAAACTCCGTGATGGAGCTATCGTGTCGCACATCCGGCATGGAGCCTCCGAATAGCAGCCAGAGTGCTGCGATTCGGTGGCCGCGTGATGACCCCGTTCAGATCGCGGGCTTGTCCGGCCCGTGCAGCTTGGCGTGCAGGTTGATCAGCCACATCGCCGTCGGCCGCAGGATGAAGAGGTCGGCGACCAGCGCGGACACCATCGAGAAGGCGCTGAGCCAGCCGAACAGCCGCAGCGACGGCAGGTCCGAGAACACGGTGACGACGAGGCCGCAGGCCAGCACCAGCGTGGTCAGGATCAGCGCCGGGCCGACCAGCACGGTCGCACGTTCCACCGCCAGCGCCGAGCCGACACCGGGCTTACTCTCCAATCGCAGGCGATTGAGGAAGTGGATGGTGGCGCTCAAGCCCAGGCCGAACGAGACGGTCAGCGCCACGACGCTGGCGAATTGCAGCCCCTCGCCCATCGCCCACAGCACCGTTCCCGACATCACCACCGGGAAAATGCCCGGCAGGATGCAGGCAAACATCACCACCCAGGAACGGAAGGCAAGGCCGATGAAGATCGCGACCAGCGCGAATTCGACGGTGAGGCCGCGGTTCAGCTTCTCGATCATGCCGGCCGAATTGCGCGCGGCGATGGCGGCGAGACCGGTGACGGCGACTTCATAGCCGGGGTGCTTCTTGCGGACAGCGTCGAGCTCGGAGTCGAGCTTGTCGACGATCGGCAAGAGCTGGCTGGAGTCCTTGTCCGGCACGCGGCCGGCCACGACCACGGCATCCTGCTCGGCATCGATGAAGCGTCGCACCAGATGCTCGGGGATGACGTTGACATATTCCTTCAGAGTCGCGACGTCGTCGCTGCCGGCCTTTTCGGCCAGCCAGCGGCGCAGCGTCTCCAGCGACCAGACATTGCCGACGCCGGCGGCCTTCTCCACGGTCGCATGTACGTCCGCGATGGTTTGCAGCGTCTCCGGCGAGTAGAGCGTTTCACCCTTGGGGAACTGGATCAGCACATTGACCGGATTGGCACCGGTCAGCTTGGCGTCGAGCCTATTGCTGGCGGCCACCGCCTGGCGCTTGTCCGGGACCTGATCGGCGAGCCGATAGCGAGGCTGAAGATTGGCGTAGACGACGCCGAGGCTGGCGACGAACACCAGTGCGATCAGGCTGAACAGGCCGGGCCGGCCGACCATGCGCACCGCGATCCAGTAGCAGAAATTGCGCAGCGCCTGCACGCCGGCATCCGCGCTCTGGAACTTGACCGCAAAGAGCTTCTCGTTGCGCACGAACAACACGCCGAACACCGGCACCAGCGACAGCACCGTGACCAGCGCGATGATGGTCGCGGCGAGACCCGCCTCGCCGAATTTGCGGATCAGGTCGGAGTCGGAGAACTGGAGCGCGATGAAGGAAATGCCGGCGGTGCCGTGCGTCAGCACGCAGGCCGGGCCGACTACAAGCACTGCGTTCTTGAACGCCGTGAACTTGTCCTGGCCCGCGATCAGCCGGTCGCGTGCGGCGAAGGTGAGCTGCATCGAGTCGGAGAACGAGATCACCATGATGAGCGGCGTCATCACGTTCAGGAACATGTTCAGGTTGAAATTGGCCCAGCCGAGCGCGCCGAGTGCGATCAGGATCGCGATCATCGGCGGGAACGCCGCCACCACCATGAACGAGATCTTGCGGAAGAAGATGATGGCGATGACGCAGCCGGCGAGAATGCCGAGGATGTTGTAGGTGAGGCCGTCGCGCTCGACCGCGTTGCGGATCTCGAGCTGCATCACCGGCACGCCGGAGAGCTGCACACTCAGCCCGGTGTCGCCGAGATCCTCCTTCATCAGCGCGCGGATGTCGCCGACGGTCTTGGTGAGCTTGTTGGAGGCGACCACTTCCGGATCGAGCGACAGCACGATCAGCGCGAGCGTGCCGTCCTCCGACAGCAGCTTGCCGCGGATGATCTCGTTGTTTTTGACGGTCTCGATGAACTGGTCATAGGCCGCGCCCTCGGGCAGCTCGGCCGGGAACAGCGCGGCCGGCAGCTTGCCCGGCGCCGGCGCCTGGCGCGCGGAGAACAGCGAGACCAGGCCGCGGGTGCCTTCGACCAGCTGCATGTCAGTGATGAAGTCGCGCAGCTTCTCGAGGTTGTTCCGCGCCAGTAGGGTCTTGCCCTCGACCACGACGAGAACGTCGAACTCCTCGGCCGGGAACTTCTTTGTCACCGCCTCATACTGGCGGAATTCCGGTGTGTTGGAGCGAAACAGCTGGGACAGCGAATCGTCGATCTTGATCCGATAGATGCCGAACACTGCGCCGACGATCAGCGCGAGCAGGATGATGCAAGAGACGATCGGCGCGCGGACTGCGATCAGCCCGATACGCTCCAGGCCGAAGGCGATGGAGGACGTAGGCCCCTGCTCGACCTTGTCGACATGAACCTCATTCTCGCGGTGCTTTTCGAGCATGCCTTGTCCAGTTCCTAAATCGGTTCGGTCAGCGAGCTTATGTGCCCCGCATAACGGCTTGAAAACGCCATACAAATGGGAGGCTTGCCCTTTGAAAAAGCGCGGGAAATCGCCGCGACGGGTTTAGCAGGTCCAAACGCCCTCTCGCAAGCGCGCGCAAGCGCACAAATTGGATCAACATGCGGCGATTTCGGCCCCTGATATCGGTCATTGCGGCGAGATCGTCCCGATTCGAGCCGGGGGATCGCCGCTCTCGTCCTTGAGCGCCACGCCCGTGACTTCCCGCGCCAGTCCCTCGCGGATGAGCCAGGCGATCTTGAAGGCCGCCTCGTCATGGCTCAACCCCGCGTGGTGGATGTTCGAGACACAGTTACGCTCGGCGTCGGTCATACCCGGTTTCGGCGCGAAGGTCAGATAGGCCCCGAGGCTGTCGGGCGCGGACAGGCCCGGCCGTTCGCCGATCAGCATCAAAACCATGCGGGCGCCGAGAATGGCACCGATCTCGTCGCCGAGCGCAACCCGCGCGCCTGAGGCGACGACGACATGGCCGATCGTGACAGGGTCGCCCTCGCCGAGCAGCGGCAGCAGGCTTTGCAGCAGCGCGACGGCATGGGCATGAACCGCCGCCGCCGACAATCCGTCACCGATAACGATCGCAAGCTGACACGGCGCGGTGGCGCGATCCGCCAGTGCCGCGGCGGAGCCGGCGTCGAGCTGCCGTCCGAGATCCGGCCGGCGCAGATAGTCCCTGCGATCGGCGGCCAAGCTCCTGACCTCGGTCGCACCAAGGCCGAGCGCCCCCACCCCGGCAACCAGAGCCGGCGCGTCGAAGGCGGCGTGCACGGCATCGCGGGCGCGGGCATGCGCCAGCGTGAAATCAAGCAGCGGTTTGGTCGGCAGGCTCGCGCCGCTGCGCCCGAGCGCGACGCGCGCGGGCGTGAACGATCTCAGGTCGACGGTCGGGCGCGCCGGAACGGGCTTGTCGCTCATTCGGCGGGAACGGACGCTTCGCGCAGCCGGATCGAATAGTTCGACGCGTTCTGCCTGCCGCTGGTGGCTGCCCGCGCAAAGGTGATGAGATGATGCGCGATCAGGGTGCAGCCGATCAGGCCTTCCATGTCACCGCGGCGGATCCGCCCGAGCGCGAATTTCCAGAACACGCGCCTGTAGTCGCCGAGCACGCCGACCTTCCAGAAGATGTTGCGCATCATGACGAGGCCGCGCCGGATGTTGGCCCAGGTCTTCATCTCATCCGGCACCGGCATCTTGAGGCGATGGGGATAAACCTCGTCGCATTGATACTGGAAGCGCGCATAGACCTTCTCGGGCTCGTAGGCGACGCTCATGGCGTGCTTCCAGGATGCGACGACCTCGTCATAGGGCAGCAGGAAATTGACGTTGGAATCGCGGCCGTCGTCATCGACCAGGCGCCCTTCCTTCTCCAACCGATCCCAAAGCGGCGTCTTCGGCAGCGCCTGAAGCAGGTTGATCGTGAGCAGCGGAATCTTGGACTCCTCGACGAAGGCAAGCAGCGCTTCCGCTGTGTTCGGCTTATCGGTGTCGAGCCCCATGATGATGCCGGACACCACCTCCATGCCGTAGGAATTGATGGTGCGCACGCCCTCGAGGATCGGGACCATCATGTTGTGGTCCTTGTGCATCGCCTTCAGCGCGTCCGGGTCCGGCGTCTCGATGCCGCAGAAGATCGTAATGAAATAGGCCTCGCGCATCTTCTTGAGAATCTCGGGACGCTTGGCGATGTTGAGCGTCGCCTCGCAGGCGAGCCGCACGACGTAACCGGTCTTCTTCTGCCACTCGATCAGATGCGGCAACAGGTCCATCGCCGCTTTGCGGTTGCCGATGAAATTGTCGTCGACGAAATAGACCGTGTCGGTCATGCCGCATTCGCGCAGGCGGTCGAGCTCGGCGATGATCTGCTCAGGCGATTTGAGGCGCGGGTTGCGGCCGTAGAGGCCGGGGATGTCGCAGAACTCGCACTCATACGGACAGCCGCTGGAATACTGGATGCTGCCGAGGAAATAGCGCTTCACATCGGCGAGCTCGTAGGCCGGGATCGGAAACTCCGTCATCGGCACGCGGTCCTTGGTCGTCAGCACCACCTGCTGCTCGGGGCGCGACGTATCGCGCGACAGGATTTCGAGCAGCTGATTGGTGGCGTCGCCGAGCTCGCCGACATGGAGATAGTCGAACGAGGGGTAATAGTCCGGGCAGGCGCTGACCGACGGACCGCCGAGCGCCACCGGCAGGTCGAACTCATGGGCGCGGCGGCAGATGTCGTTCATCTGCTGGCGCTGGATGTGCATGCCGCTGACGAAGACGGCCTCCGCCCATTCGAACTCTTCCTTCGTCGCACGGCGAAGATTCTCATCGACGAATTTGACCTGCCACTCCTTCGGCAGATAGGCCGCGAGCAACAGCAGGCCCTGCGGCGGCATGAAGGCGCGGACGCCGTCGGTCAGCGGATAGGAATGCTCGAAGGTGCCGAAGGACGACGTGTAACGCGGGAAGACACAGAGAATATGCCGGCTCGTTCCGTTGCTTTCAGCGCGCATCGAACTTCCCCCAACCACGTTCTACGAACGGTACTGACGAGGTCTCCAGACACATAGCGTAACGCTGCAACCGGATTTCCTCAATATTGTGGCACCGAACTAATTCGTGAGACGCACCAATGGTTTCCCCGGTTCAAGCCGGCAGATGGGGTTTTTCGCGCCAGTTTCCCATCAAGCGATCAGCCGTGAGGCGAAATCGGGCAATAGGCCCGCGTCACCGGCAAGTCGGAAGTCGGCCCCCGTAATTCCGGTCTGGGCCAGCCAATCGTCGAACTCCGGCGCGCGGGCCGCGCCGAAGACGTCGCGGACATAGAGCGCATCGTGGAAGGAGGTGGACTGGTAGTTCAGCATGACGTCGTCGGCGCCGGGCACCCCCATGATGAAGGTGACGCCGGCAGCCGCCAGCAGCGTCAGCAGATTGTCCATGTCGTCCTGGTCCGCCTCGGCATGGTTGGTGTAGCAGATGTCGATCCCGAGCGGCAGGCCGAGCAGCTTGCCGCAGAAGTGATCCTCCAGCCCCGCCCGGATGATCTCCTTGCCGTCATAGAGATATTCCGGACCGATGAAGCCGACCACGCTGTTGACCAGCAACGGCGCATAGGCACGGGCCACCGCATAGGCACGCGCCTCGCAGGTCTGCTGGTCGACGCCGTGATGGGCATTGGCCGACAGCGCCGAGCCCTGCCCGGTCTCGAAATACATCACGTTCTCGCCGACCGTGCCACGCTTCTGCGACAGCCCGGCCTCCTGCGCCTCCTTCAGCAAAGCGAGGTCGATGCCAAAGCTGCGATTGGCGGCCTCGGTGCCGGCGACCGACTGGAAGACGAGGTCGACCGGCACGCCCTGCCCGATCAGCGCCAGCGTCGTGGTGACATGGGTCAGCACGCAGCCCTGGGTCGGGATTTTCAGCCGCGCGATGACCTCGTCCAGGAGCCGCAGCAATTGCGCGATCACGGCCGGATCGTCGCTGGCCGGGTTGATGCCGATGCAGGCATCGCCGGCCCCCAGCAGCAGGCCGTCAAGGATCGAGGCGGTGATGCCCCTGGCATCGTCGAGGGGATGGTTGGGCTGCAGCCGCGTGCTCATCCGGCCCTTCAGGCCGATGGTGTTGCGGAAAGCGGTGACGACCTCGCATTTCCGCGCCGCCAGGATCAGGTCCTGGTTGCGCATCAGCTTGGACACCGCGGCCGCCATCTCCGGCGTGAGGCCGGGCGCGAGCTTGCGCAAGGCCTCCGCCGTGGCGGCGTCCGACAGCAGCCAGTCGCGGAAGGCCCCGACCGTCAGCGAGGCCACGGGGGCGAACGCCCTGGCGTCATGGCTGTCGATGACGAGGCGGGTGACCTCGTCGGCCTCATAGGGGATGACGGCCTCGTTCAGGAATTGACTTAAGGGGACGTCCGCCAGCGCCATCCGCGCGGCAATCATCTGCTCGGCGCTGCCTGCGGCAATGCCGGCCAGCCGGTCGCCGGAGCGCGGCGGCGTCGCCTTGGCGAGGAGGTCGCGCATGTCCGGGAAGGTGTAGGTCGTGGCGTCGATGGCGTGGCGGTAGACCAAAGGCCCCTCCGGGTTCGTCGGCCAGTGAATACGCGCTTGGCGGCGCGGGTGCACGCCGATGTTTGGGGCATTCCGGGCGATCCCCGGGGGCGCCCTTGCCGGGAACCGATAGAACTGCCCCAAATCCCTGAGATGGCTCGCCTTTCCTGCGACCTTTGGCGCACATCCCTGACTTGCGCGTTAACGCTGCGTCCATCTTCATTCTGCATAGTTTTGCATCAATTTGAGAAGACCGCGCTGTCCGGCCGCTCCTGGCCATTCGGGCCCCGAACACCATGCAAACCGACCGATCTGGGAATGCCGCCGGCCTGGCGGGCCGTTTCACGCTGGCCACCAAGCTCTATGCGATCTTCGCGCTGTTCGCCCTGCTCACCGCTGGGATCGCGATGCTGTCCGACTACAACAGCCGCCGCAGCGCCGAGCTGACCAGTGCGATCGAGACCGCGAATGCGGCCGCGCTGAACGTCGAGCGCGTCAACTCGCTGGTCTATGCGGTCGTGATGGAGTCGCGCGGCGTCTACATGTCGACCGAGCCGGCCGTCGTGAAGAAATACGGCGAGGGCCTGCTCAAGTTCAACGAGCAAACCCTCAATGTCGTGAAAGGCTGGGAGACCATCGTCAGGTCTGACGATGCCGAGCAGTTCGCCACCTTCAAGAAGCGCATCGAGCAGTTCGTCGACTTCCGCAAGGAGCTGGTGCGCCGCGGCGTCGAGATCAATGCGGCCGCGGGCCGCGAATGGGGTGACAACGACGCCAACCGCGCCGTGCGCTCGGCGCTGAACAAGGATCTCGAGGCGCTCTCCAAGGTCTATGCCGGGCGTGCCAGGCAGATCGCGCAGGAGACCGAGACCAACCGCACGCTGTCCTTCGTGCTGACCTGCCTCGGCGGCGTCGCGCTGGCGCTGGTCGTGATCGGCATCATCATCATCGCCCGCTCGATCGCGCGGCCGCTCGCCGCGATCACCGCGACCATCAAGCAGGTCGCCGACGGCGCCGAGAATGTCGTGGTGCCGCACGCCGGCCGTGCCGACGAGATCGGCGCGCTGGCCCGCGCCATCGAGGTGTTCCAGGACGCGATGGGGCGCAACCGCAACCTCGCCTCGCAGGTCTCGCAGGATTCCGCGGCACGCGAACAGCGCGCACACCACATCGAGCAGTCCGTCGAGGCGTTCCGCGAGGCGATCGGCGCGATCATGCGCGGCCTCAGCGACAACGCCTCGGTCATGCGCGAGACCGCGCAGACCATCACCCGCGTCACTGCGGATGCGAACAGCCGCGCCGGCACGGCGGCCAACGCCACCGAGCAGGCCTCGCACAACGTCACTGCCGTAGCCAGTGCCGCCGAGGAGCTGTCGGCCTCGGTGGAAGAGATCGGCCGCCAGGTGCGGGCTTCCGCGGGCGCGGTCGAGCAGACCGGCCAGCGCACTGAAAAATCGATCGCCGAGATCGAGAGCCTTGCCGCGGCCACGCAGCGCATCGACGGCGTGCTGACCCTCATTCAGACGATCGCCGAGCAGACCAACCTGCTCGCGCTCAACGCCACCATCGAAGCCGCGCGTGCCGGTGACGCCGGCCGCGGCTTTGCCGTCGTCGCGCACGAGGTCAAGGCACTGGCGGGACAGACCGCGAAGGCGACCGCCGACATCAGCGCGAACGTCGCGATGATCCAGTCCTCCACCCGCAACGCGGTCGATGCCGTGCGCGAGATCGGCGGCGCGGTGCGCGAGATCAACGATGTCACCTCCGCGATTGCCGGCGCCGTCGGCCAGCAGGACCAGGCGACGCGTGAGATCTCGTCCAACGCGCAATCGGCCGCGCAGGGCAACGAGACGCTGGTCGCCAACATCACCTCGCTGCGCGACGCCATCGGCGAGACCGACACGGCGGCGACCTCCGTGCTGACGGCGGCGAGCAGCCTGACCGCGACGGCGGACACGCTGTCGCGCGAGGTCGAAAAGTTCTTCCAGAATTTGCGCTCGGACAGCCGCACCGCCAAGGCGGGGTGATCGCGCGCGTCTGCCGCCGTCCGCAGGGCAGGCCCGCTTGACCCAAAAATGCGAAAACAACCCCATGCACAGTAGCCGGTGACAGCTTTATCAATGGCTTGACCGCCGTCGCCACATGACTACGGATTTTACGAATTTTATTTGACACGTCGGGCAAAACACCGGCATGATGTCATCATGGCGATGGCTCCGAACCGAACCTCAGGGGCACCCAGGGACGATCAGGACACGCGTACAGCGGACGTATCCAACGACTACTTTGTCATCCGAGCCCAGCCGCGCCGCACACAATCGTGAACTGAAACGCCCCCTCCGCACGTAACGGGCCCGGGAGTGCGGCCGTACTCAACCGACCCGATGGCCTGGAATCTGGCAGGTGAGTTCCTGTTCAAGGACATTGTGCTGTTTTGCGGCTGCGTCGTGCTGCTGCTGGCGTCACTGCCACAGGTCGTTACGCGGCTGCGCTGTTAAGAAGCCACGTGTCTTTCGGCACGAAGTCGTGTTAGCTTCTTCGAATTGCGGGACCACATGACATGCCTATGGCATGTGGCAGATCGTTGATGGAAATACGACTTGATGAACAAGACCAATCGCGTGCTGTTTCTCTGCACGGGCAACTACTATCGAAGCCGCTACGCCGAGGAAATTTTCAACCATCAGGCCGGGCTCGAAGGGCTGGGTTGGCAGGCCTTCTCGCGCGGCGTCGCCGAAGATCTTCACTTTCCGGAAAACGTGGGGCCGATGTCGCCCTACACGGTGAATGCCTTGCAAGCCAAAGGCATTGTGCCTGAAGGCGCTGCGCGCGATCCGGTGCTCTGCACTCTCCACGACTTTGCGCAAGCAGCCCTTGTGGTCGCGCTGAAGGATGCCGAGCATCGCCCCATGATCGAGCGCCGCTTTGCCGGTGAGGCCCATCGCGTCGAATATTGGAACGTGGACGATATCGAATTCCTCGATCCGCCGACGGCGCTGGGCAAGATCGATGAGCTGGTTGGGCGGCTGATCGGGAGCCTGCAGGGTCGCGAGCGATAGCGGCAAGCAGGAGATCAGCGCGTGTCGGCGCGGCTGAACTTTCGTCAGATTGTATAAAGCAGGACCAAAAAGGAATCTCATGAGTCAGACGCGGCGCGTTCTCTCGGCGCAAGTCGCCCACGAGACCAACACCTTTTCGATCGTTCCGACGACGCTCGAGGACTATCGCAAGCGACTGTTTCTGCTTGATGCCGAGGTCGCCGCGGCGCTGCATCTGGCCGCAGCCAAACGTTACGGCTGGACCCTGGTGCAGCCGGTCGCCGCCGCGGCCACCCCATCCGGAAAGGTGACGGCCGAGTGCTGGGCCGAATTGCAGCGCCTGGTCTTTGATGCCTGCGAAACCGGGCCGTTCGATGCCGTCATCCTCGCGTTGCACGGCGCGATGGTGACCGAGACCGACGACGACGCCGAGGGGGCGCTGCTCGAAGGATTGCGCAAGCGCCTGGGCGACACGATCCCGATTGCAGTGACGCTCGATTTGCATGCCAACGTCACTGAACGCATGGGCCGGCTGGCCAACATCATGCTGCCCTACCGCACCTACCCGCACATCGACCAGTATGAGACGGCGTTCCGCGCCGCTGAACTGCTGCAGTCGGCGATGGACGGCACGATCCGCCCCAGGGTATTCCGCCTGCAGGGACCTCTGCTCGACGGATGCAATCACGGACGGACCCAAGGCGGGGTGATGAGCGACTTGCTGGCGCGCGCCGCGGACATGCAGGCGCAAACGCCTGGCCTTTTGTCCGTCGATGTCTGCGCGGGCTTCAGCCGCGCGGACATTGCCGAGGCCGGCCCCAGCGTTCAGATCACCTATGATGCCTCCCACAACGCCGCCGAAGCGGCCGCGCGGCAGGCCGCGGCCGCGCTCCAGGACGAGATGGTCCGCCGGCGCGCCGAAGTCACCGTCACGCCGCTCGATTTGCCGACCGCAACAAAGCTTGCCGCCGCAGCCGCAGAGGATGTCGCGGATACCCGTCCCCTCGTGATCGCCGACTTCAGCGACAACCCGGGTTCGGGCGCCTACGGCGATGGTGTCCGCCTGCTGGAGGCGCTGCTGCAGGCTGAAATCCGAAGCGTGCTCTTCGGCGTCCTCGGCGACCCCGAAGCAGCGGCTCGCTGCCATGCCGCTGGCCTTGGGACCAGCCTCGATGTCGTTGTCGGCGCCAAGCGCCATCCCACCAGCTACGGACCTCCGCTTACGCTGACCGGGCGGGTGACCGGCCTGTCGGACGGCGCCTTCGTATGCGAGGGGCCGATGAATGCCGGTCAGCCCATGACGCTCGGGCCTACGGCCTTGCTCGAGGTCAACGGCATCTCCATCGCGATTTCGACCAACACGCTGCAGACCTACGATCAGGAAATGTTCCGAATTCTCGGCGCAGAACCGGCTCAATTCCGGATCGTCGCAGTCAAGTCTGCGCACCACTTCCGGGCTGCCTTCGGGCCGATGGCCAAGGAGGTGATCCTGGCTGATAGCGGCGGCCTTGCCACCAACGATCACAGCAAGCTTTCCTACCGAAAAGTCCGCCGTCCCATCTGGCCGCTCGACGAAATCCCGACAGGTTGAACCTTGCCGCTCGGGCTTTGCCAGTTTTCGGAGTCCCGTGAGCGCCACGGAACGCGCAGCATGAATCGCTGAGCCCCGCTTCGTTTGGTATTTCGGCTCATCCCGCGATGCCAGACGAAAAGCCCCGGCACGAAGGCCGAGGCTTGCGATGCAGTCCGCGTACATCCGGCGAACCAATCGTCGATATGAACACTAGCAATGGAATTTGAACGGATAATGACGGGGTTGAGTCGACAAGATGTCGCTGTGGGTCGGAACCAGATCACCTGATCCCGTCGCGAAGATAGATCTCCACCCGTTCGAGCAGGTGCTCGATCGAATCATCGGCGGTGTCGAGCACCAGATGGTCGCGATCCCACGGTTCATAATGCCGGCCGACGATGTCCTGCCAGCTCGGCAGTTCGAGGCCGGCGATGTCGGATTTGCGCGCTTCGGCACGCTGCCGGTGCAGAGCCGCGTCGCTGCAGATCACTTCGATCTCGGCGATGCGCGCCGATGCTTGCATGGCCGTTTGCCGCCAGCCGTCACGGCTTGCCGGGACCGGATTGACGCAGTCCGCGACAACCACCCGGCCGAGCCGGAGGTTCTCGGCCGCCAGTGCATTGGCGATGACGTAGCCCATCGGGCCGACATCGTGGCCTGCCGCACGCAACGTCTGTTCGATCGCGTCGACGCGGATATAGCTTGCCGCGAGCCGCCGCGTCAGTTCGCGCGAGAGCGTAGTCTTCCCGGTGGCGGGAAGGCCGCCGAAGACGATGAGAATGGGTTGCCCGCTGGTCATGCCTCATCATTCATCGGCATGCTGCGGCCTGCAATGGGTGTCGCAGAGCCGGAAGCAATATTCGCCCTCACACCATCAACACCGTCTTGATCGCGCGGCGCTGACCATGGCCTTGGGCCGCAGAGGACGGTCGCCTTTATTGTTGTTCTCCGTTGATCGCGGACGCGCCATATTGCTCGTCGGTGACCTTTTCCATCCAATCGACGGGGTTGCCGTTGAGCGCTTCCTGGATGGCGATGTGGCTCATGGCCGTCGTTGGCACCGCCCCGTGCCAGTGTTTCTCACCAGGCCCGAACGACACCACGTCTCCCGGGCGGATGTCTTCGACGGGGCCGCCCCAACGCTGCACGCAGCCGCGGCCCGACGTCACGATGAGGGTTTGACCGAACGGATGGGTGTGCCACGCCGTACGGGCGCCGGGCTCGAAGGTGACGTGATTGCCGGCGACGCGAGACGGATCGGCGGCCGGAAACAGGGGATCGATACGGACCGTGCCGGTGAAGTACTCCGCCGGGGCGCGGGTTGACGGTTGGGAGCCTGCTTGCCGAATTTGCATCTGTTGTCTCCTTTGAGTTGCGTTACGGAGTGGCGCTCGCCGGCACGCACGCGGCGCATTGCGAGTCTGCTTCGGTCTTGCGACGCAGCGCTCCGATCAGAATGACGGTCGACGAGAGCGCGAGGACGACGGCGCTGAACAGGAACGTGGCGCGATAGCCGCTGCCGTCGAACAGCACGCCGCCGCCCGCAGCGCCCGCTGTGATGGCGAGCTGAACCACAGCGACCATCAGACCACCGCCCGCCTCCGCGTCGTCTGGCAGGGCGCTGCTGAGCCAGGTCCACCAGCCGACGGGCGCCGCGGTGCCGACGAAACCCCACAGGAATATCAGCGCCGTCGTGGCGCCAAGCGAGCTGCCAAACACCGTGAAGGCGACTGCCATCGCGGCCATTGCGAACGGCATGACCACGAGCAACGTGTAAAGACGTTGCCGTACGATCATCCCGATCAGCGACGTGCCGACGAGACCGGCCACGCCCATCACGAGCAGCAACGCCGAAATGGTCGTGACATCGACGCGCGTGATCGTTTCGAAGAACGGCCGCAGATAGGTGAACAGTGCGAACTGCCCGAGGAAGAACAGCGCTGCTGCGAGCATGCCATACGGCACCTCGGGGCGACGCAGGACCTTGAAGGCGGCTGCCGCGCTTGCACGCTCCTGGCTCGGCATCCTGGGCAGCGTGAGGAGTTGCCAGACAAAGGTCAACGCAGCGACGGGAACAACGCAGAAGAACGCGCCGCGCCAACCGATATACTGGCCGAGGAAGCTGCCGAGAGGCGCGGCAATCGTGGTGGCCAGAGCATTGCCGCCGTTGAGAACCGCAAGCGCGCGCGGCACGTCCTTGCCCGGCACGATGCGGATCATCGTAGCGGCAGACATCGACCAGAAGCCGCCGACGGCCATGCCGACCAGAGCGCGCCCGATCATGAAGACCGAATAGTTGGGCGTGAAGGCCACGACGACCCCGGAGACCAGCGTCACGCCCGTGAGCCACAGCAGCACGCTGCGCCGGTCGATCCCGCGCGTCGAAGCCGAGATGAAAAGACTGGTGAGGATGGCGAACAGGCCGGAGATGGAAATGGCTTGCCCGGCCTGCCCTTCGGTCAGTTGGAGACCGTCCGCGATCGGCGTGAGCAGGCTCACGGGCATCCACTCGGTTGCGACAAGCGTCGAGGCGCAAAGAGACACCGCGAAAACCGCGCTCCATGCGGCCGTCGGCTGCGCCGTTGTCTGATCTGTCGTGACGTCCATGGGGGTTCCGTATGTCGCAAAGCGCCCAAGCCCGGGGCTGTTCATGGCAACACATAGAGCCGCGCGCGGCGTTCGATTAGCCGATATAATTTGCTTGCATTAATCGATATGGGCCATGAATAGTGGCGGGCCATGGCAGCTCAGGATTTCAACGATCTGCTGGCCTTCGTGGCCGTCGCCCGCGAGCGCAGCTTTACCAAGGCCGCGGCGAAGCTGGGCGTCGTGCAGTCGACGCTCAGCCACACCATCAAGCGGCTGGAATCGCAGATGGGACTGCGGCTGCTGACGCGCACGACGCGAAGCGTCGGCCTGACCGAGGCAGGCGAGCGGCTGCAGCAATCGGTCGCACCGCGCATCGAAGAAATCGAGCGCGATATCGCCGCGCTGATGTCGTTGCGCGACACGCCGTCCGGCACCATCCGGATCACGCTCTCGGACCACGCGCTGGACAAGGTGGTCTGGCCGAAGCTGGCGCCGGTGCTGAAAAAGTACCCCGACGTCAAGGTCGAGTTCAGCCTCGACACGGCCTTCCGCAACATCGTCGAAGACGGCTTCGATGCCGGCATCCGCCTCGGCGAGAGCGTCGAGAAGGACATGATCGCGGTGCGCGTCGGCCCGGATTGGCGGCTGGTCGCTGTCGCCTCGCCTGCCTATCTGAAAGAGCATCCCAAACCGAAGCATCCGCAGGATCTTCTCGATCACGTCTGCATCAAGCGGCGTGCGGCGGCCGGCGGTCATTACGTATGGGAGTTCGCCCGGAATGGTCCTGACCTCAGGGTGCGCGTCGAAGGGCAACTGACCTTCAACGACTCCCGCGCCATGATCGAAGCCGCCGTCAAAGGCTTCGGCATCGCCTATCTTCCCGAAGACATGGTGACGCCGCACGTCCGGTCCGGCGAGCTTGTCATCGTGCTCGACGACTGGTCGCCGAAGTTCGACGGCTACTACATCTACTATCCGACCTCGCGGCAGAACTCGGCGGCGTTCAAGGTGATCGTCGATGCGCTGCGGCATCACGACGCGCGGAGAAAACGCGGCTAGCGCCGCTGCTATCCAACCGGCCCAGGCGTCCAATCGTCGCCGGACAGCGGCCTGACCGTGACGTCGGGAATCACTCCAAGCTCCATGCTCGGATCGAAATGGCGCATCGTCCGCTCATTGAGATCGATGATGCGACCGGGCCTGAGCGGCCCGACATCATTGATCTTGACGATGACCTTCTTGCCGACGGCCTCGACGAGCGCAAATTTCGGTCTCGCTCCGAACTGAACCCCGCCAAATTTCCGACGCAAGCTCGTCTTGATCGCGGCTGTCCACACCTCGGGATCATAACGCTCGCCGGAGGCTGTTCTCGGGCCGCCCTCCTCCTTGCCGGGCTTGAACGGATTATACGTGGATGCTGCGCCAGCGATCGCATCTCCACAGGCGGCATCGACGACGGTGCTTGAATGAACCCCGCTTGTTTCACTGCGGGCAACGGTAACGGACACGGCAAGCGTAACCAGGGCGCCGCAAATTGCGGCGCTCGAGCGGAACACCATCAGATCTCCTTTGATTTTTCGTGCGGTTCCCGATGCCGCAGAACTTGGCCAAGCGAACGCGTCAGCGTTTTCGCACTTGCGCCAGTCTCTTGCGGATTCGCGCCAACCCTTGAGCTGCGGAACCATTGCGAGAACCTGAGCGGTTCCCGCGTCGTGTTTTCGTTGTCGCCGTCTAAGACAGGGAATGAGTCAGCAACGTGACCTCTGGAGTCATTGGGTCTTGATCCCCGGAGTCTTACGCGCTCAGCGCGTGGGAGCCATTGCGTAACGCCCATGAAAACCGCAATGGCGCGGAACTTCAGGACATTTGCATGTCGTGGTTTTGCAACAGGGGGACTTTAGTCGCGACTCGTCAGGGCGTGAGACCTCTGCCTCATCGCGTCGTTTTCGAGATAGACGATCCCGTTCGGGGCCGCACCGTCGATGAATTCAGCGACAAAGGCGCGCCCAATATCGTCCTGCTCGATCGTGCCGAAGCGTCCGGGAACAAGACGCCCCAACCAGGCGACGTAACCCGGCGTGTGAACATTGCCCGCGATGATTCCGGGGCGAAACATCGCGAGGCGCTGGAAGCCAATATTTTGGACTGTCTCTTCCTTCAGGCCCATAATTCGCACATAGCGGATTCTGCTTTTCGCGGTGCTTCCCACAGCCGAGAGCAGCGAAAACCGCGTGATGCCGCCGGCATGACAACCGCGCGCAAAGCCGCCGACGACGCCGATTTCGAGGGCTGTCAGCTCCTCCTCGCTCCACTTCGTGCTGCCTTTGCCGACGCCGACACAGGACGCCCCGTAGACGGGATCACCTTGCGCAACCATGCCCTGCGCAAGCCTGGTCACTTCCGCCGGAAACTGAGGAGATGCCGTATCCAGGACCACCTGCCGCACGCGGGAACCAGCGTTGAGAGACGCCGATCTGCGATTGACCATCACGATTTCGGTGCACGACGGCTCCGCCGCCAGTGCACGCACCACCGCATCGCCGACCTGTCCGGTGCCGCCGATGATCAAGACGCGAAATGCCATTTTGAGCCTCTGTCGAAGATGCCGTAGCGCCTACCCTATCACCCCGCCGCGCTTGATCAGCTCCTTGCCGACGGCGGCAAGGTGGACCTGGTCCGGGCCATCACCGATGCGGATGAAGCGGGCATAGACATAGGCGCGGGCGAGGAAGGTGTCCTGCGAGACGCCGGCTGCGCCGTGGATCTGGATGGCGCGGTCGATGACGCGGGCGGCCATGCTGGGGACCACGATCTTGGCCGCGGCGATCAGATCGCGCGCGGCCTTGTTGCCTTCGCGGTCCATCTTGTCGGCGGCTTGCAGCGTGAGGAGCCGCGCCTGCGCGATCTCGCAGAAGGAGTGGGCGATGTCCTCGCGCACCGAGCCCTGTTCGGCGAGCGGCTTGCCGAAGGTCACGCGCGAGACCGACCGCTGGCACATCAATTCCAGCGCGCGCTGGGCGCAGCCGATCAGCCGCATGCAATGATGGATGCGGCCCGGGCCGAGCCGCCCTTGCGCGATCTCAAAGCCGCGGCCTTCGCCGAGCAGCATGTTCTCGGCGGGCACGCGGACATTCTCGTAGAAGATCTCGGGATGGCCGACCGGCGCGTCGTCATAGCCGTAGGTCAGCATGTCGCGGACGATGCGGACGCCGGGCGTATTCTTCGGCACCAGGATCATGGATTGCTGGCGATGACGGTCGGGATGGTCAGGCGCGGTCTTGCCCATCACGATCAGGATCTCGCAATCCTCGTTCATCGCGCCCGAAGTGAACCACTTGCGGCCGTTGATGACGTAGTCGTCGCCGTCGCGCGTGATCGCGCACTGGATGTTGGTGGCATCGCTGGAGGCGACCTGCGGCTCGGTCATCGAGAAGCCCGAGCGGATACGCCCTTCCAGCAGCGGCTTCAGCCAGCGCTCCTGTTGCGCCTTGGTGCCGTAGTTCGCCAGCACCTCCACGTTGCCGACATCGGGCGCCGAGCAGTTGAACACTTCGGGCGCCCAGAGAATGCGGCCCATGATCTCCTTCACAGGCGCATATTCGAGATTGGTCAGGCTTGGATTAGTAAGGTCTGGACCGTGCTCGCCTGACAGAAACAAATTCCAGAGCCCCTGCTCCCGCGCCAGCCGCTTCAGATCTTGCAAGACGACCGGCGTCTTGTAGCGCGCGGCCTCCGGTTTCACCTGCTCGTAATAGAGCTCCTCGACCGGCTCGACATGCGCCCGCATGAACTGGCGGACGCGCTCCTGCAGCTCCAGCGAACGGGCGGAGTGTTGAAAATCCATAGGGGTCTCCTTCTTCCCTTCTCCCCTTGCGGGAGAAGGTGGCGCGAAGCGCCGGATGAGGGGTTGCTTCAGCGAGCTCCGAAGCGAGAGGTTCACGCGCGGAGAGAAACCCCTCACCCGGCTTCGCTATCGCGAAGCCACCCTCTCCCACAAGGGGAGAGGGTACACCGTCTCCGTCGCTCGCTCATCCCCCTCACGTCCCGCGCAGCAGTTCGCTCGCCACGATCCAGTCGTTGCCGTCGAACTGGAGCATATAGCCGTCCTTGATCGGGCGAAAATCTTGCGGCGTGGTGTTGAGGGTGATGCCGGGCAGCAGCAGCGACAGCGGCACGCTCTTCAAGTTCGACGCCTGCGCCATGATGTTGTCGCGCGTCAGATTGTCCTTGCACTGCTTCAGAACCACCACCAGCGCCTCGGCGACCGTATAGCCGTAGAGCGCGGCGACGTTGTTGATATCGGCATTGGGCAGGCGCCGCTTCATGAAATCGATATAGGCCGACATTGCCGGATCATCCTTCGGCTCGGCCGTGAACGGCTTGAGCGAGCCGAGCGACAGCACGCCCTTGCCGGCATCGAGGCCCGCCGGCGCCATCACGGTCGCCTTGTTGGCACAACCGGAGGCGAGGAAGCGCGTCGGCTGCCAGCCGACCTCATAGGCCTTGCGGATTGCCTGCGCGCAGGCGCGCGGCGTCACCGAGTAGATCATGAAGACATCAGCCTTGGTGTTGGCGAGCGTCAGCACCTGGGAGTCGACGGTGGGATCGGTGACCTCGAAGCTCGAGGCCAGCGCGATTGCCTTGTCGGCGTCAGTGCCGAGCGCTTCCTTGACGCCGCGAAGATATTCCTTGCCGGCGTCGTCGTTCTGGTAGAGCACGGCGAAACGGGCATTCGGGTTCTTGGCGCGGGCGTAGGCGACGTCGATCGCGGCCTCGCTGGTGTAGTTCGGCGCCCAGGGCAGCGCCATCGACCACGGCATGTTGGCGGGATCGTTCCACTTCGAGGCCGAGCTGATCAAAAACAGCTGCGGCACCTTGTTGCTGTTGAGATATTTTGCGATCGCCGAGCTCGGCGCCGTGCCCATGGTCGCGAAGATGAAGGCGACGCCGTCGCCCTCGACCAGCCGGCGTGCCGCTTCCATGGTTTTCGGCGGCGAGAAGGCGTCGTCGAGCGAGAGCAGATTGAGCTTGCGGCCGTTGACGCCGCCCTTCTCGTTGATCTCTTCAAAATAGGCGGCGAGCACCCTCCCGGTGATGCCGAGCGGCGACGCCGGCCCGCTATAGGGCATGGTGTTGCCGATCTTGATCTCGGTGTCGGTGACCCCTGGACCGTAGGATTTCTGCGCGAAGGCAGGCGCGGACAGACAGGCGGCAGCCAGCGCTGCGGCCAGGACCAAAGCGGCTTTCATGGTTTCTCCCCGGAGCTTCATCGTCCGCGCGAGGCGACCACGCGGCGTGCTGCCTTTTGCCAGCACGTCAGATCAGCGGAGTTCCGCAAGATGGTCTTGCGTCGAGTTGCTGGTGGTCTAGCCGCGCCGCTTCAAGGCGAAGCCCAGGCTGATCCAGCCGGCGCCGGCCATGATCAGGTCGATGCCGAGGAACAGGCCGAGGATGTAGACGCTGTTGACCGGCCAGCGCGCCAGGATCAAGAGCCCGAGCAGCAGCGTGACGATGGCCGACAGCGCCACCCAGACCCACGGGCTTTCGCGCTTCATGCTGAAGGCGAGAAACAGCCGCACCGCGCCGGAGGCGAGCAGCGAGGCACCGAGGAACAGGGTCAGCAGCGCTGCTGCAAACAGCGGGTTCTCGAAGGTCAGGAAGCCCGCGATGATGTAGAGCACGCCGAGCAAGGCCCAGAGCACGAACTTGCCCCAGCTCTTCATCTGGAAGGCGCCGATCACCTCGGTGAACCCTGCGACGACCATCATCGCGCCGACCACGAGCACGCTCGCCACCGTGGCCATCACCATGCTGCCGAGCGCGATGAAGCCAGTGACGAGATAGACGACGCCAAGGGCGACGATCCAGCCCCATTTGGCGTGCAGCGCGGCGATGCCTGAGCCCAGGCCGAGGTTGGGAGACGTATCCGAAGCGCTTGTCATGACGGCACCTCCTGCATGTTAAGCCCCCAAGCACATCTCAGGATAGCACTGATAGCACCGGGACGACAGCCAGCAGATCAGGCCGGCGGCCACCAGCGTTGACGCAGATCAAGCGCGCGACCGCTCCATCTCGAGCTCGGCCTTGAGACTGTCGAGATCGCGATAAATTGAGGCGACCGCCAGCACACGGCCGTCCTTGCGATATCTGAGCAGGCAGTCCTTATCCCTGATGCTGCCGGCGATCGCGATGTCGTCAAAGCTCTCGGCGTGGCCGACATAGTTGATCGGGACGTCGTAATGCTGGCTCCAGAAAAACGGCACGGCGTCGAAGCGTTCGCGCTTGCCGAGCATGTTGCGCGCCGCGGTCTGGCCCTGCCGCTCGGCGACGACCCAGTGCTCGACGCGGATGTTTTGACCCGAATGCGGATCGGGCCAGCGCGCGATGTCGCCCGCCGCGAAGATGCCGGATGCGCTGGTTTCGAGATATTCGCTGACGCGGACGCCGCGATCGGCCGCAAGCCCTGCCTGCTCGGCGAGCGCGAGCCGCGGCCTGACGCCGATGCCGACCACGACGAGGTCGGCCTCGATCACGGCGCCGCTCTTCAGCGTCGCGCGATGACCCTCGAGCTTTTCCACGGTGTCCTTCAAGTGGAAATCGACGCCGTTCTCCTCGTGCAGCGCGCGGATGAAATCGCCCATCTCGGGGCCGAGCACCCTCTGCATCGGCCGCTCCTCCGGCGCGACCACGTGCACCTCGAGCTTGCGCGCCCGAAGCGACGCCGCGACCTCGAGGCCAATAAAACTGGCGCCGATCACCAGCACGCGCCTGGCGCTGCCGGCGGCCTTGATGATGGCACGGCTGTCGGCGACCGAGCGCAAGGTGTGGACATGGGACTGGTCGGCGCCGGGGATCTGGAGCTTGACGGGCTCAGCACCGGTCGCGAGCAGCAGGCGGTCGAACGACAGCCTGTCGCCATTGCCGAGCGTCACGCTGCGCGTCTTCGGATCGATCGCGGAGACGTTGGTGTTGAGCCGGAGATCGATGCCGGCGTCCTGATAATCGTCCTCGCCCCGCAGCGGCAGCCAGTCCTCCGGCGCGCTGCCGGCGAGATAATCCTTGGAGAGGTTTGGCCGGTCGACCGGCATCGCGCCGTCACTGCTGAGCATGGTGATGGCGCCGGCAAAGCCCTCGCGGCGAAGCGTCTCGGCCGCGGCGAAGCCGGCCGCACCGCCGCCGACAATGACGAATTTTTCGGGTGTCGGCGCGCTGCGATGAGCCGACGACGGTTTTGGTGCCTCGCGTTTTCGCGCAACGGTGATCTTGTCCCGATCGCGCGTGACGTCCCACACCGCCAAAGCGTTCAGCGCCGGCGGACGCGTCGCCTCGCCGGAGCGAAGCGAGAAGCAGGCGTGATGCCAGGGACAGCGGATGGTGTCGCCGACCACCAGCCCTTCGGCGAGCGGGCCGTGGTAGTGGCTGCAGGACGGCTCGATCGCAAAGATCTCGCTGCCGGCCTGCACGAGCAGGACGTCCTCCTCGCCGACATGACCGAGCAGCTTGCCGTCCTTGAACTCGGCGAGCGACACGCCCGTGGTCAGGTCGGGGCCGCTTGGCTTGTTGTCCTCGGTCATGGTCATCTCCCTGGCAGGATAACGCGCAGCTCAGGATTGGACGACGGCGACAGCGAAAAGTTCCTGCGAGCGCGAAAATCAGGCTTTTGCGGCCGCCTTGCGCACGTCGAGCACGGCCTGGGCCCACTCGGCGGGACGCTCCTGCGGCAGATTGTGACCGGCGCCGGCGAAGACGCGCCGCTCGAAAAAGCCCTCGAACTTGCGCGCGTGATGCGCAGTGCCGGAATTGACGCCGTCGCTGTCGCCGTCGATCGCAATCGTGGGAACGCGGACCGGCGGTTGCGCGGCAAGCTTCGCCTCGATCGCGGCATAGGCGGGATCGCCTTCGACCAGCGCATAGCGATGGCGATAGGAATGGATCACGACATCGACGAAATCAGGATTGTCGAACGCCGCCGCGCTCTTCTCGAAGGTCGCATCGTCGAAGGGCCATGTCGGCGACCACATCGCCCAGAGCTGGCGGGCGAAACCGCGGCGATTGTGCTCGAGCGCGCGGCGGCCGCGCTCGTTGTGGAAGAGATATTGATACCACAGCGCCGCTTCCTCCGGCGGCGAGGCCGGCTCCATGGAACGGGCGATGTTCTGGATGTTGTAGGAATTGCCGGAGACGAGCGCGACCACGCGCTCGGGATGCAGCACGGAGACGACGCAGGCCGCGCGCCCGCCCCAGTCATAGCCGCCGACGACGGCGCGCTGGATGCCGAGCGCATCCATGAAGGCGAGGAGATCGGCGCCGAGTGCCGCCTGCTCGCCGGACCGCAGCGTCGCAGGGGAGCGAAAACGCGTCGGCCCATAGCCGCGCAAATACGGCACCAGCACCCGCGCGCCCGCTTGCGCGATCAGCGGCGCGGCCTCGGCATAGGCGTTCACGTCATAGGGAAAGCCGTGGCCCATGATGCAGGGCCAGCCATCCGGCGCGCCGTAGTCGAGATAGGCGATGTCGAGGATGTCGGTCGTGGCGGATTTTTGTTGCATGGCTACAGCAATTCTCTGCGAACCAACTTCGTGCCGCGGCTCGCTGCCTGCCCTTATCTCTGCGGCCCGGACAGCGAGATCTCGCGTTCGGCGCGGAACACGTTGCTGTAGAGATTGGCAATCCACTGCCGGCCGATCTCGGTCTTGTTGAGATAGCCGATCTCGGTCTGGATGTGCGGTGCGACGCTATTCCAATAGAATTGTGGATAGCGGTTCACGATGTCGGCCGGCGAGTCGTAGCCGAGTTGGCGGTTCATCCCGACCTCCTCGAACTCGTAATAGAGTGCGTTGGCCTTGCGCAGATAGTTGGGATCGCCGAGCTGCCCGATGAAGTCGGCGGCGCGCAGGATCGATGCATCGACGTCATACTCCTGGCCTTCCCGGGCCGGGAAGCGCGTCCCCTCGATGGCGCGGGCGATGCGTTCAGGATCAAGCCCTGGAATGTGCCGCAACCGCCGCGTCACATAGAGCTTCGAGCGATCGACGTGATACGTCATCAAGCTGGCGTCCGATGCACCGCGCGGCAACGAGATCTTGGAATTGGCGGCGTCGATGATGAAGCCGTCGATGTCATCTTCCTCGAACAGGCCGCGCACATAGCCGATATCGTGGGCGAGACAGGCGATCATGACGTGGACGTAGTCCTCGGCCGTCAGGTGGGTATGGAGGCTTCGACCACTGAGGATGGAATGGCCCGCCAGCGTCACCAGCATCGTATGCTCGATGTTATGGTAAAGTGCATCGCTGTTGCCGATGCATTCCATCGCCGTGCGGGTTGCGCTCTCGACTATACTTGCAGTGGTCTCGTCATACCGACGCCGCATGAACGTACCCAGCAACTTCTCCAAGGATTCAGCCGCCAGTCGCGGTAACGTCATCATGGATGCAGCCCCGTCTGTCGGTGATGTCCCACGCAAGCTCCTGACGCCTCATACTCGCCCTCGACGCAGGCTCCAGCATAGCCCAATCTGGGGCGACTGGCCAAATCCGGCAACAAAAATACGTAAATATGATATTGCGCCGCCGCGCAGCATCACGGTTGCGGTTACGGTTCGGTGCACCCGGTGGCCAGGCCGCGCGGGCGCTCGCCAGCCCGGCCAATGGCCGACTGTTCATCTTGTGAGGAAGGACGGTGCGCGAGGTGGGCACCCACCGCGATCGGGCTAAGACGCCTGCACCGCGTTGCGGTCGGCGGCGTCAATTCCCTCGTGCGAAGCGCGCGAGCATCCCGTCGAACGCGACCTTGATCCTGCGGATGTACGGGTCCTTGTAAGGAAATTCCGGATTCTGGTCGTGCACCAGCATGGAGGCATTGACCTCGAACACGACCAGATGCCCGTCCCGGTCGAGACCGCAATCGATGCCGAAATAATCGAGACCGATGCGATCGCGAATGACTCGCAACGCCTCATAGTGGGCCGGCCCGAACACCTGCTCGGGCGCGCGCAGAAAACGCTCCTCCTCGTCCTGCATCCAGGCGTGATGCGCCATGTCGGTGGCATCGCGATGGAGCTTCCAGTCGTCTCCGATCGCCAGATGATAAGGCAGGATGTCCGCGCCGATGAACAAGAACCGGTATTTGCGAAAGAAGCCGTCGGCGGAGCGATAGTCGAGATAATCGATCACGTAGCGGTCATGGTCGGCGTGGGCCGCGAGGAACGCGATCAGCGCCGCGGCGTCATCGAGCTTCTCGAAGACGTCGCCGCCATGCATTCCGGCCTGACGCGCCAGCAGCGGAAAGACAAGCTTGAGGCCGTCGGGAAGCCCCTCGCCGGCCGCGACGCGGATCGTGCGCGGCACCCGGCAGCCCTCGACGTCGGCGAGTGCCAAAGCCGTGGCGTCGCGCGTGGTGTTCTGGATTTTTGCGGGATCGTTGACGACCGGCTTGCCAAGGCTGTGCGCGATCGCGGTGGCGAGCGGAAGCACCGCCGCGCCTTGATCGGCGTCGGAGACAAGGTTGACGACGACGTCCGCCTCGCGCGCGAGCAGCGCGAGATCCGGCTCGCTGCCGGGCAGCAGCGACAGGATGCTGGTCTGGTAGGCGCAATCCCTGAAGAGGAATTCGACCGGGGTATTGCCGACGAAGGGTGCAAACAACGCCAGCGCCCGAAACGCCGGCGGCGATTTGGTGGCTTGCCTGCGCAGGATCGGATGCACTTGCGCGGCGTGGGCGTAGGCGGCCTGTGCCGCTTCCTGCTCGCCCCGCACCTGACGGATCGCCCCGACCCAGTAAAAATTCTCGGCCTGTCCGGGCGCGAGCACCACGGCCTGCTCGAACTGCGCCACAGCCTCCTCGGTCTCGCCAAGCTCGAAGCAGACCTTGCCAAGCTGGCTGCGCAGGTCGGCATCCTCCGGCGTCTCCTCGAGCAATTCGAGCAGCAGCGTCTTCGCGATTACGAACTGCCGGGTTGCGACCAGCGCCTGGAC
Source organism: Bradyrhizobium sp. AZCC 2230 (assembly GCF_036924495.1). NCBI lineage: Bacteria > Pseudomonadati > Pseudomonadota > Alphaproteobacteria > Hyphomicrobiales > Nitrobacteraceae > Bradyrhizobium > Bradyrhizobium sp. AZCC 2230. The sequence goes on along the minus strand of NZ_JAZHRS010000001.1, from coordinate 8,723,247 downwards.
CAGATTCGTACGCGACGGCCGGTGGCCCGGATTGCGCCGCAGCGCCTCCAGGTAAAGCGCAATCGCGTCCTGCGTCTGGCCGCTGCGCTGATGCACGATGCCGAGATTGCACCAGCAGGCAACGAGATGCGGCGCGATGCGCAAGGCCGCCTTGTAGTGCTCCCCCGCTGACGCGATGTCGTCGCAGAGCATGAAGGCATTGGCGAGAGCGGCATGAAGATCGGCAACACAATCGACCGCGACACCGATCGACGCCGTGGCCGCACGCGCGAGCCCGACCTGAAAGACGGCGATCGCGTGCCTGATTTCGCCACGCCGGTAGTGCTCGCGACCCGCGCGCAGCAAGTCAGCTAAGCTCGGCATGCCGGCGTCCGGCAGCGCGAGGGCCATCGAAGTCGCAGTCATGGAATCCCCGCCGGGAGCCTCGCCGAGGAGATCCGCAGCGTCGGCGTCAGCAATAATGTTGAGCCAAGATGTCGCCGGGTAGACTTAACAGAAGCTTAATGAACGGCTATTCGCCACATGATAGCAACAGACCGAAACAAATTCTTTGCATCGAGACGCGTTTATTCACAAAGCGGACACAGTGAAACTACGGTCACTCCACCAGTAGCACGTCCACGGCAACGCCAAGCTTCTGCTTCCGCGAGCCGACGATGATGCCGTCCACGGGGGACACATCGGAGAAGTCGCGGCCGACCGCCAGGACGATGTGATCGTTGGCGACCAAGAGATCGTTGGTCGGATCGAAGTCGATCCAGCCGAGCTCCGCCCCGCACCACAGCGACACCCAGGCGTGCGTCGCGTCCGCGCCCTGCAAGCGCGGCTGGCCCGCGGGCGGAATGGTGCGCAGATAACCGCTGACATAGGCGGCAGGCAAACCGAGCCCGCGCAGCCCCGCGATCATCACATGAGCAAAATCCTGGCAGACGCCGTGGCGCTGGTCGAAGACCTCGTTGAGCGGCGTCGAGATCACGGTGGCCTTGGGGTCGTAGCGAAACTCGGTGCGGATGCGATGCATGAGATCGACCGCGCCGGCGAGGATGCCCGCACCTGACGCAAAGCTCTCGGCCGCATAGGCACTGACGGGACGCAGCACCGGCACCAGCGGGCTGGCAAAGACATAGCCGACCGGTGAGGACGGCCCGAGGCTCGTCGCTTCAAACGCGATGTCGCGGATGCTCTCCCAGGACGGGCTGGCGGCGTCGCGCGCCGGTGGCTTCCGGGAGACCGAGACACGCGAGCGCGAATCGATGCGCAAATTGCGATGCGCGGCCTCGATCACGATGCTTTCGGTCAGCGTGCCGAAGAAATCGCGGCGGACGTTGCGCTCGGACGGACGCGGACGGATCTCGATCTTGTGCGAGATCAGCTCCTGGCCGTTGCCGTCCCTCGGCTCGAGCCGCAGCGTGCAGCGGGCGAAGCTGACCGGGCTCTCATATTCGTAGGTGGTGACGTGCCTTATGTCGTAGATCACGCCAGCCCCGTCAGCTTTTCCGGCCGGCTCGCATTGGTGCCGTGCGGGAAGTAGTGCAGCCCGATCGCCTCGGCGAGGCTGAGCAGATCCTGCTCCAGGGCGAACAGGGTCTTGACCTCGAGCTTCTCGGCTTCGGCGGTCGCGAGCATGGACTGCACCGCGACCGCAAGCCGCTGCGGCTGCTCGATCAGGCCGTGCTCCTTCAGGCTTGGTAGTGCCGCGATATGCTCGTTCAAGGTCGTCACCTGGAACGCCACCGAACGCGGATTGTAGGGATCGAGCACGGCAAGGTCGCGCACCGGCGCCAGGATCGGCGCCAGCAGATAGCGCGAGCGATAGGTGATCTGGGAATCGACCAGCGTCAGCAGGATATCGAGGTCCTCGTCGCCCGCCTCGTCATAAGCGAACTGTCGCGCAAAACGTGCCGTGTTGATGGCCCGCTCGGTGCGGCGGCCGACATCGAGGAAGCGCCAGCCGGCGGCGCGATTCATGTTCTCCTGCGCAAGGCCTGCAAAGCTCGCAAGCTCCTGCAAGGTCAGCTCGGCCGCGCTCAACACACTGTCGTCGTCCTCGACCTCGTAGGAGAGCCGATCGGCCATCTCGGTGATGACCTGCCAGGCGTCGGGCGACAGCCGCTCGCGCAAGGAGGTCGCGGTGCGCTGCGCCGAGCGCACCAGCGACAGCGCCGAACCGAAACGCTCCGGGCTCTGCAGGGCTTCGGCGACGATGCGCCCCGGTGCCGCGCGCGAGGTCTGCGAGATCGCGCCCCAGGTCACCAGCAGGCGCTGGATCCGCTCGGCCGATTGCAGCGAGGCCGCGGTGCCCTTGTTGGGCCCGCTCGGCGAGCCCAGCGCACGCACCAGCCGAAGCGTCGCTTCGGCGCGTTCGAGATAGCGGCCGAGCCAGAACAGATTGTCGGCGGCGCGGCTCGGCAGCACGCCGGCGATGCGACGAATGCGAACCTTGTCAGTCGCCGGCAGCAGCGACGCGGTCGAGACCTTCTTCTCCGAGACCACCCAGACGTCGGCGGCACGGGCGCCGTCGCCCATCGACACCGCGCGCGCATCCGCCTGCTCGGCGATTCGGCAGAACCCGCCGGGCATGATGGCCCAGCCCTCGGGCGTTGCGGCAGCGAACACGCGGAGCACGAAAGGACGCGGCGTGATCTGCCCCTGCTCCCACACCGGCATGGTGGACAGGCGCACCACCTCCTGGCCGACATAGTCCATGCCGCGCGCGCCGATGGCATCGGTCAGGCGCTGGCGTCCGGCGGCGTCGAGCTCGCTCGCGAGCACCGGGCCGTTGCGCTCGAAGCCGGGTACGCCGCGCCGATAGGCGCCTTCGACCGCGACCTGGTCGAGCCGCGACAGCACCTCGTCGCGCGCCGACTTCTGCCCGCACCACCAGGTCGCGATGTGCGGCATCTTCAGCTCTTCGCCAAGCAGGCGACGGCTGAGCGCCGGCAGGAAGCCGAGCAGCGCCCTCGCCTCCAGCACGCCCGAGCCCGGCATGTTGGCGACGACGACGCCGTCCTTGCGCAGCACGTCGATCAGGCCCGGCACGCCGAGATGCGAGGAGGCGTCGAGCTCGAGCGGATCGAGCGAGTTGGAATCGACGCGACGCAGCAGAACGTCGAGCCGCTTCAATCCTGCGACCGTGCGGATGTGGACGCGATTGTCGCTGACGGCGAGATCGTCACCCTCGACCAGGAGGAAGCCGAGATAGCGCGCCAACGTCGCGTGCTCGAAATAGGTCTCGCTGAAACTGCCGGGCGAGAGCACGCCGATCCGCGGCTCGTCGCGATCGGCGCGCGCGCGAAGCGAGTCGCGAAACGCCTCGAAGAACGGCGCGACGCGCGGCACGTTCATCGACTTGTAGAGATCGGAGAAGGCACGCGACAGCACCAGGCGATTTTCGAGCGCATAACCCGCGCCTGACGGCGCCTGCGTGCGATCGCCGAGCACCCACCAGCGGCCGTCGGGCCCGCGGCCGACATCGGCGGCATAGAGCGAGAGGTAGCGCCCGCCCGGCGGCGGCACACCGCAGACGGGACGCAGATATTCGGGGCTGCCGGCGATCGCACCCGCAGGCAGCGCGCCTTCCGCGACCAGCCGGCCCTCGCCATAGATGTCGCGCAGCACGAGCTCCAAAAGCTCGGCGCGCTGGGTGATACCGGCGGAGAGCTGCTTCCAGTCGGCCTCGTCGATCAGCAGCGGCAGATGGCTGAGCGACCACGGCCGGTCGGCGGTGTCGCCGGGGGCGCGGTAGGTAACGCCGGCCTCGCGGAGGTGACGGTCGGCCATGCCGAAGCGCCGCTCGACCTCGTCAGGCGCGAGGGCGCCGAAGGCATCGAAGAATCGGCTCCAGACCGCGCGCGGGGCACCGTCAGGCCCCAGAAACTCGTCGGGGATGCCGGGCAGGCGGCGATAGTCGCGGACCCATTGCGCGAGCCGGCGCTGGCCTTCGCGCTGGCTTTCGCGTTGTCCTGGCGCCTTACCCGCCTTGTCCTGTTCGGCTGCGCCCTCGCCCATGCGCCTCTCCCTGCCCCTCCATCATACTCATTGCAGGAGCGGTGTCCGCAAGTCGAGGGTCAGCGGGAATTCATTTGTGCGTTCCTCGGGCGGCGGCTGCATGGGACCTGGGGTATGGCCGTGGTCCTGGAAGCGCGCCAGCCGCCGCGCCTCGGCCTCGTAGGTGTTGACCGGCTTGGTGTCGTAGCTGCGGCCGCCGGGATGGGCGACGTGGTAGACGCAGCCGCCGAGCGAGCGGCCATTCCAGGTATCGATCAGGTCGAAGGTCAAGGGCGCATGGACCGGAATGGTCGGGTGCAGGCCGGAGGCCGGCTGCCAGGCCTTGAAACGGACGCCGGCCACGGCTTCTCCCGAGCGTCCGGTCGACGTCATCGGCAGGCGGCGGCCGTTGCAGGTGACGACGTGGCGCCCCTCGATGAAACCTTCGGCCTTGACCTGGAGCCGTTCGACCGACGAGTCGACATAGCGCACGGTGCCGCCGGCCGAGCCCTCCTCGCCGAGCACATGCCAGGGCTCCAATGCCTGGCGCAGCTCCAGCGTCACGCCGCCATGATGGATGCGGCCAAAGGCGGGGAAGCGGAATTCGAGCTGGGCCAGATACCATTCCGGCTCGAACGGATAGCCGGAGCTCTTGAGCTCGGACAGCACGTCCTGAAAATCTTCCCAGATGAAATGCGGCAGCATGAAGCGATCATGCAGCGCGGTGCCCCAGCGCACGAACTTGCCATGTTGCGGCTCACGCCAGAACTTTGCGATCAGCGCGCGGATCAGGAGCTGCTGCGCCAGCGACATGCGCGGATCCGGCGGCATTTCGAGCGCGCGGAATTCGACGAGACCGAGCCGGCCGGTGGGACCATCCGGCGAATAGAGCTTGTCGATGCAGATCTCGGCGCGATGGGTGTTGCCGGTGATGTCGACGAGCAGATGCCGGAACAGCCGGTCGACCAACCACAGCGGCGTCTGGTAGCCCGGCGGCGGCACGTGCGAGAGCGCAATCTCGAGCTCGTAGATGCTGTCGTGGCGGGCCTCGTCGATGCGCGGCGCCTGGCTGGTCGGGCCGATGAAGAGGCCGGAGAAGAAATAGGACAGCGACGGATGCCGCTGCCAGTACAGCACCAGGCTCTTCAAAAGATCAGGCCGGCGCAGGAACGGCGAATCCGGCGGGCTTGAGCCGCCGACCACGACGTGATTGCCGCCGCCGGTGCCGGTGTGGCGGCCGTCGACCAGGAAGCGGTTCGCGCCGAGGCGTATCTTGCCGGCATCCTCATAGAGCCCGACGGTGATGTCGACCGCCTCGCGCCAATTCTTTGCCGGCTGAACGTTGACCTCGATGACGCCGGGGTCAGGCGTCACCTTGATGACCTCGATGCGCGGATCGAATGGCGGCGCATAACCCTCGACATGGACCTGGAGCTGCATCTCCTCGGCGGTGGCTTCGACCGCCGCGATCATCTCGAGATAATCCTCGATGCGCTCGACCGGCGGCATGAAGGCGCAGATCACGCCGTCGCGGACTTCGATCGACAGCGCCGTGCGGACCGGAATAGACGTATTGAGCTTCTCGGGCGCGACCCGCGACGGCTGCGCCTTCGGGCGCTCCGGGAGCGTGAACACCGGCAGCTTGCCGCGCGCCTCCATCGGGTCCTGCTCGACGATGTAGGGATATTCACCGGGCGGGACGTAGCCGAGCGAGCCGATCGGCAAGCGCAGGCCGAGAGGGGAATCGCCCGGCATCAGGAACAAATGATTGCGCCGGAGTTGCCAGCGCTCGCTGCGCCAGCGCGGCGGCGCGTTCCAGCGCTGCACCGGCAGCACAAAACCGCGTGGCTTGCGAAGGCCCTCATCGAACACCCGCGCCATGCGCGCGCGCTCCTCCGGATTGGACAATTTGGAATCGGAGGGATCGACGTTGACGGGAAGCTCGGCCTCCTTGAGCAGCCAGTAGGCGGTATCCTCATAGGCCGGAATGATGTAGCCGGGATCGAGTCCGAGCCGCGCCGCCGTGCCCTCCATGAAGTCTTCGGCGTCCTCGGTCACGGCGCGCTTGGGATTCTCGATCTTGGCGATGAGGTCGCCATTCTTCCAGATCGGCACGCCGTCCTTGCGCCAGTACAGACCGAACGCCCAGCGCGGCAGGCTCTCGCCTGGATACCATTTGCCCTGGCCGTAATGCAGCAGACCGCCCGGCGCGAAGCGATCGCGCAGGCGGCGGATCAGATCGTCGCCAAGCGCGCGCTTGGTCGGGCCCACCGCTTCCGTATTCCACTCCGCCGCTTCGAGATCGTCGACCGAGACGAAGGTCGGCTCGCCGCCCATGGTGAGCCGCACGTCCTGCGCGGCAAGATCGCCATCAACCTGCTCGCCGAGATCGTTGAGCCGCGTCCAGGAATCGTCGGAGAACGGCTTTGTGATGCGCGGCGCCTCGCGGATGCGCCGGACGCTCATGTCGAAAGAGAACTCGACTTCGGCAAAACCGGCACCGCCGGAGATCGGGGCGGCCGAACGATAATGCGGCGTGGCGGCAACCGGGATATGCCCCTCGCCCGCGAGCATGCCGGACGTTGCGTCGAACCCGATCCAGCCAGCACCCGGCAGATAGACCTCGGCCCAGGCGTGCAGATCGGTGAAGTCGTTCTCCACCTCCGGCGGCCCCTCGATCGGATCGATGTCGGGGCGGATCTGGATCAGGTAGCCGGACACGAAGCGCGCGGCGAGGCCGAGATGGCGGAAGGTCTGGATCAGGAGCCAGGCGGAGTCGCGGCACGAACCGGCGCTGGAGGTGAGCGTCTCCTCCGGCGTCTGCACGCCGGGTTCCATGCGGATGACATAGTTGATCTTCTGCTGCAACTCGCGATTGAGATCGACCAGGAAGTTGACCGTGTTCGGCGCTTCGCGCGGGATCGAGGCGAGATATTTCGCGAAGGCGGGATCGGGCTTGATGGTCTCGAGATACGGCGCCAGCTCGGCCTTGAGGTCTTTCGGGTATTCGAACGGAAAGCTGTCGGCATAAGGCTCGACGAAGAAGTCGAACGGATTGACCGTCGTCATCTGTGCCGTGAAATCGACTTCGATCTTCAGCTCGGTCGTCTTCTCCGGGAAGACGTAACGCGCAATCCAGTTACCTAACGGATCCTGCTGCCAGTTCACGAAGTGATTGGCCGGGGTGACCTTGAGCGAATAGCTCAGGATCGGCGTGCGCGTATGCGGCGCCGGCCGCAGGCGGATGGTCTGCGGTCCCAGATCGATCGGGCGGTCGTATTTGTAGTGCGTGACGTGGTGCAATGCGACGTAGATCGACACGGGGTGCGGTACTCCAGCAGCTTTTTTGAGCAGAACACCGCTGGTGACCTCGATCAAGCATTAACAACGGGCAAAGGGTGCCTACGGCACGGGCGAGGAGCCCAATGAAGCGGCGAGGTCCGGACCGGTGGTGGAGCGGACTTGATAAAGCAAATTCAACGCGAGTTTTGATAAGCGAACGGTTTCCGCAACGACGATTACTGTATGGGCTGAACCTCGCATGTCATCTTAAGGCGCAACTTTTGTCCCAAGTCGTGCTTGATGATCGCAAGGACTTGGTTTTGAAACCATTCGAGATCACTGTCGCTGTTTCCGTCGCCAATATCTCGATAGTCCTTGGACCGGTCGGAAGGTTCGACACTTATCAGCAAATTGAACAGCCCTCCAATTGACACGCTTCTCTTGTGGTAAGGGTCGGCTTCTGCGACCTTCACGGTATAAACCGCATAGGCGTTATCATAGTATCCAGCAAAGAACTTTGAAGGCGTGGCCAAGTTTTTTCCAGCGACAGATACCTCCTGTTTCTTTCTCGAAAACTCCTTCAGGTCGATGTTCGTAATGCCATTCTTCATGATACTTTGAAAATTAGCTAATACATCATCAAGAGACATCTTAGTTTCGAATTCACAATCTGCACCAAACGCGGCTCCGCCTTCTCTGATTTGAGGCGTGTCGTAACTTAGCACATACCAGCCACCCTTTTCTTCGTATGCAACGACGTTGCAGTTGAAAGGAAACCCAAGCCCGATCGGAGAGTTCATGATTGAGCAATACGCGTACGCCTCGCTGCCTTTCCGGTCGCCATGAACAACAACCGAACAAAAATCTTGCACTTCCAGGCATTGCCGGTTGGGTCGCTTGCCTACTTGTTCTTTCCAAAATTCGAGCGCATCCATTCCGCCAATCGCCTGATCCGCAGGAGCAAAAACGTGAGATTGGCTCTCGTGGCCAAGAACAACGGTGTGTTCAGGAAGTTCTGTCCTTTCCTTTGAAGACAGAATCCGCGGCGCGAACGGCTTTCGGCTCGCAAGGTATTTCGTGTTCCTAACTTTATCCCAGTTAGGCTCGCCAGGACCGTAAAAATAAGAAAGAACTGCAATCGGCCTCACGAACGCGAGACCATCTCCATAATCGTAGTCGCGTTTCGGCCGGCCCGTCAGCTTGAAGCAAGCCGCCTTCATGTCTGCAAAATAGCAATCGATTTTTTGCAATCCCTTCGCCGATTGGTCCCTCCAGATGGGAACGTCCTCAGGCCCAAACTCTAGCGATATCTGGTTGTGCGCGAAAAGAATCGTTTGGCCTTCCCAATCCACTTTCAACGGCCACGTCGAATCCGCGCGAACAACGTAAGGGACAAGAAATAAGATTGAGAAAAGAAGTAAAAGCCGGCTTGTTTTAACTACCACTGCCAACCTCGTCTTTCGCTGGAGGCGCGCCAAAAAGGTAACTTGAAATGATACTAACGGTAGCCGCAAGTAAGCCCAAGCAAACCGATAGATATCGACTTAGCGAATTGAAATCCATTCGATCAATGCGCGGTTCATTCGTAGCCAGCGGCCGATGCGATAGATAATGTGCAAGAAAAAGAGCCGAGACTGCCGCGATAAAAATCAAAAAAGGTCCATGGACTAACAATCTCATCATACCAACGTTTTGGGGGTCAACGTCTCGGCCGCGATTCGCATTGAACAAAAAATGAGAAGCGGCTCCTAGGTAACCGAAGAAGGTTGGCAGAACGATATCGATCAGCCTCAGGTTTTGCTCTTGGCCATAGTCAAATCGCATTCCGAGAGGTTGCGCTAAGATAAGACAAACGATCAGTACTCCGGTAATTGCCAAACTATAAATTACAATTGCCATCCTCGCGGATTGGGCTGGCGTTGTCATGCTGACTCCCTCATGTCGCCGATCGAGCGAGATGAAGTTGTATTGCTGCTCAGTGCAATTGTCGATCATTCTAGCGATGTTGCGCTAAGTCTGGGACAAGCTCCCCCAAAAGACCTGAACACCGCGGACAAAGCGATAAATTTTGGAAAGGTGGATGAATCGAAGGCCTGACGAGCGCGGGTGCTTAGACCGATGGGTCCAGCGAGCGGTTGCGGAAATGCTCAAATTCCCTATTCGCCACCAGCCCCATTACATCGTCGCGCCGAGCACCCAGGGCGCGAACTCGGCGCCGCCGAAATCAAAGCTTTCGCTCTTGGTCGGCTGGCCGGACGCGGTCTTCAGGATGAGATCGAAGATGCGTTGGCCGCAGTCCTGCACGCTCTCCTCGCCTTCGAGGATGGTGCCGCAATTGACGTCCATGTCCTCTTCCATGCGCTTGTACATGGGCGTGTTGGTGGCGAGCTTGATCGAGGGCGCGGGCTTGCAGCCGAACACGCTGCCGCGGCCGGTGGTGAAGCAGACGAGGTTGGCGCCGCCGGCGACCTGACCGGTGGCCGCGACCGGATCGTAGCCGGGCGTGTCCATGAACACGAAGCCGCGCTTGGTCACCGGCTCGGCGTAGCGGAGCACGTCAACCAGATTGGTGGTGCCGGCCTTGGCCATCGCGCCGAGCGATTTTTCCAGGATGGTGGTAAGGCCGCCGGCCTTGTTGCCGGGGCTCGGATTGGCGTTCATCTCGGCGCCCTCGCGCTCGGTGTATTCGTCCCACCAGCGCATGAGATCGACGAGCTTCTCGCCGACCTCGCGGCTGACGGCGCGGCGTGTCAGCAGATGTTCGGCGCCGTAGGTCTCGGGCGTCTCCGACAGGATCACGGTGCCGCCGTGACGCACGATGAGATCGCTGGCAGCTCCCAGCGCCGGATTGGCCGATACGCCGGAATAGCCGTCCGAGCCGCCGCATTGCAGCGCCACGGTGAGCTCGCTCACGGCGACAGTCTCACGCTTGACCTCGTTGGAGTCGGCGAGCGCCTCGCGCACGAAGGCAATGCCGGCCTCCACCGTCTTGCGGGTGCCGCCGACTTCCTGGATGTCCATCGCGCGCAGACGGCCGGCGAGCTTCTGCTCTTCCATCAGCCCGCCGATCTGGTTCACCTCGCATCCCAGCCCAAGCACGATGACGTGGGAGAAATTGACATGCCGTGCATAGCCGCCGAGCGTACGGCGGAGCAGCGCCAGCGGCTCGTTCTGCGTCATGCCGCAGCCGGTCTTGTGGGTTAGCGCGACCACGCCGTCGACATTGGGGAAGTCGGCGAGCGGGTTGTCGCCGGTGAAGGGATTCTTCTTAAAGACGTCGGCGACGAGGCTAGCGACATGCGCGCTGCAATTCACCGAGGTGAGGATGCCGATATAGTTGCGCGTGGCGACGCGGCCGTCCGGGCGGCGGATGCCCTCGAAAGTCGCCGGCAGATCGAAGTTCGGCGTCGGCTTGACGTCGGCGCAATAAGCGTAGTCCTTGGCGAAATCGCCCATGCCGATGTTCTGCACATGCACGTGCTGGCCCGGCGCAATCGGCGCCGTCGCAAAGCCGATGATCTGGCCGTAGCGGATGACGGGCTCGCCCACCGCGATCGGCTTGATCGCGACCTTGTGGCCGGAGGGAATGCGCTCGACCGTGGTCACGCCGTCGGCGACCACCGTCCCCGGCGGCAGGCTCGCGCGCGCGATCAGCACGCCATCAGCGGGATGCAGGCGGATGACGGGGCTGATGGTCATGAGAGTCTCCTTCGGAGGCGAGTAGCGAATGGTGAGTGGCGAATGGAAAAAGGGAATAGCACTATTCGCCACTCCCTATTCGCCATTCGCGAGTTGTTACGCCTTGCCGCCCGAATCCTTGCGGGTCGCGTTGACCTGCATCTTGGCGTAGGTCGTCATCAGGCCGACCTCGTTCGAGAGCGTCACCAGCCTGAAGCCCATGTTGATGGCGCGCGCCGCACCTTCGGCGCCGCTGCAATGGATGCCGGCGTTGAGGCCGCGCTTGCTGCACTCCTTGATGATCTTGTCGTAGATCGCGAGGATCTCGGGCTCGGTGCGGTCGAGCTTCGGCTCGAGGCCGTAGGAGAAGCCGAGATCGGACGGACCGATATAGACGCCGTCGATGCCCTCGACGTCGAAGATCGCTTCCATGTTCTCGACCGCGGTCTTGGTTTCCATCATCGGCAGCAGCACGATGTCGTCGTTGGCCGTCTTCTGGTAGGAACCCGCGGTGCCGTACATGCCGGCGCGGATCGGGCCGTTGGAGCGGACGCCCTTCGGCGGATATTTCGAATAGGAAACGAGGTTCTTGGCTTCCTGCGCCGTGTTGACCATCGGGCAGATCACGCCATAGGCGCCGCCGTCGAGCACCTTGCCGATGATGCCGGGCTCGTTCCAGGGCACGCGGACCATCGGGGTCACCGGATGCTTGTCCATCGCCTGGAAGCACTGCACCATCGACTGATAATCCTGCACGCCGTGCTGGATGTCGACGGTGACGCTGTCGAAGCCGCATTGCGCGATCATCTCGGCGGAGAAGCCGGAGGGAATGGCGAGCCACGCGTTGACCACGGCCTTGCCCGACTTCCAGATTTCCTTGACCTTGTTCGCCACGTTGCCTTCCTTCTTCGTTGTTTGGACGCGTGTTTTTTGGACCGCGCTGTTTGGACCGTCGTCACCAGCCGAGCGCCGCGACGGCACACCCTTGCTGTTACCGCGAACCGGGCCGCCGCGCTACGCTCGCGATGACGCAAGACCTATGCGCTCGCCCACTGGGTGCGGGCCTCGCGGGCGGCGACACTATCGCCGCCCGGGTGCCGTCCGGCAAGGGGACCCGGATTGGGACCCTGGACGGAACCCTCCCGGCTACGCACTCACCTTGGCATGGCCACCGAGATAGGCGGCGCGGATGGCCTCGTTGCCCCAGAGCTCGTCGGGCTTGCCGCCGAGCACGATACGGCCGGTCTCGAGCACATAGCCGTAGTCGGCGACCGACAGGCCCATGCGCGCGTTCTGCTCGACCAGCAGCACCGTCGTGTTGCGGCGGATTTCGGAGATGATCTTGAACACGGCCTGCACGATGACCGGCGCAAGCCCAAGCGACGGTTCATCCAGCAGCAACAGCCGCGGTTTTGCCATCAGCCCGCGCGCGACTGCCACCATCTGAAGCTGGCCGCCGGACAGCGTCCAGCCGAGCGCGTTGGTGAACTTGCGGATGTCCGGGAACAGATCGAACATCGCATCCGCCTCGCGCGAGATCTCCGAGGTCGCGGCCCGGCGGTTGGACGCGCCGAGCATGATGTTCTCTTTCACCGTCAGCCCGGGGAAGACGCGGCGGCCTTCCGGCACGTGGCTGATACCCATGCGGACGATCGCTTCCGGGCCGAGCCCCGCGATCGACTTGCCGTCGTACAGGATGTCGCCCGACGTTGGTTTTGCGAGCCCCGAGATCGCGCGCAAGGTCGTCGACTTGCCGGCGCCGTTGGCGCCGAGCAGCGTCACCACCTGTCCCTCTTCGACGGCGCAGGTGACGCCGCGCAGCGCTTCGATCTCGCCGTAGCGCACCACGAGATTGCGGATTTCCAGCAACGGCATCATTCGCTCCCGAGATAGGCGGAGACGACGTCGGGATGACGCAGCACGGCCATGGATTCGCCGTCCGCAATGCGGCGTCCGAAGTTGAGCACGGTGATGTGCTGGGCTGCTTCCGAGACCAGCGTCATGTCGTGATCGATGATCAGGATCGTCAACCCCTGTGCGGCGATGCGCTTGAGCAGCTCGTGCAGCTCGAGCTTCTCGGTCGAGTTCAGGCCGGCCGCGGGCTCGTCGAGCAAGAGCAGCGTCGGGTTCGACGCCAGCGCACGCGCGATCTCGATCAGGCGCTGATGGCCGTAGGAGAAGCTCGAAATCAGCTCGTTGGCGCGGCTGCCGAGGCCGACGAAGGTGAGCGCTTCCATCGCACGCTCGGTCAGCGCGTCATCGCCCTTCCCGACCATGGTATTGCCGGGCCGCTCGGCGCCGATCTCGACATTCTCCAGCGCCGTCATCGAACGGAACAGGCGGATGTTCTGGAACGTGCGGCCGAGGCCCGACGCAGTACGCTGATGCGGCGGCATGTGGGTGATGTCGGTGCCGTCGAGCACGATCTTGCCGGCGGTCGCCACGTAAAGGCCCGAGAGCACGTTGAGCGTCGTGGTCTTGCCCGAGCCGTTCGGCCCGATCAGCGCATGCACGCCGCCGCGCTTCACGGCGATGTCGACGCCGTCGACAGCCTTGAGGCCTCCGAAATATTTCGAGAGCCCCGTCACTTCGAGCACGACGTCGCCGCCGACCGTCGCGGGCTTGAGCTGCAAGGCCGCGGCTGCCGGCGGTGTCTTGATCTTGGCGCGCCAGCGCGTGAAGGCATCCGCGACAAAGCCCCAGATTCCGTCGGGCATGAAGCGGATGATCAGGATCACGAACAGGCCGTAGATCGCGAGGTACAGGCCCGGCACGCTCTTGAGGAAGCGCAGCCATTCCGGGATCAGAATCAGGAGACCCGTGCCAATCGCAGAGCCGATCGGCGAGGCCACGCCGCCGAGCAGCGACATGGTCAGGAACACGATCGATTCCGCGAAGGAGAACTGATCGGGGCTGACATAGGCGAAGCCGCCGGCGAACAATCCACCCGCGAGCCCGCCGAGCAGCGCGCACAGCGCAAACGCGTAGATCTTGGTGCGGAAGACGTCGATGCCGTTGACGCCGGCCGCGAGCTCGTTGTCGCGCACCGCCCGCATGGCGCGGCCAAGCTTGGTATCGGAGAGATGCCAGACCAGATAGCCGACGATCGCCAGCATCGCGACGCAGAAGGCGAGATAGCTCTGCGAGCTCTGGAACAGGTCAGGACGCTTGATGTTGGAGACGCCGTCGGGACCATGCGTCAGCCAGATCGCGTTGATCATCACCAGCGTGACGATCTGCTGGAACGAGATCGTCACCATCGCGAGGTAATGGCCGCCGAGCCGCAAGGTCGACATGCCCAGGAGCGCGCCGGCCAGCAGCGAGATCACGCAGCCGCCGACCAGGCACAGCCAGAAGCTGACCTGCAGATCCGTCGTGCCGATGCCGACCGCATAGGCACCGAGCCCGAAGAACGCGGCCTGCGCCAGATTGATCTGGCCGCACAGGCCAAGCACGACCGAGAGCCCGAACACCGCGATCGCGAATGTGGTCGCCTGGAGCAGGATGTTATGAACGTATCCGTCGAAGTTCATATTGGCCGCGAGCACGACCAGGATGGCCGCGCCGATGAAATACGGCAGATGCCGGACCAGCAGCGGCTTCGAGTGGATGGCGGGTGCCGGAATCGGCATGTTGTCGCTGGGGGCGCTCATGCCTTCTCCGCCACGCGTTCACCAAAAATGCCCTGCGGCCGGAAGATCAGGAAGGCGATCAGCACCAGGAAGGCGAAGCCGTCCTTGTAGGGCACCGAGATATAGGCCGCCCCAAACGTCTCGATCACGCCGAGCGCGAGACCGCCGATGATGGCGCCGGCGACGTCGCCGAAGCCGCCGATGATGGTGGCGGCAAACGCCTTCAGCGCGATGGTCGAGCCCATCTGGATCGAGACGAACAGCACGGGCGCGACCAGAATGCCGGCTAGGCCGCCGAGCACGGCCGAATAGATGAAGGTGATCATGATCATGGTGGAGACGGAAATGCCGAGCAGGGAGGCCATTTCCTTGTCCTGCGAGGTCGCCTGCAGCTTCTTGCCGAGCAGCGTCTTCTCAAAGAACCAGAAATTGAAGATCACGAGGCAGATGGTGACGCCGATGATCAGGAGATACTGGCTGTCGAGATAGACCGGGCCAAGCTGAATGCCGGGCGTGTCGAACCAGCCCTGCAGCACCTGCGGCTGCGGGCCGTATATCGCGAGCACGGAGTTCGCCAGCAGGATCGAGGCGCCGATGGTGGCGATGATCACAGGGAGATAGGTGCGGTGGCGCAGCGGATAATAGACACCGAGATTGAAGACCACGCCGAGCAGCGCCATGCCGAGCAGCGCGACGATGAAGGCCGCCCAATAGGGCAGACCGGCCTCGACCGCGACGACCATCAGATAGGCCGCGACCATGGAGAATTCGCCCTGGGCGAAATTCACCACATTGGTGGCACGGAAGATCAGCACGAAGCCGAGCGCGACCAGCGCGTAGACGGCGCCGATACCGATGCCGGTAAAGAGCAGTTGTAGGGCGAGATCCATGACAAGCTTCTGTTGGAGGGTCAGATTCGTCCACTGAATGACGTTTGACCTCCCCGATCCGAATCGGGGAGGACAATTCAGCGTCAGTCGTTGAACTCGATGTGCTTGTCGAAGACGATATTCCCCTTGTCGTTCTTCACGATGTTGTAGCCGTGAAGACCGTCGCCGTTCTGGTCGAAATTATATTCGCCCTCGGCGCCTGCGAATTTTTTGGTCGCCAGGATGGCTTCGCGGATCTTGGCGGGATCGGTGGAACCTGCCTTGTTGATCGCAGCCGACAACACGTTGATCGCATCGAACGTCCAGGAGCTCTGGTTGTCAGGCGCGACCTTGACCGCATCGCGGTAGATCTTGCCGAACGCCTTCGAGCCCTCGCTGGAATCCTCGGCATAGTCGGCGACGCCATAGGTGTTGTAGAGCGCGGGACCGGCGAGCTTCAGCGCGGTGATGTTGACGATCGAGGGCGAGCCAACCCACGGGATGTTGACGCCGAGCTGACGGAGCTGGCGGGCGAAAATGCCGAGGTCGTTCTCGAAGGTGAAGTAGGAGCCCAGGATGTCGGCGCCCGACTGTTTGATCGCGAGCACGACCGGCGTGAAGTCCTGGCTCTGGTTGGCGTAGCCCTGATCGAGCACCGAGGGGGCACCGAGCTTTTCCAGCGCGCCCGTCAGCGCTTTGCCGCCGGCGGTGCCGAAGGCGTCGGTCGAGTGCAGCACGGCCCACTTCTTCTTGCCGAGCGTGTTGACGCCGTATTCGGCGATGACGCGGCCGGAATAGCTGTCATTGGGGCGGAAACGGAACAACCATTGGTTGCCCATATGGGTGAGGTTCGGATCGGTACCGCCGATCATCACGGGCTTGCCGAGCTTGGTGACGTCAGGCGCCATCGCGTGGACCTGGGTCGAACGGATCGAACCAAGGAAGCCGACGATGTCGGGTTGAGAGGCGAGCTTGGAGAAGGCGAGCACGATGCCGGGATTGGTGGTCTGATCGTCCTCGACGATCAACTCGCCCTGCTTCCCCAGAATGCCGCCGGCCTTGTTGACGGCTTCGAGCGCGAGCTTGGCGCCCTTGATGGCGTAACCGCCGGATTCGGCGGCGGGACCGGTGACGGGCGCGCACATGCCGATCTTGATGGTCGCGCCCTGCGCATTCGCGCTCTTGATGAGGTATGGCGCGGCAATACCGGCAGCAATTCCGGCAGCGAAATCGCGTCTCGTCAGTCTCATACATTCCTCCCTGGGGCCGGGCATCCTTGTCGGCCCTTCTTGTCTTCGCGTTCATTTGGCTTTGTTTCTGAATACAGAGCCGGATGCTACTTACGGACTCTTCCGGCGTGAGTAAATTGATATTGAGATGTCATCGACTAAGTGCGGAGAGATCACGCCCCAGAAGTGATTAACACCTGCGGCGGCGATCTATTCTCAGCTGCTTTTCCAGGGGAATCTCGCGCAATTCACGTCGCGCGCGCTGCCCACGCGTTATGCAATGACGACAGTCATGCGTGACGGGAACATCATCATGCAAATTTGCCGCTACGCATCATCAGTGATCTCGTCACGCGTATCCGTGGAAGCGAGGCACAATTCCAACTCTCCGAGCATCTCCTGCAACTCGGCGAGCTTGCGCGCGCCGAAGCGCTGCGTGATCTCGGCATAGATCGCCTCGGACGACGGCGCGACCGAGGCCATCAGTTTCACGCCCTCTCTCGAAATCGAGACCATGCTGCGGCGCTGATCCGCCTTCGCGGTCTTGCGCTCGATCAAATTGCGCGCCTCGAGATCGCGCAGGATGCGCGACAGGCTCGGTCCCAGGAGAAACGCGGTGCGCGCGAGTTCCGTGACCTCGGCGCCGTCGATGGCGGCAAGCGCGCGCAGGATGCGCCATTGCTGCTCGGTCAGGCCGTGCTCGCGCAGCGATGGGCGAAATTGCCGCATCACCGCCTCGCGTGCCCGCAGCAGCGACATCGGCAGCGATCGCGAGAAATCGCGCATCGGCACCTGGCGCGCGGCAGGCGCGTTTCCGTTGGTGGGATCAGCCGGTCTCTTCGCCATATCGCCCTTTCAAGCCGCAAAAAGTTTGCAGTGCAGCAAGCCCAGATTCAGTTTGACGCATTCGCTTAACATGTTAAGTATTTCCGGGCACCACGATTTTGGTCGATCACCAATGGCGCTTTCCGAAGACGATATCCTTGCTTGCGCGAACCGTCTGCACCAGGCGGAGAAAACCCGCGTGCAGATCCGGCAGCTCTCGCAGGATTTCCCCGACATCACCATCGCCCATGCCTACGCGATTCAGAAGGCGTGGGTCGACATCAAGATCGCCGAGGGACGCCTGGTCAAAGGTCACAAGATCGGCCTGACCTCGAAGGCGATGCAAAGCGCGCTTGACATCAACGAGCCGGATTCCGGCGTGCTGCTCGACGACATGTTCTTCGCCGACGGCGGCCTTGTCCCGACCGAACGCTTCATCGCGACGCGCGTCGAGGCCGAGCTCGCCTTCGTCATGAGCAAGCGGCTGTCGGGACCCGACTGCACGATGTTCGACGTGCTCAACGCCAGCGACTTCGTGGTGCCGGCGCTGGAGATTCTGGACACCCGCATCGAGCGCGTCGATCCCAAAACGAAAGCCACGCGCAAAATCTACGACACCATCGCCGACAATGCGGCGAATGCCGGCATCGTCCTCGGCGGACGGCCGATCCGTCCGCTGGATGCCGATCTGCGCTGGATCGGCGCGCTCTGCTTCAAGAACGGTCAGCTCGAAGAGACCGGCCTTGCCGCCGGCGTGCTCAATCATCCCGCGACGGCCGTGGCGTGGCTCGCCAACAAGATCGCGCCGCTTGGGCTGGCGCTGGAGCCGGGCCAAATCGTGCTCGCGGGCTCCTTCATCCGTCCGATCGAGACCCGCAAGGGCGACACAATTCAAGCCGATTATGGCACCTACGGCTCGGTCAGCTGCTACTTCGCTTAAAGCAATAAGAATACACAGGGAGTGAAACCGCCATGCCGCATTTCACGATCGAATATTCGGCCAATCTCGATAGCCGTCTCGACATCGGCGCCGTCTGCGAGATCGTGCGCAAGGCAGCAGTCGCGACCGGCATCTTCCCGCTTGGCGGCATCCGCGTTCGTGCCATCCGCTGCGAGCACTACGCGATCGCCGATGCCGAGCGCGATTACGGTTTCCTCGACATGGTGCTGCGCATTGGCGAGGGCCGCGACCTCCCCACCCGCCAGAAAGCCGGCGAGCATGTCTTCCAGGTGCTCTCAAAGCATCTCGATCCCGTCTTCGCTGGCAGCAAGTTCGCCTTGTCGTTCGACATGCAGATCAACGACAAGGACACCAGCTGGAAGCGCAACAACATCCACGACGCATTGAAAGTGGTGGCCGCCCATGGATAAGCCCACTCCGAAAGCCGATGTCTTCCAGGCCAACCGCGAACGTGTCGCGCCGCTGCTGAAGAAGCTCGGAGCCGACGGCATCGGCCACATGATCGACGGCAAGATCGTCCCTTCGATCTCCGGCGAGAGGTTCGAGACGAAGTCGCCGGTCGATGGCGCGACGCTCGCAAGCGTTGCCCGCGGCAATGCCGAGGATATCGACGCCGCGGCGACGGCCGCTGCGCTCGCCTTCAAGTCCTGGCGCGACATGGGGCCAGCGATGCGGAAGAAGCTGCTGCATCGGGTCGCTGATGCGATCGAGGACAATGCCGAAGACATCGCCGTGCTCGAATGCATCGACACCGGGCAGGCCTATCTCTTCATGGCCAAGGCCGCGATCCGCGCCGCCGAAAACTTCCGCTTCTTTGCCGACAAATGCGCCGAGGCACGCGACGGCCAGAATACGCCGAGCGACGAGCACTGGAATATCTCGACCCGCGTGCCGATCGGCCCCGTCGGCGTGATCACGCCGTGGAACACGCCGTTCATGCTGTCGACCTGGAAGATCGCCCCAGCGCTGGCAGCCGGCTGCACCGTCGTGCACAAGCCGGCCGAATGGTCCCCGGTGACGGCCTCTATTCTCACAAAGCTCGTGAAGGAAGCCGGCGTCCCCGACGGCGTGCTCAACACCGTGCATGGCTTTGGCGAAGAAGCCGGCAAAGCCCTGACCGAGCATCCCGCCATCAAGGCGATCGGCTTCGTCGGCGAGAGCGCGACGGGCTCGGCGATCATGGTTCAGGGCGCGCCGACATTGAAACGCGTTCACTTCGAGCTTGGTGGCAAAAACCCCGTGATCGTGTTCGACGATGCCGACCTCGACCGCGCGCTCGATGCCGTCGTGTTCATGATCTACTCGCTCAATGGCGAGCGCTGCACATCCTCCAGCCGCCTGCTGATCCAGCAGAGCATCTCGGACAAGTTCATCGAAAAGCTGACCGCGCGCGTGAAGGCGCTCAGGGTTGGTCATCCCCTCGATCCCGCCACCGAAATCGGGCCGTTGATCCACGAGCGGCATCTGGCAAAGGTCTGCTCCTATTTCGACGTCGCACGCCAGGACGGCGCGACGATCGCGGTCGGCGGCAAGGCTTATGACGGCCCCGGCGGCGGACATTATGTCGAGCCGACGCTGGTGACCGGCGCGAGCGGCAAAATGCGCGTGGCGCAGGAAGAGGTGTTCGGCCCCTTCCTCACCGTGCTGCCCTTCAAGGACGAAGCCGACGCGATCGAGATCGCCAACGACATCCGCTATGGCCTGACCGGCTATGTCTGGACCAACGACGTCGGCCGGAGCTTGCGCGTCGCCGACGCGCTGGAGGCCGGCATGATCTGGTTGAACTCGGAGAACGTCCGCCATCTGCCAACCCCGTTCGGCGGCATGAAGGCGAGCGGCATCGGCCGCGACGGCGGCGACTACTCGTTCGATTTCTACATGGAAACCAAGCACGTCTCGCTGGCGCGGGGCACGCACAAGATTCAGAAACTGGGAATTTAGGGAAACGTCATTCCGGGGCGTGCGCAGCACGAGCCCGGAATCCATTCATCCACCAACACTGCTGCGCGATGGATTCCGGGCTCGGCTCTGCGAGCCGCCCCGGAATGACAGGATCGAGGGGAAACGCAATGCCCGTACCGCAACACATCTTCGAGCCGCCGTTCAACATCATCCGCTCCAGCCACGTCGTGCTCGACGTGACCGATTTGAAGCTGAGCCGCGCATTCTACGAGACCATTGTCGGCCTGCATGTCGAGGACGCCGACGACAAGTTCGTTTACCTGCGCGCGGCGGAGGAGCATCAGCATCACTCGCTGGTGCTGCGCAAGGCAGCCGCGGCGGCCTGCGCCCGGCTCGGCTTCAAGGTCGGCAATGACGGAGACCTCGACAAGGCCGCAAAGTTCCTCTCCGAGAACGGCCTTGGCTACGCCTTCGCAGACCAGCCGTTCCAGGGCCGCACGCTGCAATTCACCGATCCCTTCGGCTTCCAGATCGAGCTCTATGCATCGATGGACCGGCGGCCGCATCTGCTGCGTCGTTTCGACCTCTACAAGGGCTGCCATCCGCAGCGGCTCGATCATTTCAACGTCTTCGCCGCCGAGGTGCAGGACACCGTCGACTTCTATGCACAGCTCGGCTTCCGCCTCACCGAATATGCCGAAGAGGACGGGCCGAACGGGCGCATTGCGGCGGCCTGGATGCATCGCAAGGGCAATGTCCACGATTTCGCGATCACCAACGGCAAGGGCCCGCGGCTGCATCACTTCGCCTACTGGACACCGACCGCGATGAACATCATCCATCTCTGCGACGTCATGGCCTCCGCGGGCTTCGTGAAGAATATCGAGCGCGGCCCCGGCCGCCACGGCATCTCGAACGCGTTCTTCCTCTACGTCCGCGATCCCGATGGCCACCGCCTCGAGCTCTACACCAGCGATTATTTTACGGGCGACCACGACCACGAGCCGCTGCGCTGGTCGCTGCGCGATCCGCGCCGCCAGACATTGTGGGGCGCACCCGCGCCGCGCTCCTGGTTCGAGCAGGGCTCGCCATTCACGGGGCAAGCCGTGCGTGAGCCAAAGTTCGTCGCCGACGTGCTGGTGGCGGATTGATGTGGCGATGAACTCTCAGCCCGTCGTCCCGGCGAAAGCCGGGACCCATAACCACAGGGTGGAGTTTGGCGAAGACTCGTGGTTCGATACTGCTGCCGAACACAATCGATAGATCACGCGGTATGGGTCCCGGCTTTCGCCGGGACGACAAGGAATGAAGAGCAACCAATGAAGCTCCCTCGCCTCGCCACCTATTCCGTCAAGGGTGAAACCAAGTACGGCGCCGTCCTGGAGGGCGGCATCGTCGATCTCTCCGCGCGCCACGCAAAAGACTATCCGACGCTGCGCGAAGTCATCGCAGCCGGAAAGCTCGTGAGCTTCGCCGAAGAGGCCGCGGGCCGCACGCCAGTTCATGCGCTCAGCGAGATCACATGGCTGCCGCCAGTGCCGGCGCCGGAAAAGATCATCTGCATCGGCGTCAACTACCCTGATCGCAACGCCGAGTACAAGGACGGCCAGGACGCGCCGAAATATCCGAGCATGTTCATGCGGAGCCAGCGCTCCTTCGTCGGCCACGACACGCCGCTGGTGCGCCCGCGCGCGTCGGAGCAGCTCGACTATGAAGGCGAGATCGTGCTGGTGATCGGCAAGCCCGGGCGGCACATCGCGGAAAGTGCCGCGCTCGATCACATCGCAGCGCTGACGCTCTGCAACGAAGGCTCGGTGCGCGACTGGTTGCGCCACGCAAAGTTCAACGTCACGCAGGGCAAGAACTTTGATTCCAGCGGCAGCCTCGGGCCGTGGCTCGTGCCCTACATGAGGGAAGCGCAGCTTGCCGACATTCGCCTCACCACGCATGTCAACGGCGAGCTGCGGCAGGATGACCGCACCAGCCGCTTGATGTTCCCATTCCGCTACCTCATCAGCTATATCTCGACCTTCGCGACGCTGGTCCCCGGCGACATCATCGTCACGGGCACGCCAACCGGCGCCGGCGCACGGTTCGATCCACCGCGATACCTGAAGCCCGGTGACGTCATCGAGGTCGCGGCCGAGGGCATCGGATCCTTACGCAACGGCGTCGTCGACGAAGCCTGACCAACAACACGAATGGAATGATGCAATGACCACCCTCACCGGCGGCGAAGCGATCGTAAGCGGGCTCGTCGCCCACGGCGTCGACACCGTGTTCGGCCTGCCCGGCGCGCAGGTCTATGGCCTGTTCGACGCGTTCCACCAGGCCCAGCTCAAGGTGATCGGCGCACGGCATGAGCAGGCCTGCGGCTACATGGCTTTCGGCTATGCCCGCTCCAGCGGCAGGCCCGGCGTGTTCAGCGTGGTGCCCGGCCCCGGCGTGCTCAACGCCAGCGCGGCGCTGCTCACCGCCTATGGCTGCAACGAGCCGGTGCTGTGCGTCACCGGCCAGGTGCCGACGCAGTTTCTGGGCAAAGGCCGCGGCCATCTGCACGAGATGCCTGATCAGCTCGCCACCTTGCGCACCTATGTGAAATGGGCCGACCGCATCGAACATCCCGGCAATGCGCCGACCACGGTCGCGCGCGCCTTCCAGGAGATGACGTCGGGACGGCGCGGCCCCGCCTCGGTCGAGATGCCCTGGGACATCTTCACCCAACGCGCCGACACCGCCGCCGCGCAGGTGCTGGAGCCGCTGCCCGCGCCGCTACCTGACCCTGACATGATCAGGCAGGCGGCCGCGCTGATCAAGAGCAGCAAGGCACCGATGATCTTCGTCGGCAGCGGCGCAATCGACGCGCGGGAGGAAATCCTCGAGCTTGCCGAGATGATCGACGCGCCGGTCGTCGCCTTCCGCAGCGGCCGCGGCATCGTCTCCAATGCGCATGAGCTTGGGCTCACCATGGCCGCCGCCTACAAGCTGTGGCCGAAGACCGATCTGATGATCGGCATCGGCTCGCGGCTCGAGCTGCCGACCATGTCGCGCTGGCCTTATCGCCCCGACGGGTTGAAGAGCATCCGGATCGACATCGATCCGGTCGAGACGCGGCGCTTCATCTCCGACACCGCGATCGTCGCCGATGCCAAGGCCGCGACGGCCGGTCTCACTGCTGCCGTCAGCAAGGCCGGCTACAGCAAGACCGCCGGCCGCCGCGCCGCGATCCGCGAGGCGACGGCGATCGCGCAGCAGGAGATCCAGCGCATCCAGCCGCAGATGGCATATCTCAACATCCTGCGCGAGGTGCTGCCGGCGAATGCGATCGTCACGGATGAGCTGTCGCAGTTCGGCTTCGCCTCCTGGTACGGCTTTCCGATCTACGAGCCACGTACCTTCATCACCTCGGGCTACCAGGGCACGCTCGGCTCGGGCTTCCCGACTGCGCTCGGCGCCAAGGTCGCCAATCCCGACAGACCGGTGGTGGCGATCACCGGCGACGGCGGCTTCATGTTCGGCGTGCAGGAGCTTGCTACCGCCGTGCAGTTCAACATCGGCGTGGTGACGCTGGTGTTCAACAACAACGCCTATGGCAATGTCCGCCGCGACCAACGCGAACGCTTTGACGGCCGCGTGGTGGCATCGGATCTGGTCAATCCGGACTTCGTCAAGCTCGCGGAATCCTTTGGCGTCGCGTCCGCACGCGTCACCGCGCCGGATCAGTTCAAGGCGGCGATGGAGAAGGCGCTTAGCCACAGCGGGCCGTACCTGATCTCGGTCGAGGTGACGCGGGACTCCGAAGTCAGCCCGTGGGCGTTCATTCACCCGCCGAAGCCTTAATCGTCAACGCGTCCGGCGGAACGTCAGATTGATCCGTTTCCGCCCGAGCAGCGCGTGCTCGCCCTCGGCAAGCGGCGCCACGCCGTGATAGGCGAGCCTGGACGGACCGCCCCAGACCACGACATCGCCATGGACAAGCCGGTAGCGCCGCGGCTTGTCTGCGCGCGCGAGGCCCCCGAACAAGAAGGTTGCGGGCAGGCCGAGCGAGACCGAGACGATCGGCGCCGAATAGTCCAGCTCGTCCTTGTCCTGGTGCAGCGACAGCCGCGTGCCCGGTTCGTAGCGGTTAACGAGACACGCATCCGGCGCAAAGTTTTGGAAGCCGCCCTGCTCCGCCGCGTGACGGGCGAGGTCACGGAGCAGCGGCGGCATCGCCGGCCATGGCGCGCCGGTTCGCGGGTCGATCGGATCATAGCGATAACCGGTGTGATCGGTGATCCAGCCGCGCTCACCGCAATTGGTCATGGCGACCGACATCAGATGACCGCCGGGCGTGGTCATGCGGCGGAACGGCGATTGGGCGACGATCGCGCGCACGGCTTCGATCAGCTCGCCCTCGATCGGCTTGACGAATCCGCGCAACAGCACGGCGCCGTCGGCGATTTTTTCGCGCGATGGCTGTGCCTCGGCGACGCTGTCGAACAAGTCAGACGTCAATCGCAGTGCTCATTTGGCATCATGAAAGATCACACCCAGCGTGTGGCGCTGGCCGGCGCGAACCCGGCTGACGCCATGGCGCAGGTTAACGCGGTAGGTGCCGCGTGTCCCCTGCACCGGACGATGATGCACAGCGAAGGCGACCGCGTCGCCCCGCGCGAGTGGAACCACTTCGGCGCGGGACTGCATGCGCGGGCGCTGCTCGGTCAGCACGAACTCGCCGCCGCTGAAATCGCGGCCCGGCTCGGACAGGAGGATCGCGACCTGGAGCGGGAACACGTGCTCGCCGTAGAGGTCCTGGTGCAAGCAGTTGAAATCGCCGGCCTCATATTGCAGCAGCAGCGGCGTCGGGCGCGCCTGGCCCGCTTCGTGGCAGCGCTTGAGGAAGGCTGCATGCGCCGTGGGATAGCGGATGTCGATCCCCATCGCCTCGTTCCAGCGATTGGCGACGCCTTGCAGGCGCGCGTACAGCGCCGGGCGCAACTGCGCGATCAGGTCGGGCAGCGGGTAGGAGAAATATTTGTACTCGCCACGGCCAAAGCCGTGGCGGCCCATCACGATCCGGCTGCGGAAGTGCGCATCGTCGGGATAAAGTTCGGCGACGGCGCGACACTGGTCCGGCGTGAGCAGGCCCTTCAGGATTGCGCAGCCCTGGGAGTCGAGCTCGGCGGTGATTTGGGGCCAATCGAGGGCGTCGACGCGGGCGGCGAGGTCGATGGAGGGCTTTGGGGGCGATTTTCGTGCGGTCATTGTCATGGCAATCACCTTCGCAGTCCGACGTTCACCCCACCACCCGATTTCCGATGACTATCTCCTCGTCATTGCGAGCGAAGCGAAGCAATCCAGAATCCCTCCGCCGAACCAGTCTGGATTGCTTCGTCGCAAGGGCTCCTCGCAATGACGGTGGAGAGAGATCAACCCCTCACCGGCAACGTCACCACGTCGTACCCATGCCTGATGGTCCGCTTCAGCACCGGGTCCTCAAGCTCGAACTCGAAGCGATCCGCCGGGCGGATGCCGCCCTTGGCGGCAAAGGTGCCGCCAAACATGGCGCAACCGTCGGGGAATTTTCCGCCTTCGAAGCCGCGGGCGATGAGGTCGGCGACCGGCAGCATCGCGTCCAGCGTGCCTTCCTGGTAGAGCACGCGCTCGCCGTTGATCGTGGCGTAGGAGCGCAAAATCATCTTGTCCCAATGGCCGATCACGTCCTCCAGCTCCCACAGCGTGGAGGCGATCGGCTTGTCGCACATCTGCTTGGACACGGTGACATTATAGGCCTCGACCTTGCGGTCGGTATGGTCGGAGCCGCAGCCGACGAAGAGGCGGCCCTGCCATCCGATCAGCACGAACTCGACCTCGCCAGATGAGTCCCCGCCGCAGCACTCGATGCTGTCTTCCTGGGTCAGCCGTCGTGCCGAGGCGCGGTAATAGATCGGCGTCGAGGCCGGCCGGGCGATGCCCATCGCCTCGAGCTCGTCGATGTGCTTGTCGCGCGCGATCGCGTCGCGGCCGGTCCAGCCGGCGATGACCATCTGGTCGATCGCCAGCGTCAGCGGCGTGGTGGTGTCCCGGGCGTCGACGGTGAAAGTCAGGTCAAACACGAATGACGGCCTCCATGCCGGCAGCAAGTTCAAAGATACGACGATCCGATCCGCCCGCCCCTGCAAGCATCAGGCCGACGGGAACATCGCCCTCGCGATGCGCGGGCAGCGAGATGGCACAGCCGTCTATCATGTTGATCAGGGTGCAATTGCGCAGTGCGCGCATGTTTTGCGCGGTAAACGCCTTGTCGTCGGCGAGATCTGAAATCTTCGGCGGCGTGTTGGCGGTGGTCGGCAGCACCAGCGCGTCGTAGGGCGCGATGCGCGCGTTGACGCGGGCGATCAGCGAGCGGCGCTCGTTGAGGAGATCGATGTAGTCGGCCGCGCTCTGCGCCTCGCCGCGCATGATACGGACGGAGACTCTGGGATCGTAAACGTCGCCCTTGGACGTGATGAGGTAGCGATGCCAGGCATAGCTTTCGGACGCCGCAAAGCCGCCCTTGGCGTTCATCGGGCCGATGTCGTGGAATTCCGCCATCTCGATGCGCTCGATGATGGCGCCGTGATCGGCAAGCGATTTCAGCGCGCGCTCGAAGGTATCAGCCACGGCAGCATCGAGATCGTCAAGTGCGATCGTGGTCGGCACGGCCAGCCGCATGCCTTTCACGGGGCGCGGCTTCAGCGCGACGATCGGTTCGTTCGCGAGCACCGCGTCGAGAATGGCACAGCAGCTGACCGATCGTGCCAGCGGCCCGATGCTGTCGAGCGAGAAGGACAGCGGCACCGCGCCATCGAGCGGCACGCGCCGCTGCGTCGGCTTGTAGCCGACGATGCCGTTATAGGCCGCCGGAATGCGGCAGGAGCCGCCGGTATCGGTGCCAAGCGCGCCGTGCGCCATGCCGTCGAGCACGGAGACCGCGGCGCCCGAGGACGAGCCGCCGGGCACGTGGCCCTCGGCCCGGTTCCAGGCGCCTTTGGGTGTACCATAATGCGGATTGATGCCGATGCCGGAATAGGCGAACTCGGTCATGTTGGTCCGCCCGATCACGACGAAGCCGGCCTTGCGCAGCCGCGCCACGGTGGCGGCATCCTGCTCGGCCGGCGGGGAATCGTCGAGCGCGCGGGAGCCGGCGCGCGTCACCTGGCCCTTGATGTCGAACAGATCCTTGATCGAGACGGGGATACCGGCATAGCGCGACGGCGCGGCCTTGGCCTTGCGCAAGGCATCCATGGCATCGGCGGTCACGAGTGCTGCGTCCTTGTCGACGTGGATGAAGGTGCGCTGCCCCTCGCCGGCGGGATCGGCGATCTTGGCGATGCACGCCTCGACCAGTTTTCGGGAGGTGGTGCGGCCGCTTTCGAGGTCCTCGGCGAGCTTCGCCAGTGTCGGAAAATCGGGCATGTCTGTCTCACGGAATATTGCGCGCGCAATCTATAGCGCCGGCTCAGTTCGACACAAGCATTGTGCGCATGATGGCATGCATGCTGTCAGCTGGACCGTTGACGCACCATAGTCAATTGTCGCATCAAGATCGAAACGGGCAGGCGCGAAGCCTGTTCTCTGGGAGGACCAGCCGACATGGCCGAACCGCAGCGCGCGCGACCGAAACCGACGCCGGAAACCCAGCATTTCTGGGACGGCACGAAAGCGGGCGAACTGCGCCTGCAGCGCTGCGACGCCTGCGCGCATGTCTATTTCCCGCCGCGCCCGTTCTGCCCGTCCTGCGCCTCGCGCAAGGTCTCGATCTTCAAGGCAAGCGGCAAGGGTTTTCTCTACAGCTACGTGATCAACCATCGCCCCGCCGCGCCCGGCTTCACGCCGCCGTATGCAATCGCAGTGGTCGAGCTCGCCGAGGGGCCGCGGATGATGAGCAACATCATCGACTGCCCGCAGACGCCGGAGGCGCTCGAACTCGACATGAAGCTCGAGGTCGCGTTTGAGACACTTGACGACAAGATCACCCTCCCCGTGTTCCGTCCGGCGAAGGGGTAAACCATGCGCAGCAACCAGGTTGCCATCGTCGGCGCCGCCGAGACCACTGAGCTCGGCGTCATCCCCAACATGTCGCAGCTCCAGCTTCATGCGGATGCGGCACTCAACGCCATCGCCGATGCCGGGCTGAAACTGTCCGACATCGACGGCTTCGCCACCGCGGTCGAGACGCCGCAGCAGGTCTGTCACTATCTCGGCATCAAGCCGACCTGGGTCGACGGCACCTCTGTCGGCGGCTGCTCGTTCATGCTGCATGTTCGCCATGCGGCAGCTGCGATCGAGGCCGGTCTTTGCAAGACCGTGCTGATCACGCATGCCGAGAGCGGCAAGTCGATGATCGGCAAGGCGCCGCGCTCGATCCCCGCCGACAGCCTGCAAGGCCAGTTCGAGGCGCCCTTCGGCGTCTACGGTCCGCCCAGCATGTTCCCGATCCCCGTGCTGCGCTTCATGAAGACCTACGGCATTACCCACGAGCAGCTGGCCTCGGTCGCGGTGGTGCAGCGGGAATGGGCCGCGAAGAATCCGCGGGCGATGATGAAGGACCCGATCACGGTGGCCGACGTCCTCAACTCGCGCATGATCGCCTATCCGTTCCGGCTGCTGCAGTGTTGCCTCGTCACCGACGGCGGCGGCGCGCTGATCCTGACCTCGGCCGACCGCGCCAGTGACTTTCCACGCAAGCCGGTCTACATCATGGGCACCGGCGAGAGCGTCGAGACGCCGATGGTCAGCCAGATGGAGACGTTCAACTCCTCGCGCGCGTTCAAGACGGCTGGTCCCCTCGCCTTCGAGGAAGCTGGCATTGCGCACAAAGACGTCGATCATCTCATGATCTACGACGCCTTTGCGCATCTGCCGCTGTTCGGCCTCGGCGACCTCGGCTTCATGCCGCACGAGGAGACCGGCCAATTCATCGCCGACGGCAACACCCGCGCCGGCGGCAAGCTCCCGCTCAACACCAACGGCGGCGGCTTGAGCTACATGCATTCGGGCATGTACGGCATGTACGCGCTCCAGGAGAGCGTGCGCCAGATGCGCGGCATCGCGCCGGCGCAGGTGCCGAACGCGAAGATTTCAGTGTGCCACGGCGTCGGCGGCATGTTCGCCGCCAGTGGCACGATCGTGTTTACGAACGAGAGGTAATCCACATGAGCAAATCACTGCAGGACAAGGTCGTCATCGTCACCGGCGCAGGCCGCGGCATCGGGCGCGAGATCGCGCTGCTTTGCGCGGCGGAAGGCGCCAAGGTCGTCGTCAACGATCCCGGCGGGGCCGCCGATGGCGCCGGTTCCAGCGCTTCGCCTGCCGAGGAGGTGGTGGAGGAGATCAAGAAGCGCGGCGGCATCGCCGTCCCCAATTTCGAAAGCGTCGCAGAAGCCGTCCCGGCGAGCAAGATCGTGAAGACCGCGACCGATCATTTCGGCCGGCTCGACGGCGTCGTCAACAACGCCGGTATCCTGCGCGACATGATCTTCCACAAGATGAGCGTGGAGGCGTTCGAGGCCGTCATCAAGGTTCATCTGATGGGCTCGTTCTATGTCAGCCACGCCGCCGCGCGCATCTTCCGCGAGCAGGAGTCTGGCTCCTTCGTGCACTTCACGTCGACCTCGGGCCTGATCGGCAACTTTGGCCAGGCCAACTACGCCGCCGCCAAGCTCGGCATCATCGGGCTGTCCAAATCGATCGCACTCGACATGGGCCGCTTCAACGTCCGCTCGAACTGCGTCTCGCCGTTCGCCTGGACCCGCATGATCGGCACCATTCCGACCGAGACCGAAGCCGAGAAGGCGCGCGTCGAGAAGATCAAGCAGATGGGTCCGGAGAAGATCGCGCCGATCTGTGCCTATCTGCTCTCCGATGCCGCCAAGGACGTCTCCGGCCAGATCTTCGGCGCGCGCATGAACGAGCTGTTCCTGTTCAGCCAGAACCGCCCATTGCGCTCGGTCCATCGTAGTGAAGGCTGGACGCCGCAATCGATCGCGGAACACGGCATGCCGGCGCTGAAGGGCTCTTTCTACAAGCTCGACCGCTCCGCCGACATCTTCCCGTGGGATCCCGTCTAGCCACATTTTTGGCATTCCTGCGCCGCGATCTTTGGTTGTCTTGTCCAGAGATCGCCCCGCTTTATGCCTGAATGCGGGCGAATGGTGTCCTCCCAACACAACTTTGGGAGGAAACCATGACAAGAATACTGACCAACCCCAACGACAACTCTTCCACAACGGAACCCGGCGGCCTCGGTCGCCGCGATATTTTGAGAGGCGCGGCGGTGCTCGCCGCGTCCACTGTGCTCGCCTCAGGCGCCGACGCGCGCGACTTCGGCGCCAATGCCGAGCCGCAGCGCTATCCCGATCCCGATATCATCGCCATCGACCCCAAACGCTTCAAGGCCAAGGTCGGC
Source organism: Bradyrhizobium sp. AZCC 2230 (assembly GCF_036924495.1). Lineage (NCBI taxonomy): Bacteria > Pseudomonadati > Pseudomonadota > Alphaproteobacteria > Hyphomicrobiales > Nitrobacteraceae > Bradyrhizobium > Bradyrhizobium sp. AZCC 2230. The sequence continues at coordinate 8,692,450 of NZ_JAZHRS010000001.1, read as the reverse complement.
AACACCTCGATCAAGCGGCTCTACACCGGCTGCCTGTGGGCGGAAGGACCGGCCTGGAACGCCCAGGGGCAATATCTCCTCTGGAGCGACATCCCTGCCAACCGACAGCTGCGCTACCTCGACGACGACGGCCACATCTCCGAACAGTTCCACAAGCCGTCAAACGAGGGCAACGGCAATTCGTTCGACACCGAGGGACGCCAGATCACCGCCGAGCGCACCCGCCTCGTCCGCTACGAGCACGACGGTTCGGTGACGGCGCTCGCCGAGCAGGCCAACGGCAAGCCGCTCAACGGCCCGAACGACATGGTCGTGCATCCCAACGACAAGTCGATCTGGTTCACCGATCCCGGCTACGGCGCGATCAGCATCTACGAGGGCAAGCTCGCCAATACCGGCTCGCTGCAGCCCTACCAGAAAGAAGCCGTCTATCGCCTCGACGCGCAGTCCGGCCAGCTGACCAAGGTCGCCGACGAGCCGTTCAAGCCGAACGGCATCGCCTTCTCCCACGACTACAAAAAGGTCTATGTCTGCGACACCGGCATCACACACTATCCGCAGGCGGAAAACGTGGTGTGGTCCTACGATCTCGACGGTCAAAAGCTATCGAATCCGAAGCGGCTGATCGACATGAAGCTCGACGGCAAGTCGGGCTTCCCCGACGGCCTGCGTGCCGACACCGAAGGCAATATCTGGGTCGGTGCCGGCTGGGTCGGCCCGGGCTATGACGGCGTTCAGGTGTTCGCATCGACCGACGGCGCACGCATCGGCCAGATCCTGCTGCCCGAGACCTGCGCCAATCTCTGCTTCGGCGGCAAGAAGCGCAACCGCCTGTTCATGACCGCGAGCCAGTCGCTCTATTCGGTCTATGTGGAGACGCAGGGCGCGCATTTCTGCTGATGTGAGGCGAATGGTGAGTGGCGAATGGCGAATGGAATCCATTCGCTACTCCCTATTCGCCATTCGCCACTACCCCGTATTCCGCAACCCCGCCGAGATTCCGTTGATCGTCAGCTGAATCCCGCGCAGCACCTGCTCATCCGGGTTCTGCGCGCGGTGCTCCCTCAAGAGCTCGACCTGCACGTGGTTGAGCGGGTCGAGATAGGGGAAGCGGTGACGCACGGAGCGCTCCAGCAGCGGGTTGCCTTGCAGCAGCCGGTCCTGATCCATGATGTCGAGCAGCGTCTCGATGCAGGAATGCCATTCGCGGCGGATGCGGCCGAAGATCTTTTCGCGCAGCGCTTCGTCCGGCACCAGCTCGGCATAGCGCGAGGCGATCGCGATCGAGCTTTTGGCGAGCACCATGTCCATGTTCGACAACAGCATGCGGAAGAACGGCCATTCCTTGTAGAGCTCTTTGAGGAACGGCATGCCCTTGTCGGGATGCTCCGCAATCCATTGCTCGACCGCGCTGCCAAAGCCGTACCAGCCGGGCAGCATCAGGCGGCATTGTGCCCAGGAGAACACCCAGGGGATCGCGCGAAGATCCTCGATCGCGCGGGTTTTCTTGCGCGACGCCGGACGGCTGCCGATGTTGAGCGTCGCGATCTCGTTGATGACGGTCGAGCCCCAGAAATAGTCGACAAAGCCGTCGGTCTCGTAGACGAGGCCGCGATAGGCCTTGAAGGCGAGATTGGATAGCTCGTTCATCGCGGCGAGATATTCGCGACGCGGCGCGCTCTCGCGCGGCTGCAACAGGCTGGCGTCCAGCGTCGCCGCCGCCAGGATTTCGAGATTGTTGCGGCCGACCTCGGCGTTGGAATATTTCGACGAGATGATCTCGCCCTGCTCGGTGATGCGGATCTGCCCGTTCACCGCCCCGCCCGGCTGCGCCACGATGGCGTCATAGCTCGGTCCGCCGCCGCGGCCGACCGAACCGCCGCGGCCATGGAACAGGCGGAGGCGGACGCCGTGGCGCTCGAACACTTCGACGAGGCCGATCTCGGCCTTGTAGAGCTCCCAACCCGAGGTGACGAAGCCGCCATCCTTGTTCGAGTCGGAATAGCCGAGCATGACCTCCTGCACGCTGCCGCGACTGTCGACGAGGCGACGGTAATCGTGCAGCGACAGCATGCGGTCCATGATACTGCTTGAGGCCTGCAGATCCTCGATGGTCTCGAACAGCGGCACGACATTGATGGCGCTGCGGCCGGAGGGATGGACCAGGCCCACCTCCTTCAACAGCACCGCGACCTCGAGCATGTCGGACATGCCCTTGCACATCGAGATGATGCATTGGGGAATGGCATCCGAGCCGAACTTCGCATGCGCCTCCGCAGCGGCATGAAAGACGTTGAGCTCGCCCATGGTCTCGTCGCTGTACTTGACGAACGGCGAGACCAGCGAGCGGATGCTGCGCAACTCGTTGGTAAGCAGCGAGATGCGCGCGTCCTCGCCGAGCGCGAGATAGGACATGCCCGGGTTCGCCGCATCCATCAGCTCGGCGATGGTGCGTTCGTGCACCGCCGAGTTCTGGCGGATATCGAGCCGCGCCAGGTGGAAGCCGAAGCAATCCACTGCGCGTCGCAACAGCCGCAGCCGGCCGCGCGCAATGACGCGGGCGTTGTTGGAGATCAGCGAGCGGTGCAGCACGTCGAGATCGGCCTGAAGCTCCTTGACGCTGTCATAGGGCGCGCCCTTGCCGACGGGACGGCGGGTGATCTCGACCTCGAGCTTTTCGGCCGTGGCCGTCAGGCGGGCGTAGATGCCGGAGACGGCCAGCCGATAGGGCTCGCCGCTCCGGTGTGGCGAGGTATCAGGCGAACGCTCCGCCAGCGTGCGCAGCTCTTCGGAGACGTCGGCGAGATGGGCTGCGATCGACAGCTCCGAGCCGAGCACGTGCAGCTCGTTCAGATAGAACTGCATGACGCGGCTCGATTGCAGCCGCAGCGTGCCGCGCATGACGTCTGCGGTGACGAACGGATTGCCGTCGCGGTCGCCGCCGATCCAGCTTCCCATCCGCAGGAACGAGGCGAGCTCGCTGGCGGCCTGCTCGCCGCCCTCCTCCAGCTTGTCTTCCAGCGCGTTGACCAGCCGCGGCACCTCGCGCAGGAAAGTGTAATCGTAGAACGACAGGCCGTTGGCGACCTCGTCGAGCACGGTGAGCTTGGTCCGGCGCAACAGATTGGTCTGCCACAGCGTCAGCACCTCGCGACGCAGCTGCTCGTCGCTGGCGGTGGCCTCGTCTGCGGTCAGCGCCACGCGCTCGCGGCGATCGAGCAGGGCTGCGACCTCCATCTCGCGATCCATCGTGCTCTTGCGGCGGACCTCGGTGGGATGTGCGGTCAGGACCGGGCTGACCTGGGCCGTCTTGAAGAAGTTGCGCAGCTGGTCTGTGCCGATTCCAGCACCCTTGGCCTTGGCCAGCGTCTCGGCCAGCACGCCGGAGCCGCCGCCCTTGCCGGCGCGCATCTGGCGGATGTTGTTCTGATCCTCGGCGATGTTGGCGAGATGGGAGAAATAGCTGAAGGCGCGGACGATCCGCACCGTCTCGGAGGTCGACATGCCGTCGAGGATCTGCTCGAGCTCGCGCCGTGCAACCCGGTCCTCGTCGCGGTGGAACCGGATCGAGGTCTGCCGGATGCGCTCGACCAGGTCGAACACATCTGCGCCCTCCTGGTCACGGACGGTGTCGCCCAGCATGCGCCCAAGCAGGCGGATATCGTCGCGCAGCCGCGCATCAGCCTCCAGCGCCTGGGCGTCCTCAGGCCGGTTCGGGCGAAGCTCGGCGGCGTCGGATGGTATTGTCTGGAGGGACATGGCTCGCTCCCTGGTTCGAGCTCGCTTGGATGCCCGGCCTGCCAAGTGTGCAAGTTTTTTGCCGCAGCGCAAGATGAAGTTGGGGGCGGCGCACACCAAGGGCGGAGCTAGGCCGGCACGATCACCTTGCCGATCGGCCAGAGCGCGATGCCCGCAAGCTTCAGATGGGCCCAGGCGAAGGGAATGCCGATGATGGTGATGGCGAAGACCACGGCGGTCAGGACGTGGCCCAGCGCCAGCCACCAGCCGGCCAGCACGAACCAGATGATGTTGCCGATCACCCCGAGCAGACCGGTGCCGATATCACTCACGCCGGTGACCTCGTCGCGGTTGACCGCTCGCGAGCCGAATGGCAACAGCGTGTAGACGGCGATATTGAACGCCGCGCGCGCCCAGGGCAGGCCGATAATGGTGACGGCCATGATCACCGCGGCGATCAGCCAGCCGACGGCCATCCAGGCACCGCCGATGAGAATCCAGATGACGTTGAGCAGAATGGAAACGGGGGCCATGAGATTCAGGAACCTTGGGATCATCCAGAGATCAGTGAGCCGCCTATATAGGCGCGAAATCCATCGCTGCGAAGACAGGGTAGTCCAGCGAAATCCAAGATTCTTCCCGAGGCCTGAAGGCCCCGGATTTCGCTTCGCTCCATCCGGGCTACAGGGCGTTCAGATATTCCGCCCCGCCTGCTCCCAATAGGGATCGCGCAGACGGCGCTTGAATATTTTTCCGGAGTCTTCGCGCGGCAGGCCTAAGCGGATCTCGATATGCTTCGGCACCTTGTAATCGGCGAGTGACGCTTTCAGCCGCGCGCGGATGCCGGTGGCATCGAGTGTGATGCCCGGCTGCGGCTCGACCACCGCCATCAATGCCTCGCCGAATTCGGCGTCGGGGATGCCGAACACGGCACAATCATGCACGCCGGGCACCGCATGCAGCACCGACTCGATCTCGGCCGGATAGATATTGACGCCGCCTGAGATCACCATGTCGCGCTTGCGGTCGCAGATGAAGACGTAGCCGTCCTCGTCGATATAGCCGACGTCGCCCGAGGTGATGAAACCGTCGCGATCGATCTCGGCGCGTTTCTCGGGCTTGTTGTGGTAGGTGAAGTCCGCCATCCCGGCCATGCGCGAATAGATCTCGCCGATCTCACCCACACCCAGCACGCTTCCGTCATCGCCGATGAAACGCAGCTCGGTGCCGGGTGAGATCTTGCCGACGGTGCCGGGCTTCTTCAGCGCGTCCTCGGAGGTCGCAAACGTGACGGCGCTGGACTCGGTCGAGCCGTAGAATTCATAGATCACCGGCCCCCACCATTCGATCATGGCGCGCTTGACGTCGGCCGGACAGGGAGCGGCGGCGTGGATGATGTGGCGGAGCGAGGAGACGTCGTACTTCTTGCGGACTTCCTCCGGCAGTTTCATCAGGCGGATGAACATGGTCGGCACCATGAAGATGGTGTCGATCTCAAAGCGCTCGATCAGCTCCAGAAACTCTTCCGGCTCGAAGCGCGGCATCAGCACCAGCGCGCCGCCAAGCTTGCCTGCGCGAATGCCGAACGAGTTCGGTGCGGAATGATAGAGCGGGCCCGGCAGGATCGCGCGGGCGCCGGGCTTCAAGCCATAGATCATCGCGCGCATGCGCTCGCCGGCGGCCTGCTGATCCGCCGTCGGCGCGTTGCGCCGCACGCCCTTGGGATGGCCTGTCGTCCCCGACGTGTAGATCATGTTCATCGGCTGCGGCACGACCGGGCCGTCATAGGGATGGTGCTGCGCGAGCCAGCTTTCGAAATCGATCGCAAAGTCCGGAGTCGTCAGGTGATCCGGATCGATCTTGTAGTTGGCCAAGATCTCTGGCGGCGTTGGCACGCTGAGCACCGTGACGCCCTTGGGGATCGCATCGCGTAGGCCGTGCAGCATGTCGGCATGCGCGATCAGGACCGCAGTGCCGGTGTCCTTGAGGATGTAGTTGATCTCCTCCGGCTTGAAGTGCCAGTTGACCGGCACACCATAGGCACCCAATCGCATCGCGGCGTAGGCAGCTTCCAGGAAGGCGATATCGTTCCGCATCAGCATGCAGACGCAATCGCCTTGGCGGACGCCAATCTTGGCGAGGCCACTTGCGATGCGGTCGGCGCGATTGGCGACCTCGGCATGGGCGCGACGGCGATCGCCGGAGACGATGCCGAGGAATGGGGACGTTTCGCTCATTTGTTGAATTCCGATCTTTCGTCGGGTTGACAGAGGCGGGTACCACTCAGGCCGTCATTCCGGGGCGATGCGAGGCATCGGACCCGGAATCCATTTCACAGCGGACAATGAGGCGCGATGGATTCCGGGCCTGCGCCTACGGCGCATCCCGGAATGACGAACTCAGTCCGCATACTTCGCCGCGCGCTTCTCCAGATTCGACCGCACCGCTTCGGTCTGGTTCGCGCTGCCGATCAGCTTCTGCTGCTCGACCGACTCCGCGAGCAACGCCGGTCCCGGATCGACCGAGAGATTGTTGAGCAGGCGTTTTGCCGCGCGGATCGCATCGGGACTCTTGCCGGCGATCTCGCGCGCGACTTCGAGCGCTGTGGCGCGCGGGTCATCGCAGATGCGCGTGGCGAGGCCATAGGTCATGGCTTCCTGCGCGGAGAAGATGCGGCCCGTGTAGGTGAGATCGCGCAAGATGTCGTCGCGCACGAGCGAGGCGAGGATCGGTGTGCCGGCCATGTCCGGCACAAGGCCCCATTTGATTTCCATCACCGACATTCGCGCATCGGGTGCGAGAAAGCGCATGTCGGCGCCGAGCGAGAGTTGGAAGCCGCCACCAAAGGCAACGCCATGCACGGCCGCGATCACGGGAACCGGAAGCTGGCGCCAGCCCCACACCGCGGCTTGCGGAAAATTCGCCTGACCATGCGTCCGCTTGGTGAGATCGCGATTTTCGCCACCCGGAATTCCGTTGCCGCCCTTCTCCTTCATGGCGGCAAAACGCCCCATGTCGAGACCGGCGCAGAAGGCGCGGCCCTCGCCTGACAGCACGACGACGCGGACGCCGTTTTCCTTCGAAAGCCGCTCGGTTGCCGCAACGAGGGCCTCGAACATGGCCTGATCGAGCGCATTCATCTTGTCCGCACGCACCAGGCGCACGTCGGCGACGCCTTCCGAGATCGAGATCGAGACGCGCTCTTCCATGGATGAATTCTCCCTGTTCTTGTTCGGTGCCGCTTTACAGAAAGCTGACGGCCGGATTTAGTCAATCGACCAATTAACCGACAATCCGTACGGGAGAAACAGCCATGTTCAAGGAAAATCTTCTGGCCGGCAGGAACATCCTTGTCACCGGTGGCGGCACAGGGCTCGGCAAGTCGATGGCGGCGCGCTTCCTCCAGCTCGGCGCCGAGGTGCACATCTGCGGCCGGCGCAAGATCGTCTGCGACGAGACCGCGACCGAGCTGATGGCTGAGTATGGCGGCCGCGTCACCAGCCACGGCGTCGACATTCGCAATGCGCTCGCGGTCGACGAGATGATCGAAAACATCTTTCGCGACGGTCCCCTCACCGACCTCATCAACAACGCCGCCGGCAATTTCATCTCGCGCAGCGAAGAACTCTCGCCGCGCGGCTTCGATGCCGTCGCCAACATCGTCATGCACGGCACGTTCTATGTGACGCATGCGGTCGGCAAGCGCTGGATCGCCTTGAAGCAGCCCGGCAACGTCGTCTCGATCACCGTGACCTGGGTGCGCAACGGCTCGCCTTACGTGGTGCCGTCGGCGATGAGCAAGTCGGCGATCCACGCCATGACGATGTCGCTCGCGACCGAATGGGGTCGCTACGGCATCCGCCTCAACACCATCGCGCCGGGCGAGATCCCGACCGAGGGCATGAGCAAGCGCATCAAACCGGGCGATGAAGCCGGCGCACGCACCAAGGCGATGAACCCGATGGGCCGCGTCGGCACCATGGAGGAGCTGCAGAACCTCGCGGTGTTCCTGATTTCCGGCGGCTGCGACTGGATCACCGGCGAGACCATCGCCATGGACGGTGCCCAGGCGCTCGCCATGGGCGGCAATTTCTACCAGCTTCGCGACTGGAGCGACGACGACTGGAAGACCGCGCGCGAGAGCATCATGGCGCAGAACGAGAAGGATCGGGCGAAGCGGGGGTAATCTCATGCCCCGGACGCAGCGCAGCGCGCCACCTTCGGCGTGGTGCGCTGCAGAGCCGGGGCCCATCTCTCCTTACACACCAAAACATCATGGGTCCCGGCTCAGCGCAGCAGCACAAGAGCGCTGCAGCGCGTCCGGGACACGGAAGCCACCACCGCCCCTCTCCCACCTTGTCTTCACTCGCGGATAACGCCACACTCCGCGGCATAAAAACAAAACGCCCACGGGAGAGACATGACCACACAGCCATTGGCGAATCTCGCCGAGATGGTGCGCGAGCGCGCGACGAGCCGCGGCGATGCCACGGCCTATGAGTTCGAGGGCCGCGTCACCAGCTTTGCCGAGTTCGACGTCAAGACCAACAAGGTCGCCAGCGCGTTGATCGCGATGGGCGTGAAGAAGGGCGACCGCATCGCCTATCTCGGCAAGAACAGCGATCTCTATTTCGAGCTGCTGATGGGCGCGATGAAGGCCGGCGCGGTGATGGCGCCGGTGAACTGGCGGCTCGCCGGACCCGAGGTCGCCTTCATCGTCGTGGATTGCAAAGCGCCGGTGTTGTTCGTCGGGCCGGAGTTCATCACACTCGTCTCGCAGATCAAGGATCAGCTTCCGGGCGTGCGTACCGTCATCACCACTGAAGGCGGCGCGCCGGAATGGCAGGACTTTACCGCATGGCGCGATGCGCAGAGCGGCGACGATCCCAAGGTGCCGATCGACACGAAAGACATCGCGATCCAGCTCTACACGTCGGGCACCACCGGCAAGCCGAAGGGCGCGATGCTGAGCCACGCGAACTTCCTCAACCTCGTGCAGACCGGCAATGCCGAAGACAAGCCGGAATGGAACCGGTGGTCGACCACCGACGTGTCGCTGGTGGCGATGCCGATCTTCCATATCGGCGGCTCGGGCTGGGGCGTGATGGGGCTCTATCACGGCGCCCGCGGCGTGATCGCGCGTGAGTTCGATCCGACCAAGGTGCTGGATTTCTTCGAGCAGTCGGGCATCACGAAACTCTTCATGGTGCCGGCGGCGATGCAGTTCGTGGTGCGGCAGCCGCGCGCGAAGACGGTCGATTTTTCGCGATTGAAATACATGCTGTACGGCGCCTCGCCCATTCCTGCAGCGCTGCTGAAGGAATGCATCGAGATCTTCAAATGCGGCTTTGTGCAGATGTACGGCATGACGGAGACGACGGGCACCATCGTCGCGCTGCCGCCGGAGGATCACGTCGAAGGCCTGGAGCGGATGCGCTCCGCCGGCAAGGCGCTGCCGGGCGTCGAGATCGCCATCCTCGACGCCGACGGCAAGCCGCTGCCGCCGCGCGAGGTCGGCGAGATCGCGACGCGCTCGGGCTCCAACATGGCCGGTTACTGGAATTTGCCGGAGGCGACCGCGTCGACGCTGCGCGGCGACGGCTGGCTGCGCACCGGCGATGCCGGCTACATGGACGAAGACGGCTACCTCTATATCCACGATCGCATCAAGGACATGATCATCTCCGGCGGTGAGAACATCTACCCGGCCGAGGTCGAGAGCGCGCTATGCGATCATCCTGATGTCGCCGAGGCCGCCGTGATCGGCATCCCCGACGACAAATGGGGTGAGGCCGTGAAGGCTGTCGTAGTGATGAAGCCGGGCAAGCAGGCGACCGCAACCGACATCATCAACTTCACCCGCGAGCGCATTGCAGGGTTCAAGACGCCCAAGAGCGTGGAGTTTCTGCCGGCGCTGCCGAGGAATCCGTCAGGCAAGATCTTGCGGCGGCAATTGCGCGAGCCGTATTGGGCGGGGAAGGACCGACGGGTGAATTGATCGCGAAGCGACGAAGTGCCGTAGGGTGGGCAAAGGCGCGCTCTTCGCGCGCCGTGCCCACCATCTTGTCCCGCATTCAAGGCGTGGTGGGCACGCTTCGCTTTGCCCACCCTACGATAGCCGTGTGCCCTAATGCTTCCCCGGCCCCATAAACCCGAACAAAAACCCCGCCACCTTGCGCATCTGGATCTCCTCGCTGCCCTCGGTAATGCGATAGCGGCGATGGTGCCGATAAATATGCTCGAACGGCTTGTGGCGTGAGTAGCCCATGCCGCCGTGGACCTGCATGGCGCGGTCGGCGGATTCGCAGCACAGGCGGTTTGCCCAGTAGTTGCACATGGAGACGCGATCGGACAGCGTGCGCTCGATCTGCTCCTCGTTGAGCTGATCCATCTCCCAGGCGGTCTTGCGGATCAACAGGCGCAGCATCTCGGCCTGGGTTGCGAGCTCGACCAGCGGGAACTGGATCGCCTGGTTCTCGGCAAGCGCCCTGCCGAACGGCTTTCGCTCGCGCGCGTACTTCACGCTCTCGTTGATGCAGTAGACGGCGGCGCCGAGTGAGCTCGCCGCCTGGCGAATGCGGTTCTGATGGACAAAACATTGCGCCAGCGACAGGCCACGGCCGACCTCGCCGAACTGGGCGTCCTCAGGCACGAAGACATCGGTAAAGCTGACGCGGGGATGGTCGGTCGGCATGTTGAAGGTCCACATATATTCCTCGACCTTCACGCCGTGACTCTTGGCCGGCACCAGGAAGCAAGTGATGCCGCGGGCATCGCCGTCATTGCCCGACGTGCGCGCGAACAACGCGCAATGCGTGGCCACGTGCATGCCGGTCGTCCACATCTTCTCGCCGTTGATGATCCAGCCCTTGACGTTGTCGCGGGTCGCCGGCACCGCGCGCGTCTCCATATGGGTCGCGTCCGAGCCGTGATGCGGCTCGGTCAATCCGAAGGTGATGCGATACTTGCCCTTGATCGAGCCGTCGATCATCGCCTTCTGGTCGTCGCGGCCGTAGCGGTCGAGCATGGTGACGACGGGAAAATTGCCGACGATGGAATGCTCGTTCTGGAGGTCGTTATGCAGGCCAAGACCCTTTGCCGCAAAATGCTCGCGGATCACGGCCATCCAGAGGTTGGAGCCGTCCTTGCCGCCATATTGCTTCGGCACCGGCAAACGCAGATGGCCGGCGGCGTCTGCGAGATCCTTGGCCCTGCGCAGCAGCGCTTCCCATTCGTGGCGCGGCAGGCCGTCATTCTCGAAATCGGTGCGCGCCCATTCGCGGCGATGATCGAAGAAGCGGATGTTGTCGTCGGCCTGTTCGAGCGGCTTGATCTCGCGTTCGATGAAACGATCGAGCTCTCCGAGATAGGCGACGAGATCGGCAGGCAATGAGAAATCCAAAGGTTCTCTCCCGGATTGATTTTATCGTTTTGCGTTAAGGCGCTAGGCGCGTTTTTGCTTCGCACGATTAAGGTGAGAAGAGCGCGCGCAAGTCAAGCAAGGTGAGATGTGTGAGAGGCGCAAGGCGCGCCCCGCGCAATTCGATGGTGCTCGGACGCTGACGCGCGGTAGTATGACGTCAATATTCCTTCACGAGAAACTGCGGGAGCGCGCGATGGAGCTGAAATTCTCAAAGGTGGAACGCAAGGGGCCGATCGCGATCATCACGCTGTCGCGGCCCGAGGTCTACAACGCGCTGCACATCGACGCGCATTTCGAGCTCAACAAGGTGTTTGATGATTTCGCCGCCGATCCAGAGCAATGGGTCGCAGTCGTCACCGGCGCCGGCGACAAGGCCTTCTGCGCCGGCAACGATCTGAAGTGGCAGGCAGCGGGCGGCAAACGCGGCTGGGACAAGGGCGGCTTTGCCGGCCTCACCTCACGCTTCGACTGCGACAAGCCGATCATCGCCGCGGTCAACGGCGTCGCCATGGGTGGCGGCTTCGAGATCGCGCTCGCCTGCGACCTGATCATCGCCTCGGAGAACGCGACCTTTGCCCTGCCCGAGCCGCGCGTCGGCCTCGCCGCACTTGCCGGCGGCCTGCACCGGCTGCCGCGGCAAATCGGCCTGAAGCGCGCCATGGGCATGATCCTCACCGCGCGCCACGTCAGCGCCAAGGAAGGCCACGAACTCGGCTTCGTGAACGAGGTGGTGCCGCAGGGCGAGGCACTCACGGCTGCACTGCGCTGGGCGGAGATGATCACCAAGAACTCGCCCATGTCGATCCGGGCGTCCAAGCAGACCATCCGGAAGGGGCTCGCCGTGTCGCTGGAGCAGGCGATCGAGGAGCAGCGCGAGTATCCGGCGGTGAAGGCGATGGTGGCCTCACAAGATTACATCGAGGGCCCGAAGGCGTTTTCCGAGAAGCGGCCGCCGAAATGGGTGGGGAAGTAGCTCAACTCGTCATTGCGAGCGCAGCGAAGCAATCCAGAAATGCATCCGCGGAAACACTCTGGATTGCTTCGTCGCAAGGGCTCCTCGCAATGACGGGGAGAGAGTTACCCGCCTCGCCCCAGCTCGCGCTTGTACGACGCATAATTCGGCTGATCGACCGCGAGCTTGTCCATCGTGGTCGCCCACAGATGCTCGGCAAGCCCCGGCGTTGCGAGATCAGCCTCGCCCTTGGCGATACGTTCCGCGAGCGCGCGGTTGAGGTCAGTGACTGAGCCGTCGGCACCCAGCAGCGCGCGCAACCGCTCCACTTCCTTCGCGTCACTCCCCTCCTCCCGCGTCAGCTGCCGCGTGACGAGGTCGAGGATGTTGATCGCCACGCGCAGCTTGAAAGCCTGATGACCGGAGATCAGCGGCGCGATGTCGTTGCGGAGGAAATCGGCGACCGCCTTGGTCAGCTCGATCGGTGTCGGTTCGTCCTGCATGCCTAACCTCCCCGCGGCGCGAGCAGCCGCAGCAGATCGATCTCGGTCTCGGACGCACGGCGGCCGATCATCGCGCGCTCCATGGAATGATCCGGCCCCTCGCGGAACCGCTGCATCATGCCGCCGCACATGATGCCCCAGCGCAACGTGCCCATCACTTCCCAGAATTTGACGCGCGACGGGTCAACCTCCCGGCCCGCCGCTTCGTAACCCGCAAACAGCTCTTCGCGCGAACCAAAACCACCGACGGGCTTGTCGATCTCGCCGAACCGCCAGGAATTGACGCAGACCCAGCCGAGATCCTCCATGGGATCGCCGAGATGGGCGAGTTCCCAGTCGAGCACCGCGCGAATGCCGTCAGCGCCGATGATAAGGTTGCCGTTGCGGAAATCGCCATGCACCAGCGTGGTCTCGGTCGACGGGCCCGGATCGTGGTCGCGCAACCAGCGCAGCGCCAGCTCGAACACGGGCTTTGGCCAGTCCAGGCTGCGATAGTCGCGCTCGAACTCGGAGATCTCCTCGGTCGCCGAGCGGCTGCGCAGCTCCGGCAGCTTGTCCTGCGGTAGCCTGTGCAAGCCCGCAAGCACGCCACCGATCTGTCGCGCGAGACGCGGCCGCGCCGCCGCGAACTCCTCGTCGCGAAGGATCTTGCGCGCGATGGTCTCGCCCTCGACGCGCTGCATGATGAAGCCGGTGCCGAGATCCTCGTCCGGCGTCAGCACATGCATCACACGCGGCGACGGCACGCCCGCCTCATAGGCGAGCTGCATCAGCTGCGCCTCGGCGGCAAGGCCAGCCGCGCGCGTCGGCGCCGCGCCATAGCCTTTCGGCGAACGGCGCAGGATCGCGTCGATCGGTCCGTTGGGATGCGTGATGTCGAAGCGCCAGGTTTCCTGACTGGCGCCGCCGGACAGCTTTGCCGCGCCGGTGACGCCGGTCGCACCGGGACACCAGCGCTGGACGCTACGGGAAAGCTCCGCCTCGATCATTTGCCTTTGAACTGCGCGGGCCGCTTCTCCAGGAACGCGCCGACGCCCTCACGGAAATCCTCAGTATCGCCGGCGCGGAGCTGACACTGGAATTCGAGATTGAGCTGGTCCTCGAATGAGTTTTCGGGGCTGTCCCAATAGAGCTTGCGGATCAGCGACAGCGCAACTGTGGGCCCGCTCGCGAGGTCGCGCGCGAGCTTCATCGCCTCCTCCATCAGCACGCCGTCATCATAGACGCGGTTGATGAGGCCCCATTCCAGCGCCTTCTCGGCCGGCAGCCGCTCGCCCATCAACGACAATTCGAGCGAGCGTGCCTTGCCGATCAGGCGCGGCAGCAGCCAGGTCGAGCCGCAATCCGGCACCAGACCGATGCGCCGGAATGCCTGGAGGAAGTAGGAGGACCGCGCGCACAAAATCATGTCGCCGAGCAGGGCGAAACTCATGCCGGCGCCTGCGGCCGGGCCGTTGACAGCGGTGACGATCGGGCAATGCAGATTGCGGACGCGGCGCAGGAACGGATGAAAGCCGGTCTCGAGCGTCAAGCCGGCCTTGGTCTTCTTCGACTGGTTGTTGCGGCCCTGGAGATTCGCACCGGTGCAGAACGCGCGGCCTGCGCCGGTCAGCACGACGCAGCGCACCTCGTCCCTCTTCTCCTCGATCGCGTCGAGCGCATCGGAGAGCCCGCCCAGCATGTCCATCGAGACCGCGTTCATCACCTCCTGATGGTCGAGCCTGAGGATCGCAACCGAACCATCGAGATCGAGCGTGACGTGTTTGAACTGCATCGTTTCCTCATCAGTTTTGGGCGGCGATGTTTCGCAGACCGGAATTCATTTTGCCGCGGCGCATATTTGATTTTTGGCGCGGTCTTGTCCATGGTGACGAAAGCATACCCCACCGTCATATCGCATGATCTTGCGCGCACCGGCTGACGCGCGTCGTATCAAAAAACCCTGCCAAAAACCTTGCCAAAAACAGGAAACGCGCCATGAACCTTTTCGATCTCACCGGCCGCGTCGCCGTGATCACCGGCGGCAACGGCGGTATCGGGCTCGGCATCGCGCAGGCGCTGGCCGGCCAGGGCTGCAACGTCTCGATCTGGGGCCGCAATGCTGACAAGAACAAGGCTGCTGCCGCGAGCATGGCGGGCCTGTCCGGCAAGGTCGATACCCGCGTCTGCGACGTCACCGATCCGGCTTCCGTCAATGCCGCGATGAAGGCAACGCTCGACACGTTCGGCCGGGTCGACGGCTGCTTCGCCAATGCCGGCATCGGCGGCGGTGGCCGCCGGTCCTTCATCGAGCGCACCGAGGAGGAATGGCGCACGATGTTTGCGACCAATCTCGACGGTGTGTTCCACGCCTTTCAGGCCGCCGCAAAACACATGACCGATCGCGCCAATGCCGGCGATCCCTTCGGCCGGCTGGTCGCGACCTCGAGCCTCGCCTCGATCTTCGGCACTGCGCGCAACGAACATTACGCCGCGACCAAGGCTGCGATCAACGCGCTGGTGCGCGCGCTCGGCGTCGAGCTGGCGCGCCATGGTGTCACCGCGAACGCGATCTTGCCCGGCTGGATCAAGAGCGACATGACATCAGGTCTCATGGCCAATGAAAAGTTCGTCGCCAACGTGATGCCGCGGATTCCGACGCGCCGCTTCGGCGAGGCCAGCGATTTCGGCGGCATCGCGGTGTATCTGATGAGCAAGGCGTCGTCCTATCACACCGCGGATACGTTCGTGATCGACGGCGGCTATACGGCATTTTGATTTTCGTAGCCCGGATGGAGCGAAGCGCAATCCGGGATTTTCAAAACTAAGCAAGACCCGGATTTCGCTGCGCTCCATCCGGGCTACAAACTCTGAGGGGAATGGGCAAATGTTCTCACACATCATGATCGGCACCAACGACCTCGACAAGGCCAAGTCGTTCTACGACAATTTGCTGAGCACGCTCGAAGTGCGCCCGGCCAAGGTCGACGGCCATCGCATCTTCTACTTCACCAAGACCGGCGTGTTCTCGGTGACCAAGCCGATCAACGGCGAGCCCGCGACGTGCGCAAATGGCGGCACCATCGGCTTTGCCGCCAACTCGCCTGAGCAGGTCGACAAGTGGCACGCCGCCGGCATCGCCGCCGGTGGTACGCCAATCGAGAATCCGCCCGGCATCCGCGAGGGCGCGGGGAACAAGCTCTATCTCGCCTATTTGCGCGATCTCGACGGCAACAAGATCTGTGCGATGCATCGGATGCCGAACTGAGCTAGACGCATTCACCGCTGTCATGCCCCGGCTTGACCGGGGCATCCAGTACGCCGCGGCCTTTCGGTTCGATCACTGTGGTCTCTGGAATACTGGATCGCCCGATTAAATCGGGCGATGATAGCGGAAGTTGTGGCAACGCCTCCATTCAAACAACATTTCAAACGGCCTTGCGAAATTCCATCGCATGGCATGGCTTGCGTGAGAAAATACGCGCTCGCCCTTTGGCCGCGCTCCGACTATTCTCCGGCCCAACGCGATCTCAGTGACCCCGGGAGGAACAATGACAAAGCACGCCTACATTCCCCGCACCACCAACTACACGCTCAATCCCGGCGACGAGCTCAACGATCTGCGCATGTCGGACCAGGTCCGGCCGCTCTACGATCACGTCAGGAAGTTCATCCGCGAGACGGTCGAGCCGATGTCGATCGAGTTCGCCAAGGCCGGCGAAGGCAAACAGGATCGCTGGAGCTTTACCCCGAAGCAGCTCGAGGTGCTCGAGGTCGCCAAGAACAAGGCCAAGAAGGAAGGCCTCTGGAACTTCTTCCTGCCCGATGACGAGACCGGCCAGGGCCTGAAGAATCTCGACTACGCCTATATCGCCTCCGAGCTCGGCAAGAGCCCGCTCGCATCCGAGACCATGAACTGCTCGGCGCCCGACACCGGCAACATGGAGGTGCTGGAGCGCGTCGGCACCAAGGAGCAGAAGGAGAAGTGGCTGAAGCCGCTGATGAACGGCGAGATCCGTTCGGCCTATGTCATGACCGAGCCGAACGTCGCCTCCTCCGACGCCAAGAACATTTCGACCACGGCAAAGCTCGTCGGCGACGAGTGGGTCATCAATGGCGAGAAGTATTACATCTCCGGCGTCGGCGATCCGCGCTGCAAGATCCTCATCGTGATGGTGAAGACCAATCCGGACGCGGCGCCGAGCAAGCAGCAGTCGCAGATCCTGGTGCCGCGCGATACGCCCGGCGTCGAGGTGCTCGGGCCCATGTATGTGTTCGGGCAGGACCACGCGCCGCGCGGTCACATGCACATGCGCTTCAACAATGTGCGCGTGCCGAAGGAGAACATGCTGCTCGGCGAGGGCCGCGGCTTCGAGATCTCCCAGCTCCGCCTCGGACCGGGACGCATCCATCACTGCATGCGCACCATCGGCAAGGCCGAGAAGGCGCTCGATTTGATGGTGCAGCGGGGCCTCACCCGCGAAGCCTTCGGCAAGAAGATCGCTCATCTCGGCGGCAACATGCAGATCATCGCGCAGGCGCGCTGCGAGATCGAAGCGATGCGGCTGATGGTGCTGAAGGCCGCGAAGGCCATGGACGTACTCGGCAACAAGGAAGCCCGCGTCTGGGTCTCCATGGTCAAGGCCATGGTGCCGGAGCGCGCCTGCAAGATCATCGACCAGTCGATCCAGATGCACGGCGCCACCGGCATCTCGCACTGGACCCCGCTTGCGGAGATGTACCAGGACGTCCGCCACCTGCGCTTTGCCGATGGTCCGGACGAGGTGCACTGGATGGTGGTGGGACGTCACGAGCTGAGCATGGCGTAAGCCACGAGATGCCGTAAGGTGGGCAAAGGCGCGCATTTTGCGCGCCGTGCCCACCATCTCGACTTGTGCAAGAAATGGTGGGCACGCTTCGCTTTGCCCACCCTACGATATCTGCGAGTTACGCAGTCGTCGCGGCCTCTAACTTGTCCTGGGTCTTGGTCTCGAAATCGCTGGCGTCGTGGCGTTCGTGGAGCTGGCTGGCGGGGTCGCCGGAGACGCGGTTGACCATGCGGCCGCGCTTTACCGCGGGGCGTTGCGCGATCTGGTCCGTCCAGCGCTGCACGTTCTTGTAGTCCTGCACCGAGAGGAACTCGCCGGCGCCGTAAACCAGCCCCTTGGCGAGCGCGCCGTACCAGGGCCACACCGCCATGTCGGCGATCGTGTACTCCTTGCCCGCGAGATATTCGTTGTCGGCAAGGCGGCGGTCGAGCACGTCGAGCTGGCGCTTGACCTCCATCGCGAAGCGATCGATGGCGTATTCGATCTTGAACGGCGCGTAGGCGTAGAAATGGCCAAAGCCGCCGCCGAGATAGGGGGCGCTGCCCATCTGCCAGAACAGCCAGGACATGGCCTCGGTGCGGGCCTTGATCTCCTTCGGCAGGAAGGCGCCGAACTTCTCGGCGAGATAGAACAGGATCGAGCCGGATTCGAACACGCGGATCGGCTCCGGGCCGGAGTGGTCCATCAGCGCCGGGATTTTCGAATTCGGATTGATATCGACAAAGCCGCTGCCGAACTGGTCGCCATTGCCGATCTTGATCAGCCAGGCATCGTATTCGGCCCCCTTGTGGCCGAGCGCCAGAAGCTCCTCCAGCATCACCGTCACCTTCACCCCGTTCGGGGTCGCCAGCGAATAGAGCTGGAAGGGATGCTTGCCGACCGGCAGCTCCTTGTCATGGGTGGCGCCGGCAATCGGCCGGTTGATGCTGGCGAACTGACCGCCGTTCTCCTTGTTCCAGGTCCAGACTTTTGGCGGCACGTAAGGGGTATCGGTCATGCGAGGGCTCCGGCGAAAGATGCGCTTGCATTAATTAGCCCGTTGACGGCCAATGACAAGCCCTGCCGGGTCTGCGCCCGGCGCGGGCCTCCGGCTCGCGTCATGCGTCCGGCCACCGCCCTGCGGGGCTGATGAATGGTTCGTCCACGACGCAACGCCTGCGCGCAAGATGCTCGCCCAAATCCGGCGTGGCATCGCCGGCATCGAAGGACTAGCGTCGAACAGCCCTCGCAAGGCAAAACAAGAAGAGCAACGCGAAGGCCGCCGGGAGAGGACCATGAAATCGCCGATCTGCGACATGCTGGGCATCGAGTTCCCGCTGCTCGCCTTCAGCCATTGCCGCGATGTCGTTGCTGCCGTCAGCCGCGCCGGCGGCTTCGGCGTGCTCGGCGCCACGGTGCACACGCCTGATACGCTCGAACGCGAGCTGACATGGATCGACGACCATGTCGACGGCAAGCCCTACGGCATCGACGTGCTGATTCCCGAAAACATCTCGACCGCGGGCGAGAAGGACGTCACCTGGAAGAGCCTGGAAGCGCGTGTGCCGAAGGAGCACCGCAAATACACAAGCGACCTCCTGAAGAAATACGACATCGAGCTGATCACCACCGATGTTGCCGACAACCAGCCGCAACCATTCGACGCCGAGACCGCACTGGAGCTGCTGAAAGTCTCGTTCAATCATCCGATCCGGCTGATCGCGAACGCGCTGGGCGTGCCGCCGAAAGCGATGATCGAGATGGGCAAGAAGCATAACGTGCCGGTGGCAGCCCTCGTCGGCGCCAAGGAGCACGCGCTGCGCCAGGTCGCGGCCGGCGTCGATATTCTCGTGGTGCAGGGCACCGAGGCCGGTGGCCATTGCGGCGAGGTCTCGACCATGGTGCTGGTGCCGGAGGTGATCAAGGCGATCAAGCCGATCCGCGACGTGCCGGTGCTGGCGGCCGGCGGCATCATGACGGGCCGGCAGATGGCGGCCTGCATGGCGATGGGCGCGGCCGGCGCATGGACCGGTTCGGTGTGGCTTGCCACCGTCGAGTCCGAAACCTCCGAGATCTTTCGCGAGAAGATGATCGCCGCATCGTCCCGTGATGCAATCCGTTCGAAGGGCCGCACCGGAAAGCCGGCGCGACAGCTCCGTTCGGTCTGGACCGATGCCTGGGACCGCGCGCCGGAGAGCCCCGGCGCCCTGCCGATGCCGCTGCAGAGCATCATCAGCCGCGATGCCTTCAACTCGATCGACCGGGCCGCGGCCGCCGGCAATGCCAGGGCGCGCGACCTCGTCAGCTATTTCGTTGGCCAGGGCGTCGGCCTGATCGACAGCGTGAAGTCGGCCGGTGCCGTGGTGCAGGAGTTCAAGGAAGAGTTTGCCGAAGCCGTCGAGCACATGAATGCGCTGGTGGCGGAGTGATGGTCTGCGCGGCCCATCCTTCGAGGCTCGTCCAACGGCGCGTTGCGCCGCCGGCCTCGCACCTCAGGATGACGCTGTCCCCGTAGCCGTCACCCTGAGGTGGCCGCTTCTTCAGCGGCCCTCGAAGGGCGACGGCGTGCCGAAGACGTAGAAAGTGAACCAAGAAGAAATGACCAACATTCCCGAAGACCGCATCCCCGTCATCGTCGGCATCGGCGAGATCGTCGACCGCCCCGAGGAGATCGCCGAGGGCCTCGAGCCGCTCGATCTGCTCGAGCAGGCACTGCGACGCGCAGAAGCTGACGCAGGCGCGGAGCTGCTCGGCGAGGTGCAGTCGCTCGACGTCGTCAACTTCCTGAGCTGGCGCTATCGCGATCCGGAGAAGCTGCTGGCGCAACGGCTCGGCGTCTCGCCGGCGCATTGCCATTACGGTCCAGTCGGCGGCGAGAGCCCGATCCGCTTCATTCACGAGGCCGCAAAGCGCATCGCACGCGGCGAGTGCACCGTCGCCGCAATCTGCGGCGCGGAAGCGCAGTCGACCGCGACCAAGGCTGAGCGCGCGGGCGCCAAGCTGCCATGGACGCCGTTCGCCCACGATGTCCCGGAGCCGAAGCGCGGCGCGTCGTTCCAGAAACCGCTCGCCATGAAGCTCGGCGTGTTCCGCCCCGTCACGGTCTATCCGTTCTATGAAGCGGCATCGTCCGCGCATTGGGGCCAGACGCCGCGCGAGGCGATGGCGGAATCAGTCACGCTGTGGTCACGCTATGCGGCGGTCGCCGCGCAAAATCCCAATGCCTGGCTGAAGCGGCGCTATGCGCCGGACGAGATCACGACGCCGACCGCGGACAACCGGCTTATTGCGTGGCCGTACAACAAGCTCATGGTCGCCAACCCCAGCGTCAACATGGGCGGTGCGCTGTTGCTCACCAGCCGTGCCAAGGCACGCGCCGCTGGCATTGCTGAGGATAGACTGGTCTACCCGCTCGGCGGCGCCTCGGCAGAGGAGCCGCCCGACTATCTCGTGCGCGACCAGTTTTACGAGAGCCATCCGCAGAACGCGGTACTGAAGGCCGTGATGGATATCGCCGGCGGCGACGGCAAAAGGTTCGACGCGATCGAGCTCTATAGCTGCTTCCCTTGCGTGCCGAAGATGGCGCGGCGGACGCTGGGCCTTTCCGCCGACGTGCAGCCCACCGTGAACGGTGGCCTCACCTTCTTCGGCGCGCCGCTCAACACCTACATGACGCATGCAGCCTGCGCGATGGTGCGGCGCCTGCGCGGTGGCGACAGGCTCGGCTTGCTCTACGGCCAGGGCGGCTTCGTCACCAAGCATCACGGCCTGGTCGTTTCGAAGACACCACCGCGGGATGCGCTGGCGCAGGAGACCAGCGTGCAAGGCGAGGCCGACCGCAACAAGCGTGCGGTGCCGGAGTTCGTCACGGAGGCTTCAGGCAAGGGGAAGGTCGAAAGTTTCACGGTGCTCTATGGCCGTAGTGGCGATGCCGAGCACGGTGTGGTGATGTTGCGCACGGCAGATGACCAGCGCACGCTGGCGCGGATTCCGGCAAGCGATGGTGCGACGCTGGCGCGCTTGCTTGACATGAATCGTACGCCGGTGGGGTCGCTCGGCGAGATCACGATGGCCGCGGATGGCGTGCCGGAGTGGCGGGTGGCGTGATCTCGTAGGGTGGGCAAAGCGAAGCGTGCCCACGTCTTGCCGATTTGATGAAAAGACGTGGGCACGGCGCAAGGGCGCCTTTGCCCACCCTACGAGACCGCGCTAGCCCTTCGGCGCCTGCTTTTCCGAGGCCGTCGCCGGCTTGCCGCCGGCGCCGACGACGCGAACCGCATCGCCGTCGGACAGGCCGTCCGGCGGAGCGGTGATGACGCGGTCGTCGGGCGCAATCCCTGAGGCAAGCTCGATCTCCTTGCCGAGATCGCGGGCAATGGTCACGGTCTTGAATTGCACCTTGTCGTCCGCACCGACCGTCGCGACCCGCAGACCGCTGCCGTTGAAGATCAGGGCGCTGGCGGGAATGCTCAGCGGCGCAGTGTCGCGCTGCAAATTGAGTTTCACGCTGGCATAGCCACCGGGCATCAGCTCGCCGTTGGAATTGTCGAGCCCGAGCTGCATGCGCGTGGTGCCCGAGGCGACATCGACGGCCTGCGAGGAGGCTTCCACCGTCGCCTGGAACGTCCGGTTCGGGTACTCCGGCATCACCATCGTAGCCTTGGCGCCGATCTTGATCGCCGGCACGTAGTTCTGGGGAACGTTGACGTAGACGCGCAGCTTGGTGATGTCGGAGACCACGAACATCGCCGGTCCGGACCCGCCGCCGGCGTTGATCAGCGCGCCGACGTCGGTGTCGCGCGCCGTGACTACGCCGTCGAACGGCACGGTGATCTTCTTGTAGCCCGCGAGCGCCTCGAGCCGCTCGACATTGGCCTGTCCGGAATGGACCGCGGCGTTCTTGTTGGAGAGATCGGCGGTGCGCTCGTCGATCTCCTGCGCCGAGACGAAGTTGGAGGCGACCAGCGTCTTGCGCCGGTTCAGGGTTGCTTCCGACAGCCTGGCGCTGGCCTGCTGGCTGGCGAGGTCGGCGCGGGCCTGCAAAAGCTGCTGGTCGAGGTCGGGCGCCTCGATCTCGGCGATCACCTGGCCTGCCCTGACGCGGGCGCCCATGTCGACGCTCCAGCTTTTGAGATAGCCGGAGACGCGCGCGAAGATCGGCGCGCGATAATAGGCCTCGAGCCGGCCCGGCAGATCGATGGTGGAATTGAGCGCCTTGGCATTGGGCAGGGCCACCGCAACACTGGGAACGGCCTGGTCGTCGGTCCATTCCTTCAGCTTGGAGCTCTGGTCCTCGCGAGCGCGAATGCCGGTGCCGACCACGAGGCCTGCCGCAATCAGCGCCACCACGCCGAAAATGCCCAGTTTCCGGTGCGACACCGGGGAGCGGGGTTCAGTGGGCGACATGCGGCGTCTCCAATGGGGCGGCGGCTTTGGCGCCTTGTTTCTTGTGTACCATACTGAACACTACGGGAACAAACATCAGCGTGGCGAAGGTTGCAAAGATCAGGCCGCCGATCACGGCGCGGCCAAGGGGGGCGTTCTGTTCGCCGCCCTCGCCCAGCCCTAAGGCCATCGGCGCCATGCCGATGATCATGGCGAGCGCGGTCATCAGCACCGGGCGGAACCGGACGAAGCCGGCTTCCAGTGCCGCTGCGATGGGATCGCCGAGCTCCTCGTAGCGCTCGCGGGCGAAGGAAATCACGAGCACGCTGTTGGCGGTGGCCACACCCATGCACATGATCGCGCCTGTCAGCGCCGGCACCGACAGCGTGGTCTGGGTCGTGAACAGCATCCAGACGATGCCGGCGAGGGCTGCCGGCAGCGCAGTGATGATCACGAAAGGATCGGACCAGGACTGGAAGTTCACGACGATCAGGAGGTAGATCAGCACGACGGCGCCCAGGAGACCGAACAAGAGGCCGGTGAAGGCGCTGTTCATGGTCTGCACCTGACCGAGCAGCACCACGGAGGAGCCCTTCGGAACTTCCTTGGCGGTATCGGCGATCAGCTGACGAATATCATTGGAGACCGCTCCGAGATCGCGGCCTGACGTCGTCGCAAAAATCTGCACCAGCGTCTGGATGTCGTATTGCGACACCACTGCGCTCGACGTCGAGCGTTTGATGTCGGCGATGCCGCCGAGGATCGGCGACTGCGAATTGCCGGTCCCCGTGATCGGCAGCGTCTGGAGCGCGCTGAGCGAATCGATCTGGTATTGCGGCGTCTGCATCACGATGGAGTAGGACACGCCGTTGTCGGGGTTGAGGTAATAGGTCGGCGCCACCTGCGAGGAGCCGGCGAGATTGACCACGAGACTGTTGGTGACGTCGCGTTCGGTCAGGCCGACATATTGCGCGCGGGTGCGGTCGACATCGATATTGAAGGTCGGGTTGCTTGGCGACTGCTGGATCCGCGCATCGGCGACGCCGGGAATGCGACGGACCTTGGCGAGCAGCTTGTTGGCATAGGCGAAGTTAGCCGCGGCATTGGCGCCACGGACCTGGAGGTCGATCGGCGCCGGCGCACCGAAGTTCAGGATCTGGCTGACGATGTCGGCCGGCAGGAAGGCGAAGCTGACGCCGGGGAACAGCCGCGGCAACTGCTCGCGCAGCACCTTCACGTGCTCCTCGGTCGGCTTGTGGCCCTCTTTCAGCTTGACCTGGATGTCGCCGTCCTGCGGACCGATCACGCCGGTGTTGTTGTAGGTCATGTTGATGCCGGAGATCGGCATGCCGATGTTGTCGGTCAGCGTCTCGATCTCACCCGGTATCAGCTTGCGGATCGCCTTCTGCACGTCGGCGAGCTGGTTGGCAGTCTCCTCGACGCGGGTGCCGACCTGGGTGCGGACATGCATCAGGATGTTGCCGGCGTCGACCGCGGGGAAGAAGTTGCGGCCCAGGAACGGCACCAGTGCGAACGATGCGCCGACCACGCAGAGGAAGCCGATCACGAACACCGGGCGGTGCGCGAGCGCGAGGCCGAGAAAGCCATGGTAGCCGCCGCGAATGCGCTCGAAGCGAGCCTCGAAGCCGCGCTGGAACCACACCAAAGGATTGCGCGATTTCGGCGGCGCGCCCTTGTGGTGGACGTGCGGCTGCAACAGATAATTCGCCATCGTCGGCACCAGCGTGCGCGACAGGATGAACGACCACATCATCGCGAACATCACGGCTTCCGCCATCGGCACGAACAGGAAGCGCGCGACGCCGGTGAGGAAGAACATCGGCACGAACACGATGCAGATACAGAGCAGCGAGACGAAGGCCGGCGTCACGATCTGGTTGGCGCCATCGAGGATCGACTGCTCAACCGGCTTGCCCTGCTCCAGATGGTAGTTGATGTTCTCGATGGTCACCGTGGCGTCGTCGACGAGGATGCCGACCGCGAGCGCGAGCCCACCAAGCGTCATGATGTTCAGCGTCTCGCCGATCGCCGACAGCATGATGATGGCGCCGAGCACGGACAGCGGGATCGAGACCGCGATGATGACGGTCGAGCGCCAACTGCCGAGGAACAGCAGGATCATGACGCTGGTGAGCAGCGCCGCGATCACGCCCTCGAAGGCGACACCCTGGATCGCGCCGCGGACAAACACGGACTGGTCGCCGATGAAGCCGATCTTCAGCGCATCCGGCAGCTGATCCTTGACGTCGATCACCTTCTGCTTGATGCCGGCGATGATATCGAGCGTCGAGGTCGCGCCCGCCTTCAGCACCATCATCAGCACCGAGCGGTTGCCGTCGACATGGACGATGTTGGTCTGCGGCGGATTGCCGTCGCGCACGGTCGCGACGTCGCGCACATAGACCATGGCACCGTTGACGGTCTTGATCGGCAGATTGCCGAGCTCGTCGATCTTGAGCGGCGAGTTGTTGAGCTGGATGTTGTACTCGAAGGCGCCGATCTTCTGGGTGCCGACCGGCGTGATCAGGTTCTGGGCGGCCAGCGCGTTGGCGACGTCCTGGCCGGACAGGCCGCGGGCCTGGAGCGAAGTCGGATCGAGGTCGATCTGGACCTGGCGCTGCTTGCCGCCGAACGGGTACGGGATTGCAGCACCCGGCACGGTGACCAGCGGCGTGCGGAGCTGGTTGATGCCGATGTCGGCGAGGTTCTGCTCGGAGAGTCCCTCGCCCGACAGCGCCACCTGGATGATCGGCACGGTCGAGGCGGAGTAATTCAGGATCAATGGCGGCGTCGAACCGGGTGGAAGCTGCTTCAGCAGCGTCTGCGAGATCGCGGTGACCTGGGCGTTGGCGGTGCGGATGTCGACGGTCGGCTGGAAGAAGATCTTGACGATGCCGAAGCCGTTATAGGAGTTGGCGACGATGTGCTCGATGTCATTGACCGTCGTCGTCAGCGAGCGCTGGAACGGCGTGGTGATGCGGCCGGACATCTGGTCCGGCGGCAGGCCGGTGTACTGCCAGACCACACCGATCACGGGGATACGGATCTCCGGAAAGATATCGGTCGGCGTTCGGAGCGCCGCCAGCGGTCCGATGATCAGGAGCAGGAGCGCGAGCACGACAAACGTGTAGGGCCGGCTCAGGGCAATACGGACCAGAGCAATCATTCGTCAGGCAATTCCAGGTCGAGAGGATAGAATCCGCTCCCCGCGGGGGTTCCTCTTTCCCTTTACCCGAACACCGCCGAACGCGCCAACATGAAGCAGCGTCGCGCCATTCACTTCCCTGCTACCGCACTGCGGAATTGGCATCGCAGCTATGCGAGGGGAAATGTATCGCAGCGTCGTCCCGGCCTAGCTGCGCAAATTGCGCACGGGAGCCGGGACGACATGGGTGACAGCTGGCGCCCGATGTCGACAGCTTACGCCGCGCGGACGTTGGTCAGGAATTTGCTGACCTCGCTCTTCAACCGGGTCGAGTCGTTGGACAGCATCTGTGCGGCCGACAGCACCTGTGAGGAGGCGGTGCCGGTCTCGGTCGCGCCGCGCTGCACGTCGGTGATGTTGGACGAGACCTGCTGGGTACCCTGGGCCGCCTGCTGCACGTTGCGGGCGATTTCCTGGGTCGCGGCGCCCTGCTCCTCCACCGCGGCCGCGATGGCCGAGGAGATTTCCGAGAGACGCTCGATGGTCGAGGAGATTTCCTTGATCGCACCGACCGAGTCGTTGGTCGCCGCCTGGATGCCGGAGATCTGTTGGCCGATCTCGCCGGTCGCCTTGGCGGTCTGCTCGGCAAGCGCCTTCACTTCGGAGGCGACCACCGCGAAGCCACGGCCGGCCTCACCGGCACGCGCCGCTTCGATGGTGGCGTTCAGCGCCAGCAGGTTGGTCTGGCCGGCGATGGTGTTGATGAGTTCGACAACGTCGCCGATGCGGGACGCAGCCTTGGAGAGTTCGCTGACGCGCTCGGTGGTGGCACGGGCCTGGCCGACGGCGTCGCCCGCCATTCGCGCCGATTCCTGCACCTGACGGCTGATCTCGCCGACCGAGGATGCCATCTCCTCGGTGGCTGAGGCCACCGACTGCACGTTGGTGGAGGCTTCTTCCGAAGCCGCGGCAACCGTGGTCGCCAGCCGCTGCGAACGGTCTGCGCTCGAGGTCAGCGTCGAGGCCGAGGCTTCGAGCTGGGTCGAGGCCGACGACACGGTCTGGACGATCTCGCCGATCATGGTCTCGAATTCGCGGGTCACGTTGTCGACGCGGCGGCCGCGCTCGATCTTGGCCTCGGCGTCGGCGGCAGCAGCCTCGTCGGCAGCCTTCTTGGCGATCAGGGCTTCCTTGAAGACCTGAAGCACGTCGGCCATCGAGCCGATCTCGGTCTTCTCGCCGCGGTGCGGGACCTCGGCAGAGAGGTCGCCGCGGCCCAGCGCCTGCATCGGCTGGATGATCGAGTTGATGCCGCTGGAGACGTCCTGCACGAGGTAGAAGCTGACGCCGATGCCGATGATGACAGCGGCGCCAAGGATGATCGAGACCAGCATGAAGGCGTAATAGTAGCTGTCGCCGGCATCCTTGGCAGCCTGATCACCGCCCTGGGTATTGAGCTCGATGTCCTTAGTCAGGACCTCATCAGACGCAAGTCCGATCTTGTTGACGGTCTTGGTGTTCAGCTCCTGGGCATCGTGCGGGACCTTGCCGGCCTCCTTGCGCGACAGCGCAAAGACTTCGTCCGTGCCCTGCTTGTACTGGTCCCAGAGCTTGGCCCATTCGTTGTAGAGCGTACGCTCTTCGGGCGTGGTGATCATCGGCTCGTAGCTCTTGCGGGCCTTGCCGAGCGCCTCCATCACAGTGCCGGCGGTCTTCTCGTTCGCGAGCTTGTCTTCGAGGGTCTCGGCCAGCATGTGCTGGCGGACCACGTTGCGATAAGTGATGACGCTCGCCCGTATCTCGCCGAGCACGCGCACGCTGGGCAGCCAGCTCGTGGTGATGTCGGTGGTGTTGGCATTCATCGACCGCATCTTCATGACGGCGAGCAGGCCCATGCCAGTCATCGCAACCAGCAGGAACGCCACGACACTGATGATCTTGGCGCGGATGGAGATGGTGGCGAGCATAATCGGGTCTCTTTGCGTTGGCGCGGTCGCGCGTCCTAATGAGTCAACTAAAGGAGCGGCGCCGATATCCAACAACAAAGCGACTGAGCAGTTGTTAACTACGACTCCGTACGAGTACGGAGCCTGAAAGAGATGAACAGGCGACTAAGAATGCTCTGCGCTCAGCGCATGAGCCCAATCGCGTCTGCAAAAAACTCAGGTCCACCGAAGTTGCCGGACTTCAAAGCGAGCAGCATATCGCCCGCGGCGGCGCCGACGGCGCGAAGCACCGGCACGCCCGCAGCGATCTCCACGCCGACCAGGAAGCCGGGGATCCCGAGGCGGTCGACGACGGCGCCGGAGGTCTCGCCACCGGCCACAACCAGGCGCCGAACATCTGATTTCACTAGGTTTTCGGCGATGTCGGCCATGGTCTGCTCGATGGCGTGACCTACTGCGTCGCGACCGTGACGCGCCTGGAGCGCAGCGACGTCAGCCGGCGTCGCGCTCGAAGCAATCAGCACGGGACCCTGGGCCAACCGCTCCTTCGCCCAGTCCAGCGCACGCTGCGTTTCGTTCGCGCCCGTAAGAATACGGTCAGGGTCAAGACGAAGCACCGGCATGACGCGTTCGGCGTTGGCGATCTGCTGCAAGGTGGCCTGCGAGCAGCTTCCCGCGAGGCACGCCACCTGCCCGCCGACGGCGGCGCCCTGATCGCTGCTGGCGGCGGCCGACTTGACCTTGCCGGTCGACACGAGTGCGCGGGCGAGACCCAGGCCGATACCCGAGGCGCCGACCGACAACCGGTGCTCTGCGGCGACAAGGCCGATGGTCTCGAGGTCGCGGTCGAACACGGCGTCGATGATCGCGGCGCCGACGCCCTTGCCTGACAATTCAGCAAGCCGGGCCTGCACGGCCTGCGCCCCGCGCGAGAGGGTCGCGAGGTCGACGAGACCGATCTGCGTCTTGCTCTGGCGCGCCAAGACGCGCACCAGATTGGAGTCATGCATCGGGTTGAGCGGATGGTCCTTGAGTGGGCTCTCGTTCAACGGCACGGCGCCGACGAACAGATTGCCCTGATAGACGGTGCGGCCGGTTTCGGGAAAAGCCGGCGTCACCAGCACGACGCCCTCGCCGCAATCGGCGCGCAGCGCGTCCATCACCGGCCCGATGTTGCCTGCATCCGTGGAATCGAAGGTCGAGCAGATCTTGAACAGCACGTGGCTCGCGCCGCGCCCGCGCAGCCATTTCTCGGCCGCGCGCGAGCGCGACACCGCAATCCCAGCCTCGATCGAGCGGCTCTTCAGCGACACCACGACGGCGTCCACTTCGGGCAGCTTCAGATCGTCGGCGGGCACGCCGATGGTCTGCACCGTGCGCAAACCGGCGCGCGTCAGCGTATTGGCGAGATCGGAGGCGCCGGTGTAATCGTCGGCGATGCAGCCAAGAGAAATTTTCGCTGCAAGTGTCACAGCTTCACTCCCGCATAGGGCTTGAACCAGGCGAGCCCATCGGTGGTCTTGCCGCGCGGATTGTATTCGCAGCCGACGAAGCCGGCATAGCCGAGGCGATCGAGCTCATCGAACAGGAACGGATAATTGAGCTCCTCGCCGTCTGGCTCGTTGCGCGAGGGAATGCTGGCGATCTGGATGTGGCCGATGATCGGCATCATCTCGCGCAGCCGCATGGTAACGTCGCCATGGATGATCCCGCAGTGATAGATGTCGAACTGCAGTTTCAGGTTGGGAAGCCGCAACTCCTGGATCAGGTCGCGCGCAAAGCCGAAATCATTGAGGAAGTAGCCGGGCACATTGCGGGAATTGATCGGCTCGAGCACGATGTCGATGCCATGCGGCGCGAAGAATTCTGCGGCCCAGGCCACCGACTTGTAGAAGGCCTCGATTGCGACCCGTTCGCCGCGGTTGGCGATGCCCGCCATCAAATGCAGCCGCTTGACGCCGGTCGCCTTGGCGTAAGGCAGCGCCGTCTCCAGGCTCGCCTTGAGGTCGGCAAAGCGCGCCGGCAGTGCGGCAAAACCTTTCTCGCCGGCATTCCAGTCGCCCGGCGGCAGGTTGAACAGCGCCTGTGTCAGGCCGTTGCGCTTGAGCCGTTCGCCGATCGCCTCGACCGGATGCTCATAGGGAAAGAGAAACTCGATCGCGGTGAAGCCGGCTGCCGCGGCGGCGTCGAACCGGTCGAGGAACGGCACCTCGGTGAACATCATCGAGAGGTTGGCGGCGAAACGGGGCATTGGAATCCTCTTCTACTTGTCGCCGGGAAGTTTGACGCCGGTGACCTGCGCATACATTCGCGCCACCGACGCATCATCGTCACGCCCCATGCCGGCGGCTGATGTCATCAGGAACATCTGGAGGGCCGCGGCGGAAACCGGCACCGGGAATCTGGCGCTGCGCGCCATGTCCTGGATGATGCCGAGATCCTTGACGAAGATCTCGACCGCGCTGCGCGGCGTATAGTCGCCGTCGAGCACGTGCGGCATGCGGTTCTCGAACATCCACGAATTGCCGGCGGACGCCGTGATCACCTCATAGACCTTGCGGATGTCGAGGCCCTGCTTGGCGGCGAACGCGATCGCCTCGCTTGCGGCAGCGATATGCACGCCGGCCAACAGCTGGTTGATCATCTTGAACGCGGCGCCCTGCCCCGCTGCATCGCCGAGCTCGTAGAGTTTTGCCGCCATGGCATCGAGCGCGGGACGCGCTTTTGCGAATGCAGCGGAGCTGCCGGAGGCGAGGATCGTCAATTCGCCTTGGGCTGCGCGCTGCGCGCCGCCAGAGATCGGCGCATCGAGATAGTTCCGGCCAGTCGTCTCCAGTTGTTTGGCGAGGCGGCGCGCCACATCCGGGTCCATCGTGGCAGAGGAGATGAACACGCTGTCTTTCGGCAGGGTCTCGGCGACGCCGTCCTTGCCGAACAGGATCGTCTCTGTCTGCGCGGCGTTGACGACGACGCTGACGACGATGTCCGCACCCTTGGCCGCCTCGGCCGGCGTTGTGGCGCCGATACCGCCGTCCTTGACAAAACGCGCGACCGCATCGGCCGAGACGTCGCAGCCGGTGACGGCATGGCCGGCGCGCTTCAGCGAGGTCGCCATGCCGTACCCCATCGAGCCGAGCCCGATGACGGCGATGCGCTGATTTTGTGAATTGGAGGCGGACATGCAACTCACCCTTGCGAACGTTTCCCGGCAGGCCGGCCTTTGCGGCGGCTCGTGATCTCGAATAACACGGCTTGGCCACGCTGCCAAAGCGTGAGAGAAGCGAGCATGACGGCCATGAAAACTGAAACGAGCAACGAGACAAGGCTGCGTGAGGATATCTGCCGCTTCGGACGGTCCCTGTTCGAGCGCGGGCTGACGCCGGGCTCCTCCGGCAATATCAGTGTCAGGCTGGATGGCGGCGGCTGGCTGGTAACGCCGACCAACGCCTCGCTCGGCTTCCTTGATCCGGCAAAGCTGTCGCGGCTGGACGATCAGGGCCGGCTCATGTCCGGCGATGCGCCGACCAAGGAAGTTCCGCTGCACACCGCGCTCTACGATACGCGCGGAAGCGCGCGGGCAATCGTGCATCTGCACTCCACCCATTCGGTCGCGCTCTCGATGCTACCCGAGATCGACGCGCGCGCCGCGCTGCCGCCGATGACGGCTTATTATCTGATGAAATGCGGCGCCACCGCGCTTGTGCCCTATTACCGCCCTGGCGATCCCGCGGTCGCGGATGCGATCAAGGGACTGGCCGGGAAATATTCATCCGTGCTGCTCGCCAATCACGGCCCGGTGGTCGCCGGCGACACGCTGGAAGCCGCGGTGTTCGCGACCGAGGAGCTGGAGGAGACGGCGAAGCTGTACCTGCTGCTGCGCGGGATGAACCCGCGGTATCTCTCGCCGGAGCAGGTGGCGGATCTGGTGAAGGTGTTCGGGGTGACGTTGCCGGAGCATGGGCATTGAGCCCGGCTCTAACCTCGTCATTGCGAGCGGAGCGAAGCAATCCAGAGTCTTTCCGCGGAGGGATTCTGGATTGCTTCGCTACGCTCGCAATGACGGAGAAACCTACAGCCCCAGATACGCCTTGCGCACGTCCGGATTGCCCCTGATCTCGGCCGCCGGTCCCTGCATCAGCACGCGGCCGGTTTGCAGGATGTAGGCGCGATCGGCGATCTCCAGGCACTCGGCCATGCGCTGTTCGACGATCAGCACGGTCATGCCGGCGTCGCGGATGGTTTTCACCGCCTGGAAGATTTCATCGACCAGCTTCGGCATGATGCCCTGCGAGGGTTCGTCGAGCATCAGAAGCCGCGGACGCGTCATCAGGGCGCGGCCGATCGCGAGCATCTGCTGCTCGCCGCCGGAGAGCGTTTCGGCGCGCTGATCGAGGCGTTCGGACAGGCGCGGAAACAGCTTGAAGACGAGATCGAGCGGTCCCTCGCGATCCGCCTCGCCGCGATAGAGATAGCTGCCGAGGCGAAGGTTGTCGCGCACCGACAGGCGCGGGAACAGGCGGCGGTTCTCCGGCACGTAGGCAATGCCGGTCGCCGTGATGTGATGCTGCGCCATGCCGTCGAGGCGTTTGCCGTCGAACGTCACCGTGCCCGAGCGCGGACGCTCGGCACCGGCGATGGATTTCAGCAGCGTCGACTTGCCCGCACCGTTGGCGCCGGCGACGCAGACGATCTCGCCCTTCTGGACTTCGATCGACACCGCGGAGATCGCGACCAGGCCCTGATAGGCGGTCGTGACTTCATGCACCGACAGCATGACGATCTCCCAGATATGCCTTGATCACCTTGGGATCGCGGACGACGTCGGCGGGCTTGCCCTCGACCAGCACCTTGCCGAGGTCGAGCACGATGGCGCGATCGACCAGCGGCATCACGATCTCCATGACATGCTCGACCATCAGAACGGTGATGCCGGCATCGCGTACTTTTCGCACCAGCGCCACACCGGTCTGCGCCTCGGTCGGCGTGAGGCCGGTGAGGACTTCGTCAAGCAAAAGCAGTTTCGGTTCGGTCGCGAGCGCACGCGCGACTTCGAGGCGGCGTTTCTCGGCCGGCACGAGGTCGCTCGCGAGCACGTCGGCGCGCGCGGCAAGGCCGGTGAACTCCAGCACCTCATGCGCTTTGCGGCGCGCCTCGCGCATCACCGTGTTGCGCACCAAGGCACCGACGATGACGTTGTCGATGACCGTCATGGTCTCAAAGCTCTTGACCACCTGGAAGGTGCGCCCGACGCCGCGCTGACAGCGCTCGGCTGCCGGCAGTTTTGTCACGTCCTCGCCGTCGAACCAGATCGATCCTTGCGTCGGCGGCAGAACGCCGGCGATAAGATTGAACAGCGTCGACTTGCCGGCGCCGTTGGGGCCGATCAGGCCGACGATCTCGCCGCGGCCGACCGAGATCGAGACGTCCGAGTTGGCGACGAGGCCGCCGAACCGCTGCCAGACGCCGCGGGTTTCAAGGAGCGCGGTCATCGCGTGGCCCCTTTTGCCTTCGAACGGGAGAACAGGCTCACCAGGCCTTGCGGCAGAGCCAGCGAGATCGCGACGATCAGCCCGCCATAGACGATGAGGTCGACGCCGCGGCCGGAGCCGCCGATATAGGAGCGCGTCAGTTCCGTCATCGGGATCAGGATGGCCGCCCCCAGCACGGGACCCCAGAGGGTGCCGATGCCGCCGAGCACGGCCGGGAGTGCCATCAGCAGGGAGAACTGGAAGCCCATGACACTTTCGGGATCGATGTAAGCGAGGAACTGCGCGTAGAACGCACCGCCGACGGCGACAAGAAAAGCGGACACGGCAGCCGCGCCCATCTTGGAGTTGAACACGACGACGCCGAGGCTTTCAGCGGCTTCGGGATTGTCCTTCACCGCGCGCCACCAGAAACCCCATTTGGAGTCTTCAAGCCACCAGGTGACGAACCAGGCGAGGCAGCAAAGCGCCAGCGCGAAATAGAAATACGGCAGCTTGCTGCGCATGAACTGGAATTTCAGCCAGCTGTCGCCGCGCACGGGAATGGTAATCCCCATTGCGGCCCCCGCCCATTCCCAATTCTGGAACAGCAACAGCCCGATCTCGGCGATGACGATGGTCGCGATCACGAAGTAATGGCCGCGCAGGCGGAAAAAGGGATAGCCGAGCCCCATCGCGATGAGAGCCGCGATCGCGCCGCCGGCGAGCATCCCGAACCAGGGCAACACGCCGAACTTGGTGAACAAAAGCTCGGTCGTGTAGGCGCCGATGCCGAAATAGAGAGCGTGGCCCAGCGAGATCTGTCCGCAATAGCCGGAGAGGATGTTCCAGCTCTGCGACAGCGCCGCATACATCAAGGTCAGGACCAGGATGTTCTGGATGTAGACGTTCTTGACGAACAGCGGCGCAAGCGCGGCCAGTGCAGCCAGCACCGCGGCAATGATGAGATCGCGGCGACGCCGCGCGGCAAAATTCTTGTCCATCACATCGACCCGAACAGGCCACGCGGCCGGATGAAGACAACGAGCAAGTACACCGCATAGATGCCGACCGACTTCAGTGAGGGCGGCAGCATCAGGGCGGTCACCGCTTCAACCAGGCCGACAATGATGCCGCCGGCAAAGGCGCCGAACACACTGCCAAAGCCGCCGAGCGCCACAGTGACATAGGCAATCAGCGCAAAGGATGCGCCAACGTCGGGATAGATGTAGAAAAACACGGCCATGATCGCGCCGGCGAGGCCGACAAGCGCAGCGCCAAGGCCCCAACCGAACGCGAACACGCGGTTCTTGTCGATACCGACGAGCGCGACCGCACCGGGATCTTCACGGGTCGCTTCCAGCGCGCGGCCGAAATCGGTGCGGTGGATGAAGAAGTAGAGGCCGGCAAAAGCCGCGATCGAGACCAGCGCACCGACCAGCTGCGGCTCCGGCAGGAAAATGCCTGCAATCGAGACGGTTTTACCGCCGAGCCAGGATTGCGGAATGCTGCGATAGTCCGGCGTGAAGAACAGCTGGGCCAGTCCGCGCATGACGATGGCCAGGCCGAAGGTGGTGAAGATCTGCACCATGCCGGCATTGGCCTTGGCGCGCATGGCGAAGCGTACAATCAACAGGTAGACCACCGCTCCGAACACGAACATCGCCGCCGCGAC
Source organism: Bradyrhizobium sp. AZCC 2230 (assembly GCF_036924495.1). Lineage (NCBI taxonomy): Bacteria > Pseudomonadati > Pseudomonadota > Alphaproteobacteria > Hyphomicrobiales > Nitrobacteraceae > Bradyrhizobium > Bradyrhizobium sp. AZCC 2230. The sequence continues at coordinate 8,657,410 of NZ_JAZHRS010000001.1, read as the reverse complement.
CAGCGGCGCCGAGAGCAAGGGATCGATGGCGAAGAACGCGAACAGGAAGAAGGACGCGTACATCGCGATCATCAGGAACTCGCCATGGGCGAAGTTCGTGACGTCCATCAGGCCGAAGATCAGTGCGAGGCCGACGGCGATCAGTCCGTAGAGCAGGCCCATCAGCAGGCCGCTCGCGAGACTTTGGACAACGGTTTCGACTGTCAGCAACTTGTCCCCCAGAAAAGCTCTCACCCCCGAGGGGCGTCATCGAACGTGCATCGCAAAGAACGGACGGCCCTCGCCTCTCCCGACGCGGGCTCCGTCTTACTCCGCAGGACCAGGATCGGGAGCTATCGTCCGAGCTCCCGATCCATCCTCACTTCATCGGCCAGACAGCTTCGGCCACCGCCGCCTGCGACGGGAAGATGGTGACAAACTTGCCGCCGATATATTGCAGCAGAACCGGATCGGCGTCGTTGTTCTGGCCCATGTCGTCGAACTTGACCCGCTTCCAGGGCATGATGGTCTGGTCGCCCGGAATGTCGGTTGCGGCCATCGCGTCGCGGATCTTCTCGCCGTCGGTCGACTTGGCACGGTTGATGGCGTCCGCAATCACGATCATCGCCATGAACTGCCGCGACGTGTTGTCGTTGAGATCCTTGCCCGATTTCGCCTTGAACAGATCGTTGATCTTGCCGACCATCGGCCGCTTGGCGGCAAGATCGAGCGAGAAGCTGCCGCGGGTGATTGCGCCTTCGAGCTTGTCGCCGACGGCGTCGTAAAGTGCCTTTTCGGAGAAGCCGGCTGCCTGGGCCAGAATCGCGTTCGGCTTGTAGCCGAGCTCCGCCATCGTCTTGACCAGCAGGATGCCGTCCGTGGTGTAGCTCGAGGGCAGCAGCACATCGGCATTGGCGGCCTTGAGCTGCTGGACTTCGGCAGACAAAGACGGCGAGTTGGCGCGGTACTTGATGTCGGCGACGATCTTGTAGCCGCGCTCGGCTGCGAGCTTGGTCTGGGCGTTGGCAGAGTCGGTGCCGAAGATCGTGTCTTCGTGGAACAGCGCCAGCGTGTCGGCCTTGACGCCCTTCTTCTTCATCGAGTCGAGGAAATCGAACATCCCGGCCGAGAACATCTCGTCATGCGGCGAGGCGCGGAAATAGTACTTCAGTCCGCGGCGATGCAGGCTCGGCGAGGAATTGTCCGCCGACAAGAACGGGATCTGGTAGCGCTCGCAGATCTGGCTGACCGTGACCGCGACTGCGCTCTGATAGGAGCCGAGCACCGCGCAGACTTTCTCCTGGGTGATCAGTCGCTCGGCTTCGGCGCGTCCCTTTTGCGGGTCGCCCTGGTGGTCGGCGTACACCATGCGGATCTTGGCGCCGCCGAGACCCGGCAAGCCGACACCCTTCGCCAGCGGAAGATCGAAGTCCTGGTCGTTGTTGATGATATCGATCGCGGTCTCGAATGCGCGCTGCGCGTCGACCCCGACCTGGGCGCCGGCGCCCGACAAGGGATAGGTCGCGCCGATCACCACCTCGGAGGTTTGCGCGCGCGCGGCTAGCGGCAACAGCGCAGCAGCGGCGGTGGCTCCGAGCAGAACGTCGCGGCGAGTGATCGTCATTGGCAAAGTCCCCTGTTATTGCGCGTATCGAATGAAACGATTGGCAAACTGCGTAAAGCCTGAAGAAGCAGCAAATGCTGCCCACTAAATCACGGCCATGTTCCTGTTCTTCAGATCCGTCACCAGCATCAGGCCGGGCGAATGCGTAATCGCGAACGGGACCTTGGCTGCATTGATGACTGATTGCGGCGTCACGCCGCAGGCCCAGAACACCGGAATCTCGTCATCGGCGACAGGTACGGGATCACCATAGTCGGGCTTGGCGATGTCCTTGATGCCGATCAGATGCGGATGGCCGAGATGCACCGGCGCGCCGTGCACGGCGGGATAGCGCGAGGTGATCTGCACCGCGCGGATCGCATCCGCCGGCTTGAACGGACGCATCGAGACCACCATCGGCCCCGCGAACGGGCCGGCCTCGCCGCAGTTGATGTTGGTGCGGTACATCGGCACCCGCACGTTCTGCTCGATGTGGCGGATCGGCATGCCCTCGTCGAGCAGCGCCTCTTCGAACGAGAATGAGCAGCCGAGCACGAAGGTCACGAGATCATCGCGCCAATGCTTGGTGACGTCGGTCGGCTCGTCCACGACCTCGCCGTCGCGCCAGACGCGGTAGCGCGGGACGTCGGTGCGGATATCGAGATCGGCGCCGAGCGCCGGGATGTGCGGGCTGCCGACGTCGGACATGCCGATGATCGGGCACGGTTTCGGATTGAGCTGGCAGAAGCGGTGGAAAGCCCCAGCGAATTCCGCAGGCAGGATCGCCAGATTGCCCTGGACGAAGCCGGGGGCGACCCCTGCGGTGGAACCGACCTCGCCGCCACGATAGGCAAGCCGCGCCTGGCGGCTCGGGAGAGTGTCGGGTGTTTCAGTTTGCTGCACTGCCACTAAAACAGTCATGTGATCGACCTGCCTATGAACTCGACAAGCGTAGCCAACATCAAGCATACTATAAAGTCTAATCGTCCTTTTTAATCGATATCGATAAATCCATTTTATCGATCGGGAAAATCACTCCAATGCTGGACTTCAGGTCGATCGAAACCTTCCTCTGGGTTGTGAAGCTCGGCAGCTTCCGTGGCGCCGCAGCGCGGCTCAATACGACCCAGCCGGCGATCTCCCAGCGCATCGCCCAGCTCGAACGCGAGATGGGCGTAAAACTCCTGAACCGCGATCATCGCGTGGCGTCGCCCACCCCGAGCGGCCGGCAGATGATGGTCTATGCGGAAAAGCTGATCGGCCTGCGCGCTCAGATGATGGCCGAGATCGGCGATCGCTCGGCGATGCGCGGCGTGATGCGGCTCGGCGTCGCCGAGACCATCGTGCACACCTGGCTGCCGCGGCTGGTGAAGAGCATGAACCAGATCTATCCCAACCTGTCGCTGGAGATCGAGGTCGACATCACGCCGAACCTCACCGCGCGCCTGCTCGCGCAGGAGATCGAACTGGCCTTCGTGGTCGGGCCGCTGTCGGCCTCGGGCGTGCACAACCGCGTGCTCGCCGATTATCCGATCGGCTTTCTCGCAAGCCCGTCGCTCGGGCTCGGCCATGGCCCGGTGACGCCGGCGGATCTCGCACGGTTTCCGATCATCACTTTTCCGCGCAAGACCAGACCCTACGAGGTCGTGCGCGAGGTGTTCGACCGGCCGGACTTGCCGCCGATCCGTCTCCACGCCTCGGCCTCTCTCGCCACCGTGATCCACATGGCGGTGGAAGGGCTCGGCATCGCCGTGATCCCCGACGCCATCGTCGAGAACGAGCTCGCCGACGGTCGGCTGCAATTGCTCGACACCGATCTGCAGATCGCGCCGCTGACGTTTACGGCAAGCTGGCTCGCCTCGCCCGACGTCGTCGCGGTGGAGCGCGTCGCCGAGCTTGCATGTCAGATTGCGCAGAGCAGCGTCGCGGTTGACGCGCCCGCGCTGGCGCGTCATTGAAACAGGCGCCGGATAATCGAGAGACCGACCGCATGAGCCGAACCGCCACCAATCTGCAAATCGATTCCGCCCGCCTCTGGGGCTCCATCCACGAGACCGCGCAATTCGGCGCGACGGCCAAGGGCGGTGTGCGACGGCTGACGCTGAGCGGCGAAGACAAACAGGTTCGTGACTGGTTCCGAAAGGCCTGCGAGGAAGCCGGCCTCGAAGTGCATGTCGACGCACTCGGCTCACAGTTCGGCCTGCGCAAGGGCCGCGACATGTCGAAGCTGCCCGTCGGCATCGGCTCGCATCTCGACACCCAGCCGACCGGCGGCAAATACGACGGCATTCTGGGCACGCTCGGCGCGCTCGAGGTGATCCGCACGCTGAACGACGCCGGCATCGAGACCGAGGCGCCGATCTGCATCGTCAACTGGACCAACGAGGAAGGCTCGCGGTTCGCGCCGGCGATGATGGCGTCCGCAGCTTACGTCGGCGATTTCACCACCGACGACATTCTCTCGCGCAAGGACATCGAGGGCACGACCGTCGGCCACGCGCTCGACAGCATCGGCTATCGCGGCGACAAGCCGGTCGGTTTTCAGAAGCTCGGCTGCTTTGTCGAATTGCATATCGAGCAAGGTCCGATCCTCGAAGCGGAAGGCAAGACCATCGGGGTCGTCGATTCCGGCCAGGGCGTATTGTGGTACGACGGCAAGATTTCCGGCTTCGAGAGCCATGCGGGCTCGACGCCGATGCCGCTGCGGCGCGATGCGCTGGCAACGCTCTCCGAGATCGTGCTGGCGATGGAGGCCATCGCCAAGAAGCACGGGCCGAATGCGGTCGGCACCATCGGCGAAGCCGTGATCGCAAATCCCTCGCGCAACGTCATTCCCGGCGAGATCGCCTTCACCATGGACTGCCGCAGCGCGGACGGCGCGATCATGGATGCGCTCGATCGTGACCTGCGTGCCGCGATCTCGGAGATCGCCGCGCGCCGCAAGGTCGAGGTCAAGATTGATCTCGTCTGGCGCAAGCCGCCTACGCATTTCGACCCGAAGCTGATCGCAGCCGTCGAGAATGCCGCGAAGACGCTCGGCTATTCCTCCCGCCGCATCACCTCCGGCGCCGGCCACGATGCCTGCAACCTCAATACGGTGATGCCGGCGGCGATGGTGTTCGTGCCCTGCAAGGACGGCATCAGCCACAACGAGCTGGAAGACGCCACGCAGCCCGACTGCGCCGCGGGCACCAACGTGCTGATGCATACCGTGCTGGCGATCGCCGGCGTCGCATCCTGATCGGAGACAGACATGCGCGGAGTTTTCGTCGACGCCAATGAAGCGCTTGCCGTGATCATGGAGCGGCTGGAGATATCAGGCGATCCCAAGGTGCGGATCCACCGGGATCCCGATATCAAGCCCGAGCAATATCCGGAGATCCTCGACGGCGCCGAGATCGCGATCGTGGACCACACCGCGCTTCCCACCGAAGTCGCGAAAAAATGCGCGGGCCTCAAGCACGTCGTGTTCCTAGGCACCGGCGCGCGCAGCTATATGAATCCCGAAGAACTCGCCGAGCTCGGCATCTCCGTGCATCTGATCAAGGGCTATGGCGATACGGCGGTCGCTGAATCCGCGATCGCGCTGATGTGGGCCTCGGCCCGTGTCATCGCGATGATGGATCGCGAGATGCGCGTCGGCAACTGGCTGCGCGAGGACGGCATGCAGCTCACCGGCAAGACGCTGGGCCTGATCGGCTTCGGCGGTATCGCCGCCGAAGTCGCGCGCATCGCGTCCGGCAGCGGCATGAAGGTGATTGCCTGGAACCGCTCGCCGAAGACCTATCCCGGTGTGGAGTTCACTGATCTCGACACGGTCCTGGCGAAGAGCGACGTGGTCTCGTTGCATCTGCTGCTCAATGACGAGACGCGCGGCATGATCACGCGCGAAAAGATCGCGAAGATGAAGCCGGGCGTCATCCTCATCAACACTGCGCGCGCCGCCGTCGTGGACGAGCAGGCGATGATCGACGCCCTGAAGTCAGGCCACATCCGCCATGCCGGCCTCGACGTCTTCAACATCGAGCCGCTGCCGGGCGATCATCCGCTAACCAAGCTGCCGAACGTGACGTTGTCGGCGCATTCGGCGTTCCGCACGCCGGAGGCGAGTGAGAACCTGATTGAAGCGGCATGGGTCCATTGCCGCCGGATCGTGAAAGGATAAGAGCAACAACAATGGCCGACTATCGCACCATCAAGGCAGAACCGCTCATCAACGTCATCCGCGCCATCGTCAAGGCGGGCGGGTCTACGGATCGCGAAGCCGAGCTCGTGTCCACCAATCTCGTCGAGGCTAATCTGAAGGGACATGACTCGCACGGCGTCGGCATGATCCCGCGCTATGTCTCGAGCGTCACCACGGGCGGCCTCGCCGTGAACCAGCACGTCAAGATCGTGCTCGACACCGGTCCGCTTCTCACCCTCGACGGTCTCACCGGCTACGGCCAGGTGATCGGCCATGAAGCGATGGAGCTGGCGGCAGAGCGCGCCAAGCGCAACGGCGTGTGTCTCGTCGGCCTTTCCAACGCGCACCACATCGGCCGCATCGGCCATTGGGCCGAGCAGTGCATCGACCACGGGCTGGTGTCGATCCACTTCGTCAACGTGATCTCGCGTCCGATCGTGGCGCCGTGGGGCGGCAGCGATGCGCGCCACGGCACCAACCCGTTCTGCGTGGGCATCCCCCGCAGGGGCAAGGACCCCATCGTGCTCGACTTCGCCACCAGCCGGATCGCACAGGGCAAGACCCGCGTCGCCCACAACAAGGGCGTCGAACTCGAGCCCGGCACCATCATCGACAACGAGGGCAAGCCGACAACCAATCCGCGCTACACCGTGATCCCACCGCACGGCGCCATCCTGCCATTCGGCGAGCACAAGGGCTCCGGGCTCGCGCTGGTGTGCGAAATCCTCGGCGGCGCGCTTTCCGGCGGGCAAGTGGTCAAGGGCCCGTCCGACGGCAAGTACAACGTCCTCAACGGCATGCTCTCGATCATCATCGATCCGGGCAAGCTCGGCACCGGCGAGAACCTGGCGCGCGAGGTCGAGAGCTTCGTCGCCTGGCACACCGGCTCGCCTCCCGGCCTCGGCGTCGACAAGGTCAAGATCGCCGGCGAGCCCGAGCGCGAGACCAAGAAAAAGCGGCTCGCCGAAGGCATTCCGGTCGATCCAACCACCTGGCAGGAAATTCTGGAAGCCGGGAAGAAGTTCGGGCTGGACGAGGCGGCGCTCGAGAAGATTGCCGGCTGAACGAGAGCCAACTCGTTACAAGCGATGTCGTCCTGGACAAGCGAAGCGCAGATCCGGGACCCATACGCCGCAGCAGCCGTTTGGCGAAGACAGGCAATGACCTTCTCGCGCAACAACAACGGCTGCGGCGTATGGGTCCCGGCCTGCGCCGGGACGACACCGGAGTCCGTTGCGCGAGTTCGCCTTAATCCACCATATCCGCGACCGCCTTGCCGCAGGCGGTCGTGTCGGCGTTGCCGCCGAGGTCCTTGGTGCGCAGCGTACGCTCAGCCAGAGTCCGTTCGATCGCATCGACAATCGACTTGCCGGCGACCTTCTCACCGAGATGCTCGAGCATCATCGCGCCTGACCAGATCGCACCGATGGGGTTGGCAATGCCCTGCCCCGCGATGTCAGGCGCCGAGCCGTGCACCGGCTCGAACACTGACGGGAAATCGCCCTCGGGATTGATGTTGCCTGACGGCGCGATACCGATCGTGCCGGTGCAGGCTGGGCCGAGGTCGGACAGGATGTCACCGAACAGGTTGGAGCCGACCACGACATCGAACCAGTCGGGATGCAGCACGAAGTTCGCGGTGAGAATGTCGATGTGGTACTTGTCCCACTTCACGCCCGGAAACTTCTTCGCCATCGCCTCCACGCGCTCGTCCCAATAGGGCATGGTGATGGAGATGCCGTTGGACTTGGTCGCCGAGGTCAGATGCTTCTTCGGCCGCGATTGCGCGAGCTCGAAAGCGAACTTGAGGATGCGGTCGACGCCCACCCGGGTCATTACCGTCTGCTGGGTGACGAACTCGCGATCGGTGTCCGGGAACATGCGGCCGCCGACGGAGGAATACTCGCCTTCGGTGTTCTCGCGCACGACCCAGAAATCGATGTCACCGGGCTTGCGGCCCGCCAGCGGCGACGGCACGCCGGGCATCAGCCGCACCGGGCGCAAGTTAACATACTGGTCGAACTCGCGGCGGAATTTGATCAGCGAGCCCCACAGCGAGACGTGATCCGGAATCTTCGCCGGCCAGCCGACCGCGCCGAAATAGATTGCGTCGTGCTTGCCGATCTTCTCTTTCCAGTCGTCCGGCATCATCTGGCCGTGCTTCTCGTAATATTCCCAGGACGAGAAGTCGAAATGATCGAAATGCAGGGCGACCCCGTGCTTCTTCGCCGCTGCCTCCAAAACGCGCAGGCCCTCGGGCATCACTTCCTTGCCGATGCCGTCGCCGGGAATGACTGCGATCCGGTATTGTTTCTTGCTCATCGAGAACGTCCTTTTTTGGTCCGGCAGCCGCCGTCTTTTTGACCGCACTGCAATGGACCAAAGTCAGCGGCAGTGCAACGCTGCACTGCAATGTTGACCGTGGCGCGACGCACCGCCTACTGATTTCATTCAGTTCCCACCGAGCGAGTACCTCTCATGGATCTGCATCTGCGTGGCAAGCGCGTCCTGATCACAGGCGCGTCCAAGGGCATTGGCGCTGCTGCCGCCGAAGCGTTTGCCGAGGAAGGCGCGCATCTCCTGCTTGCTGCCCGTAACGGCGAGCAGCTCAAGGCGCTCGCGGATCGGTTGCGATCCGCACACCAGATCGATGCTGCGACAAGCATTGTGGATTTGCGCAAGGCCGAGGATTTGGCACGGCTCGCCAAGGAGGCCGCCGACATCGACGTGCTCGTCAACAATGCCGGCGACATTCCCGGCGGCTCGATCGACAAGATCGATGAAGCCACCTGGCGCCACGCCTGGGAATTGAAGGTGTTCGGCTATATCAACCTGACGCGGCAGATCTACGCGCAGATGAAGGCCAAAGGCGGCGGCGTCATCGTCAACGACATCGGTGCTGCCGGCGAAAAGTTCGACGCGAATTACATCTGCGGCAGCGCCGGCAATGCCGCGCTGATGGCGTTCACACGCGCGCTCGGGGGCAAGAGCCTCGCCGACAACATCCGCGTGGTCGGCATCAATCCCGGCCCTGTCGGCACCGACCGTCACGTCACGCTGCTGAAGACACGGGCCAAGCACCAGTTCGGCGACGAGAGCCGCTACAAGGAATTCCAGAAGGGCCTGCCGCTCGGCCGCCCCGCGCATGCGCGCGAGATCGGCGACCTCATGGCGTTCCTCGCGTCCGATCGTGCCGGCTATACATCAGGTGTGATCTACACGGTGGATGGCGGTATCAGTGCCGGCTGGGGCTAGATTCTTTCCGTCATTGCGAAGCTAGAGTGAGTTAGGAGTAAAATAGTTGTCTCAAGACCTGATCCACGAAACCGCCTGCACAGTCGTCGACAAGCTGCGTTCCGGCGCCGTTTCCCCACTCGAGCTGCTGGACGTGGTGGAGAAGCGCATCAGTGAGGTCGACGGCAAGGTCAACGCACTGCCGACATTGTGCTTCGATCGCGCGCGGAGCAATGCGAAGGCTCTCATGCAGAAGCCAGCCGGTGCACGCGGGCTGCTGGCGGGTCTGCCGCTGCCGATCAAGGACCTGACCGATGTCGCGGGCGTGCTGAACACACAGGGCTCGCCGATCTTCAAGGACAACATTCCCGCGACCTCCGACCTCATGGTCGAGAATCTCGAGGCCAACGGCGCGGTCGTCTACGCAAAATCCAACACGCCGGAATTCGGCGCCGGCGCCAACACCTTCAACGAAGTGTTCGGCGCGACGCTCAATCCCTGGGATACATCGAAGTCGGCGGCCGGCTCCTCCGGCGGCGCAGCGGTGGCGCTTGCGACGGGCATGGCGTGGCTCGCGCAGGGCTCTGACATGGGCGGCTCCTTGCGCAGCCCCGCGGCCTTCTGCGGCGTCGTCGGCATGCGGCCGAGCATCGGCCGCGTCGCACATACTCCCAAGTCGGGCATCGATCGCAATCTCGGCGTCGTCGGCCCGATGGCGCGCAATGTCGAGGACCTCGCATTGCTGCTCGACGCCATGAGCGGCGACTATGCGGACGATCCGCTGTCGCTGCCGGCGCCGACGACCTCTTTCCTGTCGGCCGCGCGCTCGGGCGGCAAGCCAAAGCGCATCGCCTACTCACCCAATCTCGGCATCACACCGGTCGATCCCGAGGTGAAAGCAATCACGCGCAAGGCGGCCGAGCGCTTCGCAGAAGCCGGCGCCATCGTCGAGGAGGCGCATCCCGATTGGCGCGAGGCGCATGAATGCTTCCACGTGCTGCGCGCCTTCGATTTCGCGATCACCAAGGCCAATCTGCTGCGCACCAAGCGCGACCTGCTCAAGCCCGAAGTGATCTGGAACATCGAGGAGGGCCTCAAGCTCACCGTCGAACAGCTCGCGCGCGCCGAAGCCCAGCGCGTCGGCATGACCGCGCGCGCCATCGAGTTCTTCAAGACCTACGATCTCCTGCTGACGCCGACGACGATCGTGCCGCCCTTCCCGATCGAGAACCGCTATGTCGCGGAGTGCGCCGGCAAAAAGTTCGAGAATTATGTCGAATGGCTCGGCATCGTCTACGCCATCACGCTGGCCTGCTGCCCGTCACTGTCGCTGCCCTGCGGCTTCACCGCCTCGGGCCTGCCGGTCGGCGTACAGGTCGTCGGTGCGCCGCGCGCGGATGCGCAGGTGATCGCGGGCGCCAAGGTGCTGGAGGACATTCTGGGCCTGCGCGGGCAGACGCCGATTGATCCCCGGGTGAAGAAGTAGGGCGCTGCGCGCTCGGTGCGCTCCCTCGCCCCGCTCTTGCGGGGAGAGGTAAAAAGCCCTCACCTCGCGCTCGTCGCCTCCAGGCTGCGGCTATATCGCGACATCGCGAAACAGAAGACGAAATAGATCGCGGCGACGAAGATATAGACCTCCACCGAAAACTGCTGCCAGGCCGGGTCGATGATCGCGGTCTTCGCCGTCGTCAGCAGGTCGAAGATGCCGATGATCAGGACCAGGCTGGTGTCCTTGAAGAAGGCGATGAAGGTGTTGACCAGCGGCGGGATGACGTGGCGGATCGCCTGCGGCAGGACGACCAGCCGGTGTTTGCGCCAGTAGGACAGCTCGAGCGCGTCAGCGGCCTCATATTGCCCACGCGGCACGGCCTGGAGGCCACCACGGATCACTTCGGCGAGATAGGCGCCCGCGAACAGAATGATCGCGATCTGCGCCCGCAACAGCTTGTCGATGTTGAATCCAGCCGGCATGAACAGCGGGAACATCACGCTCGCCATGAAGAGAAGGCTCACCAGCGGCACGCCGCGGATCAGTTCGACATAGAGCACCGAGAGCGAGCGGATCGCCGGCAGCTTTGAGCGCCGGCCGAGCGCGACCAGAATGCCCAGCGGGAAACCGAACGCCAATCCGAACGTCGCCAGGATCAATGTCACCGGCAGCCCGCCCCAGCGATCCTGCGAGACGAAGGACAGCCCGAGCACGCCGCCCCACATCAGCACGCTGTTCAGCGCGAGCGCGCCGATCCAGAGATAGGCCAGTTCGCGCCGCCAGAGCGCGCGCCGCGTGGAGAGAAAGAACAGCGCGATGAACAGCACGACGGAGAGCGCCGGCCGCCATTGCTCGTCGAACGGATAGGTGCCGAACAGGATGAACCGGTATTTCTCGGGGATGACGGCCCAACAGGCACCAAGGCCGCGCGCTGCCTTGCAGGCGCTGGAATCGTTGGCCGGCGCGAACCAGACCGCGTTCGCAACGCCCCACTGAACGAAGCTCACCACGCCTTTCGTCAGTACCGCCAGCAGAACGACCGTCAGAATGCCATTGGGAATCGACGAAAACAGATTGGTACGCAGCCAGCGCAGCACCGGATTGCCGATTTGCGGACGGCGGGCGGCGCGCGGCACGTCCGGCGTGTCAGTGATCGCCGTCATGCTCAGCGCTCCGCCAGCGCGATGCGCGCATTGAACCAGTTCATGAAGAAGCTGATACCGAGGCTGATGGTCAGGAACACCGCCATGATCAGCGAGATCGCCTCGATCGCCTGCCCGGTCTGGTTCAGCGTGGTGTTGGCGACGGAGACCACATCCTGGTAACCGATCGCGACGGCGAGCGAGGAGTTCTTGGTCAAATTGAGATACTGGCTCGTCATCGGCGGCACGATCACCCGCAGCGCCTGCGGCAGGATGATCTGCCGCAGCATGAAGCTGCGGCGCAGGCCGAGCGCGCTGGCGGCATCCCACTGCCCGCGCGGCACCGACTGGATGCCGCTGCGGACGATCTCGGCGATGAAGGCGGAGGTATAGGTCACGAGGGCGATCAGCAGCGCGAAATACTCGGGCGCCAGCGTCAACCCGCCGACGAAGTTGAAGCCGCGCAGTTGCGGCCATTCGATTGTCCAGGCCACGCCGAGCACCAGCGATACCGCCGCCGGCAGCACGACAATGAGACCAAGCGCAAATGGCCACGCCGGTCGCGGCTTGCCGTCACGGATCTGCTGCACGACCAGCCATCGCTGAATGACAAAGAATGCAGCGCAACCCAGCACGGCCGTGCCGAGCACCCAGAGCTGTGGCGAGCCAACCGGGATCGCAGGCAGGATCAGGCCGCGATTAGAGAGGAAGACGCCGTCGACCGGCCGCCACGCCGCACGTGCGGCCGGCAACGCCTGCATCAGCACGTACCAGAACAACAGCTGAAGCAGCAGCGGAATGTCGCGCAGGACCTCGACGTAGACGGCGGCGAACCGCGACAGCAACCAGTTCGCCGACAGCCGCGAGATCCCGATCAGCGTGCCCAATATGGTCGCAAGCGCGATGCCGATCACGGCGACGCGCAGGGTGTTGGCGATACCGACGACGAAGGCCCAGAGGTAGCTGTCTCTCGGATTGTAGGCGAGCAGGCTGTCGGCGATCGGCATACCCGCCTCACGGCCGAGAAAGGCAAAGCCGGTGGTGATGCGGCGAGCCGAGAGGTTGGTGACGGTGTTGGACCAGAGGAACACGATGACCGCGACCGCGATGCCGACCACCAGCACCTGCCAGAACAGGCCCTTCAATTCGTTCGGCCCTAGCGTGCCGAAAAAGCTGCGGCGCGGCGGCGGCCTGGGATCGTCTGAGGTCACGGCACAAAAATCCTTCCTGAACAGCGATTTCCGGCGGCGCACGTCAACTGTTGCACCAAAACAAGAACCGTGCAACAAATGTTTCATGGTCGAGCCCGCGAAATCCTCGCCGCTGAGCGAACTGCGCATTGCGCTGCCGTCGCTCCCCCTGCGCTTGCAGGAGGTCGGACGTTTCGTCGCAGCCAATGATTACGACGCCACCACGCGTTCGATGCGCGATCTGGCGGCGGAAGCCGGTGCAGATCCTGCGGCGTTCACGCGCCTTGCGAAGGCGATCGGCTATTCCGGCTGGGACGACTTGCGCGCCGCGCTGACGGAGGCACGGCGGCCGTCGCAGACCTCGCCCTTCTCGGCTCGCGCCAAAGGCCGCCGCCACGGCCCGAACGCAGACGTCACGCTCATCACCGACAAGCTCGAGGCCGAGGCTGCGGGCCTGCCGCGCATCTCCGCCCACGCGATCGCGGACGCGGCCCGCACGCTGCACGATGCAAAACGGATCTGGATCACCGGCTATCGCAGCTGCCGCAGCGTCGCGGAATTGCTCAACTACGAGCTCCGGCTGTTTCGCCCCGAACAGGTGCAGATTGTTGGCGCATCCGGCCCCGACGATCTCGATCTCGGCGCCTTCCGCCCCGGCGAGGCCGTGATCGTCATCGGCTTCATGCCCTATACCAATGCCAGCGTCCGGGTCGCGCAGGCCGCCTATCGCGCCGGCGCGACGCTGATCGCGATCGCGGACAGCGTGACGGCACCGATGGCCGAAGGTGCCGACCACGTCTTGCTGTTCGAAGCCGCCTCCTCGCCCGGATTCTTCCCGAGCCTCACCGGCGCGCTCGCGATTGCGCAGTCGCTCGCCGCGGTGACGTTCTCGCTCGGCGGCACCGCCGCAAAGAAGCGCCTTCAGGACACCGAGGCGCGGCTCGCGGCGACTTCCACCTACGTCTCAGAGAAAGGTTGACTCATGAGCACCCGCACCAGCCGCGTGCTGCACCGCTCGTTGCGCGAGACGCCCCCCAAGGCGATCGGCGGCGAAGGCGTCTATCTTTTCGCAGAGGACGGACGCCGCGTGATCGATGCCTCCGGCGGCGCGGCGGTGTCCTGCCTCGGGCATCAGCATCCCCGCGTGATCGCGGCAATGGGAAAGCAGGCCTCTACGCTGGTCTATGCGCACACCGCCTTCTTCTCCTCCGAGCCGGCCGAGGCGCTTGCCGAGACGCTGGTTGGGCACGAGCCGGGTGGGCTCGCCTACGCCTATTTCGTCAGCGGCGGATCGGAGGCGATCGAGGCCAGCATCAAGCTGGCGCGACAATATTTCATCGAGCGCGGCGAGCCGCATCGGCAGCATTTCATCGCGCGGCGGCAAAGCTATCACGGCAACACGCTCGGCGCGCTCGCCGCCGGCGGCAACGCCTGGCGCCGCGCGCCCTACGCACCGCTGCTTTCGGCTGCATTCAGCCATGTGACGCCGGCCTTTGCCTATCACGAGAAACACGACGGCGAGTCCGACGCGCAATTCGTCGCGCGGCTCGCCGCAGAACTCGAAGCCGAATTTCAGCGCCTTGGCCCCAACACTGTCGCAGCGTTCCTGGCCGAGCCAGTCGTCGGCGCCACCGCCGGCGCGGTGACCGCGCCCGACGGCTATTTCAAGGCGGTGCGCGAGATCTGCGACCGGCACGGCGCTCTTCTCATTCTCGATGAGGTCATGTGCGGCATGGGCCGTACCGGCACCACGCACGCCTGGCAGCAGGAAGGCGTCGCCCCTGATATCCAGGCAATCGCAAAGGGGCTTGGCGGCGGCTACCAGCCGATCGGCGCAATGCTGGCGAGCGGCAAGATCATCGACACCATCCGCTCAGGCTCGGGCGCATTCCAGCACGGCCATACTTATCTGGCGCACCCCCTCGCCTGCGCCGCTGCGCTCGCGGTGCAGGACGTGATCCGGGAGGACAATCTGCTTGAGCAAGTCAAGCACCGCGGCAAGCAGCTCGAACAGCGGCTCACCGAGCGCTTCGGCAATCACCGCCATGTCGGAGATATCAGGGGCCGCGGGCTGTTCTGGGCGATCGAGCTCGTCGCTGATCGCGCCAGCCGCACCTCGTTCGACCCGGCGCTCAAGCTGAACCAGAAGATCAAGGCGGAAGCCTTTGCCAACGGGCTCGGCTGCTATCCGGGCGGCGGCACCGTGGACGGCGTCCGCGGCGACCACGTGCTGCTGGCGCCGCCCTATATCGCTTCGGCTGACGAGATCGATCAGATCGTCGACAAGTTGGGTACAGCCGTCGACAACGTTTTGCGTAGTGTCAATCACTGAGGGGAGAGTCACATGATGAGGACAATGGTTATCGTAGCTGGTGCGCTTGCGGCATCGGCGGTCGTAGCCCAGGCGGCGACGCTCGACACGGTCAAGAGCCGCGGCACGCTGGTGTGCGGCGTCAGCGCGGGCTTTGCCGGCTTCTCGGCACCGGATTCGCAAGGCAATTACAAGGGCCTCGACGTCGACTATTGCCGCGCCCTCGCGGCCGGTGTGCTCGGTGATGCCAACAAGGTGCGTTACGTCTCTCTGACCGCGCAGAACCGCTTCACCGCGCTGCAATCGGGCGAAATTGACGTGCTCTACCGCAACTCGACGCAGACTTATCTGCGCGGCGTCACGCTGGGCCTGCGGCAGGGTCCGATCAACTTCTACGACGGCCAGGGTTTTGTCGTGAAGAAAGACCTCGGCGTGAAGGAGATCAAGGACCTCAAGGGCGCCACCGTTTGCGTCGCGCAAGGCACCACGCACGAAGTTACGCTCGGCGATTACGGCCGCGCCAATGGCATCGACTGGAAGCCGCTGGTGTTCGACCGCGTCGACACCATGTACCAGACCTTCTTCGGCGGCCGCTGCGATGCGATGACCCAGGACGCCTCCGCGCTTGCCGGTGCCGTGACGACCGCCGCGCCAAATCCGGCCGACTACGTCGTACTGCCGCAGACCATCAGCAAGGAGCCGCTCGGGCCCTTCAGCCGCAACGGCGACGAGGTCTGGAGCGACATCATCACCTGGCTGCATTACGGCCTGATCGAAGCCGAGGAGCTCGGCGTCACCCAGGCCAATGTCGACGAGATGACGAAGTCGCAGACTCCCGCAATCCAGCGGCTACTCGGCGCCTCCGGCGATCTCGGCTCGCGGCTTGGGCTGGACAACAAATGGCTGGTCACGGCGATCAAGACCACCGGCAATTACGGCGAGATCTACGAGCGCAACGTCGGCAAGGCGAGCCCGCTCAAGCTCGAGCGCGGCCTCAACGGTCTCTGGAGCAAGGGCGGCTTGATGTACGCGGTGCCGTTCAAGTAAATGTCTCGCGTGTCCCGGACGCGCTGCAGCGTGCAACGCTGCTGCGCTGAGCCGGGACCCAGCGCCACAATGGGCCCCGGCTCTGCAGCGCAATACTGCGCATTGCGCTGCGTCCGGGGCACGAGACCACCAGGTAGCCACGTTCAATGACGACGCCCCCTCGCATCGCCCTGATCCACGCCCTCAAGCACTCCATCGCCCCGATCGAGGCGGCGTTCGCGCAGGCGTGGCCGGAGGCGCGGCTGATGAACCTGCTCGACGACAGCCTGTCGGCGGATCTGGCGCGCGACGGCAAGCTTAGCGATGCCATGACCGAGCGCTTTCTTGCGCTCGGCGATTATGCGACAGCGACGGAGGCGAACGCGATCCTGTTCACCTGCTCGGCCTTCGGTCCCTGCATCGATGCCGTCGCGCGGGCGCATGCGCCGATGCCGGTGCTCAAGCCGAACGAAGCCATGATCGAACGGGCCGTGACGATGGGCAAGAAGATCGGCCTGCTCTCGACCTTTCCGCCGACGCTGGCCTCGATGCCGCCGGAGTTTCCGACCTCCATCCAGATCGTGCCAAAACTTGCCGAGGGTGCGCTGGCGGCACTCGACCGCGGCGACCGCACCACGCATGACCGGCTGATCGTCGAGGCATCAAAGGACCTGCGCGACTGCGATGTCATCGCGCTGGCCCAGTTCAGCATCGCCGCAACTGCGCCGCTCGTTGCGGAGGCCACCGGCCGCCCCGTCGTGACCACGCCGGATAGCGCAGTCGAAAAGCTGATGCGGCTGCTGAAAGCGACGGCCTAAGCGTCGGCCTTCTTTCGACGCTGCGCGTACTTGATCGCGAGGGCGAGCGCGGCCTTCGTCTCGTTCACAAAATCCTCGACCAGTTCCTCGCGCGTGGCGTGAGCAGCCTCACCGGTGAACAGACCCTGCTCGGCCAGCATCACCACGCCGTGCAGCGCCGCCCAGATCTTGAGTGCCTGGCGCTCGCGCAAATATCCGACGGCTGGGGCTTCCAGTGCTTCGATCACCAGCGCAAACGTCTCGCGGGTCGCCTCGTGCAGCTCGCTGCCCTTGGCTGCGCAAGACACCGTCCGCGAGGCGAACATCAACCGGTAGATGCCGTTGCGGCGCAGGCCGAAATCAAGCGTTGCCTGCGCCAGCCGCGACAATTTTGATTGCTTCGACGGCTTCGCCATAGCCTCCCGAAGAAGCGCGCTCAGCTGCCGGAACGCCTCCGCCGTCACCGCGGCAAGCAATGCCTCACGGTCAGCGAAATGACGGTACGGCGCTGGCTGCGAAACCCCGAGTTGCTTTGCCAGCGCCTTGATGCTGATCGCTTCCACTCCGCCCTGTTCCGCCTCGCGTAACGCAGCCTTGATCAAGGCGTCGCGGAGATCGCCATGGTGGTAGGTGTTTTCGGGCTTGCGAGCGAGTTGTGAACGCATGTTACGGCGAAGCCTATAAGTTTGCGCTTGACAGGGGAAGCCTGCCGCGAATGTAATAGCATATAACTTAGAATAAGCGGCAAATGTCGCAGACAACATTGACAAGAGGAACGCGCCGCCCTCCGGGCCATGCGCAGACGACCGAGGGAGCCGCAATGGCAGAACGACTGAGAGTTCACGTCGATCCCGACAAATGCCAGGGCCACGCGCGCTGCAAGGCGCTGGCGCCGGAGCTGTTCGAGCTCGATGAATACGGCAACGCCCACGAGGCCGGAGACGGCACAGTTCCACCGGGCCTCGAAGACAAGGCCTGGCTTGCCAAATCCAACTGCCCGGAAATCGCGATCGATGTGATCGAGGAGTAGCGCGGCCCCTGCCGCTTGCGTGCCTTCAGCGAACACGAGCCCCAAGGGATATTCAAGGGATTTCCTGCCATGTCCGACGTGAGCCAGCCCACTGCCCATCCGCCCGTGACCGACTGGGTCAATGATTTCGACCACACCGATCCGCAATGGACGGACGATCCCTTCCCGATCTGGGAAGAGCTGCGCGCCGCGAGCCCGGTCGTGCATACCGAGCGCTTCCTCGGCTGCTATATGCCGACGACCTATGAGGCGGTGCGCGAAATCGCCAACGACACCGAGCATTTTTCGTCACGCCGCATCATCGTCCGAGATGTGCGGCCCGAGGTCGCCAGAAACGCGGCCCCGCCGATCACCTCCGATCCGCCCGTGCACAAGCCGGCCAAGCAATTGCTGCTGCCGCCATTCACGCCGGATGCGATGAAGAAGCTCGAGCCGCGCATGCGTGCGATCTGCAACGAGCTGATCGACGGATTCATCGCCGACGGCAAGGTCGATGCCGCAGCGCAGTACGGCAAATACATCCCGGTTCGGGCCATCGCGCACATGCTCGGTATCCCCGAGAGCGACAGTGATCTCTTCATCAACTGGATCCACATGATCCTGGAGCTCGGCATCAAGGACGAGAACAAGCTGCTCCAGGCCGTGCATGAGATGAGCGACTATTTCAGGACGCATATCGAGGAGCGGAGGTCGAAGCCGACTGACGACCTGATCTCCTATTTGATGAATGCCAAGGACAAGGAAGGCCAGCCGCTGGAAGAATCTCACGTGCTGGGTTCGCTGCGGCTGCTCCTGATCGCCGGCATCGATACCACCTGGAGCGCGATCGGCTCCTCGCTCTGGCATCTCGCCCGGACGCCGGCCGACCGCGAGCGGCTGATCGCCGAGCCCGGGTTGATCCCGATCGCCGTCGAGGAACTGCTGCGGGCCTATTCGCCGGTGACGATGGCCCGCGAGATCGTCAAGGAGACCACGGTCTCGGGCTGCCCGGTCAAGGCGGGCAACATGGTGCTGTTGTCCTTCCCGGCCGCCAATCGCGATCCCAAAATGTTTCCGGACGCCGACAAGGTCGTGATCGACCGGCGGGAGAATCGTCATGCCGCCTTTGGCCTCGGCATCCACCGCTGCGTCGGTTCCAACCTGGCGCGGATGGAGATGCAGGTCGCGCTGGAGGAGTGGCTGAAGCGGATTCCGGACTTCCGGCTCGACCCGGCGGGCACCGTAACCTGGTCACAGGGCACGGTAAGAGGCCCCCGCCAGTTGCCATTTCTGCTTGGAAAGGCGATGTAGGCACCCAGAAATCAAATTCCTGGGGAGCCGGACGTGACAGAGCAAGCAATCAAACCGGCCTCCGACCACATCGATCTCGCCGACGCCGAGCGGCGGATCAAGGCGATCTTCATCGGCTCGATCGGCAATCTCGTCGAATGGTATGACTTTTACGCCTATACGGCGTTTGCACTCTACTTCGCCCCGGCCTTCTTCCCCGGCAGCGATCCCGTCGTCCAGCAATTGAACGTCGCCGTGGTGTTCGCGGCGACCTTCCTGATGCGTCCTCTCGGCGGCTGGCTGTTCGGCTACATCGCCGATCATTACGGCCGGCGCATCTCGCTGACGCTGTCGGTCGTGTTCATGTGCTTCGGTTCGCTGATCATCGCGCTGACACCGACCTATGCCACGATCGGCTTTGCCGCCCCGGTGATTCTGGCGCTCGCCCGCGTCATCGAGGGACTGAGCCTTGGCGGCGAATATGGCGCCAGCGCCACTTACCTCAGCGAAGTCGCCGATCCCAAGCATCGCGGTTTCTATTCGAGCTTTCAGTACGTCACCCTGATCGGCGGCCAGCTCACCGCGATCATCGTGCTGCTGCTCCTGCAAAAGGTCTTCCTGACGCCCGACGAACTGAAGGCCTGGGGCTGGCGCATCCCGTTCGCGATCGGCGCTGCGCTCGCGATCTTCGCCGCGGTGATGCGGCGCAACCTGCATGAGACTGAAGCCTTCGAGGAAGCCAAGAAGGTGGTGCAGCCGACCGGCTCGATCACCAATCTGCTGAAGTACCCGCGGGAGCTTTTGCTCGTGGTCGGCCTCACCGCCGGCGGCACCGCGGCGTTCTACACTTTCACCACCTACATGCAGACCTTCGTCAAGCTCTCGGTGGGCCTGACCGAAGACCAGACCACCTTCGTGATCTTCGGCACGCTGATCTTCGCGACCATCCTGCAGCCGATCTATGGCGCGATCTCCGACAAGATCGGCCGCAAGCCGCTTTTGATCTTCTTCGGTGTCGCCGGCTCGCTGGCGACCGTGCCGCTTTTGATGACGCTGAAGGAGACCAAGTCGCCTTTCATGGCCTTCATCCTGATCTGCTGCGCCTGGCTGTTCGTCGCCGGCTATACCTCGATCAATGCGGTGGTGAAGGCCGAGCTGTTCCCGACCAATGTCCGCGCCCTCGGTGTTGGCCTGCCCTACGCCATCACCGTCTCGATCTTCGGTGGCACGGCGCCCGCGATCGCGCTCTATTTCAAGAGCATCGGGCACGAGGAGTGGTTCTACTACTATCTCGCCGGCGTCATCTTCCTGTCGCTGATCATCTATTCCACCATGCGCGACACCAAGCATGCCTCCGCGATGCATCGCCACGAGTAGCCGATTCACGAGCAGATCATGGCCGACGAGACGCCATCCGACAGCAAGCTGACGCGCTCCAAGGAGAGATGGGCGCGCGAGGGTCGCTTTCTTACGGGCAAAGTCACACGGCCTGAGGACCAGCGGCTACCGCCCGGCCAGCATCTGACAAAAGATTGGCCCGTGCTCGATCTCGGGGTCATGCCGCCGGTTTCGCGCGAGCGTTGGCGGCTTGACGTCTATGGCGCGATCGAGACCCCCGTGTTCTGGACCTATGCCGAGTTCGCCGCGCAGAGGCAAGACCGGTTCACCTCCGATATCCATTGCGTCACGACCTGGTCGCGTTACGACAATGAATGGGAAGGGCTGGCGACGCGCGAATTGCTCGCGGCCTGCCAGCCTCGGGGCGATGCGCGCTTCGTGGTGCTGCATTCATCTGATGGCTACACCACCAACCTTGCACTGGAAGACTTTGCCGCCGAGGACGCGCTGCTCGCCCATAGCTGGTCGGGCCAGCCGCTGTCCGACGAGCATGGCGGCCCGGTGCGGCTGGTCGTGCCGCATCTGTATTTCTGGAAGAGCGCGAAATGGCTCCAGGCCGTCGAATTCGTCACCGAGGACGCACCCGGCTTCTGGGAAGTCCGCGGCTACCATAACCGCGGCGATCCCTGGGCAGAGCAGCGCTATTCAGCCGACTAAGGTCAAGCAAAGACAAGGGGGAGCCCATGCCGACGGAACGCTTCCAATTCACCGGCGAAGGTGGTCATCAGCTCGCGGCCGCGCTGGAACTGCCGGACGGCGCGCCGGCCGCATACGCGCTGTTCGCGCACTGCTTCACTTGCGGCAAGGACACGCTCGCCGCCAAGCGTATCTCGGTCGCGCTTGCCGCCAGGGGAATCGCGGTGCTGCGCTTCGATTTCACCGGGCTTGGCTCCAGCGAAGGCGATTTCGCCAATTCGACGTTCTCGTCCAACGTCGCCGATCTCGTGCATGCCGCCGATCACCTGCGTGCGACCCGCAAGGCGCCGTCGATCCTGATCGGGCACAGTCTCGGCGGCGCGGCGATCCTGGCGGCCGCCGGAAAGATTCCGGAAGCCAAGGCGGTGGCAACCATCGCGGCGCCGTCTGATCCTGCTCACGTCACCGGACTTTTCAAAGAACATATCGACGACATCCGAGCGCAGGGTGAGGTCGAGGTCTCGCTCGCGGGCCGCCCATTCCTGATCAAGCGGGAATTCCTCGACGACATCGCCGAACACGAGTTGATGAAGGACATCACCGGCCTGCACAAGGCGCTGCTGGTGATGCAGTCACCGATCGACGACACCGTCGGCATCGATAATGCGACCAAGATCTTCGTTTCGGCAAAACATCCCAAGAGCTTCGTCTCGCTTGATCATGCCGATCATCTGCTGACCAAGCCGGCCGATGCGCTCTACGCCGCCGATGTGATCGCGGCCTGGGCGAGCCGCTACATCGACGCGGCAAAGCCCGCGAATACCACGGGTGCCGCGGATGAGCCGCGAAAAGTCGTGGTGCAGGAGACCCGCAAGAGCAAATTCAACCAGATCATCACCGTCGGGCCGCATCATCTGGTGGCGGACGAGCCGGTGGCGGCCGGCGGCGAAGATGCCGGTCCCGGGCCCTATGATTTCCTTCTCGCCGGTCTCGGTGCCTGCACCTCCATGACCATGCGCCTCTATGCTGACCGCAAGTCGCTGCCGCTCGACCGCGTCACCGTCACGCTGAAGCATTCAAAAATCTACGCCAAGGACTGCGCGGAGTGCGAAACACAGGATGGAATGCTCGACCAGATCGAGCGCGATATCGCAATCGACGGCGCGCTCGACGCCGAGCAACGCAAGAAGCTGATGGAAATTGCCGACAAGTGCCCGGTGCACCGGACCTTGACATCGGAGATTCGCATCGTGACGAAAGCGGTAGGCTAGCACGTTATTGTTTGAGCATGATCTTTTCGGAAAACCGCTTCACACTTTTCCGGATCATGCTCTAGAAGCACGACGCCATCGTTCGCACCGCAGCGCTGATCTCGCTCTCACGCCACGCCGCAAAGCCGAGCAACAGGCCATGATCGCACGGCTTGCCCAGCGCCAGGCTGGATAGAGCGCGGGTTTCAACGCCTGCGTCGACCAACCGCTTCACCGCTGCCTGATCGGCACGACCGCGCTTGAGGCGGGCGACGAGCTGGATGCCGCCCGAGGGCACCTCGACGGAGAGCACTTCGCCGAGATGACGTTCCAGTCCCTCGACGAGGTGATCGCGCCGTGCGTGATAAAGACGGCGCACCCGGCGCAGATGCGCCAGAAAATGCCCATCGGCGATAAATTCGGCGAGCGCTTCCTGGATGTGACTGGAAGCGATCAGCCCGATATGCCGCTGCGCGATCTCGAATGTGCTGACCAGCGCCAGCGGCACGACGAGATAGCCGAGCCGGATATCCGACGTCATCGCCTTCGAGAACGTGCCAACATAAAACACCCGGCCATGGGCATCGAGCCCCTGCAAGGCCGGCACCGGCCGGCTGTCATAGTGGAATTCACCGTCGTAATCGTCCTCGACGATCCAGGTCTTGCCGGGCCTGCTTGACCTGAGAAACGCGGTGCGCCGGGCCAGCGACATCAGCCGTCCGGTCGGATGCTGGTGCGATGGCGTCATGAAAACGAGCTTGGGCACGGCCATTCCCGGCATCGGCTGCATGCCCTGCGCATCCAGCTTGATGCCGGTCACGCGCGCGCCTGACGCACGGAAGGCGGCCGCGGCGCCGGGATAGCCGGGATCCTCGACCCAGACGTCGTCGCCCGGCCTAACGAGCGCAGCCGCTATCAAGGTCAGCGCGGCCTGTGCGCTCGGCAGGACCATGATCTGGTCCGCCGTGGCGCGAACGCCTCTGCTGGTCGCGAGATAATGCGCCAGCGCCTCGCGCAGCCGTGTGCGGTTGACCGGACCAAGCTCGCGCCTGGCCGCGCGCACGGCGCTGCGGCGCAGGCAGCGCGCCCACACCTCGTTCGGAAACTCCCTGAAATCGCCATGCCCCGGACGCAAGGGCTTGAGCGGAGCCTGATAGGACATCGGCCAGTCCGTCTGCCTGAGCTGCGAAGCCCAAGGCGAGAGCTGAGGCTTGGCGGAGCGAACGCGCGAAGCGACGGCGCCCGCTGCTTCGATGCGCTCAGCACCATCGACCGTCACCACGGGACGACGTCCGTGCGACGCCTCCAGATATCCTTCAGCGGCGAGTTGCTCGAACGCATAGGTGACGGTGTTGCGGGAGACGCCGAGATCGCTCGCAAGCCGGCGGCTCGACGGTAGCGCGCGGCCTCTGACGAGACGGCCGGCCGCGATCAGGCTTCGGAGCTGGCTCGTCAGTTGCGCCACCAGCCCCTCATCGTCGGCCCGGTTCAGGCCGATCAGGCCGGAGATCATGCTTTCCGAAACTGGCACTTCATTCTTCTCCGATCTGGCACTTATTCAGGTGCCAGTCGGGATGCTATCTCGCAGACCAAATTGCTTCAAGGATTCTGCGATGAACTCTTCCCTCTCTCCCCGCACGGCCATCGGGCTGTTCCTCATCGTCGTGCTGGCCTGGGGCGTGAACTGGTCGATCACGAAGCAGCTCGTGCAATTCCTACCGCCCCTCTGGACGTCGGCGATCCGGAGCTGGATCGCGCTGGCTGGATTGTTCGTGATCCTGGGACTGAGCAACAATCTGGTGATCCCGGAACGGCGCGACATTCCCGTGGTCCTCAGCGTGGCGCTGCTGCACATGACGGTGTTTTCGGTCCTGGTTGCGGCCGGTGTGCGCTTCCTGCCCGCGAGCAAGGCCATCGTGCTCGGCTACACGACGCCGCTCTGGGTCGCGATCGCCGCACCCCTGCTCGGGAAGGACACCCTGACGGCGCCGAAGCTCGCCGGCGCCCTGCTCGGACTGGTCGGGCTTGCCGTGATCCTGAACCCGACGTCGATCGACTGGACCAACGCGAACGTCGTGCTCGGCGCCGGCATGGTGATCCTGGCCGCGATCTTCTGGGCCGCGAACATCATCTATATCCGCGCGCATCGCTGGATCGCCTCCCCGCTCCAACTCTTGATCTGGCAGGTGCTCGTGGCGACCATCGTGCTCACGGGGTCGGCGCTGATCACGGACGGCCTGCCGCATGCGGAATGGTCGTGGAGGCTCGTGCTGCTGTTCCTGTATTCCGGCCTGATCGGGACCGCGCTGGCCTATTGGGCGATGTCGATGGTCAACAAGAGCATCTCGGCCCTGACGACGGCGCTCGGCACCACCGGGACGCCGCTCGTCGGCATCGCCAGTGCGGCCATCCTGCTGGGTGAGCCCATCGACATCAGTCTGGCCGTTGCAGCCGGACTGATCGTGGCCGGCATTGGCCTTGCGACGCTTGGCGGCCGGCTGCTGCGCCGTCAGGCCACCGCCAGCGGCTGAACGCGCAAGCTGCCGCGCAGGCCTGCCGTCGTGCCGAGCAGGATGCCGGCGACCGCAATGAACGAGCCCAGCGCGAGCGTCGAGACTCCCGTGAGCCCCTGCCCGATCGAGCAGCCAAACGCCATCACGCCGCCGATCCCCATCAGCGCGGCGCCACCAGCCGACCGCAGCATGTGGCGTGGCGATGAATAGCCTTCGAGATGGAAGCGGCCCGTGGCGAGCGCAGTCACCAGACTGCCGGCGAAGACGCCGGCAACGGTCGCGATGCCGAAGTTGAGCATCAGGCCCGTCGAGAGCATCGCGTATTGCAGGCTATCGGCGATTGGCGCGATGAAGGTGAGCGACGTCACCGGGACGGGATTGAAGTCGTCTGCACCGAGATAGCCGGTGACGTACCAGCCACCGGCAACGAGCAGACCGACAATGACGCCCGCCGCGATCTGGCCCGGCGAGCGGCGAAACACTGGATGCGCGAAAGCAAACAGGATCAGCGCGGCGACGATCGCGGCTGCGGCCAGCGCGCGCGAACCGGCTTCACCGAGACCAAGCGTCGTCAATAGTGTGGGCAGCGAATTAACGCTGACGGTCGTTTGAGAAGCCTGAACCAGCGCAATGCGTGCCGGCGCGATCAGGCCTTTGAGCGTCATCTGCGCGGCAATGGCGAGCACGATCACGACGACGAAGGCGCGGAGATTGCCGCGGCCGAGCAGCACCAGCGCGCGCGAGCCGCAGCCGTTCGACAGCACCATGCCGTAACCGAACAGCAGGCCGCCCAAGAAAAGCACCGGCACCGAAAAGGTTGCTTGCAGGTAGATCGACTTGCCGAGGTCGACCATGCCCTTGCCGGCGAGGAACTGGCTCGCGGCAATCGCGACCGCGATCGCCAACGCGTAGCTGCGCACCAGCCGCCCGTCCCCATCCGCTAGAAAGCCGCGCATGCTGCTCATCAGGCAGAAGCCACTGAGCAGGCCGACGGCGCCATAGACCAGGCCAATGACGAGGCCGGCGAGGATGACGAGCTGGGCGGACGACTCCATGGTTACGGCTTCAGGATCACGCGATCCCGCGAGGAGCCGGCGACCGCAACGTAGGCTTCCTTCGCGCGCTCGAGCGGATAGATCGCATTCGCGTTGATCGGGAACGGCTTCAGCTGCCCGCTCGCAAAGCCGGGACCGAGATCGCGCAGCACGGCAGCCGTCGCGACCGATGACAGGCCAAGTGTGTCGATGCCGACATAGGTGTGCTGTCCCCGGTAGAATTCGAGGATGTTGAACTGCACGATGCGGTCGATGGCGGCAATGAGGATCTGGCGGCCGCGCAGCGCAAGCGACTTGTGCGCCGCCTGGAAATAGGGATCTCCGACCGTGTTGAAGACGATGTCGGCGCCCTTGCCGCCGGTCAATTCGCGCACGCGTGTGGCGACGTCCGTTGCGGAAGCGTCGATGACCTCGATCGGCGCATTGCTGTGGCCTTCATAGGCTTCCGCCTTGCGCACCACGCCGATGACGCGCGCACCCTGCCATGTCGCGATCTGCACCGCGGCCTGACCGACCTTGCCATTGACGCCGAACACGAGAACCGTCTCGCCGCTCTTCGGCACGCCCGCGCGGCGAAAGCCTTCCATCGCGGTGACGAAGGGCACACCGATGCCGGCGGCCTCCTCCCAGGATACGCTCTTCGGCTTCTCCACCACCGCGTCAGCTTCGACCACGAGATGGCTCGCGTGGGTGCCGTCGCGGCGGATGCCGAGGTCACCGGAGGAGCCGAACACCTCGCGGCCGACCGTGCCGGCCGGCCCGTCGATCACCACGCCGGCATAGTCTCGGCCAGGTGTACGCGGGAACACGGCATAGGGCATCAGCCCCGTCGCAGCCTTGACGTCGGACGGGTTGACGGCGGCAGCCTTCACCTCGATCAGGAGATCGTCCGCGCCACGCACCAGCCTATGGCGCTCGACGCTGGGCGCAACCGCAGCGGCGTTTTCGGCCTTGGCATTGAGGCGGACGCAACGCGCCTCGACGGCTTTGGTATCGGCTGGCGACATGAGAAAGACCCGCGATGTCTCGCGGGCCTTGTCGCCTTTGGGGGCGGTCAAGTCAATCCGTCAAGTCAGTCCTTGGGCCGCTTGTCGTAGAGGCGCTTGGCCTTGCCGAGCGAGCGCTCCAGCGTGGCGGGCGCGACGACCTGCACCCTGGAGCTGATACCAATCGTGTTCTTGATCTGGGTCGAGATCCGCTCGGCGTGGTCGACCAACCCGCGGCCGTCCCAGCTCTCGGGGCGCGCCTCGGCGATGATGGTCAGCTCGTCCATGCGGCCTTCGCGGGTCAATTCGAGTATAAAGTGACCGCCGCACCAGTCGGTCGCGAGCAGCACTTCCTCGATCTGGGTCGGGAACAGGTTGACGCCGCGCAGGATGATCATGTCGTCCGAGCGGCCCGTCACCTTCTCCATGCGCCGCATGCCCGGCCGTGCTGTGCCCGGCAACAGCCGCGTCAGGTCGCGGGTGCGATAGCGGATCACCGGAAAGCCTTCCTTGGTCAGCGAGGTGAACACCAGTTCGCCCTTCTCGCCGTCCGGCAACACTGCACCCGTCTGGGGATCGATCACCTCGGGATAGAAATGGTCTTCCCAGATGTGCAACCCATCCTTGGTCTCGATGCATTCCTGCGCGACCCCAGGGCCCATCACCTCGGAGAGACCATAGATGTCGGTCGCATCCATATCGAAGGCATCCTCGATCTCGCCGCGCATCGCGTTGGTCCAGGGCTCGGCACCAAAGATGCCGACCTTGAGCGAGCACTGGCGCGGATCGAGCTTCTGGCGCTTGAACTCGTCGAGGATCGCCAGCATGTAGCTCGGCGTCACCGTGATGATGTCGGGCCGGAAGTCGTTGATGAGCTGCACCTGCCGCTCGGTCATGCCGCCCGAGATCGGCACCACCGTGCAGCCGAGCCTTTCGGCGCCGTAATGCACGCCAAGGCCGCCCGTGAACAGGCCGTAGCCATAGGCATTATGGATGATCATGCCGGTGCGGCCGCCGGCGGCACGGATCGAGCGTGCCATCACCTCCGACCAGGTCTCGATGTCGCGTTGGGTATAGCCGACGACGATGGGCTTACCCGTCGTGCCGGAGGACGCATGCACGCGCACCAGTTTTTCACGGGGCACGGCGAACATGTTGAAGGGGTAGTTGTCGCGGAGATCCGTCTTCACCGTGAACGGAAACTTTGCAAGATCGGAGAGCTCTCGAAAGTCGGATGGATGCACGCCGGCCTTGTCGAAGGCCTTGCGATAGTGCGCGACGTTGTCGTAGGCGTGCTTCAGCGACCAGGCGAGGCGCTGGGTCTGGAGCGTCTTGATCTCGTCGCGTGACGCGCGCTCATGCGCGTCCAGCTCGGCCTTATAGGTGTGGCCGCCTTCCCTGAGCCTGGTCAAAGCCATCCTCGTTTCCCCACATTGGTTTGTTCTTTTCTTTATTGATCTCTTACTGTTCTTGCGCCGGCAGCCACGTGCCGGGAATGACACGCGAATGCCCGCGGAATTCAGCGATGACGGTGTCGCCGGCGGTGACACGCACGTCGTAGATACCGGAGCGGCCGCCACGGGTGACCTCCCGCGCTTTCGCGACGAGGCGATCGCCGAGCTTGCCCGGCTTGATGAAGGTGATCTGGCCCTGTGCGGCCACGACACGGTCATTGTGCGAGTTGCAGGCAAAGGCGAAGGCGGAATCGGCGAGGGTGAAGATGAAACCGCCATGGGCGATGCGCTGGCCGTTGACCATGTCCGGCCGCACCGTCATGGCGAGCGTCGCGAAACCCGGCCCCACCTCGACGATCTCCATGCCGAGGCCTTTGGAGGCATCGTCCTCCGCCCACATTGCATCGGCGCAGGCACGGGCAACATCCTCAGGCGACAGGGCGGCTTTGACGTTCACACGCTTCTCCCGGCGAAATGTTTGCTCATGATGTTCTGCTGGTTGGCCAACACTGTCAAACGTGGTCGTAATCGACTACGACCCGCTCCGACGATGGCTTGGCCTGACAGGTCAGGACGAAGCCGGCCTTCAGTTCCCACGGCTCCAGCGAATAATTGAGGTCCATCGGCGCCTCGCCCTCGACCAGTTTTGCGCGGCAGGTCGAGCACATGCCGCCCTTGCAGGCGAAGGGCAAATCGACGCCAGCGCGCAGCGCAGCATCGAGGATCGCCTCGTCCTCGGCGACCGGCACATCGCGGCGCTTGCCGTCGATGATCAGGGAGGCGATCGCCTTCGGTGGCGCGTCGGGAGCGACGGTCTTCTTCGGCCGTGGTTTGCCGCCAAACTCCGAGACGAAACGCTCGACATGAATGCGATCATCAGCGATGCCGATATCGCGGCAGGTCGCTTCGACCTCCTCGCTCATGCCTGATGGACCGCAGACGAAAACATGATCGACGCTCGCGGCCGGCACCAGCGAGCGCAGCAGCACCCTCACCTTGTCGCCATCGAGCCGGCCGTGCAGGATCGGGATGTCCTGCTCCTCGCCGGAGATGACGTGGAAGATCGAGAGGCGGTCGATGAAACGGTCTTTGAGCTCCTCGAGCGCCTCGAGGAACATGATGTTGTCGGTCGCGCGATTGCCGTAGAACAGGAAGAAGCGGCTGTCGGGCTCGCGCGACAGCACGCCCTTGACGATCGACAGGATCGGCGTGATGCCGGAGCCGGCAGCAAAGCCGACATGGACACGCCCGGCTTCAGCCGGCGGGACCACGCCAAAACGCCCGGTCGGCGTCATCACATCGAGCTCGTCGCCGCGCTTCAGCTCGTCGGCCGCCCAGCTCGAGAACGCACCGCCGTCGACCTTCTTCACGGCGATGCGGATCTCGCCGTCGTCGGGGCCTGAGCAGATCGAATAGGAGCGGCGCACCTCCTCACCGTCGAGCGTGGCGCGGAGCGTGAGATACTGGCCGGGACTGAAAGCATAGTCATCGGCGAGCTCGCGCGGGATGGCGAAGGTCATCGAAACGGCGTCCGAGGCCTCGCGGCGGAGATCGTTGACGGCCAGGCGATGGAAACGCGGTGCGGCTGCTGACATGGTCAATGACACTTGAAATAATCAAAGGGTTCGCGGCAGGACTTGCAGCGCCAAAGCGCTTTGCAGGAGGTCGAGCCGAATTCGGACAAGACTTCCGTATTCCCTGAGCCGCACTGCGGACACGTGACGGCCTGCTCGCCGAACAGCGCGCGACGCGACTGCGAGGCCTGCGGTGGCGCGATGCCGTAGGCGTGCAGCTTCCGGCGCCCCTCTTCGCTCATCCAATCCGTGGTCCAGGCGGGCGACAGCACGGTGCGCACTTTTGGCTCGCGGAAGCCTGCGCGCTCCAGCGCGACCTCGATTTCGAGCGCGATCATGTTCATGGCCGGACAGCCTGAATAAGTCGGCGTGATCGCGACCTCGACGTGGTCGCCGTCGAGAACGACGTCACGGAGCACACCGAGATCGGCGATGGTCAGCACCGGAATTTCCGGATCGACAACGCTTGCCGCGGCATCCCAGGCGCGCTGGCGCAGCTCGCTATCGGACTCCAGCACCGTCACCATGTCTGCCCCGGAAATGTGCGCTGCATCGATTGCAGTTCGGACAGGAGATGGCCGAGATGCTCGCTGTGGCGGCCCGAACGGCCACCCTGCTGCATCCAGTCGTTCTGCGGCAGCGTGAGCGTTGCTTCACTGGCGACATTGGAGAGCGTCGTCAGCCAGCGGCCGCGCAAGGTTCCGGGATCCACGGCGATACCGGCATGGATCAGAGCACGCTCGCCTTCATCGACGGCGAACATCTCCCCGGTGAAGGCCCAGAGGTGATCGATCGCGGCCTGCGCCCGTTGATGGCTCTCGTCCGTGCCGTCGCCGAGCCGGATGATCCATTCCGAGGCATGGCGCAGATGATAGGCGCTCTCCTTCTCCGACTTCGCGGCGATCGCCGCGAGCGTCGCGTCGCGCGAGGTCATCATCGCGCGCCAATAGAGATCGGCGAAGGCGGAATAGAAGAACTGCCGCACCAGGGTCTGGGCGAAGTCACCATTGGGTTGCTCGACCAGCAGCAGATTGCGGTACTGCCTGATGTCGCGCAGATAAGCGAGCTTGTCCTCGTCGTTGTCCTTGTCTTCGGTCTTGGCGGCGTAGGTATAGAGTTCGCGCGCCTGGCCAATGAGGTCGAGTGCGATGTTGGAGAGTGCCATGTCCTCTTCCATCATCGGCGCGTGCCCACACCATTCCGACAGCCGGTGGCCGAGGATCAGCGCATCGTCGGCGCGACGCAGCGCGTAGAGCACCAGCGGCGTCTCGGAGACCTGGATGTTGGCGGCGGGCATCACATGTGCCCCACTTCTTCCGGCACCTCATAAAACGTCGGGTGCCGGTAGATCTTCGATTCCGCCGGCTCGAACATCATGCCCTTCTCGGCGGGATCGCTTGCGGTGATCGCGGTCGACGGCACGACCCAGATCGACAGGCCCTCGCCGCGGCGGGTGTAGATGTCACGGGCGGCTTGCAGTGCCATGGTGGCATCGCTCGCATGCAGCGAGCCGACATGCTTGTGCGCGAGCCCGTTGCGGCTGCGAATGAAGACTTCCCACAGCGGCGTGTTCGGCGTGGCCATAATAATCTCCCTACTCGGCGGCTTGTGCGGTCTGGCGATGTGCGCGCTTCGCCGCGTAGGCGGCTGCCGCCTCACGCACCCAGGCGCCGTCGTCATGCGCTTTGCGGCGCGCAGCGACGCGATCGCGGTTGCAGGGACCGTTGCCGGCGAGCACCTGCTTGAATTCGGTCCAGTCGATTTCGCTGTAGCGCCAGTGCCCCTCTGCGTCCTGAGTCATGCCGGGATCGGGGATGGTGAGGCCGAGATATTGGGCCTGCGGCACGGTGGCATCGACGAACTTCTGGCGCAGTTCGTCATTGGAGAAGCGCTTGATCTTCCACTTGGTCGAGACGTCGCTGTGCTGGCTGGTGGCATCGGGCGGGCCGAACATCATCAGCACCGGCCACCACCACCTGTTCAGCGCGTCCTGCGCCATCGCCTTCTGCTCGTCAGACCCGCCGCACAGCGTCAGCATGATCTCGTAGCCCTGGCGCTGGTGGAACGACTCTTCCTTGCAGACGCGGATCATCGCGCGCGCATAGGGACCGTAGGAGCAGCGGCACAGCGGAATCTGGTTCATGATGGCGGCGCCATCGACCAGCCAGCCGATGGTGCCGATGTCGGCCCAGGTCAGCGTCGGATAGTTGAAGATCGAGGAATATTTGGCCTTGCCTGCGAGCATGGCGTCGACCAGCTCTTCGCGTGAGGTGCCGAGCGTCTCGGCCGCGGCATAGAGGTAGAGCCCGTGACCGCACTCGTCCTGCACCTTGGCGAGCAGCGCGGCCTTGCGGCGCAAGGTCGGCGCACGCGTGATCCAGTTACCTTCGGGCAGCATGCCGACGATTTCAGAATGAGCGTGCTGGGAGATCTGGCGGGTGAGCGTCTTGCGATAGGCCGCCGGCATCCAGTCGTTCGGCTCGATGCGCTCTTCGGCATCGATGCGGGCCTGGAAATGCGCGGCCTGTGCCGCATCCTCGAGGTGGCGGTCATCCGCCTCGGCCGTGTTCAGCGCTTGGGTGTACATGCGCATCCTCCCGATTGATTGGGAGGCAATATATATCAGAAATTAGTTCATGCAAGATATTTCTGTAACATAAAAATCAGGCGCTGAACCTCCGCTCCAGCTGCTTCCGCGCCGGCGGCAGCAGCCCCTTCTCATTGGTTCCATGGCCGTCAAGCCATTGTTCGGACGGGGCCAGCAGTGCGCGATAGATTTCGGCGCAGAGTTCGCGGGCAGCCCTGCCCGGCCAGTCCGCCGGCAGCAGGCTCTCGGGCAGCCGCGGATCGCGCAGCACAACGCGGCGGTAGTAGTGGATCAGGAGGATGCGCGCGGTGAAGGCGTCGGCCGCGGACAAGTCCGTGCCGCGCACAAGCGCGGTACGGAGTGGCTCGAACGTCTTCATGAACTTCAGATAAGCGTCGGCGGTGCGCTCAAGCGGCCAGCTCGCGCTGAGCAGGCGACGCCCGCTGTCATCCTCGGCCGAGACTTCGAGCCGGATGGCGCCCGCAGCTTCCTCCGGCACCGGAACACCTGACGGAGCGACCCAGACGCCCGGCAGCGGGCTGCCGAAGCCGGCATTGCGCAAGGCTTCGCGCGAGGCGTCGCGGTCCTCGCCGTTGCCGATCAGCAGCAGCTCGAAGCGGCCGGTCCAGTCCGACGGTGGCGGATCGTAGATGTGGCGCGTCGCCGCCTCGAACGTTTCGCGGCCCTTCTCGGCAAGACGATAAAAGCTGTTGCGGCCGACCTTTTCGCGCGTCAGCCAGCCATCGGCAGCGAGGCGCGACATCGCAGTGCGCACGACGCCGGCATCGATGTCCAGGCTCTCGAAGAACGCCAGCAGCGTGCCGAGCCACACCGAACCGCCGCGCGGCACGATGGCATCGCCGAACATGGTGATGACGATGGAGCCGGTGCGTGACGGCTCACGCTTGAGCTGGTCGATGATGCGGGACAGCGGATGCGCCATGCGCGAGGCATAGCGCGTTTGGTGCGGGTGCGACAATGGACGGGAGCGACGCTTTTATTTCGCCCTCTCCCCGCAAGCGGGGCGAGGTGAAAAAGAGCGCTACCGATGCGGATCGGGATACGCCAGGCTGCGCCAGCCGCTGCGGTCGAACGGCCGCCACTGGCCTTCCTTCTGCGCGAGGCGGTCGGCCACCGCATAGACTGCAGCGGGATGATGACCCATGCCGCAATGGCTGCTGTCGATCTCGATGCTTTCGGTCTGCACACCCGTCTTCTCCATGCAGCCCTGCCAGGCGCAGACGCCATCGGTGCGGCTGAAGATGGCAGTGGTCGGCACCGGCGGCGTCACGGCGAGCTCGCCGCCGAAGCGCGGATCGACCTCGTCGGACTTCCGCCCGCTCGCCCATTCATAGACGCGCCAGGCATTGGTCGACCGGGGATCGCCGGCAAAGGGGCTGCCGAGCGTGATCACCTGGCGCACGCGCTCGGGCATCATCTTGGCGAGCTGGCGCGCGTAGAGACCGCCCAGGCTCCAGCCGACCAGGCTGATCTTGCGACCATGCTTGTCGCTGAGCTCCTCAACCAGATCGACCATCGCATGCTGCACGCCCTCGCGCAGGCCGTAATTGCGGCCCTGGCGCCAGCCGCTCACCGCATAGCCCTTGCTGCTCAGAAAGGTGCGCAGCGCGCGCGTGGACTCATCGGAGGCCACCAGGCCCGGCAGCACCAGCACCGGATGCCCGTCGCCGCGCGGCGCGAGGCTTAGCAGCGGCAGCGCGCCGAGGAATGCGCCGAACTCGTGGATCGCGCGTCCTTCCAAAAACATCAGAGTACGGGACGGCGGACGCAGCGTCTGGGCAGTAGCGGTCATCAATGAGTCCCCTTGGCAAGAATTCCTGGAAAGCCCGCCGGCCGCGATGCCGGCAATGGGCATGAATTCCAATACGCCGGCTTCTTGAACGTTCCGCAGCGCAACATGAATCAGCTAGGCGGCCGGTTCCCGACATTCAACCCGGTGCAGCACTGCGCCACAATAGGCCCGCGCGTTAATGCTAACGGGCGTGACGCAAAAGTCACAACCATCGGAGCAGGAATTCTACGGAGTAGAGCGCAAGACCGGCGAGGCCACCGATCAGCGAGCCGTTGAAGCGGATGTATTGCAGGTCGCGCCCGATGTTGATTTCGATCAGCGAAATCAGCTGCGCCATGTCCCAGGCCTTGACCTGGTCGGAGATGAAAGTCGAGACGCCGCTCTTCTGGTCGGCAACGAAGCTGCGCAGCACCGTCACCAGGCCCTTGTTGATCTCGCCACGCAGCTCGGCATCGCCGGCGAGCGCATCGCCCGCCGAAACGAACATGCCGGCGAGATGATGCTGGAGCACCTGGGTCTCGCCGGACGCGCTGCGCTCGATGAAGGAGCGCGTGTTGGCCCAGACGGTGCGGGCGAGATCGGCAAGCTCGGGACGCGCCAACAGATCGCGCTTCAATCCGTCGATACGGTCGATATAGGCCTGATCGGTGCCGAGCCGGTCGACGAAGCTCAGCACCATGCGGTCGAACTCGCCGCGGAACGGGTGCTTGGGATCGCTGCGCACTTCATTGAAGAAGGCGGTTGCCGACGACACGATCTTGTTCACCAGAAACTTGTCGGCTCGGTAGAGCTTGAGCAGGGTCGGCAATTCCGCGCGCACCTTCTCGCGGATCATCGCCATCGTCTCTTTCTGGTTCAGCGTCTCGTGCATTACGCGCAGGAGATCGTCGAACAGGATCTGGTGCCGTCCCTCCGCCACGAAGCCGCGCAGCGTGCCGGCGGCGAGCGGCGCAAGATCGATCGCCTGGAGCTGCGAGGACATGCGGCGGATGATGAAGGTCATCAGGCCGGAGCTTTCCGTCGCCGAGAACGCCTCCGGTAGCAGGCGCAGCGCAAAGCGCGCAAGGTCATCGCTGCGCTTGCGGTCGCGCAGCCAGTCGGCAACGAAGGAGCCGAAATCGATCTCCTGCAGCTTGGCTTCGACCGGGCCGGCCTCGAGGAAATGCACCTGGATGAACTCGCCGAGCTTGTCGGCGATGCGGGCCTGGTTGCTCTGGATAATGGCCGTGTGCGGGATCGGCAGACCGAGCGGCCGCTTGAACAGCGCGACCACGGCATACCAGTCGGCGAGCCCGCCGATGGTTGCGGCCTCTGCGAAGGCGGCGATGAAGCCGAACACGGGATGCACGGGCAACAGCCACTTCGCGACGATGAACAACAGAAGCGTCGAGGCCAGCACCAGCGTCGCTAGCGCTTTCACGCGGCGCAGCTCGGCCGCGCGTTCGGCATCGCCGGGAGTGTCGAAGGAAAAGGTGGCGGGTGGAGTCATCACTGTATCACCCTACTCGTCATTGCTAACGAAGC
The DNA here is from genome assembly GCF_036924495.1 of Bradyrhizobium sp. AZCC 2230. Lineage (NCBI taxonomy): Bacteria > Pseudomonadati > Pseudomonadota > Alphaproteobacteria > Hyphomicrobiales > Nitrobacteraceae > Bradyrhizobium > Bradyrhizobium sp. AZCC 2230. Next base: position 8,621,364 of record NZ_JAZHRS010000001.1, on the reverse strand, counting down.
GAAGCAACGACGGCGGCACACAACAAAAGGCCCGCCGAAGCGGGCCTCAAATTTCAATTTGGACTCAGGGCGCCAAATCAGGCGGTCTTGGTGTAGACCTTGGCAAAGTTGTCCTGAGCGGACTTCGCACCGTTGGCGGCGAGCTTGCCGAGATAGTCGGTGGTCGCCTTGGCGCGCGAGACGAACGCTTCGCCGCGGGCGCGGAGCAGGCCCGACTGGATCTCGACGGCTTCGCTGAACGACTTGGCGGACGCGAGCTTGTCGATGCCCGAGAAGAACGCCTCGGCGTCTTCATAGATCGCCTGCTGGATGTTGCGGCTGATCTTGCCGGCCTCAGCGACGGATTCGGTCACCGCGTTCTCGACGGCGGCGGTCACGCGCTCGGAGCCAGCGAAGGCCTCGGCAGCACGGTCCTTGGCAGTGTTGGCAGTCTTCTTGACGAACTCACGGGCCGCCTCGGGAACTTCCAGATTCTGGATGTTCTTGAACGCGTCCTTGAAGCCTTCGAAAGCGGTGTTGGTTTCGGTGGTCATTGGGGTCTCTCCATCCTCATTGGGTTGAGCTATGGGCTCACCCCGTCCGTTTGGCCCGGGGCAGGGCTTATATGGCATAGTTAATGGTGCGATGCAACATTCGTATTGCACTGCGATATCACTAAATCGTGAACAGCCGAAAGAGCAGGCAATCTGCTGCCTTCCTGGCCCGCCGCATACTGTGCATGGGGTTGATTTCCAGTTTTGGGGTTGCCGAATGGCCGTCTCAGTGCTGGACGGCGCTCCTAGTGCTGGACGGCACTCCTAGTGCTGGACGGCGCCTGGCAGCCCGTAGGCTTCCATCTGGGCCTGGACCTGTGCGATGTTGTGGCCAAGCACGACGATGTCGTGGGTCTTGCCGCCGACATCCCGGACATGGTCGCGCAGCAGGGCCTCTGCCTTGAAGCCGAGGCTCTCGAACAACGCGATCGCCGCCTGCTGGTCGACCGTCATCTGGACGGAGAGCTTTTCCAGCCCCGCGCCGAGCGCGAGCGCAAAGGTCTCCTGCGACAGCGCCTTCCCCACCCCCTTCCCGCGCACGTCGTGCGATACCACCATGCGGATCTCGCCGACATGGGGTGACCAGGAGTGCGGGTCGCGCACCAGCGTGCCGCAACCGACGACCTTGCCGTCCTTCACCGCGAGCAGGCTCTGAATGGCACCGCGCTCGATCTCCTTGACCCAGGCCGACAGCACCTTCGGTTCGCTGATGTTGCGCGGCAGGAACAGCAAGTCATGGGTCGGCAAGCCCTTGCCGAAGGCCAGCACTGCGGCTTCGTCTGCAGGCGACATCAGGCGGATCTCGATATCGCCGGCCTCGGTCTTGACATGACGCGGATAGGAACGCTGCTCACTCATGTCGATCTTGTCCCCAGCCAGGAATCGAGTTTCGGCCACAACCGCTTCACCGCGTTGGCGCCGGCGACGAGAGAGACGTGACCGCCTTTCAGCATCACTTCCTCCTTGTCTGCGGAGCCGATCTTCGCGATCAGATGTTTTGCGGCCTCATACGGCACGATGTGATCGTGCTCGGCGACTGCGTGCAGGAATGGCACCTTGATATTCTCGAGCTTCGCTGGCCGCCCGCCGACCGACATGGTGTCGTTGTAGAGCTTGTTGTCCCACATCAGGTCTTTGGTGATGGTGCGGAAATACTCGCCCGCCAGCGGCAGCGTATCGGTCGCCCAGCGGTCGAACATCCGGTAGGACTTGACGAAATCGTCGTTCCAGATGTTTTCCCAGAGCTGGATCTGGCTCACCGTGCGCGAGGCCGGACGCAGCATCTCGAACGACGACAGGATCATCTCCGGCGGCACATTGCCGACGCCGTCGACGAGGCGGTCGACATCGAAATAGCGGCGGTCTGAGAAATTCGAGAACAGCTTCATCTCGCGGAAGTCGATCGGCGTGGTGAAGCAGATCAAATTCTTCATCGGCCCGTCCGGGAAGATCGAGCCGTAGAGCAGCGACAGCACTCCGCCGAAGCAATAGCCAATGACTGAGACATCCTGTTCACCGGAATCGGCCTGCACGCGGCGAACGCAATCCGGGATGAAGTCGAGGACATAGTCCTCCATCCGCAGGCTCTTCTCCTCCGGCCGGGGGGCGCTCCAGTCGAGCATGTAGACGTCGTAGCCGCGCTTGAGCAGGAACTCGATAAAACTCTGGCCCGGCACGAGATCGAGGATGTAGCCGCGATTGGTCGTCGCCATGACGACGAGCACCGGCACGCGGTAGATCTCGTCCGACATCGGCCGATAATGATAGAGGCTCATCGTGCCGCGCGCATGCAGCACATCCTTCGGCGTCGACCCGAGTGTGGGACCGGAGGTCGAGAAATATTCGACGCCCTTGATGCTGCGCTGGATCGCGCGCTGCACCTCGGACTGGATACGCTCCGGGATCGCTGCGAAATCAAGTCCCGTCGGCGCGTTCATTTTTGCTCTCCGCCTTCGGATGGCGGACGTTTGGTGCGCGGCGGTCGCGCTGCGACACCCATTCGGGTCTCGCCCGAATTAGCCGCCATCTGGCTCAGCATCGACTTGATCTCGCCGATCTGGCCTTCCATGGCTTGCAGCCGCTCGGCGATGCCGGTCATCTGCTCGCGGCTCGGCAGGTTCATCGAGAGCAGGTACTTCTCCATGAGATCGCCGAACTGCTTCTGAGCACCTGCAGCAACGCCGCCGGCGCGGTTCATGGCTTGCGAGAATTCCGGCGTCTCCATCGCCTTGGTGGCGAAGGAGTTGAAACCCTTCTCCATGTCGCCGACCATCTTCTGCCACAAGGCGACCGGATCGGTGATCTTATCGGTCATCAGCGTCCTCCCAATGTGGAGGGCTTGTGCCCTTCTTTTCCCGCCATACCACACCGTTGCGCGGTGCCGGTCAACCGGCAAGCGGCGGGGCGCCGCGCACACGGCTTCTTTGCCGCGGGAAACCGTGCGATACAGCATTGATCAAAAGCCAAATTGGCCAAAGTTAAGGGAACACGCCTGTGAACGCCCATCAGCCGCCCCAGACCCTCCGCGCCAACGGCATCGACATCTGCTACGAGATTTTCGGCAATGACAATGCCGAGCCGCTGCTGCTGATCATGGGGCTCGGGGCGCAGATGATCCATTGGGACGATGGGTTCTGCGAGCAGCTCGCTGCGCGAGGCTTTCGCGTGATCCGTTTCGACAATCGCGACATCGGCAAGTCGAGCCATCTCGCCGGCGGCAAGCGGCTGACGCCGCTTGAGCTGCTCAAGCTTCGCTTCCTCAGGATTCCCGTGGCCGCAACCTACAAGCTGATCGACATGGCCAAGGACACGGTGAGTCTGATGGACGCGCTCGGCATCAAGTCGGCGCATCTGGTCGGGGCGTCCATGGGCGGCATGATCGCGCAGGAGGTGACGCTGTCGTTTCCGCAGCGCGTGCGCTCGCTGACCTCGATCATGTCGACCACCGGCAATCCACGCGTGCCGCCGCCGACGCGGGAGGCTGCCGCCATGCTGATGGCGCCGCCGCCGCGCAGCAAGGAAGAGTTCATCACCCGCTTCGGCGAGACCTGGAAGGTCTTGCGCGCCGGCTCCTTTCCGGAGGAGGAAGCGCTCGATCCCGGCCGCGCCGAACGCGTCTTCGCCCGCGGGCTCAATCCGGCCGGCGTCGGCCGGCAGCTCCGCGCCGTGCTAGCCTCCGGCAGCCGCAAGGAGCGGCTGCATGGCGTCAAGACGCCGACGCTCGTGATTCACGGCACGGTCGATCCGCTGGTCCGTCCCGAGGGCGGCAAGGACACAGCGGCCTCGGTCCCCGGTGCAAAGCTGCTGATGATCGAAGGCATGGGCCACGCACTGCCCGCACGATTCTGGCCGCAGATCATCGACGCCATCGCCAAGCACGCGCGCGGCGCGGCGGCGAAAGCGGCGTAGACCGACGCCCTCGGTCTCCTTGCGGTGACCATGTGAGCTGCCGGTTACTCTCTTAACGAGTGCCGGCGCGACGGCTATACAGGCCTCCCTCAATCGCAAGACAGGGGCTGCGGCCTCTCGGAGCTCACATGCATCTCATCGTCCGGTCGGCCGCAATGGTGGCCGCTTCAATTCTCACGCTGTCCTTCGCCGGCGGCGCCGCGATGGCCGGCAGCACACAAGAGGAAGCCAATCGCAAAGCGGTGCTGGCCTTCTACGAGAAAGGTCTCAATCAGAAGGACGTCGACGCGGCCCTCGCCTATGTCGGCGACCGCTATACCCAACACAATCCGAACGCTGCCGATGGTCCGGAAGGCTTCCGAAAGTTCATCGGCTTCCTGCGTGAAAAGTTCCCGAACTCGCACAGCGAGATCAAGAGTTCTTTCGTGGACGGCGACTACGTCATTCTCCACGTTCACGCGGTCCGCGAACCCGGCACCAAAGGCAACGCGATTGTCGACATCTTCAAGCTCGAGAACGGCAAGATCGTCGAGCACTGGGACGTGGTGCAGCCGATCCCGGAGAATCCGGCGAACAGCAACACGATGTTCTAGCTCTTCTCCGCGATCCAGATCACGTGGCGTGCGCCGCCGCCCCTGCCGGTGGCGCGCACGTTGACCTCGTTGACGTCGAGACCGGCACTGCCGAGACGCTTGGTGAAGGCGGGGTTGGGTCCCGACGACCAGACGCCGAGCACGCCACCTGGCCGCAGCGCCGTCTTCGCCGCTCTCAGCCCGCTTGCGCTGTAGAGCGCGTCGTTGCCCTTTCTTGTCAGCCCTTCGGGCCCGTTGTCGACGTCGAGGAGAATGGCGTCGAAGGCCGAGCTCTTCGCCCGGATGATTTCGCCGACGTCGGTCTGCCGGATGCTCACCCTCGCATCATCGAGACTGTCACCGAAGACCTCCGCCATCGGACCTCGCGCCCAGGCAACGACCGCCGGCACGAGCTCGGAGACCACGATCTTCGCCTTGGCTCCGAGCACGGTGAGCGCCGCACGCAGGGTAAAACCCATGCCGAGGCCGCCGATGAGGACGACCGGCTTTGCGACCGTCTCGATTCTCTTCGCCGCAAGCGTCGCAAGCGCGGCTTCGGAGCCCGACAGGCGGTTGTTCATCAGCTCGTTGGTGCCGAGCTTGATCGAAAACTCCTTGCCCCGCCGCATCAGGCGGAGCTCCTCGTCGGAGCCGGGGATTTTGGCGGTGTCGATCTTTTCCCAGGGAATCATGCCTGACGTTTAACACGATTGGGCCGGCGGTCACCCTCCCGCCCAAACGTCCAGCACATAGCGGTTCTTCGCGCCCATCTCCTCGATCCAGCGCGCACTGGCAGCCGCATCGCCGCTGCTCTTTTCGCGGTGGATCGCGACCAGAGCCGCCTTCACGTCGGGCTCCATCTTGCTGCCGTCGCCGCAGACATAGATGATCGCGCCCTGCTCGATCAGCGGCCAGACCTTGTCCTTCTGCGCGGCAAGCACCTGCTGCACATAGGTCTTCGGTCCGTCCGCGCGCGAGAACGCGGTGAAGAGCTCGGTGATGCCGCTCGCTGCCAGCCCCTTCAGCTCATCCGCGTAGAGAAAATCCTGGTCGGGATGGCGACAGCCGAAGAACAGCATGGCCGGCCCAAGGGCAGCACCCTTGGCCTTGCGCGCGGCGCGCTCCTGAAGGAAGCCGCGGAACGGCGCCAGTCCCGTGCCCGGGCCGATCATGATGATCGGCACGGATGGATCATCCGGCAGCCGGAAGCCGGCCTTGGTCTCGCGCACCGTCGCGTAAACCGTGTCGCCTGTGCGGCGGTTGGCGAGATAGTTCGAGCAGATGCCCTTGTAGGTGCCGCGCCCGGATGCAGCCGGCCCTTCGACCACGCCGACCGTGGCGCTACAGCGCGTTGGATCGACCGAAGGCGAGGACGAGATCGAGTAATAGCGCGGCGCCAGCAGCGAGAGCATTTCCAGATAGACGTGGAACGGCAATTCGCAGGCCGGATACTCCAGCAGCAGGTCGAACACGGATTTGCGCCTGGCCAAAATCTCGCTGCGGTAGCGCTCGAGCGGTTCGGCCTCCTCGCCGACGTAGGCCAGCAGCTTCGGCTTGGTCACGGAGCAGCGGGTGTGCTCGGCCATGATCTGGATCTGCTTCCGCGTCGCCACCTGCTGCAGCTCGACGAACTCGCTGAGCAGGCGGCCGACCGACACGGCATCGCCGACCGGCAATTGCGCGCGACGACCTTCGGCGACCTGAAGCCTGATCTGGTCGGCCGGCAGGAAGCCGAACCGGCGGGCCACCGAATCCACCAGCGTCGGGTCGTTGCGTGGAACCACGCTCAAATGGTCGCCGACCCGGTAGGTGACGTTGGATGGTAGCTGCACCTCGATATGACGCGTCGAGCGTTCGGACGGATCGGCGCCGGACTTGTTCTGGAGCTCGTCATTGACCAGCACCTTCATCACGACCGCGCCACCCTGGGCAACGATGGTGTTGACGGCGGTCACTGCGACTGGCTCGATCGCGTAGAGCGGATCGTCCTCCGCGGTGCGGGTGAAATTCCAATCGATGCCGAATTCCTTGGTCGCGACCTGGGCCGCGGCCGGGAACCATTTCTGGAACTGGCTGTCGAGATCGCTGCGCGCATCGCCCTCGCCGCGCGGATAGACCGCACGTGCGCCGTGCTTCGACAATTGCTCGTCGATGAAGCGCGGCACCGATTGATAGGTCGCCGCCCAATCGCTGTTGCCGCAACCGAATACGGCGTAGCGGACATTGGCGAAGGCGTCTTTCGGCAAGTCGTCGCCGAGCCATTTGACAAACTGCGTCGCATTGTCAGGCGGCGCCCCATTGTAGGAGGCGCAGATGATCAGCACGCCGCCGTCCTGCGGCAGATTGCCGACGTAGTCGTCGAGCGGCCCCAGATGCACGGCAAAGCCGTTGATCTCCGCGAGGTCGGCCATGCGCGTCGCAAGCTCCTCGGCCGTGCCGAGATTGGAGCCGTAGAGCACCAGCATCGGCGTGTTGTGGTCGAGCCGCGCCGTCGGCTGACGCGGTGCCATCGGTGCCGAAGCCGCCGCCGCGACCGGACCGCCATAAGCACCGCGCTCGCGATCCGCACGTAGCCGCACTTTGATCTTGAAGCCTTCCGGCTTCATCGTCAGCGTTTCCTTCAAGTGCATCTGATAACGCTGATGGTCGATCAGCCTGAAGCGCTGGAGGATCATGCCGAGCGCGAGCGCGGCCTCGTGCATGGCGAACCCGCGGCCGATACACGCGCGCTGGCCGTTGCCGAACGGCTTCCAGGCATTGATCGGCCGTTTGGCTTCGGCTTCCTTGCTGAAATTCTCTGGATCGAACGCGTCGGGATTGGGCCCCCAGACAGAGGGGTCGCGATGCAGCGCCGTCACCAGGATCGTGGTGAAGGTTCCTTTCCTGAGCTTGTACTTGCCGCCGCCGATGGTCTCGTCCTTGAGCGGCGAGATGCCATAGGCCGGCGCAGGCGGCCACAGCCGCAACGCCTCCTTCAGGATCTGCGTGATGTAGGTGAGCTGCGTCACCTGCTGATAGGTCGGCTTGGCGTTGACATCGGGGCCGAAGACGCGATCGACCTCGTCATAGGCCTTCTTGAGAATATCCGGGTGCTTCAGGAGCGCATAAAGCGTGTAGGAGAGCAGGCCGCTGGTGGTCTCGTGCCCCGCGATCAGGAAGGTATTGATCTGGTAGCGGATGTTGACGTCATCGAGCTGCTCGCCGGTGGAGCGGTCGACGCCGGTCATCATCGCAGCCAGCATGTCCTTCTTATCGTCGACGGCATCCGCGCCCTTGCGGCGCTCGGCGATGATCTCGTCGACCATCCTGTTCATGAAGTCGACGTCTTCACCCATCGTCTTGCGCCGCTTCTGCATCCAGAGCTGCTCGAACGGCAGGCCGCGGGTCATCATGATGGTTTCGAGCGAGCGCACCAGCGACTCGACGAAGGGATGGTAATCGCGCCGGTAGAACGAGTTGAAACGGTAGTCGAAGCCGCACAGGCCGATCGTGTCCAGCGTCAGCGCCGTCATGTCGTGGACGACGTCGATCTCCTCGTCGGCGTTGAGCCGCTCCCATTTGTGGACGAGCTGCTCGGCGATATCGACCATGCTCGGGTGGTAGGACTGCATGGCACGGTTGCCGAACGGCTGCAGCAGGATGTTGTGCGCCTTGCTCCAGTTCGGCTCCTTGGTATCCGCGGTGAACAGGCCGTCGCCGCCGACCGCGCGCACACGCCGCAACGCGCCGCGCACGGCCTTGTCGAAGCGTTTCTCGTCGGAAAGCTCGTCAACGAGATCGTGGCCGGAGACGACGACGATCGGCGAGCCCATCATGTCGAGCCAGAAGATCGGACCGAGCTCCTTGGCAAGCCGCGTCAGGTTCTGCACGGGTGCGGCCGAATCCAGCGACAGCATGTTGCCGACCACTGGCTTGGTCGGCGGCTGCGGAATCGGATCCAGACGGTTCTTCGATGACATTGCTACGCTTCCCCCTGCTCGCAACGACGAGCTAGCCAAACCGCCTTCTACGCCATTCGATCAGCTTGGCGCTGACCTCTTCCGGCTTCTCCTGCTGCGTCCAATGGCCGCTGTCCTTCACCAGATGCTTCTCGAGATCCGCCACCAGCGTCTCCATGCCGTCGGCCGCCGACGGCGGCAGTACCGCGTCGTTCTCGGCCATGATCATCAGCGACGGCACGCTGATATGGTGATCGAGCCCCTGCGACCGCTCCCAATTGCGGGTGAAATTGCGATACCAGTTGATGCCGCCGGTGAAGCCGGTCTTCGTGAACGTGTCGACGAACACTTTCTTCTCGTCGGCCGACAGGATCGGCGTGCGCGGATCATGCCTGGCGTCGTAATTCGCGATCATCTGCGGAAACGCCAGATTGATCCGTGGCGAGGCACCAATGCCGGCAATCGGCTGTTCCTCCGGCGCACCCGGAGGGCGCGCGACCGGCTTGCGCATGAAGGCATCGAAGGTCTCTTCGACGCGGCTGCCAAAAATCCTGTCCGGCTCGCGTGCCGGATCCTGGAACTGCACGATGTACATCTGATCGCCGAACCGCTTGCGGAACAGCTCGATCGGATCGACCGGCGCGCGGTCCCAATGCGGCGTGTTGACACCGACGACGCCGGCAACGCGCGCGGGGTGCCGCAACGGCATTTGCCAGACGACGAAGCCACCCCAGTCGTGACCGACGAAGATCGCCTTGTCGATGTTCAGATGATCCAACAGCCCGACGAGATCGCCGGTCAAATGCTCCATGTCATAGGCCTCGAGCGGCTCGGGCCGGTCGGTCGCGCCATAGCCGCGCTGGTCCGGGGCGATCACGCGAATGCCGGCCTCGCTCAGCGCCTTGATCTGGTGGCGCCAGGAGAAGGCGAGTTCGGGCCAGCCATGGCACAGCACCACCGGCGGCTTGTCGGTGACTGGGCCCGCCTCGTAATAGCCCATGCGGATTCCGTTCGTCTGCACGAACTTGAGCGGCGGCATTTCGATCATTGCAAAAATCCTGACAAACTTCCTATTCCGCCGCGCCCTTGATGTCGGCCGCGGGTGGCGCATAGGCCGCTTCGAGCGCGGCAAACTCCTCCGGCAGCATGTCGCACATCACCTGCACATGCGGAATGATGTTGGCGCCGACGATGAAGCCGAAATCGAGCTGGTCGCGGTAGCTCTGCACGGTGATGTTTAGAGCCTGCCCGTGAGTCGAGATCGACACCGGGAAGATGTGCAGCAGTTCGGCACCTGCGGCGTAGAGCGTCTGCCGCGGGCCCGGCACGTTGGACACCGTGATGTTCGCCGCCGGCGGCAGCACGTCCGAGAGGTCGGAGCGGCTGTACAGCAATGCCATGATCTGGACGATGATCGGCGCCCCCAGCATCGAGATGTTGGAGACCTGCGGCATCAAGGCCCGCAACGGATGCGACATCTCCTTGGACTTGGCCGACTGCGCGATGATGGCCTCTAACCGCGCCTTGGGATCATCGATGTTGGTCGCGATCGAGCAGATCATGCCGAACACCTGGTTGTTGGCCTCGGTGTTGCCCTCCTCGCGCAGCGAGATCGGCACGGCGGCGGTCAGCGACTTCGCCGGTAGCGTGCCGTATTGCTGGAGGTAGCGGCGGACCACGCCGGAGGCGAGCGCCAGCACCACGTCGTTGAGCTTTCCGCCGGCCTGCTTGGCCAGCGCCTTGGAGCGCGACAACGAGATCGACACGCCGGCAAAGCTGCGCTCCGACGAAATCGACTTGTTGAGCATGGTCGGCGGCGACACCATGCTGGCAAGGCTCTCGCGCGACTTCGGATCGGAAATCTTGCCGAGCACGTCGGAGACGCTCTTGACCATGGTCGGGATATTGCCGGCGAAGCGCACTGCGCTCTCGATCTGGTACATCGCATTGTCGAACAGGATCGAGCCGATGTCGCTCTTGCCGGTGCGCGGCAGTTGCAGGTTCTTCGCGGCCGCCGAGGCATCGAGCGGCTGGGTGAAGAGCTGCTGATAGGAATCGAGCAGGTTCGCCGCGATATCGCGCGGCTCCTGTCCCGGCCTTGATCCGCCCGTCGGCGGCTCGACCTTTCGCGGGATCGGCGAGATGTCGTAGATCATGTTGGTCAGGGCCGCACCGGCACCGCCGTCGACGGCGGCATGGTGCATCTTGGAATAGAGCCCGACCTCGTTGTCCTTCATGCCCTCGAACACGTAGAACTCCCAGAGCGGGCGAGCGCGGTTCAGGAGCTTGGCATGCATCCAGCCGACGATGCGCTCGAGCGTGGCCCGATCGCGCGGCGCCGGCAGGCTGGCGCGGAAGATGTGACGGTCGATGTCGAACTGGTCGTCCTCGACCCAGGTCGGATGATCGATGTCGAGCGGCGCCTTCTCCAGGCGCGCCTTGAGGATCGGCGCGATGTGCAACCGCGAGACGATCATCGCCTTGAAGTCTTCGAAGAAGTCACCCTTGTAGTCGTCAGGCAGGCGAAAGATCGCCATGCTGCCGACGTGCATCGGCATTTCCGGCGTTTCCAGATAAAGAAAAGACGCGTCAAGCGACGACAGCTTCTTACCGTCAGCCATAGTTCCCTCCCGTAGAATTTGACGGGCGCCTTGGGTAGCGCTTCTCGTCAGGTCGATATTGCCCGTTCTGGCGGGGCATATGCAATGGCAAACGGCCCGGCCCGGTCAAATGGCCAGAACTCCCCCTCCGGTTGAGCCAGGCGATCCGCCACGGCCCACAACGCGGCCGGGTTCACCCCGAGCCCAATATGGCTTGCGAAATGCACCTCGATATTCTCGGCCCGGTCGGAGGGGTGTAGCAGGCAAGTCCGCCAATTCACGACGCCGTCTGTGCGCGAATAGATCGACGTCGCCGGCACCGGAAGATCGCCGGCGATCGCTGCGCGCGCTTCCGCGAAATCCTCGACCCGCTCGCCGGACAACGCCTCATAGAGCGCCGTCGCGTTGGTGGCCCGCACATCATTGGCAAACGGGCTGCCGAGCGTGATCACAGAGCGGACCATATCGGGCACCTGGAGTGCGAGATCCCTGGCATAGACGCCGCCGAGGCTCCATCCGACCAGGCTGACCTTGCGTCCGCTTGCAGCGTGGATTTCGCTGAGCCGACTGCGCAGGGCTTCCCGCATCCGCGCCAATCCGCCGAGATTGCGGCCTATCCGCCAGGCATGCGCTTCATAACCGAGTTCGCCGAGATAGCGCCGCATCGGCGCCATCGACAGATCACTGGCGAGAAAGCCCGGAAGCGCCAGCACCGGATGGCCGTCGCCCCTTGGTGCGCGCATCAGCAGCGGCGACAGCAGGACGCTGGCGTTGAATTCGAACAGGCTGCGCGCCTCCGCGAGCAGCAGGCCAAGGGCCGGCGGACGAAGCCGGCCCGAGCCTGGCACCCCGTCGCGCGTGGCCGGCATTATTTCTTCTTGTCGCCGCTGCGCGGGCTACCGAGACCGGCCATGGTCACGAACATGTCCTGAAACCGTTCCGCGATCTTGGGATCGAAGGTGAACCAGCTCTGGACCAGCGATTCCGGCGAGACCTTGTCGATGTTGCTCAGGACCTGCTGCTGCAGCTTGTCCATCACCGCCGTCTGCATCGGCGACACGTCGGGCAACCCGAAGAACTGGCGGGCCTCGAGGGGGGTGCAGTCGATTTCGATATTAACTTTCATGTCCCCTCCGGATGAGATTCGAGCGACGTCAGACAGTATCGCCGCGACATGGTGGGCGACGCAAGCGACCTGAGACCTGGGGCCGGACACGGGCTTCCGCAATTGGCGGATATGGTCAATCAAATTGTCGGCGCGAATGGGCGCCGGCGGGACCGTTTCCGCCCTCATTCTCGGGACCGGGCTGGCCGAAAGTCCAATGTCGCCCATATGCCTATCACCCCTAAATTGTTGGTCAGCATTGCTGCAAAGCGGTGCAACTTGGCGCGTTCCTTGCTGGAATGGCGCTTGCACGGGTCGAGAACTCTGGGCAACATGGATCGATCAACCCCGCCGAACAATCAAAAATCACGGTGCGGGCGAGTGGAGAGGGTCAAGAATGTCAGTCGGACGAAGTTTGTTTGCGGCGACGCTCGCCGGTGCGCTTGCGTTGGCGGTCTCGCCGGCGTCGAGCCAGACGCTGCGCTACGCCAACCAGGGTGAGCTGAAATCGCTCGACCCCTACACGCTGAACGAGTCGACCACCAGTGCACATCTCGGCCACGTCTATGAGGGCCTGGTCGCCCGCGGCAAGGACCTGAAGATCATCCCGGCGCTCGCCGAAAGCTGGGAGACGCCGGAGCCGACACGCTGGCGCTTTCACCTGCGCAAGGGCGTGAAATTCCACAATGGCGACCCCTTCACCGCTGACGACGTGGTGTTCTCGGCCGAGCGCGTGCGGGCGAAAGGCTCGAATTTCCAGAGCCGCGTTCCCGCCGATGCCAAGGCCGTCAAGATCGACGATTACACCGTCGATTTTATCCTGACCTCGCCCAATCCCATCCTGACGGCGCTGTGGGCGACCTGGTACATCATGGACAAGAAATGGGCAGAGGCGAACGATGCGGTGGCGCCGACACCGGCCGCCGCCACGACCCCTAGCTACGCCTCGCTCCATGAAAACGGCACTGGCCCCTTCACGATCGAGAGCCACCAGCCGGGCGTGAAGACCGTCTTCAAGGCCAATCCGGACTGGTGGCGCAAGCCGGAACATAATCTGAAGGAGATCATCTTCACGCCGATTGCAAACCCGGCTACGCGTGTCGCAGCGCTGTTGTCGGGCGAGGTGGACGTGATCGAACCGGTTCCGGTCCAGGACATCGAGCGCGTCAAAGCGAGCCCCAACGCCACTGCGCTGACGGGACCTGAGCTCCGCACCATCTTCGTTGGCATGGATCAGGCGCGCGACGAGCTCCTGTATTCCAACATCAAGGGCAAGAACCCGTTCAAGGACGTTCGCGTCCGCGAAGCCGTCTACCGGGCGATCGACGTCGACCTGATCAAGAATCGCGTCATGCGCGGCCTCTCCACGCCGTCCGCATTGATGGTCGCACCAGAGATCTTTGCCTCGAAGGACTTCACCCGGCCGAAGTTCGATCCCGACGCCGCCAAGAAGCTTCTGGCAGACGCCGGCTATGCCGACGGTTTCGAGGTAACGATGGACTGCCCGAACGATCGCTACGTCAATGACGCCGCGATCTGCCAGGCGATCGTCGGCATGCTCGCCCGCATCAACATCAAGGTAGACCTGCTGGCGCAGCCGAAGGCCCAGTATTTCGCCAAGGTGCTGAAGCCCGGCGGCTACAAAACCTCGCTGTTCATGCTGGGCTGGACCCCGGATACGCTCGATTCCCAGAACGTGCTGCACGACATCATGGGCTGCCGGGAGGATCCCAAGGATCCCAACCGCGGCGAAGCCAATCTCGCCGGCTATTGCAACAAGCAGTTCGACGAGCTCGCGGACAAAGTTCTCGTGGAATCCGATGCGACCAAGCGCGATCTCCTGATCAAGCAGGCTTTCGAGGTCTCGATCAAGGACTGGGCCTATGTCCCGCTGCACCAGCAGGCGCTCGCCTGGGGCGTGTCGAAGAAGGTGAAGCTGACCCAGCGTGCGGACAACATGGTCATGCTCTACTGGGCGACCAAGCAGGACGAGTAAGTGTCGACAAGTTGTGAAGTCCCGGAAGCCATCGCTTTCAAGATCTGGCTTCCGGGACTTGCTGTTTAAGGATTTGCCGTTTCAGGCTAACGCGATGATGCGTGCTGCTGAAGAGATGTGAAAGGAACAGATGCTCGCTTTCACACTGCGCCGGGCCATCCAGGCCGTCGGTGTCATGATCGCCGTCGGGATCATCTCGTTCTCGATGTTCCGCTTTGCCGGCGATCCCGTGAACCAGATGGTCGGGATGGATACGTCGGGCGCCGAACGCGCCGCGATCCGCAAATCGCTCGGCCTCGACGATCCCGTGATCGTGCAGTTCGGCCGCTACGTCGGCAATGCTGCGCAGTTCAAGTTCGGCGTGTCCTACCAGTTTCGACTGCCGGTCAGCAATCTGCTGATGGAACGGATGCCCGCGACGCTGGAGCTCGCGATCTGCGCCACTATCTTCGCAATGGTCAGTGGCATCCTAATGGGGGTCTATTCGGCGCTTCGCCGTGACAGCTGGCTCGCGCATGTGTTCCAGGCCGTCTCGCTGATCGGCATTTCGCTGCCGACCTTCCTGATCGGCATCCTCATGATCTACCTGTTCTCGGTGACACTCGGCTGGCTGCCCTCGTTCGGGCGGGGCGATGTCGTGCATATCGGCTGGTGGACGACCGGACTCCTGACTTGGTCAGGGTTGAAGGCGTTGATCATGCCCTCGATCACCCTCGGCCTGTTCCAGATGACGCTGATCATGCGGCTCGTCCGCGCGGAGATGCTCGAGGTGATGCGGACCGACTACATCCGCTTCGCCCGCGCCCGTGGGCTGACCACGCGTGCGATCCATTTCGGTCACGCGCTGCGCAACACGCTGGTTCCCGTCATCACCGTGGCGGGCTTGCAATTTGGCTCGGTGATTGCTTTCGCAATCATCACCGAGACCGTGTTCCAGTGGCCGGGCATGGGGCTCCTGTTCGTGCAGGCCGTTCAGAACGTCGATATCCCGATCATGGCGGCCTACCTGATGATGGTGTCCCTGATCTTCGTCACCATCAATCTCGTGGTTGATATCCTCTACACCATCGTCGATCCGCGGCTGCGCTCGACGGTCAGCCGGGCGCACTGACATGAGCGAGGCCGTCGTTCCGCACAGCACCGAGAAGCGCGCGACCCCACCTGGCTGGTTCAGGCGTTCGCTCGACAGCGACCTGTTCTATTCGTTCCGCCGCTCCAGGATCACCATGATCGCAGCCGGTGTGACGTTGCTGTTCTTCCTGATCGCGATCTTCGCCTCGGTGTTGTCGGTGCAAAATCCGTTCGACCCGGCGCAGCTCCAGCTGATGAACTCGCGCATCTCGCCGCTCTGGACCGCCGACGGTCAGAGCCCGTTCCTGCTCGGCACCGACGAGCAGGGCCGCGACGTGCTGTCAGCGATCCTTTACGGTCTGCGCATCTCGCTTCTCGTCGGCGTACTCGGCGTGGTCTTGTCCGGCGCGCTCGGCATCCTGCTCGGGCTGACGGCCGGCTATTTCGGCGGCGCCGTCGACGGACTGATCATGCGCATCGCCGACGTGCAGCTTTCCTTTCCGGCCATCCTGATCGCGCTCCTGATCAACGGCATCGCCAAATCGGTGTTTGGCAACAAGCTCGACGAGATGAGCATGCTGGCGGTCCTGGTCTTCGCCATCGGGCTGAGTTTCTGGGTGCAGTACGCGCGCACGGTGCGTGGCTCGGTGCTGGTCGAGAAGAACAAGGATTATGTCGCAGCCGCGCAATTGATCGGCCTGCCAGCCCCCGTGATCATGCTGCGCCACGTGCTGCCGAACACAATGGGGCCGATCCTCGTGATCGCCACCATCAACCTCGCGCTCGCCATTATCACCGAGGCGACGCTGTCGTTCCTCGGCTCGGGCATGCCTGAGACCATGCCCTCGCTCGGCACGCTGATCCGCATCGGCAACGGCTATCTGTTCGCCGGCGAATGGTGGATCGTCGCATTCCCCGGAATCGCGCTCGCGGCCCTGATCCTGTCGATCAACCTGCTCGGCGACTGGCTGCGCGACGCGCTCAACCCGAAACTCCGATGAGTATGCAGCGTTCATGACCGAACCCGTTCTCTCCGTCCGTAATCTTCAGGTCGAGTTCGCCTCCCGCCGCGGCACGCTGCGCGCGATCGACGGCGTTTCGTTCGACATCGCCAAGGGCGAAGTGCTCGGCGTTGTCGGCGAATCCGGCGCCGGCAAATCCGTCACCGGGCTTTCGGTGATCGGCCTGATCGATCCGCCCGGCCGCATCTCCGGCGGCGAGATCCGCTTGTCGGGCCTGCGCATCGACAATCTGCCGCCGGAGGAGATGCGCCGCGTTCGCGGAAAACGCATCGGCATGATCTTCCAGGATCCGCTCACCTCGCTCAATCCGCTGTACAAGGTCGGCGACCAGATCGTGGAAACGATCCGGACCCACCTCAATCTGTCCGAACAGGCTGCGCGCCGCCGTGCCATCGACCTCCTCGCTGAGGTCGGCATTCCCGCACCGGAAAAGCGCATCGACGGCTATCCTCATGAATTCTCCGGCGGCATGCGCCAGCGCGTGGTGATTGCGCTGGCGATCTGCGCCGAGCCGGAGCTGATCATCGCGGATGAGCCGACCACGGCGCTCGATGTCTCCGTGCAGGCGCAGATCATCTCGCTGATCAAGCGGCTCGGCCGCGACCACGGCACCGCCGTGATGCTGGTGACGCACGACATGGGTGTGATCGCCGAGACCTCGGACCGCGTCGCGGTGATGTATGCCGGCCGCGTCGCCGAGATCGGCCCGGTGCAGGACGTCGTGAGGAACCCGTTGCATCCCTACGCCAAGGGCCTGATGGGCGCGATCCCGACGCTTGCCGGCGACGACAAGCGCCTGGTGCAGATTCCAGGCTCCATGCCGCGCCTCTCGGCGATCCCGCGCGGCTGCTCGTTCAACCCGCGCTGCGCTTCCGTCTTCGATCGCTGCCGCGTCGACCGGCCCGAGCCGCTATCGCGTGGCACGCAGTCGGTTGCCTGCCATCTCTATGACAGCGTGCCCGCGGAGACCGCGGCATGAGCGCCCCGTTCGTCCAGGCGACAAATCTCCGCCGCGTCTTCGACGTCTCAAAGCCCTGGCTCAACCGCTTGCTGGAAGGCGGGCATCTCGAATATCTCAAGGCCGTCGATCACGTCACCTTCGACATCAAGAAGGGCGAGACCTTTGCGCTGGTCGGTGAGTCCGGCTCGGGCAAGACCACGGTGGCGCGGATGGTGGTCGGCCTGTTGCCGCCGAGCGCCGGCAATGTCCTGATCGACGGCGTCTCGATGACCGATCCGCGGCAAGGTCAAGCGCGCCGAAAGCTGCGCCGCCGCATCCAGATGATTTTTCAGGATCCCTATGCGAGCCTGAACCCGCACTTCCGCGTCGATGCTATCATCTCCGAGCCGATCCGCGCCTTCGACCTGATCCAGGGCGAACGCGACATCCAGGCGCGCGTCGGCGAGTTGCTCAGCCTCGTTGGCCTGCATCCCGATGACCGCCTGAAATTCCCGCATGAGTTCTCCGGCGGCCAACGCCAGCGTATCGCAATCGCGCGGGCGCTCGCCTCCGACGCCGAATTCATCGTCTGCGACGAGCCGACCTCGGCGCTCGACGTCTCAGTGCAGGCGCAGATCCTGAACCTGATGCGCGACCTCCAGGACAAGTTCGGCCTGACCTATTTGTTCATCAGCCATAACCTCGCCGTGGTCCGCCACATGGCGAGCCGCGGTCGGCGTGATGTATCTCGGCCGCATCGTCGAGATCGCGGAAGGCAAGGAGTTGTTCGCCAGTCCGCGCATGCCCTACACCAAGATGCTGCTTGGTGCCGTGCCTGATCTCGCCATGAGCGGCCGCCAACGCATTCCGGTGAAGGGCGAGATCCCGAACCCGATCAATCCGCCGCCCGGCTGTGCCTTCAATCCGCGCTGCCCGCTGGCGTTCGACCTCTGCCGCAAGGAGGCACCGAGCCTGATCGACGGCGTCGCCTGCCATGCGGTTAACACCGCGCCGGTCCCGGCGTGACGCGCGCGTGCCATGCGGCCTGCGCATTGGCCGCCAGGCATCGCCTGTGATCAATTGCGCGCGCCGTAAATGAGGTAGCCCATGGCCAGCATCGTCAATCCCGATCCCTTCACGACGCGCCCCGAAATCGAGGGCACGTTCGGTGTCGTCGCCACCACGCACTGGATCGCGACCGCCGTCGGCATGGCTGTTCTGGAAAAGGGCGGCAATGCCTTCGACGCCGGTGTCGCCACCGCCTTCACGCTTCAGGTCGTCGAGCCGCATCTGAACGGCCCCGGCGGCGACGTACCTGTCATCGTCCATGACGTGAAGCGCGGCCGCACCGAGGTGATCTGCGGCCAGGGCCCGGCACCGGCGCGCGCCACGATCGCGCATTACAAGAGCGAGGGCCTCGACATGGTGCCCGGCACCGGCCTGCTTGCGGCCTGCGTCCCCGGCACCTTCGAATCCTGGATGATGTTGCTCCGCGACTACGGCACGATGTGTGTCCGCGATGTGCTGGAGCCTGCGATCTCCTATGCCCGCGACGGCTATCCCCTGGTCGAGCGCGCCTGCGCCACGATCCAGACTGTCGAACAATTGTTCCGCAAGCACTGGCCGACCTCGGCCGCTGTCTACCTGCCGAACGGCGAGGTGCCGAAACCCGGTACGCTCTTCACCAACAAGACGCTTGCGGCGACCTACACCCGCATCCTCAACGAGGCCGAAAGCGGCGGCGGAGGCCGCTACGCCGAGATCGAGCGCGCGCGAAAAGCTTGGTCGCAAGGCTTCGTTGCCGAGGCCATCGACAAGTTCTGCCGAACGCAGGAGGTGATGGACGTCAGCGGCTCGCCGCATCGCGGCGTGCTCTCCGCCGACGACATGGCACGCTGGCAGCCGACAATCGAGGCGCCCCTCACCTACGATTATGGTCGCTACACCGTCTGCAAGGCCGGCGTCTGGAGCCAGGGTCCGGTGACGCTGCAGCAGCTCGCGCTGTTGAAAGGCTTTGCGCTCGACGGGCTCGATCCGACCGGGCCGGAGTTCGTCCATCTCCAGATCGAATGCGCAAAACTCGCCTTCGCGGACCGCGAAAAATTCTACGGCGATCCCAAGTTCAGCGAAATCCCGATCGCGACGCTGCTGTCGGACGCCTACAACGACGAGCGCCGCAAGCTCGTCACCGACAAGGCATCGCTCGATTTCGTACCCGGCACCGTCGAAGGCTTCGGCGGCGTGGTCAAGCTGCGCCGTGCCGAAGGACAACGCGAAGCAGTCGGTGCGCTCGGCGCCGGCGAGCCGACGGTGGGACGCTTCGGCGAGGTGCGGGGCGACACCGTGCATTTCGACATCATCGACAAGGCCGGCAACATGGTGTCCTCGACGCCGTCTGGCGGCTGGCTGCAATCCTCGCCGATCATTCCGGAGCTTGGTTTCTGCCTCGGCAGCCGCGCCCAGATGTTCTGGCTTGAGGAAAACCATCCCGGCTCGCTCGCACCGGGCAAGCGGCCGCGCACCACGCTGTCGCCGACCATGGCGCTGCGCGACGGCGAGCCGTACCTCGCCTGGGGCTCGCCCGGCGGCGACCAGCAGGATCAGTGGATCACGCAATTCTTCCTGCGCCACGTCCATTGCAACCTCAATCTCCAGGAGGCGATCGACGCGCCGGCCTGGCACTCCGAGCACTTCCCGATCTCGTTCTGGCCGCGCACCTCGCGCCCCGGCGTGCTCGTGGTCGAGAACCGGGTGCCGAAGGCAACGATCGAGAACCTGCGCGAGCGCGGGCACATCGTCGAGGTCGGTCCCGACTGGTCCGAAGGCCGCCTCACCGCGGCCTCGCGCGTCGGTGTGCGCCGGCGCGCCGCCGCCAATCCGCGCGGCATGCAGGGCTACGCCGCGGGACGCTGAAGGCAGCACATGACCTGGTCGATCATCGCGCGAGATCCTGCCACCGGCCAGTTCGGCATTGCGGTAGCGACCCGCTTCTTCGCCGTCGGCGCACGCGTGCCCTACGTCGCGGCGGGCGTCGGGGCCATTGCAACGCAAGCTTTCGTCAATCCCTATTACGGCATCGACGGCGTCAAGCTGTTGCGCGAGGGCCTGAACGCCCATGACGTGCTCGCCGCCCTGCTCGCGACCGACGACGGCCGCGAGAGCCGGCAGATCCACATCATGGATGCGGGTGGCGCGATCGCTGCGCATACCGGGCGCGATTGCGTCGACTGGTGCGGACATATCGCCGGCAGCGGTTTTTCGATCGCCGGCAACATGCTCGCGGGCGCCGACGTTCTCGCCGAGACGGCCAAGACCTACATTGCCAATGACA
Organism: Bradyrhizobium sp. AZCC 2230; assembly: GCF_036924495.1. Taxonomy (NCBI): domain Bacteria; kingdom Pseudomonadati; phylum Pseudomonadota; class Alphaproteobacteria; order Hyphomicrobiales; family Nitrobacteraceae; genus Bradyrhizobium; species Bradyrhizobium sp. AZCC 2230. The sequence goes on along the minus strand of NZ_JAZHRS010000001.1, from coordinate 8,600,848 downwards.
GCCAGCCCTTCCCGCGCCGGCTGCTTGCGGCCATGCGCGCAGGCGAAGCCGCCGGCGGCGACAAGCGCGGCAAGCAGTCCGCGGCACTGCTGATCCACGGCGAGGAGGAATGGCCGGCGCTGGATATTCGCGCCGACGACCATCCCGACCCGCTCGGTGAACTCGAGCGGCTCGAACGGGTCAGCCACGAACTCTGGGTCCACTTCCGCCCGTCCATGCCGACCCGGCAGAACCCAGCCGGCAACACCGATCGCAGCGTCATCGACGCCAGCATCGCCGCGGCGCGGGCAAGACAAGCATGAGCGCAAGCCCTCTCATCGAGATCAGGGACCTGCGCATCCGCTTTCACGGCGACGACGGCCGCGTCACCCACGCGGTCGACAGCGTCGATCTCAGCGTCGCCAAAGGCGCAACGCTCGGCCTCGTCGGCGAATCCGGCTGCGGCAAGAGCGTGACCTCGCTGGCGATCATGGGCCTGCTGCCGAAGCAGACGACGGAGATATCAGGCGCGATCCGCTTCGACGGCTTCGACCTGCTGAAGACCCCGGACCAGACGCTGCGCGACCTGCGCGGCAACCGGCTCGCGATGATTTTCCAGGAGCCGATGACGTCACTCAATCCGAGTTTCACCATCGGCGACCAGATCATCGAGACCATTTTGCGCCATCGCGGCGGTTCGCGCCGCAGCGCGCGTGAGCGGGCGATCGAGCTGCTGCGTCGCGTGCACATCCCTTCGCCCGAGCGCCGGATCGACGAATATCCGCACAAGCTCTCCGGCGGCATGCGCCAGCGCGTCATGATCGCGATGGCGCTCGCCTGCGATCCACAGCTCCTGATCGCCGACGAGCCGACCACCGCACTCGACGTCACCCTGCAGGCCCAGATCCTGGAGCTGATGCGCGAATTGAAGGCCGCGAGCGGCGCCGCGATCATTTTGATCACCCACGATCTCGGTGTCGTTGCCGAAGTCTGCGACGAAGTCGCGGTGATGTATGCCGGCGAGATCGTCGAGCGCGCGCCGGTCGACGAATTGTTCTCCGCGCCGCAGCACCCCTACACGGTCGGACTGCTCGGCTCAATCCCGCGTCTGGACCATCGCGCCGAACAGCTTGCGACGATCGAGGGCATGGTGCCGAACATGGCACAGCCACCCGCCGGCTGCCGTTTCGCAGCGCGCTGCCCGTTCGTGCTGAACGACTGCACCAGGGCGCCGCCGCCACTGGTGGAAGTCAGTCCCGGCCACCTCTCGCGCTGCATCCGCGCGCCGCTCGAACGTCTGGTGTCGTGATGGCGCTGCTCGAGGTCAACGGCCTGGTCAAGCATTTCGTCGCCCAGCGCTCGCTGTTCGGCCGGGCGCTGGCGCATGTCAAAGCCGTCGATGGCGTGTCATTTTCGCTCGAGGCCGGCAAGACACTGGCTTTGGTCGGCGAGTCCGGTTGCGGCAAATCCACCGTCAGCCGTCTGGTGCTGCGGCTGATCGAACCCGATGCGGGCACGGTACGCTTCGACGGCCGCGATCTGCTCGCCCTCGATGCCAATGCGCTCCGCAAATTCCGCCGCGAGGCGCAGATCATCTTTCAGGACCCCTATGCCTCGCTCAATCCGCGGATGACGGTCGGCCAGATCCTGACTGAGCCGCTGGCGCTGCACGATCTCGTGCCACCAGAGCGGCGGCACGAGCGCGTCGCGGAAATCTTGCGGCTGGTCGGGCTCGAGCCGCGCCTGGCCCGGCGCTATCCGCACGAATTCTCCGGCGGCCAGCGCCAGCGCATCGCCATTGCGCGCGCACTCGCGGTCGAGCCGAAGCTGATCATCTGCGACGAACCGGTCTCGGCGCTCGACGTCTCGATCCGCTCCCAGATATTGAACCTGCTGCGCGAGCTGCAGGACCGGCTTGGTCTGGCCTATATCTTCGTTTCGCATGATCTCGCGGTGGTCAAGCACATCGCCGACCGAGTCGCGGTGATGAATCTCGGCCAGATCGTCGAGACCGCAGAGGCCGATGCGCTGTTCACAGCGCCCCGTCACCCCTATAGCCGCGCGCTGCTGTCCGCGATCCCCGTGCCTAAACCACGGGCAAAGCGAAGCCGGATTGTGCTTCAGGGCGAGATCCCCAGCGCGCTGAACCCGCCGCCGGGATGCCGCTTCCACACCCGCTGCCCCTACGTCGTCGACCGCTGCCGCAGCGAAATGCCACAGCTCGTGCCGGATGGCATTGGACATGCAACGGCCTGCCACCGAACGACGGAACTGCCGTCGTCCGAGGCGATCGTCCCAATGGACGGCGGCTTCTCGCCGGCCCTTGAAAAATTGGTCGCCGCCTTCAGCGGCAGCCTGGAAGCAGCGAGCGACGGCGGGGTTAGTTCATTGAGGACCGACCCGGCGTAGCCGTCAAACAGAGGTTGAGAACGATGAGTTTTGTGCGTTTGGCATTTCTGGCGTCGGCATTGCTGACGTCGCTCGCGGGCGCGGCCCAGGCCCAGACCACGCTTCGCATCGGCATCGCCGAGGACCCCGACATCCTCGATCCCAGCATCGGCCGCACTTATGTCGGCCGCATCGTGTTCTCCGCCTTCTGCGACAAGCTGTTCGACATCGACGAAAAGCTCAACGTCGTGCCGCAGCTCGCGCTGTCCTACGAGACTTCAGCCGACGGCAAGGAGATGACGATCAAGCTGCGGCCCAACGTCAAATTCCATGATGGCGAGCCGCTCGACGCGGAAGCCGCCAAATTCTCGATCGAACGGCACATGACGCTGCCGACCTCGTTCCGGAAATCGGAGCTTGCCAGCGTCGACCATGTTGAGGTCGTGGATCCCCTCACGATCAAGCCGGTCCTGAAGACGCCCTACTCGCCCTTGATCGCACAGCTCACCGACCGCTCCGGCATGATGGTGTCGCCGAAGGCGGCGAAGGAGGCCGGCGACAAGTTCGGCCTGCATCCGGTCTGCGCCGGTCCCTACAAGTTCGTCGAGCGCGTCCAGCAAGATCGGATGGTCTTTGAAAAATTCGCCGACTACTGGGACAAGGATAACATCCATATCGACCGCGTCGTGTTCCTGCCGATTGTCGACTCGACGGTGCGGCTGGCGAACCTCAAGTCCGGCGGACTCGACCTGATCGAGCGTGTGCTCGCCACCGACATCAAGGACGTCCGCGCCGATCCCAAGCTGGTGCTGTCGACGGCGCCCGAGCTCGGCTATCAGGGCCTGACCATCAACATCGGTAACGACAAGACCAAGGGGCCGCTGAGCCAGTCGGCGAAAGTGCGCAAAGCGCTCGATCTGTCCATCGATCGCGAGGCGATCAATCAGGTTGTCTTCAACGGCGAATTCACTGCCGGCAATCAGTGGGTCAGCCCCACGCATCCCTACTACCAGAAATCATTCCCCGTTCAGGGCCGCGACATTGCCAAGGCCAAGGCATTGTTGAAGGAGGCGGGCGTCAGCCTCCCCGTAACTGTCGACTACATGGTCCCGAAGGGAACGGAGTATGAGGCCGTCGCTCAGGTCGTGCAGTCGATGGCCGCGGAAGCGGGCTTCGACATCAAGATCCGCGCCGTCGAATTCGCGACCACCTTCAAGCAGGCCCAGGCCGGCGAGTTCCAGGTATTCCAGATCAACTGGAGCGGCCGCATCGATCCTGACGGAAATTCCTACATCTTCATGCGCAGCAAGGCACCGCAGAACGACGGCGTTTATTCGAACCCGGACGCTGACAAGCTGTTGGAAGAAGCCCGGACGGTCGCGGGCTTTGATGAGCGCAAGGCGATCTACGAAAAGCTGACCAATATCCTGCTCACCGACCTGCCGATCATCTACATCTATCACCGCACGCTCCTGATCGCGCACACGACCAAGCTCCAGGGCTACAAGCAGATGCCCGACGGGCTGGTGCGCGTGGTCGGATTGAAGTTCAAGTGAGCACGGCTTTGCCCGGGACGCGAGCCGCGCCATGCTGAACTTCCTCGCCCGCCGGATCGCGCAGATCGTACCGACACTGTTCTTCGTGTCGGTGCTGATCTTCTCGCTCCAGCAATTGCTGCCGGGCGATCCCGCTCTGGTGATGGCGGGTGAGGAGCGCGATCCCGCCGTGATCGAGCAGATCCGCCAGCAGTACAAGCTCGATCAGCCGATTCCCGTGCAATACGTCTATTGGCTCAAGGGCGTTCTATCAGGCAATTTCGGCGAGTCGCTGCGCAACAAGATGCCGGTCCGCGAGCTGATCGCGCAGAAGCTGCCGGTGACTCTCCAGCTCGGCTCGATGGCGATGCTGATCGCGTTCCTGATCGGCATTCCCGCCGGCATCGTCTCCGCCGTGAAGAGAGGCACGATGTGGGATTATGGAGCCAACCTGTTTGCGCTCTGGGGCATCTCGACGCCGAATTTCTGGCTCGGGATCCTGCTGATCTTCCTGTTCTCGATCGAGCTCGGCTGGCTCCCGGCCTCGGGCTATGTGCCGCTTAGCGAAAACTGGCGGGCGAGCCTTGCCGCCACCATCATGCCCGCCTTCGTGCTCGGCAACGCGATTTCCGCGGTCCTGATGCGACATACCCGCAGCGCGATGCTCCAGGTGCTGGAGAGCGACTATGTCCGGACCGCGCGCGCGAAGGGTCTCTCCGAGCGCTCCGTGATCCTGAAGCATGCCATGCGCAACGCGCTGACGCCGATCATCACCCTCGGCGCGCTCGAGCTCGGCACGCTGCTGTCCGGTGCGGTGCTGACCGAGCAGATCTTCTCCATTCCCGGCTTCGGCAAGCTGATCGTGGATGCCGTGTTCAACCGCGACTATGCTGTCGTGCAGGGCGTGGTGCTGGTCACCGCCACGGTCTACATCACGCTCAATCTGGTTGCCGACGTCGCCTATATCCTCGTCAATCCGCGGCTGAGGGGCTAGGCCATGACCGACGCCGCCCTGTCCGGCCCCCTTGTGCGAGCCGACGAGCTGGACAGCCCGGCGCGCCGCGCCCGGCGCCGCCTGTTCAAGCGCAAGGCGGCGGTTGCGGGCCTCGCGGTCCTCACCATCTTCATCCTGCTCGCGTTGCTGGCGCCGCTGGTAGTGCCCTACGATCCCATCGCGACGAGCTGGAGCCTGGTGCGCAAGCCGCCCACAATGGCGCACTGGTTCGGCACTGACGAGCTTGGCCGCGATACCCTGAGCCGCGTCGTCTACGGCGCGCGGGCCTCGCTGCTTGCGGGCCTGATCTCGGTCGCGATCGCGCTCGGCATCGGTGTGCCGCTCGGCCTCGTCGCCGGCTATCGCGGCGGGTTCGTCGATGCGCTGATCAGCCGGATCACCGATGCGATGCTGGCCTGCCCGTTCCTGATCCTGGCGATTGCGCTGGCGGCGTTCCTCGGTCCGAGCCTTGGCAACGCCATGATCGCGATCGGCATCTCGGCGACGCCCATCTTCATCCGCCTGACCCGCGGCCAGGTGCTGAGCGTCAAGGCCGAGGACTATGTCGAAGCGGCCCGCGCACTCGGCAATCCGCCCTGGCGCATCGCAGTCTCGCACATCCTGCCGAACATCTTGCCCGCACTGCTGGTTCAGGCCACGCTCTCGATCGCAGCCGCCATCATCGCCGAGGCGGCACTATCGTTCCTCGGCCTCGGCCAGCAACCGCCGGCGCCATCCTGGGGCAGCATGCTGAACGCAGCGCAACGCTTCCTGACCCAGGCGCCCTGGATGGCCATCTGGCCGGGGCTGGCGATCTTCCTCGTGGTGCTGTCATTGAACCTGCTCGGCGACGGCCTGCGCGATGCCCTCGACCCGCGTCAGCGCTAGATTACAGTCTCGCGCATCACGCGCCGGCAATCCATCTCGTATTCGAGGTCGACCACCGGCGGCCGCGCAAAGTGCCAGGTGAGACCCGAGCGCAATGCGCCGTGCCGAACAAGTTCATCGACCAGCGCGTGATGGAAGTCGTGCACGGAATAGGCCTGCACGCCGGTGGTGTCCTTCCAGCTGAATCCGAACGCCGTCATCCGGTTCTCCATCTGTGACGTCGTGGTGAATCGCACCTTCTCGCGCAACCCCTCCGGGCTGAGGTCGCGGTAGCGCACCGTGCGCTCGACATAGGTGCCGCTGCCCTCGCGCGCCTCGGCGCCGCCAGCAATGACGAAGGACGGCGCTTTGGAGTTCGTCGGGCGCGTGAAGGAGAACGCGTAGAACGAGGGCTCGGACGGCGGATCGAGTTCAGGACAGACATTGCTGCGCGCCACCGGATTGGTGGTGCCGTCGAAGATACCCCATTCCGACAGCGTCTTCACATAATGCAGGTTGAATGCGCGAAAGCCTTCCTCGCTGAAGGCGGCCGGCGAGCGCAGCTCGCAGGCACAGAAGGCCGTCAACGGACGCCCTGCCGCCTGAATGAACTTTGCCGCAAGGGCAAACCCCTCGGCCAGAGGCACGAGGCGATCGAACCGGACGCGTTCGATCTCATAGCCATCATCGGCTGCAGCACCAGCAGAATACTGGAACACGGAGGGAATGAACCGATAGTTGCCGGCGGAGAATTCACGAATCATGACGAACTCCTAATCCAGTTGAATGCGGATGCCCTTAGCCCCATTGAGCAGGCGCCTCAGGTGAAATCCGGCGAGAGGATCATCCGCGTGCGCGCCGACCAGCGCGGCAAAGGCCGGCATGGCCGCGGCGTCGCCGGCTTCCATCTTGGCAAAGGCCGCGGAATACCGCGCCGCCTCGGGCGCCTCGAACCTTTCACGTGGCAGTGGCTCGAACGCACGCAGCGGCTCGCTGCGCCCGCGCAGCATCAGATCGCCGACGGGACGCCCCTGAAAATTATCGGCTGCCTCGGCGACACTGGAGCTGACACAGATGCGGGTGCCCAGCTGTTTGTTCGCGGCTTCCAGCCGCGCCGCGATGTTGATCGTGTCCCCATATGCGGTGTAGTCGAAGAAGCGGTTGCCGCCGAAATTGCCGACCAGCGCGGAGCCTGCGTGAATGCCGATGCGGGTGGTGCCGAACCTCACACCCTTTGTATCCTGTCGCGCGCAAAAATCCTGCGCCCAGGCATCGAGATCGTGGGCGCAGGCGACCGCACGCGTCGCGTAGTCAGGCTGATCGCCGGGCGCATTGAACAGCACCTGGATTGCGTCGCCGATGATTTTTGCGACCGTCCCGTCATGCGCAAAGACGACCTCCGTCATCCCGCCGACATATTCGTTGAGGAGCGCGCCCAGCGTCTCGGGCGGCGCGGTCTCGACCAGCGAGGTGAAGCCGGTGATATCGGTGAAAATGGTCGCGACATCGCGCCACTGCACTTCGATCCCCTGACCCTCGGCGCCCGCCGCCAGACGCTTGGCGAGCTCCGGCGAGAAGTGACGCGACAACGCGGCGTGAGCCCGCTCGGCCTCCGCCTGGCGGCGCCTCACCTCGCGCAACATCTCGATGTGGCGAAGCGTCTTGTCGATCGTGGTTTCCAGGTCGGCGAAGTCGATCGGCTTGGTCAGGAAGTCGAACGCGCCGCGGTTCATGGCGGTGCGGATGTTGCTCATGTCGCCATAGGCCGAGACGATGATGGTCGACTTCTTCTCCTCGGCTTCCTGCAGCTTCTGCAATAGCGACAGCCCGTCCATCCTGGGCATGTTGATGTCGGAGACCACCATGTCGACTTGCGGGTTCTGCTCGAGCGATTCCAGCGCCTCCAGGCCGTCGCGCGCGAATATGATGGCGACAAGCCCGTCGCGAATCTTCCTGCGGAATTTTTGCAGGATCAGCGCCTCGAGATCGGGCTCGTCGTCGACGAAGAGGATGGTCGGAGTCATGCCGCCTGCTCGAGCCTCGTGTCGATCTGCTGGCGCAGCAGCGCAAAATCGATCGGCTTGGTGAGGAGCCCGGTGGCGCCGCGCTCGATCGCCTTGCGACGCGTCTCGGCATCGCCGTATGCCGTGATCATGATGACCGGAACATGCGGATGCTCGGCACGCACCTTGGGCAGCATGTCGAGCCCGCTCATGCCGGGCATGTTGATGTCGGACAGGATCAGGATCAACGAGGGGTCGCGAACCTCGGCCGCGAGCTTCAGCGCATCGGGCGCCGAGGGTGCGAACTCCATCTGGAAACGGCCGGCGCGCAGGTCGCGCCGAAACTGCTGCCGGAACAGCGCCTCGACATCGGGCTCGTCATCGACGACCAGGATGTAAACGTTCACGTCTTGCCTCCGGAAGTACTACCTGCCGGCATGACGCGCGGCAGGGTGATGATGAATTCGGTGAATACACCGGGCTCGGTGGTCACGTCGATCGTGCCGCCGTGCTGTTTCACGACGATGTCATGGCTCATGGACAGACCAAGCCCGGTGCCCTCGCCGGCAGGCTTGGTGGTGAAGAAGGGATTGAACATCTTCTCCTTCACATCCTGCGGAATGCCTGCGCCGTTGTCGCGGATCCGGATCTCGACCCTCCCGCCGAGATTCTTCGTCGCGGCGCTCAAGGTCGGCTCGAATCCGTCCGCGGCGCTCTCCTTGCGCTTGGTCGCAGCATAGAAGCCGTTCGAGATCAGATTGAGGAAGACGCGGGTGATTTCCTGCGGATAGACGTCGGCCATCCCGGCGGTCGGATCGAGGTCGCGCTGGAGTGTCACGTTGAACGATGGCCGCTCGGCGCGCGCACCGTGATAGGCCAGATTGAGGCTCTCCTCCACGATCGCATTGATGTCCGCGGGGCGATGCTCGCCTGAGCCTTCGCGCGAATGCAGCAGCATGTTCCTGACGATGGAATCGGCGCGCTTGCCGTGCTGCACGACCTTCTCGAGATTGCTCTTGAGCATCCCGGTCAGCTCGTCCACCTCGTCCTTTGTCTTGCCGTCAAGCGATGCCGTTTGCAGGACCTCGTTGAGCTCGTCGATCAGCTCGGTCGAGATCGACGAGAAATTATTGACGAAGTTGAGCGGGTTCTTGATCTCATGGGCGATGCCAGCCGTGAGCTGGCCGAGCGAAGCCAGCTTCTCGGTCTGGATCAGGCGGCCCTGGGCCGCGCGCAATTCATCAAGGGACTGCGAGAGCTCCATCGTGCGTTTGCGCAACTCATTCAGCAGCCGCGCATTCTCGATGGCGATGACGGCTTGCTTCGTGAAATTCTCGACGACAGAGATCTGCTTGTCCGTGAACGGACGGACTTCCTTGCGATAGACTGCGATCGTGCCGATCAGCTCGCTCTCCCTCAGCATCGGCACGACGACGATCGTGCGAGCGCCGGCCACATCGGAGATTCCGCGAATGCTTGCTCCTCCAGCAATATAGGCAGGCGTGCTTTGCACATCGTGAACGTGAACGACCTGACGTGTCTTGACCACGGCGGCGAGCGCACTCTCCGGATGAGGACGGATCGCAACATCCCGTCGCGAAGCTGCGAACGCAGGCGGCACGTTGTAGTCAGCCGCGATGGTGAAGCCTTCGCCGTCCCACAGGTTCATGATCCCGAAACTCGCGCCGCAGACGCGCGTGGCATTCTCGAGCAATTTGTGGAACACCGGCGTGAGTTCGCCCGGGGACGAACTGATCACCTGTAGCACCTCCGAAGTCGCTGTCTGCTGCTCCAGCGACTCGCTCAATTCAGCCGTACGTACCTCGACCTTCTTTTCCAAATCGGCATAGGATTCCTGCAAGCGCGCGCCCATGTCGTTGAACTGGTCGGCAAGGCCTTCGAGCTCGTCCCCGGTCTTGATCGAGATGCGCTGAGAGAAGTCGCCGCCGCCGATCCGCTCGGCGCCGACGCGCAATGCCTGGATCGGGCCAACCATGCGGCGCGCAAGGAAAATCCCGGCGAGCACCGCGAAGATCGATGCCGCGAGCAGCACGATCGCAAGCCTCTGCAACGAGGCATAGAGCGCCGCATAGGCCTCTTCGACCGGCAGCTCGACGAACATGGTCCAGCCGAGCGGGGCGATTGGCGCCGACGCCGTCAAAACCTTCTGCCCCTGGATGTTGGTCGCTTCCTGCAAGGCATCCGGCATGACGCCGCCGCCGGCGAGCGCAGCGCGGACCTGCGCCAGTCCCGACAGGTCGGTGTTGCGCAAAACCAGGCTGATATCAGGATGCGCGATCAGGCGCCCCTCCGGGCCGACCACATAGGCGTGTCCATGCTCGCCGACCTTGATCTGGGACACGACATCCCAGATCAGCTTGAGATTGACCTCCGCAATGCTGACGCCCGCATCCTTGCGGGCGCCGGCCTGCGCCAGCGTCATGTAGGGCTCTGACTCCCGGCGGAAATAGACCGGCCCGTAATAGACCTTGTGCGCGACCGCCTGCGTGAATTTTGGATCGTCCGACAGATCGATGCCGCTGTCGATCGCGTCCATCGCCAGCCGCGAAACGCGAAGACGCTCTCTGCCGGACGCGCCGACCTGGGCGAGTTCGGTGATCGCCGGCACTTGACGCAGCAGCCGCAGCGCGTCGAACCGGCGCGGCTCGATCGAGCCCGCCGACCACGGCAGCTGCGTGGTCCAGCCGAGCTGGCTCTCGATCTCCTTGACGAACTGGCTGATCTTGGCGGCTGCCGCCTCGGCCTGCTCGTGCTGGACCCGGATCAGCGAGGCCTTGTGCTCCCGATAGTAGAACAAGACCTCGAACAGGCCATTGGCCAGCAGGGCGACGGCGACCACGGCCACGAACAGCGCGACATATTTGGTGAACAGCCGCGTCCTGATCCCCCGTCCCGCCTCAGCGGACGCGGCGCTGTCCGCGGCCCCGCGCGGCAGCGGCCTGGTTTGCGGGGTGTCGGGATGGACGGAAATGCTCATTCCCCCAAGCCTAGCAAGAAGGCCGGACCTTGTCTCTCGCCGCAGCGCACAAGGCTACTCGATGACCTCGTCGGCAAGTGCCAGCAAGGTGGGGGGAATTTCAAGTCCGGTCGCCTTCGCCGTCTTGAGATTGAGCACCAGAGGATAGCGGGTCGGCAGCTCGAACGGCAGGTCGCCGGGATTTGCCCCGTTGAAAATGCGGGCGACCAGGGCGGCGGCCCGCTCGAAGGATTCCGAGGAGTCCGCGCCATAGGACATCAGACCGCCGTCGCGAGCGAACTCGTCGAATTCGTAGATCGCCGGCAGCTTTCGGGCGGCCGCGAACTCGAAGACGCGCTCGCGATTGAGAATGGTCAGCGCGTCCGCCACCATCAGGATGCCGTCAGGCAAATCGTCATTCATCGCTGCAAAGGCTTCGTTGAAATCGTCGGGTTCGCGGACACCTAACGCCTGCACGGTCAGCCCGAGCGCCTGAGCCGCCTTCGCGGACGCCTGGTAGCGCGTGGTCATGCCGAGGTCGTCCTTATTCCAGAGCATCGCGACCTTGGTCAGTTTCGGCGACATCTCCTTGAGCAGCGACAGCCGCTTGGCGCTCAGTGTCGATGCGACGTCCGAAATTCCGGTGATATTGCCGCCTGGATGCGCCAGGCTCTCGATCAGCCTGGTTTCGACGGGGTCACCCACGCCGCTGGCCGCGACGGTCGGAATGCCGGCCGCCTTGGCGGCCATGGCCGTCGGGTAGCCGATGATCACGATGGCATCGACGTTCTTGGCCTTCAGCTCTGTAATCAGCGCAGGCAACATCGTGACGTCGCCAAGCGCGCCCCGCGCTTCGAAGCTCAGGTTGCGGCCGAGCTTGAAACCGCGCTCTTCAAGCACCTTGATCAGGATCTGGCCGCCCCGGCTCTCCGCCGTCACCGGCGCAATCGGCGTCACCGTACCCAGGCGATAGATGCGGCCTGGCGCATCGGCCGACGCCATGCCCGGGCGCGCCAATGCCGCCCCGCCAAGCACTGCCAGAAAATCGCGCCTGTTCATCCGATAACCCGCCTCAAGCGCACCATCACGGCGCTGCAGCGATCATACCACGAGATATCGCTCGACAAAAAAAGCGGCAACAGCGATGGCTGTTGCCGCTTCACACGCAAATCGAGCCTTGATCAGGTCGGCCGGAGCACCTTGGAGTCGAGATCAACCTCGTTGACCTGCTTATTCCGCTCGGAATCAGCCGCCGCACGATGGTCGGTCGCCAGCACGACGTAGACCGCCGGCAGCACGAACAGCGTAAACAGCGTGCCAATCGACATGCCCGCGACGACGACGAGGCCGATCGAGAAGCGGCTGGCCGCACCGGCGCCGGATGCCGTCAGCAGCGGGATCAGACCGGTGACCATCGCGGCCGTCGTCATCAGGATCGGCCGCAGGCGGATGCGGGCTGACATTTCAATGGCCGAGCGGCGGTCGAGCCGCTCGTTGACCTGGAGCTCATTGGCGAACTCCACCATCAGGATGCCGTGCTTGGTGATCAGGCCGACCAGGGTGAGCAGACCGACCTGGGTGTAGATGTTCATGGTCGCAACGCCAAAGAACAGCGGGATCAACGCACCGACGATCGCCATCGGGACCGAGATCATGATGACAAACGGGTCGCGCAAGCTCTCGAATTGCGCTGCCAGCACCAGGAAGATGATGACCAGCGCGAAGCCGAACGTGATCGCGAGCTGGTTGCCCTCCTGCACATACTGCCGGCTATCCGCGAGATAGTCGTGGCTGAAGCCTTGCGGCAGCTTCTTGGCCTCGCCTTCAAGGAAGTCGACCGCCGCACCGACGGTCACACCGGGCATCGGCACGGCCGAGAACGTCGCCGAGTTGAGCTGATTGTAGTGCGTCAGCGAATTCGGATCGGTCCTGGTCTGGATCGACACTACCGTCGACAACGGAAGCTGCTGACCGGTATTGGTGGTGACGTAGTAGCTACCGAGCGATTCCGGCGAGAGCCGCTGGCCGCGCGGCACCTGTGGGATCACCTGGTAGGAACGACCCTCGAGATTGAAGCGGTTGATGTAGTTGCCGCCCAGCAGCACCGCGAGCGCGCTGCCGAGGGTCTGCATGTTGACGCCGAGATCCTGTGCCTTGCTGCGATCGATCTTCACCGTCACAGTCGGCTGATTGTAGGCGAGATCGCTGTCGGAGACGATGAACATGCCGCTCTTGCGCGCGGCGGCCTTCAGCTTCTCCATCTGCTCATATACGGCCTGGAAGCCCGCGGTCGAGTTGATCACCATCTGAACCGGCAGACCGCCCGGCCCGCCCGGCAGCGGCGGGAGATTGAACGCAAAGGCCTGCACGCCCTCGATCTTGGAAAGCTCGGCCTGCACCAGCGGCTTCAACTGGATCGACGACCGCTTGCGCTCATCCCACGACTTCAGCAGCATGCCGGCGATGCCGCCCTGCGGACCGTTGATGCCGTTCAGCACGAAGCGCAGATCGGTCTCGGGGAATTTCTGGAATTCCTTGTCGAGCTTTTCGCCGTAGAAATCGACGTAATCGATGTTGGCATATTTCGGCGCCTTGGTCACCGCGAACACGATGCCCTGGTCCTCCTCAGGCGCCAGCTCCTTCGAGGTGTGCATGTAGAGGAAGCCGACGAGCCCGAGGATCGTGATTGCGAACAGGCCGGTGATGGCCTTGTAGTCGAGCGAGCGGTCGAGCCGGCGGCCGTACCAGCGCGTCAGGGCGCCGAACACCTTGTTGACGAGCTTGGCGAAACGCCCCTCTTCGGTATTCTTGAGGAGCACCGAGCACATCATCGGCGACAGCGTCAGCGCGATCACGCCGGAGACGATCACCGAGCCGGCGAGCGTGAAGGCGAATTCGCGAAATAGCGAACCGGTGAGGCCGCCGAGGAAGCCGATCGGCGCGTACACCGCCGCCAACGTGATCGTCATAGAGACGACCGGGCCGACGATCTCGCGCGCGCCTTGCAACGCCGCTTGCACCGGTGTCTTCCCTTCCTCCAGATGGCGGTGGATGTTCTCCACCACCACGATGGCGTCGTCGACCACGAGGCCGATCGCCAGCACCATCGCCAGCAGGGTCAGCAGGTTGAAGCTGAAGCCCAGCGCCAGCATCAGGGTGCAGACGCCGATCATCGACAACGGGATGGTGACGACCGGGATGATGACCGAACGGAGCGAGGCCAGGAACAGGAAGATCACCACGATCACGATGATCACGGCTTCGCCCAGCGTCTTCTCCACCTCGTCGATCGACGACTGAATGAACTTGGTCGAATCGTAGGCGACCTTCATCTTCATCGACGGCGGCAGATTTCGCTCGAGTTCGGGGAACAGCGCGCGCACGCCTTTCACCAGCGTCAGCGGGTTACCCTGCGGCGTCGCGTTCACGCCGATAAAGATCGCGTGCTCGCCGTTGAAGGCGACGCTCGCATCCGTACTTTGCGCGGCAAGCTCGACGGTAGCAATGTCCTCCATCCGCACGAAGCCGCCGTCCTTGGCCTTGACGATCATCTTCTTGAACTGCTCGACGTTACCGAGGTCGGTGTTCGTCGAGATGTTCGAGACGATCAGATAGCCTTTGGTCTGGCCCGCCGCGGACTGGAAGTTGTTGGCGGCGATCGCGGCAGCGACGTCGGCCGGCGACACATTCCGGCCGGCCATCTTCACCGGATCAAGCCACAGCCGCATCGCAAAGGTCTGACCGCCCAGGATGTCCGCGGACGCGACACCGTCGACGGTCGACAGCACCGGCTGCACCACGCGCGTCAGATAATCGGAGATCGCCGAGCCCGACAGCTCCTCCGAGGAGAAGCCGAGATACATCACGGCCGTCGTCTGGCCGGTCGTCTTGGTGACGATCGGATCATTGGATTCCTTCGGGATCAGATATTTGACCGAGTTCGTCTTGGCCAGCACCTCGGTGAGCGCCTGGTTCGGATCGAAGTTCAGTTTGATATAGACCTGGATCGTCGAGGTGCCGAGCACCGAGGACGAGGTGATGTAGTCGACGCCCTCGGCCGAGGCGACCGCCTGCTCGATTGGCGTGGTGATGAAGCCCTGGATCAGGTCGGCCGACGCACCGGGATAGACGGTCGTGATGTTGATGACCGTGTTCGACAACTTCGGATATTGCCGGATCGGCAGCACCATCGCAGCGCGCAGTCCGATCAGCAGGATCAGCAGGCTGACGACGACCGACAGAACCGGGCGCTTGATGAAAATATCAGTAAAGGCCATCGCGACGATCTCGATCTCTATGTCTCAAGAAACGTGATCCGGCCAGGCCGGATCACGTGAGTGTATTGTCAGTAGCGCGGCGGTTGCGCCGGGATCTGCGGAGCCGGATCGGTCGAAATCGCAACAGCAGCGCCCGATTGCAACTTGAGCTGGCCGACGGCGACGACCTTATCGCCCGGCTTCACCCCCTTGATGATCTCGACGCGACCATCAACCCGGTTTCCGGTTTGCACGAAGGTGCGCACCGCGGACAGGCTGGTCTTGCCGTCTTCTTCCTTCTTCTCGGTGATCACGAACACCGAGTCGCCGTACAGCGTGTAGTCGACCGCCGTCTCCGGAACCGTGATCACGGCCGGCTTGTTCGGCAACACCACCGTTGTGGTCACGAACATGCCTGGCTTCAGGATCTTCTCCGGATTGGAGACGGTCGCCTGCACGCGGATGTTGCGGGTGTCGGCCGCGACTTGCGGCTCGATCGTGGTGACCTTGGCGTCGAAGACGCGACCCGGATAGGCGTCGACCTTCAATCGGACGGACTGCCCGACCTTGAGGTTGGCCGAATCCTTTTCCGTCACGGTGAAGTTGGCCCACAGCTCCGACAGATCGGTCAGCGACACGATGGCCGTACCGGCGGTGAGATATTGACCGACTTCGACCTTGCGGACGCCGAGATCGCCGGAGAAGGGCGCGCGGACCAGCTTCTGGGAGATCAGCGCTTCGGTCTTGGCGATACCGGCCAGCGCCTGGTCGTAGGCGGCCTGCGCGGAATCGACGGTCGCCTGCGGACCGAACTGGCGCGACGCCAGTTGCTTGGCGCGGTCGAGCGACAGCTGCGCGACCGTTGCCTGCGCCTTGTAGTTGGCGAGGTCACCCTGGTCCGGCGCGTCGAACAGCTGCACCAGCGGCATGCCGGCTTCGACATGGGCGCCCGGCTCGAACTTGATCTCGGTGACGCGGCCATTGACGTCGGCGCTGACATCGACCTGGTGCACGGCGGCGAGGCCGCCGACTGCGGTGAGCAGGTTCGGCACCACCTCGGACTTCGCTTCCGCCGCGCTGACTGCGGTCGGCGGCGGCTTGTTGTTGGCGAAGAACTGCTTGATCATCTGGCCGCGGAAATAATTGAACCAGACGAGGCCACCGACGAGCGCGCCCAGGAGCGTGCCGACGATGATGAACCAGAGCACCGGCCGAACCGGACGCTTGGGAGCCTTGCTGTCGATCGGTTCGCCCGAAATCTTGTGTTCGGCTACGATGTTCATGTCATGCGCTTTCTGCAATCGCCGTCTTGCCCGCATCCGCGGCCTGATCGCGGCCCAAATGCGAAGCAATTGCGGCGTCGTTAAGTCCGATGCCTCTCAAGAGAAACTCACAGAGCTGCCGCTCCAATTCGTTCGCCCTGCCGTAAGCCAGACAGGGTACGGACGGCAGCCTGGTCAGCGCAGCGGTCATCACCGTATGATGCGCGAACCAGAACAGGTTGAGCGGTTCGCTGCCACTCGCCCGCGCATCGCCGGAGGCGACCGCGCGTTCGAGCGAGGCGACGAAGACCGCTCCGATCAGCGTCTCGATCTTGGCATATAGCAAACGAGCGAATTCGCCGTCATCCAGATGACTGGTGGCCATCAGTCGCAGGCGCTGCGCCTCCTCCTGGTCGGGGCCATCGACGATCAGCAGGAAATGCTGGACCATGCCGCGGATCAGTTCGACCAGGGTGGCGGTCGACGGCTCCCGCTCGAGCAGCTCCATGAGCGCCGGGTCCGCCTCGCACTCGTCAGCAAGGATTTCGGCATAGAGCGCCGCTTTGGACGGAAAATGCTTGAACAGCAGCGCCTCGGAAATGGCAGCAGCGGCCGCCACGCTCTTGGTCGTGGTGCCGGTATAGCCGTGCCGGGCAAAGCAGCGTTTTGCGGCTCCGAGGATCAATTGACGCCTCAGGTCGCTCGTCATACGCAATGAGCTCATGTTAGTGAGTAAGCACTCACCCACGCAAAAGTCAAGCCAAATGGTGCGACGCAACCTAGATGGGTGGGGATCTGTTGGAAATCGGTCACAACTTACCGCCGCGGGGGTAAACGCCGCGCGCGGGGAACCAGATCAGGGATCGGCGTCAGATCGGCTGGAAGCCGAGGTCGCCGCGGATCCGGTTGACGATGTAGGTCCCGTCCCGGCTCGGCAAGATCCGCTCAACGCTGGCGCTGTCGATCTTCACATTGGCAAAGCGAGGGCCCGCCGAGAGGTCGTGGACGGCTTTGGCGAAGGCTTCCACCTCAGCCATGGTCGAGATCGCCCGGCTGTCGGCGATGCCGCAGGCCTTGGCGACGCCGACGAGGTCGGCAGCAGCCGAGGTGTGGCTGGTCTGGCCGCCGGTCTCGCCATAGGCCTCGTTGTCGAGCACGACGATCGAGAGGTTGGACGGCTTCTGCAGGCCGATGGTGGCAAGGCTGCCCATCCCCATCAGCATCTCGCCGTCGCCGGTGATGACCAGCACCGGCAATTTTGGCTGCGCCAGCGCGAGGCCCAATCCGATCATCGCCGCCCCGCCCATGCCGCCCCAGAGATAGAAATTGCGGGCGTGATCGCCCGCGGCGGTGATGTCGTTGGTGGAGGCACCGAGGCCACCGATCGCAACCACGTCTTTGCGGTTCGCAAGCAGCGCGGACACCACTTGGCGACGGCCGAGGAGATTGGCCTTGCTCATTTGGTGAAAACCTTGGCGCCGATCAGGCGCTGCGACAGCAGGACGGCGGTGGGCGTCAGCGCGTTGTAGGCTTGGGCCGCGGCCGCCTCCAACACCGCCGGCACCTCGGCTGCGTTCGAGGCGCGCAACACCTTGACGCCGGACAGTTCGAACACGCCCTGCGTGGTCGAGCCCATCGGCACCTGCCACGGATTGAACTCGCCCCACTCGCCGCGCATGGTCACGAGGGTGAGGAACGGAAAGCGCAGGATCGGGATCAGCGACAGCATGTTGATGCAATTGCCGACGCCGCTCGACTGCATCAGCAGCACGCCGCGCTGGCCGCCGGTCCAGGCGCCGGCGAGCAGCGCCACGCCCTCCTCCTCCGTCGTCAGCGGAATGCCGCGCATCGTGGAGGAGCCCAGCACGCGCCGGATCAGCGTCGAATGGCCGGCATCGGGCACGTAAGGCACCTGCCGCACGTCGAAGCGTTGCAAGGTCGCGAAAATATCGTCCGGCCAGTTCGGGGCCGTGTCGGAAGCGTCAGCGCGGGCGTGCATTTTCCTGTCCGGTCGGCTAGCAAATCACAGCGAGACTGTAGACGGTGATCCGCACGGCTCGAAAGAGCGAAAACGGCATATCGGTCTCAACCGGTGAGTATGGCGCATGAACGCAGCTGCGAAAGAACTGGCGGCCAATTTCGATCTGGCGAAGCTGACGAGCGAATTCTACGACGATCCCTACCCGACCTATCGTGCACTGCGGGAGAACGAGCCGGTCAAGCGCCTGCCGAGCGGCACCGTATTCCTGACCCGCTACGACGACCTCGTCACCACCTACAAGAACACAAAATCGTTCAGCTCGGACAAGCAGCGCGAGTTCGCGCCGAAATATGGCGACACCCCGCTCTACGAGCACCACACCACGAGCCTCGTCTTCAACGATCCGCCCGCGCACACCCGGGTGCGGCGCCTGATCATGGGAGCGCTGTCGCCGCGCGCGATCGCGGGGATGGAGGCTGACATCGTCAGGCTGGTCGACGGCCTGCTCGACGCCATCGCGGCCAAGGGCGATTGCGAGCTGATCGAGGATTTCGCCGCCTCCATCCCGATCGAGGTCATCGGTAATCTGCTCGACGTCCCCCATGAGGAACGCGCGCCGTTGCGCGATTGGTCGCTGGCGATCCTTGGTGCGCTCGAGCCCGTCGTATCGCCCGACGTCGCCGCGAGCGGCAACAAGGCGGTGGCGGATTTCCTTGCCTATCTCGAGACGCTGGTCGCGCGCCGACGTCAGAAGCTAGGCAATCCCGAGCGCGACGTGCTGACGCGCCTGATCCAGGGTGAAGACAACGGTGAGCGGTTGACCGAGAAGGAGCTGCTGCATAATTGCATCTTCCTGCTCAATGCCGGTCACGAGACGACTACCAATCTGATCGGCAACGGCCTCGTCGCGTTACATCGAAATCCGGACCAGAAGCGGCGGCTGATCGACCATCCAGATCTCATCAAGACCGGCGTCGAGGAGATCCTGCGCTACGAAAGCTCGAACCAGCTCGGCAATCGCATGACGACCGAGCGGATCGAGCTCGGCGGCGTGCTGCTCGAGGCCGGCACGTCGGTCACGCTATGCATCGGTGCGGCCAACCGCGACCCTGCGCAGTTTCCCGATCCCGAACGCTTCGACGTCGCGCGCACCCCGAACCGGCATCTGGCGTTTGCCACCGGCGCGCATCAATGCGCCGGCATGGCGCTGGCCCGGCTCGAAGGCGCAATTGCGATCTCGCGTTTCCTGGCGCGCTTCCCGGACTATGCCGTAAGCAGTCAGCCCGTGCGCGGTGGCCGCGTCCGGTTCCGCGGCTTCCTGAGCGTCCCCTGCTCGATCGGCTGAGGCGTCATGAACATCGATCAATTGCGCGAACGCTGGGCCGATCCGGCCCTGACGGTGCTGACAGTGCTGCTGGTGATCATGATGTTCGTGATCTCGCCGTTGCAGGCATTGGGCCTCTTCGCCTTCCAGGTGACCGAGTTGTTTCTTGCGGTGCTGCTGGTCTGCGGCATCTTCGTGATATCCGGCAGCCCGGTCGCGGTCATCGGCATGCTGATCGCGCTCGGCATGATCGTGACCGGCGCGATCCTGCGGATCAAATCGCCGTCCATTCTGGACCTCAATCTGTTCGCGGGGTCGTGGTTCATCGTGGGAGTGACGATGGCCTGGGCGGTCGCGCGCCAGACTTTTGCGCCGGGGCGCGTGACCTATCATCGCGTGATCGGCGCGATCCTGCTTTATCTGACGGTCGCGATCATCTTCGCAGCCCTCTACACCTTCATCGGTTCGCTCGATGCGGACGCCTTCGTCAGCATGAAGGTGGAAGACAGTCCCAGGCTCGCAAGCGAGGTCATCTATTTCAGCTTCGCAACGATGACCACGACCGGATACGGCGATGTCGCCCCGCTGCATCCGGTTGCGCGCAGCCTGTGCAACATGGAAGCCATCTTCGGCCAGCTCTATCCGGCGACGTTGCTGGCGCGCCTCGTCACGCTCGAGATCGAGCATCGCAGGCAGGACTCCTGACTAGCTAGCCCCCATCGACCCAAAAAGTCGAAAACAACCCCATGCACAGTAGCTGACAGCTCGGCCGAAAATGCCCGGTGGATGCGCAGAACCATTTGACACGCCGAAGCAAATCGGCAGCATCGCGCACATCCCGGGCTGCCCAATGGGAGTGACGAAAAATGAGCTCGTCGGTCATTGATCTCCTCGCAACGGAAGCGCGCTTCGGCGCCAACAATTACGCGCCGATCGGGGTCGTCCTGTCGCGCGGCGAAGGTGTCTGGGTCTGGGATACCGAAGGCAACCGTTATCTCGATTGCCTGTCCGCCTATTCCGCGGTGAGCCAGGGCCACTGCCACCCCAAGATCCTGGCGGCGATGGTGGAACAGGCGCACCGCCTGACGCTGACCTCGCGCGCCTTCCACAACGATCAGCTCGCCTTGTTCTACCAAGAGATCGCGGCGCTGACCGGCTCCCACAAGGTGCTGCCGATGAACAGCGGCGCCGAGGCGGTCGAAAGCGCAATCAAGTCGGTGCGCAAATGGGGCTATGAGGTGAAGGGCGTGCCGGACGGCCAGGCCGAGATCATCGTCTGCGCCGACAATTTCCACGGACGCACGCTGGGCGTCGTCGGCTTTTCAACGGACGCCGAGACACGCGGACACTTTGGACCGTTCGCGCCGGGCTTCAGGATCATCCCGTTCGGCGATGCCGCGGCGCTGGACGCGGCGATCACGCCAAATACGGTCGCCTTTCTGGTCGAACCGATCCAGGGCGAGGCCGGTGTCATCATTCCACCGGCAGGCTATTTCACGGAGGTCCGCGAGCTCTGCACCGCCAACAATGTGATGCTGGTGCTCGACGAAATCCAGACCGGACTCGGCCGCACCGGCAAGCTGCTCGCCGAACAGCACGAGGGCATCGAGGCGGACGTGACGCTGCTCGGCAAGGCCTTGTCCGGCGGCTTCTATCCGGTGTCGGCCGTGCTCTCCAACAACGACGTGCTCGGGACATTGAGACCCGGGCAGCATGGCTCGACCTTCGGCGGCAATCCGCTGGCCTGCGCGGTGGCGCGCGCGGCAATGCGCGTGCTGGTCGAGGAAGGCATGATCGAGAACGCGGCCACGCAGGGCGCGCGCTTCCTGCAAGGCTTGAAGGACATCCGCGCCAACACGATCCGCGACGTGCGCGGGCGCGGCCTGATGCTGGCGGTCGAGCTGCATCCCGAGGCCGGCCGCGCCCGCCGCTACTGCGAGGCGCTCCAGGGCAAGGGCATCCTCGCCAAGGACACCCATGAGCACACGATCCGCATCGCACCGCCGCTGGTGATCACCAGCGACCAGGTCGACTGGGCGCTGGAGCAGTTCGCGACGATCTTGACGCAGGATTTCTCTTGAGAGGGCCGCATTGGGGATCGCCATGCCGGCCGAGGCCGACAACGAACCATTCCGCCACTTGTGCGCTGAAAGTTGTGGCCGATTACGATAGGCGCGGACTCACAAACCGGGCTTGATTGGTGCAGGCCTGCCCAATGTCCGTTATGGCCCGGTAGCGATCACATTCCGCACCGCGTCGAAACGACGCGATGGGCCAGAAGCCCCCCTTGGGTCGCAATAACGAGCGTCGAAGCGACCATAGCCGCGACAGGGGCGAGAAAAAATACATAATTGGCAGGTCGATATGTCCGCACAGGGTCACTCGATGGCTACGGTCTCCTTGAACAGTTCAACCTTGCCGCACGTGTTGTCTGTCACCGCAAAAACCTCGTATAGATCGATCTCCGGCTTCATACCGTAGCGCTTGATGATGCCCTCGAGCCACGGCCCGGTGTAGAACGCCTTGGCGTCCTCGATGCGCTCCCATTGGTACACGCCGCCGGCCCAGCCGCTTTCAGACCAGATGAAGTGCTTGCTGATCAGCCCCGTCACCTCGCGGAAGTTGGGTGCGATCTTGTGAAAGTGCTCACGACACGCGGCACAGTCGATCTGCGGCGGCAGCTTGTATCGTACAACGGCGGTAATCATGCGACCTCCTTGTAAGTATATCCCCGGCGCAACGTTGATGGCATTCCCCGGGATCAAGCAAGCAAAGCGGGAAGCCGATGGGGCAAATGCGCAAAGCCTAACCAGTAGCTTCGGTTCTGCTGCGACCAGCCAACTATTCCATAGCATGCTGGACTTCGCGCCGGGAGGTTCAGCCTTATCCTGCATGATCTTGATGTAGGCGTCGTTCAATTCGCGCAACGCAAGCTCCATGCTGGAGCGTGCGCTCGACCCGAAATACTGATCATCTACTCGCGTGGCGCGACCAAATCGCGAGTGAGTAGGTCAACACGATTGACAAGAGCCTTGATCGCCGCACCGCTATCTCCTCGCAATTTTTTGGGTTAATGTGAACGCCTTCACACCTGTGTAGCAGGCGGGCTCGGATGATGCCCACGGAGAGGTGAGGTAGGGCCCCGCGAAGTGCACCCGTTCCAATGGATTTGTTCCACTCACACGCGAGTTTGGGAGCGACATCATGGAAAAGCGCGAAATTGGCAACAACTCAACGAAAGGTCTACCCGAGGCGAAGCGAAGCGCCTTCTCCCGCCGCACGGTGCTCACCTTAATGGGCACTCTCGGCGCCGCGGCGCCAGGGATGTTCGGAGCGGCTCGTGCGCTGACGGCATCCGGGACTGGATCGCTGTCTTATATTCCCGGCGAGCCTTTTATTTGCCGCACCGCTGCGAATGGTGAAGAGCTGCAGGGCCCAGCCCGCCAACTCAAACTCGCTTGGAACGCGAACGCGGCGTGCACGGTCGCTGCGGCAGTCGCAAAGGAGCGGGGTATCTTCGCCAAGCACAACCTCGATGTCGAATTCGTCAATTTCGGCGGTTCCACCGACCAGTTGTTGGAGGCGATTGCAACTGGCAAGGCGGATGCCGGTTTGGGATTGGCCCTGCGCTGGCTCAAACCTCTGGAGCAAGGTTTCGACGTTCGGATCACTGCGGGTGTGCACGGCGGCTGCATCCGGCTCCTCGGCTCCAAGGCAGCGAATATTGACAGCCTGGAGTCCCTGCGCGGCAAGGCTATCGGGATTAGCGATCAGGCGAGTCCAGCGAAGAACTTCTTTTCGATCTACCTCGCCAAAAAGGGTATCGACCCGGCCCAAGAGGTAGAGTGGCGCCAGTACCCGGCCAATCTGCTCGCTCTTGCGGTCGACAAGGGCGAAGTGCAGGCGCTAGCCGAGATAGATCCGCTGCCCTACCTCTGGCTCAAGGAAGGCAAACTCAACGAGATCGCGACGAACTTGACGGGTGAATTTGCCGACCGCACCTGCTGCGTTCTCGCGATACGTGGCAGCCTCACCCGAAGCGAAATGCCGGTGGCGGCCGCTCTGACCCGATCGATACTGGAGGGGGCAGACCTGGTTGCCAGCGATCCCGCCGATGCCGCGGCAATCTATTCGGGCTACGGCGGGAGAGGATCCGTAGAGGATCTCGCCACCATGTATCGCAGCCATACTCACCACAGGCACCCCGTCGGGGCGGAGCTCAAGAAGCAACTTCTGCTCTACACCGATGAACTCAAGGCAGTGAACGTCATGAAGCGAAGCACTGACCCGGCCAAGTTCGCCGAGCGGATTTATCTTGACGTTCTAAGCTGAGCCAATTGGGAAGATCCGCAGTGAGCTCGGTCATCGATGAAGTGCCGAGGCCATCAGAGAAATCGGGGTTCGGCTCTTTTGAGAGTTCAACCCCTCGGTCTTTGATCGGCGGACTGTCTGTGGCCGCCGCATGGTCGATGGTCGCCGCGCTCACTGCATTCTGGCCGGATAAGCTCGAAAGTGATTGGGCCTACACGGGCAGCTTCGCCATTGCCTGCGGCGTATTGGCCGTTGCCCTTGCCTTAGCGGCCTTTGCCGGCGTTCGATTTGTTGCTTTTCAGCGTCTCCAGCGGCTTTCTCCGTGGCTGTTTGCGCTGGCGCTGTTTTTTGCCGCCTGGGAGGCCGTCACAGCAAAGCTCGGATTGCTGCCGTTACCTTTCTTTCCGCCGCCGCAGGCCATTGTCGAAGTCGTAATCGACGATTGGAGGCGGCTGGCTGAAGGCATCGTCGCCTCGATTCGTCTGCTCGCGACCGGTTATTTTCTCGGTGCGGCGGTGGGGTTCGTGACCGGCGTGGCGATCGGCTGGTCGCGGCTCGCCGGCTATTGGATCCACCCGGTTTTGCGGTTCATCGGGCCGCTGCCCGCGACGGCCTGGCTGCCACTCGCGTTTTTCGTGTTCCCGTCGAGCTTCAGCGCCAGCATTTTCCTGATCGCGCTCGCCACTGGGTTTCCGGTCACCGTGCTCACCTGGTCGGGCGTCGCCTGCGTGAAGAGCGCCTATTACGATATTGCGCGGACCTTGGGCGCAACCCAGCGCTTCCTCGTGTTCAAGGTTGCCATTCCGGCGGCATTGCCGCATGTCTTTGTTGGCCTGTTCATGGGACTCGGCAACTCGTTTGCGGTTCTTGTCGTGGCCGAAATGCTGGGCGTGAAGGCGGGGCTCGGCTGGTATCTGCAATGGGCGCAGGGTTGGGCGGCCTATGCCAATATGTACGCGGCGCTGCTGCTCATGGCGCTCTTGTGCTCCGGGCTGATCACGCTGCTGTTCCGCTTGCGTGACCGCCTGCTATCCTGGCAGAAAGGTCTGGTGCGATGGTAGCGGCGATCGCAAGCGATCACGCGGTCCGTGGATCGACACTAACGCTCCGCGAAGTGAGCCATCGCTTCAATTTCGAAGGGCAGCCCCTGCCGGTATTGGACCGCATCAACCTGCAGGTCGGCCGTGGCGAGTTCGTCGCTCTCCTGGGGCCAAGTGGGTGCGGAAAATCGACCTTGCTGCGGCTGGTTGCGGGACTCGATACTCCGACAGCTGGCTCCCTGCTAACGGAGGGAAGAGAGATCGAAGCACCCGACCCATCGCGCGTCGTCGTTTTTCAAGACCCCACGCTTTATCCATGGCGCACGGTGTGGAGCAACGTTGCGCTTGGTCTGGAAGCACGCGGGTTGTTGCGCACCCATCGCGGACGTATTGAAGACGCGTTGCGCCTGGTGGGGCTCACGGGCTTCGCCAATGCCTATCCGCACCAGCTTTCCGGCGGCATGGCGCAACGCGCGGCTCTGGCGCGTGCGCTTGTCAACGACCCGAAGCTGCTCATTCTCGATGAACCTTTGGGCCAGCTCGACTCGCTGACTCGCATCACGATGCAGGCGGAACTTGTATCACTTTGGCAGCGCTCGAGCTTCACGGCGCTGCTGGTCACGCACGATGTCGAGGAGGCGCTCCTGCTCGCCGGCCGCGTCATCGTGCTGAGCGACCGACCTGCACGGATCAAGGCCGAGGTCGTTAACAGCCAGCCCTATCCCCGCCACCGGGGCGATCCGCACTTCGTTGAGCTTCGTCGCGAGGTGTTCGAGCATCTCGGCCTCGATGAGGCATGGTAGCGGTCAAAAGGAGACTCGTCGGGGCAAGCGAAGAGCTCAACCCATCCTACGGGCCTGGTCGGGCCGATCCAGGGCGAGGCCGGTGTCATCGGCACACCAGTCGGCTATTTCACCAAGCTACGGGAGCCCTGCACCGTCAACGAGCGGACGTCCACGGTTGCGCCAAAGAACATTCCTGAGAGCCTCATGTTGAGAATGCTCTCTCCGGCAATTTCACATGAACGGCAGGAAGATATCGGGCCGCTTGGGTAGAAGCCGCCGAAAATAGCGCCGTCCTTCTTCCGAGACGGTATTGCTGCCTAAAAGGAAATCGTCAGGCATATGGCGTGTTTTGCCAGCCACGCGATCGAGCGGCACGAGCAGAGGTTCGATACGCTCACCGTCATAATGCAGCACCACCGAGCCGCTGCCGGTTAAGGCGCTTTGCGCGGCAAATGCGCCAGCGTCGAAAGCCTCCTTGCGGTCGGTTTCGTCGATCACGCCGATATATGCGCGTGGCAGATAGCCCAGCGTGTCGACACGCGCCCTTGCCTTGGGAAAACGCGATTTCAGCGCTTTTTGGATCTCTATGCCGAGATCACCGCCCGTCAGGTGCAGATTTCCATGGGCGTCGCGCTCGACCGCCTCGCCCGCCAGCACCTCGGCGAGAGGCCGGCCGGCTTCGTCCTGCACTCCCTCGGACATCGAGACGATGCAGCGGCCCAGCCGCGTGTAAACCGCATCGACGTCGTCGAGGAACTGGACCACCGAGAACGGCTTTTCCGGCTTATAGATCAGATGCGGAGCATCCTCGGGCGATTGCTGCCAGCCTGCGGCCGCGGCGGAGAGGAAACCGGCATGGCGGCCCATGACGATGGCTACATAGATGCCGGGCATGGCGCGAAAATCGAGATCTATGCTGACAAGGGCATTGGCGACGAAGGCGGCTGCCGAGATGAAGCCGGGGACGTGATCGTTCTCCATCAGGTCGTTATCGATGGTCTTCGGGGCATGCACGAAATGGCAGAGGCCACTTGACTGCTGCCGCAGCAGTTCGAGCGTTCCGGCGGTGTCGTTGCCGCCAATATAGACAAAGGCGCGGGCGCCCAGCCGGTCCAGCGCCGCGAGGATATCAGAGCATGCGCCAGAATCTGGCTTGTCGCGGGTCGATCCGAGAGCCGAATTGGGCGTGTTGCCGAGGCGGCGGAGTTCGGCCTCGGGCATGGTGGTTAGGTCGACGACGTTCCCCTCCGTGAGGCCTCGCACACCATAGCGCGCGCCCAGAATGCGCAAGGACGGATCATGCCTGCGCGCGGCAAGGATGGCGCCACACAAGGTCTGGTTGATCACGGCGGTGGGGCCGCCGCCCTGGGCGATGACGATTGATGGCATGGATCCTCCATGACTTGTCTCTGGCTATGCCGCTCGCGGACTGTGAGAGACGATTGAAGCGAAGATTGGCCAATGCTGCAACGGGAGGCCTGCCCTGCAGTATCGTATCGCGACGCGGAAAAGCTACAGGCCTAAGCATCATCAATAGCTTAGTTTCCTACAGGGCCGAGGTTTGCCCCCAAGCAATTCGAAACGGATGGAGGAGACAATCAACCCTGGACGAGTCTTTTGCCACGCTGGGCAGCGAGCCGAAGGCACGCTTCAACACGCTGCAAGGCTCGCAAGCCCGTGAGGGCAGCGCTCGCCGAACCTACACCACCGTCCCATGCCGCGCGGTGCAGGTGCGCAGCACCTCGTCCATCGGCTTGTCCAACCAGTCGTTGGAGAAGATCTCGATCTCGGAACAGCCGACATAGCCCTGCGCCTCGACGGCAGCGCGCGCGCGGCGATGCGCGTGCTGGTGGAGGAAGGCATGATCGAGAACGCGGCCGCGCAGGGCGCGCGCTTTCTGAAAGGCTTGAAAGACATCCGCGCCAACACGATCCGCGACGTGCGCGGGCGCGGCCTGATGCTGGCGGTCGAGCTGCATCCCGAGGCCGGCCGTGCACGCCACTACTGCGAGGCGCTCCAGGGCAAGGGCATCCTCGCCAAGGACACCCATGAGCACACGATCCGCATCGCTCCGCCGCTGGTGATCACCGGCGACCAGGTCGACTGGGCGCTGGAGCAGTTCGCGACGATCTTGACGCAGGATTTCTCTTGAGGCTGCCTGCGTCGGAAGATCGCGGCCGCGGCCGACAACGAACCATTCCGCCACCCGTGCGTTGAAAAGTCGTGGGCGATTACGAGCTGGGAGCTAGGATCATGCTTCCGCGTGGCGTTTGCCTTACGGCTTTTTTGATTGGTGTCTCGATGCTGACGGCGAGCGTCGGCGCGTCTGCCCAGGGACCACCGGGACACGGCAGGGGTGGACCGGGGCCAGCGCCTGCGGCTCGGCCAGCAGCACCACCTGCCATGGCGCGTCCGGCAGCACCACCGGCAATGGCCCGTCCGGCAGCCCCGCCAGCCATGGCGCGTCCCGCCGCGCCGGCATTCCATCCTCCAGCGATGCCGCAGCGACCGGCCATGGCGCCGCACATCGCCTCACCGCCACCGCGTCCGACCCCGCATTTCGCTGCACCGCCGCCACGGGCTGCCCCGCATATGGCCGCGCCCCGGCCTGAATTTCATCGCGCGCCGGCGGCGCAGCAACGCCCGGCCATGGCGCCGCAGCCGACGCCGCACATCGCCGCCCCTTCACGCCCAAGCGCACCGCCGGCCGCAAACGAGCGGCTGTCGCAACGAGAGCAGATCGACCAGCGTGCGCAACAGCATCAGCAGCAGATCCAGCAGCGCGAGCAGATGGTGCAGCAGCGGCAGCGCGAAATGCTGTCGCGCCAGACGACGGAGCGCCAGACCCGCATCGATCGGCTCCAGCAGCGCGTGCAGCAATTGCAGTCGCAAAAGGTGGAAGGCGCGCGGGCGCAACGGCAGCAGCAACGGATGCTCCAGACTCAGAACCGCTTGCTTGGCCGCGAGCAGCGCGCGCAGCAAAGCGACCTGGCACGCCAACAGCGGCTTGGACCGCCGGCCGGGCGTGCTGCGGCTCTTACAGGCACCGCGCAGGCCGCCGAGCGTGGACGGTTTGCCGCGCGCTTCCGCGAGCAGGCCAATCCGCAAACCCGGGCAGCCCTCGTCACCCGGCAGAGCGGCTGGGCTCCCCGGGAGGCCTGGCGTCACCGCCATCCGGCGGCTTTCGTGGCCTGGCTTGGCCCCGTGTTCTGGCCTTACGCCTATTCCGACATCTTCAGCTACACGTTCTGGTCCTATGCTTACGAGCCCGGCTATTGGGCGTACGCGTATGACGACTTCGTCGATACCGTGTTCTGGGGTGGTGACAGCCCCTATTCTGCCTATGCCAGCACCAACCCGTATGACTATCCGCAAGCCGGCGGCGGCCGCGCGCACTCGCGCGCGAGCGCCAACGTGAGTCCGCAAACGCTCCAGCAATTGTGCGGCACGCCGGATAAGGGCGTGACCGCCTGGCCGTTGGCCGATATCACGCGAGCCGTACAGCCGACGCCGGAGCAACGCGCACTGCTCGACGAATTGAAGGCCGCGGCGGCGAAGGCTGCCGGTGCATTCAAGGACTCCTGCACCGAGACTTATGCACTGACTCCTCCCGGCCGCTTGCGGGCGATGACTAACCGCATCAACGCGACGCTGGAAGCCGTCAAGATCGTGCGACCGGCGCTGGAGAATTTCTACAACTCGCTGAGTGACGAACAGCAGGCGCGCTTCAACGCGCTCGGCCCCAATGTCGGCGACCGCGCATCACAGCAGCAGGACGCCAGCGCCGAGGGCTGCGGTGATCCGAAGTCCGGCCTGACCCAGTTGCCGATCCAAAGGATCGAGGCTGTGCTGCATCCCGCCGGCAAGCAGAAGGAGGCGCTCGATCGCCTCAGCGAAGCGACGGCAAAGGGCGTCGAGGGCCTGCAGGCGGCCTGTCCGAACGATGCGCCGCTGACGCCGGTCGGGCGGCTGGAGGCGATGCAGCACCGGCTCGAGGCCATGCTGTCGGCCGCCAAGGTGGTCGAACCCGCCCTGGACGAGTTCTATGCCACGCTGAGCAGCGAGCAGAAGGCGCGCTTCAACACGCTGCAACAGGTCGCAAGCCCGTAAAGGCAGCGCGCGCGTGACTCACACCACCGTCTTGTGCCGCGCGATGCAGGTGCGCAGCACCTCGTCGATCGGCTTGCCCCACCAGTCGTTCGAAAAAATTTCGATCTCCGAATAGCCGGCAAAACCCTGCGCCTCGACGGCCGCCCGCGCGGATTTGATGTCAATGACGCCGTCGCCCATCATGCCACGGTCGTTGAGGATGTCCTTGGTCGGCACCAGCCAGTCGCAGACGTGGAAGGCCAGCAACCGATCCTTGCCGGCACGCGCGATCTGGCCCATCAGTTCCGGGTCCCACCAGATGTGATAGACGTCGAGTGCAACGCCGAGCATGCCGCTGCGGGCTGGGTCGAGACGATCACAGATGTCGAGCGCCTGCTTTGTGGTGTTCACGCAAGCGCGGTCCGCCGCGTAAGCCGGATGCAAAGGTTCGATCGCCAACGGCAGGTTTGCTTGCCTGGCGTAGTCGAGCATGTCGGCGAGAGCTTCCTCGACCTGTCCGCGCGCCGCCACGATATCCTTCGACGCTTCGCTGCCGGGCCGCGAATATTGCGGCAGGCCACCGACGACGAGCACGATGCAGGGCGCGCCAAGCGCCTTGGCTTCATCGACGCAGCGGCGGTTGTCGTCACGCACTTCGCCCCGGCGTGATGCATCCGACGTGAACATGCCGCCACGGCAATAGCCTGAGAGCTCGAGCCCGGCATCACGTACCGCCCGCACTGCACGATCGAGACCGACGGTCGCGACCTGGTCGCGCCAGGGATCGATGGCCCGGATGCCGTACTTCGCACAAGCATCGACGATTTCAACGAGGTCACCCTGCTTGCGGACCGTCGCCGTGTTCAGCGATAGCCAGCGATGGTCGGACGAGAAATCACGCATCAGGATTCGATCCCGTGCAAAGCCAGCACGGTCTTTATCCGCCGCGTCGCCAGTTCCGGATTGGCGAGCAGCCCGGCTTGATCTGCGAGCCGGAACAACTCGGCCAGATGCAGCGTCGAGCGCGTGCTCTCCTGGCCACCGACCATGGTGAAATGATCCTGGTGGCCGTTGAGATACGCCATGAAGACGACGCCGGTCTTGTAGAAGCGCGTCGGCGCCTTGAAGATGTGGCGCGAGAGCGGCACGGTCGGCCCCAGCACATCGTGGAAACCGGCTTCATCGCCGGCAGCCAGCCGCGACAGCGCGTAGGACGCTGCCGGCGCGATCGCATCGAAGATACCGAGCAGCGCGTGCGAAAAGCCCTGCTCGTCGCCGGCGATCAGCTCCGCATAATTAAAATCGTCGCCGGTGTACATCTTGATGCGCTTGTCCAGACGCCTGCGCATGTCGATCTCGCGCTGCTTGTCGAGCAGCGAGACCTTGACGCCGTCAACCTTGGCGGCGTTGTTGTTGATGATGGCCACGGCAATGTCCATCGCCTTGTCGAGATCCCTGGTGCCCCAGTATCCCGTCAGGGCCGGATCGAACATGTCGCCAAGCCAGTGGATGATCACGGGCTCACGGACCTGCGACAGCACACGGTTGTAGACCTTGGCGTAGTCGTCAGCGCCGCGACCGAGTTTTGCCAGCGCGCGCGACGCCATCAGGATGATGCGGCCGCCGATCTTCTCGACCGCAGAGAGCTGCTCCTCATAGGCGCGGATCACGTCGTCGATGGTCTTGGCATCTTCCACGGCGAGATGGTCCGTACCGGCGCCGGAGAACACCAGCGCATTGCGGCGCTTGGCGGCGCCGACCGACCGCGTGATCAGCTCCAGCGAGGTCGGCCAGTCCAGCCCCATGCCGCGCTGCGCGGTGTCCATGGCCTCGGCAACGCCGAGACCGAGGTCCCAGACGTGCTCGCGGAACGCGATGGTCTTGTCCCAGTCGACGGCAGCCGAGAGCCAGGGGTCGTTGTCCGCGAAGGGATCGACGACGGTATGCACGGCCGAAAAGGCGATGCGGTTCAGCGGTCCTTCGAGCTTTGCAGGAAACGTGCGCGAGGCTGCGAGCCGATAGGTCTCGATCGAGCGATCGGCTTTCGGCAGCTTGAGCGACAAGGACGACATCGGCTGGACGGGCTTGTTCATGTGTCCCTCCTCAGGCCTTGATCGGCGCGACGTCGATCCAGCGCCGCTCCTTCCAGCTCTTCAGCGCGCATTCGGCAAGCTGCACGCCCTTGACGCCCTCCAGCAGCGTGAACTTGTACGGCGCATCCTCGTAGACGTGGCGGATGAACATCTCCCACTGCTCCTTGAAGCCATTGTCGTAGGTGACGTTGTCCGGCAGCTTCTGCCAGTCGCCGTAGAAATCGTGCTGCCGCTTCTCATCGGGATTCCACACCGGTCGTGGCGTCGCCTGCCGGGCCTGGATCATGCAGTCGGTGAGCCCCGCGACCGCCGAGCCGTGCGTGCCGTCGACCTGGAAGGTGACGAGGTCGTCGCGATAGACACGCGTCACCCAGGACATGTTGATGTGGGCGATGACGCCGCCCTCGAGCTGGAAGGTCGCGTAGGCGGAATCATCCGCGGTCGCCTTGTACGTCTTGCCCTGCTCGTCAAAACGCTCGGGGATGTCGGTGTTGCCGATGCAGACCACGCTCTGGACATTGCCGAAGAGGTTGTCGAGCACGTAGCGCCAGTGACAGACCATGTCCAGAATGATGCCGCCGCCGTCCTCGTCGCGATAGTTCCAGGACGGCCGCTGCGCTTCCTGCCAGCCGCCTTCGAATACCCAATAGCCGAACTCGCCGCGGACCGAGAGGATGCGGCCGAAGAAGCCGGAGTCGCGCAGGAAGGCGATCTTCTTCAGGCCGGGCAGGAACAGCTTGTCCTGCACGGTGCCGTGCTTGACGCCCTTGGCATTGGCGAGCTTCACGACCTCTAGCGCTTCTTCAAAGTTCGTCGCGATCGGCTTCTCGCAATAGACGTGCTTGCCGGCATTGATGGCCTGGGTCAGCAGACCCGGCCGCGCCTGTGTGGTCGCGGCATCGAAGAACATGGTGTCGTTCTTGTCGGCGAGCGCGGCATCGAGATCGGTGGTCCAGCGCGTGATGTTGAAGCGCTTGGCAAGGCCCTCCACCTTCTCGGCGCTGCGGCCGACCAGGATCGGATCTGGCATGATGCGGTCACCGTTCTTCAGGCGAACGCCCCCCTGGTCGCGAATCGCCACGATCGAGCGGATCAGATGCTGGTTGAGCCCCATGCGGCCGGTGACGCCGTTCATGATAAGGCCGAGGCGTTGGGTGGTCATGCCGATTTCTCCAAGAGTGATTTTGGCTGTTCAAGCGGGCGGAGCGCCGACCAGTCCGGATGGACCGACGTCGCAAAGCCCGCAGCATGAAGCGATCCCGTCAGGAGATCGCCGTTGTGAATCTTGAGCCGGATGCCCTGCCCGGCATCGGCGTAGAGATCGGGATGCGCGGCCGCGAAGGCCTGCGCTTCGGCGGCCGGCGTCTCGCCGAAGCCATCGACATAGTGATGGCCGTTGCGCTCGGCATGGGTGACGCCGATGAAGGCACCGAGCGCGAGATCCTGCTGCACGGCGAGGCCGGCCTGGCAGGTGAGGTCCTCGCCGGTGACGAAGAATTTTTCGCCGCCCGCGCTCCATTTCGCTGCGCGCGTCGCATTGACGATCGACTTGTAGAGCCCCTTGCAGGATTTCGAAGAAATCCCGTGATAGCCAAGTGCCCGCGCCGCGGGGAACGCGTCGTAGGAATCGTCGGCCTCGTCGATGATGAAGCCACGCGCGGCGAGCGAGCCGAGCGGCGATTGCCGGGTGATGTCGCGCGGCATGGGCTGCTCGATATAGAGCAGACGCGATGCGATCGACCGCAGCGCGGGTTCGCGATCGAGCCGGTCGATCAGCGCCTGCAAGGCGGCCAGATCGGCATACTGCTCGTTGGCATCGAGCGTCACCTTGTAGTCTCGACCGAGCGTGTCGAGCTCCTTGCCGATGCGCGCCAAGCGCGCGGCATCGGCCGTGGGATCGCCGGATAGTTTCAGCTTGAAGTAATTCGCGCCGGCGTTTTCGCGCACATCGGCAACGCCGCCCTCGCCTTCGACGGTATCGTCGAGGCCGACGGTATGCCTGATGGCAACACGCGGCAGGGGCTTCCGGCTGGACAGAAACGTCGTGAGGTCCGCTTCCTTCAGGTCGGGCGAGAGCCGCGCATCGATGCCTGCGATGTTGCCGGCCATCCCGTCGAAGAAATTCGTCTCGACGCCACGCAGCAGCGCATCGAGGATCGCCTTGTCGATCTCTGCTGGACCATAGGCCGCGGCAAGCGCCGGAATGTTCTGCTTCGCACAGGTTGCGACCTGGGCCCCGATGCAGGAGGCATGCAGATCGAACGCCGTCTGGAATCCAGTCCGTGCCAGATAGAGCCCGCGCGCGATCGCGAGCGACCGGCGCAAGCCGTCGACCGTCTGCCCCGGCGACAGCTCCGGTCGCTTGTCGAACCATTTTGGCACCAGCAGTTCGGCGCTGGCGCCAACCGCGGTGCCCTTTCCCTCGACCACGATCTCGACCCGCACGAACAGCTGCGGCGTCGCATTGATGGTAACAGCGCCAAAGCGGAACGGCCGCGCGAAATGCACGGGACGTTCGAAGAAGGCGATGTCTCGCAGCTTCAGGCGCGGCGCCATGGTGCTACTGGGTCCCACAGATCTGGCCACGGGGACGGTGCACCTCTCCCGCTTGCGGGAGAGGTCGGCACGAAGTGCCGGGTGAGGGTTTTCTCCGCTGGGGGATTCTCGCGGGTGGAGACACCCTCTCCCCAACCCTCCCCCGCAAGCGGGGGAGGGAGCGCACCGTGCATGTGGTCGGTTCAGAGAACACCATCCTCTAATCCAATGCGCCTTGCGAGAAGAAATGCTTGCGGATTCGTTGCACGAGCTCGGTGAAAACAGGATCGGCCATCACGTCGAGCGAACGCGGGCGCGGCATCGGCACGTCGTAGATCGCGGCGACCGCGCCGGGCCGCTCGGTCATGACCAGCACGCGGTCGGCGAGGAACACAGCCTCCGGAATCGAATGCGTGATCAGCAGCACCGTCTTCCTGGTCTCGCGCTGGATCCGCATCAGCTCGACATTCATGCGCTCGCGCGTCAGCGCATCGAGTGCGCCGAACGGCTCGTCCATCAGCATGATCTTGGGATCGTGCACCAGGGCGCGGCAGATCGAGGCCCGCTGCTGCATGCCGCCGGAGAGCTGCCAGGGCAGCTTCTTCTCGAACCCTTCGAGCCCGACCAATTTGAGCAGCGCCTTGGCGCGCACGAGATATTCGTCCCGCGGCAGCCGCTTCATATCGATCGGCAGCATCACGTTGGACAGGATGTTTCGCCACGGCAGCAGCAGCGCGTTCTGGAAGACGATACCGACATTGCCATGCGGCTTCGTTACCTTCTCGCCCTCGAC
This sequence comes from Bradyrhizobium sp. AZCC 2230, assembly GCF_036924495.1. Classification (NCBI taxonomy): domain Bacteria; kingdom Pseudomonadati; phylum Pseudomonadota; class Alphaproteobacteria; order Hyphomicrobiales; family Nitrobacteraceae; genus Bradyrhizobium; species Bradyrhizobium sp. AZCC 2230. The sequence goes on along the minus strand of NZ_JAZHRS010000001.1, from coordinate 8,565,636 downwards.
CAGAACTTCGCCTGATGTCGGCGGCAGCAACCCCGAGATCAGCTTGAGCAGCGTGGACTTGCCGCAGCCGCTGGGGCCAACCACGACGAAGAACTCGCCGTCGTTGATGTGGAAATCGAGCGGCCGCAGCGACGGTACATCGCCGTCGCGCGTCCGGTAGGTCTTCGACACGCCTGACAGCGTGATGCCCGAAATGTCGCCGGCAGCCCGGTCGCTCACCAGTCTCAGATGCGCGGCCGGCTGCACAGTTTCACTCACGATCGTCGCTGGTTTCACGTGCCACTCTTCGGCAGATAGTCGTTGGTGTAGAAGGCCTTCGGGTTCTCCTTGGCCTTGGCGTCGAGGCCGCCATATTCGACCATCAGATTGACGCTATCCGTCATGTTCTGATCGGTGACCTGGAACGGCCGCTTGCTCTTGGTCTCCGCGGTCCGGTATAGCGGGATGGTCAGCTCAAAGCCCTGCGTCAGCGTGTCGATCTTGCCGCCCTTCGGGTTGGCATCGAGGATCGACTGCGCGGCCGCCTTCGGCTCCTTCTCGGCAGCTTCGACGGCCTTGGTCGTCGCCGACATGAAGCGGCGGACGAGATCAGCATTGGCCTTCACATAGTCGGCGTTGGCGATGATGCGGGAGGAGACCATGTTGATGCCGTAGTCGGCAAACTTGATCGGATAGACGTCCTTGCCGGTGGCGTCCTTGATCTTCATCGACTGGTCCATGACGTAGCCGAGCAGCAGATCAGCCTGGCCGTTGATGACGGCGTTGAGCTTGGTCTGGCCATCACCGGCAACCGTGGTGAAGTCGCTTTCCTTCAGGCCGGTCTTCTTCAGGAACAGCGGCCAGATCTGGGTCATGGAATCGGCCGGCGTGATCGCCACCGTCTTGCCCTTGATGTCCTCCGGCTTCTTGATGTTCTTGTCGACGAAGCCCATGGCGGACATCGGGCTGGTCTGCAGCAGCACGCCGGTCGCGATCACAGGCGCACCCTTGATCGCGGCACGCATCATGGTGGGAACGTCGACATAGCCGAAATCGGCGGTCTTGGCGGCGACGGCCTGCGTGGTCGCAGCCGAACCGCGGCCTTCCTGGATCTCGAGGTCGATGCCCTCGGCACCGTAAATGCCCTTGGCCTTGCCGTAATAGAACGGCGCGTGCTCGCCATAGACGTACCAGTTGAGCATCAGCACGACCTTGTCGGCCGCCTGCGCCGGCGCAACTGCAAACGCCATCAGCGCCACAGATGCAGCCCCAATCCATCGCTTCATCGTCACTCTCCCTTGTCGTTATGTTTCGGCCGTTGGTGGCCGTTGCTTGAGTTAAGAGGCGAAAATCACGTCTTCGCGCTGGCTGACATGCCAGGGAATGACCAGCTTCTCGATCCGGTCGACGATCCAGAACAGGATGACGCCGAGCAGCGCGAGGATGACGAGGGCCGCGAACATCGTCGGCAGGTCGAAGGTGCCGATCGAGCGCTGCATCACATAGCCGATGCCGGAATTGGAGCCGACGAACTCGCCGACGACGGCGCCGACCACGGCGAGCGTCACCGACACTTTCAGACCGGAGAAGATCGCCGGCAGCGCATGCGGCAGATTCACCGCGCAAAACACCTGAAAGCGGCTGCCCTGCATGGCGCGGGCAAGATCGACCATGTCAGGATCGACCGACTTGAAACCCTGCACCGCCGAGACCACGACGGGGAAGAAGCCGAGCAGGAACGCCGAGATCACCTTGGGAATGATGCCGAAGCCGAACCAGACCACGAACAACGGTGCGATCGCGATCTTCGGCACGGATTGGGAGAACACCAGCAGCGGATAGACATAGCTCTCCACCGTCTTCGAGCCCGCGATCAGCATCGCCACGGGAATACCGAACAACGCGGACAGCATAAATCCGCAGACGGTCGCATAGGTGGTCGGCCAGGACTGACGCAGCAGCTCCGGCCAGTCGGTCCACAGCACCGCGACGACGTCGGCCGGCGACGGGATCTGGTAGGCGGGAATCCTGAACAGCCGGATCGCGAGATCCCAGGCCACGACGATGAACACCAGGAACAAGAACGGCCGGATCCAGGCCGCATTCAGCATCTTGGACACCGCACTTTGCGGCTTCAGCTCAGCCACGCCTCACTCCCGGTCGTCTTTTTCGTTTCCGGGGAGAAATTAACCCGTTGGATAAATACTGTCTAGGGGTTTCCCTGTGACGTTTTGTGCCGGTTTTGGGGGGAGCGGTGGGTTGGGCACTCATCAAGCCAAATCCAAGGTGTCGTCCCGGCGAAGGCCGGGACCCATAACCACAGAACAAGGTTTGGCGATGGCTGGTCATTCGGGATTAGCCCTGCACACGATCGATAGATCACACAGTATGGGTCCCGGCCTTCGCCGGGACGACGGTGGGAAATATTGTGCCCTACACCGTCTGCACCACGCCAGCGCGCGACTTCGGCGCCTTGGCGATCTCGAACAGAGCGGCCGATTGCCCCGTCAGCGCGGCCAGCACGAGACCGACCATGTGCGCAAGCCGCTCGTCCTTGGCATCCTTGGCGAGCAGGTCGCGGCCGAAGATCACGCTGAGCGTCGCGGAATTCGAGAGATAGAAGAAGCAGAGGCCCGCGATCGAGATGTAGAGCTGCACCGGATCGACCGAGACCTGGAAATCGCCGCTCTCGACGCCGCGCCGCACCACGGTGCGGATCATCTCGACGAAGGGCGAGTGCATCGACTTGACCTTGGTCGAGCGCTTGAGGTGCTTTGCACGCGCGAGGTTCTCGGTCTGGAGCAGCGACAGGAATTCGGGATTGCGCAGGAAGTAGCCCCAGGTGAACTCGATCAGCCGCTTGATGGCCTCGGGCGGAGCAAGATGCTCGAGATCGAGCCCCCGCTCCTCGCTGCGGATCTTGTCATAGGCGCCTTCCAGCACCGCGAGATAGAGCTCGTCCTTGTTGCCGACGTGATAGTACAGCATGCGCTTGTTGGCGCCGGCCTTGGCCGCGATGCGGTCGACGCGCGCACCGGCGAGCCCATGAGCGGAAAACTCCTGCTTGGCCGCCTCGAGAATGCGCAGCCGCATCCCCTCGGGATCGCGCTGCCATTTCAGAGTTCGCTTTGCCGTTGCCTTCGCCAAACCGGGTGCTCGCTGGGTGCTTTCACTACGCATGTAACATGCGCGCAAGCGTTTGAGAACGATCTCGTGCCCCAAGCGCAGTTTCGTAGGGTGGGCAAAGGCGCACTTGCGCCGTGCCCACGTCTTCTCATCAAGGATCCAAGACGTGGGCACGCTTCGCTTTGCCCACCCTACGGGAGTCTTCGAGCGGAAAGAGCCGCCTACTCCACCGGCTTCGGCGAGCGCTCCAGCAGCACGGTCTGGATCCCGCAGGTGCCGTTGCGCACCGTCATGATGCGCGTGCCCGGCTTGCGGCCGTTGCGGACTTCGGTGACGTCGAGGCCGGCGGCGAGCAGGCGGGCGCGGGTGGCGTCGATGTCGGCGACGCGCCAGCTCAGGCCCCAGAGCCGGTCGTTTTTGGAGTCGCCGCCCGCCACGGGGCGGCGCACCACTTCGACGATGAGATCGCCGCAGCGGAAGAACATCAGTTGCCCCCAATCGTGATGCGAGCGGTCGAGCGCCAGATCGAGCCCGAGCCGGGCGCCATAGAGCGCGGCGACGCGATCGGAATCCTCGGTGGTGATCACGACGTGGTCGAGCCCGTCGATCGGCGCGACATCGGTCGCAACCGACTTCGGACGTTCCTCGGCGAGCTCGAGGAAGAACATGCGCACGCCACGCGTGAGTTCGGTCGCGGCCCGCGTGCGCTTCCAGTGCAGGGCCGCGCCGGTCACCGCGTCACTGCTCTCGACCTCGGCAACGGGATCCGGCTTCAGCGCCACCCGGTCCAGCCGCCGGTGCATCTTGCCCATGTCTGCGACGCGAAAGCACAGGCTGGCGAGCACGCCCTCCTGGTCGTCGAGCAGCGCGCGCATGCGGTCCGCGGTCGCGGTGAAGCCGCTCGGCGCCATCAATTCGAGGGTCATGTTGTCGAGGGTGAACAGCACGCGATCGGCGCCCTCGCCGGAATTCTGCCAGGCCGGCGCACGCCCCAGGAGCGTCTGATAGGCCGCCTTGGCCGCACCGATATCCCTGACCAGAGCAACGATGTGATCGAGGCCGGTGATCATATTCCCCCTCTTTATGGACCTGGAACAACCGGCCGAAAAACGGCATTTGTCCGGGCTTGGCATGGGCCTCACATGGTCGTATTCCGGCCCCATGCCGGCCTCAAGCGCCTCGGGGTTGTTTTGCGAATAATTTCAGCGTCCCGGACACGGAACCGGTGTTAGAGTAAGCCCGCCGGCCGGGACCACCAAGCGCATCACGGACAAGCAATGCAGGCTCTCTTCATCGGACAGACCTATATCGACGTCGTCTTCATCACCGACCACATGCCGACCGGCGACGAAAAGCACGTGGCAACCGACTACGCAGTCTCTTTCGGCGGCAACGCGGTCACGGCGGCGTTCTGCTGTGCCAAGCTCGGCATCGTGCCTGATCTGATCGCCACCGCGGCCAATGACTGGCTGGGGCGCATGTTCATGGACATGTGTGCGAAATACGCGATCTCGCTGCACGGGCGGAAGGTGAACCAGTCCTCGCTCTCCTTCATCATGCCGAAGGACGGCAAGCGCGCCATCGTCCGTTGCCGCGACGACGAGCACATTCATCCGTTCCCGATGCTCAATCTCGGCGGCTGCCGCGCGCTGCATATCGATGGCCATCAGCCCGATGCCGCGATCCACTACGCAAAGGTCTGCCGCGAGGCCGGCATTCTGACCTCGCTCGACGGCGGCGGCCTGCGTACCAACACGCATGAGCTGCTTGAATACATCGACGTCGCGATCGTCGCCGAGCGTCTCTGCGAGCAGATGGACCTGACGCCGGAAAAGATGCTCGACTACCTCAAGGGCCGCGGCTGCAAGATCGGTGGCATCACCATGGGTGAGAAGGGCCTGCTGTGGTACAACGAAACAGGCGCGGTCGAGACCATGCCGGCGATGCCGATTCCGCGCGAGCGCGTGATCGACACCAATGGCGCCGGCGACGTCTTCCACGGCGCCTATGTCTATTCTTATCTGGCCCATCCCGGCAAAAGCTGGCGCGAGCATTTTGATTTTGCCCGCGCCGCCTCGACCTTCAAGATCCAGCGCCTCGGCAACGAGGCCGGCCTGCCGACCCTTGTGGACATCGCCAAAGTCAGGCACGAGTTCGAAGTTCGAGTCTAAACTTCGTAAGGGTTTGTCATGGGGCGTGTCTTCGTCGCCGGCAGCATCAACATGGATGTGGTGGCGACCGCCGATCGCCACCCCAGGGTCGGCGAGACCGTCGCCGGCAAGCAGGTGCTGTATTTTCCGGGCGGCAAGGGTGCGAACCAGGCCGTGGCCGCGTCACGGCTCGGTGCGGAGACCACGCTGATCGGTCGGCTGGGCACGGATTCGTTCGGGGCTGAACTGAGGACGTTCCTTAACGCGCAGGGCATCGATCCCGGCTCGATCAAGGAGACGCCCGAGACACACACCGGCACCGCGATCATCACGGTCGCCGCCTCCGACAACACCATCGTCGTCATTCCCGGCAGCAATGCGCTGGTCAGCGCGGATGACGTCGCGGATGCGCCGCTGGCGAAGGGCGATGTCGCCGTCAGCCAATTCGAAATTCCGCTGCCGACCATTGCCGCGTTCTTCCAGCGCGCGCACACGGCCGGCGCCACCACATTGCTCAATCCTGCCCCGGCGCAAAAGATGTCGAGCGAGCTGCTCGCGCTGGTCGATATCCTGGTGCTGAACGAGACCGAGCTTGGTTTCCTCGCAGGCACTGAGCTTACTGACGACGACGAAACCGCAAAGATCATCGCGGTCGCGCGAAAACTTCAGGCGCGCGAGGACCAGACGATTTGCGTCACGCTCGGCAAGCGCGGCGTGCTCGCGCTCGCTGCCAGCGAGGAATTTTCCGTACCCGGCCGCGTGGTGAAGGCGATCGACACTACCGGCGCCGGCGATTGCTTTGTCGGCGCGCTCGCGTCGCAGCTGGCTGATGGGGCCGCCTTGCGCGCCGCCCTCGCCTTCGCCAACGCCGCCGCCTCGATCAGCGTGCAGCGCATGGGGGCCGGGCCGTCGATGCCGACGGCCGCGGAAGTGGCGGCGGTGCTCAGCGCTGGCTGATCACGCCAGTGCGCTCTTCAGGTCGAAGCTCTCATCTGCTGCCTGCTCCGGCGTGATCGAGCGGCCCATGGCCTGCAACCTTCGGCCGAACATGTGATCGCCGGCGCGGTTGATCGATTCGATGCCGAGCAGCTTGTCACCGTGGTAGCAGAACACGGAAAACGCCTTTTTCGCGGGATCGCCGCGCAGCACGACGCGGTCGTAGCCGGTGGTGAGACCTGCGATCTGGAGCTTGTCGTCGCCCTGGTCGCTCCAGAACCAGGGATGGCCGTCGTAGACCTTCTTGTCGCCGGTCAGCCGCGCCGCGAGGCAGCGGGCGTGATCGGTTGCGTTCTGCACCGATTCCAGCCGCAGCGAGCCGCCGAAGCGCGGGCTCGCAAACAGCGCGCAATCGCCGATGGCCGAAATGTTCGGGTCAGCCGTCGAGAGATATTCGTCGACAATGATGCCAGCCGCGACCGGCAGCCCCGCCTCGGCCGCAAGCTCGATGTTCGGCAGCACGCCGACGCCGACCACGACGAGGTCGGCGGGCAGATGCCGTCCGTCGCTCAAGGAGACGCCGGTGACCTTGCCGTTCTCGGCCTCGATCGAGGTTGCCTGCACACCGAGGTGAATGCGGATGCCGGCCTCGCGATGCCGCGCCTGAAAATATTCGGAGACCTCCGCCGTCACCGCGCGCGCCATCACCCGCGGCGCGAGTTCGAGCACATCGACCTCGAGGCCCTTGATCCGCGCGGTCGCCGCGAATTCGAGGCCGATGAAACCGGCGCCGATCACCACGACCCGCGTCTTTGACGGAATGATCTTTCGCAGCGCCTCGCTCTCGTCGAGGATGCGCAGATATTTCACGTCGGGCAGATTGGCATTGGGCAGATCGAGCAGCCGGTTGCGCGCGCCCGTCGCCAGCACCAGATGGCCGTAAGGCAGCGTCTCGCCGGATGCGAGCAGCACTTTCCGCCCCGCGCGGTCGATCGACACGGCGCGGCCGGCGATCAGCTCGATGGTCTGGTCGTGATAAAATTTCTCCGGCCGGAACATCAGGCTCTCCGGGCCGGCGGAACCCTTGATGTAGGCCTTGGACAAAGGCGGCCGCTGGTAGGGCAGATGCGCCTCGTCATTGATCAGGCAGATGCGATCCGCAAAACCCGCCTGCCGCAGGGATGCCGCGACCTGGTAGCCACCATGGCCGGCACCGACAATGATCACCGGACCATCCGTCATTGGACAGCCCATTTCCGCAAGACACGAGCATCACCCATGTCGTCTCCTCTCTCGCTCATACTGGCTTGGCTAGCCTAGGAGGAGCCGGCGCTCGTGTCCGTCCCTAAACGAAGGCGCCCCCATTTGAGCCGATCATTCCGGCTTTCGCAAGGGCCATACGCGAGGCGCTGGCGGCGGGGGATTGTCACCCCTCGCCTTCTGCGATCTAGTTGCAGCAACGGACCTCCTGCCGGAGATTTCAAAAATGCCAGCTCCCGTCTCCCAACCCGATGATCCCGCGCTGCTGCGGATCGACGGCCCGATTGCGACCATCACGCTCAACCGGCCGACCGCGTTCAACTCGATCAATCTTGCGATCGCGCAAAAGTTGGAACAGCTCGCGGCGACGATCGAAGGCGACGACACGATCAGGGTCGTGGTGATCGAAGGCGAAGGCCGCGCCTTCTCCGCCGGCGGCGATCTGCAGACGATTGGCGCTGCGGCTGAAGCCAACACGGTGACGCCGGTCGTCGGCGAACTGCTCAAGCATTATCATGCCTTCATCGAGATCATCCGGCGCATGCCGAAGATCTCGCTGTCGAGCGTGCACGGCTCGGCCGCGGGCGCCGGCATGGGGCTGGCCTTCGTCACTGATCTCTGCATCGCCGCCGAGGACGCGAAGTTCACGCCGGCTTATGCCAAGATCGGCGTCTCGCCGGATGGTGGCTCGACGGTCGGGATCGTTGGCACGGTCGGCTCGCGCCGCGCGCTGCAGATCTTCCTGTCCGAGGACAATTTTACAGCGCAGCAGGCCTATGAATGGGGGCTCGTCGCCAAGATCGTTCCCGCGACCGAGCTGAAGGCTGCGACGAGGCAGCTTGCCGAGCGGCTGGCACAGAACCCGCCCGCGGCCATCGCCGGCACCAAGTCGCTGGTCTATGCGGCCGCCACGACGCCCGTAAAACAGCAGCTCGATGCCGAGGAGCACAAGATCATCATGGCGATGAACACGGAGGATTTTCGTGTTGCCGTGAAGAAGTTCACGAGCAAGAGCAAGTGAGCGCGCTGACGCCATCGCGTTCGTTCTGCGGCCTGCGCCACGGCGCAACGGATTGGAACCGGCAGGGACTTTTCCAGGGCCGGACCGACAATCCGCTGAACGAGGATGGTCTCAAGCAAGCGCACGAGGCCGCGGACTTGCTGCGCGGTGCCGGCGTCAGCCGCATCGTCGCGAGCCCGCTGGTGCGTGCAGCGAAAACCGCCGAGATCATCGCGGAAGCAATCTCGGTGCCTCTCACGATCGACGCAGGGATCATCGAGTTCGATTTCGGCAGTTTTGAAGGCCTCCCCGTCCGCGACCTCATGATCAAGCATGGCGTCACTTCCGCGACGGGACTCGTCTCGATCCTGCCCGCCGACGGCGAGAACTGGGACGCCATGGCCGAACGCTCACTGCGTTGCGTGGCCGGTTGGCTCGACCGCTATCCCGGCGACCATCTGCTGTTCGTCTGCCATGACGCCGTGATGCAGGGCATGGCGAATGCGCTCACCGGCAGCTACTTCAAGAACAGCCACGGCACGCCGTTTCGCTACGCCCGCGACGGAGCCGGCTGGCGCATCGAGCAGATCGTCACTTAGGGCAAATGTAGCCGGTCCCCGCCGGCGACTTGAAGCAGCCGACCGATTCCGGCAGCACTTTCTGCGGCAGCCACAGCACGACGCTCGGGAAGTAGATCGCAAACGCGATGGTGGCGAAGAACACGACATAGATCGGCAGCGCCGCGCGTAACGCCTTCGCAAAGCTGACGCCGACGAATTTCGACGCCATCAGCAACACCAGCCCGTAAGGCGGCGTGATCAGGCCGAAGGCGAGTGTCGCGATCAGCACCACGCCCATATGAACGCCGTTGATGTCGCCGGCTTCCGTCAGCGTGTTGACCAGCGGCATGAAGATGATGATGGTCGGCACCGGCTCGATGAAATCGCCGACCACAGTGAACAGCAGCACCATCAGCAACATGATCAGATGCGGATCGTTGCCCGCGATCGAGGTGATCATGTCGGCGATGTAGCTGGCGCCGCGCAAATAGGCGAGCATCCAGCCGAAAGCGTTGGCGGCGCCGATGGTGATCAGCGGCAGAGAGAAGATCAGCCCGGCGAGGCAGAAATCGTACGGGATCTTTCGGAAATGCCCGCGGTTGAGCGCGGGGATCACGACCAGGATGATCCAGGCCACGGCGACGACGCCGGCTTCCGTCGGCGTGAACCAGCCGGTCAAAATGCCGCCGAGCAGGATCACCGGGATCATCAGCGGCAGCGCCGCGTCACCAGCCGCGAACACGATCTGCCGCAGCGGCGCGCGCGGCTTGCGCAAGCCCGAGGGGCCGAAGAAATAGCAATAGATCATCAGGCCGAAGCCGATCATCAGTCCCGGCACCACGCCCGCCATGAACAGGCCGGCGATCGAGACGTTGCCGACGGCACCGTAGACCACGGCGGTGATGCTCGGCGGCACCAGCGCCGCAATGGTCGAGGCCGACGCAATGATCGCCGCGATGAACGCAGGCTCGTAGCCCTCGCGCTTCATCGGTCCGCCCAGTGCGCGGCTCATCACCGCGACGTCGGCCGTGGTCGAGCCCGACATTTCCGAGAAGAACATGCTGAAGACGACGACGACCTGCGACAGCCCGCCTCTGATATGCCCGACCAGCGACACCGAGAGATTTGCTATTCGCACCACCACATTGGCCGAGCTCATGAGCTCGCCGACTAAGAGAAAGAACGGGATCGCCAGCAGCGCCTCGGAATCGACGCCGTCAAAGATCTTCTGGATGATCGCGGCGAGCGAGACGTCGGACAGGACCGCGCCGACGAACACGCCGGCCATCAACGAGAACGGCACGGGCACGCCGAGATAGCCGAACGACAGGAAGCAGATCGACATCAACGCCAGGACAATGGGTGCGCTCACGGCTGCGCCCTCATTTGCGCTTCGGTGACGGGCGCGGCATCCTCGTCCAGCGGCTCCGGATGGTCAAAACCGTTGCGCAGGCCGTTGACCAGCTGCTCGATGGTGAACAGGCCGACCAGGATGCCGGACACAGGAATAATCGCGTAAAGCGAGGCGATCGGCGTGCCCGACGGCAGGCGGAAGCTGCCGAAGCCGCGCAGATAGTTCTGGTAGCCGTACCAGATCAGGCAGAAGGCGACGCCGAGGACGATGAGGCGGATGATGATTTCGACGATAATCCTGGGCACGCCATGCATCGCCTCCGAGATCGCGGTCAGATAGAGATGATCGTTGCGCCGCGTCGCAACCGCAGTCCCGATGAAGATCGCATAGATGAACAACGTCGAGGTGACTTCCTGCAGCCATAGCCAGGGATGGCCGATGGTGCGGGTGACGATGTCGGCGGTCACCGACAGCGAGAAGCCGAAGCACAGCACGCCGCAGAGGATCATCAGCGCGAGCTCGAGCCAGTCGAGCCAGCGCCATTTCAGGTGGCGTTGGCGTTGCAACACGAGCTTGTCGGCGATGGCCATTGTTGCTCCCGGCTGCGGATTGGCTACACCTCTCCCGCTTGCGGGAGAGGTCGGCGCGGAGCGCCGGGTGAGGGTTCTCTCCTCATTGGGAATCTCTCGGGCGAGACACCCTCTCCCCGACCCTCTCCCGCAAGCGGGAGAGGGAGCGCACCGTCTTCCGGACAGCGACCTAGTTGATCGACCGGATCAGGTTCTTGATCTTCTCGGCGTGCGGGCCGAGCTCCTTGGCGAGCTTGTCGAGATAGGGGTCGGCGATCGCCGTAAAGCTCTTCTTGTCGACGTTATCGACAACCTTGACGCCCATCTTCTTGAGCTTTTCGGCCGCGCTGCGCTCGAGATCGAACGCCTTGGCCGGCTCCTTCGAGCTGATCTCGTTGGCTGCCGTCTGCACCCACTGCTTCTGCTCCGCCGAGAGGCTCTGCCAGAGCTTGTCGGAGATGTACACCAGCGCATTGTTGGCTTCGTGCTCGGTAATGTTCAGCACCGGCGCCACCTCGTAATGCTTGTTGACGAGATAGACGTTGATGCTGTTCTCGGCGACGTCGACCACGCCGGTTTGCAAGCTGGTGTAAACGCTGCCGAACGGCATGTGCACGGTTTGGGCGCCATAGGCCGGGAACATGGCATCCTCGGTCGCGGTCGCCTGCACGCGGATCTTCAGCCCCTTGATGTCGCCGACATTGTGGATCTCCTTCTTGGAGTACATGTGGCGCACGCCCTGCGAGCCGGTCGCGATGACATGCAGGCCCTGCGTGGTCTCGTCGATCAGCGTCTTGAGCGCTTCGAACACGCGGGGGTCGGCAAGCCCCTTGACCACGTGGTTCTCGTCGCGGAACAAATAGTGCAGCGACATCACGCCCGCCTGCGGCGAGATCGTCGCTGTGTTGGCCGAGGAGATGATCGCGAACTCGATGTCGCCCGCTTTCACGAGCTGAAGAACCTGCGGCTCCTGGCCCAGCTGCGCGCCCGGATACTGGTCGATGATCATGGTGCCTTTGCTCAATTCCTTGAGCTTGTCGGCAAAGAGGTCGCCGGCGATCGAGTAGCCGGTGTTGCGGGGCTGGTCATAGGCGAAGCGATAATGCTTCACCTCCTGTGCCCCGGCGCCCGTGACGAACAGCATGGCGGCCGCAGCCACCAAGCCGCGTAAGAATCCTGGCATGGATCGTACCATCATCGTCTCCCCCTGTTTTTATCGCCCGCCGCTTTTAGCGGTCTGGGCGCTCGTTCGAGTGGTTGTCAGCCCGTTTCAGTCTTTGGTCCAGTCCTCTGCATAAAGTCGAAGTCGCAGCCCTCGTCGGCCTGCAAGATGGTCTTGTCGAACAGCCAGGCGTAGCCACGCTTGACTTCGACCGGCGCCGTGGCCGGCTTCAGCGCAGCGCGCCGACGCTCCAGCTCGGCGGCATCGACCAGCAGCTCGATGCTGCGCTTGGCCACATCGAGGCTGATCTTGTCGCCGTTCTTCACCAGCGCTAACGGTCCGCCGACGGCGGATTCCGGCGTGATGTGCAGCACGATGGTGCCGAACGCGGTTCCGCTCATGCGCGCATCGGAAATGCGCACCATGTCCTTGGTGCCGCCGCGTGCGAGCTTTTTCGGGATCGGCAGATAGCCCGCCTCGGGCATGCCAGGCGCGCCCTTCGGGCCGGCATTGCGCAGCACCAGCACGTCGTCGGCAGTGACGTCGAGATCGGGATCGTCAACCCGCAAGGTCATGTCCTCGACGGATTCGAACACCACCGCGCGCCCGGTATGCTGCAACAGCTTCGGGCTCGCCGCCGATTGCTTGATCACAGCACCGCGCGGCGCGAGATTGCCGCGCAGGACGGCGAGGCCGCCTTCCTTCTTGATCGGATTGTCGCGCGAGCGGATCGCGTCCTGGCCGGGCACGTCCTCGGCATTGGCAACGACGTCACGCAGGCTCTCACCCGAGATCGTCTTCGCGTCGAGATCGACGAGATCGCCGAGCTGTGCCAGCAGTTTCGGCACGCCGCCGGCGTGATGGAAATGCTCCATGTAGTGCTCGCCGGACGGCTTGAGATCGACCAGCACCGGCACCTCGCGGCCGATCTGGTCGAACGCTTCGAGATCGAGCCGGTGCGGCGAGCGATGCGCCATCGCGGTCAGATGGATCAGGCCGTTGGTCGAGCCGCCGATCGCCTGCAACACGACCTGCGCGTTCTTGAAGGAGGCCGACGTCAGGAGCTCGCTCGGCTTCGGGCCCTTGGTCTTGGCCATTTCGGCCGCAACCCGGCCGCTCGCCTCGGCCAGACGGAAACGCTCGGCATGCGGCGCTGGGATCGTCGCACTCATCGGCAGCGACAGGCCCATGGCTTCGATCATGCAGGCCATCGTGGAAGCCGTGCCCATCACCATGCAGGTGCCGACCGACGGCGCGAGGCGGCCGTTGACGGCTTCGATCTCGACATCGTCAATCTCACCGGCGCGATACTTGCCCCAGAGGCGGCGGCAATCGGTGCAGGCGCCCAGCACCTCGCCCTTGTGATGGCCGACCACCATGGGACCGACGGGAATGACGACGGTCGGCAGGTCGGCGCTGATCGCCGCCATCACCTGCGCCGGAAGCGTCTTGTCGCAGCCGCCGATCACGATCACCGAATCCATCGGTTGGGCCCGGATCATCTCCTCGGTGTCCATCGCCATCAGATTGCGCAGATACATCGAGGTCGGATGCGCAAAGCTCTCGGCGATCGAGATGGTCGGAAACACGAACGGCATCGCGCCCGACAGCATCACGCCGCGCTTGGCGGCCTCGATGATCTGCGGGACGTTGCCGTGGCAGGGATTGTAGTCGCTATAGGTGTTGGTGATGCCGACGATCGGACGCTCGAGCGCGTCGTCGGAATAGCCCATGGCCTTGATGAACGCCTTGCGCAGGAACAGCGAGAAGCCGGCATCGCCATAGCTCGTCAGACCCTTGCGCAAACCACTCGTCATCATGCCACTCCTTCGCTGCCATTGTGGTACAGCCTGCCCCCCGATTGTCAATAAGATAGGGCCGGATCGCCGCGCTTTCTGGCCTCAGACGCGCCATCGGACACAAATTATTGACAATCCGGGCTCGCCCTGCTCCACAAGGCGGACCGGCGAGGCGCCGGAGGCTGAGGGCATGTCCGACATTCGCACCGCAGATGCCATGGCTATCAGGCGCGACGATCCGGACGACGTCGTCGCGCGGCTGGAAGAAGACATCATCTTCGGCCGCCTCGCACCGGGCGCGCGCCTGACCGAGGACGCGCTAATGTCGGCTTACGGCACCTCCAGACACTTCGTGCGCCAAGCGCTGGTGGACGCCGAGCGCCGCGGCATCGTCCGCCGCGAAAAAAATGTCGGCGCCACCGTGCGGTTCTATTCCGCCGAGGAGGTCCGGCAGATCTACGAAGTCAGGGAGATGCTGACGCGGCAGGCCGCGCTGATGATCCCCCTGCCCGCGCCGCAAGGCCTGATCGACGAGCTGACCGCCTTGCAACGCGACTATTGCGCGAAGGCCGACATCCGCGACCTGCGCGGCATCCACGAGGCCAACGACGCCTTCCACGTCGCGCTGTTCGCAGCCTGCGGCAATCCTTATCTGGTGCGCTCGCTGCAGGACTATATGAGCCTGACGCTGCCGATGCGCGCGAAAAACCTCGCCGACCGCGATGGCCTGGCGCAATCGCGCCGCCAGCACGAGCTGATGATCGAGCTGTTGAAAGGCCGCGATAGCTGGGCGCTGGCACAGCTGTGCGTGGATCACATGCAGTTCAGCAAGGCGGATTATCTGGCAAGGATTGCGGGGGAGGGCTAGCGCTAGGCCATACTTACGTTCAGTACCGCCTCAACAGACCGCGATCCACGCCGGCATCGCCGTAGTCCGCGCAAGCCCCTTTCGGATCTTTGATCAAATCCGCCAGGACGCGCTTGATCGCCTTGCTGGCCGCCTCGAACACCTCGGGACGAAACTTGCCGGGATCGTAGCTCTCGCCGTCGTGAGCCTTTATCGCCGCGGAATAGGCATCGATCATGGCCATCGCCGCATTCGTGCTGCCGAGAAGCCGGGCGCCGAGTTGAACGCCGCCCGCGCCATCGACCTCGTAGCCGACGCATCGCTGTTCGAGCACCGCGGACGCTGTGACGAGCTGGTCGAGGAACGTCGCTTCGGCATCGCTGAGCGCTGCCGCCCGCGTCGGTCCTGATGCGATCGTCGCAAGCATCGCGACGACTGACAATTTGATTTTCATTGTCTTGGCTCTCGCCGCCGCCCTGAGCTGTGATCAGTGCGACGTTACCGAATTCCGATCGCACCGATCGAAAGCCAGACGACGGGAGCAACGTTGATCCAAGTCAATGAGCCGTCATGGCCGGGACCAGCCCGGCCACGACGTCAAGCGCTACCGCTTATTCCAATCGATAATCCGGCTTTCATCGCCGTCGAACTCGTTGCTGCAGAACGTGCCGCCCTGAAAATAATCGCCGACCGAATCCGGCTTCAGCTTGGCCTGCTCGGCCATGGCGTGCTCGCGGAAATCCTCGGAGCGGCCGGTGGGGCGATAGCCGAATTCGTAGGCACGACTGTTGTCCCACCAGGCGCGATCGTTCAGGGAGGCGCCGTAGAAAACCTCGAAATGGATGTCGGGATGCTCAAGTCCGATCTGGCAGAGCTGCACCAAATCTTCCGGCTTCAGCCAGATCGACATCCGGCGCTGGTCGAGCGGCATGTCGCCGAAATTGCCGATGCGCAGGCACGTCACCTTCAGCCCGTGCTTGTCGGCATAGAGCGCGCCGACCGCCTCGCCGAACACCTTGCTGACGCCGTAGCGCCCGTCCGGGCGCGGGGTGACGTCGGTGCCGATCCTGTGGTGGCGCGGATAGAAGCCGACGGCGTGGTTCGAGGATGCGAACACCACGCGCTTGACGCCCTTGCGATACGCGGCCTCGAACAGATTGTAGCCGCCGATGATGTTGGCCTGAAGGATCTGGTCCCACGTGCCTTCGACCGAATAGCCGCCGAAATGGATGATGCCGTCGACACCTTCGCAGATCGCCTCGCACTGCGCGAGATCAGCGAGGTCCGCCGCCTTGAACTGCTCGTTCGCGCCGAGATCGGCCGGCGGCTTGATGTCGGAGAGCAGGAGGTCAGGATAGATCGGCGGCAGCAGCTTTCGCAGGCTCGTGCCGATTCCGCCCGCAGCTCCCGTCATCAAAATACGCGGCATGTCTTCCCTCGCCGTTGGTGACCAATTTGCGGTCACGTGTCTCTAATGATAGCAGGAATGTCCAGAGGGAACGAAACGAGAGAACCGACATGAATGAGGCATCGTCCCACACGCAGGAGCGGCCAGGCTGGCAGCCGGCGACCTGTTACCCCGATCCCGCGATAAAAGCACTGGACCCCCGCTTCGAAAAATACTGGTTGAAATTGTCGGCGGTGGAGCGGCTGGCAACCGGCCTGCGCTGGGCCGAAGGGCCGGTGTGGTTCGGCGACGGGCGGTATCTCTTGTGCAGCGACATCCCGAACCAGCGCATCATCAAATGGGAGGAAGAGACCGGCGCGGTGTCGGTTTTCCGAAAGCCCTCCAATTTCGCCAATGGCAACACCAGGGATCGCCAGGGCCGGCTGGTCACCTGCGAGCACGGCGGCCGTCGCGTGACCCGCACCGAATATGACGGCGAGATCACGGTCCTGATGGATTCCTTCGACGGCAAGCGGCTCAACTCGCCGAACGACATCGTGGTGAAGTCCGACGGCTCGATCTGGTTCACCGATCCGACCTTCGGCCTGCTCGGCAATTACGAGGGCTACAAGGCAGACCCGGAGATCGACCCGAACGTCTATCGGCTCGATCCCGCGACGCGCAAGGCGACTGTCGTCGCCGAGGGCGTGCTTGGGCCGAACGGGCTGTGCTTCTCGCCGGATGAGAAGATTCTCTATGTGGTGGAATCGCGCGGCGTGCCGAACCGCAAGATCCTCGCCTATGACGTCTCGGCAGATGGCACCGCGATCTCCAACAAGCGCGTGCACATCGACGCCGGTCCGGGCACGCCGGACGGCATGCGCTGCGACATCGACGGCAATCTCTGGTGCGGCTGGGGCATGGGCGATCCCGAGCTCGACGGCGTCGTGGTGTTTGCGCCCGACGGCGTCATGATCGGCCGCATCGCACTGCCCGAACGCTGCGCCAATCTCTGCTTCGGCGGCGTCAAGCGCAACCGCCTGTTCATGGCGGCAAGCCAGTCGATCTACGCGCTGTATGTGAACACGCAGGGCGCGGTGGGCGGATAGTCGCTCCGCGCGCGATGGTCTCGTAGGGTGGGCAAAGGAGCGTAAGCGACGTGCCCACCATCACGCCGTCGCGGTCGCGAAGACGTGGGCACGCTTCGCTTTGCCCACCCTACGGCACCGTCTTCCGTCATTGCGAGGAGCGAAGCGACGAAGCAATCCAGGCTGTCTCCGCGGTGGGATTCTGGATTGCTTCGCTTCGCTCGCAATGACGGAAAGAAAAACGCCGGAGCGGTTGCCCGCTCCGGCGTCATTCTGTTCAGGCGCTAAAAACTTACGCCGCGTTGAAGCCCGCAACCGCCTTCACTTCGAGGAAGTCCTCGAGGCCGTACTTGCCCCACTCGCGGCCGTTGCCCGACTGCTTGTAGCCGCCGAACGGCGCGGTGCGGTCGTTGGGCACGCCCTGGAGATTGACGTTGCCGGCGCGGATCTGGCGACCGACGCGCTTGGCGTCCTCGACCGAAGCGCCGGAGACATAGCCAGCCAGGCCGTACGGCGTGTCGTTGGCGATGTGCACGGCCTCGGCTTCGTCCTTGGCGCCGAGGATGGTCAGCACCGGTCCGAAGATTTCCTCACGGGCGATCGTCATCTCGGGGGTGACGTCGGCGAAGATGGTCGGGCGGACATAGAAGCCCTTGTTGACGCCTTCGGGCAGGCCCGGGCCGCCGGCGACGAGCGTTGCGCCCTCGTCGATGCCCTTCTTGATCAGCGCCTGGATCTTGTCCCACTGGCCGCGGTTGACGACCGGGCCGATGGTGGTGCCTTCGGCGCGCGGATCGCCCGCCTTGGTCTTGTCGGCGACAGCCTTCGCGATCGCGGCGACTTCCTTCATCTTCGACAGCGGCACGATCATGCGCGAGGGCGCGTTGCAGGACTGGCCGGAGTTGTTGAACATGTGCATCACGCCGCCGGTTACCGCCTTCGTGAGGTCGGCGCCTTCGAGGATGACGTTCGGCGACTTGCCGCCGAGCTCCTGGCTGACGCGCTTCACGGTCGGCGCCGCACGCTTGGCGACGTCGATGCCGGCGCGGGTCGAGCCGGTGAAGGAGATCATGTCGATGTCGGGGTGCTCGCTCATGGCGGCGCCGACCTCGGGGCCGAGGCCGTTGACGAGGTTGAACACGCCCTTCGGCACGCCGGCTTCATGGAGGATTTCCGCGAAGATCAGCGCCGAGGTCGGCGTGAACTCCGACGGCTTCAGGATCATGGTGCAACCGGCGGCGAGCGCGGGCGCGACCTTGCAGGCGATCTGATTGAGCGGCCAGTTCCAGGGCGTGATCATGCCGACCACACCGACCGGCTCGCGCAGCACCATGGCGGTGCCGATCGGCTCCTCGAAATGATAGTTCTTGAGCACGTCGAGCGTGGTCATGAGATGGCCGAGGCCGGCGCCGGCCTGGAGCTTTTCAGCCATCGGCAGCGGCGCGCCCATTTCGTCGGACACGGCAGCGCCGATTTCCTTGAGGCGGCCCTTGTAGACTTCGATGACTTTGGTGAGCAGCGCGACGCGCTCGTCACGGCTGGTCTGGGAGAACGTTGCAAAGGCGCGCTTGGCGGCGGCGACAGCCTTGTCCACGTCAGCCTTCGAGCCGAGCGCAATCTCGTACATCGCCTCTTCCGTCGCCGGATTGACGACCGGGGTGGACTTCTTGACGGCGGGATCGACCCAGGCGCCGTCGATGTAGAATTGCATGCGATTGACCATCGTTAACCTCTTCTTGGGGGCTTGGGGGGCGTTTCGGCAGGCATCCTTGCACGAAAGCGCCGGCAATTGAACCCGCCATATGCGGGGCCAGCGTTGCGGCGGACGGAGGTTATATGAGCCGATGGCGGGAACGAGGCAAGGTCTTGAATGTCGTCCTGGCGAAAGCCAGGACCCATTACCACCGAGCTGAGTTGTTTTACGCCAGCGTCCACCACCTGCGACCTACAATCACGCCCGCGGAGTATGGGTCCTGGCTTTCGCCAGGACGACGATGGAGAACTACACCGCCATCTTGCGATGAAGCACGGGCGCGCCGGTGGTGAGGCTTTCCGCCGCATCGATGATGGCATTCGCATCGATGCCATAGTGCCGATAGAGGTCAGCGATGGTGCCGGTCTGGCCGAACTGCTCGACGCCGAGCGCCTCGACGCGATGGCCGCGGACGCTGCCGAGCCAGCCGAGTGAGGCCGGATGGCCGTCGATCACTGTCACGATGCCACAGTCGCGGGTGAGCCCCGCCAGCAGCTTTTCGATGTGGCTGAGATGCTGCACGCCACGCCGGTCGCGCCGCAATTTTCGCGCGGCAGTCCAGCCCGCATGCAGGCGATCCGCCGAGGTGATCGCCAGCAATCCGATGTCGCGGCGGCTCTCCCCGATGAAACCGGTCGCCTCGATCGCTTCGGGCGCGACCGCGCCGGTATAGGCAATCACGAGTTCGGCATTGGGCCCAGGCTTGCGCAGCCAATAGGCGCCGTCGGTGATGCCCTGCTGCAGTTCCGGCGTCATGATCCGCTGCGCCTGCTCGATCGAGCGCGTCGACAGCCGCAAATAGACCGAGCCCCCCTCGCCGGGATCGCGCTGCATGTGCTCAAAACCCCAGCCCATGATCACGGCGAGCTCGTCGACAAAGGCCGGCTCGAACGAGGCGAGCCCGTCCTGCGCCATACCGATCAGCGGCGTCGCGATCGACTGGTGCGCGCCGCCCTCCGGCGCGAGCGTGATGCCGGATGGCGTCGCAGCCACCATGAAGCGCGCATCCTGGTAGCAGGCGTAATTCAGCGCATCGAGGCCACGCTCGATGAAGGGATCGTAGAGCGTGCCGACCGGCAGCAGCCGCGCGCCGTTGATCTGGTGCGACAGACCGAGCGCCGAGAGCATGATGAACAGGTTCATCTCGGCGATGCCAAGCTCGAGATGCTGGCCCTTGGGCGAGAAGTCCCAGTTGAAGGTGGATGGGATTTTCT
Organism: Bradyrhizobium sp. AZCC 2230; assembly: GCF_036924495.1. NCBI lineage: Bacteria > Pseudomonadati > Pseudomonadota > Alphaproteobacteria > Hyphomicrobiales > Nitrobacteraceae > Bradyrhizobium > Bradyrhizobium sp. AZCC 2230. The sequence goes on along the minus strand of NZ_JAZHRS010000001.1, from coordinate 8,545,452 downwards.
CGCTACGGAATAAATCCGCCTTCTCACCGCGCGCGAACAGGCCGCGCCGGTTCACCCACGGGCCGAGGTTGGTCGAGACGGTGACATCGGGCGAGGTCGTGACGATCCGTTGTGCCAGTTCGCTGTCGCCGCGCGCGATCTCGTTCAGCACGAGGCCAAAGCCCTGTTGCGTCGACATCTGCGGCGACGGCCTGAAGGCGAGTTGCTGCGGCACCTCGACGACCGGCGCGGTGAGCCGGCGGCCGTCCTTGTTGAACGGCACGCGCGCGAGGAAGGTGTCGAGCTCGGCGGCACTTTGCGTGAGGCCTTCGTACTTGTCCCATTCGTGGCCGGGACGGATGTTCTGGCTCTCGCGATATTTCTCCATCTGCGCGACCGTCATCAGGCCGGCATGGTTGTCCTTGTGGCCCTGGAACGGCAGGCCGACGCCCTTGATGGTGTAGGCGATGAAGCAGACCGGGCGATCATGGTCGATCGATTCGAACGCCTCCAGCATGCTCGCCATGTCGTGGCCGCCGAGATTCGACATCAGCGCCAGCAACTCCTCGTCGGTGCGCTTGTCGATCAGCTTCGTGATCGGCCCCTGGTCGCCGATCTCGTCGTGCAAATGCTTGCGGAAGGCCACGCCACCCTGGAAACACAGCGCCGCATAGAGCGCGTTCGGGCAATTGTCGATCCAGCGCTTCAGCGCCTCGCCGCCGGGCTCGGCAAAAGCCTCGCGCATCAGGCGGCCGTATTTCACGATCACCACGTCCCAGCCAAAATTGCGGAACATGGTCTCGAACTTTTCCCAGAGACCTTCACGCACGACGGCGTCGAGTGACTGGCGGTTATAGTCGACCACCCACCAGGTGTTGCGCAGGCCGTGCTTCCAGCCTTCGGCCAAGGCTTCGAAGATGTTGCCCTCGTCCATCTCGGCGTCGCCGACGAGCGCGATCATCCGCCCTTCGCGGCGATCCTTCATCCAGCCATGCGCCTTGACGTAATCCTGCACCAGCGAGGCAAACAGCGTCTGCGCGACGCCGAGACCGACCGAGCCGGTCGAGAAATCGACGTCGTCGACGTCCTTGGTGCGCGAGGGATAGGACTGCGCGCCCTTGAAGCCGCGGAAATTCTCCAGCTTCTCGCGGCTCTGCCGGCCGAACAGATACTGGATGGCGTGGAACACCGGGCTCGCATGCGGCTTCACCGCGACGCGGTCCTCAGGCCGCAACACGCTGAAATACAGCGCCGACATGATGGTCGCGAGCGAGGCGGACGAGGCCTGGTGTCCTCCGACCTTCAGTCCATCCGTGTTCGAGCGAACATGGTTGGCGTGGTGGATGGTCCATGACGACAGCCACAGCGCCTTGCGGGCGAGCGCGGTCAATGTGTCGAGACGGGCGGAATCAACGGGCATGGCAATGCTCCCGGAAAACAGGTCAAGCGATGATACGCCTGCGGGCGGCGCCAGATTTCTCAATTTTTCGCGCCATACCGCCGAATATTGGGATATTTTACCAATGAAATCCGACCAAACACAGGTTCCATCCCAATGCCTGAGCTCGACGCCATCGACCGCAAGATCCTCAGCTCTCTCCAGAACGACAGCCGGCTGACCATGCAGGAGCTCGCCGACAAGGTCGGGCTCTCGGTCTCGCCCTGCCATCGCAGGGTCAAGCTGCTGGAAGAACGCGGCGTCATCTCACGCTATATCGCAACCGTGGACCAGAAAGCGCTGGGGCTGCATGTCAGCGTGTTCATCTCGATCAAGCTGGCGCGGCAGAAGGAGGAGGATCTGAATCGCTTCGCCCGCGCCATCTCGAAATGGGACGAGGTGCTGGAATGTTATCTGATGACCGGCAACCGCGACTACCTCCTGCGCGTGGTGGCAGCCGACCTCGCCTCCTACGAGACATTCCTGAAGACCAAGCTGACCCGGCTCGACGGCATCGCATCGATCGAGTCGAGCTTTGCGCTGAGCCAGGTCAAATATTCGATCGCGCTGCCGGTCTGACGGCCCTGCGGGCCATTTCGGAACCGGCCGGCCGCCGGTGTCCACATGGACGCAATAAACCCCGTCGATGGTCGTGGGTGACAGGCACCTGAGCCGAGAGAAGGACCCATGACCGCATCCGACCGCACCGCCCAGACCGCCAAGCGCGAGCGCATCATCCAGGAGATGGCCGACGATCTCGACGAGGAGCTGGAGATGGAGCTGGATGATGCCCGTCTCGACGAGCTCCTGGACGAGACCGACGCGATCCACCCAACGGTTGACCGAAGGCTCTATTTCCGGGAGCTGCTCCGGCTCCAGGGCGAGCTGGTCAAGCTGCAGGACTGGGTGCAGGGCGAGAAGAAGAAGGTCGTCGTGCTGTTCGAAGGCCGCGACTCCGCCGGCAAGGGCGGCGTCATCAAGCGCATCACCCAACGCCTCAATCCCCGCATCTGCCGCGTCGCAGCGCTTCCGGCGCCGAGCGAGCGCGAGCGCACGCAATGGTATTTCCAGCGCTACGTCTCACATCTGCCCGCGGGCGGCGAAATGGTCCTGTTCGACCGCAGCTGGTACAATCGCGCCGGCGTCGAGCGCGTGATGGGCTTCTGCACCGACGAGCAGTATCAGGAGTTTTTTCAGTCGGTGCCGGAATTCGAGCGGATGCTGATCCGCTCGGGAACCATTCTGATCAAGTACTGGTTCTCCATCACCGACGACGAGCAGCAGTTCCGCTTCACCATGCGCATCAAGGATCCGCTCAAGCAGTGGAAGCTGAGCCCGATGGACGTCGAGGCACGCAGCCGCTGGGAAGCCTACACCAAGGCCAAGGAGACCATGCTGGAGCACACGCATCTGCCGGACTCACCGTGGTGGATCGTCGACGCCGTCGACAAGAAACGCGCGCGGCTCAACTGCATCGCGCATCTTCTGAGCCAGATCCCCTACCAGGAGGTCGGCCGCGCGCCCGTGGTGCTGCCGCCGCGCGTGCGCAATCCCGACTATCACCGCGGCCCGATCCCGACGGAGATGTACGTGCCTTCGAAATACTGACGGCACCCGCCGCGTTGAGCGGCGGGCGAGCTTGCCGATGAGAAAAGCGAGATGCCCGTGCCGAGCGATCTGAGCGTAACGAGGAGCGTCCCCTCCCGCCGCCGCTATCGCTTTGGCCCCTGGCTTGCGCTGGCGAGCCTCTTGTCGCTTCTGACGGTCGCGCTCGCACTTGCCTATTGGCTCTGGCAGCCGGCGACGCTGCGCATCGCCGTTGGACCTGCCGGCAGCGACGACCAGGCGCTGGTGTTGGCCATCGCCAAGGCGATCGAGGCGAAAAGCGGCACCGTGCGGCTGACGCCGATCGAGACAGACGGCACGCTGCAAAGCCTCAATCTGCTCGGCGGCGGCAAGGCCGACCTCGCGGTCGCGCGCGGCGACCTCCCCATGCCCTCCGACGCGAATTCCGTTGCGATCCTGCGCCGGAACTTTGTGGTGCTGTGGGCGCCGACGGGGCGCAAGGGCGCGGCCAAGTCGAAGGTCACGGACATCGCTTCGCTCAGCGGCCGCCGCATCGGCATCGTCGGCCTCGGCGATGCCAATCCCAATCTGCTGCGCGTCATCCTGGCCGAGTCCGGCGTCAATCCGCAGAAAGTGACGACCACCCAGGTCGGCACGGACCGCATCTCCGAGATGACCCAGGACACCACGCTCGATGCCTTCATGATGGTGGGCGCGCTCGACGACAAGGTCATCGCCGAGACGATTGCCGCCACCACGCGCCTGCGTGGCGATCCGAAGTTCCTCCCGGTCGACGTCTCCGAGGCCATTGCCGAGCGGCACCCGCTCTATGAGTCCGAGGAAATCCCGGCCGGCGCATTTGCGGCGACACCGCAGCGGCCCGACGACAAGATCGAGACCATCGCCGTCAATCATCTCATCGTGGCGCCAAGTTCGCTGTCTGAAGACGCGGTGGCTGCCTTCACCCGCGAGCTGTTTACGATCAAGCCGTCGCTGGTCAAGGAGTTGCCCGGCGCCAGCCACATCCAGAAACCCGACACCGACAAGGATGCCGCGCTGCCGGCACATGCGGGAGCCGCCGCCTATATCGACGGCAACGAACGCAGTTTCATGGACAGGTACAGCGACTACATCTGGGGCGTGGTTCTGCTGCTCTCCGGCCTCGGCTCGGTTGCCGCATGGCTGCGGCATTATCTGCGGCGCGAGGAGCGCAGCGAGAACGCACTGCATCGCGACCGCCTGCTGACCGCGATCACGAGTGTGCGCGAAGCGACGTCAGTGGACGATCTCGCGGCGATGCAAAGCGCGGCCGACGACATCCTGCGTGAGACACTGGCCTGTCACGAAGACGGGGCCATCGAGGACGGCGATCTCGCCGCCTTCGGCCTCGTGCTGGCGCAATTCCATCAGGCGATCGTCGACCGCCGGGCCGTGATCGCCCAGATGGGCCATGCCGATGTCGCGCAAAAATCCGATGGCGCCGTACTTCAGCCGTTCGCTATTTCCACGGCCGCACGATGATCTTGGTGTGCCCCTCGGGATTGGCGAGATCGGCAAACGCCTTGGCGACACCGTCGATGCCCACTTCCGCCGTCACCATGGCGGCTGCATCCACCTGCCCTTCGGCGATCAGACGGAGCGATGCCGAAAACTCCTCCGGCGTGTAGCCGAGCACGTACTGGACGTTGAGCTCCTTCATGATGCCGAGCATGGGTTCGCTTTTGTCGCTCTCCATGCAGACGCCGACCACGACGATCTTGGCATCGCGCGGCGCGCCCTCGAACACCTGCTGCAGCAGGCCGGGCACGCCGACGCACTCGAAGATGACCGCGGGCTTCAGCGCCGGCAACATGGCCTGGAGCGGCGGTCGCGCCGCCTTCTCCGCCTCCGACATCTGCGCGTGCTCGGCCCAGGTCGCATAGGGTTGCGATATACGGGGATCGACGATGATGTCGGCGCCAAGCTGAGCTGCGAGCGCGCGGCGCGCCGGCGAATAGTCGGCGGCAACGATTGGATGCAGGCCCTTGATCTTGAGTGCGGCGATCACCGCGAGCCCGACCGGACCGCAGCCGATCACGAGCGGCACCTCGCCGCCGCTGATGTTCGCTTTCGCCACCGCGTGAACACCGACCGCGAGCGGCTCGGTCAGTGCGGCATGTTCCGGCGCAAGGCCGTTCGGCACCTCCAGCAGCAGCGGCTCGCTGAGCAGCATCTGCTCTGCATAGCCGCCGATAAAGTCGTTGGAATAGCCGATGCCCTTGATGCCCTCCGGCGTCAGCAGCGCGGGCAGCGAGCACACATGCGTGCCCGGCTTGAGCTTGCGCGTCGTGCCGGAGCCATAGTCGACGATCTCGCAACAGAACTCGTGGCCGAACACGACGTCGCGCGACAGATCCATCGGTGGTCGCCCGGTCTTCTTCGCCATCTCCACCATTCGTGGCGCGTGCTGGCGCGCGTGCAGGTCGGAGCCGCAAATGCCGCAGGCGAGCGTCTTGACCAGCACCTGGCCGGGGCCCGGCTTCGGCTCGGCCATCCGGTCGACGACAATCTCACCGTTCCTGAAAATTGCAGCGCGCATTCGGCTCCTCCCATATCGTTGGAGCCGTTGATGGCATGAACAGGGACGCCTGGACTTGCGTCAGGGGTTCGGAGAACGCTCTTCCAGCACCAGCAGCTGGGCGCGGCGGATGCGCTCGCGATGGGCAATGTAGAGACCGCTGGCGACGATGAAGGCCGCGCCCGTGACAGTCCAGACATCCGGCAGCTCGCCGAACAGGAAGAAGCCCAGAATGCTAACCCACAGCAACTGCGTGTAGGAGAACGGCGCCAGCACCGAGGCGTCGCCGTAGCGATAGGCGAGCACGACGATCCACTGGCCGATCGTGGAGGCGAGACCGATCAGAATACCGAGCCCGATGCCTGTCCAGGTCGGCGTGACCCAGACGAACGGCACCATCACGCTCAGGATCGCAACGCCGGTGAGCGCCGAGTACGCCATCGTGGTGACGACGGCTTCCCGCCCGCTCATCATGCGCGTCATGATCAGCGCGGCAGCCCAGCAGAACGCCGAAACGATCGGGAAGAAGGCAGCGACGTGGAAAGCACTCGAGCCCGGCCGCAGAATGATCATCACGCCCATCAGTCCGATCGCCGTCGCGATCCAGCGGCGCATGCCGACCTTCTCGCTGAGAAAGATGATCGAGAGCGCGGTGACGAACAGCGGCGAGACGAAGCCAGTGGCGGAGGCTTCCGCGATGGGGAGGAAGCGCAAGCCGGTGATGAAGAACAGCGAGGAGCCGAGCAGTGCGACGCCGCGTATCAATTGCAGCCCGAGACGCTCGGTACGCATGGCATGCAGCGGCGAGCCCGGCAGCATCACCGGCGCGAACATCAGCGCGAAAGTAACGAAGCGGATCCAGGTGATCTCGATCGACGGCAGGCTGGTCGAGAGATATTTCGCGGTGACGTCGGAGCAGCCGAGAAACACCGTCGACAGCAGGACCAGCGCGATGCCCTTGAAGGGATGATCAACGCGCGCAGGCGCGCGGCGAGCCTGCTGCTTCTTCTCCGGCAAGGGCATGGAAATACTGTCGAGCCTTGCGGCTGCGGCGGGCGGCGGTGTCACGGCTAAAACCTGGGAAAACGACGATTCGGGAGCGGTCGTAAAAAACGACAAATGCGCCGCTTTCACAACTTCCGAAAACAGGATGCCGATATGCGCTCAGGTCCGCGCGCGTCAATACTCCATTAATAATAGGCCTTTGTGCACTACAGCATGGGCAGGCCGCGCGGCTTCGGACCGCGCGGAAACGCCGCATCCAGCGCCGAAATCTCGTCCTTCGTCAGCACGAGATCGCCGGCGGCCGCATTTTCGCCGGCATGTTCCGCGGACGATGCCTTCGGGATCGCGAACACCGTAGTTGCACGGGTGAGAAAGCTCAGCGCGACCTGACGCGGTGTCGCGCGACGGGCCTCCGCAATGCGCGCAAGCACGGCGCCGCCTTTGCTGCGCTCGTCAGGGAAATCATCGTGACCGAACGGTGAATAGGCGACGACGGCGACGCCGTGCTTCTCGCACCAGGGGATGACGGCGTGCTCGATCGCACGTTCCTTCAGATGATAGAGCACCTGATTGCAGGCGATCTTGCCTTCGCCGGAGACATCGAGGATTTCGTCGAGATCGTCGGCGTCGAAATTGGAAACGCCCCAGGATTTGATCTTGCCGGCTTTCACCAGTTCCTCGAACGCAGCGACGGTGTCTTCAAGGTCATACGATCCGCGCCAGTGCAGCAGATAGCAATCGAGACGATCCGTCTTCAGCCGCTTCAGAGAGCGCTCGCAAGCGGTGACGGTGCCGCGGCGCGAGGCATTGCTCGGCAGCACCTTTGAGACCAGGAACACCTCTTCGCGACGGCCGGCGATCGCATCGGCAATGACGAGCTCGGCATCGCCATACATCTCGGCGGTGTCGATATGGGTCATGCCAAGATCGAGCCCGCGCTGCAGCGCCGCGATCGCACGCTTGCGATCGCCATGGTCGAGATACCAGGTGCCCTGCCCGATCACGGAGACATTGGCGCCGGTCTTGCCGAAGGGCTTTGTGTTCATGTTCGTTCCTTCCAATGCTCTACAGACCACTGATGTCCGCAACCAGCACGCTGCCGGTCGCTGACTCCGTGATATAGAGCCGATCCTTCTTCGCGCCACCGATGGCGACATTGGTGCAGTTCGGCCCCGCGCAGGACTTGATCCGCGCGATCAATTCACCATTCGGTGCGAACACGAAAACATGACCGAGCGAGGCGTGGCCGACGAACAGGCGGCCGCTCGCATCCATGGTCATGCCATCGGGGCCTGATGTGCCGAACAGCGAGCAGAAGCGGCCGACCTTCGACACGCTGCCATCCTTCATGAACGGCAGGCGCCATACCGCGTTGTCGCGCGTCATGGCGACGAACAGCACGGTCTCGGTCGGATCAAGCACCAGCCCGTTCGGGCTGATGCCGGTGTCAACAAGACAATCGAGCCGGCCGTTCGGCGCCAGCTTATAGACACGGCCGCTTGTGTCATGCAGGCCGGTCTGACCCTGGTCGGTGAAATAGATGTCGCCATTGGAGGCGAGATGCAGATCGTTGCAGCCGCGGAACGATTCCGAATTGCGCGCGGTGAGGACGGGCTTGATGCGGCCGGCCTTGGCGTCGAGCTCCATGATGCCGTGCATGTAATCGGCCACCAGGATGCGGCCGTCAGCCGCGATCTTCAGCCCGTTCGGCCAGCCCTCATATTCGACGACGAGCGACCACGTCCCATCCGGTGCGATGCGGAAGATGCGACCAAAGGGAATGTCGACGACGTAGAGATTGCCGTCCCTGTCGAACGACGGGCCTTCGATGAAGCTATCGGTCGGCACGCCCGGCCGATTGGCGTCAGCCCAATCCGTCCGCACGCCCTTGCGGCGGAAATTGTCGGGCATGGCGGAAAAGACCTTGGTTTCGATCAGGCGCGGCGGCGTTTCCAGGTACATTTTGGTTTTTATGATTGTTGAGGGGGGAGCGCGGCAATATAGGGCACAATCGCGAGTGCGTCGATTGGGGCAGCGGCATGGCTGTGTTGGGGGAAATGGGCATTCCGCCTCAACAAGCACCGTCATTGCGAGCGTAGCGAAGCAATCCAGACTGTCACCGCGGCGGGACTCCGGATTGCTTCGCTGCGCTCGCAATGGCGACGGAGAGAGTAGTGCCCTAGCCCGCCGCGCCCGCGAGCTTGGCCTGCTTCGCCGGTGCGATCTCCGTCGTCGCAATCAGCCGCTTCAGTTCGGGGATGCAGGAACCGCAATTGGTGCCGGCCTTGAGCTTGACGCCGATCTCGGCGGCGGTGCGGGCGCCGCTTGCGATGGTGTCGCAGATGGTGCCGCGGCCGACGCCGAAGCAGGCGCAGACGATCGGGCCGGTCGAGGTGGCGCCTTCGCTGGACTTGCCCGATAGCAGCATGCGGCGCTGATCGTCGGTGACGCGATCGGCCGCGAATACGCTCTTCACCACCTCCCAATCGCCGGCATCGTGGGCGGGGCCGACGAACAGGCAGGTCTCGATGCGATCGCCCGTGAACGAGGCTGCGCGATAAACGCCGCCGCCGAAATCGCGGTAGTCGGCGACGTCTTCGCCGGCGACGCCGTCGAGCCAGGCCGGCCAGCGCGACAGATCAGCATTGTCGGCGAAGAGATAGCCGAAGCCGCCTGTGACCGTGACGCGGGTCCACAGCAGGTTCGGCGGGAGGTGAAGCTGTTTTCGCGACAGCGCAAAGCCGCGGAAGACGTACTCATAGGGCGCGATCGCAGCCGGCGTCGCCTTCGACTCCGGCTGTCCGGAGAACGGATCGGTGAACGGCGCGGCCAGCGCACCAACGCGGCCGTGCGAACCGTTCATCGCACTCCAGTGGATGGGCGCGAACAGCATGCCGCGCTGCTGCCGATCACTGACGACGGCCTTCAAAATGCACTGACCGTAGTCGGTGGTGATGCGGGCAAAGCCGTCATGGGCGATGCTGTATTTGTTGGCATCGTCGGGATGGATCTCGACGAACGGCTCGGGCAGATGCGCGCCGAGCCGCTTGCTCAGCCCCGTGCGCGTCATGGTGTGCCACTGGTCGCGGATGCGGCCGGTGTTGAGCCGCAGGGGTCGCGACGGACTGGTCTCGCCGCGCAGCGCCGGCACCTCCGGCGCGACGAAACGGCCCTTGCCGTCATTGGTGAAGAAGCCACCTTTCGCGAAGAAGCGCTCGCCCGGCGCTTCGCCCTCGCGCGCAGGCCATTGCACGGGCTTCAAGGCGTCGAAGTCCTCGTCGGACAGCGACGTCAGCGCGCCGATGTCGAAATCGCGGCTGCCATTGTTCTCGAACGCCGAGAGCGCGGCGTGTTCGCGGAAGATATCGGCCGCGGATTTGTAATTAAAACTGTCGCCGAAGCCGAGGCGTTTTGCGGTCTCGCTGAGGATCCACCAATCGGGGCGCGCCTCGCCGGGTGCGGGGAGGAACGAACGCTGGCGCGAGATGCGGCGTTCGGAATTGGTCACCGTGCCCGACTTCTCGCCCCAGGCCAGCGCAGGCAGCAGCACATGCGGCCCCGCCTCGACCGTGTCGTTGGAGAGCACATTTTCGGACACCACGAACAGCTCGAGCTTCTTCAGCGCCTCGCGCACGAAATCCGCATCGGGCAGCGAGACCGCGGGATTGGTGCCCATCACCCAGAGCGCCTTGACCTCGCCGCGGTTGATCGCCTCAAACAGCTGCACCGCCTTCAGCCCTTCGTGGGTGGCGATGCGCGGCGCCTTCCAGAACCGCCGCACACGGTCGATGTCGGGCGGCGTGAAGTTCATGTGCGCGGCAAGCTGATTGGCGAGCCCGCCGACCTCGCGGCCGCCCATCGCGTTGGGCTGGCCGGTGAGCGAGAACGGCGAGGCACCGAGTTTGCCGATACGGCCCGTGGCGAGATGACAGTTCAGGATCGCATTGACCTTGTCGGTGCCCTGCGCCGACTGGTTGACACCTTGCGAGTAGAGCGTGACGACCCGCTCGGTCTCGCGGAACATCCTGAAGAAAGCGGCAACGTCCAGCTCGGTCAGACCCGTCGCAAGCGCAGTCGCGGTGACACTGCCGGCGATGTTGCGCGCGCGCGCCAGCGCATCGTCGAAACCCGACGTGTTCTGCGTGATGTAGTCCTGGTCCAGCGCACCGCTGTCGACGAGGTGAACGAACAAGCCCGAGAACAACGCGGTATCGGTGCCGGGCTTGAGGCCGAGGAACAGATCGACATCGCTCGCGGTGTCGGTCCGGCGCGGATCGATCACGATCATCCGCGCGCCGCGCTCCTGCCGGTTCTTCACCATGCGCTGGAACAGCACCGGGTGGCACCAGGCCGCATTGGAGCCGACGAAGACCAGCAGATCGGCCTGGTCGAGATCCTCGTAGCAGCCCGGCACGGTGTCGGCACCGAAGGCGCGCCGGTGGCCGGCGACCGATGACGACATGCAGAGCCGCGAATTGGTATCGACATTCGCCGTGCCGACGAAGCCCTTCATCAGCTTGTTGGCGACGTAATAGTCCTCGGTGAGCAGCTGGCCGGACAGATAGAACGCGACCGTGTCCGCTCCATCGCGCGCAATGATGTGTTTCATGCGGTGAGCGACGTGGTCGAGCGCATCGCTCCAGGCCACGCGTTCCAGCACGCCCTTGCAGCGGATCATCGGGTAGAGCAGCCGGCTCTCGAGCCCGACCGTCTCGCCGAGCGCAGAGCCCTTCGAGCACAGGCGGCCGAAATTCGCGGGATGATCGGGATCACCCGCAATCGCAGCGCCACCCGTGCCGTCAGGCGTTGCGAGCACGCCGCAGCCGACGCCGCAATAGGGACAGGTCGTTTTGGTGGCGCGGAGGTTTGGGTCGATCGCCGTCATATCAAGCAGCCTCCTTCACGCCGCCTTGGACGGACGCGCGAGCGCGCGGCCGAACATCATGTCGGCGCGGATCCCTGCGATCTTCTCGCGGGTGCGGATCAACTCGAGATACCAGAGTGCATCGACGGTATCACCGATCAGCACGGCGCCAGTGAGCCGGCCGTCGGCAACCACGAGCTTTTTGTAGGTACCCCGCGTCCGGTCGGTGAGCACCAGGCTTTCGCTGCCCTCCCCGCCCATGAAGTCGCCGGCGGAGAACACGCTGACGCCGGACACTTTCAGATTGGTCGAGACCACGCTGCCCTGATAGGCGGCGGGACGGCCGCCGAGATGCCGCGCCAGCACCCGCGCCTGCTCGTAGGCCGGCTCGACCAGTCCGTAACAGGTGCCGCGATGCTCGGCGCACTCACCGAGCGCGTAGATGTCCGGAGACGCCGTCTGCATCTCGTCGTTGACGACGATGCCGCGGTTGACCGCGATGCCGGCGTCCCTGGCCAGCGCAACGTTGGGCCTGATGCCGGCGGCGAAGATCACGGCGTCCGCCTCGATGCGGCTGCCGGCAGCGAGCTCGACGGCTTCGACGTGACGCTCGCCGTGGATGCAGGCGGTCGAGGCATTGAGCAGGATGCGAATGCCCTTGCGCTCCACGAGTGTCTTGAGCAGATCGGCGGCCGGACCATCGAGTTGACGCTCCATCAGCCGGTCCATCAGATGCAGCAGCGTCACGGGCGCGCCGGCTTTCGCCAGGCCGTAGGCTGCCTCAAGTCCGAGCAGGCCGCCGCCGACCACGACGACGCGCTTCTTTGCGGCCGCCAGCGTCAGCAGCAGGTCGACATCGCGCGTGTCGCGAAACGTGTGCACGCCGGCGAGATCAGCACCCGGCACGTTGAGCCGCAGCGGCGTCGAACCGGTGGCGAGCACCAGCTTGGAATATTCCATGCTCTCTTCGCCCGCGATCTTGAGCTCGCGGCGGCCGGTGTCGATCTCGGTGACGCGATAGCCGTAGCGCACGGTGACGCCGCGATGACGCCACCAGTCCGCCGGGCGGAGCTCGATCTCGTGCGAGCCGGTCTCGCCGGCCAGCACGGAGGAGAGCAGCACGCGATTGTAAGCGAGCCGCGGCTCATCGCCGATGACGGCAACCGCGTAGCGGCCGAGCGCAGTCTTGGCGAGTTCATCGACCAGACGCGCAGCCGCCATACCGTTACCGACGATGACCAGTGGCTCACTCACAAGGCATCTCCTATTCGGCGGCCTGCGACTGTGCGCCGTAGGCCTCGGAAATCATGTAGCCGGACAGCACGCCATAAGCGTCGGTCCAGGCGGTTGCGAGTTCAGGCGTCCAGGCTTCGCCGAGCCCCTTCTCCAGGGTCCACAGCAAGGTCGCGCCGACCACGGGATAGTGCTCGGCCTTGGCGCCGTAGGCGACGTGGCGCTTCGCGAGCGCCGAGGCCGCGGGAAGAATTGTCTCGAGATTCGACAGGCCACTGACGACAGCGGCGAGCATGCCCATCAGCTTCTTGCGCTGCTCGGTCATGTCTTCGGGAAACATCGCGCGCACGGACGGCGCCACCTCGAACAAGCGGTCGTAGAACAGCACGGCGGCTGCTTCTGAAATCGGTGCGACCTTGGAAAAGCTTTGCTGGACAAGGGTGATCTGTTCGGGCGTCATGATGTTCTCCTGCCTGTTTCGGTTTGCCTTGGTCCGCGCCGTTGCGAACAAGGTTCATGGGTCAAACGTCATCAGCGAGACTTCTCCCCCGTACGGGGAGAAGCGAGTTTCGTACCAAGTGTCACACCCGCGCCTCAGCAAGGCCTGGCGCGCCTTCAGCCTGCGGACTGCGACGCAGGTAGAACCACCAGGTCAGAGCGAGGCAGGAGGCGTAGAAGCCGAGATAGATCGCGAGCGCGAGCTGCGGGCCGCCCGTCATCGCGATCGACTTGCCGAAGCCGCTCGGGATCAGATAGCCGCCGACCGCACCGACCGCGCCGATGAAGCCGACCGCTGCACCGCTCTCGATGCTTGCGGTCTTCAACGCGACTGCGCGCTCCGAGTCGCCCTTGCCGCGCACCTTGAACAGGTTCTGCTCGCGGAAGATCGAGGGGATCATGCGATAGGTCGAGCCATTGCCGATGCCTGTCGTGACGAACAGGATCAGGAACATCGACAGGAAGCCGGTGAAGTCCTTGTGCCCGACGAAATAGAGCACGCCGATCGTCGCAGCAGCCATCGCCATGAAATTCCAGAAGGTGAGGACCGAGCCGCCGATCTTGTCGGCGAGCAGGCCGCCAAGCGGTCGCGACAACGAGCCGACCAGAGGCCCGAGGAACGCGATTCCGATCGTCACCGTCGGAAACTGAGTCTTGATCAGCAGCGGAAACGCGGCAGAGTAGCCGATGAAGGATCCGAACGTGCCGATATAGAGATAGGCCATGATCCAGGTGTGCTTGCGCTTGACCACAGCGAGCTGGTTCTTGATCGACGACTTGGCCGAGGTGAGGTTGTTCATGAAGAACACTGCGCCGAACACCGCGATCGCGATCGGCAGCACCCACATCAGGCCGGCGTTCTGGAGGAAGACACCGTCGACGGGCGTGGCCTGGAACAGATTGATGACCGCGAGCGTCATCAGGATCGGCGTCAGCAGCTGCACGCTGGAGACGCCGATATTGCCCCCGGCGGCGTTGAGGCCGAGCGCCCAGCCCTTCATCCGGTCGGGGAAGAAGAAGGAGATGTTGGTCATGCTGGAGGCGAAATTGCCGCCGCCGAGACCGGCGGTGGAGGCCACCAGCAGCATCAGCCAGAACGGCGTATCGGGCTGGCTCACGAAATAGGCGAGCGACAGCGTCGGGATGAACAGCACGGCTGCGCTGAAAATGGTCCAGTTGCGGCCGCCGAAGGTCGTAACCGCGAACGTGTAGGGAAAGCGCATCAATGCGCCGATCAACCCCGGCACCGCGATGAGCTGAAACAGCTCGTCGGTGGAGTAGTGGAATCCAGCCTGCGGCAGCTTGGTGGTGACGATGCTCCAGATCAGCCAGACCGAGAAGCCGATATGCTCGGCAACGATCGACCAGATCAGGTTACGCCGGGCGATGGTCTTACCGCCCGCATTCCAGAACGCCTCGTCTTCGGGGCGCCAGTCAGAAATCCAAGTGTGACTTGGGGTGGGACTCTCGGTCATTGCATATCCCTTCTAGGCTCACCGCTGCGTCGTTGCAGGCCCTGCCTCCGGCCACGGAGGCGCGCTCCGAGGCCAGGCCCCGGTGGCGAGTTCACGATGCTGATTGATGATGTTGAGGGACGTCGTCGTTGGCGTCGAACAAGGTAATTCAACTTCCGTGCCAACTGCGCGCGATCGGGAAATACAGGGAATTCAGCAGCTTATTCGAATTGACCGAAATATTTGCAGGCTGATTTCGCACGCAAATTTTGCGATTCGCTCAATCCCTGTGCGACGCACAAGGATTGAGCTTGATGATTCAAAATTAGGCGCAACGTTTTCACACGTTAACGATGCGTTACGCGGCCTCGACGAAGCGATGGCGTTCGTAAAGGAATTCGAGCACGCGCTGCCGGCACTTCAGATACGTCGTGTTGGTCGCGAGTTCGAGCCGCTTGCGCGGCCGTGCGAGCGGCACATCCAGCACCTCGCCGATGCGCGCGGAGGGCCCGTTCGTCATCATCACGATGCGGTCGGACAGCAGCACGGCCTCGTCGACGTCGTGGGTGATCATCAGAATGGTGTTGCCGAGCTTCTGATGCAGCGCCATCACCGAATCCTGCAGATGGGCGCGGGTCAGCGCGTCGAGCGCGCCGAAGGGCTCGTCGAGCAGAAGCACTTTCGGCTCCATTGCGAGCGCGCGGGCAATGCCGACGCGCTGCTTCATGCCGCCCGAGATTTCGGACGGGCGCTTGTCGCGGGCATGGGCCATCTGCACGAGGTTGAGATTGTGCATCACCCAGGCGTCGCGCTCGGCCCTCGTCTTGGTCCTGGCAAAAACCTTGTCGACGCCAAGCTTGACGTTCTCGTACACGGTCAACCACGGCAGCAGGCTGTGGTTCTGGAACACCACCGCGCGATCGGGCCCCGGCGAATTCACCTCGCGGTTCTCCAGCAAGACGCCGCCGGTGGTGGCGGTGGTGAGCCCGGCGATGATGTTGAGCAGGGTCGACTTGCCGCAGCCGGAGTGACCGATGATCGAGACGTATTCGCCCTTTTCGATGGTCAGGTTGATGTCCTTGAGCACCTCCGTGGTGGCGGCGCCGCGGGTAAAGATCTTGTCGATGTGGTCGAGCTTCAGATAGGCGGTCATGTGTGCTCTCCTCTCAGCCCTGCGCCGTGCCGCGGGTGACGATCTTGCCGAGGCCCGCGATCACGCGGTCGAGCACGAAGCCGACGATGCCGACATAGAACAGCGCCAGAATGATCTCGCTGATATGCGAGGAATTCCAGGCGTCCCAGATGAAGAAGCCGATGCCGACACCGCCGATCAGCATTTCAGCCGCGATGATGGCGAGCCAGGACAGACCGATGCCGATGCGCAAACCCGTGAAGATGTAGGGTGCCGCCGCCGGGATCATGATCTTGGCGAAGAACTCGAGTGGATTGAGCTGCACCACCGCAGCGACATTGCGATAGTCCTGCGGGATGTTGCGGATACCGACCGCAGTGTTGATGATGATCGGCCAGATCGAGGTGATGAAGATGACGAAGATCGCCGACGGCTGGCCGTCGCGGAACGCGGCAAGCGACAGCGGCAGCCAGGCCAGCGGCGGAATGGTGCGCAAGACCTGAAACAGCGGATCGAGCCCGCGCATCGCCCAGACCGACTGACCGACCAGCACGCCGAGCGCGATGCCGGCGATCGCGGAGAGCGAATAGCCGAGCGCAACGCGCTGGAGGCTGGCGGAGAGATGCCAGAACAGGCCCTTGTCGATGCCGCCATGGTCGAAGAACGGATCGAAGATCAGCTCCTTGGTGTCCTTGAACACCTTTGACGGCGGCGGCAGCGCGGAGCCTGCGCGGCGGCAGACCAGCTCCCACACCAGCAACAGAAGCGCGATCACGACGAGCGGCGGGATGACCCGCACAGCCGTCTCCCGCGCGATGCGTGCGAATGTTTCCGCGCGCGGCGGCCGCTTCGGCGTCATCGCGACGACCGGCGCGGCAATGGAAGCGGGCGCCGCAGTCTCGACCTCAATCTTCGTGGCAGGCATGTTCATCGAAAACCCTCTCCGGCTTCAAAGGATGCGGCCGCCCTGGGGCGGCCGCAGGCTCCATCAGACTTCGACGCGCTTGATCGCGAGCGACTTCAGATAGGCAGCCGGATTTTCGGGATCGAACACCTTGCCGTCGAAGAAGGTCTCCCTGCCGCGCGAGGTGGAGGTCGGGATGTCGGCGCTTGCAACGCCGAGCGTCTTGGCCGCATCCTTCCAGAGGTCTTCGCGGTTGACCTTGGCGATCAGCGCCTTGGTATCAAAGCCGGGCTCGTATTTGCCCCAGCGGATATCCTCGGTGAGGAACCAGAGATCGTGGCTCTGGAAAGGATAGGAGGCCTGGTCCTTCCAGAAGCGCATCTGCTGCGGCGAGTTGTCGACGACGCGGCCGGTGCCGTAGTCGAACTTGCCCTTCATGCGGTCGGTGATGTCGTCGACCGGGCAGTTGATCCACTGGCGCTTGGCGCAGATCACCGCAGCTTCCTCGCGGTTCTCGGCCTTCTCGGCCCATTGCTGGGCTTCCATCACCGCCATCAGCAGCGCCTTCGCCGCCTTCGGATATTTGTCGACCCAGGCCGCACGCATGCCGAACGACTTTTCGGGATGCTTGTCCCAGAGCTCGCCGGTGGTGATCGCGGTGTAGCCGATCTCCTGGTGGATGAGCTGCAGGTTCCAGGGCTCGCAGACGCAGAAGCAGTCCATGGTGCCAACCTTCATATTGGCGACCATCTGCGGCGGCGGCACCACGATAGTTTCGATATCCTTGTCCGGATCGATGCCGCCTGCGGCGAGCCAGTAGCGAATCCACAGATCATGGGTGCCGCCGGGGAAGGTCATCGCCGCTTTCACGGCCTTGCCGCCGGCCTTCTTCTTCTCCAGCGCAGCCTTGAACGGTGCGGTGTCGATGCCGACCTTGACGTCGGCATATTCCTTGGAGACCGAGATGCACTGACCGTTCAGGTTCAGACGCGCCAGGATGTACATCGGCGTCGGCTGGTTGTTCTGCGTCACCTTGCCGGAGGAGATCAGATACGGCATCGGGGTCAGGATATGCGCGCCGTCGATGCCGTTGCCTTCCGAGCCGAGCACGAGGTTATCGCGCGTGGTGCCCCAGGAGGCCTGCTTCTGCACCTCGACATCGGGCATGCCGTATTTAGCGAAGATGCCCTTCTCCTTGGCCACGAACAGCGGGGTCGCATCGGTCAGCGCGATGAAGCCGAGCTTGGCGCCCTTGACCTCGGGGCCTGCATCCTGCGCGAAGGCGCCGGCGGGGAAATTCAGCTTGGCGGCGGCGAGGAGAGCGGCGGTCGAGCCGGTCGCCTTCAACAATTGACGGCGGCTCAGGCCCGAGAGCTGGCGGGTGCGCTTGGTCATAGGCGGTGTCGTCCTTTGCATCGTTGCAGAATTGTTGGCGTCAGAGCGCGCGAGCAGCCCGTCCGTCCGTCGCGCCGGCTTTGGCGCATGCGGACGCGCGACGGGGAGACCCCCGTCTGGTGGCGTCAGCAAATCGGATGAGAAGTCTCGCGGGACGGCATCAATGGCGTCGACTGGAACAATTCAAGCTTCGTGCCAAGCCAAATGACCTGAAAAATCTTTTGAAATTAATAAGTTAGGCCGTCTGCGCCGGGTTGTCGCAGCCCCGGCGCGCACGCCAAATTTGCGATTCGCCTAGATTTTGTGCGCCGCACATAAACTAGGCAAGCGCTATTCACACCATGAGAAACGGATTCTGTCACCCGCGCGGCCTCACCATGAGATCAACGGCGAACGGTGCAGCCACGCATCGTCACACAGCTGGTCCAGGACAAACCGCGCGACGTCTTCTCGCGCGATGCTTCCACCATGGAAGCCGGAGAGATCCGTGACGGCCCGGATCGTGCCGCGGCCCCGCTTGTCATTCAGGACGGCGGGGCGAACCAGAACCCAATCGAGGCCGCTGCCGCTGACAATCGCTTCCTGCCGATCCTTGTCGGCATAGACGTTGCGCAGGAGAAGCGGGAACAACAGGTTGTTGAACAGAAAGCCGCCGTGCCCGGCACTATCACCGGCGCCCATGCCCGTGATGCAAACCAGACGAGAGACTCGCTCGGCCTTCATTGCGTTCACGAGCGCGCGCGTGGCCGTCGACAGAAGCGTCACCTCGCGGAACGGGCTTGCAGCGGTGCCGAGTGCGCTGACGACGGCGTCCCGGCCTTGGAGCGCTTGACGCAACGCGGTTTCGTCACGAGCGTCTCCGGCGACGAACTTCGCCCCCTTCAGATCACGCGCCTTCTCGGCAGAACGCGCCAGCACGGTAACGTCGTAACCCCGCGCCACCGCCTGGCTGACGATCAGGCGGCCGGTGCCGCCAGTCGCTCCAAGGACGAGTATTTTCGGCTGGGCGGTCTGTATCGTGTCGGTTTTGGAAATTTGCATGGAAGCGACCTCGGAAAGCGGGACGCCTCCCAAGAGGCTGTCCCGTGATTGATGTTCGTGGTGATGATCAGTGCCGTCCTGCTGCGGCCGAGGCTGCGATCTCGGAGGCAAAATCGCGATAGGAGCGCAGAGGACGGCCGAGGAGCGCGGTCAGACGCGCGGCGTCGTCAGCCTCGGGGATCATTCCATCGGTGAGAAAGCGCTCGCTCATCAGCCGCATGTCGAAAGCCATCCAGCCCGGCATGAACTGCTTGAGGTTCTGCTCGAACGCGCCGGTGTCATCGCCGCCATAGGCGATCGTGCGACCCAGCACCTCCGACCAGATGGCAGCGATATCCATGCCGGTCAGGGTGTCCGGACCGACGAGATTGATCCGGCTAACCGGGGATGGCCCCGCGGCCTGCTCGCGGCGGATCAGCTCGATGGCAGCGATCTCGCCGATGTCGCGCGCGTCGATCATGGCGAGCCCCTTGCTGCCGATCGGCATCGGATAGACACCGTGTCCGAGCACGACGTCCTTGATCGTGAGATCGTTGTTCATGAAGTAGGCCGGCCGCAGGATGGTGGCGTTCAAGCCCATCTGCTCGATCATCCGCTCGACGCCGAACTTGCCCGCGAAGTGCGGCACGTTCACGTAGAGATCGCTGTGGATCACCGACAGGTAGACGATCCGCTCAACGCCCGCCTCGCGGGCCAGATTGAGCGCGATCAGCGCCTGGGTAAACTCATCGGGCACCACGGCATTGAGCAGGAACACGGTCGAAACGCCCGAGAGTGCGCTGCGAAGGGAATCGACGTCGAGCAGGTCGCCCCGCACGACGGTGACGCCCGACGGCAGGTTGGCTTTCGCAGGATCGCGGACGATGGCGCGGACATCGGCTCCGCGCTTGGCGAGTTGTTCGACGACTTGGCGGCCGACATTGCCGGTCGCGCCGGTTACGAGGATGGTCATGAGGATCACTCCGGGTTGGGTCAAAAGACACCCCGGAAGTTAGTGATCCACATTCGAACCGATAGACGGTATATTTGGACAGACCGTCTCACGGGTGGAACACATGGATCTCCTTGCTCTCGCTGACTTCAATCTCGTCGCCCGGCACGGAGGGTTCGGACGAGCCGCCCGTGCCGCAGGACGTCCGAAAGCGACCCTGTCCCGCCGGGTCGCAGAACTGGAGAGCAGTCTCGACCTGCGCCTTTTCGAGCGCGGAGCGCGTGTACTGAAGCTCACACAGGAAGGACGCGCGCTCTACGAACGGACTGGCACGCTCCTGACCGAACTCGACGAGACTGCCGCCGCGATCGCTTCCGGTAGCGACAGGCCGCAAGGCAGGTTGCGGATTAGCGCGCCCCTTCTGTTCTCGCAGACGGCCATGGGGAAGCTCGCGGCCGGGTTCGCGCTCAGATATCCGGAGGTTCGGCTCGAGGTCACGACGGAAGATCGGACCGTCGACATGGTGGAGGAAGGTTATGACTTGGTCATTCGGGTCAATCCGGATCCGGACGAAAGTCTTGTCGGACGAATCTTTCTGCGCGACCGGCTGGTGGTCGTGGCGAGCCCGGACCTGAGACGACCGACGGACGACCTGGCTGTTCCGGCGGTCGTGCGCGGAGCGGGTGAGCAAACCACGTCTTGGGACGTAACGATGTCAGCGGGAAGATCGCGCATCGCGGTTGATCCAGTGCTTCGACTGTCGTCGCTCATCATGGTCCGTGATGCGGTCCGAGCAGGCGTCGGCGCCGGACGCCTTCCGGTGTCACTGGTCAGTCACGATCTTGCCGCCGGCACGCTGGTGCATTGGGGGGATGTCGACGGACCAGACATCGCGCTTTGGACGCTCTATCCATCGCGACGGTTGCTAAGTGCGCGCGTGTCCGCCTTCCTCGACTTTTTGAAGGAAGCCTTTCCGATGGGGACGCCCGAGGAGCTTGCGGCCCATATCGGGAATTGAGAAATGGCGCGCCCAGCAGGGCTGTCAGGCCGGCTCCGCCGCCTTCGTCCCCAGCGGCTTGGGCGCGATGCCGCCGCCGGGCTTGAGGTGGAATTCATAGGTCATCAGGTGCCATTGCCCGTTCGCCTTGGCGCCGTCGGGCATCTCAAGGTCGTTGCGCGGTTCGACCTTGGCGACGAGGTCGTCCTTGACCCCGAACACCACGTCGGAATCGAGGTATTTGTCGCCGTCCATGAAGACGTGGGTGATCAGCGGCTCGTAGCCCTTTGCGTTGACCAGGAAGTGCACATGCGCCGGGCGCATCGGGTGGCGCTTGGTCTGCACGATCATCTCGCCGACCGGCCCGTCGGTCGGGATCGGATAGCTGCACGGCAGAATGGTGCGGAAGAAGAATTTGCCGTCGCTGTCCGTAATAAAGCGCGCCCGCGCCGAGGCGCCGACCTCATCATAATTCGCCTTCTGTGAATCATAGAAGCCGTCATCGTCGGCATGCCAGACGTCGACGGGGACATTCGCCAGCGGCTTGCCCTTGAGATCGGTGACGCGGCTCTGCACGAACATGCGCTCGCCGGTGAGATTGTTCGGCGAGATATCGGTGCCGTGGGCGGTGATCTTGTGCTCGCCGACATAGAACGGGCCGAGCACCGTGGTCTGGGTCGCACCATCGCGGTCGCGGTGGTTGACAGCATCGACCAGCATGGAGACGCCGAGCACGTCGGAGAGCAGGATGAACTCCTGGCGGGTGTCGGTGCATTTCTGGCCGGTGCGGGTCAGGAAATCGATGGCGTATTCCCATTCCTCGAAGGTGAGACCGGTCTTGCTCACGTAATCGTGCAGCGACTTCACCAATTCCTGGAGCAGGAATTTCGCACGCGTATCGGGCGTGTTGTCGAAGCTTTTGACGACGGCTTCGGTGAGTTCGGTCTCGTTGAACTGGGTCATGGTGCGTTTGCCCTGAGTTTTCTCGTTGGCCCCATCGGATCTTGGGGGCTCCCTGGAGGCGTTCCAGACTGGAGCCTACACCAGTAGGCCTGCCCGCGTTAAGCGCGACGCGCTTGGAATGAGGCCGTCATTTCGGCTATCAACTTGTCGAGAAAACTGCCCGGAGGAACCGATGCTCGCCCCTACCCCCGCCTCGCCCGAATCCGTGGGCATGTCCAAGACCGCGCTCGACCGCGTCGATGCCCATTTGAAGAACCGCTACATCGATGCCGGCCGTTTCCCGGGTACGCATCTCCTCGTCTACCGCCGCGGCAAGATCGCCCACAGCTCGATGCAGGGCCTTGCCGATGTCGAGCGCAAGGTGCCGGTCAAGGACGACACCATCTACCGCATCTATTCCATGACCAAGCCGCTCACCACCGTCGCTTTCATGATGCTGGTCGAGCAAGGCCTGGTCGCGATCGACGAGCCTGTCGCCAAGTACATTCCGGAATGGAAGGATCTCGGCGTGTTCGTCGCCGGTACCTCGCCTGCGTTTCTGACGAGGCCGCCGACGCGGCCGATGCAGATCGTCGACCTCTTGCGCCACACCTCGGGGCTCACTTACGGCTTCCAGCAGCGCTCCAATGTCGATGCTGCCTATCGCGCCGAGAAGATCGGCGAGGTCGAGAAAGCCGGCACGCTGCAGACCATGATCGAGAGCCTTGCCAAAATCCCGCTCGAATTCTCGCCGGGCGAAGCCTGGAACTACTCGGTGTCGACCGACGTGCTCGGCTATCTCGTCGGCAAGATTTCCGGCATGCCGTTCGAGCAGTTCCTGAAAACGCGGATTCTCGATCCGCTCGGCATGACCGACACCGACTTCCACGTGCCGGCCTCCAAGGCGCACCGTTTCGCCGCCTGCTATAGCGCCGATCCCAGTGGTGGCTTCACGTTCCATGCCGGCCAGCGCCGCGAGGGCCTGACGCTCCAGGACGATCCGGCCAAGAGCTCGTTCCTGTCGGTGCCCTCCTTCATCTCCGGCGGCGGCGGGCTCTGCTCGACGATGGCCGATTATCTCACCTTCTGCCGCGCACTGCTCAACGGCGGCGAGCTCGGCGGCGTCAGACTGATCGGACCGAAGACACTGGCGCTGATGACGAGCAACCACATTCCCGGTGGCCGCACGCTGCCCGAGGTGTCGCGCTCGATGTTCGCGGAGGCCGCCTACAACGGCATCGGCTTCGGCCTCGGCTTCGCCGTGACCATGCGCCCGTCCGAAACCCTGATCGCCGGCAGCCCCGGCGAATACAATTGGGGCGGCGCGGCCACGACCTCGTTCTGGATCGATCCCGCCGAGGAGTTGATCGCAATCTTCATGACGCAGGTGGTGCCGTCGAGCGCCTACCCGATCCGGCGCGAGCTGCGCAGCATGGTCTACGCCGCGATCGCCGAGAGCAATCTCTGACGTTCCCGACATTTGTTGCAACGGGCTTCGCGATCGATTGCGGAGCCCGTTGCTATTTTGCCTAGTGGAAGTGGCCAATCAAATAGATGCCGCCGCCGACAACGAGCACGGCCGGCACGGCCCACAAAATCAGAACTGGCATTGTCATCCTCCTCAGTTTGACGTGCAGACCTTGACGGTCTTCATGCCGCTCTCAGCCTCGGTGCGCGATTTGTAGATCGTGCCCGAGGGACTGACGACCGTCATGGACGTGTCCATCGGCTTCTTGTCGACGATGGTGCACTTCTTGGTCTTGACGTCCTGGACGACGTAGAACTCGTCGGCTGCAAACGCCGGCAAGGAAAACGCAGCAATTATCAGTGCTGCGGTTGCGATCCTCAGCTTCATTCTCTCCTCCTCCAATTTCCGGGCGTTCCGGGCCCGGTCAATCAATCAACGGGAAAAAATAGCAACTTGTTCCTATCCGCCGGGAACGTCACCCGCAGTGAGATGTTGGTGCGGCGCTTATTGCCAAGAGGAGGACACAATGAAGAAGCTATTCCTGCTTTCCGCAGCAGTGGTGATGATCTCGACCGGCGCGTTCGCCCAATCGACTGTGGTGACCACGACCGGAACCGGTCACGCCGCCGCGGTTCAGATCGAGCCGCAATACCGGACGCGGATCAAATCCTACGTCACCGAGCATCATCTGCGGCCGGTGGTGACAAAAGAGAGGATCATCGTCGGCACGACGGTTCCCAGCGACGTCGAGCTCGAGGCGGTCCCGGCCGATTGGGGTCCGTCGCTCACGCAATATCGCTACGTCTACTCCGGCGAACGCGTAATGCTCGTGGACCCCGGCACGCGCACGGTCGTGCAGGAAATCGATTGAGGCAAGACGGACGGGCGGCCGCCTCGGAGGCGGTCGCCCTCTCGGAGTTGATCACATGACGTCGCATCGAGAAGCCCGGATCACCGGCCTCAGCCTGGCGGCCGTGTACGCCGTGTGCCTGCTGCTCACCGCCATCAGCATGAGCTGAAGCGCCGGCGACTGCGCCGCAATAATTCTGTTCTCGTCTGCTAGACGGATACGAAAATCATGGCGCAGCGCAAGTCCTGTCCGTATGGTCTGACAAAATCATAATCCGGCGCCGCAGCCGCTGGAACCGGGACGCCCGTGTTGTCAAAGCTCACCCTGCCGGTCCGGCTCGCTCTCCTGGTCGCGGGAACGACGCTGCCTATGATCGTGTTCGCGGTCGGCATCGCCTTCTACAATTACAAGCAGGACCGCAACGACGCGACCCGGCGCGTACTGGAGAACGTGCGCAGCATGCGCCTGGTGCTGGACTCCGAGGTGCAGCGGATGACCGGCAGTCTGCAGGTGCTTGCGCTGACGAACTCGCTGCGAAACGACGACTTCCCGAATTTTCGCCGCATCGCGCTCGGCTTTCTTGATCAATACGGCAAGGGCGGCCTGGTGCTGATCTCCGACCGCAAGGGCAAGGTTCTGTTCTCCTCTGCGACGGAAGATACGGCGAGCCTGCCGCCGCGCAGCAATCTGACAATCGTGGAGAAGTTGTTTGCGACCAAGTCGCCGCAATTTTCCGATCTGTTCAACGGCGCCTACAACCATCGGCCGGTTCTCACCGTCGAGGTTCCGGTGCTCCGCAACGGCGAAGTGATCTACGATCTCTGCTTCAGCCCGCCCGTTGGAATCTTTCAGAATCTCGTCGAGAAGCAGCGGCCCGACCAGGAGTGGACGGTATCCCTGCTCGACGCCAAGGGCACCGTGTTCGCGCGCGTGCCGAACCCCGGCGAAACATTCGGCAAGCGCGCTTCACCTTCGCTCTATGAGGAGATGTTCCGCGTGCCCGAGGCGGCCCTCTCATCGATCTCGCTCGACGGCGTGCCGCTCGCTTCAGCCTACACGAGATCGCAGCTGACGGGGTGGACCGTTGCCGCCGGCGTTCCGGAAAGCTCGCTGATCGCGCCGCTCTGGCGCAACATCGCGATCACCAGCCTGATCGGCGGCGTGTTGCTGCTGATCGGCCTGACCTTTGCCGTCAGGATGGCGACCACGATTGCGCGCGGCGACATGCTGCACAATCTGCTGATCGAGGAGCTCAACCATCGCGTCAAGAACACGCTGGCGCTGATGCAGGCCATCGCGGTGCAGACGTTTCGCAGCGCCAGCAGCGACGAGCGGGCGAAATTCGAGGGCCGTCTCGGTGCGCTCGCCGAAGCACATAATCTCCTCAGCCAGGAGAAGTGGCAGGGCTCGGAGCTGAAGGACGTGGTGACGCGCGTACTCCAGCCCTTCCTGCTTTCCGGTCCCGAACGCATCCGCATGGCCGGCCCCGCCGTGCCGCTGTCGCCGCGGCTTGCCGTCGTGCTCTCAATGATCGTGCACGAGATCGCGACCAACGCCGCGAAATACGGCGCACTATCCAACGAGACCGGCCGGGTGACCCTGGACTGGGAGATTATGGAAGATACGCCCAAGCAGCGGCTCCGGCTGATCTGGACCGAGACTGGCGGGCCGCCGGTGACGGCGCCGGTGCAGCGCGGCTTCGGCTCGCGCCTGATCGAGCGCAGCGCACGCGACCAGCTCGGCGGCGAGGCAACGGTCGACTTCCTGCCGCGCGGCGTCGTTTGCACGGTGATTTGCGCGCTGGATGAGGAGCGGTGAACGCAGGATATCGGCGATGAAGACCGCCAGACTCCTATCTGGTGTCACGCACTACACAGAGCGCTACGGGTGATTTCGAATTCCAGGGAGTTTCATTTCCCGGCCAGCTGTTTCTCCATGCCGGCAAGGTCAACAAGATCCCAATGCTCGGCGAATTTTTCGCCCTCGACACGCCAGATGTCGATGGTCACAAAGGTAATCTTTCTGCCGGTTGGTGCAAATCCCCGTACGGTCTGCGTATGCGTCGCTGCATAGAGACATCGGGCGACAACTTTGTTCGCGTCAATGATACGGTCCTCGACCTGCATGTGGAGATCCGGCCAAGCCGCATGCAGACGTTGTGCGTTTTCGATCTGTGCGGAAAGTCCCGATGGGCTGCGGCCCGAATGCTGGATGTACCCGTCGGCAAAGATGCCCGGAAAAGCGGAGACGTCGAGCGAATTGATGGCTGCGACGTAACGATCAAGTATCGCAGCATTCACGGAGGAGGTCCGGGACGGGGGACACGAGTCTGCCGCGCGCAATGCGCTCGGCAGTGCGATTGCAACCGAAGTACCAAGCGTTGCAAAGGTGAGCAGGGTTCGCCGATTCGTCATGGAGCCTCACTTGCGAGAGAATTCTGAACGTTGAACAATCGCGCGGACGACGCGAGGCGATGCATTGTGACGCGTATTCGCACGACAAGGACGGCGGCCAAAGCGGCCTCAAGTCCGATCGTGAGGAACGGAAAGATAATTGAGGCGGACCATCCCGCAGGGAATGGCCTGAGCGCGGTCAGGATGGTGTCCGATGTCACGGTGACGACGACGGCTGCAGCCGCTGCCGCACACAGGAACAGCGATTTCTGCAGTCGATTTCGCCAAGTCGTGTTGGCCGCGTCCGGCGCGCGCGCGACACTGACATAGGCCCATGCGCAGACGGCTATCAGCAACGCAGACCAGAAAGACCACCGATCGATCGACGAAATGATCGCGCGGATGTTGTCGAGATGCGGATCGCCGCTGACGATCTGTTGGCTCGCACCATACCACGCGATGCGGCTCTTCATTGCGACCAGCACGCCCACCGCGATCAGGGGGACCGCCGCCCCGACGTTTCTCGCCTGCTTCACAAGCGAGGGAACGGCGTATTGCGCGGCAATATCCCGTTCCGTGCCAAAGCGGCCGATCGCTCGGCGCTCCGCCTCAATCGTTGCTCCCATCGGATCGGACGCGACCGCTTCGTGAAGATGATCCTCAGCTTCCTTCCGCATTCGCCGTGCCAGTGCGGGATCAAAAGATAACTCTCGCGTCAGCGTGTCGAGATAATCGGAAATCAGGTCGGACATGGCTGAGCCTCGCCGAGAAAAGTGCCGATCGCGCTGGAAAATTGCCGCCATAGCGCACGCCGATTGGCGAGATCGACGGAGCCGCGACCAGTTACCGAATAGACACGCCGTCGCCGCCCTGCCGGCGAGGTTTCCCAGCGGCTCTTCAGTAGTTTCATCTCTTCAAGGCGATGCAGCACTGGATACACCGTCCCCTCGGGCAGGTCGAAAGCGCCGCTGCTTCGCGCTCGAATCCGTTCGATGACCGCATATCCATGAGCAGAGCCCGCTTCGAGCGCAGCGAGCACAATCATGTCGAGATGGCCTTTGAGAATTTCGCCTTCCATACCTAGCATCAGTAAGCCTAGCTATACTAGGTGTCAATGGCTCCGGTGCTCCCGACGACTTTCCACGGTGATTTGTTCGCGGCCCAGAAATTGTGGAACATCAGCGTGGCCGCGATGGTGAACGGGATCAGGATCACGGCCACCGGCCCCACGAACAGGCCGAGTGGCAGCGCCGTGCCGCATCCGAGTTCAACCGTCAGTGCGCCTGCGGCGAGCAATGCGCCAAATCCGTCGACCCCACCGGGCAGCTGGCTCGCCGTCGCGGTGAATGCCATCACCTTTCCGACGCCGCTGTAGAGAAACAGCGGCGCGATCGCGACACGCGCGAACAGAAGCACCCAGCTATCGAGCGGCGCCCTAGCGGCGAGCCGTTTTCACATAAAGTTGCTGGCATGACGCGATGGGCTTGGTGCAGACGTCGCTCAACGGCGATAAAACGGCGCAATCCAATCCCCGACGATCACGACAGGTCGTCTATCCAGACAGACGATTGCAGATGGGCGAAGTCCCCATTGCCCATGCATGGGTCCTTGCTTTGTCGGATCGTCATCGGAGAATCGCAAGATGAACACGAGGGATCAAAAATCGCCAGGGCATGGCCGCAGCTGCACCTGTTGCGATCCGAAATGGTCGCGACGCGGGCTTCTCGCAGGATTAGGTGCACTTGGCGTGGCCTCGACCCTCCCGTCGGTTGCGGCACTCGGACAAACCAAGCCAAC
This sequence comes from Bradyrhizobium sp. AZCC 2230, assembly GCF_036924495.1. NCBI lineage: Bacteria > Pseudomonadati > Pseudomonadota > Alphaproteobacteria > Hyphomicrobiales > Nitrobacteraceae > Bradyrhizobium > Bradyrhizobium sp. AZCC 2230. The sequence continues at coordinate 8,517,008 of NZ_JAZHRS010000001.1, read as the reverse complement.
GCTGATCGATACCCATCTGCATTTCTATCCGCCCGAATATCAAAAGCTCTGGCTCGGCTACGAAGACGCGCGCAAGCAGCCACACTTCCCCGGTCAGGTCGCATGGACCCGCGAGAATCTGGTGGAGGATATGGACAGCAACGGGGTTCGTACCGGCATCCTGTCGGTCGCCTCGACCCCCGGCGTGTGGTTCGACCTTGGCGCGGCGGAAGCCGGCCGGCTCGCGCGGAGCTGCAACGACTATGCGGCGGAGATGATGCGCGACCACCCGGGCCGCTTCGGCCTGTTCGCGACCTTGTCGATGCTGCACATCGACGCCACGCTCAAGGAGATCGAATACGCGCTCGACACGCTGAAGGCGGACGGGATTGGATTGCAGACGAGCTACGGCGACAAATGGCTCGGCAATGCGGCCTACAGGCCGGTGCTCGAGGAGTTCAACCGCCGCAAGGCGGTCGTCTATGTCCATCCGCTGGTCGCGAGCTGCTGCAGTGCTCTCGGCGTCGGCACGTTTCCGGCGGTGATCGAAGTCCCGCACGACACCACGCGCACGGTGACGAGCTTGCTGCTCAGCGGCTCATTCGCCCGCTATCGCGACATCAAATGGCTGTTCTCGCACGCCGGCGGCACGATCCCGATGATGGCCGGGCGTATCAATTCGTTTTACGGGGCGCGGCCCGACCTGAAGGAATTTGCGCCGGAGGGGATCGAGGGCGAGCTGCGCCGGCTTCATTACGACACCGCGAATGCGACGTTCGCGCCGTCCATGGCAGCGCTGCTCAAGCTCGTGCCGGCCTCGCAGATCACCTACGGCACCGACTATCCCTATTTCGGCTTTGGCCAGTTTGCGCAATTGCAGAAGCTTGGCCTCTCGGCAGAGGATCTCGATGCCATCGGCCATGAGAATGCAATGCGCCTCATTCCGAGGTTGCGTGCTTAGCCGTCCGCGCTAGCCGATCGTCTGCAGCGCCGGAAACGTCTCCAGCAGCCAGATGCTCACATTGGAGACCGCGCCGGTGAGGAAGCCGATGCCGGTGATCACCATCAGCACGCCCATGGCACGCTCGACATTGACGAGCTGGCCCTTCATGCGCGCGAACAGTTTTGAGAATTGCTCGATCATCAGGGCCGCGATCAGGAAGGGAATGCCGAGGCCGGCGGAATAGACCGCGAGCAACCCCGCCCCCTTCGTCACCGTCGCTTCCGCCGCGGCGATCGACAGGATTGCTGCGAGGATCGGGCCGATGCACGGCGTCCAGCCGAACGCGAAGGCGAGGCCCATCACATAGGCGCCCCAGAGGCCGACGGGTTTTGGCGCGGTCAGCCGTCCCTCGCGCATCAACAGGCCGATCCGCGTCAGCCCGAGGAAGTGGAGGCCCATGATGATGATGACGATGCCGGCAAGGATCGACAGCTCCGCCGACCAGGCGCGGATCAGCCCGCCGACCAGCGAGGCGCTGGCGCCGAGCGCCACGAACACCGTGGAGAAGCCGAGCACAAACAGCAGCGCCGCCATCATGATCGCGCGCTTGGAGGCCGACGCCGTCTCGTCGTTCTCGACATGCTCGATCGTGGCGCCGGTGAGATAGATCAGATAGGGCGGAACCAGTGGCAGGACGCACGGCGAGAGGAAGCTGACGAGGCCGGCAATCAGCGCCGCCGTAATCGAGACATTTTGCATGATGCAGTCGGAGCCATCCCGGGCCCTCAGGCAGCGCGCCGGGAATGCGCGCATGGCCGGAGCCGAACCGGCTCTGGTGTAGCGGATGCCGGGGAATGCGCAACAGAGGCGCGATCAAACCAAGGCTCCTCCCGATGCCGTCTGCGATCACAGATGCGGCATCGGGACGCGCACAAATCTCGCCAAAAAGCGAGATTCGGCGGCGAGGCTACTTCACCACGCGGAGCAGCGGACGCCGGGGCTGGTCCTGCGTCTGCTTGGAGGGGGGCAGCGGTTCGCTGGCAGCGCTCCGCAGCATTTCGTCGCACAGCGCCTTGAGGTCGGCACTGTCAATTCCTTTGAGCTTCATCCTGACATCGAGGATGACGATCGAGAGCAGCTCAGCCGACTCACGGCTGTTGCTCTCGTTGAGAACCTTGCGGCACTCCTCGAGCGTCTCGAGCACCGACTGCAACTGTTCGTCTGAATGCGACACGGCGTTCTTTCCGTTAATTCGGGCTGCGAGACGTGCTTGAAACGATCCCCTGGGCCCCCAAAGAGAGCCAAGGATAGCATGAGGAGTCCGTGCCCTCGAACATGATTTCAATGTGTTTCTGCGTCGAAATCGCAATTCCAGACGGCATGGCCGAGCGGCGCAGGTCGGAACGATCAAAGCTGAAACGCTTGGATCCCCGCGATCGAGCGCGCACGGCATTTCGCACGTCACCCTCCGGTCCACTTAGACCTGGCAATCCCGCAGCCACTTCAAGGCTCGCAACGGAACGCACGACTTACCCCTCTTCCGGGCAATAACTTGCCCGATTCCCAATCCCAAGCACACTAAAATACCACTTCGGGCGCGGTAAGTATGGCGTTCAAAACCCACCGTTCCCCAACCCGTCGTGGTTGTGGTTTGCGCTAGATTCTGCCAGTTTAGCGACCCGAAGGGACTTGTATGCACTCCTTGGCGGAAAGGGGCGTTCCATTGGAGGAACGCCTAAAGACAAATATCAGCGGCCTCTCCGATTGGGATGCGGCCCGCATTTTCTTGGAAGTCGTTCGATGCGGCAGTTTCCGTTCGGCGGCTGAACGCTTGTCGCTGTCGATCAACGCCGTCCGCCGCCGGATCGACGATTTCGAGCGCCAGACCGGCACGACTCTTTTCACACGCGACGTCCACGGCACCCATCTCACCGATGAAGGCGCGCTGGTGGTCTCCGCTGTCGAGCGCATGGAGGCGGCCGCCTTCGACGTGTTGCGCACCAGCGATTCGACTGCCAACGCCCTCACCGGCGAGGTCCGCGTCGCCGTCACCGAGGGATTGGGCACGTTCTGGCTCGCCCCGCGGCTGGTGGAATTCCAGCAGGCCTATCCCAATGTCCTGGTCGATTTGCATTGCGCGATGCGCTCGGCCGACGTCTCCCGCCACGAGGCCGACGTCGCCATCCATCTGTCGCGGCCGTCGGCGCTCGACGTCAAGCTGGTGCGGCTCGGCCGCATGCATTTGATGTTCTGGGCTTCGGAAAAATACCTTGAGAAACACGGCACGCCGCGCTCGGCCCTCGAATTGATCAAGCACCGCCTGGTGCTGCAATTCGCCGACCAGCTCGCCGCCAAGGAAACCTTTGAGAGCTTCTTCCCGGGCGTTCCGGAACGTGACCTTCTGGTCATGAAGACCAATGTCTCAAGCGCCAACTACTGGGCTGTCGCGAATGGAGCCGGAATCGGCGTATTCCCGAGCTATGCCATTGCGCTTGGCGGGAAGTTGATTCCACTGGAGGTCGAGTTGAACCGACCGCTGGATATCTGGTTGTCCTACCACCCTGGTAGCGGCCGGATTCCCCGCGTGCGGCACATGATTGACTGGCTGATTGAAGCTTTCAATCCAGCTCGCTTCCCGTGGTTTAAGGAGGAATTCGTGCATCCGCATGAATTCAAGGACTCGTATATGGGCGAACCCCTGACCCAGCTCTTCGGGGGATTTTCAACCGAAGAACAAAGGTGAAAACTAAAATGAAAGCAGCGGCGAAGAGAATGAAGCAACGCAGTGCCGGCAAGCCGGACATTGAGTTGGGCAAGCGGATTCGTTTGCGGCGCGTCGAGATGAAGATCTCGCAGGCTGAGCTCGGTGAAAAGCTCGGCGTGAGCTTCCAGCAGGTCCAGAAATACGAGAAGGGCGTCAATCGCGTCGGCGCGGCTCGGCTTCAGCAGATCGCCACCGCCCTCGATGTGCCCGTGACCTTCTTCTATGACGGCGACAACAAGGCCCGCGAAGTCGAAAGCCTCCTGTTCCTGGACTCGGCTTTCAGCCTCCGCCTGCTGCGCGCCTACAGCAAGATCAAGGATCAGACGGTGCAGCGTCAGCTCGTCTCGCTGATGGAATCGATCGCGGCGAACGAAGCCTGATCGGTCGACGGTCCGGCCTTCACGGCCAATGTTCAATCCGCCGCGTCGCGGGGGCGCGGCTGGATTGGGCGAGGCCTGATTGGCAGGATGAATCCTGATTGGAAGGATAGAGGCGTGCGCGCCTTACGCGCGCGGCCTTGGATTTTTGGGGCGGCATGGCCGCCCCTTTTTTTGGCATTCGTCGCAGTTTACGCGAACCCGTCCCAACCTTGTTGCGACCCAATCGAGAGCCTCCGCGTTGGACGCACGGGGGCCTCGATGCGCCGTGCTTAATGGGACCGCAACCCTGATGCCTTAGCTTCTCGCCGATTTCGCGAATCGGCGCACGCAGCATGGCGGCCGGGAATTGCCGCCTCGTCCTCTTGGGGAAAACCAGACAGATGTCGAAACGCCAAGCCGTGATCATTGCCATGGGCCTTCTCGCCAGCGCTTCCGCGCTCGCGCAGACCGAGACCACGGGCCAAGCCACGCCCAAGGCCGCCACCTTACCCGGCACAGTCCCGACAGCCGCCGACCCGGCTCACGCCGCCGCCCCCAAAGCCGCCACCGCGGCACCGGCTTCGACCGCCGAGGGCCGCTCGGCCACAGCGCTCGCGCTGACGCATGAGCCGACCTATGACGAGGGCACCGCCCAGCGCATCAAGGACGCGGCACTGAGCTACTCCGATCTTGCGGTGCGCGGCGGCTGGCCGGCGATTCCCGCGGACGCCAAGTTCGCGCTCGGCGTGCAGGGCGCCAATGACGACCTCCTCCGCAAGCGGTTGATCCTTTCCGGCGACCTCGCTGCCGACAAGGCGAGCGGCGCTTTCGACCAGGATCTCGCGGACGGCGTGAAGCGCTTCCAGGCCCGGCACGGTCTTGCGCCGACGGGCACGATGACGCCGCGCACGCTCGCGGCCATGAATGTCACGGTGCAAAAGCGCATCCGCCAGCTGGAGGCGTCGCTCGAGCGGCTCGAGAACACCAATTTCAGCTTCGGCCCGCGCTACGTCGTGGTCAACATCCCCGCCGCCTTCGCCGAGGCGGTCGAGAACGACGTCGTGGTGCGGCGCTATCGCGTCATCGTCGGCAAGACCGAAAAGCCGTCGCCGACGCTGACGGCCCAGATCACCGGCGTGGTGCTGAACCCGACCTGGACCGTGCCGTCCTCGATCGCCAAGACCGAGATCTCCGCGCATATGCGCAAGGACCCAACCTATCTGTCGCGCATGCACATGGAGGTGCTCGACGGCCACGACAATCCGATCGATCCGCATTCGGTCGACTGGTCGGGCACGCATACGCCGAACTTCACCGTGCGCCAGCAGAACGGCACCTTCAACGCGCTCGGCGCGGTGAAGATCGACATGCCGAACTCCTATTCGGTCTACATGCACGACACCAACCAGCGCAATCTGTTCAGCGACGATTACCGCTTCGATTCCCACGGCTGCTCCCGCGTCGACAATGTGCGCGATCTCGCCGCCTGGTTGCTCAAGGATCAGCCGAAATGGACCCGCGCCGCGATCGACACCGAGATCGCCACCGGGCAGCATCAGGAGGTCGCGATGGCGAAGAAGGTGCCGGTGGCCTGGATCTACCTCACGGCCTGGATGACCAAGGACCAGACCATCCAGTTCCGCAGCGACGTCTATAACCAGGACGAGCAGTTGCTGGAGGCCACCGCCGAAGAGGCCGCGTTCTTCAGCAATGCCGGCAACCATCCGCTGACCGCGCATATGGCGCAGTAGGCATGCAATCGCGGCACGGGCGGATGCAAAGCCCCTCGCCTCGCCGCGGTTGACCCGGGCCTTGGCCCGACCGCACATTGCGCCTCGCCACATACAAGCGAGCGCACGATGTCCGATCTCTCCCATGAAGCTCTCTACGCCGACGGCAAGATCATCACACAGGTCACCGACGGCGTCGGCGTGATCACCTTCAACAATCCCGACAAGCGCAACGCGATGTCGCTGGAGATGTGGGAGGGATTTGGCGAGGCGCTGACGAGCTTGCGCGACGACGAGACGGTGCGCGTCGTGATCATGCGCGGCGCTGGCGGCAAGGCGTTCGTCTCCGGCGCCGACATCAGCCAGTTCGAAAAAACCCGCCACAACGCAGCGGCCTCCGAGGAATACGGCAAGCGCAGCGCCGCCCAGCGCGCGCTGCTCGCCGACTACCCGAAGCCGACGATTGCCTGCATCCAGGGCTTTTGCCTCGGCGGCGGCATGCAGGTCGCGATGCTCGCCGACATCCGCATCGCTGCGCATGACAGCCAGTTCGGCATTCCCGCGGCGAAGCTCGGCATCGCCTACGGCTATGACGGCTTGAAGCACCTGGTGTCGCTGGTCGGACCATCCTGGGCGCGGCTCTTGATGTACACGGGCATGCGCATCGATTCCGCCGAGGCGCTGCGTATCGGCCTCGTCGAGCGCGTGATCCCCGACGACCAACTCTGGGGCGAGACCATGGCCATCGCCGCGACGATCTCGCAGAACGCGCCGCTCGCGATCAAGGCCGCCAAGATCACCATCGCTGAGGTCCTGAAGGACGAGAGCGCACGCGACATGACCGCGATCAAGGCGATCGGCAATGCCTGCATGGACTCTGCGGATTTCCGCGAGGGCCGGCAGGCCTTCATGGAAAAGCGCAGGCCACAGTTTCAGGGGAAGTAGCCTCGGCGCCGGACGCGCCGGCAATAATCTCGAAAACAACCCCATGCACAGTAGAAATTGCTCGGCAATTTGGCCCGGGCTGGGAGCCATGCGAGAGCGAGGTTTGACACGTCGGGCCAAACGCCAGCCGATTCCAACCTGGCGCCGACTGCGATATTGTGTGACTTTTGTTCCGCTGCCGCGCCGCTCGCTTTGAGCGACGCGGCAGTTTGGACTCAGGCCCAATCGTGATGGTGCAATTCGTTGGGGTTCACGCCGAACAGGTCGATAGTTTCGTTGCGGAGATGCAAAAGGGTTCCGCCGTGATGATCGGAGGATACTCTGACGGCAGAGAAGCCATCGTTCGGCGGCAGTTGCAACTTATCGACCTTGGGATCGTAGTCGGTGATGACCGCCGTGTTGTGTTGTCCCGTGAGGTTGCCAAGATCGAACATAAACGTGTCAGCGCCGGCGCCGCCGGTCATCGTCATGTGACCACTTGCCGCCACCAAGGTGTCGTCCAGGCTTCCGCCGGTCAGCGTGTCCTTGCCTGGAGATCCCACCACCAGCTGAGCCTGACCGCTCACTGCGTTCGCCCCGGTCGGATCTACCCCACCAAGCGTGCCGGAATGTCGCTCGGTTGATACGAACGCATCCGCCTGCATGGCGGTCGTACCTGTCGTATCGCGTTCGATAATGTCCGAGAGTGTAGTCGACTTGATCTCATTCAGGGTTTGCCGATCGAACCCCTGGTTCTCGAAATACAGCCGATCCCCATCGCGCAATGCCGTAAACTGGTCAGCGATGATCCTGCCAAAGGTCTGACCGATGGCCGCTCCCGCCGTATGATCCTCCGCCAGCCCCCCCGTCCACAGGTCTACGGCATCGACCGTGCCATAAGCTTGCTTCAACGCCGAAGCCGTGGTCGAATCCGAAGTGATCTGGTCGAAGCTCTTGTAGGGAGCAAGTCCCAACGCCTCCCGCGTCTGGTTCAGCGTCCCGAGACCCAGATCGTGCGCGCGTTGGATGTTGGTAGCGGCCAGATCGATCGCATCCGGAGGATCACTCAGGAAACTTCGGAGCTCCTCAACGATATGAGTATCGAGCGGTTGCGCGGTATCGCTGGCAAGATGCCGCAACAGTCCATCGGCACCGCCATTGGCAGTGAACGCCGCCGGCGCTTCGAAGAAGGTGTCCGCCAGCGATTGTTCGGCTGTGGTCGCGCCCAGATTGCTTATGCCATTGATGTCGGCCGACACGATGGAGTGACCGAAACGATAGGCCGCTCCTTCAAATTCCTCGGTGATGCCGGCGTTAACGTTCGGATCATAGCCGTGATAGGCCGGAATCGCATCTGTTCCCAGCAAATGCGGCAGGAACTCTTTATAGGTGATGTTGACCATTTCCGCGGTCGTGATCGCCCTGGCCATGTCGTACAATTGGTCGCCGCTCCAGCGCGGATGCTCCTGCTGCAATTGATCGACCTGGTAATTGTGTTCGCGGACAAACAAGGTCTGCAGCGCCGTCAGATCGGGATTTTCCTGCGCCCGCACATCCCCCGCCGCAAAGGCGGGTCCCTGCGCGGTCATAACGATTGGCAGATTGTCCCCGGCCGACACCTTCATGTGACCATCCGCGGTGCGCAGGCTGGCCGCGGTGACGGGATCGGAAGCATACACCTGGGAACCATCGAGCCAACCGGTCACTGTGTTGATTGCAGTTGCGGGATGCCCGGGCACGCCGGTCGCCCGATCGATTGCCACCCGCGTCACGGGAATCACGGTGCCTTGAGGCAGCGTGTCGCCCGCCGGAACGGGAATTGAAATATCCGCCATGTTCACCCCACTCTTTTCCAGATCGAGGTCATGATCCACAAACTGACCCCATGCATACATCATCCCGGACAGCGCTACGCCGTTGACCTCAAGATGGGTGTCCGGACCGTTCGCCACCACGATGTTGCTGATCTCGCGTGGGTTGGGACCAGGCTGCATGGCGTCAAAGCCATCGGCGAAATTCGCCGGCCCCACGCGTGCAAAGTCTGTGTTGGCCTGATTGAGGGCCGGGTCCGCAAGGTTGTTGTCTGAACCGTCGATGGTGCGGAAATGGAGCGCCATGGTTTCCCTCCGTACAGAGTAGACCCAGCTCCTGCTTCATTGACTGCTCTTGAAACGGCGCTTTAATGATTCATTGTGACGCTCGTGCGGTCGTTGAGCGACGACGTGGAAGCATTTTTGGGGTCGCTGAAACGAGCGGAACCGAAACGATGGGCAGACACCGAGTTTCAGGGAAAGTGACGCTCCCTCGTCATTGCGAGGAGCGCAGTGACGAAGCAATCCAGAGTCTTTCCGCCGCGGCAGTCTGGATTGCTTCGCTGCGCTCGCAATGACGATGTGGAGAGACCGAGTGCGCTTGGAGCTCTCGGCTCGTCGCGGGCGATCAATCGCCAAAAACCTCGATCAGGCAAAAGCGCTCGCACATGAGCATCATGTCTTCGCTGAACCGCCCGAGCCGGCCGAAATAGGTGCGATGGGCGTTGCGCCAATAGGCGAGGCTTCGATCGCCCTCGCCCTCATCGTAAGCAAAGGCGGCATCGACTTCGTTGTAGCGCCGGTAGGTGATCTCGGTGGTTTCGATGACGCAGCGAGGCTCTCCCCGTCCATCGAGCACGACCCAGCGCTCTCCTGGTGTCGATGTGTTGGGTTCGTCTTCCGTGCTGCAGGTCGCGGTCTTGACGCCCTTGACGACGAGTTCGAGCAGTTCGTCGGCAAGCGCCGGACTGTCGCCGAAAGCAAACGTCCGGAGATCTTGATATCGTTCGGGCACTGGCTTGTTCATGGTCGTCCGAGCCCTTCAGAGACGACGTCTTGCGGCGCGATCCACTCCTACAGCGCCGCAAGCACCGCCTTGGTAATATCCGCCGTGCCGTTGCTGCCGCCAAACTCCATCGGCTTGAGGCCGCCGGCATAGACCTGATCGACCGCGCGCTCGATCTGCTCGCCGGCTTCCGCCGCGCCCTCGACCCCGTGCTTGTCGGCGAGCCAGTCCAGCATCATCGCCGCCGACAGGATCATGCCAGTGGGATTGGCCTTGCCCTGTCCCATGATATCAGGCGCGGTGCCGTGGCACGGCTGGAACACGGCGTATTTGTCGCCGATGTCGGCCGACGGCGCCATGCCGAGGCCGCCGATCAGGCTCGCGGTGATATCGGACACGATGTCGCCGAACATGTTCTCCATCACCATCACGTCGAAATCCCAGGGGCGCTTGACCAGCATCGCCGAGCAGGCGTCGACATAGAGGCGATCGGTCTTCACCTCGGGATGCTTCTTCGCGATCTCGTCAAAAATGCCGCGGAAGAACGCAAAGGCCTTGAACACATTCGCCTTGTCGACACAGGCCAGGCTGCCCTGCTTGCCGCGCGCCTTGCGACGCTCCGCGAGGCGGAACGAGAAGTCGAACAGGCGCTCGGATGTCCTGCGCGTGATCACCATGGTCTCGCGCGCATCGTCATGGGTGACCACGCCCTTGCCCATCGAGGCGAACAGGCCTTCGGTGGACTCACGGATCACGACCAGATCGATGCCTCGCTTGTCAGCGCCGACAATCGGGCTCGGCACGCCCGGAATGAGGCGCGCCGGGCGCACGCCCGCATAGAGATCGAAGATGAAGCGCAGCTCGATCTGCGGCGCGATCTCGGTATTGTCGGGGTAACGCGCCGACGGCAGGCCGCAGGCGCCGAGCAGAATTGCGTCGGCTTCCTCGCATAATTTGATTGTGGACTCCGGCATCGACTCGCCGGTGGCGAGATAGTTTTTGGCGCCGGCCGGCGCCTCGGTGAAGCGGAAGCGCAAGTCCGATTTCGCCTCGATCTTGCGCAGCACCTCGATGGCCGGCGCCATGACTTCGGGGCCGATGCCGTCACCGGCGAGCACGGCGATGTGGAAGGCGTTGTTTGCGGACATTTAAGAGGCCTCAAGGAAGGGAACCAACCAAGTCGTCATTGCGAGGAGCGAAGCGACGAAGCAATCCAGAGCTGCATCTGCGGAAAGACTCTGGATTGCTTCGCTGCGCTCGCAATGACGGAGGAGAGAGCAATGACTACGGCGTCAACACCGTACGCCCGACCACCGCGCCCTGTTGCAATTGCACCAGCGCGTCGTTGGCCTTGTTGAGCGGCGCCTTTGTCACCGGGATCGGTGGGATGTTCCTGGCGCGGACGAGATCGAGCAGCTCCTGCGTCTCGCGCAGGTTTCCGACATAGCTGCCCTGGATCGTCACCGCCTTGATCGGGATCAGCGGCAAGGCCCAGGTCGCGCCGCCGCCGAACAGGCCGACGATGACGAGCTTGCCGCCCTTGGTCAGGCAGTCGAAACCAAGCTGCGTCGTCGCGGCATTGCCGACGAGGTCGATCACGGCGCGGATCGGCCCGCCGGCTTTCTTCGCCAGTTGCTCCAGCGCGTCCGGCGCCTTGGGATCGATGGTGGCAAGCGCGCCGGCCTTCTCTGCCGCCTCGCGCTTCCTGGCGTCGATGTCGACCATGATCGCGCCTCTGCCGCCCATCGCTTTCAAGAGCGACAGCGCCATCAAGCCGAGGCCACCGGCGCCGAACATCACGATCGGCGTATCAGAATGCTGCTCGACCTTCTTCAGCGCGCTGTAGGTGGTGACGCCCGAGCAGGCGTAGGGCGCGGCCGACGCCGGGTCGAGCCCTCTGAGGTCGAGCAGATAGCGCGGATGCGGCACCAGCATGTGATCGGAATAGCCGCCGTCGCAATAGACGCCGAGCGAGCGCGGCGTCAGGCACATGTTCTCGTCACCGGCGAGGCACGTGGCGCATTTGCCGCAGCCGATCCACGGATAGACCAGGCTGACATCACCAAGCTTGAGGCCGCCCTGGTCGGTCGGCTTCACGTCGGGTCCGAACGCCAGCACTTCACCGACGGTTTCGTGGCCCATGGTCAGCGGCAGATTGATGCCGCGGTCTTTCAGCGACAGCGGCTTGCGGCCATGGCCGAGATCGTAGCCGCCTTCCCAGATGTGGAGATCGCTGTGGCAGACGCCGGCGGCCTTGACCTTGATGAGCACCTGCGTGCCTGATGGTTGCGGCGTTGCCTCGTCGAACTCCTGCAGCGGCGCCTTGAAATCAGCGACCTTGAAACTCTTCATGGCGTCCTCCCGGCATACGTCTCTCGTCGCGCCACCATGCCACGGGCGGCGGGGCGAGACAAACCCGCACAGCCGTCTTAGTTCAGGCCAGCGGATGGTGGCAAGCCACGAACTGCCCGGGCACGACCTCGCGCAACTCCGGCATCTCCGCGCTGCATCGCTGATCGGCGCGCGGGCAGCGGGTGCGGAAGCGGCAACCGGATGGCGGCGCAATCGGCGATGGCGGCTCGCCGATCGCCACGCACTCGACGGGCCGCACATCCGGATCGGGAACCGGGATCGCCTCCAGCAGCAGCCCGGTATAGGGATGCGCAGGTCTTGCGAACAATTGCTCCGATGGCCCGACCTCGCAGAGCCGGCCGAGATACATCACCGCGACGCGGTCGCTGACGGCTTTGACCACGGCAAGGTCGTGCGCAATGAACAGCAGCGTCAAACCGAACCGCGTCTTCATCTCCTCGAGCAGATTGAGGATCTGCGCGCGGATGGAGACGTCGAGCGCTGAGACCGGCTCGTCGCAGACGATGAACTCGGGGTTGAGCACCAGCGACCGCGCGATGCAGATCCGCTGGCACTGGCCGCCGGAGAATTCGTGCGGCAGCCGGCCCGCCACGAGATCGGGATCGAGCCCGACCGCAGACAGCACCTCGTGAACACGCCGCTTGCGCTCGGCGGCGTCCTTGACACCGGCGATGATCAGCGGCTCGGCGACGATGTCACCGATGCGCCGGCGCGGATTGAGCGAGGCGATCGGGTCCTGAAAGATCAGCTGCACGCGGCGGCGCATTTTTCGCAGCGTCTCGCCCTCCATCGCGGTGAGGTCTTCGCCGTCGAACAGCACGCGGCCACTCCTGGCGCGGCGCAATTGCAGGACCGCGCGCCCCAGCGTCGACTTGCCGCAGCCGGACTCGCCGACCAGCCCCAGCGTCTCGCCGCGCGCGACGTGGAGGCTGACGCCGGAGACGGCGTGGACCGTCTTGTTGCCGAGCCCATATTCGACGACGAGATTGTCGACGTTCAGGAGCGGCTCATCGCGCACGGCGAGCTGCATCATACGCCAATCCCTTCCGCCATCTGGATCGGGTGGAAGCAGGCATAGAGATGCTCCGGCGTCTCGGCAGCCTTCAACTCGGGTTTGGCTTCATAACAGCGTCCGGCGGCATAGCGGCAACGCGGCTCGAAGGAGCAGCCCCTGAGTGGCCGCGTCGGATCGGGCGGTCGACCTGAGATGGCAGGCAGCGGCGTGTGCGGCGCGGTCTCCAGCTTCGGGATCGCCGCCAGCAGCGCCTCGGTGTAGGGCATGTGCATGCGTTTGAAGAGCGCCTGCGTTGGCGCGCGTTCCACCACCCTGCCCGCATACATCACCGCGACCTCGTCGGCGCGGCCGGCGACGACGCCGAGATCGTGGGTGATGATGATCATCGCCATGTGGCGGCGGCGTTGCTCGCGCGCCAGCAGATCGAGGATCTGGGCCTGGATGGTAACGTCGAGCGCCGTGGTCGGCTCGTCCGCGATCAGGAGTTTCGGCTCGCAGGACAGCGCGATCGCAATCGCGATGCGCTGGCGCATGCCGCCGGAGCACTGATGCGGATATTGCGCGAGCCGCTGCTCCGGCGCGGGAATGCCGACGGCCGCGAGCAACTCGATGCTGCGCTTCCGCGCGGCCGGCGCGTCGAGCTCGAGATGCTCCTGGATCGTCTCCATCAACTGCGTGCCGATGGTGAGCACCGGATTGAGCGAGGTCATGGGATCCTGGAACACCACCGCGAGGTCGCGCGCACGCAGCCGCCGCAGGCTTTCAGGCGCGAGCCGGATCAGGTCCTGGCCGTCGAACATCACGCGTCCGGTAAGCTTCGCCTTCTTCGGCAGCAGCTGAAGGATCGCGCGCGACAGCATGGTCTTGCCGCAGCCGGATTCGCCGACGATGCCGAGCGTACGCCCCGCCTCCAGCGACAGATTGACATGATCCACGGCGCGCAAATTGCCACGCGGGGTCGGCAGCTCGACCGCGACATCCTCGATGGTCAAAAGCGGCGTGCTCACAGTGCCCCCTGACGCGGGTCGGTCAGAGCCCGCATGGTGTCGCCGACGAGGTTGAACGCCAGCACGGTCAGGAACAATCCCACCGCCGGCAGGAACGCCAGCCGTGGCGCGACGTCGAGGCTGTCACGGCCTTCGCCGATCATGCTGCCCCAGCTCGCCATCGGCGGCGGCACGCCGAGCCCGAGGAACGACAGCGCGCCTTCGACCACGATGGTGACGGCGACGCCGAGCAGGAAGAACGCCAGCAGCGGCAGGATCACATTCGGCAGCAGCTCGCGCAGCAGGATGCGCGCATGACTGGCGCCGAGCGCCTCGGCCGCGATCACGAATTCGCGCCGCGCCAGTGTCAGCGTCGCCGCACGCGCCACCCGCATGAAGGCGGGAATGCCGAGCACGCCGAGGATGATGGTGAGATTGGGAATGGACTGCCCGAGATAGGCGGTCACTGCGAGCGCGAAGACCAGTGGCGGAAAGGCCAGCAGCACATCCATGCTGCCGACCACCAGCGTCTCGAACCGGCCGCGGAAATAGCCGGCGAGCAGGCCCAGCGCGCCGCCGAGCGTCAGGCCGATCATCGGCGCGATCAATCCGACCGTCAGCGAGACGCGCGCGCCAAAGATCAGCCGGGCGAACTCGTCACGGCCGAGTCCGTCGGTGCCGAGCCAATGCTCGCTCGAAAAGGCGGCGCGGCGCTCCAACATGTCCATATCGGTCGGGTTCTGCAGCGGCAGTACCGGTGCGAGGATCGCGAGCGCAAGAACGACAGCGAGCCAGAGGCTCGCGATCCAGAACAGCAGCCCGAGCTTGCGCTGGCGCCGGACCGGCGCCGATGCCTCTTCCTGCATCGTGAGCTCAAGCGTGCCCATGGCGAATCCTCGGATCGAGCACGGCATAGAGCATGTCGACGATGAAGTTGACGATGACGAAGCCGCAGGCGACCAGCAGCACCACGCCCTGGAGAATGACGAGGTCGCGGGTGTAGATCGCGCCGACCAGAAGCCGGCCGATGCCCGGCAGTGCGAAGATCGATTCCACGATCAGCGTACCGCCGAGCAGGCGGCCGATATTGATGCCTGTGACCGTCACCAGCGTCAGCGACGAGGGTTTCAGCGCATGCACGAACAGGATGCGCGAGGGCTTCAGACCCTTGGCCTTGGCGAGTGCGATGTAGTCTTCCTGCAAGGTCGCGATCATGTCGGAGCGCAGCACGCGCATGATGCCCGGCCATTCCGCCAGTGCCAGCGTCAGCGCCGGCAGCACGAAGAAGCGCAAGTTTGCGAGCGGCTCCTCGGTGAACGGCACATAGCCGGTCGCGGGTAGCCAGTGCAGCTCGACCGCGAACAGATAGATCAGCAGGATCGCCAGCAGAAAGGACGGCATCGACAGCATCGCAAACGCGCTGCCGGTCATGAAGCGGTCGAATGCACTGCCGGCGCGCGCGGCGCAGGCGATCGCGAGGGGAACGCCGATCAAAAGGCCGATGAACTCGGCCATCAGCATCAGTTCGAGCGAGACCGGTATGCGCTCGCTGACCGCCTGCAGCACGGTCTGCCCGGTGCGGAACGAGCGGCCGAGATCGCCCTGCAGGACGTGGCCGAGCCAGCTCAAATATCGCCACCACAGCGGCTGGTCGAGCCCCATGTCGCGCCGCAGTGCGGCGACATTCTCCGGCGTCGCCTGATCGCCGAGGATGACATAGGCGAGATCACCCGGCAGCAGCGAGGCGATCAGGAAGGTCAGCAGCGAGACGGCCAGCAACACCGGCAGGATGGCCAGCAGCCGCCGCACGACGAAGTTCAGCATCGCGCGGTCATTCCAGCCAGGTGGTCGAAACGTCGATCACGCCGTTGTAGATTTTTGGAAAACCCTTCAGCCTGGCGCTGGACAGCGCATAATAAGTGTTCTGGAAGGTCCAGAACCAGATCGCCTCCTTGTTGATCAGGCGGCTGATGGCGCAATAGTCCTCGGTGCGCGCCGCGGGATCTGCCGTGACGCGGGAATGGTCCAGCAACCGGTCCAGCTCCGGATCGGCGAAGTTGGAGAGCGCGAGCGGGCTGCCACTGCGGAAGTTCGCATACATCTGCGGATCGGGATCGGCGAGATCGACGATGCGCCACGGCACCATCTGGAATTGACGCATGAAGGCGCGCGGCGGGATGGTAGCCTGATCGACCTGCTCGATTTCCATATTGGCACCGACGCGCTTCCAGAATTGCTGGAGCACCTGGCCGATCATGCGGCCGCGCGGCGTCGCGGTCACCAGCGTCTTGAACTCGACCGGCTTGCCGTAATCCCTGAGCAGCGCCTTGGCCTTCTCGACGTCGAACGGCAGCGCGCCGTCGTCCTTGCACTTGACCCAGGAGCCGTCGCCGTAGGGGTTGCTCGCGGGCCGACTCAGGCCGTTGCTGATCGCCTGCGACATCTTGGGACGGTCGATCGCCATCACCAGCGCCTGCCGCACGCGGACGTCGTCGAACGGCGCGACCTTGGTATTGAAAGCGTAGACCGCGGCGCCCGAGCCCTTGTAGGTGTGCACGGTGAGCTTGGAGTCCTTCTGCGCTCTCATGATGTTGTCGGCGTCGTTCTCGTCGTCCCAGATGATGTCGGCCTCGCCCGATTGCAGCGAGGCGAAGCGCGACTGCGCGTCGGGCAGCGGCTTCAGGATGATGCGGTCGAGATAGGGACGGCCCTTGTCCCAATAGTCCGGGTTCTTCTCCAGCACCATGCGGTCGCCGGCGGTCCATGATTTCAGGATGTAGGGACCGGTGCCAACCGGATTGCGATTGTAGTCGTCACCCTTGGTCTTCCACGCCGTCGGCGAATGAATGACGTTGTTGGAGCTCTGGATGGTGTTCGTCGCCGGCAGGTTCACCGATGGATCAGTCAGATTATAGACGACGGTGTATTCGTCCGGCGCCAGCACTTCCTTGACGTTGGTGATGTAGAAGGCGCAGCGGCACTTGTTGGCGGGGTCCTTCTGGCGGTCGAAATTCTCCTTGAAGGCCTGCGCGTTGAACGGCGTGCCGTCGTGGAATTTCACGCCCTGGCGCAGCTTGAAGGTCCAACTCTTGTAGTCGTCGGAATGAGTCCATGACACCGCGAGCTTCGGCGCGGCCTCGCCCTTGTCGTCGAGCGTGGTCAGCGTGTCGAAAATCGCGGCGGCGGCGGTGTTGGTCGAGGTGTCGTAGACGCCGACCTTGAGCGGATCGAAGCCGGGAATGTCCAGCTCCTGGCCGACGGTTATGCTGCCGCCGGCCTTCTGCGCCAGCGACGGCTCAGCCAGTGGAAGGAGCGCAAATGCCGCAACAAGGAAAATCGGCGTGCGCTTGCACGCCGCGGCAGCAATGTTCGTCATGGTTCCTCCCGGGATCCTCGTCCGATGTTTCGGATCGCTGATGACTCGGGCAAGCTTGGCGGTAAATGCTCGCCACGGCAAGAGGAACACAGGGGGTTCGATCCGCATGCGCGCGGCGCGATGCGCTCAGCTGGTCGCTTCTGTTTTGCCTGACGGAATTGGCGCATCATCGCCGAGGCCGATTTCGTCGCGCAGCGCATCCGTGTGTTCGCCAAGCGCGGCCATCGTCTTGCCCGGCGTCGTGTCGGCGCCCGTCATCCGGAACGGCAGATTGAGCACCTGGAATGCGCCGCCGCCGTCTTCCACCGACGAGAGCGCCTGCCGGTGCGCGAGTTGCGGATCGGCAAGAGCCTCCTTGATGGTGCGATAGGCCGAGGCCGGCACGCCGGCAGCGCTTAAATCCACAAGACATGCGTCGGTCGTGAGCGGCTTCGACCAGGCCTCGACGCCGTCCATCATGTCGGCCCAGTGCTCGCGCCGCGGAGCGTAGGAGGCGAAGCGCGGATCGGAGATCCATTCGGGCCGGCCGATCACACCCATCAGGGCCTGGAACGTCTTCTCGCTGGCGACCGTGATCATGACATAGCCGTTGGCGGTCTCGGTCGGCCCGAACATCGGGCGTGGCGGCGGCTTCACCGCGAATTGCGAGCTCTGCAGCTCGATCACCGTCAAGGTCAGCATCGACTCCAGCATGGAGACGTCGATGTGCTGGCCGAGCCCGCTCACCGTGCGCTGATAGAGCGCGGAGGCGATCGCGCCGAAGCCATAGGTGCCGGTGACGACATCGGCATGGTAGATGCCGCAATAGTCCGGACGATTGCGACCGGGCTGGTAGGCGAGATGCGCCATGTCGTAGCCGGAGGCGGCATGAATCACCGGCGCGTAGGCCGGCAGCTCGGCCGAGGGACCGCTCTGGCCATAGCCCGAGATCGAGCAGTAGATCAGCCTGGGATTGACCGGGCGGAGACTGTCATAGTCGAGCCGCAGCCGGCGCATCACGCCCGGACGAAAGTTCTCGACCAGGATGTCTGATGTCGCGACCAGCCGGCGGACCGCCTCCCTGCCGTCTTCCGACTTGAGATCGAACACGACGCTCTTCTTGCCGACATTGAGCTGGCCGAACACGGTGCTGCAGCCCTTGCGCAGCGGCGGCCGCGTCCGCATCGTCTCGCCGCCGTCGGTCTCGATCTTGATGACTTCGGCGCCCATGTCGGCCAGCATCCGCGCGCAATGGGGACCGGCAATCGTGGTCGAAAAATCCAGGACCCGCAGGCCCGCGAAGGCCTTTGTCGTCGCGGCTTCGTGCTTATCTGCTAGCTGCATTCTTGCTGCGCCCCGGGTCGCTCAGGAACTATCGATGTTCCCTATCGTTGTTGCGCCGACCCTAGAGGGCGGCGGCTGAGTAGGAAAGTCTTTACCGAACGAACGTGTCTCGTGGACAGGCTGAGTTTTCCAGGGGCAACTGGACCCGATCTTGCATAGCAGCAATCGGGATCGGAAGAGGGCAATCGTTCTTGAGGGTCTTATTCGTTACCACAGAGATGGACGACTTTGTCCGCGTCGGCGGACTTGGTGCCGTTTCCGCTGCCCTCCCCCGCGCGCTCCGCCCCTTCGCCGATATCCGGATCATGCTGCCCGGCTATCGCGACATCATCGAGCAACTGACCCATATTCAGATCGTAGGGCGCTGCCCGGCCTTCGCGGAGATGCCGGCCTGCTCGCTCGGCCGGGCTGCCACCAAGGACGGCCTGCCGGTCTATGTGCTGTTGTGCTCACAGCTCTACGATCGTCCCGGCAATCCCTATGGCGATGAGTCCGGACGCGACTGGCCGGACAACGACATCCGCTTCGCGCGCTTTGCTTCGGCTGCCGCTGAGCTTGCCATGGGCAAGCTGGACAAGAATTGGGCAGCAGACCTGGTCCATGCCAATGACTGGCAAGCCTCGCTCGTGCCGGCCTATCTCGCCTGGCGCGGCGCCAAGCTGCCGTCGATCCTGACCATCCACAACCTCGCCTATCAGGGTCTCTTCCCGAAGGAGTCGCTGCGGCGGATCGGCGTCCCCGAAAGCTCCTTCCACATCGACGGCGTCGAGTTCTACGACCAGCTCTCCTTCCTCAAGGCGGGCCTCGTCTATGCCTCGCACCTCACCACCGTCAGCGGCACTTACGCGCGCGAGATCACGACGGAGGAATTCGGCTGCGGCCTCGAAGGCCTGCTGCGCGTCCGCTCCGATGCGTCCGAGCTCACCGGCATCCTCAACGGCATCGACGAGAGCTGGGACCCGCGCTCCTGCGCCCAGCTCGCGCAGCAATTCGGCGCCGGCGACTGGGTCGGCAAGAAGGCCAATGCGGATTACGTGCGCAAGCAGTTCGGCCTCGCGGTCTCGCGCGGGCCGATATTCGCGATCGTCGCACGCCTCGTGCACCAGAAGGGCATCGACCTCGTGCTCTCGGCCGCCGACGAGATCATCGATGCCGGCGGGCAGATCGTGGTCACCGGCTCCGGCGAGCCCGCGCTCGAGCAGGCGCTGATCGACGCCCATCGCCGCCGCCCCGACGCCATCGGCGTCACCATCGGCTTCAACGACGCCCAGGCGCGCCGCATTTTTGCCGGCAGCGATTTCACCCTGATGCCGTCGCGCTTCGAGCCGTGCGGCTTGAGCCAGATGTACGCCCAGCGCTTCGGCTCGCTGCCGATCGGCCACCAGACCGGCGGCCTTGCCGAGACCATTACCGACGGCGAGACCGGCTTCCTGTTCTCGAGACCCTCGCACGAGTCTTTCTTGGGCGGCGTCCGCCGCGCCTTCGGAGCGTTCATGGCCCAGGACCAGCTCGACACCATGCGCCGCAGCGCCATGGGGCGGTCGTTCTCCTGGAGCATCTCGGCGGGAAGTTACAGCGCGCTGTATCGGAAGCTGGCGGCGGTGTGAGGCCAGCTACTTCCCGCGCACGTCCATCTGCGGCCGGCCGATCCAGGCTCGGTTGAGGCAGCGGGTCATCCAGTCGGGCTGCGGTTCGCCGCGCAGCCGGGCCTGCGCTTCCTGATAGGGACCGACGTAGCGCAGCCGATCCGGCAGTTTCGGATAGACCCGCCGTATCCATCTCAACGCATTGTCCGCAGCTCTCTTGTCGCGCTCATCAAGCTCAAACCCGAAGCCCGCGCGCAAACGCTCCGGCAGCAGGCTCGCCGTGAGCGCGCGATACCAGCGCGGCGGCCGCAGCCACGGACGCGCGCCGCCAAAGATCTGCGCGGCGATCTCGCGTGCCGCTGGGCTCACGGTCAGCGTGTCCGACTGCGCCATCGCTGCGGTATAGGCCGCAAAGCCGGACCAGTCGGCCGGCAGATCATCGCCCGTCAGTCCGAACAGCGCGCCAAAGGTCCGGCTCTCGGTCCAGTAGCGCTCGCGCTCGTCGACCGAGAGCGGCGGCAGGACCAGATCGTGCGCCATCAACGCGGTCTCGGCCAGCGTCGCGTGGACCCAGCGCAGCGACGGGATGTCGTTGGCGGAGTAGCGCGAGCCGGCCGCGAAGGGACCGACCGTCTCGGGCATCTCGCCGACGATCATGCTGTGGCGCCGGTGCAGTTGCCGCGACGACAGCATGGCGCGGTCGAGCGAGCCGAACACCATGGCAAAGACGATGTCGAAGGTGCGGTGGAAACGGCCGATCGGATCCGCAAAGGTTTTGGAATGCTCGGCGATGGCGGCAGCGACCCAGGGATGCGCGAGTTGCAGCAGCAGCGCCCGGCCGGCACCGAGAAAGATGACGGCCTCGCGGTCGATCCGCCAGGTCACAGAGGACGGACCGAACACACCGGGCACCGGTCCGGCCGCATTGACGCGGACGTGATCGAGAGCCAATTCCAGATCGTTCCCGTTCACCACTTGCAGGGCCTCATCGATTACGGACCGGCGCCGACGATCCACAGGGCCTGTGGCAATTCCATGAAGCGAACGGCCGCTTGTCGCGCTATTCCGCGGCCAGCGGCATCTTGTCGATATGCTCGTGCAGCACCACGCCCGATAACGGATCGAATTCGCCGATCCACGGCTTGCGCGCCAGCACCGACCTTGTATGGGCGTAACCGGCGTCCCAGCGCTGCATGATGCCGGACGGGCTGAAGTCGATGTCCTTGGTATGGGTCTCGCGATCGAGCCGCGGCGCCAGCAACCGCACCACATGCATGCGCGTCGAACAGCCGTAGCCGATCAGATCTCTCACCGCGGGATCATCACGCTCGCTCTCGGGCAATCGTGCCGCAAGCTGGTTGATGACGTGGCGCAGCCGATGGGCCTGCTGCTGGCGCTCGATCTGGCTCGCGATCCGGCTGGAATACTGCACGTCCTTGTGCCGGTTCATGACCTCCGCCATCGTCGTCGGCTCGGCGCCGACGGGATTCCACAGATGCACGGAGAAGATCAGCGAATTCTTGCGCGGATTATCATCGAACACGGCTTCCGTCGGCGTGTTCGACAGGATGCCGCCGTCCCAATAGAGCTCACCGTCGATACGCACCGCCGGGAAGGCCGGCGGCAGCGCACCCGAGGCCATGACGTGCTTCACCGTCAGCTCGCCGTCGCGGCTGTCGAAATAGCGCATCTGGCTGGTACCGACATGGGCCGCACCGACCGTGAGGCGCGGCGAGCCGCAATTGGCGAGGCCGAAATCGACGAGCTCGCGCAGCGTGCCCTCCAGCGGCGCGGTCAAATAATAGCCGGCGCGATCGGCGCCGAGCGGATAGGACTCGCCAGCATGCGCCGCCAGATTGGGCTTGAAGAAGCCTGGAATGCCGCCTGCGACAGTCGACCAATAGGCCAGCTTGTCGTCGAAGCCGGGGACGCCGGTCCGCAGAGGCCAGACCGGAGCCTGCTCCATCCGCTTCCAGAATTGCTTCAGGCGCGCGAGCCGGTTCTCCGGCGCGTTGCCGGCGATCAGGCTCGCATTGATGGCCCCGATCGAGGTGCCGATAACCCAGTCGGGCTCGATGCCCGCCTCGTGCAGGGCCTGGTAGACGCCCGCCTGATAGGAGCCGAGCGCACCGCCGCCTTGCAGCACCAGCACGACCTGTCCCGGCAGGTCCTCGGGCCCGCACACCTCGGCATTTTCCCGCATGTTTGTCGCACTCCTGCTCCAGAGAGCTTACCCCTCTCTTCTTCGCACATCCTCAGACATTGTTACGCCCGGTGGCTGCCGACCGTCCAGCGACCATAATCCGGATGGGGGCGTAGCGATGGGCGGCGTGACCCTTGCCGCGGCCTGGCGCTTGGCTGCCTCCCGCGGCGGCCAGGCGATCGCGCTCCAGGCGGCCGCGCCGCCGCGTCTGGACGAAAGCCTGACCAAATGCATTCGCCGCGCCATCCAGAACAGGCGCGGCGGCCAGGCGTGGACTTGCCGAAGTCGGCGCGTCAGAACGCGCTCCGGTACTGCGCGATTTCACTGCGGGTGCCGTAGATCCACATCGGCTCGCCGCATTCACTTGGGCCGTGATCCGTCATGCATGCAGCGCTCCATGGCGGAGCTGCGATCTGGCGGCCCTCGATCGCATAGGAATGCGATCGACCGGCCACGTTGTTGACGCGAGGCCGCGCTGTCGCTGACGTGGCCACCGACGGCACGAGCAACAGTACGACCAGAAGAGATGGGATCAATTTCGTCATCATCGAGGGTCTCCGTATGATTATCGTCGCGCGTGAACGCTTCCGATAACCAGACTTGTGTTGGAGACCCGATATTTCCCAAACACCGATTAGTGAGAACTACTCCGCCGCGGCCCCGCCTGCACAATCTCGACGCCTGATCACAGGGTGGTGCGCCGGGTCTCCGGCATCACGAACAGGATCAGCAACAGCCCAGTCGCAGCAATGCTTGCCAGCCCGAAGAACGCGGTGGCGTTGCCGAACATGTCGCTGACATAACCGCCAAGCGCGGTGCTGAGGGACGCCCCGATGCCGCTCGCGGTGCCGACGATGCCCTGCGCCAGATTGAAGTGTCCGCTGCCGAAGGCGACGTCGGCCACGATCAGCGGGATCATCACCGCGAACACCGCCGCCGTAAAGCCGTCGAACACCTGCACCAGCACCAGCAGATAGGGATCGCGCACCGTCGCGAACAGCAGGCCGCGGATCGTCAGCGCGCCAAACCCGACCAGCAGCAGCGGCCGCCGGCCCCAAAGCTGCGCCTTGCGTCCGACCGTTGGCGACAGCAACGCGACGATCGCTTGCGGCACGACGATGCAGAAGGCAACGAGCACCGTCGCCCACTGGCTCGATCGCGCCGTCACGGCGCTTGCCATCAGCGGCATCATCGCGGCGTTGGCGAGCTGCAACAGCAACACGCTCAGCGCAAAGACGATCAGCGGTTTCTGCCGGATCAGGTGCCAGATATTGGAGTCGCCGCGATCTTCCGCCTCGCGCGGCATCTCGCCGTGGCAGCGCGCGATATCGACCTCCTCCTCGCGGATGCGCGACAGCGCGATCAGGGTCGGGATCGCGAGCAGGAAGGTGACCAGGAATACCGAGCGGCTGGAGAGCAGATAGCCGGCGGTCCCCATCACCGCCGCGGCAACACCGTTGCCGAGCGAGGCAAAGCGGGCGTTGCGGCCGAGCCGCTCGCCGATCTTGAGTGGACCAACCAGACCAAGGCTGATCGCGGCGATCGCCGGACCCAGCACGCAGCTCGCCGCCGCATGCAAAGTGGCCGCGGCGATCACGACGGGGAAGATCGGCATCGCCGCATAGGCGAGCGCGCAGCAGCCGATGGTCACGATCGCAAGCGCTGCGACCAGCCGCTCGGATTTCGCCGCGTCGATGATGGCGCCGCCCGGCATCTGGCCGATCAGCGCGACGATGCCGCCGATCGACAGCACGAGGCCGATCTCGACTTGCGTCCATTTCTGCGTCGTGAGGTAAACCGCGATGAAGGGGCCGAAGCCGGTCTGCACGTCGGCGAGGAAGAAGATGAACCAGTCGAGGCCGCGCAGGCTCCGGCGCGACGGCGCCGGAATGCCCGCAGGCGGAGGTGCGGCGACGTTGTCGTGTTCAACGCGTCCCTCGCGATCTGCAAGCTTCGGCTTCCTCGACAACAGCACAGGCAGTCAGCCCTCCCCCCTCCTCATTGGATGGCTTGCAGCGGTTGAAGACTGCCGGACGCGCCAAGCACGACCATCGGCGTGTCTTCCTTGTATTCCGGCGCGGCCGCGACCTGCGCCTTGGTCAATTCCAGCGTGATGCTATCCTTCTTGTTGGTGATCTTGCCGAAACGAAGCGCGTTCCAATCCACCACGATCCTGCGGCTGCCGACGCCGAGGAAGCCGCCGAAATCGATCACGGCGGCGCGCACGCGACCGGTGAGATCGACGATGACGTCGACGATATGGCCCATGTCCTCGTCCGCCGCGCTGCGCACGTCACGGCCGAGCACGCCATGGGCATCGCTGGCGCCGATGATGGTCACCGACGGCGGTGGCGCGGCATCCTTCGGTGTGACAGGCACGACAGAGGCCGGCGGCTGCACCGTCGGCGGTGCGTTCGCCTCGGTGGCGGCTGCGGGAGGTTCTTCCGCGGCACGCGATACGGCAACCGTCAGTCCCGCGACGATCGCGACGCTTAAGGCCAACCATCCGGCGCTACGCATGAACCCTCCTAGCCGCAGCTCCCTAGCGCGCCAGCACGATCGACACCTGTATTTGCCCGCGCGTGCGCAACACCTCCAGCGCCACGTCGTGGCCGTGGCGGCTGACGCGCAGATCGACGCTGGACTCGCCCAGCCGCAGATCGCGCAGGATGACCTCGTTCAAAAACGTCGGCAGTTGCGGATTGCGCAGGCGGATCTCGCAGCGCGCGACGTCGAACTCAATGCCGAGCGCCGCCTCCAGCAGCGTAAAGGGCGTCGCGCTGGCCCAGGCCTGCGGCGCGCAGGCGACGGGATAGAGCGTCGGGCCACGCCGCTTCTCGCGGCGGAAGCCGCAGAACAGCTCCGGCAGCCGGCGCAAATCCATATAGGTCGCGGCATCGAACAAGCCCTTGAACACATGCGCGACCGAGTGCTTGAGCCCGTAATGCGCGAGCCCGAGCGCGATCAGCGCGTTGTCGTGCGGCCAGATCGAGCCGTCGTGATACGACATCGGGTTGTAGCGCGCCTCGCCGCGCGCGACGGTGCGGATGCCCCAGCCCGAGAAGAAGTGCGGTCCCATCAGATCGGCGGCGACGCGACGGGCGCGGTCCTCGCGGATCATGCCGCTGAACAGCACCTGCCCGGCATTCGAGGTGCGCACCTCGCACCGCCGCTTCTTGCCGTCGAGCGCAAGCGCGTAGGTGCCGAGCTCCTCGCACCAGAACGCCTCCTCAAAACGCTCGGCGAGCGTCCTGGCCTCCGCCTCGAGCCTCTTGGCGACGTCGGGCTTGCCGAGCCGCAGCGCGCATCGCGCGGCGAGCTGTTTTGCTGCGTAGACATAGCCCTGGACCTCGGCGAGTGCGATGTTGCCCTCCGCGAGCTTGCCGTCGGCATGGAAGATCGCGTCGAAAGAGTCCTTCCAGCCCTGGTTGGCGAGCCCCTTTTCGGTGGCGCGCTGGTATTCGACAAAGCCGTCCTGGTCGGGGTCGCCGGGACCGTCGATCCAGGCAAGCCCGGCCTCGATCGCCGGCCACAGCTCGACCAGCGTCTTCTCGTCGCCGGTGCGCTCGACATAGCGCCCCGCGAGCAGGACGAACAAGGCGGTGGAATCCACGCTGCCGTAATATTGCGAGAACGGCACCTCGCGCAGCGCCGCCATCTCGCCACCGCGCATCTCGTGCAGGATCTTTCCCGGCGCAGCATCGGCGAGCGGATCGACCGCCTTGGCCTGGAAATGCGCAAGCCGACGCAGCACGCCCTTCGCCACGCGCGGATCGACCCACAGCATCTGCAGCGCCGTGATCAGGCCGTCGCGGCCGAACGTCGTCGAGTACCAGGGAATGCCGGCATAGGGATAGCGCCCCTGCGGCGTCTCCGTCATCAGCATGTTGAGGTCGGCCATGGCCTGGCACAGCACCTCGTTGAAAATGTTGTTGGAGGTCTCGATGCTGGCCGCGCCGTTCGTCGACTGCCGCATCTCGCGGCGATGGGCGAGCAGGCCCCTGAAGAAGCGCGCCGGCTTCTCCGCGATCGGCCGGTTGCAGGACACGGCCACGAACAGCGATTTGGCCTCGTGCGGGTCCAGTTCGAGCTGCCAGGTCGCGGCATTGACCGAGAGCCGCGTCGGACGCGGATCGAAATGCAATCCGGTGGTCCGCTCGGCATCGTCGAGGCCACGATACTCGAACAGGACGTCGCTCGGCCCGAGCAGCCTGCTGGTGCCGGTGCCGCGGCGCGGACGCCGCTCGCCGCGCACTTCGAACAGATCGGCAAAATCGTTATCGAACAGCAGCGTCAGCTCGAAAGTGGCGCGTTGCTCTCCGTGGTTCTGCAGCCCGATGCGCTGATACGCCGTACCGCGCCACAGGAAGATCGTGCGCACGATGTGCAGCAGGTCCTTTTGCAGGACAATGCGGCCCTGGCGATAGATGTCTGGATTGGTCAGGTCGACCGTCAATCCCGAATTGTCGTCGCGCAGGTTCGAGCCGAGCAGCAACGGCTGGAGATCGTCGAGCACAAGCTCCAGCCGCGCCAGATAGCGCGTGTCATGGTTGAACAGGCCATCCGGCCCGCCGGCCGACGCGCCGATGTCGCCATGACTGTCCAGCACGATGAAAGTGTCATCGTGCTTGAGCGAGCGACGGGGCCGGGCGGCGGGCCCCGTCATCGGAATGTAGAACGCCTGCTCCGCGACGGTCTCGACCGTCTGCGTTACCGAAATGACCTTGGTTGCGGCTTCGGCTGCCATGAGCTGCTCCCCTGCGGCTGGTTTTCGAACGCGACCAACGCAACGCAACTGTTGGATTTACGCGGCGAACTTCGCGAGCCGGCTCATTTCCTGCGTCACTAGCTCACGGTACGGACCGTGGCCCTGCATCAGGCGATCGGGCGCGCCGTCCTCGATGATCTTGCCATGCTTGAGCACGATCACCCGGTCGAAATTGCGCAGTGTCGCGAGACGATGCGCGATCGCGATCACGGTGCGGCCGCGCATCAACCGCGCCAGCGCCTCGCGGATTGCCTCCTCGGACTCGCTGTCGAGCGCCGCGGTGGCCTCGTCCAGCAGCAGGATCGGCGCGTCCTTGACGAAGGCGCGCGCGATCGCGATGCGCTGGCGCTGGCCCCCGGACATTTTCACGCCGCGGTCGCCGACCATGGTGTCGAGACCGTCCGGCAGGCTGTCGATGAAATCGCAGCGCGCCGCGATCGCTGCGCGCAGCACCTCGTCGTCGGTCGCATTGGGACGGCCATAACGGATGTTCTCGCGAATCGAACGATGGAACAGAGAGATATCCTGCGGCACCACCGAGATCGCCTCGCGCAGGCTCTGCTGCGTCACCATGGCAATATCCTGCCCATCGACGGTCACACTGCCCTCGTCGACATCGTAGAAGCGTTGCAGCAGCGTGAACAGGGTCGATTTGCCGCCGCCGGACTGGCCGACCAGACCAACGCGCTGGCCGGGCTGCAGCCGCAGGCTGAAGCGCTCAAAGATCTTCTCACCGCCGGGATAGCCGAAGGTGACGTTGTTGTATGCGATCGCGGCACCGCTCTTGACCAGCGGCTCGGCCTCGGGGTGATCGCGCAGCTCGTGCGGCACCAGCAGCGTCGCGATCGCCTCGGTCAGGCGCGCGACATGCTGGGTGACGTCGACAAGCGCCACCGCAAGGTCGCGGGTCGCGCTCAGGATGGAGATGCCGAGTGTACAAACAAGCACGACGTCGCCGGTGGTCGCCTCGCCCTGTTGCCAGAGTGTGACGGCCCAGGCCATCAGCGCGACGGTCAAGAGCACGGTCACGGCTGCGTGGAACAACCGCAGCTTCTCCAGATAGCGCAGGCTGCGCCCGCGTGCATTGACTTCCCGGTTCACCGTGGCATCGAACCGCTCATGCTCGTGGCCAATGCCGCAGAAGGCGCGGACCAGCGGCATGTTGCTGATGACGTCGATCATCTCGCCGTCGACGGCGGCGGCCTTGTCGGCAAAGTCGTCATGCAGCGGTTTGCCGGCCGCAGCGAGACGGAACATTGCGGCCACCATACCGCCCGCAATCACGGTCAGGCCGAGCGCCATATAGGGGCTCACGGTTCCAATCAGCGCGATCGCCGCAATTGTGGCGATGCACGGCGGCAACACATTCCAGACGAACATGTTCTCGACGGTGAACACCGCATTGGATGTGGCCGTAATGCGACTGGTCAGCATGCCGGGCATCCGGTCCGAGAAGTAGCTCGGCGCATGTCCGGTCAGATGACGAAATATGTCACGGCGCAAATCGCCGGTGACGCGAACGAAGGTGAAGCTCGCGGTCCAGCTCGCGATCCGCCACAGAAAGTTG
The DNA here is from genome assembly GCF_036924495.1 of Bradyrhizobium sp. AZCC 2230. Classification (NCBI taxonomy): domain Bacteria; kingdom Pseudomonadati; phylum Pseudomonadota; class Alphaproteobacteria; order Hyphomicrobiales; family Nitrobacteraceae; genus Bradyrhizobium; species Bradyrhizobium sp. AZCC 2230. The sequence goes on along the minus strand of NZ_JAZHRS010000001.1, from coordinate 8,488,295 downwards.
TCGGCGGCGATCAGCGACATGAGCAGAATGAATGCCAGCCATACGCTGCCGCCATGAGAGGTTCCCGCGGACAAGGCGTCGACAAGCGATTTAACGCCGTACTGTGTGCCTACCGAGCAGGCAACCGCTGCAACCACAGCGCCCAGGATCACCAGATGGGACGCCAAACGATGCCGCAGATAGCGCAAGACAAAGGCAAATGGCCTGCGCGCATATCCAGAAAGTTGATCCATTTCGCTGCGACCCCGTTATCATTTTGAATTTTTGTTACTGGTCGATTGAACATCGACCGCTTCGCCTCGGTTCCCGGGCAAAGCCATCACGACATGCGGATGCGGACGATGTGAGATGAGGTGATGGCATCATCGCGGCCGAGCGTGCTGTGTGTCGAAGAAGTAACGTTCGTGGAAGGAACTTCGCAAATGCGAGAACGTTCCCTCCGCGGCGTTGCCGGTGCCGAACTCGGTAGGGGCTTTCATTGCAATGATCACTCAGAGGAGAAGGTGAGATGCGCATCGCGCAGGTAGCTCCGTTGACGGAGGCTGTTCCACCCAAGCTGTATGGCGGCACCGAGCGGGTGGTGCACTGGTTGACGGAAGAGTTGGTTGCCCTTGGTCACGACGTGACGCTATTCGCCAGCGGCGACTCGCAGACATCGGCGAAGCTGGACGCATTATGGCCGCGGGCGCTTCGCCTCGACGGTTCCGTGCGCGATCCCAACGCGCTGCACATGGTGCTCCTGGAGCGCGTGCGGCAAAAATGTGACGACGAGGAGTTCGACTTCCTCCATTTCCATCTCGACTATTATCCGTGGTCGCTGTTCCACCGGCAGCCGACGCCGTTCCTCACCACGCTGCATGGCAGGCTTGATCTGCCGGAGCATCAACCGGTCTTCAACACCTTCTCCAACATGCCGGTCATCTCGATCTCGAACGCACAACGGCGGCCGGTGCCGCAGGCGAACTGGGTGACGACGATCCATCACGGCCTGCCGGAGAACCTGCTGACGCCGAAGCCGGCGAAGCAGGAGTATCTCGCCGTGCTCGGCCGCATCGCGCCCGAGAAAGGTGTCGATCGCGCCATCAAGGTCGCGATGCATTGCGGCATCCCGCTGAAGATCGCGGCCAAGGTCGATCGCGCCGACCAGGATTATTACGACGAGCTGATCAAGCCGATGATCGTGAACAACCCGCTGGTGGATTTCATCGGCGAGATCAGCGATCACGAGAAGTCCGATTTCCTCAGCGGCGCGCTCGGCCTGCTGTTGCCGATCGACTGGCCGGAACCGTTCGGCCTCGTGATGATCGAAGCCATGGCCTGTGGCACGCCGGTCGTTGCCTTCAACCGCGGCTCGGTGCCGGAGATCATCGACGAGGGCCTCACCGGCTTCGTGGTCGAGGACATCCTCAGCGCCGCCGGCGTCGTCAACCGCCTCGCCCAGCTCGACCGCACCGCCATCCGCAAGCAGTTCGAGAAGCGCTTTACGGCGCGGCGCATGGCGCTGGACTATCTCGCCGCGTATCGCAGCCTGACCGAGGCCACCGCGCCGCGGATCAAACTGGTGAGCAGCGCGGAGTAGGACCACTCTCTTGTCCCGGACGCGCTGCAACGCCCTTAGCGTTGCGGCGCAGAGCCGGGACCCATGCGGCAAGGCACACTTTCGGAAACATGGGCCCCGGCTCTGCAACGCACCGCTGAAGAAGCGCTGCGCTGCGTCCGGGGCAAGAGTCCTTACACCACCACCGTCCGCTTCGGCTCCACGATCTCGAACATCCGCGGGAATTCGTCCATAAGGCCCATCAACTCGGCGAGCCGCATCGGATTGCCTGATAGCTTGACCTTCCCGGCAGCGACCGCTTCCGGAAACTTGGTCAGCTTCGCGATCACCTCATCCAGCGTCGCGCGCGCCAGCGTGAAGCTGGCATCGGCATTCTCGGCCTGCACGCCTTCGGAATAAGTCAGCGCGCAGTTCTCCAGATTGAGCACAAAGGTCTCCCCGGTATCCGAAAAATTCCAGTTCAGCACGATGTGCTTGCCTTCCGCCTTCGGGCCGTTGAGGCGGATGCCGAGCACGTCCCAGAGCTGTGAGGTGCGCAGCGCCGCAAGCGTCTCGCGCGGCATCGGTGGACGCGGCGGCGTCTTCGGCATGCCCTGGCGCAATTCCTGCGCACCGAACAGATAGGCGTTGCGCCAGGTCGAGCTCTCGGCGGCATAGCCGAGCTGCTCCAGTGTATCGGCCAGCAATGCGCGCGCCGCTGCATGATCAGGCTCGGCGAAGACGAGATGGCCGAGCGCCTGCGCCACGAAGCGGAATTCGCCCTTGTCAAAATCGGCACGCGCCCGCGACAGGATTGCGTCCGCACCGCCCATATACTCGACGTACTTCCTCCCAGACTCCACCGGCGGCAGCGGGTCGAGATTGACCGGGTTGGCGTCGTACCAGCCGAGATATTTTTGGTAGATCGCCTTCACGTTGTGGCGGATATGGCCGTAGTAACCGCGGCCGTGCCAGGCGCCTTCGAGGCTCTTCGGCAGCTGGATCGTCTCGGCGATCTCGGCTGCGTTCAGGCAGTGGTTCATCAGTCGGATGGTCTGGTCATGCGCGAACTTGTAGAGGTCGCGCTGCTCGCGGATCATGGTGTCGATGCGCTCGCGGCCCCACACCGGCCAGTGATGCTGGCCGCACATCGCCTCGGCCTTGCCGCCCCACAGATGCAGCGCCTCGTTGAGGTACTTCGACCAGGCCAGCGCATCGCGCACATCGGCGCCGCGGAACGGCAGCAGATTGTGGAAATTATGCGTGCAGTTCTCGGCGAGGTTCAAGAGCTTGTAGCGCGGCAGGAAAAAATGCATCTCCGCCGGAGCTTCGCTGTTCGGCGCCATCTGGAATTCGAATTCGACGCCGTCGATGACGCGCTTGTCGCCGGTCGCCATGATCAGGTCGGTCGGCCGCAGCAGTGCCACCGCGCCCGCCGCCATGGTCTTGCCGAGACCGCAATCGACCTGCCCGCGCACGCCCTTGGCGAGGAATGGCCCGAACTGGTATTGCGCCCGGCGCAGCATCGCCGGGCCCGCAATGATGTTCTCGGAGACGGCGTGCTCCATGAACAGATTTGGCGCGATGATCGGCACCCGGCCGGTCGCGAGCGCATCCTCCTCCAGCACGCCGCGCGCACCGCCCCAATGATCAGTATGGGTGTGGGTGAAGATCACAGCCGCAACCGGCTTCTGGCCGCGATGCTCAAAATAGAGATCAAGGGCGGCGCGGGCGCCCTCGATTGAGGTCAGGGTGTCCACGACGATGACGCCGCTGTCGCCCTCGATCAGCGTCATGTTGGCGATGTCGAGCCCGCGCACCTGGTAGACGCCAGGCACGACCTCGAACAGGCCGTGCTGCATGTTGAGCCGCGACTGCCGCCACAGGCTCGGATTGACCGTCGGTGGCGCCTTCTCGTCGGACAGGAAACCATAAGGCTCGAGGGTCCAGACCGTCCGTCCCTGCGGATTCGCAATCTTCGCGTGCTCGATGGTGCCGAGAAAGCCGCGCGCAGCGTCGTCGAAATCCCGCGTGTCGGAAAACGGCAACGCGTTCAGCATCGCCGTCTGCTGCGCAATCACGGACGGCGTTGCGTCCTTTGGCTCACTGCTGAGTTCGGTCATGTTGTATCCTCCCGGCCTGATGCGCGGCATCTAACCGCATCTCGCGGTCGATTGCCATCGCTGGTGGCAACAGGGAAGTAGGCGCCTCTTCTTCCCTTCTCCCCTTGTGGGAGAAGGTGGCGCGAAGCGCCGGATGAGGGGTATCTCTCCGCGAATTCAATGAGAGTTGGACGCGCGGAGAGAACCCCTCACCCGTCTCGCCGCTCCGCGGTGCCCTCAATGCATCCCCAGCACCCGCGGCAGCCACAGCGTCAGATCGGGCCAATAGGTCACGATGACGAGGAAGCCGAGCATGGTGAGGAGCCACGGCATCACCGCGCCCGCGAGATCGGTGATGCGCATTCGCGCTATCATCGATGCGACGTAGAGGTTCAGGCCGACAGGCGGATGGCAGAGACCGACCTCCATGTTGACGTCCATGACGATGCCGAAATGCACGAGGTCGATGCCGAGCTTCTTGGCCGCCGGCGCCAGGATCGGTGCCATGATCAGGATGATCGAGTTCGGCTCCATGAAGTTGCCGGCGAGCAGCAACAGCACGTTGACGACCAGCAGGAAGCCGACCCATCCGAGGTTTTGTGCCGCGATCCAGTCGGCCAGGGTCGCCGGCAGGTTCTCGTTGGCGAGCACGAAGGAGAACAGCACCGCGTTGGTGACGATGTAGAGCAGCATCGCGCTGGTGTTGGCGGCGCGCAGCAGCACGCGCGGCACGTCCTTCAGGCCGATCGCCTTGTAGACGAATACCGCAATGACGAAGGAGTAGACCGCGGCCATCGCGGCGGCTTCCGTGGCGGTGAACAGGCCGCTATAGATGCCGCCGATGATGATGACGACCAGCATCAGGCCCCAGATGCTCTCGCGGAAGGCGTGGACGGTCTCGCCCCAGCTCGCCTTGGCCATTCGCGGATAGTCGCGTTTGCGTGCGAGCCACCAGGTGACGATGCAGAGCATGGTGGTCAGCAGCATGCCGGGCAACAGGCCCGCGACGAACAGCGCGCCGATCGAGGTGTTGGTCGAGACCGCATAGACGATCTTCGGGATCGACGGCAGCATCAGGATGCCGAGCGAGCCGGCCACCGTGATGATGCCGGCGCCGAAGCGCATGGGATAGCCGTGGCGAACCATCTCGGGCAGTACGATGGCGCCGATCGCGGCCACCGTCGCCACGCTCGAGCCGCACACCAGCGCGAACATCGCGCAGGCGACGATGCCGGCAAGACCAAGGCCGCCGTGCCAGTGCCCGATCAGCGAGGTCGCGAAATTGATCATGCGCCGCGCGACGCCGCCATGGGTGAGGAAATTGCCGGCGAGGATGAAGAACGGGATCGCCATGATCTCGAAACCCTCGATGCCCGTGAAGAGCTTCATCGAGACCGCTTCGATCGGCACCGTCGTCAGCGTGAACAGGAACGTCATCACGGTGAGGCCGAGCGCGATCGAGACCGGAATGCCGGTCAGCATCAGCGCGATCAGCAGCGTGAACACGGTGAAGGCGCGCAGCCAATGCGGCAGCACGATCACGCCAAACTTCTCGGCGAGGCACATCGCAAAGATCAAAATCGGCGCCATGATCAGGATCACGCCGAGCGGCGAGACTTTTCGCGAGGCAGCCTTCGTTGCAGCTCCGGCGGGCTGCGGATGCAGCGCCGGCGAACCGTCGGCCTCGACGCCCTCGACATGGCTCTCGTCATGATGCGGCAGATCGCCGGTCCAGTAATAGGACCAGCAGACCTGGAGGAAGCGGAAGCACATCAGGCCCGAGCCGAGCGGGATCGCCAGATAGACGAACCACATCGGCGCTTCCAGATCGTTGGACTGCTGGCCGGTCTTGAACATCTCCGAAACAAAGGACGCGCCGAAGGCGGCGATCATGCCGGTGAACAGCGCACCGCAGAGCAGCGAGAACAAAATGACATGCTTGCGCGAATGTTCGGGCAGGCGATTGACCAGCAGATCGACGCCGACATGGATGCCGGTGCGCACGCCATAGGCCGCGCCGAACTTCGCCATCCAGATGAACATGTAGATGCAGAGTTCCTGCGCCCAGGACAGATCCAGCTCGGACAGGAAGGTGAACACCGACATCGCCAGCGACGCCAGCCAGGTCATGCCGTGCGCGGCGGCCCATCGCGAGAACACGATCGATTCGCCCGCGCCGTAGCGGTGCACGACGGCAATGAAGATCAGCCCGGTTGCAGCCGCAATGAGCGTCGCGATCAACCATTCTTCGAGATGGTTGAGCCCCTGGTTCAGCACGCGAAGCAAATCAAAGCCCCCCTGTCGATACGAAACGGTCGGGAGTGCGCACACTCCCGACCGTTGGTATTATTCTGCCGGAAAACGCGTCAGTTCATCTTGACGTCGAGTTCCTTGGCGACGAGATCGAGCACTTCCTGCCCGACCCGGCCCTTGGCCCATGCATAAGTCGGCCGCATCGCTTCCTGCCACGCCTTGCGGTCGGCGTCAGTCAGATAATGCAGCTGGGTCTTGCCCGCCTTCTTGATCTCGGCCAGCGCGTCCTCGTTTTCCTGGTGCGCGATCTGGTTGGTGTATTCGGTCGCGTCCGCCATCGCCTTCTCGAGCTGGGTGCGGATATCAGGCGGCAGGCCGGACCAGAACTTTGAGTTCACGATGACGGCGTATTGCAGATGGGCGTGATAGGACACGGTGATGTCCTTCTGCACCTCGTAGAACTTCTGCGTCAGATAGTTGGACGCCGTGTTCTCGCAGCCGTCGACCACGCCGGTCTGCAGCGCCTGGTAGACTTCCGAGAACGCCATGATCTGCGGGATCGCGCCGAGGATGCGGAAATACTGGTCGGCGATCTTCGATCCGGAGATGCGGAATTTCAGGCCCTTGAAATCCTCCGGCTTCGTCAGCGGACGGCTCGACGACACCATGTGGAAGCCGTTGTCCCAATAGGCGAGCCCGCTGATGCCCTTGGCTTCCAGCTTCTGGAACAGCCATTTGCCGACCGTGCCCTTCATCGCGCTGGAATAGGTCGCGTCGTCCATGAACAGCCAGGGTAGGTCGAGCGCCTCGAATTCCTTGATGCCGAGCGGCGCGAATTTCGCGGTCGAGGGCGCGAGCATCTGCACCGAGCCGAGCTGCAGCGCCTCGATCTCCTCCTTGTCCTTGTAGAGCGAGGAGTTCGGATAGACTTCGATCTTGACCTTGCCGTCGGTGTACTTCTCGGCGAGCTCCTTGAACTTCAGCGCGCCCTTGCCCTTCGGCGTGTCGTTGGCGACGACGTGGCTGAACTTGATGACGATCGGGCTCTGGGCTTGGGCAACCGCAGGGGCCAAAGCGAACGCGGCTGCAGCGACCGCAAAGAGCAGTTTGCGCATGAAGGACCTCCCCAACAACCTCGGAAACCGGGTGCTTTTTTGTTTTACGGTTTCAGTAGTGGCAGCAATCCGTACCCCGAACAACTAGACCTAAGCCCAATTTGCCGCAGCGAAGCTATGCCGCAGGGAAGCTATCTAGAGGCAAGCTATCTTGATGGCGGTCGCATGCGCAACCCGGCGCCCGCGCCCACCCTGGGAGCGAGCGCTTATGTCGCATCGCCGAGAGGCGCATTAACCCTTGCGCTGGGCGACCATGAACAGCCGCCGGAACGGAAACAGCGTCTGCCCCGCGGCGTTCTTCGGATAGGCCTTCGCGACCCGCATCCCATAGGCCGCTTCGAACGCGGCCTTCTCGTCGCCCTCGATCACGTCGAGATAGCGCGTCAGCCAGGTCCCCTTGGTCCATTCCTTCACGGGATTGTCACCCTCGAGCACCTGGAGATATTCGGTCTCCCAGATGTCGATGTTTTGCGACAGCGGCGCGAGCACGTCGTGATAGAAGGCCGGCCCCTCGACCGGCGGCGGCGTCACGAGGTGCTCGACCTTGGACCGCCAGGGCCCGTTCAGCGCGGTCTCGCCGATCAGCACATGGGATGGCGCCAGGAAGTTGCGCGGCATCTGCACGGCCAGCATGCCGCCGGGCGCGACCTTCTCCATCACCGAGGGAAAGAGTGCCGCATGATTGGGCAGCCAGTGCAGTGCGGCATTGGAATAGACCACGTCATATCGCTTGCCGGGGCGCCAATGGCCGAGGTCCTCATGCGACCATTCCACGTCAGGCGCGGCTTTGCGCCCGGCGGCAACCATCTCGGCCGAGCCCTCGACGCCGGTCACAGCAGCAGACGGCCAGCGTTCCTTGATCAGTTTTGTCACATTGCCTGCGCCGGCGCCAAGATCGGCGACCGTGCGCGGGCCGATGTCGGGAATCCGCATCAAGAGGTCGACCGCGGGCCGAAGCCGGTGGCCGGAGAATTTCAGATATTGCTGCGGATCCCATACCATCGTTGAAGCCTTTTCTTTTTCGTATTTCCTTCGCTGTCGCCCTTGGTTACCACCGCTCGTCCCGGTCGGGCAAATCGCCGCACCCGGGACAGGGCAGGAAACGAACGGCAAACGAACACCAAAAACCAAAGAAGCAATCAAGAGAGCGTGTGACCATGGACCTCGGGCTGAAATCGAAAACCGCTGTCGTCACCGGAGCAAGCGTCGGCATCGGCCGTGCCATCGCCAAGGGCCTGGCGGCCGAAGGCGTGCGCGTCGTCGGCGTGGCGCGCCGCAGCGACCTGCTTGCAGAACTTGTGACGGAGGTCGGCGGCGGGCTGGTCACGCCATTCGAACAGGACGTGATGGCCAGGGACGCAGCCGAGAAGATCGCGGCGTTTGCGCTGAAGGAGCTCGGCCATGTCGACATCCTCATCAACAATGCCGGCGGCAGCCGTCCCCTCCCGGTCGATGCGCCCGACAGCAAATGGGACGAGGCGATCGCGCTGAATTTCACCAGCTACCGCCGCATCGCGCATGCGCTGCTGCCGCAGATGATCGAACGCAAATGGGGCCGCATCGTCAACATCACCGGCAAGTCCGAGCCGGAAGGCCTCAACGCCGCCTTCGCGGCAAAGGCCGCCGTGCACGCCTGGGCCAAGGGCCTGTCGCGCGAGATCGGCGAGCACGGCATCACCATCAACTGCATCCCGCCCGGCCGCATCATGAGCGAGCAGATCCGCCGCAACTATCCGCCGGATTATCGCGAGCGTTTTGCCGAGGAAGAGATTCCTGTCGGCTATTGGGGCGAGCCGGAAGACCTCGCGGCGCTCGCGGTGTTTCTGGCCTCACCGGTGGCGCGTTACATCACGGGAACCGTGATCCCGGTGGATGGCGGATTGAGACGGTATCAGTTCTGACATTTCGTCATTGCGAGCGCAGCGAAGCAATCCAGAGTCTTTCCGCAAAGACAGTCTGGATTGCTTCGCTGCGCTCGCAATGACGGCGTGCCTATGCGACATCCTCGCCGCTGCTAACGATTCCAGGATCGTCTCATGTCATCTGCCGCAACCATTTTCGCGCAATCGTTCTTCCACGGCACACGCGTCGATCTGAAACCTGGTGATCTCATCGTCGTCGGCCATCGATCCAACTTCACCGACGTCAAGCCGCTGTCCTGGGTCTATTTCGCGGCCACGCTGGATGCAGCGATCTGGGGTGCGGAGCTTGCCGCAGGCACCGCGCGAGGGCGCATTTACGTCGTGGAGCCGACCGGCCCGATCATGGACGATCCAAACGTGACGGATAAGAAGTTTCCCGGCAACCCGACATTGTCCTATCGCTCCCGCGATCCGCTGCGCGTGATTGCCGAGGTGACACAATGGCAGGGTCACACGACTGAACGGCTACAGCAGATGAGGGACAATATTACTCGCCTGAAGGCGGAGGGTGGCAACAACATCATCGACTAGGTCGGGGAACTCGTAGGATGGGTAGAGCGCAGCGAAACCCATCGACAGCGTCCAAGGCCAAAGATGATGGGTTTCGCAAGTGCTCTACCCATCCTACGCGCCACTACTCTGCCCTTGGCGCGCTTCACGGTGGCGGGTGTGCGGTCGCCGTATCGAGCCAGCTGGGTCCGCGATCGTTTGGTCGCGCGAAAACAAAACGTGACGTCACCGGTATTTCAGCGTCGTCCCTGCCGTCCTGTCCGATCAGGATCAATCCGGCTCCGCCATTTGCCACGTTAAGAACGATAGGCGCATGGCTCCACGTCCTGATTGGCTCCATTGCAACGACGAGAAATTCACCCATCGGCTGATCAAGATATTGAAGGCGCAATTGCGGACCGACCTCCGCTGGCGCCAGCTCAAAGCCGAGTTGCCGGGCCCGTGTATAAACGGCAGCCAGAGTCACGGTGTCGGTCTCGAAACCAAGCTCGACCGCCGACACCGCAACAAGCTCCACGTTGGTCCTGCTTGAACTGACCGTGAAGGCCGGTCGAGCGAGAACTTCCGAGGCCAGCCCGCCGATATTGCAGCCCGCGGCATCCAATGCGCTGCGCAGCGCAAGAGGATCCGGGAAGGTGCCGACTGCGATCGTCCGCCACGTTGAGACATCGCGGACCGACCGGATAAGTTTTGGCGTCCGATGGACTGGAGCAATTTTGCCCAGCTTCAGTTGATTTTGAAGGACCTCGCGAGCCGAGCACTGTCCCCACGCCTCGGGCGTGAACGCGAGCAAGGAAGTGGCACAGAGCATGGCGACAATCCAGCAACGACTATCCGATCCGCTCGGATGACCATTGGCTATCGCGCAATCTGCTTGGCTTGTCGGAATCGACATGTTCAAAATCGATTTGTTGCAAAGTTCGGCGGAAAGTACCCGCCTCCGAGTCAATGGGAAGAACGGAGGCCAATGTGTAAAAAAACATTGCCCGGCCGACCTGAAAAAGGGGTCCGGAGGCGGGGCGCTAATCGCTCAAGTATTTCCAATTTCAAATTGAACGGACGGCGGTCCGTAAGCCCGATCGCCCGCCCCATCAAACCCAAATGGAATGACGCGATTGAAGTCTAGTACCACGCGTTGGCTAATTCAATCTTCCATTAAGCGGTAAAAGCGACCGTGGCCAGCTCCGCCCGCCGGTATTGTGCTCCGGCCGGGACATAGCGGATGAAGCGATCACCATCGCCCGTTGGCTCCATGCTCAGGCCGGATGACGTGCGATCATCTTGTAATCCCCCGGCACGCACTTGTAGCGTTGAATACGCCAGGCCTCGGAATGATAGATTGGATGTTCCTCCTTCCACTTGGCGAGGCCCGCTTGACCATTGATCAGACAGCTTTGGAAGGTCAGAGCGCTGTCCAGCGCAGAGTTGGTGATGATCTCGTCGACGCAATCGGTGGAAGCAAGTCCGGTGCTAGCAAGTCGGCAAAGCACAGCGATCATGGTAACAAACATGAGCCCCCGCAGAATCAATGCTGAAATAAACAAAAGCCCTTCGCCAATACCGGAAGGGCCGCGGCCGAAAATAGGACATCTGCGGCGGGCATGCAACGAGAGAAGGGCGCCGGGGGGTGAGACGATATCAGTTCTAGGGCGTGGCCGAACAGAGCACGTCTACAAATCGCGGCTTGCCGTTCCCAGCGCATCGCGCCGCCACGCACCCGGGCTGATGCCGGCGAGCTCGGAGAAGACCCGCGTGAAGTGGCTCTGGTTGGCAAAGCCGGACGAAATCGCAACCTCGGACAGCGACAGCCCCCGCGCGCTCATCAAGCGCTTGGCGGTTCTCACGCGATGATGCAGAAGCCAGCGATAGGGCGGCAGGCCGGTCGAAGCGCGAAACGCACGCGAGAAATGGCTGACCGACAGTCCGAGTTCGGCCGCGATGGCCTGCGACGGCAGCTTGCCGCCGAGATCCGACTCGAGCTTGTCGCAGGCGCGCGCCAGCTGCCATGGCGCAAGCGCACCGCGGCTGATCTCGGCCTTGTGCCGGAAGCCTCCATAGGCCTGCGCGACGTGGGCGGTGAGCCCCAGCATCATGTGATCGATGAAGAGCTGGTTGGCCTCCGTCGGCCGGCGCAGCCCCTCGCGCAAGGAGGCGCCGATATGGCGGACGATGGCATCATCGTGCCCGACAAGGCCGCAATCCAGCGCATCGATGCGTCGCGCTCCCGATTGATCGGCGAGACCGTCGAGGGCCGAACGCGGCACGTAGAAATGGAGTGAGTGAAGCGGCTTGTCGATCACGTAGCGCGGGTCGGCCTTGAGATCGTAGATGTAGGTCGTACCGGCGTGAACATCCGCCTTCTTGATGTGGCGGCCCTGCTCCCAGAGCTCGCACTCCGGATAGTCGCGCAGCTTCAGGCTGACGAGATAGGCATCTTCCGCGGCGAACGAGCCGGAAAGACCCTGCACAGGATTGTCGTTGCGTGTTTCGGTGACTGCGATCTCGGTGCTGCGCAACGAACGGGTCATCAACATGGGCGGCGCCTCCTCGAGGCGGAGGAATTCTCCGAGCCGTTCACCGTAAGCGCCTGTCCGGGCCATCATTTGTCTCTTCTGTGAAGGTTCGCGCGCAGGCCACAGCACCCTGCCATTTCCAGCACGCTATATCGGCTATCCCCCATTGCTGTCCACGACCGCCGACGTCGCACCCCGACACGCCCTGCCCGCTCGCCCCAGCGCGACCGGTATCAAAATTTGTCAATCATTTCAGAACGATCCGGTTCGCGCCCGGACGACTTGAGGATGTCGTCGATGGAACCGCTGAGATCACGACTTTTCACAAACGCACGCAAGCCGCGCGCCTGAAGCGTCCGCGGAGCAGGATCAGGCAACGCAGGGCCGCATCAGGAAAGACGCGGAGTTTCGCGCCGCCTAGAACCCGCAAATCAACGGTGCCGGAGCTTGCGACGCACCGCCTTCGACCCCCGGTCCATCCGTTGATCAAGGATCACCAGACATACCGTTCGGCCCCGCAATGCGGCGGCCGACACCATGATCACGACGTCGCGCATCCAGCGACGCGCCCCCACACGAGTGAAAGACCATGAGCAGGGTCAGCTTGCGCGAATCTTCGAGTGAAACCCCCGCCGTGTCTCAGGCGCGGCGCGACGTCGCGCCGGCCGGCGACCGGCCCGCTGCCGATGTCGAGATGGCCCGCGTGCTCGGGACTGTACCGTTTCGCATGGCGTTGGACGCGTCCGGCGCCGGGATCGCGCACTGGAAGCACGATCCGTTGCACGACGTCGTCGAGCCGATGAGCCACCACGTCGTCATGGCTTACAACGGCTCGGTCCAGCGCATGGAGCGGCGGTCCGGACGATCTGTCGCGATCGGGACGTTTCGTCCCGGCGTCGTGATCATCATTCCGGAGGGATCGAGCTCGCGGTGGGACATTCCAAAACCCGTCGACGTCGTTCAGCTCTATCTTCCACAGACAACGCTGAAGCGTGTTGCGGACGAGGCCGAAGCCGGACCGCTGGCCGATCTTCTGGAGCGAACCGCGCATCCGGATCCCGTGACGTCCCGCCTGCTCCTGAGTGCGGCGGATGTCCTGGAAGGCAACGAGGCGCTGGACACGATGTTCAGGCAGCAACTCATGGATTTGCTGGCGACGCGCCTTCTCGCTGCGCACAGCGGCTCGTCGAACATGGTCGCGCCGGCCAGGGGTGGCTTGGCGCCGAGGACGTTGCTTCGCGCGATCGAGCGCCTGCGTTCGGACAGCGATGACGACGTCTCGCTCGCGGCTCTCGCTGCCGAGGCCGGCCTGTCGCGCTTTCACTTCTGCCGCGCATTCAAGGACAGCACGGGGCTTTCCCCTCATGCCTGGCTGCGCCAGCACCGGCTGGAGCAGGCTATGAACATGCTGCGCGACACCGACGCGTCCGTCGTCTCGGTCGCGGCCACGCTCGGCTACTCCTCGCAGACCGCCTTTGCCGCCGCGTTTCGAAAGTTGACCGGGGAATCGCCGAGCGATTGGCGACGGCGCGCGCGTTAGCAGCAATCGCGCTGCAATCGCGTCAATCGCGCTGGGGCATCGGCACATGCCGTTCGCTAGGAATCATGGTGCCCCAACCCCTGAAACGGAAACGACAAATGCCCTTGATCAATTCTGTCAGCCGGCTCGCGACCACCTCGCGGCGAAAAATTCTCGCAACAACGCTCATGTACGCGGCTTCGGTGACTGTCCGCTCCACCTCGGCGGCCGGCGGCGACATCAGAATCGCGGCTCTCTCGACCGGGAAGAATGACGTTACGACCTCCGTCACCACCAGCGACGGCGTGAATATCTTCTACAAGGATTGGGGGCCGAGATCGGCGCAGCCGATCGTCTTCCATCACGGCTGGCCGCTCAGCGCCGACGACTGGGATGCCCAGATGCTCTACTTCCTCGGCAAGGGCTTTCGCGTCATCGCGCATGATCGCCGCGGCCATGGCCGATCGAGCCAGGTCAGCGACGGACACGACATGGATCATTATGCGGCCGACGTCGCAGCCCTCGCCGAGCATCTCGATCTCCGCAACGCCATTCACATCGGCCATTCCACAGGCGGCGGCGAGGCAACGCGCTACGTCGCGCGTCACGGCCGGGATCGCGTGGCCAGGCTGGTGCTGATCGGCGCCGTGCCGCCTTTGATGCTGAAGACCGAGTCCAATCCCGGCGGATTGCCTCTTGAAGTCTTCGATGGCCTGCGCCGACAGCTCGCCGCCAACAGGTCGCAGTTCTATCTCGAATTCGCGAGCGGCCCTTTCTACGGCTACAACCGTCCGGGCGCAGAGCCTTCGCAGGCCGCGATCTGGAACTGGTGGCGTCAAGGCATGATGGGCAGCAGCAAGGCCCATTACGACGGCATCAAGGCGTTCTCCGAGACCGACTTCACCGAAGATCTGAAAGCCGTCACCGTGCCGACGCTGGTCCTGCACGGCAGCGACGACCAGATCGTCCCCGTTGCCGATTCGGCGCCGCTGTCGGCCCGCCTTCTGAAGCACAGCACCCTGAAGATCTACGACCTGCTGCCGCACGGCGTCTGCACGACACATCCCGACATCGTCAACGCCGACCTGCTCAAATTCGTGACGGCATAACCCGCACTTTCATCGCAATCAGTTCGACCAAGGAACAATCGACATGCGCATCGTCATCATTGGCGCCGGCTTCGCCGGCATGTATGCCGCCCTGTCCGCGGCCCGCCTGCGCGACATCCAGGGTGTCTCGCCCGAAACGCTCGAGATCGCGCTCGTTTCGCCCGAGCCGACGCTGGTGGTTCGCCCGCGGCTCTACGAGCCGAAACCCGAAACCCTGACGGCACCGTTGCAGCACGTGCTGAAGGCGATCGACGTCGTTTATGTCCAGGGCAGCGCCGAGGCGATCGATACCAAGTCGAAAGTCGTCGAGATCGCTGCTGCCCAAGTCGCTGCCGCATCAGGCACCAGGACGAAGCTGTCCTATGATCGGCTGGTCGTCGCCACCGGCAGCCGCTTGTTCCGTCCCAACGTTCCGGGCCTTGCCGAGCACGGCTTCAGCGTGGACCAACTCCATGACGCCATCGCGCTCGATCGCCACCTGCATAGTCTGTCGAGCCGCCCGGCCTCGCAGGCGCGCAATACCGTTGTCGTCGCAGGCGGCGGATTCACCGGGATCGAGGCCGCAACCGAGGTGCCATCGCGCCTGCGCGCGATTCTCGGCAAGGACGCCCCGTTGCGCGTGATCATTGTCGACCGCAACGAGGCGATCGCGCCCGACATGGGCGCAGGCCCCCGCCCCATCATCCAGGAGGCGCTGCGCAAGCTCGGCGTCGAGACCAGGCTCGGTGTCGGCGTCGCCTCGCTCGACAAGTCCGGCGCCACGCTCTCCAGCGGCGAGCATATCGCATGCGAAACCGTGATCTGGGCCGCCGGCATGCGCGCTGCTCCGCTGACGGCGCAGATCCCCGCCGAGCGCGACCAATTCGGCCGGCTGCTGGTCGACCGTGATCTTCGCGTGCCGAAGGTCGATGGCGTCTTCGCCACTGGCGATGCGGCTCGGGCCGCGTGTGACGACAACGGCAATTACGCGCTGATGTCGTGTCAGCATGCGACCCGGATGGGCGCCTTCGCCGGCAACAACGCCGCCGCCGAGCTGCTGGGCGTTTCGACCAGGCCTTATCACCAGAAGGCCTACGTCACCTGCCTCGACCTCGGCGAAGCCGGCGCGGTGTTCACCCGCGGCTGGGAGCGCATGGTCGAGATGGTCGGCGACGTCGCCAAGAAGACCAAGCAGGAAATCAACACCGTCTGGATCTATCCGCCCAATGCCGAGCGCGCCGCAGCCCTCGCCTCGGCCGATCCGGAGCGCGTCACTGCTCTCTAAGCACCTTACTACTCGCGACCTTCAACAGGAGACCAACATGAACTTGCACAATGCTTCGATGACGTCGAAACCCGAAGAGCTCGTCCCGTCGCGTTACGCGGTGCGTATCGGCGAGATCGACGTGCTGGTGGTCAGCGACGGCGTGCTGCCGCTGCCGACCACCATGCTCGCGCACAACGCCGCCCCGGCCGATCGGGCCGCCTGGCTGAACGAGATGTTCCTGCCGCCGGACGCTTTCGACTGGGCGCTGAATGCGGTGGTGGTGCGCAGCGGCGACAAGACCATCCTCATCGACGCCGGACTGGGGTCCGACCCGGAATTGCACTTGCCGCGGGCCGGGCAGTTGATCAAGCGACTGGAGGCCGCCGGGATCGACCTTGCGTCCGTGACCGATCTGGTGCTGACCCACATGCACATGGACCACGTCGGCGGGCTGCTCGTCGACGGCGTGAAGGAGCGGCTGCGCAAGGACCTGCGCATCCACGTGGCGGCCGCCGAGCTCAAGTTCTGGGAGGCGCCCGATTTCACCCACACCAACATGCCGCAGGGATTCCCGGATGCGCTTCGCGCCGCCGCCAGGCGGTTCGCGAAGGAGTATGGCAGTCAGATACGGCCGTTCGACGAGGAGCACGAGGTTGCGCCGGGTGTCGTTGTCCGTCGCACCGGCGGTCACACCCCCGGACACAGCGTGGTTCGCGTGGCGTCAGGCGGCGATGCGCTGACATTCGCCGGCGACGCCGTGTTTGCCGTCGGGTTTGAACAGCCCGAGTGGTACAACGGCTTCGAGCACGATCCCGAGGCGGCGGCCCGCGTTCGGATCCGTCTCTTGCGCGAGCTCGCCGAGACCGGTGAGCTGCTGGTGGCCACGCATATGCCGTTCCCATCCGTCGGCCATGTCGCGGTCGCCGGCGATGCCTTCCGTTGGGTGCCGGTGTTCTGGGACTACTGATCGCTAACTGTGCGAGATCGAACTAGGGCGTGCGCTCACGGGAGACGTGGGCGCGCGTTCCCTCAATTTAGCAGTTCGATTCACGGGAGCCGGGCCAGCGCAACGCTTCTGGCTCGGCCCCGGTTCGGCGCTGACGGGCAGGAGCGGACATCAACCAGCCGACAATTCTGGATGAATCCGTCGAAAATGACCCTTGTTGGACCTCCATGGCGACATCTTGTTTGCAGGTATGGCGGTTACGGCCATAGCTTATCGGTGCCAATCTGGCGATGGCCACCGCGTGATAGGCGCCTATCAAGGCTGGGCTTGGCGGCACCCGCCTCGGGAGATCATACCTTGACAAGTTGAGTTTCTGATCTGAGTATATGCCCAGTACGCGGGCATATACTCGCGGGTACGAACTGGTTGGAAGTTGGCTCATAGACATCCACGTTTGTAGCGGCTCCTCGAACCGACGGCGCCGAGTTACCCGTTAGGGAGCGCTGGTCGCGGAGGAACAGCGTGCAAAAAGCGCAAGATCAGCGATACGACTTGCTGCAGTCGTCGTCGGAGTTGGGTTGGTCGAATCTTTTTGCCGAGGTCCGTTGTTATGGTGGCGGAGAGGGGGTGCACCCCGCTGCCCCGGAGACCATAATCTCAATTGCGCTCGATGGATCGGAAGGCAGCTCAGCCTGCAGAATGGGCGGAAGCTGGCGGACTTCGGAGCACATACCGGGCTTCATCTGGGTCAAACCAAAAGGCGGCAAGTATGATGAGGGCTACATCATTACTGCCAAGACGATACGGATCTTGAACTTACAGTTGACCGCCAGCGTCTTTACGCAACTGGGCGATTACTACGGTCTTCCTGCAGCGCTCGCTCGGTCTGTTCGCTACTTGCACGGCGCGCAGGACGAAGTCATCAATCAGATTGGCTTGTCGGTGCTATCTGAAATGATGGCCCCTACCGCTGCTGGACGCATGTTCGTGGAAACGGCCTCTCAGCTACTTGCTGCAAGATTGCTACACGCGCATTGCGATGCTGGTTCCGTCCGCTTGCCGATTGAACGACGTCACCGGCTCGATGAGCGACGCGTGAGGCGTGTTCGCGAGTATGTCGAGGAGCATCTTGCTGACGATATTGCGGTTGTCGATCTCGCCAGCGTCGCGTGTCTCAGCACCTTTTACTTCACGCGCGCGTTTTCTGCCGCAGTAGGCATGCCTCCGCATCGCTACGTCAGCCAAAGGCGGCTGGAGCGGGCAAAGACAATGATTGCGGCAGGGGTCACATCGATTGAAGAAATGGCCTTCATGTGCGGATTTTCCTCGCAATCGAGCTTTACTCGTGCATTTCGGCGGGCCACGGGTTTGACCCCCGCGATGTATCGCCGCGAGTTCGGTTCGTAGCTGTAAACCCCACCCAGAGGGTTGAGCAAAAACGGTCTAAACAACAGCAAGCACGGTGCTTACGGCGCAATTACTTGACACTAAAGTGCGCTGTAGAGAATGCAAAATTGCGATGCCGGGTTGCTCGAGCCATGGTGCATAGAACGCTGAGATTTGGTCCGTTTGCGCTTTCGGGTAGCAAGAGGCTGCTATGGTGTAACGGTGTCACGCTTCCTCTTGGCAGTCGGGCGTTCGATATTTTGGTCTATCTCGCCGAACGTCCAGGCGAGGTCATCGGAAAGAACGAGCTCATTAATCATGTCTGGTCGAACGTCACCGTCGAGGAGGGCAGCCTCCGGGTCCACGTGGCCGCCATCCGCAAGGCGCTCAGGGATGGCCAGTTCGGCAACAGATATATCGCCAACGTAAAAGGACGAGGCTACTCGTTCGTAGGATCGGTCGTTCGTCTCGAAGACAGCACGGAACACGTCAGCGACTGGCACATGAAAGCCGGACTGCGCTACGAACCTGTTTCGCTGAACGCCCATCGACGGTCGTCGAAGCTTCGGAGCGTGCGTTTGCGCTGAACCCGCCATCAGCATCAGGTCGCCTTCTGGCCCATCGCGACATTTGCTGCGATCGCACAAAGGCGGTCGGTGTCGGGGCGAACCGGACATCGACGAAGGTTGATGAATGCGCGCTCCGACTGCGCTGGGCTCACCTTCGATCCGTCAGGCGACGCGCCGTCGGCGAGCGTCAGAATATCTCACAGGTAATATCAGGTCAGGACGCAGCCCGCGCGATCAGGACCTTCAACCACGACAGCCCGTAGGATGGGTCCGGCGGATTTCGACGTGCTGGTGCACGCGTTCAGGGCACACGGCTTCCGTCCATCCTGCGCCTGGTACCTGAACGACGACGCCAACATCGCCTATGCTCGCAAGGCCCCCAGCGGCGGCCACCTGTCGCAGCCGGTGCTGTTCGTCAACGGCGACTTCGATCAGATCTGCAGCGTCACCGGAAATCGCCAGGGTGACCCGATGCGCGCGGCCTGCCCAGACCTCACCGTGACGAGTCTGCCCGCCGGGCATTGGCTGCCGCTGGAACGAAAGGCAGAACTCATCGAGGCCATCCGGACCTGGCTCCGGAGCAAAAAGCTTTGATGGCGGCAGCGGGAAATTGAAATCCCTCATGCGGAGCGGTTTCCCCTACGCTGGCTCCGCCGCTCCACCGCGTGTAACCGACGTATTGCATCTCGTGGTGACAGAAGCAGGACGAGCATGATGGTGGCCACGCACATGCCGTTCCCGTCCGTCGGCCATGTCGCGGTCGCCGGCGATGCCTTCCGTTGGGTGCCGGTGTTCTGGGACTGCTGATCGCACTTGAGCGAAATCGAACTGGGGCGCGGGCTCATGGGAAAGGTGTGCCCGCGCTCCCTCAATTTAGGAGTTTGATTCACGCGAGCCCGGCCGGCCGCAACGCTTCTGGCTCGGCCCTTGTTCGGCACTGACGGGTAGAAGCGGACATCAACCAGCCGACAATCCCGGATGAATCCGTCGAAAATGATCCAGTGCGGACAAAGCAAGTCCGATGACCCTTGAAGTCGTCGGTTGAGATGTTCTATCGTGACAACTTATTAGAGAGAATATCGACAGGCGGATTTTGCACGACATGAAGCAAGCCGAACTGAGAACCGTCCTCGATGGAGGACGCTACTATGAAGGACCGCGCTGGCACGCCGGCCGGCTCTGGTTCGTCGATTGCATGGCGCGAACGCTCTTAAGCATAGACCCATCGGGCGGCCTCCAGGAGCATGTGCGCTTAACGGACGATACTCCATGTGGCCTCGGCGTTTTACCAGATGGGACGATTGTCGTGCTGACGATGTTCCGCAAACGGCTTCTCGCTTTCGCTAATGAACGGCTTTCGCTTTATGCCGACCTTTCCCGGATCGCCGCCGGCACGATCGACGATATGATCATTGATGGGCTGGGACGCGCTTACGTCGGGGACCTCGGCTTCAATTTGCCACCGCCGCCGGATCGTGACGCAGACGGTCGCATTATTCTCGTCATGCCGGACGGTGAAATGCGTGTTGTGGCCGAGGGACTGCGCTTTCCCAACGGCATCGCAGTCTCGGCCGATCACCAGAGACTCGTCGTGGCCGAGATGGATGGCGGAGGTCTTGCTGAGTACGAAATCGCCAGTGATAGCGGCTTGCATCTCTATCGCAAGATCGAATGCGCGAAGCAACCAGATGGCATTTGCCTAGACCGCGAGGGCGCTGTTTGGATAGCATCCTACGGCGAAGGCGTTTTCACTCGGATCGATCGCAATGGACGGGAGCAACAGCGGATAAACGTTCCCGGTCGCCGCGGCATTGCCTGCGCGCTCGGCGGCTTCGACCGTAGAACGCTGTTCTGTATTAGTGCGGCGACATCTCCCGAGGAGCAGATGCAAGGTAAATCGTCTGCGCGCATCGACCTTCTTGATGTGGAAATACCTGGCGCGGGCTACCCGTAGAGACAATAGAGACGAATGAACTTAGGCTGATGGCCTAGTTCTGCTCATGGCCCATCGCGACATTTGCTGCGATTGCACAAAGGCGGTCGGTATCGGGACGAACCGGACATCGGCGACGGTTTATGAATGCGCGCTCCAAATGCTCTGCACTCACCTTCAATCCAGTCAGACGATGCGCTCTCGCCGCAGCGACAGACTATCTCACAGGTAATATCAGGTCAGGAAGCAGCCCGCGCGACCAGGACTTTCAACCACGACAGACGCTTGATCCTCTGAATCTGGCTTCGCGTCAGGCCGGTATCGAGCTTGGGTGAGTGTTCGCCTCCGGAAACGATCACCGTCAGTTCCCCGAGCAGATTGGTCTTAACCGTGGCCTTCCGGTATTTGACGTCGACATCTTCGTCCACCGCGCCGAGATCGAACCCATTACACTCGATCTTCTTCACATGCATCGTATGAGGCGTTTTCCACCATTTGTCGGGTTCGGTTGCGACGCTTGGCTGCGCGGAGAGCGAATAGTCGTAGTTGCAGAAGATGCCGTCGGCGGGGCCGATCGTTCTGGCATAGTCCCGATCCTGTGCCTGAACTGAAGCGACCGGCAACGCAGCCAGAGCACATCCGAGCAGTGCAATCCGTGAAAGCATCATCCAGTCCTCCCCGTTGGCGCGGATATTCTATCTGTTATTGAGGCGGTATAGCAGCGGCCTTGAAAGGCGTTGGTGTGTCGTTACGGCCCCTTGGACCTCTGGTCGAACGCGCTGAGCACGGCGAGCGTCATCGCGGTGACGCCGGTCTGGATGGTCGGCTTCGGCACCGGTGCAAACAGCGGGGAATGGTTGCCGGGAAGCGGCGTTCCGCTCTTGTTGGCTGCCGCCCACGCATCCCGGTCATACACGCCGATATTGAACATCATCAACGGCACGCCGGACCCGCCGAATTCGGAGAAATCCTCGCTCGTGGTGTTCGCCGGCGACAGGCTCGCCTTCGCGCCAAACGCCGGCTTCAGCGCCTTCTCGGCGGTCGCGACCAAAGCGGGATCGTTGATGACCGCCTTGATGCCCTCGGTCATGATGATATCCGGTGCCGGCGCGTTGGCCATGGCGGCGACAGCCTTGGCGGTCCGTTCGATTCCATCGACCATTCTGGCGCGCACCTCCGGCTTGAAGGTTCTGATGGTGCCGCGCAACACTGCCTCGTCGGGAATGATGTTGCCCGCGGTACCGGCATGGAACGAGCCGATGGAGATGATGCCGACTTCGGCGGGGTCCTTTTCACGGCTGATGACGCTCTGCACGTCGACCACAAAACGCGACGCCATCATCACGGGATCGATGGTCGCCTGCGGCACCGCGCCATGGCCGCCGCGCCCCTTGAACCTGATGAAAAGGTCATCGGCACTGGAGGAGCCGGCCCCGACCCGGTACCGGACATAGCCATAGGGAAACGGCCCGTCATGCAGGGCGAAGCCGGCATCCGGCTTGGGAAAGCGGATGAACAGGCCGTCGCTCAGCATGGCCATCGCACCGGCGCCCACTTCCTCGGCGGGCTGCGCGATGAACATCAGCGTGCCCTTCCATTGGTCTTTCAGCCCGACCAGCGTCTTCGCCGTCCCGATCCAGCTCGCCATGTGGATGTCGTGGCCGCAACTGTGGGCGACAAAGGTTTCGCGTCCCTGCCAATTGGTCTTGTCGTGGCTTGCATAGGGCAGGCCGGTCTTCTCCTCCATCGGCAACGCGTCGAGCTCGGTGCGGACCATGATGGTCGGACCGTCCCCGTTCCTGTAGAGCGCAACCAGCCCGGTCCTGCCGACCTTCTCCGTCACCTCAAAACCGATGGCGCGCATTTCGCCCGCGAGCTTCGCGGCGGTCTTCTCCTCCTGGAAGGCGAGCTCGGGATGGGCGTGAATGTCCTTGTAGAGCGCATCGAGCTTTGGATAGTCGCGCTCGAAGGACGCCTCGATCGATTGCTTCAGGCTCGCGACGTCGAGCTCGGCATGCGCCGGTAGCGCGAGCATGCCGAGCAAGACGAACGCGACGAGCAAGGGCTTTGCAAACTGCATGGGTCCGACCTCCCTGCGTTTTTCCGCTTGCCCCGGACTGATCGCTGCCATGATGTCATCGTGCCGGTGTTTTGCCCGACGTGTCAACTTTTCCGGAGTGCCAGAGGTCGCGGCGGAGCCGGCTGAAAAACCCCTTGTCGTTCAAGAGGCTTTCTACTGTGCATGGGGTTGTTTTCGAGCTGTTTGGTTCGGGCCCGAAAGAAAAGCAGAAAAATCAGCCGCAGCTCACTCCGCCTGCAGGATCTCCGCAATCGCAGCGCCCGCTGCGATGGTGCCGAGCTTGCCGCCGACGTCGCGCGTCGCCCTGCCCTCACGAAGCGCCTTCGCCACCGCCGCCTCGATCGCACGTGCGGCTTCCTCGTAACGGACCGCGCCGCTTCTCTCGCCGTGCCAGCCGAGCAGCAGCGCGCTCGAGAGGATCAGCGAGACCGGGTTGGCGACGTCCTGCCCTGCGATGTCGGGCGCCGAGCCGTGCGCGGCCTGCGCCATGGCGTAACGGTCGCCGACATTGAGCGAGCCGCCGAGGCCGAGGCTGCCGGAAAGCTCCGCGGTGAGATCGGACAGGATGTCGCCGAACATGTTGGTGGCGACGACGACGTCGAAGCGGTCGGGGTTGCGCACCACATGGGCCATCATGGCATCGACCAGGATGTCGTCGACAGCGAGACCCGGATAGCTCTTCGCGGCCTCGCGGCAGATGTCGAGAAACATCCCGTCGCCGATCTTGAGCACATTGGCCTTGTGCACGATGGTGAGATGCTTGCGTCGTTTCATCGCCAGATGACAGGCGGCGTGCGCGATGCGTTCACAACAGAGCCGCGTGATCCGCCGCAGCGAGATCACGACGTCAGGCGTGACCAGCAGCTCGCCATTGCCCTGCTCCATGTTGCGGTCGGCGTAAAACCCTTCCGTGTTCTCGCGCACCACGACGAGGTCGAAATCGCCGAGCCGGCCCGGCCGTCCTGCATAGGTACGGGCGGGCCTGATGTTGGCGTAGAGGTCGAGGTTCTTGCGGAAGTGGCGCGACGGATTGATCTCGCCATGCGCCTCGTCCTTGAAGTCGAAGGTCGCGGTCGGCCCCAGGATCAGGCCGTCGGCGGCGCGGACGGTGTCGAGCAGCTCGGCGCGCACCGTGGTGCCGAACTGTTTCAGGCTCGCATGGCCAACCGCATGCTCCTCCAGCCGCAGATTGAGCTGGAAGCGCTCGGACGCCGCGCGCAGCACGCCCGTTGCAGCAGTCGTGATCTCAGGTCCGATGCCGTCCCCCGGCAGAACGACGATTTGCATGGTGATCCCCTTCCGAGAGCGGCAGCTGGCGCGATCATACGCCAGCGCGCAGGCTCATCGCCTGACCTTCGCGCATACAATGCATGCAAGCATATGCCTGTGGAAGCGCCGTGGGGCGTAGTACATGCCGAAAGACCATTCGAGCCCCGCTGTCGGAGAACGCGCAAGGCAATGACAATCACGTTACCTGCCGCTGCGCGCGAGCCCGATCATCCCGTTGCCGATGGCCTGCCGGCCGAGCAGCGCCGCTGGGCGATTGCCGCGATCTTCACCGCGCTGGCGATGGCCTCGCTCGACACCGCGATCGCCAACATCGCGCTGCCCGCCATTGCCGCCGATCTGCATGTCAGCCCGGAGCAGTCGGTCTGGGTGGTCAACGTCTACCAGATCGCGCTGGTGGCGACGCTGCTGCCGCTCGGCGCGCTGGGCGAGATCGTCGGGCACCAGCGCATCTATCTCGGCGGCCTCGTGCTGTTCACCATCGCCTCGCTGTTCTGCGCGGTCGCCTGGTCGCTGGACAGTCTGCTGGTCGCGCGCACGCTGCAAGGCCTGGGTGCCAGCGGTATCATGAGCGTCAACACCGCGCTGGTACGCTTCGTCTATCCCGGCCGGATGCTGGGCCGCGGCTTCGGCCACAACGCGCTGGTGGTCGCCACCGCCTTCACGTTCGGCCCCTCGATCGCCTCCGCCATCCTCGCGGTCGGTCCGTGGCCGTGGCTGTTCGCCGTCAACATCCCGTTCGGCCTCGTCGCAACCGGCATCGGCTTTGCGATGCTGCCGAAGACGCCGCGCGCCGATCACGGCTTTGATTTCCCTGGCGCGCTTCTCGCGGCCGCCTGCCTCGGCCTGTTCATCACCGGCATCGGCAGCGCCGCACATAATCTGTCGCCTGTCATCGTCGCCGTCGAACTGGTCACGGCGTTCGCGCTCGGCTTCATCCTGACGCGCCGTCACGCCGACCATCCCGCGCCGATGCTGCCGATCGACCTGTTCAGCCGGCCGATGTTCGCGCTGTCGGCGGCAACGGCCGTCTGCTCCTTCGCGGTGCAGGGCCTCGCCTTCGTCTCGCTGCCGTTCTATTTCGAGGACGTGCTCGGCCGCTCGCAGGTCGAGACCGGTTTCTTCATGACGCCGTGGCCGCTGGTGGTCGGCATCATGGCGCCGATCGCCGGCCGCCTCTCCGATCGCCATCCGGTCGGCCTGTTGGGCGGCATCGGCCTCATCCTGCTCGGCCTCGGCATGGCGCTGCTCGCGCTGCTTCCGGCGAACCCAGGCATTCCCGACATCGTCTGGCGGATCATGATCTGCGGCATGGGGTTCGGCTTCTTCCAGGCGCCGAACATGAAGGCGATCATGTCGAGCGCGCCGCCACACCGCGGCGGCAGCGCATCAGGCATCGTCGCCACCGCGCGTTTGACGGGGCAGACGACCGGCGCGGCGCTTGCCGCGGCGTGCTTTGCGCTCGCCGGTCACAACGGCGCGACCGTCGCGCTGGCGTTGGGTGCAGGCTTTGCCGCACTTGGCAGCGTGATGAGCTTTTTGCGGCTGGCGGTGAAGTAGGCCGGCTCTATTGCGCCTTCTGGGTGATCGGCCGGCTCACGATCGCTGCCGTATCGAGCGGCTCGCATGTGATCGTCCGTTTCAGCTTTGGTGGACCGTCCCAACCAGCGGCGTCTTTCACGGGCGTGAACGTAGCGCCCTGCGGCGCCAGGATGATCGGCTCCGACTTCAGGCAGGCATCGGGAAACGCGATGCCGTGTCCGGCGCCTTTCGAGAAATGCCCGACCAGCATCTGCGACGCTTGCATCCGCGCCGCCGGCGAGGCCCGCATCGAACGATCTGGATCGAAGGCGCGATAGCATGGCCAGTCGGTATGACCGGCTGCGAACTCATAGGTGATCCTGCAAACCGCGCCGGCTGATTTCAAGAACGGCGCATCCGAAGGCGCCGCCGCGTCACGCTCGAACACCAGCGTCTGCAATGTCAGTACTTCCGTCGTCGCCCCCGGCGAGGCGGGCTTGTCGGGATCGGTCGCGATTTCGCCGCGCGAGAACACCAGCTTCGTCCTGGGTTGAGCGTCCCTGGTCTCCAGCACCATCAAGGGTCTTGCGGCCCAGGAGCGATCCAGCTCCACATCGCCGCCGCCCATTGTCAACCGCACGCTGCCGATGGCGGGGTTGTCCTTGGCGAAATCGATCATGCGCAGGCGCACGGTCTCTTTCGATGCCTCCAGGCTGAGGAAGCGCAGATCGTCGACCTTGCGCGTGATCGGCATCATCGGGTCGAAGCGATCGTCGATATTGAACCGGACAATCTTCTTCAGGCTGGCCGCGGCGGGTCCCTTGGGCGTGGCCGGCGGCGCGACGTCGATCACGAGCAGCGCACCACCCGGTGAATAGGTATCGCCGAAGGCGCGCTGCCAGATTGCCGTCAGCGCCGAATTTGTCCGCTGATCGACGTCCCGCGCGAAGACGATCTGCTGCCCGGGACGAATGACCGGAAAATCCTGGAACGCGCCAAGCGCTGCGCCCTTGGTGACGGCCTCTCCAGTGAAGTTGATGCATCTGGACCGGTCGTCATTGCCGGACTGATCGACCGCCCGGGATGCCGAGCGCGAGCAGAAGCTGAGATCGTTGTCGACCGTCTTCTGCGGACTGATGGCCGTCGCGTAGATGGGCTCAGGCGCACCTGGAATTTCCATCGGCAGTGGAGAGGTCGCGAACATGTCGACCTCCACCATTGTCAGCAACGACTCGGCGTCCTTTGAGCACAGGTCCCGCTTCGGCAAGGTATTGGTGAGAATCCGCGCGGCGTCGGCACCAACGATGCAGGACATGGTGTCCTGCGGATTGTTCCGGCTCATCCAGATCAGATGATCCTTGCCTTTGCTGTCGACCAGCAAATGCGGCGCCGCATGATGGCGGCGCGGCGGCAGCCATATCGGAACAGTTTCCGACAGCATCGGCTCGCGCTTGAGCAGTGCCTCCGGCAGCTTGGTCACGCCCACCGATTGCAGTTCGGCGTCGATCTCGTTCGGATCCTGGGTGTACTCGAACACAGGCAGCTTTCCGCACGTCATGCAGGTGACGGCGATGTCCGATCGCACGTTCTCGAAGGACAGGATGACCTGATCCGGATCGCTGCGATATTTGGCGGGATCGACGGCCTTGAACGGGTGATCCACCACGCGGCTGGCCTGGAAGCCGTCAGAGCGGAACGGATCGGATTCGAACTCGAAATAGGTCGATCGATCCCAGCCGCGAAAGGCGTTGTATCCGCCCATGCTGACGCCGGCGAGGACCATCTTCGAATCGGTCTGGCAACGCGTCGCGCTGCCGGTCCCGCTGCCGTTGCGAATATAGGTGCACAGCCGGAACGCCGCATTTTGCAGGATGCGATCACAATCGTTCTGGTTATAGCCGTAGGTCGCGAGGCCGTGGCGGTAGCAGAGGTCGTGGAAGACGCAGGCCTGCCGGAAGCGCTGCAGGACGAGGTGGCGCCTGCCCTTGTCGTCCCTGCTATCGAAGAAGATGTTGGTCAGCGCGGGAAGACTGCAGTTCAGTCCCTCGCCGCTGCCGCCGATCGTGCTGACGACCTCCGGACCGGATTCGAACGAGGTGACGGTGGCCGGCATCTCTCCATCGGTGATGTCGTCGACATTCTTGTAGAGGGAGTCGGCGACGAACGAGGGCAGATAATTCAGGATCAGAAAGATCGCGGCAATCGCCGCGACAGACCAGCCGATCAGCTTCCTGGACATGCCGCACTCCGCTAAAGCTATTCCTGTCGCAATGCCGGTCTTGCTGACCGATAGGCTCGGAAATTCGCGAGGATCGCCGCAATCGATGGCGCCCCGGTGTTAACCTGACGACGATCGCCCCCAGGTTGTCGCGCTGTCAAGCGAGGGGCCCACAACCGCGGCCGGGAATTTCGGCGGGATGTCAGGTCAGATTTCGCGCTACGGTCGCGCCGTCAGCGACGACCGGTACCGGCATTTGCTCATCCAGCGCGGCGAGGCGCGCGTCGATGGCGTCGATGACCTTGCGCGAGAACGGTCCGAGATGCGCATAGGCCGCGATCATCTGCACCGCGATCCGCGCCGAGGAGGTGTCGCGCTTGGCGCAATTCATGAAGGTCTGCCACAGCGGTCCGCGGGCCTCGGGGATCGCCGTGACCACGCGGTGCACGGTCTCCATCGCCCCGACCCGCGCGCGGATGTCGCCCTCGGCGAGCTCGTGGCGCTGTCTCGACCGGTCGAGCAGCGTCATCAACTTGTCGACACGACCCGCATAGGCGGCCGGGCTGTAGACGCGCTCCAGCACCGTCTTGTAGTCCATCAGGATATCGCGCAGCGGGCGCACCGGGTCGAAATTGATGCCGCCGGTGCACTGGTCGCCGCCTGTCGTGGATGCCAGATCATGGTCCGCGTGCAACCGGCCCTCCTTCGCAAGCCGGCGCGTGAGCTGCGTGTTCGGCAACGCGTAGAGCAGACCAACCATGGCGACGGGAATCGCGGCCTCCTCGATGAAATCGATCATCGCCTCCGCCATCGAGACTTTCTCCGTGTCGAAGCCGACGATGAAGCCCGCGGTGACGAGCATGCCGGCGCCGTAGATCTTGTGGATGCTCTCGGCGATGTTGCGCCGCGTGTTCTGCTTCTTGCGCATCGCAACCAGCGTCGCAGGATCCGGGCTTTCGATGCCGACGAAGATGCCGAAGAAATTGGCCTCCCCCATCAGCTCCAGCAGCTCCGGATCGTCGGCCAGATTGACCGAGGCCTCGGTCGACAATTCGAAGGGATAGCCATGCGCGCGCTGCCATTCCGCGAGCTGCGGCAGGAACAGCCTGAGCGACTTCTTGTTGCCGATGAAATTGTCATCGACGAAGTCGAGATGGCCGCGATAGCCCATCTGGTAGAGCCGATCGAGCTCGACCAGCATCTGCTCATTCGTCTTGGTGCGCGGCACGCGGCCATAGAGCTCGATGATGTCGCAGAACTCGCAGGTGAACGGACAGCCGCGCGAATACTGCACGCCGAGATAGAGGTAGTCCTCGAACTTGAGCAGGTCGAAGCGCGGCACGGGCGTTCTGGTGACGTCGGCCTGGAATTTAGGCGCCGTGAAGACGCCGGCCCGCGCGCCGCTATCCCAGGCCGCGATGAACTCGTCGATCACGCCTTCGGCTTCGCCGAGCACCCGAAAGTCCGCATTTGCGTAAACGTGCGGGCTAGATGTCGGATCGGGTCCGCCGACCACCACCGGCTTGCCCGATGCGCGGCACCTGTCGATCAGATGCAGCGTATCGGCCTGCTGCGGCAGCATGCCCCCGGTGAAGACCACGTCGGCCCAGGCGAGATCGTCGTCCCCGAAGGTTTGCGTGTTGCAGTCGATGAGCCGCACCGTCCAGCTCGCCGGCAACATCGCCGCAACGGTGATCAGGCCGAGGGGGGCAGCCGGCCGCCGGACGCCCATCAGCTTGCAGGACTCGCCAAAACTCCAGAAGGACTCCGCCGTAAACAGCGGATAGAGCATGAGCACGTTGCAGGGGCTCGGCACCTTCATGGAACTCCTTTTGCGTCGCCTCAGTGTAGCAAAGCGCCGTCGTCTTGCATCTCGGCAAATAGGACATACTG
Organism: Bradyrhizobium sp. AZCC 2230; assembly: GCF_036924495.1. Classification (NCBI taxonomy): domain Bacteria; kingdom Pseudomonadati; phylum Pseudomonadota; class Alphaproteobacteria; order Hyphomicrobiales; family Nitrobacteraceae; genus Bradyrhizobium; species Bradyrhizobium sp. AZCC 2230. The sequence goes on along the minus strand of NZ_JAZHRS010000001.1, from coordinate 8,458,636 downwards.
TCGCTCACCCATCGGGCCCCGACGTCGCCTGAGGCCGTGTTCCTGGCGTTCAGGGAGATGGCGTGAATTGGGCATCGAGATGGTTTTCTCAGCGAGCGCACAACACCGACCGCTCCATAATCTTCCCGCGACCACCGAAATCTTCCATGGCTACCCCTCAGACTCTTGATTTGAACAGTTCCAATTTGCCGGACACATTGCGCCCCTGAGTCCATCGGTGGATGGGCCAATCAGGGGACTTGCGATGGCAAACCTAACAATTAACGGAAAAACCTTCACGCTCGACGTCGAGCCGGACACGCCGCTGCTCTGGGCGATCCGCGAGAATGCCGGCCTCACCGGCACCAAATACGGCTGCGGCATTGCACAATGCGGCGCCTGCACCGTCCATATGGACGGTGTCGCCACCCGCTCCTGCGGGATCTCGGTCGCCGAGGCCGAGGGCAAAAAGATCACCACGATCGAGGGCCTCGCCTCCGGCAGCACGCTGCACAAGGTGCAGCAGGCCTGGATTGCCAAGGACGTCCCGCAATGCGGCTATTGCCAGAGCGGCATGATTATGGCCGTGGCGGCACTGCTGAGCGAGAAGCCGAAGCCGACCGATGCCGACATCGACGAGGCCATCACCAATATCTGCCGCTGCGGCACCTTCCAGCAGGTGCGCGAAGCGATCCACACGATCGCAAGCGCCTGAGGAGCCGACACATGAACAAGCACGTTTCTCCCAAAATGAACCGCCGCGCCTTCGTCATCGGCACCGCTGCTGTCGGCACGGGCCTCGCCATCGGCCTCGACCTCCCCTTCGGCGGCCCCGCCGTGGTCCGCGCGGCCGACGGCTCGCCCGAGGTCAATGCCTGGGTCGTGATCCGGCCCGACGACACCGTGGTGATCCGCATCGCCCGCTCCGAGATGGGCCAGGGCTCGCTCACCGGCCTCGCCCAGCTCGTCGCCGAGGAGCTCGAATGCGACTGGTCGAAGGTGACGACCGAATACCCGACCCCCGGCCAGAGTGTCGCCCGCAAGCGCGTCTGGGGCGATTTCTCGACCGGCGGCAGCCGCGGCATCCGCGGCTCGCAGGATTATGTCCGCAAGGGTGGCGCGACCGCGCGCGTGATGCTGATCGAGGCCGCCGCCAATGAATGGAAAGTGCCGGCGTCCGAATGCACCGTGGCTAGGGGCGTCATCACCCACAAGGCTTCGGGTAAGACGACGACCTACGGCAAGGTCGCCGAGGCCGCGGCAAAGCTGACGCCGCCAATCGACGTCAAGCTCAAGGATCCCAAGGACTGGACGATCGTAGGCAAGGGCCTGCTGCGGCTCGACACCGCCGACAAGACCACCGGCACAATGGTCTATGGCATCGACATCAAGCTGCCGGGCATGCTGAACGCCGCGATCAAGGATTGCCCTGTGTTCGGCGGCAAGGTGAAGAGTTTTGACGAAGCCAAGATCACCGGCATGAAAGGCGTCAAGAAGATCGTCAAGGTCAGCGACAGCGCAGTCGCGGTGGTTGCCGACACCTGGTGGCACGCCAAGACCGCGCTGGAAGCGCTGCCGATCGTCTGGGACGAAGGCGACAACGCAAAGGTCTCGAGCGAGACGATTGCGAAGTGGCTGGCCGAGGGTCTCGACGACGCGCAGCCGGCCTATGTCGGCAACAGGAATGGTGACGTGAGGGCGGCGATTGCCGGCGCCGCCAAGAAAGTCGAGGCCGTCTACAACTATCCCTACCAGAACCACGCCACGATGGAGCCGATGAACGCCACCGCGCTCTACACCGCGGACAAATGCGAGGTCTGGTGCGGCACGCAGAATGGCGAGGCGGCCTTCGCGGCGGTGCTGGAGGCCTCGGGCCTGCCGGCGGAGAAGTGCGACGTGCACAAGGTGATGCTCGGCGGCGGCTTCGGCCGGCGCGGCATGACGGACTATGTCCGCCAGGCCGTCGCGATCGCCAAGCAGATGCCGGGCACGCCGATCAAGCTGTTGTGGTCGCGCGAAGAGGACATGACGCATGGCAGGTATCACCCGATCACCCAGTGCAAGCTGACCGGCGCGTTCGATGCCGACAACAATCTGGTCGCGCTGCACTACCGCCTGTCCGGGCAGTCGATCCTGTTCTCGGTGCGCCCCGACGCGCTGCAGAACGGCATGGATCCGGCGGCATTCCAGGGCGTCGCCCAATCCGGCGAAGCCGCGCTCGGCTATTCGGTGCCCAACCTCCTGGTCGAGCATTCGATGCGCAACCCGCACGTTCCGCCCGGCTTCTGGCGCGGCGTGAACGTCAATCACAACGCGATCTACATGGAATGCTTCATGGACGAGCTCGCCCATGCCGCAGGCCAGGACCCGCTCGAATTCCGCCGCAAGCTGTTGGGCAAGAACCCCAAGCATCTGGCGGTGCTCAATGCGGTGGCCGAGAAGATCGGCTGGACCACGCCGGCGCCGCAAGGCGTCTATCGCGGCATTGCGCAGGTGATGGGCTATGGCAGCTATGTCGCCGGCGCCGCCGAAATCTCGGTGACCGACGGCAGCAAGATCAAGGTGCTTCGCATCGTCGCCTCCACCGACCCCGGCTACGTCGTCAATCCGGCACAGGTGGAGCGGCAGATCGCGGGCTCCTTCGTCTATGGCCTCTCGGCGCTGTTCTACGGCGGCTGCACCGTCAAGGACGGCCGCATCGAGCAAACCAACTTCGACACCTTCAACTCGATGCGCATCAACGAGATGCCGAAAGTTGAGTCGGTGATGGTGCCGAGCGGCGGGTTCTGGGGCGGTGTCGGCGAGCCGACCATCGGTGTTGCGGCGCCTGCGGTGCTGAACGCCTATTTCGCAGCGACGGGCAAGCGCATCCGCTCGGTGCCGCTGCGCGACCAGAACATCAGCTTCGCGTAAGAAAAGCCGCGGCGGTCATAACGGCCGCCGCGGCACTTGCCTGGATGATCCGCATGACCACGCGACCGATGACACGGCGAACTGCCGTGCTCGGCATCACCGCCGCGACCGCGACATTGGCGCGGCCATCGGTCTTGCGTGCGCAATCGACAGGCCGCGTCGTCGTGGTCGGTGGCGGCTTCGGCGGCGCGGCCTGCGCCCGCGCGCTCAAGCGCGCGCAAGGAGACTTGCAGGTCATCCTGATCGAACCCAATGCGGTCTTCACCTCATGCCCCTTCAGCAACGAGGTGATCGCGGGCCTGCGCGACATCGAAGCGCAGCAGTTTGATTACGACAAGCTGGCTGCCGAGGGCGTCACCGTGATCGGCCAGACGGTGACCACCATCGAGCCGCAGCTGCGTAGCGTCATGACGGCCGATGGCGTCGCCCTGCCCTATGACCGCCTCGTGCTCTCGCCCGGCATCGATTTCCATTTCGAGGCGCTGCCCGGCTATGACGAGGCCGCATCGGAAAAGATGCCGCACGCCTGGAAGGCCGGCGCGCAGACGCTGCTGCTGCGCAGGCAGTTGGAGGCGATGGACGACGGCGGCACGGTCGCCATCGCGATTCCTGCCAATCCCTCGCGCTGTCCGCCGGCTCCTTACGAGCGCGCCAGCCTGATCGCGCATTATTTGAAGACCAGGAAGCCGCACTCGAAAGTGCTGATCCTCGATGCCAAGGACAATTTCTCGCAGCAGCGGCTGTTCGAGAAGGCCTGGAAGGAGCTCTACGGCGACATGATCGAGCGCATCGGCCTGTCGCAAGGCGGCCGCGTCACCTCGGTCGATCCCGCGACCAAAACCATCGTCACCGAGTTCGGCAACTACACGCCCGATGTCGCCAACGTCATCCCGCCGCAGCGCGCGGGGCGCATTGCCGAGATCGCCGGCGCAACTGACGCCACCGGCTGGTGTCCGATCGATCCTGTCACCTTCGAGTCGAAGCTCGTCAAAAACGTCCACGTCATCGGCGACGCCTGCCTCGGCGGCGGCATTCCCAAATCGGCATCGGCCGCAAGCGCACAAGGCAAGGCCTGCGCTGCAGCCATCGTCAACCTGCTCGCCGGCCGCGCGCCGGAGGCGCCACGACTGACCGGCGTCTGCTACAACACCGTCGCGCCCGGCTACGGCTTCTCGCTCGCCGGCAATTACCAGCCGAGAGGCGACATCTTTGCCGAGGTCGAGGGCGGCGCGACGAGCCCGGTCGATGCACCGCGCGAACTGCGCGCCCGCGAGGCGGCTGAGGCCGAGCGCTGGTTTCAAACCATCACGGCGGACACCTTTGGCTAGGTCATGATCAAACCAAGCCGCCGCCAAACTCACGGTGCGCCCCCTCCCCCGCTTGCGGGGGAGGGTTGGGGAGAGGGTGTCTCCGCACGCGAGAACCCCCAAGAGGAAAGAGCCCTCACCCGCCGCTGCGCGACGACCTCTCCCGCAAGCGGGAGAGGTAAGAGGAGCCCGCGGCTCGATCTCTCGTCTCACATTCAATCGATTGTCGCTGCGGCGATCACCATCAGCGTTGCACTTGCCTCCAATGCGCGCGCCGAGGGACTCGCGCCTTACAAAATTGTCGGCGACGGCATCGCGAAATCGCTGACGGACGTGCCCGGCGATGCCGCGCGCGGGCGCGCGCTGGTGCTGGCGCGCACGACGACCTGTATCCTCTGCCATTCCGGCCCCTTCCCGGAAACGCGGTTCCAGGGCGACCTCGCGCCTGATCTCACCGGCGCGGGGAACCGCTGGACGGTGAGCCAGTTGCGGCTTCGGATGGTCGACGCCGCGCGCTTCAACCCGGACACCATCATGCCGTCCTATTATCGCAATGACGGTCTTGTGCGCGTCGGGCGCAGTTTTGCCGGCAAGCCTATATTGTCGGCCGCCGAGATCGAGGACATCGTCGCCTATCTTGCAACACTTCGGGACTAGGACTGGTCATGCCAACGACGCGACGACAATTCTTGAGCCTGGCTGGCGCTGTCACGGTCATCCCGATCGTTACACTACGGCCGCTCGAAGCAACGCCGGCCATGCTCAACACCGCGATCCGCAACGTTGTCGGCGAAGCGCCAATTCGCGCCGGCAAGGTCAAGCTCGACATCCCGCCGCTGGTCGAGAACGGCAACACGGTGCCGATGACGGTGAGCGTCGCGAGCCCGATGACGGTGGACGACTACGTCAAGAGCATCCACGTCTTCAACGAGAAGAACCCGCAGCCGAACATCGGTAATTTCTATCTGAACCCGTCTTCCGGCCGTGCCCAGATCTCGACGCGGATCCGGCTCGCCGACACCCAGAAGGTGGTCGCGATCGCCCGCCTCTCCGACGACAGCTTCTGGCAGGTCGCAGCCGATATTGTCGTGACGCTGGCTGCCTGCACCGAGGAGGTGAACTGATGGCCGCGCTCATCAATGTTCCCGCGAAGGCCAAACGCGGCGATATCATCGAGATCCGCACGCTGACCTCGCACATCATGGAAACCGGCTTTCGCCGCACCATGGACGGTGCGCTGGTGCCGCGCGACATCATCACGAGCTTCACCTGCCGCTACAACGGCGCCGAGATCTTCCGCGCCGATCTGTTTCCGGCCATCGCCGCCAATCCGTATTTGTCCTTCTTCACGGTCGCCAAGGAGAGCGGCAAGTTCGAATTCGAATGGATTGGCGACAATGGCTATTCGTCCACCGCATCGGCATCGATCACGGTCGAATGATTTTTTCGCGCGCGATAGTGCTGGCGGCGCTTGTCGCCACGGCCCCTGCCCTGCTCGCCGGTGAAATCCCGCCCGATGCGCGCCGCTCCGGCTATTCCTTCATGGGCCCCGATACGCGCGCCATGCAGGATGACGACACCTCCAATCCGGGCATGCTGTTCGTGCTCGACGGCGAGGCGCTGTGGACGAAGAAAGCGGGCAGCGCGGACAAGGCATGCGCGGACTGCCATGGCGATGCGCAAAGCAGCATGAAGGGCGTCGCGGCCCGCTATCCCGCCTTCGACAAGGCGCTGGCGCGCGCCGTCACGCTCGACCAGCGCATCAACCTCTGCCGCGCCAATCATCAGCAGGCGGAACCGCTGCCCTACGAGAGCCGCGACATCCTGGCGCTGTCTGCCTTCGTTGCCCACCAATCGCGCGGCGTCGCAATCACCGCCGGCGACGATCCACAACTCAAACCCTTCGTCGAGCAAGGCCGCAATCTCTTCATGCAGCGCGAGGGTCAGCTCGACCTGGCCTGCACCAATTGCCACGACGACAACTTTGAGAAGCGCCTCGCGGGCTCGCCGATCACGCAGGCGCAGCCGACAGGCTATCCGCTCTATCGGCTGGAATGGCAGACGCTGGGATCGCTGGAGCGGCGGTTGCGCAGCTGCATGACCGGCGTCCGCGCCCAGGCCTATGATTACGGCACACCCGAGCTGGTCGCGCTCGAGCTCTATCTGATGGCGCGCGCACGCGGTATGCCGATGGAAACGCCAGCGGTGCGACCGTAACGCCCAAATTAGGGCTAGGCAGGCGTGGAGCGGTCGCTAGTATCCCCCCAAAGAATTGAATCATAGGGAGGAACTAAAGTGGCTGACCATAAGATCTCGCGCCGCACGCTGTTGACGGGCACCGCTGCAGCCGGCGCGCTCAGCCTGACCGGGCTTCCGGCGCGCGCCGAGGTAAATTGGAAGAAATACGCAGGCACCAAGCTGGAGGTGATTCTCGCGAAAGGCCCGCGCGGCGATAATCTGCAAAAATACGTCAAGGAATTCACCGAGCTCACCGGTATCCAGGTCGAGTCCGAGCAGATTCCCGAGCAGCAGCAGCGACAGAAATGCGTCATCGAGCTCACCTCGGGCCGCCCGAGCTTCGACGTCGTCCATATCAGCTATCACGTGCAGAAGCGGCAGTTCGAGAAAGCCGGCTGGCTTGCCGACATGACGCCCTTCATGAAGGATCCGACGCTGACCGCGCCCGACCTCGTCGAGAGCGATTTCTCGGCCGCCGGCCTGCAATACGCCAAGAACGACAAGGGCCAGATGCTGTCGCTGCCCTGGTCGGTCGATTATTTCATCCTCTACTACAACAAGGAGCTGTTTCAGAAGAAGGGTGTTGCCGTCCCCAAGACGCTCGACGAAATGGTCGCGGCCGCGGAGAAGCTCACCGATCCCAAGGAGGGCACTTTCGGCTTCGTTGGGCGCGGCTTGCGCAACGCCAACATGACGTTGTGGACCAACTTCTTCCTCAACTATGGCGGTGAATTCCTCGACGCCAAGGGCAACATCCTGACCGACGGTCCGGAGGCCATCGAGGCGACCAAGCTCTACCAGACGCTGCTGACGAAAGTCGCTCCGCCCGGCGTCGCCGGCTTCAACTGGATGGAGTCGATGGCCTCGTTCACGCAAGGACGTTCGGCGATGTGGATCGACGGTGTCGGCTGGGCGCCGCCGCTGGAGGATCCGGCTGCCTCGCGCGTCGTCGGCAAAGTTGGCTACACCGTGGTGCCTGCCGGACCGAAGGGGCAGTATTCGGCCACCTATGGCGACGGCATCGGCATCGCCGCGGCGAGCAAGAACAAGGAAGCCGCCTATCTGCTCTGCCAGTGGATCGTCTCGAAGCAGCAGGGCGCGCGGCTGTTGCAGGCCGGCGGCGGTGTGCCGTTCCGCAGCTCGATCCTGAATGACCCCGAAGTCCAGAAGGGCGTGAAGACCAAGGAGTGGCTGCAGTCGGTGATCGATTCCGGCAAGATCAGCAAGCTTGGCCTGCCCGTTGTGATCCCGGTCGCCGAATTCCGCGACATCGTCGGCGCGGCGATCACAGCAACCCTGTCCGGCGCCGACCCCGCAACTGAACTGAAGAAGGCCAACGACCAGTACCGGCCGATCCTGGAGCGTAGCGAAAAGGCGTGAGTACGTTGATACAATCGACTCCGGCCGCGGCAAAGTCTGATGCCGCGCCGGAGAAGGAATTGCGACCACCGTCCTACTGGCCGTTCGTGGTGCCGGCGCTGGTTGTCGTGCTCGCAATCATCATCTTCCCGTGGGTGTTCACGATCTGGATGAGCCTGAACGAATGGAAGGTCGGTTCGGCGACCACCTTCGTCGGGTTCTCCAACTATCTGCGGCTGACCAGCGATCCCCGCTTTATCGAGGCGATCGGACATACGCTGGTCTACACCGTGCTGTCGGTGCTGCTGCCGCTCGTGTTCGGCACGTTCGCGGCCGTGGTGTTTCACCAGAAGTTCGCCGGCCGCGGTTTCCTGCGCGGCGTCTTCATCATGCCGATGATGGCCACGCCCGTGGCGATCGCGCTGGTCTGGACCATGATGTTCCACCCGCAGCTCGGCGTGCTCAACTATTTGCTCTCGCTGGTCGGGATCCCTCCGCAGCTCTGGGTATTTCACCCGGCAACAGTGATCCCTTCGCTGGTGCTGGTCGAGACCTGGCAATGGACGCCGCTGGTCATGCTGATCGTGCTCGGCGGCCTCGCCGCGATCCCGACCGAACCTTACGAGAGCGCGCAGATCGACGGCGCCAGCCTGTGGCAGGTGTTCCGCTTCATCACCCTGCCGCTGATCATGCCGTTCCTGTTCATCGCCGGCATGATCCGCATGATCGACGCGGTGAAGAGTTTTGACATCATCTTCGCAATCACGCAGGGCGGACCCGGCTCGGCGTCGGAGACGATCAACCTCTATCTCTACAGCGTCGCGTTCATCTATTACGACCTCGGCTACGGCTCGGCGATCGCGGTCGTATTCTTCCTGCTCATTGTCCTGCTTGCGGCGGTGATGCTCTACGCCCGCCAGCGCATGCTGTGGACCGAGATCGCGAGCGACACATGAGCCCGAAGCAGATCATCGGCAGGATCGGCCTGTGGTTCGCGGTGCTCGTCATCGTGTCGCCGGCGATCCTGTTCTTCCTCTGGATGCTGTCGCTATCACTCAAATTCGAGATCGATAATGCCTCCTACCCGCCGGTGTTCATCCCCGAGCATGTCGCCTGGAAGAACTATGCCGACGTGCTCGCCTCCAACCGCTTCCTGACCTATTTCGTCAACAGCCTGATCGTGACCGGCAGCGCGACTGTGCTCGCGCTCGTCATCGGCGTCCCCGCCGGCTACGGCATCGCGCGCATGGCTGCGCACAAATCCGCGATCGTGATCCTGATCGCCCGTATCACGCCCGGCCTGTCCTACTTGATCCCGCTGTTCCTGCTGTTCCAGTGGCTCGGCTTGCTCGGCACGCTGGTGCCGCAGATCATCATTCACCTGGTGGTGACGGTACCGATCGTGATCTGGATCATGATCGGCTATTTCGAGACCACGCCGATGGAGCTGGAGGAAGCAGCTCTCATCGACGGCGCCACGCGCTGGCAGGTGTTCCGCCACGTCGCGCTGCCGATTGCCAAGCCCGGCATCGCGGTCGCCTTCATTCTCGCAGTGATCTTCTCCTGGAACAATTTTGTGTTCGGCATCGTGCTGGCCGGGCGCGAGACCCGCACCCTGCCCGTCGCCGTCTACAACATGATCTCGTTCGATCAGCTGAGTTGGGGACCGCTCGCCGCCGCCGCACTGATCGTCACGCTTCCGGTGCTGCTGCTCACGGTGTTCGCCCAGCGGCAGATCGTGGCAGGGCTCACGGCGGGCGCCGTCAAGGGCGGGTGATCGCTCCTCGCCCCTCTATAAGACGGCGCCACGCAGTCACAACAGCTCGGGCGACAGGACGCTGACGGGTCCTCAACGGATCTGGACGACGACCTTCCCCTTGGCTCGCCCCGTCTCGAGACATGCGAGCGCCTCTCTTGCCTGCTCGAACGGAAAGACCTTGTCGATCACCGGCCGGATGTGCCCGGCACCGAGCAACTCGCCGAGCTCCGCGAGTTGGGCTCCGTCCGGGTGTACGAACAGGAACGAATACGCGGCGCGGATTGCCTGGGCACGCCGAATGATCTTGCGGCTCAGCAACCCGAACAGAAACACCATGAAGACATTCATGCCGCGAGCACGGGCGAATGCAGCGTCAGGTGGCCCGACGAGAGAGACGATTGCGCTCCCAGGCTTCAATATCCGAAGCGACGAAGACGAGTGCTCTCATGTTTGCATATGTCGGGTTTTCGGGTCGTCGCTATGAGCAGGAGGCGCTTGCACCGACCGCATGCGGTCAGAAGGCACGCGCGGTGCGGGGCGGTTGCGATGCGGTTGCCACATCGAGTCGGAGGTCCTTTCGGATCCCGGCATCGACCAAACCAGCCGGCGCAAATCTGCGAAGCAACCGCAGGCGGTTCGCGAGCTTGCCGGCCGCGTACCGGACTTTCGGATGTGCAACGCTCGCCGCTTTCAGAACCGTGTCGGCCACGACGCCGGGGTCCTCAGCCGTTGTCATAACCTCGTTCACCCGTTTGGTGACGTGCGCACGAGCCTCGCGATATACGTCGAGCTTGGCATCCGGCTCCATGAAGTTCGCGTCGAATGGTGTCTTCGTGTACGCAGGCTCGATGACCGAGACCCGGATGCCCCGCGTGCGCAGTTCATGGTCGAGCGATTCCGAATAGCCTTCCACAGCGTGCTTGGTGGCGGCATAGAGCGCGCCGTACGGCATCGGCAGAAAGCCGAGCACGGAACCGATGTTGATGATGCGACCATTCCCCTGGCGTCGCATGTGAGGCACGACGGCACGCGTCATCCGGACCAGTCCGAAAAAGTTCGTTTCGAAAATCGATCGGGCCTGTTCGATCGAGCTCTCTTCCGCGCCCGCCGGGGCGACGCCAAAACCGGCATTGTTCACGAGCAGATCGATGCGACCCTCGCGCCGCATCACTTCGCTGACGGCGGCTTCGACGGATTCATCGCTGGTCACGTCGAGGGCAATCATCTCGTACGACCGCTTACCCTGCGCTCCTCGTCTGCTGGTGCCGTACACCTTGTAGCCGGCTTGCGCGAGCCGCTCCGCCGTGGCTTCGCCGATGCCTGATGAGGCGCCGGTAACGAGTGCGATCTTCGTGTCGGTCGTATTCACGAGCTTCTCCTGTGAGGGTGCCAGCCCCGAATATTTTTGATTACGATCGTAATCATTGATATACATGACGATCGTCATTATAATTGTCAAGTACCGGGATCGAGGATCAGCGAAATGCGCGTTTCAAAGGAACAAGCAGCTAAAAATCGCGAGCGGATTCTCGAGGCCGCCTCCCGCCTGATGCGAGAGCGCGGTATTTCAGGCATGGGCGTTGACGCCCTGGCCGACGCTGCCGGAATGACCCATGGCAGCCTGTACAGTCAGTTCGGCTCGAAAGACCGCCTCGTCGAAGAAGCTGTGGCCTACGCCATCGTCGCCAAAGGGCGCGAAGTGCCTGACGGATTTGCGCTGGCCGACTATTTTTCCGAATACCTCTCGGCGAGGCACCGCGACGAACCGGGAAGCGGTTGCCCTTTCGCGGCCCTATCTTGCGAGATGCCGCGCCAAAGCGGCGGCGTGAGAGAAAGCTTCACGGCCGGAGTGCGGGGCATGATCGCGCTGCTGAGTGCTCGACTGGCCTCAACGCTAAAACCGCGCCAGCGCGAAGAAAAGGCGCTCGCAATGGCCGCCTCCCTGGTCGGGGCACTCGTGCTCGCCCGGGCAGTGAATGATCCCAAACTATCGGACGACCTTCTTCGCGCCACCAGGAACCGGCTAGCCGATTGATCGCGCATCGCAGCGCCGCTGCTTCTACGTGGAGTTGACGGACGGTCCGCGCGCACCTATGCTACATCGTGTAGCGCTACTTGAAGTGACACAAACCGAAAACCTCCCCGGTCCCGGGTCTGTAACGCGAGAGAGATGCGACATGTCAGCTCGCCCCCTGATCCCGCGCCGAAAACTGTTTGGCAATCCAACCTATGTCGGCGCCAAGTTGTCACCCGATGGGCAATGGCTGTCCTGGCTCGCCCCTGTCGACGACGTTCTGAATGTCTGGGTTTCTCCGGTCGACAGCATTGCAGCAGGCCAGCCCGTGACGCGCACCAGGGGCCGGCCGATCAACTGGCAGACCTGGAGCCCGGATGGCCGCTACATCATGTTTCTCAACGATGAGAACGGGGACGAAAATCTGCATTTATTCGTGGTCGATCCGCGCACCCTGGAGCTCCGCGATCTGACGCCCTTCGCGAACGTCCGGGCGCTGCCAACCTACTGGTCGCACGTCGTGCCGGACAAGATCGCGATCAATCTCAACGATCGCGACCCGCGATGGCACGACACCTTTCTGCTCGATCTGGCAACCGACGAGCGCTCTCTGATCTGGGAAAACCGTCAGGAGTTCGACTACGTCGGGCTTGATTGGCAACTGAGGCCGCGCCACGCCCGCAGCAACGCGTCCGACGGAGGTACGCGGCTTTGGCGCCTCGACGACGGCAAGGTCACGCATTGGCGCGATGTCCCGTTTGAGGCCTATACGAGCACGCGGCTCTGGACGTTCGATGCCGGATGCAACCACCTCCACATGAGCTCGAGCCTGGAGCACGACAAGTCGGCGCTGCTGCGGATCGACTGGTCGAGTGGCGAAGAGCGCGTCCTGTATCGAAGCGACCGCGCCGACGTGACGGGCGCCATCTTCAATACCAAAACCTTCGAGCCGGAAGCCGTCTGCATCGATCCCGGTCGGCAGGAATGGACGGCTTTGACGCCTGCGATTGCGGCCGAGCTTGATCTGATCAAGGCGCGACTGCCGGACGACGCGTTTCATGTTGAGAGCCAAAGCGACGATGGCCGCCGATGGATCGTGGCGGGCCACGCGCCGGATCAACCGGTCACATATCATCTCCTTGACCGAGACAAGCAGACCCTGACCGAGCTGTTCACGGCCCGACCCGAGCTCAAGCCATACCGGCTCGCGCCGATGCAGGAAGTTCAGGGCAAGTCGCGCGACGGCCTCACCCTTGTCTCATACCTCACGCTGCCCGCCGACATCAATGGCGCCCGCCCGCCCCGGCCGCTGCCGATGGTCCTCATCGTCCATGGCGGCCCGTGGGGCCGTGACATCTACGGCTATCGCAGGGATCACCAATGGCTGGCCGATCGCGGCTATGCCGTGCTTTCGGTCAACTATCGGGGATCGACGGGCTTCGGCAAGGCGTTCGTCGCCGCGAGCGAAAAGGAGCACGCGCGAAAGATGCACGACGATCTCATCGACATGGTCGATTGGGCGATCGCCGAAGGCATCGCGCAAAAAGACAAGGTCGCGATCTTCGGCCTGTCCTATGGCGGACTGGCCTCGTTCGTCGGCGCGACCTTCACGCCGGACGTGTTTTGTTGTTCGGTGCCGGTGGTCGGCATCTCCAATTTGCAAACGCTGCTGGAATCGATGCCGCCCTACTGGGCCGGCTTCGCCGAGTTCATGTATCGCAGCTACGGCGATCCCCGCACCGAGGAAGGCCGCAAGCTGCTGGCCGAACGCTCACCGATCAACAAGGTCGACAATATCAAGAAGCCCATGCTGATCTTCCATGGCGCCAACGACGTTCGCTGCAAGATCGCGGAGAGCGACAGCATCGCGGCGGCCATGCAGGCGAAGAACATTCCCGTGACTTACATCGTCTATCCAGACGAGGGACACGGATTCCAGAGGCCGCCCAATCAGCTCTCCCATCTCGCGATTGCCGAAGCGTTCTTTGCACGGCATCTGGGCGGCGCCTCCGAGCCCGTTGGCGAGGATTTCAAGGGATCCAGTCACGAGGTTCGTGCCGGGGCCGATATCCTGTCCGATCTGGGTGTGGCCTGAAAAAAGCGGCCGGGCGACATGGTGTCCCCCGGCCGCGATCAAGGCTGGCTGATGCCTACTCCGCCGGGGCGGCGTGCATCTCCGGATGCGCGGCATAATGCTCGGTGCTGCCGAACTTGCTGGCTGCGAACAGGCCGGCCGCCACCACGGCATAAGCAAACGCCACCGCGGGCGTCACGCCGATGCCGACGGCCTCGCCATGCATGAAGCCGAAAAACGTCAGCACTGCCCCGACGAGAGCGAAGGCCGATGCCTTTTCGAAGTCGCGTTCGATGATGAAGACGCCGATCGCACCCAGGATGAGGCCGCCGAGGATGGAGCCACCGCCCATGACTTCGAGCCCGTGATAGAACACGCCCTGCTGCGGCAGTGCTGCGATCGCCGCGGCCTTGACCGCGTCGGCCTTGTCGGCCGCCATGCCGCCGACAGTCGCCGCAGCATTCATGGTCGAGCCCAGCATCGTGTCGATCTGGAGCTTGGCCCAGGCGGCGAGATGCGGCGTGAAGGCCAGCGCCACGGCGGGCGCGTGCTTCGACGGCGTGGTCTGGAAGGCCTGTGCGGTCATCAGCATGCCGATATAGAGCAGGATCGGCGAGATCGCGACGACAGGCACCAGCGCCAGCAGCACCGAGATGACGCCGAACCAGGACAGCACCACCACCATGATGCCGGTCGCAGCCGAATAGCCGATGCGACCGCCCATCGCCTTCCAGCCGGGATGACCGATATAGACCGCGTTGATGAAGGGATTGCCCATCAGGCAGCCGATCAGGCTGACGACGCCGTCGGCGGTCAGCACCCGCGTGGTCGGATATTCGTCGCCCGCGGCTTCCGCGCTCTCGACATTGTCCATGGCCTCGACGAGATCGTAGATGCCGAACGGAATGGCGGTGACCAGGATGACGCCGAGATATTCGAAGCCGGAGAAGACATAGTTCACCGCCGGGATCGGCACCGAGAAGCCGAAATTGGCGAAGGCATCACCGACGCCCTTGATGCTCAATCCGCCGAGGCCGAGACCGAACAGGTTCGAGCCCCAGGCGATGATCATGCCGACCACGATCGCGACCAGACCGGCTGGAACGCTCCTCGGATATTTCACGCCACCGAACCAGCTCACCAGAATGACGGCGAAGCAGACCAGACCGATCTGCGGCGTCATGTACATCTCGAGCGCCGGACGCATCGCGATGAAGGTCAGCGAGACGCCTGCGAGCGTACCGAGCAGCGCGGCGCGTGGGGTGATCTTGCGAATGAACGGCGCAATGAAGCCGCCGATCATGAGGATAAAACTCTGGAAGAACACCCAGACAAGGCCGGCCGACCAGCCCTTCAGCGGATCGCCGGTCTTGAGCGTCACCGGCAGCATGATCACGAAGGTGACGATGAACATGTGCGGCACGCTGACGCCCGACGGCAGCGCACAGACATCGCTGCGGCCAGTCTTCTGCGCCAGACGATAGGCGAGGAACGCATAGTAGAAGGTGGAGAGGCACATCATCAGCCCCAGCGCGGGCAGGATGCGGCCGAACACGAGACTGTCCGGCATCTTCAGCACGAAGCGCAAGAGGCCCGTGAGCACCAGCATGTTGACGAGGATGTTGGTGCCGAAGCCGAAAAACGCGTTCCAGTCGCCCGATGTCCATAGTGCCGGCTGAAAAGCGGACTTGCCGGCCGTCCCCGTCGATGCGCTCATGATGCTACCCCTATGTGGTCGAAACCTTCATTGCCTCCAGTACTGCGGCTGAGTCCGCGACCCAGCCGAAGATGCCGCCCTGGGCCTTGATCATCTTCAGGCCCATCTCGTGAAACTCGGGGAAGTAGGACGCGCAGCCATCCGAGATGACGACGCAGCGATAGCCGCGGTCATTGGCCTCGCGCACGGTGGTGTTGACGCACACCTCCGTGGTGACGCCGCACACCAGAAGATTCTCGATGCCGTATTTCTCCAGCACATCGGTCAGCTCGGTGGCGTAGAACGCACCCTTGCCGGGCTTGTCGATCACGACCTCGCTGTCGAGCGGATAAAGCTCGGGGATGATGTCGTGACCGGCTTCACCGCGAATGAGAATGCGGCCCATCGGACCGGGATCGCCGATGCGCAGGGACGGCGCGCCGCGCTCGACTTTCGCCGGCGGCGCATCGGAGAGATCGGGCAGATGGCCCTCGCGCGTATGGACGACGAGCATGCCGGTGTCGCGCGCCGCCTTGAGCAGCGCACCGATCGGCTTCACCGCGCGCGCGAGCTGGCTGACGTCGTTGCCGAGCGTCTCGCCGAAGCCGCCGGGCTCCATAAAGTCGCGCTGCATGTCGATGATCACAAGCGCGGTGCTCGACCAGTCGAGCTGGATCGGCTCGGGCTCGGCGCTGATCACGCCCAGTGTCGACTTGGTTGAGTTCAACATGACGCAGGCCCCCGCGAGAACTCTCGTTGCCAGGAGTTCTGCAAACGCCGTGCCATTGTGTACAATAGCGATTGAACGCGCAGCGCAGAGAAATTCGCTGCGCTATCAGAATGTTATCGGAAGAGATCGTGTCTGCTTATTCGCTGTGCGACGACTTTGCGACGTGCATTTGCTCAAAGGATGAGCGGTCTCCGTCGTCATTCCGGGGCGACGCGTAAGCGTCGAACCCGGAATCCATCGGCGGCTAAACATGCGGTGAAATGGATTCTCCGATGCGCAATTGCGCATCATAGCTCGCGCTGCGCGCGCCCCGGAATGACAAAGGTGGCGTTAGCGCCCCGCTCCATACAGCCGCCGATGCTCCTCCTCGTACGGCGCATAAGAATCCTTCAGCGTCGCCATGTTGAGCAGCATCGTTGCGACCATCGCACCCGCCTTGTCGAACACACGCGTCTTGATCCAGGCACTCTCGGTGCGGCGGCTGCCGGACAGCGCGACGACCTCGCGCTCGACGTCGTACTCCTCGTCAACGAACAGCGGACCCTTCACCAGCCGAATTTCCTGGTCGGCGAACAGGCCGACGGCCGGTCCCTTCGCCGGCAGCGGATCGTCCTTGGAGCGGTACTGAAACAGGACGCTCAGCATCTCCATCGGGATGATGGCTCGCCCCCATGGATTCTCCGCGCCGGAATAGTACGGCGAGTTCTCGGTGATGACGGCGAGCTTCTGCCGCAGCGAGAATGGATAGAGGTCGCCCATGTTCTGGTCGAACGCCATCCGCACCGCGTGCCGCTTGCTCGTCTGCGCCACCTTCACCTCACGCAGGATGACGGGGTCCGTGAGCGGCTTGAGCTCACCGAGGCGCGTCTCGAGCGCGGTGGCGACCTGCGGATCACCGATCGAGGCCGAGCCGCGCAGCACCTCGGTGCCGTCGCGCTTCACCATCTGGATCTGGCACTGGCTCGTTCCAGGCAAAGGTTTGGACAGGATCGCCTGCACCTCCTCGCCTTCGAAGCAGGCATTGCGATAACGCGCGGAGAGGCAGCCGCTCTCGAACCACGCCTGTCCCCACAACCGCGCACCGAGCGGCGCAAACTGGCTGAAATGCGTGGGACCCTCGATGGTCCCGCCCTTGAAGCCGAGCTTTTGGGCGGTGGCGTCGTCATGGATGGAGGCGTGCGCGTCGTAAGTTTGCGCGTGGAGCATTTGACGCGGCTGGCGCCACGGCCCGATCAGGGCCTCGGCGGTCTCTGTGATCTCGGTTTCGAATGCGCTTGCAGCCATGGTGTCCTCCGGTCGAAGCCATGACTAGCAGGAGCGCCACGGATGCGGCTAGCCGTATTGACTTCGCAGGCCCATGCCCTTGACTGTCACAATTCGCGTCGCGCAGCCGCAAATCCCTCCCGCAGCGCAAACCCCGCCGAGTAAAAGACGAGGACTTCTGAAATGACGCTGATGCAGGTCGAGCTGGACGACAAATACCGGCTCGAATCGAAGCGGATCTTCCTGTCCGGCACCCAGGCCCTGGTCCGCCTGCCCATGTTGCAGCGCGAACGCGACCGGCTCCAGGGGCTCAACACCGGCGGCTTCATCTCCGGCTATCGCGGTTCCCCGCTCGGCATGTACGATCACGCGCTGTGGCGCGCGAAGTCGCACCTTCAGCAGCACGACATCGCCTTCGTGCCCGGCCTGAACGAGGACTTAGCTGCGACCGCAGTCTGGGGCAGCCAGCAGGTCGGCCTGTTTCCCGGCGGCAAGGTCGATGGCGTGTTCGGCATCTGGTACGGCAAGGGCCCCGGCGTCGACCGCTCGGTCGACGCGCTCAAGCACGCCAATGCGGCCGGCACTTCGCTCAATGGCGGCGTGCTCGCGCTTGCCGGCGACGACCACGGCTGCCAGTCCTCGACGCTGGCGCATCAGAGCGAGCAGGTCTTCGCAGCAGC
The DNA here is from genome assembly GCF_036924495.1 of Bradyrhizobium sp. AZCC 2230. NCBI lineage: Bacteria > Pseudomonadati > Pseudomonadota > Alphaproteobacteria > Hyphomicrobiales > Nitrobacteraceae > Bradyrhizobium > Bradyrhizobium sp. AZCC 2230. The sequence continues at coordinate 8,440,624 of NZ_JAZHRS010000001.1, read as the reverse complement.
CCTGATCCCCGTGATCAATCCGGCCACGCTGCAGGATTATCTCGATCTCGGCCTCTACGGTTTCGCACTGTCGCGCTTCTCCGGCTGCTGGGTCGGCTTCAAGGCGATCAGCGAGACGGTGGAGAGCTCGGCCTCCATCTACAGCGATCCTGAACGTATCCAGATCAGGCTTCCCGATGATTTCGAGATGCCGCCCGGCGGCCTCAACATCCGCTGGCCCGATCCGCCGCTAGACGCGGAGCGTCGCCTGTTCGGCCCGAAGATGGCCGCAGTGCAGGCCTTTGCCCGCGCCAACCAGCTCGACCGCATCGTGCTCGATTCAAAGCCCGCGCGGCTCGGCATTGTCGCGACCGGCAAGGCCTATCTCGATTTGCGCCAGGCGCTCGCAGACTTGGGGATCACCGACAAGGACGCGCAGGATCTGGGCTTGCGCATCTACAAGGTCGCGCTGACCTGGCCGCTGGAGGAAAGCGGCGCCAAGCGCTTTGCCGAAGGACTTCAGGACGTGCTCGTGGTCGAGGAGAAGCGCGGCTTCATCGAAGACCAGCTGATGCGCATCCTCTACAATATCGATGCGTCGAGGCGCCCGACCGTCACCGGAAAACGCGACGAGAGCGGCGCGCCGCTGCTGCCGAGCGAAGGTGAGCTGACGCCGACCATCGTCGCGGGCGCCCTGGTCGCACGCTTGCGCAAGCTCGGTCATCACAGCCCGGTGCTGGAGCAGCGCCTTGCCCGGCTCGAGGCCTTCGACAATCCTGTCACCGCCACCACCCAGATCAAGCTCGCGCGCACGCCGTTCTTCTGCTCCGGCTGCCCGCACAACACGTCGACACGCGTGCCGGAAGGCAGCCGCGCCATGGCCGGCATCGGCTGCCACGGCATGGCCCTGAGCATGCCGACCCGCCGCACAGATTTGATCTCGCACATGGGCGCCGAGGGCGTGAACTGGATCGGCCAGTCGCCCTTCACCACCGAGAAGCATATTTTTCAGAATCTCGGCGACGGCACCTATACGCATTCGGGGCTCCTCGCCCTTCGCGCGGCATCGGCCGCCGGCATCAACATCACCTACAAGATCCTCTACAACGACGCCGTCGCGATGACCGGCGGCCAGCCGGCCGAGGGCGCCTTCAACGTCGCGCAGATCGCGCACCAGGTCTGGGCCGAGGGCGTCAAGCGCCTTGCGATCGTATCGGACGATCCGACCAAATATCCGCAAGGCAACTACTTCCCGGAAGGCGCGACCATCCATCATCGCCGCGAGCTCGATGCCGTGCAGCGCGAGCTGCGCGACATCGCGGGTCTCACGGTCGTGATCTACGATCAGACCTGCGCCGCGGAAAAGCGCCGCCGCCGCAAGCGCGGTCTCTATCCAGATCCCGCCAAGCGCGCTTTCATCAACGAACTCGTCTGCGAGGGCTGCGGCGATTGCTCGCAGGCCTCCAACTGCGTCTCGGTGCAGCCGCTGGAAACCGAGTTCGGCCGCAAGCGCCAGATCGACCAGTCGAACTGCAACAAGGACTTTTCCTGCGTCGAGGGTTTTTGCCCGAGCTTTGTCACCGTGCATGGCGGCTCGCTGAAGCGCATGAAGACTTCGTCGGTGGATTCAGGCCAGCTGTTCGCCGATTTGCCGCTGCCGCCCGCGCGTGAGCTGGAAGGCCCCTACAACATCCTCGTCACCGGCATCGGCGGCACCGGCGTCATCACCATCGGCGCCCTGCTCGGCATGGCCGCCCATGTCGACGGCCGCGGCTGCTCGGCGCTGGACTTCACCGGCCTGTCGCAGAAGAACGGTGCGGTGATGAGCCATGTCCGCATCGCGCCGAAGCCGGAAGATATTTCCGCGGTCCGCATCACCACCGGCGGCGCCGACGTCATCCTCGGCTGCGACATGATCGTCTCGGCTGGCCCGACTGCACTGAGCCGCGCCGAGCGCGGCGTGACCAAGGCCTATATCAACGCCGACCTGCAGCCGACCGCGAGCTTCGTGCAAAACCCCGATATCGATTTCGAGATGGGCACGATGCAGACCGTGCTGCGCGATGCCGTCGGCGACAAGAACCTCGACATCATCGACGCGACAGGCATCGCCGCGGCGCTGATGGGCGACAGCATTGCGACCAATCCCTTCATGCTCGGCTTTGCCTTCCAGAGGGGCGCGATCCCGCTGTCGCTGGAGGCGCTGCTGCGCGCCATAGAGATCAACGGCGCCGCGATCGAGATGAACAAGCTCGCCTTCACCTGGGGACGCCTCGCTGCGCACGATATGTCGCGGGTACGCAGCGTGCTCCAGTTCAAGAGCCGCGCGTCCGCACCGACGAAGTCGCTCGACGACATCATCGCGGCCCGCGCGGAGTTTCTGACCGGCTATCAGGACAGGGCCTACGCCGACCGCTATCTCGCGGCCGTTGCCAAGGTGCGCAAGGCCGAGAATGCGGCCACGCCAGCTTCCACGGAGCTGACGGAGGCGGTTGCGAAAAACCTGTTCAAGCTGATGTCGTACAAGGACGAGTACGAGGTCGCGCGACTTTATACCGACGGCAGCTTTGCCAGGAAGGTGTCGGAGAAATTCGACGGGGACTTCACGCTGAAATTCCACCTGGCGCCGCCGATCTTCGCGCAGCGCGACAAGACGACCGGACATCTCCAGAAGCAGGAGTTCGGTGGCTGGATGATCCATGCCTTCCGCGTGCTCGCCAAGCTGAAGTTCCTGCGCGGCGGCGCGCTCGATCCATTCGGCCGCAGCGAGGAGCGCCGGACCGAGCGGAAGCTGGTCGCGGATTATCTGGCGATGATCGATCAACGGACGGCCGGGCTGAAGGCCGAGCAAATTCCGCTGCTGACAAGGCTCGCCCGCGTGCCGGAGAGCATCCGCGGCTTCGGCCACGTCAAGGAAGCCAATATCAAGCTGGCGGCGGCCGAGAAGGCGCGGCTGGAAGCGGAGCTGGAGAACAGCCGCTTTGCCGCGGCTGCGGAGTAGCGGCCGCATTGTCGCTAAGCACACAGCTGTCATCGCCCGGCTTGACCGGGCGATCCAGTACGCTGAGACGATTGTGATTGAGCCGATAGGCCGCGGCGTACTGGATGCCCCGCCTTCGCGGGGCATGACAGCGGTGGGTTGGCTAGACCGAGGCTGACACGTTGGCAGCCGTCTCGCGCGCGACCCCGCCCTCCGCCAGATGCCGTCCCGCGATATACCCGAACGTCAGCGCCGGCCCCAGCGTGATGCCCGGCCCCGGATAATTCCCGTTCATGATCGAACCCATGTCGTTGCCGCAGGCATAGAGGCCCACGATCGGCGTGCCGTCCTCGCGCAGCACGCGCGCCTGGGCGTCCACCTTCATGCCGATGGCGGTGCCGAGATCGGCCGGGTAGATGCGCATCGCGAAGAACGGCGCACGCACGATCGGCGCGACGCAAGGGTTGGGCTTGTGGCTGATATCGCCGAGGTGCCGCTGGTAGATGGTGCTGCCACGGCCGAATTCGGGATCGCGGCCCTCCTTCGCATCGGAGTTGTAGCTCGCGATCGTCGCATTCAGCACAGACGGCTTGATGCCGATCTTCGCCGCGAGCTGCGCGACATCCGGCGCCTCGATCAACTCACCGCTCGCCACATAGCGACCCACACGGCGCGAAAATGGCTTGATGCGGCCGAGGCCATAGCTCCACAGGAACTGACGGTCGCAGATCAAATAGAACGGCCGGTCCGGTTCACCATTGCCGTCGCCCAGCATGGCGAGCACGAATTCGTGGTACGACAGCGCCTCATTGACGAAACGCCGCCCCGCCGCGTTCACCGCGATCACGCCGGGCTTGGCACGGTCGGTCACTGTGTGCGGGAAAACACCGCGACTTCCATCGTCGCGCCGGAATAGCGAGGCCGGCACCCAATAGGCTGGGCTCGTCGCCTCCGTATTGAGCGCGGCGCCGCGTGCGGTCGCAAGGCGAAGCCCGTCGCCCGTGCCTGCTGTGTTGGCGGCCGAGACCGAGCCGGCCGCCGCCGGGAAGAAGCGTTTGCGCAAAGTCGCATCGTGCGAGAACCCGCCGGTCGCGACCACCACACCGCGGCGCGCGGCAATCGAACGGTCGCGTGAGCCATGGCGAATGATCACGCCACTGACGTGATCGCCCTGCATCGACAAATTCTCGACGTCTGCGCTGAAGAGGATCTCGACCTGCCGCGACAGCAGCGATGCATAGAGCCGCGCCGCAAGCGCATTGCCGAGATGCAGCGTCGTGCCGCGAGGCCAGCGCAGCCGCTGCATCGCATATTCCGAGACCAGCCGCGCCGCGCGCAGGGTCGAGCGCAGCGATTTTCCGATCCGGCGCAGATGCGGGATGTCGAGGCGATGGACCATCATCCCGCCGAACAGCGTGAACTCCGGCAGTGGCGCACGCAGCCGCGCGAAATGTGCGCCGAGCCGGATGCCGTCGAACGCAACCGGCTCCAGCACGCGCCCGCCCGCCGTCGCACCGAGCCGCTCCGGATAATAGTCCGGATAGGCCTTCACCGGCTGCAGGCGAACTTCCGTGTTGGCTTCGAGCCAGGCGACCGCCTCCGGCCCGCGCGCGAGGAAAGCGGCGCGCAGGCCGGCATTGGCAGGCTCCGGCACCGTGCTCGACAGATAGCGGACGGCGTCCGTGATGCTGTCGGAAAGCCCCGCCTCCTTCATCTTGGCATTGGCAGGGATCCAGACCATGCCGCCGGACCATGCGGTCGTGCCGCCGACAAAGGCGGTCTTCTCGATCACCAGCACCCGCAGACCTTCGGCGGCGGCAACCGCCGCAGCCGTCATGCCGCCGGCACCGGCGCCGATGACAATGACGTCGTAGGTCTCATGCGCCGGCATCATGCGGCTGGGGTCCGGAGGCGAGGCATGAGACCGTCATACCGCGCTCACGGTCTCACAGCTAGCGCTGCGGCTTCCGCTCAATCGGATCGATGTCGATCGCTCGCAGGCGGCCGAGCCGCAGCACGTCCATGGCGAGCCGCCGGCCGATCCGGTCGCGGTCGAGCACGCGGATCAGGTCGTCGACGCCGTTGATATCGACGCCGTCCAGCCTGATCACGACGTCGCCCGGCAACAGGCCCGCCTTTGCCGCCGGCCCGTCCGGTTCGATCTGCGCGAGCAGCGCGCCCATCTTGTTCTCGACGCCCGCCAGCACCGCATGTCGCCGCGGCACCGGCGCGGTCTGTCCGGCGACGCCGATGAAGGCGCGGCGGACGTAACCATGGCGGATGATCTCCGACAGCACGAACTGCGCGGTGTTGCTGGCGACCGCGAAGCAGATGCCTTGTGCACCATTGATGATGGCGGTGTTGATGCCGATCACCTCCGCATTCGACGACACCAGCGGCCCGCCGGAATTGCCGGGATTGAGCGCGGCATCGGTCTGGATCACGTCCTCGATGGTGCGGCCGCTGACGGAGCGGATCGAGCGCCCAAGTGCCGAGACCACGCCGGCCGTGACAGTCGACTCGAAGCCGAGCGGGTTGCCGATCGCGATCACGAGCTGGCCGCGCCGCAACGTCTTGGAATTGCCAAGCGCGGCATAGGGCAAGTCGCGCACGCCGTTGGCGCGCAGCAGCGCCAGATCGGTGTCGGGGTCGACGCCGAGCACCCTTGCGTCACCCACATTGCCCTCGACATCCCTCAGCCGGATCTCCTTGGAGGAACCGACCACGTGGCTGTTGGTGAGGACGAGCCCGTCCGGCGAGATCACGATGCCGGAGCCGAGCCCGCCGCGCTCCCGACCGTTCGGCACCTTTGGCCCGGTCTCGACGCGCACGACGGCAGGACCGACACGGTCGGTCACGTCGATCACGGCATTGGAATAGGCATCCAGCAAGGCCCGGTCGTCGACCGGGACAGACGCTGTCGTTCGCGATGACGCGGCGTCATCGACGATATCTGAGGTGATATCCAGCATGGCAAAAGTCCTTGAGGCTCACACAGATGGTGGCCTGTTCCGTCAGGCGCAAGTGGCCTGCCCGGGGCGCAAGGCTGGACTGCCAGTGCTTGACTACCCAGCTGGCTAGGGCGCCGGTCGTAGTGTGCCAGCCCTCGCCTTGACCGGATCGAGCAGCGACCAGTCGCCATCCGGGAGCACATAGCCCTTGGGGAACGGCGCGCGCAGCTCGAGCCCGAGCGATCGCAGCACGCGGTCGTCGCGGTAGTAGCATTGCAGGACCACGCGAACGAGCGTTGCCGCAGCCGCACCGCCGTCTTTGCGAAACGCCTGCGCCACTGCATCGCGCTTCGTGGCGGCGAGCTCCGCGAGCGGCCCTCCTGCGAGCCGCGCCAGATGGTCCAGCGCCGCCGTCACCAATCTGGTGTCGCGGCCGAGCGTCGCAAGGATGTCGGCCTGGATCGCGGGATCGTCTGCGCCGGGCACCTTGTACTCGTCGCTGGCGGGAACGATCATCGCTGCGATAGTGCGGAGGTCGTCGCGCTGGGCACGCGTGAGTTGATTGTCTGCGGACATGACGGCCTCAATCGAACAAATTGGCGAGGCGGCTCTTCATCTGGTCGGCGATGTAGAGCGCGAGGGCCTGGATGGTGGACGTCGGGTTCACGCCGCCCGAGGTGACGAAGATGCTGCCGTCGACGATAAAGAGATTCTTCACGTCGTGCGTGCGACCCCATTCGTTGACGACGGAGCGGTTGGGATCAGTGCCCATCCGTGCAGTGCCGAGCAGATGCCAGCCGCCCCACGGGATCGGCGAGTTGATGCAAATGTCGGTCGCGCCCGCCGTTTCCAGGATCTCGCGGCCGCGGGCGAGCGCATGATCCATCATCTTCCGGCTGTTCTCGGAGATCGTGTAGTTGATCTTCGGCGCGGGTATGCCGTGGCTGTCCTTCAGCACGGGATCGAGCGTGACCTGGTTGTGCTCCTCCGGCAGATCCTCGCAGATCGCGGAGAACCCGAGCCGATGGCCGTTGAGCTTGCGGAAGACACGGTGATGATCCGCGCCCCAGGGCAGAATGCCCTTCTGCTCGCTGACGACAGCTTCGAACACCGGCCCTGCGCCGCGCACGAACTGGACGCCGTACCCGCGCACGAAGCCGCGCGAAAGATCCGTGTCGTACCATTCCTTGCTCCACAGGCACGTCGGCGGCGCGCGGTTGCTGTCGGTCGGCTCCTTCACATAGCCGTAGATCTGCGCATAGGGATGGAACATCAAATTCTTGCCGACGAGGCCCGACGAATTGGCGAGGCCATTCGGGAAGCGGTCAGATTTCGAGTTGAGCAGCAGGCGTGGCGTGCCGACGCCGTTGCAGGCGATGATGACGACATGCGCCGGCTGGAACTGCTCGACGCCGTCCTTGTCGTAATAGACCACGCCGGTGGCCATGCCGTTCTCGTCGGTGGTGATCTCGCGCACCCGGCAATGGGTGCGCAGTTCGACGCCGGCGCGGACCGCCTGCGGCCAATAGGTGATGTCGGTCGAGGATTTTGCGCCTTGCGCGCAGGCCGGCGTGCAATGGCCGAGATTGATGCAGCGGGCGCGGCCTTCATAGTCTGTGGTCGCGACCGTCGTGTCCGACGGCCACCAGTGCCAGCCGAGCTTGTTCATGGCCTTGCCAATGATCGCGCCGGTCAATCCCATCGGCTGCTGCGGCATCGGCGGATGCGTCAGCGGCGAGAGCGGATCGCCCGACAGACCGGACGTGCCCATGATGCGGTCGTTCTCCTCGAAGAACGGCGTCAGCGCGTCGTAATCGATAGGCCAGTCCTCGGCGACGCCGTCGAGCGTCTTCACCTTGAAATCGGAGGGATGCAGCCGCGGCCAGTGTGCGGTGTACATCACCGTCGAGCCGCCGACCGCATTATAGTTCACGACCTTGATCGGCGAATTGTCGTCGTTGATCGGATAGTCCTCGGGCCGGCCGCGGACGTTCGGGCTCGACGACCACTCGCCATAGAATTTGGCCTCCCAGTCGCGGCCCGTGCTCGGATATTCCGCCGGGTTCATCCAGCCGCCCTGCTCCAGGCAGAGGATGTGCATCTTGGTCTCGGCCAGCGACCACGCCACTGCGGCACCCGAAGCGCCGGCGCCGATGATCAGGACGTCAACGGGGTCTTTCATCAAAAAATCTTCCTCCCGCCCTCGCCGCTTCCCGGGCGATTCGGCCATCACGGCTCACAAGGCCGGCAAACGATAGGGGCAGACCGCCCGGCGAGTAAAGGCTCGCTGGCGAATGTCGCACTTCGCACAGCGCAGACCATTGGTATCGTCCGATCCGGATGCTAGGAACGAGGGGCAAGAGCAATCGATAGCGAGAAATTATGTCCGTCGAGAATTCATTGGCCGCCGCCCGCGCCTTCGCGCTCGTCTTGTTTCTCGCTCTGTCCGGATTTCTGGGGACCTCCAGCCCCGCCACCGCGCTGACCGCAGGCGCGACGGTCCGGGACGCCAATTCGATCCAGCTCGGCGACGTCACCTACCGGCTCGACGGCGTCGACGCGCCGGAATTGGACCAGGTCTGCATCGACGACCACGCCGATCCCTGGACCTGCGGCATCGAGGCCCGCGACCAGCTTACCAAGCTGATCGGCGGAATGCCGGTTCGCTGCGACGATGTCGGTCCCGAGAAGAATTTTGGCAAGCGGCACCGTGCGATCTGCACGGTCGAGGGCGACAAGGTCTCGTTGAACGAGCAGCTGCTCAAACTGGGCTTTGCCATCGCACGCGAGCCCATCAAGGCCAACGTCAAGCCGGCGGCCACCGAGGCCAAGACGGCGTCGGCCGGCATCTGGAAAGGCTGCTTTGTTGCACCGCAGGAATTCCGCACCGGCAAGAGGGACGGCGCCCTGCTCGGTGCCGCCTGCCGCTCCGACCGCGACAAGGAGATTCGCGCGGTGCTGTTTCCGGATGAGCTGACGGCGCCGCCGAGCTGCGCCATCAAGGGCAAGCTCGCGGTGCGCGCGCGCGTCACCGGCAATATCGGCATCTATCATCTACGGGGTTGCCCGAGCTATGCCGCGACCACCAGGCCGGACCGCTGGTTCTGCTCGGAGGACGACGCGCAGGCCTCGGGCTTCCGCAAGGCCTACAACTGCCGCCGGCCAAAGTGAACGGATGGTTCACGCAGCCGTGAGTGGTAGCCGGAGACAGTATTGATCCGGAATTGAACTCAAAGGGGAGTTGCTGCACCTATAAGTGTACGCAAGCGCTTTGCGCGAGCGTTTCCTTGGCAGACGATCCTCATCGGATTGTCTTTGCTCGGGCGTTTCCTCCCTAGACTTGGGCCGCTTGTCACAAACAAGCGGCTCTTCTTTTTTGCGCAGCGTTAGCTGTGCATCCGAATGAACTGATCCATCGGCGGCATGTTCTGGTTGAGATGCCCCATGATCCAGACGGTTCCGCCCACCACCAGGAACACCACCAGAAGCCCGAAGGCCAGCGCCAGCACGTTATTGGTATTGTCCGGGCCCGTGGTGATGTGCAGGAAGAACACCAGGTGCACGCCCATCTGCGCGATCGCCAGCACGATCAGCGCGACGGGGATCGAAGGCTGCCAGACCAGATCGGTGCCGGCGATGAAGAACGACGTCGCCGTCAACAGCAGCGCGAGGCCGAGACCGACGACATAGCCGATGATGCGCTCACCGACACTGTGTTGCTCCTCATCGCCCGGCGCGATGTCGTGATCGACATGCATGTGAGTCTGGTCGCTCATACGCCACTCCCAAGCAGGTAGACGACGGAAAACACGCCGACCCAGATGATGTCGAGCGCGTGCCAGAACAGCGCAAAGCACATCATCCGGCGCAGCACGTCGGCGCGAAAGCCCTTTGCGAAGACCTGCGCCATCATGGTGAGCAGCCAGAGCACGCCGGCGGAAACGTGCAGACCGTGACACCCGACCAACGAGAAGAACGCAGTCAGGAAGGCGCTGCGTGACGGGCCATAGCCGCGGGAGACGAGATCGGCGAATTCACGGAACTCGATCGCCAGGAAAATGAGGCCGAGCACGCAGGTCACGGCCATGCCGAGATAGAACCAGAACCGGTTGCGGACATCGGCCGCGATGCTGGCCATGCCGCAGGTAAAACTCGACAGCAGCAGGCAAACCGTCTCGATCGCGACGTTCCGCTGCTCGAAGATCTCCGAACCCTTGGGGCCATCGGCGGTCTGGCTGACCAGCACCGCATAGGCCGCAAAGAAGCAGGAGAACATCACGATGTCGGAGAGCAGGAACACCCAGAAGCCGTAGGCGGTGACGGTCCGCTTCGGCGCGGGCCCGGGATGCTCGACGACGAGGCCGATGTGATGGGGATCGGCATGCGCGTGGCCGACGGTCGCGGTCATCGCCATCAGATCGCTCCCGCCATGCTGACGAGGTTGCGCCGTTCCTCGAGATTGACGCGGTCGATCGCGGCGACCTCCGCGGCAGGGATGACGTACTCATCATGGTCACGCCAGGCGAACACGACGAAGGTCGCGAACGCGCCGATGCCGCCCAAAATCACCATCCACCAGATGTGCCAGATCAGCGCGAAGCCCATGATGGTGGCGAAGAACGCGCAGACGAAGCCGGTCGGCGAGTTCCTGGGCATCTCGATGTCGTGATACTCCGGCTCTTCGTGATCGAGCGATTGCTGCTGGGCGCTGAGCTTCATGTCCCAATAGGCATCCTCGCCGCGTACGTCCGGGTGGAAGGCGAAATTGAACACCGGCGGCGGCGACGAGGTCGCCCATTCCAGCGAGCGGCCGTCCCAGGGATCGCCGGTGCGGTCACGCAAAGCCTCGCGATTGCGGATGCTGACCACGAGCTGCATGATCTGGCAGACGACGCCGATCGACAGCACCGCCATGCCGATCGCCGCTATAATCATCCAGGGCCGCCACTCCGCGACATCATAGTGCTGCAGGCGCCTGGTCATGCCCAGCATGCCGGCGACATAGAGCGGAACGAAGGTGACGTAGAAGCCTGTGAACGTGAACCAGAACGCGAGCTTGCCCCAGCGCTCGTCGAGGCGGAAGCCGAACGCCTTCGGAAACCAGTATTCGAAGCCGGCGAAGGCGCCGAACAGCACGCCGCCGATGATGACGTTGTGGAAGTGCGCGACCAGGAACATGCTGTTGTGAAGCATGAAATCCGCGGGCGGCACCGCGACCAGCACGCCGGTCAAGCCGCCGATGATGAAGGTGACCATGAAGCCGACCGCCCACAGCATCGGCGTCGTAAAGCGAATGCGCCCGCCATACATCGTGAACAGCCAGTTGTAGATCTTCACGCCCGTCGGCACCGCGATGATCATGCTGGCGATGCCGAAGATGGCGTTGACGTCGGGCCCCGCCCCCATCGTGAAGAAATGGTGCAGCCAGACCATGAAGGCGATGACGCAGATCGCCATGGTGGCGAGCACCATGGAGCGATAACCGAACAGCGCCTTGCCGGAGAAGGTCGAGACCACTTCGGAGAAGATGCCGAAGGCGGGCAGGACGAGGATGTAAACCTCCGGATGGCCCCAAGCCCAGATCAAATTCATGAACATCATGACGTTGCCGCCGGCCTCGTTGGTAAAGAAATGGAAGCCGAGATAACGGTCGAGCAGCAGCATCGCGAGGGTGGCGGTGAGGATCGGGAAGGCAGCGACGATCAGCAGGTTCGAGGCCAGCGTGGTCCAGCAGAACATTGGCATGCGCAGATAGTTCATGCCCTTGGTGCGCAGCTTCAGCACAGTCGTGACGAGGTTGATGCCCGCCACCAGCGTGCCGACACCGGATATCTGGAGCGACCAGGCGTAATAATCGACGCCGACGCCGGGTGAATAGGACAGCTCCGACAATGGCGGGAAGGCGAGCCAGCCCGTGCGCGCGAACTCGCCGATCACGAGCGACAGGTTGACCAGCAGCGAGCCTGTCGCGGTCAGCCAGAATCCAACCGAATTCAGCGTCGGGAAAGCCACGTCGCGCACGCCTAACTGTAGCGGCACGATCAGGTTCATCAGCCCGATCACGAACGGCATCGCCACGAAGAAGATCATGATGGTGCCGTGGGCCGAGAATATCTGGTTGTAGTGCTCCGGCGGGAGATAGCCCTGCGACTGATAGGCGATCGCCTGCTGGATCCGCATCATGATGGCGTCGCTGCCGCCGCGCAGCAGCATCACGGACGCCAACAGGATATACATGACGCCGATCCGCTTGTGATCGACGCTCGTGATCCATTCGTGCCAGAGATAGGGCAGATGCCCTTTCACCACGACCCAGATCAGCACGGCGAGGATGCCGACCAGCACCACACCGCCTGCGATGAGCGGAATGGGCTGTTCGAACGGAATGGCCGACCAGTCGAGCTTACCGAGCATCGTGCCCTCCGCTGTGCGGCCGGCCGGCATCGGAGATCAGCTCCGGTCCGGGCCCCGGCGGAATGTGCTGGGTCGCGATCAGATCGAACAGCCGGGGATCATCCAGGCGATAGGTCGGCCTGCCCCGCTCGATGCCCTGCTGCATCAGCTTCTTGTAGCTCTCCTCGTTCAGCACGGCACCGGACTTGGCGGTGTTCGCCACCCAGTCCGGAAAGGCGAGCGGCGAGATCACGTTGACGTCGAACATCATGTCCGGAAAGCCGTCGCCGGAGAAATGCGCCGCCAGGCCCTGGAGCTTGCCTTCATTGTCGGCACGCAGGTTCAACCGCGTCACCATGCCGTTCATGGAGTAGATCATGCTGCCGAGCTGCGGGATGAAGAACACGTTCATCACGCTCGACGACGTCAACTGAAAATTCAGCTCCGCGCCTGCCGGCACCGTCAGCGTGTTGACGGTGGCGATGCGCTGGTCCGGATAGATGAAGAGCCACTTCCAGTCGAGCGAGACAGCCTGGATGCGCAGCGGGCTGCCGGTGCCCGGCACGGGCACTGCGGGATCGAGCTTATGCGAGCCGATCCAGGCAACGCCGCCGAGCAGGATGACGGTCAGCGCGGGGATTGCCCACACCACCATCTCGACGCGTCCGGAATAGACGAAGTCAGGCTGGTAGCGCGCTTTGGTGTTGGACGCGCGAAACCAGAACGCAAAAGCCAAAATCGCGAAAATGGTTGGCACCACGATCACGAGCATGATGAAGACGGAATCGACCAAAATCGTGCTGTTGGCCGCAGCCACGGGCCCTTGTGGATCAAGCAGATTCATCGGCAAGCCACTGGCGGTTGGGAGTCCCCGAGGCGGAGCGTAACGCGAAAAGGTCCCCCGCCGCAAACGCAGTTGTGTGAAGACGGTTCCGCAACACGCTCGCTCGACTCCGGGCCGTCCCGCGTGGCGGCATGCAATTCCATGCGATGTCAATGACATCCGCGCGGGACAGCTGGCCTTCTCAGCTCTGCGCTCGATTGCTAGTTTGCACGAAAATATCGGGATGAAACGACATGCAGGGCCCTGAGGACGATGCCGGCCTCGCCGGCAAGGTGGCGCTGATCAGCGGCGGCGGGGCCGCGGGCGATGGCATCGGCAACGGCCGCGCTGCAGCAATTCTGCTGGCTCGCGCCGGCTCAAAAGTGCTGGTGGCCGATCGCGATCTCAAGCTTGCCGAACGCACGGTCGAGATGATCGCAGGCGAAGGCGGCACGGCCGCGGCCCATGGCGGCGACGTCACAAGCGAAGGCGATTGCAAGACACTGGTCGAAGCCGCGCTCGACCGCTGGGGCCGGCTCGATTTCCTCGACAACAATGTCGGCATCGGCAGCCGCGGCAGCGTTGTCGATGAGGCGCCCGAGCAATATCGCCGCGTCATGCAGGTCAATGTCGAGACCATGTTCCTGCTCTCGAAGCACGCGATCCCCGCCATGATCAAGACCGTCAAGGGCGGCGCCATCGTCAACATCTCCTCGATCTCGGCGCTGCGGCCGCGCGGGCTCACCACCTACACGACCTCGAAGGCCGCCATCATCGGACTGACGCGCGCGATGGCCGTCGACCACGGCCGCGACAACATTCGCGTCAACTGCATCTGTCCCGGACCGATGTATACGCCGATGGTCTATGCCCGCGGCATGAGCGAGCAGGCGCGCACCAACCGCGCCAGGGCCTCGCTGCTCAAGACCGAAGGCACCGGCTGGGACGTCGGTCACGCCGTCAAATTCCTGCTCAGCGATTTTGCGCGCTACATCACCGGCCAGGTGCTGGTGGTCGACGGCGGCGTGACGCTGCAAGCGCCCGAACGCGAATCACAAGAACACTGAAAGGAACACCACGGATGGCCCGCCTGCCCTATCTCGAGGCCGACCAGGTCGCGCCCGAATATCGCGACATGCTCAAGCGCAACACCAATCTGCACAAGCTGCTGGTCAACTCGCCGGAGATGGCGCGCGCCTTCAACGGCATCGGCGGCTACATCCGTTTCAAAAGCCAGCTCGACCCGCGCCTGCGCGAACTCGCCATCCTTCAGGTCGGCTGGATGGAGAAGTCGGAATACGAATTCACCCATCACGTGAAGATCGGCAAGGAGTTCGGCGTCACCGACGAGGACATCGCCGGCCTGATGGCGGAGACAGAGGGCAAGCCGTCGAAGCTCGAGCCGCTCGCCAGCGCGATCCTCAAAGGCGCCCGTGAGATGGTGCGCGAGCTCGCCATGTCGGATGCGACCTTCGCCGAGATCAAGAAAGATCTCTCCGACGAGCACATGGTCGATCTCGTGCTCACCATCGCCTTCTATTGCGGCGTGGTGCGCGTGCTCGCCACCATGAAGATCGACAACGAACCCACTTACAAAGAGGTACTGCAGCAGTACCCGATCCCGGGAGTGAATTGACATGCGCTTGAAGGACAAGGTTGCGATCGTCGTCGGCGCAGGGCAAAGCCCCGGCGAAGGCATGGGCAACGGCCGCGCCACGGCGCTGACCTTTGCGCGCGAGGGCGCGAAGGTGCTGTGCGTCGATCATCATCTGGAATCGGCGCAGGAAACCGTCGCCATGATCACGGCCAAGCAAGGCACCGCCGCGGCCTTCAAGGCCGACGTCACAAAATCCGCCGACATCAAGGCGATGGTGGCAGACGCGCAATCGCGCTGGGGCAGGATCGACGTACTACACAACAATGTGGGCGTCAGCCTGTCCGGCGGTGACGCCGAGCTGCTTCAGCTGACCGAAGAGGCGTTCGACCGTGTCGTCGCCATCAATCTGAAGAGCTGCATTCTGGCGGCCAAGGAAGTGATCCCGATCATGCGCGCGCAGAACAGCGGCGCCATCATCAACATCTCCTCGATGGCCGCGATCACCACCTATCCCTATGTCGCCTACAAGGCGACGAAATCGGCGATGATCGCTTTCACCGAACAGCTCGCCTACCAGAACGCCGAATACGGCATCCGCGCCAACGTCATCCTGCCCGGCCTGATGAACACGCCGATGGCCGTCGACACCCGCGCCCGCGAATGGCACAAGACCCGCGCCGAAGTCGAAGCCGAACGCGACAGCAAGGTGCCGCTGCGCAAGAAGATGGGGACGGGGTGGGATGTCGCCAATGCCGCGCTGTTCCTGGCGTCCGACGAGGCGAATTTCATCACGGGCGTGACGCTGCCCGTGGACGGCGGGGCGAGTGTGAGAAGGGGGTAAAGCAAGGCAAGCGCAGTGCCCTTCCCTTCTCCCCTTGCGGGAGAAGGTGGCGCGAAGCGCCGGATGAGGGGTTCTATCGACGAACTCATCTGCGGAGAGAACCCCTCACCCGTCTCGCCGCTACGCGGCGAGCCACCCTCTCCCGCAAGGGGCGAGGGTGCACCTTTATCGCCGCGCTAGTCTAATGCGTCACCCGCCAGATCGTGCCGCCCGTGTCCTCGGAGATCAGCAGCGCGCCATCCTTCGCCACCGCAATCCCCACCGGCCGTCCCCACACCTGGGTGTCGTTCACGACAAAGCCCGTGACAAAATCCTCGTACTCTCCAGTCGGCTTGCCGTCCTTCATCCGGATGCGGATCACCTTGTAGCCGGTGCGCTTCGAGCGGTTCCAGGAGCCGTGCTCCGCGGCGAAAGCGTCGCCCTGGTATTCGGATGGAAACTGCGCGCCCTGGTAGAAGGTCATGCCGAGCGAGGCCGAATGCGGCTGCACCAGCACATCGGGCACCGTCACCTTGTCCTTGAGGTCCGGCCGCGCGCCGGCGTGGCGCGGATCTTCGTTGCTGCCGATGTAGAACCACGGCCAGCCGTAGAAGCCGCCCTCCTTCACGCTGGTGACATAGTCGGGCACGAGATCGTCGCCGAGACCGTCGCGCTCGTTGGTCGAGCACCAGGGCAAGCCTGTCTGCGGCTGGATCGCGAGGCCGACGCAATTGCGGATGCCGGTGGCGTAAAGCTTGCGGTCCTTGCCTTCAGGGTCGAAGGACAGCACCGCCGCACGCTCGGCCTCATAGCCCCAGGACGCGCCGACCGCCTGCGCCTTCGACCAGGCCTCGAGCCCGCCGGGCGGGCTTCCCATGCCTTCGGCGACATTGCTGGCGGAGCCGACCGACACCAGCATGCGCTTGCCGTCAGGCGTGAACACGATGTCGCGGGTGGAGTGGCCCGACCCCTGCGCCAGGTTGGCCACCACGACGTCGGCCTTGCCCGACGCCTTCAGGTCGCCCGTGCGATAGGGAAAGCGGACGACATTGCCGATATTGGCGACATAGACCCACTGCGGATTGTCGCCGTTCGGGAAGAAGGCGATACCGAACGGGCGGCTCAGCCCGCTGGCAAAGACCTCGTTCGTGACGACCTTGCCGCCCTCCCCAAAACGCAGCACGCGAATGCGCCCGGGCCCGGTCTCGGCAACGAAAATGTCGCCATTCGGCGCGACGCGCAGCACGCGCGCGTCGGACAGACCGTCTGTTAAAAGTTCGATCTTGAATCCTTCCGGCACGAGCGGCGTAGCGCTGCCGCGCGACGTCGCCCGCGTGGCATTGGAGACCGACGGCGAGGCGCCGGGTTTGGCCAGATCCTGCGGGCGGATCAGCCTGACCACGCCGGGCTTGTCGGACTGCCAGCTGCCATAGGCATCCTTGCCCTGCAGCACGGATTCGGCTTGCGCGCCGGCGCAGGCAACCAGCAGCCAGGCGGGCACCATCATGTGCGAAACACGAGATATCACGTCGCCCTCCTCCCGGACTTTTTCTGCCGAATCCCACGTCAGCTCATGCCCGCACGATGTGCATTTGGGTTGACCCATCGTACTGGAAAATGGGGCGGATCGGTGCAACAGATTGTAAGGGCACGGCCGCCGGTTGCGGTCATCAAAGCTGCGGCTCGACGTCGCGATTGATGGGGTGATCATGTGGGGATCGATCGTATCGGAATGGGCGAGCCTGCTGCTGCGCTGGCTGCACGTGGTGGCGGCGATCGCCTGGATCGGCAGCTCGTTCTATTTCATCGCCCTCGACCTCAGTCTCAAACCCAGCAGCGATCTGCCTGATGGCGTGCAGGGCGAGGCCTGGCAGGTCCACGGCGGCGGCTTCTACCGGATCATGAAATATCTGGTGGCGCCCAGCCAGATGCCGGACGAACTGACCTGGTTCAAGTGGGAGGCCTACACCACCTGGCTGTCCGGATTCGCACTGATGGTGGTGGTGTACTATCTCGACGCTGATCTGTTCCTGGTCGACAAGTCGATCCTCGATCTCACACCGGTCCAGGCCGGGCTGTTCAGCTTTGGTAGCCTTGCGCTGGCGTGGTTGCTTTACGAGATCGCCTGCCGCACCGGGCTGGCGCAGCGCGAGCTGCCCTTTGCCATCGGCGGCTATTTGTTCCTGGTCGCGCTGACCTACGCCTTCACCCACGTGCTGAGCGGCCGCGGCGCCTTCAACCAGATCGGAGCAATCATCGGCACCATCATGGTGGCCAACGTCTTCACGGTGATCATCCCGAACCAGAAGAAGATCGTGGCCGCCCTGATCGCCGGGAAGGCGCCCGACCCAAAACTCGGCAAGACCAGCAAGGAGCGCTCGGTCCACAACAACTATCTGACGCTGCCGGTCGTCGTGCTGATGATCAGCAACCACTATCCCCTGCTCTACGCCACGCGCTTCAACTGGATCATCGTTGCGATCGTGCTGGCGCTGGGGCCGGTGATCCGTCATTTCTTCAACGCGGGCCATGCCGGGCGCAAATCGCCGTGGTGGGTGTGGGGCGTCGCAGCAGCGGGCGCGATCGCGATCCTCTTCCTGTCCGCGGCCGGCCCGCGCGAGGTGAAGACGGGCGGCATTGTCGGCGCAGCCTACGGTCGCCAATGTCGAGGAGATCGTGATGTCCCGCTGCAGCATGTGCCACGCGGCCGAGCCGGTCTGGGCTGGTATCGTGACCGCGCCAAAGGGCATATTGCTCGACGCGCCCGAGCACATCCACCGCAACATCCGCCTGATCGGCCGCGTGGCGGCATGGTCCAATGCGATGCCGCCGGGCAATATCACCGAGATGACCAGCGAGGAGCGTGCCATCCTCGCCGCCTATATCGGCGAGCAGGATCGCTGACGGCACAACGCGTCGATGCCGCATTTCGCGGAATGAAATTCCGCTTCCCCCGCCGATTTGAAAATGACTTGATCGCCCATCCGGCGTAGACAGAGCCAGCGGCCGCGGGCCGTCCAAAGTCAGTTTGCAATTGCCGGGGAAATCACAGTGGCCCTCAAGAACATCATCGGGATCGACCACGCCGTGGTCATGGTGCAGGACCTCGACAAGGCCGCCGAAAACTACAGGCAGCTTGGCTTCACCCTCTCGCCGCGCGGCACCCACAGCGCGCATATGGGCACCGGCAACTACACCATCATGTTCGACCCGGACTATATGGAGCTGCTTGGCGTGCTGGTGCCAACCGAACACAACGCGCCGGCACGGACCTTTGTCGAGCGGCACGGTGAAGGCATCGAGCGCATCGCCTTCACCGCGGTCGATTCCGCCGCCGGCGCGGAAGAGATCCGTGCACGCGGCCTCACACCGATCGGTCCGACCGATTTCGAGCGGCCCGTCACGCTGCCGAACGGCACCGTCTCGGCCGCCAAATTCCGCACCTTCATGTGGCCGACCGCGGAAGCGCCCGGTGGCGTGCGCATCTTCGCTTGCCAGCACAAGACGCGCGAAACCGTCTGGATTCCTGAATTGATGAAACACGCCAATGCGGCAAAGCGGATCAGCGAGGTGCTGATCGCGACGCCCGAGCCTGCGAAGGAAGCAGCCCATCTGGCGCGGCTGGTCGATCGCGAGCCGAAGGCAGAGGCCGACGGCGCGGCGAAGGTGGCATCCGGCGGTGACCGCGCCGACTTCGTCTATCTGACGCTGGACCAGCTTGGCAAACGCTATCCCGGCGTGCCGCTCGCCGGCCTCTCCGAGCGCGGTGGCGCAGCGCTGGTGCTGGTCAGTGGCGATCTCGCAGCGACCGAGAAGGCGCTGAGCTCAGTGGCTATCCGCAGCGGAGCCGCGGTCGTGGTACCCCCGGCCAAGGCCAACGGCACCCTGCTCGCCTTCATTGCCGGCTGATTTGAACCAATTCTTTAACGCGCGTTTACCCGGCGGCTCTAGGATTCCCGGCAGTCCAAGCCGCCCGGGGCCACGTGCATGTTCAAAGAGGAATCGCCGATCGCCTACGACGCGCCGGCCGAACTGAAGAAGTGGCCGTCGCTGAAGGGCGAGAGGCAGAAGGACAGAGGTCCGCCCTATCTCGTCTACAACGGCACGCTGGCCGATTGCGTCCGCGAGCTGATCGGAAAGCCGATCAAGGGCATCTCGCTGTACGACATCATGACCAAACCGCAGCCGGCTTTCGACCAAACTGTGTTATCGCCCGGCGATGCCGCCGAGATCGCCATGCGCAAGGATTTCCCCAAGGTGTAACCGCCGGGGCTTCCCGCAAGACCGTTTGCAGTCCCGAGTTTCCCTGCGGTTCCCGTAGAACCGCGGGAGCAACGTTGCGTTTTCTGCGATGGGAACACCGTACTAACACCGGCCGTCTCGCAGAATCGCAGCTTCGCCGCAATTGCGGTTAAGAAGTCCTTGTCACCGGCGCGCGCTGGTCGTTCCCCCACAGTTCGAGGACTTTTACCGAGATGCGATTTCTCGTCGCGGCTTGCGCTGCGTTCCTGATTCTGATGTGCGACGTCAGCACGCCGCCGACCTGGCAAGCATCTGACTTCAACAGCGCAACGCCCAAGGCTGATCGCGCGCCCTCGCTGGTCCCCCTCGTCGAGCTGTTTCTTGCAAGCGTGCAGGCCATCGAACTCGCCAATGCGCGCCCATCGTACGAGGAGACGATCGAGCCGCCGCGCGCAGTCGAAACGATCATGCAGGCTCCGGCGTCACCGACCGAACAATTCTGCCGTGCGCTGAAGGAAGCGGCCGAGGAGAGCGGCATTCCCGTGCCGTTCTTCGCCCGCCTGCTCTGGCAAGAGAGCCGCTTTCGTTCCAACGAGGTCAGCCAGGCCGGCGCGCAAGGTGTTGCGCAATTCATGCCGGAGACCGCCGCCGAGGTCGGGCTCGATGATCCCTTCGATGCCATGAAGGCTCTGCCGGCATCGGCAAAATTCCTGCGCAAGCTCCGCGACGATTTCGGCAATCTCGGCCTTGCCGCAGCCGCCTACAACGCAGGCCCGGGCCGTATCCAGAAATGGCTTGCCCGAGAAAGCGAACTGCCGCGCGAGACACGCGACTATGTCCGCATCATCACCGGCACCAGGGCTGAGGACTGGATCGAGCGCTCGGAAGCGCTGGCGATCCGGATCGACCTGCCGCGCGAGGCGCCTTGCGAAGGCGTCGGCAGCCTGTCCAAGACCAGGGACGTCGCCTGGGTGCGCGTGAATCTCACGCCGTCGACCGCCACCATCATTCGCAAGGCCGAGCAATTGGCGGCGCGGCTCTCGGCGAACCGCGCCCGCAGGCGCCTTGTTGCCCTGCTCCACAAGAACGGCGCAGCCCGCGGCAAGGCGCGCAGCATGATCGCGGCCCGCGTGGAGGGTACGAAGGCTCGCGCCATCCGTGTCGCGGCGCGCGAGCGCTCCTCGGGCTAGCTTAGAGCGGCGTCTCGTCGTCGGTGACCGGCGAGGTCACCACCAGGAAGACGAGATCGGTCAGGCCCGAATTGGAGATCGCGTGCTCGACGCCAGGCGGCAGGAAGATCACGTCGTGCTTGCGCACGACATGGTTCTTGCCTGCGATCTCCATCAATCCTTCACCGTCGAGCACGTGATAGACCTGCTCCTGCACCTTGTGGTGATGCCGCGCCACATAGGCCATCGGCTGGTACATCGAGATGCGGTAGTCGATGCGGAGCGAGCCCGCCGTCTCCGGCATCACCAGCGGTTTTGACAGCGCGCCACCAAAATGGTTGGGGAATTCGCGCCAGGGCACTTCCGCAATGTTGCGAATGAAGGCGCCGCCAGTCTCCTCGGCCATGCTCGTGCTCCCTAATTCACCAACGCGCCGCCGTCGACGTAAACGATCGAGCCCGTGGCAAAGCCGTTGTTCATGAAGCTCGCGATTTGCTGGGCGATGTCCTCGGCCATGCCGACGCGCCCGACAGGCAGCGCAGCCGCCGTCTTGGCCAGCATCTCTTTTCGCGCAGCCTCGGGCATCGCTGCCCGGATCGGCGTATCGATCACGCCCGGCGAGACCGCATTCACACGCACCGGCGCCAGTTCGAGCGCCAGCGCGCGGGCTAGCGACTCCAGCGCGCCATTGGCCGCGCTGATGATCGCCGAGTTCGGCCGCGGCCGGACACTGAGGAAGCCGGTGACCAGCGTCAGTGAGCCGCCGGGCCGAATGTCAGCTTCACGCGCGACGCGCCAGGCGCCCCAGAATTTTCCTTCCATCGTGGCCCGCACATCCTCCATCGCAACGATCTTGAACGGCCCGGTGCGAAGCTGCGCGGCCGTCAGCACGACATGATCGACAGCGCCGGTGCGCTTGAACAGCTCGGCGACGCTCTGATCGCTGGTGACGTCAGTCGGGATTGCCGTCACCTTCAGCCGTTCGGCGACGGGATCAAGCTTGGTGGCGCTGCGGGAGGCGATGACGACATCCGCGCCGTGTGATTTTGCAAGCTCCGCCGTGGCGAGGCCGATGCCTGAGGAGCCGCCGATCACGACGACCTTCTTGCCTGCGAGCGTCATCTCCATCTCCCGATATTCTTGTTGATTGCTTCTGCGAACCGCGATCAGCCCGGCTGGAAGCGCGTGCCGATGCCGGCCTTGCTCTGGCCGAGGCCCGGCAATTCCCAGACGCCGGCGCCGGAGGGATTGACGTCCGCGGCGATATCGACGTCGATCAGATAGGGCTTGTTGGCGGCGATGCCCTTGCGGATCGCCTCGCCAAGATCGCCGGCGCGATCGATCCGCACGCCTTCGACGCCACAGGAGCGCGCCATCGCCGCGAAATCCGGGTTGTAGCGCTGGCCCGTCTCCGGGTGCTTGAAGTCGGTCGCAAGCTCGCGCCCGCCGAGATAGCCGCGCTGAAGCCCGCGGATCGAGGCATAGGCGTAGTTGTTCCAGACCACCCAGACCACAGGCAGATTGTATTCGACCGCCGTGCCGAGCACGTTGGCGTGCATGAAGAAGGCGCCGTCGCCGCAGACCGACACGCAGGGCCGATCGGGTGCCGCGAATTTCGCGCCCATCACACCGGCCACGCCAAAACCCATCGGGCCAAACCCCATCGAGCCGATCAGCGAATCCGGCCGCTTCGGCTTGCAGAAGCCGAGCAGCCAATTGTGATGCACGCCGATGTCCGAGACGAGGATCGCATCCTCCGGCAGCGCCTTGTCGATCTCGGCGGCCGCGCGCTGCGGATTGATCGGCGTGGTGTCGTCGGAGAAGCCGGGCGCGACGAACTTGTCCCACTCCTTGCGATAGCCATCGATCTGCGCCAGCCACTTCTTGCGCGTATCCGACTTCTTGAACAGATTGTCGCGGCGATCGAGCTCGGCGTGCACCTGTCGCAGGAAGGTGCGGACGTCGGCCATCAATCCGAGTGCGACGGGATAGTTGCGGCCGATCTCTTCGGGGTCGATGTCGACATGGATCAATCTCGTCGGCGGGATCGTGAAGGAATAGCCGGGAATCCACGAGCTCGAGGTGCGGTCGTCAAAGCGGACGCCGAGCGCAAGCAGAATGTCGGCCTGACGCGTTGCGTGATTGGCCTGGTAGTGGCCGGCACGCGCGACGAGGCCGAGCGCCAGCGGATGATTGACATCAAGCGCACCGAGACCGCTTGCGGATGCCGCAACCGGAATCTGCAGCCGCTCGGCGAGCTTGCGCAACTCCTCTGCCGCGCCGCCGTAGCGCACGCCCTGCCCGACCAGCATCACCGGCCGCTCGGCCGCAAGCAGCATGTCGACCGCCTTCTCGACGCCCTCGGGATCAGCACCGCAGCGGCTGGAGATGTTGGCGCTCCACTCGGCAGCCTTCGGCGCCTCCTCGGCCGCCGCCTCCATGAAGACGTCGAAGGGAACATCGATCACAACGGGACCGGGCCGGCCCGTGACCATAGTCTTCCAGGCCTGCCGCACCGCGAGCGGCACCATCTCGCCGCGCGTCGGCTGGAACACCTTCTTGCACATCGTGCGCACAGTGGACGGGAAGTCGGCCTGGTAGTGCCGATACATTTCCTGGAACGCACCGCGATTGAACTGGCTGGTCGGCACATTGCCGGTGATCGCCATGAACGGCACGGAATCGAGGAAGGCGTTCGCCAGCGAGATCGGCAGATTCGCCGAGCCCGGCCCGCAGGACGTGAAGGTCGCAGTCGGCCGGCCGGAGACGCGGTAGTAAACATCGGCCATGAAGCCGGCGACGCTCTCGTGGTGCACGGAGATGGTCTTGATCTCTTGGGAGCGCTCGTACAGCGCGTCGATGAACTGGATGTTGCCGTGGCCGCAGAGCCCGAACACCTGCGGCACCTTCTCCTGGATCAGATAATCGACAATGACCTGCGCGCCATTGAGCATGTTTTTCGACATCAACCGGTCTCCCTCTCGGCCCGTCGACTTCTTCTGTACCGATGCGGAGAACGCGGCCGGTCACCATGGGGCCGGGGGAAGCCTATTTCTCATAATGCTGTACGTCAATTTATATTGTGGTAGGCTTTCGCCTTGCGGAAACGCGAAGCTCCGCGCCGACGGCTGCGCCGGTTGCGTGCTACTGTCGCAAGAACGGAGCCATATCGTTTCACCAGAGGGAGCCCAGTCCTTGAGATCGCGTACCAAGCCGACCACCGGCGAGAAGCCTGCAAGCCCGCGCAAGGCCGCGATTGCCAAACTGGTCTCTGCACCCAAGGCGGATGGCGACGACGAGGTCGAGGACAAGCAACGCGGCGGCGGCGTTCAATCGCTCGGGCGCGCCTTCTCGATCCTCGAAGAGGTGGCCCGCCATCGCGAAGGAATTGGACTTGCGGAGCTGAGCAAGCTGGTCGGCCTGCACAACTCGACGACGTTTCATCTGGCCAAGACGCTGGTCTCGCTCGGCTACCTCCGCCAGGAGAAGGACAACAAGCGCTATCGCATCGGCCGGCCGCTGTTTGCGCTTGCCGCGTCAGCGCTCGACGAGATCGAGATGGTCAGTGTCGCAACGCCTGTGCTGGAGGAACTATCGCGCCAGACCGGTGAAAGCGGCCATTTTGCCGTGCGAATGGGCGATGCGGTGGTCGTGATCGCCCGCACCAGCGGCCCCGGCGCGTTCCAGCTCACCGATCGCGTCGGCGTGGTGCGGCCCGCCCATTGTACCGCGCTCGGCAAGATCATTCTGGCGTCGCTGCGCCCCGAGCAGCTGAAGCGCTTCATCGATCGCGTCGAACTGAAACCGTCGACGCCCAGATCCATCAGCGATGTCGGTGCGCTGATGCGCGAGATCGCCGAGGTGCAGCGCACCGGGGTTGCCTTCGACGACGGCGAGTTCAATCCGGAAGTACGCTGCGTTGCCGTGCCCGTCACCGATTTCACCGGGCAGGTGATCGGCGCGCTCGGCATTTCCGGCCCGATCTGGCGCCTGTCCAACCAGGCGCTGCACGCCGGCGCGCAGGTCGTGCAGGCCGCCGCCGACCGCCTGTCGGTGGAGTTCGGCGCCAAGGATCGGGCGCAAAAGGCGTTCACGCAAAAAGCCTGAGCCGCAACCCAGGCGACGATTTTGCCGGTTGACACCGGCAATGGCGTTCGGGATTATCCTCCAGCATTAGAAAAAGCTCTCTCACAATACCGGATACCCGGTTTTGAAGGGAGGCACGCGATGCACCCGGGAGGAGACAGAGATGATCCGCTACCCACGACGGACGTTGTTACGGGCGGGTGCAGCCTTTGCTGGCGCGGCCGCGCTCGGGTTTCCCGCGGTCGTCAGGGCCCAAGCCGAGAAGATCCGGATCGGGCACCTGACGCCGCTCACCGGCTTCCTCGGCGTGATCGGCAGCTACGCGCAGATCGGCGCAAAACTCGCAGCGGAGGAGATCAACGCGTCCGGCGGCGTTCTGGGAAAGCAGATCGACCTGCTCTCGGAGGACTCGATCAACCCGGCGACCGCCGCGACCAAGGCGCAGCGCATGCTGGAGCAGGACGGCGCGGTCGTGCTGCTCGGCGAAATCTCGTCGGCGTCCTCTCTCACGATCATGCAGGTCGCCGAACGAAACAAGAAGGTGTTCTTCTCGACCGGCGCGCGCTCGGACGCGCTGCGCGGCAAGAGCTGCAACAAATACTCGTTCCACTGCGACATCCCGAACACCGTGATGGTGAACGCGGTCGGCACCGCGCTGTCGCAGCAGGGCATGGTGAAGGGCAAGAAGTTCTTCACGCTGACGGCCGACTACATTTTCGGTCACGATCTGCTCAAGGCCGCCAAGACGTTCTTCGGTGCGCATGATGCGAACCTGATCGGCGACGAGCTGATCGCAACAGATGTCACCGACTTCAGCCCGTATCTGCTGAAAGTGCGGCAGGCAAAGCCCGACGTGGTCTGCTGCAACCTCGCCGGCAACCAGGTGACAAATCTCGTCAAGCAATATGCCGAGTTCGGCTTCCCCTACCCGCTGGTCGGATTCAATCTCAACACCGGCGATGCCTGGGCTGCGGGCGCGGGCAATCTCAGCGGCACCTGGCCGACGGTCTGGTATCACACGCTGGACAATCCGACATCAAAGGCCTTCGTCGCCGCCTTCAGCAAGAAATACGGCAAGCCGCCGGAGAATCACGCCTGGATCGATTACGTCACGCTGAAGCTCCTGGCGGAAGCGATCAACACGACCAAGTCGACCGACAGCGGCGAGCTGATCGCCTATTTCGAGAAGCAGACAGAATTCGACATCGGCAAGGCGCGCAAGGCGTATTTCCGCTCCTGGGATCACCAGCTGGTGCAGGAAGCCTATCCGTTCACCGTCAAGCCAAAGGACCAGATGAAGGACCAGTGGGACATGCTGGTGCTGGGCGATGCGGTGCCGGCGGCGAACGATCCGCTGGAGACGATCTATCCGACCAAAGAGCAAAACCCCTGCGAGATGAAGGCCTGATGCCCGCACCCGGCAGAGCCGATAGGCGTTAGCGGCGCCGGCCTAGCCGGCGCCGTTCTTCATCAAAGATGGCGCACGCAACATGCAGTTCGAGTTCTTGCTGGAACAGGTGGTGAATGGCCTCGTACTCGGAGGCTATTACCTTCTCATCGCGCTCGGGCTGTCGCTGATCTTCTCGGTCGGCGGCATCGTCAATCTCGCGCACGGCGCATTCTATGCGCTCGGCGCCTACATCTGCGTCGAGCTGACGAAGCGCCTCGGCTTCGGCGTTTCCGTTGTGATCTCGCCGCTTGCGGTCGCGCTGCTCGGCATCCTGTTCGAGCGCTTCATCCTGCGCCGCTTCTACACGGCCGATCCGATCCTCAGCCTGCTCGTGACGTTTGGACTGGCGATGGTCGCAGAGCAGGCGATCCGCATGATCTGGGGCGCGGCGCCCGTCTCGACCGAGATCCCGCAGAGTTTTCGCGGTTCGGTCATCGTCGGCGACTTCCTGTTCTCGCGCTATCGCCTTCTGATCCTCGGTGTTGTCGCGGCGATTCTGCTCGGCGTCTGGCTATTGCTGCACAAGACCTCATTCGGACGCGTGGTGCGCGCCGGCATCCAGCGGCCGGACATGGTGGCTGCACTCGGCATTCGCCTGCAGCCCTACATGACAGGGATCGTCATGCTCGGCGTCGGTCTGGCCGCGCTCGGTGGCGCGTTCTTCGCGCCGATCACGACCGTGCATCCGGCGATGGGCGCCGATATCATGACCATCGCCTTCGTCGTGGTCGTGATTGGCGGCCTCGGCAGTTTCTGGGGTGTGATCATCGCCGCGCTTCTCGTCGGCGTCGTGCGCGGCATCGCCATCCACTTCGAGCCTGCGGCAGGCGAAGCCTCGATCTACATCCTCATGTTCGTGGTGCTGCTGGTGCGCCCGCGCGGCCTGCTCGGCGAACGCATCGAGAAGTTCGAATGAGGAGCGCTTCCGCCATCGACAGGCTCAGGCCGCTGCTGATCGCGGCAATCGCGGTCATCGCGTTGCCGTTCCTGCTGCGCACGCTCGGCCTCTCGCTCAACACCGGCACCTGGATGCTTGGGCTAGCCATCGCGGCGATGGGGCTCAACCTCTGCATCGGCTATACCGGCCTCATCTCCTTCGGCCACAGCACCTGGTTCGGCATCGGCGCCTATGCCGCCGGGCTCATTCAGCTCCACGTCTTCCCCGGCGAGATCTGGCTGCCGCTGCTGGGATCGATGCTCGTCGTCGCGATCGCCTCAAGCGTGATCGGCATGCTGATCCTGCGCCGGCGCGGCGTCTACTTTTCACTACTGACGCTGGCGCTGGCAGCCCTGGTCTACACCACGGCCTTCCGCTGGACGAGCCTCACCGGCGGCGAGGACGGGCTCGGCGGGCTGAAGCGCGGCGGCATCGGCCCCGTGAGCTTCGACAGTGCGCTCAACTACTACATCGTGGTCGCAATCATCGGCCTCGTCGTGCTCTATGTGCTGATGCGCCTGGTGCGCTCGCCATTCGGGCATGTGCTGGTGGCGATCCGCGAGAACCAGCTGCGCGCGAGCTTTCAGGGCTATCCGGTCGAACGCTACAAGCTCGCGGTGTTCGTGATCTCGGCCGTGGTCACGGGACTAGCCGGTGCGCTGATCGCATTCCTGAATTATCTCGTCTCGGCCGAAGCCGTCTCGGTGCCGTTCGCGGGCGAGCTGCTGGCCATGGTCGTGATCGGCGGCATGCGCAGCCTGCTCGGCCCCGCGCTCGGCGCGGTGTTCTTCATCCTGTTCCGCGAGCTGTTCTCGATCTGGACGTCGGACTGGCTGTTCTGGTTCGGCCTCACCTTCGTGGCCTTCGTGATGTATTCGCCCGGCGGCCTCGTCGGCATCGGTTCGCTGGTCCTGCGCCGCTTCCGTCCCCCGGCAGAAGAGACGGCGGCGATGAGCCGGCGCAAGATCTATGACGGCCTGGCGCTGCCGGACTTCTTGCGGCCGGAGGCGTTGAAGGGCGCGGTGCTGGAAGTAAGCCACGTCTCCCGAAAGTTCGGCGGCATCCGCGCGGTGGAGAATGCCAGCCTCAAAGTCGCGGCCGGCGAGATCCACGCGCTGATCGGACCGAACGGCGCCGGCAAGACCACGCTGTTCAATCTGGTCTCCGGCCTCTACGCGCCGGACCAGGGCACGATCCGTCTTCAAGGGCGCGACATCGCCGGCGTGCCGGCGAATGCGATCTGCCATCAGGGGCTGGCGCGCTCGTTCCAGATCACAAATTTGTTTCGCGGGCTCTCGATCTACGAGAATCTGCGCCTGTCGCTGCAGGCGCGGCGGCCGATGCGCTTCAACATCTGGAACGACATCGACGCCTACAAGGACATCCACGCCGAGACGGCGGCGCTGACAAAGTTCCTCGGGCTTGAAGGCATCGAGGACATCGAGGGCGGCGAGCTCTCCTATGGCGGGCAGCGGCTGGTCGATCTCGGCATCGCGCTCGGATCAAAACCGCAGGTGCTGCTGCTCGACGAGCCGCTTGCCGGCCTTGCCGCGGCCGAGCGCGAGCGCGTCTCCAACCTCGTCAAGAACATCGCGGCGAATATTCCCGTGCTGATCGTCGAGCACGACATCGACCGCGTGCTGGGCTTCTCTCAAGTGGTCACCGTGATGAACCAGGGCGAGGTGCTGATGTCCGACTGCCCCGCCGTCGTGCGAGCCGATCAGCGGGTGCAGGAGATCTACACCGGCAAGGGCATCCCCGCCGTCGAGCACCGAGGCAGCGACGCGGACGCCGGCACGCACGAGACCGTGCTGCGGCTCGACGGCGTCAACACCTTTTACGGCAAGAGCCACATCCTCAACGATGCCGCGCTCGACGTGCGCGAGGGCGAGATCGTCGCGCTGCTGGGCCGCAACGGCGCGGGCAAGTCGACGCTGCTGAAGACCGTCGCGGGTCTCGTGCCGGCAGCGTCCGGCAGCATCGCCTATCGCGGCGATGATATCGCACGCCTCGCCGCGCCCGACATCGCGCGCCGCGGTATCGGCTATGTGCCGCAGGGCCGCGGGCTGTTCGCCGGCATGACAGTGCGTGAAAACCTCGCGCTCGGGCGTCTGGCGCGCAAGACCGACGGCAGCGACGGCGTGGCGTGGGACGAGGAACAGATCCTGCAACACTTCCCGCGCCTGAAGGAGCGGATGAATGTCGCGGCCGACTATCTCTCCGGCGGCGAGCAGCAGATGGTCGCGGTGGCGCGGGCGATGTCCGGCAATGTGCGCCTGCTGCTGCTCGACGAGCCCTTCGAGGGTCTCGCGCCGGCGGTGACGCTGGAGCTGTTTGGGGTGTTCGATGCGCTCCGCCGCCACATGTCGATCGTGATCGTCGAGCACAATCTCGATCTCGTGCTGGCGCTGGCCGACCGCGTCTTCGCGCTGGAGCGCGGCGCCGTGTTCCACCAGGGACCGGCGGCGCCGCTGCTGAACGACCTCGGCTATCGCAAGCAGATCCTCTGGTTGTGACGGAAACAGGTGCGCTCCCTCTCCCGCTTGCGGGAGAGGGTTGGGGAGAGGGTTGGGGAGAGGGTGTCTCCGCGATGGGACAATCCGCAAGAGGAGAGAGCCCTCACCCGCGCCTTCGGCGCGACCTCTCCCGCAAGCGGGAGAGGTTAAGGAAGGGCGCGCCGCCTACTCCGCCTTGATGTTCGCGGCGGCGACGACCTCGGCGAGTTCCTTGGTCTCCTTCGCGATCTTGGCGGCGTAGTCGGCGGGGCTCAGCACGCTCACCACGCCTTGCGAGCCAAGCCGCTCCTCGACCGTCGGATCCTTGGCAGCTGCGACGATCTCCCGGTGCAGCGTTTCGAGGATCGGCGCCGGCGTTGCCTTCGGCATGAAGAAGCCGACCCAGAACGAGAGATCAAAACCGGGATAGCCGGCTTCCGCAACCGTCGGCACATCCGGCAGCGACGGCAGCCGCACGACCGACGACACCGCAAGCGCGCGCAGCTTGCCGGCCTTCACCAGCGGCACCGCGGAGAGCGGATCGAACACGGCGAGCACTTCCTGCGCGAGGATGCCGACTTCGGACGCGGCACCACCGCGATAGGGCACGTGGATCATCTTGATGCCGGCGCGCTGGCTGAGCAGCTCCATGGCGAGATGGGCGAGGTTGCCGTTGCCGCCCGAGCCGTAGGCCAGCGCGCCGGGCGCCGCCTTCGCCGCCGCAACGAGATCGGCGACGGTGTTGATATTCGCCGTCTTGGGATTCTCCGGATTGACTACGAGCACCAGCGGCGCCGAGACGACGGTGGTCAGCGGCGCGAAGTCGCTGGCCGGATCGTAGCGGATGTCCTTGAAGAGTGTCTTGTTCAGCGTGATGGTGGACGAGTTGCAGGCGAGCACGGTGTAGCCGTCGGCCTCGGCATGCGCGACGCCTTCGGCGGCGATCATGCCGTTAGCGCCGGCGCGGTTCTCGACCACGAAGGGCTGCCCGAGTTTTGCACCGAGCCTGTCGCCGATGATGCGCGCGACCACGTCGACCGGACCGCCCGCGCTGAAGCCGACCATGATCTTGACCGGCCGCACCGGATATTTTTGCGCGACGGCCTGTGTCGACAGCGCGGACGCGCAGAGGCCGGCGATGAGCGCCAGCAGGCGGGCCATTCGTTGCATTGGTTCTCTCCCCGGACCCCGGCGCCTGTGCTTGTTGTTGGTGCGGCGCGTTCGTTGCTCATGAATAGCGGCCACCTTGGATTTCGCAATCGCGTTTCCGTCAGGCATTCCGTCGCACGGCAGGCAAGCGCCGCTATCCCAACAAAAACTGCAAAACAACCCCATGCACAGTAGCCGACGCCAGAGAGAACACGGACTTGCGCGAAGACGATTGCGGAATCACCGAAATTCCGTTTGACACGTCGGGCAAAACAGGCGCACGATGGCATCATCGCGACAATCGCCCGTGTCCACGCCCCGCCCGCTCATGGGCGCGCTCGACCTGGCTGCGCGAAAACTCCTCATCGACATCTGAAAATCTCAACCGCCGCTCAGCAGGCGCGTGACCGACTTCGCTCGCAGTGAACCATCGCGCCTGCGCCGGCAAAGGACACATCCATGACGACATTACCGACCCCTGCCGAGACGATGCCGATCGCGGCGAACGATCTTGCCCCGATCATCGCAAGCCCAAAAGTAAAACTCCGCCGCAGGCGCATTGTGATCGACCATCCCGATCCGCGCAGCGGCGAAAAGCTGCTGGCCGAGGCGATCGGCGCGGTCGACCGCGATGCGCTGCATGGCCTGTTGAGCCAGTTGGTGAAAGCCAGCGCGGTTGCGCGGAAGCCCGACCAGGGCAATCTCTCCTTCATGGTCTCGATGCTCAAGAGCATCGCGCCGAAGGATTCGCTCGAAGCCATGCTGGCGGCGCAGATGGTTGGCATTCACGTCGCGTCGATGCGCTGCGCCTGTCGCCTCGCCTTGACCGACGACGTGCCGCAGCAGGAAAGCCTCACGCGCGCACTGACCCGGCTGGCTCGCACCTACGCCGCCCAGATGGAGGCCTTGAGCCGTCACCGCAGCAACGGCGCATGCGCGATCACCGTGCAGAACTTGTCGGTGCAGGACGGCGGCAAAGCCGTCGTCGGCCATTTCACGCAACACGCGAACCTGATCGCTGCGCAGCCGGGCCTGCTGGAGACCGTCCCCGCATGAGCCATGCGCGCAACACCGATCCGATGCGGGCGAGCCCGCGTTGCGGCGCGCAAACACGAAGCGGTGAAACCTGCCGCGCACCAGCACTGCGCGGCAAGGCGCGCTGCCGCATGCACGGCGGCGCATGGGGATCAGGCGCGCCATTTGGAAACGGTAATGCCCGCAAGCACGGCTTCTTCACGCGCGAGGCCGTGGACGAGCGAAAGCTCGTTCGCACCGTGCTGATTGAAGCAGAGGATTTCCTGCGCAAACTGCCCGCAGGGTCGGAAGCGATCTGCAGCCCTAGCGAGAGCGGAACCCGGCGCACCCTACCGGGAACGGATTCAGCTCCGTCGCGCTTAACAAATGACAGGAAGTGAGGTGCAATCATGGGCCAGTCGAAACCGCATCGACCAACCGCAATCGTCGTCGAGGATGACGATATTCAGCGAGAGATGCTCGCGCTGGTGCTCAAAGAGCGCAATTTCGAGGTGCTGCAGTGCGAGGATGCAGAGACCGCGGCTCTGGCACTCAAGGCAAAACACCCGTCCCTGATCATCACCGACATCAATCTGGTCGGAAAGATGGATGGTGTGGATCTGGCTTACTACGCTCAGCAGCAAGACGCCGATGTGCGGATCATCGTGATTTCAGGCCGTCCCTTACCCCGGCCGCTGCCGCCCGGTGCAAAGTTCCTGACAAAGCCGGTCTATCCGACGGCGCTGCTGGCGGAAGCGGCGCGATAGCTGCGGTTTGCTGGCGCCGGGCGCAGGCGTTATCCTCGGACCCGTCCGGCCGCCGGCTATCGGCGCCGCGACCCGACGGGGTGCATGAACGAACGCGATTTCGAACAGCAGCTCAAGGATGATGGCTTTCAGGAGATCGAGTATCAGAAGCTCGATCCCCGTTCCGGAAAGGGACGGCACCGGCATCATTTTGAAATCCGCGGGCTGGTGATCTCGTCCTGCGTCAGCCGTATCGTTGCCGCCTTGCCGGCCTCCTCAACCAGGCGCAGCTGAAGGAACCAGGAATCCAGCACGCGACCGTCAGCGGTCACGGTCGCAAATCCATCCCTCGCCTCTCGCGCCCCTCAGCTCTATCGCCATTTGAATTGCTCGCACACGATCCTGCACATAGTGCATACGCGAGTTCTCCTGGAATTGGCAACTTCTGCATTCTCAAACACGTCTGCTTTGGGTCCACAAGCGTCGGTTTGGCGCTCAGTTGCAACCTTCCGGTCTGCCCCTATGAACCGACCATTTGGCTACGCCGCCTCAACGGAAGCGATGGGCCAAGAGCGGTCATCCCGGGCTTTGTAATCATTGAACAGAAGCACCGACTATGCGTCGGGTGAAGCGGCGAATTCCACTAACCAGATTGCTCGCCCGAAACGCTAGAGTTATGACCCATTCTGGCGTTCCCAGATGACGGAGTATCTCCGCGTTGCCCTGAACAGTATTCTTCCACATGTTTTGGTCGGTATAGGACGCATTTTCTTCACTGCACCGGTCGAGCCTCCACGTGATCTCTTCTTGCAGGGCGTCGACGCCTGACAGATGTCGAGCAAAATCGAGTTCTCTTCGAGCACAAATCCGTTCGATCCGTTGGCGGACCGCTTCGTCGTAGCGGATACCTAACTTCTCAAGCCTTGCATGGGTTGCCTCGTGGACAATAGCGGATGCGATCCATTCGACCGTTGTGGTTTCAGAAGTGACGATACGCTCATCCAACAAGCAGGCGTTCAAGGAGTGCAAATAGCAGCCGGCTCCGTGCGGAACTAGGTGCACCCAAATTCTAGCAAGGTTGTTCTTGATGCGTCGATAGTGAAGCGGAGCACAGCGTTCGATCAGCCGAAGCGCGTCTTCAACACGTTGAATGGCTGGCTCTCCGTCCGATGGAAAACTGCCGACCCAAATGCCATCGACGACGTGGCCTTTCGAAAACCAGAGGTCCATCCTCTCCACGAGGGAGGGCCTGGTCGCTGGAAAATCCCGCCGAGACATTCTGGCCACGTTTGCTTCCTGCCACATAGCATATCCACGCGTCCGCTTAGGAGGACTTAAGAATTTAACTCAACATGTATCGATTGCTCAGCGACTGTCCGCCTTGGGTCACAAGCGGCGGTCGGCCCCTGAGTGAGACGACTTCTGCTCTACCTCTCGCTCCAGACATGTCGCCGCGGTGTGCCAACCAACGCGATGGGCCACAAGCAGACATCGGACCTCGATCACCTCGTTAGCGCAGCAGGAGCGATGCGAGCGCGTCGTTGACGACGTAAAGTGCGTTCGCGCGACCATTGACCGATGAGCGGCACCACGTGCCGCGGCGGCGGTGAGGCCCCCGCTCGGCCCGCGGGTGCGGCAACTCCTGCCAACCACTCAACGGAAATTTATTGGTTCGTCCGTTCGGCGGCGGTGGCCATGTATTTCGAAGAGAAAAGCGCAACCCGATCGCGCCACATTGCGACGAACGCCCCCGATGTCAGCTTGTCCACCGATTTCCACGCGTCTTTGACGGCCGGAAGGGTATTCCGCCAGATCGCGCGTTTGCACCATTTTTCGCCTTTCTCCCTGCCTTCGCCGGTGGCACACATGGATTTCCAAGCGATGCGATCAGGTTGGTTGATGTGCTCGGCGGCGCCTTCCCAGCCTTGTTGATGGATCAAGTAAAGATCACTTAAGGTCGGCGTCTTCTGCGTTACCCACTCGAACAGAATGCCTTCGGTAATCACCTTGTAGGCCGCCGCAATGGCATTGTCGCGGGAATCAAGAATCTGCCCGGAGCCGAATTTGTTGAACTCGTATTTGCTCAGTTGGAACAGCCCGATATACGACCCAGTGCGTTGCTTGGGGTCGAAACCGGACTCGATCCTCGCAACCGCTTTCATGAAATTGAAATCCAGACCAAAAGCGTCGGAAGCGCGCTTGATCTCCTCGACCGGCGTTCCGACCGGGGTGTCCTTGAGTGACCTTAAGACGATATCCGCCGGTTTCTCGGCAGGGGGTAGTTCGGACCAGACGTAATAGATGAGATACCGAAAATCCTGCGTCACCGGCGCCGGGTTGGAGGCATTGCGCGTTGTCGGCACCGGTTGGGCGACATCAAGGTGGCCCAAGTCCACCGATTCCTGCACAGGCGGTAAATCGGCCGACAGCGTCTGCGACGGATCGGGCAACGCGGCCACGACGATCGAGTCCGGCTTATCCGAGGCCGCCGTCGTGTCGGTGGCCGTCCCCGCCGCGGGTTCGGCGGCCGCCGCCACTTCGGCGCTAGCGACAGCGGCGTTTGCGACAACGGTGTCAGCGACAACGGCGTTGTCCAGTGCGATTGCTTGCGGTTCATCCGCGAGCCTGGCGTTGGCGGCGAGAGATGCTGCGCGGTCCTCGATTGGCACTGCGCGGGTGTTCTCGGTGCCGGCCGAACCGAAGCCAGCCAGCCAGCCAGCGATCCACCCCGCGAGAACGACCGTTCCGCAAAACGTCGGCGCCACTGCCCTATATCGCCGCGGGTTCATGATCCCGTCGCCTCCAAAGGCCCCACCTGAGCCATGCTGCACAGCCAAGCACGCGACCGGTGGACTTTCGGGTCGAGACATGGCCGCGCAAGGGCGCAAACCGCAGCTCATCATCTTTTCCACGAAGTGTTGCCCGCATGCAACGCGCCGCTGGCAAGCAATTGTTCTCCGACGTAAGCGTGTAGGGAAGTTTCGGACCCATGCGACGCATGCGGCCAGTTCGGGGCGAACTCCATGGTGAATGTCGGACCAACAGGTGCGCTTGAGTGGCCGTAGTCACGGATGCCGTCCCCACGAGCGGTCTGTCGTTGACGACTTATGGGATACCCATTGCCCGAGATCAAAGCGTCCGTCGCAACGGCCCTCACACCGTACATTGATCGGCCCGGCGATCGGCGCGACGGCTATTGCCGATTGTCTTCTTCCAGCAGATTGGCCTCGTCATTGGAATTGGTCCAATTTTCGACCCACTGCGACCAGATTTGAAGACGAGGCTATGGTCGGTAACGCCACGCTTTTTGGTTGGACCTCGCATGCAACTTCACTGCATGAGGCACTGGATGAGGAAGCAGACTGCAATAATAGCTTTCGCCGCTTTCATGCTCTCCACAGGGACCGCGCACGCTCAGTTTCTGTTTTGGCAGCAGGACAGGTTCTGGCCAGGCCACTACGCTCCGTTCAAACACAAGCACCATCACCGGCAGACAAACTCTGGATCTGCGAAGAACGCTGTGCCCGAGGCCCCTCCGAAGGGCCCGCTCCAGATCATCATCTCGATCACTGACCAACGGGTCTCGCTTTTTGACAACGGGGCGCTGATCGCGCGCTCATCGGTGTCCACGGGAACTCAGGGGCATCCTACACCCCTCGGCGTATTCAGCGTGATCAGCAAGGAACGATGGCACCGTTCAAATATTTATAGCGCTGCCCCCATGCCTTACATGCAGCGCATCACCTGGTCAGGGATTGCGTTGCATGCCGGTGTCGTGCCTGGGCATCCGGCGTCACACGGCTGCATCCGTTTGAAAAATGACTTTGCCATTCGACTCTGGCATCTCACGAAGCGCGGCACGCGCGTGATCATTGCGCGCGACGATGTCCAGCCGGTCGAGATAACCAATCCGCACCTCTTTGAGCCGAAAGCCGTGTCCGGTTCGCCGGAATTTCAGACTGCCACAGTCGCGGGTAAGAGCGTTGGCACAGCCGCGGCAACGCATGGATCACTGGTGTCCAGGACCGAGACTCCAGAAGCCACTAGTCTCCAGGTTCAAAACTCGGCTGCCGCTGAAGGCGCACCTAGAAAGATGGTTCCGATCTCCGTCTTCGTGAGTCGTAAGTTGAGCAAGCTCTTCGTGCGTCAGGGCTTCGCGCCGTTGTTTGATGTCGCAGTCAAGATCGAAAATCCGGAGGAGCCCCTGGGAACGCACGTGTTTACCGCAATGGAATTCCAGAGCGAGGGAGCGGCAATTCGCTGGACCGTCGTGTCGATTCCGGACGAATTTCCTCGCATCGAGGGTGCCACGAAAGAGCGCGAAGCGCCCGTGAAGCAAACCGCCCTATCGGTACCGTCGCCCGATAAAGCCAACGCTGTCCTCAATCGCATCGAAATACCGCAGGATACCGTTGAGAGGATCTCTAAACTTCTGACGCCGGCCTCTTCATTGATTATTTCCGACGACGGATTTAGCCATGAGACGGGAAATGACACGGATTTCATCGTGGTAACGCATTGATACGGCGGCGCACCCCACCAACATGCGATGCCGCTGCACGACCCGCTGGGCAGGGGAGTGGACGGGTGATGGGCAGGGCGATCGCATACGGCATTTTGCACGACCTGAGCGCGCGCCTCGTCCTTCGAGGCGACCGCGGAGCCTGTCATCGGGCCGCGCTCTGCGCGGACCCGGTGGCGGTCTCCTCAGGATGAGGCTAAGCGGCATCGGTGCTCGTCAAAACTACGGCCGCACGCTCGGTCCTCATCCTGAGGGCCCGCCAACGGCGGGCGTCTCGAAGGATGGCCGCAGGGAAAGCGCTCCCATATGCGATTGCCCTACCGTGATGGGGTACCCGCCCACCGATGCCGAACACTACTCTGCCGCAAGGACCCTGGATTTCTTCCGCTCGACCTCGTCGACGAGGTCCAGATCGCCATCGTCGGCAGCATCCATGTCCTGGTGATCCTGTCCCGCGTGCCGCTTTGGATTGAGCCACTCCGAGACGCGGTCGAGATAGAGATAAACCACCGGCGTGGTGAAAAGCGTCAGGACCTGGCTGACCAGCAGGCCGCCGACCATGGCGTAACCGAGCGGCTGGCGGAGCTCCGAGCCGGTGCCGTGGCCGAGCATCAGCGGCACGCCGCCCAGCACGGCCGCCATCGTGGTCATCAATATGGGGCGGAAGCGCAGCAGGCAGGCCCGGCGGATGGCCTCCAGCGGCGATAGGCCGTGGTCCCGCTCGGCCACGATGGCAAAGTCGACCAGCATGATGCCATTTTTCTTGACGATGCCGATCAGCAGGACCAGGCCGATCAGCCCGATCAGGCTGAAATCGAAATGGAAGAGGAGCAGTGTCGCGAGAGCACCGACGCCGGCGGATGGCAAGGTCGACAGGATCGTCAGAGGATGAATGTAGCTCTCGTAGAGCATGCCGAGAATGAGATAGACCACGATCAGCGCCGCCACGATCAGCAAGGGTATGGAGGAGAGCGACTCCTGGAACGCCTTTGCCGTACCCTGGAACGTGGAGGTGATGGCGGCCGG
Source organism: Bradyrhizobium sp. AZCC 2230 (assembly GCF_036924495.1). Taxonomy (NCBI): domain Bacteria; kingdom Pseudomonadati; phylum Pseudomonadota; class Alphaproteobacteria; order Hyphomicrobiales; family Nitrobacteraceae; genus Bradyrhizobium; species Bradyrhizobium sp. AZCC 2230. Next base: position 8,402,245 of record NZ_JAZHRS010000001.1, on the reverse strand, counting down.
GACGTTCATCTGCCGTTCCACCGCATCGATCGCCTGCGTTGCCTGGCCGAGCGCGACGTTGGGCGCCAGGTTGAAGGAGATCGTCACCGCCGGAAACTGGCCCTGGTGATTGATCGCCAGCGGCCGGACCGGCGCCGTGGTCCACTTGCTGAAGGCCGACAACGGCACCTCGCCCCCCGTCGTCGGGGAATGCAGGTAGATCTGCTCCAGCGTGGACGGATTTTTCTGCAGCGAGGGCAGCACCTCGAGCACGACATAATAGGTCGACAACTGGGTCGAATAGGTCGCGATCTCCCGCTGCCCGAATGCATCATACAGCGTCGCGTCGATGACGTCAGGGGTCAGCCCGAAGCGTGCGGCCTGGTTGCGGTCGATCGACAGCGTCAGCGTGGTGCCTGACGTCTGCTGGTCGGACGCGACGTCGCGCAACTCGGGCATCTCCTTCATCTTGCCGAGCAGCTTTGGCGCCCATGTGTTGAGCTGGTCCATGTCGGTCGACTGCAGGGTGAACTGATATTGCGTGCGGGCGGCACGGCCGCCGACGCGGACATCCTGCGCCGATTGCAGGTAGAGGCGCGCGCCCTGCACCTTCGATGTCTGGGCCTGCAGGCGGCGGATGACCTGGTCGGCCGACGCCGTGCGCTCATCGCGCGGCTTCAACGTGATGTACATGGTGCCGTCGTTGAGCGTATTGCCGCTGCCGCCCATTCGCATCGCCATGTGGTCGATCGCCGGATCCTTCAGCACGATCGCGCCCATCTCCTGCATGTGCTTCGCCATGTCGGCGATCGACACGTCCTGCGAGGTCTCGACGATGCCGGTGATCAGCCCGGTATCCTGCTGCGGAAAGAACCCCTTCGGGATGATCACGAACAGATAGACCGTCAGCGCCATCGTCGCAAAGAACACCATCAGGGTGGCGAAGCGGAAGCGCAGCACGAGGTCGAGGCCACGCTCATAGCCGTCGACAAGAGCCTGGAACATCCGCTCGCTGAGCATATAGAGCCGGCCGTGATGCTCCTCGTCGTGCGACTTGAGGAAGCGCGAGGCCATCATCGGCGTCAGCGTCAGCGACACGAAAGCCGACACGGCGATCGTCATCGCGAGCGTCACCGAGAACTCCCGGAACAGGCGGCCGATGATGCCGCCCATCAGCAGCAGCGGAATCAGCACCGCGATCAGCGAAATGGAGATCGAGAGGATCGTGAACCCGATCTCGCCCGCGCCCTTGAACGCGGCGGCCATCGGCGTCTCGCCCTCCTCGATATAGCGGGTGATGTTCTCCAGCATCACGATGGCATCGTCGACCACGAACCCGACCGCGATGGTCAGCGACATCAGCGACAGATTGTCGAGGCTGTAGCCGGCCATCCACATCAGCGCGCAGGCGCCGAGCAGCGCGAGCGGCACCGTGATCGACGGAATGATGGTGGCCCAGACGCTGCGCAGGAAGACGAAGATCACCATCACGACGAGGCCGATCGTCAGCAGCAGCGTGAACTGCACGTCCTTCACCGCCGCACGGATCGTCTGCGTGCGGTCCGACAGCACCGAGATATCGATCGCCGGCGAAATGCCCGCCTGCAGATGCGGCAGCTGCTTCATGACGTTGTCGACGGTGTCGATGACGTTGGCGCCGGGCTGCTTGAAGATCACCAGGAACACGCCAGGCTTGCCGTCGGCCCAGCCGTACTGGGTATTGTCCAGCGGCGCACTGACGGCGTGGCCGATGTCGCCGACCTTGACAGGACTGCCGTTGCGATAGGCAATGACGATGTCGTTCCACGCCTCGGCGTTGGTGAACTGGTCATTGGCATAGACGGTGTAGGTGCGGGTGTCGCCGTTGAGGGTGCCCTTGGGATTGTTGACTGTTATCACCGACAGCGGGGTCCGCACGTCCTCCAGCGACAGGCCCTTGGCGACCAGCTTGGCCGGATCGATCTGGACCCGGATCGACGGCGCCTGCTGTCCGCCGACACTGACCTGGCCGACGCCGCTGATATGACTGATCGCCTGCGCGAGCTTGGTGTAGGCTTCGTCCGACACCTGCGTCATCGGCAGCGTCTTCGAGGCGGCGCCAAGCAGGAGAATGGGCGAGTCCGCCGGATTGACCTTTCTGTAGGTCGGCGTGCTCGGCATGTTCTTGGGCAATTGGCCGCTCGCGGCATTGATGGCTGCGAGCACGTCGGACCCTGCACCGTCGATGTTGCGCGAGAGATCGAATTGCAGAACGATCTGGGTCGAGCTGGTCTGGCTCGACGACGTCATCTCCGAGACGCCGGGGATCAGAGCGAATTGCGATTCCAGCGGTTGCGCCACCGAGGACGCCATCGTCTCAGGGTCCGCGCCGGGAAGGCTGGCGGAGACCTGGATGGTGGGGAAGTCGACCTCGGGCAGCGGTGCCACCGGCAATTGCGGATAGGCGATGATCCCGACGAAGAGGATGCCGACCATCAGCAGCGACGTCGCGATGGGGAGGCGGATGAAGGGAGCCGAGATACCGCCAGCCATGTCAGTCCGCCGATCCGGTTTTGGCGGCAGTCGTTGTGCCGCTCTTGGTCTGAGCAGCAGCGGCGCGCGCATCCGCCGCCGGCACTGCTGACGCAACCAGCGGCTTCTCGTCGACCAGCGCGCCATCGAACAGGCGCGACTGCCCGGCCACCACGATCCTGTCTCCGACGTTGAGGCCTTCGGAGACCACGGCACTTGCATCGCCGCCCTGACTGACCTTGATCGGCCTGGCGCTGACCTTGCCATTGTCGCCGATGACATAAGCGAACAGGCCGGACGGCCCGTGCTGCACGCCATCCTGCGGCACGACGATGACCTGCTTGAGCGTGTCGACCAGCATCCGCGTGGTGACGGACAGACCGGGCCACAGCGCGTTGTCCTTGTTCTCGAAACGCGCCTTCAGGCTGATGGTGCCGGTGGCCTGGTTCACCGAATTGTCCATGACCGCGAGCCTGCCCTGCGACAGCGTTTTGGTTCCGTCCGACGTCAGCGCCTCGACGGGCACTTCGCCGCCTTGGAAGGCCTTGACGATGGCCAGCAATTGGTCTTCCGGTTCGGTGAACTGCACGGCAATCGGCTGCAGCTGCGCGATGGTGACGATGCCCGTGGTATCCGCGGCATGCACGATGTTGCCGGGATCGACCAGGCGGAAACCCATGCGTCCGCTGATCGGCGCCTTGATCGAGGTGTAACCGAGATTGGTCTGCGCATTGTCGATGGCCGCCTGGTCACCCTTCAGCTGCGCAGTCACCTGGTCGACCAGCGCCTGCTGGGTATCGAGGTTCTGTTGAGTCTCGAATTGCTGCTTCGCGAGCGTCTGAAAACGCTGCAGGTTCAGCTGGTCGTTCCTCAGATTGGCCTCGTCCTGCGCCTTCTTCGCCACCGCCTGCTCCAGAGCCGCGGTAAAGGGGCGTTGATCGATCTCCAGAAGCGGATCGCCCTCCTTCACCATCTGCCCCTGCTTGAAGAAAACCTTCGTGATCTGGCCGTCGACGCGACTCTTGATCGTCACCGTCTTGAACGGCGAGACGACTCCGAGACCGTAAGTGTGCACGGGAAAGTCGCTCTTCTTCACCTCGAGCGAGGTGACGGGAATTTTCGTCGCGGGCTGATTGGAAGCGCCTTGAGCCGCTGCAGCGACGGGCTTCACGCTCCCGACGAGCTCATACCATGCGCCGTACGCCACTGCGCCTGTTGCGAAGATTCCAAACAGCGTGAGGCTGAGCTTCGGTCGCCTTGTCATATCCATGGCCATCTGACTGTCTGTGCCTGCGTTCAGGTGAATCGATTGCTCGCACGTGAACGCACTGGTTGGTGTCGAAGTATCGCGGACGGGTTCGCGACCGCAAAATAACGATCGCGTGCGACTTTCTGTACAATTCGTCATGTTCGCGCGTCGCGACAACGCAATTGACCGGATGCAGCGACAGATCGAAAACGAGCAACGCGAGGCGAAGAAACAGACAGGAACGATATGGACGGTCGTCAAGGATCGCAGCCCGCATCACGCTGAATTGCACTGGCGATCAGGAAATTTAACGAACGCTCATTTCGAGTCGGGCCTTATCATCGACGTGTTGATGGCAACGCGAATTGTCATTCGAGGCGCAAGATGAGGGCCAGTCAGCCGAACCTCGGGGGAAATGTCATACCGTTTCGAAAGCGATCGGGAGACGAGAGAGCTCCGGCTGACGATGCGCGCTCGGAGAATATCTTGCGCATGCTCGACCTCTCGAAGTTCGAACAGGATCGCCGCGCCATCGACAATGGCGCGACCATGCGTTCGAACATCGCCGCAATGGTTCTGCTCGGGCTTCTCGTCTTCATTGCGACCGAGGATTTTTACAGGTTAGAGCAATCGAATTTAAGCCTGCACAAATGGGAGTGCATGAACTGAAGGGCGTTCGCCATCGATCGGCGGCGTAACGGGCCCGAAAGACACGAATATCGCTCCCCGGAGCTAACCCCTCCCCATTGGCACCCTCCCCCCAATCGTGTAACCCGGCCAAAACCTGTGCCGGGACGGGACGCTGATGAGTGCGGTTGCCAATAATGAAGCGGGACATGGCACCCGCGCGCTGATCCTTGCGCTGGTGGCGCTGGCCTGCGGGCACATGCTGTCGACCTTGCTGCGCACCATCCCGGCGCTGAGCCTGGATCTGATGGCGGCGGATTTCCGCGTGCAGCCGCAGGCGCTGGCGAGCCTCACCTCGGTCTATCATTTCGCCTTTGCGGCGTCGCAGATCCCGGTCGGCGCGGCGATGGACCGCTTTGGCGTGCGGCCGGTGTCGCTGAGCCTGCTTGCGGGAACGATCATCGGCGCCATTGCGTCGGGCTTTGCGACGGAGCCTGAGAGCTTTGCCTTCGGGCAGTTGCTGCTGGGCATCGCCACTTCGGGCATGCTGATGTGCCCGATGACGCTCGCGGCCAAGCAATTGTCGGCGGCGCGGTTCGGCCTGTGGTCGGGCGCGATCCTGTCGATCGGCAATATCGGCATGCTGCTGTCGTCGAGCCCGCTCGCCTTCGTGGTCGATCATTATGGCTGGCGCGCGGGGTTCTGGATCGCCTCAGCCGGCGGCGTCGTGGTGGCGCTCGCCGTGTTCGCGCTGGTGCCGAACCAGCCGGCCGAGCACAAGGACGATGCCTCGCCGCTGTCGCAGATGATCGAAGTGCTCAGGCTCGGCCTGTCGCGGCCGCTGCGCGGGCTGATCGCGCTGGCGCTGGTGTCGCTGGCGACCTCGCTGGTGCTGCGCGGATTGTGGGGCGGGCCGTGGCTGATGGAGGTCAAGGGATTGACGCGGGTCGAGGCGGGAAACCAGCTCGGCGCCTACACGCTGGCGATGATCGCGGGCCCGCTGTGCATCGGCATGATCGACCGCAGGATCGGCCGCCGCAGGGAGCTCGTCGCCGGCGCGCATACGGTCTCGGCGCTGCTGGTTATGCTGATGGCGCTCGGTGCGCCGCATTATGCGGTTGCATGGCTGTTCGGCGTGCCGGTCATGCCGCCGCAATACGATCTCGTGCTGTTCGTGCTGATTGGCCTTGCGACCTCGGCCCAGCCACTGCTGTTCGGCATGTGCCGGCAATTGGTCGACGCGCAGACCGCCGGCAAGGCGCTGGCGGCCGTGAACCTCGCCTTCTTCCTCGGCACCGCCCTGATGCAGTCGATCACCGGCGCTGTCGCCGCATTCGCGGGGCTTCCGGCGGTGCTGCTGTTCATGGCGGCTGCGCTGCTGGTGGGGGTGATGATCTTTTTGACTTACACCTCTGCGCATTCGTAGGATGGGTGGTTCGAGCATCAAGGGAATTCAATTCATGCCTGTCGACACCAAAGCCGCCACCGACCGTCTCATGCGCTTCCTCGCCGTGGAAGGCGTCACCGGACAGGAGGCGGCGATCGGGCGTGAGCTCACCGCCGCACTGAAGGAGAGCGGCGTGCCGGCCAAGGCGATCCGGCTCGATGATGCCAACACCCGCATTCCCGTGCCGACCGAGACCGGCAATTTGATCGTCGACCTGCCCGGCCGCGGCGCGCTGCACAACCAGCCGCGCATCATGTTCATGACCCACATGGACACCGTGCCGCTCTGCGCTGGCGCCAAGCCGAAGAAATCCGGCCGCAAAATCGTCAACGAGGCCAAGACCGCGCTCGGCGGCGACAATCGCTGCGGCTGCGGCGTGCTGGTGACCTTGGCGGCCGAGCTCGAAAAACAGAAGCTCGACCATCCGCCGATCACGCTTCTGTTCTGTGTGCGCGAGGAGAGCGGGCTCTACGGCGCGCGCCACGTCAAGCTGGACGAGCTGGGCTCGCCGGTGATGGCCTTCAACTATGACGGCGGCTCCGCTTCCAACGTCGTGATCGGCGCGGTCGGCGCCGACCGCTGGAGCGTCGAGATCTTTGGCCGCGCCTCGCATGCCGGCGTCGCACCGGAGCGCGGTATCTCCTCGACCATGATCATGGCGCTGGCGCTGGCCGACGTGAAGGCCGGCGGCTGGTTCGGCAAGGTGGTGAAGGGCAAGGGCGCGAGCGCGCGGCTCGGCACCAGCAATGTCGGCCCCGTCACCGGTGGCGAGGGCCGCCCCGCGGGCGACGCCACCAATGTCGTCACCGATTACGTGCATGTGCGCGGCGAAAGCCGCAGCCATGACGGAAAATTCTTCAAGGAGATCACCAAAGCCTACAAGGCTGCGTTCGAGAAGGCGGCCAAGACGGTGACGAATGCGCAGGGCAAGTCCGGCAAGGTCAAGTTCAAGGCCGAGACCGACTATTTCCCGTTCCGCATGAAGGACAGCCAGCCCGTCATCAAGCGCGCGATCGAGGCAGTGTCCGCGGTCGGCGGCACGCCGAACGTCCGCGCCGCCAATGGCGGTCTCGATGCCAACTGGATGGTCCGCCACGGCGTTCCCACCGTGACCTTCGGTGCCGGGCAAAACGAAGCGCACACGATCGACGAGTGGATCAATCTCGACGAATACGATCGTGCCTGTGCGTTGGCGCTGCAACTTGCGACGATGCGCTGAGGCGCGCTCGTAGGGTGGGTTAGCCCCGCGGCTGCGCGAAAGCGCAGTTCGCGCGGCGTAATCCACCGCTTCTGCCGCCGCGGAGAATAAGGTGGTGGGTTACGCCGAGCAGATGCACTTCGTGCATCCGCTCAGCTAACCCACCCTACGAACCAAAAAGAAAAAGTCGGGAGGCCACATGCCGCGCATCGCAAATATCGAATCCGCGCTCTACCGGATCCCCCTCCCCGTTACGCTGTCCGACTCCACCCACGGCGAGATCGCGGCGTTCGAGCTGATCAGCTGCCGCATCCGCGATGCCGATGGCGCTGAAGGCACAGGCTACACCTATACGGTCGGGCGCAATGGCGGCGCGACGGCCGATATCCTGAAGCGCGAGATTCCGCCGCTGGTCGAAGGACGCGAGGCTGACGACACCGAAGCCGTCTGGCATCACGTCTGGTGGGGCCTGCATTATGGCGGTCGCGGCGGGCCTGCGGTGCTGGCGCTGTCCGCGCTCGACATCGCGCTGTGGGATTTGAAGGTGCGGCGCGCGAAATTGCCGCTGTACCAGTTGCTCGGCGGCTTCGACGCGCACGTGCCGTGCTACGCCGGCGGCATCGACCTCGATCTCTCCGTCGAGGCACTGTTGAAGCAGACCGACGGCAATCTCGCAAAGGGGTTTCGCGCCATCAAGATGAAGGTCGGCCGGCCCGATCTCAAATCCGACGTCGCGCGCGTCAAGGCGATGAGACAACATCTCGGCGACGGCTTTCCGCTGATGGCGGACGCCAACATGAAATGGACGGTCGAGGATGCGATCCGCGCCGCCCGCGCCTTCGTTCCTTACGACCTGACCTGGCTCGAGGAGCCGATCATCCCCGACGATGTCGCCGGACACGCGCGCATCATGCAGGCCGGCGGCGTGCCGATCGCGGCGGGCGAGAATTTGCGCTCGCTGTGGGAGTTCAAGAACTACATCGTATCAGGCGCGGTGTCCTATCCCGAGCCCGACGTCACCAATTGCGGCGGCGTCAGCGCCTTCATGAAGATCGCGCGGCTGGCGGAGGCGTTCAACCTGCCCGTCACCAGCCACGGCGCGCATGACATCACCGTGCATCTGCTCGCGGCCTGCCCGAACCAATCCTACCTCGAGGCGCACGGCTTCGGGCTCGACAAGTACATCGAGCATCCGCTGGTGCTCGAGGACGGCAAGGCGCTGGCGCCGGCCCGCCCGGGGCACGGCATCAGCTTTGACTGGAAGGGGCTGGCGAAGTTGGCGTGACACCCATCGTCCGTCATTCCGGGGCGCGACGAAGTCGCGAGCCCGGAATCCATGCGGCCGCGGAGATTGCCGCACGATGGATTCCGGGTTCGCGCCAAGAGGCGCGCCCCGGAATGACGAGAGACTGGCGCGCGTTGGTGCACGCGAGGCATTCCAAGGGGCTTGATGCGGGGCGCGGATAATCGGCTAGAGTGACGTCAGCTGACACCATTCGAGAGAGCTGCGCCTTGACCCCTGAGCTGCACCAAAAACTGACCGCGTGGCGCCAGCATCTGCATGCCCACCCCGAACTGTCCTTGCAGGAAAAGGCGACCGCGGCCTTCGTGCAGGAAAAACTCACCGAGCTCGGCATTCCCTTCGAGGCCGGTATCGGCGGCCATGGCGTGGTCGCGACGCTGACGCGCGGATCGGCCGAAGGGCGCGTCGGCCTGCGCGCCGACATGGACGCGCTGCCGATCACCGAGGATACCGGACTTGCCTACGCCTCGAAAACGCCCGGCGTGATGCACGCCTGCGGACATGACGGACACACCGCCTCGCTGCTCGGCGCGGCTGCGTTGCTGGCCGCGGACACCGACTGGAGCGGCACCGTCGATTTCATCTTCCAGCCCGCCGAAGAGGGTTTTGGCGGCTCGCGCGCGATGGTCGCGGCCGGGCTGTTCGAGCGGTTCCCGATGGACCGCATGTTCGGTTTCCACAACTGGCCGGGCCTGGAGGCCGGCACCATCGCGGTTCATGACGGCGTGGTCATGGCCTCCGGCGGACGTGTCACCATCACCATCGAGGGCCATGCGGGACACGCCGGCATGCCGCATCTGACGCGCGATCCCGTGATGGCGGCCGGCCATCTGATCGTGGCGCTGCAATCGATCGTGTCGCGCAGCGTCGATCCGCTGGACACCGCCGTGCTCTCGCTGTGCACGATCGAGGGCGGCACCGCGCCCAATCAAATCGCCGGCAAGGTCGTGATCCGCGGCACGCTGCGGCATCACCGCAACGACGTGAAGGACGTTCTTCTCGCGCGCATCGCAGACATCTGCGCCGGCGTCGCCACGAGCTTCGACGTCAAGGTCACGCCCGACATCGTCATGGGCGTCGGCGTGACGATCAACACGCCGGAAGAAGCCGGCTTCGCGCGCATGGCCGCGGACATGGTGCGGGCACCCCTGCGGCGCGACCTCGCGCCCAGCATGGCCGGCGAGGATTTCGCCTTCTATCTCCACCATCGCCCCGGCGCGTTCGTCTGGATCGGCAACGGACCCTTGCGCGACGGCGCCGAGCTGCACGGCCCGCGCTACGATTTCAACGACGCGATCCTCCCCGTGGCATCGACCTGGATGGCCGAAGTCGCCAAGACGGCGCTGTCGGCGAACTGAGGCCCGTGGCTCCCCCGGATCGGTTGCGCTAGGGTAGGAACTCGTTCGAACCAGCGAGATTCGGATGAACCGGCGCGAATTCGTTTTGGGGTTGACGGCGGCAACCGCGTTGGCGGGCGTGGCGTCGACGGCCGCAGCCGCGGAAGGCCGGCGGGTCGCGCTCGTCATCGGCAACGGTGCCTACAGGAACGTGCCCGCACTGCTCAATCCGCCGAACGACGCGAGCGACATCGCCGCGGCGCTGAAGCGGCTTGGCTTCACGGTCACCGTGTCTACGAACGCCGGCTTCGACGACATGCGCCGCAGCCTGATCGCGTTGGGGCGAGACGCCGCCGGCGCCGAGATGGCAGCGGTGTATTTCGCCGGCCATGGCATGGAGATCAACGGCGAAAACTGGCTGATCCCGATCGACGCAGACCTGAAGCGGGACACGGACGCGGCCAATGAAGCCATCAATCTGCAAAGCGTGATGTTGCAGGTGTCCAACACCACGAGCCTTGGCCTCGTCATCCTCGATGCCTGCCGCAACAATCCGTTTGCGGCCCGGATGAATCGTTCGATCGCCACGCGAGCAGCCACCACGAGCGGGCTTGGGCGTATCGAGCCCGTCGGCAACGTTCTCGTCGCCTATGCTGCGCGCGACGGCACCACGGCGCTTGATGGCGACGCGCGCAACAGCCCGTTTGCGGCGGCACTGCTGCGCAACATCGAGGTATCAGGCGTCGAGGTGACGTTCATGTTCCGCAATGTCCGCGACGACGTGATGGAGGCGACCCGCAACGAACAGCAGCCGTTCGTCTATGGTTCGCTGTCGCGCAAGGCGATCTACCTTGCCGCCCGGCCACCGGCCGGAGCGAAGGAAGCGGCGCCGGCCAGCGCGCTTCCGGCCGTCATCTCCCCTGCTCCACAGCACACGCCGACGTCGCCAGCGATCGATCCCGCTCTGGTCGGCACCTGGGAGATCATGGTGCCGGGCGGCCGCGGGCAGTCGCGCTGGATCTGGCAGATCATGGGCGACGGCACCTACAGATTCCATGCCGAGCCGCAGCGCTCGGCTCGCTCGCACGAAGGCACGATCACCGCCGCGAACGGCCACTGGACCCTGCACGCCCTCAGAGGCCTGTCGAACTACAGCGACGGCGGCGCATACGAGATCCACGATGCGCTGGCAGTGATCACGGGCAAGCTGGGCACCGGCGCCTGGAAGCGCAGCGCCGAGTAAATGCGAATGCGCGCGATGATGCTGCCTCGCCGGGCGAGCTCGCGCCGCGCGGCATCACGGTCAATGTCGTTGCGCCCGCCGCAACGGAGACACCGATGCTGAAGGACCCGACGCGCGCCAATGTCGCGCCAAAACTGCCGCCGATCGGCCGCTTCATTCAACCCGAGGAAGTCGCAGCCGCCGTCGCGTTCCTGCTCTCAGGCGAAGCTGCCGCCATCACCGGCCAGCAGCTCGTGATCTGCGGTGGCAGCTCGCTTCGAAGCTAACGCGGAATGTAGTTTGTTTGAACCGATTTGGGCCGAGGCCTTCACCTCTCCCGAAGGGAGAGGTCGGATCGCATTGGAAATGCGATCCGGGTGAGGGGTTCAGGTCTCACCGGGTGCCGCGCCCCCTCACCCGGATTGCTCAGGCGCGCATTGCGCGCCAAAGCAATCCGACCTCTCCCCGTTGGGGAGAGGTGGACCCGAGCAAGCCGACCGGGCCCAATTTCATTATGCCCTAGCTCACGCCTCGTCGAGAACCTCGAACAATTCCTCGACCATGTCGAACGGGGCATCGCGCGTCTGGCTGTGGTAGACGACGCGATCGCCGTCGCGTTGCAGCGTCTTCCCTTTTGACTTCCGCAGCCGTCCCGGCAGGAACGTTGCGGCCACCGCACTTTGCCCGACGTCGAGGCGAACGATGCCGCGCCGCTTGCAGTCCAGCCGCAGTCGCGCAGCTGCAAAGAAATCGCGGGCGGCCGGCGGCAAGGGTCCGAAGCGGCGGGAGGTTTCCTCCTCGAGATCGTCGAGGCCGTCCTCGCTGGCGCAGCGTGCGGCGCGGGCATAGAGCTCCAGCCGGACTGGCGCGGATTGCACATAGCTCTCGGGAAGCATGTCGGCGACCGGCAGATTGAGGTCGGGCACCCACACCATGGACCTGCCGTCATCGACCTTCTCCGAGGCCATCTTCAGGAGATGGCTGTAGAGCACGGGGCCGAACACCTGGACGTGGCCGGATTGCTGCTCCGAGAACAGATCACCGGCGCCGCGGAGATCCAGATCGCGCTCGCTGATCGCAAAACCTGCGCCCGGCCGGCTGAATTCTTCCAGCACGGCGAGCCGCTTCTCGGACTGCACCGAGGCTGATTCCGTCAGCAGAAATGCGAAGGCGCGGATGCCGCCGCGGCCGACGCGTCCGCGCAGCTGGTGCAGCTGGGCCAGGCCGAAATTCTCGGGCCAGCAGATCACGATGGTGTTGGCGCGCGGGATATCGAGTCCGCTCTCCACGATGTTGGTGGCGAGCAGGACATCGGCCTTGCCCTCGACGAAGGTCATCATGCGGTCGTCGATCTCGTCGGCCGGCAATTTGCCGTGCAGGCAGACGATCTTGAGATCGGGCGCCACCGCCTGCACGCGCGCCAGCATGGGCTCGAGATCCCCGATGCGCGGGCAGATCAGAAAGCTCTGCCCGTGCCGCCGCTGCTCGCGCAGCAGGGCCGACGCGATGGCGGCATCCGACAACGGCGCGATCTTGGTCGCGACCGGAAGCCGGTGCACCGGGGGCGAAGCGATGACGCTCAAATCCCTGAAACCGGCAAGACCCGCGGCGAGCGTGCGCGGGATCGGCGTGGCGCTCATCCAGAGCGTATGCGCATTCTTGGCGAGCCCCGAAAGCTTTGCCTTCTCGGCGGCACCAAAATGCTGCTCCTCGTCGATGATGACGAGACCGAGATCGTCGAACTTGACGTCCTTCGAGGTGAGGGCCTGCGTTCCGACCACGACCTTGATCCGGCCGCTGCGCAAGCCTTCCTTGGTCTCCCGTGTCTCGGCACCGGAGGTGGCGCGCGACAGGCTGCCGACCTCGATGTCGAGCGGCGCAAACCGCTTGCGGAAGGTCGCGACGTGCTGCCGGGCCAGCACGGTCGTGGGCACCGCGATCGCCACCTGCTTTCCGGACAGCACCACGGCGGCCGCGGCGCGCAGCGCCACCTCGGTCTTGCCGAAGCCGACGTCGCCGCAGATCACCCGGTCCATGGGATGGCCGGACGCAAGATCATCCAGCACGTCGTGAATCGCCTTGGCCTGGTCGATCGTCGTGAAATACGGAAAGCGCGCGACGAATTTTTCGTAGGCCGAGCCCGGCGGGACCAGCTTGGCCGCCTTGCGCCGCTTGCGCTGACTGATGTGCCTGGCGAGGGCCTTGCCGGCGAGCTGGATTTCCTGCTCGGCGCCGGTGCGGCGGGCCCACCACGTGCTGCCATCGGCCTTGTCGAGCGCGAGCTTGCCGCGCTCCGTCGAGTAGGGCCACATTTGCGCCAGGTCGGGCGGCGGCACCAGAACCGCGTTGTCGCCCGCAAAGGACAACCTGACCATCTCGCGCAAGGCGCCGCCACCGGTGTTCACGGTCTGCAGGCCGTCGAGCACGGCAAGGCCGCGCTGAAGATGCACGACCACCGTGCCCTGCTCCGGCACGTCGGCATGATCGAACGCCGCGATCCAGCTCCGCGCCATCGGCTGTGGATGATGCGCACGGCTGCCGAGCACGTCACTCGCGGTCAGGACGACATCAGGCTTCTTGCCTGGAATGACGAAGCCGGAATCGAGATCGGCCAGCAGCGCCACGTCGCGATGGCGCGCGCTCCCGGCCTCGTCCCAATCCGCGACGCGCTCCGCTTTCACGCCGCTCATCCGCTCCATCGCGCGTAGGTCTTCCTCCTGCGCGGCGACAAGGATGAGGCGAGCTCCCGCGCGGCGCGTCTCCTCGACGTAGGCGCGCAGGGCTTTGCGGGTGGATGTCAGCTTGGAGAATTCCGGCGTCGGCTGGAACGGCGCGTTGCGCGGCAGCACCTTCATGCCGCGGGTCACCTGCTTCCAGTCGGGGCGTCCCAGATATTCGCGCTCCCGGTCCGCGCGGCTCGCGGCCTCCTCGATCGTGCTCAGCCAGGCATCGGCATGCACCGACACGCCGGCATCCGCGATCCACTTGGCCTTTCCGCAATAGTCGAACAGCGTCGCGCGCTTCGCCCGCGCACCCGCGATGGCGAGCCGCTCCGACATGGGATCGACCAGAAGCTCCTTGGTCTCGAAGATGATGTCGTGCTCTTTCGGATCGAACGCCACGATCCGGCGGATGGCGCGCCCGGAATGCTCCACCCGGAACGGCCCCAGCGCGCCCGCGGGAAATATCTCGAAAGTCTGGCCGTGAAACAGCGCGCCGCCCGGATAATCCGGCTCGTCATCGAGATCATAGCCGAGCTCTTCGAGACGGACCCGAAGTTCGCTTTCGGAGAAACTGCCGCCGACCTTCAGACCCGTGTTCAGACGCAGCAGGCTCGCCGGCGCCGGCAGACGTTCCATCACGGCTTCCGCCGTCGAGACGAGAAAGATCGGCTGCCTGGATTTCGCCAGGCGCCGCAGCACCGAGGCTCTGCGGCCGGCGATTTCGCGCGATGGCTCCAACTGGTCGAACGGCAGGGTGTTCAGCCGCGGAAATACCAGCACTTCGCAGGACGGATCGAGCGCGTGGATGACGCTGCCGAGCCGCTCGGCCCTGTTCTCGCTTTCGGCGAGGAACACGAGACCGCTGTGCCCGGACTCCTTCCACTGCGCCAGCAGATGCAGCGCCATCATGCCCAGCGGCGACGACGACGCGATCGTGGCGCGCTGCGCGCCCTTGCTCGTCTTCGGAGAGCTCTTGCTCAGCGAGCGCCTGCTCGTCGAGCTCTTGGCGGGCGCGCGCTTTTTGGGCGAGCTCTTCTTTGGAGAACTTTTGGCTGGCTGCAGTTTCTTGGAATGACGCACGTGAATCCGTTTCTCGTCGTAGGCAGTCGCTAATGGCACGCGCAGCCGGGTTCGTCCCGATTCGGTCGCGGATGGTCATGCATATGGGACGGGGCGTGCGAACGCGCGCCTCCCAAACACCTCATGCGACACAGACGTCGCCGGCCAACGCAAAAAGCGCGAGGCTAAGCCGCCAGTCATCTAGCAGACGCGCCGGCTCATTTCCACTCTTGTCTCGACGCAGCGACTAAATGATGCCGCTCTGCCGAAGCGCCGCAATCTCGGCGCTATCGTAGCCGAGTTCCGCCAGCACGGAATCGGTATGCTCGCCAAGCGTCGGCGGACGCGTCGCGATTTCACCTGGCGTTTCCGAGAGTCGAATCGCGGCGCGCGCAACCGGTGCCTGCTTCGGCAAGCCGGGATAGTCGACGTCCTGCAAAAACCCGGCGGCGCGAATGTGCGGATGATCCAGCGCCTGCTGCGGGCTCAGCACGGGCCCTGTCGGAATCATCGCCTTGCCGAGGGTGTCGACCGCCTCCTGCGTGGTGCGCTCGGCGCACCAGCGCGCCATCCGCTCGCTGATGATTGGGCCGTTATTGCCGCGGCTGATGTCGTCGGCAAAGCGCGGATCGTTCAGCCACTGCTCTTCCTCGCCCATCAACTTCGCCCAGCGCTTGAACAGCGGATGTCCGGTGACCTGGCACAGCACCCAGCCGTCTTTGGTGCGGTAGATGTCGGCGGGCGCGGCGGTCTGGCCGAGATTGCCGGTTGGAACGCGGTTGACGTTGATGACGGCCTGCTCGATCAGCGTCGCATTGGTGAAGGACAGCGCGGTCGCCAGCAGCGCACCCTCGACGATCTGCCCGCGCCCGGATTTGCCGCGCTCGATCAGAGCGGCCAGCGTCCCGAACGCGCAGTGCAGCGCGGTGCCGAAATCGACCCAGTTCACCGCCGCGCGGTAAGGCGGATTGCCGGCGCCGGTCATATAGACCGAGCCCGACATGACCTGGCCTACGCCATCGAAGCCGACGCGGTCGGACCATGGCCCCGGCCCACCGAACGCAGTCGCGGTCGTCAGGATGATGTCCGGCTTGATCGCCTTGAGTGAGTCGTAGTCGAGCTTCATGGCGCGGAGCGTCTGCGGCGGCAGATTGGCGACGACGACATCTGCCGTCGCCACCAGTTTGCGCATCACCTCCTGGCCCTCCGGCGTCATCGGATCGAGCGTGATGCACTTCTTGTTGCGGTTGACCTGGAGGAACAGGGCGCCTTCGCCGCCTTCGCCGACCGGCGCCACGAAGCGATCCTCGCTGCCCTCGCGCTTTTCGACGCGAATGACCTCGGCGCCGAACTCGGCCAGCAATGTCGCGCAATACGGGCCCGCGATATAGCGCCCGAAATCGAGGACGCGCACGCCTTCCAGAACTCCCCCCATCGACCTCTTCTTCCCCTCTACCTTTCCGGTCAGATTACAGGGAATGGGTGCCACGGCAAGGTGCAGCGCACACGTTGCCTTGTCCTCAAGATCCTGCTCTCAAGATGTGATCATCCAACCGTTTCGGCTGGCGGAAATTCTGCTCTAGTATGGAGCAAGCCATCCCTCCAGCGAGAAGCGCACATCCATGCCGCAACAATTCGATCGATCCGCAGAAGATCTCGGCAACGCCATTCATTTCGAGCACGTCAACATCCAGGTTCCGGACCAACGCCTCGCCACGCTGTTCTACGTCACCGGCCTCGGGCTGACCCGCGATCCCTATCTGATGGTGTCCGACACCAACATGTGGATCAATGTCGGACGAAGCCAGTTTCATCTGCCGAGCGGCAGGGCGCAGGTGCTGCGCGGCCATACCGGGCTCGTCATCGAGGGCCGCGAGGCGCTGCTGGCGCGATTGACCTCGGTCAAAAGCAAGCTCGAAGGCACCGCCTTCGCGTATGCCGAGCATAACGATTATGTCGAAGCGACCTGTCCCTGGGGCAACCGCATCCGCATTCACGAACCGGACGCGGCGCGCTTCGGGCGCATCACGCTCGGCATTCCCTATGTCGAATTCGAGGTGCCGGCCGGATCGGCGCAGGCGATCTGCGCCTTCTATCCGGAGATCATGGGCATGCCGGCGGCCTTGCGCAACGGCGACGGCAAGGTTGCCGCGGTGAAGACCGGCCGCGACCAGCATCTCTTGTTCCGCGAGACCGATCGGCCGCAAGGCGATTATGACGGTCACCATGTGCAGATGTACATCACCGATTTCTCCGGTCCCTACCGCAAGCTGCTGGCGCGCGACCTGATCTCGCGGGAGGACAACCAGTATCAGTACCGCTTCTGCGACATCGTCGAGCTCGACAGCGGCAAGCATCTCTTCACCGTCGAGCACGAGGTGCGCAGCGCGACGCATCCGATGTTCATGCGGCCGATGGTCAACCGCAATCCCGCGGTCAACAACCGCAACTACGCCTATAGCCACGATCAGGCGTCATGGGCGATGGGGCCGGATCAATACGAGGGATAGGCAACTTTCTGGCCTGTCAGCCCTGGTCGCCCGTTCTCACCGGCAACGCGTCCACGCCACGCGGTAACGCCGCCTTCGGCGCCGTGCGGGCGATGCCGGCCAGCGCCTGCTTGCGCCGGCGTCGGGCCTGCAATTGCTGATCCGCCAACACGCCGATCAGAATCACCGTTCCCATCACCGCGAAGTTCAGGGAATTGGGGATGCCCAGGATATTCACCAGGTTCTGCAGCACCTGCAGCAGCGCAGTCCCCAGCACGATACCGAGAATAGAACCCTCGCCGCCGCGCAAACTGCAGCCGCCCAGCACGGCAGCCGCGATCGCGTAGAGCTCATAGAAATTGCCGAAGGAGCTCGGAGACACCGAGTTCGTGTAGAACACGAACAGCACCGTCGCAACTCCGGCCAGCCCACCACTGATGATGTAGGCAGTTGCGATCACGAGATTCGTGTTGATGCCTGAGAAGCGCGCCGCCTCCTCGTTCTTGCCGACGGCATAAAGCCAGCGTCCGTAGACTGAGCGGTGCAGCACCACGCCGAGGACGATCGCAAGGATGATCAGGAGGATGAAGGTGTTCGGGATGCCCGCCACTGCATGGCCGGAGGCAAGGTTGCTCAGGGTCGCAGCCTCGTCACCGTAGCCGAAGCCGCGTGTCGAGTCGGTCGTGTAGTAGCGGGCGGCGCCGCGATAGATCAGCAGCCCGCACAGCGTCACGATGAAGGGCTGCATCTTCAGCCGCGTGATCAGGACCCCCTGAATGGCTCCCAGCACCAGTCCGCCCAGCAACACAGCCAGCAGCGCCAAGGGCCAGGGAACCTGGTACGTCGTCAGAAGATCGACGAAGACGACACCGAGCAGCGCGAACATCGAGCCGAGCGAAAGGTCGATGCCGCCGGTGATGATCACGAGCCCTTCGCCGAGCGCAAACACACCGAACAGGCCGATCAGATTGGCCAGGTTCAGCAGGTTCACCACCGACAGGAAGGCCGGATTGATCATGCCCGTGATGACGGAAATCACCACGAGCAGCAGGCCGAGGCCAAGTTCTTTCTTGTTCATTGTGCAGCGGCTTCCACGGTTTCCAGCGCCTGGCCTATTGCAAGCCGCAGCACGTTGTATTCGCTGAATTGCGGGCGCTCCAGCATACCGCTGACTCTTCCCTCATGCATCACCGCGACCCGGTCGGAGACGCCGATGACCTCCTCCATGTCCGAGGAGATCATGACGATCGCGACGCCCTGATCGGCGAGTTCGCGCATCAGCGCATAGATCTCGCTCTTGGCACCGACATCGATGCCGCGGGTCGGCTCGTCGAAAAACATCACGCGCGGCTTCATGGAGAGCCACTTGCCCAGCACGACCTTCTGCTGGTTGCCGCCGGAGAGGGTCACGGCCTCCATGTCGACGCTCGGCACCTTGATGGAGAGCCGCCTGACCTGCTCCTTCGCGACATTGCGCTCGGACGCGCCGTTGACCAGCCACATCCGCGCGTAATTCAGCAGGCTCGCCAGTGTCACGTTCTCGCGGATCGGCAGCTCCAGCACGAGCCCGGTTTTCTTGCGGTCCTCCGGCACCAGATAGATGCCTTGCCTGATCGCGTCCCGGGGCGATGCGACATCGACCGGCGCGTTGTCGATCCTGATCTCGCCACCCAGCACCGGATCGATGCCGAAAGCCGCACGGGCCAGCGACGTACGACCGGCGCCCACCAGTCCTGCCAGTCCGAGGATCTCGCCATGCCGCACGGAAAGATCGATCTGCCGGTCGGGGAAGGCTGACGTCACGAGGCCGACGATGTCGCAGCCGCCCGGCTGGGGCGGCCGTTTCGGCGGCGTATGCAGCGTTTTCAGGTCACGGCCGATCATCAGCCTGATCATTGCGGCATGGCTGAGCTGGTCTCGCGCCAGCTCTCCTACCGTGCGCCCGTCGCGCAGCACCACGACGCGGTCGGCACAGGTCATGATCTCGCCGAGCCGGTGGGAGATATAGATCACTGAGACGCCGTGAGCCTTCAGGTCGGCAATCACCTCCAGCAGCCGCTCGGTCTCCGAAATCGTCAGGCTGGAGGTCGGCTCGTCCATGATGATCACGCGGGCGTCGATCGAAAGCGCCTTGGCGATCTCCACCATCTGACGTTCGGCGATCGACAGATTGTCGACCAGCGTGTCAGGGCCGAAATCAGCGCCCAGCCGCTGCAGCAGCGGCGTCACGCGGGCGCGCATCTGCGTGCTGTCCACCAGCTTCAGCGGGCCGCCGACGAGCTTCTCGCGTCCGATGAAGACGTTCGCGGCGACGTCGAGATTCTCGAACAGGTTCAGTTCCTGATGCACGAAGGCGATGCCGGTCTGCGTCGCTTCGTTCACGGTCAATTGGGCATGGTCGGTGCCACCGATGCGGATCACGCCCGCGCTCGGCGCGATCACGCCGCCCAGCACGCGCATCAACGTCGACTTGCCGGCGCCGTTCTCGCCGATCAGGCCCAACACCTCGCCGCGGTGCACGCGCAGGCTGACATCGTTGAGGGCCATGACCCCGGGATAGGATTTGCTGATCCCGGCGAGTTCGAACAGGATTTCCGCCATTCACTTCCTCCCAAACGACGCCCGACGGCCATGGCCGCCGGACGTCGAAAGGTGCTGAGGGTCACTTCTTCAGCAGATCCTTCATTTTAGCGGTGAACTCCGCGACGTTGGTCTTGCTGATCACCTGGGTCGGCACGATCAGCTTGCTGTCGGCCGGAATCCAGGACTTGTCGCCGTTCAGCGTCTTGATGATGTTGGTGGCGGAGAGATAGCCGAATTCGAACGGCTGCTGCACCACGGTCGACTCGATCGTGCCGTCGGCAATTCCCCGCAGCGTGCGCTGATCCTCGTCGAAGCCGACGATCTTCACCTTGCCGGCCTTGCCCGCCGCTTTGACCGCATCATAGATCAGCGGTGTCTCGTAGCTCCAAAGGCCGGACAGCAGCGCAATGTCGGGATATTTGACGAGCACGTTCTCCATGTTCGCCTTGGCCTTGGCGGAGTCTACCTGGTCGGTGAACACGTCGACCAGCTCGATCTTGGTACCGGCGATCGCTTCCTTGATACCCTGCACCCGCTCGCGGGCGTTGTCCGCGTCCATCGTGCCGACGAACAGCGCGATCTTGCCGCCGCTCGGCAGCGCCTTCTTGAACTCCTCGCCCGCTTGCCGCCCGGCCGCGACGTTGTCGGTGCCGATATAGGCGAGACGCTTGCTCTGCGGCGCGTCGCTGTCCGTCGTGATCAAGATGGTCTGGGACGCGACCTTGTTGAGCTCTTCGGTTGCGTGCGGCGCATCGTCGACCGAGATGGAGATGCCGGCGACGCCGCGCACCAGCAGGTCGTCCAGCTCGCGCCGCTGACCCGCCGCGGTCGCATCGTTGGTGACGATCAACTGGATATCGTATTCCGGGTGCTCCTTCTGAGCCTTCTCGAGCCCGCGGCCGGCGATGACCCAGAAATCGGCCGCGGCATTGGTCACCAGCGCGATGGTCTTCTTCTGCTGGGCCTGCGCCTCACCCGTAGCAAACGCGAACGCCGCGGCGGTCGCGAGCAACGGCACTAGAAGTTTCTTCATTGATCCGTTCATGGTTACCTCCCTTTGGTCACCCCGGATGCGGGGCTTTACAGCGCTTTTGCGCTCTATTTTATTCACGCAGCGAAGAAATGTTGCAGAGCAGAACATCGAAATCAAGATGCACTGGTCGTTTCTTCAAGCGGAAATAGTACATGAGGCGTGATATTAGTAAATATGCCTCGCCATTGCGCAGTGCGCGCTATGCTTCTCTAATTACACCGCAGCAATAGGCGCTTATTAAATTCATGCCCTGAATTAAATAGGACAGCATGACTGACCAGACTGAGTTGCCGAGACGAATTTCCGGCACGGCCCGTGGCTCGAACCGGGGCCGCCTGGTGGAAGTCCTGCGACGTCACGGGCCATTGCCGCGTGTGGAGCTGGCCCGGAGCACGGGACTGAGCTTCCCGGCCGTGTCCGGCCTGACGTCCAGGCTGATCGCGGAAGAATTGCTGTGCGAGACCGAGACCCCGGTACCCCCATGGTCCGACGACCCCGACGACGAGGATCCCGATGGGCTGAATGGCCGCCGCCGTGGCCGGCCGGCCGTGCTGCTGACCCTGAACCCGGAATTCGGCCGCATCATCGCGGTCTCGCTGCGCATGAATCTGATCGAGACGCTGATTGCGGATTTCAGCGGCTCCAGCCTGGCGCAATCACGCCGCGAAATCGCGACGCGGGCGCTCGATGCGGGCGCGTTGTGCGATCTCGTGATCACGCAAATCAATGCGATGCTGGAGGCGACGGCCACACCGCGCCATCGGCTGCTGGGAATAGGGATTGCCCTCCAGGGTATCGTGAACGCGGACACTGGCCGGCATCTGTGGAGCCCGGTGCTGTCCGTCACCGACATCGATCTGGCGAAGCCGGTGCGTCAGGCATTCGGCACCGAAGTCGTGATGGCGAATGATGCCGTCGCGGTTGCGCTCGCTCTCGCCGCCGCGGAGCCGTCACTGGCGCAGGGCCTCATGGCCACGATCCTGATCGGTCACGGCGTCGGCATGGGCATCGTGGTCGACGGTGAAGCGCGGCTTGGCGCCGGCGCCGGCAGCGAGATCGGCCATACCAAATTGGGATCGAACGGGCCGCAATGCCGCTGCGGCCAGCGCGGCTGCATCGAGGCCCATCTCGCCGACTATGCGCTCTACCGCGACGCCCGCACCTTTCTCGACTTGCCGCCAGCGGCGTCGCAGCAGCCTTCCGAGGCGCAAATGGCCCTGCTGCACGAGCGCGCACGGAGCGGTGATCCCCGTCTCGAGCACGTCTTCCAGCAGGCCGGCCGCGCGCTTGCCGAGGCGGTCGCGGCAACGATATCCGTGCTGCGCCCACACCATGTCGTCCTGGCAGGGCCCGGCCTGCAGGCGTTCGACATGATGCGCGCAGCCTATGAGGAGCGGCTGGAGCAAGCGGTCTTGCCATGGCTGCTCAAGTCCACGACGATCCATCTGCGTCCAAGCGAGTCGGCGGCCATCGTCGATGGCATGATGCGACGGACGCTGCGGGTCGTTGACCAGAACCACATGGACGCAACAGAATAAGCAACGATCCCCGCCGATCATGAAGGCGATCCTGCGTGCAGGCGGCCTTGTTCCCCCATGCGTCAGAACGGTGACTTCAAGCTATGACGACGACAGACACGCCATCCGCCATTCCCGCAACGGGATATCGCCTTCGGCTTCCCGGCCCCACTGAAGTGCCCGAACGGGTGCGACAGGCCACAGCACGGGTGATCGTCAATCATCGTGGTCCCGAGTGCAAAACCGCGATCGGCGAGACCGAGGAGATGATCCGTCCGGTCCTCGGCACGACAAATCGCGTCATGTTCTTTGCGAGCTCCGGAACCGGCGTCATGGAGGCTGCCCTCGTCAACGTGGTCGGGCCGGATAGCCAGATCCTCGTGATCGAGCATGGCCAGTTCGGCGAACGCTTCACCTCGATCGCCAAGGCCATGAACATCTCGGTCGACACCGTTGCGACCGAGTGGGGCCAGGCCATCGATGTTGCCGCGGTCGAGGCTCGCCTGCGCGAGCGCAGCTATCGCGCCATCGTCGTCGTCCACAACGAGAGCTCGACCGGAATGGTGGCCGATCTTGCGGCGCTCGGCGCGCTGGTGCGCGACCGGCCCACGCTGCTGATCGCGGATTCCGTCAGCGGCCTCGGCGGCATCGCGATGCGGCAGGACGAATGGGGCGTCGATATCGTCGTCTCGGCCTCGCAGAAGGCGCTGATGTGCCCGCCGGGCCTTTCCCTTGCCAGCGTGAGCCCCAAGGCGTGGCGCGTGATCGAGCAGGACGAGCGACGATCGGTGTTCTTCTGGGATTTCCGCCGGGCGCTGAAGTCTATTGAACTGAACGAGACTCCGTTCACGGCGCCGGTCAGCCTTCTCTATGGCCTGCGTGAATCCCTGACCATGATGCACGAGGAAGGCCTCCCGAACGTGCTCGTGCGCCATGAGCAATTGTCCGGTGCGCTGCGCGCCGGCGGCGCGGCGCTCGGGCTTGCGGATTTTTGCGAGCGCGGACCGCGCTCGAGCACCGTCGTCGTCTTCAGGGTGCCTGACGGGCTCGAGGGCGGCACGATCGTGCGGCGGCTCTACCAAGATCATCGCACGGTAATCGCGGGAGCACGCAACCGTCTCTCCGGCCGCGTCATCCGGTTTGGCACGATGGGGGCCTTCAGCGCCGCAACCATCCTGACCGACCTGCTTCATCTCGAAGACGTCTTGACCAAGCTCGGCCTCCCGGTCGAAGCTGGTGCCGGGCTCAAGGCGGCGACCGAACATCTCGCCAGAACCAAATAAGCAACAACAGAACCGAAAAGGCGAACACGATGAGAACTCCGGCCTCGATCCTTGCCCGCGGCGTCGCGCTGGCGGTCTCGCTCCTTGCGGCCGGATTGGCCTCTGCCGAGCAGCATGTCGTGCTCTATTCGGCCAACGACGGCACCGTGAACAAGCTCGTCGCCGACGGCTTTGCCAAGGCGACCGGAATCAAGCTCGACGTGGTGTCGACCGGATCGGGCGTGCTGGTCCGTCGCATCACGTCCGAGGCCGCCAATCCGCAAGGCGACGTGATCTGGGGCGTCAGCGCGACGATCCTGCGGCTGGCGAGCCCGTATCTCCAGGCCTACCCGGCCAAGGACCGCGACGCCGTGCCGGCGCAGTTTCGGGATCCAAAGGACCTCTGGCTCGGCACCAACATCCAGGTCGTCGTGATCGGAGAGAACACCAAGGCGATCGACAAGGACAGCGGGCCGAAATCCTGGGCCGATCTCCTTGACCCGAAACTGAAGGGCAAACTCGCCTTCACCGACCCCAGCAATTCCGGGTTCTCATATGCGGCCGCCACACTGCTTCTGTCGCATTGGGGAGAAGGCGATGCAGCCTGGACCAAGATGGGCCAGCTGCTTGCGAACGCAAAAGTGCTCAATCGCTCGACGCAGGTCTTCGAAGGCGTCGGCAGCGGCGAATATCCGCTCGGCATCACGCTGGAATATGCCGGCTTCCTGTGGGCCCACAACGGCGCACCTGTGAACGTCGTCTATCCGGCCGAGGGCACGCACGCCGTCGTCGAGGGCGCGGGCATTCTGAAAGGCGGACCGAACGCTGAGGCGGCCAAGCAGCTCGTCGATTATCTCGCCAGCAAGGATGTGCAGGAGATGTTGCTGAAGGCGACATTCCGGCGGCCTGCGCGTCAGGATATCGATCTCGGCGCCGTCGCACCCGGCATGCTGCCCTTCTCGGCGATCAAGGTGCTGCCCTACGACGATGCCAAATGGGAAGCGGCGCGGCGTGACACTCTCGCGCGGCTGAAGACGACGATCCAGGATACGCGCTGATTTCATGACCGCGATCCGGATCGAACAGCTGACGCGCACCTTCGGCGCGGTGCGCGCGGTGGACAACATCTCGCTCGGTATCGCGCATGGCGAGCTGTTCACGCTGCTCGGGCCGTCGGGCTGCGGCAAGACGACGTTGTTGCGCATGATCGCCGGCTTCATCGAGGTTGAATCCGGATCGATTTCCTTCGGTGACCGGCGGCATCGATGGTCTGCCCGCGCATCGCCGCGACACCGGCATGGTGTTTCAGAACTACGCGATCTTTCCGAACCATACCGTGGCCGAAAATGTCGCCTACGGGCTGAAGGCGAGAAAAGTCCCGTCAGCCGACATCAAGTCGCGCGTCGACAAGGCGCTCGAGCGGGTGCGTCTTGCCGGCTATGGTCCGCGCTCGCCACATCAGCTCTCGGGCGGTCAGCTGCAGCGCGTGGCCATCGCCCGCGCCCTCGTCATCGAGCCCGCGGTGCTCCTGTTCGACGAGCCGCTGTCCAATCTCGACGCGCAGCTGCGGACCGAGATGCGGATCGAGATCCGTCAATTGCAGCAGGCGCTCGGCCTGACCGCGATCTATGTGACGCATGACCAGGAGGAGGCGCTCGCCATTTCCGACCGCATCGCCGTCTTGCGGCACGGCAAGGTCGAGCAGGTCGACACACCCGAGCGCATCTACCGGATGCCGCAGACCGCCTTCGTGGCCGAGTTCCTCGGCTCGACCAATATGGTGCCGGGCGTCGCAAAAGCCTTCGACGGCCGCAACACCCAGGTCGCCGCCGCCGGAACCGAGTTCACGGTTCGGGGCGAGATCGCAGCACCAGGCGCACCGGTCCTGCTGTCACTCAGGCCGGAGGCCTTGCGGCTCGCCGACGACACCCCGACGGTCCTCGCGTTCAAGCGCGGCTGGCGTTGCGTGAATTTCTCGGCCCGGTGCAGCGTCTCCACGCGACTCTGCCGGACGGCACCCGGCTTCGGGTCTCGGCGCTCGGTGGCGCAGCGTTCGATGCCCTGCCCGGCGCGCCGCTCGTTCTTGCCTATGACCCCGCCCAGATCATTGCGTTCCCTGCGCCATGAAGCGCTTCGCCGCCATCGTGGCCCTGGGGTCCCTGGTGCTGCTCGCGGTTTTCCTGCTTTACCCGCTGGCGCTCGTGCTCGATGCGAGCATCCGGATCGACGGCACCGGCGCCTTCACCTTCGGCAACTACGCCGCGATCGTGAAGAGCCGCTATTATCTCGGCTCGATCGGCAACAGTCTGCTCGCGGCGGCGCTCGCAACAGGCCTTGCTTGCGCCATCGGCATCCCGCTCGCCTTCTGCCTCGCCCGGGTTGATGTGCCGGGCCGCGCGCTGCTGCTGACGCTGGCGTCGCTGCCGCTGGTGCTTCCCTCGTTCGTCAGCGCCTACGCTCTGGTACTATTGTTCGGCCATGCCGGCGTCGTCACCACGGCCCTGCGCGGGATCGGCATCCCGATCGGCTCGATCTACGGCATGCCCGGCATCGTGATCGTGTTCACGTTGACGCTCTATCCCTACGTGGTGATGCCTGTGCTGGCGGGCTTTCAGGCCGTCGATGCCTCGATGGAGGAGGCTGCGCGCAATCTCGGTGGCTCTCAGTCCTACGCCGTCCGCACCGTCCTGCTGCCGATCGTGATGCCGGCGATCCTGGCCGGCGGCCTCCTGGTCTTCATCGAGGCGCTGGAGAACTTTGGCGTGCCGGCGGTGCTGGCCGAAGACCGGCCGTTCCTGGCCGTCGACATCTTCAAGCTGTTCGCCGGCGAGTCCGATGCCAACCCGGCGGCAGCGGGCGCACTCAGCGTGCTCCTGATCGCCTGCACCGCGCTCGCGCTGCTCGTTCAGCGCCACTATCTCGGCAAGCGCCGCTTCTCGACCAGCGCGCGCAGCGCGCCCGCAAAACTATCGCTGACACCGGGATTGCGGCTCGCTGCAGCGATCATGAGCTGGGGCATCGTGATCGTCTCGCTGCTGCCCTTCGCCGCCGTGTTGATGGTTTCGGTCCTGCGCTTCCGCGGCCCCGTCCTGACCTGGGAGCTGGGACTGGACAATTACGACACGCTTCTCTCCGGCTCCTACCGGCCGCTGCTCAACACGCTGACGCTTGCGAGCGTCGCGGCGATCGCGACCATGCTGATCGGTGCGCCGATCGGCTATGTCGTCGCCAGGCATCGCTCCCGCCTGTCAGGACTGCTCGACTTCGTCGGCATGGTGCCGTTTGCGGTCTCGGGCACGATCCTGGCGATCGGCCTGATCGTCGCCTTCAACAGCGGACCTCTCGTCCTGACCGGCGGCTGGCTGATCCTGGTGATCGCCTATGTCGTCCGCAAGCTGCCTTTCGCCATCCGGTCGTCCTCGGCGATCGTGCATCAGCTCGATCCGTCGCTCGAGGAGGCCTCGATCAATCTCGGGGTCTCGCCAAGCAAGACATTCGCAAGTCTGACGGTGCCGCTGATGGCGAGCGGTCTTGTCGGCGGCCTCGTGCTCGTCTGGATCACGGCCGCATCCGAGCTGAGCGCGACCATCGTGCTCTATTCGAGCCGTTGGGCGACCACGACCGTCGTCATGTATCACGCGATCGAAGGCACCGGCGCAGGCTTAGCTGCCGCCGCAGCCGCGGTCCTCATTCTCGTCACCGCGATCCCGTTGCTTCTCATCAACCGGCGCGTCAACAAGCAGGAAGCGACCGTCATATGACGGCAGGACAGGACGTTATGAACCAAGCAACCCGGACGCTCCCGAACTTTCGCAGCGACAATGTCGCGCCGGTCGCGCCTGAGATTCTCCAGGCGATCACTGAGGTCAATCGCGGGCCGGCCGCTTCCTACGGCGACGACGATTATTCGAAATTGCTGAACCAGCGTTTCTCGACGCTGTTCGAGACCGAGGTTACGGTTTTCCCCGTCGCGACCGGCACGGCAGCCAATGCCCTTTCGCTCGCGGCCTGCGCGCGACCCTATGGCGCGATCTACTGCCACGAAGA
Source organism: Bradyrhizobium sp. AZCC 2230 (assembly GCF_036924495.1). Taxonomy (NCBI): domain Bacteria; kingdom Pseudomonadati; phylum Pseudomonadota; class Alphaproteobacteria; order Hyphomicrobiales; family Nitrobacteraceae; genus Bradyrhizobium; species Bradyrhizobium sp. AZCC 2230. The sequence goes on along the minus strand of NZ_JAZHRS010000001.1, from coordinate 8,374,659 downwards.
GGCGCATGTTCACACGGCGGAAGGCGGCGCGACCGAAGCCTTCACAGGCGGCGCGAAGCTCCTCACTCTGCCCGGCCCGAACTTTCGGATCGAGCCGGGGCTCCTGCGCCAGGCGCTCACCGGGACGGCCTGGGGCGTCCGCAATCGCTCGCAGCCCGACGCGGTGTCGATCACCCAGTCCAGCGAATTCGGCACCGTCTACTCTCTCGCCGAGATCGCGGAGATCAGTGCAATCGCCCGCGACAAGAATCTGTCTGTTCACATGGATGGCGCCCGCTTCGCCAACGCCCTGGCGCGGCTCGGCTGCAGCCCGGCGGAGATGACCTGGCGCTCCGGCGTCGACATCCTGTCCTTTGGCGCGACCAAGAACGGGGCTATGTCGGCGGATGCGATCGTGGTCTTCGACCGAGACCTCGTCGAACCCCTGTCCTATCGGCTTCGCCGCGCCGGCCAGACCTGGTCGAAGATGCGCTATGCGTCTGCACAGCTGCTCGCCTACGTCGAGGGCGGCCTTTATCTGCGGCTCGCGACCAAGGCCAATGCCGTGGCTGCGCGTCTTGGAGCGGGTCTCGCCGCACTGCCCGGCGTTTGGCTCGTTGCGCCGGTGGAAGCCAATCTGGTTTTCATCAACCTGCCTGTCTTGGCCATCAACCGGCTCGCTGCGGCCGGCTTGCCATTCGCGCGACGCGGCCAGGACGTCATCCGCTTCGTGACCCACTTCGACAGCACCGATCAGGAAGCCGACGAGGTCATTGCGCTCGTCCTTGATGCGACGAGCGGAGGCTGAGCGTGGTAAGCCGCCGCCTCGGTTCAAATGCCAGACCTCGCGATTCTCGCGGCCCGATTGTATCATCCGCGCATGAGAGAACCCGGCACCGTGGAAGGCGACACAGTACGCGTTCGCAAGATCATCCATATCGACATGGATGCCTTCTACGCATCGGTGGAACAGCGCGACAATCCGGAGCTGCGTGGCAAGCCCGTCGCTGTCGGCGGTTCGGCCGAGCGCGGCGTGGTTGCCGCGGCGAGCTATGAAGCGCGCAAATTCGGCGTTCGTTCGGCGATGGCATCGGTGACCGCGAAGCGGCAATGTCCCGACCTGATCTTCGTGAGGCCGCGCTTCGAGGTCTACAAAGCGATCAGCCGGCAAATCCGCGAGATTTTTGCCGAGCACACCGAGATCATCGAGCCCCTGTCGCTCGACGAGGCCTATCTCGACGTGACGGAGAACCTGCAAGGCATTCCGCTCGCGCGCGACATCGCGCTGCGGATCCGCGAGAAGATCAAGGCCGAGACCGGCCTCAACGCGTCGGCGGGCATTTCCTACAACAAGTTCCTGGCCAAGCTCGCCTCCGATCACCGCAAGCCCAACGGTCAGTTCGTGATCTCCCCCGAGATGGGACCCGCCTTTGTGGAAACGCTGCCCGTCGGCAAGTTCCACGGGATCGGGCCGGCGACAGGTGCGAAGATGAACGCCCTCGGCCTGTTCACCGGTCTCGACATCCGCAACCAGACGCTCGAGTTCATGAACGCGAATTTCGGCAAGTCGGGCGCCTATTACTACTGGATCTCGCGCGGTGTCGACGAACGACCGGTGCGCGCCAACCGGATTCGCAAATCCATCGGCGCCGAGACCACGTTCTCGACCGACCTTTTGGAATTCAACGCGCTGGTCGTCGAGCTTCGTCCCCTCGTCGACAAGGTCTGGCGCCATTGCGAGACGATCGGCAGCCGCGGCCGCACCGTCACCTTGAAGATCAAGTTCGCCGACTTCGAGATCATCACACGCAGCAGGTCTCTCCTCGCGCCGGTCACAGGTCGCGACGAACTGGAGCGCCTCGCCTGCGGCCTGCTCGAAGTCGAGATGCCGTTGCCCAAGCGCGTCAGGCTGCTGGGTGTATCGCTGTCGTCCCTTCAGCTCGGAGACGATGCGGAGCCGCAACTGACCTTTGGCATCTGATCCGAACCGGGATGGCCTGATCAACTATTTCGGGGCACGGAACGCTGGCTGGGGCGGGAGGGATCGAACCTCCGAATAGCCGAACCACGACCTGTTTGATTGTTCGACGATTTCAATCCGCATTTGGAAAAAGCGGCGTGCGGCACCCGCCCTTTTCTCGCCGCCATCGTCGTTCAGGAACGCGCAGGGGGCGGGCTCCTCCAGGGGGCAGTTCCTGAGGGTTCCGTGATCATCCAACGTTTAGTGCAACACGAAGTGATTGCGTCCCGCCGTGCGCTCCTTGGCGGGCTTGCGTCCTCAGCCTGCGTTGTCGCGCTGGGCGGATGCGCCAGCTTGGGTGCTACCGGCGCACGCTACGACGCTTCGTCGCTCTCGGTCGACCCTACGTTGCTCGTCGTAACCACGCGCAAGCCAGTGAACGGCGGCCGGTCGAAGCCGTGGTTCGGGCCAGAGCGGGCTTCTACGATGACCGTCGCACGAGCGAAGCTCGTGCCGCCTGGTGACAGCCGTTTCTCTCTGGCTGCAGCCGGACTTGGCGATTGGCGTCTTGATGGGGTCGAGCCGGTATCGGGCGATGTCGGCAGTCTTGTCGCGCAGGCCGGCGGCGGACCAGATGTTCTCATCTATGTGCACGGTTTCAAGCAGACGTTCGAGACAGCGGCGCTCGATGCTGCGCATCTCTCCGATGGCATCAGGTTCCGCGGCCAGACGATGGTATTCTCCTGGCCCTCGAAGGCTGGACTGTTCGACTATGCCTATGACCGCGACAGCGCAATGTGGTCCCGCGATGGCTTCGAACGCGTGCTGCAATCTGTCGTGACGAGTTCAAGCGCCGGCCGCGTCCACATCGTCGCGCACAGCATGGGAACCATGCTCACGCTCGAAAGCCTGCGCCAGCTCTACGCGCGATCTGGTGACGCCGTTGCGGGCAAGATCGGTGCCGTGGTGTTCGCCGCGCCGGACATCGACATGGACGTGTTCTCGTCGTCGATCAACCGCATCGGTCCGCTTTCGCGCAAGATCACCGTCATCGCCGCAACAAACGACCGCGCGCTGGCATTGTCGGGGCAAATCGCTGGTGGGATGACAAGGGTCGGCGCTGCCGAGAAGACCGCCATCGAAGGGCTCGGGGTGCGCGTGGTCGATGCGTCCGAGGCAGGCTGGGGCGTTATCAACCACGACCTGTTCCTGTCGAATGCGGAGGTGCGCCAGGTGATACGGCGCTCGATTGATAGCGTGGCCGCGTGAATCCGCCGTGGCCGCGGTTCGTCGGCACGGCGTGTTTGCTCTGACGCATGCGCGAGGTTGGGGCTAGCTCTGACAGCCCGTTGACAGGTTCAATGCCTTGAACAAGCCATCGAAGACGCCTGACCGGCAGGGCTTGACCTCCGCGACTGGTTTGGCGCGCTTGGCATTCGCAATTGCCTTGGACGTTCCCTGCGCGGGCCGAGGTCTAGGCAGCATGACCGCGAATTTTCCTTCGCTTGCGGTGCGCTGGTGTGGCTCGATGATCTTCAAAGGCTCTTGCGCAACAGTCGCCGTTTGATCCGGCCGAGGCATCGGTTCGCTCAAGGCGACCGCCTGCGGAGGCGCCTCAGATTGCATGTGCGGGGTTTCGAGCCGGTCTGCCGTCGTCAGCGTATCGGCTGAGACGCGTAACCCGACGGTCGCCTGAACGGGCGGCGCGTTCACGGGCTTTGTCATGCGCGGCGCTGTCTCAAGCTCCATCATCGCGAGTGTACCGAAGCCAACGAGGATGAGAGCCGCCTTCATCTGATTTCACGCTTCCCGAACGAGACGCCTCGTTCAAAGCCGAAAAATAAGCTCGCGAAAATCGGAGACCAATTGCAGACATCCAATAAGGCGGCTTGGCGGCAGAACTGAACCAGCCGGCGCGCCCACGGGACAAGATCAGAGACAGGGTTAACGCGGGTCATGCGAACTGGCCTCTTGTGCGGAGTGCTCGCTGTCGCCCACCGACTGGCACCTGAGGCCCCGCTCGAGCTTGCAACGTGCTAATCTGAGGCGGCACTCAGCCCGGACGGTGCACCGTGACCGATGGTCGTCACCCGGCATGGACCGAGGAAAGCCGCTTTCGCGGTGCGCTCGACGATGTGATTATCATCCCGCTTGTTGTTGTCGCGCTCGCCACGAACAAGATCCTGCGTTTCGTTCTTTCGATCTTGATGCGGATGCTTGACTACGCCTTCCCTTTTGCAATGCAGATTGTCTGGCTTCCGCTCTTCGCGGCCAGGTTTGTCGGCGATGCCATCGTTACTGTCATCGATGGCGCGGTGCGCTTCCTTCCCCTGTCCGCCGCGAAGCGTCGACAGTGGGGTAGATCGATTCGCCGAAACTGGTCGTGGTTCCGGCGGAAGATCAGCTATCGAACGTTCGAACATGCTGTGCATGATGCGTTTGAAGGCGGCATGGCATGGGTGTTCAGAACCTGCCGGCATCTCACGCCGAACGCCGCATTGCTCGTGATCCTGTGCGCGGTCCTTTGGCTGCCGATCTCTTTCGGTGCGGCAACGGCGATGCACGCGATATTGCTTGCCAAGGTCACGTCCTGGCCAGCCTGGATGCAACTCCTGCATCCGCTCGCAACGGTCATCGCGAAGAGCAAGCTTCTGGTGCTACCGGTCTATCCGGCAGCCTGGCCGCAGGCCAGAAAACATCCCTTCGTTCAGCTCGTCTTCAGGGGCTACGACATCATCAAGCGCGTGCATGTGATCAGGAAGGTCGGCCTTCGCTATCGGCAGGCAGAGATCGCCGGGATCGCGGCGGTTGAGAGGCTCGAGCGCATTGCCGGCCTCACGTCGGCGGTGAGGTGGTTACGCGAGGCGCATGTCGCAGAGCATCTCGGCGTCGAGAAGCCCACTCAGGAATTGCGTTCGTTCTTCGCGCGATGGTCCATCAAGTTCTCGGCTGAATATTACGAAGCAAAGGAACGGCAAGCCTCAGCGGTCCCATCACCAAACAGCAGCAAACCGCAAAGGCCGAGTTGAGAAGGCAATTTGACGAGCAATATCAGCTGGCTGGGGCGGGAGGGATCGAACCTCCGAATGGCGGAATCAAAATCCGCTGCCTTACCGCTTGGCTACGCCCCATCAGGCGACGAGGGGAACGGCGGACGAACCGGCCCCCGCAGATTCCCTCTGGTCGCAGCCGGTCTATAGGGTGCGGCGCGGCATTTCAACCGCCTGGAGGGGCAAAATACCGCGGGGCCGGGGCCGGTCCGGCCACACTCTATTATAGGCTCGATCCCCGCTCGATCCCTGCCCGGCCCCGGCCCTCCCGCCCATTGAGACCTCCGGCGTTTCATGGGAATACGGCGCCAAACCTGTCCTCGGGAGTGAGCCATGACCTACCGCGCGCCGATCTCTGACATGCTGCTGTCGCTCAACCATGGCGCCGGCCTCAAGGCCGCCCTGGAAGCCGGCCATTACGGCGATTTCGACGCCGACATCGTCTCCGCGGTGCTGGAAGAAGCCGGCAAGTTCGCGACCGACGTGCTGGCGCCGCTCAACAAGGTCGGCGACGAGCACGGCATCAAGCTCGACGACGGCAAGGTCACGACCGCGCCGGGCTGGCCGGATGCCTACAAGCGCTGGACCGAGGGCGGCTGGAATGCAGTCTCGGGGCCGGAGGATTTCGGCGGCCAAGGCCTGCCGACCGCGATCAACGCCGCCTGCACCGAGATCTGGAGCGCCTCGAATCTCGCCTTCGGCCTCTGCCCGCTGCTGACGGCGTCCGCGATCGAGGCGCTTGATGCACATGGCAGCGAAGAGCTGAAGAAAATCTATCTCGAAAAGCTCGTCACCGGCGAATGGACCGGCACGATGCAGCTCACCGAGTCGCAAGCGGGCTCCGACGTCGGCGCGCTGCGCACCCGCGCCGAGAAGCAGGCCGACGGCACCTATCGCATCAAGGGGACGAAGATCTTCATCACCTATGGCGAGCACGACATGACCGACAACATCGTGCATTTCGTGCTGGCGCGCCTGCCGGATGCGCCCGCCGGCACCAAGGGGATCTCGTTGTTCCTCGTGCCGAAGTTCATGGTCAATGAAGACGGCTCGCTCGGTGCCCGCAACGACATCTTTGCGAGTGGCGTCGAGCACAAGCTCGGCATGCATGCCTCGCCCACCTGCACCATGACCATGGGCGACCATGGCGGCGCGATCGGTTTCCTGATCGGCGAAGAGAACCAGGGCATGCGCTGCATGTTCACCATGATGAACCAGGCCCGCCTCGGCGTCGGCCTCGAGGGCGTCGGCGTCGCCGATCGCGCCTATCAGCAGGCGCTCGCCTACGCCCAGGAGCGCAAGCAGGGCCGCGCCATCGGCAAGAAGGGCGACGGGTCGGATGCGATCTTCGTGCATCCCGACGTCAAGCGCATGCTGATGCGGATGCGGGCTCAGACCGCGGCCGCGCGCACCATCTGCTATGCGACCGCGGTCGCGATCGACGTCTCGACGCGCGCGAAGGACCCCAAGGTTCGCGCCGATGCTGCCGCCCGCGCGGCGTTATTGACGCCGATGGCGAAAGGCTATTCCACCGATATCGGCAACGAGGTCGCCTATCTCGGCGTGCAGGTGCATGGCGGCATGGGTTTTATCGAGGAGACCGGCGCCGCGCAGCATTATCGCGATGCCCGTATCACCGCGATCTATGAGGGCACCAACGGCATCCAGGCGATCGACCTCGTCACGCGCAAGCTCGCGGCAAACGGCGGTGCGGCGGTGTGGGCACTGCTCGACGAGCTTTCAGCCACCGTCAAGCAGGTCGAAGCCTCGAACGATCCCGCTTTCGGCACCACCGGCGTGAAGTTGCGCGAGGCGCTGGAGGCGCTGACGCGGACGAGCAAGTGGCTGCTGGAGCGCGTCACGTCTGCGCCGAACGAGGCGCTCGCCGGCGCGACGCCGTATTTGCAGCAGTTTGGCGCGACGCTCGGCGGCTGCATGCTGGCCTCCGAGGCGCTCGCCGCCAAGGCCGACGGCAACACGGAAGCGGCGCGCTACGTCTCGCTCGCGCGCTTCTTCGCCGAGAACATCACCGTGCAGGCGGGCGCGCTCGAGCGCACCGTGACGGAGAGCGCGGAGTCGGTCGCGGCGGCGGATGCGGTTTTGCTGGGGTAAGGCGACCTTCTCGCTGTCGTTCCCCGCGAAGGCGGGGAATCCAGTACGCCGCGGCTTCTCAATGAACCGCAAGCGTCTCGGAGTACTGGATCGCCCGATCAAGTCGGGCGATGACACTGAATGTGTAGGGCGCGCTGCGCTCCCTCCGGGCTACGAAGCTGCCACCTCGGCCCTTTTTCCCGGCCGCCACAGCACGATGCCGGCCGCGACGACGTCGAGCACCACGCACATCGCAAACGCCATCGTGTAATCACCGCTCACGCTGCGCACGAGGCCGATGATGCCTGGGCCGAAGGCGCTGACGATGCCGCTGATCGACGTCCCCAGCCCCATCGCAGCCGCGAAAGCGGAGCTGCCGATCTCACGCTGGATGATGAGGGGCGGAAACGTGATCATGTTGCCGATCGAGAAGCCATAGACGGCGCAGCACAAGAGCAGCACGGTCGGGCTCTGGCTTTGCAGGAGAACGAGCAGCGCCGCCGCCTGGCTCGTCATCGACGCCGCGCAGGCGAGCCGCGGATCGAGCCGGTCGACGAACAGGCCCAGCGACAGCCGGCCGACCACCGCCATCGCCGCCATGATGGTGACCGCGAGGCCGGCACTGGCGCGGCCGATCAGCGGCTCGAGAAACGTCACCTGGTGGATGATGAATCCCATCTGCGCCAACAGCGCGATCGCGATCGGCAGCACCATGGTCCAGAATGACGCGTTGGCGAGCAGCTCCTTCCGCGAATGACGCGCGGCCTTGCCCCCGGAGACATTTGCCGCATCCGGCGACGCGTCGACCGGCCAGCTGGTGAAGACGACGACCACCGGCAGCACCAGCACCACCATCACGATTGTGGCCGCCAGCATGGCCGAGCGGAAACCGATGCTGCTGCTCAGCGCCAACAAGACCGGAACGAGGATGATGCCGCCGAAGGTGGCGCCGTTGAAGGCAAGGCTGAGCGCGAGCCCGCGGCGCCGCGCGAACCACGCGTTCAGCACGGTTGCGATCACCACCGAGCCCATGCCGGTCCAGCCGACCGACATCAGCGCATAGGCAAGATAGAGCTGCCAGGGCGCCTGCATCAGTCCCAGCAGCGCGGTCGATGCGCCAAGCGCCGTCAGCCCGCACAGGATCAGCGCCCGCAGCCCGATGCGGGCGAGCAGATCGTCGGTGAAGATGACGAGGACGGAGGTCAGCAGGAACGAGAAGGTGCTGGCCGCGGACACCAGCGTGCCGGGCCAGCCATGGGCGCGCTGGAGCTCGGCGAGGTAGACCCCCTGGCCGTAGAGGCCAAAGCCGAACATGAAGAAGGCCATCAGGAAGCAGGCCAGCACCACGCGCCAGCCGCGGTAGTGAACCGAGGATTCGTCAGCGCCTGTTGCGGCAATCATCGATCAAGTGTCGGCCTCATGGAACGAGACGGCTGATCGTGACGCACAACCACCGGTTTTTCAAATGAAACGTTGTAGCCATTTGTTGCAATGCGCAAAACGCCGCAGCATATGTGATGCAGCTTTCGCGCCACGGTTCCCGGACGAGCGCCATCACCGGACGGGTGTCATGCGACCGCTCGCGGGTTTCGCCGCCGAAATGGTCAACCGCAGGATTGGCACGCCTGAAGGATCATGTAGGCTCAGTATCGCAAGACTCGCCGACGGCAGGCGCCGCGGCGGCCGCAGGGAGTGTTCATGCCGACCGGCAATATCGTCGTCACCGAGGAGCGTGGAACGCGCGTCATCACCCTGCGCCGCCCGGGCAAGAAGAACGCGATCACCCAGGACATGTATCGCGAGATGAGCCGCGCGATCGACACGGCCCAGAACAACCCCGACATCCGCTGCATGATCATCACCGGCGGCTCCGGCGTGTTCACGGCCGGCGACGACATCGACGATTTCATGAAGGCCGACGCGTCGCGTCCGGAGACGCTGTCGGACGGCGTCAAATTCCTCTACTCGCTGGCCCTCAACGTCAAGCCGATCATCGCAGCCGTGGATGGCGCCTCGATCGGCATGGGCACCGTGATGCTGTTTCACTGCGACTACGTGCTTGCCTCCAACGCCGCGACCTTCTCGGCGCCTTACATCAATCTCGGGCTCGTGCCGGTCGGCGCGGCCAGCCTGCTGATGCCGAGCACCATGGGCTACCAGCGTGCCTTCGCCATGCTGGTGATGGGACGCAGCTTCACCGCCGCCGAGGCCCATGCCGCCGGCTTCGTCAACACCGTGGTGTCGCCGGGACATACCGAGGTCGAGGCCCGCAAGGTGGCGCGCGAGATCTGCCGGCTGCCGGCCGAGGCGGTCGCAATCTCGCGCAAATTGCTGCGCGCAGCCCCGGAACAGCTCAGCCGCCGCATCGACCAGGAAGGCCATTTGTTCAGCGAACGGTTGAAATCGGACGAGGCGGTCGCCGCGTTCAACGCGTTCGCGAACAGGAAGAAGAGGTAGGGACACGTCATTCCGGGGCGCGCGTAGCGCGAGCCGGGAATCCATCGAGCCGCAGGTTTAGTGGATGAATGGATTCCGGGCTCGCGACTTTGTCGCGCCCCGGAATGACGGTGAGAACTTTCGTGAAATCTTCGCGGGGAACGATTATTCTTGTTCCATGCGATACACCTCCCGCCTCATCATTGCCGCCCTCGCGCTCACCGCCCTGCCCGCCGCGGCCCAGACCGTGGCGCCCGTCGAGCTACGCATTCTCGCGATCAACGATTTCCACGGCAATCTCCGTCCGCCGCCAGGCGGCATCCGCATCAATGATCCCGAGGACAGAGCCAAGAAGGTAGCTGTCGCCGCCGGTGGCGCCGAGTACATGGCGACGCTGGTCAAGCAATTGCGCGAGGGGCACAAGAACACCATCTTCGTCGCCGCCGGCGATTTGATCGGGGCGAGCCCGTTCCTGTCGGCGATGTTTCACGACGAGCCGTCGATCGAATCGCTCTCGATGATGGGGCTCGCGATCACCTCGGTCGGCAATCACGAATTCGACGAGGGCAAGACCGAGCTGCTCAGGATGCAGAACGGCGGCTGCCATCCGGAAGACGGATGTCAGGGACCGCATCCGTTCACCGGCGCAAAATTCCGCTATCTCGCGGCCTCCACTATCGAGACCGCGACCGGCAAGAGCGTGTTGCCGCCTTACGAGATCAGGGAATTCGAGGGTATCCCGGTTGCCTTCATCGGGCTGACCTTGAAGGAGACCGCCGGCATCGTCTCGCCGTCGGGCATTGCCGGGCTCGAATTCCGCGACGAGGCCGAGACCGTGAACGCGCTGGTGCCGCAACTGAAAGCACGCGGCGTCGAGGCGATCGTCGTGCTGATCCACCAGGGCGGCGAACCCTCGGGCGACTACAACGAGTGCCCGGCGATCACGGGACCGATCGTCGACATCGTCAAGAAGTTCGACCGCGCCGTCGACGTCGTGGTCAGCGGCCACACCCATCGTGCCTATGTTTGCGACATCGACGGCAGGCTGGTCACCAGCGGCGACAAATACGGCACGCTCGTCACCGCAATCGATCTCGAGCTCGATCCGACAACACGCGACATCGTCGGCGCCAGGGCCGAGAACGTCATCGTCGCCAACGCCTCGCTGGCCAAGGATCCCGAACAGACTGCGCTGATTGACGCCTATGACAAGCTCTCGGCCCCGATTGCCAACCGGTCGGCCGGATCAGTGACGCAGACGCTGTCGCGCGTTCCGAACGACGCCGGCGAAAGCGCGCTCGGCGACGTCATCGCCGATGCACAGCTGGCCGCAACCGGGGACGTCAAGGATGGCAGCGCTGTCATCGCACTCACCAATCCCGGCGGTATCCGAACCGACATCATCCCAAAAGAAAATGGCGCGGTGTCCTACGGCGAGCTGTTCGCGAGCCAGCCATTCCGCAACCGCCTCGTCACGATGACGCTGACGGGCAGCCAGCTCAAGGACATGCTGGAGCAGCAATGGCTCGATCCGAAGCGGCCGCGGATCCTCCAGGTGTCGATCGGGTTCAGCTACAGCTGGGACGCATCAAAGCCGCTCGGCGAACGCGTGATCGCCGACAAGATGTCGCTCAACGGCAAGCCGATCGAGCCGGGTACCGGCTACCGCGTGACCGTCAACGATTACCTCGCCGTCGGCGGCGACGGCTTCACGATCGCGAAACAGGGCGCATCGCCGCAATATGGCGGCTATGATGCCGATGCGCTGTTTGCCTTCTTTAAGGCACATGGTCCGATCGGCCCGCTGCCGCCGACCCGCATACTCCGCGTGAATTGATGCGGATCAAACCTGGGCGGAACGGGACAGCCCTTTGCCATTCGCGGTGGAACGCATAGATTGGGTTTTGCATTGCGTTTTGGCGCCGGATGCGCCAAGCGACGTCGAGAGTTCGTTCCCTGTGAGGCCGACCTGATGAGCACGCTTCTCCTTTCCCACAAGGCCTGCCTCGACCACGTCACGCCGCCGGGACACCCTGAAAGACCCGACCGCCTGCGCGCGGTGGAGGAAGCGCTGTCGGTTGAGCGCTTCCAGTTCCTGGCGCGCGACCTGGCGCCGGAGGGCGATCTCGATCTCGTCACGCTGTGCCACAACGAGGATTACGTCACCGAGCTTCGTCACATCGCGCCGACCAGCGGCCAGGTCTATGTCGACGGCGACACCTCGATGTCCCCTGGCACGTGGGAAGCGGTGATGCGCGGCGTCGGCGGCGCGGTGGCTGCGACCGAAGCGGTGATGAACGGCGAGCACCGCAACGCCTTCGTCGCGGTGCGCCCGCCCGGCCATCACGCCGAGATCGGCAAGCCGATGGGCTTCTGCTTCTTCGACAATGTCGCGATCGCCGCGCGCCATGCGCAGCGCAAATACGGCATCAAGCGCGCGGCCATCGTCGATTTCGACGTGCACCACGGCAACGGCACCCAGGATATCTTCTGGTCGGACCCGACCGTGATGTACTGCTCGACGCATCAGATGCCGCTGTTTCCGGGCACCGGTGCCAAGGGCGAGCGCGGCGATCACGACACCATCGTCAACGCACCGCTCGCCTCGGAAGACGGCGGGCCCGAATTCCGCTCGGCGTTCGAGAATTTGATCCTGCCGCAACTCGAAAAGTTCAGCCCCGAATTGCTCATCATCTCCGCGGGCTTCGACGCGCATTACCGCGATCCGCTGGCCTCGCTGAATTTGCGTGCGGAGGACTATTCCTGGGTCACGCGCAAGCTGATGGATCTTGCCGACAGATCCGCCGGGGGCCGCGTTGTTTCTGTGCTCGAAGGCGGCTACGACCTGCAAGGACTGAAAGAATCTGTTACGGCGCATGTCGGCGCCCTGATGGGCGCTTAAGACAGACCCGCCACATTAAGCCCGCAAAACTCTGCTGTTTTGCACCAGAAGCGAATCGGGCAATCGGAAACGGATATGGCCGAAAATACCCAAGTCGACGTCTCCCGGCTCACCTTCGAGCGCGCGATCGAGGAACTCGAAACGATCGTGAAGCGACTCGAGGACGGCAAGGTGCCGCTCGAGGAATCCGTCACGATCTACGAGCGCGGCGAAGCGCTGAAGCGCCGCTGCGAGGAACTTTTGCGCCAGGCCGAGGCGCGCGTCGACAAGATCACCACCGATGCCAGCGGCCAGGCCACCGGCACCGCGCCGCTGGACGTACAGTAAAGGGCGCCGCCCCAAAGCTGCCCATCTCGAGCATCGCCCACCTGCATTATTTCAAGATCGCACGCCGCTAACTCCGTTCACGGGCCGGGTGGCCGGGCACCAGAATTGACGAGTTCCCTCGCCGGTGCGTTTTGGCCCAGCGAATCCCGCTAAAATCCCTGTCCTTCGCCCAAAAATCCTGCCAAGGAACCGGGCAGGATTGGAACTTCCCCTCCGGCGCCGCGATTAACCAAATTGGCCCGCCGGTTGCACCTGCATACCCGTAATCGGTTGGGCGGGTTGGCTTTGGCCCAAGCTTTGGTGTAAAGCTGCGCGGAGTGTGGCTTTTTGTTAGCTTTGACGTGGGGACCGATTTCCGACGACAAGCGCTTCAAATTGCTGATGAAATTGGCTGGGACGGACGAAGCCGATCTTCGTGACAGGGGTCACAGAGACTGAACCGGTGCGCACTTAAGCTCACCTAAGCTTGAACAAGGGGCCCTGCCCCATGCAGGTGGCTCCGAACGGTTTGAGGACTCGCGCTGCGCCGACATTGTGCAAACCCATCGCGCACCGGAACGATCTTTCCGGCGCTGACAAATTGGAAATCGCCGTGAACGCATACAGTAAAACGCCGCTTCTCGACACCATCCGGACGCCGGACGACCTGCGCAAGCTCAAGGTCGAGCAGGTTCGCCAGGTCGCCGACGAGCTGCGTCAGGAGACCATCGATGCCGTCTCGGTGACCGGCGGTCACTTCGGCGCGGGTCTCGGCGTGGTCGAGCTCACCACCGCGATCCACTACGTCTTCGACACGCCGCGCGATCGGCTGATCTGGGATGTTGGCCATCAGGCCTATCCGCACAAGATCCTCACCGGACGCCGCGACCGCATCCGCACGCTGCGCACCGGCGGCGGCCTGTCCGGCTTCACCAAGCGCAGCGAGAGCGATTACGATCCGTTCGGCGCCGCGCATTCCTCGACCTCGATTTCCGCCGGTCTCGGCATGGCCGTCGCGCGCGACCTCGCCGGCGGCAAGAACAACGTTATCGCAGTGATCGGTGACGGTGCGATGTCGGCGGGCATGGCCTACGAGGCCATGAACAACGCGGGCGCCATGAACTCGCGCCTGATCGTCATCCTCAACGACAACGACATGTCGATCGCGCCGCCGGTCGGCGCCATGAGCGCCTATCTGTCGCGCCTCTACTCCGGCAAGACCTATCGCACGCTGCGCGATGCGGCCAAGCAGATCAACAAGCGCCTGCCGAAAATCCTCGCCAACCGCGCCAACCGCGTCGAGGAATATTCCCGCGGCTTCATGATGGACGGCGGCACGCTGTTCGAAGAGCTCGGCTTCTATTACGTCGGCCCGATCGACGGCCATAACCTCGACCATCTGCTGCCCGTGCTGAAGAACGTGCGCGATATGGAGACCGGCCCGATACTGGTCCACGTCGTGACGCAGAAGGGCAAAGGCTACGGCCCGGCGGAAGCGTCCGCCGACAAGTATCACGCCGTCGTCAAGTTCGACGTCGCCACCGGCACCCAGGCGAAGGCCAAGCCGAACGCGCCGGCCTACCAGAACGTGTTCGGCCAGAGCCTCGTCAAGGAAGCGCAGAAGGACGACAAGATCGTCGCCATCACCGCGGCGATGCCGTCGGGCACCGGCGTCGACATCTTCAACAAGGCGTTCCCGGACCGCACCTTCGACGTCGGCATCGCCGAGCAGCACGCGGTGACCTTTGCCGCCGGTCTTGCGACCGAAGGCTACAAGCCGTTCTGCGCGATCTACTCGACCTTCCTGCAGCGCGGCTACGACCAGATCGTCCATGACGTCGCGATCCAGAGCCTGCCCGTGCGCTTCGCCATCGACCGCGCCGGCCTGGTCGGCGCCGACGGTGCGACGCATGCTGGCTCGTTCGACAACGCCTATCTCGGCTGCCTGCCGAACATGGTGATCATGGCAGCGGCCGATGAAGCCGACATGGTGCACATGGTTGCGACCCAGGTCGCGATCAACGACCGCCCGAGCGCGCTGCGCTATCCGCGCGGCGAAGGCCGCGGCATCGAGATGCCGGACGTCGGCGTTCCCCTCGAGATCGGCAAGGGCCGCATGATCCGTCAGGGCAGCAAGATCGCCCTGCTCTCCTTCGGCACGCGTCTGGCCGAATGCGAGAAGGCAGCCGACGAGCTCGCCGCCCACGGCCTCTCGACTTCGATCGCCGACGCCCGTTTCATGAAGCCGCTCGACACCGAGCTGGTGCTCAAGCTCGCCCGTGACCACGACGTGCTGATCACAGTGGAAGAGGGCTCGGTCGGCGGCTTCGGCTCCCATGTCGCGCAGTTCCTGACCGATCAGGGCGTGCTCGACACCGGCATGGTCAAGTTCCGCACGATGGTCCTGCCCGACGTGTTCCAGGATCACGACACGCCGGCCGCGATGTACGGCCGCGCCGGTCTCGACGCCAAGGGCATCGTCGCCAAGGTGTTCGAGGCGCTCGGCAAGGACGTCAAGACCGAGACGGTCAAGCTCGCCTGAGCTGGTTCACCTCTCCCGCTTGCGGGAGAGGTCGGATCGCGAAGCGATCCGGGTGAGGGCTTTCTCCTCTTGGGGTTCTCAATTGAGGAGACACCCTCTCCCCAGCCCTCCCCCGCAGGCGGGGGAGGGAGCGCAGCTTTCGCCGCGGTTCGCAGCTCTCCTGAATTTCTTCGAAACAGTCACCCATGAAGATCTATCTGGCAGGTCCCGACGTGTTCCTGCCGGATGCGGTTGAGATCGGCCGGCGGAAGGCCGCGATCTGCGCTGCCCATGGCCTCACCGGCCTCTATCCCCTCGACAATGCCATCGACCTCACCGCGCCTGATGCGTCGCGGCAGATCTTTTGCGGCAACGAGGCCATGATGGACGCGGCCGACGCCATCATCGCCAATCTCACCCCGTTCCGTGGCGCCGGTGCCGATCCCGGCACCGTCTACGAGCTCGGCTACATGGCCGGCCGCCGCAAGTTTTGCCTGGCCTATTCCAACGATCCCGCCACCTATGCCGATCGTGTCGGTCGCTCCATGCACGTTACCTCCGAGGACGGGCGGCTGGTCGACGCACAGGGGCTGACGGTCGAGGATTTTGGCCTTGTCGACAATCTCATGATGATCCATGCGCTGGAGCTGCATGGCTGCCCGCTGGTGACGCCGGCAGAGCCGCCGACCGACGTCTGGCACGATCTCGCCGCGTTCGAGACTTGCGTCCGGATGGCGGCCGCGCGATTGATCGTACCATAAGCGCAAATCCTCTTTCGGAGAGCCGATGCCCCCTGCCCGCAAGCGCGCGGATGTTTTGCTGGTCGAGCGCGGCCTGTTCGAGAGCCGGGCGCGGGCGCGCGCGGCGATCGAGGCCGGCCTCGTCACGGCCGACGACAAGCAGGTCGCAAAGCCCTCGGAGACGATCGCCGAGGACGCGGTGATCCAGGCCGAGCCTGCGCACCCCTACGTCTCGCGCGGCGGCGTCAAGCTCGCCGGCGCACTGGAGCGCTACCCGATCGAGATCGAGGACCATGTCTGCCTCGACGTTGGCGCCTCCACCGGCGGCTTTACCGAGGTGCTGCTGGCGAATGGCGCGAGCTTGGTGTTCGCCATCGATGTCGGCACCAGCCAGCTGCATGCCTCGCTGCGCGATCATCCCAAGATCGTGTCGATGGAGGAGACCGACATTCGCAGCTATGAGGGCAAGCGCCTGCCGGCGCGGCCCGATGTCGTCGTGATCGACGTCAGCTTCATCTCACTGAAGACCGTGCTGCCGGTGGCGCTGTCGCTGGCTGCCGCCCCGATGAGCCTGCTGGCGCTGATCAAGCCGCAATTCGAGGCCGACCGGAAGCACAACAAGAAGGGCATCATCCGCGACGCCGCGGTGCATCGGGAGATCTGCGACGATATCACGGCCTTTGCCGCGTCGCTCGGCTGCACAGACATAGAGGTGTTTCCCTCGCCGATCGCGGGCGGCGACGGCAACATCGAATTCTTCCTGGGCGCGCGCCGTGGTTGAACGCATCACGATCGATCATGTCGGCCATCGCGGCGACGGCGTCTCGCTCACGACCGGCGATGCGGTCTACGTGCCCTACACGCTTGGCGGCGAGATTGTCGAGGTCGACCATGCCGCGGGCCATCCCGACCGCCGCAAGCTGCTCGCGGTCGATCTCGCAAGCCCCGAGCGCGTTGAGCCATTCTGCCCGCACTTCGGCGTCTGCGGCGGCTGCGCGATCCAGCATTGGGCGGCGGAGCCCTATCATGCCTGGAAGCGCAACATCGTGGTCGAGACGCTGGCGCAGGCCGGCATCGATTGCGAGGTGGCGCCGCTGGTCGATGCCCATGGCGTGGGCCGCCGGCGCGTCACGCTGCACGGAAGGTTCGGCACGCATGACGTGCTGAAGGTCGGCTTCTCGGCCGCAAGCTCGCACGATGTCATTCCAATTCATCGCTGCCCGATCCTCGATCCCGCGCTCGAGGGCGCGCTCGATGCCGCATGGGCCGTTGCCGAGCCGCTGACGTCGAAAATGCCGGTGACGAAGCCGCTCGACATTCAGGTCACAGCCACCGCCAATGGTCTCGATGTCGACGTGCGCGGCTCCGGGCCACTGCCGACGCCGCTGGTCACGGCGCTATCGCGCGTTGCCGAGCAGCATCGCCTGGCGCGGTTGACGCGGCATGGCGAGCTGGTGCTGCAACGCCTGCCGCCAACGGTGAGGATGGGCCGCGCTGAAGTGACGCTGCCGCCGGGCTCGTTCCTGCAGGCAACGGTCGCAGGCGAAGAGACGCTCGCTGCACTCGTTGCCGAGCGCGTCGGCAAGGCCAAGGAGGTATTGGACCTCTTCTGCGGCGTCGGCCCGTTCGCTCTGAGGCTGGCGGAGAAGGCGCGTGTCACGGCTTACGACAACGACGCCGGCGCGATCGCCGCGCTCGCGAAGGCCGCGCGCACGCCGGGCCTGAAGCCGATCAAGGCCGAGCCGCGCGACCTGTTCCGCCGTCCGCTGGTGCCGCCGGAGTTGCGCGATGTCGATGCCGTGGTGTTCGATCCGCCGCGCCAGGGCGCACAGGCGCAGGCGCTGAAACTCGCGGCAAGCAACGTGCCGGTCGTGATCGCGGTGTCCTGCAACGTCGCAACGTTTGCCCGCGACGCGCGGCTTCTGATCGACGGCGGCTACAGGATCGAAACCGTGGTGCCGGTCGACCAGTTCCGTCACACGCCGCATGTGGAATTGGTGGCGCGGTTTATTCGGTAAGGGACGACCGGGGCATTTTATGCCGCGAATATCATTGCAACAAATCTAAGACCAGTTGCGCAAGCGACTGCCATAGTGAATGTTAGAGAGATTTCGCTCCGATCTTTGGGATCAGAGACATTATGGTTTGGCTGTCGACGCCCGCAACTATCTACGAGCAAAAAGTCTCCGTCCTCGCACTTGTAGAGGCAACTCTCGCGCTTGCGCTGGGTCTCATCATATTGTCTGTTTCAAGATCGTCCTTGCACATCGTGCTAGCTGCAGCGGCGGCACCATTCCTCCTGCTCCAAACCGAACGATCGAACCAGAGAGCTCTCAGCCTCGCGGCGGCATCATCTCATTGGCTTATGCGGGTCCTCGAACACGCATTTCCAAATTCTTCGCGGCTAGAGGCAATAACCCATTTGCACGAACGCGGTACGGGGCCATTCACGAGCACACTCTTTTTCTTTCTCACGCTGATTTGCGTCATCCTACTGGAGACTTACATTGCAGCCCTATATTTTTCTCTTCTCACTTTGCTCTTGGTAATTCTTCTATTCGGCAAAAGCGCAGCGGTTATCATCGAAACGATCGCAAGACCGCTCGATAGCTTAGCAGCAATACCCGACAACTGGCGTAAAACGGTGTTGTGCACCGACAGCGCGACACTGCCGGAAATCATCCCAGGCTTGGAAAGCTATCCTGGATTTGAGGATACCTTCCTCTTGCGATTTGTGAAGGTAGTGCCACACTTACGTTCACTCCCATCGATCGCCGCCAGAGTCGCAGGAATTCTGTACATCGCGATATTCTTGTACGTCCCGGCTGCATTTTATCGATGGTCGATCAAAAGCACCGCCTTGATTTGGAGCCCTCTTCTCTGGATATTTCGACCACTTCAGGCGAAAGAGGCGGCCGGTCACTTCGCGGAAGGCATCGTCACGCTGACCAAGTACAAACTCTCACGTGCTTACTCGACCATAGTTCTCGTTATCCTCGGCTTCAAAATCTGCATCTTACTTACGTGGACTTCATTCAAAAGCTTCTTGGAAGCTTTATATGGTTGGAGCCTGATATCTCATTATCTTGTCCCCGAAGCTATTCCGGGATGGCATGTTGCCGCTGCCGCAAATGCCGTCATTAGCTGGGTGATCTTATTCCGAGCCGAAAAGTACCTTCTTGACGTGAGAATTGGAGCACCATCTTCGCCTGAACGTATACGGCGCTTCTTCGTAATCTCGTTCATTTTCCGAAATCTGCTGAGTGCCTATACCGTGGCTTGCACGTTGTACCTGACCTTCGAGTTGGCTGGGCGCACAGACCTGTCGAAGATTCGGATCATTGGATTTCCGTGGTGATACTACGCGACGAGCGTAACCTCTGTGCTAGCGTCGTAACTGGCCGAGCGCCGGCGACTCGCCGGGCAGCATGTCCGACCTGATATCGCTGTCCATGCGGCCCGAGCCTCGCTGGGTGAAACCGGCCCCGAACGACAGGCTGAGGTTCGATGTCGGTTTGAACTCGACACCGGCAAATCCGCCGTAGCCGGGCGTAGCGCCGGAGGTCAGAGGCGCAACCGAACTGCCGATACCGTTGCCATATTTCAGCGTGTCGAAGCCGGCAAAGAACGTCACGGGCATACCGCCCGCGCTCTTCATGTTGTAGCCGAACTGCGTGCTGTCATAGGACAGCGCGCTGAAATTGCCAGCCAGACCTGCCTGGCTGAAACCGCTCAGACCGAGATTGCCGCTCTGGCTTCCGACAAAGAAACCGGGGCGAAAGCCATAACCGCCACTGGCATCGCCGGCATTGAAGCTCGGAAAATTGCCGTAGCTGTCGGCGCTGCTGCCAAAACCGAAAGCCCCGCCCGGAATCCAATACTGCAGGGGTGCGACCTGCGCATGGGCGGGCGTTTCGCCAAGGCAAAGCACGGCGAACAAAGCTGCGAACCAACAAGAACGTGCGAGGCTGGACATTCCGGCTACCGTCAAAAAGTTCCTCGATTATACCCTCCGAGCATCGCGAATGCCAGCGGAGCAGCATCGGCTGCCGCGTCATCAAGTTCCAGGATTACGCCTTGCTGACGCATTGAACCTCCCCGGCGCCTGATTGACCCACATAGAGGACGCGCAAGTTCAGGCTGCGGCTTTGACCACGAAGCCTGGCGCTGTCCCGCAGCGCGCAATTGCGCAGACCCTTGAAAATGCCCAACGCTTGTATGGAGGCTGTCATGGAGGTCAATTCCGACAGGTTAAATGCCTTTATGGGTAAGATGATCACCGACGTCGGGGCGGCGATGAACGCGTCGCTCGTTCTCTTGGGCGACAAGCTCGGCCTCTACCGCGCCCTCGCCGCGAAGGGACCGATGAACTCCGCCGAGCTCGCAAAGGCTACTGGAACGGCGGAGCGCTACGTCCGCGAATGGCTGGCGAGCCAGGCGGCATCTGGCTACGTCGAATACGATACCGGTTCAGGAAAGTTCTCGATGCTGCCGGAGCAGGCCATGGCGCTCGCCGACCAGGACAGCCCGGTGTTCCTTGGCGCGGTCGGCAACATCATTGCCGCGGCGTTTCTCGACGAGCCGAAGATCTCGGATGCATTCAAGTCCGGCAAGGGCGTCGGCTGGAACCGGCGCAGCGAATGCCTGTTCTGCGGCACGGCCCGCTTCTTCCGCACCGGCTACATGCATCATCTGGTGCAGGAGTGGCTGCCCGCGCTCGACGGCGTCGTGGACAAGCTGAAGCGTGGCGCCAAGGTCGCCGATGTCGGCTGCGGGCACGGCGTCTCGACGCGGCTGATGGCGGAGGCGTTCCCGAATTCGCGCTTCTACGGCTTCGACTATCACGAGGGCTCGATCGAGGCGGCGCGCAAGGCGGCAGTCGAGGCCAGGCTCGGCGATCGCGTCAGCTTCGCGGTTCACTCGGCCAAGACCTATCCGGCCGAAGGCTACGATCTCGTCTGCTTCTTCGATTGCCTGCACGACATGGGCGATCCCGTCGGCGCCATCAGCCACGTGCGTCAGACCATGGCGAAGGACGGCACCTGCATGCTGGTCGAGCCGTTCGCAGGCGACCGCCTCGAGGACAATCTCAACCCGGTCGGGCGCGTCTATTATGCGGCGTCGACCATGATCTGCACGCCGGCCTCGCTCGATCAGGAGGTCGGCCTCGCACTCGGCGCGCAAGCCGGCGAGGCAAGGCTGCGCAAGGTCGCCAGCGAAGGCGGCCTGTCGCGCTTCCGACGGGCCGCCGAGACACCCTTCAACCTGATCCTGGAAGCACGGATCTGATCTCGATCGCGACGGGCGCGGCCGGCCGTCAGGCCGCCGCGTCCGTGCCCGTTCCAAACGTGAGCTGATTGCCGTCGGCATCGACGACATCGAAATCGCGCATGCCGTAGTCGCGGTCCTCTGGACGGTTGACGAGCCTCGCGCCACGCCCGGACAGCTCGGTGTAAAGCCGGTCCACGTCCCGGACGAAGATGCAGAGGGCGCCCTGCCCGGGCAATCGCTTCGTTGCCACCGCCGCGAGCAGATGCAGGGCCACCTCGTCGCGGCACAGGCAAGCGTAGGACAAGGGCGCGCCATATTCGAATGTGACCTGAAAGCCGAGCACGTCACGGTAATAAGCGAGGCTCGCTTCGATGTCGAAGACGACGAAGACGGTCGCGGAGCCAACCATCATCGGATGCTCGTCGGTCATGAGGTTCTCCATCTGGCAAGCGATCTCCAGTGCGCAGCCTAGCATGCGCATCCGAGGTCTTGCACCGGTCGCGCCGCGCCGTAAGCTGGCGATCGAACCAGGCAGAATAGCTGGACCCTGCAGCGCGCGTAATTCCATCACCGTCACCCTGAGGCGGCCGCTTCTTCAGCGGCCCTCGAAGGGCGACGGGCCCGGCTGCATCGGGGCCATGCATCCTTCGAGGCTCCCGGCGCGATGCTGCGCATCGCGCCACTCGCGCCTCAGGATGACGGAATTAACAGTCGTACGCGCAGAGACAACGGGGGAGCCCAGCCGTAAGCGGGCTACGCCGTCACATCGACGGAGGACGATGAATCCGCTGGCGGATATTTCGTCACCGGCACCATGAAGGACTTCATGCCGACCTGGTAGATGATCTTGCCGTTCTGCCCGTCATCCGTCGCAATCTGCGACTGCCCGAACATGATGACGTTCTTGTAGACGATGCCGGTGCCCTGACGGGTGATGCCGTCGGTGGTGACGCTGACCTGGGCTTCGTTGCCGTTGACGGCGAGCACGCGAAAGCTCGCGCTTTTGCCGTTGTCACTGGAATAGCCGCCCCAGCTTCCCATCAGGCGGCTGTCGGAAGCCGGCGGCGCCTGTTTCGCCAGCGTCGCGGTCTGCTTGCCGGCGCCGCCCGCGGAGAACAACAGCACCAGGTTCTTGCCGTCCTTGGTGCCGACTGTCACCGAGCCAAAGGTGATGAGCGAACCGCTGATCTGGGCGAAACCACGCTCGGTGTGCCCGTTATGGGTGTACTCGACCTGTGCGCGGCTGCCGCGGATGTTGACGACCTTGAAGCCGACGGGCTGGTTGTTGCCCGCCCAATTGCCTTTCCATTCACCGAGCAGAGCGCTCTGGTGATACATCCGCTCATTGGCGGGCGAAATCTGGCTGGTGCTTTGCGTGACGATGGCCATGAATCTGCTCGGACGCAGCGTCAGAAATATTCAGAAACAATTCGATTAGGACCATGCCACAGTTAACGAGCGGTTAATTTCGGACGCCTGACGCGATGAGGCAAACGGCCTCATCGGGATGGGCCTCTAGCGGCCCCAGCGGTCCGACCAGATCTTCTCGCCGATCAGGCAGCTCACGCGCGGCTCCTTGTCCTTGTCCGCAACGTGCACGACCGGACGCTCGGGCGTGCGGCCGGCAACTTCCATCAGCAGCTTGGTGCGGATCGCTTCCTTGAACTTTTCGCGATCCTTGATCGAGATGACGAAAGAGCCGGGACCGCCGATGACGCAATCCTCGTAGTAGTAATCGAGATTGTCGATATCCATGGTCGAATAGGACGGCTCCTTGACCATGATCGGCAGGCCGTTGATGACGATGCCTTTCTCGAGCGCGGCATCGCGCGCCACGGTGACCGGGCCGCCATTGTTGTTGGGGCCGTCGCCGGAGATATCTATGACGCGGCGAATTCCGTGATAGGGGTCCTCATCGAACAGCGGCATCGCAAATCCGATCGCGCCGGAGATCGAGGTGCGCGAGGCGCGCCGGATCGGCGTCTTCAATATCTCGGCGGCGACCGCGTCCGCCGTCTCCGGTCCGTCGATGAGGCGCCAGGGGATGATGATCTTCTGGTCGGAGGATGCGGCCCATTCGAAATAGGTCACCGCGATCCTGCCATTGGGGCCGGCCTTCAGCGCCTGCAAGAATTCCTTGGACTGGATCGCCTGCGCGTAGCCCTCGCGCTGGATCGCGAGTTCGTCCATGTCCATGGAGTAGGAGACGTCGACCGCGAGGATCAGCTCGACATCGACCGACTGCGCGTCGCCGTCGGCCGCCTGTCGCTGATGTCTTGACGGTTCAAATTTCGGCGGTTCAAATTTAGGACTTGGTGCCGCGATGCCCGCGACATCCCCTCCGGCAAGTACGCCGGCCACCAGCACAGCCCCGATCGAGAACAGCAACCGCATCGCAGTCTCCCGTCGTATGACGCGATGGTGACATGCAAACGGCTTGCCGCAAAGCGCGAAGATCGCTTGTGCTTCACAATTGGGTTAGAGATTTGCAGGTTGGAGATTTGCGAGCTGGGATTTTCGTGCGCCCGCGCGAAACCGCCGCCGTGTCGCCACGCTTGCGCCGCCGCGCGTTCGCGCCATGGGACAGAGCGCCCCGCCTACTTGTTCCCTGCGATTTCCATGCTAGGCTGACCATACAGATGGGGATGGAGTCCCCCGACAACCGCCCGGCGGTCGCATGACCGTAGTGGGCTGATGACTCCTGCTCGAGGTGAGGCAATCAGCCTTTGCCTCTGGCGGGAGCATGGACAAACCCGCCGCTGGCGGGTTTTTTGTTGCCTGAAACGAAGGCGAGGGATGTGACGACGACTACACCGACTGTTGCGCGTGCCGGGCTGCCCAGGGGAATCTGGGTGCTCGGCTTCGTCTCTATGCTGATGGACATCTCCTCCGAGATGATCCACGCGCTGCTGCCGGTCTATCTCGTCACCGTGCTCGGCGCCTCCACGCTCACCGTCGGCTTCATCGAGGGCATCGCGGAGGCGAGCGCCTCGATCACGAAAATCTTCTCCGGAGCGCTGTCGGACTGGCTCGGCCACCGGAAGCTGCTTGCGGCCCTCGGTTATGGGCTGGCCGCGGTGACAAAACCGCTGTTCCCGCTCGCGCCCAGCATCGGCTGGCTGGTCGCGGCGCGCTTCATCGACCGCGTCGGCAAGGGCATCCGCGGCGCACCTCGTGATGCACTGATCGCCGATATTGCGCCGGCGGGCCTGCGCGGCGCGAGCTTCGGCCTGCGGCAGTCGCTCGACACGGTCGGCGCCTTCGTCGGGCCGCTCGCCGCGATCGGCCTGATGTGGTGGACGGCGGATCATTTTGCCGCGGTGTTCTGGGTCGCCGTGGTGCCGGCGTTTTTGTCCTTTGGCCTGATCGCATTCGCGGTCAATGAGCCGGAGCCGGATGCGAGCCGGGAGCCTGCGAAAAACCCGCTCAACACCGCCGCCATGCGGCAACTTGGGCCCGTGTACTGGCGTGTCGTCGCGGTCGGCGTCGCCTTCACGCTCGCCCGTTTCAGCGAGGCCTTCCTGATCCTGCGTGCGCAGAGCATCGGCCTCAATGCGATGTGGGTGCCGGCGGTGCTGGTGCTCATGAACATCGCCTACGCGCTCTCGGCCTATCCGGCCGGCGTGCTGTCAGACCGGATCAACCGGACCGCCCTGCTCGCGCTCGGCCTCGTGTTTCTCGCCGGCGCCGACCTCGCACTGGCGCTGCTGCCGAATCTGCCCGGCCTCGCGCTCGGCGTCGTGCTGTGGGGCCTGCATATGGGATTGACGCAGGGCTTGCTCTCGGCCCTCGTCGCCGATACTGCACCGCCGAGCCTGCGCGGCACCGCATTCGGCTATTTCAACCTGTTCACAGGCCTTGCGCTGCTGGCCGCAAGCGTAATCGCCGGCGCGCTGTGGGACGTTTACGGCCCGGCCGGCACGTTCCTCGCCGGGCTCGGCTTCGCGCTGGTCGCGCTGGTGGGGTTGCTCATGATCGGCAATGGGCTGGCAGCGGAGCGCAAGTGATGACGGGAGGCCAAATATCGTGCTGGGCGGAGTGATCGCGATCGTGATCGGCAGCATCCTCGGCGGCTGCGCGCGCTATTTCGTCTCCGGCGCGATCGCCCGGCGGCTTGGCGAGACGTTTCCGTGGGGCACCATGACCATCAATGTCAGCGGCGCCTTCCTGATCGGTATCTTCGGCGCGCTGGCGACGCATCCCGGCTCGGTCTTGGCCTCGCCCAATCCTTGGCTGTTCGCGGTCACCGGTTTCCTCGGCTGCTACACCACGGTCTCCTCTTTCAGCCTGCAAACGCTGACGCTCACCCGCAACGGCGAGTCGCTCTCTGCGCTCGGCAACGTCGCCTTCTCGGTCGGGCTGTGCCTTTTCGCCGTCAGTTGCGGCTTCTTCCTCGCCGACCGCTTTGGAGGCTAGAGGCGGATGAAATTGCCTTCTTTCACCGACCGCTGGCCCAGCGTGATACTTTATGCCTGGGTTTCCGCCGGCAGCATTGTCGGTGGCTTGACGCGCTATCTGGTCGGGCTCGCGCTCGACACCGGTCCGGGTTTTCCCTTTGCGACGCTGTTCATCAACGCCACGGGATCTCTGATCATCGGCTTCTATGCGACGCTGACCGGTCCGGACGGCCGCGTACTGGCGCGGCCCGAGCACCGGCAGTTCGTCATGACCGGCTTCTGCGGCGGCTATACCACCTTCTCGGCCTTCAGCCTGGAAACCTTCCGCCTGTTCCATGGCGGCCTGAAATTGACCGCGCTCGCCTATGTCGCGGCGTCCGTCGTCTGCTGGCTGGTGTCGGTGTGGCTCGGCCATATGATGGCGAGCCGCTACAACCGCTTGAAAAGGAGCTGACCATGCAAATTCCCAATCAGGCAGTCTCCATCCGAATATTCATCGGCGAGAGCGACCATTGCGACGGCAAGCCGCTCTATGAAGCAATCGTGCTGAAGGCGCGTGAGCTGCACCTTGCAGGCGCCACCGTGTTGCGCGGCCCCATGGGGTTCGGCAAGTCGAGCCGGCTGCATACCTCGAAGATCCTGCGGCTGTCGGAGGATCTGCCGCTGCTGATCGAGATCGTCGACAGCGAGGACAACATCAACGCATTCCTGCCCATCCTGGATGGCATGATGTCGAGCGGGCTGATCACCTTGGAGAAGGTGCAGGTCCTGCAATATGGTGAGAAGGCCACGAGTTGATCGCTCTGGCAGGAACCCCAGCCCGCCGTTTCCGGGAGGCGGAATGAACGACACCGTTACCAAACCGAAAACCAGGACCAGGACCAAGGTCGAGCGGCCCAAGCTGCACAAGGTCATCCTGATCAACGACGACTACACGCCGCGTGAGTTCGTCACCATGATCCTGAAGGCCGAATTCCGCATGACCGAGGATCAGGCCTACAAGGTCATGATCACCGCGCACAAGCTCGGCGCCTGCGTCGTCGCCGTGTTCGCCAAGGACGTCGCCGAGACCAAGGCGACGCGTGCAACCGATGCCGCCCGCACCAAGGGCTATCCGCTGCTGTTCACGACGGAGCCGGAGGAATAGGAAGCACCGGCTCAAGCTAGCCCTTGAGGCGCGCCATGATGATTTCGTCGTGATAGGTGCCGTCGACCAGGATCGCCATCCGCTTGGTGCCCTCTTCGACGAACCCGACCTTGCGATAAAGGGCGGCAGCGGCGGTGTTGGTCGCGAAGACGCCGAGCTCGATGCGTCGGAAGCCGAATACATCCGCGGCCTGGACAGCGTGCCGCAACAGCCGCTCGCCAAAGCCTTTGCCGCGGAAGTCTGGCAGAAGCCCCATAAAGAGATCGCCGACATGCGACGAGACGGCGCGGCTCGCGGGCGGCACGTTGCACCATCCAACCACGGCGCCGTCGACGACGGCGACGATCTGCGGGTAGCCGCGCTCGACATTGCGTGCGACAAAGGCGCGAACCTGCTCGATCGGCGGCGCCTCGACCAGCGCGATGTATTTGCGCTCGCGGGCGACGATGTCGACGGCGGCCCGAAAGGCGTCGGTCTCGGCGACCTGGATCTGGCGGAATTTGACGGTCATCAGCAATCTCGTCGCATCACGCCATCACCACGGGCGTCTCTTCGGCGATCCCGTACACGCGCTGCGCCTTGGAAAATCCTGCGATCGGAAAATCGCCGAGATCGCGCCAGTCGTGCTGGCAGACATCGGCGAAGGCTTCCGATGCGACGACGGTACGACCAAGCCGGCCCGCGATCTTTTCCATCCGCGCCGCGAGATTGACGGCCGGGCCGATGCAGGTGAAGTCGAGCCGGTTGCCGCCGCCGATATTGCCGTAGAGGATGTTGCCGACATGCAGCGCGACGCCGAAGCGGAAGCGCTCGATGACGTCGCCGACGGGGTGCGCGAGCGCATCGACGCTGGCGCGGGCTTCGCGTGCGGCCTCCAGCACGCGCGTGCAGACATGGGTGGCATCGCCGACATATTCGTCGATCGGGAATACGGCGAGCAGGCCGTCGCCCATGAATTTCAGGACCTCGCCGCCATGGGCGCGGATCGCCGTGACCTGGCAGTCGAAATAGCGGTTCAGGATATCGACCACAGTCTCGGCCGGCAGCCGGTCCGACAACGCCGTGAAGCCGCGCAAATCCGACAGCCAGATCGCGGCCTGCATGGTGTCATTGTGGCCGCGGCGAATCTGGCCGCCGAGGATGCGCTCGCCGGCGCGGTTGCCGACATAGGTGTCGAGCAGCGTCGCGGCGGTGCGACGCAGGGTGACGATCTCGCTGACGCGCGCCAGCGGGGCGACGATGGAGCGGATCGTCGCGATGTCGTCGTCGCTGAAGCCGCCGGGATGCCGCGTGGTCCAGCTGATCGCGTGGATCGAGCTGTCGAGAAAGCGCATCGGCGTCGCGATGTAGTCGGTGACGCCTTCGGCGCGCATGTCCTCCAGGAACGGAAATCGCCTGGTGTCGATGTCGTCGATGCGACCCCTGACCTCCAGCCCATCCTCGAACACGATCCGAAGCGGGCTCCGCGCGAATTCGGGCGTGGCGAGGATCTCGAAATCGACGGTGCCGACCTCGACCTCCTCGCCCTGCCGCCAGATGAAATTGCGGCCGTAGATCTCGGGATGCAGCGTGCGGATGAAGACGCCGAACCGCCACAACGGCAGGCCGGCGGCGACCAGCTGCTCACAGGCGTCGGCGATCATCTCGGCCGGCCCCCGCGACGACCTGGCGCCGTCGATCAGCCAGTTGATGATGCGCTGGAGCTCCGGGTTTTCCATGGTCGCATTTGCCGACGAAGTTGTGGGATCGTCAAGCTGCGCGGTGGGCTGATACCGCGACACAAAAGCTTCAAGCAGGGGCTCTAGCGCCCCACCTGCCCGCGATCGCGAATAAAGTGATCTGCCAGCACGCAGGCCATCATGGCTTCGCCGACCGGGACGGCGCGGATGCCGACGCAGGGGTCGTGACGGCCTTTCGTAAAAATCTCGGTGTCGGCGCCCTGGCGATCGACGGTCAGGCGCGGCTGCAGGATCGACGAGGTCGGCTTCACCGCGAAACGCACCACGATCGGCTGTCCCGTAGAGATGCCGCCCAGAACGCCGCCGGCATGGTTGGACAGGAAGCGCGTGCCGTCATTGCCGGTGCGCATCTCGTCGGCGTTCTCTTCGCCGGTCAGTTCGGCGGCGCCAAAGCCGGCGCCGATCTCGACGCCCTTCACCGCGTTGATGGTCATCATCGCGCCCGCCAGATCGGAATCGAGCTTGGCGTAGATCGGTGCGCCCAGGCCTGCCGGCACGCCCTCGGCGACGATTTCGAGCACGGCGCCGATCGAGGAGCCGCTCTTGCGGATGCCGTCGAGATAGGTCTCGAAGAACGCGGCCTTGTCCTTGTCCGGACAGAAGAACGGATTTCTGGCGATCTCGTCCCAGTCCCACATCGCGCGGTCGATCTTGTGCGGCCCCATCTGCACCAGCGCGCCGCGGACCTTGACGTCGGGCAACACTTTTCGCGCGATCGCACCGGCGGCGACGCGCATCGCGGTCTCGCGCGCGGAGGAACGGCCGCCACCGCGATAGTCGCGCAGGCCGTACTTAGCCTCATAGGTGAAGTCGGCGTGACCGGGGCGAAACTTGTCCTTGATCTCCGAATAGTCCTTGGAGCGCTGGTCGGTGTTCTCGATCAAGAGCCCGATCGGGGTGCCCGTCGTCACCTGCACGCCGGTCTCGGGATGCGCCATCACGCCGGACAGGATCTTGACCTGGTCCGGCTCCTGGCGCTGGGTGGTGAAGCGCGACTGGCCCGGCTTCCGGCGATCGAGGTCCTGCTGGATGTCGGCCTCGGTGAGCGGGATCATGGGCGGGCAGCCGTCGACCACGCAGCCGATCGCCACCCCATGGCTCTCGCCAAAGGTGGTGACGCGAAACATGTGGCCGAAGGTGTTGAAGGACATCGCTGCTCGCTGGCTCGGTTCCGGCGTGTGGTAACGCGCGGTGGGCCGGGGGTCAAACCCGGCTGTCGCTCCGGAAGGACCTCAAGGCTTAACTATACTTGTCCAGCCGACCGTCGCGGAACACGTAGACGGCGCCCTGCTCGATATAGAGCTCGGCGGCGCTGGCCGGCGTCTCCAGGCCGAGCGAGACCATCAGGGCCCGGCAGGTGCCGCCATGCGCGACCGCAACGGTGTCGGTCCGAAGCTCGTCGTACCAGGCGCGAACGCGGACCTGCACCTCGGCGTAGGTCTCCGCGCCCGCGGGCCCCACCGTCCATTTGTCCGCGAGGCGCCTGGCATAAATCTCGGGATCTTTCGCCTCGCTCTCGGCCAGCGTCAGCCCTTCCCAGACGCCATAGCCGATCTCGCGCAGGCGATCGTCCAGCGCATAATCCGCGACCGTCAATTCGAGCTTACTGCGCGCGAGTTCCATGGTCTGGCGGGCGCGGCCGAGCGGGCTCGATACATAGGGCAGCGTCGTCTTGTCGCGGCCGTCGCGCTTGAGGAGATCGGCCAGGATGAGGCCTGCCTGCACCGCTTGGCCGCGGCCACGCGCGTTCAGCGGAACGTCCTTGGTGCCCTGGAGCCTGCCGAGCGCATTCCACTCGGTTTCGCCGTGGCGAAGATAGTAGATCGTGGGCACGGGCATTCCGGGTTAGTTTTGTTTGAGCATGATCTCCGCGCAAACGCGTTCCGCGTTTGTCGCGAGGGAAAACCGGTGCCCACTTTTCCGGATCATGCTCTAGTCCTTGCTACCGATCGATACATCCGGCGCGTCGGGGCGCTTCATGCCGAGCACGTGGTAGCCGGCATCGACGTGATGCACTTCGCCGGTGACGCCGCGCGACAGGTCGGACAGGAAATACAGCGAACTGTCGCCGACCTCCTCGATCGTCACGTTGCGGCGCAGCGGCGCGTTGACCTCGTTGTATTTCAACAGCAGGCGTGAATCGGCGATGCCGGCGAACGCCAGCGTCTTGATCGGTCCCGCAGAGATTGCGTTGACGCGGATCGCCTTCTCGCCGAGATCGGCAGCCAGATAACGCACGCTCGCCTCCAGCGCCGCCTTGGCGACGCCCATGACGTTGTAGTTCGGCATCCACTTCTCGGAGCCGTAATAGCTCAGCGTGATGATCGAACCGCCGTCGGTCATCAGCTTCTCGGCGCGCTGCGCGACCGCAGTCAGCGAATAGCAGGAGATCAGCATCGACTTGGAGAAGTTGTCGGCGGTGGTGTCGACGTAGCGGCCCTCGAGCTGATCCTTGTCGGCAAATGCGATCGCGTGCACGACGAAATCGATCTTGCCCCACTTCGCCTTCAGCACGTCGAACACCGCATCGATGGTCGCAGCGTCCGTGACGTCGCAATGGCCGAGCAAGAGCGCGCCGAGCTCGGCGGCGAGCGGCTCGACCCGCTTCTTCAGCGCATCGCCCTGATAGGTGAGCGCGATCTCGGCGCCGGCAGCCTGGCATGCCTTGGCGATGCCCCAGGCGATCGAGCGGTTGTTGGCGACGCCGAGGATCACCCCGCGCTTGCCTTGCATCAGTCCTGAATTCTGCGCCATTGCTAACGTCCCGTGGCTCTCGTTAAGGTCTGGAGGTACACCAGCGCTCCCCTGCGGTACAGTCCTAATACGCGGCGTTAACGCTGTTTCCAGCGCCGGAATAGCCGTTCCGTTCGGGTGTTATGATCGTTGAGGCGCTCGCGCCTGATGTGAAGGACGTCCAGACGGCAATGAGTGCGTTTCGCCAGAGCGTGGAAGCCATGATCCCGGCGTTGCGCCGCTACGCCCGTGCGCTGACGCGCGATGCGGATGCGGCCGACGATCTGGTGCAGGACACGCTGGTGCGTGCGCTGCGTTCGGAGCGATTGTTTCTCGGAGGCGACGTCAGGAGCTGGCTCTACACGATCCTGACCAACCTCAACAAGAATCGGCGGCGCTCGCTGGCAAGGCGTCCGCAATTCATGCAGCTGACGGAGAACAACCCGGATGCCAGCGGGACGGAGGCCGAAGGACGCGACATCGAACGGGCGCTCTCGACGCTGGTCGAGGAGCAACGCTCGGTGCTGCTCCTGGTGATGCTGGAGGGCATGAGCTACCGCGAGGTCGCCGACATCCAGGGCGTGCCGATCGGCACCGTCATGTCCCGCCTGGCGCGCGCCCGCGCACACGTTAAAGCGTCGCTGGAGGGTGAGCGTCCGTCGCTCAGGCGGGTGAAATGATGGCAGGATTGATGCATCGCGCATACCGCGTCCGCTGCACGAAGAGAGAAGCAGCGCAGTTGAACCGCGTCAAATATTTTGGGCCGCAGAGCCAGAGACGACCGATATGAACGACCGCAATATTCCCGTGACCGAAGACGAACTGCACGCCTTTGTCGATGGCGAGCTGCCGACCGAGCGCCGCGCCGACGTCGAGGCCTGGCTCGCCGCCCATCCCGAGGATGCCGAGCGGGTGCAGTCCTGGCGCGCCATGGCCGAGATGCTGCACGCGCGCTACGACAGCGTCGGCCAGGAGCCGGTGCCGGCCCGGCTGGAGCTCGAGCGGCTGGAGCGCCGTCCGCGGCAATGGCTCTACGGCGCCGTTGCGGCCACACTGGTTGCCTTCATCGCTGGCGGGACGGCCGGCTGGGTGGCGCATGGCGCCGCCAACGCGCCCTCGACCTTCCAGAGCTTTACGACGGATGCGCTCGATGCCCACCGCCTCTATGTCGTCGAGGTCCGCCATCCCGTCGAGGTCGGCGGCAACGAGCGCGACCATCTTCAGGCTTGGCTGACCCGGCGTTGCGGCTGGACCGTGTTCGCACCCAATCTGGAGGCGAGCGGGCTGAAACTGGTCGGCGGCCGGCTACTGCCGGGGCCGAACGGGCCGGCGTCCTTCCTGATGTATGAGGGCGCCTCCGGTGAGCGCTACACGATCTACACCGCCAAGACCGAGAACGGCGCGACGCAGATGCGCTACGCCAAGGCAGACAGGGACGGGGCACTGTTCTGGGCCGAGCGCGGCGTCGGCTACGTCGTCAGCGGCGGCGGCGCCGACCGCGATCGCCTCACCAAGGTGGCGCAAGCGGTGTACGACCAGGCCGAGAAAGCCGGCGGCTGAACAACCGCGCAAACACAGTGCCTCGATTCCGACATTGAAAATTTGGAATCAAGACATGTGTGCGTCTCATTATCGCACCGGGTGCTCACGCGAATATGAGCGGCGTTCGATCCGCCGATCGACGCGGGCGGCCTCGATTGGGGTTTTTGGTACCGCGCTGGTCCCCCTCTCGAGGCCGCACCTTTTTGTCGGCTGCCCCGCCGGACAGTCGACGCGTCGACCATGCGAGCCAAGAAGCGCTACCACGCCTCGCAGATATGACGAGCATCATCCGTACGGGCAATGCTCTCAGTCTTTAGGAGAACCCCTTCAGTTCCGATCTCGCCCTAAAGCGCGATGGCTCGCGCTTTAGCCTATTGTTTGCGCATGATCTTTTCGGAAAACCGCTGCACACTTTTCCGGATCATGCGTCAGCCAAGCCCGCTACGTGGATTGTAGGGGTGTTGGTCCCGCCACTTTTCCATCAATGCTTCAAGCTCGGCGTCGTTCCCGTCCGGTAGCATAATCCTGACGGTGACGAAGAGATCCCCGGTCCCGCCAGATTTCGGCAAGCCCTTACCTTTGAGGCGGAAGGTCCGGCCGCTGGAGGTGTTTTTCGGGACCGACAGCTCCACGGCGTTGCCGAGCGTGGGCACGCGGACCTTGCCGCCGAGCACAGCCTCGTAGAGCGTGACCGGCAGGTCGATCCTGAGGTCAGCGCCCTCGATCTTGAAGAACGGGTGGGCTGCGATGCTGATGGTGATCAGGAGGTCGCCGGGAGGATGGCCCTGCGCGCTCTCGCCCTGGCCGCGCAGCCGGATCTGCTGACCCTCGACGACGCCGGCCGGAATCTTGACGTTGAGTTCCTTGCCATTGGGCAGCCGGACGCGCTTCTCGCCGCCCTTGACCGATTCTTCCAACGAGACGGACATGGCGACATTGACGTCGAGATCGAGCCCGACCCCGCCGGTGTCGAATTCGAACTGGGCGCCGCCACCGGCCCCGGGCCGCGCACCGCGCACCCCGCCGCCGAACATGCTGTTGAGGATGTCCTCGAACGCGCCCGCGCCCTGGCCGGGGCCTGCCCCGCCGCTACGGAAATTGTAGCTCTCGAAGCCGCCGGGACCCGCACGACCGCGCGGCCCGCCGCCGCCCGGAAAGCCCTGGAAGCGCGGCTTGCCATCGGCATCGATCTCGCCGCGGTCGAACTGCTTGCGCTTGTCCTCGTCGCCGATGATCTCGTTGGCCGAATTGATCTCGGAGAAGCGCTCGGCGGCCTTGGGATCATCCTTGTTGCTGTCGGGATGATGCTTCTTGGCCAGCTTGCGATAGGCGCTCTTGATCGCGGCAGCGTTGGCGCTCCGCGGCACCCCCAAGACCTCATAGGGGTCGCGCATCCGTCACGTCTCCTCTAGGGAAAGTCGATTGTTCAAAGGGCTCCCCGCCCGAGCTGAGCCTCATGTGGGGGGCGAGTGGCATTTTTGCAACTAGTCGAGTGGAGCGACCCGTTACGATTCGAGCACGATCTTATCGGAAAATGGGTTCCCGGATCATGCTCAGCTCCGCCACGGCTTTAGCGTATGAATCTCCCAACGGCCACGGCTGCTTTGGCAGCCGGCGCCCTGGAGCCAGCTTTCGGTCGTCCCGTTGACGTAGCTCGCCAGGAAATCGCGGCACTTGCGGCCATCCTCGGCGGCGTAGGATTGCGCGATCGGCGTCACCGAACCGCGCGCGCCGGTTTCAGGATTCTCCCAGTGCTGGCTGGCATCCTTGTCGCCCATGCTCAGCACGTCGGAGGCGGCGTTGCGGGCGAAGGCGAGATCGGTCTCGGTCGGCGGAGCTTCCTTCGCCGGCCGTGCGACCGAGCCGGTGAGGTCGTTGTCGTCGGCCTTGGCATAGGCGTTGGTGTCAGTGCGGGACAGACTGCAGCCGCCGGCGCCGAGCCCGATCAAAATCATCGTCATCGCAAGGCCCGACGGCCGCATCGCCGATAGGCCAACGCGTCCCCATGCCCTATATAGGGCCGTAGCAGACAACAGCGCGCTTTGGGCCGCGGGACGCAATTCGGACTCCAGACATGACCGACACGACCTCGATGAAACACCAGACACCCTTAACATCCGGTGATTTCACCGCCGCCGACGAGCCTTTTGCGCTGTTCGAGGCCTGGCTGAACGAGGCGATCAAGAGCGAGCCGAACGATCCGAACGCCA
Organism: Bradyrhizobium sp. AZCC 2230; assembly: GCF_036924495.1. Lineage (NCBI taxonomy): Bacteria > Pseudomonadati > Pseudomonadota > Alphaproteobacteria > Hyphomicrobiales > Nitrobacteraceae > Bradyrhizobium > Bradyrhizobium sp. AZCC 2230. Next base: position 8,339,635 of record NZ_JAZHRS010000001.1, on the reverse strand, counting down.
TGGCGCTCGCAACCGTCGATCCCGACGGCCTGCCCGACGTGCGCATGGTGCTGATGAAGGGCTTCGATACCGAAGGTTTTGTCTTCTACAGCCACATCGCAAGCCAAAAGGGCCGCGAACTCGCCGCAAATCCTAAGGCGGCTTTACTTTTTCACTGGAAGTCGCTGCGCCGTCAGGTCCGCATCCGCGGCAACGTGACGCCGGTGACCGATGCCGAGGCCGACGCCTATTTCGCGACGCGACCAAAACAGGCGCAGATCGGCGCCTGGGCGAGCAAGCAGTCGCAAGAGCTCGAGAGCCGCTTCGCCTTCGAGCAGGCCATCGCAAAGGTCGCCGCCAAGCACGTCATCGGCGAAGTGCCGCGGCCGCCGGGCTGGAGCGGCTGGCGCATCACGCCGTCACGCATCGAATTCTGGCACGACCGCCCATTCCGTCTGCACGACCGCATCGAATTTCGCCGTGACGCAGCCGGTCAGCCGTGGTCCAAGACGCGGATGTATCCTTGAGCTTTAGGCCGACCTGAAAGATGTCCATGCCGCATTCGTCCAATGCGCCGCGCCGCACGCTGCTCCTGACCGGAGCAAGCCGCGGCATCGGCCACGCCACCGTGATCCGCTTCTCGTCGGCGGGCTGGCGCGTCATCACCTGCTCGCGGCATGCCTTCCCCGAGGATTGCCCGTGGGACGCGGGCCCCGAGGACCACATCCAGGTCGACCTCGGCAATCCCCAGGACACCGCGCGCGCAATCTCCGACATCCGCGACCGCCTCGAAGGCGGCATGCTGCACGCGCTGGTCAACAACGCCGCGATCTCGCCGAAAGGTCCCGGCGGCTCCAGGCTCGGTTCGGTCGACACCGACCTCGACACCTGGACGCACGTCTTCCACGTCAACTTCTTCGCGCCGATCATGATCGCGCGCGGCTTGATCGAGGAATTGAAGGCGGCCAGGGGCTCGGTCGTGAACGTCACCTCGATCGCGGGCTCGCGCGTGCATCCCTTCGCGGGCGCGGCGTACGCGACCTCCAAGGCGGCGCTCGCATCCCTGACGCGCGAGATGGCCTCGGACTTCGGCCGCGTCGGCGTGCGCGTCAACGCGATCGCGCCGGGCGAGATCGACACCTCGATCCTGTCGCCGGGCACCGAGAAGATCGTCGACCAGCAGATTCCGATGCACCGCCTCGGCACACCGGACGAAGTCGCCAAGATCATCTACGTGCTGTGCACGGACACCAGTTCTTACGTCAACGGCGCCGAGATCCACATCAACGGCGGCCAGCACGTGTAGCGATCGTCGTCATTCCAGTATGGTCAAGACCAGCCCCGGCATCACAATCGAAGCTCAAGCAGAGCGTTTTCGTTCGCGCCGCGGCTGCAAAGGCGTCCCCTCATAAAGTTCGGCGACCGCGCATTGCAACCCGAATGCAGGCAGGTTCAGATCATCCGCCGGACCGAGCGTCTGCGAGGTCCAACCGTTCTGTGTCTTGGTGTCGAGACGCACTTCCATCCGATCTTGTTCGATGATGAGCACCGCCTCGCAAGGAGCATGAGCGAGGTAGATGGTTCGCTTGACGTCAATCCACTTTGTCTCGGTGTCGGGCACACGTGTGCCGTCGGTGGCGGAGACGATCTCGGCCAGCAAATAGGCCCGGTCCACGAACCTCTGGTCCGGCTCGTACTCTGCATCGATGATGGCGACGTCCGGCTCCGGCCGGAATTCGCCCGAGCCGAGTTCGATGCCGGGACGCTGCATCGCGATACGGCTCTGGTGGTGACCAGCGAGTGCATCGTTCAGCAGATGCTCGAGATTTCCGGCGATGCGGTTATGTGCGATGGTCGGCAGGGTCATCATCATCGGGACACCTGCGACGAGCTCCCAGCGTTCATGGTCCGGACGACCTTCCTGGAACATACGGAAGCGCTGGCCGGACATGTGCCCGGCCTTAGCAGGCTCTTTGATTTCAACACCCATCGGCGTCTCCGATGTCACAAGGCGCAAGCCTACTCGGCTCCGCCACGAACGCCAATAGAGATAGGAAGTGTTTGGAGAGGCCGCGACACCCCCGAATCAGACGCTACGGCTGAACGTCAGGGACAAGGGCCACGGGAGGGAAGCAAGGCGATCCAGACAACGCCGCCGCAAGACTGGATCGCCCGCCCTTCTTCCACTCCTCAATCCAGGCGAATCCGACGCGACCGTTCGCGCAGCCTCAAAGCTGCAGCATTTGGAACTGCGGCAGCGTTGAATGCAGTCGAGCAGTCGTCGTCGTTCTCGCCATCGAGCAGCGGAGCACCACAGTGCCGGCACATGCGTGCCGACAACGACGGCGCCTTGCCGCTCGCCACGGCCTGACGATAGCTCGTCAGATCGATGACGTTGCGGGGCGTCGTTATGTGTTTTTCAACCATGGTTTTTCCTCGCGGCTAACCCTCTGCTTATCGCAGACAAGTTTCGCGCAAACGTTCAGCCCACCGCTCAAATTTTACCGGAGGAATTGGGGCGCAGCACACGCATCACCGCGTCGCCGCAATGGCGCTCTATTCTGCGACACCATCATCCCTGTCTCTGCGACCGGCGTAAGGTCTCGGTCACTATTAAAGCCACTTCTTCCACTTGAATATCCAGTACGGAACGATCGCGGCGCACACCATGAAGACGAGCGCATAGGGATAACCGTGCGTCCATTCGAGTTCCGGCATCGACTTGAAGTTCATGCCGTAGATCGAGGCGATCAGTGTCGGCGGCATCAGGACAACAGCCATGACCGAAAACAGCTTGATGATGTTGTTCTGCTCGAGATTGACGACGCCGAGCATGGCGTCGAGCACGAAGGTGATCTTGCTGGAGAGATAGGAGGCGTGGTCGGTCAGCGAGACGACGTCGCGCTGCATGGTCTTGAGCTGCTCGCGCATGTCCTTTGACCATTTCACGCCCTCCACAACCGCCGAAAGGAAGGCGACGACGCGGCCAATCGACACCAGGCTCTCGCGAACCTTGGAGGTCAAATCGCCCTTGCGGCCGATCGAGATCAGGATCTGCGAATATTGCTTGGCGTGGCCGTGACGCTCGCTCTCCGGCTCGAAGATGTCATGCGAGACCTGGTCGATCTCGGCGCCGCAGCGTTCCAGAATGTCGGCGCAGCGGTCGATCACGGCGTCCAGCAGTTCCATCAGCACCATCTCGCCGGTGATCCCCGGGGTGCAGGACCGCGCCAGCTTGGCCTCGACCAGGGCGAACGGCTTGGGCTGGTCGTAGCGGACCGTGACCAGGCGATGATCGCCGAGGATGAAGGTCACCGCCGTGGTCCGGGGCATGTCGGTGTCGGAGTGGCACATCAGCGTTGCGGTCATGTAGCGCGCGCTGTTCTCGATATAGAGACGGCTGGAGATCTCGATCTCCTGCATGTCTTCCCGGGTCGGGATCGCGATCCCCGAGAGCTTCTCCACCGCCTTGTCCTCGGCTGCGTTCGGATTGAACAGATCGATCCACACGGCGTGTTCCGGCACAGCGGCGAGATCGTCGACAACGGCCTTCTTCAGGGAGGAGTCGGTGGGAACGAACACAGAAAACATGAACAACTCCAAGAGGGGCCTGCGACAGAATGACAGCCCTTAGCGCGATTCTGACAAGTTCATGATGACAAGCACATTAACGGGGCGTTTGCATTTATGGCGACGGCATGGCCCAACTGTGGCACAGAATCGACAACCCGGAATTCCATGCCCAAAATCCGGCCCAAGGTCGCAAAAATTGCGGCAAAAAAGCCACAGGTTGGGTCCCGCAGCGCGGGACAAGCCCTGAAAAGCTGGAATTGTGGCAGATTTCAACGATAATGGGGTCCAAGGAGTCGTGGAATTGAGCTTGGCTCAAGCCCCGCGAAAGCTTGTTGTTTTCGATTGGAACCAAATCATGTCGTCGCTGAAAGTTACGCTTGGTATTTTGGCCGCCGGCTTCATGTTGTCGGGCTGCATGCAGGGCACGCATTATGAGGCCACCAACACCCAGAGTTTCAAGCCGAAGGACAAGGAACTGCTCGCGAAGATCCGGTATGAAAACACCCCGGTCGCAGAGCCCTTCCGCCGCGCCATCGTCGACTACCACCGCAAGGAGTCGCCGGGCTCGATCGTGGTCGATTCCGACAACCACTACCTCTATTACGTGATGGATGGCGGCAAGGCGATCCGCTACGGCATCACCGTCGGCGAAGAGGCCATGGCCTGGTCAGGCATCGCCAAGGTCGGCAGCATGACGGAATGGCCGGCGTGGCATCCGACGCCCGGCGAGATCTCGCGCCTGGGCGTGCCGACCTTCGTCGCTCCGGGCCCGGACAATCCGATGGGCTCCCGCGCGCTGTACCTCTATTCCGGCGGCAAGGACACGCTGTTCCGCATCCACGGCACCAACCAGCCTGAATATATCGGCGCCTCGATCTCCTCGGGCTGCATCCGCCTGACCAATGAGGATGCGATCGATCTTTACGGCCGCGTCAAGCTCGGCACCATCGTGGTTGTGCTCGAGCCCAAGCACGGCGACTCGCCGTACAATTCGCGGCTGGCCCTCCAGGGCGGCGGTTATCAGACCAGCAACTAATTGATCTCCGCGTGATCTGAAGGTTTTTGAAAAGCGCCGGTTTTACCGGCGCTTTTTTGTTGGCGGCTTGCTATTGCCGGAGTCGGCTGCCGGCTTGTCCGCCGGCGCGGCAGGTTTCGCGCCCTCCTGATCGTCAGCCCCATCCTTGGTGCCCTCCGACTTGGCCGCGACCTCGCGGGGCGGCGCCTCCTCGGGGCGCTCGGCCGGCAGCAGAGGCGCCACCTGGGGCAAGGGGTCCCAGACGTTCCATTGGCAGATCCGGTAGTCGTTGCGCCGCTGCGCCAGATCAAGGTGGATGTGGTCTTCGTGGTACCAGTCCGAGCCCGGGCCGAGCACCGTGGAAAAGCGCGAGCAGACAGAATGCAGCACGCGCTCGCGCACGTCGCGCGACATGGTGCGCTCGGTCAGGCCGATCAACTGGCCGTTGGCGAGCTTGAGCGAGCGCACGTCGAGCGCGTTGGCCCTGCCGTGCTCGGACAGCATGGCGCCGACGATGCGGTTGCGGCCGCGGCACTCAAAACTGTCGAAATTGTCGAGGTCGGTGATGGTCGAGCCGAGGCTCGCGGCCAGCGGCACCATGTCGGTGCGGACCCAATCGGCGATCGCCGATGCCATGGTGCAGCGGAGGATCGCCGCGGGCTTGACTGCGACCTTGCGCTTGTCCGGCAGCACGATCGCTTCCAGCCGTACCAGATCCTCGCCGCCGCAGGCGCCGGGGCCATGGATATCGGGAATCGACGGCGCGACCGCGATCTCCTCGGTCAGCGCGATACGACAAGCCGAGAGCTGCTTCTCGGGCAGCGGCGCGGCCTCGGCCGGTCTGCTGGGTTTGTCCGGGGAAGGCTTGTCTAGCGAAGGCTTGCCGTCGGTCTCCGGCGCGGCCTCCGTTGCTTTGGGGGCCTCCTCGGGGCGAGGCTTTGGTAGCGGTATCTTGAGCGGTAGCTTGGCGGAATGAGCGCTCCCGCGCGGCCGTGGGGTGCCAAGACCAAAGATATCGAGCGGTGCAGCATAGTTTCGCGCCTCCACCCGATCCGCGAGCACAAGCGTTAGCCCCAGCGCAGCGGTAACCATTGCCGCGCGGGCGGACATATTGCCGCGACAAGACCATTTGCGGCGAAAGTCCGGCAGGCTAAAACTCATGACAATTCTTTGGCCCTGCGCTGAGAGCGATAACGCGCCCAGCGACTTCTCGGAGGAACGTCTGAATGCTCGGCTTGATGCAAGATTGGCCCCTGCTCTGCCACCGGATCATCGAACACGCCGCCAAGATTCATGGCAAGCAGGAGGTCGTGACGCGATCGGTCGAGGGACCGATCCATCGCACCACCTACGCCGAAATCCACCAGCGCGCGCTCAAGGTCTCGCAGATGCTGGAGCGCGACGGCATCAAGCTCGGCGACCGCGTCGCCACGATCGCCTGGAACACCTGGCGCCATCTCGAGGTCTGGTACGGCATCATGGGCATCGGCGCCATCTGCCATACCGTCAATCCCCGGCTTTTCCCCGAGCAGATCGGCTGGATCATCAACCATGCGCAAGACCGCATCGTGATGGTCGACCTCACCTTCGTCCCCGTGTTGGAAAAGCTCGCCGACAAGCTGCCGAGCGTCGAACGGTACATCATCCTCACCGACAAGGCGCATATGCCCGAGACCACGTTGAAGAACGTCGTGGCCTACGAGGACTGGATCGCCGAGGCCGACGGCAAATTCAAATGGAAGGACTTTGACGAGAACACGGCGGCGGCGATGTGCTACACGTCCGGCACGACCGGCGACCCGAAGGGCGTGCTGTATTCGCATCGCTCCAACGTGCTGCACGCGCTGATGGCCAACAATGTCGACGCGCTCGGCACCAGCGCCTCGGAGACGATGCTGCCGGTGGTTCCGCTATTCCATGCCAACAGTTGGGGCATCGCCTTCTCCGCGCCCTCGCAGGGCACCAAGCTGGTGATGCCCGGGCCCAAGCTCGACGGCGCCTCGGTTTACGAGCTGCTCTCCACCGAGAAAGTGACGCACACCGCCGGCGTGCCGACGGTGTGGCTGATGCTGCTCCAGCACATGACCGCCAATAATCTGAAGCTGCCGGACCTGAAGATGGTGATCTGCGGCGGCTCGGCGATGCCGCGCTCGATGATCAAGGCCTTCCTCGACATGGGCTCGAACGTCCGTCATGCTTGGGGCATGACCGAGATGAGCCCGATCGGCAGCGTCTCGGCGCTGAAGCCGCCGTTCCAGAACGCGACCGGCGATGCGCAGCTCGACGTGCTGCAAATGCAGGGCTATGCGCCCTTCGCGGTCGAAATGAAGATCACCGACGATGCCGGCAAGGAGCTGCCCTGGGACGGCAAGACCTTTGGCCGCCTCAAGGTCTCGGGCCCGGCGGTCGCCAAGGCCTACTTCCGTCTCGATGCGAACATCCTCGACGAGGAGGGCTTCTTCGACACCGGCGACGTCGCAACCATCGACGAGGGCGGCTACATGCGGATCACCGACCGTTCCAAGGACGTGATCAAGTCCGGTGGCGAGTGGATCTCCTCGATCGACCTCGAAAACCTCGCGGTCGGCCATCCGGCGGTGGCGGAGGCCGCCGTGATCGGCGTCTTCCATCCCAAATGGGACGAGCGGCCGCTGCTGATCGTGCAGCTCAAGCAGGGCCAGCAGGCCACGCGCGACGACATCCTCAAATACATGGACGGCAAGATCGCCAAATGGTGGATGCCCGACGACGTCGCCTTCGTCGACGGCATCCCGCATACCGCGACCGGCAAGATCCTGAAGACCGCGCTGCGCGACCAGTTCAAGGAATATCGCTTCCCGAACGCGGCAGCGTAAAGCGCTGCACTGCAACGGCATCGGCAATGCGGCCCCTCGAGGGGCCGCATTGTTTCGGGCCGCTCACAATTGCGAACAGCGAAGGCCAACCTCCGGGCGGCTGAAGAACAGACGCTGCTCCTTCACCACGAGCACGAGCTGGCTGCGGTCGCGCAGGGCGTGGCACAGATCGCCGGCAATGGTCTTGAAGACGCGCGTTTCGGCATAAGGCGTCACGTTGAGATCCGCGATCGCCCAGCGCTGGAGATTGAGCACGTTGGTATTCTCCGAGGTGTGGACCAGATACGGGCGAACGTTGCCCGGCGTCGACGCCGCGCCGAGATCGCTGAGATAGATCTGCGCCTCGGTGAGATTGCCGGAATAGAGCGCCGAGGACAGGTAGGAATCCCAGAGATTGAAGAAGCTCAACGCCGGCAGCACCACGAACAGCGCCACTGCCGCGCCATGGCGAAGGTCGCGCACGTTCCAGACGATGTCGCGCCAGGTGAAGTCATCGGGGCTTGAAAACAGCAGCACGTCGAACACCGCCATCGCCGCAGTCCATGGCCAGACGATGTCGTTCCAGTTCAAGCCCAGGGGACCGAACATCGCCAGAATGAAGACATGCATGCCAACCGCGGCCGCGAGCGAGGCGCGACGGAAGCGGCGGGTCAACAGACCGATGCCGAACGCCACCTGAACGAAGGGGACCAAGAAGCCGAAGGCATCGAGAGGCGTGGTCATCGACGGAAGCAGGCTGGTGATCGGCGTGATGATCCAGGAAAACTCATTCTCCATGAAGTTGAGGTTGATCTTCTGGAGCCCGGAGAAGACGTAGGTGAAGACGATGACCAGGCGGGCCAGGTTCAGAGTCTGCAGATCGTCGACCGGCGCCGCGCCGCCTCCGCCCGCGAGCCCTACGGCTGCGAGCAGGAAGCTGTATTGAAACACCCAGGGCTGCCACCGCGTCTGGTCGGCAAGGCAGAATGCGACAATAATGGCGAGAAATCCTGCGATCGGCCAGCGCGCGCGAGGAACGATCACGGCAAGCGCCGCCAGCACGAAAAGAGCGCCATAGAGTGCTGCCGCCACGGCGCCCTCGATCGGTGGCAGCAGCGACCAGACCGGCACCTGTGGATAAGACCGGGGCCCCATCCATAGTCCCGGGGACATCGCCAATCCGGCGCAAAATGCGACAAGGATCGTCAGCCGCAGCAGAAACAGGCGCCGCGGCTGTGCCGCGCCGCTATCCTCCGCGTTGCCCTGCTTCCCCATATGCCCTTGCTTCCCCATGGCCCCTCCCGCGAACCGCCATACACACCTATGTGGCGCGTCGCGGCCCGTTGGTTCGACCGCGACTGCCCGGACTTTCACCGGTTCAGGACCGGGGATAAACCGCTTCACAGCCCTGCGGAAAATGCGCTAGGTCAGCTTGCTCCCGTCGCCCGTGCCCTCGCCCGGCGACTCACATCGGTGATGGAACAGCATGGCCCGCAGGTTTTCCGCTCCCTATCAGTCGGAGCCCGTGTCCAGCCTCGCGAGCTGGGCGCGCAATCTGGCCGTGTTCGCGGTGGTGGCGGTGGTGGTATCGATCATCATCGTCCGTTTCGACTTCCTGGAGATGAAGCCGGCGCTGGCGACATTCTTCGGCGGGCTCGCGATCGCCGCGCTTTCCATCCTGTTCGGCCTCGCCGGCTTTGCCGCGATCTGGCAGAACGGCTCGCGCGGCATGGCGCGCATCCTGCTCGCCTTCCTGATCGACGGGGCGATCCTCGCCTATCCCGCTTATCAGGCCCTGCTGTACCGCAAGCTGCCGCCGATCCACGACATCACCACCGACCCGATCGATCCGCCGCGCTTCGACGCGCTGTCGCGCCTGCGCACCGGCGACGGCACCAACACCGCTGTTTATGCCGGTCTCTATTCGGCCGAGCAGCAGCGCCAATTCTATCCCGACATCGAGCCGATCGAGCTCGAGATCCCCGTTGACCGCGCTTATGCGATCGCGCGCCAGCTCGTCATCAAGCGCAAATGGACTGTCATCGACGAACGCGAGCCGCAGCCACCGCGCCGCATGGGCCGCATCGAGGCGGTGGCGCGCACGCCGATCATGGGCTTTCGCGAGGACATCTCGATCAGGGTCGTGCCTGACGGCGACGATTCCCGCGTCGATATCCGCTCCGCCTCGCGCTATTTCGAGAGCGATCTCGGCAGCAACGCCGCGCGCGTAACGAAATTCATCGACGACCTCAACACCGCAGCCGACGCCGACGCGCTGAAGCCGGTGAAGAAGACCCCGGTCGCGCCGCCGAAGGCGCCGGCGAAGACGGTGAAGAAGTGACGGCGAGCTAGGCGTTGGCCATCCGATACGTCCCGCCGATCACGGGATCGCCGTCCGTCGCGACAACGCCGCGCGCGACGAGGTCCTCCAGATGCGCCAGCACGGAATAGCCGGCGGCCGTGGTCAGCCTGGGATCGATGCCGATATAGATCGCGCGCACCATGGTCGGGATATCCGTCTCGCCCTTGGCGAGGCGGTGCAGGATCGAGGCCTCGCGCGCCTTGCGGTGGCGGATCAGGAAACGCACGAAGCGCTGACCCTCCGCGATCTCCGGACCATGGCCGGAGAAATACAGATCCTCCTCGCGCGCAGCGAGCCGGTCGAGCGATTCCATGTAGTCGATCATCGAGCCGTCGGGCGGCGCCACGATCGAGGTCGACCAGCCCATGACGTGATCGCCGACGAAGCTGAACTTTCGCTCGGGCCAGGCAAAGGCGAGATGGTTGGCGGTGTGACCGGGCGTCGCCACGGCCTCGAGCCGCCAGCCGGAGCCTTCGACGACGTCACCATGAGCGATCCTGATATCGGGGACGAAGTCGCGATCGGAGCCGGATTCCGGATTGTGCTTCTCGCTCTCAAAGCGGGGGCGCGAGGCGCGGTGCGGGCCTTCGGCATAAACCGGCGCGCCGGTCGCCTGCTTGATGCGCGGTGTATTGGGCGAGTGGTCGCGGTGGGTGTGGGTGACGAAGATATGGCTCACCGTCTCGCCGCGCACGGCATCGAGCAGCGCGGCCGCATGGGCCTCATTGTCGGGACCGGGATCGATGATCGCGACGTTGCCGGTGCCTACGATGTAGCTGACGGTACCGGTGAAGGTGAACGGGCTCGGATTGTTACAGAGCACCCGCCGCACGCCAGGGCGGACTTCCTCGACGACACCGGCCTTAAGCGGAAAGTTGCGGTTGAACGGGACGTCGTCGTTGTCGGACATGGCTTCTTCTTTGTTCTTTGACGTCATTCCGGGGCGCCCCGAAGGCGCCCCGGAAGCTCGGAGAACCCAATCAGAAAAACGCCTGAATGCCCGTGATCGCGCGGCCCAGGATCAGGGCGTGGACGTCGTGGGTGCCCTCGTAGGTGTTGACCGTCTCGAGGTTATGGACGTGGCGCATCACGTGGTACTCGGCCGAGATGCCGTTGCCGCCGTGCATGTCGCGGGCGACGCGGGCGATGTCGAGGGCCTTGCCGCAATTGTTGCGCTTCATGATCGAGATCATCTCGGGCGCGAACTTGCCCTCGTCCATCAGGCGACCGACGCGAAGCGAGCCCTGGAGGCCGAGCGCGATCTCGGTTTCCATGTCGGCGAGCTTCTTCTGCACCAGCTGGGTCGCGGCGAGCGGCTTGCCGAACTGCTTGCGGTCCAGCGTGTACTGGCGGGCACGATGCATGCAGTCCTCGGCGGCGCCGAGCGCGCCCCAGGAGATGCCGTAGCGGGCGCGGTTAAGGCAGCCGAACGGACCCTTGAGGCCGGAAACGTTGGGCAACAGCGCGCTTTCCGAGACCACGACGCCGTCCATCACGACCTCGCCGGTGATGGAAGCGCGCAAGCTGAGCTTGCTTCCGATCTTCGGCGCAGAGAGGCCCTTCATGCCCTTCTCCAGCACGAAGCCGCGGATCTGGTTGTCGTGCTCGGCCGATTTGGCCCAGATCACGAACACGTCGGCGATCGGCGCGTTCGAGATCCACATCTTGCTGCCGGTCAGGCGATAGCCGTCGGAGACCTTTTCGGCGCGGGTCTTCATGCCGGACGGGTCGGAGCCGGCATCGGGCTCGGTCAGGCCGAAGCAGCCGACCCATTCGCCGCTGGCGAGCTTCGGCAGGTATTTCTTGCGCTGGTTCTCGTCGCCATAGGCGTAGATCGGGTACATCACCAGGGAAGACTGCACCGAATTCATCGAACGATAGCCGGAATCGACCCGCTCGATCTCGCGCGCGACGAGGCCGTAAGCCACGTAGCTCGCATTGGCGCAGCCATATTCCTCCGGCAGCGTGATGCCGATCAGGCCGAGCTCGCCCATCTCGTTGAAGATCTCGCGATCCGTCGTCTCTTCGAGATAGGCCTTGGTGATACGCGGCAGCAGCTTGTCCTGGGCGTAGGCGCGGGCGGTGTCGCGCACCATGCGCTCGTCCTCGGTCAGCTGCTCATCGAGCAGGAACGGATCGTCCCACTGGAAGGAAGCCGCAGCCGGCTTGTCCTTGGTCTGAGGGCGCACGCTCATGAAACGTCCTTTCGCATCTGGTTCCGTCTAAAATTTGCCGGACAAACTAAAGCGCCGCGGCAACAAGTGCAATTGCATTGCAGATGTATCGGTCTGCGTGAATCCCGGGGATGCGCGTCGCAGGCCCTGGAATGACAGCGCTAGCTTTCAAGCTGCTCGTTGGCGACGATCTCGATGCCGAAGCCCGAGAGGCCCTTGTAGTCATGCACCGACGAGGTGAGATGGCGGATCGAGGTGACGCCGAGATCGCGCAGGATCTGCGCTCCGACGCCGACTTCGCGCCACTGGCGGTTGCGGTCGGCTTCCGTCGCGCTCTCGTCAGGCAGCGGGGCCACGGGGACGCCGGCCGCACCGTCGCGCAGATAGACCAGCACGCCGCGACCGGACTTCTTGAAGTGCTCGAGCACCGCCGCCATGCGCTTGTGGCCGGTAAAGGTGTCCTTGACGATGTTCGGCTTGTGAAAGCGCGTCAGCACGTTCTTGCCGTCGCCGACGCCATTGTAGACGAACGCGACGTGGGCGATGGAATCGAACGGCGAGCGGTAGGCATAGCCCTGGAGCGGCCCGATCGGGCTTTCGGTGGTGAAGGTCGAGACCCGCTCGATCAGCTTTTCGCGCGCCTGGCGATAGGCGATCATGTCGGCGATGGTGACGTGCTTCAGCTTGTGCTTGGCGGCGAACTGGGAAACCTGCTCGCCCTTCATCACGCTGCCGTCGTCATTCATCAATTCGCTGATGACGCCGACCGGCGGCAGCCCTGAGAGCTTGCAGAGATCGACCGCGGCCTCGGTGTGGCCGGAGCGCAAGAGCACGCCGCCGTCCTTGGCGATCAGCGGGAAGATGTGGCCCGGACGGGCGAAGTCGTTGGCGCCGGCATTGGGATTGGACAGCGCACGGCAGCAGGAGGCGCGTTCCTCGGCCGAGATGCCGGTGCCGCCGTCGGGCTTGTAGTCGATCGAGACCGTGAAGGCCGTGGTGTGGGCGGAATCGTTGTGGGCGACCATCGGATCGAGCCGCAGCCGCCGCGCGTCCTCGGTGGTGATCGGCGCGCAGACGATGCCGGAGGTATGGCGGATGATGAAGGCCATCTTTTCCGCTGTGCAGAATGAGGCGGCGACGATCAGATCGCCCTCGCCCTCGCGATCCTCGTCATCGGTCACGACGACGAGCTCGCCCCGGGCAAAGGCCTGCAAAACTTCCTGAACGGTATCGGGCATGTCCCAATCTCTATTGGTTATGGGCCGGAGGCTTAGCCGGACGCCTTAGCTGGACTTGGGCTCCGGCGCTAGTGTCCTGGACGCAACCGCACATGTCCGGAGGCAGACCTGCTAACGAGGCTTGCACCGAAGATACCACGGATATAGGCGCGCCCGGCCCGGACGGAAGACGGCCGCACCGCCCTCAGGGCAACACTTCGCGCCGCTCGCCAAGCCGAGCATCGAGCTCGGCGCGCTTGTCGGCCAACAGGCCGGCCTGGGCGGCCTCGATCACCGTAAACAATTCATGGGCGTCGCTGAGCCGGGTCACGGTGACATAGCTGGCGCCAGCCGCGTAGAGCTCGGCGACGTCGGAGAGGAGATCGGCGGTGGCGACGATCAGGGCCTTGGGGTTGAGGGTGCGGACGTGGCGGACCAGCTTCTCGTTGCTGGCGCCCTTCAACAGCGCGTCCGGCACGCTGAGGATGATCATCTCGGATTTGCCGATCCCGGCATGGAGCAGCGTGTCGGCGCTGCTGATGTCGCCATAGATCACATGCAGGCCGCGCGAAAGCAGGGTCTGGTACACATTGGGGTTGAAGTCGATCACCGTGATCTGCTCCAGCAGCACCGGGGTCTGCCGTTCGATCTCGGCCAGCAGCGCGCTCGCGCTGCGGAAAAAGCCGAGGATGACGATGCGGCGCGCTTCGCCATGGCCGCCTTCGTGCCCCTCCTCGGCGTGGCCGTTGCCATGGTCGAGATCGCGCAAGCCGATCCGCTTGAGCGGACCGATGGCCCAGCGGGTGACCTCGTCGCTGCGCGCCATGACGAAGGTCGAGAGCACGGCCAGCACCACGAAGGCGAAGGAGGCCGCATTCGCCGTTTCGGCTGCGATGTGATTGTCGGCGACGCCGGTCTGGATCACCACCAGCGAGAACTCGGAGATTTGCGCCAGATTGATCGCAGGCAACAGGCTCGCGCGCAGACCCTGCTTCATCAGATAGAGCGGCGTGAAGGTGGTGACGAGGCGGCTCACCACCGTGAACGCGGCAATCATCAAGGCGAGCCCGATCACCGAGAGGCCGGGCACGGGAATGGTCATGCCCAGCGCCACGAAGAACAGCGTGATGAAGAAGTCGCGGAGCGTCGTGACCTTGGCCGTGACATCGAGCGCGTAAGGAAAGGTCGAGAGCGAGACGCCAGCGATCAGCGCGCCCATCTCGCGCGAGAGCGAGAGCTGCTCGGCAGTCTCGGCGACAAGAAAGCACCAGGCGAGCGCCCCGAGCAGGATCAGCTCGGGGCGGCGGGCGATCTGGTGGAACAGGCGCGGCAGCACGTAGCGGCTGACCAGCAGCGCGGCCGCGACCAGCACCGCGACGCGGCCGATCGACAGCAGGATGACGCCGATCTGCAGGTTCGCGAGACTCGGCTGCACCGCCAGGAACAGGATGGCAAAGATGTCCTGAAGCACCAGCACGCCGAGCGTGATGCGGCCGGGCAAGGTGTCGAGCTCGCGCTTCTCGTAGAGCACCTTGACGATGATGACGGTTGAGGAGAGCGCGCAGGCAATGCAGAGATAGAGCGCGTCGAAATGGCCGCCGCCGAGCGAAAGTCCGATGCCGGCGAAGAACAGGATGCCGAGCAGGCAGCCGCCGATCAGCTGGCCGCCGGCCGCGAACAGGATCACCTTGCCCGCCCGCACGATCTTCTTCAGGTCGATCTCGAGCCCGATCATGAACAGCATGAAGATCAGGCCGAGCTCGGAGATGACGCTGATCGATTCCTGCGACTTGACCCAGCCGGCACCGAATGGACCTATGCAGAAGCCGGCGATAAGGTAGGCCAGGATCAGCGGTTGCCGGGAAAAATGGGCGAGCAGGCCCAGCATCCAGGCAAACAGGATACAGAGAGTGATGTCGCGAATGAGCTCGTGCATGCCAGACCGGTCCGTTTCGTCGCACCCTAGAGACCGAGTGCAGCGCGGCAAGCGAGCAATTCGTCACATGCGGGCGGGCCTCGCCGCTGCAATGCTGCTATGCCCCCTCGCCTTCGCGGGCCCGGCGGCCGCGCAGCCCAAAGTGAACCTTGAACAGACCTTCGCCGATTTGCTCACGGCGCTGCCGAAGGAGGAACTGGCGGTCTCCGGTGGCTTCTACGTGCCGGCCTATTCCAGCGTCGCGATGAGCCAGGGCAAGCTGCGGGTCGATTTCTCGGTGACCCTGAGCGTCCACAACGCCTCCGAGACGCAAGCATTGGTGGTCCGGCGCATCGCCTATTTCGACACGGCCGGCAAGCAGGTCGAGAGCTATCTGAAGGCGCCGGTCGCGATAAAACCGCTCGCGACCATCTCGATCTTCATTCCGACCGACGACGTGCGCGGCGGGACCGGAGCCAATTTCATCGTCGACTGGGCCGCCACCGGCGAGATCGCCGAGCCGGTGGTCGAGGCCTTGATGGTTGGCGGCGTCGCCAATGCGCATTACGCTTTCATCAGCCAGGGACGTCCGACCAGGACTGTCAGCAAGAAGTGAAGCGGGTTGAAGCGGCCCGGATCAAGGCCGTCGACCGACCGCTGCTTCCGGCGAATGCTGTCGCGACCGCAGATCGAAAACACGAAAACAACCCCATGCACAGTAGCCACGCCCAGCAAAATCAATGCCTTGTTGGCACGCGCGATGAGGATGCGGATTTTACGAATTTTGTTTGACCCGTCGGGCAAAACACTGGCATGATGACATCATCGAAATCGCGGCGCCCGGTCGGCACCAGGCCGGCCGCCCAATAAAAAACAACGAGGAACGCTCCCATGACGTCCAGCTTCGATTTCGCGCCCCTGTTTCCCGCAGGGCTGCCGGCCCCTTCTGCGCGCTGGACGGGCCTTGCCAAATACAGCTTTGTCGGCGGCAACAACGATTCAGAGCAGCTACCGCTCGACGAGCTGATCGAGGCCGCCAATCAGGCCCTGCGGCGCGAGGGTCGGTCGCTCGCGACTTACGGGCTTGCGCACGGTCCGCAGGGTTACGTGCCCCTGCGCGAATTCCTGGTGGCAAAACTGAAGCGCGATGCCGGCATCAGCTGCACGGTCGACGATCTCATGATCGTCTCCGGCTCGCTCCAGGCGCTCGATCTCGTCAACAACACGCTGCTTTCGCGCGGCGACACCGTGATCGTCGAACAGGAAACGTATCAGGGATCGCTGCAGCGGCTGACGCGGCTGGGCGTGAACACCATCGGCATCCCCCTCGACGACGACGGCATGCGCATGGACGCGCTGGCCGCGACGCTGGCCGAGCTGAAGGTTCGCGGCATCCGGCCAAAATACATCTACACGATTCCGACCGTGCAGAATCCGACCGGCAGCATCATGCCAGAGACCCGCCGCGTCGAGTTGCTGCGGTTGTCGGCCGAGTATGGCGTGCCTGTGTTCGAGGACGATTGCTATGCCGACCTCATCTGGTCGGGGCAAAGGCCGCCCGCGATTCACGCCTTGAGCAAGCACGGCGGCGTGATCCATATCGGCTCGTTCTCGAAGTCGATCGCGCCGGCGTTGCGCGTCGGCTTCATCGTGGCGCCCTGGGATGTGATGTCGCGGATGCTGGCGCTGAAGACGGATGCCGGCTCCGGCGCGCTGGAGCAGATGGTGCTCGCCACCTATTGCAAGCCGCATTTCGCCAGCCACGTGCCGGCCCTGACGAAAACACTGCGCACCAAGCTCGACACGCTGATGGAAGCCCTGAACGAGCAGTTCGGCACCGCAGCTGAATTCGAGGCGCCCAAGGGCGGCATCTTCCTCTGGGTGAAGCTCCCCGACCAGGTCGATACGCTCAAGCTCTCACAGGCAGCACTTGCCGCCGGCGTCTCGATCAATCCCGGACCGGAATGGTCGACCAACAAGGGCCACTCGGGCTCGCGCCTGCGGCTGTGCTTTGCGAGCCCCTCGCATCAGCAGATCCGCGAAGGCGTCGCCGTGCTGGCGGAGGTCTGCCGCAAGGAGTTCGGCGTGCCGGCCCGCAGCGCCAATGTGGAGAAGCGCGCCTGACGCCAGGCGTCAGCCCCTGCTGGACCACCCGCAAGAGAATGATAGACTTCCGCCTCGATTGAGGCGGGGCTTTTCAGGACATGACGCGTTGCTCGGGCCGCTGGATGGCAGCGGCGGTGCTTTGGATTGCGTTGACGTCGCTCGCGCGCGCCGAGACGCTTGCGGCGACGGTCGAGCAATGGGGCTTGCTCGGCTCATGGGCGGTCGACTGCGCTGTCGGTCCCGACCGCGACAAGGGCGCACTGCTCACCTACGAAATCCGGAAGGACGGCCGGGTGATGTACCGGCGCAATTTCGGCGACGCCAAGGACGAGAACGAGGTGGTGTCGGCCACGGTCAACGCCGAAGGCCTGCTCAATGTGATGGTGTACTTCCCCTCGTTGCAGCAGACGCGGGAGTTCGGACTGCTGCTCTCAGAGCAAGGTAGCCTGCGCGCGATCTACAATCGCAGCGAGCGCGGCGCGTACACGATCCGGGACGGCAAATACGTCAAGACCGGCGAGCCGACGCCTCTGCAACAGCGCTGCGATTAGCTTTTACGTTTGAGCATGATCTTTTCCGGAAAACCGCGGCACACTTTTTCGGATCATGCTTTGATCCTGAATATCCATTCAGAATTCTCTTCCCGTTGCTCCGGAACGTTCGCACGTATCCGCCGTTCTCATTGGCAATACGTTGGAGGAGGACATCATGAAGAAACTTGGTTATGTGGTTGCAGCTCTCGGTGCGCTTGCGATCGTTGCACCGACGATGGCGAGTGCCGAGACGGTGGTGATCAAGGGCGGTCATCACGGCGGCTACGGCGCCCGCGCTGAAATGCGCGAGCATCGTGACAATGGCTGGCATCGTGGCTGGCACCATCACGACCACGTCGTGGTGGTCAAGCGTGGCCATCACCACATGTACTAATGCGCAACGCAACATGGAAATGGCCCCTCGCGGGGCCATTTCTTTGTGTTCTCGATTCTTCCTTCTCCCCTTGCGGGAGAAGGTGGCGCGAAGCGCCGGATGAGGGGTATCTCTCCGCGAATGCAGTACCGTAGGGTGGGCAAAGCGAAGCGTGCCCACGATGTGTGACATTCGGTTAGCGATGGTGGGCACGGCGCAAGTGCGCCTTTGCCCACCCTACGAGTCCGAGCTAGCGGATAGAGATCAACCTAATCCCATGCCGGCGCAAAGCCGGGATTGACGCAGCGCTTGTCCTTCGGAAGCGCGGCGATCTTCTTGCGGTCGACATCGTCGAGCGTGATCTTCAGCGCGTCCAGATTGGCCTGCTGGCTCTCGCGGCGAGACGCCTTCGGGATCGCGGCGACGCCATCCTGGTCGAGCAGCCATTTCAGCGCGACTTGCGCGGCGCTCGCATTGTGCCTGGCGCCGATCTCGGCGAGTACCGGATCGGATGCAACGCGGCCCTGCGCGAGCGGGCAATAGGCGACAAGCGGGATCGACTTGGCGTTGAGATAGGCCAGCACCTTCGACTGATCCAGCATCGCGTGATATTCGATCTGGTTGCAGGCGATCGGCGCCTTGACGTCCTCGACTGCGATCTTGAGCAGCGCCGTGGTGAAATTGGCAACGCCGATCGCCCGCGTGCGCCCCTCGTCCTTCAGCTTCATCAGGGTCTCGAACACCGCGCCCCAATTCGCCGACTTCGACGGCCAGTGCACGAGATAGAGATCGACGTGGTCGAGCCCCAATTTACTCAGGCTGGCATCGAAGGCGCGGCTGATCGCATCCGGCGCCAGATTCTCGTGCCAGACTTTGGTCGTAACGTGCAGTTCGCCACGCGGCACGCCGGCCGCAGCGAGCGCGGCGCCGATGGCTTCCTCGTTGGCATACATCTCGGCGGTGTCGACGTGGCGATAGCCGATCGACAGCGCGCTCTCGACCGCGGCGCGGCAGGCATCGCCCTGCATGCGGAAGGTTCCGAGGCCGAGCTTGGGCATGCTGATGCCCTGTGTTTTCAGATTGTCCATTGAACAGGCTCCTGAGTATCTCAGCCCGCCGGATGCGCGCGGCGATGCCGCGTGAGCAGACTCTTCGGTAATGGAAAAGAGGTGGCGGGAGCGGACACTATAGCGCGGCAGGCGCGCGGCGGCCAATCACGAATGCTGCGCAACCATAGCCGGGCGCGCCTGCGGCTGCGGCACGATGTCGACCGACCAGAGGTCGCGGTTGTCGACGTCCTTCAAGGTCACCGTCATCACGCCGCTTGTGCCGTCGATGTCGACGCGACCGAAGAACTGCAGGCCGAAGGAGGGTGCCAGGTTCTCGCCCTGGGCCTCGCTGCAGCCGTTCCGGTACATCGCGACGGGGCCAAACGTGTTGTCGAGCTCGCCGGGCCCCCAGGTGCCGGCGTGGAGGGGACCGGAGACGAATTCCCAGAACGGTTCGAAATCGCAAAACTGCGCCTTGTTCGGATCGTAATAATGCGCGGCGGTGTAGTGCATGTCGGCGGTGAGCCAGACGATGTTACGAACAGAAGCGCGCTTGATGAACGCAAGCAGATCGGCGATTTCATGCTCGCGCCGGTCTGGCGGGCCGTCGCCGAGTGCGACGGCATCGAGGCTGATCAGCCCGATCGGCAGATCTGCCGCGATCACCTTCCAGGTCGCGCGCGAGGCAGCGAGTTCCCGCTTCAACCAGGCGAGCTGCTCGGCGCCCAGAATCCAGCCGCGATGATCGTTGCCCTTGTTCCAGGTCTCGTCGCGATAGCTGCGCATGTCGATCATGAAGACGTCGAGCAGCGGGCCGTAGGCGATCTTGCGATAGACCCGCCCCTGCCGCGCGCCGATGTCGCGGATCGGCATGAAGTCGAAGAAGGCACGGCGGGCGCGCGCGACCAGGCGCGGGGTGCCGTCGTCCTCGTGGCCGGATTCGTCATAGCTGCCGGTCGGCGACCAGTCGTTGGTGACCTCGTGATCGTCCCATTGCGCGAGTATCGGCACTTGCGCATGGAAGGCGCGGAAGTTCTCGTCGAGGTGATTGTATTTGTAGTTGCCGCGGAACTGAGCCAGCGTGTGCGCGACTTGCGCTTTCTCCTCGGTCACGACGTTGCGCCAGATCTCGCCATTCGGCAGCGTCTGCTCGGACGGAATCGTGCAGTCGGCATAGATGTGATCGCCGGAGTGGATGAAGAAATCCGGACGATTGTCGAGCATGGTGCGATAGCCGCGATAGCCGCCGCGGGAGATGTCGATGCCCCACCCCTGCCCCGCGACATCGCCTGACCACAGGAACGAGATCGACTGCCCCTCGGCCGGCGCGGTGCGGAAATGGCCGACGCGGCTTTCGCCGGCGATGCCGGTGGCGATGTCGTCGAACCGCACGCGGTAGAAGATGTCCTGTCCACGCGGTAGATCGTCGAGCTGCAGTTTTGCGGTGAAGTCTGCGTCGGGCAGAGCGTCGCGCGACGCCGACGCGATGATGGTCCTAAAACTCTCGACCGTCGAGCATTCCACCTGCATGCGCGCAGGCCGATCCGCGCGCGCCCAGATCACGGCAGAGCCGTCCGACACGTCGCCGGACTGGATGCCACCCGCCATCTGCGGGCGATCGGCGGCGCGGCTGATGCGCGGCTTTGCGAGCGAGGCGATGGCAAGGCTGGATGTGGAGCGGACCAGGAACTGTCGCCGGGTCCATGCGCGCGAAGCGCGGAGCGTTGCCATTCAGGAGACCTTCGTCGAATCGCGACGGAAGGTGCCTGCGCCGTTTGACTCCCGGCTTACGGTTTCTTGACTCCCCGCCTACGGTTTTGCGACGCGGAGATGACGGGCCGAACTGCGGCTGTGGGTGACGGTCTGCTCCCTCCCCCGCTTGCGGGGGAGGGTTGGGGAGAGGGTATCTCCGCGTTGGGATTGTTGAGAATTTGCCGAGTATGTCCCTGCGTGGCGAGAGCCCTCACCCGCCGCGCTCGGGACGATGCTTCGCATCGCCCGGGGCGCGTCGGCCTCTCCCGCAAGCGGGAGAGGCGGAGCAAGTCCCGCGACAATCCACTTGAAAGAATATGCGATTGCCCTGCTTTGCGGGGCGAGGTGACGAAAGAACGACGCGACTAATGCTTCCAATTGCAGATGCCGCCGGAACGACACGGCCAGGTCTGGATGCGGGTGTCCATCGCCTGCGCGTCCAGCAGATTGCCGTGGCGATGCGCGAGCCTGGTGCGTGCTGCGCCACGCGGCTCTGCGCTCTTCGTGTGAGCGATCTTCGGCTCGGACACATGCACGCGCTCGGCCGCGACCTTCCTCGGCACGTCAACCGGCTCGGCACGGGCCCGCGCCTCGTTGCCGCCCTTCGCCTCCAGCGCCACCGGAGCGAATTGCGTCTCGGGCCCGAGCCGCTTCGGCGACAGGACTGCCTTGGAGAGATCGAGACCGAGATATTCGTCAGGCTTGTAGTCGTCAGCGCGCGCGATGCCGCCCCATGCGAGCACGAGGGCGATGGCAACTGCAAAAGGAACGCTTTTCAGGACCACGGACGCCTCCTGAAATTGATTGTTAAGGAGTAATTTACTCCTATTTAGGAGGCGTCGCGTGCAATTCCAGCGGTCAACTACCGCCTTGGTTAAGAAGTTTGGCGGTGTCAGGCGACTTTTCTTGCCGTTCCCGTACCCTCCAGGAACCCCATAAGCCGGCTGCGGATGATTTGTTCCGCCTCGGTCATGATGCGATCGACGAGTTCCTTGCAGGTGGGGATGTCGTGGATGAGACCTGCGACCATGCCGCAGCTCCAGGCGCCGGCATCCATCTGCCCGTCCAGCATGACCTTGGGATAAACGCCCGCAACCTGGTCGTGGATGTCGTCGATCGTAAGCTTGTCGCCCTTGGCATGCTCGATCTCGAGCAGGCGATCGACATTGGCGTTCTTCAGCACGCGCTCGGTGTTGCGCAGGGCCCGCATGATCAGGCGGGTGTCGAGCTCGGTCGCCGCGACCAGCGCGTTCTTCACGTTCTGATGGACAGGCGCTTCCTTGGTGGCGATGAAGCGCGTGCCCATGTTCATGCCGGCCGCACCCAGCGACAGCACTGCGACGAGGCTGCGCCCATCGGCCATGCCGCCGGAGGCCACGAACGGGATCTTCAACTCCTCCGCCGCGCGAGGCAGCAGGATCATGTTGGGAATGTCGTCCTCGCCGGGATGACCGCCGCACTCAAAACCGTCGACGCTGACGGCGTCGCAGCCGATGCGCTCGGCCTTCAGCGAATGACGCACCGAGGTGCATTTGTGGATCACCTTGATGCCGGCCGCCTTCAGCGCCGGCATGTAGGCTTCCGGGCTGCGGCCCGCGGTCTCCACCGCCTTGATGCCGCCCTCGACGATGGCCGCGATGTATTCCGGATAGGGCGGCGCGGCGAAGGTCGGCAGGAAGGTGAGGTTCACACCGAACGGCTTGTCGGTCATCTCGCGGCAGCGGGCGATCTCCTTGGCGAGCAGCTCCGGTGTCTTCTGCGTGAGGCCGGTGATGATGCCGAGCCCGCCGGCATTGGAGACGGCGGCGGCTAACTCCGCAAAGCCAACGAAATGCATGCCGCCCTGGATGATGGGGTGCTCGATGCCGAACAGTTCGGTGATCGCGGTCTTCACTTAAATTACCTCCCGGAATTTTGCCGATGTTGAGATCAGTCTAACTGTAGTTTAGTCCCGCGGTCACCATTTCTCGCCGAACGGGCGGATCTCCATCTCGAAGGTCCAGGCACTCTTCGGCTGCTGATAGAGCTGCCAATAGGAGTCAGCCACCGACGACGGCGGCATCAGCAGATCGGGATTGTCGAGCGCCTCCTTGCCCCACAGCTGCTCTCGGCGCTCCCGCACCCAAGCCGTGTCGACGCCGGAATCGATGATGAGATGGGCGACGTGAATGTTCTTCGGCCTGAGCTCGCGCGCCATCGCCTGCGCCACCGCACGCAGTCCGAACTTGGCGCTGGCAAAGGCTGCAAAGCCGCTGCCGCCACGCAAGGACGCGGTTGCGCCGGTGAAGAAGATCTTGCCGCCGCCGTGCGGCAGCATCAGCCGTGCGGCTTCGCGGCCGGCGAGGAAGCCGGAATAGCAGGCCATCTCCCAGACTTTTCGAAACACACGCTCGGTGGTGTCGAGGATCGGGAAATTGACGTTAGCGCCGACATTGAAGATGCAGACCTCCAGCGGCGCGTGCTTGTCGGCGTCGTCGAGGAAGGAGATGATCTCCTCC
The DNA here is from genome assembly GCF_036924495.1 of Bradyrhizobium sp. AZCC 2230. Lineage (NCBI taxonomy): Bacteria > Pseudomonadati > Pseudomonadota > Alphaproteobacteria > Hyphomicrobiales > Nitrobacteraceae > Bradyrhizobium > Bradyrhizobium sp. AZCC 2230. The sequence goes on along the minus strand of NZ_JAZHRS010000001.1, from coordinate 8,316,255 downwards.
TCCTTCCGTGCGTCGAGCGAGCGCGCGTGGATCTCGCCGCCGGCGGCTTCGATGTCCTGCACCAGCGGCGCGAGCTTGTCGCCGTTGCGACGGCCCGCATAGATCGAAAAGCCTTCGGCGGCGAATTTCTTGGCAATCTCGGAGCCGATGAAATCGCCGGCCCCGATCACGGCGGCTGTCGCGTTTCGCTTGGGCAAGGTCGCCTCCTCCGGTGAGAGCATGTGATTGGGCCGGAGGCTATAGTTCTAAAATAGAACTGTCAAACTTAACCGCTGAATGCTATTCTCTAATACAAATATCGCTGGCCATTCAAGTCAGTGCCTTTTTCTGACTTACTAACCCATGCGGGAAAACCGGATATGAAGTGGGATACGCTGGACGAGGAGCCCTGCTCGCTCTCCCGCACCGTCGCCGCGGTCGGCGACCGCTGGACGCTTCTCATCCTGCGCGAATGCTTCCTGCGCGTGCGCCGCTTCGAAGCGTTTCAGTCCTCGCTCCAGATCACGCGGCATCTTCTCTCGGAGCGCCTGAAGAAGCTGGTCCGCTTCGGCATCCTGCGCCGCGTGCCCTATTCCGAGGCGCCGAAGCGCTACGAATACATCCTCACGCAGAAGGGGCTCGACCTCTACCCGATCATCATGGCGATGGTGCATTGGGGCGACACCCACATGGGCGACGAGCGCGGCCGCCCGCTGCTGCACGAGCACAAGAGCTGCGGCAAGCTGTTCGACCCGGTGATGGTGTGCTCGGAATGCGGCGAGCCGCTGCATGCGAAGCAGGTGCACGTGCATGCGGGGCCGGGACGGCCAAAGGCGATTGCTTAGGTAGCTCCAAACACAGCTGTCATGCCCCGGCTTGACCGGGGCATCCAGTACGCCGTGACGTCTCCGTATCCCCCAACCGTCTCTGGAATACTGGATCGCCCGCCTTCGCGGGCGATGACACTGAGGTTGTCGCGTCCTCAATGCCCCTTCGCCGGCGCGCTCAGATCAATCGGGCGCAGCACTGCCGCGGTCGGGATCATCAGCACGGCAATGATGGCCAGCGTCCAGAACACGTCGATGTAAGCGAGGAAGTCGACCTGCTGCTGCAAGGTCTGGCCGACCCAGGCGACCGCCTGCGAGGCCGCGTCGCTCGCATTCGAGCCCTGGGCCTGGAAGTAGCGCGTCATCGCGTCGATGGTTTGCTGATAGCCGAGATCGGACGGCGCAGCATGCTCGATCAGGCGGCTCTGGTGGAATTGCTGGCGCTGCGCCAGAACCGTCTGCGCCAGCGCCACGCCCATGGAGCCGCCGATGTTGCGGGCGACGTTGATCAGTGCGGAGGCCTGGTTGGTCTTGTCCGGCGGCACGCCGTCATAGGACGCGGTCGTGACCGGCAGGAACAGGAAAGGAAGGCCAATCGCGAGGAAAATGCGCGACAGCGCGGCATAGCCATAGGTGATATCGCCGGTCAGCCCCGTGAGATGCCACATCGAGAACGCGACCACCGTGGCGCCGAACATGATGAGATATTTCGGCTGCACCGCGCTGACGAGGCGGCCGACCACCGGCATCAGCAACAAGGTGGCAATGCCGCCCGGTGACAACGCGAGACCGGCCAGCAGTGCCGTGTAGTTCAGCTCGGTCTGGAGCAGTTGCGGCAGGATCTGGGTCGTGGAGATCAGCACCGCGCCGGTGCCGAGCATGACCAGGAAGCAGGCTGCGAATTGACGCCGGCCGAGCAGGCGGAGATCGATGATGGGATCCTCGCGCGTCAGTTCCCACGGGATCAGCGCCAGCAGTGACGCTGCCGAAAGCACCGCGAAAAACACGATCATGTTGGAGCCGAACCAGTCGTTGCGCTGGCCTTCGTCGAGCACGTACTCGAGCGAGCCGAGCCCGATCGCGACCAGTGCGAAGCCGATATAGTCGACCCGCAGGCCCTTGCTCAGCAGCTTCTCCCTCTCCTCCTCCGCCCCCGATGGCTCCTTGACCAGCGTGCCGACCAGGAACAGGGAGAGCAGCCCCATCGGCACGTTGATCAGGAAGACCCAGTGCCAGCTGTAGGTATCGGTGATCCAGCCACCCAGCGTCGGGCCGATCACCGGCGCGACCACGACGGCGACGCCGTAGATGGCAAAGGCCTGGCCCCGCTTCTGCGGCGGAAAGGAGTCGGCGAGGATCGCCTGCTCGCTGGTCGCCATGCCGCCGCCGCCGAGACCCTGCAAGATGCGGAACAGCACCAGCGACTGCAAATTCCAGGCGAAGCCACACAACAACGACGAGACCGTGAAGGTCGCGACGCAGATCATGTAGAAGCGTTTGCGGCCGATGACGGTCGAGAGCCAGCCCGAGATCGACAGCACGATGGCGTTGGCGACGAGATAGCTGGTGATGACATAGGTGCTCTCGTCGATGCCGACTGCCAGACCTCCGGCGATGTGACGCAGCGCGACATTGGCGATGGTCGTGTCGAGCACCTCCATGAAGGTCGCGATCGAAACGACGAAGGCGATCAGATAGGGGTTGTGCCCGCCGGCCGCCGAGCGCTCCGGCGACCACCCTCCCGCGGAGGCTCCGCCTTCCGCGACGTCCGTCATCGCACCTTCGTCCAGGGCACCACCGACATGCCGGGACCAACCGGCAGATCGGCCGGCCAGTTGTCGACGACGATCTTCACCGGCACGCGCTGCACCACCTTGACGTAATTGCCGGTGGCGTTCTCCGCAGGCAACAGGCTGAAGGCAGTGCCAGAGCCCGGCTGCACGGAATCGACGTGGCCGGTCAGCTTGCGCCCGGGATAGGCATCAATCCGGATTTCGACGGGCTGGCCCGGCCGCATGTCGTTGAGCTGGGTTTCCTTGTAGTTGGCGACGATCCAGACCTCGTCGGGTACGAACATCATCAGACTCTGCCCTGCGGTGACAAAGGTGCCCTTGGCACCGCTGAGCTTGACGACGCGGCCGGACTGCACAGCGACGACACTGGTATATTGCAGGTTCAGGTTCGCCTGATCGAGCTGCGATTGCGACTGATCGAGTTGCGCGTTGGCGCCTTCGAGCTGAGCCTGAAGCGTCTTGATACCGAGTTGCGCGGCCGAGACCGCGGTCTTGGCGCGCTCGGTGTTCGCCTGCTGCGCCTGAAGATCCGAGCGGGTCTGCTGCTGGCGCTGCACGGTGCCGGCGCCCTTCTCGACCAGATCCTGTGCACGCGCAGATTCTTCCTGCGAGAACTGGAGCTGGGCCTGCGCCTGCTCGAGCTGCGCCTGGGTCTGCTTGATCTGCTCCTGCTGTGAGACGATCTGCGCCTCCACATTGGCGATGTTGGCCTTCGAGACCGCGACCTGCGCAGCCGCCTGTTCGACGGCGATCCGGTAGTCGCGCTCGTCGATTTTCGCCAGCAGATCACCCGCATTGACATGCTGGTTGTCGGTGACGGGGATGTCGGTCACGTAGCCGCCGACCTTCGATGCCACGGAAAAGCTGCGCGCGGCCACGAAGGCATCGTCGGTGGATTCGTAGTGACGGACCTCGAGCCAGTACAGCAGCCCGCCGACCAGCACCGCGATCAGCACGATCGCGAGCAGCCAGTGGTCGCGGAGGCGCTCGCGCAGCGACGGCGCCGGCTTCTTCGACCGGTCCTTAGCTGTCTGATCAGGAGACGTCTTTGGAGCTTCCTTCGCCCTCTGCGGCTGCTCCGCGGACGGCTCACGCTCCCGTGTTTGAGCATCCACGGCGAACACCTCTCGGGACTAAAGCGGCAGCATGCGGCTGAGCCTGCTTTGCGCGCCGCAGGCCCAACCGCAGCACCGACGCATGGTTCCGGCTCGGGGAGCACCCCTGTCATTCGTGAATGCATTGCGCAAAAAAAGAAGCGCGGCACCATCGGAGCCGCGCTTCACGAATTGCCTGCGCACTCAGTGCGTCTTGGTCTCGTGCCACTTCTCCAGGTCGGGCTTTTTCTCACCCGACTTCTGCTCCTTCTCCGGATTGCCCTTCCAGGGCTTGTCCGTCTGGGCGTGCGATCCCCAGTCGTTCTGCTGCCGAGGATCGTCGGTCGGCTTTTCCTTGCTCATCGCATCTCCCTTTCCATGGCGCTCAAGCGAAGGGAACGCCGTAATAGGAGTTGATGCCACGAACCGCGGCGTCATCACCCCAGTTCCAGTCGCTGCGTTCACCATATCTGGGCGCACCTTCGAGCGACTTCGCGGTGATCCCGGCGACGTAGCCGCCGAGTTCGGTATCGTACTTCAGCGACTGCCAGGGCAAGGGATAGTGATCGTTGCCGAGGCCCAGAAATCCACCGAAGCCGAGGACGGCGTAGGATACCTTGCCGCTGACCTTGTCGATCATCACGCGTTCGATCGAACCGATCTTGTTCCGATCCGCGCCATAGACCGACGTTCCCTCGACCTTATCGCTGCCGATCAAACGGCCCATCTCGCCGCGATCCAGTTCGCCTTGATTCAACATCTTGTTTCTCCACTCAGCCGGTGTGTGGTGGATCAACCGCACGAAAGGGTGATCGTTCCAGAGGGCACTACCACCAAGCAGGAACATCGCCGGCAACGCGTTGTTCTTGATTGTCAGATCAGGAAACCGGGAGCACTCCACGATGTCCCAGACCGTCTCCGACTTCATCGTCCAGCGTCTGCATCAGTGGGGCGTGCGTCATATATTTGGTTATCCCGGTGATGGTATCAACGGCGTGTTCGGCGCGATGAACCGGGCGGAGACCAAGATCGAGTTTGTGCAGGCCAGGCACGAGGAGATGGCGGCGTTCATGGCCAGCGCCTATGCGAAGTTTTCCGGCGAGCTCGGCGTCTGTATCGCGACATCGGGGCCCGGCGCCTCGCATCTCATCACCGGCCTCTATGATGCGCTGCTCGATCACCAACCGGTGCTGGCGATCGTTGGCCAGCAGGCGCGAAACGCGCTCGGCGGCAGCTATCAGCAGGAACTCGATCTCGTCTCCATGTTCAAGGACGTCGCGGGCGCGTATGTCGCGCAGGCCTCCTCGTCCGCTCAAGTGCGCCATTTGATCGATCGCGCGGTGCGCATCGCGCTCGCACGCCGGGCGCCGACCGCGATCATCCTGCCTAACGACCTCCAGGAAGAGCCCTATGAAGGGCCGCCCCGCGCGCACGGCACCCTGCATTCCGGTGTCGGCTACAGTGCCCCGCGCGTGATGCCGCGCGAGGCCGAGCTCGATCATGCCGCGGAGGTGCTCAACGCCGGCAAGAAGGTCGCGATGCTGATCGGCGCCGGCGCGCTGCATGCCACCGACGAAGTGATCGCCGTGGCCGATCGTCTGTCCGCCGGCTGCGCCAAGGCGCTGCTCGGCAAGGCGGCGCTGCCGGACGACCTGCCATGGGTGACGGGATCGATCGGCCTGCTCGGCACCGAGCCCAGCTACAACATGATGATGGAATGCGACACGCTGCTGATGGTCGGCTCCGCATTCCCTTATGCGGAGTTCCTTCCAAAGGAAGGTGCTGCCCGCGGCGTGCAAATCGACATCGATGCCGGCATGACGTCGATCCGCTTTCCCATGGAGGTCAGCCTCGTCGGCGATGCCGCCGAGACATTGCGGAGCCTGCTGCCGCGGCTCGCGCCCAAGACAGACGGCGCGTGGCGCAAAGGCATCGAGGACGACGTCGCCAAATGGTGGAAGACGCTGGACGACCGCGCGCATCAGCCCGCAGCCCCCATCAATCCGCAGCTGGTCGCCTGGGAATTGTCGCCGCGGCTGCCCGAGCGCGCGATCATCACCAGCGATTCCGGCTCCTGCGCCAACTGGTTTGCGCGCGACCTCAGGATCCGGCGCGGCATGACGGCCTCGCTCTCCGGCGGCCTCGCCTCGATGGGCGCTGCGGTTCCTTACGCGCTCGCCGCGAAATACGCCCATCCGGACCGACCGGTGATCGCGCTGGTCGGCGACGGCGCGATGCAGATGAACAACATGGCCGAGCTGATCACCGCCGCGAAATACTGGCGATCCTGGCGCGATCCGCGCTTTATCGTCTGCGTCTTCAACAACGAAGACCTCAACCAGGTGACCTGGGAGCAGCGCATCATCAATGGCGACCCCAAATTCGAGGCCTCGCAGCGCATCCCGGACGTGCCCTATTCGCGCTTCGCGGAGATGATCGGCCTCACCGGTATTTTCGTCGACAGCCCGCAACTGCTCGGCTCGGCCTGGGAACAGGCGCTGGCAAGCGAGAAGCCTGTCGTGCTGGAGGTGAAGACCGATCCCGAGGTGCCGCCGCTGCCGCCGCACATCACGCTGCAGCAGGCCAAGAACTTCTCTCTCGCGCTGATGAAAGGTGATCCAAACGAGACCGGGGTAATCAAGGGGGCGGCCCGGCAGGTTCTCGAAAAGATCCTGCCCGGAAAGGAGTGAACTATGAGCGATTTTCGCGACATCCAGCACGGCGTCAACGATCCCGTCGATGGCGTCGACGTGAAGCGCCAGATCAACTCCAACCAGACCCCGCACGAGCGGGCGCAACATCATGCCGATGTGAGGTCGGTGCCTTCGGCATCTCCCGGAGAGCCGTTCCTGCCGGAACGGCTGCGGCGGAAGCCGACCGATCCGATCAATCCCCGCACCGGCCGCCATCCGACGGATTAGGAACATCGGCCCCGAGGCCGTGTTGATCGCCGCAAAGATCCGCGCGGCAGAGGCTGCGTGGCCAATCAGAGGGACCGGACCATGAAACGTACTGTCATCGCCTTTGCCTGCGTGCTTCTCGCAAGCCCAACGCTCGCCCAATCGCTCGGTGAGAAGACCGGCGTCAATTCGGCGCTCGGCGTTGCGCCGACCACCGCCGATTTCGTCAAGGAGGTCGCCGTCAGCGACATGTTCGAGATCGAATCGAGCAAGCTCGCCGAGCAGAAGGGCAACGCGCAGGAGAAGAGTTTTGCCCAGCAGATGGTAACCGACCACACCAAGACCAGCAGCGAACTGAAGGCCCTCGTCGGCAACGGCAAGGTGCAGGCAACGCTGCCGACGGCGTTGGACAGCTCGCACCAGAGCAAGCTCGACAAGCTCAAGGGCGCTACGGGCAAGGATTTCAGCTCGGACTTCGATTCCTACCAGACCAGCGCGCACGAAGGCGCAGTCTCACTGTTCGAGCGCTACGCCAAGGGCGGCGATAATGCCGCATTGAAGGACTGGGCCGGCAAGACGCTGCCGGCACTGCGCCACCACCTCGATATGGCACAGGAGCTCGGCAAGGCGCCGAGCGTTGGACAGGCCAAGTAAGCATTGATTGGGATGCCCGCCTCGCCGCGAGCGCAAAGCTCGCGGCTTCGCTGGCAAGTTCAACAGCGAAGGGAAATACGCTCATGGCCGAGCAGGACCTGATCGACCCCGTCACCCGCTATCCGAAGCCGCCGTTCAAGAAGCAGTCGCAGCCCTGGCCGGGCCTTGCCGGCAAGATGGAGCCACCGCCGGACCATGGCGAGACCAGCTACAAGGGCTCCGGCCGCCTCTCGGGCCGCAAGGCGCTGATCACCGGCGGCGATTCCGGCATGGGCCGCGCGGCCGCGATTGCCTATGCCCGCGAAGGCGCCGACGTCGCCATCAACTATCTGCCGGCGGAGGAGCCCGACGCGCAAGAGGTGATCGCGCTGATCAAGAAGGAGGGCCGCATCGGCCTCGCGATCGCCGGCGACCTCAAGGATGAAGCCTTCTGCAAGAAGCTGGTTCAACAGGCTGTGCAAGGCCTCGGTGGGCTCGACATCATCGTCAGCAACGCGGCGCGACAGCAGGCGCGCGCCTCCATCCTCGACGTTTCATCGGAAGATTTCGACGCGACCATGAAGACCAACATCTACGCGCCGTTCTGGATCATCAAGGCGGCGCTGCCGCATCTGAAGCCCGGATCCTGCATCGTCGGCACCACGTCCGAGCAGGCTTACGATCCCTCGCCCGATCTCTATGATTATGCGCAGACCAAGGCGGCGACGATGAATTACGTGAAGTCGCTCGCAAAGCAGCTCGCCTCCAGGGGCATCCGCGTCAACGGCGTTGCGCCGGGGCCGATCTGGACGCCGCTCCAGATTTCGGGCGGCGCCACCATGGAGAAGCTCGAAAAGTTCGGCGGCATGACGCCATTAGGCCGCCCTGGCCAGCCCGCCGAGCTTGCCTCGATCTATGTACAGCTTGCCGCGGCTGATGCGAGCTATGCGACCGGCCAGGTCTATGGCTCCGCGGGCGGATCGGGACAGCCGTAACGCCTGAGCTCAGGAACGATCGTCGGCGTTCGGCTTTACAAAACTGTCATAGAGAACCTTTCGCCGGCCTTGGATCAATGGCGCTCGTAACAGTCAAGCCAACACACATCGACATTGCGATCGCGAATGAAATCGCGGATCGCACCAACCCGAAGCTCGAGGAGACTGCCGAGGCGCTGACCTGGGGCGCAGATGAGCATCTGCTGCTCGCCTTCGCCGCTGCGGGTTGGCTCTACGCCAGGAATCGACCTGACGGAGAGCGCCGTGCGGCCAACCACATCCTCGCGGTGTCGCTGGTGACGGCGATACTTCCCCACATCCTCAAATCCACGTTCGATCAGGTCAGGCCCGATCGGCTGACGGTGCGAGGCCATCGCCGCGGCGTGCCTTACTCCGGACGGCCGCGCGATGCCTTTCCGTCCGGCCATGCCGTGCACATGGGTGCCCTTGCATCCGCCGCCGGCCTGCTGCCAACCGCCCGGCGACGTCTCGTGCGCTCCATCGCCATAGGACTTTCGCTGACGCGCATCGCTTTGCTTGCGCATTGGGCCAGCGATGTGGTCGCAGGCTTCACCCTGGGCATCGTCATCGAGCGGATGATGAGGCCGTGGACGCTCACGAGGACGCCCGCGGATCGGCGGGCACCATCATGACCGAGTACCTCCTCCGCTTCATCGCCGGCGGCGTGATCGTGTCCGCCTTCGCGATCCTCGGCGATATGTTGCGTCCCAAGAGTTTTAGTGGCCTCCTCGGCGCCGCGCCGTCGATCGCGCTGGCAACGCTGGGCATTGGTGTCGTCCAACACGGCCCGCAATATGCTGCGGCGGAAAGCCGGACCATGATCTACGGCGCGGTAGCCCTCGCCTGCTACAGTCTCGCCGTCTGCCATCTCCTGATGAGGTTTCGACTGGCGGCGCTACCTGCCACCATCATCGCTTCCGTCGTATGGTTTGCGGTTGCCTTTGCCCTGCTTGCGGGTGTTGGAGGCGCCGCGTGATGCTGGTCAAACTGTCGTCGTCGGCTCTGAAGCAAACACACTGGTATGAGTACGGCGTCCGCTTCGTGCTCGGCGGACTGGCGACGGTTTTCGCAGGGCTCGTGAGCGCACGCTTTGGCCTCGCCGTCGGCGGGCTCTTCCTCGCGCTACCGGCCATCTTCTGCGCCAGCGCGACGCTGATCGAAAGCCACGAGCGCCGAGCCAAAGAGAAGGCGGGCCTCTCGGGGCGGAGACGCGGGCAGCAGGCTGCAGCTCTCGATGCTGCGGGTGCCGGCCTTGGGAGCATCGGTCTTGCGGCGTTCGCTGCCACATTCTCCGCCCTGGTTGCGGCTAACGAGACCGGGGCATTCGCGGCCGCCATCCTGGTATGGGCGGCCGTCTCGGTGTCAGCGTGGTGGTTGAGGCGGAAGCTTCGTATCACCAGCCGCACCACGCTGGCTGATCGCTGAGGGTGATCAGCGAGAAGCCGCAGCCTCTCCCCGCAGCATCAAGAAACCATACATCTCGGCAGCAGTTTGAAGCTGATCGAGGCGGGCCAGAACGGAGTCGCGCTGATGACCGTCCGTCAGGCTCGCGAGCTCGTGCTCGAGCCGCAGCCTCTGCGAGTCGAGACGCTGTTCGAAAGTATGTGGCTCAGACCGTTTTCGCATCTTCTGTCCTTGGTGGTTGCAGGCCCGGGCTGTTGGCCCAGCGCTCGATCTGGTCGATGACCTTCTGGTGGCTTGGGCGCCTCGGCTTCTGCGCCTCCGGCTCTTCGGAAAGCTTGCGGGGTAACCTGACTTCATCCGTCATGGCCCATCTCCCTTTCCAAGAGAATGCGCCATTGCGGGAGTCGTTTCAAAATAACTTATTGATTTTATTGTGAAATTTTACTCATTTGGCGACGCTATCGACTCTTGTGGAACTCCCCTCAAGTTGGTCCGTTGAGTAAACTACTCAACCTGCACATTTTGCGTGATCGACCATGAACGACCTTCGCGCCGAGCGACTTCAGGTCATGCTCTCCCCGGAAGAACTGGCCGCCGTTGATGATTTCCGGTTCAAACATCGTATGCCGACGCGAGCGGCAGCGGTCCGCGAACTGCTCAAGTTCGGACTGGCTGCCGCCAGCGTCGATGCCGGGGCCGGCGTGAAGTCGAGCAGCTTCGGCGTGTTCGGCCGCGGCCCTGAGGGACACACGGGTGATCCTGAAGGCGGCAGCGGCGGCTGATTCAATCGCCCTCCGACAAAACAAAACGGCCCCGGCACGGTGGGTGCCGGAGCCGCTCTTGGAGATTGCTTCCGGCGCACCGGGGGCATGACAGCCGGAAGCAACCTGTCGACTCTTCGCGCGAAGATTCGTTCCTCGCGAGAATCTCTACCGCTTGATGACCCTCTAGCCGCTCGGCGCAGCGCCGGAATCGTCCGGCGTCATGCCCGAGCCCGGCGTCTTGCTGTTGTCGTTGAGCTTGGGATCGCGCGTCGCCTCACGCGACGGCGAGCTCTTTTGGTCCGTCTTGTGCACGGTTTGCGCGCGCTGCTTGTCGCGCGGCTGATCCTCTGCGCGCTTGTCCTTGACGATGCCGTGGTCGGAATGTGCCATGATGTCCTCTCGCCTGTTCCGATGCCTGAAGCGCCTACGCTCCGGTGCGTCGAATGTTCCGAACGCGCGAAAGGTATGCGACGCTAGCTATGCGCCGCATGCACCGCCACGGATGCGTTTTCCTGATGCACCTGCCGGACCGTCATCACTGTCGCGAACGCGACCGAAACGCCAAAGGCGAGAATGAGTGAGAGAAGTGCCAGACGTGGAGCCATCGCAAAACCTCCTTCTGGAATTTGGAAAATCAACGCGATCGACTATTCCCGGATGATGGCTGATCGGTGCCGCTCATTCCGTGAGCGGTCTCACACGCGGACACACGAAAACGAGAGCGGTCAGGCACTCTGGCTGTGCAGGATGCTGACCTTAACGGGCGGGACTTCGCCATCGAGCCAGTCCTGCTCTTTCGCCAAGGCCGTCCAGGCATCTGCCATGCGCGAATAGCGATTATAGGCGGGTTGCCCTTCCGAGCGCTCGGCCAATTGCAGGCAGTTCTCAGCGTTATCCCTGAAGATGTCGGACTGTTTCATGACTAAGACGTGGGCACGGAACACGCGTTCCGCAACCGCCCTTACAGGATCGTAACCTCCGCCGGAACTTCGCACGCTACCAGTCATTGAATAGTCATGCGGATATTGGTCGCGATCGTCCTGACTATCCAACTGGCCTTCATCAGCACCGCAGCTCTTGCCGACAGCACGGGCGAGCAGGTGCGCGGCGATCGCACGCCCGACGCAACGGACGTCATCAGCGGCCTCTACGCTTTCAGCCGCTTCCAGCAGGGCCTGCTGGAGAGCACCGACCTGAAGGGCAATGCGGAGGTCAAGAACCTCGCCGCGTTGCGCGCCGAAGAGGCGACCAAGCGCGACAAGGCGCTGAAGGAGATTCAGGACGCCATCGGCGCCGAGCCGCGCGCGAGCAAGGCAGATTCAGCCGGCACCAGCCTCGACAAGCCCGATGATACCGATGGACCGGCCTATGTCCGAAGTTTCTATGCGGCGCAGATTCCCGAATACGAATCCACCATCGCCCTGCTCGAGCGCTATCTGAGGACGCCTGACAATCCGGCGCTCGCCGCTTTCGCGCACGAGCACCTGCCGGTGCTGCGCGCGCAGTTGAAGGACGCCGCGCGCACCATGGCCGACAAATAGCAAACTGCTTATCGACGCTCCGGCCGGCGCCGCCGCCTCACGGCTCAGTCCCTTCCCGGCGGACCGAATGCCTGGGACCCATCCGGCAAGACCTTAGAAATTAGATCAAATTTCTCTGGAACCGAATGGAACCAATCAAAATTCTCGTGGTTGTCTTGGCCGGGCTGAGCAGTGCAGGTTCCATTTTCACGCGTCGCAACCTTGGCGCTTGATTTGCGATTCGGCTGACGGTCTAGTCTGGTCAATGCGCTTCGCCGTGGATTCGGTGGGGCACCTGCGGGGGAATCAGTATGAGCGACCTCGATCCCGGAACAGCATCACGCTCCGGTCGTCGCGTCCCAAAGCCAAAACCCAACGGTACATCGGAGCCGGATTCCCGGCCGGAATTGCTGCTGGCGCTGCAAGCCATGCGCAGCGGCGATTTTTCGGTGCGGATGAGCGGCGACTATCTCGGCATCGACGGCAAGATTGCCGACACTTTTAACGAAATCATCGCCGCCAACCAGCGCATGGCGCAGCAGCTCGAGCTGGTCGGCCAGGTGGTGGGACGCGAAGGCAAGACCCGCCAGCGCGTGAAGTTCGGCCTCGCCTCCGGCTCCTGGGCCGACATGGAAGGCTCCGTCAACACGCTGATCGACGACCTGTTGTGGCCGACGCGCGAGGTGACCCGCGCGGTCGCGGCCGTGGCGCAGGGCGACCTGATCCAGACCGTCAAGCTCGACGTCGAGGGCCGCCCGCTGCGCGGCGAATTCCTGCAATCGGCGACCATCGTCAACACGATGATCAAGCAGCTCGGCGTCTTCACCTCCGAGGTGACCCGCGTCGCGCGCGAGGTCGGCACCGAGGGCAAACTCGGCGGCCAGGCCCAGGTGCCTGAGGTGACCGGCGTCTGGAAAGACCTGACCGAGAGCGTCAACTCGATGGCGAACAACCTGACCAACCAGGTTCGTAACATCGCCGAGGTGACGATCGCGGTGGCTAACGGCGACTTGTCCAAGAAGATTACCGTCGACGTCCGCGGCGAAATCCTTCAGCTCAAGGAAGCCATCAACACGATGGTGGATCAGCTCCGCTCTTTCGCCTCCGAAGTGACGCGCGTGGCGCGCGAGGTCGGCACCGACGGCAAGCTCGGCGGCCAGGCCATCGTGCCCGGCGTCGCCGGCACCTGGAAGGATTTGACGGACTCCGTCAACGCGATGTGCGGCAACCTCACCGCGCAGGTTCGTAACATCGCCAACGTGACGACCGCCGTGGCGCGCGGCGACCTTTCGCGAAAGATCACGGTGGACGTGCGCGGCGAAATCCTGGAGCTGAAGGACACCATCAACACCATGGTGGACCAGCTTAACTCGTTTGCCTCCGAAGTGACGCGCGTGGCGCGCGAGGTCGGCACCGAAGGCAAGCTCGGCGGCCAGGCGCAGGTGCCCGGCGTCGCCGGCACCTGGAAGGACCTCACCGACAACGTCAACTTCATGGCGTCGAACCTGACCGCGCAGGTCCGCAACATCGCCGACGTCGCGACCGCCATCGCCGGCGGCGACCTCTCCAAGAAGATCACGGTGAATGTGTCGGGCGAGATCCTTCAGCTGAAGGAAACCCTCAACACCTGCGTGGATCAGCTCAACGCCTTCGCCGGCGAAGTCACGCGCGTGGCGCGCGAGGTCGGCACCGAAGGTCGGCTGGGTGGCCAGGCCAACGTGCTCGGCGTCGCCGGCACCTGGAAGGACCTGACCGAGAGCGTCAACTCGATGGCGTCGAACCTGACCGCGCAGGTCCGCAACATCGCCGAGGTGACGACAGCGGTTGCCGGCGGCGACTTGTCGAAGAAGATCACGGTGGACGTGCGCGGCGAGATTCTGGAGCTGAAGGACACCATCAACACCATGGTGGACCAGCTCAACGCCTTCGCCGGCGAAGTCACGCGCGTGGCGCGCGAGGTCGGCACCGAAGGCAAGCTCGGCGGCCAGGCCCAGGTGCGCGGCGTCGCCGGCACCTGGAAGGATCTGACGGACTCGGTCAACTCGATGGCCTCGAACCTGACCGGCCAGGTCCGCAACATCGCCGAAGTCGCCACGGCCGTCGCCAAGGGCGATTTGTCGAAGAAGATCACGGTGAACGTCTCCGGTGAGATCCTTCAGCTGAAGGAAACGCTCAACACCATGGTCGACCAGCTCAACGCCTTCGCCGGCGAAGTCACGCGCGTCGCGCGCGAGGTCGGCACCGAAGGCAAGCTCGGTGGTCAGGCGCAGGTGACGGGGGTCGCCGGCACCTGGAAAGACCTCACCGACAACGTCAACTCGATGGCGGGCAACCTCACCGCCCAGGTCCGAAACATCGCCGAGGTCGCAACCGCCATCGCCGGCGGCGACCTCTCGCGCAAGATCACGGTGGACGTGCGCGGCGAGATCCTTCAGCTGAAGGACACGCTGAACACGATGGTGGACCAGCTCAACCGCTTCGCGGGCGAGGTGACGCGCGTGGCGCGCGAGGTCGGCACCGAAGGCCGCCTCGGCGGTCAGGCCAACGTGCCTGGCGTTGCCGGCACCTGGAAAGATTTGACCGATTCCGTCAACTCGATGGCAGGCAACCTCACCGCTCAGGTCCGTAACATCGCCGAAGTGACGACCGCCGTGGCGCGCGGCGACTTGTCCCGCAAGATCACCGTAGACGTGAAGGGCGAGATCCTCGAGCTCAAGAACACCATCAACACCATGGTGGACCAGCTCAACGGTTTCGCCGGCGAAGTCACGCGCGTGGCGCGCGAGGTCGGCACCGAAGGCAAGCTCGGCGGCCAGGCCGAAGTGCCAGGCGTCGCCGGCACCTGGAAGGACCTCACCGACAACGTCAACTTCATGGCCTCGAACCTGACGGCCCAGGTCCGCAACATCGCCGAGGTCGCGACCGCGATCGCCGGCGGCGATTTGTCGAAGAAGATCACGGTGGACGTGCGCGGCGAGATCCTGCTGCTCAAGGACACCCTGAACACCATGGTGGAGCAGCTCCGCTCCTTCGCGGCCGAAGTGACGCGCGTGGCGCGCGAGGTCGGCACCGAGGGGCGGCTCGGCGGCCAGGCCGTCGTGCCCGGCGTCGGCGGCACCTGGAAGGACCTCACCGACAACGTCAACCTGCTCGCGGCGAACCTCACCACGCAGGTCCGCAACATCGCCGAAGTGACGACCGCAGTGGCGCGCGGCGACTTGTCCCGCAAGATCACCGTGGACGTGAAGGGCGAAATCCTCGAGCTCAAGAACACCATCAACACGATGGTGGACCAGCTCAATGCGTTCGCCGGCGAAGTCACCCGCGTTGCGCGCGAGGTCGGCACCGAAGGCGAGCTCGGCGGTCAGGCCCAGGTGCCCGGCGTGGCCGGCACCTGGAAGGACCTCACCGACACCGTCAACTTCATGGCGGCAAACCTGACCGAGCAGGTCCGCGGCATTGTCAAGGTGGTGACCGCTGTTGCGAACGGTGATTTGAAACAAAACCTCACCGTGAAATCGAAGGGCGAGGTGGCAGCGCTTGCCGATACCATCAACAACATGACGGAGACGCTCGCGACCTTCGCCGACCAGGTAACGTCAGTGGCGCGCGAGGTCGGCGTCGAGGGCCGGCTGGGCGGTCAGGCCGACGTGCCCGGAGCCGCCGGCACCTGGAAAGACCTCACCGGCAACGTCAACCTGCTTGCGGCCAACCTCACCTCGCAGGTGCGCGCGATCGCGGAAGTGGCGACCGCCGTGACCAAGGGCGATTTGACGCGATCGATTCAGGTCGATGCCCGCGGCGAAGTGGCCGAGCTTAAAGACAACATCAACACCATGATCACGAACCTCCGTCTGACGACGGACGTGAACACCGAGCAGGACTGGCTGAAGACCAATCTCGCCAAGTTCACCAACATGCTGCAGGGCCAGCGCGATCTCGCAACCGTCGGCCGGCTGCTGCTGACCGAGCTGTCGCCGCTGGTCAATGCGCATACCGGCGTGATCTACCAGGTCGAGAACGAGGACAATCCGCAGCTCCTGCTGCTTGCCTCCTATGCCGGCGACGGCGTCTATCCCTATCAGCGCGTGCTTCCGTTCGGCGATGGCCTGATCGGCCAGTGTGCAATCGACCGGCGTCCGCGCGTGGTCGCGGACATTCCCGCCGACGTGGTACCCATCAACTCGGCGCTGCTCCGCGTCGCCCCGAAGAACCTCGTGGTGCTGCCCGTGCTGTTCGAGGGCCAGGTCAAGGCGGTGATCGAGCTCGCCTCGCTCACCTCGTTCACGACCTCACAGATGACATTCCTGGAGCAGCTCACCGACTCCATCGGCATCGTGCTCAATTCGATCGAAGCGACGATGCAGACCGAAGGCCTGCTCAAGCAGTCGCAGCAGCTCGCCGGCGAGCTCCAGACCCAGCAGCGCGAATTGCAGCAGACCAACGACCAGCTCGAGCAGAAGGCGCAGCAGCTCGCCGAGCGTAACGTCGAGGTCGAGCGCAAGAACCAGGAAATCGAGCAGGCCCGCCGCGCGCTCGAGGAAAAGGCAACCGAGCTCGCGCTGACCTCGAAGTACAAGTCCGAATTCCTGGCCAATATGAGCCACGAGCTGCGCACGCCGCTGAATTCGATCCTGATCCTGGGACAGCAGCTCACCGACAATCCGGACGGTAACCTCACGGGCAAACAGGTCGAATTCGCCCGCACCATCCACGGTGCCGGCACCGACCTGTTGAACCTCATCAGCGACATTCTCGATCTCTCCAAGATCGAGTCCGGCACGGTGACGGTTGACGCCGAGGAGATCCTCACCGCCAACCTGCTCGAGACGGTCGGACGGCCGTTCCGGCATGAGGCGGAGAATCGCAATCTGTCGTTCAAGATCGACGTCGATCCGAACCTCGCACGCAGCATCGTCACCGATTCCAAGCGCTTGCAGCAGGTGCTGAAGAACCTGCTCTCCAACGCCTTCAAGTTCACCGCCGAAGGCGAGGTGCGTCTGAAGGTCGCCGCAGCGGTCGGCGGCTGGGGAACGGATCACCCGGTGCTGAACGCCGCGCCGGCCGTGATCGCCTTCGAGGTCTCCGATACCGGCATCGGCATTCCCCTGGAGAAGCAGAAGCTGATCTTCGAGGCGTTCCAGCAGGCCGATGCCGGCACCAGCCGCAAATATGGCGGTACCGGCCTTGGCCTTGCCATCAGTCGCGAACTTGCGAGCCTGCTCGGCGGCGAAATCCACCTGCGCAGCTCGCCGGGCAAGGGCTCGACCTTCACTCTGTATCTGCCGCTGAAATATTCCGGCCCGACGCTCGCGCCGCGTCCCGCGCCCCAGCAATACAGCCAGCCGCCGGCGCTCCAGCCGGCCGCGACGGAGCAGCCGCGCGTCATCGAGCAGCTGCCCGACGACCGGCTCAATCTCGAACCCGGCGACAGCATCCTGCTCATCGTCGAGGACGATCCGCATTATGCCCGCATCCTGGTCGACCTTGCACGCGACAAGGGCTTCAAGGTCCTGGTCGCCGCGCGCGGCGCGGAGGCGCTCGAACTCGCAAAACAATATCAGCCGCGCGCCGTTTCGCTCGATGTGTTCCTGCCCGACATGCTCGGCTGGACGGTGCTGAGCCAGCTCAAGCACAACCCGCTGACGCGCCACATCCCGGTGCAGATCATCACGCTCGACGAGGACCGCCAGCATGCGCTGGCCCGCGGCGCCTTCTCCTTCGTCAACAAGCCGACGACGACCGAGGGCGTCGCCGCCGCGCTGACGCAGATCAAGGAATATGCGCGACCGCGGCGCAAGCGGCTGCTGATCGTCGAGGACAACGAGGCCGAGCAGCTGTCGATCCGGGAGTTGCTGCATCACGACGACATCGAGATCGTGACCACCGACACCGGCGCCGGTGCGCTCTCGACCCTGCGCGAGGCGCCCTGCGACTGCGTCGTGCTCGACCTCAGGCTGCCCGACATGAGCGGCTTCGAGGTGCTGGAGCAGATCCGCCGCGATGACACGCTCTCGAATGTTCCGGTGGTGGTGTTCACCGGCCGCGAGCTCTCGGCGGAAGAGGATGCGGAACTCCACACCATGGCGCGCAGCATCGTGGTCAAGGGCGTGGAATCGCCCGAACGCCTGCTCGACGAGACCGCATTGTTCCTGCATCGCGTGATCACGGAGCTGCCGGTCGAGAAGCAGCGCATGCTGGAGAAGCTGAACAGTTCCGACGAGGATCTGATCGGCAAGACCGCGCTGCTGGTCGACGACGACGCCCGCAACATCTTCGCGCTGTCCAGCGTGCTGGAACGACGCGGCATGAAGGTGCTGACGGCGACCACCGGCCGCGAGGCGGTGACGCTGGTCGAATCCAACCCGGAAATCGCCATCGTGCTGATGGACATCATGATGCCGCAGATGGATGGGTATCAGACCATCGGCGTGATCCGGGAAAATCCGGCCTTCCTGCGCCTGCCGATCATCGCACTGACGGCGAAGGCGATGAAGGGCGATCGCGAAAAATGCCTGGAAGCCGGTGCGTCCGACTACCTCGCCAAACCCGTCAACACCGATCAATTGCTGCTTGCGATCCGCATGTGGCTGCACCGCTGAGTTGGATCCGAGAATGGACCACGAAAAGGTCAACATCCTCCTCGTCGACGACCAGCCGGCCAAGCTGCTCGCCTATGAGGTGATCTTGAAGGAACTCGGCGAGAACCTCGTGATCGCCTCGTCCGGGCGCGACGCGCTGGAGGTGCTGCTCAAGACCGAGATCGCGGTGATCCTGGTCGACGTCTGCATGCCCGAACTCGACGGCTTCGAGCTCGCGGCGATGATCCGCGAGCATCCGCGTTTCCAGAAGACCGCGATGATCTTCATCTCGGCGATCCAGGTCAGCGACATCGACCGGTTACGCGGCTACGAGATGGGTGCGGTCGACTACGTTCCGGTTCCTGTCGTGCCGGAAGTGCTGCGCGCCAAGGTCAAGGTGTTTGCCGAGCTCTACCGCAAGACGCGCGAGCTCGAGCGGCTGAACCAGGATCTCGAGGATCGCGTCCGCGCCCGCACGGCCGAACTGGAAAACTCCACCGCAAAGCTGCGCGAGAGCGAAGAGCGGCGCAGCATGGCGATCGCCGCCGGCAAGATGGGATCCTGGGACTGGGACTGGGTCAACGGCGACTGGATGTGGGATGATGGCCAGTACCGCATTTTTGGCGTGACGCCGGAGACGTTCAACGTCACCTCGGCCAATATCCAGGCGCTGCTGCACCCGGATGACGTCGACCGGTTCGGCCAGGCGATTGCCGCGTTCAATACCGGCGCCCACGCCTATGAAGGAGAATTTCGCGTCTGCCGGCCCAATGGCGAGGTGCGCTGGTGCGTCGGCACGGCGGCCGCAACGGTGGATCCGGGTGGTCGCGTGGTGCGGGTGAGCGGCGTCACGGTCGATATCACCGAACGCAAGCGCGCCGAGGAACGGCAGAACCTGCTGGCGCGCGAAGTCGATCACCGTGCCAAGAATGCGCTGGCGCTGGCACAGTCGATCGTGCGCCTCACCCGCGCCGACGAGGTCAAGGCTTACGTCAGTGCCGTTGAGGGGCGCATCAACGCGCTCGCGCGCGTGCACACCATCCTGTCGCTGTCGAGTTGGCAAGGCGCCGAGCTCTCCAAGCTGATCGAGGAAGAGCTGGCGCCCTATTCGCTCGGCGGGCAGATCAAGCTTGCGGGTCCCGAAGTGCAGTTGCTGCCGGCGACAGCCCAGACACTGGCGCTGGCGCTGCATGAGCTCTTCACCAATTCTGCCAAGTATGGCGCGCTTTCAACCCGGTCGGGGCGGCTCGCGATCGGCTGGCAGACCGAGAACGATCTCCTCATCTTGACCTGGGAGGAGACCGGAGGGCCGCTGGTCAGGACGCCGAAATCGCGTGGCTTCGGCACAAGAAGCCTGCTGGCCAGTGTCGAATCCCAGCTCGGCGGACAGGTGCAGTTCGATTGGCGTTCAGAGGGCCTGTTGTGCCGTCTCGATGTGCCGTTGACGCGCAGGAGCGCGGCAACATCGGCGGTGCAGGACAAGTTCGAGGCCAGCACCTCTGCCGAACTTCAGCGCGCGTCGGGTTAGCGCGACGCAGCGACCTTCAGCCGTAACATCGGCCGCGGTTCATCGGCGACGCGCCCTTCGAGCCAAGCTTCCGTCTGCGCGAGATCGCGCAATGCCGTCGCGTAGCGGCGAGCCGCGCTGCGCTCCGCACCGCGCGGCAGCTTGCGTGCCTTGCGCAACATGTCGGCCGCCGCGTTACGGTAGGCCAGCGAGCGATAGAGAAAGACCACCTTGCCCATATCAAATGTTCCCGTGTTGATGGCGTTCATCCTCGCAAGGTCGGCATGAACGTCGGATGAAGCGGGTCATGACAATTCCTTCATGCGCGATGGAACCCGCGACTGCGGCGGGCGTTTGCATGCCAGATCGATCGGCAGTTCCATGCGCGCAAAAAAGTCGCCAAACGGGTCGCCAAGTCTGATCTCTCCCGCCGGAATCATCAAACTGATGACGCATGCGATGATGGGCGCTGCACTCGGTCTGACCTTCACCCTCGCGCTCATTCTGGCCAATCCCGCGGTCGCAGAATTGCTGAATCATGGCGGCCGTGCGGCAGCCTTCGTCTTTGTCGGCACGATGGTGACGACGTTTGCCATCGGCGCCGCCCTCACGGGGGTCGTGTTCATCCTCAACGAGGACAAGGAATCTTGAAGCGCGCGTGAAGCGCAATGCGGTGTATTGTTCGGAACTCCCGCGGCGAATAGCGGTTGGCTGCCTGCGTCAATTCAACTCAGGGAGTTCCCACGCATGAACACGACCAAGCTCACTCTCGCCGTGATGTTGGCAACCGGCCTCGCCGCCGCGCCCTTCGCCGCGCAGGCCAAGTCGCACAAAGCCAAGCATGATTCATCGACCTCGTCCTCACAGACGACAGGCGCCAACACGAAGTCCAAGGGCAGCGACGCCTCCGGTCAGGGTGGCGCTGGCACCGGCACCGACCAGGGCGGCGCCATGACGAACAACAAGAGCGCCCCGAGCAACACCAAGTAAGCTCGACAGAGCTAAGGCCCCGCGAGAGCGGGGCCTTTTGCTTGGATGCCCTGAACATGCTCTCAGGGCCACATGGCTGCGGCATCGTCGAGGCCCTCACGCTGCAACTGCCGGACCGCGGAGCCCAATTCGAGGATCTCGGCGCGCAGTTTCAGAATCCGGTAGGCGTCCGGGTCTTCCTCCACCGCCTGCCTCCATCCGCCACCTACGTGGCATGTCTCAACGGCGCGCGGGCCTCTCGCCCTTCAGCGGACGAAGACGCCCCCGGTCGCGGATGTCGGGCAACACCGCCACCACCAGCCGCCTTCCATTCGCCGATCAGAAGATTGATTTTCCGGCGCAGATCGATCTGCGCCTGGGCCCGTTCGGTGCAGTCGCGATCGCGATTGACGAGATCGCGGACGGACGCCTCGACATCGGCCATCTCCAGCCTCAAGGCGCTGATTTTACGTCGAATTTCATTAATTCTGTTGTCCATGGCTTGTTAGAACAAAATAAGAACATATAGTCAAGTGACGAATTCAGAATGGAGAGCGGACATGCAGGTTCAGGGTAAATACGACGCCAAGGCTTTTCTCATGGAGCAGATGACCCGGTCGCAGGGTTTGAGGCTCAAGCGGCTGAGCGAAGAAGCCTACCAGCCCGCGCAATACGATCGAGAGCTGTCCTCTGCCGAAGCCGCGCGCCGCATCCAGGTGCTGGAGGCGGAGATCGAGCTCGCGAACTCCTTCTAGAGAGCGCGACCGGCGCGCTTGGAACGTTGCGTCAGCAATGCGGTTCTTTTCCCTGGGCCAAGGGAGAGAGTTGATGGCACGTAAGGCAAAGAAGCGCCGCTACTCACGCAGCGCCGGCAATGACGTCGAGCGCGAGATGCGGCGTTACAAGAAGGGGACTGCGAAGAGCGGACCCGGTGGCCGCGGCGGACGCGTGAAGAGCCGCAAGCAGGCGATCGCAATTGGCCTGTCGGAAGCGCGCGCGAAGGGCAAGAAGGTCCCGAAGAAGGCATCGAAGCGGAAGACGACCAAGAAGAAGACGTCCAAGAAGAAGACGACCAAAAAGAGCTCGAAGCGCAAATCCGCCAAGCGGTGACGCCGACCGGCGTCAGATCATGCTGCCGGGCATGAAGCAACGGATCGAAATGCCGAACGCCGTCTTGACCGGCCAGACCATGGTGCGGCCGGCGCGGTTCGGCTCGGTGATCACGGCTTCGTCGGGGACCTCGACCCACTCCCCATCCAGACGGACCCGGTAGTGCCCATTGCGCGAATCCCAGTCAGGATCGGCCACGGCAACGCCGTCGGCATCCGAACAGCATGGACCGAGATGGCTGCGCAGACTGTCGAACCAGGGTTTTAGCGGCGAGTCGGTGAAGCGGCCGTCATCGCGTCCCATGGCACTTCCACTCGACAGCACGAGAGGCGCCGCGAGCAGCGCAAGCTTCAGCGAGAGCTTCCATCGACCCATGTCGGCACCGATCACATACGAACCACCGGCCGGTTCCACAAAGCAGCCGGACGTTCGAAGTTCCACTCCTGCAATGTGCCTCGGCGCCATCATTGCCGCCGAGGCACAACACGCGATTCCAAAGTCTGATGAGCGAACGCGGCTTTTTCGGACGAACCCGTCATCATTGCTGCCGTTAACGAGAATGTTATCGGCAGCCTGTGGGTATCTCGAGCGGCGCGCACGAAAAAGGCGGCCCGCAGGCCGCCCTTTGAATTTGCCGTCGAGGCCAAGAGAGACAGATTAGGCGAGCGGCACCGCGACGAAACGGGTCGCCTCCGCGCTCTTCACCTGCAGCAGCACGCTGTTCTTGCCGGACGATTTGGCCTGCGCCAGCTCGGAGCGGACGTCGCTGACATTGGCGACCGCCTTGCCGCCCACATTGAGGATGACGTCGCCGGTCTGGATGCCGCGCTGCGCCGCCGGTCCCTGCGGATCGACCTCGGTGACCACGACACCCTTCTGGCCTGCGCCCTGCACGTCGCCGGCCGGCGCCAGGCTGAGGCCGAGGCGCGGCGTGCCGGGGGCCTGCTGCGTCTTGCCGTCGTCAGCTTTGGCCTGCTTTTCGTTCGGCAGTTCGCCGAGCGCGAGCGACACCGTCTTGGTATCGCCCTTGTGGACGACATCGAGCTTCACGGACGAGCCCGGCGCCAGCGTGGCGATGGTGCGGGCGAGATCGCGGGAGTCCTTGATCGCGGTGCCGTTGACGGCGGTGATGACGTCGCCCGCCTCGATGCCGGCCTTCGCCGCCGGGCTGCCCTCCTGCGGGTTGTCGACGATCGCGCCGCGCGCCTCCTTCAGGCCGAGGCTGTCGGCGATCTCCGCGGTCACCGGCTGAACCTGCACGCCGAGCCAGCCGCGGGTGACGGCGCCCTTGTCCTTCAGCTGCGCGACCACGAGCTTGGCGGTCGAGGACGGAATATCGAAGCCGATGCCGACCGAGCCGCCCGAGGGCGAGAAGATCGCGGTGTTCACGCCGATCACGTTGCCGTTCATGTCGAAAGCCGGACCGCCGGAATTGCCCTTGTTGATCGGCGCATCGATCTGGATGTAGTCGTCATAGGGACCGTTGCCGATGTCACGGCCGCTGGCCGAGACGATACCGGCTGTCACGGTGCCACCGAGGCCGAAGGGATTGCCGACCGCGACCACCCAGTCGCCGATCCGCGGCTTCTCGTCGGAGAATTTCACGAACGGGAAGTCCTTCTTGCCGTCGACCTTGATCAGCGCGAGGTCGGTCTTCGGATCTGTGCCGACCACCTTCGCGGTGTAGATCGTGCCATCATCCATCGTCACCTGCACGGACTCGGCGTGGTCGACGACGTGGTTGTTGGTCACGGCATAGCCGTCGGCCGAAATGAAGAAGCCGGAGCCCTCGCCTGTGATCACTTGGTGGCGCTGGCGCGGCATGCCGTTCATGCCGCCGCCTGGGAAGCCGAACTGCCGCGAGAACTGGTCGAACGGGGAAGTCTCGTCCTGATCCATCCGGTTCTGTTGCAGCATCGCGCTCTTGTCGTTGTCCTGGTCGATCTTCACCCGCACCGAGATGACGGCGGGCTTGACCTTGCTGACGAGGTCGCCGAAGCCCGGCGGCGTCGCGGCGCCTTCAGCGGCCTGCGCAGGCGAAATCAGGGAGTTCGCGCCGAACGGCGTCGACGCGGGAGACGCAGCCAGCACGGCCACGCCAAGCGCGGCCACCGTACCGAGCAGCGCAAGCCGGCGCGGCCTCAGAATTGTACGGGTCTTGGTGGTGTCGGAATTGACGCGGTCGATCATGTCGAAATGTCCATGTTGGGTAAGTCGCCTTGCGCCCAACATGGACATCGTCACCTTACGGCGTCCCGTCCACGCGATTAAATCTTGGCAAAGTAGCTGCGCCCGGCGGCCGCAGTCCTTGTGCGATCACACGCCCTTGTCGTTTGGCTTGGCGACCGCGTCCGTTAGCGGCGCCGGCATCGGGAAGTTCAGGTTCACATTCTTGGGCGGAATCGGTTTCGTGAACCATTTGGCGTAGAGCTCCGCGAACTGGCCGCTATTCATCATCGCGACCAACGTCTTGTCGACCAGCGCCTTGAACTCCGGGTCGTCCTTGCGAATGATCAAGCCATAAGGCTCAGTGCGCAAGGCATCATCGATGATCCGCCAATCGCCCGGTACCTGGCTGCTGGCGATGAGACCGGCGAGCAGAATGTCGTCCATGACAAAGGCCTCGCTGCGTCCGGTCGTCAGCGCGAGGAAGGATGCGGCGTGGTCAGGCGACAGCACCTGCTTGACCTCAAACTTCTTCTCCTGAGCGCGCGCCAGCAGCAAGGCAATCGACGTCGATCCGGTGGTCAGCGCGACAGGCTTGTCCTTCATGTCCTCGAACGTCTTGATCGGACCATCCTTGCGAACCACCGCGCGAATGCTCGACACGAAGATGGTGTTGCTGAAGGCCACCACCTTCTGGCGCTCCAGCGTGTTGGTGGCAGGACCGCAGACGATGTCGATGGTGCCGTTCTCGATCAGCGGAATCTGGGTGCTGAGCTGAATCGGCTGGAGCTTCGTTTGAAGCGCGGGCAGCTTCAGCTCGTCCTTCACCGCGTCGACGATCCGCGCGCAGAGATCCATCGCGAAGCCAACCGGCTTCTGGTTGTCGTCGAGATAGGAGAAAGGGACTGAGACATCGCGATGTCCGAGCCGGATTTCGCCAGCCGCCTTGATCTTCGCCAGCGTCCCCGTGGGCGATTGGGCCTGAGCCGGGACAGCCGCCGCGGCCAGAAACATGAGCAAATACAACAGCCTCTTCATGGGCCTGCTCCTCTAATGGATATAATCACTCAATATTTTATACACACGATTGCATAATCCACAAAATGATTTTATACAATCTTGGCAACAACGGCGAGAAGCCGCATGAAATCGCGTGAAGTGACAAAGCAACGGAGTGGCGGCCTCCATGGCTCCACGCCGGACGCCGTGCGCGAGGCGTTACGCCGCGCGATCAGCGCTGGTGAGCTGGCGCCCGGCATTCAGCTCCGGCAGGATGAACTGGCCGAGAAATTCGGAACCAGCCGCATCCCCGTGCGCGAAGCGCTGCGGCAGCTCGAGGCAGAAGGTTTCGTGACCCTCCTGCCCAATCGCGGAGCGGTCGTCTCCGATCTCTCCATCGACGAAGTCGTGGAACTGCTCGAGATTCGCATCGCGCTCGAATGTCACGCGCTGCGTCTTGCCATTCCGGCGATGGGCGACATCGATCTCGACGACGCGAGGGCGATCCTCCGCTCCTATGACGAAGAGCCCGATCCGGAAAAATGGGGCGCGTTCAACTGGCGCTTCCACAAATCGCTCTACGCTCCCTGCAATCGGCCGCGCCTGCTTGCGATGATCGAAGCGAATTACGGTCATGTCGGCCGCTTCACGCGCGCGCTGGTGTCGCGCGCCACCGGCAAGGACAGACCGCAGCGAGAGCATTATCAATTGCTGGAATTCTGCCGCGACGGCGAGATCGAAAAAGCGGTGCGCCTGCTGCGCGAGCACATCGTGCAGACGCAGAAGACGCTTCGGTCCGCGCAACGTCATGCGTCGCGGAACGAAGCCGATTGACCCGACGATCAATCATCGGATCGCGTTGAAGGAGAGTACGCTTGAAAGCGAACGACGTCGAAATCCTGGTCATTGGCGCCGGCATCGCCGGCCTTGCCACCGCCTATTATCTCGCCGTCGAGCACAAGCGCTCGCGCCTTCTAATCGTGGACGAAGGGCAGCCGATGGCGCTGACATCGGCACAATCCGGCGAGAATTATCGCAACTGGTGGCCGCATCCGACCATGGCGGCGTTTACCGACCATAGCACCGACCTGATGGAGGACATCGCGCGCCGCACCGGCAACCGCTTCCACATGACGCGGCGCGGCTATCTTCTGGTGACGCGCGAGGAGAAGCCGGACGAGCTGCTGCGGCAATTATATGCCGGCTACGGTGCGTCGGCCGCGAAGCTGATCCGCCTGCACGAGGGCGCGAGCCGGAACTATTCGCCTCCGCTGTCGGCGGACTGGCAAGCTGCGCCCGACGGTGTCGACGTGCTGCTGGGCCGCGATCTGATCCAGCAACACTATCCGGCCTTCGACAAGGAGATCGCCACTGCGCTGCATATCCGCCGCGCGGGCGACATCAGCGGCCAGCAGCTCAGCCAGTACATGCTTGAGGCGATGCGGATGCTCGGCGCCCAATTTCAGCAGGCGCGTGTGGTCGGCATCGCGAAAGCCGACCGGTTCGTGGTCGACGTCATCGCCGATGGCGAACGCCAGACCATCAAGGCCGACATCATCGTCAATGCGGCTGGTCCCTTTGCGGCGCACATCGCGGCGATGCATGGTGAGAAGCTGCCGATCCTGAACGTGCTTCAGCAGAAGATCGCCTTCGTCGACCGCAATCGCGCGGTGGACCGCAAGATGCCGTTTGCGATCGATCTGGACGGCCAGACGCTCGCCTGGTCAGACGACGAACGCGAGGCCCTGGCCGCTGCGCCTGAACTGGCGCGCCTGCTGGGGCCGATGCCGGGCAGCATTCATTGCCGTCCCGATGGCGGCGATCAGGGGCAGTGGATCAAGCTCGGCTGGGCTTTCAACGCAACGCCGTCCGATCCCGTCCGCGAACCCGAGCTCAATCCGCACTTCCCGGAGATCGTGCTTCGGGCCGCAAGCCGGCTCCAGCCGGCGCTCAAGCAATATCTCGGCGCCCTGCCCCGCGACCGCGTGCATTATGGCGGATTCTATCCGATGACGAGGGAGAACTGGCCGCTGATCGGAGCTGCGAAGACGCCGGGCGTGTTCCTGACCGCGGCGCTGTCCGGCTACGGTACGATGTCGGCCTGTGCAGCGGGTGACCTTTGCGCCCGTTCTGTGGTCGGCGCCCCAGTTGCCTCCTTTGCCGGTACGCTTTCGCTGGCACGCTACGAGAACAAGGTGCTTATGGACGAGCTCGACAGCGCCGAAAGCCGCGGACTGCTCTGATCGCTCGCGAACTCGACACCCTCACGCTGCGGCGGGTCGCTCCCATGCCGCGGCTGCGATGGCGTCCTCTTCGCGTTGCGCATTGCACGCGTCGAAATGCGCCTTCAACGCGATCTCGGCAAGATATTCGAAATGTTCGGCCTGGCCGAGCAGCTGCCAGTTCTGGAGCGGCCGATAGGCCGCCTGCTGGCGACAGAGGGACGCCAGCGCGCGGTAGCGACGTACGTTCTCCATGAGACCCTCCCTCGCATTCACACGGGCTTATTACCCTGATTTGCGTCACGCCGATGGCGGTTATGCAAAACATTTTCCGCGCCCACAGCCGGCTTGACGTAGGTTAACTTTCAGGAAGCCTGCAGACGCACATTGGTTCCTATCGGGCGAACCCAAGCCTGGAACTCGCAATCGGCTTAGGCGTAGCGGCGGCGTTCGACGTTGATGCCGATCAAATCGAAATAATGTTCGATCGGTTCGGGCCGCCCGATCAGATAGCCCTGCATCTCCTCGCAGGCCTCGCGTTCCAGGAAGGCACGCTGTGCCTCCGTCTCCACCCCTTCCGCGACGACCGGCATGTGCAGGGCATGGGCGAGGCTCAGGACCGCGCGGACGATCTCGGCCGATTCCGGCGTCGCCTCGAGGTTGGAGATGAAGCTGCGGTCGATCTTGATCTTGTCGAACGGGAACGACTGGAGATAGGACAGCGATGAGTACCCTGTGCCGAAATCGTCCATCGCGATGCGGATGCCGAGCGCCTTCAGCCGCCGCAGCAGATTGAGCGCGCGGGCAAAATCGCCGATCAGGACGCCCTCGGTGATCTCGACCTCGAGCCGCGTCGGCGCGAGCCCCGTCTCCAGCAGGATCTGGTGGATGGACCGTTCAAGGTCGCCGGCCTGGAACTGGACCGGCGACAGATTGACCGCAACCTGCAACGGACGCGGCCAGGAGGCCGCCTCGCGGCACGCCTCGCGCAGGACCCATTCGCCGATCTGGATGATCAGCCCGTTCTCTTCGGCGAGCGGGATGAACTGGTCGGGTGGCACGATGCCGCGGGTCGGATGGTTCCAGCGCACCAGCGCCTCGAAGCCGATGATCTCGCCGTTCATCCGCGCCTGTGGCTGGAAGTAGATCAGAAGCTCGTTCTGCTCGATGGCCTGCCGCAGATCGTGCAGCAGCAGCCTGCGATCGCGCAGCTCCCTATCCATCTCGGATTCGAAGAAGCACACCCTGCCCCGGCCCTCGCGCTTGGCGCGATACAGCGCGGAGTCGGCATTGGCGAGCAGCGTTGCCGCATCCACGCCGTCATTGGGATAGAGCGCGATGCCGACGCTGAGGCCGACATGGGAGAGATAGTCGTCAACCTCGAGCTCGTTGCCGATCGCCTCGACCAGCCGTTCGCCGATTGCAAGCACCTCTTCGCGGTAGACATCGTCCGGCATCAGGATCATGAACTCGTCGCCGCCGATACGGGCGACGAAGGCACCATCGGCTTCCGCGGCGAGCCGCTCAGCCGCCGCGCGCATCATCATGTCGCCGACAGGATGGCCGAACACGTCGTTGACGTCCTTGAAGCGATCGAGATCGAGGCTGAGCACCGCAAAACTGGCCGACGCTTCCTGCGCCCGCTCCAGCCGCTCGCCCAGCGCCGCATTGAACGCGCTGCGGTTCGGCAGGTCGGTCAGTGCGTCATGATGCGCAAGGTGGCTGATCCGCTCCTGCGTATTGACGCGCTCGGTGACGTCCTCGATCACGCCGACCAAATATTGCGGATCGCCGGCATCATCCGTGATCAGCATCTTGCGCGAATTGACGACGCGATCGTGGCCCTTGACGCCGACTTCGAGCAGGAGCTCCTCGAGGAACATCGGCATGCCGCTGGCGACGACGCGGCGGTCCTGCTCGTTGACCATGCGGGCGACCTCAGCCGGGAAAATCTCCTCGGGAGTCCTGCCGAGCATCTGCTCGCGAGGCACGCCGTAATAGTCCTCGCCAGCGCGATTGAGCAGGATGTAGCGCGAATCCTTCGCGCACTTCGCGAACACGGCGATTGGGATGTTCTCGACGATAGTATCGAGGAACTCCTGGGTCCGCAGCAGATCCTGCGCGGCCTCATCATGCGTATGCGCGCGTGCATCGATCATGCGCTGCCGGTCGCGATCGCTTACCTCATAGGCCGCGCTGACGAGCTCGCCCAGCTTGACGACGTCGACCTGTCCGGTTGCGTCCGTGGCGCAGCGAAGCTGCTCGGCGAACAAGCGATGCATGCTCATGCCACCGCCTTTCGCCGCGTGCAGGCCTCATGCCTGCAGATATCCTGGATCAGCATCCCCACGCTCTCTCGCATTCCTGAACCGGAGACTGCGATGCCTAGCATTGCGTGGGTGTTAATCGAATTTTCGTCTCAGGCGCGTTGGTTACTGCGGCCTGAAAATATTGGTTGGTTTGTGCAACATTCTCCGTGGCCCCCCGGAGAAATGTGGCGCGCCTCGGCACAACCGGAGCTGCGACGGCGGCATCACCGGCCTCATCCGTAGTTCTACCGGATGCGCACGCCTTCTCCTGCACGCATGGGGCGCACGGAACTATCCTGCAGTTTCGGAACCCGGCCGGCCTCCGCGGCAACGCGGATGGCCGCGATGTTGGCGGCATAATCGGCACTGTTCCTGCCGCGGAACACGGCGGAACCGGCAACGAGTGTGTCGGCGCCGGCGGCTGCTACCGCAGCGGCATTGTCACGCGTGACGCCGCCATCAACCTCGAGCCGGATCGGCCGCTCGCCGATCATGCTTCGAATCCGCGCGATCTTTTCGAGCTGGGATTCGAGGAAGGACTGGCCGCCGAAGCCGGGGTTGACCGTCATCACCAGCACGAGATCCAGACGATCGAGCACATATTCGATCGCGCTCTCGGGCGTCGCCGGACACAGGCTGACGCCGGCCTTCTTGCCGAGAGCGCGGATCGCCTGGAGCGAACGTTCGAGATGCGGCCCCGCCTCGGCATGGACCGTGATGACATCGGCCCCCGCTTTCGCGAACGCCTCCAGATAGGGATCAACAGGCGCGATCATCAGATGCACATCAAAGACCTTCGTCGTCACCGGCCGGATCGCCTTGATGACATCGGCGCCAAAACTGATGTTCGGCACGAAATGCCCGTCCATGACATCGCAATGGATCCAGTCGGCGCCAGCCGCATCGATCGCTGCGATCTCCTCGCCGATCCGCGCGAAATCCGCTGCCAGGATCGAGGGGGCGATGAGGATTTCCTTGGTCATGGTTTTGCACTCCGCGCATCGGCCCCGCCGCTGAAGACGCGGCTCGCGAGGATATCCGCCGGATCGATGGTTTCGAGGTCGGCGACATCGAGCATACGGTCGAGATCGGACACCAGGCGGTCGGCCTGTCGCAGCCGGATGCGATCGACCGCGTTGCGGATCGAGCGCGCATTGGAGAAGAACGGCTGGGTCCGGCGCAGCGCGATATACTTCTCGAAGGCTTCGCGCGCAGCTACCGAGAGGCGATAGCCACGCTCCTTCAACATCAGCTCGGCGATGACCAGCAACTCGGCTTCCGCATAATCCGGGAAGTCGATGTGATGGGCGATGCGCGAGCGGAAGCCGGGATTGGAAGCAAAAAAGCTCGTCATGCGCTCGCCGTAGCCGGCGAGGATCACCACGAGGTCCTCGCGCTGGTTCTCCATCACCTGGAGCAGGATCTCGATCGCCTCCTGGCCGTAGTCGCGTTCGTTGTCGGGCCGGTGCAGGTAATAGGCCTCGTCGATGAAGAGCACGCCGCCCATCGCCTTCTTCAGTATCTCTTTGGTCTTCGGCGCGGTGTGGCCGATATATTGCCCGACGAGATCGTCGCGCGTCACCGAGATCACCTGCCCGCGCCGCACGAAACCGAGGCCGTGCAGGATCTTTGCCATGCGCAACGCCACGGTGGTCTTGCCGGTGCCGGGATTGCCGGTGAACGACATGTGCAGCGTCGGCGGCGCGGAGGCGAGGCCCGCGCGCTGCCGGATGCGCTCGATCAGCAGCAGCGATGCGATCTGGCGCACGCGGTTCTTGACCGGCCGGAGGCCGATCAGCTCCTGCTCGAGCTGCTGCAGCGTGCCGGTGATCCCGGCAGCTTCGGCTTCCTTGCGAAGATCGAAATTGGTCTCGCTGCCTTCGGTGGTCACATGAGGAACGTCGAGCATCGGCACCTCGAAGAAAAGAGCTTCGCCGCGGGGGAAGCGGCGAAGCAGTGGTCCGCCAAGGAAACGGAGCAGGGAGCGCTCCGCGCGGAGAGGAATGGCTATTGCGAAGCGTGGGCGGCCGGCTTGCGTACGGTGCTGTACCGGATTGCGCGCCCGCCAACCTCCTGCCGCACCAGCTCGAACTCGGCCTCTTGCGGCGGGCGGTTGACCAGGAAAGAGATCCGCACCGACTCCCAGCCATGGCTGGAATCGAAGCCGCTGATGCGGATGTAACGGTCGCCGTAGACCCGGCGGCATTCGGCGAGCTCCATCATCACGCCGGCGGCGTCCTGGAGATCAAACATCGGCAGGCCCCACATCTCCCAATAGGTGTTGCGGGGATGCGGATCGTCGGTGAACTCGATGTTCACCGCCCAGCCGTTGGCAAGGCAATACTGCACCTGCTTGGTGATCTGGTCGTCGGTGAGATCGGGCAGGAACGAGAAGCAGCCCTGGGTCAGTTTCATGTCTCATCTCCTCAAACGGTTTCGAGCGCGGTCGGCACGAAGTCCGGCGTGTCGGTGGAGTGATAGTTGAAGGTGACGTCCTTCCAGACCTCGAGCGCGGCCTTCAGCGGCGTGCAGGTCTCGGCCGCTCTGGCCAGGATTTCCGGCCCTTCGTGGACATAGTCGCGGCCCTCGTTGCGGGCGAGGATCATCGCCTCCAGCGCCACGCGGTTGGCGATCGCGCCGGCCGCAATGCCCATGGGATGGCCGATGGTGCCGCCGCCGAACTGCAGCACGACGTCCTCGCCGAGCAGATCGAGCAGCTGGTGCATCTGGCCGGCATGGATGCCGCCGGAGGCAACCGGCATCATCTTGTTCAGGCTCGCCCAGGACTGGTCGAAGAACAGGCCATGCTCGAGCCTGGTCGGATTGAAATCCTCGCGGCAGACGTCGTAATAGCCGCGGGTGGTGTTGGGATCGCCCTCGAGCTTGCCGACCACGGTGCCGGCATGGATGTGGTCGACGCCAGCCAGCCGCATCCATTTGGCGATGACGCGGAATGACACGCCGTGGCTCTTCTGCCGCGTATAGGTCGAGTGGCCGGCGCGATGCAGATGCAGGATCGTGTCGTTGCGGCGCGCCCATTTCGCCATGGACTGAATCGCGGTGTAGCCGATCACGAGATCGATCATCACGATGCACGACCCGAGCTCCTTGGCGAACTCCGCGCGCTCGTACATGTCCTCCATCGTCCCGGCGGTGATGTTCAGATAGGTGCCCTTCACCTCGCCGGAGGCCGCCTGCGCGCGGTTCACCGCCTCCATGCAATAGAGGAAACGGTCGCGCCAGTGCATGAAGGGCTGCGAGTTGATGTTCTCGTCGTCCTTGGTGAAGTCGAGCCCGCCCCTCAGCGCCTCATAGACGACGCGGCCGTAGTTGCGGCCCGAAAGTCCGAGCTTCGGTTTGACCGTCGCGCCCAGCAGCGGCCGGCCGAACTTGTCGAGCCGCTCGCGCTCGACCACAATGCCGGTCGCCGGGCCCTGGAATGTCTTCACATAGGCGACCGGGAAGCGCATGTCCTCCAGGCGCAGCGCCTTGAGCGGCTTGAAGCCGAACACGTTGCCGATAATCGACGCCGAGAGGTTGGCGATCGAACCCGGCTCGAACAGGTCGAGGTCATAGGCGATGTAGGCGAAATACGAGCCGGGCGTGCCGGGCACCGGATCGACGCGATAGCACTTTGCGCGATATTTCTCGGCAGCGGTGAGGCGGTCGGTCCACACCACCGTCCAGGTCGCGGTGGAGGATTCGCCGGCAACGGCGGCCGACGCCTCGATCGGGTCGACGCCCTCTTGCGGCGTCACGCGGAACAGCGCGATGACGTCGGTGTCCTTTGGCACATAGTCGGGCTCCCAATAGCCCATGCGCGCGTATTCCATCGTGCCCGATCGATAGCGCTCTTTGCCGCGGACGGTTCCTGCATGTGCATTCATGGCTCTCTCCTGCTCTTCTCTCTCTGAATGACTAGGCTGCGACCGGCTCCCGGGAGCCGACGCTCGGGTCGAGTTCGCCAGTACGATAGCGACGCGCCATCTCGCTCAAGGGAACGACCTTGATCCTGCTGGCGTGGCCCGCCGTGCCGAACTGCTCGAAACGATCGCGGCAGAGCTCGCGCATCGCATCCATCGCGGGTTTCAGGAATTTGCGGGGATCGAACTCGTTGCGGCTCTGTGCGGCGACCTTGCGGAACACGGCGGTCATGGCGAGCCGGCAATCCGTGTCGATATTGACCTTGCGCACGCCGCTCTTGATGCCGCGCACGATTTCTTCCACCGGGACGCCCCAGGTCTGTGGCATCTCGCCGCCGAACTGGTTGAACATGTCTTGCAGTGGCTGCGGCACCGACGAGGAACCGTGCATCACCAGATGCGTGTTCGGCAGCCGACGGTGGATCTCCTCGACCACCCGCATCGCCAAAATGTCACCATCCGGCTTGCGGCTGAACTTGTAGGCGCCGTGCGAGGTGCCCATTGCAATGGCGAGCGCATCGACCTTGGTGGCGCGAACGAAGTCGACCGCCTGGTCGGGATCGGTCAGCAACTGGTCGTGGCTGACCTTGCCCTCGACGCCGTGGCCATTCTCCTGCTCACCACCACCATGCTCGAGCGAGCCGAGCACCCCGAGCTCGCCTTCGACGGAGGCCCCGACCCAGTGCGCGAGATCGACGACGCGGCGGGTGATCGCGACGTTGTAGTCGTAGTCGGCTGCGGTCTTGGCATCGGCCTTGAGCGAGCCGTCCATCATCACAGAAGTAAAGCCGTGGGCGATGGCCGAAGCGCAGGTCGCCTCGTCATTGCCGTGGTCCTGGTGCATGCAGAGCGGAATGTCCGGATAGGTCCGCTCCAGCGCGTCGATCATGTGCGAAAGCATGAGATCGCCGGCATAGCTGCGGGCACCGCGCGAGGCCTGGATAATGACGGGCGCATCGACTTCGGCCGCCGCCTGCATGATCGCGATGCCCTGCTCCATATTGTTGATGTTGAATGCCGGCACCGCGTAGCCGTGGCTGGCGGCATGATCGAGCAATTGGCGAAGAGTGATACGGGCCACGAAGAGTCCTCCTGTTATTACTTGCGAGCGCGGGCGATCGCCCGCCGGGCAGCTTCGGCGATGCTTTGCGGCGTGATGCCGAATTCGCGGTAGAGCACCGGAGCCGGTGCCGAGGCACCGAAACCGCGCATGCCGACGAACTCGCCGTCAGCGCCGATCCAGCGATGCCAATCGCCGGCGACGGCAGCCTCGATGCCGACGCGCGGCGCCGTGCCGAGAACCGCTGCGCGATAATCGTCCGGTTGCTCTTCGAACAGGGCGAAGCACGGCGCGGAGACCACGGCTGCACGCACATGCTCGGCCCCGAGCAGGCGCGCCGCTTCCAGAGCGATCGAGACTTCCGAGCCGGTCGCCATCAGCGTCACGTCGCGTCCGCCATCGGGCGAGACAATCACATAGGCGCCGCGCGCGACCCGGTTCCTGCCGCGGACATCGCTGCGGAAGGTCGGCAACGCCTGGCGCGACAAGCACAGCACGGAGGGACGATCCTCCGCTTCGAGCGCGCAATCCCAGGATTCCAGGGTCTCGACCGCGTCGGCAGGGCGAAACACGAGCAGGTTCGGAATGACGCGGAGAGCGGCGAGATGCTCGACCGGCTGATGCGTCGGACCATCCTCGCCGAGACCGATGGAGTCATGGGTCATCACATGGATGACGCGCAGCCGCATCAGCGCCGCGAGGCGGATCGCCGGCCGGCTGTAATCGGAGAAGGCGAGGAACGTGCCGCCATAGGGAATGAAGCCGCCATGCAGCGCGAGGCCGTTCATCGCGGCCGCCATGCCGTGCTCGCGAATGCCGTAGTGGATGTAATCGCCGGCGAACGCGTCGCGCGTGATGGAAGTCTGCGCCTTGGCATGCGTCAGGTTCGAATGGGTCAGGTCCGCAGAGCCGCCGACAAATCCGGGGATTGTCCCCGCGATGCTGTCGAGCACCTGTTGCGAAGCCTGCCGCGTCGCGAGCTTTGGACGCTCGGTGGCAAAGCGCTCGCGCAATTTCGCCGAGGCCTGGGCATAGGCGTTCGGCAGGGCAACCGACTTGCCCTCGATGAAGAGGTCACGCTGCTCTGGCGTTGCGCATTCGTAGCAATCGAGCCAGGCGAGGCGATCCACCTGCCCGCGCTGGCCAATCATCCGCCACGCCTTCATGATCGTGACAGGCACCACGAACGGCTGATAATCCCAGCCCAGCGTCCGGCGCGCTGCCGCGGTCTGCTCGGGGCCGAGCGGCGCGCCATGCGCCTTCTCGGTACCTTGTCGGTCCGGCGCGCCATAACCGATGATGGTGCGGCAGGCGATCAGCGACGGTTTTGCGCTTTCACGTTCCTCCGCGATCGCCTGAGCAACGGCCTCGGGATCGTGCCCGTCGACGCGGCGCACCGACCAGCCGGACGCGGCGAAGCGCGCCAGCTGGTCATCCGAGGTCGCGAGCGACGTCGGTCCGTCGATCGAGATGCCGTTGTCGTCGAATAGCACGATCAGGCGGCCAAGCTGGAGGTGACCTGCGAGCGAGATCGCCTCCTGGCTGATGCCTTCCATCAGGCAGCCGTCGCCAGCGATCACATAGGTGAAGTGATCGACGAGGCCGTCGCCATGCCGCGCATTGGCCATACGCTCGGCGAGCGCCATGCCCACGGCCGTCGCAATGCCCTGCCCCAGCGGTCCGGTCGTGGTCTCGACGCCCGGCGTGTGACCATATTCTGGATGGCCCGGCGTCTTCGAGCCCCATTGCCGGAACGCCTTGATGTCGTCGAGGCTGACATCGCCACCGGTCAGATACAGCAACGCATAGAGCAGCATCGAACCGTGGCCAGCCGAGAGCACGAAGCGGTCGCGGTCCGGCCAGTTCGGATGCGCCGAGTCGAATTTGAGGAAGCGCGAGAACAGCACGGTCGCGACGTCGGCCATGCCCATGGGCAGGCCGGGATGACCGGACTGCGAGGTCTCGATAGCGTCGACCGCGAGGAAACGGACGGCGTTGGCGAGATCGGAGTGCGCGACCGCCGTGAGGTCGGCATCGGCGTGGACGGAGATGTTCATCAGGTTCTCCCCTTGTTCACTTCAGGTTTCGCTTGCGCTCGATGAGCTGCATGATCAGCGGTGTCAGGATCAGTTGCATCGCCAGGTCCAACTTCGCGCCCGGACATACGATCGAGTTCGCGCGGGACATCCAGCTGTGCGGCAGCATCGAGAGCAGATAGGGGAAGTCGATGCCGCGCGGATTCTTGAAGCGGATCACCACCATCGATTCGTCGGGCGTCGGGATCCAGCGCGCGATGAACGGATTAGAGGTGTCGACCGTCGGCACGCGCTGGAAGTTGATGTCGGTATCGGTGAATTGCGGGCAGATGTAATGGATGTAATCGGGCATCCGCCGCAAAATGGTGTCGGTGACGGCTTCGGTCGAATAGCCGCGGGCGCTGCGATCGCGATGCAGCTTCTGGATCCATTCGAGATTGATGACAGGAACGACGCCGATCTTGAGGTCCGCATAGCGCGCGACGTTGACCCGGTCGGTGACGACGGCGCCATGCAGCCCCTCGTAGAACAGCAGATCGGAATTCTCCGGGAGCCGCTTCCACTCGGTGAAGGTGCCGGGCGCCGCACCATGCAGCGCTGACTCCTCGGCGTCGTGGACGTAGTGCCGCGTCGTCGCAGTGCCGGTCTCGCCATAGTCGCGGAACGCACGCTCGAGCTCCTCGAACAGATTGGTGTCCGGGCTGAAATGACTGAAGTGCTTGTTGCCGCGTTCGGCCTCCTGCGCCATGCGCACGCGCATCTCGGCGCGGTCGTAACGATGGAACGCATCACCTTCGATGTAGACGGCGTTGACCTTCTCGCGGAAGAAGATCTGTTCAAACGTCTTCTTGACCGAAGTGGTGCCGGCGCCGGAGGAACCGGTGATGGAGATGATCGGATGCTTCCTGGACATGGGTCACCTCGCTCACAACCGGAAGAAGCCGCGCCGCGCGAACAGCGGCGCAGAGACGCTGGCAACCAGCAGCGGATCGCAGTGCAGTTCGGCGACGCGCCGCACCTCGTTGCTGGAGCCCATGACCAGCGGCACGCGCTGATGCAGGTTTTGCGCTGAGAGATCGAGGATGCGCTCGCGTCCGGTCGAGGCCGAGCCGCCGGCCTGCTCGATGATCATCGCCATCGGGTGTGCCTCGTAAGTCAGGCGCAGGCGGCCGTCGCCATAGCCGGGCCGCGCGTCGGAGGGATAGAGGAACACGCCGCCGCGGGTCAGGATGCGGTAGGTCTCCGCAACCAGCGAACCGATCCAGCGCATGTTGAAATTGTGGTTGGCGGGCCCATCGGCGCCGGCGAGACATTCGTCGATGAAGGCGCGGACCGGCGAATCCCAATGGCGGCGATTTGAGACGTTGATCGCGAACTCCTCGCAGGCCTCGGAGATCTGCACGGCGCTGCGCGCCAGACGGAAGCAGCCGGCCTTGCGGTCGAGGGTGAAGATGTCGACGCCGTCGCCGAGCGTCAGCACCAGCGAGGTCTGCGGACCGTAGGTGACGAAGCCCGCCGCCAGTTGCGCCGAGCCGCGCTGATGGAAGGCGAGACCGAGATCGTCCGGCGCGGGCAGGATCGAGAAGATCGTGCCGACGGTCATGTTGAGATCGATGTTGGAGGAGCCGTCGAGCGGATCGATCGCGACGCAGATCTTTGCCGCGCGGTCGCCGATCTGCGGCTCGCGCATCTCCTCCGATGCAAGTGCCGCGATCGGCAGCTTGCCGAGGCAGCGGTGCAGGATGGCATCCGCCTGCACATCGAGGTCACGCTGGAGATCGCCGTCGCTGTTGCGGCCGGTTGTGAGGCCCGAGGCGTCTGCGAGACCCCCCGTGCCGATGAGGTCGGAGATCTCGATCGCGGCGGCTGCAATGGCATCAACTGCCGCTGCCACCGCGAGCGCACGCGGCGCCGTCTCGGAATACCGTTGAAGGTGGTCGTCCAGCCTGAGTTGCCCGGTCATCTGCGTCCATCCCCTTGCTGGCGCCGCATCCAGTTCCCTCCGTTTTGGAGGTCGGTGCGGTCGGTCCCGGCACGATGAGATTGACAGGGCCGGCTTAATAAGGAAAATTTCTATTCATAATGAGCGCCAAAGAATTTTCTTATAATGGCCCCGGCCATGCGGCGACCCAGCTCCGGCATCTGACGATCCGGCAGTTGCGCTCGCTTGCGGCGCTGTCGGCCAAGGGCAGCGTCACCGCGGCCTCGACCCAACTCGGGCTGACCCAGCCGGCCGTGACCCAGCAGCTGCGGCAGCTTCAGGACCTCGCCGGCCTGCCGCTGGTGCAGCGGACCGGCGACGGGATGCTGCTGACGGAGGCCGGCAAGGAGGTGCTGGCGCTCGCCGAACGCGTCGAAGCCGCGATCGCCGACTGCCAGGGCGCGCTTGATCTGCTCGCAGGGAAGACCGGCGGCACGGTGCATCTCGGCGCAGTCTCGACCGCGAAATATTTCGTGCCGCACGCGATCGCGGCGTTCTCCAAGCGCTCGCCGAAGATCGAGATCAAGCTGACCGTCGGCAACCGCGAGGAGATCCGCGAGGCCATGCATGGCTACGAGCTCGATTTCGCGGTGATGGGTCGGCCACCGGCCGACGTCAGCGTCGACGTCCGTCAGCTCGGGCGCAATCCGCACATCATCGTCGCGCGCAAGGGGCATTGGCTGGAGAAGGATTCAGGCCTCAGCCTGACCGATCTCGTGCACGAGACCTTCCTCACCCGCGAGCCGGGCTCGGGCACACGCACGCTGATGGAGGGGATGTTCCAGAAGTCCGATCTCGAGCCGATCATCGGCATGGAGATGAGCAGCAACGAGACCATCAAGCAGGCGGTGATCGCAGGGCTCGGCATCGCCTTCATCTCGGCGCATACGGTGGCGCATGAGCTTGCCGAAGGCCGCCTCATCGTGCTCGACGTCGCGGGACTGCCGATCGTCCGGCAATGGTACGTGATCCGCCGCAGCGACAAGGTGCTGTTGCCGCCGGCGCAGGCGATGTTTGATTTCCTCGGCTCGGAAGGCTCGAACTATCTGCCCGAATTGCCCGAGTTCGGCGGGAAATAGCCCGCCGATACTCAGCCCATCAGCTTCATCGCGACCGTCGCCGCCAGAATGACGATGATCTGGAGCAGGCGCTCTGTCGTGAAGATGCGGTTGAAGGTGGTCATCGCTCGCCCCGGCCGTCATAGAGATCCGGACCAGTTGCTAGCACACGCGGCCAGCGGCGTAACTCCGTAGTCGTCACGGGGTCTGCTCGCGCAGCGGATCGTCGGAACTCGAAATGTTTCGAACGATTCAAATCTGATGTTCCGGAATTGCTGAACGCCCAACGTGTTCATGCACGCAGTGACTTCGCGTGCACGGATGCGTCTTGCCCCGCATCCTGCCGCATCCTTGGGGAATTCGGCGGCCGCGGGGTCGCTGGACGCCCGCACCGCTTAGGCCGCGAGCCGCGTGGCGTAATCGGCGCGAGCCGCGAAATAGGCTTCCAGCTCCGACAGCGCGCGGGCTTCCCATTCGCTGGCCTGCTCCAGCAGCGACCAGCGCTGGCCCGGCCGAAACGCCGCGGTCTGGCGATAGAGCGATGCGATGCCGCGGTAGCGGCGCACGTTCTCGAAAATGGCGTGTCCGTTCATGTCGAAAACTCCCTTATTCCCGCGGGAGAAATTGCGGCCAAATCTTTTTCGAAAAGTTAGCGGCGCGGTCAAGCTGCGCGGATGGTTGCCGGACTGTTGCGCGCGTGCAACGCGCGCGCCCCGTGCAGCACCTTATTATTGCGAATTCGTTGCCGGACTATCGCCCGACGACTTCAGCCCGCCCCGGCCGTTGATCGTCATGCTCGCGCGGCAGAGATCGGCCAGGCCGATCAGGAGCACGGCGAGCAGGCAGAACAGATTGATGGAATCCGCGTTCGCGCTGGACAGCGGCATGAACTCGAAGAAAGGCGGGATGAACGCCCACCACACCAGCGGTACAGTGAGCACCGCCGCGAACACCGCCGCCGGTGCACCCGCGACAAGGCCGAGCACGAACAGGCTGGGCAGGAATGCCGCGAAATAGAGCTGCGCGCCGAGCGCGACGCAGACGCCTTGAAGCGCAGCCGACGCTGCGACGACGACAAATCCGAGCAGAAACGCCTGCCACGACCATGGCCGTACTCGCGGTACGCCATACAGTCCCGCACGCCTCATAGGGCCTCCCCTGCCGCCGTTAACCGGCCGCTTGTGACGAAAGTACTACAGCTGCAGGGAATTCGCGAGGCGGAAATTACCCCTTCGGGCCGCCCTCGCCGTGGCTTGGTAAACGGCCACGGCACACAATCGTACCGCTATTCGGTTGCCGCGTAGATCAGGCTGGCGACCGGCAGCGCAAGGCCAATGGCCGAGGCCAGCGGCCAGCCGCCTTGCGCGAACGCCCAGGTGCCGAGCGCGGATCCGGCCGCACCGGCCGCGAAGAACGTCGCCATATAGAGCCCGTTGAGCCGGCTGCGGTTCTCGTGCCCGAGCACGAAGATGGCCCGGAAGCCCACGATGACATTGCCCTGCACGCCGAAATCGATGGCGACCGAGGCCACGACGAGGCAGGCGAGATTCAGCACCGAGCCCGCCGCGCCGATATGCGTCACCAGGAAGCCCGCGACCACGAGTATCATCGCGACGATCGTGGCGACGCGGCTATGGCCGCTGTCGGCGAGCCGTCCTGCGATGGGGGCCGAGGCCACGCCGGCGACGCCGGCGAGCGCAAACAGCGCGATGCCGCGCTGGGTGAAGCCGAATTGACTCGCGAGCTGGAGCGGGACCACCGTCCAGAACAAAGTGAAGGCGCCAAACAGGCCCGCCTGATACAGCGCGCGACGCCGGAGCAGCGGCGTGGTGCGCGCCAGATGCGGCATCGACATCAGCAATGCGCCATAATGCATGCGCCCAACCGGCTTGCGCTTCGGCAGCGTCACCCAGAGCACAGTCGCGAGCACGATCATCAGCGCGGCGGAGCAGAAGAACACCGCGTGCCACGACAGCGCCGCGGTGACGAAGCTCGACACCGGTCGCGCCAGCATGATGCCGAGCATCAATCCGGTCGAGACGTTGCCGACGACGCGGCCGCGAATGGCTTCCGGCGCGAGATGGGCGGCATAGGGGATGATGATCTGCACCGCCACCGAACCGAGCCCGATGAACAGCGCGGCGATCAGGAACGGCACCGCATGGGTCGCAAACGCGGCCGCGAGCAGCGACGCTGCGCCGAGCGTGATGACGGTGCAGATCAACGTGCGGTTCTCGATGAGATCGCCGAGCGGCACGATGAAGAGCAGCCCGGTGCCGTAGCCAATCTGCGTCATGGTCACGATTAGCCCTGCGGCCGCGTGCGACAGGCCGAGCGCGGCGCTGATCGGCGCGATCAGCGGCTGGGCATAATAGATGTTGGCGGCGACCATGCCACAGGCCGCGGCCAGCACGAAGGTCAGTCGCTGCGACACCGCATCCGGCTCGGGTGCGGCGTCGATCGTGGCATTCATCGTCATTCCAAACTCTCCGACACGTCATAGTCTCCAGATATAGGAAACATTCATTCCCTAATTTTACAAATGATCACGCAAGCAGTTTCATCGCGACGCCGACCAGGCGCTCGCCGTCGAGCGGCAGGCGCGCCTTGCCGACAACGCGCAGGCCTTGCGTCACGCAGATCATCAGCCGCGCGGTGTCGTCGGCCTCGACATGGTCCGGAACCGAGCCGTCGGCCTGTCCCTCGCGAATGAGGCCGGCGATGAAGCTTTCGTTGGTCTTGAGCTGCGCCGTGACGCGCGCGCGGATCACCGGATCGACCGCCGACAGCTCCACGGCGCTGCCGACCACGATGCAGCCACGGCGCCCCTCACTGCCCTGGGAGTTCTCGACATAGGTCAGCAGCACGTTGCGCAGCTGCTCGCGGCCGTTCGCACCGCGCGCAGCCGCGCTGCGGGTCTGCTCCCGGCGCACCGACACATAGCGCTCGAAGGCAGCGACAAACACAGCATGCTTGTCGCAAAACGCCTTGTAGACGCTGCCGGTGGCAAGCCGCATGGCAGCAGTGAGGTCTCCAATCGAGGTGGCATGATAGCCCCGCTCGCAAAACACCCGGATCGCGCCGTCCAGGGCCGTGTCCATGTCGAACTCCCGGGGACGGCCGGGTGGCTGAGCGGCAGGCCGGGATTGGCGGGCGGTCTTCTGCATTGCGGGATAATAGGAAATGATCGTTTCCGAATCAAGACACCTGGTTGTGATTGGGGCTGACGACGATGACGCTGTGGCTTCGCCATTGTGCG
Organism: Bradyrhizobium sp. AZCC 2230; assembly: GCF_036924495.1. Classification (NCBI taxonomy): domain Bacteria; kingdom Pseudomonadati; phylum Pseudomonadota; class Alphaproteobacteria; order Hyphomicrobiales; family Nitrobacteraceae; genus Bradyrhizobium; species Bradyrhizobium sp. AZCC 2230. The sequence continues at coordinate 8,273,145 of NZ_JAZHRS010000001.1, read as the reverse complement.
GGAGTGACGGCGATAGAGCGAGGTGCCGTAGGGTGGGCAAAGGTGCAAAGCGCCGTGCCCACGATTCCGGCAATGAAGCACAAAATACGTGGGCACGCTTCGCTTTGCCCACCCTACGATGCCCGAGTGTTTGGCTGAGCTCTCTCCTCATTGTCATTGCGAGCGCAGCGAAGCAATCCAGAATCCCTCCGCGGAAAGACTCTGGATTGCTTCGCTGCGCTCGCAATGACGGAGTATGAGGTGACGGCTTCGCTCCATCCGGGCTACAAGCGCATCACCCCTTCGGCTGCACAGGCGTGCCGTCCGCCATGGTCGCCACGCCCTTCCGCTCGACGATCATCCCATAGGTCTGCGGCTGGCGGTGAACGTCGAAATTGAAAATCGTGCGCTTGTAGGAATTGCAGAGATCCAGATCGCAACGGGCGAGTGCGAGCTCGTCGCCCTTGGTCGTGCACCGCGCGATGATCTCGCCGGAGGGCGCGATGATGCAGCTGCCGCCGATATGATCGACGCCCTCTTCAACGCCGGCCTTGGCGACGCCAATCACGAAGGTGCCGTTCTGGTAAGCGCCCGACTGCATCACCAGATGATTGTGGAACAGCGAGAGATCATCATGCTCGGGTGCAGGCGGATTGTGCACCGGTGTGTTGTAGCCGATCATCACCATCTCGACGCCCTGCAGGCCCATGACCCGATAGGTCTCGCTCCAGCGACGGTCGTTGCAGATCGCCATCCCCATAACGCCACCGAATGCGTCGACCACGCCGAAGCCGCTTCCCGGCTCGAAATAGCGCTTCTCCAGATGCTGAAACTTGCGCCAGGGCTCGTGCTCGGCGTGACCGGGCAGATGGACCTTGCGGTATTTCGCGACGATGGCGCCGCTTTTGTCGACGAGGATCGACGTGTTGTAGCGATGGATGCTTCCAGCATCGACCGTCAGCTCGGCATAACCGAGGCAAAACCCGATGCCGCTCTCGCGCGCGAGATCGAACAGGGCTTGCGTCTCCGAACCCGGCATCTCGCGCTCGAAGAAGCTGTCGATTTCGGCCTGGTCCTCGAAGTACCAGCGCGGAAAGAACGTGGTCAGCGCGAGCTCGGGATAGACGATCAGATCGCAGCCATTCGCCTTGGCCTGGCGCATCAACACCATCAGCCGCACCACCACCTCACGCCTCGTCTCGGTCCTTGCGATCGGGCCGAGCTGGCCGGCCGCGACAGTCACAATTCTAGCCACGAATCTTCCCTCGTTCGTCTCCCGGAGTGACCGGGCCCAACATCGTGCGCGCGCATGCGACGGTCGCGCATATGCAGATTCCGCGCCTGTTGGAGCCGGTGCTTCACGATGAGCCAGTGCGCTCAGGTATTCCAGGAACTTTCGTTGCCAATCTGCAACGGTTCCCGACGATCTAAGACCGGACAAAAGAAACGCCCATTGCGGCCACGAACCCTGCTCACAACGCCGTGAGACAAGTCAGGGGAACGACGATGCGTGCACAGCGCGTTTGGAACGTGAATGGAGCCGCCAGCATCGGGCAGCTTCAGTCCAGATTGGACGATTTGAACAAGCGACTGAATCAGCTCGAAAGCCAGCATCCCGAAAGCTGGAAGGTGGAGGAGCTGAAATCGAGCGCGCTCAGCCTTTCGCGGGAGATCGACGACATCCGCTGCGCCGAGGCGACGGCGGCGTTGCGGGAATTGCTGCGGAAATAGACAGCGGCAGGCCGCAACGGATTCGTGATCCGCAGCGCGCCCGGCTTTGTGCACAATCCAGCCACATCTTGGACGTTCATTAGGTACCTGCACGTCTCGGGAGCGAGCGCGCGCTCGTCTTCGCGATGGCGGAACACCGATTGCAAGATCGTGAGATTGCAAGATCGTGACCGTACATCGCAGAAATTGACCAAGCCATGAGCACGCCCGCTGCTTCGGCCAGCCCTGAACGCCACATCGTCGTTCTCGTCTATCCGGACATCATGGCGATGGATGTGTGCGGCCCGCTGGAAGCTTTCGCCATGGCGAACGCGCTGGCCGGGCGCGGCCTGTACCGTCTGTCGGTCGCCGCTGTGACCACCGATCCGATCACGACATCGCTGGGGTTTTCGATTCTGCCCAACGCCGCGCTCGCCGATCTCGCTGGCCCGATCGACACGCTTCTGGTCGCGGGCGGATATGGCCACGTCGCCGCGCTGCGCGACCCGGCGCTGACCGGCTGGCTGCGCGAAGCGGCCCCGCGCGCGCGACGGCACGGCTCGATCTGCACCGGCGCTTTTCCGCTTGCTGCGGCCGGCCTTCTCGACGGCAAACGCGCGACCACGCACTGGGCGCTGGCGCCGTCTTTCGCGCAGAATTATCCGGCAACGACGCTCGATATCGACAGCATTTTCGTGCGCGATGGCCAGACCTATACGTCCGCGGGCATCACCGCCGGGATCGATCTCGCCCTTGCCTTGATCGAGGAAGATCACGGGCGAACCTTTGCGCTGCGCGTGGCCCGCAGCCTGGTGGTGTTCCTGAAGCGCCCGGGCGGACAATCACAGTTCTCGACGCATCTCCAGGCACAGTTCAGCGCGGTTCCCGCCCTCCGCAAGGCGCAGGAATGGGCACTCGCGCACCTCGCCGAGGACCTCAGCGCCGAGGCGCTCGCGGCCCATGTCGGGATGAGCGAGCGGAATTTTCGCCGGCTGTTCGTCGACGAGCTTCACGAGACACCGCGCGAATATGTCGAGCGGATCCGTCTCGACGAGGCCCGGCGTCAAATCGAGGACACTGACCTTCCCGCCCAGACTGTCGCAAAACGGTGCGGCTTCGGCTCCGTGCACAGCCTGCGGCGCGCCTTCGTCCGTCAGCTCGGTGTGACACCGCAATGGTATCGGGCGCAGTTTCAGAAGAGCGAAGCGGCGCGCGACGTCATTTAAACTTCCGGTTGCAATCTTTGGCCGGATTTAGTCCATCTTTGGCCGGGACTGCACACGCGGTACGGTGGCCGTCGCGCACCTTTAGTTGTTTAATCGCGACATTGCCCCGCCGCACGTCGCGGCGCCGAAAGGAGCGCATGCGAAATGCGCACCCGTGAAATTGTAAATCTATTTCCAGATATCGATTTTCACGCCGTACCGGCGGTTCTGGACCATCTCTCGGCCGGCGTGGCCCTGCTCGATCGCAGGCTCCACGTTCAATTTGCCAACAAGGCCTTCCGTGCCATGACGAATGACGGCGCGCTGGCGCTACGCGGCCGGACGCTGTCGAGCGCATGGCCGGCCTCGGCACGGCAATTCGACCGCATGACCCGCTCGGCGCTATCAGGCGCGCCCGGCGGCACCATGGCCATCCCCCATCCGGGCGACGGGCGCCTCATCACCATCCTGGTGACGCCGGCGCAGGGCCGCACCCTCGACAGCTTCGCGAAGCTCGGGGATCACGACAGCGCGGCGATCATCTTCATGCTCGATCCGGCCCGGCCGCCGGCGCTGCCGCCGCAATGGATCATGGACGCCTACAAGCTGACCAGGGCGGAGGCGCAGGTCGCGCTGCAGGCCTCGCTCGGCCATTCCGTGTCCACCATCGGGATCCGGCTCGAGATTTCGCGGAATACGGTCAAGACCCATCTGCGCCGCGTCTTCGCCAAGACCGGCGTCCGCGGCCAGGCGGAGCTGGTGGGCCTGCTCTCGGCGCTGCGGTCCGTGCGCGGGGACGATTGCGGGGCTTGAGGGTGGCATCGAGCTGATCGTCGCGGACGATTCGGCCGGGATCCCAGGAACCAACGCGCAGCCCCGCCATTTTCCATGGAGAGCATGGAGCAAAATCATGACCAGGCATCTGACGCGAGCCCATCTCGCGCGCGGTGTGGCCGGCGCGGTTTCCACGCTGGTCCTGTGCGCGACGGCAGCCTTCGCCATCGCGCACCATTTCGCGCTGTGAGGAAATTCGCATGACGTCCGACCCCGAGGAATCGGTGAGGCTGCAGGGCTTTGGCGAGATGACGTTGCGCACGGCGATCGCGACGGTGATGCTTGCACCGCGCGAACGCGCAGACGCCGCGATCTTCCGCGTCCGCGACGGCGTGCGCTTGGCCTCGAGCGAGATCGCCGAGCTCGCGTCAGAGTGGGGCATCACGCCGGCGGCCGAAATCAGGTCGCCGAAACTGGTCCCCGAGCCGCGCTGGCCGGACATCGTCCGAGGCATGGTGCGAGAGGCCCCGCTGCCGTCGCTGATGGTTGCGTTTTTGCTGGGCGTGCTGGTGACGCGCAGATGATGGCGCGCGCTCGCGAGGACACACTCGCGTGAATGGATCACGGTATGCCGCGAACTTGAAACAAACCCTTGTTTTGCTCGCGAAATCGGGATCCGCCCGCAAGGAACGCCTGAAGGCAGCAGGGAATTGGCCTGCTGTCGAAACCAGACACAGAGACAACCATGACACGTATGAAACTTGTGACCGCGGCCGCACTGATGGCCGCGATTTTGCCGCTCGCGGCAGCCAGCCCCAGCCTCGCCGCGGGACGCGGTCCGGGTGGGTGCACCCCACCGGGCGGAGACGCTGTCGGCGCCGCCGGTCCGGCCATGAACGGCGGCCAGTTGATGGCCGGCGTCGGTCAATGCCGTCCCATCGGTGGTTGGCATCAAGCCAACACCTACGGCAATTGGGGGCCCGGCTACGGATATGACGAGCCCCGCTGGGGCGCACCGGCACCGGCTTACGCACCCAATGCGTACTGAGGCCCAGTCCTGAAGATCACAACGGCGCGGTCGATCTCGGCCGCGCCGTTTGCGTTGGATGAACACCGATCAGAGTTAGGGATCCGGGCCCGGCGCGATCCGCGAGACGTCATTGACCGCGAGCGTTAGAAATCCGCGAGCCATGCCGCGGGCTCAGGCCGCCCTGCCCGACCAAATCGGCCGTGGACCCGCCCCGAAAATCGTTGCAAAAAGGCGCTCCCGAGGCGCTGGCGGCCGGTCCGCCAAGCCTCTGGAACAAGCCTCTGGAAAACGTCAACTTTTGGAATAATGGTCGGAGTGGCAGGATTCGAACCTGCGACCCCTCGTCCCGAACTTTGCGACGCTGTCCTAAATCATTTATCTATTTGAAGTCGACCTAACGAAAACACGCGAACAGACGCAGAAACTGCGGGGGTAGGAGTAGCTACCCGCTCGCTCGTATTGTGCGCGCTCTTGAACTTCCCCTCGATGAGGGGGCGGTCTGCGTCGGTCGGATGGGCTTTGATTGTGAAAAGGTCCGAATAGGCCTCGCGGACTGCTTGGCCCATTATCTTTCGCGACTGACTCTGATCTCGGTAAGCATGATAGCGTGCAGTAGGGGCTCCATCAGCTGACAAGAAGTCGAGCGACTTCAGCAACGGAATGACCGCGCGATGATTCGTGGATTGAAAGCCCAAGTCCTTGAGGTACTGAACCGTAAATTTATCGGGCGCTTGCCCGTCCGATAATCTCTTAAATAGGTCAGGCAATTGACCGTAGACTTGGACGTAGACATCAGGCAACGCCATGAAGCCCCCTTTCATGGACAACGAATGGTGGAGCACAACTTGCTCTACAACGGCATGGAGTCAATTTGGAAATCGGACGTGTCGCTGCTAAATGCGACACCAAAGAGGATGGCGCAGTATCGCTTAGCGTGCAGTGCGGTAGGCGTACCGTAGGAATACCGCGAAGCGCGAGCACAGCGCTCGGTCAAATTTCTAAGTCATTGAATGATAAGGAAATCTTGGTCGGAGTGGCAGGATTCGAACCTGCGACCCCTGCGTCCCGAACGCAGTGCTCTACCGGGCTGAGCCACACTCCGACAAGAGGCCGGCTTATAGCGTCGGGTTTGGCGCACCGCAAGCGGCCGAGATGAGGAATTTTATCCCTGTGAAAACAGGTCTTGAAACACAGGTTTTGCCGGCCGGCCAGGCCGGCGCGGAAGCTGCCGCCCGGATTTTGGCCGCCGGCGGGCTGGTCGCGTTCCCGACCGAGACGGTCTACGGGCTCGGCGCGGACGCGGCGAACGCCACCGCGATCGCCCATCTCTATGCCGCCAAGGGCCGGCCGGCCTTCAATCCGCTGATCGCCCATGTCGCCGACCTCGCGGCCGCGCGGCGGATCGGACGGTTCGATGTGCGCGCGCTGAGGCTTGCCGAGGCGTTCTGGCCGGGGCCGCTGACGCTGGTGGTGCCGAAGACGGAAAATTGCCCGGTGGCCGATCTTGCCACTGCGGGCCTCGACACCGTCGCGATCCGCATTCCCGCCCACCCGGTGGCCGAAGCCATTTTGCGCGCCTTTGGCGGGGCGGTGGTGGCGCCGTCGGCAAATATCTCCGGCCACGTCTCGCCAACCTTGGCGGCTCATGTCGAGAGCGATCTTGCGGGACGTATCGACCTGATCGTCGACGGCGGACCGGTCGCGGTCGGCGTCGAATCGACCATCGTTGGCTGCTTCGAGGCGCCGATGCTGCTGAGGCCGGGCGGACTGTCGCGCGAACGGATTGAGGCCGTGCTCGGCATGCCCTTAGGCCGGCCGCCGGTGGAGGCCGAGAGCGGCGACAGCCAGCCGCTGGCGCCAGGCATGATGGCCTCGCATTACGCGCCCCGCGCAACCGTCAGGCTGGGCGCGCAAGACGTGGCACCCGGCGAAGCGCTGCTGGCGTTCGGGCCTGATCGCGTGCCCGGCCAGGAGGCTGCCGCCGCTGTCATGAATTTGTCGCCCGCGGCTGATCTCGATGAAGCCGCCGCCAATCTGTTCGGCTATCTTCGCACTCTCGACGCGAAGAGCCCACGCGCGATCGCGGTGATGACGATCCCTGAGGATGGTTTGGGCGAAGCGATCAACGACCGGCTGCGCCGGGCCGCGGTTGCGCGATAAGAGTGGAAGTAGAGACGAGACAATGAACATCAATCAATCCGCCACCCCGCCGCTTGCGCCCGAGCTGATCGACCAATTCCGCAAGATCGTCGGCGAGAAGCACGCGATCACGGATGCAGCCGATATCCAGGCTTACGTCACCGAGGAGCGCAATCTGTTCCACGGCCGCTCGCCGCTGGTGCTGCGTCCGGGCTCGACGGCTGAGGTGTCCGCGATTTGCAAACTCGCTTCCGAACACAAGATCGCGCTGGTGCCGCAGGGCGGCAACACCGGCCTCGTCGGCGGACAGACGCCGCATAATGGCGAGGTGGTGGTGTCGCTGCGCCGGCTCGACAAGATCCGCGAGGTCGACACCGCCTCCAACACCATGACCTGCGAGGCCGGCGTGGTGCTTCAGATCGCGCAGCAGAAGGCATCCGACGTCGACCGGCTGTTTCCGCTGTCGCTCGGCGCGGAAGGAAGCTGCACCATCGGCGGCAATCTCTCGACCAACGCCGGCGGCACCGCCGCGCTTGCCTATGGCGTGGCGCGCGAGATGGCGCTGGGGCTGGAGGTCGTGCTCGCCGACGGGCGCGTGCTCAACGTGCTCTCGAAGCTGAAGAAGGACAACACCGGCTACAATCTGCACAACCTCTTCATCGGCGCGGAAGGCACGCTCGGCATCATCACCGCGGCGACATTAAAACTGTTTCCGAAGCCGCGGGCGGTCGAGACGGCCTATGTCGGGCTGAAATCGCCGGCGGCAGCGCTAAACCTGCTGACGATCGCACAGAGCGAAGCTGCGAACGCGCTGACGAGCTTTGAGCTGCTCTCTGAGATGGCGGTCGACTTTTCCGTCCGCCACGGCATCGACGTCCGCGATCCGCTTGCCGAGAAGCATCCCTGGTACGTGCTGATGGAATTGTCCTCTCCGAGCGACGACGCCCGCACGCCGCTGGAGACGATCCTGGCCCGCGCCATGGAGGAAGAAATCGTCGACGACGCCGTGATCGCGGCCAACCTTACCCAGCGCGGCAACTTCTGGAAGCTGCGCGAAGAAATGTCGTCGGCACAGAAGCCCGAGGGCGGCTCGATCAAGCACGACATCTCGGTGCCTGTTGCCACCGTGCCCGCCTTCATCGAGGAAGCCAACGCCGCCGTGGTGAAGCTGATCCCCGGCGCGCGGCCGGTGCCGTTCGGCCATCTCGGCGACGGCAATCTGCACTACAATGTCAGCCAACCGATCGGCGCCGACACCGCGGATTATCTGGCGCGCTGGCACGAGATGAACGCTGTTGTCTTCGAGATCGTGCTGCGCATGGGCGGCTCGATCTCGGCCGAGCACGGCATCGGCGTGCTCAAGCGCGACGAGCTGCCCGAGGTCAAGGACAAGACCGCGATCGAGCTGATGCGCGCGATCAAGGCGATACTCGATCCGCATGCCATCATGAATCCGGGGAAAGTACTGTGAGCGCTATTGCAATCGACGCGATCAGGGATGCCGATCTCGAGAACGTCGTTGCGCTGTGGCAGCGCTGCGGCCTGACGCGGCCGTGGAACGATCCGCATGCCGACATCGCATTGGCGCGGCGGCGCGACAATTCCACCATCCTGATCGGACGCGAGGCTGGCGCGATCGTCGCGACCGCCATGGTCGGCCATGACGGTCATCGTGGCTGGATCTACTACGTTGCGGTCGATCCCGATGGCCGCGAGCGCGGCTATGGCCGGGCGATCATGGCCGCCGCCGAAGACTGGTTGCGCGCCGCCGGCATAGCAAAGCTTCAGCTGCTGGTCCGGCGCGAGAATGCGCAGGCCAATGCGTTCTACCAGTCGCTCGGCTTCGAGGAATCGACCTCGGTGATGTTCCAGAAGTGGCTCGACGGCCGCGAACAGCCCCGTTAGCTCTCACCCGGAAGACAGCAATGACCATTTCCGACCGCGTCCGCATCAAGGATGTCCGCGTGCTCTCGGACGGCTGGACCACGCTGAAGACCACGGCGTTCGACTATCGCCGCGGCAATGGCGAATGGCAGACGCAAAAGCGCGAGACCTATGAGCGCGACAATGCCGCCGCCGTGCTGCCCTACAATCGCGCCCAGCGCAGCGTGATCCTGGTGCGCCAGTTCCGCCTGCCGGCCTTCATCCGCGGCTATGACGACCTGCTGATCGAGGCCGCCGCCGGCGTGCTGGACGACGCCGCGCCCGAGGTGCGCATCCGCGCCGAGGCCGAGGAGGAAACCGGCTATCGCCTGCACGACGTCCACAAGGTGTTCGAGGCCTTCATGAGCCCGGGCGCGGTGACTGAAAAAATACATTTCTTCGTCGCCGAATACGAGCCGGAGATGCGCGTCAGCGCCGGCGGCGGCCTGGAGCACGAAGGCGAGGACATCGAGGTGCTGGAGCTCGGCATCGACGAGGCTTTGGCGATGATCGCCGACGGCCGCATCATCGACGCAAAGGCGATCATGCTGCTGCAATACGCGGCGCTGCATATTTTCAAGTAGCCCCGCCGCGGCGGCAATTCTGACCTGCGCGGCCGTGGCGCCTGTTGAGCAAACCGCCGACTATCTCTAGTCTGCCTCTCAACAAGAACCAGGAGACGCGCCCATGTCCGCTCCGCGCGACGACGAATTCGGCTTTGCACCCGACTACGATGCCCCCGTCCCCTATATGCAGCGCACGCGGGATTATTACGCCGCGATCGGCTACACCACCGCGTATCGCTGGGCGCACTACACCGAGGCCCCGTTCCAGAAGCTGAAGAAGCCGCTGGCGCAATCTCGGGTGACGATCATTACCACGGCTGCGCCCTACGATCCGACCAAGGGCGATCAAGGGCCGGGCGCGGCGTATAATGGCAGCGCAAAGTTCTATCAGGTCTATGACGGCGACACGGCGAAGCAACACGATTTGCGCATCTCGCACATCGGCTACGACCGCAAGCACACCATCGCCACCGACAACGGCACCTGGTTTCCGCTGCCGCAGCTCTTGAAGGCGCGCGCGGCGGGCCGGATCGGCGAGGTGAGCCAGCGCTTCTTCGGCGCGCCGACCAACCGCAGCCATCGTGTCACGCTGGACACGGACGCGCCGGAGATTTTGGCGCGCTGCATTGCCGACAAGGTCGACGTCGCCGTGCTGGTGCCGAACTGCCCGGTCTGCCACCAGACCACCGCTTTGGTGGCGCGGCATCTCGAGGCCAACGGCATTCCGACCGTGATCATGGGGTGCGCCAAGGATATCATCGAGCACGCCGCCGTGCCGCGCTTTTTGTTCTCGGACTTCCCGCTCGGCAATTCCGCCGGCAAGCCACACGACGTTGGTTCGCAAGCACAGACGCTGGAGCTGGCGCTGAAACTGCTGGAGACCGCAAGCGGCCCGCAGACCACGATGCAGTCGCCGCTGCGCTGGAGCGAGGACGCCTGCTGGAAGCTCGACTACAACAACGTCGCACAAATGAGCCCCGAAGAGCTGGCACGCCGCCGCGCCGAATTCGACAAGCAAAAGGAGATCGCGCGCGGCAATCGGGCCGCCTGACGTCCTCCGATCAAATAAAACAAGGGAGAGAGACGTGACGCGACCGTTCGAGGGCGTGAAGATCCTGGACTTCACGCAAGTGCTGGCCGGTCCCTATGCGAGCTACCAGCTCGCGTTGCTGGGTGCCGACGTCATCAAGGTCGAGCGGCGCGAGGGCGAGGACATGCGCCGCACGCCGCTGTCCCGCGAATGGGCCGAACGCGGGCTGGCGCCCGCCTTCCAGGCCATCAACGGCAACAAGCGCAGCCTGACGCTGGATCTGCAAAAGCCGGATGCGATCGCGATCGTGAAGAAGCTCGCCGCGACCGTCGACGTCGTCATGGAAAACTTTCGCCCCGGCGTGATGGACAAGCTCGGCATCGGCTATGAGGCGCTCTCGGCGATCAATCCGAAGCTGATCTATTGCGCAGTGTCCGGTTTCGGCCAGACCGGCCCGGATCGGTTGCGGCCCGGGTATGACGGCAAGATGCAGGCGCTGTCGGGCATCATGGCGATCACGGGGCATCCGGAAACAGGGCCGACGCGCGCGGGCTTTGCGGTCTGCGACGTGCTCTCGGGCGCGACGGCTGCGTTCGGCGTGTCGAGCGCGCTCTACCAGCGCGACCGCACCGGCAAGGGCCAGCTCATCGACGTCTCCATGCTGGAGGCGACGATGGCGTTTCTGTCGGGACAAATCGCGGACTGGTCGGTCGCCGGCCATCGCCAGCAGCTCTCCGGCAATCAGGCGGTGAGCCGCCGGACCACCGCGAATTTGTTCAAATGCGGTGACGGCCACATCCTGCTCGCCGTCAACAACGAAAAACAATACCGCGCGCTGATGGCCGCGCTCGGCCGCGAGGACACGCTGTCCGATCCGCGCTTCGCCGACTGGTTTTCGCGTAACGAGAACGAGCCCGCGCTGCGTGCCATCATCGAGGAGGCGCTCGCCGCAAAGCCTGCGCGCGAATGGGAGACCTTACTGGAAGACGCCGGCGCGCCCTGCGCCAGCATCTGGAAGATCGAGGAGGTCATCGACCATCCGCAGATTGCCGCGCGAGGCGCCATTCAAGAACTGGACACGCCCTACGGCCGCCTGCGCTTTGCCGGCAGCGGATTCAAGCTCGCCCATGGCGGCGGCAAGCTCGATCGCATGGCGCCGGAATTGGGTGCGGATACAGATTCGGTGCTGGGCGAGCTGGGGTTCGATGCGGCGGAGATCGCGGCGTTAAGGGCAAGGGAGATTGTGTAAGCCGCCTCACACTCCGCTGCCGTAGGGTGGGCAAAGGCGCAACGCGCCGTGCCCACCACCTCTCTCGATCGCGAAAAATGCGTGGGCACGCTTCGCTTTGCCCACCCTACGGCACCGTCTTCAAAACAACGACCCCTGCCCGTCATCTGATGACGCAGCAGCAACCTTCCGCACCACCTTCTTTGGCTTCGCAGCCTCAGCCTCCATCTCCTCCGCGCTGATCGGCAAGAGCAGCTGATCGTCGTCATTGGCGACGCGGTTGACGCGGGTGGAGACCGGGTGCCAGACGAACTCACCGAGGCGCGGGGCCGTCATCAGCGGCAGGATCGAATCGACCTCGTCGCTGCGGCAATCGAGCCAGCGCTCGAAATCGCGCGGGCTGATGGTGACGGGCACACGGTCATGCAAGCTCGCGAGATCCTCGCCAGCCGCCGCGGTGACGATCGCTACCGTGTCGAGCTCCTCGCCGTTCGGCCCGATCCAGGTCTCGAACACTGCGGCGAAGCTGAGCGGCGCACCGTCGGCGTGATGGATGAAGAACGGCTGCTTGCGGCCGTCGATCGCCTTCCATTCGTAATAGCCGTCGGCGGGGATCAGCGCGCGCCGCCGGCGAATCGCTCGCTTGAACGCGGGCTTCTCCAGCACTGTCTCGGAGCGGGCGTTGATCAGGAGCGTAAAGCCTTTGGGGTCCTTGACCCAGCCAGGCAGCAGACCCCAGCGCATCAGACGAAAATGGCGCGCGCCATTCTCGACCAGCACCACCGGAATCGGTTGCGTCGGCGCGACATTGTACAGGGGCGGGAAATTCGGCTGCTCGATATAGCCGAACAGTTGCCGCAAAGCCTCGGGGGCCGAAGTTATGACGAAGCGTCCACACATCTCAGGGGTTCTATATAGGGTCCGTTCAGGTCCTTTTAACCCAGAACGCTAACACTGCGGCGGATGAGCTCAACGGCCTCCCAACCCGCGACGCGCGCACAGACGGGCCCCGAGGCCGCGGCCTGGGCCGAGCGGCTGCGCGTGGCCAATATCAATCCGCGGACCGGGCTTGCCACAGACTATCTCAACCATTTCAATGAAGCCGTGATGCTTCTGGAAATGGTCCCGGACATGCCGGAATGCGCCGAGGACTTTTTGACCTGGTCACCGCTGTCCTATGCCGAGCATTTTACCGCCTCGAATTTCAAGGCACGGGATCTGGCAATCGAAGCCTATGAAAAGGCCGAGCCGAACGTGCGAACCCAGTTCGACCACATCACCGACACCATGACCTCGATCCTGACCGCGGTCGGCTCGGCCATGCGGGAGGTCGAGAAGGACACGACCCGCGTCCGGCTCGCCGAGCAGGCCACCCTCTGGGTCAAGCCGCTGATCGCGGCCTGCGGCGGCATCATCAATGGCGGCGCGGAAGCCGACGTCGACACCATCATGGCGAATTGAGCGTGTCCGCCGTTGTCCAGCCCACCCGTCCCCAGATCGCGGTCAGCGCGGCCATCTTCCGCGACGGCAAGGTGCTGCTGACCCGCCGCGCCCGCTCGCCCGCCAAGGGGTTCTATTCGCTGCCCGGTGGCCGGGTCGAATTCGGCGAATCACTTCACCAGGCGCTGAGCCGCGAGGTTGACGAGGAGACCGGGCTGGAGATCGAGATCGTCAGCCTTGCCGGCTGGCGCGAGGTGCTGCCGGCCGCACCCGGTGCCGGCCATTATTTGATCATGTCCTTTGCCGCCCGCTGGGTGGCCAGGGAACCCGCCCTGAACGACGAGCTCGACGATTACCGCTGGATCGACCCGGACGCTCTGGGCAGCCTCGGCGACCTCAAGCTGACCGGGGGGCTGGAGGAGATCATCCAGTCCGCCCACCGGCTGATCGGCCCCTGAGCGCCCGCCTTGCGTCATCAGCCCTGAGGGGGCATACAGCCCGCCGATGTCGACGCGATTTCTGGCCATTTTTGTCCTGATTCTCGCCTGCGTTTCCGCGCCCGCCCGGGCCCAGGACGTGGCGGCGCCGTTCGACGCCGATTTGCAGCGGCTGGCCGAGGTCCTTGGCGGCCTGCACTATCTGCGCGGCATCTGCGGCACCAACGAGGGCGACAAATGGCGCAGCGAGATGCAGGCGCTGATCGATGCCGAAACCCCCGCCGGCGAGCGCCGCACCCGCATGATCGCGGCCTTCAACCGCGGCTATAACGGTTTTCAGCAGACCTACCGGAGCTGCACGCCGGCCGCGACGGTGGCAATCCGCCGTTACATCGAGGAAGGCTCGAAAATCTCGCGCGATCTCACGGCGCGCTACGCGAACTAGACATTCTCCGTCATTCCGGGGCGCGCGTAGCGCGAACCCGGAATCCATTGCGCGGCAGTCTCTGCGGCCCGATGGATTCCGGGCTCACGACTTCGTCGCGCCCCGGGATGACGGGCAACGGAACTCTCTCATCGACTTTGTTCACAGCCGTTAACCGTTCCTAAAGATGTGGCCTAGCGGTCGTTAATGCGCGTGCTACACCTCTTGGCACAGCGCATCGCCGGTGGATCGCGCCCCAGCCCTGATTGAGATTCATGAGCCAGCCGATTTCCTACGCCCCCGCCCGCGCGCCGCTGCCCGATCACGAGCAGAAACAAGCCGCACTGAGCTATCTCAACGAAGCCTGGGCCGAAGCGCGCCATGACGGCGTCGACGGCGATTGCCTGGCACAGGCGAGCCTGTTTGCGGCGCTCGCCGAGCTCGTCGGCACCTATGGCGAGGACGCGGTGGCGAAATTCGTCGAGGGTTTTCCTGCCCGCATCCGCAACGGCGAATTCTCGGTCTGCCTCGCAAGGCAGTAAGCCCTGTTCGAAAATGACTCCGCCTCACGGGCGGGGCCAGTCTACCGATGAATGACTTTGCGAACAGGCTTTGGCGAACAGGCTTTGGCGAACATTGTTCGCGAAGTCTGCTGCGTTTATCGCACGGAAGCCGCTGGCCGTAGACGAGCATTAATCTCGGAACAACCGGGAGGTGTTCCCGACACAGTCGGGAATGCGAGCTAATCCGTCTCGATCGGCAGCGCCGAGTCCCTCGCCCACTCGCCCATGGAAGCGTCGTAGAGCGTCAGCTTGTCGTAGCCGAGCTGCGTCAACAGAAACAGGTCGATCGTCGCCGAGATGCCGCCGCCGCAATACAGGATCACGTTCTTGTCGCGCGTGACGCCTTCGGCTGCGAATTTCGCTTCGGCATCCGCAAGCGAGGTCAGCGTCTTGTCGGCATTCACGAGCGTTGCAGCAGACACGTTGACGCTGCCGGGCACGCGACCGGGTCGGCCGTAGCGGCTTGGCTCAAGGCCTTTATGAAATTGCGGCCCGAGTGCGTTGACGGTGATGGTCGAGGGATCGCCGATACGTGCCTTGACGGTAGTCTTGTCGACGAAGAAGCCCGCGCGCGGTGTCGCCTTGAACGTCGTCGCCGGATAGCCCTTCGGCGCGCCGGTCTCGACGGGCCGCCCCTCTTGCTTCCATTTGTCGAGGCCGCCGTCGAGCACCTGCGCGTCGACGCCGAGCGAGCGCAGCATCCACCAGAACCGCGTCGACCACATCATGGTGCCGATGCTGTAGAGCACGATGGTCTTGCTCGCATCCGCACCGTGGCGGCCGAAGGCGGCCTCCAGCTGGGCCACGCCAGGCATCATGAAGAATTGCTGCGCGGACGTGTCGGAGAACGCGCCTTGCAGGTCGAGGAAATCGGCACCCGGGATGTGGCCGGCCGCGAACGTCCTGTCGCCGGGAACGGCGCGATACGGCACGTCGCTGCCGGGCGGCACCGGCTCGTTGTAGGTCGTGCAGTCGTAGAGGCGGAGGTTGGAGTCGCCGAGAATGCTAGCGAGTTGTGTGGTGGTGATGAGGGCGGCTGGCTGGGACATCGGACTGCACTCCCGTGCTTCCCCATTGTCGTCCTGGCGAAAGCCAGGACCCATTACCCCAGGGAGAAGTTTGGTGAAGATTAGCAGTTAATCCGTTCGCTGGTACTGCGACCGTCGATCACAGAGAGATTCCGCGGTATGGGTCCTGGCTTTCGCCAGGACGACACTGACTGTGCCGCACCGAAGTGCCGCACAACTCTACTGCTTCAACGTCTCCAGAAACCGCACCGGCTCGCCCTGCGACGGTGTCACCAGTTCACCCTGCCACATCACGCGGCGGCCGCGGATGAAGGTGCCGACGGGCCAGCCCGTGACGCGGACGCCATCGTACGGCGTCCAGCCGGCCTTTGATGCCACCCATTTGTTGGTGATGGTCTCGCTGCGCTTGAGATCAACCATCGTGAAGTCGGCATCGTAGCCGGCCGCGATACGGCCCTTGCAGGCCATGTTGTAGAGGCGCGCCGGGCCCGCGCTGGTGAGATCGACGAACCGTGCGAGCGACAGCCGGCCGGCGTTGACATGGTCGAGCATCAGCGGCACCAGCGTCTGCACGCCGGTCATGCCAGAGGGCGACGCCGGATAGGTCTTCTGCTTCTCTTCCAGCGTATGCGGTGCGTGGTCGGAGCCGAGCACGTCGATGATGCCCTGCTCGATGCCGCGCCAGATGCCGGCGCGGTGATCGGCGCCGCGCACAGGCGGGTTCATCTGCGCAAGCGTGCCGAGCCGCTCGTAGCATTCGGGTGCGACCAGCGTGAGATGATGCGGCGTAGCCTCGCAGGAGGCGACATCCTTGTGGTCGCGCAGGAATTCGATCTCTTCCTTGGTCGAGATATGCAGCACGTGAATGCGTTTTCCCGTCTCATGCGCGAGCTTGACCAGGCGCTGCGTCGCCATCAGCGCCGCGGTCTCGTCGCGCCAGACCGGATGCGAGCGCGGATCGCCCTCGATGCGGAGCGACTTGCGGTCGTTGAGACGATACTCGTCCTCGGCATGGAACGCCGCGCGGCGGCGGATCACCTGAAAGATGCGGCGCAGGCTCTCGTCGTCCTCCACCAGCAGCGCGCCGGTCGAGGAGCCGATGAACACTTTCACGCCGGCACAGCCGGGCGCGCGTTCGAGCACCGGCAGATCCTGCACGTTCTCGCGGGTGCCGCCGATGAAGAAGGCGAAATCGCAATGCATGCGGTGGTGCGCGCGCTTCACCTTGTCGGTGAAGGTGGCCTCCGTCACCGTGAGCGGCGAGGTGTTGGGCATCTCGAACACGGCAGTGACGCCGCCCATCACGGCGCTGCGCGAGCCGGTCTCGAGATCTTCCTTCTGCTCCAGCCCGGGCTCGCGGAAATGCACCTGCGTGTCCATCACGCCGGGCAGGATGTGCAGGCCCTTGCAGTCGATCACTTCGGCGGCGGAGCCTTGCGACAGCGGGCCGAGCTCAGCGATGCGACCGCCTGCGATGCCGATATCGCGAACAGCCTCGCCGTCCTGGTTGACGACGGTGCCACCCTTGAGGATCACATCGAAACGCTGGGTCATGGCTGGAGGCCCCTCTCATCCCCAAGCGCAGGGCTCGAGGTCTTGTCGTTTATGCCTTGCGGGCTTACGTTCCGGAGCACCATGTCGCAAGAGATTTTCGCATGAAATCAGCGTTTCTTCCGGACCGGGGCGTGATCAAGGTCGCGGGCGAGGATGCGCGCAACTTCCTCAATGGCCTCATCACCACCGATGTCGACAAGCTCAGGCCGGGCTTGGGGCGATTCGGCGCGCTGCTGACGCCGCAAGGCAAGATCATCGTGGATTTCCTGATCACGGAAGCCCCCGCCGGCCATGGCGGCGGGTTCCTGATCGACTGCCCGAAACCGCTGGCCGAGGGGCTCGCCACCAAGCTGAAGTTCTACAAGCTGCGCGCCAAGGTGACGGTGGACAACCTCGATCTCGGCGTGCTCGCGGCCTGGGACGGCGAGTTGGCGGCTCAGCCGGATCTCGCCTTTGCCGATCCACGCCATGAGCATCTCGGCACTCGCATCCTGATCCCCGAGAATCTCAAGCAAAAACTCTCCGACCTGATTGGCGCCGAGCTGGTCGATGCCGCCGACTACGAGGCGCATCGCATCGCGCTCGGCGTGCCGCGCGGCGGGCTCGATTTCATGTACAGCGATGCGTTCCCGCACGAGACCAATATGGACCGCCTCGCCGGTGTCGATTTCGACAAGGGCTGCTATGTCGGCCAGGAGGTCGTCTCGCGCATGCAGCATCGCGGCACGGCGCGCACCCGCAGCGTGAAGGTGCTGCTCGAGGACTCCTCGCCTGAGGCTGGTGTCAGTGTCATGGCCGGCGACAAGTCCGTCGGCACCATGGGCTCGTCGGCGCAAGGCAAGGGCATCGCGCTGGTGCGCATCGACCGCGTTGCGGACGCGCTCGATGCCGGCCAACCGCTCACCGCTGGCGGTCTCGCGCTGAAGCTGGCAGAACCCGACGTCGTCCGTATTCCCACCAAGCAGCCCATCGCATGAGCCGTGCTCCCCGCCTGCATCCCGACGGAAAGACCCGCTGCCCCTGGCCCGGCGAAGACCCGCTCTATGTGGCCTATCACGACACCGAATGGGGCGTGCCCGAGTATGACGATCGCGCACTTTATGAAAAGCTGATCCTCGACGGTTTTCAGGCCGGCCTGTCCTGGATCACGATTTTGCGCAAGCGCGACAATTTCCGCAAAGCCTTCGACGATTTCCAGCCGGAGAAGATCGCGCGCTACAACGACAAGAAGGTGCATGCGTTGATGAACGACGTCGGCATCGTGCGCAACCGCGCCAAGATCGACGGCACGATTCTGAGCGCGAAATCGTATCTCGATATCATGGAGAAGGGCCCGGGCTTCTCGAAGCTGTTGTGGGACTTCATGGGTGGACGGCCCAAGGTCAACAATTTCAAGACCACGGCGAGCGTGCCGGCCTCGACGCCGCTGTCGGTGCAGGTCTCCAAGGAGCTGTCCTCGCGCGGCTTCAAATTCGTCGGCCCGACCATCGTCTATGCCTTCATGCAGGCGACCGGCATGGTCAACGACCATCTCGTCGATTGCCATTGCCACACGAGCTGCAGCAAGATGCAGCGCAAGCCACGCCTCAAGGCCAAATGACGGCCGGGAAGACAGCGCGCGCAGCGGAGTCCCGCGCCTGGCAGCGCATGCTGTCGGGCCGGCGGCTCGATCTGCTCGATCCCTCCCCGCTCGATATCGAGATCGCCGACATCGCGCATGGGCTCGCGCGCGTCGCGCGCTGGAACGGGCAGACCGTTGGCGCGCATATCTTCTCGGTCGCCCAGCACACGCTGCTGGTGGAAACCGTGCTGCGGCACGAGATGCCGCGCGTCGATGAGCGCATGCGGCTTGCAGCCCTGCTGCACGATGCGCCCGAATACGTGATCGGCGACATGATCTCGCCGTTCAAGGCGGTGCTCGACGGCCATTACAAGGCCGTGGAGAAGCGCCTGCTCGGCGCCATCCATATCCGCTTCGGCCTGCCACCGGTGCTGCCCGACGAGACCACGCAGGCCATCAAGGCCGCCGATCGCGGCGCGGCCTATCTGGAGGCGACCGAGCTCGCCGGCTTCAGCGAGAGCGAGGCGAAGCGCCTGTTCGGGCGGGATCCCGGCCTCTCCGACAGCGTCCGGCGCGACTATCTGACGCCCTGGACGGCGGCGCGGGCGGAGAAGCAGTTTCTGGAGCGGTTTGGCGCCGTGTTTGCTTAGCACCTACGCAGGAGGTCTCGTAGGGTGGGCAAAGGCGCCCTTGCGCCGTGCCCACCATCTCTTCGCGTTTGCGACAAAAGTGGTGGGCACGCTCCGCTTTGCCCACCCTACGGCACCGTCTATAGTCGCCGCCAAAAAGGTCCGCCATGATCCACGTCTGTTCGCTCGCCGCCCTTCCCGAAACCGTCCGCCGCACCGGGGCCAGCCATGTGCTGACCGTGATGGCCAATGTCGAGCAGGTGGCGCGGCCGGTGTCGGTGCTCCCGGCCAATCATCTCAAGGTGTCGATGGACGACATCACCGAGGAGATGGATGGCTTTGTCGCGCCCTCCGAGGCACATATCGACCAGGTGCTGAATTTCGTGCGCGGCTGGGACCGCAACGCGCCGCTGGTGGTGCATTGCTATGCCGGCATCAGCCGCTCCACCGCGAGTGCGTTCGCCGCCGTCTGCGCGCTCAATCCGGATCGCGACGAGGTCGAGATCGCTAAGAAGATCCGTGCGGCCTCTCCGATCGCCTCGCCGAACCGGCGCATTGTCGGTCTCGCCGACCGTGCGCTCGGGCGCAACGGCCGCATGCTGCGCGCGCTCGACGAGATGGGTCCGGGCGAGTTGCTGATCGAGGGCCGCCCCTTCGTGATCGAGCTCGAATGAGGCGGGAGTCGAATAGCAGCCGCGACGGGACTGCACCCCCTCTCCCGCTTGCGGGAGAGGGTTGGGGAGAGGGTGTCTCCGCAACGGGACAGTCCCCTAGAGGAGAAAGCCCTCACCCGGCGCTACGCGCCGACCTCTCCCGCAGGCGGGAGAGGTTACAGCGAGCCCGCGGCGAGGCCGCCCCAATCAATCAGCATATTTTTCTCACAAGACCTGCGACTTCAGCCGCATGAGCGACAAGCTGCTGACGCCGATCGAGATCGGCCTGACCGCCGCGATCGTCGCGATCGAAGATCACGAACCGCTGGTTCTGACTGCGCGCGGCAGCGACGGCTTGACCGGACTGCCGTTCGGTCCGTTCGATGCGCCGAGCCATCGCACCTTCGAGATCGGCCTGCGCGCCTGGGTCGAGGAACAGGCGGGATTGCGGCTCGGCTATGTCGAGCAGCTCTACACGTTTGGCGACCGCGGCCGCCATGCGGAAGCCGGCGACACCGGCGCGCACATGGTGTCGATCGGCTATCTTGCGCTGACGCGCGCCGCCGAAGGCGCCGCGAACGCGGCGAGCTTCGAGCCCTGGTATCGCTTCTTCCCCTGGGAAGACCGGCGCGAGGCGCCGCCCGCGATCATCGCCCGTGACATCATCCCGGAGCTCAACAAGTGGGCCGAGGAAGAGCCGCCCGAGACGACGCGCGCATTGCCGCGAAAAGATCGCGTGCGGTTCTATTTCGGCCTCGAGGGTGCGGCCTGGGACGAGGAGCGCGTGCTCGACCGCTACGAGCTCCTGTACGAGGCCGGCCTCGTCGAGGAGGCGCGGCGCGACGGCCGGCCTGCGGCTTTGGCGCGCAGGACGCTTCCCGCGCTCGGCACCTCGATGCGGTTCGACCACCGCCGAATCCTCGCCACGGGAATCGCGCGGCTGCGCGCAAAGTTGAAGTATCGCCCTGTGGTATTTGAACTTTTGCCCGCCGAGTTCACACTCACTGAGTTGCAGTACACGGTGGAGGCAATCTCCGGCCGCCATCTGCACAAGCAGAATTTCCGCCGTCTGGTCGAAACCGAAGCCCTGGTCGAACCGACCGGCGTGATGTCGACACAGACCGGCGGGAGACCGGCGGCGCTTTATCGCTTCCGCCGCGACGTACTCCAGGAGCGGCCGGCGCCCGGCTTGCGCGTGCGCTCCCGGCGCTAGACCAAGATTTGTGATCGGCCCCTGCCCGCCGATTGCCTGGAGGCCTTCATGTTCGACGCCCCGTTCGACGACCTTGCGATTCTCATTGCGATCGTCGCCTTCCTGATCGCGATCAAGGCCACCAGCCAGGCGACCGAGCTGCGCCGGCGGCTGAACTCGCTCGAGGCGATGCTGTACGCGCAACGGCAGGTGCAACCGCCGCCGCTGATGCCCACGCCGGCGCCTGAAGCGCCCGCGACAATTGCCGCGGAGCCACCGCCGCTTGCGCCCGAAACCGAGCCGGCGCCGCCGCTGGTCGCCGAACAAGTTGCGCCACCTCCGCTCGAGCCGAGCACCGACAATGTCGCGCCGCCGCCCGTGCCCGCCGCAGAACCCGGCTTTGAAGAACGGCTCGGCACGCGCTGGGTGGTGTGGATCGGCGGGCTTGCGCTCGCGCTCGGCGGCTTCTTCATGGTGCGCTATTCGATCGAGGCCGGCCTGGTCGGCCCCGGCGTGCGCGTGTTCCTCGGCGGCCTGTTCGCGCTCGCATTGCTCGGCGCGGGCGAATGGACGCGACGCAAGGAGAGCATCTCGACGATCGCGGCGCTGCCGATCGCCAACATCCCCGCGATCCTCACCGCGGCCGGAACCGCGGTCGCCTTCGCAACCGTCTATGCGGCCTACGCGCTCTATGACTTCCTCGTACCCGCCACGGCCTTCGTGCTGCTCGGCATCGTTGCGATGGGCACGCTCGCAGCCGCGCTGCTGCACGGCCCGGCGCTCGCGGGCCTCGGCGTGGTCGGCGCCTTCGCAACACCGGTGCTCGTCTCCAGCGGCAAGCCGGACTATTGGGCGCTGTACATCTATCTCGCCATCGTCACCGCCGCGAGCTTTGGCCTCGCCCGTATCAGGCTGTGGCGCTGGCTGGCCGTGACGACGATCGTCTTCGCCGTGCTCTGGGTCTTCCCGGGACTCGATACCGGCGAATTGCAGGTCGCGGCGCACGCCTTCCATGTAATCGCCGGATTCGTGCTGGCTGCGCTACTCGTCGTGTGCGGCTTCATGTTCGGCCCGACCACCGAGGACGGACAGATCGAGCCGGTGTCGTCGAGCGCGCTGGGCGCCTATCTGTTCGGCGCGATGCTGATCGTGCTGTCGAGCGCGCATGCCGATCTCGCTCTGATCGCCTTCACGCTGCTCGTTGCCGCCACGCTGTTCGTCGCCTGGCGCGCGGAGGCTGCCGTCGGCGCGCTGGGCGCTGCGGCTGCGACCGTGTTCATCGTGTTCGCCGAATGGGCCGTGCGCGCCAATCCCGACATGCTGGTGCTGCCGGGCGGCCCCATGCCCGGCATCACGCCGACCGCCACCGACAGCGCGGTGACGCTGCATCTGGTGATGGCTGCGATCTTCGCCGCCGGCTTCGGCATTGCGGGCTTCCTCGCGCAAGGGCGCTCGAATTCGGCGATCATTCCCGTGGTGTGGTCGGCGGCAGGCGTCGCCACGCCGATCGCGATCCTGGTTGCGCTCTACGCCCGCATCGCCCATCTCGACCGCTCGATCCCGTTCGCGATCCTCGCGGTGCTGCTCGCCGCCGCCTTTGGGTTTGCGACGGAAACGCTGACCCGCCGCGAGACTCGGCCCGGCCTTGCTATCTCGACGGCGCTGTTTGCGACCGGCACGCTCGGCGCGCTGGCGCTGGCGCTGACCTTCGCGCTGGAGAAGGGCTGGCTCACCATCGCGCTGGCGCTGATGTCGCTCGGCACCGCCTGGATTGCGATGCAGCGGTCGATCCCGTTCCTGCGCTGGCTCGCCGCCATCTTCGCTGGCATCGTCACCGCGCGCGTCGGCTATGACCCGCGCATCGTCGGCGATGCCGTCGGCACCACGCCGATCTTCAACTGGCTGCTGTGGGGCTATGGCCTTCCGGCGGCCTCGTTCTGGGCGGCGACCACGTTCCTGCGCCGCAGGGGTGACGACGCGCCGCAGCGCATGGTGGAGGCGGCTGCGATCCTGTTCACCGCGCTGCTCGCCTTCATGCAGGTTCGCCATCTCGCAACCGGCGGCGACATGATCGCAGCGCCGTCACTGCTCGAAGCAGGCCTGCAGGTCTGCGTGTCGTTGGCCATGGCGATCGGGCTGGAGCGATTGCGGCTGCGCAGCCACAGCATCGTGCACAATGTCGGCGCGGTCGTGCTCACGGCGATCGCCGGCTTCATCAGCGTGTTCGGTTTGCTGTTCCTGGAGAACCCGCTGATCTGGCACATCGATGTTGGCGGCGCCGTGTTCAACCTGCTGCTGCTCTGCTACGCACTGCCCGCGGTGCTGATGCTGCTGCTCGCCTATGCGGTGGTCGGTGCGCGCGGCAAGGTCTATGCGAACACGATTGCGGGCGCGGCGCTCGTATTTGCGCTCGTATACCTGACGCTGGAGATCCGCCGCTTCTATCACGGCCCGTTCCTCACCAGCGGTGAGACCACGGGGGCCGAGCAATACACCTATTCGATCGGCTGGCTCGCTTTCGGCGTCGTGCTGCTTGGCATCGGCATAACAGTCAACTCCGAGCGGGCGCGGCTGGCGTCGGCCGCCGTCATCGCGCTGACGATCCTGAAGGCCTTCGTGATCGACATGTCGACACTGACGGGCGTCTACCGCGCGCTGTCGTTCATATGCCTCGGCATCGTGCTGGTCGCGATCGGTTGGCTCTACCAGCGCATCCTGTTCCGGCGGCAGGTCCCGCCGCCGGCTCCGCAGGCAGGGAGTTGAGGATCAGGCCGCGCGAACCGATTCCAGGAACTGCGCGACTTCGACCTTGAGGCGGGTGCTGTCGGTCGCCAGCGATTTCGCCGCCGACAGAACCTGCGTCGAGGCCGAGCCGGTCTCGATTGCACCGCGCTGCACGTCGGTGATGTTCATCGAGACTTCCTGCGTGCCGAGCGAGGCCTGCTGCACGTTGCGCGAGATTTCCTGCGTGGCCGCGCCTTGCTCCTCGACGGCGGCGGCGATCGCGGAGGACACTTCCGACAGCCGTTCGATGGTGCCGCCGATCTCCTGGATCGCACTGACCGATTCCTGCGTCGCCGCCTGGATGCCTGCGACCTGCGCGCCGATCTCGCCGGTCGCCTTCGCGGTCTGCTCCGCCAGCGCCTTGACCTCGGAGGCGACAACCGCAAAACCGCGGCCGGCTTCGCCGGCACGTGCCGCTTCGATGGTGGCGTTCAGCGCCAGCAGATTGGTCTGGCCCGCGATGGTGTTGATGAGCTCGACGACGTCGCCGATGCGGGAGGCGGCCTGCGACAGCTCGTTGACGCGCGCATTGGTGCGCGCGGCCTGATCGACGGCTTCCGCGGCCATGCGCGCCGAATCCTGCACGCGGCGGCTGATCTCGGTGACGGAGGACGACAGCTCTTCCGAGGCGGAGGCGACCGACTGGACGTTGGTCGACGCTTCCTCGGACGCCGCGGCGACGGCCGTTGCAAGCTCCTGGCCGCGCTGCGCGGTGTTGGTCAAGGTCGTTGCAGACGCCTCGAGCTCGGTCGAGGCCGAGGAGACGGTGCCGACGACTTCGCCGATCATGGCCTCGAACTTGCGGGTGATGGCATCGACGCGGCGGCCGCGTTCGATCTTGGCCTCGGCATCGCGCGCGGCCGCCTCGTCGGCGGCCTTCTTGGCGATCAGCGCTTCCTTGAAGATCTGGAGCGCATCCGCCATCGAGCCGATCTCAGTCTTCTCGCCACGGTGCGGTACATCGGCCGCGAGATCGCCCTCGCCGAGCGACTGCATCGGCTTGATGATCGAGGCAATGCCGCGCGACACGTCGCGCACGAGATAATAGGCCGCACCGATCGCGAGCGCGACCGAGGCGACGATGATACCGACCAGCACGCGGAAGATCATCGCGTAGCTGTCGGCCGCCTGCTTGGTCTCGGATTCGGCGCCGCGGTTGTTGAGCTCGATATCCTTCGTCAGCAGCGGATCGGAGGCTTGCGCCATCTTCGCGACCTTGGTCTGCAACAGCTCGTTGGCATCGGCCGGGAACTTGCCGAGGCTCTTGCGCGAGAGCGCCATGACGTCCTGCACACCGTTCAGATACTCGCCCCAAGCTGTCGTCCATTGCCCGTAGATGGAACGCTCCTCGGCGGACGTGATCAATGCCTCGTAGGTCTTGCGGGTTTGCTCGATGCGTTCGCGCAGCGAGGCGAGGCGCTTTTCGGCGGCTTCCTTGCCCTCGGCGGTGTCCTGCATCAGGTGCAGACGGAGCGCGACGCGCAGCTCGTTGACGTCGGCACGGATCGAGCCGAGCGCGCGGACGCTCGGCAGCCAGCTCTGCGCGATCTCGACGGTGTGGGAGTTGATGTTCTGCATGGTACCGATCGCCACGACGCCGACGCCGGCGAGCGAGAGCACGAGGACCGACAACACCGTCAGAAGCTTGAAGACGATCGACAATTTCGACATCACGACAAATCCCAATGATACCTAAAACGCACGCGTCTCCCGCGCCGCGCCCATCGCGACGGGCGGTGGGGCGGAAGTCATTCCAACAATGCTGGCTGGTTCTTATCCGGTAAGATTGCGCCCATAGTTGCAAACAGGCGTTAACAAGAACCTAGGGGAACTACCGATTTGCCGATTCCCGACACTTAACCTGTCTGCAACCATTTGTTGCGTCCGCACCGATATCCCGTCACGCCACACCAGCACACCGGTGCAATGCAGCATTGGTAGGCGGCAATCAGCGCCGTCAGGCCGCCCGCACCGAATCCAGGAAGCGCGCGACTTCGCTCTTGAGGCGGTTGCTCTCCTGCGAGAGCGACTGCGCCGCCGAATGCACCTGCGCCGACGCGGCCCCGGTCTCGCCCGCGCCGCGCTGGACCTCGCCGATATTGGCCGACACGTCCGAGGTGCCCTGCGCGGCATGCTGAATGTTGCGGGAGATCTCCTGCGTGGCGGCGCCTTGCTCTTCGACAGCCGCAGCAATGGTCGAGGAGATTTCCGACATCCGCGCGATGGTGTCGCCGATCTCCTTGATCGCGCTGACGGAGTCCTGCGTCGCGGTCTGGATCGCGCCGATGTGCTGGCCGATCTCGCCGGTGGCTTTGGCGGTCTGCTCGGCCAGCGCCTTCACCTCGCTCGCCACCACGGCAAACCCCCGACCCGCCTCACCTGCGCGCGCCGCCTCGATCGTGGCATTGAGCGCCAGCAGATTGGTCTGGCCGGCAATGGTGTTGATGAGATCGACCACGTCGCCAATGCGCCCCGCGGCCTTGGTCAATTCGCCGACGCGCGCATTGGTGCGCTGCGCCTGCTCGACAGCGACGTCGGCGACGCGCGCCGATTCTTGCACCTGACGGCTGATCTCGGAGATCGACGACGTCATCTCCTCACTCGCTGACGACACCGACTGCACATTGGCGGACGCTTCCTCCGCGGCCGATGCCACTCTCCTGGGCCTGCTTCGTCTTGTCGGACAGGGCGCCCATACCCCCTTGCCGACATCAGCCGTTCGACCTCGTCGAAATCGCGGTTGATCGGGCCGATCAGCTCGGAATGCGCCTTGGCATAGCTCTCGTTGCGGCGCTGCTGAAAATTCTTCTCGTTGCGGCGGGGGATCATGCCTGCGTCGCTTTTCCGCGAAAGTTAACCCAGCGCGGCATTCGACGCGGCACCGAAATATGCTCGCGCGCAAGCGCCGTGCATTCACGCGCGGCGGTTGCAGG
This sequence comes from Bradyrhizobium sp. AZCC 2230, assembly GCF_036924495.1. Classification (NCBI taxonomy): domain Bacteria; kingdom Pseudomonadati; phylum Pseudomonadota; class Alphaproteobacteria; order Hyphomicrobiales; family Nitrobacteraceae; genus Bradyrhizobium; species Bradyrhizobium sp. AZCC 2230. The sequence continues at coordinate 8,246,363 of NZ_JAZHRS010000001.1, read as the reverse complement.
CTTGAGTCTGTTGAGGGGATCGCGCCGTCAGGCCGCGCGAACCGTGCCGAGGAACTTGCCGACCTCGAGCTTGAGGCGGTTGCTGTCGCCGGATAGCGACTGTGCCGCCGACAGCACCTGCGAGGAGGCCGAGCCGGTCTCGCTCGCCCCGCGCTCCACCTCGGTGATGTTGGACGACACCTGCTGGGTGCCCTGCGAGGCCTGCGCGACGTTGCGGGAAATTTCCTGCGTCGCTGCGCCCTGCTCTTCCACCGCGGCCGCAATCGCCGAGGAGATCTCCGACAGCCGCTCGATGGTGTCGCTGATGTCCCTGATGGCGCCGACCGATTCCTGGGTGGCGGCCTGGATGCCGGAAATCTGCTGACCGATTTCGCCGGTCGCCTTCGCGGTCTGCTCGGCCAGGGCCTTCACCTCGGACGCGACCACGGCAAAACCGCGGCCAGCCTCGCCGGCGCGAGCTGCCTCGATCGTGGCATTGAGCGCCAGTAGATTGGTCTGGCCGGCGATGGTGTTGATCAGCTCGACGACATCGCCGATGCGCGTCGCTGCCTTCGACAGCTCGCCGACGCGATCGGTCGTGGTGCGGGCCTGGCCGACCGCCTCGCTTGCCACGCGCGCCGACTCCTGAACCTGGCGGCTGATCTCGGTGATTGAGGACGATAGTTCCTCGGTCGCGGACGCGACCGACTGCACGTTGGTGGACGCTTCCTCGGAGGCCGAGGCCACCACGGTCGCAAGCTGCTGCGCATGCTCGGCGGTGGAGGTCAGCGTCGTCGCGGAGGCCTCGAGCTCGGTCGACGCCGAGCTCACGGTCTCGATCACCTCGCCCACCGCGCTCTCGAACTGGTCGGCGAGCTGCAGCATGTCCTGACGACGCTGCGCTGCTGCGCGGCTCTCCGCCTCTTTCTGCTCGGCTTCCATGCGGATCTTGGCGAGGCCGTTCTCGCGGAACACTTCCGCGGTCCTGGCGACCTCTCCGACCTCGTCCTTGCGATCGAGGCCGGTGATCTTGACCTGGTAGCGGCCGCCCGCAAGTTCCTGCAGCACGCCGACGATCATGCGGATCGGCCTGGCGATGCCGTACTGACCGATGATGAAGCCCAACACGCCGCCGATGACAACGCCGAGGCCGGCGAGGATGACCAGGAAACGCGACGTCGATTCATACTGCTCGTGCGCCTCCTTGCTCTTCTCCTCGACGCGGGCGTTGAGGCGGTCAGCCAGTTCGCGCATCTTGCCCTGAAGGTTCTCTGCTGCCGTCCTGCTCTTCAAGGCGGCGTCGCGCAGCTTGTCGGCGCTCTCGCTCAGCTTCGATGCCTTCTCGGCTTCGACCGTCGCGAGCGTTGCATCCATCTGGCTCTTGTAGGCCGAGAAGGCGTCGCGGACGCCCGGGAGCAGCGCCTTGGCTCTTTCGTCCGGGGTCTGGCTGACCTCGTCGAAACGCTCCTGATATTGTTTGAGCTGGGCGTTGATCACCTCGCGCGCGGCGAGACGATTGTCGTCGCGGGGATCGAGCGCGCTACGGAATTCCGCGCGGTTCAGCGCGATGACGTTCTGATTGGCGCGGGCCGCGAGCAGAGACCGCCGTGCGGAGGTCGACATCACGTCGGCCTTTTCGCTGAGGTCGCTCAACGCAGAGATACCGATCCAGGCGATCGAAGCACCGATCCCACACAGCAGGACGACGATCCCGAGGATCTTGCTCAGGATACGGAAGCGACCGAGAAAATGCATGACTGAAACCCTTCTACGAAGCTGCAGTTCAAGCGGCTGAATTTCCATGAAGTTCGGCCAAAACCATTCCGGTTCCCTTAACCACGATCGCCGTAGAAACACGGAGCTTCGACCGGAATTTGCGCAGCAAGCATCCCGGAAGGTTGCGCCAAGCGCAAAGCTCTCGCCACGGTTTTGATCAGGCGGCAAGAACGCATCAGGCCGCGTGCAGCCAGCAATCAGCTCGCGAATTTGCAGGTGTCAGATTCGTTAGCACCTGCCCGCCTTCGTTAACGTCCGCCCTGCGGTTCGCAACACATGGCCTCGCCCACAAGGCTGATGCGGAACACCGGCTCCTTGTTCTCGTCGAGCAGCTCCATGCTCCACTTCGCGTTTGGCTTCAGATTGCGCACGATGCTGCCGAGCAGATTGGCGCAGACCTCGGTCATCTCTTTCCAGGCGGCGTCGCGATCCTCGAACTCGTACGGTTGATCGGCGGCGCCGGAATAGCGGCCGGTGCTGATGCGGAAGAAATACAGCGACATCTTTTTGAACCCTTGTTGAGGGCCGCCCCCCGGCCGTTACGCAAAGGCTGGGGCGCCAGTCGCTACCAAGGCATAAAAGCCGCGGGCCGTATGACTACGGCGCCGCGGTTTCGCGTGCGATGCATTCGTCAAAGGCGGGTAAATTGCGCGCGCAGTTTGCGCCAGATGTCACTCGGTCGAGCGGCGCAACTCGAGCGGACCTTCGTTCTTCGGCCCGGATCTGGGTTCGGACTTCACTTCCGACTTCACCGGCTCGATCCGGCCGCTCTCGACCCGCGGGGTCTCGACGCGCGCGGCGACCTCGGTGCTCGATGTGTTGACCGAACCGGTCTGCTCGGTGCTGCGCAGCGAGCGCGGCCGCGCAACGGCGCGCGCCATCAGCATCTGATTGCCGCCCTGGTGGTGGAAGTCGCAATAGGCAAAGCCCATGCCCGAGACCGAGCCGCGGAAGCTGCGCTCATCGGTCTTTTCGAGGTTGAAACAAGGCTCGAACGGAATGCCCTTGATCGAGGCGCAGACGTTCTGGCCGCGGATCTGGAGCGTGTTGCCGGGCAGGCGGAGATGTTTCACCGGGCCTGATCCCGAGAACTGCACCGCGCCGGCGGCGCCGAGATCGTCGAGGATGCGGCCTGCACCGCGGGTGCCGTCGAAACAGGTGAAGGCGAAGACCTTGCCGGCCACGAAGCGGCGCGCCTCGTCGGCATTCATACTCCCGGCAATGGCCGGCGCAAACGTCACGGCTGCCGTGACAGCCCCCAACACAATACGCGCAAGCATGCTCAACTCCGAACTAACCCCCGCAGCGGGCGATGCCTTATCTCTTTACCCGCTGCTTACCATACTAACCATGGCGACATTGAAGCAGCTTGGTTGGTAAAGTCTGAACGTCGTTAGACAATTTTTACCACGATGCGACCGCGGACCTGGCCGGCCAGGATTTTCGCGCCCCATTCCGGAACTTCGTCGAGCGGAATTTCCGTAGTAATTTCAGATAGTTTTGTCCGATCCAGATCGGACGCCAGCCGTTGCCAGGCGGCTTTTCGCGGCTCGATCGGACACATCACGGAATCGATGCCGAGAAGGCACACCCCGCGCAAAATGAAGGGTGCGACAGAAGACGGCAGGTCCATGCCGGCGGCCAGACCGCAGGCGGCGATGGCGCCGCCATACCTAGTCATCGACAGCAGATTCGCGAGCGTGGTCGAGCCGACGCTATCGACGCCGCCCGCCCAACGCTCCCTGGCCAGCGGCTTTGGCGGCGTGGACAACTCGCTGCGGTCGATCACCTCGGCAGCGCCGAGGCTCTTCAGGTAATCGGCCTCCGAGGCGCGGCCGGTCGAGGCGATGACTTGGTAGCCGAGCCAGGACAGCACCGCGGTCGCGACCGAGCCGACGCCGCCGGCAGCGCCCGTGACCACAACAGGGCCACTCTTCGGCGAGACGCCGTGCTTCTCCAGCGCCAGCACGGAGAGCATCGCGGTGAAGCCTGCGGTGCCGATCGCCATGGCATCGCGCGCCGACAGGCCCTGCGGCAGGGCGACCAGCCAGTCACCCTTCACCCGCGCCTTCTCGGCATAGGCGCCGAGATGGGTCTCGCCCATGCCCCAGCCGGTGCAGACGACCTTGTCGCCCGCTTTCCAGGCGGGATGCGATGAGGCTTCGACCGTGCCGGCGAAATCGATACCGGCGATCATCGGGAAACGGCGCACCACCGGCGCCTTGCCTGTCAGCGCGAGGCCGTCCTTATAGTTCAGCGTCGACCATTCCACGCGCACGGTGACGTCGCCGTCCATCAGCTCGGCTTCGTCGAACTGGGTGAGCGCGGCAGTGGTGCCCTTGTCGGCCTTGTCGATCCGGATCGCCTTGAAATTGGCCACAGCAAACTCCCTGACTTGTTTGACCGGGATGTTTAGCCGATCAGGCAGGCTGTGCAACCGCTCGTGCGACCGGCTTCTCCACGATCGGAAGATTGATCAGCGCCGAGAGCACGCCGAACAGGATCGAGAGCCACCAGATCGGCGTATAGGAACCGAACTTCTCGAACACGATGCCCCCTAGCCAGACGCCGAGGAAGCCACCGACCTGATGGCTGACGAAAGCGAAGCCATACAGCGTCGCCAGCCAGCGCGTGCCGAACATCAGCGCCACCAGCGCCGAAGTCGGCGGCACCGTCGACAGCCAGGTCAGGCCGGAGACCGCACCGAACGCGATCGCCGAGAACGGCGTGATCGGGAACGAGATGAAGGCGAGCGTTGCGAGCGCACGGGTGAAATAGATCGTCGAGAGGATGTAGCGCTTCGGCAGCGAATTCTGGAGATAGCCGACGCTCAACGAGCCCATGATGTTGAACAGGCCAATCGCCGCGATCACCCAGCCGCCGGTTTGCGTCGAGATGCCGCGGTCGACCAGGAACGCCGGCAGATGCACGGTGATGAAGGCGAGCTGGAAGCCGCAGGTGAAGAAGCCGAGCACCAGCAGCACGTAGGAGCGATGGCCGAAGGCCTCCGCAAGCGCCTTGGTGATGGTCTGCTCATCCGCAGGCGTCGCATTGGCCGTGCTTGCGACCGGCGGCGTCGAGATCGCCAGCGCCAGCGGGATGATCAGCAACATCAGGAAGCCGAACACGGTGAGCGCCTGCTGCCAGCCGAAATTGTCGATCAGCGCGACGCCGATCGGCGCGAACAGGAACTGGCCAAGCGAGCCCGCTGCAGTGCCGGCGCCGAGCGCAAGGCCGCGCTTCTCGGCCGGCAGGAGTTTCGTGAACGCCGACAGCACCAGGTTGAACGAGCAGCCCGCGAGACCGAAGCCGACCATGACGCCCGCGCCGATGTTGAGCGACATCGGCGTCGACGAATAGCGCATCAGCAGCAGGCCGCCGGCGTAGAGCAGCGCGCCGACGCACATCACGCGGAACAGGCCGAAGCGATCGGCAATCGCGCCGGCGAACGGCTGCCCCAATCCCCACAGCAAATTCTGAAAGGCGATGGCGAGACCGAACACGTCGCGGCCCCAGGCGAATTCGTGGCTCATCGGCTGCACGAAGAAGCCCAGCGCCGAGCGCGGACCGAAGCCCAGCATGCCGATCGCACAACCGCAGAGGATGATGACGGCCGGCGTGCGCCAGTTGGCGGAGCGTGAGGTCGAACCGAGCTCGCTTGCTTGTGTCGACATGGGTCCTCCTCCTCGGCCATTGGCGGATCTGCAAATCAGCAGCCGCTGTCCCGCCGTTTAATGCAAATGCATGAAAATCCCAAGCCAAAAGTGGTTGCGTTCCATGAGGGGCTGGTTCGGGAGCATTGCGTTTCATCGCAGCCTTGCCTGGCGCGACGCGACTGGACTTGACGAGAATGTGTGTGGCGAGACCTAGCGGCCCCAGGTTCAGCGTGTTATCTTTGATTTACTCAGATTGAGTATATGTAAGCCTCGGCGAAACCCACCGGCCTCTCGGCCGGATTTCTCAGGCTCCTTATATACTCATATTGAGCATATATAACCCGAATGGGAGGCTTCGATGCCGATCACTGGAATTTACGGCCCCGACGATTTTGCCAATCGGCCACAGGGCCAGACCGTCACCCCCGTCGCGCCGGCGCGAACCGGCCCCGCGTTGCCGATGCCCTCGCTGGAATGGACGCCGGAGGTCGAGCGGGCCACCGCGCCCCTCTATGAGCGTCTCAAGCATGTGATCCCGCCGATCGAATGGCCGCTGATGGCGCCGACGATTCACGCGATCAATGAACTGAAGCGCGCACGCAACGCGGTGATCCTCGCCCACAACTACCAGGCGCCGGAGATCTTTCATGGCGTCGCCGACATCGGCGGCGATTCGCTTCAGCTCGCCGTCGAGGCCACCAAGGTGAAGGCCGATGTCATCGTTCAGTGCGGCGTGCACTTCATGGCGGAGACGTCAAAGCTGCTCAATCCGGACAAGACGGTGCTGATCCCGGACTCGCGCGCCGGCTGTTCGCTGGCCGCCAGCATCGCCGGCGCCGACGTGCGGCTGCTCCGTGAAAAATTTCCCGGCGTGCCTGTCGTTGCTTACGTCAACACGTCGGCCGAGGTGAAAGCCGAGGTCGACATCTGCTGCACCTCGTCGAACGCGGTTCAGGTGGTCGAGAGCCTCAATGCGCCCACTGTGATCTTCCTGCCCGACCGTTATCTCGCGACCTATGTCGCCTCGAAGACCGACGTCAAAATCATCGCCTGGAAAGGCGCCTGCGAAGTGCACGAGCGCTTCACGGGCGACGAGCTGCGCGCCTTCCGCGACGCCGATCCCTCCGTGCAGATCATCGCACATCCCGAATGCCCGCCGGACGTGCTGGCGGAGGCAGATTTCACCGGTTCGACCGCGCACATGATCAATTGGGTGCGCGAGCGACGGCCGAAGCGGCTGGTGATGATCACGGAGTGCTCGATGGCCGACAATGTCCGCGCCGAGCTACCGGATGTGGAGATGCTGCGCCCCTGCAATCTCTGCCCGCACATGAAGCGCATCACACTGTCCAACATCCTGGAGAGCCTGCTGACGCTCGGCGAGGAAGTCACGATCGATCCGACGCTCGCGGCGCGCGCACGGCGCTCGGTCGAGCGGATGATCAATCTGAAGAACTAGCAGCGTAGGTCGCAACAAACACAACTGTCGTCCCGGCGAAGGCCGGGACCCATAACCACAGGAAGATGTTTGACGAAGAACGACGTTGAACAGCTTCGCGTAACTATAACTGCTGCGGAGTATGGGTCCCGGCCTTCGCCGGGACGACGGCGGTGTGAGAGGAAATAGCTATGACAACAAACAACATCCACAATCTCACCCGCTCCACTGACGATGTCGTCATCGTCGGCGGCGGTCTCGCCGGTCTGTTCTGCGCGCTCAAGCTCGCGCCGCGGCCGGTGACGCTGATCTCGGCGGCGCCGCTCGGACAGGGGGCGTCATCGGCGTGGGCGCAAGGCGGCATCGCAGCCGCCGTCGCCGAAGGTGACAGCCCCGAAGCGCATGCGGCGGATACCATTGCGGTCGGTGGCGGCATCGTCGATGAAGCGGTCGCGCTCGGCATCGCGCGCGAGGCTGGCCCGCGGATTCACGATCTGCTCGCCTACGGCGTGCCGTTCGATCGCGATCTCGAAGGCCGGCTTGCCGTGGGACGCGAAGCTGCGCATTCGGCGCGGCGAATCGTCCACGTCCGCGGCGACGGCGCGGGTGCTGCGATCATTGCGGCGCTGAGCGAAGCTGTGCGCCGCACGCCGTCGATCCGCCTGATCGAAGGCTTTGTCGCCGAAGCGCTGCTCACCGAGAACGGCGCCGTCACCGGCCTTCAGTTGCGCGAGGCTGGCAATTTCGCAGCAAGGCCCGTGATGATCGCCTCGCGCGCGATCGTGCTGGCGACCGGCGGTATCGGCCATCTCTATGCCGTCACCACCAATCCGGCCGAGGCCAACGGATCGGGCCTTGCGATTGCCGCGCGCGCCGGCGCGCTGATCGCCGATCCAGAGTTCGTGCAGTTCCACCCGACCGCGATCATGGTCGGCAGCGATCCCGCGCCGCTTGCGACGGAAGCACTGCGCGGCGAGGGCGCGACGCTGATCAACGGCCAGGGCGAACGCTTCATGCTTACACGCCATCCGCTCGCCGAGCTCGCGCCGCGCGACATCGTGGCCCGCGGCGTGTTCGGCGAGATCGCAGGCGGTCGCGGCGCCTTCCTCGATGCGCGCGAAGCACTGGGCGCGCGCTTCGCCGACAAATTTCCGACCGTGCATGCAAGCTGCATCGCCGCCGGCATCGATCCGGCGGTGCAAGCCATCCCGATCGCACCGGCCGTGCACTATCACATGGGCGGCATCGCAGTGGACGCACGCGGCCGCAGCTCGATCGACGGGCTGTGGGCCGGGGGTGAAGTGTCGTCCACCGGTGCGCATGGCGCCAACCGACTTGCCTCCAACTCGCTGCTCGAGGCCGTGGTCTATGCCGCACGCATCGCCGACGACATCGCCGGCCACGCGATCCCCTCACCTGCCCGCCTTCCCGAGGCGCTGGTGACGCCGCGCGGCGGTGCGCCGGATGCAGCCAGCGTGAAGCAGTTGCGCACGATGATGAGCACGCATGTCGGCGTGATCCGCGAGCGCGACGGACTTGCGGACGCCGTGCGCGACTTTGCTGGGCTCGAGCACGCGGCCACGAGCATCACTGTTCGTAACATGGCAACAGCGGCCCTGCTCGTTGCCGCCGCAGCCTGGAGCCGGCGCGAGAGCCGCGGCGCACATTTCCGCTCCGACCATGCCGCGGAGGTGCCCGCGCTGGCGCAGAGAACGATGACCACGCTCGCTGCGGCGCGCGAGGTCGCGGACGGCCTCGCCGCGCATTCATCGCCGCGCATCGCGCAATCCATGATCGCCTGACGGAGTTTTTTTTCATGATCACCCCGACCTCCCTGCTCTATCCCGACGCCTTTCTCTCTCCGCTCGCCATCGACGAGGCCGTGCATCGTGCGCTCGACGAGGACCTTGGCCGCGCCGGCGACGTCACCTCGCTCGCGACGATCCCGGAAGCGACCAAGGCGCAAGCCATCCTCGTCGCGCGGCAATCCGGCATCATCGCCGGTCTGCCGCTCGCGCTGGCGACGTTGCAAAAGCTGTCGCCCGATCTCGAGGTGCGCGCGCATGTCCGCGACGCCGCGCGCGTTGCCCGCGGGCAGCAGGTCCTGACAATTTCAGGGCCGGCGCGTGCCATTCTCACGGCGGAGCGGACCGCGCTGAACTTCGTCGGCCGGCTGTCCGGCGTCGCCACGCTCACAGCCGACTACGTCGCGCGCACCGAGGGCACCAAAATGCGCATCTGCTGCACGCGAAAGACCACGCCGGGATTGCGGGCGCTGGAGAAATACGCGGTACGTTGCGGCGGCGGCTTCAACCACCGTTTTGGCCTCGACGACGCCATCCTGATCAAGGACAATCACATCGCGGTCGCCGGCGGCATCCGTCCGGTGCTGGAGCGCGCCCGCGCTCATGCCGGCCATCTCGTCAAGATCGAGATCGAGGTGGATACGCTGGCGCAACTCCGCGACGTCCTCAACACCGGTCTTGCCGAAGCGGTGCTGCTCGACAACATGGACATCGCGACGCTGCGCGAGGCGGTGCGGATGAGCGAGGGCCGGGTCACGCTGGAGGCGTCGGGTGGCGTCACGCTGGACTCGATCGCGACAATCGCAGCAACCGGCGTCGACTACGCCTCATCCGGCGCGCTGACGCATTCGGCGCCGAACTTTGATTGCGCGCTGGATATTGAGATGTGAGCGGTTACCTTCGCTCGACAACGCCCATCTCGGCGGAGCTCTTGGCTTCCTGGGCGAGCTCCGCCGAGAGCGCCGCGGTCTGCGCCGGCGTGCCCCAGCTCGGTTCCTCGCTGCCGTCACCCCAGTTGCGCGGCCGGTAGAAGGTGTGCACGCCGAATTTGTACATCTTCTTCATCTCGGCGACCCAGGACGGACGCACCCAATAGGCGTGGTAGTGCGTCGACTTGCCGACTTCAGGCAGCCAGATCTGACCGTCGAGCATTGCCTTCGAAATCCTCTTGGCGCGCTCCCACATCTCCGGCTCGCGGATCACGTCGGGATTGTTGTCGCAGGCAAAGGTGAACTGGCAGGCGAAGTGGCGGTACTTGTTCTGATAGACCACGCCGCACACGGTGTCCGGATATTTGCCGGAGAACACGCGGTTCATCACGACTTGCGCGACCGCGATCTGGCCGCGTACGGCCTCGCCGCGGGATTCGAAATAGACGGCTTCAGCGAGGCACTTCTCGGACTTCGCGCGTGACTTGTCGTCGAGCGCCAGTCGCTCGGCCGGCGATTTGGCGCGCTGGTTGTCTGCGTTGACCTCGCCTTTCGGCGCGACGCTCTCGCCGCTCTCGCTGTCCTTCACGACGTCGTCCGACGGTGGCGACAGCGAGGCCAGCTTCATGTCGGGGTCGGGCACCACGATCAGCGGTTCGGCGCCGGGTTGCCAGCTCTCGATGCTCTCGACATTGCCGCCGAGCGAGGAACTGCCGAAGAACAGGTTCGAGGTCTTGACGCTGAAGGGATCGCGCGGCGGCGCGGCGATCGTCGCCTGCTTCAGCGCGGCAAGCGGCTGGGCCGCAAAGGACAGCGCGTTATCGCCGGCCTTCGGCGGATTGGCATATTGCGGCAGTGGCGGCGCGCGCATCGCCTCCTGAAGCTCGGGATCGAGTGCTGCCGCGGACTCCGGCGACATCGCTTGCGGCTGCGCGACAGGCAGCTCGACCGTCTTGGCGCCGAACACCGAGCTGTTGGATGTCGCCGGATCCTGCTGGGCGGGAGCGGCGGCAGGTGCAGCCGTCTCAGGTGCCGGCGTCACGGTGGCGAGACGGTCGCCCTTCAGCGCGCGATCAACCTTGGGGAAATCGGAGGCCTGGTAGCGCGTCGGCGCCTGGAACACCGGATTGCGCGTGACGGCGCCGGTGACGTCACGGCCATCGAGGCTCGCGAGGCGAACCATTGCACTCTGTGGAATCGACGTTCCGATCGGACGCGAAAAGCTGTAGGTGGCGAGCTGAATGGACGAGGCTGCGGAGAATACCTGCTTCTGCCAACGTTCGGCGACGCCGGGCTGACGCGCCAGCAACGAGCCTATGTCCTGATAGCCGGTCTCTCTCGGCATCAATGCGAAGATGCAGAGACCGATTCCGAAGGATGCGAACCGCGCACCCTTCGGATGGTTACGCAACACTGACATCGATACGCTCACGCTACGCATACACTAGAGAGATCGAGCCGCAGTACTTCCGTGCAATTCGATCTTTATCGTGAGTATCTAATTTAGGTTGCCGGGGCGTTAATCGGCGTTGCGCAGCCAACACACTCAAGCGATGTCAGGTGTTTTCACAGGGCGATTGCGCGCGTGGTAAATGCGGGCTGATGTGAAGCGGTAAACATCTGGTCAACGCGAATGGTGAAGGAACTCTTGCGCGTGCGTATCATTACGGGACGCGCGCGGTTCCATCCTCCGTCATTGCGAGCGCAGCGAAGCAATCCAGACTGCAGCCGCGGAAAGACTCTGGATTGCTTCGCTGCGCTCGCAATGACGGCGTGGAGAGAGCTGTTCGCAAAATGAAAGAGGCGGGGTTTGGCCCCGCCTCTCTCATGTCAATCCTGCACTTCGTCTTACGCCTGGCTCGCAACCACCTTGCCGAGCGCAGCCTGCGCTGCAGCAAGCCGCGCGATCGGCACGCGATACGGTGAGCAGGAAACGTAGTCGAGACCGATCGTGTGGCAGAACGCGACGGACGCCGGATCGCCGCCGTGCTCGCCGCAGATGCCCATCTTGAGCGAGGGGCGCGTCTTGCGGCCGCGCGCGACGCCGATCTTGACGAGTTCGCCGACGCCTTCCTGGTCGAGCGAGATGAAGGGATCGATCGAGAGGATGCCCTTCGCCACATAGGGACCGAGGAAGCTCGCGGCGTCGTCGCGGCTGATGCCGTAGGTGGTCTGCGTCAGGTCGTTGGTGCCGAAGGAGAAGAAATCGGCGCTCTCCGCGATCTCACCCGCAAGCAGGCAGGCGCGCGGCAGCTCGATCATAGTGCCAACCTGATAGGTGAGTTTTGTATTCGTGTCGCGCATCACCGCTTTCGCGGTCGCGTCGATGCGTGCCTTGACCAGATCGAGCTCCATCTTGGTCGCGATCAGCGGCACCATCACCTCGAGGCCGACGGCCTTGCCGGTACGCTTCTCGGCTTCGACTGCAGCTTCGAAGATCGCGCGTGCCTGCATCTCGGCGATTTCAGGATAGGCGATTGCGATGCGGCAGCCGCGGAAGCCGAGCATCGGATTGAACTCTGACAGCTCGCGTGCACGGTCGGCCAAACGCCGCGGGTCGGTGTTCATGGCGCGCGCCACTTCCTCGACCTCGGCATGGGTGTGCGGCAGGAACTCGTGCAGCGGCGGGTCGAGCAGACGGATCGTGACGGGCAGCCCCTTCATGATCTCGAACAGCTCGACGAAGTCGGCGCGCTGCATCGGCAACAGTTTTGCAAGCGCGGCACGGCGCGACTGCTCGTCCTCGGAGAGGATCATCTCGCGCACCGTACGGATGCGCGTCTCCTCGAAGAACATGTGCTCGGTGCGGCAGAGGCCGATGCCTTCAGCGCCGAACTTGATCGCGGTACGGGCGTCCTCCGGCGTATCGCCATTGACGCGGACGCCGATCTTGCGGACCTGGTCGGCCCATTTCATCAGCGTGCCGAACTCGCCGGAGAGCTCCGGCTCGATCATCGGCATGCGGCCGGCCAGCACCTGGCCGAGCGAGCCATCGATGGTGATGACGTCGCCGGCCTTGTAGGTGCGCGAACCGATGCTCATGGTGCCGCGGCCGTAATCGACGCGGATGGTACCGCAGCCGGAGACGCAGGGCTTGCCCATGCCGCGCGCGACCACGGCGGCGTGCGAGGTCATGCCCCCGCGGGTGGTCAGGATGCCTTCGGCGGCGTGCATGCCGTGGATGTCTTCGGGGCTGGTCTCGATGCGGACCAGAATGACCTTGCGTCCGTCGCCCTGGAGCTTGGCCGCTTCGTCCGAGGAGAACACGATCTCGCCGGAAGCCGCACCCGGCGACGCTGGCAAGCCGGTCGCGATCACGTCTCGCTTGGCGTTGGGATCGATGGTTGGATGCAGGAGCTGGTCGAGCGAGGCGGGATCGATCCGCATCACCGCTTCCTTCTTGGTGATCAGGCCCTCATTGGCGAGTTCGACCGCAATGCGCAGCGCCGCCTTGGCGGTGCGCTTGCCGCCACGGGTCTGCAGCATCCACAGCTTGCCCTGCTCGACCGTGAACTCCATGTCCTGCATGTCGCGGTAGTGCTTCTCGAGCTGCGTGTAGATTCGCGTCAGCTCCTTGAAGGCTTCCGGCATCGCCGCTTCCATCGACGCCTTGTCGGAGCCCGATTCCTTGCGCGCCTCTTCGGTGATGTCCTGCGGCGTGCGGATGCCCGCCACCACGTCCTCGCCCTGCGCGTTGATCAGGAACTCGCCGTAGAGCTTGCTCTCGCCGGTCGAGGGGTTGCGGGTGAACGCAACGCCGGTCGCCGAGGTCTCGCCCATGTTGCCGAACACCATGGCCTGCACGTTGACCGCGGTGCCCCAGGACTCAGGGATATCGTGCAGCCTGCGGTAGGTCACCGCGCGCGCGTTCATCCAGGATGAAAACACAGCACCAACCGCGCCCCAGAGCTGGTCATGCGGATCCTGCGGGAAATCCTTGCCGGTCTCGCGCGCGACCGCGTCCTTGTACTTGCCGACCAGATCGACCCAGTCCTCGGCGGTGAGGTCGGTGTCGAGCGTGTAGCCCTGGCTGTCCTTGAAGGTGTCGAGGATTTCCTCGAAGTGATGATGTTCGAAGCCGAGCACCACGTCGGAATACATGGTGATGAAGCGGCGATAGCTGTCATAGGCGAAACGACGATCGCCCGAGAGCTCCGACAGCGCTTCCACGGTCTCGTCGTTGAGGCCGAGATTGAGCACGGTGTCCATCATGCCCGGCATCGAGGCGCGCGCGCCGGAGCGCACGGAGACGAGCAGCGGGTTTTTGGCTTCGCCGAACACCTTGCCGGTCAACTTGCCGACATAGTCCAGCGCCTTCTCAACCTGCGACTGCAATTCCTTCGGATAGGATTTGTCGTGGGCGTAGAAATAGGTGCAGACCGAGGCCGGAATGGTGAAGCCCGGAGGCACCGGCAGACCGAGATTGGCCATCTCGGCGAGGTTGGCGCCCTTGCCGCCGAGCAGGTCGCGCATCTCCGAGCGGCCCTCGGCCTTGCCGTCGCCGAACGTGTAGACCCATTTGCCGGCCTTGATCGCGGCCGGGGCCGCCTTGGCAGGCGCAGCCTTCACAGCGACCTTGGCGGCAACCTTCGGCGCAACCGGCTTGGCCACAGCCTTTGCAGGTTTCGCCGCAGGCTTGGCCGCCGCCTTTGCGACCGGCTTCGGGGCGCTCTTCACGGCGCTCTTGGGAAGCGCCTTACGGGCCGCCGGCGCGGCTTTCGCCTTGGCGGAGGGCTTTGATTTCGCTGCAGTTTTATTAGGCTTCGAGGCGGCTTTGGCCATAACTTGCACACAACCTGCGAGAGGAATGGGAAATCGCGCGCCTTACACCACTTTGGGCAGGCCCGCGCAAGTCGAAGAGTTCCGGAAAATGAAGGCCTAGAGATGGAGCCACTTCAACAATCCGAGCCCAATCGCACCATTGATGATGAGAAAGATCGCAACGATCAGGTTGAGGAGGCGCGGCATGATCAGGATGAGCACTCCCGCGATCAGCGACAGGATCGGCGAGATGTGGGCGATGGTGAGATGCATGAAAAGTCTTCCTGTGGCCTGAGGCGAATCGCGGGCGGATCATAGCGGACCGGGTTCCGCGGGTAGAGACGCGCTGGGGCCGCATCGGGTTCCCCGCTTCGCGAAAACTGCCCGAAATTGCCCCGTATGCGGCAGGCCTTTTCCGGAACATCACGCGCGCCGCAGCATTGGCAACCGGTCGCGCCACTGGCGCCGGCTGAAATCAATTCGAAGGAGTTGCCCATGCGGAACAGGATTCTCGCCCTCGCAGCGCTTGGCGTCGCGCTCGGCTCGCCGATCGCGGTGCAGGCGCAAACCGGGATCACGGTGGGACGCGCGCCCGTCGTGGTCGACAGCGGCCCCACCATCGCGGTGGAACAGCGGCCGGCTTTCCGTGACTATGTCGTCGAACAACGTGTGCCCGCTTTCAGCATTCCCGATCGCGTGGTGGTCGGCGCCACCTTACCCGAGACCGGCGTCACCTATTATGACGTGCCGCAACGTTTCGGCGCGACGACTTATCGCTACACCGTCGTGAACGGCGAGACGGTGCTGGTCGAGCCGCGCTCGCGCCGCATCGTCGAGGTGATGGACTAGCGCTCAACTCGATGTCCGGCGCGTCACTTCAATCAGGCTGGCGCGCATTGCGTAGTCGGACATCAGGCCCCGCCCGGTCTTCCCCCCGCCGGGCGGGGCATTTTTATCCCGCCTCAATCCTGAATCTTCGAGAAATCCGCCACCGCACGCGTGGCGCTGCGGATTTCGTTGAGCAGCTTCAAGCGGTTCTCGCGCACCTTCGCATCGTCGTCGTTGACACGAACCTTGTCGAAGAACGCATCAACCGGCGGACGAAGCTTTGCCATCGCGGTCATCGCGGCGGCAAAATCTTCCTTGGCGACGGCAGCACTTGCTTCCGCCGTCACCTCGCCGATCGCCTTGGCCAACGCCTTCTCTTCGCCAAGGCTGTAGAGCGCAGCATCAGGCGCGCCGTCGAAACTGCGCTTGTCCTTCTTCTCCTCGATGCCAAGAATGTTGCTGGCGCGCTTGATGCCGGCGAGCAGGTTCTTACCGTCGTCGCTCTCGAGGAATTTGCCGAGCGCCTCGACGCGGCGGACAATCATCAGAAGATCGTCCTGACCGCCGAGCGCGAATACGGCATCCACGAGATCGTGACGCGCGCCCTGCTCGCGAAGCTGGACCTTCAGGCGGTCGGCGAAGAAGGCGAGCAGATCGCCAGCAAACCGATCTGATTGTCCAATAACGCCTGCTTCGTTCGCTGCGTAGCCTTGCCACGCGACGTCGATAGATTTCAAAAGTGGGAGCCTAATGCCATTAGACGCAAGGATACGAATAATACCGAGCGATGCACGCCTGAGCGCAAATGGATCCTTGCTTCCGGTAGGCTTCTCATCATGCCCCCAGAACCCGACAATCGTATCAATCTTGTCGGCCAGCGCGACAGCTACACTTACTGGATCGGTCGGCACGCGATCCGTTGGTCCTTGCGGCTTGTAATGCTCCTCACAAGCAGCCGCGACAGACGGACGTTCACCCTGCTCCAACGCGTAGTACCTACCCATGAGGCCTTGGAGTTCTGGAAATTCGCCGACCATTTCTGTGAGCAAATCTGCTTTGGCAATACGGGCCGCTTGCTCGACATCGTTGGCGTATTGCGCAGAGTTTCCTCCATATAATCCTTTTCCAACTTGCAACTGAGGCTCGATCAACCACTCCGCGAGCCAGGCGGCGAGACGCTGAAGGCGCTTGATGCGCGCAGCCTGGGTGCCGAGCTTCTCGTGGAACACGATCTGCTCGAACTTCGGCAGACGATCCTCAAGCTTGGTCTTGAGGTCCGCCTCGTAGAAGAACTTCGCATCCGACAGACGCGGACGAATCACGCGCTCGTTGCCGGCGACGATGACCTTGCCACCGTCGGTCGCCTCGATATTAGCGGTGAGGACGAATTTGTTGGTCAGCTTCCCGGTCTTGGGATCCTTGACCACAAAGCACTTCTGGTTGTTGCGGATAGTGGCGCGGATCACCTCGTCCGGGATCGCGAGATATTCTTCCTCGAACGATCCCATCATGACGACCGGCCATTCGACGAGGCCAGAGACCTCGTCGAGCAGCACCTGATCCTCGACCAGCTCAAAGCCTTGCGCAAACGTCAATTCCTTGGCGTCGGCAAAGATGATATCCTTGCGCGCCTGCGGATCGAGGATGACTTTTGCGGCCTTCAGCTTCGCTTCGTAGTCCTCGAAACGGCGCACATTGATCGCCGCCGGCGCCATGAAGCGATGGCCGTAGGTGGTCTGACCGGTCTCGATGCCGTCGACCGAGAATTTCACGACATCGGGCTCTTCCGTTTCGGGCCCGAAGGTCGCGGTGATCGCGTGCAGCGGACGCACCCAGCTCAGCGAGCCGGGCTTGCCGGAGCGCGCGCCCCAGCGCATCGATTTCGGCCAGGGGAAAGTGCGGATGATGACGGGCAGGATTTCCGCAAGCACGTCGATCGCGTCGCGCCCGGCCTTCTCGATCAATGCGATGTAGAAGTCGCCCTTGGGGTCGCGCTGGATCTTGGCCTCATCCAGCGACTTCAAGCCTGTCGCTTTCAAAAAGCCCTGCACGGCAGCGTCGGGCCCGCCAACTTTCGGTCCACGGCGTTCGGTCTTGAGATCAGGCTGACGCGCGGGGATGCCGTGCACGGTGAGCGCAAGGCGGCGCGGCGTCGCGAAGGCCTTTGCGCCCTCATAGACGAGACCCTCGGCGACGAGCTTCTCGGTGACAAGACGGCGCAGATCGTCGGCCGCCTTGGCCTGCATGCGCGCGGGGATTTCTTCCGAGAACAGTTCAAGCAAAAGATCGGGCATCAGGCCGCTCCGCCCGCTTCAGTATGGATCCAGGCCTCGCCGCAGGCTTTTGCCAATTCGCGCACGCGCAAAATGTAGCTCTGCCGCTCCGTTACCGAGATCACGCCGCGCGCGTCCAAGAGGTTGAAGACGTGACTGGCCTTGATGCACTGGTCATAGGCCGGCAGCGACATCAGATGCGCCTCGCGCTTGCCGGACTCCGAGTTTTTTTGCCAACCTGCGTCGAGATATTTCCGGCAGGCCGCTTCCGCCATCTTGAACTGCTCGAACAGCATCGCGGTGTCGGCGACTTCGAAATTGTGCTTTGAATATTCCCGCTCGGCCTGCAGGAAGACGTCGCCATAGGTGACCTTGGCATCGCCGTCGCGGCCGTTGAAGTTGAGATCGTAGACGCGGTCGACGCCCTGCACATACATCGCGAGACGCTCGAGCCCGTAGGTGAGCTCGCCCGCGACCGGTGCGCATTCGACGCCGGCGACCTGCTGGAAATAGGTGAACTGGCTCACTTCCATACCGTCGCACCAGCACTCCCACCCCAGGCCCCAGGCGCCCAGCGTCGGGCTCTCCCAATCGTCCTCGACGAAGCGGATGTCGTGCACGGCGGAATCGATGCCGATCGCGGCCAGCGACTTCAGGTACAGCTCCTGAAGGTTCGGCGGCGACGGCTTCATGATCACCTGGAACTGGTAGTAGTGCTGCATCCGGTTCGGATTCTCGCCGTAGCGGCCGTCCTTGGGCCGGCGCGAGGGCTGCACATAGGCCGCGTTCCACGGCTTTGGCCCGAGTGCGCGCAGCGTGGTCGCCGGATGGAAGGTCCCCGCACCCATCTCCATGTCGTAGGGCTGCAGGATCACGCAGCCCTGCTCGGCCCAGAACCGCTGGAGCGCGAGGATAAAGCCCTGGAACGAGCGTTCCGGGCGCATATGGGCGGGCAATGAGGCGTCCATCGTCAGATCAGGCTCTCGCGGGGGGTTTTGAATCGCGCGGGACCGTATCGACGGCGGGGGTGGGAATCAAGGTAAAGGGGCGGATTCGGGCTTAACGACTGCCCTAGGACGGTGCCGTAGGGTGGGCAAAGGCGCACTTGCGCCGTGCCCACCATCTTTCCCGGATTACGGCACGGTGGTGGGCACGCTTCGCTTTGCCCACCCTACGGCACCTCTCGTGTTGAGAGCGGTGAACCCGGCCTATACGCTCCGGTCACGGGGTCACGCTTCAACGTCTGGATATTCCCCATATGGGCGGCCTCGGCGACGCGCGAGAGGCGCATCTCCTCCAGCTCCTGGTTGATCCGGAGTGCGGTCTTGTAGGCCCAGCGGACCACGGCAAGCCCACCCAGCACGCCCGCAAATGCAACGAACGGCGGCATCGGTCGATCCTTGTTCAATGCTCAGCCCCCACGCGCATATTCGCGCACTCCGGGCCGCGCCGCAATTGGCTCGGCTCGGACCAAATGGCGCGGGAGGGGCTCCTCCTAGAACCCGAATTTCGCCCAAATCGCGCGCGTCTCGACCGCCGAGATCAGCTCGTCCGGCAACCCGACCATTGATTCCATGGCCGAAAGCTGCCCCGCGCCGGGCGATTTCCGCCCAAACAGACCGGACAGCAGCCCCGTCGGCTGCGCAATCACAGGGGTGAGAACCTTCTCGCCGTAGCGGGCACGAAGAGTTGAGCGGATATCGCCGATGCCGTCGGCCAGGCCCAGCGCGATCGAACTCTCGCCGGCCCAGTACTCGCCGGTGAACAGGGTGTCGTCCGCGCCCTTCAACCGCGCGCCGCGGCTCTCCTTCACCAGCGCGATGAAGATCTGGTGGATCTCGCGCTGAAGTGCCTTCAGCTTGGCGACGTCGTCGGGGTTTTCGGGCAGGAACGGATCGAGCATCGCCTTGTGGGCGCCGGCCGTGTAGAGCCGCCGCTCGATGCCGAGCCGCTTGATCGCCTCCTGGAAACCAAAGCTGCCGCCGACCACGCCGATCGAGCCGAGGATCGAGGACGGATCGCAGAAGATCTCGTCGCCGGCGCAGGCGATCATGTAGCCGCCGGAGGCCGCGACGTCCTCGACGAACACCAGCACCGGCAGCTTCTTCTCCGCCGCGAGCTGCTTGATGCGCAGATAGATCTGGCGCGACTGCACCGGCGAGCCGCCGGGCGAGTTGATCACCAGCGCCACCGCCTTGGCATTGCGGACCGAGAAGGCCCGCTCCAGCACCCGGGCGACGCCCGCCAGCGACATGCCAGGGCGCAGCGGCGTCACCGCGCCGATGACGCCGGACAGCCGCACCACCGGCACTACCGCCGTGCCGGGGCGGAAGCGCGCCGGCAGGTATTGCAGGAGCTTGTCGGCCAGGCCGGAGTTTTCGCGATCGTTCAATTGTTCGGCCATGCCGTTACCTCTGATTAACCAATTCTTATCACGCGACTGTCATTGAAGTTCGCTGGAACGTGTTTTGCAGATTCCTCGTTGGGAAGCTGCAATGAAGCAGCGGAGGAAATGCCATGAAGATCTATCTGCTGTTGCTGCTGATCGGTGCACTTTTCACGGCGCTTCGCTATACCTCCCCGCAGGAACAGCAATCGGAATCGCTTCCCCAGTAAGCCGTCACGGCTCCGCCAGCGGCAAGACCGCTCGCCCCTCCAGAATATTCCTCACCTCTTTTTTAGGCACGCGTGACTCGTCATTGAGCATGAGGCCCGGCAGCAATCGCAGCGGCGCGCGGCCACCCTTGACGGCGCGCACCAGCACGCGGATTGCAGGCCTTCCCGCTTCGCCATGAACCGGCAGGATCGAGACGCTGCCGAAGCCGCGTGACAGCGCTGCCAAAACGTCCGCGATACCATCCGCGCGCCAGATCAGGGTCAGCACGCCGTTCGATCGAAGGATGCGCCGTGCTGCATGCACCCACGCATTGAGCGTCTCCTCGGTCGCGACATGCGCGGTGTGACGGGCCTGGTCCGGCGAGCCACGGTGCCGCGTGGAATCGTTGAAGGGCGGGTTCATCAGCACGCAATCCGCACTGTCGGGCATGAGCCCATGTGCCGCAAAAGCCTGCGCATCCGCCGTGACGTCGAGCACAATCACCTCCGCGGCAATCGCATTCGCAGCCGCATTGGTGCGGGCGAGCCCGGCCAGTTCCGGATCGATCTCGACGAGGCAAAGATCGACCCCGGCCACGCGCCGCCCCAGTGCAAGCCCGGCCGTGCCGATTCCGGCGCCGAGATCGACCACACGGTCACCGGCGCGGGCCTCAGTCGCCGCCGCAAGCAAAATGGCATCGTGCCCGGCGCGGTGGCCGGATCGCTTCTGCCGCAGGAGCAGCTGTCCGCCGAGAAAGGCGTCCTCGGTGATATCTGTGACGACGTCAATCATCGCCGCGCAGTTCGTGGCTGAGCCCGGCATCGGTCAGGAGCTGCCGGGCTTCGATGGCGTCGTCCTCATGGACCAGGATCCGCCGCGGCAGGACGCCGAGCGAGCCCTCGATGATGCTCATGTTCTGGTCCAGCACCAGATGATGGATGTTGGCCCCGTCGAGCAGCGCGCCGATCGCCGACACCAGCACGATATCGTTGGTCCGAACCAGTTCACGCAAACGAGCCTCCTGCCCGAAAGGGGTGAGCGGCAAATGTCAATGGTTCCACAGGCCTTGCCGCATCCCCGTCCAGTTTCTATTGTCTTTCCATCAGAATAGCCCCTCCGGGGCAAATATTGGAGACCGGCGTGGCCGTCATCGTACCTTTCGAAACTCCCGGCGCGTCGATCGAAGAGCTGGTTGCCCTTGTCGCCCCCGACATGGAGCGCGTCAACACTACGATCCTGTCGCGGACCGGATCGGACGTAACCATGATCCCGGAAGTGGCCAACCATCTGATCTCCTCCGGCGGCAAGCGCCTGCGGCCGATGCTGACGCTCGCCATGGCCAATCTGGCCGGCTACACCGGCGACGGCCACATCAAGCTGGCTGCCTCCGTCGAGTTCATGCACACCGCGACGCTCCTGCATGACGACGTCGTCGACGAGAGCGAGATGCGCCGCGGCAAGCTGTCGGCGCGTATGCTCTGGGGCAATGAGGCCAGCGTGCTGGTCGGCGACTTCCTGCTCGGCCAGGCCTTCCGCATGATGGTCGAGGTCGGCTCGCTGCGCGCGCTGGATATCCTTTCCGCAGCAGCCGCCACCATCGCCGAGGGCGAGGTGATGCAGCTCGCCGCCGCCAAGAACACCGCGACCACCGAGGACGAATATCTTGCCGTGATCCGCGGCAAGACCGCCGAGCTGTTCGCCGCCGCCTGCGAGGTCGGCCCGGTGATCGCCAACCGCCCGAAGGCCGAGCAGACCGCCTGCCGCTCCGTCGGCATGAATCTCGGCATCGCCTTCCAGCTCGTCGACGACGTGCTCGACTATGGCGGCAAGAGTGCAAAACTCGGCAAGAACACCGGAGATGACTTTCGCGAGGGCAAGATCACACTGCCCGTCGTGCTCGCCTTCCGCCGCGGCAACGACACCGAGCGCGCCTTCTGGATCAAGGCGCTCGAGCGCGGCGAGATCGGCGACAGCGACCTCGATCACGCCCTCGGCCTGATGAACAAGCACCGCGCGCTCGAGGACACAATCAGCCGCGCCCACCACTACGGCGCCATGGCCGTCGACGCGCTGGCGCTGTTCCCGTCCTCGCCGATGAAGAGCGCACTGGAGCAGGTGGTGGCGTTCTGCCTGGCACGGTCGCATTAGGCTTTCGCGTTTAGGCGCGTTGCCTGCCACGCAATCGCTGTCGTCCCGGCGAACGCCGGGACCCATACCGCGTGACCTATCGGTCAGCGCGAGGTGCGCGTACCGCGCGAAGGCATCTTCACCACTAGTCTTCGCCAAACTACTCCCTGTGGTTATGGGTCCCGGCCTTCGCCGGGACGACGCCTGTGAGATAGCGTCACCACTGAATCAACACCGTCATTGCGAGCGCAGCGAAGCAATCCAGAATCCCTCCGCGGAAACAGTCTGGATTGCTTCGCTCCGCTCGCAATGACGGAGTGTGGCGCACGGCCTTCGTTCACCAACTCACATCTCAAATCGCCCCTGCCCACCCAGTTACTTGCATTTTGCAAGCCACTCCCCTACCTTCCCGCCATGCAGCCCAAATCCCCGTCCATCCTGGAATGCCCGGTCGGCCGCGCCGTGGAGACGGTCGGTGAGTGGTGGAGCATCCTGATCCTGCGGGATGCGTTTCAGGGCTCGACGCGGTTTGACGAGTTCGAGCGCAATCTCGGCATCGCGCCGAACATCCTGTCGCGGCGTCTCGCCCATCTCACCAAGACCGGCATGTTCGTCCGCCGCCGCTATCACGAGCGGCCGCCGCGTTACGAATACGTGCTGACGGACAAGGCGCGGGATTTCTTCCCCGTGATCGCGACGCTGCTCGCCTGGGGCAACAAGCATCTCGCGCCGAAGGGGGAATCCATCCTGCTGGCGAACCGCGACGATCGCCGGTCGCTCGATCCCGTCGTGGTCGATGCCGCCGACTTGCAGCCGATCACGCTCGCCAACGCGGTGGTGATCGCAGGCCCCGGCGCGAGCCGCCTGATGCGGCGGCGGCTCACTTCGCTCAAAGCCATGAACCCGGCGGTCGCGCCGGCTGGAGACTGACATGCGTCGTATCGTCGTGACGGGAATGGGCGCGGTGTCGCCGCTCGGCTGTGGTGTCGAATTGTCCTGGCGCCGGCTGCTCGCCGGACAGAGCGGATTGCGCCCGCTGCCTCAATGGTCGCAGGCACTCCCCGCACGCATTGCCGGTCTGGTGCCCGACAAGGCCGACGATGCCGACGGCGGTTTCGATCCGGCGGAGGCCGCCGCGCCAAAAGATCAACGCAAGATGGACCGCTTCATCCTGTTTGCGCTGCTCGCCACTGCAGAGGCCGTCGCGCAGGCCAAATGGACGCCGCAAGATCCTGCATCACTGGAGCGGACCGCGACCATCATCGGCTCCGGCGTCGGCGGTTTCCCGGCCATGGCAGAGGCCGTGCGCATCACCGAGCAGCGCGGCCCGCGCAGGCTGTCACCGTTCACGATCCCCTCGTTTCTCGCCAATCTCGCCGCCGGCCACGTCTCGATCAAATACGGCTACAAGGGCGCGCTGGGCACGCCAGTCACGGCATGTGCCGCCGGCGTACAGGCGATCGGCGATGCCACACGCATGATCCGCGCGGGCGAGGTCGATGTCGCGATCTGCGGCGGCGCCGAGGCCTGCATCGATATCGTCAGCCTCGGCGGCTTTGCAGCAGCGCGCGCGCTGTCGAGCGGATTCAACGACGAGCCCGCCCGCGCCTCGCGCCCGTTCGATCGCGACCGCGACGGTTTTGTCATGGGCGAAGGCGCCGGCATTCTGGTGATCGAGGAATTGGAGCATGCGCTCGCGCGCGGCGCCACGCCGATCGCCGAGATCGTTGGATATGGCACCACCGCGGATGCCTATCACATGACGTCGGGTCCGCCCGATGGCGACGGCGCCCGCCGCGCGATGGAGATCGCGCTGCGGCAGGCGAAGCTTGCGCCGGCGGATCTGCAGCACCTCAACGCACATGCGACATCGACGCCGGCCGGCGACGAGGGCGAGCTCGGCGCGATCGCTGCGCTGTTCGGCCGCAACAGCGCCATCGCGGTCAGCGCGACCAAATCGGCCACCGGCCATCTGCTCGGTGCCGCCGGCGGCCTGGAGGCGATTTTCACCGTGCTCGCCTTGCGCGACCAGATCGCGCCACCGACGCTCAATTTTGAGAACCCGGACGCAAACGCCGAGGGTATCGACATTGTCGCAGGCGGCGCGCGTCCGATGCCGATGCTCAACGCCATCTCCAACGGCTTTGGCTTCGGCGGGGTGAATGCCAGCGCGATCTTCCGCCGCATGGGCTAAACGACAGGCCTTGCAATCGCGGCGCGCTGCGCTACGAAAACAGGATGATTGATACGAATTTCTGGCTGTTCCTCGCCGCCGCCCTCCTCATTGCCGCCATTCCCGGCCCCGGCATCTTCTATGTCGCGGCGCGAACCTTGTCGGAAGGGCGCGGCAGCGGCTTTGCCTCGACCGCGGGCACGGCGCTGGGCGGATTGGTCCATGTCGTCGCAGGCAGTCTCGGCATTTCCGCGATCATCCTGGCGAGCGCCGAGCTGTTCGCCGTCGTGAAGTTCGTCGGCGCGCTGTATCTGGTCTGGCTCGGCATCAAGACCTTTCGCAGCGCCGGCCGGACGCTGTCGCTCGCGAGCGAGCCCATCGGGGACAAGCGCGCGTTCCGCGACGGGGTGCTGGTCGAGGCGTTGAACCCGAAGACCGCGGCGTTCTTCCTCGCCTTCATTCCGCAATTCCTCGATCCCGCGGGAGCGAGCCCCACGCTGCAATTCATTGTGCTCGGCGCCATCTCGGTGACGCTGAACACGCTCGCCGATGTCGTCGTGGTGCTGATGGCGTCCGCGACGCGCACGCAGTTGATCGGACGGCCGCGTCTGATGAAGCGGCTCACCCAAGGCTCCGGCGTCTTCATCGCTGGCCTCGGCCTCTCGCTCGCGCTGGCGCGACCGCCGGTGCAGGGCTAGCGGCAGCATCGAAGATTAGCGGATATGCTCGCTTCGTCTCCCATTGTACATTGAAAGACAATCCATGGAGCGAGTCCGATGATGACATCACGGGTAGAAACGCTAACTCCGCCGAACACGCCAAAACCAATCGGGCCCTATAACCACATTGCCAAGGTTGGCGAACACATCTGGATCGGCGGGACCGCCGGCGTCGATCCGGCGACAGGACAGCTGGCCGGTTCCGATGTCGCCTCCCAGACGCGGCAAATCTTCAAATCGTTTGAGGTGATGCTGGATGCGGTGGACTCCGATCTCAATCACGTTACCCACATCAACGTATTCCTCCAGCAGATGTCCGACTTCGAGGCGATGAACGCGGCCTATGTGGAAGCCATGGGAAATCATCGGCCCGCCCGCACGGTGTTTGCCGTGCAAGAGCTTCCAAAGCCAGGCGTCATGCTGACTATGAATCTGACGGCTGTGACACGAGCGGCTTTGTCGGCGAACCGATAGCTGCAAAAAGAAAGGGGCCGAAGCCCCTTTCCCGGATTTCACCACTGATGCCAGTGGTGCCAATGATGCCAGCCGTAGCCGCCGCCCCAATGACGGTGCCAGCCGTAACCACCCCAATAATGCGGGTGATAGTAGCCGCCGCCGTAATAATGGCGGTGCCAGCAATGGCCCCATTCGTTGCAGATATAGCCTGACGGAACGACGCCCGACGCACCGGGGACGTCGATCGGTTGGGCCGATGCCGCTCCGGTGGACAGAGCGACACCACCGAGAGCAGCGAGACCGACAAGCGCAGAAACGAGTTTCATGATTTTCACCTCCTAACGTTCATTGGAGGTGGCGAGCGACGAACGCGTTCGGTGTCTTACGAAGGTTTAACGCCGATGAACAAGCTGTCCAATCTGTCATGACTTGCCGATATGTAACGCGCGGAATTCGAACGTGGCATCGCCGAGAGCTCACCTATTGATGTTGCGATGGAGGGTTCGATGAAGATGATGTCCTGGTCGCGTTACCACCTCCTGCCAAATTCGTTGTCGCGCGCCGCTCGTCGCTGTGGCGCTGCGAAGCTGCTCAAGATCCGGCAACGCGAACGCCTGGCGCATCAGCCGACGCCCAAACCTGGCCCGGCGCCGAAGCCAGCATGACCGCCCGATTGCTTGTCGAATGACCGTCAGCAGGCTACTCCAGTCCTGCTGTCGTCTTGTCCGGCATTCCAGGGATCACTGTCCGATGCTCGCCCCGCAAAGTCGCTACTACGAATCCCACGGCCTGCGGCTGCATTATGCCGACTGGGGCAATGAGGACGCGCCGCCGCTCATCCTGGTTCATGGCGGCCGCGATCATTGCCGGAGCTGGGACGCCATCGCCCGCTCGCTGCAACCGCATTTTCACGTGATCGCGCCCGACCTGCGTGGCCACGGTGATTCCGACTGGACCAAGGGCGGCAGCTACGCGCTGACGGAATATGTCTACGATCTCGCCCGGCTCGTGCGCAGCATCGCAGCGCCTCAAGTGACGCTCATCGGCCATTCGATGGGCGGCATGGTGAGCCTGATCTTTTCAGGCTCATTCCCCGAGCAGGTCACGAAGCTCGTCGTGCTCGACGGCGTAACGATGTTGCCTGACACGCCGAAGCCTCCGACGCATGAGCGCATCGGCAGATGGGTCAGCCAGCTCGACAGGCTGCACGATCGAACGCCGCGCCGCTATGCGACCCTCGAGGATGCGGCCGCGCAGATGGCGCTTCACAACAAGCGCCTCGCCCGCGACCTCGCACTACACCTCGCCACGCACGGCGCGCGGCAGAACGCGGATGGCACCTATAGCTGGAAGTTCGATCCCTATCAGCGCGCCTCCGCACCGCACCGGCTCTGGCCGGACGACCACGTCGCGCTGTGGTCGCGCATCGCCTGCCCCACGTTGCTGCTCAATGCCGGCGAAAGCTTTCTCGCCGGCGCTCGGTCGGCGGGACTGGAGCGCTATTTCCAGCAGGCGCGGATCGCAACCATCGCCGGTGCCGGGCACTGGCTGCAGCATGACAAGCCGGCGGAGGTGCTGGGTGAGATCCGACGGTTTTTGGGGCTAGCCGAGCTATCGTAGGGTGGGCAAAGGCGCGACAGTGCCGTGCCCACCATGCATCCAGCTTGTACGATAGAAGTGGTGGGCACGCTGCGCTTTGCCCACCCTACGGCGTCGATTGCGCGGCTGAGCTTTATCCACGTCATTGCGAGTTGGGACCGTAGCGAAGCAATCCAGACTGCCAACGCGGAGGGATTCTGGATTGCTTCGCTGCGCTCGCAATGACGGATGGGGCTAGCTCAACGTTCCCGCATGCACCCACCAGCCGGGATGATCGCGCCGAATCGTCTCGGCAGCGGCATGCGCCTCCGCGGACGCGCCGTAGATCGCAAAGCAGGTCGCGCCCGAGCCGGACATGCGTGCCAACTTGACGCCGGCGGAGTCACGCAAGGCTTCCAGCACGTCACCGATGACAGGTTCGATGCGCAGCGCAGGGGCTTCGAGATCATTGGCGACGGTGTCGAGAACATCGACCCAATCGGCAATCGACCCGCCCTGCTCCGGCCAGGCCGGAGATTCGAGCACGTCAGTGGCGCCGACCAGAAGCTCGCCGTTGCGCAGGCCCAACTCCCTAAACACGTCCTTGGTCGCAACCGGCACGCGCGGATTGACCATCACGCAGGGCATGCTCGGCAGTGCCAGCGGCAGCAATTGCTCGCCGACGCCGGTCATGTCGCAGGCGCGCGAGAACAGGCACACCGGCACGTCGGCGCCGGTCGCGAGCGCGACCTCCTGGAGCCGGAGATCATCGAGTGACAGATTGTTGAGACGCGCAAGCAGGCGCAGCGCCGCCGCGGCATCGGCCGAACCGCCGCCGATACCGGCAGCGACCGGCAAGACCTTGTCGAGCGCGAAGGCGCCGAGCTTCAAATTCGGCACCGCGTCAGCCAACAATTTTGCGGCCTTGAACACGAGATTGTCTGAGGTCTCGCCGCAGGCCGCGGCAAGCGGCCCCGTGGTCGCAAGCCTGAGCTCGCCACCCGGTTCCAGCGTGAGCCGGTCGGCACAATCGGCAAACGCAACCACGCTTTCGAGATCATGATAGCCGTCGGCACGACGGCCGACCACGCGAAGGCTCAGATTGACCTTCGCGCGCCCTTCTTCAACCAACGCCGGCATCGGCGATACGCCCCCAGTTACTTGGATCAACCGCCCTTGCCGTCGTCCTTCTTCTTGTCCGCCTGCG
Organism: Bradyrhizobium sp. AZCC 2230; assembly: GCF_036924495.1. Lineage (NCBI taxonomy): Bacteria > Pseudomonadati > Pseudomonadota > Alphaproteobacteria > Hyphomicrobiales > Nitrobacteraceae > Bradyrhizobium > Bradyrhizobium sp. AZCC 2230. The sequence continues at coordinate 8,218,062 of NZ_JAZHRS010000001.1, read as the reverse complement.
CGGCCGAAGAGTTCGAATTGTCATCCGTCATGCCGTTGGCGATCTTGGCCTCGATCTTGGGCAGATCGTCCGGCTCGGGCTTGAGATCGCGGGCATGCGCCCACTGGAATTTTGCTTCCAGCGTGCGGCCGACGCGCCAATAGGCGTCACCGAGATGGTCGTTGATGGTGGGATCCTCGGGCTTCAGGTCGATCGCGCGCTCGAGGTTCTTCACCGCCTCTTCGTAATTGCCGATGCGGTAATAGGCCCAGCCGAGGGAATCGACGATGTAGCCGTCGTCGGGCCGCTGCTCGACGGCACGCTTGATCATCTTCATGCCTTCGTCGAGGTTCACGCCCTGGTCGATCCAGGAATAGCCGAGATAGTTGAGGACATGCGGCTGGTCGGGCTGCAGCTCGAGCGCCTTCTTCATGTCGGCCTCGGCCTTGCCCCACTCCTTGGTGCGCTCCTCGCAGATGCCGCGGTAGTAATACCAGACGCTGTTGGCCTTGTCGTTGCCGGCCGGCAGCACGTCGATGCCCCGCGAATAGGTCGCGCCGCAGTCGCCGAACTTCTTGCGGCCGCGCTCGAGATTGCCGAGCGCCATGATGGCTTCGAGATCCTTGGAGTCCTCGGCGGTCACGCCCTTGAGGATCTTGATCGCCTCGTCGGTGCGGTCGGCGGAATCCAGATCGATGGCGAGCTGGATCTGTGCGTTGCGCTTCAGCGGCGAGCTCGACGGGACGCGCTCATAGATCTTGATGGCCATCTGCGGCCGCTTCACCGATTCATAGAGGTCGGCCAGCGAGAGCAGGGCCAGCGGATGAGTGGGCTGGAGATAGAGCGCGAGCTGGAGATAGACCAGCGCCAGATCCTCGCCGCCGCGGCGGGTCAGCGTGGCGCCGATGCCGTAGAGCGCCTCGGCCGCACCGGCTTGCGCGGAATCGACCAGCGACGGCAGCTTCTTGCCGGCCTTGATCTCGCGCAGGCCTTCCACGATCAGCGGATGACGGGCGAGCTTCTTGTCGAAGGCTTCATAGACAGCGGTCGCCGAGGCGGCGTCCTTGTTGCGCGACAGCCAGCGCGCATAGGCCTCGCTGACGCGCAGCATGGAATCGTCGAGCTTGTAGGCGCGCTCGAAGCGGACGCCCGCGTCCTTCTCCTTGCCGGCGTTCTCGAGGATCATGCCGGCGTGCAGGTCCTTGAACAGCGGATACCATTCCGGGCCCGCCAGCTTGTCGATGGTCGCGACCGCGCCCTTGGCATCGCCCGCGCCATAGGCGGCCCAGCCGGACAGCAGCGTTGCGACCAGATCGGTGATCGGTCCGCGAATCGACTGGTTGATGTTGCTCTGCGCGCTCGGATATTTCTTCATCTTCAAGTCATGCACGCCGACCACGAGGCGCGCGACGCGATTGGTCTTGTCGATGGTGAGGATACGGTCGGCGAGCTTGACCGCTTCCTCGATGTCGCCATCGCCGACCGAGGCGATGAAGGCGCGGTCGAGCAGCTCGTTGTTCTTGGGGTCGCTCCGCAGCGCTGAGCGGTAGAAGGCGGCGGCCGAGGTCGCGTCGCGCTCGACGGCGGCGTGGCGGGCGGCGAGATAGCTGCCGGCGGTGGTGAGCGACTTCAGATCATTTCGGGTCGGAAACTGCGCCGCCGTGTCGGCCGGATGATCCGGCGTCTGCGCCAGCACGCCGCCGGGGACCGCCACGATCGCGGAGCCGGCAAGGGCGATGGCAGCAGCAGTCCAGCGGTTGAAACGATTTGAAAACATCAGGGCTCGCCTTGAGTTGGTAGTGCCTGGGTTTGAAGCAAAAGGCCGTCTCGCACGCGAACGCGGCCGGCGACATGGGACCCGGAACCGTCGGGTCGGACAATGCCGCTTTTGGCGCTTCACCGCAAGGATTCGGACCGCGCGATCCCCTCCGCGCGCCCCAAATCGACCAAGAGGGCCCCAAGACGCCGCTACTGTGGCCTTATCGTGGCCGCGGCCGGTGGCCGCAGCCCGATCCTCACGCGAACGTGCGCTACATCACCCTTCGGACCTATTTGGTCGCCTGGCGCACCCTTACATCGCCTCGTAGTTCGGACCGCCGCCGCCCTCCGGAGGAACCCAGGTGATGTTGCCGTTGGGGTCCTTCACGTCGCAGGTTTTGCAGTGGACGCAGTTCTGGGCATTGATCTGGTAGCGCGGGCTCGCGCCCTCCTCGACCCACTCATAGACGCCGGCCGGGCAATAGCGGTTCGAGGGGCCGGCGAAGACGTCATGCTCGGACATCTTCTGGAGGTTCATGTCGGCCACCCGGAGATGGATCGGCTGATCTTCCTCGTGATTGGTGTTGGACAGGAACACCGAGGACAGCTTGTCGAACGAGATCTTGCCGTCAGGCTTCGGATAGTTCTTCGGCGCGTGTTGCTTGGCCGGATCGAGCGTCGAGCGATCAGGCTTGGCATGCGACTGCGTGCCGAACAGCGAGGTGCCGAACAGCGTGTTGAACCACATGTCGAAGCCGCCGAGCGCCACGCCGAGCACGGTGCCGAACTTCGACCACAGCGGCTTGACGTTGCGGACCAGGAACAGATCCTTGCCGACCGGCGAGGACCGCCACGCGTTCTCGTAATCGACGATCTCGTCATTGGCGCGATCGGCCGCAAGCGCGGCCGCGACATTTTCAGCGGCGAGCATGCCGGTGCCCATCGCATTGTGCACGCCCTTGATGCGGGGCACGTTGACGAAGCCGGCCGCACAGCCCACCAGCGCGCCGCCGGGGAACGTCAGCTTCGGCACCGACTGGTAGCCGCCTTCGGTGATGGCACGCGCGCCATAGGCAAGGCGCTTGGCACCTTCGAAGGTGCCACGGATCGACGGGTGGGTCTTGAAACGCTGGAATTCGTCGAACGGCGACAGATACGGATCGTCGTAGTTCAGATGCACGACGAAACCGACGGCGACAAGATTGTCGTCGTAATGATAGAGGAACGAGCCACCGCCGGTCTTCAGGTCGAGCGGCCAGCCGAACGAATGCTGGATCATGCCCTTCTGGTGCTTGGCGGGATCGATCTGCCAGACTTCCTTGAGGCCGATGCCGAACTTCGCCGGCTCGCTCTTGGAATCGAGCGCGAACTTCGCGATCAGCTGCTTTGTCAGGCTGCCGCGCGCGCCTTCGGCGAACAGCGTGTACTTGCCGAGCAGCTCCATGCCGCGGGTGAAGGAGTCCTTCGGCTTGCCGTCTCGGCCGATGCCCATGTCGCCGGTGGCGATGCCCTTCACCGCGCCCTTTTCGTCATAGAGCACTTCGGCGGCGGCAAAGCCCGGATAGATCTCGACGCCGAGCGCCTCGGCCTTGCGCGCCAGCCAGCGGCAGACATTGCCGAGCGAGCCGATATAGCAGTGATGGTTGTCCATCAGCGGCGGCATCATGAAGCCCGGCAGCTTGATCGCGCCGCCGGCCGTCATCCAGTAGAAGCGGTCGTCCTTGACTTGCGTCTTCAGCGGGCAATCGGAGTCCTCGCGCCAGTCCGGGATCAGCTTGTCGAGCCCGGCCGGATCGATCACGGCGCCGGAGAGAATATGCGCACCGACCTCGGAGCCCTTCTCCACCACGACGACGTTGAGATCGGCATTGATCTGCTTCAGCCGGATCGCCGCGGCCAGGCCCGAGGGGCCGGCGCCGACGATGACGACGTCGAATTCCATCGATTCGCGCGGGGGAAGTTCTTCGGTGCTCATCTGATCTCAGCCCTTGAGACGGTTCCTTGTCATTTGCGCTCCCTTGTTTCCGATTTTTCCGGGTAGGACAACCACGGAAATGCGTTCCGCTGGGATGCAAGGCGCCTTAAGATGAACTAATAGTCTGACTTTCCAAATGATCCCCGAGCGCGCACCCACCGTCCGAGAGCTTCTCGCCTTCTATCTGGAGGCCGGAGTCGACTGCGCGCTCGCCGAGGAACCGGTCGACCGCCTGGCGGAATTAGACGCCCCGCCGCCGGCCCCGCGCGCGGCGCCGGTCGAAGCACCGCGGCCAGTCGCCGCGCCTGCGGCGATGCGCGGCGAGGTGGCACCGGCGCCCGACGTCGCCATCGCCTCGGCTCGCGAGGCCGCGCGCACCGCGCCGACGCTCGAGGCCTTGCGCGAGCTCATGCAAAACTTCGAGGGCTGCGCGCTAAAACACACTGCGACGCGGCTGGTGTTCGCCGACGGCAATCCGCAGGCGCGCATCATGTTCGTCGGCGAGGCGCCGGGCCGCGACGAGGATATCGAGGGACTGCCGTTTGTGGGACGCAGCGGCAAGCTGCTCGATTTGATGATAGGAGCAATAGGCCTCAACCGCACCACGGCCTATATCACCAACGTCATTCCCTGGCGGCCGCCCGGTAACCGCACGCCGACGCCGCAGGAGACGCAAATCTGCCTGCCCTTCATCCAGCGCCACATCGAGCTCGTGAACCCCGACGTGCTGGTGACGCTCGGCAATCCCTCGACGCAGACGCTGCTCTCGACGCGCGAAGGCATCATGCGGACGCGCGGACGCTGGTTCGACTACGACACCGGTCAACGCACCATCCGCGCGCTGGCGACCTTCCACCCGGCCTATCTCTTGCGCTCGCCGTCCTACAAGCGGCTGGCTTGGCAGGATTTGCGTGCGATCGCGAAGGTACTGGCGGGCTAGCGAGCTCTCGTAGGGTGGGCAAAGCGAAGCGTGCCCACCATCTTTATCTCGACAACGGATAGCTTTGACGGTGGGCACGGCGCTCCGCGCCTTTGCCCACCCTACGATTGCTGCGTTTGTCGCTACGTCCCCTTCGGCCGCACGATGGCCCAGCCGATGCGCAGGAGTTGCTGGCGTCCGGTCACCAGCCATTCGAAGGCGCGCGGCACTTCCGGCACGATGCCGGGAAAGCGCGCAAGGATTTCGGGCGGCGGGGTGCCGGCGGTATCTGAGGCGCGCCAGACCACGACACCGCCGGTCTCGCTGAATTTTGCCTGTGTCAGCCACGGCGTACGCGCCGGCGCAGCGTCGATAAACAGATGCGGCCGGTCGGAGTGCAGCGCAATCAGGCTCGCAAGCTCGGTTTCACCTGCGACCGCGCGCAGACGATGGTTGGTGCGGCGGGCAAAGCTGTCGTCAAAAAAGTCCGAGATCGCGCGCGCCGGCATCGATGTCGCGATCTCGCCGGTGCCGCTCCAGGGCAGGAACAACACAGCCAGCGCGACACCGGCGGCGGGCGCCACGACGGCCGCCAGCCACACCGTGCGCAGCATCCGGGCGCGGCGCATTGCGATGAGATCGCCGGCCACGACGACCATGGCGAGGCCCGACATGACCAGCACCACGCCGGCACCGCCGACGACGGCATCGAAACCGAACAGGCCGGAGATCAGGACCGCACCGAGCGCGGGCGCGAGCGCAAAGAAATAGACGAAGTTGCGCGCGAGCGGTTCGACTGGCGGCCGGTAGATGATCGGCGCCTCTTCGCTCTTGCCGGCGAACAGGGGCGTGTTGAGGAAGGTCAGCACCGGGACCGCCACCGCACCGAGGACGAGCCCGCCGAGCAGCCAGGCGGCGTGGAGCGCGCGGGCGCTGAGGTCGGCCATTTGCGGCGGGGCCGGCAGCACAAGGGTTTCGGCGCGCATCAGCCAGACGGCATAGGGCAGCGCCAGCACGGCGACGACGACGAGCGCGAAAAGCGGATCGAGCGCGCGCAGCGTCCGGCGGCCTCCGGCGGTCGAGAGCGCGAAGATGACAAGCAATGCGAGCAGGAAGATCGCGGCCGGCGTGGTCAGCAGCAGCAGGCCAGCCTCGATCGACCAGGCGAACCAGGCATTGCCGCGGCGCTGGCCGATGATCTGCCAGGAATGCAGCAGCAACAGTGTCCACAAAGGCCGCGCCAGCACCAGGGGGCCGAAGTCGAGCGCGGACGAGGAGAAGGCCAGCACTGTCATGGTCAGAAGCACGGCGAGCACCGCCTGCTGGGTGCCGACCACGGCACGGGCCAGGTGATAGAGCGTGATGAAGGTCGCGATCTCGCATATCTCGGCCAGGACATAGACGCCGAACATGTGGCCGACGGCGGCGCGATAGGCGATATCGGCGAGCCAGACCGACAGCGGCGGGCCAAGATCAGTGCCGACCTGGTACTCCCTGCCGAAGGCCAGCACGGTCGCAAGGCTGCCGGGCGGGCTGCGGTAGAACAGAAGCGCCACCAGCAGCCACATCGCGGCTTGCGCGAGCACGGCAATCCAGACGATCAGCCGCGGCCGGGCGCGAATGAGCTCGATGACCAGGGAGGTAAACCGCATGCAACGCCCGCAAGATGCAGCCAACCCGTCCAGCCGGCCCTATTCGATCACGTCCGTTTTGATAAAGGGCGCCACGCGTCGTGGCAACGACAGTCTACTCTAGAGACCCGCCGAAGCATCGATTTCAACTGTGGTCTCCACCTGCGCCTCGACCTCGGTGACCTCGAACAGGTCCCGCACCGGTTCGACGGTCCAGGGCATGTGCTTGACGCGGGCGGCGACGACGGGGGCAAAGAAGCTGCGGTGATGGACGGTGGGGCCGAGGCGATCGAGCGCGTCGAGATGCTCGGGCACGCCGTAGCCCTTGTGCTGCTCGAAACCGTAGCCGGGGCAATCCTGCGCCAGCGCGCACATCAGCCGGTCGCGCGTCACCTTTGCGACGATGGAAGCGGCCGCAATCGACAGCACGATGCCGTCGCCGCCGATCACGGCCTCGCAGTCGCAAGGCGTATCGAGCCGGTCGCGGCCGTCGACGAAAACGTGCTTCGGCAGCTCGGGCAACGCGACCACCGCGCGCTTCAGCGCCCACAGCGAGGCGCGCAGGATGTTGTCGCGGTCGATGCGGGAGCGTGAGGCAACGACGACCGAGACTTGCGCGGTGGCGCAGATCTTGTCGAACAGTTTTTCGCGCTCTTCCGCCGTCAGCCGCTTCGAATCGTCAATGCCGCGCGGAATGCGGTCGGGGTCGAGAATCACCGCGGCCGCCACAACCGGGCCGGCGAGCGGCCCGCGGCCGGCCTCGTCACAGCCTGCGATCGGCCAGACGCCGCGCTTGATCAGTGCTCGCTCGCGACGGAAGCTTGCCTTCGCGGGCGTCTCCTTAATTGGTGTCTTGGCGGACTTGTCCCGAATCATGGCCGGGATCGTGCGCAAGCCGACCCGCTCGCGCAACCGGGAACCCCACGCAATTCCCGTTATTCAGGTCGGCCGCCCTACTCCGCCAGATGCACCCGCTGGTCGTCGCCGACATTGATGCCGGGGGCGACGACGACCTCCCAGGGATGACCGTCGGGATCGGCAAAATAGCCGGAGTAGCCGCCGTAATCGGTTTCGTGCGCGGCCTTCAGCAGCGTTGCTCCCTTCCCGACGACAAACGCCAGCACCGCATCGACCTCCTCGCGCGTCGCGCAGTTCCAGGCGAGCGTGACGCCGCGGAAGGTCGCTGGCCTCGGCTGGTCCGCCAGCCTGGCGTCGGCTGCGAGCTGGTCCCAGGGAAACAGGCCGAGCACCGGGCCGCCGGTGTCGAAGAACGCAACGACCTCGCCCGTCGCCTTCAACCGGCGCGAAAAGCCGAGCGCGTCGTAGAAGGCGATGCTGGCGCGGATGTCGCTCACGCCAAGCGTGATCACCGTGAGCCGCGGCACCGGCGGCGTAAGTTCCTTACTCATCACACACCTCGTTCGCCCCGCGCCCTAGAACAGGCTGAGCTGCTCGCCGTTCTGTTTCGGCCGGGCAAAATGATCCGTGGTCAGCTTCGCGCGGCGCTTGTTGAGCCCGAGCCGGTCGCACGCGATCTCGAAGCGGCGGCCGATGGTCCAGGCCATCGGTCCCGTACCCTTCATGCGCTCGCCCCATTTCGCGTCGTAATCGCGGCCGCCGCGCATGTCGCGGATCAGCGTGAAGACGTGGCGATAGCGGTCCGGATAGTTCGCCATCAGCCATTCGCGGAAGAGATCGCGTACCTCGAGCGGCAGCCGCAGCAGCACGTAGGAGGCTTCCTTGACGCCGGCGTGGGCAGCCGCGTCCAGAATGCGCTCGATCTCGGAATCGTTCAGCGCAGGGATCACGGGCGCGACCATCACGGTGGTGGGAATGCCGGCATCCGAGAGCTGCTTCAGCGCCTCCAGCCGCTTCGGCGGCGTCGAGGCGCGCGGCTCCATGGTGCGCGCGAGTTTTGGGTCGAGCGACGTCACCGAGATCGCGACCTTAGCGAGGTTGCGCTTGGCCATGCGCGAAAGAATGTCGATATCGCGTGTGACCAGCGCGGACTTGGTGACGATGCCGACGGGATGGCCGGCGCGCTCCAGCACCTCCAGAATGCCGCGCATGATTTTGCGCTCGCGCTCGATCGGCTGATAGGGATCGGTATTGGTGCCGATCGCGATCATCCGCGGCTCGTAGCCTGCGGCCGCGAGCTCCTTCTCGAGCAGCGCCGGCGCCTCGGGCTTCACGAACAGCTTTGACTCGAAGTCGAGCCCTGGCGACAGGCCGAGATAGGCGTGCGTCGGCCGCGCGAAGCAGTAGACGCAGCCGTGCTCGCAACCACGATAGGGATTGATCGAGCGGTCGAAGCCGATGTCGGGGGAGTCGTTGCGGGTGATCACCTTGCGCGAGGTGTCCACGCCGACCGTCGTCTTGAACGGCGGCAGCTCCTCCAGGCTCTGCCAGCCATCATCGAAGGCGACGCGCGCCTCGGCCTCAAAGCGGCCGCCGGCGTTGGACTGTGCGCCACGCCCTCGCCGGCGCGCGCGGTCGATGACAACGCCAAGCTCTGGGAAATCAGAAGGCGCACCCGCCGGCTCGGAGGGCGCCGTGACCGGCGGGTGCTTGAGAGCAGAAGAAGAAGCTGGACTCATGAAGCCAAGATAGCACGTCATAAGAACAAATCAAGAACGCAAATGAAAAACGCGAAAACAACCCCATGCACAGTAGAGCTGCCCAAACTTCGCGCGCTGACCTTTGACCTCTCGCAACACCGCGTGACCTCGATTCCGTTTGATGCGGCTGAAGGATCGATCTCGCCGGAACTCGGTTGATGACGATCCCGGGGTGAAGGTCGGCATGAACATGACAAATCAACAACAATGGCGTGCGGCGAGCAGCGACCTCGATCTCCTCGATCGCTACTGGCGCGCCGCGAACTACCTCTCGGTCGGGCAGATTTATCTCCTCGACAATCCGTTGCTGCGCGAGCCGTTGCGGCCCGAACACATCAAGCCGCGTCTGCTCGGCCATTGGGGCACGACGCCGGGGCTGAACTTCATCTACGCCCACCTCAACCGCGTCATTCGCGCGCAGAACCTCGACATGATCTATGTCTGCGGTCCCGGCCATGGCGGCCCGGGCATGGTCGCCAACACCTATCTCGAGGGCAGCTACAGCGAGATCTATCCAGACATTCCGCGCGATGCGGACGGATTGCGAAAACTTTTCAGGCAGTTCTCCTTCCCCGGCGGCATCCCGAGCCATGCGGCGCCGGAAACGCCGGGCTCGATCCACGAAGGCGGCGAGCTCGGCTACGCGCTGGTGCACGCCTATGGCGCGGCATTCGACAATCCCGACCTGATCGTCGCCTGCGTCGTCGGCGATGGCGAGGCCGAGACCGGCCCGCTCGCGGCGTCCTGGCACTCCAACAAGTTCCTCAACCCCGCCCATGACGGCGCGGTGCTGCCGATCCTGCATCTCAACGGCTACAAGATCGCCAATCCGACCGTGCTCGGCCGGATGCCAGACAGCGAGATCCGCGATCTCTTCCGCGGATTCGGCCACGAGCCGCTGTTCGTCGAGGGCGACGATCCCAAATTGATGCACCGGGCGATGGCCGATGCGCTCGACGTCGCGCTCGCCAGCATTCGCTCGATTCAGCAGCACGCCCGCGACGGACGCAAGAGCGTCGAGCGGCCGCGCTGGCCGATGATCGTGCTGCGCAGCCCGAAGGGCTGGACCGGCCCGAAGGAGGTCGATGGCAAGAAGGTCGAAGGATTTTGGCGCGCGCATCAGGTTCCCGTCGCGAACTGCCGCGAGAACCCCGCGCATCTGAAGATTCTCGAAGACTGGATGCGCAGCTACGAGCCGGACAAACTGTTCGATAACAGCGGCGCGCTCATTGCAGAGCTTCAAGCACTGGCGCCCGACGGCCAGCGCCGTATGGGCGCCAATCCGCACGCCAATGGCGGCCTGCTGAAGAAGGAACTGAAGCTGCCGGACTTCCGCAGCTTCGCCGTCGACGTGCCACAGCCCGGCGGCGTGACGGGAGAAGCAACGCGCGAACTTGGTAAATTCCTGCGCGACGTCATCCGTCTCAACGCACAGGAGCGCAACTTCCGCCTCATGGGCCCGGACGAGACCGCGTCAAACCGGCTCGATGCCGTATTCGAGGCCACCGAACGGGTGTGGATGGAGCCGATCGAATCCTACGACGTGCATCTCGCGCAGGACGGCCGGGTGATGGAGGTGCTCAGCGAGCATCTCTGCCAGGGCTGGCTCGAGGGCTACCTGCTCACCGGACGGCACGGCTTCTTCTCTTGCTACGAGGCCTTCATCCACATCGTGGATTCCATGTTCAACCAGCACGCCAAATGGCTGAAGGTGACGCGGCATCTGCCGTGGCGACGACCGATCGCCTCGCTCAACTATCTCCTGACCTCGCATGTCTGGCGGCAGGACCATAACGGCTTCAGCCATCAGGACCCCGGCTTCGTCGACCTGGTCGCCAACAAGAAGGCCGACATCGTCCGCATCTATTTCCCGCCTGACGCCAACACGCTGCTGTGGATCGCCGATCACTGCCTACGCACCTACAATCGCATCAACGTCATCGTCGCGGGCAAACAGCCGGCGCCGCAATGGCTCTCGATGCAGGAGGCGGCGACGCATTGCGACGCCGGCATCGGCATCTGGACCTGGGCCGGCAACGACGAGGCCGACGGCGAGCCCGACGTCGTGATGGCCTGCGCCGGCGACGTGCCGACGCTGGAGACGCTCGCCGCGGTCGATCTGCTGCGCAAGGCGCTGCCGGATCTCAAAATCCGCGTCGTCAACGTCGTCGACCTCATGACGCTGCAGCCGAAGGAGCAGCATCCGCACGGCCTGAGCGATCGCGACTTCGACAGCCTGTTCACATCGGACAAGCCTGTCATCTTCGCCTATCACGGCTATCCTTATCTGATCCACCGGCTGACCTATAACCGCACCAACCATGCCGGCATGCATGTCCGCGGCTTTGCCGAGGAAGGCACCACGACCACGCCGTTCGACATGGTCGTGCTCAACGGGCTCGACCGCTATCACCTGGCGATCGAGGCCATCGAGCGTGTGCCGGGGCTCGCGACCAAGGCCGCACAGGTGAAGCAGCAATTCCGCGACGCGCTGATCGAGCATTCGCGTTACGTGCGCGAGCACGGCGAGGACATGCCTGTCATCCGCGACTGGGTCTGGCCGGGCAAGATGGGCTGACCGCATGACGGCCTCCGACGCAGTCCTCGTCCTCAACGCCGGCTCGTCGAGCATCAAGTTCGGCCTGTTCGAGATCTCGGCGGCCGAACCTGTCCTGCTCTGCAAAGGCCTGCTCGACGAGCACGAGGCGAAGCCGCGGCTGGTAGCAAAGAGTCCATCAGGCGAAACGTTATTTGAGAAGCAGAGAGAGGAGCCGGATGCGGCCGGCGGTCATCTGTTCGCCGACGTGCTCGCCTTCATCGAGGACCGCTTTGGCCATGGGCGCCTGCGCGCCGTGGGGCACCGGATCGTCCATGGCGGTCCGGATTATTCAGGCCCGGTTGAACTAAATGAAGAGGTCTACACGAAGCTCGAGGCGCTGACGCCGCTGGCGCCCTTGCATCAGCCGCGGTGCCTCGCACCGGTCCATACTGTAAGGACGATCAAGCCTGACCTGACCCAGATCGCTTGCTTCGACACCGCCTTCCACCACGGTATTGCCCCGCCCGCGAGCCGCTTCGCGATCCCGCGGCACTACGAAGCACGCGGCCTGCGACGCTACGGCTTTCACGGACTCTCGTTCGAATATGTCTCGGGTCGTCTCGCCCACATCGCACCGGAGCTTGCCGCCAAAAGAACCGTGATCGCCCATCTCGGCAATGGCGCCAGCCTGTGCGCGTTGCGTGACGGCCGCAGCGTCGACACCACGATGGGGCTGACGCCGCTCGACGGCCTGGTGATGGGCACGCGTTGCGGCGCCATCGATCCTGGCGTGCTGCTCTATCTGCTCCAGCACGAAAAGATATCGATCGAGGATTTGCAGCATCTGCTCTATCACGAGTCCGGGCTGCTCGGCGTCTCCGGCATTTCCGCGGACATGCGCACGCTGCTGGCGAGCAGCGAGGATTCGGCGCGGGAGGCGGTCGATCTCTTCACCTTTCGTGCCGCGCAGGAGATCGCGATGATGGCGAACACGCTGGGGGGACTGGATGCTCTCGTGTTCACCGGCGGCATTGGCGAGCATGCCAAGGAAATCCGCAGGAGCATCGGCGAGCGGCTTGCATGGCTCGGCGTGCGTATCGATGCCGCGGCAAATGACGCGGCGCGCGAGCGCATCAATGCAGACAACAGCGCTATCGATGTGCTTGTCATCCCGACTAACGAAGAACTGACGATCGCACGGCATTGCGTTGCGGTGCTGCAAGCCACGAGGACAGTATCGTAGGGTGGGCAAAGCGGAGCGTGCCCACCACCTTTTGTAATGCTGGACCAGTGGTGGGCACGGCGCAAGTGCGCCTTTGCCCACCCTACGATACCGGACTCGCGGAGGTACAGGGCGCGACAACGCGCAGCTCAGCGCTCAGTGAATCCCGGCAAAAATCTGGATGCAGCCGATCACGACCTCGATCACGATCAGCACCACCACCGCGATTTCGAGTCGCAGCGAGCGTTGCGTATCGATGATGTCGGTCAGCGCATCGGCCGTCTCCGCGACGACCGTGAGCTTGCGCTCGAGCGTGTCGAGACGTTCCTTCAGCTCGTACTCGTCTTCGAGACGCGCATAGAGCCGGTCGAGCTGCGGCTTTTCCCAGAGCGCGTCGGGCTTTTCGGCAACCGCGACGCGGCCGGCGACGCGCTGCTGGACCAGCAGCGCGTTGCCGATGAGCTGCAGGATGCCCTTGCGCCGCCGCGACGTCCGGCCCTTCTCGGCGAGCTCGCGCGCAAAGGGCTCGATGACGTCGAACACCGCAGCGACGCGCCGCTCGTCGCGCGCCAGCGACGTGCTCTTGGCGAGTGCGTCCGCGATCAGCAGCAGCCGCTCGTCGGAAAACTTGGAGAGGTTGATCGGCCCGCCCGGCTGGATCGCCTCGGCGTTTTCGTCGTGGCAAAGCTGCGCCTGCGCGGTCTCCTCCTCATGAGGGCTGAGCTCGCCAGTCACGCGAGACTTCAGACCGTCGAGCAACACCTTCTCCTCCGACGGCAGAAGGCCGATCAACACCACGACGCCGTAGCGGAAGATCACGGCAAGGCCGCCATGGACCCGGAAGGCAGCGGGTGTCGAGGAGACCGTCGGCCCGATCTCGAGCCCCGACGGATTGATGCGTTCGCCGAGCATCACCGCGCGGATCCGCAAGGTCGGCGCGGCCGCCGGCTTCGGCGCTGCAGGCGTCGCAGCAATGGGAAGTTGATCGGCGTTCATTGGACTTAATCTCGCTCCTGCGCCACGGCGGCTGCACGTTTTTCCCGTCCGCCCGGGGACGGCGCCGTCACCCCGACGATATCGGCAGAGAAACGGCCCGTTTGAAGCTCGCGAAACCGAAAATCGCCGAAACATTCGGCAATTTGACCACCCTGCGCGCGACATATTCGGCGGCGATGGGCTCACGGAGTTTACCATCGCACGCCAAGCGGCCTGCGAAAAGTTGCACTCGGCAGCGCAGCGTGTTTATGACAACATCATAACGAGTTACGCTTCTCCCGAATTGCGGACATCGAAGTCTCAATCATGCTGAGCGTCATCATTCCGACCGAAGGCGTCGAGCAGACCGCGGTCGCAACCCTGGCCGCGCTGGTCCCCGGTGCCGCGGCAGGCATCATCAAGGAAGTTCTGCTGGTCGACGGCACAAGCAACGGCGTCATCGAGCGCGTTGCCGACGTCGCCGGCTGCCGTTTCGTCGGCTGCGAGGGATCTTCGCAAGGTGCTGCGCTCGCCGCCGGCGCGCTCCAGGCGCGTTCGCCCTGGCTGATGTTCCTGCCTGCCGGCGCCGTGCTGGATACCGGCTGGATCGAGGAGACCACCCAGTTCATCCAGGCCGTCGCGGCCAGCGGCCGGGACCGTGCGGCGGTGTTCCGCTATGCCCGCTCGCCTTACGCCGATACCGGCTTCCGCGACGTCCTGTGGTCCGTGGCACGCAAGCTGGTCGGCCCCCTTGGTGATCAGGGGCTTTTGATCGCGCGGGATCATTACGACCGGATCGGCGGCTATCCGCCCCAGGCCCGCCGGTCCGAGGCGAGGCTGCTCAGGCGGCTCGGGCGCTCCTCCCGGACAATGTTGCGCAGCCGGATCGTCATGGTCGCGTGAGGGCACCAGATACTTGCCAAAGTCAAATAATTACTTGACAATGGCAATCATCGAGGTGTCCCATGCCATTCGACGGTACCGACGACCAGATCGCAGCGGTTCGCGCCTTCAACCGCTTCTATACCCGCAAGCTCGGCGTGCTCGACCAGCACCTGGGGAACAGCCCATTTTCGCTCAGCGAGGCTCGCGTGCTCTATGAGCTCGCGCATCGCGACGACCTTGCAGCAAAAGAGATCGGAAACGAGCTCGGTCTCGATCCAGGCTATCTCAGCCGCATCGTGCAAAGCTTTGACGAGAAGGGACTGATCACACGAAAGCCGCTGCCCGCGGATCGCAGGCAATACCAGCTCAGCCTCACCGCCAAGGGCCGGCAGACTTTCGCCAAGCTGAGCCTGAGCTCGCAAAACGAGGTCGCCGCCATGCTGGCTCAGCTTTCGGCCGGCGATGCAACGCGGCTGACGCAGGCCATGGCGACCATCGAGAACGTGCTGGAGCAACGCCAGAGCCAGCCCGCTTCCGTCGTGCTGCGCAGCCATCGCATCGGCGACATGGGCTGGGTCATCTCCCGGCAGGGCGCCGCCTATGCTGCGGACTACAACTGGGACATCAGCTACGAGGCGCTGGTCGCCGAGATCTGCGCACAGTTCATCAAGAATTACGACGCCGCGCGCGAGCACTGCTGGATCGCGGAAGTCGGTGGCGAGCCGGTCGGCTCGATCTTTCTGGTCAAGGCCACGGACGAGATCGCAAAACTCCGCCTGTTGCAGGTGGAGAAGAAAGCGCGCGGGCTCGGTGTCGGCCGCGCGCTGGTCGAGCAATGCATGCAAGGCGCGCGCGAGAGAGGCTATCGCCGCATGACGCTATGGACGCAGAGCATCCTGGTTGCCGCACGCGGCATCTACCAGAGCGCAGGATTCAAGTTGGTCGCCACCGAGCCGCATCGGAGCTTTGGGCAGGATCTGATTGGCGAGACCTGGGAGCGGGATCTTTAGCGATCTCACAGCGAGCGATATGCGCATGAATGTGCCCTCGCCCCTTGCGGGAGAGGGCATCTCCGCTGGACGACACGAACTCATTCGGGTGAGGGGTATCTCTCCACGAGCCAGGAATCGTAGGGTGGGCAAAGGCGCATGAGCGCCGTGCCCACGGACCCAGCATTGCGGATCGAGATCGTGGGCACGCTTCGCTTTGCCCACCCTACGATACCTTGTGCTTGGCTTGCGACTGATGCTCGCGCACCCGCGCGCTCACACCGTCGCGCCCTGCGCCTTCGGCCTGCGCAGATGCTCGTCCAGCCGCGGCATGATCTCGACGAAATTGCAGGGCCGCGTGCGGTAGTCGAGTTGCGCAGCAAGAATGCCGTCCCAGCCGTCGCGGCAGGCGCCGGGCGAACCGGGCAGGCAGAAGATATAGGTGGCACCCGTTACGCCCGCGGTGGCGCGGCTCTGGATCGTCGACGTTCCGATCTTGGCGTGGCTCAGCATGTGGAAGGCGATCGAGAAGCCGTCCATGCGCTTCTCGAACAACGGCTCGATCGCCTCCGGCGTGACGTCGCGCCCAGTAAAACCCGTGCCGCCGGTGGTGATGACGACGTCGACGCCGGCATCGGCCACCCAGCGGCGGATCACGGCGCGGATCGCCTCGACATCATCGGTGACGATCTCGCGCGCGGCGAGTTGATGGCCGGCTGCAGCGAGACGATCGACAAGCGTCTGGCCGGACTTGTCATCCGCGAGCGCACGCGTGTCGGAGACGGTGAGCACCGCGATGTTGAGCGGGATGAATTGTTTGGTTTCGTCGATGGAGGCCATTGCTCATTCCTCTCGTGTCCCGGACGCGGCGCAGCGCGCTAGCAGTGCACTGCAGAGCCGGGACCCATTGTGAGAAACGCAAGGACCGGCAAGATTGGCCCCGGACGCAGCGCACCGCTAAAGAAGCGCTGCGCTGCGTCCGGGGCACGAGACCTTCGCTACGGCCCGCCGCTGCCGAACGTGTTGCAGGCCTGCAGATTGCCCTGCTGATAGCCGGTCATGAACCACTGCTTGCGTTGCGCGGCCGAGCCGTGGGTGAAGGAATCGGGCACGACGCGCCCCGTAGCCTGGCGCTGCAGCGTATCGTCGCCGATCGCGCTCGCCGTGGTCAGAGCGGCATCGATGTCGCCGGCTTCGAGGAAGTTCGGACGCTTCTTCGCCTCGCGATTGACCCAGACGCCGGACAGACAATCGGCCTGGAGCTCGACCTTCACCTGCAGCGCATTGGCTTCGGCCTTGCTGCCGGCCTGCTGCTGCAATCGCGTCACCTTCGGAATGATGCCGAGCAGGTTCTGGATGTGATGGCCGGCCTCATGCGCGATGATATAGGCGGTGGTGAAATTGCACGCCGACTTTCCGGAGCAGCCGCGGAAGCGCGTCTCGACCTCGCGGAAGAAGCCGGTGTCGAGGAAGATGGTGCGGTCCGGCGGGCAGTAGAACGGACCCATCGCCGACTCGGCCCGGCCGCAGCGGCCGCCATTGGTGGCGTTGCGGAACAGCACGACCTTCGGGCCGGTGTAGGACTGGCCGCTGGCCTGGAAGATCTCGCTCCAGCGATCGTCGATCTCGCCGAGGATTCCGGAGATCATGCTGCCCATCTCGTCGGTCGGCGCGCCGCGCTTGGCCTGGGAAGACGGACGGTCGCTCTGGTAGCTCGGCGCCTGGCTGCCACCGGTGAGGATCTCGGCGCCGCCGATCAGGATGCGCGGATCGATGCCGAAGGCATAGCCGACCAGGCCGAGCACGATGATGGTTCCGATGCCGAGGCCGCCACCGCCCATCGGCAGACCGAACCCGCCACCGCCTCCACCGCCGCCGAACCCACCGCCACTGTCGTCGCGACGATCCTCGACGTCGTCGCTGCGGCGGAAATCATCGTAGCGCATGGCGGGCTTCCCTCAGGTCGGCGATTGCATGGCGTGGGCACGCGGAAACGCGAAACCCTCAACGCGCCACATACCTAAAATTTCCATTGCGTTAATCAATATCCCGCTCGGCAATTATTGCCTAGTGCGACGGCGTGCGACGCCAGCAATTTTTTCCGAGGGCCAAGCATTTTTTTCCGAGGGAAATTTGGAGTCTTTTGCAGCTCCAGCCACTCCCGCAACGCGAAGAAGCGCGAAACACACTGCAAAACACGGCAAATGCGCACGGCGACTCGCGCGCCACGCGCGATGGCCGGTCTGCTCACGAAAGCGGCGGGTTAAGTCGATTTTTACTTTGCCGCTTCATTGTAACGGTCAGTCGGTTGTTTGGTCCCGCGTCGCCGACAGCGTCGCCTGAGTCAGAGTTCTTGAGTCATGGTAGTGTCGCGTCGCGGGGCGTCTGCAAGGGCGCCCCGCACAAATTTTGAGTCCGCTTCGCACAGCATCATTCTCGGTGATTGCGTCGCCGAGATGTCGAAGCTTCAGGCAGGTAGCGTAGATCTGGTGTTCGCCGATCCGCCCTACAATCTGCAGCTCAAGGGCGATCTCAAGCGCCCCGACGAATCCCATGTCGATGCCGTCAACGACGACTGGGACAAGTTCGATTCATTCTCCGCCTATGACGATTTCACCCGCGCCTGGCTGCTGGCCGCGCGCCGCGCGATGAAGCCGTCGGCGACGATCTGGGTGATCGGCTCCTATCACAACATCTTCCGCGTCGGCGCGATCATGCAGGACCTCGGCTTCTGGCTCCTGAACGACATCGTCTGGCGCAAGACCAACCCGATGCCGAATTTCCGCGGCCGCCGCTTCACCAACGCGCACGAGACCATGATCTGGGCTGCGCGCGACGAGAAGGCCAAGGGCTACACCTTCAATTACGAAACACTGAAGGCGGCCAACGAGGACGTGCAGGCACGTTCCGACTGGCTGATCCCGCTCTGCACCGGCGAGGAACGCCTGAAGGGCGCCGACGGCAAGAAGGTGCATCCGACGCAGAAGCCGGAAGGGCTGCTCGCGCGCGTGCTGCTGTCGTCGTCGAAGCCCGGCGACCTCGTGATCGATCCCTTCAACGGCACCGGCACCACCGGCGCCGTCGCCAAGCGCCTCGGCCGCTCCTATATCGGCTTCGAGCGCGACAAGACCTACGCGAAGGCCGCTGCCGCGCGCATCGCCGCGGTCGAGCCGCTGCCGGAAGAGAGCCTCGCCCCGTTCATGACCGCGCGCGAAGCACCTCGCGTGGCGTTCTCCGAGCTGATCGAGCGCGGCATGATCATGCCCGGCGCAAAACTGTTCGACGCCAAGAAGAAGCTTGGCGCGCTGGTCCGTGCCGACGGCGCCATCATGTTCGGCGACAAGGTCGGCTCGATCCACCGCATGGGCGCGGTGGCGCAAGGCGCGGCAGCCTGCAACGGCTGGACCTTCTGGCACGTCGAGACCAAGAAGGGTCTCAAGCTGATCGACGAGCTCCGCGCCGAGATCCGCGCGGGCATGGCGGAATAGCCGAGCCCTGTGCTCTCGTAGGGTGGGCAAAGGCGCTCTTGCGCCGTGCCCACCATCTCCCTAATGGTTGACGGAATTCGTGGGCACGCTTCGCTTTGCCCACCCTACGGCACCTGTGCCGTGGCCACTACGGCAACCAGCGGGCCTTTGTTACGCCCGCCGATCTGCGTCATGCGCAGATACCGCACGGCAATCTCGCCGGTTGCTTCCCCCGACAAGGTTCAGGCAAGAGAAGGCCGCCGCGCGGCAATGATGCTGCGTCCGCTCTCGGCCACAAACGCTTGCACCAACATTTGGGAGACGCCCGATGCTCAAATTCTATTTCAACGGATCGCCGAACCCGACCAAGGTCGCACTGTTCCTCGAAGAGGCCGGCCTGCCTTTCGAGCCCGTGAAGATCGACACCCGCAAGGGCGAGCAATTCACGCCGGACTATCTGAAGATCAATCCGAACGCCAAGGTGCCCGCGATCGACGACAACGGCACGATCGTGTTCGACTCGAACGCGATCCTGCTCTATCTCGCCGAGAAGACCGGACAATTCCTGCCGGCGAACCGCGCCGAATTGCTGTCCTGGCTGATGTTCGTGGCAACCGGCGTCGGGCCGTATTCAGGTCAGGCCGTGCACTTCAAGCATTTTGCGCCAAAGGACCAGAACCACGACTACGCCCACAACCGCTACCAGTACGAGACCGACCGCCACTACAAGATTCTCGACGGTCACCTCAAGGGCCGCAGCTACATGATCGGAGACAGCTATTCGATCGTCGACATGGCGCTGTGGGGCTGGGCGCGGATGGTGCCGTTCAAGCTCGGCGACGACGCCTTCACGCGCTACCCGAACGTGAAGCGGCTGATCGACGAGATCTCGGCCAGGCCGGCGGCGGCGCGCGCGATCGCGCTGAAGGACAAGTTCACCTTCAAGGCCGAGATGGACGACGAGGCCCGCCGCAACATGTTCGGCCACATGACGACGAAAGTGGCCTGATCACCCCGCGACGCGATTGAAGGCCACGCGCACGCGCGTGGCCTTTTGCTTTTTAGGCAGCGTGGACCGAGCTCAGGAATTTTGCGACTTCCTGCTTCAGCCGGTTGCTGTCGGCCGACAGCGAGCGCGCTGCCGACAGCACCTGTGAGGAGGCCGAGCCGGTGTCCGAAGCGCCGCGCTGGACGTCGCCGATATTGGTCGAGACGCGCTGGGTGCCGTGCGCGGCCTGCTGGACGTTGCGGGAGATTTCCTGCGTGGCCGCGCCCTGCTCTTCCACGGCGGCGGCAACCGTCGAGGAGATTTCCGACAGCCGCTCGATAGTGCCGCTGATCTCCCGGATCGAACCGACCGACTCTTCCGTCGCGGCCTGGATGCCGGAGACCTGCTGGGCGATCTCACCCGTGGCTTTTGCGGTCTGCTCGGCCAGCGCCTTGACCTCGGACGCCACCACGGCAAAGCCGCGGCCGGCTTCGCCTGCGCGCGCTGCCTCGATGGTGGCGTTGAGCGCCAGCAGATTGGTCTGGCCGGCGATGGTGCTGATCAGCTCGACCACGTCGCCGATCCGGGCGGCCGCCTTGGAGAGCTCGCTGACGCGGGCGTTGGTCTTCGTCACCTGCCCCACGGCCTCGCCGGCAATGCGGGCGGATTCCTGCACCTGACGAGCGATCTCGGAGACCGAGGAAGATAGCTCTTCGGTGGCGGACGCCACAGCCTGCACGTTGGACGAAGCCTCCTGCGACGCGGAGGCGACTTCCGTCGACAGATCCTGCGCGCGCGTCGCCGTCGTGGTCAGCGTGCCGGCGGAGGCCTCGAGCTCGTTCGATGCCGACGAGACGGTGTCGACGATCTCGCCAACCGCCTGCTCGAACTGGTCGGCGAGCCGGACCATGTCCTTCTTGCGGTCCTCGGCCTGCCGCGCCTCGATCTCGGTCTGCTCGTGGCGCATCCGCTCGGTGTCGATCATGTTGTCCTTGAACACCTGGATCGCCTTGGCCATGTCGCCGATCTCGTCGGCCTTGCCGCGCGAGGGGATCTCGACCGCGAGATCGCCGCCGGCGAGCAGCCCCATCGCCCGCGTCATCGAGGTCAGCGGCCCGACGATGCTGCGGGCGATCAGGACAGCGACGATCAATCCGAACAGGGTGGCCACCCCACCCACGATCTCCTGCATCGACGTCGTGCCGTCGATCGTGGCTTCGGCCTGGCTGCGGGAATCCTTGTAGTCCTTCTTGAGTGCGGTCTCGGCGACCTTGAGCTTGGCGATGCTGTCGACGATGAGCGGCGCGAGGCTCTTGTGGTAGATCTCGTCGGCCTGGAGCATCGCGGCCGACGTGGTCTCGAATGCGGATTTGTAGATTCCGAGCGAGGACTTCACCGGCGCGAGCGTGGCGCGCAATTCCGTCGCCTGCGGGCTCTTTTCGAGCGCGGCAAGCCGCTGCGACGCCCTGTCCACATTGGTCCTGAAGTTGGCGGGACCCTTGGTGTCGCGCAACGCCAGGAAACGCCAGTTTGCGATCTGAACCAGCAGCAAGCGGGATTCGAGGTCTGCGACGAGCGACGCGGTGTCCTCGTCGACGGCTGCGCGCGCCACATCGCTCAGCTTGTTCATCTTGACGGTCAGCTCGTCGCCGCTCGGCAGCAGCGTCGCCTTGCCGGTCCGCGCCTCGTTGACGGCGTCGCCGAGATTGTCGCGCAGGCTCTTCATCTTCGCGATGTCGGCGATCAGATCGTTGTAGAGCTTGCGCCGCTCCTCGGAGAGCGTCCCCTTGGCACCGACCTGCAGCAGCTCGGTCGCCGTGGTCTCCCGTTCTGACGCCTCCCGCATCGCGGACTCGTTGGCGTCGTAGATGTAGCGCAGATTGGCCCGCTGGATCGCCTGGAGATGGGTCGAGATCTCCAGCACCCGCGCCGTGCTGTCCGAAAACGCCGAGGCCTTGGCGACCTGGTCCTGCACGGACCGCAAATTCCAGATGGCCACCACCGCCATCACGAGACCAACCACGACCAGCGCCATGAAGCCGGCATAGAGACGGCCCCGGATCCGCAAACGAAAGCTCGGCATTCCCACTGTCCACCCGGATGCATGTGAATTCAGGCGGACGCACAACTCCGGCAATCGTCACGGCCACCCCAGCAGCCGCGCGTCACCTCTTCGGCGACTCACGCTGCACCGCGATACAATGCGGGACACTTCTTAATTGAACCTTCCAAATTTTCGCGTGGGTCTAACGAGGCTCACACAAAATCTGCTGATTTTGTCGGCAGTTGCGCAAGGTTTTGGCGTAAGGCCCGCAGCTGCATGCAGATCGTTGCATGCAGCGCGTCGATGGACCTATCCGCGAGCTGCGCCACTGACCGTCTGCGGAAACGGACCCAGCGCCTTCTCGGTCAGGACCGAGTCGCAGTACTCCCGGATCTCCTTGATCTTGCCGTCCTCGAGCCGAAACACGAGGCAATAGTCATTGTCGTAGCGCACGCCCTCGGGCGTGATGTTGTCGCCCTTGGCCTCCACCACGACGATGTCGCCATCGGCAATGAAGCGCTCGGCGACCGTGCGCGTCCGCTCGCGCAGGCGGGTGCGCACATAGCCGTGCAGATCGTTGAGGATCGCCTCTTTCCCTGTGAAGGTGCGCGACCAGGAGTACTGGCCGGTGACGATCCATTTGGCGTCGTCGGCAAGGCTTGCGGCGAACAGCGCGCGGTCGCGCACCGCCGGATCGGGGTTGGCGGCGGCGGCGAAAATATCCTGCATCAGTTTCTTGTTGGCGCTCGCGCTCATGGCGGCATCTCCGTTTGGTGGCAACCAGGAGAACATCGCCGCCCGGCGGTAATTCTTCAAATCGATAGCGGATATGATATCTATTCACCTCATGAATTTGAATTCGCTCGATCTCAATCTATTGACCGCGCTCGATGCGCTGCTGCGCGAGGCCAATGTCAGCCGCGCGGCCATGCGGATCGGCCTGTCGCAGCCGGCCACCAGCCACGCGCTGCAACGCCTGCGCGACATCTTCGGCGACCCGCTGCTGGTGCGCACCGGCGCGCGGATGGAGCTGACGCCGCGGGCGCAGGCGTTGCGCGCGCCGCTGGCGCAGGCGCTCGACCAGGTGCGCGGGCTGTTCGTGCGGGACGAATTCGATGCCGCGCGCAGCGAGCGGCCGTTCCGCCTGATGATGCCGGATCTCGCGGTCGAGCTTCTGATGCCGCCGTTGATGGAGAAGGTGACGCGCCTTGCGCCCAACGTCCGCATCGACGTCGTGCCATGGCGGGGCCCGGCGATCTTCCACGCCGAGTTCGCCCGCACCATCGATCTCGTGATCTCGATCGGCAACGCCTTCAAGGGCTTTCACCGGCAATTGCTCTACACCGACAGCGATGCGCTGGCAGTGCGGCGCGGCCATCCCGCGGGCGTCAAGCTGAAGCGTCGCGAGGCGTTCCTCGCCGCACGCCATGTCGGCGTGATCATCCGCGGCAACAGCGAGGATCTGATCGACACCTGGCTGCGGACCAAGGGCATCGAACGGCACATCTCGCTGGTGGTGTCAGGCTATCTCGAAGCGCTGCACGTTGCCGCCCGCACCGACCTCGTCGCCTTCGTGCCGCGCCGGCTGATCGCGGCGTTGTCAAAACAGCTCGGGCTCGTCACGGTAACGCCGCCGCTCGATCCCGGGATCGACGAGCAGTTCATGTTCTATCCGACGCGGGCGCAGATGGACCCGGGCTCGATCTGGCTGCGGCGGCTGATGCTGGAGACGGGACGGGAGCTGGAAAAACACAAACGATGAGCATCCCAGCGGCGTCGCAAGGCGCTCGACTTGAAACAAGCCCTCAGGGCCTTTAATGAGCCAGCCACAGGAACCGAAGGGATCGACAGCATGCTGGACCCGCACCAACCACTTGGATGGTTGATCCGCCTTCCGTTCAAGCTGGTTTCGCCATCGTCCGTCATGCGGGTGCTCACCGGACCGAACCGAGGCCTGAAATGGGTCGTCGGGGCCGGCAACCAGAGTTGCTGGCTCGGAACATATGAAAGCGATCATGCCAAGGCGATCGCCGCCCGCGTGAAACCAGGCATGACGGCCTTCGATGTCGGCGCGCATGCCGGATACTACACCCTGATGCTTTCCAGGCTTGTCGGACCCCAAGGCCGTGTCCTTGCGTTCGAAGCAAACCCTGCCAACGCGGCAAGGCTTCGCAAGCATCTCGATCTCAACGACATCGGGAACGTCGAGGTGATCGAGGCGGCCGTCACTGACCGAGACGGCGAGACGTTTTTCCGTACCAACGATGATGTCGGCAAATACGGCTACATGGGGAAGATTTCAGAAACCGGAACGCCGGTCAGGACGGTCCGCCTCGACGACTTTCCGACCCCGGACCTGATCAAGATGGATATCGAGGGCGCCGAGACGCTGGCTCTCACGGGCGCGGCGCGGCTCTTGTCCGAGCACAAGAGCACAATCTTCCTCGCCCTGCACGACGGCGCCTTCGAACAGGCGCCGTCCATCTTGAAGCAGCATGGCTATCGGATCGAGCCGGTCGGAGAGCGTGAATTATGGGCCACTCCGACCTAGTTTCGTAAGGCCGGTCAGCCGGCCTGCGATACCCGAGATCTCACGCCTTCTGGGCGTCCATCACCTTGCGCACGGCCGGCCTATCCGACATGCGCTTGAAATGATCGGCGATCTTCGGCGTGGCGTTGATGTCGACGCTGTCACCTTCGAGCCAGTGCGAGAGCGTGTGGAGGTAGGGATCGCAGACCGTGAACTGATCGCCCATCACCCAGGGTCCCCTGAACATCTTCTGCTCGATCAAGGCGAAGCAGGCGCCCATGGTCTTCGGCACCATCGCCTTCATGTCGGCGAACGAGCTCTCCTGCGTCGCCCAGCGCGCGCCGCGCATCTTGTGGGCATGGTTGATGTGCGCGGTCGAGCAGAGATAGGAGTTGAACGACTGCACCTGGGCGAAGTCGAAGGGATCGTCGAGCGGCGCGAGCTTCGCCTTGGGAAAGGTCTGCGCGATATAGGCCAGCATCGCAGGCGTCTCGGTGAGGACGCCGCGATCGGTCACCAGCGCCGGCACGCGGCCCTTCGGATTGATCGCGAGGTAGTCCGGGCTGTTCTGCTGATTATCCTTGAAGCTCAGCCGTTCAGCCGTGTAGTCGGCGCCGGCCTCCTCCAGGGTCATATAGGTGGCGAGCGCGCAGGTGCCGGTGGCGTAGTAGAGCTTGAGCATGTCGGACCTCATGGGAAAATTGGAAATTAGCGGCTGCGGGCCGCCAGGTCCATAGCACAGCGTTCTCAGTGCTTTGCTCTTCGCAGTTGCCCACCGCCGCCCGCCTATGCCAAGACGCCCGCAACCGGAGGGGTTTGGTCATGACGGTACTCATCGCCGGCGGCGGCATCGGCGGGCTGACGCTTGCGCTCAGCCTGCACGGGATCGGCGTTCCCGTGAAAGTGTTCGAGAGCGTCGCGGAGCTGAAGCCGCTCGGCGTCGGCATCAACGTGCTGCCGCATGCGGTGCGCGAGCTGATCGAGCTCGGGCTGATGGACAAGCTCGACGCCAGCGGCGTGCGCACCCGCGAGCTCGCCTATTTCTCCAAGCACGGCAAGCCGATCTGGAGCGAGCCGCGCGGGCTGGAAGCCGGCTACAAATGGCCGCAGTTCTCGATCCATCGCGGCACGCTGCAGCAACTCCTGCTCGACACCGCAATCGAGCGGCTCGGCCGCGACAATATTTCGACCAGCCATCATCTGACCGGCTGGACCGAGACGCCGAACGGCATCCGCGCCGAGTTCATCGACAGGGCGACCGGCAAACCGGCCGGGACTTACGACGGCGCCATCATGGTCGCCGCCGACGGAATCCATTCCGCCGCGCGAGAAAGGCTCTATCCGCAAGAGGGCCCGCCGATCTGGAACGGCCGCATCCTCTGGCGCGGCGTGACGCCGTCAAAGGCCTTCCTCACCGGCCGCACCATGATCATGGCCGGCCACGAGATCTTGAAATTCGTCTGCTACCCGATCTCGAAAGAACCGGATGCCGCTGGCAACCATCTGATCAACTGGGTCGCCGAGCGCCACATGCCGCCGACCTATCAGTGGCGCCGCGAGGACTATAACCGCACCGCGCGGCGCGAGGAGTTTTTGCCCTGGTTCGAGAGCTGGCAGTTCGACTGGCTCGACGTGCCCGGCCTGATCAGGAACTGCCCGCACGCCTACGAATATCCGCTGGTCGATCGCGATCCGGTGTCGCAATGGACCTTCGGCAAGGTCACGCTGATGGGCGATGCCGCGCATCCGATGTACCCAATCGGCTCGAACGGCGCCTCGCAGGCGATCCTCGATGCCCGCACCATCACCCGCGAGATCTTGGCGCATGGTCCGACGACCGCCGCGCTGCTCGCCTATGAAGCCGAACGGCGGCCTGCGACCACCGACCTCGCGCTGCTCAACCGCAAGAACGGTCCGGAGCAGGTGATGCAGCTCGTCGAGGAACGCGCGCCGGATGGCTTCGAGGTCGTCACCGACGTGCTGTCGCAAGGGGAGCTGGAAGACATCGCCGCGAACTACAAACGCGTTGCGGGATTCCAGGTGGAGGCGCTGAACGCGAAGCCGCCGATTGTGAGTGGGGATGCGAAGCGGGTGGGCGTGAGCGCTCACAAGAAACGAGATGCGCGTTAATGCGCCCTCGCCCCTTGTGGGAGAGGGCAGCTCCGCTGGTAGACACGAACTCGCTTGGGTGAGGGGTATGTCTCCGCGAGTCAACTGGCTCTGAATTCGCGGAGAGATACCCCTCATCCGGCGCTACGCGCCACCTTCTCCCGCAAGGGAGAAGGGAAGTGGAGTGCGCGGCTCGGCTATTTGCCCACCACTCTGGCCGCCTCCAGCAGCCGCTCGCTCGCGCTTGCCGTCGCCAGCACCGTGCCATCTTCCGCCATCAGCTTGGCCTCGACGAACGCAATGGTCTTGCCGAGCTGCGTCACCTTTGCCTCGCCAATGATCGGGCCGGGCTTTGCAGGCGCCAGAAAATTCACGGTCATGCTGATGGTCGTGGTGTAGAGCCGGCCCTCGCTCATCACCAGCACGGCAGGGCCCATCGTGTCGTCCAGCATGGCGGAGAGCAGGCCGCCCTGGATGAAGCCGGCGGGATTGCAGAACTCAGGCTTGCCCTCGAAGCCGAGCTTTATCCAGCCGTCCTCGGGACGGGCATCGAGCAGCCGCCATCCCAACAGCTCGGCGCAGGGCGGTCTCTTGAAGTCGTCGAGCGCGGTCTTGACCATTGGCAGCCTCCGTATCGCGCGCTGATAGCGTAGCGCTGCTGCCAGCATATTGTCAGGACGATCGGCCCGATGAAAGGTCCAGCGCGTGCGCGATCACCTTGCGCATGACGTTGGGCAGCGCCTCTTCGGCCAGGGTCGCGATCGGAACCCAGCGCATGCCCTCGGGCGCGCGCGTGCGAGCCTCGGCCTTCGCGGTGTAGACCACGAGTTCCAGCGGGAAATGCGTGAAGACGTGGGTGACCACGCCGAGCTGGCGCTGCCATCGCGACAGCCCTTTTAGCTCCGGCGCCTGCTGCTTTGCCGTCGCGTCCTCTTGCCCGGCGCGCCAGTCGGAGCCCGGCACCTCGGTCATGCCGCCGAGCAGACCCTTCTCAGGCCTTGAGCGGACCAGCAGCTCATCACCGCGCGTGACGACGAAGGCGGCACCCCGCCGCAGCGTTCCGCTCTTCTTCGGCGCCTTGCGCGGAAACGCCTCCTGCGTTCCCTGCGCGCGCGCCGTGCAATCCTCATTCAGCGGGCACAGCGAGCAGGCCGGCTTTTTCGGCGTGCAGATCGAGGCGCCCAAATCCATCAGCGCCTGGGCACTATCGCCGGCGCGGGAGTTGGCGAGCAGCGTCGCTGCCAGTTGCTGGATCAGCAGTTTTGCCTGCGGCAATTCCTCTTCGACCGCATACAGGCGCGATACCACGCGCTCGATATTGCCGTCGACCGGCATGGTGTGGCGATCGAACGCGATCGCCGCAATCGCCGCTGCCGTGTAGGGCCCGATGCCCGGAAGCGCCCGCAGCCCCTCCTCCGTATCGGGGAAGACACCGCCATGCTCGCGCGTCACCGCGACCGCGCAGGCGTAGAGATTGCGTGCGCGCGAATAATAGCCGAGCCCGGCCCACATCCGCAGCACGTCGTCCTGCGAGGCGTTCCCCAACGCCGTGACATCCGGCCAGCGCGCGACGAACTTTTCGAAATAGGGCCCGACCGCCTTCACCGTGGTCTGCTGCAGCATGATCTCCGACAGCCAGACGCGATATGGATCCGACGTCTCACCAGGCGCGGCGCGCCAGGGCAGCCTGCGGCGGTGGCGATCGTACCAGGCGAGCAGCAATGTGGGGCGAGCCGACGACGACGTTTTCGCCGTCGTGCTCCGTTCCTTCTCGCGCGCGGTCGTGGACGACATTCGCCTTTCCTAAAGGAGGATTCCGCCTGTGGCCAGCGCCACCGGACCGTTGCGCACTATAACGCCTTGCGTTATACACAAACATGATCCAGAGCTTCGCCAATTCCGAGACAGAGTTGATCTGGTCCGGGCGGCGAAGCAGGAAACTACCGCCCGACATTCAGAATGCAGCCTTGCGAAAACTGCGTTTGCTCAATCAAGCGCGGGTGTTGACCGATCTCAGGGTTCCACCGGGCAACCGGCTCGAAGCCTTGAAGGCCGACCGCCACGGCCAGCATTCGATCCGGATCAATGATCAGTGGCGCATCTGTTTTGTTTGGGACGACGGAGG
This sequence comes from Bradyrhizobium sp. AZCC 2230, assembly GCF_036924495.1. NCBI lineage: Bacteria > Pseudomonadati > Pseudomonadota > Alphaproteobacteria > Hyphomicrobiales > Nitrobacteraceae > Bradyrhizobium > Bradyrhizobium sp. AZCC 2230. The sequence goes on along the minus strand of NZ_JAZHRS010000001.1, from coordinate 8,189,309 downwards.
ACCGAGACATGTCGAAATCGTCGACTACCACGGCTAGGAACGGGCTCCTCCGCAATCCTCATCCCGGCGAGATCCTGCTCGAGGAGTTCTTGAAGCCGATGGAACTCAGCCAGAATGCGCTGGCGCGCGCGGTGCGCGTGCCGCCGCGGCGGATCAACGAGATCGTGCTGGGAAAGCGCGACATCACGGCCGACACGGACCTGCGGCTTGCCCGCTATTTTGGTCTGTCGGAGGGCTTTTTTCTGGGGCTCCAGATGGACTACGATCTGATGCAGCGACGGCGCGAGATCGACCGCGACCTCAAGGCCATCCGGCCTCGCGCGGCAGCGTAGCGGACACGGCCCATGGCCAAATTCCCTCCCAAACCCGGCCCCATCAGCGCCAAGCCGCTCGGGATCCTGCTCAACGACGTCTTTGCCGAGGCCTATGCCAAGCAGGGCTTTGCGGCGCGCGAGCTGGTGACTCGGTGGGAGCAGATTGCCGGGCCCGAGATCGCCGCCCATGCGGAGCCGCTCAAGATGCAATGGCCGCGGCCGGTCGAGGGCCAGCCGCAGGAGCCGGCGACGCTGGTGCTGCGGGTCGAAGGCCCGATGGCGCTGGAGATCCAGCACTCGGCCGACGTGATCCTGGAGCGGGTCAACCGGTTCTTTGGCTGGAGCGCGGTCGGCAAGCTCGCCTTCCGCCAGGCCCCGCTGTCGCGCCCCCGGCGCCCGGTGCGGCCCGCCCCGCCGGACCCCAAGGCCGTCGCCAAGGAGGCGGAGAGCCTGGGGGATATCGAAGATGAAGAATTGAAGACAGCACTGGCGCGGCTCGGGGCCGCCATCAAGCGAAATTGAGCCTCATTTCGCGGCCAATCTGGACCCGCCCCTGCCGCTCGCCATTGCCTCACACCACGTTTCAAGCTAGCGACAGGCCGCCCGGGAACCTTCATAGGAGCCTCGGGCGCGAGACCACGCCAATTCGGGAGCCGACCTTGATCATCACCCGCCGCGCCTTCAATACGATGCTGTCGCTGACCGGGCTTGCCGCGGTCGCCGGGTTCTCGCCGCTGCGGTTCATCTCAGAAGCAATGGCGCAGGCCGCTGGCGATGTCGCCAAGCCGGTGTCACTGCCCGACATGGTGCTCGGGTCCAAGGACGCCGCCGTCACCATCACCGAATTCGCCTCGATGACCTGCCCGCATTGCGCGGCCTTCAACGAGCAGGTGTTCCCCAAGATCAAGTCGGAATATATCGACACCGGCAAGATCCGTTACATCTTCCGCGAGTTCCCGCTCGACATCAAAGCCGCCGCCGGCTCGATGCTGTCGCGCTGCATCGCCAATGGCGACGCGCCGAAATACTTTGCCGTCACCGACATGCTGTTCCGCCAGCAGAACGACTGGGTTGTGAAGAACACCACCGAGACGCTGACGCGGATCGGCAAGCAGGCCGGCCTCACCCAGCAGCAGGTGGAAGCCTGCCTGAAGGACCAGGCGCTGCTCGACAAGATCGCCGCCGACCAGAAATATGCCAGCGACGTTCTGAAGGTCGATTCGACGCCGACGTTCTTCATCAACGGCGAGAAGATCAAGGGCGAGACCTCGTTCGAGGAGTTCGCCAAGAAGATCAATCCGCTCCTGAAGAGCTGATTCGCGCGTCAAGACTCTGATTCGCATCTCAAAAGCCGTATCTTTCCCGGCATAAATCCCTTGGGAAAAGCGGCTTTCGCAGGTTGCCCTCGCGGCACACCGCGGCCATTGTCCGCCGCATGAGGCGCCCTGCGCGACTCGCCCCAGATAGCGACACTGCCTTCCATGGTATTGTCCCGGCAGGGGGGATTCGCGCCTGCCAACAGAGATGCGTGCTTATGAAAATCACCCGCCTGCGCCTACACGGCTTCAAGTCCTTCGTTGAGCCCACGGACTTCGTCATCGAGCCCGGCTTGACCGGTGTGGTCGGCCCCAACGGTTGCGGCAAGTCGAATCTCGTCGAGGCGCTGCGCTGGGCGATGGGTGAGACCTCGTACAAATCGCTGCGCGCCGCCGACATGGACGCGGTGATCTTCGCCGGCTCCGGCAACCGTCCCGCGCGCAACCACGCCGAAGTGACGATGACGATCGACAATGCCGATCGCACCGCGCCGGCGGCGATGAACGACAGCCAGCTGCTCGAAATCTCCCGCCGCATCGAGCGCGAAGCGGGCTCGGTCTATCGCATCAACGGCCGCGACGTCCGCGCCCGTGACGTGCAGATCCTGTTTGCGGACGCCGCCACCGGCGCGCGTTCGCCGGCCCTCGTCCACCAGGGCAAGATCGGCGAAATCATCCAGGCCAAGCCCGAGCAGCGCCGCCGCGTGCTGGAAGACGCAGCCGGCGTCGCCGGTCTGCACGCCCGCCGCCACGAAGCCGAGTTGCGGCTGAAGGCAGCCGAAACCAACCTCACCCGCGTCGAGGACGTGATCGGCCAGCTCGCAGGCCAGATGGAAGGCCTGAAGAAGCAGGCCCGCCAGGCGGTGCGCTATCGCGAAGTCGCGGCCAAGGTCCGCAAGGCCGAAGCCACGCTGTTCCATCTGCGCTGGATCGGCGCTCACGCCGACGTCAACGAATCCGGCCAGACCCACGATCTCGCTGTGCGCGAGATGGCCGAGCGCACCCAGCATCAGGCCGAAGCCGCCCGCATCCAGGCGATCCGCGCCGCCGAAATGCCGGCGCGGCGAGACGCCGAAGCGCGCGCCGCGGCGGGTCTTCAGCGCCTGACCAATGCCCGCGAACTGCTCGACCGCGAGGAAGAGCGCGCCAAGGAGCGCGTCGCCGAGCTCGAGCGCCGCCTCGCCCAGTTCGAAGGCGACATCGCGCGCGCCCAGCAGCAGACCATGGACGCCGACGTCGCGCTGCAACGGCTCGACAGCGAAGATGCCGAGCTGAAGGAAGAGATCAAGTCGCGCGTCGAGAAGCGCTCCGGCGTCGACGAGCGCGTCGGCGAAGCCGAGGCGGTGCTGACCGAAACCGAGCAGCAGTTCGCCGAGCTCACCACCGCGCTCGCCGACCTCACTGCCAAGCGCAATCAACTCGAAGCCAACGTCCGCACCCACCGCGACAAGCTTGCGCGTCTCGACCAGGAGATCACGAACGTCGCCACGGAAGAGCAGAAGCTCGCCGCCGAGACCGGTGGCTTCGGCGATCTCGACGAGCTGACCGCAACGGTCGAAACCGCCGAGCAGACGCTGGCCGCTTCGGAAGCCGCAGCCCAAGCGAGCGAAGCCGCGCATGTCGCCGCGCGCCAGACGCTGGAATCCTCGCGCTCGCCGCTCAATGAGGCCGACAAGCGCGTGCAGCGGCTCGATACCGAAGCACGCACGATCTCAAAGATCGTCAACGGCGAGACCAAAAATTTGTGGCCGCCGATCATCGACGGCATCACCGTCGACAAGGGCTTTGAAAAGGCGATTGGCGCCGCACTCGGCGACGATCTCGATGCGCCGGTCGATCCCTCGGCGCCGATGCGCTGGACCAATGCAGGCGTCACCGAGGGTGATCCGGAATTGCCCGAAGGCGTCACCCCGCTCGCCAACCACGTGCAGGCCCCGGCCGAGCTGACGCGCCGCCTGGCGCAGATCGGCGTGGTGCCGCGCGAGCGCGGTGCCGAGCTGGTGCCGCAGCTCAAGACCGGCCAGCGGCTGGTCTCGCCTGAAGGCGACGTCTGGCGCTGGGACGGCTTTGTTGCCGCCGCCCACGCCCCGACCGGCGCCGCGCGGCGCCTGGCCGAGCGCGCCCGCCTTGTCGACATCGAGAACGAGCTGGAGCAGGCCCGCATCGACGCGCAGATCAAGCGTCAGGCGCTGGAGAACGCCGAGTCCGAGCTGCAAATGGCGGCTAGCACCGAAGGCGCCAGCCGCGAAGCCTGGCGTGCCGCGCAGCGCGAGCTGAACGTCGCGCGCGAGCGCCACGCCGCCGCCGAGCGCGAGATCAGCCGCCACGCCGCGCGCAAGGCGACGCTGTCGGAAGCGCACAGCCGTCTCGCCGCCGACCGCGCCGAGGCCGAAGCCGCGTACGAATACGCCGAGGCGGGCATCAGCGAGCTGCCGTCGAGCGAGGACACCGAGACCCGTCTCGCCGCCGTCCGCAGCGACATCGAGGGCCATCGCCGCATAGCCGCCCAGGTCCGCGCCGAGGCGCAGGCGTTGGCGCGCGAGGCCGAGCTTGCCGATCGCCGCGTCCAGGCGATCCTCGCCGAGCGCACCGAGTGGCAGAACCGCAAGGAGAGCGCGGCCTCCCATATCGACACCATCCAGACCCGCATCACCGAGGTCTCGATCGAGCGGAGCGATCTCGAAAACGCGCCGGCCGTGTTCGCCGAGAAGCGCAGCGCGCTGATCACCGAGATCGAGTACGCAGAGAACGACCGCCGCATGGCCGCCGACGCGCTCGCCACCGCCGAAACCCTGATGGCGGAAACCGACCGCGCCGCGAAGCTGACGCTCGAAGCGCTGTCGAGCTCCCGCGAAGCCACTGCCCGCGCCGAAGAGCGCATGGAAGGTTCGCGGCGCCGGCTCGATGACATCGAACGCGAGATCCGCGACATGCTCGAAGTCGAGCCGCAGGCCGTCGCCGGCCTCGCCGAGATTGAGCCGGGCGCGGAGCTGCCGCCGCTGCACGACATCGAGGAAGACCTCGAAAAGATGCGCCGCGATCGCGAGCGTCTGGGCGCAGTGAACCTGCGCGCCGAGGAAGAGCTGCGCGAGGTCGAGGCCCAGCACACGGGCCTGGTCACCGAGCGCGACGACCTGGTTGAGGCCATCAAGCGGCTGCGCCAGGGCATCCAGAGCCTCAACAAGGAAGCGCGCGAGCGCCTCCTGACCTCGTTCGAAGTCGTCAACAACCACTTCAAGCGCCTGTTCGTCGAGCTGTTCGGCGGCGGCGAGGCCGCGCTGCACCTGATCGAGAGCGACGACCCGCTGGAAGCCGGTCTCGAAATCATCGCAAAACCCCCGGGCAAGAAGCCGCAGACGCTGTCGCTGCTCTCGGGCGGCGAGCAGGCGCTGACCGCGATGGCACTGATCTTCGCGGTGTTCTTGACGAACCCCTCGCCGATCTGCGTGCTGGACGAAGTCGACGCACCGCTCGACGACCACAATGTCGAGCGCTATTGCAACCTGCTGAACGAGATGACCGCCTCGACCGACACGCGCTTCGTTATCATCACGCACAATCCGATCACCATGGCGCGGATGAACCGGCTGTTCGGCGTCACCATGGCCGAGCGCGGCGTCTCGCAGCTCGTCTCGGTGAACCTGCAAGAGGCAGTGGACATTCTCGACCAGAACGTGGCGTGATATCTCTGCCGTCATTCCGGGCTCGCGGAGCGAGAACACGGAATGACGGTAGGCAACCATGATCTCACCCACCCTCCCCGCCGAACTCAAGGCCGCCCTCGACGCCAGGTTGCAGGGCCTCTCGCGCACTGACGCTGCGCAGCGGTCGCAGAAGATCTCGACCACCTACCGCGCCGGCGGCGGCTCCGGCACGATCAAGTCGGAAGCCGATGCGCTCGCCTACGCGCTGGCGCGCATGCCGGCGACTTACGCGGCCGTCGCCGCAAGCCTGAGCGCGCTCACCGAGATCGCGCCGGACCTCGCTCCCAGAACATTGCTCGACGTGGGTGCGGGCCCGGGCACCGCGAGCTGGGCCGCCGCGGAGGCGTTCTCCTCGCTGCAGGATTTTACACTGCTCGACGCCAACGCCACGCTGAGCCGGCTCGCGCTCGAGCTCGTGCAGGATAGCTCGCGCCTCTCGGATTGCCGTTATCTGCCGGGCGATGCCGCCACAAATCTCGCCGAGGTCGCGCAAGCCGATCTCGTCGTCGCGAGCTACGTCATCGGCGAGCTTGGCGAGAATGACCAGCGCAAGCTCGCCGAGACAATGTGGGCAAAAGCGCGCCACGCGCTGGTCGTAATCGAGCCCGGCACACCTGCCGGCACCGCCCGCATCCTCGCGCTGCGCCAGCAGCTGATTGCGGCCGGCGCTTATGTCGCCGCCCCCTGCCCGCACGAAAAGCCCTGCCCGCTCGTCGCGCCCGACTGGTGCCATTTCAACCAGCGCCTGCCGCGCTCGCAAGCGCACCGCCAGATCAAGGGCGCCGAGGTGCCGTTCGAGGACGAACGCTTCATCTATGTCGCCCTGACCCGCGCGCCGCCGGCAGCGCGCGCCGCGCGCGTGCTGGCGCCGCCGGATGTCGGCAAGGCCGAGATCACGGCCAAGCTCTGCACCGAGGACGGTGTCGAACTCGCCAAGGTCGCGCGGCGCGACAAGGCCGCGTATGCGAACGCAAGGCGTTGGCGCTGGGGTGAGGCCGTTCTGTCCGAAAGTTAACCCCGTTCGGCGCTTTTGCCTTGAACTCGGATGGCTCCCGATCCGACCAAGTCTTACCTTCCCTCCGCGCGGGGCTCTCCCCCGGCCCCATTTTGGGTTACGCTGTCCGCCCCAATTCCCTTCAGGAGTTCTCCATGTCGACCGGCTGGATCGTTCTCGGCGTCATCGTCGTCCTCGTGTTCTTGGCCTTCAGTGCCTACAACCGGCTGGTGGCGCTGGGCCAGCGCGTTGGCCAGGCCTTTGCCGATGTCGACGTGCAGCTCAAGCAGCGCCACGATCTAGTCCCGAACCTGGTCGAGACCGTGAAGGGTTATGCGTCGCATGAGCGCGGCACGCTCGACGACGTCATCAAGGCGCGCAACTCGGCGATGTCGGCGCAGGGGCCGACGCAGGTGTCCGCGGCCGAGAACCAGCTCTCCGGCGCGCTCGGCCGCCTGATCGCGCTGTCGGAGGCCTATCCCGACCTCAAGGCCAACGCCAATTTCCAGCAGCTCGCATCCGAGCTCTCCGACATCGAGAACAAGATCGCGGCGAGCCGCCGTTTCTTCAACAACGCGGTCCAGGAATACAACACCGGCATCCAGCAGATGCCCGCCGCTCTGTTCGCCGGCATGTTCGGCTTCACCAAGAAGGACTTCTTCGATCTGGGCGCGAGCCGTACCGAGGTCGAGGCCGCGCCTCAGGTGAAGTTCTGATTTTGAGCCGATAGGCCGGCAGGGCAACGCGTCATGGCCGCGTATGGTCTCTACACGCACATCGCCTCGAACAAATTTCGTTCGATGCTATTGCTCGCCGGCCTGTTCGCGCTGGTCTATGTGCTGGTCTATGCCGGCGCGCTGGTCGCCGAGGTCGTCATCAACGGCAATCAGACCGTCGCCTATTATCTGAGCCGCGCCTTCACCGACCTGCTCAAGGCTGCGCCCATCGCGACGATCGCTGTGGTCGCCTGGATCATCATCGCCTATTTCTTCCACCAGTCGATGATCGACGCCGTCACCGGCGGCCATGACGTCACCCGGCAGGAGCAGCCGCGGCTCTATAATCTGCTGGAAAATCTCTGCATCTCGCGCGGCATCACCATGCCGAAGCTGAAGATCATGGACAGCCCGGCGCTGAACGCATTCGCGACCGGCCTCAATCCGCGCCAATATGCGGTCACCGTCACCACGGGTCTCCTCAAGGCGCTGAACGACCAGGAGATCGAGGCTGTGCTCGGCCACGAGCTCACCCACATCAAGAACGGCGACGTCCAGCTCATGGTGGTCGCCGTGATCATCGCCGGTGTAGTCGGCTTCTTCGGCGAATTGTTCTTCCGCCTGTTCACGAATTTGAGCTGGAGCTCCGGCGGCGGATCGTGGTCGTCGGGCTCCTCCTCGTCGTCGCGGTCGTCCTCGTCGTCGAGCGACAGCAAGAGCTCCGGCGGCGGCGCAATCGTGGTCATCATCATCGCCGTCGTGCTGATCGTGGTGGCCTGGCTGGTGTCGCAGGTCGTCAAGCTCGCATTGTCGCGTTCGCGCGAATATCTGGCGGATGCAGGCTCGGTCGAGCTGACGAAAAACCCGGATGCCATGATCTCGGCGCTGCGCAAGATTGAGAACCGCGGCGAGTTGCCGGGTGCGACCTCGGCGGTGATGGAGCTGTGCCTGGACAATCCGCGCGAAGGCTTTTCAGATCTGTTCGCGACCCACCCCTCGGTGCAGTCCCGCGTCGACGCGCTGGTCAAATTCGCCGGCGGCCATGATCCCGGTCCGCTGCCGCCACCGGCCGATGAGACGGACCAGCCCGCCGCAGACGAGCCCGAGGCACAGGCTGATCAGCAGGACGCCCCACCGGCACTACCGCAGGGTCCGTGGAACGATGCAGGCGGCCGGGCCACGCCACCGCCCGTCCCTGCACCAAGCCCTTCCGGAACCGCAGGCGGCAATCCGTTGGGCAGTCCGATCGGCAATCCCATCGGTCCGTGGGGCCGCCACTGAGCGTGCGATCTGCCGCGCCTCAAGCCGGTTTCACTGCGTATGGGAAAAACTGCGGGAATTGCAGCTGGCCTGTGCCAGAGATTTGAATTCTCCCTTGTTTCTGCCATGTTCGCGCCCAACAGCAGACTTGGGACATCCTTGGGACATCGATTTGGGGCCCGGCCGATTGCGACCTCGCGATCGGGGGCGCGCGTTAGGGGACAGCAATGGCAAAGCCGGCAGTGGTTGTGGTGGGCGCGGACAAGGGCGGGGTCGGCAAGACCACCGTATCGCGCACCTTGCTCGATTATTTTTCCGCCAACAACGTGCCGACCCGCGCCTTCGACACGGAGTCCCCGCGCGGCACGCTGAAGCGCTTTCACCCTGACATCACCGAGATCGTCGACATGACGACGACGTCGGACCAGATGAAGATTTTCGATACGCTCAATGCGACGAGCCCGTCGGTGACCGTGATCGACGTCCGCGCCGGCCTGCTCTCGCCGGCTTTGGCCTCGCTGCGCGACATCGGTTTCCTCGACGCCGCCAAGGCTGGCCAGATCACCTTCGCGGTGTTCCACATCCTGGGACCCTCGATCGCCTCGCTGGACGAGATCGCCGAGACCGCGGGCTTCATGACCGGCGCAAAATATTTCCTGGTCAAGAATTTCATCAACGATACCCAGTTCTTCCAGTGGGACCAGGCGACCTACAATTCCTACTTCCACCGCATCAAGGATGCGACCGAGCTGACCATCCCCAAGCTCAACGAAATGGCCTATGAGCAGGTCGAGGTCTCCTCCGTCCCGTTCCTGAAATTCGTTGCCAACAAGGGCATCAACGACGAGGCCGCGAACTATTCGTTCGTGCTGCGCGGTTATGTCCGGCATTGGCTCGCCAACGTCTGGAGCGAGTTCGACCGCATTCGCCTGACCGACATCGTCGGCTCCAAGCCTGGCGGCCGCAGCAGCGAAAAATAGTTGCGCAGTCCGGGCAGATACGGCTGGATTGGGCGGTGAGTTCGCTCAGATAATAGCCCGTGATGCCAGCGACACCCCTCTACATCATCTGCTCGCCCCGCCCGCAGGTCGGCAAGACGCTGCTGGCGCGGCTATTGAGCGAATTCCTGCTGCTCAAGAACGGCAACGTCACGGCCTTCGACGTCAATCTGAAGGAACCGTCGCTGCTCGACTATCTGCCAAAGGTCACCGAAACGGCTGATGTGATCGACACCTACGGCAAGATGCAGCTGATGGACCGCGTCATCGTCGACGACGGGCTCGCCAAGGTCATCGACCTCGGCTTCCACGCCTTCGACGAGTTCTTCAAGATGACCGACGAGATCGGCCTGCTCAAGGAAGCAGCACGCCGGCATGTCGCGCCGATGATCCTGTTCGTGGCCGACACCGATCGCGTCTCGGCCCGCGCCCACGAGATGCTGCGCGGGCAGATCCCGCGGATGAACCTGATCACCGTCGACAACGAGTTCATCATCCGCGGCGAGTTGCCGCCCGCGATGGCCGGCGGCCGGCTGTTCCGCCTGCCGGCGCTGCCCGGCTTCCTCAAGACCTATATCGACCGGCTGAACTTCTCCTTCACGGGCTATTTGCGCCAGGAGAAGGACTCTTCGACCGAGCTGCACCAGTGGGTCCGGCGGAATTACCTCGCCTTCCGCGAGCTCGAGCTCAGCCTGATCCTGCAACGGTCCTGAATATTTTATCCGGGTAATATTGACGCGCGACGGCTATGCCGCTACTGAGGCTACGCTACAGCGTCCCTCAACAAGGCCCCTCCCGTGAGCATCGACCGGAAAGCAGCCATCGCCGCCTACAAGGAGCGGAAGACCATTGCGGGCATCTACGTGGTCCGCTGCGCGGCCTCGGGCGAAGCCTGGGTCGGCCAAGCCCCGAACCTCGAGACCATCCAGAACCGCATTTGGTTCACCCTGCGCCAGGGCAGCCACCCCTGCCGCAGCCTCCAGGCGGCCTGGAACGCGCATGGCGAGGTCGGTCTGACGTTCGGAGAATGCGAGCGGCTGGAGGACGAGGAGAGCGGCTATGTCAGGAATGCCCTGCTGAAGGAGCGCGGGGAGCACTGGCGAGCCGAGCTGAAAGCGGAGGCGATCTGACGATCGCAGCGATCGCTCAGTGCCCGTCGAACGTCATCAGCGTGCGCACCGGAATATCCATGGCGCGCAGCTTGGCGGCACCTCCAAGCTCGGGCAGGTCGACGATGAAACAGGCCGCGACGACGTTCGCGCCGATCTGACGCAGCAGTTTCACCGCACCCTCGGCAGTGCCGCCGGTGGCGATGAGATCGTCGACCAGGATGACGCGCTCGCCGGGCTGGATCGCATCGACATGCATCTCCATCTCGTCGATGCCGTATTCCAGCGAATAGGCGATGCGCACGGTGGTGTGCGGCAGCTTGCCCTTCTTGCGGATCGGCACGAAGCCGGCCGAGAGCTGATGCGCCACCGCGCCGCCGATGATGAAGCCGCGCGCCTCCATGCCGGCGACCTTGTCGATCTTGTTGCCGGCCCAGGGATTGACGAGCTCGTCGACCGCGCGGCGAAAGGCGCGCGCATCCGCGAGCAAGGTCGTGATGTCGCGGAACATGATCCCCGGCTTGGGATAGTCGGGGATGGTGCGGACGCTTGCCTTCAGGTCGTGGTCAAAGGTCATTGGTGCCTCTCAATCGACGCCCGCATTCAGCCGGAATGCGTTCTCGACAATTCGTAAACCCACCTCGTTGCCGAGCGACATCAGCGACTCCGGGTGGAATTGCACGCCGGCGACCGGCAGGGTCTTGTGCTCGAGCGCCATGGCGACACCGTCCTCGGTGCTGGCAGTGACATCAAGAACTTCCGGCATGCTGTCGCGCTCGACAAAGAGCGAATGATAGCGGCCGATCACGATCTCGTTCGGCAGATTGCGCATCAGGCGCCCGCCGCGCACCTGCACCCGCGAGGGCCGGCCGTGCGCGGGATGGGTGAGCTGGCCGAGCTCGCCGCCGAAATATTCGCCGATCGCCTGCACGCCGAGACACACGCCGAACACCGGCAGCTTGTTCTCCAGCGCCGCGTCGATGGTTGTCTTGATCCCGAAATCTTCCGGCCGGCCCGGGCCTGGCGACAGCACCAGCAAATCCCACCTCTTCTGCTTGAGCATGTCGAGCGCATGCACATAGCGGACCACGGTGACGCTGGCGCCGACTTGACGGAAATAATCGGCGAGCATGTGCACGAAACTGTCGTCGTGGTCGATCAGCAGCACGCGCTTGCCCGAACCGGTGGCATCGGGCGCAAACGCCGACAGCGGCTTCGGCGGATCGCCGCGCAGCGCCTGGAACAGCGCTGCGGCTTTCACCTGGCATTCGCGATCTTCCGCGGCGGGATCGGAGTCGAACAGACAGGTGGCGCCGACGCGGACCTCAGCGAGACCATCCTTCATGCGGATGGTGCGGATGGTGAGGCCGGTGTTGATGCTGCCATCGAAGTTCACTGCGCCGATCGCGCCGGCATACCAACGCCGCGGCGAACGCTCGTGATCCTCGACGAACTGCATCGCCCAGAGCTTTGGCGCGCCGGTGACGGTGACGGCCCAGGCATGGGTGAGGAAAGCGTCGAGCGCATCGAAACCGGGGCGCAGCATGCCTTCGACATGATCGACGGTGTGGAACAGCTTTGAGTAGGTCTCGATCTGCCGGCGCGCCAAGACCTTGATCGTGCCGGGGACACAGACGCGCGCCTTGTCGTTGCGATCGACGTCGGTGCACATGTTGAGTTCGAACTCGTCCTTCTCCGAGTTCAGGAGCTGACGGATCTGCTCGGCATCGCCGATCGCATCGGTGCCGCGCGCGATCGTGCCTGAGATCGGACAGGTCTCGACGCGCCGCCCGTCGGAGCGCACGAACATTTCCGGCGAAGCGGAGACAAGAAACTCGCCGTCGCCAAGATTCATCAGCGCACCGTAGGGCGACGGGTTGATGACGCAGAGGCGCTGGAACACTTCGGCCGGAGAGCGATCGCAGGGCTCGGCGAAGAGCTGGCCCGGCACGGCTTCAAAGAGATCACCTCGGGCAAAGGCCGCGCGCGCGGTCTCGACGGTGGCCTGATATTCGCCGGGGGCGTGATCGGCAAAACCCTGGCGCCCCGTCTTCAGATACGGGCTCTCGGCTGTCTCGCGCGGCAAGCCTTCGGTCGACTTGCCCTTCCATGCGAAATCATAGCTGAGCACGACGCCCCGCCCTGTGGCGCGGTCATAGGCGAGCAGGCGATCGGGGACGTAGAGCACGATGTCGCGCTGATCATTCTCGCGCGGACGCTTCTGCACGAGGTCCTCGATCTGGAACACCAGGTCGTAGGCGAAGGCGCCGAACAGCCCGAGCAGCCCGTCATCATTGGCGGAGAATGCGGCGACGAGATCGCGCACCAATGACATCACGCTGGCGCGCCGCGTGCGCTGGTCTTCCTCGATCGGCGCAGCGCCACGGATGATATGGCCGGCAAGGCGCGTGGCGGTCTTCTCGGAGATCACGACGCAGGGCTCGCGCAGAACGTCAGCGAGGAAAGCGATCAGCACCTCGCCACGCGCGTTGAGCGCTTCGAGCTTGAAATTGACGCCAGTGGTTTCGAGCTTGAGCGGTGGATCGGAGAAGCCGAGGTCAAAGCTCTCGTAGCGGCCCGGCACAGTTGTGCCCGAGGACAGCACCACGCCGCGGCGGCGGTCGAGCAGGCTGACGAGATCGTCGAGCCTGTTGGCGCCGCCGGTAAACTGTTCGGCCACGCGCGTGATCGCGAGACCGCCGCGGGTGACGTAGTCACTTCTGGCCGGGAGGGCAAAGACTGTCCTGTTCATGGGGTCCTCTTACGAAACTTGCCGAGGGAACGCCACACAGGACAAACGATCAGGCCGCCGCACTGTGCTGGCGACCTTCGACGATTTTGGGGAAATAAATCGCACCGGCCACCTCTTAGGAGGTGCGCCACCAACGACGGGATGGGCGGGCTGCGGTGCTCATGGGGCGGATACTCACCATGGCGCGGGGACGGCGTCAAGGGCGGCTGGGCGGCCGTAGCCCGGATGGAGCGGAGCGCAATCCGGGTTGGTGCCACGACGAGAGAGTCCCGGATTACGCTACGCTCCATCCGGGCTACGGGTGATCAGCCCAAATGCTTGCGGAAAAACTCCGTCGCCCTGCCCCAGGCGAGCTCGGCGGCTTCGCGGTCGTGCACGGCCTGGCGCTGCTCGTTGACGAAGGCGTGTTCGGCGTCATAGCGGAACAGCTCCAGCGACTTGCCGGCGGCCTTCATGGCCTTTTCAAAACCGTTGACCAGCTCCGGCGTGCACCAATCGTCCTTGTTGGCGAAATGGGCCTGCAGCGGGATCTTGACGTCGGCGGGCTTGGCCGCCTGCTCCGGCGGGATGCCGTAGAACACGACGCCGGCGGCGAGCTCCGGCACATGCACCGAGCCGATGATGGTGACGGCGCCGCCGAGGCAGAAGCCGGTCAGGCCGACCTTGGCGCCGTTGCGCGACAGGTACTGCGTGGCGCCGCGCACGGTCTGCGTGGTGGCGTCCATGAAGTCGAGCGAGTTCATCTCTTTGCCGGCCGCGTCCGTGTCGTGATACGGCACCACCTTGCCCTTGTAGAGATCGGGCGCCAGCGCATCGAAGCCGGCGAGCGCAAAGCGGTCGCACAGGCCCTTGATCTGGTCCGACAGACCCCACCATTCCTGAATCACGACCACGCCCGGCGCGTTGCCGCGTGCGGCGTTGGCGAGATAGCCCGATGCATCCTTGCCGTCCGGGCGCTTGAAGGTGATTGTAGTTCCCATGGTGTCCTCCGACGATGTTCTGGGGGAGAGGCCTGGAGGTATCTTGGCGGCTGCGCGCGCGATAGGCAATCGCGCCGGACAACACACGCGCGTGTCCAACAAAAAAAGCCCCTTCGCGGGGGCTTCTTCATTTTCGTCCCGCGGAGGCCGCTCAGTGCGAGTCGGCCCAGACCTTCTTCTTGGTGAAGTACATCAGGAACGCGAAGATGATCAGGAACACGAACACCTGGAGGCCGATGCGCTTGCGCGCTTCCATGTGCGGTTCGGCGGTCCACATCAGGAACGTGGTGACGTCCTTGGCGTACTGCGCAACCGTCGCCGGCGAGCCGTCGTCATAGGTCACCTGGCCGTCGCTGAGCGGCTTCGGCATCTTGATGGCGTGGCCCGGGAAGTACTTGTTGTAGTATGAGCCTTCCGGGATGGTCACGCCTGCCGGCGCCTTGTCCTCAAAGCCCTGGAGCACAGCCGAGACATAGTCCGGGCCCTGCTCTTGGTACTGGCTGAAGAAGTCGACCAGGAACATCGGGAAGCCGCGGCCGTAGGACCGCGCCTTGGTGATCAGCGACAAATCGGGCGGCGCTGCGCCACCGTTCGCCGCGCGCGCGGCCTGCTCGTTCGGGAACGGCGAGGGGAAGTAGTCCGCTGCCCGGCCCGGGCGCTCGAACATGTCCCCTGCATCGTTCGGACCGTCCTTGATCTTGTAATCGGAGGCAAACGCTGCGACCTGCGCCACCGAATAGCCGGGGCCGCCGGGATCGCCGAGATTGCGGAAGGCAATGAAGGACAGGCTGTGGCAGTTGGAGCAGACCTCCTTGTACACCTTCAGACCGCGCTGGAGCGCACCGCGATCATACTTGCCGAAAGGGCCCGCGAACGACCAGTTGTTGCCTGGCGGCTTGGGGCCGCCTTCCTCGGCGCGGGCATCCTGCAAGGTGCCGACGAACAGCGCGCCGACGGCGACGAGCGCGACCGCAATCGAGGCGACGGCCTTGCCGCTCTTGGCGAGGATCGCCTCCGAGATCGAGTTCGGCACCGGTCGTGGCGTCTCGATGCGCGAGAGCAGCGGCAGCACGATCAGGAAGTAGGCGAAGTAGCAGACCGTCAGGACCCGGCCGGCGATCACGTAGATGCCTTCCGGCGGCTGCGCGCCGAGATAGCCGAGCAGGATGCAGACCGCGACGAAAATCCAGAAGAACTGCTTGGCCAGCGGACGGTACTTCGACGACCGGGTCTTGGCGGCATCGAGCCAGGGCAGGAAGCACAGGATGATGATCGCCGAGAACATCCCGATCACGCCCGCGAGCTTGTTCGGGATCGAGCGCAGGATCGCGTAGAACGGCAGGTAATACCATTCCGGCACGATGTGCGGCGGCGTCACGCCCGGGTTCGCCGGGATGTAGTTGTCGGCGTCGCCGAGATAGTTCGGCATGTAGAAGATGAACCAGGCGTAGAGCAGCAGGAAGCAGGCGACGCCGAAACCGTCCTTGATGGTCGCATGCGGCGTGAACGGGACCGTGTCCTTTTCCGTCTTCGGCTCGACGCCGTCAGGATTGTTCTGGCCGGCGACGTGCAGCGCCCAGACGTGGAGCACGACGACGCCCGCGATCAGGAACGGCAGCAGGTAGTGCAGCGAGAAGAAGCGATTCAGCGTCGGGTTGCCGACCGAATAGCCGCCCCACAACAGCGTCACGATGCTCTCGCCGACATAGGGAATGGCGGAGAACAAATTGGTGATGACGGTGGCGCCCCAGAAGCTCATCTGGCCCCACGGCAGCACGTAGCCCATGAAGCCCGTCGCCATCATCAGGAGATAGATGATGACGCCGAGGATCCACAGCACCTCGCGCGGTTCCTTGTAGGAGCCGTAATAGAGGCCGCGCAGCATGTGGACGTAGACCGCGAAGAAGAACATCGACGCGCCGCAGGCATGCATGTTGCGCAGCAGCCAGCCATAATTGACGTCACGGACCAGAAGCTCGACCGACTTGAACGCGAGATCGGCATGCGGCGTGTAGTGCATCGCCAGGATCACGCCGGTCAGGATCTGCATCCCCAGCATGAAGGAGAGGATGGCGCCGAAGGTCCACCAGTAGTTCAGGTTACGCGGGGTCGGATAAACGACGAAGGAAGAGTGCACGAGACCCAGGATCGGCAGACGCCGCTCGATCCATTGCAGGGCCGGATTGCTCGGCTGGTAGTCGGATGGTCCGCTCATGATGCGATCCTGAGGAAATAATACGACGAGACGGTTCGAGGCTTCGGACGCGGATCCGAAGCTCAGCCGATCTGGATTTTGGTGTCGGAAACGAACTGGTACGGCGGCACCGGCAGGTTCGCGGGCGCGGGCCCCTGGCGGATGCGGCCGGACGAATCGTACTGCGAACCATGGCAGGGGCAGAAGAACCCGTCGTAATTGCCTTCATGAGCGATCGGGATGCAGCCGAGATGGGTGCAGATGCCGATCACGACCAGCCACTGGTCATGGCCGGCTTTAACCCGGGCCTCGTCGGCCTGCGGATCGGGCAGGCTCGCCACCGGAACGGCGCGCGCCTCGTCGATCTGCTTCTTGGTGCGGTGGCTGATGTAGATCGGCTTGCCGCGCCAGAACACCTTGATGTCCTGCCCCTCGGCGACCGGGCTCAGATCGACCTCGATCGGCGCACCGGCGGCGATGGTCGAGGCGTCCGGATTCATTTGGGAGATAAAGGGCCAGAGCGCAGCTGCGCCCCCTACTGCTGCAGCTGCCCCCGTTGCAACGAATAAGAAATCACGGCGTGTCGGATGGTCCGCCGAAGACGCTGTCGTCACGATTCCAACCCTTTCTTCTTATGCTGCCGACGGAACCGTTCCAGGAGCCCCCAAGGTCCCCGGAACAGTCTGCCGGCGCCCGCGGCCCCCCGCGGCGGCAGAACTTGGCGTGTCCCCACCAAAACAAGGCGAAAAACAGCAGTCCAGAATCGTTCTATTGGCACCCTTGCAGGACGAGCGCAAGCCCGCTAACGGCGCGGGAGCGTGCAATGCACGAATTCCGCGGCCAGCGATGTTTTATTGAGACATTTCCGGCCCACAACCGACCGACCACCGCGCATGCAGATCGCACTTTTCCAACCCGACATCCCGCAGAACACCGGCACGATTCTCCGCCTGTGCGCCTGTCTGGGCATCGCCGCCCATATCATCGAACCGGCCGGCTTCCCGGTCTCCGACCGGCATTTCCGCCGGGCGGGAATGGATTATCTCGACCACGTCAGCATCGTCAGACATGATTCCTGGTCGAAATTCGAGGAGTGGCGCGCGGCACACAGCTACCGGCTGCTGCTGTTCACCACCAAGGCCGCCACGGATTACCGCGATTTTCATTACCAGACGTCGGACATCCTGCTATTCGGGCGCGAGAGCGCCGGCGTCACCGACGCGGTGGTCGAGGCCGCGGATGCGCGGCTGGTGATCCCGATCAGCCCGGGGCTGCGGTCGCTCAATGTCGCCATGACCGCGGCGATGGCCGCAGGCGAAGCGCTCCGGCAGGTCCGGAACCTGCAAGTTTGATTAGTTCGAGGAGAGACCAGTGAGTTACGCGGTCAAGGAAATCTTCCTGACCTTGCAAGGCGAAGGCGCCCATGCCGGGCGCGCATCGGTGTTCTGCCGTTTTGCCGGCTGCAACCTCTGGAGCGGCCGCGAAGCCGACCGCGCTGATGCGACATGTCAGTTCTGCGACACGGATTTCGTCGGCACCGACGGCACGCTTGGCGGCCGCTACGCCACAGCCGTGGAACTCGCCGACACCATCGCCGCGCAATGGACGGCGTCCACCGACAACCGCTACGTGGTGCTGACCGGCGGCGAGCCGCTGCTGCAGGTCGATGACGCCCTGGTCGACGCGCTCCACGCCCGCGGCTTCGAGATCGGCGTCGAGACCAACGGAACGGTCGCGCCTCCAAAAGGACTCGACTGGATCTGCGTCAGCCCCAAGGGCGGCAGCGAGCTGGTGCTGCGCCAGGGGCACGAGCTGAAGCTGGTCTATCCGCAGGCCCTCGCCGCACCCGAGACGTTCGCGAGCCTCGCCTTCGAGCGCTTCTCGCTGCAGCCGATGGACGGGCCAGCGGTCGCAGAGAACACCGCGCGCGCGATCGACTATTGCCTGCGCCATCCGCAATGGCGGCTGAGCGTGCAGACGCATAAATCGCTCGGCATCAGATAGGACGGGTTGACGGACAGATGTGGGAATTGACGAAATCGTTCCGCTTCGAGGCGGCGCATTCGCTGTCGGGAACGACCTTTGGTGCGGCGAGCGAAGAGATCCACGGCCACTCCTTCCGCGCCGAGGTGACGGTGCGCGGCACGCCGGACCCTGCGACCGGCATGGTGGTCGACCTCGGCCTGCTCCAGCGCGCCATCGAGGAGGTGCGCGTGACGCTCGACCACAAGTTCCTCAACAAGATCGAGGCGCTGGGCGCACCGACGCTGGAGAACCTGTCGCGCTTCGTCTGGGAGCGGCTCGCACACATCGGCAAGCTCACCCGCGTCAGCATCCACCGCGACAGTTGCAACGAGAGCTGCACTTACTACGGTCCGCAGCCGTGAGATTTCGTAGGGTGGGCAAAGCGCAGCGTGCCCACCATTCAAGACGACGGTGAGAGATGGTGGGCACGGCGCGAGGGCGCCTTGCCCACCCTACAAGATCCGGTTTGGGAATTGGACATGGACGCTTCGACAATAGAAGACCGCAAGGCCCGCGCCCGCAGCTGGTTCGAGCGCTTGCGCGACGATATCTGCGAAAACTTCGAGCGGCTCGAGGATGACGCGCCGCAGAGCCTCTATTCCGGCGAGGCCGGCCGCTTCCAACGCACGCCCTGGCAGCGCACCGATCACTCTGGTGCTGCCGGTGGCGGCGGGGTGATGTCGATGATGTCGGGCCGCCTGTTCGAGAAGGTCGGCGTGCATTGCTCGACCGTGCATGGCGAATTCGCGCCAGAGTTTCGCGCGCAGATTCCGGGCGCTGCGGAGGATCCGCGCTTCTGGGCCTCTGGCATCTCGCTGATCGCGCACCTGCGCAATCCGCACGTGCCGGCCGTGCACATGAACACGCGCTTCGTCGTCACCACCAAGGCGTGGTTCGGCGGCGGCGCTGATCTGACGCCGGTGCTCGACCGAAGGCGCACGCAGGAGGACGCGGACACAATCGCCTTCCACGCCGCGATGAGAGAGGCCTGCGACCAGCCCAACGGCGTTGCCGATTACGACAAGTACAAGAAATGGTGCGACGAGTATTTTTATCTGCCGCACCGGAAGGAGGCGCGCGGCGTCGGCGGCATCTTCTACGACTGGCACGACAGCGGCGACTGGGACGCCGACCTCGCCTTCACCAAGGACGTCGGTCGCGCTTTCCTCAAGATCTACCCTGATATCGTCAGGCGCAATTTCGCAAGCGCCTGGACTGCTGACGATCGCGAGGAGCAGTTGATCCGCCGCGGACGCTATGTCGAGTTCAACCTGCTCTACGACCGCGGCACCATCTTCGGGCTCAAGACCGGCGGCAATGTGGATTCGATCCTGTCGTCGCTGCCGCCGGAGGTGAAATGGCCATGAGCGTAGTGAAACCTCTCCCTCGCGCCATGCTGATCGACATGGACGATACCATCCTGTCGGCCTATGGCCGGCCCGAGATCGCCTGGAACACGATCGCGGAAGAATTCGCCGAGGAGCTCGCACCGCTGCCGCCGCAACAGGTCGCAACCGCCGTGCTCGCCTATGCGCGAAACTTCTGGTCGACTGCGGAAGCCGCGTGGCGGATGAAGCTTGGCGAGGCGCGACGGCTCACGGTGCGCGGCGGCTTCGCCGAGCTCGCCGCAAACGGCCACCGCGCCCTCTCCGACGATCTCGCCGCGCGCCTCGCCGACCGCTTCACCACCTATCGCGAGGAAGCGATCTTCGTCTTTCCGGGTGCGCATGATGCGATCGACGCGTTCAAGGCGCGCGGCGTCAAGCTCGCGCTGGTCACCAACGGCGCCGCCGACATGCAGCGCGCCAAGGTCGAGCGCTTCGAGCTCGCCCATCGCTTCGATCACATCCAGATCGAGGGCGAGCACGGTTTCGGCAAGCCCGAGGAGCGCGCCTATCTGCACGCGATGGAGGCGCTCGGCGTCACCGCCGAGGACACCTGGATGATCGGCGACAATCTGGAATGGGAAGTCGTCACCCCGCAGCGCCTCGGCATCTATGCGATCTGGATCGACGTGCATGGCGACGGCCTGCCCGAAGGTTCGACCGTCAAGCCCGACCGCATCATCCGCTCGCTGACCGAGCTCGTGCCGGGCTAAATCCCGAAAACAACCCCATGCACAGTAGGCGGCTGCTGCAAATTCAACGGCTTGCCGCCAAACGCGACGCGATTGCTGATTTTACGAAAAATCATTTGACGCGTCGGGCAAAACAGGCGCATGATGCCACCATCGCCGCGCCTGGGACGGAATAATCCGGAAGCGACCATCGCGCGATTTCCCACTCGAACCTCTGCCATCGACGTTTCGCGCAGTCCACGCAAGCCGGCGCAATTCACGGGCCACGCAGCCCGTGATCGGCGTGTCATGACGGCTTGCTAGCCTTCGCTCTCATCGATCAACCCGAAAGGACCACCCATGGAATTGAAAACCGGCGACGTCGTCATGCTGAAATCCGGCGGCCAGCCGCTGACCGTCGCAGAGGTCAAAGGCGACGACATCGTCTGCCTCTGGATGGGCTCGGAAGGCGATCTGTTCCGCGAGACGCTGCCACTGGCCACGCTCGAGCGCCTCGAAATCGAAGACGATGAGGACGACGAAGACGAGGAAGAAGACGACGAGTAGTCGCGCCTGAGATCGTATCCTGATTAGATCGGAGCGCTTCGCTCCGGCACATCTGATGTCCGCTTCTCCGCCGACAACGGCGCACTAGCGGACATCGCTGGAGTTCGCAGATGGGCCAAGACCGGAAGTCCCCGACTGGTGCGAATTTTCCCATCTACCTGCGAACCGAAAGCAAGCGTCAGCCGGTCGCGGTGATGCGCAGCTAGGTGCTACACCTCGTCAGTGGACGTCGCTTCAAGCAACCCCCAGCAACTCAGAAAATTGGCGCGGAATGGACCTGTCCCGATGCGGAAACATGATATTGATAAGCGCGCTGTCTAGATCTGGCCGACATCGATAGGCGTCGGCAATCGCAACTTTTGCGGCGTCGTGACGGCCAAGCGAGGCCGAGATCTTGGCGCAAGTGATGTGGCAGAAAAACACCTCCGGCTTTAGCTTCACGGCTTCGCTTGCGAGCGGCGCGCCACGCTCCGGCGCCCCCAGACAAAGCCAATTGAGCGCCATTTGCGATAAGAAGCCTGCGCGGAAAAAATGGGCGGGAGCAAGGCGAAGCATCCGCTCGAACATTTCATTCGCCTCTCGAGCCTCGCCGTAAAACGACAAAACGTTCCCGCAGGGCCCTAGCACATTGGTGGAATTGCTATTGAGGGCCAAGGCGCGCCGTGCGTATGCCAACGCCTCGTCGTGATTTCCGACGAACGCAAGCCCGACGGCGTAAAGACCTTGGCTGAGATAGTCGCCTGGGCTCAAGGATGTCGCTCGGCGAGCCGCCTCCAGCAAATTTCCGGCGTCCGCCTCATCCTCGGTCCAGCCAGTTATCAAATCGACAATGTAGGCATTTGCGAGGTATTGATAAGCTGCGACGCTCTTTGGATTGGTCTCCAAAGCGCGGGTGGCGCAGGCGATGGCGGTGCGGTTGCCATTGTGCGTACATTCTGCGATATGCCATCCCGCTGCACGCAGCGGCGAGCTTGCAGGGTTTGGCGCACCAACATCTCCGCGAACCAGCGTGATCCAAAGCGCGTATTCAAGCGATGCAACGATATCGCGAACGATCTCATCTTGCAGATCGAAGACAGCAGAGTAATCGCGGTCGTAGCGATCCGCCCAAATATGATTGCCGGAAATTCCGTCAATGAGCTGCGCGGTGACGCGGATGCGGGCGCCTGACTTCCGGACGCTTCCCTCTAGTACGAAACGTACGCTGAGCTCGCGCGCGATCTTTCGGATATCGATTGACCGTCCTTTTTGGGAAAAGCTTGAATTGCGTGAGACGACATTGAGCCATCGAAACCTAGATAGTGCCGTGATGGCATCTTCAACCAAGCCATCGCAGAAGGCTTCAATTTCGGCGTCATGACTGAGGTTATCAAACGGGAGCACCGCGAGACTTGGCCGCGTTCCGCGTTCTCCGGCCGAACGAGTTCGAGCGCCAGAGCGATCATCGCCCGCGTCGCCAGAGGCCCCAACGGCCTCCTCCTCCCGTGTCATGTCTTTCGCCGCAATGCCGTACACACCGACCGCCCGCGCGATGTTCTTGAGTGCGTGATCGCCGAGATCGACGAACGGGAATGCCAATTTATCGCGGACCTGATCGTACGCGGCGCTCGAAATGCAGATGCCGCCCGGCTCGGCAATTCCCTCAAGGCGCGCAGCGACATTGACGCCGTCGCCAAAGATGTCATCACCGTCGATGATGATGTCGCCAACGTTTATTCCGATCCGGAATTGGATGCGCGGCTCGGCGGTTCGTTCCGCCATCTTCTCCTGAACCGCGACCGCGCAAGTCACGGCGTCGACGGCGCTCGCGAACTCGACGAGCATGCCGTCGCCCGTGGTCTTGACGATGCGGCCCTTATGAGCAGAGATTGCGGGATCAACGATCTCGCGCCGACGCGTTTTCAAAGCTGCGAGCGTGCCGACTTCATCAGCGCCCATCAGGCGCGAGTAGCCCGCGACATCGGCTGCGAGAATTGCTGCAAGCCGGCGTTCGACCCGAGCCTCGGCCATTTAGTGCGCTCCAGTCCAGCCTAGTGGCAGGGCAAGTCTATGGGTCAAGACCGGGCTCTGTCCATCACGTTCGCAATGACCGCTCCGGGTCCAGGCCGTGTAAAAACGCGGCTCCGCATCACCTCCATGCAGCGGAGGGCGGCCATCGGTGTCGCCCTTTAGTCTGCTGCCGCGCCTCACGCCCGCATGGCTGCCAGCAAAGGCCCGACGCCGAGGATATTCAGTGCACGCGTGAGATTGTAGCTGAGTACGTTCAGCGCCATTTCGGTTGCGACATTGGGCAACCGCTTCATTAGAAAGTGTGTTGCACCCATTCGCATCTTCAGTGTGGCGAATGGATGCTCGACGGTTCCGATCGAGCCGGGTCTGCGCGGCCTCGACGACGTGTTCGTGTTCCCAGCGTTTGATGCGGCGCTCGTTGGACGTCGTGCACTGATCCTTGAGCGGGCATGTGCGGCACGCCTTCGTCAAGTAAATCCGCATTTTCTGGCCATCTTCATCAGCGGTGAAGTGGTGCGCCAGCTTCTCGCCGGCCGGGCAGCGATAGACGTCGTCCTTGGCCAAATAGACAAAATCAGGTTTCCCAAAGCGGCCTGCCGACTTGGCTCCCGAAGTTTGCGGCTTGGGTAGCGTCACCGCGACCCCGGCCTGTTCGCATGCCAGGATTTCTTCACCTTTGAAGTAGCCTCGATCGGCAACGACGTCCAAATTATCGCTGCGCAGCGCGGCTTTCGCCGCCTGCGCCATCGTCGCCAGTTGCGATCTATCGGCGCCGACGTTGGTGACCTCGTGCGCGACGATCAGATGGTTCGTGGTGTCCACGGCACTTTGTACGTTGTAGGCGACCATGCCTGAGCCGCGCCCGCTCGTTGCCATCGAGCGGCAATCGGGATCGGTCAGCGATATCTGCTTGTCGGGCGAGGCGAGCAATGCCTTTTCAATCGCGGCCAGTCGCTTCACTTCTTCTTCGAGCTTCGCCAGCTTTTCCTTAAGCCGCGTCTTGGTCAGTTGCACCGTTTCCGACGGCTCTTCTCCTGCGGCAGTCTGGCGGTCGGCGGTGTCCAGTTGGCTCATGTAGCGCGCCACGCTCTCTTCGATCTGCTTCTGGCGACGCTGGATCTTGCCTTGCGTGAAATTGTTGTCGCGACTGTTCACGGCCTTGAACTTGCTGCCGTCGATGGCAACGCTGGCCTTCGTCAACAGGCCCATCTTGCGGCACAACTCGACGAATTGCGCGCAAACCTTCCTGATCGCTGGGCCATTGTCTTTGCGGAAGTCGGCGATGGTTTTGTGATCCGGCGCGAGCCGTCCGGTCAGCCACATCACCTCGAGATTGCGGCCTGCCTCGCGCTCCAGCCGCCGGCTCGATTGGACCCGGTTGAGATAGCCGTAAATGTAGAGCTTGAGCATCGGCGAAGGATGGTACGCCGGCCGGCCGGTCGCCGCAGGATCAACGCCATCGAACCCGAGGTCGCGCAGATCCAACGCATCCACGAACACATCGACCGCGCGAATAGAATTGCTCTCGTCGACCCAATCATCGAGGCATTCCGGCAACAGCGTCGTCTGCTGGCGATCCGCCCCTTGAACGAAACCCCGCATCACTTCCCCCGCCGATTCAGCAAGAGAATCATAGCATCGACGGCGTTTTTACACAGCCTGGGTCACCAGCCGACATCGCTTTCGGCAGCTTGAATGCACATTGATGTGCGCAATGGGTCAATAGCTGCCATCAGGACGTGGAAACCCTCGTCCTTTCGGGGGTGCCTGTTCGATACAGGTCTTTGCTCGCGTGACGATTTCGTCTGGTGATAGCTCTCTGAGAAGTCGGTCACGTTCGCGACCGAAAATATGCGCAAGCTCCATGAGACGTTTGGTCTCACCTTCAGGTTCGCGTGTATCCAGTCTTCTGAAAGTTACCGATGCGTTCTGATAATTGATCTCAGCCTCGTTCGCTTTATTTCGTAACGCGTCGTCAACTGGGACCTTGCCGGCCTCCATGAGTTTGTCGGCGACAAAAATAGTCGTCGCACAGGTGAGTTGTGCGTCCTCTTGGCCTGAACAAGCCGCTACAGCCAAACTCGCTACAGCAAGCAGAGCCAGGATTGCGGTTTTGCGGAAAGGATTCACTCTTCGTCTCAGTTTGACCGTCGGGGAAGATGGTCGATGCCGACAACCTCTTTTGAGTTGCATGACAGCAGGCAGTCAACCGCGAACGCGGCGAATGCTCAATTTTCCATGAACGGAGGAAGCTTGCTTCGGGTCGAGAGCTGCCATTGCGGAGAATGCCGATAGCTTCGAAGGGCCACAAGCTGACACAGCCGCAATCACGGCTTTGCGAAAGTCAGTTTGCGCCGGCTTTAGGTGGCGTGTTCACGTCAGGTCGAAATTTCGGAAACAGCTTTGTTGGCGCTTAATCGGGCCGTAGTAGAGCGCTCCGCATGAGAAATCGAGACAACTGTCATGGACGCGAAATCCGCCGCACAACTTAAGAGGCACACGGATATAGTGGTTAAGGAGCTAACCCTGGCACTGACCCTGGCCAAGGGAGCCTGTGCAGCGGATGAGTTTCTGAGGTTAAGGACATCAGTCGGCGACATTATCGCTCGCGTAGACGGTATGCTTGTAGACGGTATGCTTTACGAGACCATCTACAAAGATCATCCCGATCTGGATGAAACAAAATAGTGTTGCAGTGCAATTTCAGGCGACGACATCGTCTGCCTCTGGATGGGCTCGGAAGGCGATCTGTTCCGCGAGACGCTGCCGCTGGCCACGCTCGAGCGCCTCGAAATCGAAGACGATGAGGACGACGAAGACGAGGAAGAAGACGACGAGGACGACGAGTAGTCGCGCCTGAGATCGTATCCTGGTTAGATCGGAGTTGCTTCGCTCCGGCACATCTGATGTCCGCTTCTCCGCCAACAACGGCGCACTAGCGGACATCGCTGGAGTTCGCAGATGGGCCAGTTGCAGACGTCGAACTGGGTGATGATCAAGCCGCGTGATGATCAGGAGCGAATTCGCTGCCGCGCTGCCCCTCTTTCTTGCCGCCCCCTTCGACACCGAGCTTGAGCAAAGGGATAGCCCCACAGTTGCGTTGGCTCAGGCATAGGTGCTCGCGATATAAGACGATGGTGCTGGAGATAGCCCCGGGTCCTACGAGCATTACGAGCCGGCCCGCACGATGAAATTGCGCACCACGGGCGACGTCTCTCCTCGCCGGTAGGCGAGAGCAAGCCGCGTCGTCGGCGACCGGCCGGCAATCTGCCGATAAACGATGCCCGTCACGCGCACTTGCATCATCGACGCCGGGACGATCGATACGCCAAGCTCTGCGGCCACGAGATTCACGATCGATGTAAAGTGCGGGGCGACCTGGCCGATAATCGGCTCGAACCCGGCCTTTCGACAGGCGTCGACAATCGTGTCGTAAACCGTCGGAGCGACTTCCCGCGGGAACAGCAGAAACGGATCGTCCTTCAACATTCCGAGATCAATCTCTTGCAGGCCGGCAGCAGAGTGACGCTTGGGAAGGGCGACTACCATCGGCTCCTCCGAGAGCCGGCGCAGCTGCAGCTCTCCGGTATCGAGCGTGCCTGGCCGCAAGAAGACGGCGTCGAGCGTTCCCTCGCGCAAGCCGGTAACGAGACGCGCCGTATTGGCTTCCTCCAGCGTGAGGTAGATTTCGGGATAGGCGCGTCGAAAGCTGCGGATCGCGGACGTTACGACGACGCTGAACGTCGCGGTTGAGGTGAAGCCGACACGCAGCGACCCCAGTTCGCCACGCGCCGCGCGGCGCGCCGCCATCGTCGCCCTCTGGGCGATCGAGGGCATCTCCTTCACGCCTGCCAAGAACGCTGTCCCGGCCTCGGTAAGCTCTGCGCCGTGGGCGGAACGATGGAACAGCGCAGCACCGACCTCCCGCTCGAGGTCCTTGATTTGCTGGCTGAGCGGCGGTTGGCCGATGCCGACCTTGGCCGCCGCCCTCGTGAAATGCCGCTCCTGGGCAACCGCCAGGAAATATCGGATGTGGCGCAGCTCCAAGGTCATCTCCAAAACAGATGAGATTAGTTAGTATCATATATTGGACCAATGAGACGCGCGGGTCTAGGTCTTGGGACAGGACAATCTGTCCAAGCCAATGTCGAGCGAATAGGTCGCTCGCGTCTACAAAGGAGGAACTCATGATCACCGAAGACTACGTCCAGAAGATCTTCAAGGGTCTCGAGCAAGGCGATGGCGCGAAGTTCTTCGCGCATGTCGACGATAAGGTCGACTGGATCGTCGAAGGCACACACACCCTCGCCGGTCACTATAAGTCGAAATCCGATTTCGTGGCCGGGACCTTCGCGAAGCTCGCCAAGGTTCTGCCCCGCGGAGCTCAACTCGTCGTCGAGCATCTGCTCGTAAAGGATGATCAGGCTGTCGTGGAACTTCACTCCTTGGCCACGGCGAAGAACGGACTAAGGTTCGACAACAGGTACTGCTGGGTCGTCCACTTCGATGGCGGCACCATCGACCGAGTAAGGGCCTATCTCGATTCGGCGATGGTCGCGCGTCTCTTCGCGGAAAACCCGGTCTAGCGATCGGCGCAAGGCGTCTCACCACTCCGTCGCTGATGAGCCGGCAGGCCCGCGTCTGCTTCCGATACGGGATGGTTTACGTCGCAGCAAGAACTTCGCCGACCAGAGCCTCGGTAGAGACCCCGATTGGCGAACAGCTGGCCTGATTTGGACTGGACCTGGGTCGTTCTAGAGAGCAGGAGGGAAATGATGTCGACTTCTCACATCCAGACGCTTCGAGCGATGCTGCGCGAGGAGAAAGGCGTTATTTTGCCTGGCGCGCCAAATGCGCTCGCGGCGCGGATCATTGCTGATCTGGGCTTTAAGGCGGTCTATCTGACCGGGGCTGGACTCACCAATATGCACCTTGGCTTGCCGGACCTTGGGTTCATGGACCTGAACCAGGTAGCCGATCATGTGATGGCCATCCGGTGTGTGATCGATCTGCCGCTGATCGTCGACATCGACGGGTTTTGGCAACGCGGTCAACGTCACCCACACGGTTCGCATCCTGGAGCAAGCCGGTGCCAGCGCCATTCAAATCGAGGACCAGCATGCGCCAAAACGGTGCGGTCATTTCGACGGCAAGGAGTTGATCTCCCTGGAGGAGATGGTGGGCAAGGTGCGGGCCGCGGTCGACACCCGGCGGCAGGATCTGGTTGTCATCGCACGCACCGATGCATGTGCCGTGGAAGGCTTCGAGGCGGCCATTGAGAGGGCCGGTCGCTACATCGAGGCGGGCGCGGACGTCACATTCGTCGAGGCTCCAGAAAGCCTTGAAGACCTCAAGGCGGTCCCCCGTCGCCTGATGGCGCCTCAGCTGGTCAACATGGTGCTCGGCGGCAAGACACCCATTATCGGCGAGAAAGCGGCGGCCGAAATGGGCTTCAGCTTAGTGCTCTACGCCAACGCCGCCTTGCAAGGAGCCGTGCATGGCATGCTGTCGACGCTGTCGACGTTAAAGGAAAAGGGCGTCCTCGACGAGCGCGCTGTCACATCGTTCGCGGAGCGCCAGAGGCTGGTGGACAAGCCGGCCTTCGACCTCATGGAGGCCCGCTACGCGGCACATGCAGCGAGCGACAATGGACAGCGGCGGACATAGTTCGTCGTTCATGCGGCGCAACCGAACGTTCTAACGACAAGGAGAATCGGATCATGACCCAGATTGAAGCTGTTGCGAGGGGCAAACCGGAGCCGGTCATTTCGGGCCCCAGCCAGGCCGATGGCATCGCACGCTTTGCTTTGCGCGCGAAATACGACGACCTGACTGCCGAGCGGCGCGAGCGACTCAAGGTGAGCATCCTCGACGCAGTGGCGTGCGCCATCAATGCGCTCGGCGCGCCACCGATCGAAGCGTGCCGCGCGCAAGCCGATGAACTCGGCGGTCCAGGCGGCCGCTGCACGCTGGTCGGCGGTGGCCGCGCCAACCCTGTCTATGCGGCGTTCTACAATACGGCGCTCATCCGATACGTCGATTTCATGGACAGCTATCTCGCCCGAGGCGGGCTGTGCCACCCCTCGGACAATACGGGGGCGATCCTCGCCGCCGGCGAGCACGCCGATCTTTCGGGCAAGGATTTCCTGACCGCGTTGGCGGTGGCCTATCAAGTCGAAGCGCAGCTCACCGCGTCGGTGCCGTTCATGGCCCACGGGTTCGACCTCACCACACAACTTTCGTATTCGCTCGCAGCCGGACTGTCCAAAGCGCTCGGCCTCGACGACCAAAAGACGGCAGCGGCCCTCGGGATCTGTGGCGACTTCATTCCACTGCTCGTCGCGCGAACGACGCCGATCTCGCAATGGAAGGGTCTCTCGTCTTCCCACTTGGCACTGGGGTGTTTCCATGGGGTCTTGTTGGCGTCGCGCGGCGTGACGGGCCCGAGGTACGTCGTCGAAGGAACGGATGGCTTGGCTCAAGCACTCGGGGAGCAGATCCGAATCGATTGGGACTGCGTGAAGCTCGACGCCTTCGACCGACTCGCCCTGAAGAGCTACAACACCGCGGTTCCTGGCCAGGCGTCGATCCATTGCATGCTCGAGCTGCGTAACGCCCACGCAATCGATCCGGCGCAGGTCGAGAGCATCGAGAATGACGCCTTCCAGGACGCCTACGATTTCATGGGCGGTGGAAGATTTGGTCCGAAGACTGACGTTCACACCAAGGAACAGGCGGACCACAGCCTCCCCTACCTTCTCGCCGTCGCGCTCCTCGACGGGAGCGTCCAGCCGGCGCAGCTCGCACCCGAGCGGATTGCGAAACCGGACGTCCAGAAGCTCCTCCGAAAGGTCCAAGTTAGACCGGACGAAGGCTTCACCACTCGCTACCCGAGCGAGACGCCGAGTCGCATCACCGTCCGGCTCACGAGCGGCAAGTCGTACACCCATGAAGTGAACGACTACCCTGGGTTCGCGACGCGGCCATTCACCTGGGATGAAATCGTGGCGAAGCTCGACGATCTCGCGGCCGATCGCGCGGACGAAGGACTGCGCAAGGAAATCGCGGCTGCAGTGCGCTCGCTGGAGAGCATTCGCGTGAAGGACCTGATGAACCTGCTCGATCGCGTCGACTAATCGAATTTCTCGCTTGCGCGCGCGCATCCGAGACAATCAGGAAGAGCGGGAGGAGCCGCTGGTGACCTTAAAGTCGGATAAGCTGCAACCAGGCACCGCCGACTCGGCGGTGCCGCGCAGCTGGGCTCGATAGTCCGTCTAGGCTCTCGGCCAATACGACGTCATACGGCCGACCGCCGGCGAAGACCCGGGGCAATTGCAGGCCACGCCAACCTTTATTTTTTCAGAGCAGGACACGGCCAGTTCTAAGAAAGGGCCTTAGGCCCCCACTTCCGCAATGGGCCCATAAGCAGTCAATTCGAATCCCAGTCTTTACGAACTGCACCTTGCTGCCGTCGCGCTCGCACCGGGGACTCAACGCCGAAGTTTCTTGCGCATCATCACGTGCGATATGCCTGCATCGTCGAAGATCGCTCCTTCTTGTACGTACCCAAGTTGTCCATAAAACTCGCGTGCCGTGAATTGCGCTGCCAGAATAATTTCCTGGGCGCCGTCGCTGGAGGCGGCGGCCGCGGCGAACTCCATCAACTCCCTTCCGATCCCTTTTTTCCGTGAATTCGCCGATACCGCCATCCTGCCGATCTTCGCCGTGTGCTCATGGCGCACAATGCGCAGCGTCCCAATGACGTGGCCGTCAGAAAGTGCGGCAAGATGAGCGGCGACTTTGTCGTTCTCATCGACTTCAAGTTCTTCCGGGACGCCTTGTTCGATGACGAACACTTCGCGTCGCAAGGCATATACCGCCGACATGAGCGGATCTGTCACCCGAATCTCGACTATGGTCGTCAATTTCCATCTCCTCGTACCCATCTTGCCAACCCGGCACCGCCCCCTGTCTCCTTTGCTGGCCTAGCCGGTTGAAGCGAAGCGAATGCAAGTGGTGCTGGCGGACAACTTTGACCGCTTCGGGTCAAAAATGCGATGCAATCAACCTGCGCAAATCTAGGACGCCACGCCTCACTCAGCGGACCTCAACGAGGCGCGCCGCTCCTTCGCTGATGGGCCAGAAGCGGAAGTTATCGCGGCTTTCTCAGGTGCCAGTCGCCATTACGGTGCTCGATCGAAGTCGATACACTTCGTTGGGGGGCTCTGAGAGACGATGCAAGAAGTTTGACGCGCGTGTTTCCGTCCCAGCCGGTGAACTCGTAGAGCCAATCCTCGTCGTCCGGTGTCCGATAGTGCCATTCCTTGAGAGATGGATCGGGCGTGCTTGGAACGACATCCATCCCATCGGGAGGTCCGGCGGGACCGATCGACGAGGCGACCGAGGCAAGCCAGCGCCTATCCGGCGAGTAGTGCGGGGGCGCAACGATTTCCATGGCGTCACCAGTGTTGGCCCTCACGAGGAGCCAGCTTGCACCTTCCCAATAATCGACCTCAATCAGGACAAGGTCGTGCTCGGGAAAATATCCCGTTAGCTGATATTTTACACAGCCCTCGGCTTCATGGCTCTGACACTTTGCTCCCTCGTTGAGATAAATTCTCGTCTTCCCGTTCCTGAAGTTCAATTGCAAACCAGAGCCGACGCGCCGGGCCAGATCGCCAACCTGTTCCAGACAAGCTTTCTCGGATCGATCAATGTCGCCGATGCCGTGGTCACCGATACAACGACCGTCCTGCGACGGGTGATCAGAAAAGGAATAAGGAGCGGCTGCAAAAGCGTCGTTTGCGTCCGACACCAGAGATGCAGTCGCCGCGGCAATTGCGAGCGAGATCAGAGGAAATTTCATTGTGGAGCCTTCGACAGTCAAACAACCGACTTGATGGCAGAAAAATCTCTCTTTTGGAGTTAATTCCTTCGCTCAAAGTTATTGAACCCGCGACTTCGGCAATGGGTCAAAATGCGAAGAACTCAGGGTGAGCAAAGTCAGTCCGCGCTACGCCACCAAGCGAACCTCAATGAAAGGTGTCGCCACTTCGCTGATGGGCCAAAAGGGGACAAGCGATGCGGTTCGGAGTGTTGCCTGTCACGCTTGGCTTTCCAGTTTGTCATTGAGAGATTCGAACCAGTGCGGCGCTGAACGTGACCAACTATTGCGGTCATTCAAAAAGGCAAAGGTTGCGAGCCCATGCAACGGGTGATGATTATTCTAGTCCTATTGCTTGCAAGCTGCGTTGCCGTGCGCGCCGACCAAGTCGTAAATGAGGTTTACCGGGATCTCATCAGGCCGCACGGGCACCCGCGCAGCGCCGCTGTCTCACAAGCCGCGCTCGATTTTTGCTATAGCCAGACTGGTGACATTCGAGGCCTTGCGGATACCGCTGCATTCAAACAGTGCATGCTCAGTCGCGGCTATCGATGGCAAACAACGAAGATACAGGGGAGACCCGCACCCGAGAATGGCCCAGACTGGTGCATAGCACATGACGTGACGTGCTAGTCAGGAAGCTACTTCCGATTTGCTACTAACTCCGGACGTCACGCCATACCGCGCCAACTGTTGCGATGGGCCAAAGCCGGACCTTCGTTGAGTTCTCACCCAAAGATCGTGCTCGCCTCACCTCTCGCGCGAGAGATCAGTTTTCTCCGCCATCCGGAAGGTCAGGGCATTTCGAATTTCAGGACAAGAACCGGAGTTTGATGCGCGAGGGCAACGCCTAGACATTGCAGCGATCGAGAGTCGATCGATGATTCCTGCAAATGAGAGGTGTTTTTCGATGAGCAAGCAAGATGAGAACAAGGCCGTCGTCGGTCGTTGGTTCACCGAATTCTGGGGCAAGACCGTCAACCTTGGCGTCATCGACGAGATCGCCGCGCCGGACATGCTGCTCAAATATTCGCTGCATGAACCGCGTCGCGGCCGCGAGGACATCAAGGCGTTCATGACCGACTTCCGCGCCGCGTTCCCCGATCTCAATTTCTGGGGCACCGCGGACCTGATCGCCGAGGGCGACTATGTCGTCGGTCAATGGGAGGGCGGCGGCACCCACACCGGCCCGGCCTTCGGCGATTTCCTGATCGGCGGCCTGCCGGCTGCGACAGGCCGCAAGATGCGCTTCACGGGCACCACGGTGCTCAAGGTGATCGACGGCAGAATCGTCGAGGAGATCGGTCTCGATGACGGCGTCACCGCACTGACCCAGCTCGGGTTGCTCAAGGCGGCAGCCTGATCGGAACGCTTCCGCACCATCGGCACCGCCGATCTCGTCGAACGGGGCCCGCACATTGTGCGGGCCCCGTCTGTTTTTGGAGCACCGTCGGAAATCGGGTGGCAACATCTGCGGTATCGTGGAGACTACAGCCTATGACCGCAGCAACCCTTCAGTTCCGGAAGCAGATTCCCCTGCCGGTCGCGGATGATCCGCGATGGGCCCGTATCCTGGCGCGGGACAAGGCGGCGGACGGCCAGTTCTGGTATTCGGTTTCGACGACGGGGGTCTATTGCCGGCCATCCTGTCCTTCACGCACGGCAAACCCGAAGAACGTCCAGCTTCACGACAGCCTGACGGGTGCGAGGGCGACCGGCTTTCGACCGTGCAGGCGTTGCAATCCGGACGGGCCCTCGGTCGAGGCCGAAAACACCACGCTGGTCGCCAAGGTTTGCCGCATCATCGAGGCGAGCGAGGAGCAGCCGTCGCTGGAGCAGCTGGCCGGTGCAGCCGGCTTGAGCCCCGGCTATTTTCATCGAATCTTCAAGGCCGCCACCGGACTGACGCCGAAGAGCTATGCCGCCGAATTCCGTGCCAGGAAGGTTCGCGAAGGTTTGGCGTCCTGCAATTCCGTGACCGAGGCGATGTATGACGCCGGCTTCAATTCGAGCGGGCGGTTCTACGAGAAGTCGACCGGAATGCTCGGCATGACGCCATCGCAATATCGCGCCGGAGGCGCGAACGAGGAGATCAGGTTCGCGGTCGGTCAAAGTTCTCTCGGCCCCATTCTGGTCGCGTCGAGCCGGAAGGGCGTGGTTGCGATTCTTCTTGGAGATGACGCGGAGGAGCTGGTCCACGATCTCCAGGATCGCTTCCCCAAGGCGCGTCTGATCGGCGCTGACCGGGACTATGAGGCGATGGTCGCCCGCGTGGTCGGCTGCGTGGAAGCACCCGAGATCGGTCTCGATCTGCCGCTCGACATTCGCGGCACCGCGTTCCAGCAACGGGTCTGGCAGGCGCTTCAGGAGATTCCTGCAGGCAGGACCGTCTGCTATGCCGAGCTCGCGCAGCGGATCGGGGCGCCCAGCGCAGTGCGCGCCGTTGCCGGCGCCTGTGCGGCGAACAAGCTCGCAGTCGCCATTCCGTGCCACCGCGTGATCCGCAACGACGGGTCGACCTCCGGATATGCCTGGGGCGTGGACCGCAAGCGCGCCCTGCTGGACAGGGAAGCCTCGTGAACCGCCTGAGCCGCGGAAGGTCGTCGGAATTCTTCTCGATTTGAAAGCAAGCATCGGAGTTTGAGCAGGAGCGCGTGCGCTTAGCTTCGGTCGTGAGGACAAATCAGGAGCGACACCATGTCGATGACCAATTTCAATGCGATTGCGGCCGCGCGCGGGGATGGTCTGGATCCCAGGCTGCGCGAGCTCCTCGAACGGGCTGCCGTCTCACCGTATTCCGAGGTGGTGGTGCGGGCCGATGGAATGCTCCAGGCGGGCCCAAATCCGGGATCCCCGGGCATGGAGACAGTGTCGGCGGTTGTGGTCTGTTGGCCACACGGACGAGTACGATGAGCAGGCGCGCGTCCTGGTCAGACCGGCGCGCTCAGCTCCGGCACATGTGGACATCGGTGGAGTTCGCGCAAGGGCCAAGAGCGGAACGTAGCGCTCTAGCTATTTCGAAAGCTTCTTGATCGAGATGTAGATATGCTGCCATTTGCAAGGCAGGCCCTGTTCCCGCGAGATGGTTCTATGGACGCGAAATCAGCCGCACGATTTAAGCGGCACGTAGAGCGGGTCATTGAGGAGTTATCCCTGGCGCTCACGCTCGCCAAAGAAGCCTCTCCAGCAGACGAATTTCTGAGATTGAGGACATCGGTCGGCGATATCATCGCTCGGATAGACACCGTGCTTCAGGACAACATTTACAAAGATCATCCCGATCTGGATGGCAGGAAAGACTGACCATTAACGTCCGTCACTTGCTGACGTTGCGGTGAGCGCTACCAACGTCCGCTGGGGTCCAACAGCAGACGTTGCCAGTCCGCCTCTTCAATCGCCTGGTCGACACAGGTCGGCATGTTGATTCAAATCAATGGTTCTCCCGACGCTCCGGGATCAATTGCCGCGAATGCCACTTCATCCTTGCGGGAGACGAGCATGCGGATGTTGGCTGTCGCTGCTGTCCTGAGCCTGACGCCGGTTGCGGCCTTCGCCGTCTCAGATTGCCGGGTTACCGGTCATCCATCCGTGTTTGGCGTCGACATGACGGCCTACTTCGCGGTCAGGTCGGGCGGAACGTGCAATTTCCCGATGCGACTTCCGGGAGCGATGCATAACTCGGGAGTCTCCCAGAAGCCCGCGCACGGGACGCTGAGACAGATCAACGTAACGACGTTCAGGTACACCGCGGCATCCGGTTACAAGGGCAACGATACGTTCGCCATCTATGGTGAAGGAAAGGGTCCACACGGCTCAGGCAGGTCGGTCATGACGGTGAATGCAACGATCGAGTAGGAGCGGCAGAAGAACCATCGGAGGCCATGGACGTGCATGTGTTATTGCTGTTGCCGCTGCGGAGGCGCGCGGCCTAGTATTGCCGCCGTGCACGGAAAGCCGAAAATCTCTGTGGTTCGCAGTGCCCTGAGATCCGCAAATCCTCGGAGTCACACGATGCGCGCGCTTCCCTTTCTCCTGATCATCTGGATCGCAATGTCTGCGCCGGCTCCCGCCGTAGCTCAACGGTTCGGCGGCAATTATCCGGTTTGCCTTCAGAAGTGGGAGTGGGGCGGTTCCAGCTCTATTTCGTGCCGGTACAGTTCGTGGGACGAGTGTAGAGCGACCGCTGCAGGCCTTTCCGCCATGTGCGTGGCGAACCCTTATGCGCAGCAACCTCCGTCCGCGCAGCCACCGTCGCCTCCAGACCGCGGTCTGCGTCTCCGATAGGTGCGATTGCGGCGGCAGCAATTGCGCGGAGCTTTCGCAACTCGTCAGGAACGATGTCGTGTAACGCCGGGTTGATGCTTGCTGTTGAGGCCACAATTCACTAGCGATATCCGGCGTCCGGCACCTGCCGTTCGGCTGACATGATGGAGGATCTCATGCGGATCGCCTTGCTGGTTGTCTTCATGGTGGCGGGGCTCGCTCCCGCAGCGCACGCTGAGCGCGACTATCCCTGGTGCGTCTTTGGCGGCGGGCTCGGCAGACCCGGCGAATGCATGTATTCGACGCGAGAACAGTGCCTGGCCTCGTCATCCGGCCGGTGGAACACCTACTGCGACATAAACCCGCGCGTGAGGTTCAACCAGCAGCAGGCTCCGCAGCCCCGAACGCGCCGAACGGCGCAATAGATGCCGGGGATGTGACCAGTCGTGAAGCCGACACCCGTTGGGACTCTGCAGCCTGGCCCTAGTTAAGGACACAAGGGACAGCTGGAGAAAAAAGCGATGCGTTCCATTTTGGCTTTGAGCCTTTTGATCGCCCTGTGCGGCGTTGCGAACGCGGCGCCGGCGCGTCACACCCACCGGCACGTTGTGGTTCGCTCGAATCCGGGCACGTTCGCGCCAAGCTCCGCTTCGAGCTTTGCTTACGCACCCACTCGCCTGCCGCTCCAGGACCGATCCGGCACCCCGGACTGTAACAAGCCTGAACCGTATTACGGCGCTTGTCAGGGTTATGCGCCTGGCGAAAAGGAGCGATTTCTCCAGAGCGTGTTCAGCCCGTAGATGCTTGAGCCTGCAAGTCCTTGGGCCAGACCATCAATCCAGCGGAACGTTCAGACGGGTCCCTTTGGTGATAATGCCGCCACGGTTGCCGATCTCGATCGAGCCATAGCGCTGCCTGAAGCAATCAGGCAGCGACCGGTCACCTTCCATGCTGAGCCAAAGGCGCAGCAAGTGACGCTTTTGGTTTGCATTGGGCCAATCGCGGAATCCGGTCCGATCATGCA
The DNA here is from genome assembly GCF_036924495.1 of Bradyrhizobium sp. AZCC 2230. Lineage (NCBI taxonomy): Bacteria > Pseudomonadati > Pseudomonadota > Alphaproteobacteria > Hyphomicrobiales > Nitrobacteraceae > Bradyrhizobium > Bradyrhizobium sp. AZCC 2230. The sequence continues at coordinate 8,152,143 of NZ_JAZHRS010000001.1, read as the reverse complement.
GCAAGGCATGATTGTAGACGAACTGCATGTCACCCGGCTGAAGCCGCATGCCAAAATGCAAGCTGGAGTCGTTTGCGAGCGCGTCGAAGAGATCGAGCGCCTCGACATGAGCCGGCGTCAGCCTTGGCGCATCGGGAAAGCGCTGCGCGCTGTCGATATACTGGCGCTGATAGAACCCGGTCAGGAATCCCGCGTGCCAATTCAGCACCGGGATTTCGAGATACGGCTTTTCGTTCTCCGGCACCTCGCCGCGCCGGTCTGTCGCGATTGCGTCGAACAGGAGAGCGGCCAGGTCGGGACGCCTGTCGAACATCGCGTTGTAGATCGACGTCGTGCTGACCAGGAGAGAGTCCCCTCCCTCCATCGCCTCGCGAATGCATAACAGCCCAACCACGTCGGACGAATCCGTGTGGAAGGTCTGCCGTTCCGACGTCTGATAAATCCGGGTGTTCGGATCTCTCGCATCGGCGCCGACGTCACGGACATGACCGAGAATGTGACCCGCCGCATTCTGCGACCGCGCCGATCCCAGATGCGCGCCGACCCCGCAAAATATCGTGGCCGCAAACTCCTGGCTGTAATTTGCCACCGGCAGGCCGCGGATGACTTCGAAGCCCAGGCCAGTCAGCAGCTTTGTCCTGAGCCCTTCCAGATGCGCGCCGAAATGAGGAAGCGGAAAGCTGTCCCTGGTGATGTCGGCGATTTTCTTGCTTCGACCAAGATAGGATTTTGCCGCGTTCTCAAGCTGGGATGTCGATCTTCCCCGGAGGGCGATTGATCCCGCGGGTCGCAGAGACCACATTCATGGTGTTGGCTCCTGAGAACATCGGGCGTCGTGCGATCGACGATATTGTGACGACCGCCAGTTGGCAACTTGGCCAGGTCAGTGCACGGACCGGCTATCAGCGCCGCCCCGTCATCGCGCTCAATTCCGCCTTGACGCGCGCCATCGACTTCGGGCCATCCGGGTCGGACGGAACGAGTTGCGCGTACGCTTCGAAGTCGGACAAGGCCTCTTGCAGACTGCAGTTCTTCTCCCGCGCCACGCCGCGGTTGTAATAGGATTTGGCAAATTTCGGATTGAGCCGGATCGCTTCGTCGTAATCCGCGATGGCACTGTCGAGATCGCCCTTGGCCAGGAAACCGTCGCCGCGGTTGTCGTAGGCCTCGACATATTTCGGATCGAGGCGGAGCGCAGAATCGTAATCGCCGATGGCGCGTTCGCGGTCGCCCTTGGCGATCCAGGCGTTGCCGCGATTGCTGTAGGCTTCGACGTAGTTCGGATCCAGGCGAATGGCCTCATTGTAGTCGGCGATGGCGCGATCGGCCGCCCCCTTCTCCGACCAGGTGACGCCGCGGTTGTTGTAGGCCCTGGCGTGGCCAGGATCGAGCCGGATGGTCTCGCTGTAATCGGCGGCGGCGCGATCGAATTCGCCCTTGGCCTGCCGGGCGTTGCCGCGGTTGAAGTAGGCAGCGACGCGCCTGGGGTCGACCCGGATCGCCTCGCTGTAGTCGGCGAGGGCGTTGTCGAGCTCGCGCCTGTTTTTATGTTCAACGCCGCGGTTCAGGTAGATCTTCGCAAGCTCCTCGTCTGTGAATTCGCCCGACGCGATGGCGCGGGAGCATGCCGCGATGGCAGCGTCGCCGGATTGCCTGGCGCAGCTGTCCACGTCGTCTGCGGCAGCCACCGTGGGGCCTCCCGCGAGGGCCAGCACGGTCAGCCAAGGAAACAACCGGCATAGTGTGGAGCGCATCGGCATCACATGTGGCTTCCGCAATCGACGGGAGGAGCCGGGATAGCCGTTTGCCATTCCCCTGGGCGCTGATCCCGCCTCCTTGGTCGGCGGCGCAGCTCGACTGGTTCGTTAACCATGGCCGAGTGGAACTTCGATTTTCCATCAGTATTTCACAGGGTGTTGCCTGAAGTGCACAGGTATCGTCGCCTGCTTGTGATTAGATAAGCGCACGGGCTGACGGGAGATGGTCTGTGCGAGCGTGGATTTCTGCTGCTATCGCCACGATTGTGGTCACTGGATCGGTCAACGCGGCCGATCTTGCACCCGTCTACAAGGCGGCGCCTGCGGTAGCGGTACCGGTCGCCTACAGCTGGACAGGGTTCTACCTGGGCGGCAATTTTGGCGTCATCTGGAACGACAGACGGGCGGACCCGGTGTCATTTACGACCACCGGCGTTGACTTTTCCGGGCGCCAGGCCGTCGGCCAATTCCCGAGCTTCGATGTCCGTGATACCGCTTTTACCGGCGGAGCTCAGGCTGGATACAATTTCCAGTTCGGGTCAAATTGGGTCGCGGGTATTGAAGCCGACATCAACTACAGTGGTCTGAAGAAGACCGACACGCGCGTGTTCCCGGTGACCCCTTTCATCGGCGGCGGCTTCATCGATGCCAATACCGAATCCGCGACCCAGAAGCTGGGCTGGCTTGGGACCGTACGCGGTCGCCTCGGGTTTACGACCCTGAACAACAGGTTGCTTGCGTTTGCGACCGCTGGCCTCGCCTATGGCCAGGTCGATGACAGCATCTATACCATTGGCGTGCCGAACGGCGCGGGCCCATTTCTGATCAGCGCCAGCTCGTCGGCGGTTCGCGTCGGGTGGACGGCGGGCGGCGGCCTGGAGTACGCGTTTGCCAGCAATTGGAGAGCCAAGGTCGAATACCTCTATTACGATCTTGGCAGGCAAAACCTCACCCTGGATTACGCGCCGCTTCCGGGCGATGCGAACAACACGATCACGTACAGATTTCACAACAACGGCAATCTGGTGCGCGTCGGCCTGAACTACAACTTCTAGAGATGAACGGGACATCGTCGCCGCTGCTCGCCGAACGTGACGCCGGCGTCTGACAGGCGTCCTTGATGCACCCTAAGCCGAATCCTTGTTTGCACGTTCTGGATGGCAAAGGCTGCAATTGACGCGACAGCCTTGAGCAATCATGCCCGCTCGGCGAAGCTGCTCGGTTTTCCGAAGGGCCTCTGGATAGCTGGGAAACTCCTCCCAGAAATAAGTGCTGCCGCGGCCAACGCGGATACTTCCCTGCTGCATTCCCTGGCCGTTCCGGCACGCTCCGCAGTCCTGGTGGTGGATACGGACACGCTTAAGCATCGTGTCCCAAAATACCCAGAACATTGGTTGTCCTCCCAGGCCTCACGCTGGAATCTTGTTCGGGCAGATCCTTTGACACCATGACCGGTCGCCCATTCCCACTGCCAATTGCCAGCAAAAATCGGCCCCAACTCGGGCTGGCCGAGCTGAGGCCAATTTGCTGGGCTGACGGGCTTACACCAGACCAGGTACCTCAGAATGCGCTACAGGCGGCACTCCCTGCCATTGGCCATCCGGTCTACCTCGGAATCTTCCGAAAGTTCCGAATCGCGCACCGGCTTTTGCTTGCGCTGCGATATTGACCATCGGTGCCTCAACCCCGCCTGACGCCAGGGCCATCTACCCGATCAGCTGCCTCGCCGCAGCCGAGATCATCACCAGCCCGCCGGTGATCACCGCAACATCGAGAATCGCCGTGTGGATCTGCACCGGCATCCGCTCGACGAAGGCTTTTGCGAGGAACGCGCCGGGGATGGCGATGCCGCCGATCAGCAGCGCGAAGGCGAGCACCTGTGCGGTGACGGCGCCGGCGAGGCCGAACACCGAGATCTTGATCAGACCAGTGCCGAGCGAGACCATCGCATCGGTCGCGATCACGGCGGCGCCTTCGAGGCCCGCGGCCATCAAGAGCGAGAGCAGGATCACGCCCGAGCCCGACGTGCCGCCGACCAGGACGCCGTAGCCGACGGATCCCGCGGCGAGGCCGGTGTCGCCGATCTTGACCTCGCGGCTCCGCAGCACGCGGCGCAGCGGTACGCTCAGGATCAGCATGGTGCCGATCACCAGCGCCGCGCCGGCATTGGTGAGGCGGGTGTAGCCGTAGGCACCGAGCGCGGTGGTCAACGCCGCGCAGGCGAGCACGATCAGCGCACGGCGGCGATCGGCATAGCGGAGATAGGCAATCGCACGGCTGGAATTGGTGAAGAGCGCGGAGATCGCGATGATCGGCACCACCGGCTCGGCACCGACCAGCGGCACCAGCACCAGCGGCATCAACGCGCCGGTGCCATAGCCGGCGAGACCACCGATGATCGAAGCAAACAACGCCATCAACGCGACCAGCAGCAGCTGAAAAATCGAGATGTCGGCGAAGCCTGAGACGATGGTCACGTTCTCTCATCGCGGCTGATGCGTGCCGCAGCTTGATCGGCGATGGCAGCGAGTGCGGCTTCCTCTAGTGGAAAATCCGCCGCAAGCCAAGCGTCCTCGGCGAGTGTCAACACATGTCCGAGCGCGGGTCCTTCCGCCATTCCGCGCGCAATGAAGTCGGCGGCCTTCAGCGGGAATTTCGGCGCGGTCCAGCGTTGCGGCAGCTCTGCGAGCTCGCGCCAGCGCGACGAGGTCACGTCGCCGCCGTTGCGCGCCCAGGCCAGCAACACACGATCGTGATAGCGCTCGGGACCAAGACGATACAGCAGACGCCGCGCTTTGGCTTCGTCCTTGGTGGCGAAGCGCCACCAGCGATGCCCCATGGAATCCAGCGCCTTGGCCTCGGCATTGGAGAGCCTCAAACGGGTCGCGACGCGCTTGGCGTCTTCGGTCACGGCCACTGTCATCGTGGCGAGGCGGCGCGTGCTGCTTGCCGGCAGATCGAGCGCACGCTCGATCGCGATCATCGCCGTCAGCGGACCGGTATAGGCGACGCCGCCGATCAGCGTTTGCAGCAAGCCGGCATCGGCCATCGCAAGCACGGCAGCGGATGCGCCGCCCGCCACCAGCAATTTCAGCATCTCCATGCGCACGCGCTCGGCGGACAGGGTCGCAAGACCGGCACGGCCGCGGATGCAGGCGAGATAGCCGTCGCGGTCGGGCTCGCCGGCACCGAAGGCGGCATGGATGCGGAAGAAGCGCAGGATGCGCAAGTAATCTTCGGCGATGCGTTGGTCAGGCTCGCCGATGAAGCGCACGCGGCGCGCCCTGGCATCCGCGATGCCGCCGACATAATCGTAGACGACACCCGCCGCGTCGACCGACAAGCCGTTCATCGTAAAATCGCGCCGCTCGGCGTCCTTCACCCAGTCGCGGCCGAAGGCGACCTTGGCCTTGCGGCCAAAGGTTTCGGTGTCCTCGCGCAGCGTCGTGACTTCGTAAGCCACGCTGTCGATGACGAGCGTGACGGTGCCGTGGTCGATGCCGGTCGGCACGCTCTTGATGCCGGCAGCTTTCGCGCGCCGCACCACCTCCTCCGGTTTCGCCGTGGTCGCGATATCCGTGTCGCCCGGCGGCAGGCCGAGCAGCGCGTTGCGGACGGTGCCGCCGACCACGCGCGCTTCCTCGCCATTGGCGTTAAGCAGTTGCAGGACGCGCGCCGTCCCGCCTGAGGTCAGCCAGGGCGCACCAGCAAGTATCGGCTCCGCGCTCATCGTCCGGCCCTTATCTTTCCATTCAGCTTTTTTCCCTGCCCGGCACGAGCTTGCCGTCCTCGATATGGGCGGGAACGTAGGTCGAGTTCGGCGCGGCGCCGGAGAAATGCGCCAGCCCAATCAGTCCGGCGATGACGAGCACGAGCGCTGCCAGCACCAGGCGCGCGACGACGGTGATCGGCCAGGACGATTGCACGAACAGGCCCGACCGCGTGGCGGCCAGGAACAACGCATAGACGGCAAAGGGGATGAGAAAAATTCCGATCTCGGTCAGGACCGGCCGGATCATGACGAATAGATCCGCTCATACAGCACACGCAGCATTCCGGCCGTCGCACCCCAGATGTAGCGCTCCGCAAACGGCATCGCATAGTAAAACCGCTCCATGCCGCGGAATTCCTTGCTGTGCACCTGGTGGTTCGCCGGATTCATCAGGAAGGATAGCGGCACTTCGAATGCGTCATCAACCTCGGAATGGTTGATGGTGAGCTGAAAGCCCGGCCGCACCCGGGCCACCGTCGGCAGGATGCGGAAGCCGAACGCGGTGCCATAGAGATCGAGATAGCCGATCGGCTCGACGAAATCGCGCGACAGCCCGACCTCCTCCTCCGCTTCGCGCAGCGCGGCGTCGAGCGGCGAGGAATCGGTCGCGTCGATCTTGCCGCCGGGAAAGGCGATCTGTCCGGCGTGATCGTTGAGGTTCGCCGAACGCTGCGTCAGCAGGATGGTCGGCTCGGGATGGTCGACCACCGCGATCAGCACCGCTGCGGGGCGCACCGGCTGCTCGCGCGCGACGATCTCGAGCATCTTGTCGGTGCCGGGATCGCCGGAGGCGGGTACGATATTCGGATCAAACAGCCCGGGCGGAACGTCGAAGCCGAGCCTCGCTCTGGAGCGGGCGAAGAAATCCGCCGAACGGAAAGCGACCGGCTCGCTCTTCTCGCTTTTGGAGATAGGCTTGTTCAAAGCGCGGCCCTCACCTGCTCCGCGTCGGCCATGGCGAAGAACTCGCCGGCCGACTCGACGCCGAACATCGGCTGGCCATCGACCATCCGCTCCTCGCCCATGTCAACAAGATCGTAATAGAGCGCGCGGGTGACCTTGGCCCAGAGATCGGCGCGGACATGCAGATAGGGCGTCAATCCGCCGTCCCTGGCCTGCTCGAAACGGAGCCGATGCGCGGCGTCGCAGGTGACCCAGTCGTCGACATTGGTGCGGAAGCTCAGCACGCGATGGTTGTCCTCGCCGTCCTTGAGCATCTCGACCGCCATGAACGGAGCGTCGTCGACGCGGATGCCAACCTTCTCCACCGGCGTCACGAGGAAATGCTTGTCGCCCTCGCGCTTGAGGATGGTCGAGAACAGGCGGACCAGCGCGTGACGCCCGATTGGCGTGCCCATGTAGAACCAAGTACCATCGGAAGCGATTCGGATGTCGAGATCGCCGCAAAACGGCGGATTCCACAGATGCACCGGAGGCAGTCCCTTTTTGGCGCCTTCGGTATTGGCAGCACTTTTGGCGGCGGCAGTTAGCCCCTCAAGACCACGATCGGCGCTCTGCCCTTGGTTCGCCATGGTTTGCCCTGACTTTGTCATTTCGCACGGATGTCGTTTGGCACGATTGGTGCAGGTCTGGTTTGTAAGTCTACGTTGTAAATCGGTGCGCGGTTCCACCCCGGATTAATCCGGTGTGGAGGTCGCCACTTCGTGATGCCCTACATAACCCTAAGCCGATAAGGTGGGGATAGGTTAATTCAACGAATACATGGCCTTCCTGCAAGTCTAGCATAGGGCCCATGATGCAGCGTGATGAGATCATTTGACGACGCAAGATAGCCGCGTGGCAGGCTTAAGGAGCTAACGGATGGCGGAAAGTGTCGAGAAACTCGAAGACGGCATCGTCCGTTCGGCCGAGCAGGTGTCGAGCCAGGTGCGCGCGGCGAAGGACGCGATCGCATCGGTGATCTTCGGCCAGGATCGTGTGATCGAGAACACGCTGGTCACCATCCTCTCCGGCGGCCACGCGCTGCTGATCGGTGTGCCCGGCCTCGCCAAGACCAAGCTGGTCGAGACGCTCGGCGTCACGCTCGGTCTCGACGCCAAGCGCATCCAGTTCACGCCCGATCTGATGCCGTCGGACATTCTCGGCGCCGAAGTGCTCGACGAGAGCACCGCGGGTAAACGCTCGTTCCGCTTCATCTCCGGTCCCGTCTTTGCGCAGCTCTTGATGGCCGACGAGATCAACCGCGCCAGCCCGCGCACGCAATCGGCGCTGCTGCAGGCGATGCAGGAGCAGCACATCACCGTCGCCGGTGCGCGCCACGATTTGCCAAAGCCGTTCCACGTGCTCGCAACGCAAAACCCGCTGGAGCAGGAAGGCACCTATCCGCTCCCCGAAGCGCAGCTCGACCGCTTCCTGATGGAGATTGACGTCGACTATCCCGATCGCGACGCCGAGCGGCGCATCCTGTTCGAGACCACCGGCGCCGAGGAGACGCTGGCAAAGGCATCATTGACGGCGGATGCGGTGATCACGGCGCAGCGGCTGGTGCGCCGCCTGCCGGTCGGCGATTCCGTGGTTGAAGCCATCCTCTCGCTGGTGCGCTCGGCCCGTCCGGGCCCGGACAGCGGCGAGGCCGGCAAGTTCATTGCCTGGGGTCCCGGCCCGCGCGCCAGCCAGTCGCTGATGCTCGCGGTGCGCGCCCGCGCGCTGATCGACGGGCGTCTCGCGCCTTCGGTCGACGACGTGCTCGACCTCGCCGAGCCGATCCTAAAGCACCGCATGGCGCTGACGTTCCAGGCGCGCGCCGAGGGGCGTACGATTCCGGACGTGATCCGGCAATTGAAGACACGGATCGGTTGATGGCCGCAGAGACCGGGCACACAGCGAAGGAGACAGTAGCGATCCGACGTGCCGATGGCGAAAGCCGTACGCTCGCCGCTTCGCTACCGCGCCTGGTGCTCGAGGCCCGCCGCATCGCCGCCAACGTCATCCACGGCCTGCATGGCCGGCGCCGCGCCGGTTCCGGCGAAAATTTCTGGCAATACCGCCGCTTCGTATCGGGCGAGCCCTCGCAGAATGTCGACTGGCGCCGCTCGGCGCGTGACGACCATCTCTATGTCCGCGAGCTCGAATGGGAAGCCTCGCACACGGTGTGGATCTGGCCCGATCGTTCGCCGTCGATGGCCTTCGCCTCCAAGACCGCGCGTGAATCCAAATTGGAGCGCACGCTGATCGTTGCCTTCGCGCTGGCCGAGCTGCTGGTCGCGGGCGGCGAGCGCGTCGGCATTCCCGGATTGATGGCACCGACCGCAAGCAGCAGCGTCATCGACAAGATGGCCCAGGCGATGCTGCATGACGATGCCGACCGGCTGAGCCTGCCGCCATCCTTCGTCCCTGCCGCGCTCGCCGAGACGATCGTGCTGTCGGATTTTTGGTCGCCGATATCAGAGATCAGGACCACGCTCGCAGGGCTCTCCGGCTCCGGCGCGCATGGCACGCTGGTGCAGATCGTCGATCCCGCCGAGGAATCGTTTCCCTATTCCGGCCGCGTCGAGTTCGTCGAGCCGGAAGGCTTCGGCGTGATCACCGCCGGCCGCGCCGAGAGCTGGGCGGAGGATTACACCGCGCGGCTCGCGCTGCACCGCGACCAGATCCGCGCCGAGACCAACAAGCTCGACTGGCTGTTCACGACGCATTCGACCGACCGCTCGGCGGCTGAACTCCTGCTGTTCCTCCATGCCGGCATGCAGGTGAGCAAGTCGGGCGCCCGCACCACCTCGATCAAGGCGGGGCCGGCCGCATGATGGGATTGCCGCTCGCCTTCACCGAACCGTTGCTCCTGATCGGCCTCATCAGCCTGCCGGTGCTGTGGTGGCTGTTGCGCGTGATGCCGCCGCGGCCGCGCCGCATCGAATTTCCGCCGACCCGCCTGCTGTTCGACATTGCGCCACGGGAAGAGACGCCGTCGCGGACGCCGTGGTGGCTGACCGCGCTGCGACTCCTGGCAGCGGCGCTCGTCATTTTCGCCGCCGCCGGCCCGATCTGGAATCCGCAAACGGGATTGGCCGCCAGCAAGGCGCCGCTGATGATCATGCTCGACGACGGCTGGAGCGCCGCCTCGAACTGGGACATCAGGATCAGGGCCGCCGACGAGCTGATCGCCAATGCCGACAACGACCGCCGCGCGATCGCGCTGGTGCCGCTGTCCGAGCCGAACCGCGACATCACGCTGATGCCGGCGGGCGCAGCGCGCGTTGCGCTGCGGCAGATCGTGCCAAAGCCCTATTCGATCGAGCGCGTTGAAACCCTCACCGCCATCGATCGCTTCCTGAAAGCGACCGGCGACTGCGAGATCGCCTGGCTGTCCGACGGCGTCGACACCGGCCGCGGCGAAGAATTCGTGCAAGGGCTCGGCAAGACCTTAGGGGATCGCAGCTTGACGCTGTTCGAGGGCGGCACCTCGTCGCCGCTGGCGCTGGTTGCGGCGGAAAACGCGGCAGCGAAGATGACGGTGAAGGTGCTGCGCACCGACGGCGGCATTGCCGCCGGCACCGTGCGGGCGCTGGATCAGAAGGCCTCGCCGATCGGCGAGGCGCGCTTCACGTTCGGGCTGCAGGACAAGGAGACCGAGGCGGCGTTCGACCTGCCGGTCGAGCTGCGCAACGACATCTCGCGGCTCGAGATTTCCGGCGAGCGTTCGGCCGGCGCGGTGCAGCTGCTCGACAAGCGCTGGCGACGGCGCGCCATCGGCATCGTCTCGGGTGCAAGCAGCGAGACCGCTCAGCCATTGCTGGCGCCGACCTTTTATCTGACGCGCGCGCTGGCGCCGTTTGCCGACGTGCGGCTGGCCGACAAGGGCTCGCCGCAGCAGGGCATCACGCAGTTTTTGGACCAGAAGCTGCCGATGATCATCCTCGCCGATGTCGGCACGGTTGCGCCCGAACTGCGCGAGCGTCTCAACGCCTGGATCGACCAGGGCGGCGTGCTGGTGCGGTTCGCCGGCCCCCGGCTGGCGCAAGCCGAAGACGACCTCGTTCCGGTCAAGCTGCGCAAGGGCGGCCGCACGCTCGGCGGCAGCCTGACCTGGGAGAAGCCGCAGCATCTCGCCACCTTCGCCGCCGACGGTCCGTTTGCGGGCGTCGTCGTGCCCAAGGACGTCACCGTGAGCCGGCAGGTGCTGGCCGAGCCCGATGCGGTGCTCGCCACCAAGAGCTGGGCTTCGCTCGAAGACGGCACGCCACTGGTGACCGGCGAGCATCGCGGCAAGGGGCTGGTCAGCCTGTTCCATGTCAGCGCCGACATGCGCTGGTCGGATCTGCCGATGTCGGGCACCTTCGTCGAAATGCTGAGGCGTGTCGTCGACATGTCCGGCTACACCGCCAAGCCCGGCCCCGGCGTTGCCACAGAGGCGACCGCCGAGACGCTGGCGCCGCTGCATCTGCTCGACGGCTTCGGCGCGTTCGGGCCGCCGCCCGCCACCGCCAAGCCGCTGACGGCTGATTATCGCGACCGCGCCACGCCGGACCATCCGCCCGGCTTCTACGGTCCGGCAGAAGGACCGCTCGCCGTGAACACGCTCGCCAACGCCGACCGCATCGCAGCCCTCAACACCGCAGGCCTCCGCGCCCGGCACGCCACCTACACCAATGCCGAGCCGCGCGACTTGCGCGGCTGGCTGCTGTCGACTGCGCTCGCGCTGTTTCTGGTCGACGCGATCATCGTGGCGCTGCTCGGCGGTGGTCTCGCCGCGCTGGTGCGCCGTCGCGCTGCGCCCGCCATGATCCTGCTTGGCTTCGTGCTCGCAGGCGTCGCGGTGCTGTCGCCGACGCCGTCGCGCGCCGACAGCGTGTCGGACGAGTTCGCGATGAAGTCGACCTCGCAGACCCGCCTCGCCTATGTCGTCACCGGCAATGCCGACGTCGATTCCATCGTCAAGGCCGGCCTGTCCGGCCTGACGCTGTTCCTGGCGCAGCGCACCGCGCTCGAGGCCGGCGATCCCGTCGGCGTCGATCCCGCGCGCGACGAGCTCGCCTTCTTCCCGCTGATCTACTGGCCGATCGTGCCGGGCGCGCCAAAACCGCCGCAGGACGCCATCAACAAGATCGACGCCTATATGAAGCAGGGCGGCACCGTGATCTTCGACACCCGCGATGCGGTCGAAGCGCTGCCCGGCGAGAACGGCGCATCGCAGACGCCGGGCATGCAGGCCTTGCGCGAGATCCTGTCCTCGCTCGACGTGCCCGAGCTCGAGCCGGTGCCGCGCGAGCACGTGCTGACCAAGACCTTCTATCTCTTGCGCGACTTCCCCGGCCGCTTCAATTCGGGCCAGACCTGGGTCGAGGCGCTGCCGCGCGAGGACGACGACGAGACCGCGCAGAAGCCCGCGCGCGGCGGCGACGGCGTCTCGCCGATCATCATCACCTCCAACGACCTCGCAGGCGCCTGGGCACTCCGTCCCGATGGCCAGCCGATGCTGCCGCTGACGCCGGGCGAGCCGCGCCAGCGCGAATTCGCCTACCGCGCCGGCGTCAATATCGTGATGTACACGCTGACCGGCAATTACAAGGCCGACCAGGTGCACGCACCGGCCCTGATCGAACGTCTCGGGCAATAGGATCAATATGAACTACGGCATCGCTTTTACGCCGCTTGTCCCTGCGATCGTGCTCTGGATCGCGCTCGCTGCGATCGTGGTCATCGCGATCGTGCTGATGCTTGCGCGGGCGCGCGGCGCGGCGGTGCGCGTGGCTGCGTTGGCGCTGTTTCTGCTGGCGCTCGCCAATCCCTCCTTCACGCGCGAAGACCGCGATCCCCTCACCTCGGTCGCCGCGGTCGTCGTCGACAAGAGCCCGAGCCAGAATTTCGGCAAGCGCAACCAGGAAGCCGCGAAGGCACAGGAGGCGCTGGTCGACAGCCTGAAGAAGATCAAGGGACTTGAAGTGCGCGTCGTCGAGGCCGGACAGGCCGACGGCGAGACCGACGGCACAAAATTGTTCGGCGCACTGGCCTCCGCGCTGTCGGACGTTCCGGTCGACCGCGTCGCCGGCGCGTTCCTGATCACGGACGGCCGCGTTCACGATATCCCGGCCAACGCGGCCGCGCTCGGCTTCCAGGCGCCGGTGCAGGCCCTGGTCACCGGGCAGAAGGACGAGCGCGATCGCCGCATCGCGATCACCGCGGCGCCGCGCTTCGGCATCGTCGGCCAGAACCAGACCATCACCTACAAGCTCGACGACCAGGGCGTCACCGGCGAGCGCGCCAAGGTCACGGTCCGCCGCGACGGCGAGGTCATCAACGAGCGCACGCTTGCGAGCGGCCAGAGCGCCAGCGTCGACGTCGAGATCAAGCATGCCGGCCCGAACATCGTCGAGATCGAGGCCTCGCCGCTCGAGAGAGAATTGACTCCGGTGAACAATCGCGCCGTCGTTGCCATCGACGGCGTGCGCGACAAGCTGCGCGTGCTTTTGGTCTCCGGCGAGCCGCATTCCGGCGAACGCACCTGGCGCAATTTGTTGAAGTCCGACGCCAGCGTCGACCTCGTGCATTTCACCATTCTGCGTCCGCCGGAGAAGCAGGACGGCACGCCGATCAACGAATTGTCGCTGATCGCGTTTCCGACCCGCGAGCTGTTCCAGCAGCACATCAATGAATTCCAGCTGATCATCTTCGATCGCTACGCCCGCCAGGGCGTGCTGCCGATCGCCTATTTCGACAACATCGCGCGCTACGTGCGCGCCGGCGGTGCGGTGCTGGTGTCGGCCGGCCCCGACTATGCCTCGAACACCAGCATCTGGCGCACTCCGCTCGACACCGTGCTGCCGGCAGAACCCGTCGGCGTCACCGAGAAGCCGTTCTATGCGCATCTCTCCGACATCGGCAAACGCCATCCCGTGACGCGCGGGCTGGAGGGCTCGGCGTTCGAGCCGCCACATTGGAGCCGCTTCTTCCGCACCGTCGAGACCCGCAATTCGGTCAACCCGCCGGTGATGACAGGCGCGGACGGCAAGCCGCTGCTGTTCCTGTCGCGCTTCGGCGAAGGCCGCGTCGCGCTGCTGCTGTCCGACCACATCTGGCTGTGGGCGCGCGGTTATGAGGGCGGCGGTCCGCATCTCGATCTGCTCAGGCGGATGTCGCACTGGCTGATGAAGCAGCCCGACCTCGATGAAGAAGCGCTGCGCCTCCAGGTGCAGGGCAAGGATCTCATCGTGGTGCGCCAGACCATGGCTGACAGCGTGCAGCCGGTGAGCGTGACCTCGCCCTCCGGCGTCTCGCGTGATCTGACGCTCAGCCCCGGCGACCCCGGCGAATGGCGCGCCAGCCTTCCCGCCAGCGAGCTCGGCCTGTGGGCTGCCACCGACGGCACGCTGAAGGCGCTGATCAATGTCGGCCCGACCAATCCGAAGGAGTTTTCGGAAGTCACCTCCACCACCGAGACATTGAGGCCGCTGACGCAGGCGACCGGCGGCAGCGCGGTGCGGATCGCGGATGGCGGGAGCGTCGAGCTGCCGCGCATCGTCCCGGTGCGCTCGACCAGCACCTTTGCCGGCGACGGCTGGATGGGCGTGCGGATGCGCGACGCCAGCGTCGTCAAGGGCGTCGGCGTGCTGCCGATCTTCGCCGGCCTGATCGGCCTGTTGCTGCTGCTCGGCGCGTTTGCTGCGACCTGGGTCCGCGAGGGGCGTTAGTTGCCCGAACGACACATTGAGCAACGGTCCGCTTGGGCCGTTGCGGCGGCGGTTGACATCCATTCATCCTTCGGGCGATGTTACAATATAACATCGCGACGCCCGGTCGGCGCCTCGCGATGCGGGGTGGCGTTTTCAGATGAAGTGGTTCCGGTCGAATATCAGGCACGGCGCCCGGCTCGCGTTGTTCGCGATGCTGGTGCAGTTCGCGCTGACCTTCGGTCACAGCCACTGGTTCGCGCAGGCTGCGCCGCTCGCGCAAGGCCAACTGGCCGATAGCGCCAGGAGCATTGCTTCGCGCGACCGCGCAGCGGTCCAGAAGCAGTCCCCGACAAAACCGGATCGCGAGCAGCCGGGCGACGACAATTGCGCGATCTGCGCACTGGTCGCGATGGCCGGCACGGTCACGTTCGCGACGCCGCCTTTGCTGTTGCTGCCGCAGGCGGTCGAGCTGCTCTACCGCACCACCGACACCGAATTCAGCCATCTGGAATCGGCAAGACACGCGTTCCAGCCGCGCGCGCCTCCTGCCTCCTGATCCCCATCGATTGAGCTGCCTCTGGAATCGGCCGCGCGCCGATCCCGCAAGGCTATCGAAATTGATCCGTCGCGTGTCGACGGCGCGTCCCGCATGCAAGAGTTCTGAAGAGAGCTGCGGTGCGCGATCGGAAATCAGGACAATGGTGTCTTCAAAAGCAATATTGGCGGGCTCGAGCCTCGCCGCACTCACGCTGTTTTATCCCGGCGGCAGCGCCATGGCGCAGACGACGGCGCCCGTCACGACGCTTCCCAGCGTCGAAGTCGATGCGCCCAAGCGCACGCAGGCGCCGCGCCGCCCCAAGGTACGCGCCGCCGTCGACAGGCGACGTTCAACGTCGCAGGCGCGGCCGCAGACCGAGGCGCCGGCCGCCGTCGAGGGCCAGAGCGATCGGCTCGACGCCGCGCGCCAAAGCGTTCTGCCGCCTGGTGGCGCCACGGCCCACACGCTCACGCACCAGGCGATCGAGGCGCTGCCGCAGGGCACCAATGCCTCGCTCGACAAGGTGCTGCTGCAATTCCCCGGCGTTACGCAGGATTCGGCGGCGAGCGGCGAGCTGCATGTCCGCAACGAGCACGCCAATCTGCAATATCGCATCAACGGCGTCATGCTTCCCGACGGTGTCGGCGCGTTCGGGCAGATCCTCGACACCGGGATCGTCGGCAGCCTGAGCCTGCTCACCGGCGCCCTGCCGGCGCAGTACGGCCAGCGCACCGCCGGCGTGCTCGACATCCAGACCAAGGCCGACGCCTTCAACAATTCCGGAATCGTCGGCGTCTATGGCGGCAGCAACGGCACCATCTCGACCAATGTGGAATATGGCGGGACCGTCGGACAGACGCAGTATTTCCTGTCGGGCCGCTTCCTTCAGAACAATCTCGGCATCGAGAACCCGACCCCGTCGGTCAACGCGATCCATGACCGCACCAACCAGGAAAAGGGATTTCTCTATCTCTCGACGATGATCGATCCGAACAGCCGTCTCACCTTCATGAGCGGCGTGTCGAATGCGACGTTCCAGATTCCGAACAATCCCGGGCAGACGCCTGCCAACACCGCGTTCGGCGTCTCGGATTTCGACTCGTCTAGGCTGAACGAGCACCAGAACGAGTTCAACCAGTTCAACGTCGTCTCCTACCAGACCTCGAATGGCGAGTTCGACACGCAGACCTCCTACTTCAACCGCTACAGCCAGCTGCATTTCTATCCCGACCCGGTCGGCGATCTCGTCTTCAACGGCGTCTCCTCGGACGTCTATCGCCAGAGCGTGGTCAACGGCATCCAGCAGGATACCGCCTGGCGCATCGGCTATGCGCACACGCTGCGCTTCGGCCTGTCGGTGAGCGCGGAGCGGACGCTGGTCAATAACGGGACGACGGTGCTGCCGCTGGCCGATCCCACCGACCCGACCGCGGGCACGATCGACGCGCCGTTCTCGGTATTCGATTCCAGCGCCAAGACCGGCTGGCTGATCGGGACCTATGTCCAGGACGAGTGGAAGATCACCAACAATCTGACCCTGAACGCCGGCCTGCGCTTCGACCAGATGTACCAATATGTCGATGCGAACCAGCTCAGCCCGCGCGCCAGCCTGACCTGGAAGCCGTTCGAGGGCACCACGTTCCACGCCGGCTATGCGCGCACCTTCACCCCGCCCTCACAGGTGATCGCAGCACCCGTCAATCTCGCGCTGGTGACCCCACCCGGTGCACCGGCCAACACGCAGACGCCCGAGGTCGGGCTGAACAGCCCGGTGTTGCCGGAGCGCGCGCACGTGTTCGACGTCGGCGTGACCCAGAAGATCTACCCGATCCCAGGTCTCGAGGTCGGCGCCGACGCCTATTACAAGAAGGCGCGCGACCTGCTCGACGACGGCCAGTTCGGCGCGGCCTATGTGCTGAGCGGCTTCAATTACGATCGCGCCGAGAATGTCGGCGTCGAGCTGAAGTCGACCTACAAGAACGGAAATTTCAGTGCTTACGCCAATCTCGCCTGGGCCAAGCAGATCGCTACCAATGTCGTCTCGAACCAGTATCTGTTCGGCGCGGACGAGCTCGCCTACATCTCGGGCCATTACATCTACACCGACCACGCCCAGATGCTGTCAGGGTCGGCCGGCGCCTCCTATCTCTGGGAGGGAACGCGCTTCAGCGTGTCGATGATCTACGGCAGCGGCCTGCGCTCGGGCTTTGCCAACACCGATCACCTGCCCGGTTACACGCAGGTCAATTTCGGCCTGTCGCACGACTTCAACATCGTCGCGCCCAACAAGCCGACGACGGTGCGCTTCGACGTGGTCAATGCGTTCGACACGATCTACCAGATCCGCGACGGCTCCGGCATCGGCGTGTTCGCCCCGCAATACGGACCGCGGCGCGGCTTCTATGTCGGCATGTCGCAGCGGTTCTAGACGAGATTAGGCTAGTTCGACTTGCTCGGGAGCGACCTCTCCCCAGCGGGGAGAGGTCGGATTGCTTTGGCGCGCAATTGCGCGCCTGAGCAATCCGGGTGAGGGGGCGCAGCGATCGGTGAGACTGTAACCCCTCACCCGGATCGCATTTTCAATGCGATCCGACCTCTCCCTTCGGGAGAGGTGAACGCCTGGCCCGCATCGATTCAACCAAAACTCATGCCGCTCTAACCCTGCGAAGCAGCAGGAGATCGCTCACTTGCGATAGGCGACGCAGTCGATTTCCACCTTGCAGTCCACCACCATGCTTGAGACCACGCAGGCCCGCGCCGGCGGATTGGCGCCGAAATATTCGGCGAAGACCTTGTTGAAGCTTTGAAAGTCTCTGGGATCGTCGAGCCAGACGCCGCAACGCACGACGTCCTTGGGCTCGTAGCCGGCTTCGGCAAGAATGGCGAGCAGGTTGCGGATCGCCTTGTGCGATTGGGGGATGATGCCACCCTCGATCACCTCGCCGTTCTCCATCGGCGTCTGCCCCGACACGTAGAGCCAGCCATCGGCCGCGACCGCGCGGGCAAAAGGAAGGTGCTGGCCGCCGGTACCGGTGCCGCCGGCAACGCCGTATCGTTTCAGTGTCATGGGTCTCGTCCTGTATGTGGGGATTATGTCAGGGCCCGGCCGGGCCGCGCGAAGGTGCTGCGACCGTCTGTGACCACGGCCTCGCCTGCGACGAAGACCGAACGGATGCCTGCGGGCATTTCCGTCGGCGTCTCGAATGTCGCCTTGTCCATGATGGTCTCGTCGAACAGCGTGAGATCCGCAATCATGCCGGGCCTCAGGATGCCGCGGTCCGACAGGCCGAAGCGCTGGGCGGGCATCGCCGTCATGCGCCGCACGGCATCTTCCAGCGCCAGCCAGCCTTGCTCGCGCGTCAGGCGGCCGGCGACGCGCGGGAAACTGCCATAGGCGCGCGGATGCGGCTTGGTGCCCGGGCGCGGAATGCCGTCGGAGCCCACCATGTGCAGACGATGGGTGAAGGCCGCGCGCAAATCGGCCTCATCGAGCTGGAACATGATGATGCCGGTCTGACCCTGGTCCTCCTCGATGCAGCGAACCATGAGATCGAACGGCGAGATGCCGAGCTCGCGCGCGGCATCGACCATCGACTTGCCCTCGAGCGGCTTCAGCGCGGGATTGCCGGTGCCGGAGATGCGCACATTGTGCCAGCCGATCAGCACGATCTTGGACTGCGCGGCATGCGGATCGGGATCGCCCTCCTCCACCAGCACGCGCAGCGCCTCGCGCTGGACCGGATCGCGCAGCCGCGCGCGTAGCGCATCGATGCCGCCTTCGAGCGCCGCCGGAGGCAACAATTGCAGCATGTAGGAAGCCGGCCGGATACGGATACATGTCGAACGAGATATCGATCCCCTCCGCGCGCGCGGCCTCGAGCCGGTCGAGCGCCTTGGGGATCGCGCCCCAGTTCGGCTTTCCCGCCGACTGCAGATGCGACAGCAGCCCTGCCGCGCCGGAGGCGCGCAGGATTGCGATGAACTCGTCGATGGAATTGAGGAGGCCCGCTTCGTAGCTGCGGATATGTGCGGTGAGCAGCTTGCCGTGAGCCCGCACCGTCTCCGCCAGCGCGCACAGCTCGTTGGTGTCGGCAAAGGCGCTCGGCGGATAGACGAGGCCGAGCGACAGGCCGGCAGCGCCCTGGGCAAGTTGCTGCGCGAGCAGCGCCTGCATCGCCGCGATCTCTTCGCTACTCGCCGCGCGGCGGTCGTAACCGAGCACGGCGAGCCGGATCGCGGCATGTCCGACCAGCGAGACCAGGTTGAGCGCCACGCCCGGCCCTTCCAGGGCGAGCCGGTAGCCGTCGAAACTGTCGAAGACTTCGTCGGTTCGGGTTTCGCCGGCGAGACCCGAAAAGTGCAGGCGCAGCATCTCGGCGGAGCCTGCGGTCGCCGGATAGAGCGAGAAGCAGCAATTGCCGACCACGAGCGTGGTCACGCCCTGCAATACCTTTTCGGGCCTGTCAGGTTCGCGCAGGCAGATCAAATCGTCATGGCAATGGGCGTCGATGAAGCCCGGCGCGAGATAGCATCCGCGCGCGTCGATGATGTCGGCCTCCTCCGCCGGCAGCGAGACACCGATCGCTGCGATGCGGCTGCCGCTGATGCGCAGGTCGGCCTCGAACCACGGCGCGCCGGTGCCGTCGATCAGCCGGGCATTGCGGATGAGCGTGTCCTTGCTGTTGGAACTCTGGGGCATGCCCCTCTCCTCAGTGAACAGGCACGGCGCCTGGTGGGGACGCCTCTTCGAAATCGGAAATCGATTCGATCCGTCCCAGCACCACGACATAGAAGAAGATGCCGATCAGCAGCACGATTCCGGCGATCATGAAGGCACCGGCGAAGGATTGAGTCCAGTCGACGACTACCCCGGTCACGATCGGTGCGAGCACGCCCATCATGTTGTTAGTGAAATTCAGAATGCCGCCGACGGTTCCCGCCCCGCCCTTCGGCGCGATCAGTGACACGATCGAGGATCCCACGGGCGCCGCGGCTGACAATCCCGAGATCGCGATCGACAGCCACAACAGCGCCCAGCCCGGCTTCACGGTGAAGGCGGCGCCGATCACGGCAAGCCCCATCAGCATGCCGACGATGATCACCGACTGGCGCACCCGGGTGCTGTCGTAACCACGGGCGATCAGATGATCCACCAGGAACCCGCCGATCAGGAGGTCGGACAAGGTCGCGAAGATCCAGGGAATCGTCGAATAGCCCGCGGCCGACATCAGGTTCATATGCATGGTCTGCGCGAGATAGCCCGGCAACCAGGTGAGGAAGAGATAGAAGGTGTAGCCATAGGCCGAGAACCCGATGGTCAGTCCCCAGACCTTGCGGTTGCGCAAGAGGTAGCCGAGCATGCGGCTCTGCCCCGCCGTGGCCGGGCCTTCCGGCGTGCCACCGCCGGCAACGATGTAGTCATGCTCCGCCTTGGAGAGCTTCGGATCCTCGCTCGGATTTCGATAGATGATGTAATAGGCGACGAAATACAGAAAGCTCAGCAGCGCGGTGACGCCAAAACCCCAGCGCCAGCCGTAGAGAAAGATCACATAGGCGACCAACGGTACGCCGATCACGTTGGAGAATTTGGCGGCGGAATCGAAGATCGCAGTCGAACGCGCGCGTTCGTCGAGCGGAAACCAATGGCCGGTCGCCTTCTGGCTTGCCGGAAAGGCTGGTGCTTCCGCGACGCCGAGCAACAGGCGCGCGCCGGCGATGCCCCAAAGTCCGCTGGCAAGCGCCGTGATGGAGGCGGCGACCGCCCAGAGGAAGCTGGAGGCGCGGCCGACCATGGTGACGCCGAAGCGGTCGAGCACCATGCCGCCGGGAACTTGCAGCAGCGAATAGGTCCAGAAGAACGCGCTGCCGAGCAGGCCGATATCGGTGGCGGTGAGGCCGAGCTCCCTGGTGAGCTCGGGCGTCGCGGCGGAGAGTCCGACGCGATCGATGTAGTTGATGAGAATGCCGACGCCGAGGAGACAACCGATCATCCAGCGTCGCCCAGGTACCTGTTGGCCTGCATCCGCCATTTTAAATCCTCGCTTGGAAACGCAGGATCGCGTCTCCCGCCCCGACATGGGGTCCGGAAGAACCTCGCCGCGCCCGCTGTTGCATTGTCTCTTATAATGGACAATATTATCTTATAGCGTCACGTTAGATTTGACGGCGGCGTGATGTCAAGAGTGGACATGCGAGGCCGCCTCGCATCAACGCGCGACGGCGCGATGCGGCTGCATCGGCCGTCATACTGCCGGTCGACTAAATTCAGTGGCGGTCGGAGAGTTCGGTTGCAGTGGCGACGAGGTCGTCGAGCAGCGCGGTCCTGCGCTCCTTCACCGAATCCGCGGGAACGACGAAGCAAAGCGTCGCGACCGCGACACCCTTCTTGTCCCGGATGGGGGCCGCAAGACACGACGTAAACCGATCGGACAGCGCCGTCGTCACGCATTTGCCGTCACGTCTGGCGCGTGCGACGTCCTTGACGAAATCGTCGATATCGAGGACGCGGCCGTCCGGAAGGCGAAAATCCTCTTTCGGAACGAACGCACGAATGTCTGCCGGGCTCATATGATCCAGCAGCAACCGGCCGGACGCAGTCCACGGCAGCGGCACCTCGATGCCAACATCCGTCGTGATCCGGAACAGGCCCGACCCGTCCCGCGTATCGACCACCACGTATTTGCGGCCACGCAGCGCGCAGAGTTGCGCGGTGGCGCTGTGCTGGGTCGCCAGCCGGTCGAGGGCTTCGCGGCAGCGGCGATGCAGGGGATTGGCCTCCGCATAGGCCCGCCCGTAGAGATGCACCGCCTTGCCGAAATAGACCTGACCGCCCTCGCCGACGCTCTCCAGCAGGTCCGCCTCGATCAGGCGGTTGGCGATGGCATAGACGGTCGATCGCGGCGCGCCCATTTGCTTGGCGAGGTCGCTGAGCTTGGAGGGCTCGCGCAAATGCAGCAGCGCCTCCAGGAGATCGATGGTCCGATCAATCCCGTTCTGGCGTTCCGCGGGCGAGGCGCCCTTTTTGGATGCGGCCAAACTTCACAAATCCTTCGTCAGCTGCGCTGCCTGCGGTTTTTGGCATAAACCGCGCCGATGGTACAGCGTGCAGCTGGTCGCGGGCGCTAGCTCGACAGAAAGTGCACCAGGTCAATCATGCCAAGCCCCTCGCCGTCCGGACTGGCGTCGAGCTGTTCGCGCGGCTGCTTCTGCCGATTGACCCAGAAGGTGGGATAGCCGAACAGCTTCGCGCCGGACGCGTCCCAGCCGGCGAAGGCCGCAAAGAGAACCTCTTCGCGCTTCAGTCCAAAAGCATCGAGGCCCATCTGATAGGCCCGCGGGTCGGGCTTGTAGGCCCGAACCGCATCCGTGCACAGCCGAAATTCGAAGATGCCTTCGAGCCCTGCCGCGCGAATATTGGCGTCGAGCATCGCGGGCGAGAAATTGCTCAGGAGTGCGAGCCGCAAGCCGTTGTCCTTCAGCATGGACAAGGCGGGCACTGCGTCGGGCCAGACCATCATTTTGAGATAGCTCTCGACCAGCATACTTCTCTTGACGCCGGTCAGCTCGATATCGAGCGACTTGCAGGCGAACATCAGGGCGTCATCGATGACACCGAGAAAGTCGCGATAATGTCCGCTCATGGTGCGGAGCCATGTGTACTCGAACTGCTTCGTTCGCCAGACGTTTGACAGC
Source organism: Bradyrhizobium sp. AZCC 2230 (assembly GCF_036924495.1). NCBI lineage: Bacteria > Pseudomonadati > Pseudomonadota > Alphaproteobacteria > Hyphomicrobiales > Nitrobacteraceae > Bradyrhizobium > Bradyrhizobium sp. AZCC 2230. Next base: position 8,129,757 of record NZ_JAZHRS010000001.1, on the reverse strand, counting down.
TCGGCACCACTTCCGGGAAACAGGTTCTCGGCGAGCGAGAAGATGGGACGCGGATCGAAAATCGGAAAGCCGTCGAACGCGATCGCCTTGATTGGCGCGCGAACGCCCTGGGAGGCCGTTGCAATCCCGGACGCGACCGTCAACGACGTGATGGCGAGAAGTTGGCGACGACTGAAGGGCATCTGTGCGTTCTCATGCAGTGGACGATCTGAATTCGAGCGCGACGTGTCCGGCGTCGGCCAGACACGTCGCGTCGATCATGATTGTCCATCCGCCCGAAATATTCCCGACTGCATCGGATGAGAACCGCGCCGCGCGCGCACAAGGGCTCACACTTTGGTGCAGCACCGGCAGATCAGGAGCCCTGCATATAGCGAACGGGGTTTTCAGGATCCGCGCTGAAGATGCCGGCAACCTCCGCGAAGAGGGTCGATACGGCCTCGTGCTTGAGGTCGTCGAACCGCTCGAAACTGAAATTGTTGCCGCACATGCGCAATTCGCCGAGTTTTCCAGCATACCGGGATACGACCGGCGCGCCTTGCCTGGTCACCGCGACGTACACGCTGATGTAGTTCTTCTGGAGCGCAACACCGATCACCGGCCACTCCGTACTTTTCCCTGATTTGACGGCGTAGCGAAACTTTCCATAGCCGATCAGCTTCATGCGCATTCCCGCCTCTCCCGCGGGCGTTCCTCGATGGAAATAGCGCTTGAGGGCTGGCGCGGCCGAGACGACCAGCTTGTGCAATTCCGTCAGATCGCGCTTTCGCGCCGGATCGAAATCGAGGTAGGCCTGCAATGTGTCGGCTGTCACCCGGAACATGTGAGCCTCGACTGGTGCCTGCTGTGCCGGCGGCACCGACCAGAACCGATCCTACGCTACCCGTTCGCCTTGCTCCAGTCGGGAGCGACCGTGCCCGAGACGCCTTCGAAGGCGCCGTCGACGAGCTCGAACACCAGGACGCGAGCGGCATCGACCGGGCCCGGCATGGTGACGCGTCCCTTGGGGACGAGCTTGAAACCGACGCGGCTGTAATAGGGCTCGTCGCCGACCAGCAGCACGATCGCGTGGCCTTTGTCCCTGGCATCCTGCAGCGCTCGCTCCATCAGCATGCGGCCGATGCCGCGGCTGCGAAACGGCGGCTCGACGGTCAGCGGCCCCAGCAGCAGCGCCGGCGTCTCGCCGATCATGACCGGCAATTGCCTGACGGAGCCGACCAGCAGCGTGCCGATGCGGGCGGTGAAGGAGACGTCGAGCAGATGGTCGACATGCTCGCGGATGCGGTAGGCGCTGAGCACGAAGCGGCCGGGGCCGAAGGTGCGCTCGTGCAGCCGCTCGATCGCCTGGGCGTCGCCGGGGGCTTCGGGGCTGATGGTGATTGAGAGATCGTTCATGTTGCGATAGCGTTTTCGAGCGAAGTGGATTCCGGTTCGCGTTCAGAAAACGCGTCAATACAGGAGTCGGAATAGCATCTGCATATCGGGAGGTCTATGGGCGCTGCGCCCGACGTCAGGTCCTTTTCGGCGCCGGCTGGGACAGATAGGCCAGCATCTTTATCTCCCGCCGTCCCCGCGTCACGGTGTCGAGCACGAGGCCCGACGAGACCGACAGCAGCGCCACGATCGTCAATCCCATCGACAGCACTGCGGTCGGCAGGCGGGGCACGAGGCCGGTTTCGATGAACGTGACGACGATCGGAATCGCCAGGATGATCGCAGCCAGCGCCAGCAGGATCCCGATGACCGTGAAGAAGCGCAGCGGCCGCTCCGACCGGTAGAGCTTCAGGATGGTGCCGAGAATGCGAAAGCCATCGCGCCAGGTGTTGAGCTTCGAGAACGAGCCTTCCGGGCGCGCGTAATAGGGCGTCTCGACCTCGGCGACCGGCAGCGACAGCTCCAGCGCGTAGACCGCGAGCTCGGTCTCGATCTCGAAGCCATCGGACAGCACGGGGAACGATTTGACGAAGCGCCGCGAGAATACGCGGTAGCCGGACAGGATATCCTTGAACTCCTGCCCAAAGGTCGAGGACAGGAAGCCGGTCAGCATGCGGTTGCCGGTGCGATGGCCGAGACGGTAGGCGGCCTGCGACTGGTCGATGCGAAAGCCCACCACCATGTCGAGATGTTCGTCGAGCAGCTTGTCGATCATGCGCGGGGCGCTCGGCGCATCGTAGGTGGCGTCGCCGTCGACCAGCACGTAGATGTCGGCCTCGACATCGGCGAACATGCGACGCACGACGTGGCCCTTGCCCTGCCGCCGCTCGCTGCGCACGATCGCGCCGGCCTCATGCGCGACGGCAGCGGTGCGGTCGCGCGAATTGTTGTCGTAGACATAGATCTCCGCCGCGGGCAGCGCCTTGCGGAAGTCGGCGACGACGGTCGCGACCGCCGCCTCCTCATTGTAGCAGGGCACCAGCACGGCGATGCGGGGTTGAGCGGATGTCATCGCGGCAGCGCTCCCAGACTGGCCGGCTCGGACCGGACCGATGCAGCCTCGCGCATCTCGGCCGGCTGAAGCAACCGGGCAAACGACAGCGTCCACAACGACAGCATTGCAATCGGCACGACGTAGTACGGCGTGAAGATCGGATGGCTCAGGAAGAAGCCGAGATTGACGACGAGGTTGCCGGCAACGACGAAGGCCGCCTGCCGCACATGCCCCCCGCGCGACCACAGCAGCGAGAGCGTCGCGCCGATCGCAAGCAGGATCAGCACGATTTGCATGTCGCGCAGATACTGACCAAGTATGGCGAAGTCCAAACCTGGCGCAACCACGTCGGCGCTGCCATAGGTCGTCGCCAGCGCACTGCCGGCGTTGATGGCCTGGGCGGCCAGCGTCGGCGCCATGCCGACGAGCACACCGGCACCGAAGGCGAGGCCCTGCACGAATGTCGCAAGCGAGCGCGTCCACAGGAAGGGAATGCCGAGGAACAGGAAATAGCCGGTCGCGAGCAGGCCATTCGGCAGTCTGAAGTTGACGGATGCGCCGAGCAGGAGACCGATCAGTGCGATGAGCAGGACGCTACGCTTGGCCCTGACCAGCCACAGCGCCGTCAGGAAACCCGCAACCGCGCACAGCGCCATGGTCGGCGCAACCGAATAGCTCGCTTTCGCCGGATTGATCATGAGATAGACGGCAAGCGCGCCGAACACGCCGGCACCAGCGATCGACGGCAGCGTCCGCGCCATGGCAATGCCTGTGAGAGCGAGGCCGCACACGATCAGGCTCGCGGCAATGTAGAGCGGGACGACCTGATGTCCCTGCGGAAACAGCGCCAGCAGAAAGCCGGTGCCTGGTGGATATTGCAACACGACCTTGCCGTCCGGCATCGGATTGTGGCAGGGCCAGCGGATCGGATACTTCCAATTGGCGAAGGCGATTTCCTTCAACTTGCCTTCGAAATAGCGGTCGTCGTCCCTGATAGCGTTGGTGTCGAGTCCGTTGGCGCCGAAGCGCTGGAACAGATGCGCCTGCCGGAGATAGCAGATGTCGTCATAGACCCCGCGCGCCTCGCTCCAGCGCGACATTGTCACGATGTTGCTGACGAGGATTGCGAGGCAGATCACGCCAAAGGCGAGTTTTGCGGCTTTCATCAGATTTCCGTGGCGCCCATCCGGACCGGTACTAGCATAGCGCGCCCTCAGCGCCACGTCGCAATCACAGGCCTGCCGTGAAGCACTTCCGCGATCCGCAGCCGCGTGCCGGGGGTCGCCTCCTCCGGCAGCGCGGCGGTGTCGAAGAAGCCGCATTCGATGATCTCGCGGTTGGGCGCCGGCAGCCGGTCCTGCCGGAAATGCCTGACCACATAGACCGCGACATGGTCGCGGCGGGAGATGTGGCTGTTGAGGAAGATGCCGTGCAGCACGGCCTCCCCGGTGAGGTCGATATCGCCCTCCTCCTTGAGCTCGCGGCGCATCGCCTGTTCCATGGTCTCGCCATAGTCGACGCCGCCGCCGGGCAGATACCAGCCCGAGACGTAGCTGTGCCTGACCAGGAACACCTTGTTGTCGGCATCGAGCACCACGGCGCGGACGCCGAGCGTCATGCCGCGGACCAGCAGGAAATAGGCGTGGAAGACACGCCGCAGCAGCGGCTCGAATCTCCGTCGGATCTCGTCGAGGCGCTTGCCCATTAGTCTCTCGTGATGCGCCCTTCCAGGCTTCCCTTGCGTGATGAGCGCGACCTTGCCATTACAGCGTAGGAATAGCGAGGCACTCGCGCGCCATGAAATCTTTCTCGGCACCTTTCACGCTCGCCCATCTGTCCGACCCGCATCTGCCGCCGCTGCCGAAGCCGCGGCTGATCGAGCTCGCCGGCAAGCGCGCACTCGGCTACGTCAACTGGACGCGCAACCGTCACAAATACCAGCGCCGTGACGTGCTCGACGCGCTGGTCGCCGATATGCGGGCGCAGGCGCCCGACCACATCGCAGTCACAGGCGATCTCGTCAATCTGGCGATGGAGGCGGAGTTCGCGCCGGCGCGCGCCTGGCTCGACGGGGTCGGCCCGCCCGACCGCGTCACCACGATTCCCGGCAATCACGACGCCTATGTCCACGCCACCACGCATCGCTTCGGCGAAACCTTTGCGCTCTATCTTGCCGGCGACGACGGCAGCATCGGCTTTCCCGGCGTGCGCCGGCGCGGCCCGGTCGCATTGATCAGCCTCTCCAGCGCGGTGCCGACGCCGCCTCTGATGGCGACGGGCACGCTCGGACGCGATCAGCTCGCCGCGCTCGAGCAGGTGCTTGCGCAACTCGCCGCCGAGGACGTCTTCCGCGTGCTGCTGGTGCATCATCCGCTGAAATCCGACGCATGGCAGAAGCGGCTGACGGATTCCGCAGGCCTGCTGGCGCTGCTCAAGCGGCACGGTGTCGAGCTGGTCCTGCACGGACACGACCACATCCACTCGACGATGTGGTTCGACGGCCCCAATGGCAACATTCCCGCGATCGGCGTGCCGTCGGCCTCGGCGCTCGCGCACGGGCGCTATCCGGCTGCCGCCTACAATCTGTTCGCGATCGAGAAGGACAATGCCGGCTGGCGCTGCGAGCAGATCGTGCGAAGCATCGATCATGGCCTGCAGATGCGAGAGATCAAGCGGGTACGGCTGGTTTAGTTTTTTCGTCATTGCGAGCGAAGCGAAGCAATCCAGAATCCTTCCGCAGTGACAGCCTGGATTGCTTCGTCGCTTCGCTCCTCGCAATGACGAAATCTCACCAGCTCCGCAACGCCGCGAGCACGGCGATGCCGAACAGCGCGGCGGCACCGAGGATGAAGCCGAACACGAATGGCCAGACGCGCGAGCGGCGGGGCGGCTCCGCGACCTCGGGCTTCGGTTCGGGCGGCACGACCATCGCGTGCTCGCGCTCGATCATGCGGCGGGCGACGTAGTCGGTCACGGCTTCGACGATCACCGCGGTGTCGTGCGATTCGGCGAGCACGATGCGGCCGAAGCGGGTGTCCTGGACGAAGCGGTACATCCGCTTGTCGCGCCCCATCATGATGTGGGCGACGACGTCGATCCAGAGCCTCGGCGTATCGCCCTGGCTGATGCCGCGGTCGAACAGATCGATCTGCTCGGGCACCTGGGCGAACAGCGGGTCGAGCGCGTCGTTGAGGATCTCGAGCCGCGCCACCTCGGCGTCCCTGAGATCGACGACGACGCCGGTCCGGTCGGCGGCCTCGATCCGCGCGCGCAGCAGCGCATCGCGCAGCCGCACCGGGCGCGGCTGGCTGGGATGGGTCCCGCTGGTCTCGGGCTCTGACATGGTCGGCCTCGTCCTCGACTTTCCTCCATTAACCTATCAGCAACCATAGCGCCCGCAAAGGGCCCATCATTCCAGATACTTACGGCACCCACAGGCCGTTGATGTGTGCCAAAAACAGACGATCCCACCCGGCTTGCGCCGGATGGGACCCTCCGTCCTTGGACGTCTTCTTGGATTTGTCAGGCAGCCGTCAGGCCGAAACCCGCGACGGCTCCTCCACGATCGAGAAACGGACGCCGGCCTTGTGGCGGTTCTCCTCCGAAACCGAGCGCCAGGCATCTTCGGCTTCCTTGCGGGTCTTGAACGGACCCTGCACCTGGGCCGAGCCTTCGACGAGCTTGTGGAAGTTCATCGAGCCGAACTCGCCACCGATCACCCAGAAATTGCTGCTGGTCATTGTCAGTCTCCTGTTACCGGTTTAACCGAACTGGTTCATCGTGTTGTGCGCGCCGCCCGCCTTCAGGGCAGCCTCGCCGGCGAAGTATTCCTTGTGGTCGTCGCCGATATCGGAGCCGGCCATGTTCTGGTGCTTGGCGCAGGCGATGCCCTGACGGATCTCCTGGCGCTGGACGTTCTTGACGTAGCCGAGCATGCCCTGCTCGCCGAAATACTCGCGGGCGAGGTTGTCGGTGGACAGCGCGGCCGTGTGATAGGTCGGCAACGTGATCAGGTGGTGGAAGATGCCGGCACGCTTGGCCGAATCCGCCTGGAAGGTACGGATACGCTCATCGGCCTCGATCGCCAGCGGCGTCTCGTCGTATTCCGGCTTCATCAGCTCGGCGCGATTGTACTTGCTGACATCCTTGCCGGCTTCCTTCATCGCGTCGTAGACCTGCCAGCGGAAGTTGAGCGTCCAGTTGAACGAGGGCGAGTTGTTGTAGGCGAGCTTGGCGTTCGGGACGACCTCGCGAATGCGGTCGACCATCTTGGCGATCTGCTCGATATGCGGCTTCTCGGTCTCGATCCAGAGCAGGTCGGCGCCATTCTGCAGCGAGGTGATGCTGTCGAGCACGCAGCGGTCCTCGCCCGTGCCGGGACGGAACTGGTAGAGGTTCGAGGGCAGCCGCTTCGGACGCAGCATCTTGCCGTTGCGGTTGATGATGACGTCGCCATTGCGGGCGTTCTCAGCGGTGATTTCCTCGCAATCGAGGAAGCTGTTGTACTTGTCGCCGAGGTCGCCCGGCTTGTGGCTGACGGCGATTTGCTGTGTGAGACCAGCGCCGAGCGAGTCGGTGCGGGTGACGATGACGCCGTCTTCGACGCCGAGCTCGAGGAAGGCATGGCGGCAGGCGCGGATCTTCGCGATGAACACCTCGTGCGGCACGGTGACCTTACCGTCCTGGTGACCGCACTGCTTCTCGTCGGAGACCTGGTTCTCGATCTGCAGCGCGCAGGCACCCGCCTCGATCATCTTCTTGGCGAGAAGATAGGTCGCCTCGGCGTTGCCGAAGCCGGCGTCGATGTCGGCGATGACGGGAACGACGTGGGTCTGGAAGTTGTCGATCTTCGCGATCAGCTCCTGCTCACGGGTCTTGTCGCCTTCCTTGCGCGCCTTGTCGAGGCTGCGGAAGATGTCGTTGAGCTCGCGGGAATCCGCCTGACGGAGGAAGGTGTAGAGCTCCTCGATCAGGGCCGGCACCGAGGTCTTCTCGTGCATCGACTGGTCGGGCAGCGGTCCGAACTCGGAGCGCAGCGCCGCGATCATCCAGCCCGAGAGGTACAGATAGGTGCGATCGGTCTTGCCGCCGAAGTGCTTCTTGACCGAGATCAGCTTCTGCTGGGCGATGAAGCCGTGCCAGCAGCCGAGCGACTGGGTGTACTTGGTCGGATCGTTGTCATAGGCCGTCATGTCGGCCCGCATCAGCGCCGCGGTATAGCGGGCGACGTCCAGGCCGGTCCTGAAGCGGTTCTGCAGGCGCATGCGCGCGACGGCCTCGGCCGACACCCCGTTCCAGGTCGGCTGGTTCTTGAGGAGCGCCTGGGCCGCCTCAACCTCGCTCTGATACGAGGCCGGGCCCTGAACGGTGCTGATGCCACGGGGCTGGTAGTTCATGTGCGTGCTCTCTCTTCTCGACATTTATGACAGTGCATTGCGAAACGCGTGACATGAGCTAAACGCGAGAAAGAGAAGTTCGTATAGAGGCCTTGTATTTGAATGGTGATGTCATGTAACATAAGAACATGTAATAGATGTAATTTTGTAAAGTTTGTAAAAATATAGGTCAGCAAGACTGCCCTTAGTGGCCGTGGAGATGCGAGAGATGCCCGCCGAATCCGGGAAAAAGCTGTTCGTCGGCCCGCGCTTCCGGCGGATCCGACAGCAATTGGGGTTGTCCCAGACCCAGATCGCCGAGGGGCTCGGGATCTCGCCGAGCTATGTCAATCTGATCGAGCGGAACCAGCGCCCGGTGACCGCGCAGATCCTGCTGCGGCTGGCCGAGACCTACGACCTCGACCTGCGCGACCTCGCCACCGCCGACGAGGACCGCTTCTTCGCCGAGCTCAATGAGATCTTCTCAGATCCGCTGTTCCGACAGATCGACGTCCCCAAGCAGGAGCTGCGCGACCTCGCCGAGCTCTGCCCCGGCGTCACTCATGCGCTGCAACGGCTCTACGCGGCCTATACCGAGGCACGCCAGGGCGAGACGCTGGCGGCAGCGCAAATGGCCGACCGCGACGTCGGCACGCGCTACGAGGCCAATCCGGTCGAGCGCGTGCGCGAGCTGATCGAGGCCAACCGCAATTATTTCCCGGAGCTCGAGCAGGCTGCGGAGACTCTTCGCGACGAACTGAACGTCCCGGCCGAAGGGCTCTATGCCGCGCTCGCCGCGCGCCTGCGCGAAAAGCATTCGATCCAGACCCGCATCATGCCGGTCGACGTGATGCGCGAGACGCTAAGGCGTTTCGACCGCCACCGCCGTCAGCTCCTGATCTCGGAGCTGGTCGATCCGGCCGGCCGCGCCTTCCAACTCGCCTTCCAGCTGGGCCTCGGCGAATGCACGCAAGCGCTGGAGACCATCATCGGCCGCGCCGGCCCGCTCGACGACGCGCCGCGCCGGCTGTTCCGCATCACGCTCGCCAACTATTTTGCCGCCGCCGTGATGATGCCTTATCCGGCGTTCCTGGCTGCCGCCGAAGCGCTCAACTACGACATCCACGTGCTGGCGCAGCGATTCAATTCCGGCTTCGAGCAGGTCTGCCATCGCCTCACCACGCTGCAGCGGCCGAACGCGCGCGGCATTCCATTCTTCCTGCTGCGTGTCGACAATGCCGGCAACGTCTCGAAGCGCTTTTCCTCCGGTACGTTCCCCTTCTCGAAATTCGGCGGCACCTGTCCCTTGTGGAACGTGCACTCGACCTTCGACACGCCGGATCGCCTGCTGAAGCAGGTGATCGAGCTCTCCGACGGCACGCGCTATTTCTCGATCGCGCAGATGGTGCGCCGGCCCGTCGCGCCGCACCCGCTGCCGCAACCGCGTTTCGCCATTGGCCTCGGCTGCGAAATCCGCCACGCCGCGCGCCTGACTTACGCCGCCGGCATGGATCTGGAGAAGACGGAAGGCACGCCGATCGGCGTCAACTGCCGGCTCTGCGAACGCGAAAACTGCGCCCAGCGCGCCGAGCCGCCGATCACACGCACGCTGATCCTGGACGAGACGACAAGGCGGGTGAGCTCGTTCGCGTTCTCGAATGCGAGGGAGTTGTGATCCCTCACCGTCGTCATGCCCCGCGAAGGCGGGGCATCCAGTACGCCGCGGCCCATCGGCTGAATCACAACCGTCACGGCGTACTGGATCGCCCGGTCAAGCCGGGCGATGACAGTTGAGTGTGAGGCGCGAGAAATCCAACCTCACGCCAGCGTATGCACGATCACCGGTCCCGCCGCGGCGCCCGCATGCCCCGCCAGCAGTGACCCCAGATTCTTTTCAATCCAGGCGATGGCGCGCTTGTTCGCTTCCTCGGCCTGCTCGAACTTGTCGAAGATGGAGATCGCGGTCACCGTGTCGTCGCCGGCATAGACCACGTAATAGGCCCTGAAGCCGTCGACGTCGCTGATGATCGGAACGGCGCCGTCCTTGATGCGGCGCGCCAGCTCTTCGGCGCTTCCGCTTTTCGCCTTGGCCTGACGGATGGCGGCATACATGGCATCCTCCCTTCGGCTATTGCTGTGGGGCATGGTGCCCGGCTTCGATCCTACGCCGAAGCGCGGAGCCGGGATACCCTGCTTGGTTAACCCTGCCCTAATCCGCCTGCGCGATCTGCAACCAACGGTTAAGCACGCCTCAACATCGGTGCCTTAGTCTCGCCCCACTCACTTTTCGCAAACAACGGCAGCCTATCCTGCCGCGTGAAGTGACATCAGGGGGTTCATCATGCGCATTGCGTTGCTGCTGACCGCGACCATTGTCGGCGCGCTCTTCGCCAATCCGTCCAACGCCGGCTCGCTCGACGTCGCGTCCGCCGATGCAGCGAAGGCGGTGCCGCCCGGCTTCCAGAGCTACCGCGGCTACATGTTCGATGTGTCGGAGAATGCCGATCGCAAGGACGTCGACAAGCTCACCGAGAACCTGAAGCAGCAGATCGACGTCGTCGAAGGCGCCGGGTTCTCCCCGCGCGTGCTGCGCTTCTTCCGGACCGTTCCAATCATCGCGAGCGAGCTGGCCTGCCTCGACGAAGGTGCTGCGACCGCGTGCTACGGCCGGGTCACGCCGGACATCCAGCGCTCCACCCCGCGGACGCTGACGGTGTGGGACCACGACAAGCAGCGCTGGACCAACCCGAACGCCGTCGACCTCGCGGTCGATTCCGGGCTCGGCGTGATCATGGTTCGGCCGGACATGATGCGTTACGAGAAAGAGGCCGTGCTGCTCCACGAGATGCTGCACGCCTATCACGCGCGGCTCTTGCCCGACGGCTACGCCAACAAGGGTGTGATCGGCTATTACGCCTATGCCAAGTCCAAGGATTTCCTGCCCAAGGAGGCCTATGCGCTGAAGAACCACATGGAGTTCTTCGCGGTGACCGCCAGCATCTTCCTGGCCGGCAAGAGCGAATTCCACGACCCCAAGACCCGCGAGGCGCTCAAGGAGAAGATGCCCGACTATTACAAATATCTGGTCGGCGTATTCGGGTTCGACCCCGATCCGGCGGCAGCTTCGGCCGGACCGGTCGCCTCGCTGAAATAAGGCCGACGCAGGCGCACCTTGCGCCAAGCCAATGCCAGAAGCCGCGCGACATGCGCGGCTTTTCTGTTTTGGGTGCCGGAAGCTGCGGATGACGCCCGGGCGGGAATTGCCAAGGTGGGGCTCGATCTGCATAGTCCCGCCGCATCGATTGGGACTGTTTCGAAGAGGATAGAAGACATGGCGGACGCCGACCTGGATGTCGTGATCCGGCAACTGGCCAGACAGCTGCAGACGGGCCTGATGACCCGCGCCAAGGAGCGGCGGGATCGCTTCAGCGGCCTTGCGGCCAAGGCCAAGGGCAAGGAGACCGGCGCCCGCTTCAAGATGTTGGCCAAGGCCACCATGGAGCAGGCCACCTCCGCCGCAAGGCGCCTCCAGATGTCCGCCGACAACGTCGCCGACAGCTACGCCCGCGCCATGCGGCTGGCAGCCAGCACGCCTGTCGAGGTGAAGGCGGAGAAGCCGCTGAAGGAGAAACCGGCGAAGAAGGCTGCAAAGGCCAAGAAGGCCAAAGCGAAGAAGGCGAAGTAGGCGCGGCTTTTTTCACCTCGCCCCGCTTGCGGGGAGAGGTCGGATTGCATCGCAGACGCAATCCGGGTGAGGGGGTACAGGTCCCTCGACGATATCACGCGCGGATAGAGCCCCTCACCCCGACCCTCTCCCCGTAAGAACGGGGCGAGGGAGAACACCTCTCACCGCCGCGGTGTGGAGACCTGGGTCGGTTCGGCGTGCGTGAGCTCGGCGAGTTTTGCGCGCGCGGCGTCGCGTGTGCGGCCGTCCTTGCCGGGCGGCAACGCAATGGCAGCTTCGAAATCGGCGCGGGCATCGTCGGCCTGGCCGCGGGCGAGGAACGCAAGGCCGCGGTCGAGGCGGGCCTGCGGGTCCGTTGGGGCGAGGCGGACAGCGGTGCTGTAGCTCAAAATCGCGCGGTCGAGATCGCCCTTGGCGGCAAGCGCGAGGCCACGCTCGTGATAGGGCAGCGCCGGCTTGGGATCGAGCGCGATCGCCTCGTCAAAATCGGCAATCGCAAGGCTCAGCTCGCCGTTCTGACGGTAGGCCTGCGCGCGATCGCGATAGAGCGAGGCGCGGTTGGGATTGAGGTGGATGGCCTCGTTGAAATCGGCGATCGCCCGGCCGTTGTTGCCGTGGCGTAGCGCGATCCGACCGCGCCCCTCATAGGCGAAGGCGATCAGAGAGCCGCGAAACGGCGAGAAGCCGATCACGGCCGAGCAGATGTCGGGCTCGTCCTCATCACCGCAATTCACGACCGTATGCGTGGACAGGCCGATGGCCACGCCCAGGACGATCAACAATGGCACAGCAACTCTGGTCATCTTCGACGGCGACCGGCGACGGGCCGGCCACGCATCCCCTTTCGAAAGAACACTCTCGATCAGGTGTTAACATCGGTAGGGCCGCCCCTGTGTGCGCCAAGTCACAAAGCCAGCCAAATCCGACCGGTTCCGCATCAGCCCCAAGGACCATTGGAAGGACCACGTGCTGGACCATGCGAGGACGAGCGGCCCCACGGGCCCTGCGGCGGATAGTTTTCGTTGGCGCCGACCGACGGCGCGGCTTGGGTTCCGAACTCGGCCGCGAGTTGCTGGAGCGCAGCGACGCGGTTCTGCGTCGAGGGATGGGTGGCGAAGAGACTGTCGACGCCATGGCCCGACAGCGGGTTGATGATGAACATATGCGCGGTCGCGGGATTTCGCTCGGCATCATAGTTCGGCACCTGATGTGCGGCACCCTCGATCTTCACCAGCGCCGACGCCAGCCACATCGGCTGGCCCGCGATGCGCGCGCCGAGATTGTCGGCGGCATATTCGCGGGTGCGGCTGATCGCCATCTGCACCAGCATGGCACCCAGCGGCGCCAGGATCATCATCAGGATCGAGCCGACGATGCCGGGGCCATTGTTGTCGCGGTTGCCGCCGAAGAACATCCCGAACTGCGCCAGCATGGAGATCGCGCCCGCGATGGTCGCGGTGATCGTCATCAGCAGCGTGTCGTGATTCCTGATGTGCGCGAGCTCGTGCGCGATCACGCCGGCCAACTCCTCGCGGCTGAGCTGATTCATCAGGCCAGTGGTAACGGCGACGGCGGCGTTCTCGGGATTGCGGCCGGTCGCGAACGCGTTGGGCTGTGCCTCGTCCATCACGAACACGCGCGGCATCGGCAGGCCCGCGCGGCCCGCAAGCTCGGCGACAAGGCCGACCAGCTCTGGTGCGCTTTGACGGTCGACCTGATGGGCGCCGTACATCGACAGCACCGCGCGGTCGGAGTTCCAGTAGGTGAAGAGATTGGTCGCCGCCGCAATCACGAGCGCGATCATGGCGCCTGAGGCGCCGCCGATCAGATAGCCAACGCCCATGAACAGGGCGGTGAGGCCTGCGAGAAGCATTGCGGTACGCAGATAGTTCATGGCCGTCTCCTGGAGGCCGGCTATGGCCGCTGGGGCACTGCAGGCCGGCACGGATCAGGTAGGAATGACCCCAGCCAAAGCGCAAGGTTTCAGGGTGCGTCGCGGAGCCGCGGCACTTGACCCAACCCGGAACAGCCGGGCACCATTGAGGCCATGCACTTCGAGATTCTCGGCGACATCACCGAGGTCGAAACCTTCGCCAGCGGTTCGGGCATCCGCGAGATCGTCCGCCTGCGGCGGATTTATGGGCGTGGACGATGGCGCAAGCGCAAGGGCATCGCCCAGGTGCGATTATCCAATGGCTCTACCCACCTCGCTGAGATACTGGTATGAGGCTGCCGGCATCGGCCGCAAGGAATTCAAGATCAAGAGTCTGCTCTGACCAACATGACGAAATCGCGAAGTAAGCAACTAGTGATCTGCGTGGACAATGAGGGCTACGAGGTGTCCCTCGAGAAGCGCAAGATCTACGTGACACTGCGCGATCCGGCGGCCGAGAAACTCGATATGCTGCGGATCGTCGATGAGTCCGGCGAGGACTACCTCTATCCGAAGACATTCTTCCGCGAGATTGCCCTGCCCCTCGCTGTGAAACGCGCCGTATTGGCGGCCTAGCAGCTCCCCGACAGCCCAGAGATATCGATGCCGATGAACTGCCTTGGTTCTCGCCTCGCGGTCGCGACGATCGCGGTCTCGTTCGCCCTCTCCATTCCCGCCTTCGCCCAAGTCACGCCCCCGCCGGCAAGGCCTCCCGCGTCCAAAGCCACGGCGCCCTCGCCGCGCGCGGCGTCGTGCCACAATGGGCAAAACTTCGATCGCTTCCTCGCCGACGTGAAGAGCCAGGCGGTTGCGGCCGGCGTGTCGCAGCGGACGATATCGGAGGCTTCGCCCTATCTCGTCTACGACCAGGGCATCGTCAACCGCGACCGCGGCCAGCGCGTATTCGGCCAGCTCTTCACCGAATTCGCCGGCCGCATGGCCGCGCCCTATCGCATGCAGAACGGCCAGCAGCGCATCAAGCAACACGCGGCGGCGTTCGCGCGCGCCGAGAAGGAATATGGCGTGCCGCCGGCGGTGATCGCCGCGTTCTGGGGCCTCGAGAGCGACTTCGGCGTCAACATGGGCAATCTGCCGACGCTGAAATCGCTGGTGTCGCTGGCCTATGACTGCCGGCGCTCGGAGATGTTCGTGAACGAGACCATCGCCGCGCTGAAGATCATCGACCGCGGCGACCTCACGCCCGACGAGATGATCGGCTCCTGGGCCGGCGAGCTCGGCCAGACGCAGTTCCTGCCCGTGCACTACGTCAACTACGCCGTCGACTATGACGGCGACGGGCGGCGCGACCTCCTGCGCAGCGAGGACGACGTGATCGGTTCGACCGCGAACTACATCGCCAACGGCTTGAAGTGGCGGCGCGGCGAGCCGTGGCTGGAAGAGATCAAGGTGCCGCAGAACCTGCCATGGGATCAGACCGATCTCAGCGTGCAGCTGCCGCGCTCGAAATGGGCGCAGTTCGGCGTCACCTATCCCGACGGAAGGCCGCTGCCGAATGACAATCTCGCGGCGTCCGTGCTGCTGCCGATGGGACGCAACGGGCCTGCCTTCATGGCGTACGCGAATTTCGCGGCCTATACCGAGTGGAATAACTCGCTGATCTATTCGACCACCGCGGGCTATCTCGCCTCGCGCATTGCGGGCGCGGCGCCAATGCGCAGGCCGGCGGGGCAAGTCGCGCAACTGCCGTTCAACGAGCTCAAGCAATTGCAGCAATTACTGGTCCAGGCCGGCTTCAACGTCGGCAAGGTCGACGGCGTGCTGGGCCAGCAGAGCCGCGCCGCCGTGAAGGCGATGCAGATCAAATACGGCCTGCCGGCCGATTCCTGGCCGACCGCGGAGCTTCTGGCCCGCATGCGCGGCGGCACGGCACAGGCACAGCCGACAGCGACCATCCGGTAGAATTTTCGCACCGCACAAGCCACTTCCGCGATTGTATTATTCCATGAGGCTCCCATGTGAGTGGCTCAGGTTTTCTCCTGGGATCTCCCACCATTGAAGCGAGCATCACATGTCCTTCCACGACGCCGTCGTCCCCGCCTATCTGCAGATGCTGAACAGCCTGACCGGCCTGCTCACCAAGGCCGAGGCGCATTGTGCGGCCAAAAAGATCGACCCGAGCGTCCTGCTCGGCTCGCGCCTCTTCCCGGACATGCTGCCGCTGTCAAAGCAGATCCAGCTCGCCAGCGATTTCGCCGCCAAGGGCTGCGCCAGGCTGACCCATAGCGAGGTGCCTTCGATGCCCGACACGGAAAAGACGTTCGAGGAGCTGAAGCAGCGGCTCGCCAGGACGATCGACTACGTGAAATCGTACAAGCCGGAGCAGTTCGAAGGCGCCGACAGCAAGGACGTGACCTTCCCGGCGGGCCCCGACCGGACCATGACGCTCAAGGGCCAGCAGTTCTTCAGCGGGGTCTCGCTGCCGAACTTCTATTTCCACGCCACCACCGCTCACGGCATCATGCGTCACAACGGCGTCGAGATCGGCAAGCGCGATTTCCTCGGCGTGAACTAATTTGCGCGATCGCACGGTCCCGGGAGCGAAATCACGCTGCCGGGGCCGAAATTGCGTATGAATTATGCTGCGCGGGCCTTGCCGCGCAGCTCGCCTGCACTTTCCGTATGGCTCATCCCTTGCGCTGATTGCCGCAATGCACAAGTGTTCCGGACCTCTTAACCGCTGGAAGCACACCAATGAGCCGTTCGACCAAATTGTTTGAGACCTACAAGCTCGGCCCGATCACGCTGGCCAATCGGCTGGTGATGGCGCCGCTGACGCGCAACCGCGCTGCGCCCGGCACCTTCGTCCCCTCTCCGCTCGCCGCCGATTATTACGGCCAGCGCGCCTCTGCGGGCCTGCTGATCACCGAAGCGAGCCAGGTCTCGCAGCAGGGCCAGGGTTACCAGGACACTCCCGGCATCTACTCGAAGGACCAGGTCGCCGGCTGGCGCAAGGTCACCGACAAGGTGCATGAGCGCGGCGGCAAGATCTTCATCCAGCTTTGGCATGTCGGCCGTATCTCGCATATCGACCTCCAGGCGGGTGGCGTAGCCCCGGTGGCGCCGAGCGCGATCCGCGCCAAGGGCAAGACTTTCGTCAACGGCACCTTCGCCGACGTCTCCGAGCCCCGGGCGCTCGAGCTCTCCGAAATTCCAGGGATCATCGACGATTTCAAGCGCGCCACGAAGAACGCGCTGGAGGCCGGCTTCGACGGCGTCGAGATACACGGCGCCAACGGCTATCTGCTCGACCAGTTCGCCAAGGACGGTGCCAACAAGCGCACTGACGCTTATGGCGGCTCCATCGAGAACCGCGCCAAGCTGATGCTGGAAGTCTCCAAGGCGGTCGTGGCGGAAGCCGGTGCCGACCGCACCGGCATCCGCATCTCGCCGGTAACGCCCGCCAACGACATCGTCGATTCCAATCCGCAAGCCTTGTTCGATCACATCACCGACGGCCTCAACGCGCTGAAGCTCGTCTATCTCCACGTCGTCGAAGGCGCCACCGGCGGCCCGCGCGATTTCGCACCGTTCGACTATGCGAGCCTGCGCAAGCGGTTCTCGGGCGCCTACATCGCCAACAACGGCTACGATTTCGATCTCGCGACCAAGGTGCTCGACGCGAACGCGGCTGACCTGATCGCCTTCGGCAAGCCTTTCATCTCCAACCCGGACCTGGTCGAGCGGCTGAAGCAGGGCGCGGCGCTGAACGATTGGGACAAGAACACGTTCTACGGCGGCGGCGCCAAGGGCTACACGGATTACCCGGCGCTGGCGGCCGAGCCGGCGGAGTAGGTTTCTCCCTCGCCCCGTTCTTACGGGGAGAGGGTTGGGGTGAGGGGCCGCCTCCACGAAGGCGGTGACAGTGAGACTCGCGGAGAGTCCCCCTCACCCGATCGCTTCGCGATCGACCTCTCCCCGCAGGCGGGGCGAGGTAAGAAGAAAAAAGGCCGGGATTGCTCCCGGCCTTTCGTCGTTATGAGGCGTCGCTTACTGCAGCGAGGCGCGCTTGGGCGGGGTGGCCGGCCACGACTTGATCAGGGTGTCGTAGTCGATCGTTTCGCCCTTCGGCTTCTCGTTGGCGAGCTTGCGCTGCGGAGCAATCGTGCCGTCCTTCTGGGCCTTGGCGAACCAGAACTCGGCCGACTCCTTCTTGTGCAGCTTCGGACCGCAGGCACCCTGCACGCCCGACTTCTCGATGCGCTCCATGACGGAGTCCTGCGCGGCGGCAAGAGCATCCATCGCGGCTTGCGGCGTCTTCGCACCGGACGACGCATCGCCGATGTTCTGCCACCAAAGCTGCGCGAGCTTCGGATAGTCAGGCACGTTGTTGCCGGTCGGGGTCCACTGCACGCGCGCGGGCGAGCGGTAGAACTCGATCAGGCCGCCGAGCTTCGGCGCACGCTCGGTGAACGACTTGTCCCAGATGTCGGATTCACGGATGAAGGTGAGACCGACATGGCTCTTCTTCAGCGACACCGTCTTGGAGACGATGAACTGGAGATACAGCCAGGCTGCCTTGCGGCGATCCGCCGGGGTCGACTTCAGAAGCGTCAGCGAACCGGCGTCCTGGTAGCCGAGCTTCATGCCTTCCTTCCAGTACGAACCGTGCGGCGACGGAGCCATACGCCACTTCGGCGTACCGTCCGCGTTCATCACGGCGATGCCCGGCTTCACCATGTCGGCGGTGAAGGCGGTGTACCAGAACATCTGCTGGGCGATGTTGCCCTGCGCCGGGACCGGACCCGATTCAGAGAACGTCATGCCCTGCGCCTGCGGCGGAGCGTACTTCTTCATCCACTCCAGGTACTTGGTGATCGAGTAGACCGCAGCCGGACCGTTGGTGTCGCCGCCGCGCTCGATCGACGAGCCGACCGGACGACAACCTTCCATGCGGATGCCCCACTCGTCGACCGGCAGACCGTTCGGAATGCCCTTGTCGCCGTTGCCCGCCATCGAGAGCCACGCGTCGGTGAAACGCCAGCCGAGCGACGGGTCCTTCTTGCCATAGTCCATATGGCCGTAGACCTTGACGCCGTTGATCTCCTTGATGTCGTTCGTGAAGAACTCGGCGATGTCCTCATACGCCGACCAGTTCACGGGCACGCCGAGATCGTAGCCATACTTGGCCTTGAACTTGGCCTTGTAGTCAGGGTTGGTGAACCAGTCGTAGCGGAACCAATAAAGGTTCGCGAACTGCTGGTCGGGCAGCTGATAGAGCTTGCCGTCCGGCGCGGTGCCGAACGACTTGCCGATGAAGTCGTTGACGTCGAGCTGGGGATCGGTGACGTCCTTGCCCTCGCCGGTCATGTAGTCCGACAGCGCGATGGTCTGGCCGTAGCGGAAGTGGGTGCCGATCAGGTCGGAGTCGTTGATCCAGCCATCATAGACGTTCTTGCCTGACTGCATCTGGGTCTGAAGCTTTTCGACGACGTCACCTTCCTGGATGATGTCGTGCTTGAGCTTGATGCCGGTCAGCTCGGTGAACGCCTTGGCGAGCGTCTGCGACTCGTATTCGTGGGTCGCGATGGTCTCGGAGACAACGTTGATCTCCATGCCCTTGAAGGGCTCGGCGGCCTTCGCGAACCACTCCAGCTCCTTCTTCTGGTCGTCCTTCGAAATGGTCGAAGGCTGGAATTCCGCAATCCACTTCTGGATGGCGGCATCGTCGGCGGCGCGAACCGGCGCCGAGGCAGCGAACGCGGTGGCGAGAATGGCCGCGGCGCTCGATACGGTCAGAAAGCTGATCTTGGTCAATGGACCTTTCCTTCTCCTAAACTGTCGCATGTTGTTCCTCCGTTGCAGCGACAAACTTTTATACAGGCCCGGGTTGCCCCCGGATCTGGCCGTCCCTTCGCGAGCGTCAGACCGTGCGAAAAATGAGCACGGCCGTGGCCAGCGAAATTCCTGATGCGAGCCACAGGCTCGAAATTTCAACACCCTCCTCGCCGATCGGCAGCGAGGCGATCGGGTCGGTACCGACCAGGCCGATCCACACCAGGTGGATGACGGCAGCCAAAATCAGCGAGATGAACAGGCGATCACCGCGCGTGGTCGGAATACTGAGCACGCCGACGCGCTCGGCCTCGGGATAGACAGACGCGAGCCACGTCATCACGAGAAGCGTGCAGGCGAGTGCGACGAAGAAGATCGCCGTCGGCAGCGTCCAGGCCATCCATGCGATGGATTCCATAAGCTCTTACTCCTTTCGCATGATCTGGTCCGAAAACCGGTTTCCACTTTTCGGGATCATGCGAGCCTCAGACCCGGCCAAGCGCGAAACCGCGCGCGATATAGTTGCGGACGAACCAGATCACCAGCGCGCCCGGAATGATGGTGAGCACGCCGGCGGCTGCCAGCAAACCCCAATCCATGCCGGCCGCCGACACCGTGCGCGTCATGATCGCCGCGATCGGCTTGGTCTGCACCGAGGTCAGCGTCCGCGCGAGCAGCAGCTCGACCCAGGAGAACATGAAGCAGAAAAAGGCGGCGACGCCGATGCCGCTCGCGATCAGCGGCACCAGGATCCTGATGAAGAATCGCGGGAAGGAATAGCCGTCGAGGAAGGCGGTCTCGTCGATCTCGCGCGGTACGCCGGAGACGAAGCCTTCGAGGATCCACACCGCCAGGGGCACGTTGAAGATGCAATGCGCCAGCGCAACCGCCCACGGCGTATCGAACAGGCCGATCGCCGAATACAGGTTGAAGAACGGCAGCGCGTAGACCGCCGCCGGCGCCATGCGGTTCGACAGCAGCCAGAAGAACAGGTGCTTGTCGCCGAGGAAACGGTAGCGCGAGAACGCGTAGGCCGCCGGCAACGCCACCGAGATCGAGATGATGGTGTTGAGGATGACGTATTCCAGCGAATTGATATAGCCGGAATACCAGCTCTCGTCGGTGAAGATGCGCTTGTAGTGCTGCAGCGTCGGCGCATGCGGCCACAAGGTCATCGTCGAGACGATCTCGGCGTTGGTCTTGAAGCTCATGTTGACGAGCCAGTAGATCGGCAACAGCAGGAAGATCAGGAACAGCCCCATGATGAGGCGGCGGCCGGGGATCGAATGCATCAGGCCACTCCTTCCTTCGGCTTGAGCGCGGGCGCAGGCTGGAGCACGCCTGCGGGCTTGGGCTCCGCCGCCGGCTCCTTCTCCGCCTGTGCCTTACGTTCGACGCCGGCATTGGTCATGACGGTGTAGAAGACCCAGCAGACGATCAGGATGATCAGATTGTAGACCAGCGAGAGCGCGGCAGCCTTGCCGAGGTCGAACTGTCCCAGCGCGATCTTGACCAGCTCGATCGACACGAAGGTGGTCGAGTTGCCGGGTCCGCCGCCGGTGACGACGAACGGCTCGGTATAGATCATGAAGCTGTCCATGAAGCGCAGCAGCACGGCGATCAGCAGCACGCGGTTCATCTTCGGCAGCTGGATCGCCTTGAACACGGCCCACCGCGAGGCGCCGTCGATCTGGGCGGCCTGGTAATAGGCCTCCGGGATCGACTTCAGACCGGCATAGCAGAGCAGCGCGACGAGGCTGGTCCAGTGCCAGACGTCCATCACGATGACCGTGACCCAGGCATCGACGGCATTGGAGACGTAATTGTAGTCGATGCCCATCGCGTTGAGCACGTAGCCGAGCAGGCCGATGTCGGGACGGCCAAAGATCTGCCAGATCGTGCCGACCACGTTCCACGGGATCAGCAGCGGCAGCGCGAGGATGACGAGACAAGCCGCAACCGTCCAGCCCTGGCGCGGCATCGACAATGCGACGACGATGCCGAGCGGGACTTCGATAGCGAGGATCACCAGCGAGAAGAACAGATTGCGCCCGAGGGAAGCGAGGAAGCGGCCGCCGAGATCGGTTGAGGGATCGAGCAATTCCTTGAACCAGCCGACGCCGTTCCAGAAGAACTGGTTGTTGCCGAAGGTGTCCTGCATCGAATAGTTCACCACCGTCATCAGCGGCAGCACCGCCGAGAAGGCGACGACCAGGAACACCGGCAGCACCAGGAACCAGGCTTTTTGGTTGATGGTCTTGTCCATCAGGCGGCTCCTTCCACCAGAAGGCTGTCGGCATAGACGTGCACATGCGCCGGATCGAATTTCAGCCCGGCCGTGCCGTCCGAGCTGGTGAATCCGGCCGGCGCTCGCGCCGCGAGCTTGGCGTCGCCGAGACGCGCGCGCGCGAAGCGGATGCGGCCGAGATCGTCGATGCGCTCGATCTTGGCGGTGAGCAGGCCGGGTGTGGGCGCGACCACCTCGACGAATTCCGGACGTACGCCGATCTCGATCTTGGCGCCGGCCGGAAGACTGTCGTAGCTGCGGTTCAGCGCAATGACATGGCCGTCGATCCGCGCCTCGCGTCCCTTCACTTCGGCCGGCAGGATGTTCATGCCGGGCGAGCCGATGAAATAACCGACGAAGGTGTGGGCGGGCTTGTCGAACAGCTCGGCCGGTGTGCCGCTCTGCACCACGCGGCCGTCATGCATGACGACGACGGTGTCGGCGAAGGTCAGCGCCTCGGTCTGGTCGTGGGTGACGTAGATCATGGTGAGGTCGAGCTCGCGATGCAGCGCTTTCAGCTTGGAGCGGAGCTGCCATTTCAGCTCGGGATCGATCACCGTCAGCGGCTCGTCGAACAGCACGGCGGCAACATCGGAGCGAACGAGGCCGCGACCAAGCGAGATCTTCTGCTTGGCGTCAGCCGTCAGCCGGGTTGCCTTGCGGTTCAGATGGGGCTCAAGGTCGAGCAGGCGGCCGATCTCGGCGACGCGCTTGTCGATCTCGGCCTTCGGCACACCGCGGTTCTTCAGCGGAAACGCCAGGTTCTGCCCCACCGTCATGGTGTCGTAGATCACCGGAAACTGGAACACCTGGGCGATGTTGCGCTTCTGGGTTGACAGCGGTGTGATGTCCTGGTTGTCGAACAGGATTTTCCCCCGCGACGGCGTGATGATGCCGGAGATGACGTTGAGCAGTGTGGTCTTGCCGCAGCCGGACGGGCCGAGCAGCGCATAGGCGCCGCCCTGCCGCCATGTCATGGTCACCGGCTTCAGCGCAAAGCTTTCCTGCGGCGCATCATTGCCGCCGTAGGAATGGGCGAGATCGACGAGGTCAATGCGAGCCATGGCGCACCTCCCTCACATGTTTTTCTTTGACGCGTTTTCTTCACGCGAACCGCCAGGCACTTCGCTTGAAAACGCTATGGGACCGGGCGCGGCGACCAAACGGTCAGCCGCGTCGAAGACAAAGACATCATTGGGATCGAGCACGGCATCGATGGTCTGGCCGGGCTCGAACTCGTGCACGCCGTGCAGCACCGCAACCCAGTTCGATCCGTCGCGGGTCAAATGCACGAAACTCTCCGAACCGGTGATCTCGGTCACCGTCACCGTGGCGTGGAAGGCGTGGCGGTCGGCCTGGCCGTTGGCGAGCGCAAGCTGATGGGCGCGAAAGCCGACGCGATAGGCGCCGTCAGCGAGCGACGAATAAAGACCGGACGCTGGCGCGGCGATGCCGCCGGCATATTGCACGGAGCCGTTCTTCTTCTCGATGCCAACGAGATTGAGCGGCGGATCGGAGAACACCTGGGCGACGCGGAGCGTCTGCGGTCGGCGGTAGACGCTGGGCGTCTCGCCGATCTGGAGCGCCTTGCCCTCCCACATGCAGACCGTGTTGCCGCCGAGCAGCAGCGCCTCGGTCGGCTCGGTGGTGGCATAGACGAAGATCGCGCCGGAGGCCTCGAAGATGCGCGGCAGTTCGGTGCGCAGCTCTTCGCGCAGCTTGTAGTCGAGATTGGCGAGCGGTTCGTCGAGCAGCACGAGGTCGGCACCCTTGACCAGCGCGCGCGCCATTGCGGTGCGCTGCTGCTGGCCGCCGGAAAGCTGGAGCGGCGTGCGCTTCAGGAACGGCTCGAGCCGGAGGAGCCGGGCGGCTTCCGCCACCCGCGTCTCGATTTCCTCGCGCGGCTTGCCCTGCACGCGCAAGGGCGAAGCGATGTTCTCATAGACCGTGAGCGAGGGGTAATTGATGAACTGCTGATAGACCATCGCGACCGAACGCTGGCGCACGTCGACGCCGGTGACGTCCTTGCCGTTGACCAGCAGCCTGCCCGTGGTCGGCTTGTCGAGGCCTGCGAGCAGCCGCATGATCGAAGTCTTGCCCGACAGCGTCGGCCCGAGCAGCACGTTGAGCGTGCCGCTCTCAAGCGTCAGCGAGACGTCGCGGATGTGCTCGATACCGTCGACGGTCCGGGTCACGTGATCGAGTGTCACGCTCATGAGCGTCCTCCTGCTTCCAGCAGAGGACTTTGCGACACAAAATGGCTCCTGATCCAGTCGTCCAGCGCGGCAATTTCGTCGGCAGATAGCCGCAGGCCAAGCTTGGAGCGGCGCCAGACGATATCCTCGGCTGTCACCGCCCATTCGTTAGTCATCAGGTAGCGAACCTCGCGTTCGGTCAGAGTTGCGCCAAAGGCCTGGCCGAGATCGGCGGCCGATTTGGCGTCGCCGAGCAATTTGATGGCGCGGGTGCCATAGGCGCGCGCGAGACGTCGCGCATGCTCATGGCTCAGGAAGGGATAGCCACGCTGCAGCTCGCCGATCAGGCCGTCGACGGCCGACACATCCATGTCGCCGCCGGGCAGCGGCCATTTGCCGGTCCAGCCTTCGCGCGCTTTCGCACTGCGCAGATAGGGCGCGAGCCGCTCCAGCGCTTCTTCAGCAAGGCGGCGATAGGTCGTGATCTTGCCGCCATAGATCGACAGCAGCGGCGAACCGCCGGGCGTGTCGAGCTCAAACACGTAGTCGCGGGTGGCGGCCTTGGCCTCGCTGGCGCCGTCGTCATAGAGCGGCCGCACGCCGGAATAGGTCCAGACCACATCCTCCGATGTCACGGGCTTCGCGAGATATTCGCTTGCGGCCGCGCAGAGATATTGGATCTCTTCCGCCGTCGCCTTCACCTTGGCGGGATCGCCGTCATAGTCGCGATCGGTGGTGCCGATCAGCGTAAAATCGTCCTGATAGGGGATGACGAAGATGATGCGGCCGTCGGCGTTCTGGAACATGTAGGCGCGATCGTGGTCGTAGAGCTTCTTGACCACGATGTGCGAGCCCTGCACCAGGCGCACTTTCGCCTTGGCATTGACGCCGGCACCGCGGCCGAGCACGTCTTCGACCCAGGGGCCGCCGGCATTGACCAGCGCGCGGGCCTGGATCTGCGAGCGCGCGCCGGTCAGCGTGTCGACCATGCTGACTGTCCAGACGCCGTCGGACTGCTTGATATCGGTCGCGCGGGTACGGGTGCGAATCTCGGCGCCCTTGTCGGCAGCGTCGCGCGCATTGAGCACGACCAGACGGGCGTCATCGACGAAGCAGTCGGAATATTCGAACGCGCGGCCATAGCGATTCGGGATCAGCGGACGGCCGACCTCGTCACGCCTGAGGTCGAGCGAGCGGGTCGCCGGCAGCAAATGACGACCGCCGATGTGATCGTAGAGGAACAGGCCGAGCCGCAGCAGCCAGGCCGGGCGCAAGCCCGCATGATGCGGCAAGACGAAACGCAGCGGACGGATGATGTGGGGCGCGATGCCCCAGAGAATCTCGCGCTCGATCAGCGCTTCGCGGACCAGCCGAAACTCGTAATATTCGAGATAGCGCAGGCCGCCATGGACCAGCTTGGTCGACCAGGACGACGTACCGCTGGCCAGATCGTTCATTTCGCACAGGAAAACAGTGTTGCCGCGGCCCACGGCATCGCGCGCGATGCCGCAACCGTTAACACCGCCTCCAATGATGGCGAGGTCGAAAATACGCTCCAACAGACACTTCCCCCGGCGACCACTCGTTCCGTCGAGTGGCTACTTTCGTTTTTGATTAGATCACACCGAAAAACGAAAGCAAGACGAAAGAGAGACGAAGGGAAGCGAAAGTGGAACTTTTTCACCACCAGAGTGGCGCAGAAACCGGCAGGCAAACGGGCGGTTTCGAAGGCAATTGGCGTGATTGGACGGCATGTCGGCCTTCCGGAACCAACCGGCGCGCTCGCGACCTTGAATGTAGCAACATGGCTACATATACTCTGCGATCGTATGACACCGCCGCACCTGGGAGCGCTGAACGATGGTAACCACCCTCACCAGCCGAGAATTCAATCAGGACACCAGCGGCGCAAAAAAAGCTGCATCGCAAGGACCCGTCTTCATTACGGATCGCGGCCGCCCGGCCCATGTGCTGCTGACGATCGAAGAATATCTGCGTCTGAGCGGCGGACACATGAGCCTTGCCGAAGCTCTGGCACAAACCAACGCGGACTTTGATTTCGATCCGCCTCGCGTGTCCGGTGGGGTCTTCAAGCCCGCCGATCTCGACTGATGTTTCTGCTGGACACCAATGTCATTTCCGAACTCAGGCGACCGGATAAAGCTGATCGCAATGTCGTCGCCTGGGCCAACGCAGTCCCCGCGGCGAATTTCTTCATGTCTGTCATCTCGATTCTCGAGATTGAACTTGGCGCGCGCCTGATCGAACGGAAGGACGCTGCACAGGGTGCAGTCCTGCGCGCCTGGATCGACGATCAAGTTCTGGCTCGCTTCGAGGGGCGGATCCTGGTCATCGATACCGCCGTAGCGCAGCGCTGTGCGGAACTTCACGTTCCCAATCCGCGGGCTGAACGCGACGCTCTCATCGCAGCGACCGCGCTCGTTCACGGCTTGACAGTTGTCACTCGCAATGTCGGAGATTTCGAGCCTACCGGCGTTCCGCTGCTCAACCCATGGGATGGCGCATAACCCCTACCGCAGCCGCACCACCGGTGCGGCTTCAGGCGCCGCGTCCTGCACTTCGGCCTGAGCATCGTCGATATCCCCGGCGCCCTTCGGCATAGCTTCCACCACCTCGATGCCTTTGCTGTGGCAGATGGTGGAGAGGCGCTCGGGCAGCTCCTGATCGGTGACGAAGGTCTGAATCTGGCTGATATGGGCGATGCGGACCGGCGCACTGCGGCGAAGTTTTGTGGAATCAGCCACCAGCATGACGCTGCGGGCATTGGCGATGATGGCCTGCGCCACCTGCACCTCGCGATAGTCGAAGTCGAGCAGCGCGCCCTCTTCGTCGATCGCGGATGCGCCGATGATGGCGTAGTCGACCTTGAACTGGCCGATCAGCTGCGTCGCGGTCGAGCCGACCACGGCGCCGTCGGCGCGCCGCACCGTGCCGCCGGCAACCACCACCTCGATGCGGGGATGGCGGTAGAGCAGCATGGCGACATTGAGGTTGTTGGTGATGACGAGGAGATCCTCATGCGAGGTCAGCGCGCTCGCAACCTCCTCCGTCGTGGTGCCGATGTTGATGAAGAGCGAGCAGCCGTTCGGGATCAGCGAGGCGGCCGCAGCGCCAATCGCCTTCTTCTCGTCGGCAGCGACGAAGCGGCGCGCCTCATAAGCGAGATTTTCGACGCCCGAGGCGATGATCGCGCCGCCATGGACGCGGGTCAGCGAACGGCGCTCGCAGAGATCGTTGAGGTCCTTGCGGATGGTCTGCGCCGAGACTTCGAACCGGCGCGCCAGCTCCTCGACCATGACGCGGCCGGAGGCGCGGGCGATGTTGAGGATTTCGGCTTGGCGATGGGTCAATCCGGTCACGGCAATGGCCTCAAATCAGAACGATGCATGGTGCGGCGGTTCGCGCGCGTGGTCAATGCGCGCGCCGATCACGGTTAATGGATGAAACCCTCACCACGCCATCGCGCTCGCGAGCCGCGCGAGCAGCGTCGGATCGTCGAAGGCGCTCGCCGAGGCAACCGCGCCGGCACCGACAAGGTCAGCATCGCTGAGGCTGGTCCGGATCCCGATGGTCGGAATGCCGGCGGCGGTGGCCGACTGCACGCCGGAGCGGGAATCCTCGAAGGCGATCGAGGCAGCTGCGCTGGCACCGACGAAGCGCAGCCCCTCCTGATAGGGCAGCGGATGTGGCTTGCCATGCGGCAGCTCGTCGCCGATCACCAGCGTCTTGAAGCGATCCGTGATGCCGAGGCCGGACAACAGCAGCTCGGCATTGAGACGGGGCGCATTTGTCACGGCAACCAAGGGAATGCCGGCGTCATCCGCGCGGTCGAGCAGCGCCATCAGGCCCGGCAGCGGCTCGATCTGTCCCGCAACCAGCGTGCGGAACACCTCCTCCTTCTCGCCGAGGATCGCGGCGCGCCGCTCCAATGTTTCATTGGGCAGAAAGCGCTCGCCGATCGACAAATTCGCAAAGCCTTGCAGCTCCCTGGAGAAGCGCGCGTGGTCGAAAACATGGCCGTGAGGACCGAGCACCTGGTTGAACGCCTTCAGGTGCAGCGGGTCGGTGTTGGCAAGCGTGCCGTCGATATCGAACAGCAATGCCCTGCCCATTGTCTCGATCATGTCCGTACTTTCCCGAATGCGCGACGCATCAATGCCGAAAATGCCGAAGACGTATCAATAGACCCTCGCGCGCGCAATGACGCACGTGCATGACGACCACGCGCCACTCGACAAAGCCGCGCGCGGCTGCAACACTCCATACAAGATCAAAAAGGAGGAAACGATGACGATCAACCGACGCGATCTGGCTCTCTCGACTCTCGCCGTCTCCGCGCTTGCGCTTTCAACACCCGCGCTCGCTGCTTCGGCGGACGAAGAAGCCGTGGCGAAGCAGGTCGAGGCCTTCCGCCTCGCCCAGATCGCGGCCGACCCGAAGGCGCTCGGCGCGCTGTGCTGGGACGATCTCAGCTACAGCCATTCCAACGGCAAGGTCGAGGACAAGGCGACCTTCATCACCAACGCGACCGACGGCAAATCGAAGTTTCTCTCGATCGCCTATCAGGACCCGACCATCAAGGTCGTCGGCCCCGCCGCGATCGTGCGCTTCCACTGGGTCGCGGAACAGGAGATGGCGGCCGATGGGAAAAAAGTGCCGACCAACCTCCACATCCTGATGAACTGGCAGAAGCAGGGCGACGCGTGGAAGCTGTTGTCGCGCGCCGCGACGAAGTTGTGAGCAACGACGTCATTCCGGGACGCGCCGAAAGGCGCGGACCCGGAATCCATTGGTCGGCAATTTCTGCAGCGTGATAGATTCCGGGCTCGCGCGTTGCGCGCCCCGGAATGACGAGAGCGGCGCTTACGCCGCCTCCTTCACATCGCCGTTAACCAGCTTGCGCGCAGCGCGCTCGGCTTCGCGTGCGTTACGGAAGAGCTGGCCTTCGAGGCGATTGAATTGATGGGACGAGGCGAAGAAGCAGTAGCCGCCCTGACCGCGAACGACGATGCCCGCGGTTTCTGAATTCACTTCGATGATGTAGCTGTCCGGCATGGCCCGTAGATTCCTCAGTGCGGGCAAATAACGACGACTCTGCCCAAAGGTTCCTGAGGGCAAATCGGCCGTTTCCACCCCGAATCGACGGGCTATTGAGTACGCCGGGACCTCATCCGTTTTATGACTGTTTGTTGGCAAAGCCGCGGCGCGTTGACTCACGCTCGCCTCGTTTCACGGTGCTGCACGTCTTCGTGAGATGAGGCGCAAAGCCGCGCGCGGTTACGTCGCGATCGGCGGATCGATGCGGCTGATCGGCTGCGGGCGACCGTGATCATCGATCGAGACATAGGTGAAATTGCCGTCGGTGACGAGAAACGGATGCTCCTCCCTGCGGCGAAGCGCCCAGGCTTCCAGATGCACAGTCATGGACGTGCGCCCGACGCGCACGAGATTGGCGTGGACGGAGACGAGATCGCCGACATAGACCGGTTTGCGAAAATTCATCGCCTCGATCGCAACTGTCACCGTGCGCGACTTAGCGACCTTCGATGCAAACACGCCGCCGCCGACGTCCATCTGGCTGAGCAGCCAGCCGCCAAAGATGTCGCCATTGGCATTGGTGTCGGCAGGCATCGCCAGTGTGCGGATGCAGAGATCGCCGTTCGGCTCGGCGTCGGACTTTTCAGTCATGTGACTTGAAATTGTCCCAGCCCGGATCGGGCGCGAAGCGTTCGCCGAATCGCTCGGCCAGCGCGCGCATGGTCGATGCGACATTCTCCACGCCACGTGCACGCGCATAGTTCAGCGGACCGCCACGGAACGGCGCGTAGCCGGTGCCGAAGATCATGGCGCCGTCGACCGCATCGGGGTCATCGACGATGCCTTCGCGCAGGCACGCGACGCAGACATTGGACATCGGCAGCACGAGGCGGTCGATCATCTGGTCGGTGACGCGCGGACCGGTCTCGGGCAATGGCTCCTTCTCGGCCTTGCCGTCCTTCCAGGTGTAAAACCCCCTGCCGGTCTTGCGGCCAAGCTCGCCCTTGGCAACCTTCTCGCGCAGCCAGGCCGGCGTCGGCGGCAGCAAATCGTCGAACTTCGTGCGCAGCATGTCGCCGACAGCAAGGCAGATATCGAGCCCGACCTGGTCGGCCAGCTCGATCGGCCCCATCGGCATGCCGAACTGTTCGGCGGCGGCATCGATCAGGCGCTGGTCGGTCTTCTCGTCCAGCATCACCATCGCTTCCAGCATGTAGGGCGTCAGCGCGCGGTTGACGAGGAAGCCGGGCGAGCTCTTCACCGCCAGCGGCAGGCGGTCGATCGCGCCGACGAAGGCGAGCGCTTTCTTCAGCACTTGCGCATCGTTGCCGTCGTGGCTGACGACCTCGACCAGTTGCAGCCGCGACACCGGATTGAAGAAGTGCAGGCCGACGAGCCGCTCCGGCCGCGCCAGCGTCGTGCGCAGATCCTGAAGCGGAATGCTCGACGTGTTGGTGGCGAGAATTGCGCCCTGCTTCATCCTGGGCTCGAGGCCGGCATAGACCCTTTGCTTGAGCTCGAGCTTTTCCGGCACCGCCTCGATGATGAGATCGGCGTCGCGGACCCCTTCCCCATCCATGTCGGGGATCAGGCGATCGAGCGCGTCGCGGACCTCGGTAGGCTTTCGGATGATCTTGCCGTAGAGCTCGGCGGCACGCTTGACCGCGCCTGCGATCGGCTCCGCCTTCATGTCCGCGAGCGAGACGCGCAGCCCCTGCCCTGCGCACCAGGCCGCGATATCCCCGCCCATGGCGCCGGCGCCGATGACATGGACGTGCTTGACCGTGTTGCCGGAGCCGGCCGCCTTCTTCATCTGCTCGCGCAGGAAGAACACGCGGATCAGATTCTGCGCGGTTGGCGTCACCATCAATTTGGCAAACGAGACCTGCTCCGCCTTCAGCATCGCGGATTTGCTGCCGCCATGCGTCTCCCAGAGATCAATCAGCGCGTAAGGCGCGGGATAATGCTCGCGTGGCGCAGCCTTCGCCGCCTCACTGCGCATACGCTTGGCCAACAGCCCACGCACCGGTCCGAAATTCGCTGCGCGCGCAAGGAGGCCCGGACTTGCCTTCTTCAGCCGACCAAACAGCGCGTCCTTCACGGCGTTACGAACGTGGCGCTCCTGCGTCACGGTATCGACGAGACCAAGCGATTTGGCGCGGCGCGCATCGATCGTGCGGCCGGTCAGCATCAGCGCCATCGACTGGGTCGGATTGATCAGCGCGGTGAAACGCGCGGTGCCGCCGAGGCCGGGATGCAGGCCCAGCATCACCTCAGGGAAGCCGAAGCGCGCGCCGTCGATGGCAATGCGCGACTGGCAGGCGAGCGCGACTTCGAGCCCGCCGCCCAGACAGAACCCATGGATGACCGCGACCGTCGGCAGCTTGAGCGCTTCCAGATGATCGACCACCGCGTGCGCGGCGCGGATACGTGTCTCCACCACCCCCGGATCGCTGGCGCCACGGAATTCGTTGACGTCGGCGCCGGCGATGAATCCGGACGGTTTTGCAGAGCGAATGACAAGACCTGCGGGCCGTTCAGTCTCGATCGCCGCGAGCGCGGCGTCGAACTCCTCCATCACGTCGGCGGACAGCGTGTTGGCGCTGGCGTCAGTGCGATCGAACAGCAGCCAGGCGACGCCATCCGCATCGCGCGTCAGCTTGAAATGCTTGTACGGACCGTCCGCCGCGGGCTGCGGCCCGAGCGAAAGCACACGGTCGCCAAGCGCGGTCATGATCTTTGAATCCATGGTCACACCGCCTCGATCAGCATGGCACCGCCGAGCCCGCCGCCGATACATTCGGTGGCAATCCCGCGCCGCGTGCCGAGCCGTTTCATCGCGTTGACGAGATGCAGCACGATGCGGTTGCCGGAGGTGCCGACCGGATGGCCGAGCGAGATCGCGCCGCCGTCGACATTGAGTTTGTCGCGGTCGATCTCGCCGGCCGCGCCGTCAAGTCGCAAAATCTCGCGACAGAATTTGTCGTCGTTCCAGGCAGCGAGGCAGCCGAGCACCTGCGTCGCAAACGCTTCGTTCAGCTCCCACGTCTCGACGTCCTGGAGTGTGAGGTTGTTGCGCTTGAGCAGCGGCGTCGCCGACATCACGGGGCCGAGCCCCATGATAGCAGGATCGAGCGCGGCCCAGTTGCTGTCGACGATCGCTGCCTTCGGCGTCAGTCTGTGCTTTGCCACAGCGGCGTCGGAGGCGAGGATCACCCAGGAGGCGCCATCGGTGATCTGCGAGGAATTGCCCGCGGTGACCTGGCCCCAGGGACGCTCGAACACCGGCCGGAGTTTCGCCAGCGTCTCGGCTGTCGAGTCCGGGCGCACGCCGTCATCATGGTCGAAGAATTTTCCGTCGCGGGAGAAGGCGGTCTCAACCTCGCCTTTCAGAAAACCTTCCGCTTGGGCGTGCGCAAGGCGTCGATGGCTCTCGGCCGCATAAGCATCCGACTGGGCGCGCGTAATGCCGAAGAGATGGCCGACCACCTCGGCGGTCTGCCCCATGTTCAGTTCGGTGATGGGATCGGTGAGCCCACGCTCCAGGCCGATGATCGGCTTGAGATAGCGTGGACGCAGCTTGAACCCGGCGGCGAGCTTCGCGGCCACGCCCTTGGCGGTGGCAAGGCCGGCGAACCAGCGCACGCCGGAGTTCGGCCAGACCAGCGGCGCGTGGCTGAGCGCCTCGGTGCCGCCGGCCAGGATCATGTCGGCATGGCCTTCGCGAATGTAACGGTAGGCGGTGTCGATCGACTGCATGCCGGAGCCGCAATTGATCTGCACGGTGAAGGCGACCATGTCCTCGCCCATGCCGAGCCGGAGCGCCGCGACGCGGGCCGGGTTCATCTCGTCCGCGATCACGTTGACGCAGCCGAGGATGACCTGATCGAAGTCGGTTGGCGAGAACGGCTGGCGCGCCAGCAGCGGCCGGCCGCATTGCACGGCAAGATCGACCGGCGTGAATGGCCCCGGCCCGGAGCGCGCCTTCAGAAACGGCGTCCGGCTGCCGTCGACGATGAAAACCGGTCGTGCCATCAGCTCGCCGCCCTCTGTTCACCGAGTTCCTGGAAGAACTGATGCACGTCGCCGGTTTTCTTGTAAATCGGCGACAGCGCCTCCGGCGCGAAATCGTCGACCTCGATGACTTTTGTGACGGCTTCATGAGCGGCTGAAAGCTGCTCGCCCTCGGCCTGCGTGATCACGCCCTTGGTGACGGCGGCCTTGGCGTCGCGGACATGCGCAGCGCGCATGCGCTTGGCGATGGCGTCGGTGCCCGTGACCAGCTTGAACGCGCGCTCGAGGCGGGCAAAGCCGCTGTCGTCGTCGACATGGGCGAGATCCGGCGTGAGACGCTCACGCGCGGCCGAGGGCTCCAGCACGATGCTCGCGCATTGATGCACGACGCGGTCGGAGGGACCGAGCACACGGGCGCCGAAGGGCTGGACCACAAGCTTGAGGACGACAGCGACGAACCGGTTCGGCAGATTGGCGAGGATTTCGGCAAGCCGGTTCTCGATCGTGCGGAAGCCCGACGCCATGCACCATTCCAGCGCGGCAAAATCCTCCTTCTGCCGGCCCTCGTCCTGCCAGCGCTTTAGCGCGGCCGAGAGAAGATACAGCTCGGAGAGGATGTCGCCGAAGCGTGCCGACAGCATCTCCTTGCGCTTGAGCGCGCCGCCGAGCGTCAGCAGCGCCATGTCGGCGCAGAGCGCGAACGCCGCGGAATAACGCGAGAGCTGGCGATAGAATGGCGTAGCGTCGCCCGCGTCAGGCGCCATCGCGAAGGCGCCGAAGGTCCAGCTCTGGCCGAAGGCACGGAACAGCGTCCGGAAGCTATGGCCGACATGCTTCCAGAACGCCTTGTCGAACGCGGCAAGACCACGCTCGCGATCGGTGTCGGCCAGCGCATTCATCTCGTCGAGCAGATAGGGATGGGCGCGGATCGCACCCTGCCCGAACACGATGAGATTGCGGGTGAGGATGTTGGCGCCCTCGACCGTGATGCCCACGGGCACGGCGCGGTGAAGATTGCCGATATAGTTCTGCGGACCGTCGATCACGGCCTTGCCGCCGTGGATGTCCATGGCGTCATCGACCGCGATGCGCATCCGCTCGGTCGCGTGCAGCTTCATGATGCCGGAGATCACGGCGGGATGAACGCCGGCGTTCAGCGCGGCGCAGGTCAGCCGCCGCGCCGCGTCGAGCTGATAGGCGGTGGCGACGATACGCGCGAGCGGCTCCTCGACACCCTCGAACTTGGAAATGGAGATGCCGAACTGCTCGCGGATGCGGGCATAGGCGCCGGTGGTGCGCGCGGCATACGCAGCACCAGCAGCCGACAGCGACGGCAGCGAAATGCCACGGCCGGCGGCGAGCGCCGTCATCAGCATCTTCCAGCCCTGCCCCAGCCGTGCCTCACCGCCGATGACATAGTCGAGCGGGATGAAGACGTCGCGGCCCCAGTTCGGGCCGTTCTGGAACACCTGCATTGACGGTAGATGGCGGTGGCCGATCTCGACGCCGGGCAGATTGGTCGGGATCAGCGCCACGGTGATGCCGAGCTCTTCCTGTTCGCCGACGAGGTGATCGGGATCGTAGGCCTTGAAGGCGAGACCCAGCAGCGTCGCAACGGGACCAAGCGTGATGTAGCGCTTGTGCCAGTTGAGCCTGAGGCCAACAACTTCGCGGCCCTCGAAGTTACCCTTGCAGATGATGCCGGTGTCGACCATCGAGGCGGCATCGGATCCAGCCTCGGGGCTGGTGAGACCGAAGCAGGGAATGTCGCGGCCGTCGGCAAGCCGCGGCAGCCAGCGCTCCTGCTGCTCTTTCGTGCCGAAGCGCATCAGGAGTTCGCCGGGGCCGAGAGAATTCGGCACCATCACGGTGACGGCAGCTGCGATCGAGCGGGTCGAGATTTTCCGCACCACTTCCGAGTGGGCATAGGGCGAGAAGCCGAGGCCGCCAAACTCCTTCGGAATGATCATGCCGAAGAATTTTTCGCGCTTGATGAAGGCCCAGGCCTCCTGGGGAAGATCGCGCCACTCCCAAAAGATCTTCCACTCGTCGAGCATGGCGCAGAGTTCGTCGACGGGGCCGTTGAGGAAAGCCTGCTCCTCATCGGTCAATTTCGCCTGCGGAATCTTCAGCAGCTTCGACCAATCGGGATTGCCGGTGAAGAGATCAGCGTCCCACCAGACGTCGCCAGCCTCCAGCGCCTCCCGCTCGGTGTCGGACATCGCCGGCAGCACGCCGCGCGCCCAGGAGAAGATCGGCTTTGTCAGGGTGTCGCGGCGGAAGCTCATGGCGGACCTCATGCAACGGCGCGGTTACAGGGTATTTTAGCGGAAACTGGCCGAGGTGCGTGAACACTTCGCGCGCAAAAAGATGCGAATTGACGCGGCCGGGCGGCCGTCCCCGGGGACCATAACGGCGGGGCGCTGGGACGGTTCCGGGAGGGGAGATGGGGGCTGAATGCCTCGCCGTCATTCCCGGGCACGCGAAGCGTGAGCCCGGAATCCATCGTGCGGCTGAGTCGGTTGATGAATGGATTCCGGGCTCGCGCCTTGCGGCGCGCCCCGGAATGACTGTGGCGGCTTAATCCGGCCGGACCATCTCGAACATGTTTTCCGGCTTGATCTCAAAGTAGTCGCCGCGGCGCCCCGCACGCACGATCGGGCGGGCAGCGGCGGTCTGGTAGACGCCATCCTTGATCATGGCCTTGTCGATGTGGACAGCGACGACTTCGCCGAGCGTCAACCAGGCGTCGGCTTCCTTGCCGTCGGCGCCCTTGAGGCGGACGATGTCGGACACCTTGCACTCGAAGGCGACGGGGCTCTCGCCCACGCGCGGCACGTTGACCAGCTTGCCCGGCACGGCGGTGAGACCCGCGATCTCGAACTCGTCGACTTCAGGGGCAACATGCGCGGCGGTCGCGTTCATATGCTTGGCGAGATCCATCGTGGCGAGATTCCAGACGAACTCGCCGGTCTGCTGGATGTTCTCGACCGAGTCCTTCCAGTTGGTGGAGGAGAAGCCGATGATCGGCGGCACGTAGCAGAAGGCGTTGAAGAAGCTGTAGGGCGCCAGATTGACGTGACCCTTGCTGTCGCGCGAGGAGATCCAGCCGATCGGCCGTGGCGCGATGATGGCGTTGAAGGGATCGTGCTTGAGGCCGTGGCCCTTGGAGGGCTCATAGAAATACAGGTCTTTGTCGGTCACGCTGGCTTTCCCCTGCTCGTCATTGCGAGCGCAGCGAAGCAATCCAGAATCCCTCCGCGGAGACAGTCTGGATTGCTTCGCTGTGCTCGCAATGACGGAGTTTGTTGATCCGTCTTGGCCCACCACCGACCGGTCAGTCCGGGGCGGTCAGCATGCTTATAAGGGGAATCCCGCCGCCCGTCAGTGGCGCGGGGACAGACCCGCGATGACGAAATCGATCATCTGGTCGATGCTCGGGCCCGGCTTGGTGGCGCACTGGGCGATCATCTGGGGGTGGAAGAAGCGCATCATGGCGGTGCAGGCGCAGAGCGAGGCCAGTTGCAGGTCCGGTGCCTCGAACTCTCCGGTCGCGGCGCCCTGGGCGATCATCTGACCGATGAAGCCGGCAATGCACTCCATATGGGTGACGCAGACGTCCCAGTCCTCCTGCATGGCGATCTCGACCATCTCATGCAGCTTGGAATCACCGACATAGCGTTCGGTGTTCATGCGGTTGATGGTGGTGAGCAGTTCGCGGAAGCGCTCGAGCACCGGACCGGGCCTCGCCACGATCCGCTGCGCCTCGAGCTCGACCTCGCCCATCAGCGAACGGGCCACCGACTGATGGATCGCCTTCTTCGATTCGAAGAAGCGATAGACGTTGGCGGGGCTCATCCGGAGCTCTTTGGCGATGTCCCCGACCGTGGTTTTTTGATAGCCGATCACGCGGAACAGCCGCTCAGCCACCTCGAGAATACGATCCCGGGTGTCGCCTTCGATATGTTCCGCAACCAGTGTCATGTGTCAGGACTCGTCAGTCAGTAGTCTTCTCATTTATTCAGCCGCCTCAGCAAGCGGAATTGCGTGCTCGTCATTGCTCCCATGCTGCGGCGCGGCAGGCTGCTCGGGTGTGCCCGCTTCATCCAGGCTCTTGCGGAACCACAGGGCGTAGAGGCCGGGCAGGTACAGCAGCGTCAGGAAGGTCGCGACGAACAGGCCGCCCATGATGGTGATCGCCATCGGGCCCCAGAAAGCCGAGCGCGACAGCGGGATCATGGCGAGGATGGCGGCGAGCGCCGTCAACACCACCGGACGGGCGCGGCGGACGGTTGCTTCCACGATCGCCTCCCGCCGGGTCAGGCCGTGGGAGACGTCAGTCTCGATCTGGTCGACCAGGATGACCGCGTTGCGCATGATCATGCCGGCGAGCGCGATCAGGCCCAGCAATGCCACGAAGCCGAACGGAGCGTTGGCGACGTTGAGCCCGAGCGAGGCGCCGACGATGCCGAGCGGCGCGGTCAGGAACACCAGGATCAGGCGCGAGAAGCTCTGCAGCTGGAACATCAGCAGCGTCAGCATCACCATGACCATCAGCGGGAAGAGGATGAAGATCGAGGCATTGCCCTTCGCAGACTCTTCGAACGCGCCACCCGGCTCGATGCGGTAGGCCGGCTCGAGGTAGTCCTTGATGGCCTGCAGCTTCGGCGTGATCTGGTTGGTGACGTCGGGCGCCTGCACGCCATCGACGACGTCCGAGCGCACGGTGATCGCCATGTCACGGTTGCGCCGCCACATGATCGGCTCCTCGTGGGCATATTCGATCTTGGCGATCTGCTGCAGCGGCACGGCAACGCCATTCTTCGAGGTGATGGTGAGATCGCCGACGCCGCCGAGGTCGAGACGCTCGGAGCCGACCGCACGGGCCACCACGCCGACCTTCTCGATGCCGTCGCGCACCGTCGTCACCTGCGAGCCCGAAATCAGCAGCGCCAGCGCCTGAGAGACGTCCTGCGGGGTCAGACCCATGGCGCGCGCGCGATCCTGGTCGACGACGAGCTTGAGGTACGGCGACTGCTCGTTCCAGTCGAGCTGGACGTCCTTGACGTTCTTGTTCTGCCGCATGACGTCGCGAACCTGGTAGGCGATCTCGCGTACCTTGTTGGCGTCGGGGCCGATCACGCGGAACTGGACGGGGAAGCCGACCGGCGGACCGAAATTGAAGCGGTCGACGCGGACGCGCGCTTCGGTCAGCATGCCGTCGGCGACAGCGCCCTCGATCTTGGCCTTGACGCGCTCACGCGCCTCGACGCCCTTGGCGACGATGACGATCTCGGCAAAGGCCTCGTTCGGCAGCTGCGGGTTGAGGCCGAGCCAGAAGCGCGGCGAGCCCTGGCCGACATAGGACGTATAGGTCTCGATGTCCTGGTCGTCCTTGAGCAGCGTCTCGGCCTTCTTCACGGCCTTCTCGGTGACGTTGAAGGCGGTGCCTTCGGGCAGGCGCAGCTGGAGGAACAGCTCGGGCCGCTCCGACAGCGGGAAGAACTGCTGCTGGACATGGCCGAAGCCGACGATGGACGCGATGAAGACGCCGACGGTCGCAGCTACCACGGTGATGCGGTGATTGACGCACCACTGCACGATGGCGCGCAGGCCACGGTACATGCGGGTCTCGTAGACGGCGTGCGGATCGTGATTGTGATGCACCTTGATGTTGGGCAGCAGCATGACGCCGATATAGGGCGTGAAGATCACCGCCACGAACCACGAGGCGACCAGCGCGATCGCCACGATCCAGAAGATGCTGCCGGCATATTCGCCGACCGCGGAATTGGCAAAGCCGATGGGGAGGAAGCCAGCGGCCGTGACCAGCGTTCCCGTGAGCATCGGAAACGCAGTGGATTCCCAGGCAAAGGAGGCCGCGCGCATGCGATCCCAGCCCTGCTCCATCTTCACCACCATCATCTCGACAGCGATGATGGCGTCGTCGACGAGCAGGCCGAGCGCGATGATCAGCGCGCCGAGCGTGATGCGATGCAGGTCGAGCGACATCGTGTTCATGACGATGAAGACGATGCCGAGCACCAGCGGCACGGAGAGCGCGACCACGATGCCGGTGCGCCAGCCGAGCGCCAGGAACGAGACGAACAGCACGATGACGAGCGCTTCCATGAAGGAGTGCACGAACTCGCCAACGGCGTGCTCGACCACCTTGGGTTGGTCGGCGATCAGCTTGACGTCGACGCCCTGCGGCACGGCCTTCATGAATTCCGCGGTCGCCTTCTCGACCTCCTTGCCGAGATCGAGGATGTTGGCGCCCTTCGCGGTGACGACGCCAATGCCGATCGCCGCCTTGCCCTCCTGACGGACGACGAAGCTCGGCGGATCGACATAGCCATGGGTGACGGTGGCGATGTCGCCGAGGCGGAACACGCGACCGTTGCTCTCGACCGGGGTCTCGGCCACGGCCTTGGCGCCGTCGAGCGCACCGGTAACGCGCAGCGGCACGCGCTGCGACGAGGTCTCGACCGTACCGGCCGGCGTCACGTTGTTCTGCTTGGCGAGCGAATCGAACAGTGCCTGCGGCGTGATGCCGAGCGTGGCGAGCTTGGCGTGGCTGAACTCGACGAAGATGCGCTCGTCCTGATTGCCGTAGACGTCAACCTTGGTCACGCCCGGCACCTTGAGCAGGCGTTGACGGAAACCTTCCGAGACCTTCTTGAGCTGGGCGTAATCGGCGCCGTCGCCGGTCATCATGTAGAGGATGGAGTCGACGTCAGAGAATTCGTCGTTGACGACGGGGCCCAGAATGCCTGCGGGCAGCTGGCCCTGCACGTCGACCAGCTTCTTGCGCAAGAGATAGAAGAGGTAAGGCACGTCTTTCGGCGGCGTGGAGTCGCGGAAGGTCACCTGGAGTGCGGTGAAGCCAGGTTTGGAATAAGTCTGCACCTTCTCGAAATACGGCAGCTCCTGGATCTTCTTCTCGATGGGATCGGCGACCTGCGCCTGCATCTCCTGCGAGGTCGCGCCCGGCCACAGCACGGAGACGTTGACCACCTTCACCGTGAAGAACGGATCCTCGGCGCGGCCGAGCTTCTGATAGGAGAAGAAGCCTGCGACGCCGAGCACCAGCATCAGGAATAGAACCAGCGTCGGATGGCTGACGGCCCAGGCCGAAAGGTTGAAGCGCTTCATCGCACTCTCCGGAAAAAACGATCCAATTGCCAAAAACGACAGCCGCTCTGTTCAGGGCGTCGTCGCGAGGCAGCGAAGCAATCCAGGGGGCTGGGCAGGTTCTGGATCGCTTCGCCGCTTCAGCCCTTGCATTTGCGCTGGGGCCGAAACTCACCTCACACGACGTAACTCGTAAGAAACACTCAGAAGGACAGTGACGACACGACCCGCACCTTCTGGCCGGGGTCGAGCTTCTGGACACCGAGGGTGACGATCTTGGCGCCCTCGTCGACACCGCTGGTGATGATGACGTCGTTGCTGTCGTAGGCCTTCACCGCGACCGGCTTCAGCGTCACTGCGCCATTGTCGTCGACGACGTAGAAAGACGGCTTGCCGCCTTCGTTGAACAGCGCGGACAGCGGCAGCCGCGCGACACGCTGGGTGGCGGCGTCCGACAGCGTCAGCGTCGCGGTCATGCCGAGTTCGACCTTGTCGCCGGCCTCGGGCAGCGAGAACTTTGCGAGATAGGTGCGCGTCGCGGAATCCGCGGTGGGCGCGATCTCGCGCAGCTTCGCCGTGTACTTCTTGTCCGGCTCCGACCAAAGAGTGACGCTGGCGGCGCCCGACTTGGCACGTCCGACCAGCGTCTCAGGGATCGCGACGACCGCTTCCTTTTCGGCAAAGCGGGCGACACGGATCGAGGTCTGGCCTGCGGCAACCACCTGGCCGGGCTCGATCAGCGTTGCCGTGACGACGCCACGGGCGTCGGCGTTGAGCGTCGCGTAGGAAAGGGAATTCTTGGTCAACTCGACCGAGCGGACGGCGCGGTCGAGGCGCGCGCGGGCTTCATCAGCAGCCGCGCGGCTCGAATCCATCGCGGCATCGGTGGTCCAGCCTTTGGCCTTCAGATCCTTGGCGCGCTGCTCGGCAGCGGCGGCCTGCGCCAGCACGCCGGTCGAAGCCGTCTGCTCGGCGACGGCCTGCTCTGCCTGGAGTTTTAGATCGACCTCATCAAGGGTCGCGAGCGGCTGGCCGATCTCGACGGTCTGGCCGACTTCGACCAGACGCTTGGCAACCTTGCCGGCGACGCGAAAGCCGAGGTCGCTCTCGATCCGGGGCCGGACGGTGCCGACGAAGCTGCGCTCCGGGGTCTCGGCATCATAATGGGCGGTTGCGACCAGAACCGGCCGCGGCGGCTCTGCCTTTTGCGCCACGGTATCATTGCACCCGGCCAACGAGGCTGCCACAAACGCCAATGCCACACCAGCCAAGAGCCTGGAATAGCTGGACAAAACGGACCGAACGAACATCGGAGGACACTCCTGCGTCTGCAATGAGAGGAATGTCGACTATTCACTGATAAAAGTCAACAATCGTCAGTCATCAGGAAAGCGTGATCGTTAAGGGCTGGTAACCCTTCCCCGTCGCCCTGGCGAAGGCCAGGGCCCATCACCCCTGAAGTCGGTTGCTGGAAGAATACGTCTCCCGCGTGCCCCAAGAGGAGCCGCGGGGTATGGGCCCTGGCTTTCGCCAGGGCGACATAGGAGGCTCACCGCCCCTGTCCGGCGAACTCGTGCTTGGTCTCGTGGCCGCCGATGAACACCAAAATGCCGGCGAGCAGCGGCAGGACCGCGAGCACCAGCAGGCCGGTCGAGGTCTGGCCGGTGGCTTCCTTGACCCAGCCGATCAGATACGGCCCGCCGAAGCCGGCGAGATTGCCGATCGAGTTGATCAGCGCGATGGCGCCGGCGGCCGCCGTGCCCGACAGCCAGGAGGTCGGCAAGGTCCAGAACACGCCGAAGACGCAGAACACGCCGATCGCGGCGAAGGTCAGCGCCACCATCGTCATGGTGGGATCGGTGATGTAGCTGGAGATGGCGAGCGCGACCGCGATCAGGATCATGGGCGCACCGACATGCATCACGCGTTCGCGCGTCGCATCCGAATGCCGTGCCCACAGGATCATGGCTATCGTGCCGAACACATAGGGGATCGCGGTGACGAAGCCGGTCTGGGCGTTGCTCAGCCCGAACGCCTTGACGATCTGCGGCAGCCAGAACTGCATGCCATAGAGCGCGGCGACGAAGCCGAAATAGATCAGGCTCAGCGTGATCACCTTCGGCGACGACAGCGCTTCACCGAGCGTCATATGCTTCGCCGCCCGCTTGACCGCGATCTCGGAATCGAGCCGACCCTTCAGCCAGGCCTTCTGCTCGGCCGAGAGCCAATCCGCCTTCTCGGGCTTGTCGGTGAGATAGAACCAGGTGACGATGCCGAGCAGCACCGAGGGGATGCCCTCGAGAATGAACAGCCACTGCCAGCCCTTCAGACCCATGGCGCCGTCGAGGCCGAGCAGCAGGCCCGAGATCGGCGCGCCGATCACGGTCGAGACCGGCACGGCGATCGCGAAGGCAGCAATGAAGCGGCCGCGATATTCGGCCGGATACCAATAGGTGAGATAAAGGATGATGCCGGGGAAGAAGCCGGCCTCGGCGACGCCAAGCAGGAAACGCAGAACGTAGAAGCTGGTCACGCCGTTCACCAGTGCCATCAGCGCCGAGATGATGCCCCAGGTCACCATGATGCGGGCGATCCAGCGGCTGGCGCCGAATTTCTCCAGCGCCAGATTGCTCGGCACCTCGAAGATGAAATAGCCGATGAAGAAGATGCCGGCGCCCCAGGAGAAGATCAGCGGCGTGAACTTCAACTCCGCGTTCATGGTCAGCGCGGCGAAGCCGAGATTGACGCGGTCGAGATAGGAGAAGAAATAGGCCAGCACCAGGAACGGGATCAGGCGCCAGGAAATGGCGCGGATGGTCGAAGTCTCGATTGCGCTCTTGGCGCTGCCGGCAGAACTGGCAAAGGTTGTGGTCTGGCTCATGGTTTCCCCCGGGGTTGTTGCTTTTATGGGCTGAAGGGCGGTTTTCAGCATCGCGGGCAAAGAGTCAATGGAGCGAGCAATGCACGGGGCGCAGCCCGATGAACCTGTCGTGCCGCGACAGAGGTCGCTGATCCGCGCCGCCCTCGCGCTGGTCGTGATCGTCTGCGGGCTGTCCTTGCGTTGGTATGGCTTTCCGCTCGGCCTTCCTGCCTTCGTCGTCAAGTATGGCGGCTCACTGTTGTGGGCGACGATGGTGTTCCTGCTGGTCGGGGTTTTGCTACCACCGCTGACACGGAGCCAGCTTGCGGCCATCGCAATGGTGATCGCGATCGTGGTCGAGTTCTCCCGGCTGGTGCATGCGCCTTGGCTCGATACGTATCGGCTCACCACCGCCGGCGCGCTGTTGTTGGGGCGCATCTTCTCGCTGTGGAATTTGGTCGCCTACCTCATCGGTATCGTGGCCGGCGTCTGGCTCGACAGCCGTGTCTCGAGCTTCGGCCAAGACCGCATCCTGCCCCGACGTAGCAAGCTCAATTCACAAGAGGCCGGCTCGACCCGCGAATGATCAGCTCCGTCGGCACGGTGAGACCACGGCCGCGCTCGATCTCGTCGCCGCGCATCCGCTCCAGCAGCATGGTCGCGGCGTGGCGGCCCATGGCCGCAAGATCCCACTCGATCGCCGTGATAGGGGGCGTGTGCAATTCGGCCAGGTCGGAGTCGCTGCCAGCCACCACCGAAATCCCGTCCCCGACGGCAATGCTCATCGTCCGCAGCGCTCTCAGGCAGCCGCCGAGCATGTCCATCGCCGCGACGAAGAGCGCCGTCGGGGGATTCGCGAGACTCATGAGCGACGCCGTCGCCCTATAGGCGTCTTCGCTCGAGAGCACATTATCGCGCAACAGCTTCGGATCCGGCGCGATCCCCGCGGTCGAATACGCCTCGCGAAATCCGTCGAGGCGGCTTCGCGACGGGAAGGCCTTGGTGTCGCCGACAAGCATGGCGATCCGCCGGTGCCCAAGGCCAAGCAGATGGTTCGTCGCAAGGCGCGCCCCCTCGCGATGATCGGCCGTGACGCGATCGAGTGCCGCGATGCTGTCCCGGTCGATGAGCAGGACCGGCATCGGCGCCTCCGACAGCGCTTCGCGCACGTCCCGGTGCTGCTCGTCGCTCAGCGTCATCATCACGCCATCCACCCGGCGCCTGCGAAAGGCGCCCAGCAAGGCGATCTCGACGTCGGGGCGGTTGGTCGTGCTGGCCAGAAGCAAGGTGTATCCAGCCTCGCGCAGCACCGCCTCGGCCTCCTTGATGAACAGCGCGAAGCGCGGGATGTCGAAATCGCGAATCGCGCAGGCCACGAGGCGCGAACGTCCCGCGCGCATGCTCTGCGCCGTAACATCAATCT
This sequence comes from Bradyrhizobium sp. AZCC 2230, assembly GCF_036924495.1. Classification (NCBI taxonomy): domain Bacteria; kingdom Pseudomonadati; phylum Pseudomonadota; class Alphaproteobacteria; order Hyphomicrobiales; family Nitrobacteraceae; genus Bradyrhizobium; species Bradyrhizobium sp. AZCC 2230. Next base: position 8,085,572 of record NZ_JAZHRS010000001.1, on the reverse strand, counting down.
CATAGCCGAGATGAGCCATGGCCCCTTTGACGCGCTCCCGCAGCTCCCTGGTCACCGTGGGATGATCATTGAGCACACGGGAGACAGTGCCGACCGCAACACCGGCCTCTCGGGCCACGTCCCTGACTTTTACAGTTTGAGATCGGCGTGGCTGTGACGGCATGCCCACTTTATGAACCGGTTCACCATCTCGGGCAAGCTTTTGCGCCCGCTATTGCCTAAATATTTGTCATACATGGGAAGCGTTTTCTTCCGTAGTGGACTTTGGATGAACCGGTTCATTGACTCCAGCGCCGGACTCGGCACAAATGGCGGCAGCGGTGAGAGCCGCACGAGGAGACCTCATCCTCTCGATCGGACGCATCCGGAGAAGAGCCATGCCGCAGCCGAAGGTCGCCTTTGTTGGATTTGGCGAGGCCGCGCAATGTTTTGCAAAGCATCTCGCGGCGCAGACCGGTGCACCGATGGTCGCGTTCTGTCAGGGCAAGACGAACACACCGCCCTACTCGCAGGCCTTTCACGCGATGGCTGCCGGTTGTGGTGTCACGCTTGTCGAGCGGCTTGACGATCTGTCGGAGGCGGACGTGATCTTTTCCGCGGTCGTCGTTGCGGTCGCAGCCACCACCGGCGAAGCGATATCCAGGATCGTACGTCCCGGCTGCCTCGTGGTGGACATCAACGCCGCGAGCCCGCGAACCAAAAAGCATGTCGCCGAAGCCGTGGAGGCCCGCGGCGGCGTGTTCGCGGATACGAATCTGATGGGTTCGGTCGACCTCTATGGCGCCGCGGTCCCGCTTTATACGTCCGGCAGCGGCGCCGAGCGCTTCGCAGACATTTTCGGGCCACTCGGATTTCGCATCGAGGTGGCGGGCTCAGAAGCCGGAACAGCAGCGGCCGTGAAGATGCTGCGGAGCGTGGTGACGAAGGGCATGGAAGCGCTGCTGGTCGAGGCCCTGACCGCCGCAACGCTTGCCGGCGTGCGAGAGGAGACCATGCGCGGGCTTTGCGCGTCGATGGATGCCACCACGTTCAGCAAATTCCTGGACATGTGCGTCCGCTCCGACGTGCTGCATGCCGAGCGCCGCGCCGTGGAAATGGACGGCGTGGCTGCGGGTCTGCGGGAATTGGGTTTCGATCCCCTGATGACGGCCGCCACGGCGGAACGATTGAAAGTCTCCGCCCGGCTGGGCTTGCGGGAGGAATTTGCACGACGCTCGGGCTATTCGGCCGACGACGTGCTGGATAGATATGCGCATATGGTGTCTTCCCGCTGAGAGCGGACCACGAGGCTCGCGCAGCGGGACCGTAAAGTGTTGGCCTGCCTTCACTCCGCCAATTGAAACCGCTCAAAACGACCAAGCTCATCCTCGATCTTCTGCTTGAGCTCCTTCCGCCCCGTCGTCTTCTTGCCCTGCCCGAGCCAGGTCCATTTCTGCATCAAGACCTTCTTGGCCTGCCGATCGGTCTTGAGATCGAGCGCGGCAACGATCTCGTCGCCGACCAGCACGGGCAGTGCGAAATAGCCGAGCTTGCGCTTGGCCTTCGGCACATAGGCCTCGAACAGATGGTTGTAGCCGAAGATGAGATTGGTGCGCTTGCGCTGGATGATCAGCGGATCGAACGGCGACAGGATGTGGACGAGATCTGGCGACACCTCATGCTGCTCAAGCGCCGGAGGCGCGGCCCAATGCTCCTGCTTGCCGGCGCCCTCGATCGCGACAGGCAAGAGCTCGCCGCGGCGGACGCGCGCGGCGATCAGGCTTGCTACCGCCTTCTTGCTCGGCGCATCGAGATGGCAGATCGAATCGAGGCTGACGACACCTTGCGAGCGCAGCGCGCGGTCGAGCAGATAGGCCGTGATCTCCCTGGCCGACGCCGGCTTCGGCAGCTTGTCCCAGCCGAAATGCCGCGTCATCAGATCATAGGTTTTGAGCATGCCCTGGCGCGCGCTGACGGTCGCGACGCCGGTGTAGAAGGCAAGCTGAAGCGCCCGCTTCGATGGCTTGCGGCTCTGCCACAGATGCTCCTTCTCGGTGAGCACGTCGTCCTCGATGTCGCGGATCGTCAGCGGGCCGGCCCGCAACAGCCGCATCACCTTGCGCGTGTCGGCCGGCGTCACCGAGGCATACCATCTATGCCCCTCGCGCTTGTGCTCGCGCATCGCCGGCAGGAAGAAGCGAAAATCGTTCGACGGCACGTAGGACAGCGCATGGGTCCAGTACTCGAACACGCTTCTGTCGACACTCTGGGCATGACGCAGATCGGCGCGGAGATAGGAAGGGATACGGCTGAACAGGATGTGGTGATGGCAGCGCTCGATCACGTTGATGGTGTCGATCTGAACATAGCCGAGATGGGCGATCGCATCAGCCACGGCCTGGGCGCCCTCCCCGAACGGCGCGCGCGTGTCGAGTCGCTGGGCGCGCAGCCAGATCTGCCGGGCCTGTGTCGTCGGGAGCGGAAGGGGTTTTGGTGCGCGGGACATTGCGAGAGGCAATGTAGCGGGATTCGCGCCAGGAAAAAGAACTGGTGAAGGGACGCGGCAAGGAAAAGCCGCGCTGCCATCTGCTGACAGCGCGGCTGGAGACTGAGGCCGAGGACTACTTCATCATCATGGCCTTCTGCGCCTTCATGTAGTGCATGCAGGCGCCCTTCATCTTGCCCGTACTCATGTCGGTGTTGGCCATGGCCATCTCCTTGTTCGCGGCCGTCTTGGCGGGCGTGTCGGCGGTGCCGCCCATCGTGGCGGCCGACTTCATCATGTTATCGCTGGTGCACGCCATCATCGCGGCGGATGCGGGCGAAACTGAAAGGGCGAAAGCGACAAAGGCTGCGGCGGTGAGCACGGTCTTCATCGAAAAATCTCCTTGAGCAAAACGAAACCGGCGTCATGCCGGCATTCGCAATACGTATCCTCTGGTGAGAACGTTTCGCGGAGAAGACAATTTTCTTGCTGCAATGCGAAGCGACACGGCCTCAGCGGCCGTCCTTCGGCGCCCCGGGCCGGTCACTGACGCTGCCGGTGGCAATGTCTGGCTCGCATGCGGCCCTGCCCCGGCCCTCCGCCTGGCAGCGATAGACGCTGCCGGTGAGGCGGTCGACCAGCCACATGTTCTCGTCGGTCGGAGCTCCGAGGCCGACATAGCGGGAGGTCAAGCCCGTGATCAGCGTCGAGAGCAGGATCGCCACCGCAATCATCGCCGCGCCGATATAGATGGGCATGGCGTTCAGAGACACGGTCCGATCCGGCGGGCCATTGCGATAGAACTGGTAATCACTCGGCCTCGGCACTGGATGGAACTCGGCTCCCTCGTCCGCGATGTCTGATGAAGGGGTGTCTGCTAGGCGTGCATCTGGCCGATTTCTTGTTCGCGAGCAGGCCATGCGGCGACGGCTTTGCGACCATCGATGTGCGCGGGTTTCCAAAGCAGAAGCGGCCCGGATCGGGCCGCCTTTTCGTTCTGCCACTCAGCGGCGGCCGAACAACCCGCCCATCATACCACCGAACAGACCGCCGGGGCCGCTCATCGGACCGCCACCGCCACCACCGCCGCTATATTGGCGCCGGCCGCCACCACCTGAGGACCGGCGACGCGCCGGCTCATCGTCCGCCTGCTCCTCGGAGGAGGCCGCGCGGGTCGAGACGATCTCCGACAACAGCGCCTTGTGCTGGAGCTTGTTCAGATAGCCGGTCGCAGGATAGCCGCGTGCCGCCTGCCACCGCTTCATCACGGAACGGCTCTCGTCGTCGAATTTGCCCGTCGTCTTGACGTCGAAGCCGAGCCCGGTGAGGCGGCGCTGCACATCACGGCGCTGGCTCTTGTCCAGACCGATCTGGTCCTCGGACACCTGATTGGCTTCGTCGGTAAACGTCGCGGGATCGATCCCGGCCGAGAGGTTGCGGGTGGTGTTGGACGGTCCATCCTGCAACGCCGCGATGCGAGCGAGCGCGATCGATTTGAACGTGCCGTTCGGATAGTTGGTGAGATAGGCGTTGAGCTCTTCCACCTTGTTGGTGTCCTTGATCGAGCGCCAGAACTCGAGCTCGATGTCGGAGCCTTGCCTGGTCGCGGACGACACCGGCGCGTTCGATGTGTCGGTCGTGGCCACAGCGGGCGTGTTAACCGGATTGAGATAGACGTTGCCGGTGAGGTTGGTGTGCCCCCAGGGCAATTGCCCCTTGTTGGTCTCGTCGCTGACCTGGGCGCGAACCTTGGTCATCGCCTGCTGGATCTCGATCCCGGGCTGGGCAATGTTGGCGACCAGCGCGCGGGTGAACGGGCTGTTGGTGCCAGCCTCGCCGTCGAGCGCGGTCTGGCCGGGGCCGGTGGCAAAGGCAATCAGCGTGCCTTCGCCCGACTTCATCTCGGCAAGGCCGGTCTGCACGTTGACGGAACGCGTGGCCTTGGCCGACCGGATCTTTGCCGCGAACGGGTTATCACGACAGGCGTCCAGGAACACGAGCTTCACCTTCGCATCCGACATTGTCTGGTCGAGCGTGAGATCGACATTGATCGCCGCGCCGAGCTTGACATCCATCTCTGACTTCAGGTCGGCGTCGATCGGCAACAGGTAGTTGACGCCATTCACGGCAATGCCATGGCCGGCATAGAAGAATACGGCGACATCCGCACCCTCGCTCTTCTTGCCGAACTCCAGGAGCTTTGCGGTCATGGCGTCGCGGGTGAGGTTGGCGCCCTCGACGACATCGAAACCGACGTTGCGCAGCACCCTGGCGATAGACTTGGAATCGATTGCGGGGTTAGGGAGCTGCGGGACATTCTTGTAGGCGGCGTTGCCGACCACAAAGGCGACGCGCTTGTCCGCGAGAGCCGCGTTGCCGCTGACAATGAATGCGACGATTGAAATTGCTGCGATCAAGAAGCGCATGATCATTCTCCCCTGATCCAAACTTCTTCGATGCTCTCGGATCAGCTTGAGCCGATCCGATGAGAACAACCTGATCCAGTTCACGACGAAGTACTGTGATCTGGATCACCCGGGGATTTCTGCTGCTCGAACCGAGCTGAGAGACGCTGCGACGGTTGCTTTTCAGGCTGCTAACGCAGCGGGCAACAACGGCTGGCGACGAGCAATAACGGCAGATTGTACCCGCATCGGCCGTGAGTCCAGCGGTTCGCGGGAAACGATCTCGAAAAGACGGACAGGATTTGCACGCTGCTTTCGAGAATCGAATGAGACAGCGTTACTTCCTGAGGCGGGCCTTGTGCAGCACCGGCGGTAGGCCGCTGCCGCTAGCTGGATGCCATGGATGCCGACCGGCACTGGCGCTAAGATGCGCGTGGAATTGTGGCCGGTTCTGAATGTGACCCGCATCACATCAGAGCCTTTGAACCTTCCCTATGCTCGCAGCATCAAATCGCCATCAGGCGTCACAGCGAGGATACGACAATGACCCATTTCAATAAGTTTTTTGGACTGAAGGCGATCACGCTCACGGCCGCGCTGTCGTTGACGGCGGGTCTGGCTTTCGCCGGCGACACCAACATCTCCACCAACCAGATCCTGGATGCATTGAAGCCCAAGCCGATCACCCGCGGCCTTTCCGCCGGCCCGCAGGCCGATCCGACGGCGCAAGCCAAGGAAGCGTCCTTCCTCAACACCGTGCGCAACCGGCAGACACGTTCGCTGTCGATGGGCGAGCGCGATCAGATCGCCGAGCTGGCGTCGACCAAGCCGAACATCGATCTGGAGATCCAGTTCGACTACAACTCTGCCGACATCGCCAAGACCTCGGTGCCGTCGGTGCAGGCACTCGGCAAGGCGCTGTCCGATCCGTCGCTGAAGGGCTCGACCTTCGTGGTCGCCGGCCACACCGATGCGATTGGCACCGAAGAGTACAATCAGGGGCTCTCCGAACGGCGCGCCGACACCATCAAGAAGTACCTGGTGCAGAACTACGGCCTCAACGGCACGGATCTCGTCACCGTCGGCTATGGCAAGACCAAGCTGAAGGACACCGCCAACGGCGCCGACCCGATCAACCGCCGCGTCCAGGTCGTGAACATGGACACCAAGACGGCGTCGAAGTGATCGCCACATCGACAGACCGCCTGCCGCGCAAGCGGCGGGCGGTGCTCGCTTAAGCGGAGCGGACGTTGGATATTGATTCGGGACGGATCACATGAAGACGCAAGCTTTTGGAATTGCCGTCGCAACCCTTTTCCTGACCGTGTCGACCCTGCCAAGCCGGGCAGACGACACATCCACGGCGCCGAGCTCTGCGCCCGCCGCCGCCCCCGCGCAAGCCGCGCAGCCTCCGGAGAGCGTACCGCGCCCGGCAATCGTTCCGAAGACCGCCGAGCCAGTCGCGCCACAGGCAACGACGGAGCCCGCGCCGCGGGCGCCGCCACGGCGATACGTCCATCGCCATCACCGCCGCTACGCCTATTGGCAGCCCTTCCCGGTCTACTGGCCGCATGTCTACCGCAGCCACATCGTCTGGAACCGGATTCCGTGGTTCAGATTCTGATCGGTATCAGATCCAGCTCTGAAACAGCATCAGCCGGTTGAACGTCTGCATCGACGTGCCGATGAAGGCCGCTGAGATCGGCAGCATCACCACAAAGCCGAACGCGGCGATGCCGACATAGGCCCACAACAGCCAACGTGGCAGGCCCTCTCTACGCAGCACATAGACCAGCGCGAGCGAGGCCGCGGTGGCGGCCGGCAGATAATAGTAGATGAAGCCTAGCGTGCGCGGCAGCAGCGCCCAGGCGAGCCAGGGGCCGAAATAGAACGCCGCGATCAGGAAAGCATCCCAGCGACGCGCGACGATGAAGTCGCGCAATACCACGACGAGCGCGAGCAGCGCCGGCCACAGCACCAGCGGATTGCCGAGGAAAACGACCGCCGCGACGTTATCATCATTGGTCTTGTCGAACAGGAACCACACGGGCCGCGCCAGCAACGGCCAGGACGGCCACGAGCTCATATACGTATGGCCGGCGATCGCGGTGTTGGTGTTGTCGGCAAAGATGCGGCGCTGCGCCTCGATCAGATCCGGCAGCGACAGCCCGTAGAGCGGAACGAAAGCGGCAAGATAGGTCACGGCCGGTAGCAGCGCAAAGCAGAGCGCGGCATGATGTGCTCTGAACTCTGGCCAGAGATCGGGCCGATACCAGTCGCTTGGCTTGGCGTCGGCAAACAACGTGTGCCAACCCTGCATCAGGCGGATCACCGCCACGATGACGATGCAGACACCGAGTGGAAACAGGCCGCTCCATTTGCAGGCTGCAGCGAGACCGAACAACGCACCCGCAAGTGCGAACAGCGCCTGCGGTCGCTCTCGTCGAAAGCCGTGCATGAAAGCGGCGATGGCGAGCAGACCGAAGCCGAGTGCAAAGATGTCGAGCATCGCGATGCGCGCCTGCACATAGAGCATCTGGTTGAACGCCGCGATCAGCGCTGCTGCGATCGCGGGCCCTTGCGATCCGAACAGCGCGAGACCGCAGAGATAGATCGCGACGATCGCGAGCGCACCGAACAGCGTCGCCGGATAGCGCCAGCCCAGCGCATTGTCGCCGAAGGCTGCGATCGATGCTGCGATCAGCTCTTTCGCCAGCGGCGGATGCATCGGATTAAGCATCGGCTGCGACGGCGAGGAGCCCAGCATCTGCCGCGCCGCCGGCACGTAATGCACCTCGTCGAAGACGAATTTATCCGGCGTCGCCAGCCCGATCAGCAGCGCTATATGCGCAGCTAGGAAGATCGCGACAGCGATCACTGCGCTTCGCGACAATCTCGGAACCGCCTGTGCTTCAAGCGACTGCTGTGGGGCTATTTTGCGTGGCAAATGTGCGTCACCGCGAATAAAAAATAACTCAGCCGATCCATTGAACGCATTCTGCCGCAACTGTCACTAAGCTAACGCTCGTCTCGCGCCGCTTGTGATAATTCTACCACAACACAGGCATGCGCGATCAGGGACTTCGATCGGGTACGATATGAATTTGCGTTTTCTGCTTTTCCCTGCACTGCTGTCGGCCGCACTGTGCGCGGCCACTTGCGCGCAGGCCCAAACGCGCGTCGGCGAAGCCGTCCTGGTTCAGAACGAAGTGGTGCGCGTCGCCGCGACCACGTCGCCGATCAGCGTCGGCGACAGCATGATGCGCGACGAGACCGTACGCACCGGCGCCGACAGCGCAGCGCGCTTCGTCATGGCCGACAGCACCAATCTGTCGCTCGGACCGAGCGCCACGCTGAAGCTCGACCGCACCGTCTTCAACGACGAGCACAGCTATCGCGACGTCGCGATCCGCATGGCCACCGGCGCCTTCCGCTTCGTCACCGGACATTCGGAGAAGACCGCCTACAAGATCACGACACCGCTCGCGACCATCGGCGTTCGCGGCACCACACTCGACATCCTGTCACGGCGCGGCCGCTCGGTCGTCGTGCTTCAGGAGGGCGCGGCCAGCGTCTGCACGCTGAACTTCCAGTGCATCCAGCTCACCCAGCCGGGCGACACCGCGGTCATCACCTCGACCGGCGGCAAGGTCTCGATCACCAAGACCAACACGCCGCCCTGGACTTTCGCCGCCAACTGTGCCGCGAATGCGGGGCTGTGCGCTGTCAACCAATATGCCGACGCCTCGCCGACCATCACGCCCGCCGTCCATGACGACGGCATGCTGTGCGGGCGCTGACGATGGCGCAGCTCGGCTTCACGAGGCTTGTGCTGGCGCGCGCGTTGAGCGCAACCGCCTTGCTTGCACTGTTCGCGTTTGCACTCGACGTCCGGCCGGCCGCTGCGCAGTCCACCTGCGAGTTCGATTGCAGCGAGCCGCGACCCTACCCATCGCCCACATACTCGCCCTCCCCCGCGCCAAGTCCGTCTCCGTCTCCATCGCCGGCACCCAGCCCGTCTCCATCGCCGAACCCGACGCCGACCGGCTCGGATTCGAGCGGAAACTCGATCGGTGGCCTCGCCAACCAGCGCTTCAACCAGATGATCACCAACCGGGTGCTCGGTACGGTGCTGCTCGGCGTCAACGAACAGGTCAATTGCAGCGACTGCGTCAGCGCGTTCGGCTCCGCCGGCTCATTCTCGGCCGGCATCCACGGCCGCAAGGAGCTGACGCCTAATCTGTCGCTGCTCGCCGGCCTGGCCTACACGCAATACAGCGAGGGCGGCTACAACATCACCAGCGCACCGATCGGCGCCTTCGCGCTGCGCTATGATTTCACCGATTGGGGCTCGTCGCGTCCATTCTTCGACGTCGGCACGATCCTGACGCCGTGGGAGAAGGCGCGCTACACCCGCAGCTACAACACCAGCCTCGGCCCGGTGAGCGTGACGAGCTCGACCAACGCCGCGAACTACGCGGTCTATGGTCGCGCCGGCTGGATGAGCCGAGTGTCACCGCGCGACGAGGTCGCGGCCTCCGTCGAGGTCTGGCAGCTCTGGCAGCGCGTATCGGGCTATGCGGACAACACGGTCGCGTTCAATCCGTTCGACGCCAGCATTGCGACCGGCACCGACCGCACCAGCCTCGTCAAGATCGGCGGCCAGTGGACCCATCTCTTCGCCGGCAACATCGAGACCAACGTCAATGGCGGCTGGGTGCAGTCGTTCGCCAGCCACAGCGGCATCGTCGCGACCGTGACCGGCGACGGCATGGTGGTGCCGACGATGGGCAACCAGGGCTGGTTCGAATATGGCGGCCGCCTCGGCTTCCGCGTGCAGAAGGGCTGGATCGTGGACCTCTTCGCCAACGGCACGCTCGGCCCGCAGCCGGTCGGCAACACCATTCATGGCGGCGTGGGACTGAGGATTAATTACTAACGCCGAGCACGGTCTCGTAGGGTGGGCAAAGCGGAAAGCGTGCCCACCACCTCTCTCAACTGCAACAGACGGTGGGCACGGCGCTGTCGCGCCTTTGCCCACCCGGCACCTGTGTAGGCCTCACGCCGCCGACTTGCCCTCGAACGCACGCCGCAAGACCTCCACATCCAGCTTCACCATCTTCATCATGGCCTGCATCGCGCGTGCGGCGGCGGCTTTGTCGGGGCTCGACAGGAAGTCGAACATCACCTTCGGCACCACCTGCCAGGACACGCCCCAGCGATCCCTCAGCCAGCCGCACTGCTCTTCCTTGCCGCCATGGGCGAGGAACGCATTCCAGACGCTGTCGACCTGAGCCTGGTCATCGCAATGGATCATCAACGAGATCGCGTGCGTGTACTCCATCTTCATGCCGCCGTTGAGCGCGACCAGCGGCTGCCCGGCCACCGTGAACTCGACGACCAGAACAGAGCCTGTCTTGCCGGACGGGCCGTCCGAAACGTTCTGCTGAACGTGCGTGATCGCCGAGTTCGGCACCAGCGAGACGTAGAACTTCGCGGCTTCCTCGGCATCGCCGTTGAACCACATGCAGGGCACGAGCTTGGACATTGCGAATGCTCCTCTTCAGCTTTCAATCACGCGTTGGCCATGGCGGGCTTCGGGGGGACCGCTGCCATGTCCAGCCAGTTCACGCCCCACATGTGACCATCCGGATCTTCGAAGCTGCGCCCGTACATGAAATCGTACTCGTCAATTGGGCTGGGATCGGCCACCCCGCCCGCCGCCGCGGCCTTGCCGACGATATCGTCGACCTCGTTGCGGCTGTCGGCGGACAGGCAGAACAGCGCCTGGTTCGAGGTCTTCGCATCGGCGATCGGCTTCGGCGTGAAATGACGAAATTTGTCGTGGGTCGTCAGCATGACGTAGATGGTCTCGGAAATGACCATGCAGCTCGCCGTGTCGTCGCTGAATTGCGGGTTCCTGGTGGCGCCGATCGCCTCGTAAAAGGCGGTCGCACGCTTGAGATCGGTCACCGGCAGATTGAGGAAAATCATCCTGGGCATCGGAAGCTCCTTGGGCGGGTTCTGCCCAAGGACGGATGGCTGGGCCGCCATCCGACATGGCTTCCGAAATATTTTGTGCCCTATGACCTGCGGGGTTCTGTCGCACCGAACCCCGCGCGGTCTTCAGCCTTACTTCTTCTCGTTCGGATCCCGATGGACCGGATCGATCCACAGCACGGTCTCGGGCTTCTCGACCGGCTCGATGTCGAGATTGATCGCGACCGCCTCGCCGTCGCTGCGCACCAGCACGCATTCAAGCACCTCGTCGCGGCTGGCGTTGATCTCCTGATGCGGAACGTAAGGCGGCACGAAAATGAAATCGCCGGGTCCGGCCTCGGCAGTGAATTGCAGGCTCTCGCCCCAGCGCATCCGCGCCTTGCCCTTCACCACATAGATGACGCTTTCGAGATGGCCGTGATGATGCGCGCCGGTCTTCGCATCCGGCTTGATGCTGACCGTACCCGCCCACAATTTCTGTGCGCCGACGCGCGCGAAATTGATCGCGGCCGCGCGATCCATGCCGGCCGTCGACGGCACGTTGGTATCGAGCTGGTTGCCGGGAATGACCCGCACGCCGTCATGTTTCCAGCGGTCATCGTGATGATCGTGGTCATGGTGCGAATGCGAATGGTCATGGCCGGTCATGGGACTTGCTTTCTGTTGGTTCCGTGCGCGGCAAACTAACCAAAGCCGCGACATCAAGCCATACCAAAATAGGAACGCTCGCACGCGTCAGGTGTTGTCCCGGCGAGCAAACCGGAAGGAGAGTTTCATGGGTAGCACGAGCGACAAGATCAAGGGCACCACCAACGAAGCCATCGGCAAGGCCAAGCAGGGCATCGGTGAAGCCACCGGTTCCGAGCGCCTGCAGGGCGAAGGCGCGGTCCAGGAGGTGAAGGGCAAGGGCCAGAAGGCCATGGGCGACGCCAAGGATTCCGCAAAGGAAGCGATCGATCGCGCCGCTGCGGCGGCACGTCGCGCGGCGGAGTAACGCGCGCAAGACAGAAATGAAAAGACCGGCCGAAAGGCCGGTCTTTTTGTTTGCCGCTCACTTCACCGCGAGCAGTTCCACATCGAACATCAGCGTCGCGTTCGGCGGGATCACGCCGCCGGCGCCGCGGGCGCCGTAACCGAGCTGCGGCGGGATGATCAGCGTGCGCTTGCCGCCAACCTTCATCGTGGCAACGCCCTCGTCCCAGCCGGCGATGACGCGGCCCTTGCCGATCGGGAATTCGAACGGCTCGTTGCGATCGACGGACGAGTCGAACTTCTTGCCCTTCTGGCCATTCTCATAGAGCCAGCCGGTGTAATGCATCACGCAAATCTGGCCGGGCTTCGGCGAAGCGCCGGTGCCGACGAGGCTGTCGATAGTCTGCAAGCCTGAAGCTGTGGTCATGGGTTTTCCTGCGGTCTGGGCCGATGCCGTGGTGGAGACGAATGTCGACACGCTCGCGATCACGGTGATCGCGAGTGCCGACATGATGGCGAGGAGTGCGCGCTGAAAACGCTGCATAGAACACCTTCCGTTTGGGGCGGAAGGTGTCTAGCGCAATGCGGCGGTCGTTTCCAGCCCTCGGGGCTTCGATCAATAGCCGAGCGCGCAGCCGTCCTTGCGCGGATCGGAACCGCCGGTAAGCGTGCCCTTGTCCCAGTCGATCCAGATCGCCTGAGCACCGCCGAGCGGGCCGACCACGCTGGTGGTCTTGTGGCCGAGCTTCTTGAGGCCCTCGACGATATCGGCCGGCACGCTGTCCTCGAGCTGGTACTGGCCCTCGTAGTGCAGGCCGCGCGGCATGTCGATGGCTTCCTGCACGTCGCAACCATAGTCGAGGATGTTGGTCACGATGTGGGTCTGGCCGACTGGCTGATACTGGCCGCCCATCACCGCGAACGGCATCACCGAGCGGCCACCCCTGGTGAGCAGGCTCGGCATGATCGTGTGCAGCGGACGCTTGCCGCCGGCGATGCAGTTGGGATGACCCGGCTGGATGCGGAAACCTCCGGCGCGGTTCTGCAACAGCACGCCGGTCTTGTTCGAGACGATCGCCGAGCCGAAGGAATGCGCGATCGAATTGATGAACGAGCAGACGTTGCGATCCTTGTCCACGACCGTGATGTAGATGGTCGAAGGATTCATCGGCGGCGCGACGTTCGGCAGGTCAAGCATGCCGTCCATGCGGATCTTGCTGATGTACTCGTCGGCAAACCCCTTCGCGAGCATCTCGGCGACATCGATCTTCATGTGCTCGGGGTCGGCGACATGCATCTCGCGGTTCATGTAGGCGATGCGCGCGGCTTCGGCTTCGAGATGGAAACGCTCGACGCTGAGCGGCGCGTATTTCGTCAGGTCGAAGCGCGACAGGATGTTGAGCATCAGCAGCGCGGTGACGCCCGGACCGTTCGGGGGGCACTGCCAGACGTCGTAGCCCTTGTACATGGTGCCGATCGGCGTCGTCGTCTCGGTGGTGTGCGCGGCGAAATCGTCGAGCGTGTGCAGGCCGCCGATGCCGCGCAGGGTCTCGACCATGTCCTCCGCGATCGCGCCCTTGTAGAAGGCGTCGCGGCCGTCCTTGGCGATCGCGCGCAGCGTCTTGCCGAGCTCGGCTTGGCGGATGACGTCGCCGGCCACCGGCGGCTTGCCGCCTGGCAGCAGGTAACGCACGGTGTTGGTGCCGCCCTTCAGCTTTTCGAACTGGTTCTTCCAGTCGAAGGCGATGCGGGGGGCGACGACGTAGCCTTCCTCGGCCGCCTTGATCGCGGGCTGGAGCAGCCGGTCGAAGCCGAACTTGCCGTGGTCGCGCAGCACGGTCGCAAACGCATCGATCACGCCGGGGATCGAGACCGCATGGGCCGAGGTCAGCGGCACGGAATTGATCTTGCGCTCGAGATACCAGTCGGCGTTGGCCGCCTTCGGCGCCCGGCCGGAGCCGTTATAGGCGATGATCTTGCCCTCGCCGCGCGGCTGGATCAGCGCAAAGCAATCGCCGCCGATGCCGGTCGATTGCGGCTCGATCACGCCGAGCACGGCAGACCCCGCCACCGCCGCGTCCACCGCCGTGCCGCCCTCGCGCAGCACCTCGATCGCGGCAAGAGATGCCTGCGGATGCGAGGTCGCGACCATCGCGTTGGTGGCGTGGACCGTGGACCTGCCGGGGAAATGGAAGTTTCTCATCGAAGTTTTGCTCTCTCAGGGGCGTCTAGGCGAAGTCTTGGGGCGCGTGTTGCGCCCGTCTCGGAAAAACCGGGCCTTCATGACACATTCAGGGCCGCCCGGGCAATGCTGGCATACCAGGGAAATGGCTGCCATTCGCTGGGAATAGAGCTGTCGGTTGCGGGTTTTCCGGGCGCCGGCCGCCTGCTAAACGGGCGCATGATTTACAAGGTCTGCGCCTTCTACCAATTCGCCGCCCTGCCCCATTACCGCGAGCTGCGCGAGCCGCTACGCGCGTTCTGTGCTGGGCTGGCGCTGAAGGGGAGCGTGCTCTTGGCCCAAGAGGGCATCAACGGCACGATCGCGGGCGCGCCGGATGCGATCGACGCCTACGCCCACGAGCTCGCGCATGGCGTGATGTTCGGCGGCAGGCTCAACAATCTCGAATTGAAGTTCTCGACTGCCGAGGCGATGCCGTTCGGCCGGCTCAAGGTGCGGCTGAAAAAGGAGATCGTTACGCTTGGCGATGCGGCCGCCGATCCGACCCGGCAGGTCGGCACCTATGTCGAGGCCGCCGAATGGAACGCGCTGATCGCCTCGCCCGACACGCTGGTGCTCGACACCCGCAACGCCTTCGAGGTGGCGATGGGGACGTTCGAGGGCGCGGTCGACCCTGACATCAAGAGCTTTGGCCAGTTCAAGGAGTTCGCCGCCGAGAAGCTCGACCCCGCCAAGCACCGGCGTATCGCGATGTTCTGCACCGGCGGCATCCGCTGCGAGAAGGCGAGCGCGCATCTGCTGGCGCGCGGCTTTGCCGAGGTCTACCACCTCAAGGGCGGCATTCTGAAATATCTGGAGCAGGTGCCGGAGGCGCAGAGCCGCTGGCGCGGCGAATGTTTTGTGTTCGACGAGCGCGTCGCCCTTGGCCATGGCCTGCGCGAACGAGGCCTGCGCGAACAGGAATTGGAGCACGCACGTGACGAATGACATCAAGACGCTCGCCGAGCGCATCGACACGCTGGAGACGCGTCTTGCCTATCAGGACGACACCATCGAGACGCTGAACCAGACCATCACCGCACAGTGGAAGCAGATCGATGTGCTGACGCGGCAGCTGGCGCAGCTCAACGAGCGACTGCAGGAGACCGAGGCGAATGCGCCGGGCCCTGGCAATGAGCGCCCACCGCATTATTGAGTGATACTACTGACCAGATGCCTTCAGCAGGCTCATGACCTCGCCCGACATCATCAGACGATCGCGGCCGGCGGCCTTGGCGCCGTAGAGCGCGCGGTCGGCGGACTCCACCAGCGATCCCGCACCCGCGGTGCGCTCGAATGAGGGCCGGCAGGCCGCGCCGCCGACCGAGACGGTGACGCAGGGCGCCACCCCACTGGAGGCATGAACGAGGCCTGCATCGTGGACGGCGCTGCGGATCCGCTCGCCGATCCGGGCGCAGCCGGCGGCATCGGTGTTCGGCAGCAGCATGGCGAATTCCTCGCCGCCGTAGCGGGCCGCGAGATCGCCGACCCGCTGCATCTCGGTCGCGATGATCTTGGCGACCACGCGCAAGCAGGCGTCGCCGGCGGGATGGCCGTATTCGTCGTTGTAGGCCTTGAAGTGATCGACGTCGATCATCAAGAGGCCGAGGCTGGAGCGGTCGCGATAGGCCCGCGCCCATTCTTCCTTCAACCGGTCATCGAAGCGGCGGCGGTTGGCAAGCCCGGTGAGGCTGTCCTCGATCGCGAGCGTCTCGAGCCGGGTCTCCAGCTTCTTCTGTTCGGAGATGTCGCGCGAGATCGCGACCACGCCCTCGACATTGCCGTTGTCCTTCCGCGTCACGCGCATGGTCGATTCCAGCCAGACCTCGGACTTCTGCCGGTGCACGTTGCGATAGGTGACGCGCGCCTCGTCGGTATCGCCGCGCTTCATGGCGTCGACGATGGCCTGTACCTGCGGCCGGTCTTCCGGATGGATGCCAGCGAGCGCGTCGGTGCCGATCAGCTGATTGGGGCGCCAGCCGACGACTTGGTTGGACGACGGCGAAACGTAGCGCAGCCGCTCGTCGAGCCCGATGCGGGTGACCATGTCGCTGGAGCCTTCGGCGAGCAGGCGGAAATGCGCCTCCTTCTCGATCAGGGCGGCCGCCATGCGCTGGCCGCGTTGCAATTGACGCACCAGCACCGCGCCGATCACCGCGATCAGCATCACCAGCGCGACCACGTACAGCATGCGGGAGATCGCAGCAGCCCGCCACGGCGCGAGCAGCTCGTCCCTGTCGACGGTTGCGAGCAGCACGAGCGGGTAGCGGGCGCTGCGCTTGAAGAAGCTGACGCGCTCGGCGCCGTCCAGCGGCGACGTGAAATGATAGGCGCCAAACGGCCGCTGCAGGCTGGCGTCGCGGAACAGGGGGGTGTCGCCGACATTGCGGCCGACGAGTTTTTCGTTGCTCGGGTTGCGCGCGATGATCATCCCGTCGCCGTACATCAGCGTCACGGAGCTGTTGCGGCCGATCTCGAACTGCTCGTAGAAATGCGACAGGTACTTTGAGCCGATGGCCGCGAGCACCACGCCGCCGAAGCTGCCGTCCGGCTTGTTGAAGCGGCGCGACAGGGTGACGACCCATTCGCCGTCCAACAGGCTCTTCACGGGGTGACCGATGAAGGCCTCGCGCTTGGGCGAGAGCTGGTGATGACGGAAGAACGCGTCGTCGCTGAGTGTCGAGGCGATCGTGCCCGGCGAGGTCAGCCAGTTGCCCTGGTCGTCGATGATGGCGAGGCTGTGAACGCGCTCGATCGCCTTCTTGCGCGCCTCCAGGAGATTGCGCAGTTTCGCGATCGTGGTGGGATCGGCGCCATCCATCTCCAGCCGGCTGACGACGCCGACGACGCCGGAGTCGAGCAGATCGAGGCTGTCCTCGGCATGCTGGGTCAGCGAGCGGGCGACGTTCGCCATTTCGGTTTCCGCGCCCTTGAGCACCTGATCGCGCGCAGCCCATTCGCGCCAGCCGCTGACGCCGAGGATCGCCACGCAGGTGAGCACGACGAACGCCGCCGCGCGCAACGGCAGGCGGCTCCATCCGGCTCTCTGTGAGGCGAGGTTCATGCGGCAGAATTCTCCAATAGTGGGAAACTCTGCCGCTTCTCTTATTGAACCCTGAAGCGCCTGCGCGAATTCGCATTCATCTACGGGTTTTCCCGTACTCCTACGGACCGGGGCTTCCGCAGATCACTAACAAGGTCTTAGCAAGCCTATCGGAAACCGGCGGCCCCTAGCTGAAGATCGACTTAACCTTGGCCCAGAGCGAGGGATTGTCGGCGTCCGCATCGGCCTTGGACGGCGTCGGCTGCGTGGCGCTCACGGGATCGGAGGCGGGGAAGCTATCTTCCAACCCGGTATCGAGCTTGGCGTGGCGGTCGGCCGCGAGCGCCTCGCGCAGATTGTCGGCGTGCTTGTCGTGCGGCGCGGGATTGAATGTCTGAGCCATGGAATTCCTCCTCCATTGGCGGGATCAACGCGGCGCAATTGCGCTGGTTCCCCTGTTCCGCTTCCGCTCACGGCGGTGTATCAGGAACCTCAACTCTGCGTCAGGAACGTTCGTGCCCCAGTCAGCGACAAAGCCCTTCATCGACGTGCTCTCCGGCAAGCCGCAAGCCGTCCCGCCCATGTGGATGATGCGGCAGGCCGGCCGCTATCTGCCGGAGTACCGCGAGGTGCGCGCCAAGGCCGGCGGCTTCCTCGATCTCTGCTTCAATCCGGGACTTGCCGCCGAAGTGACGCTGCAGCCGATCCGCCGGTTCGGCTTCGATGCGGCGATCATCTTCTCCGACATTCTGGTGATCCCCTACGCGCTCGGCCGCTCCGTGCGCTTCGAGGTCGGCGAAGGTCCGCGGCTCGAGCCGCTGGATGATCCCGCCAAGGTCGCCACACTCGCCACGCAAGCCGACTTCGGCAAGCTCACACCGGTGTTCGAGGCGCTCAAGCTCGTGCGTGGCGCGCTCGATCCGAAGATTGCGCTGATCGGCTTCTGCGGCGCGCCGTGGACGGTTGCGACCTATATGGTCGCGGGCCACGGCACGCCCGACCAGGCGCCGGCGCGGATGATGGCCTACCGGCATCCGGACGCCTTTGCGAAAATCATCGACGTGCTGGTCGAGAACTCGATTCAATATCTGCTGGCGCAACTCGAAGCCGGCGCGAACGCCTTGCAGATCTTCGACACCTGGGCCGGCGTGCTGCCGCCGGCCGAGTTCGCGCGCTGGTCGGTCGAGCCGACGCGTCGCATCGTCGAAGGCGTGCGTGCAAAAGTGCCGGGTGCCAAGATCATCGGCTTCCCCCGCGGCGCCGGCGCGCAATTGCCTGGCTATGTCGAGGCGACCGGCGTCAACGCCGTCAGCATCGACTGGACTGCCGAGCCGGCGTTCATCCGCGAGCGCGTGCAGAGCCGCGTCGCGGTGCAGGGCAATCTCGATCCGCTGGTGCTGATCACGGGCGGCGCGGCACTCGACCGCGCGGTCGACAATGTGCTGGCGAATTTTGCGCAAGGGCGCTTCATCTTCAATCTCGGCCACGGCATCCAGCCGGAGACGCCGATCGCCCATGTCGAGCAGATGCTGAAGCGCGTGCGCGGCTAAAAAAATTCCGCCCCCTCGGGGGGCGGAAACAAAACCGCGAAAACAACCCCATGCACAGTAGAAATCATTGAAGAATTTCGCTCGTCATGGGCGGAGCCCCTGCCGCACCGACGTTTGACGCGTCGGGCAAAACAGGCGCACGATGGCATCATCCCAACGACCATGACCTTGCAGGCAGATCCCAAGAACGGACTGCCTCAGGTCCTCGATCCGGCTAAGGTGTCGGATCTCCTGGGCAAAAAGATCGCAACCTTCGCCGCGCAGCTTGCTGATATGCAAGCTCAGCTGGAGACCGCCAAGCAGGAATAGCATCGCGCGATTCGCAGATTGCGGGGATACCACCTTCGTTGCCGATTGAGCAATCCGGCGAGAGCTGGGCCCCGGCTCGTTCTTCCGCGCGGCAATTTTGCCATATCCTCAAAAGGAAGAGACCGATGACCTATTCGCTTCTCTGGCTGCCCGGCGTGCTGCGTGACGCCGGCCTCGAAGTGCTCGAGCATGACGGCTGGTAGACGCGCGGCCATGACGATGTGGGCGGTGTGAGGGGCAACTGACCGTATCGAGTGTGACAACGGCAGCAGCTTACACCACCTCCGGGAGCTCGACGGCTGCCGCTGCACTGTTAGGTGAGGGATAGCAGTTGTCCGGCTAGACCTGGCCTGCAGCGCTTTGGGGGCGGCTCCTTGCGGCCTTCAACGTATTGTACAGCTTGTGCTCCAGCAGGCCAAATGACGCGGAAGCGATCATTCCCCAGGAAAACATTGCGGCGAGCGGCAACGTCACGAAGCTCGCCGCAAAGACCATTGCCGGGAAGTGCATCAGATATATGCCGTAGGATATGTCGCCGAGCGCCATGACAATGCGCGGTGCTCTCAGATGTGCGAAGGCTAGCAGGACACAGCAGGACGATAGTCCGACGCAGAAAATACGGGGGCGGGAGAGCTCGGTCAGATGAAAGCTTGCTGCGAAAGCCACGGCGCCAATGATCAGAAGCGGGACCGGGCCGATCCGCCTCAGTTGATGATAATTTATCGCGCAGATTACTCCCATCGGAAAGTTCTGCGCCACGGCCGACAACAAGAGTGAGAGCCCTGGAAAACCGTATTCCGTAACGGACGCTGGATCGTGAGAGAAGAGATGGATTGCTGCGATCCATGCAACGCAGAGGACAGTTAGTGTCAGGTCACTAAGTCGCGCAGCAAATGTAATCGCTGCCACTGCATAGAAGGCGACCTCGAACACCAAGGTCCAATACGGGATAGAGGTGAAGTCACTCGATGCCGTTGCGGGATAGAGCAGCACCGATGCTGGCGTAGCGGCGACGACGCGATGGATTGCGAAGAAGAAGCAAGCTTCGATCAGGAGCGCGAGCCAATAGCCCGGGTAAATCCGCAGCGCCCGTTGAATCGCAAATTCCGGAACAGGTTTCGCGCGCTGAAGAGCGATGACGAAGCCAGAGATGACAAAGAACAGAATCACACCGACCCGTCCAAAGTCAGGGCTGATCGAGATCTGGGGGGCGGAAAGGCTCGCCATGTAAGCTGCGTGCTGGAACACCACAAGTGTTGCTGCAATGGCTCTAAGCGCCTGTATTCCCGGGAAGATACTCATATCGAAACACTAACCTCGCAACCTGCACGAGGCAACGGCACAGGAAGATGTTTCACCAGGTCACGCCGATCATGACGCGCAGCATCTAGCGGACATCTGCCTCACCAAGGTCGGCCTGAAAGGAACTGGCACGCTCCAGACTTTGGCGGCCAGACAATCGCTTTTCTAAGCATAAGAAGGGTGGCTCAATGGTTGATCTCACCGCACTGCGGGCGGCGAACGCAAACCGCTTTGCGCGTGCGAAGCTGACGCGCGCGCCGGAATTTGCACCCGTCGCACATCGATTGGCCGGCGCGCTTGCCAAATCCCGCTACCAGGCGGTGTCGGCGCGCACCGGCGTGCCCTGCCGGTGCATCGCCGTGGTGCACGAACGGGAATGCTCACAGAGCTGGTATAGGCCCCTTGCGCAGCGCGATCGCTGGGATCGGAAATCGGTGAGCGTGCCGGCCGGCCGGGGGCCGTTCAAGTCCTGGGAAGACTGCGCGGTCGACGCGCTGGTCAGTTGCGCGCCCTTTGCCGCGCGCAACAAGGATTGGTCGATCGGCGGCATGGCCTACCGCGGCCGGCTGCGCTCGATGATCTCGGCGGCGCCCTTGTCCAGCAGATCCAGTCCGACGCTACGACCGAGCTCACGCGGGCGATTGGCGGGGCCGGTGCGCGCGGCTTCGATGATGGTGTTGCCGGAGAGATCGAGCACGGACGCGGCGAGCAACATCTGATCGCCTGATATGGTCGAGAAGCCAGCCACCGGCGAATTGCAGTGACCGTTCAGCACCCACAGCACTTCGCGCTCGGCATCGGCGCAGGCATGCGCCGATGGATCGTCGATCGATGACAGGATTTTTCGCGTTTGCCAGTCCTGCGCGGCGCATTCGACCGCGACGATGCCCTGCCCCGCCGCGGGCAGCATTTCGGCGGCGGTGAATTCGTAGGCGATGCGATGAGACAGACCCACGCGGTCGAGACCCGAGCGCGCCATGATCAGTGCGTCCGCCGGCCCCACCGCGCCGCCATCCGGCAGCTTCTGCATCTCGCCATTGTCGAGTTTTCGCACGCGGGTGTCGGCCGCGCCGCGGAAATGGATGACCTCGATTTCCGGAAACAGCCGCCGCGCATAGGCGGCGCGGCGAACGGCGTTGGTGCCAACTTTAAAACCCTTGCCGCGCGACTGGCGCAGCGCCGCCAGCGTCACGCCGTCGCGCAGCACCAGCGCGTCACTCGCGGGATCGCGCGACAGCGTGGCGCCGATGACGAGGCCCGGTGTGTCCTCGTTGCCCGGCATGTCCTTTAGCGAATGCATCGCCGCCTGCAATTCGCCCGCCAGCACCGCGGCGCGGATCTGCGCGACGAAGGCGCCGCCCTTGCCGCCATGCGGCAGCAGCTTGCTGGTCTGGTCGAGATCGCCTGACGTGTCGAACTTGACGATCTCGACATCGAGACCGGGCATGGCGGCGGTCAGGCGGCGCGCAATCTCTTCCGTCTGTGCCAGCGCCATCGCGCTCTTGCGGGTGCCGATCCGAATCCGATGTGCCACGATCCGTGCTCCACGTGAGACCTGGGTCCGCGGCAGAGACCGCGAGCCCCGGACGGCCGACAATCGCAGCCGGGAGGCACAGATTTCACATCGCCCCCTGAACGACAAGAGCAAAAGGTTGCGGACCCGAGGCGACGTTCGAGGCGATCACCTGGACGATGTAATTTCCCGCGGCGGCCTGGGCGATATGGACCAGTTCCACATTGTTCTTCGAATCGAACGCGCCCGCCGGCTGCCCGCTGTTTCCGACGAAAACCGTGCCGTCGGGTGCCCGCACGACCAGGTTGAGATTATTGACGAGCGCCGCCCCCGGAAAATCGGAATAGGCCATCACGACCCGCAACGGAGCGCCCGGCTTCGCCACGGTGACAGTTCGCTGGTCCATCTCGCCGGTCTGGAGGCCTCGTCCCTCCGCAAAGTCCACGCGCAGTGGATCTGGCGGTGCCAGAACCGCGTCGAGATCGACCCGGCCGTATCCCTGATTGTTGTCGAACGAGGACGCCGCGCCGCTCAGAAAGACGGCCGAAGTCACCCGATGGCGAGGCGATGCCCCGGTTGGTGCGCAGATACTGCCTGACCACGCCGACGGCGCCCGCGGTGAGCGGCGTCGCCATGCTGGTGCCGCCGTCATACATGTACAGCTTGCTCTGGTCGAACCTCGCCCAACCGAAATTGTTCTCGGCGATCATCCGCGACCGTGTCGACAGGATGAACGTCCCGGGCGCCACGACGTCCGGCTTGATCCGTCCGTCCGCGGTGGGGCCCCGGCTGCTGAAGGCCACAATGTCGTCCGGATTGTCCGACACCTGCGCGGATTTGAGCGGCTGGGCCGGGTAGTCCTTCGGCCAGCTATCGCCATAGGTCATGTGGAATTCCGGCCGGTTGTTCTCGCACGCGCCAACGGTGATGCAGTTTTTCGCGGTCCCGGGCGCCGTGACGCTGCCCAGATCAACCACGCCATTGCGATCTGCGTCCGTGCCATCGTTGCCTGCAGCAAAGAGGATGCAGAAGTCGGGCTTGCTCCAGACGAACTTGTCCAGCTGCTGGCATTGCTCGTCATATTCTCCAGGATTCCCGCCGCCCCAGGAATTCGAGTGAATGCGCGCCCCCTTTGCATAGGCATCGCCGAACAGGACGGTCAGGTCGTTGGGAATCCCGGACAGCAGGAAGCGACCGTTTTTCGCCAGATCGGCTGGGTTCTTCCATTTCATCTCCTGCTCGATCGCCTGGAAGACGAGCCGAGCGCCGGACGACAGGCCGCGGACCGGCCCCGTCAATCCCTGAAAATTGGAGCTGGCAATGCCGCTGCCAAGAACCGAACCGGTGGTGTGCGTGCCGTGGCCACTGTCGAGATCAGCAGGCCCATCATCGCTGCCGGGATTCTTGATGAACCTGCTGTAGTCGCGCGTGATGGGATAGCTCTTGATGAAGTTGATGCGGCCGACGAAATCCGGATGCATGTTGTTCGGGTCGCCACTGTCCAGTCCGGTATCGGCTACCGCAATGATCTCACCGTCACCATTGAGACCCAGGCCCGGATGCCCGAGCGAAGCCGCGGTCCCCATGACAATGGCGGCCCGGTCATTCGACTTGCGCGGAATGGCGCGCTCGGTGATCTGGCTCACGCCGTGGACGCGCGACAATTGCTCGAGCTGGCGCGCGACGGCCGTGGCCGTCGTACGCTTGGTCCCCACGATGAGAACGTCGGAGCCCTTGCGCTTGTCGAGGATATCGAAGCCGAGCTTAGTGACCTGCTTGATCGCCTTGGCCGCCTGCGTCGCGCGAAAGAACTGCGCCGTATAGACGCCAGCGCGAATGCGCGTGCGTGGCACCTCCGGAAGCCCCTCGCCCAGCGCCTTGCCCGGCCCGGGAATCGTGTCGGCAGCCAGTCGCGCCGAAAACGGGAGATGGCCGACCCAGCGCACGAAGGGCAGCGACGAGACGGCTGCGAGGTCCTTCGCCGCCATGTTCGCGATGTAGGAGAACCCCTCATAGGGTTGCACGAAGTCCGCCCCGGCCTTGCTTGCGGCCTTGAGCCAATCCTGTTTGATCGGCCCGATGAACTGCACGATGTAGTGATGCGGCCCGGAGCTCAACCTCGGCGCCTTCTTGTAGGCGGGATGGGCCACTGTCTTGCCCTTCGCATTGATGCGCGCCATCGATGTGTCGATGCCGCCCGCCGCCGGCAGCGTGTACTGATCCGTGATGTCCTCGGTCAGATAATTGCGCTTGATGTCGTCAGCGGCGCTGTCCGGCACTTCGGCGACGGTGAAGGCCGGATAAGTCTCGATCACTTTCAACGGCGAGCCGGCCTTGGTGGCGGCCTCTGAATCATAAATCTTGAGAATGCGCGTCATGACACCCTCCCTGTCAGTTCGTGATGGAAATAAATTGAATTATTGGACCAACCTTACCTTTGGTTGCAATCATATGCAACGCGTAGGGCCATTGAATTTGGCAAAAACAACCGCGGCACATGCACGCGGCCTCCCACTGGGCTATCGCATATGAAGAAAGACGCGGCGACCAACTCGCCTGCAGCCGTCCTTCGAGACGCCCGCCTGCGGCGGGCCCTCAGGATGAGGGTCGCGTTTTGCGGCGAGATATCACACCCTCATGGTGAGGAGCCCGCCATAGGCGGGCGTCGCGGATACAGCGCGGCCGGCGGAAGGAACCTGGATTCGCTTGAGGTCGACGGGCGCGGCCTACTGCGCATCCTCCAATATCATGTCGGACGCCTTCTCCGCGATCATGATGATCGGCGCGTTGGTGTTCCCCGAAACGAGGTCCGGCATGATCGAACCGTCGACGACGCGCAAGCCCTCGAGGCCCCTCACCTTCAGCCGCTGGTCGACCACCGCGGGCGCGTCATTGCCCATACGACAGGTCGAGGTCGGATGGTAGATGGTGCTGCCGCGCTCGCGGCAATAATCCAAAAGCTCGGCGTCCGTGGATACCTTCGCGCCGGGATCGTACTCGCCGACCACGAACGGCTTCAGCGCCGGCGCGTTCAGGATCCTGCGCAGGATCTTGAGGCCCTCGACGTTGGTGGTGCGGTCGGTCTCGGTCGACATGTAGTTGATGCGGATCTCCGGCGGCACGGTCGGATCCGCACTTCTAATGCGCAAACTACCCCGGCTCTCCGGCCGGAGCTGGCACACCGACGCCGTAAAACCGGAAAAATCATGCAGCCTCTCCCCCATCTTGTCGGTCGAGAACGGCAGGAAGTGCACCTGGATGTCGGGCGAAGCGAGCCGCGGATTGGTCTTGAAGAACGCGCCCGCGGTGCCGGCCGCAATCGTCAGCCAACCTTTGCGGAACAGCGCATAGCGCGCGCCGGCGAGCGTGCGGCGAAGCGGATGATTGACGGTGTCGTTCAACGTGATCTTCTGCGAGCAGCGCATCACGATGCGGACCTGCATGTGGTCCTGGAGATCGTGGCCGACGCCCGGCGCGTCCAGCACGACGTCGATGCCGTGCTGGCGCAGCAGATCGGCGGGGCCGACGCCGGAGAGCTGCAACAGCTGCGGAGAATTGTACGCGCCGCTCGACAGCACGATCTCCTTTCGCGCCCGCGCGCGGCGCACGCTCGCGCCCTGCCGGTATTCGACACCGACCGCACGGCGGCCCTCAAACAGTACGCGCTGGCCGAGCGCTTCGGTTTCGACCTTGAGATTGCCGCGCGTCTTCGCGGGGCCAAGATAGGCCACGGCTGTCGAGGCGCGACGGCCGTTGCGCGTGGTGGTCTGGAACAGGCCGACCCCTTCCTGGGTGGCGCCGTTGAAATCGGGATTGTAGGGCAGACCGGTTTCGACGGCGGCGTCGATGAAGCCTTTCGACAGCGGATCGGTCACGACCATGTTGGAGACCGGCAGCGGGCCGCCGGTGCCGTGATATTGGTCGGCGCCGCGCGTCTGGTTCTCGGCCTTCTTGAAATAGGGCAGCACGTCGTCATAGCCCCAGCCGGCATTGCCGTGCTGGCGCCAGCGATCGTAATCCTCGTGCTGACCGCGAACGTAAAGCAGGCCGTTGATCGAGCTCGATCCGCCCAGCGTTTTTCCACGCGGCTGGAACACCTGCCGTCCCTTCAACTCGGGCTCCGGCTCGGTCTGGTACATCCAGTTGACGGTCTTTTCCTTGAACAGCTTTCCGTAGCCGAGCGGCACGTGGATCCAGATGTTGGAATCCTTAGGTCCCGCCTCGAGCAGCAACACGCTGTGCTTGCCGTTCGCCGACAGGCGGTTGGCGAGCACGCAGCCGGCAGAGCCGGCGCCGACGATGATGTAGTCGAATTCGGGATCTGACGGCGCGAGGGCGGAATTTGCGTTCATGCGCTACTGTTCTTCTTGTTGGCGTGGCGTTTCCGTCTTCACCTCTCCCCGTCGGGGAGAGGTCGGATTGCTTTAGCGCGCAATTGCGCGCGTGAGCAATCCGGGTGAGGGGCCGCAACGGGCTGCTGAGACCATAACCCCTCACCCGGACTGCGCCGGACGATGCTTCGCATCGCCGGGGGCAGTCCGACCTCTCCCTACGGGAGAGGTGACCCGAGTTCGGCGTCAGCACCGCCCACATAGCTCATTTTGCACTAGCATAATCATTCGCGCAGGCGCAGCGCCTCGACCAGCGACTTGAACGCACGGGCATATTCCGCGCCCGCCCTTGCGATATCGGCGCGTCCGGCGCAGGCGACCGCGGCCTCCGTCACCGCGCCGAGCAGCAGCCGTGCCAGCGGCTCGACCGGTTGCTTTGCGATCAGCCCGGTTTCCATCGCCACAGAGAGCGCGCGCGGCATCTTTCCGCCAAAATGTTTTGCATCGATCTCGCGCCAGCGCTCCCAGCCGAGCACGGCCGGCCCGTCGCGCAAAATGATCTGGCCGGTCGGGCCTTTTGCAGTGGCAGCAAAATAATGCTGGGTGCCCGCGACCATCGCGGCCAGCACGTCCTTCTCGGTGCGCGCGGCGCCGTCGATCTCGACCACGAGATCGCGCGAGACGAGGTCGAACACCGCGGCGAATACCGCCTCCTTGGTCTTGAAGTGATGATAGACCGCGCCCTTGGCGATGCGGGCCCCTTCCGCGATCTCGTCCATCGTCGTCGCGGCAAAGCCCTGCGTCCCGAACAACCGGCGCGCCGCCGTCAGGATCGCCTCGGATGTTGCCGCCCGCCGCTCTGCCTGTTTCGCCATGGGTCCTTCGACAGCAAAATGGATATTAACTTGAACCGATTGGGCCGCGGGCTCGCTGCACCTCTCCCGCTTGCGGGAGAGGTCGGCGCGAAGCGCCGGGTGAGGGTTCTCTCCTCTTGGGGGTTCTTCATTGCGGAGATACCCCCACCCCAACCCTCCCCCGCAAGCGGGAGAGGGAGCCGACCTCCTTCGCGGACGCGACTCGATCTGATCTCGTGATGCTGTAATCGAATTCAGAGCGGGCGGCCAGTTGACTTTTCGACTACCGGTCGGTATTTACCGACTAGCAGTCGGTTTTAATCGTAAGGTGATCCATGCCGAGCCGTGACATCGTCGAAGCCTTTGCGAAGCGCCTGGAGGACGGGGATTTCATCGAAGCGATCGAGCAGTTTTGCGCGCCCGATGCCGCGACCTACGAGAACAACGCCGCGCCGATGGTCGGCCGCGACAAGCTCGTTGCCAAGGAGCGCGGCGTGCTGGCGGCCTTCAAAGAGGTCAAGGCGGTCCGTGTCGGACCGAGCCTGATCGAGGGTGACCATGTCGCGACGCGCTGGACGTTCAGCTTCACCAATGCCGAAGGTGTGACGCGGACACTCGACGAGATCGCGTGGCAGACCTGGCGGGGCGATCAGCTGATCGAGGAGCGCTTCTATTACGATCCGAAGCAGATGGGGCGGTGAACACCGCGCCTTCTTGATCGATTTCAAACCGCCTCGCCCGGCGCGGTCATCGCGTCGGCGAGCTTGCGCGTCAAGCGCACGAGATCCTCGATCTCCTGATCGTCCCAGCTCGCAAGCATCCCTCCGACGATCCGTTCGCGTGCCCGGTCGATCGCATCCGTCATCGCTTTTCCACTCGGTGTAATGGTGGCTTCGCTGACGCGGCGATCCGCTTCGCTGGCGTGGCGCTTGATGAGGCCCAGAGCTTCCAGTTTCGCGACCTGCCGGCTGACCGTGGTGTAGTCCCGTCCCATGCGATCGGCGAGGTCGACGACGCCGATCGGACCACGCCGCTCGATGCCGACGAGCAGCGGAAACAGCGCACGATCGAGCGATATCCCGGCCTCGCGGATCATCATCTCGTCACCCTGCCGGCGGTTGAAGACGCCGATGATGTCGATCAACGCTCCGTGAAGCGATCGCACCTGTTTTTTAATATGTGTATTTTGCACCCTTCTTGACACCTCGCCGGCCCTCCGCTTAATGTGTGCATATTACACATATTGAGGGTCCCATGACAAAGCAATTCACGGCGGATGTGCTGATCTGCGGCGCGGGTGCGGCCGGCCTCACGCTCGCCATCGATCTCGCCCGGCGGGGCGTCTCTTTCCGGCTGATCGAGAAGAGCGAGGGTCCGTTTCACGGGTCTCGCGGCAAGGGAATCCAGCCGCGAACCCAGGAGGTTTTCGAGGATCTCGGCATCCTCGACCGCATCGTTGCGGCCGGCGGCCTGTACCCGCCGGAGCGCGCCTACCGCGACGACGGCAGCTTCACCGAGTCCGAGGTCGTCGAGCGCATCGCCCCGACCCCCGCCGAGCCCTACCACACGGCGCTGATGATCCCGCAATTCCTGACCGAGGGCGTGATGCGCGAGCGTCTGCTCGAGCTCGGCCACCGCGTGGAATTCGGCTGCGAGCTGGTTGGCCTGGCGCAGGATCAGGACGGCGTGACTGCGCATCTTTCCGGTGCGGCCGGCGAGGAGACAATGCGGGTGCGTTACCTCGTCGGTGCCGATGGTGGCCGCAGCTTCGTGCGTCACGCGCTCGATATCGGCTTTCCAGGCAAGACGCTCGGCGTGCGCGCCGTGGTGGCCGATATCGTCCTGACAGGGCTCGACCGTACGGCGTGGCACCGCTTCAACAATGGCGCGATGGATCGCCAGATGGCGCTGTGTCCATTGGCCGGCACGGAGCTCTTCCAGTTGCAGGCGCCTGTCCCGCTCGAAGGCGAGGTCGATCTGTCGGCCGAGGGGCTTTCGACGATGATCGCCGAACGCAGCGGGCGCGACGACATCCGCGTTCACAATGTGCATTGGGCCTCGGCCTATCAGATGAACGCGCGCCTTGCCGATCGTTACCGCGACGGCCGCGCATTTCTGATTGGAGATGCGGCTCACATTCATCCGCCGACCGGTGGACAAGGCCTCAATACCAGCGTGCAGGATGCCTACAATCTCGGCTGGAAACTCGCAGCCGTGATCGGCGGTGCTTCCGCAACTCTGCTCGACAGCTATGAGGCAGAACGCCGACCGGTTGCTGCCGGCATGCTCGGATTGTCCACAAAACTTCTGGACGCCGCCAAGCGCGGCGACCTGAGACGCGGCCGCGAGGTGCAGCAACTCGACATCGGCTATCCCGGATCGCCGCTGGCTCTGGAACAGCCAGGGCGCACGGAAGGTCTTGTCGCGGGAGATCGTGCGCCGGATGCGCCGTTCCGCGGTGCCGCCGGACAGCCCCTACGCCTGTTCGAGTTGCTCAGGGGGACGCACTGGACGCTGCTCGGCTATCAGGTGAAGCGTGACGCCGTGCCCGCACGCACCGGACTGCACATCCACTGCATCGGCCCGGACCAAGAGCTCATCGACGACAGCGGGCACTTCCGCAGCGCCTACACCGTGTCATCAGGGGATTGGGTGCTGGTGCGTCCCGACGGCTACATTGGCGCCTTCGTGGGTGCACAGCAGACCGGTGCGCTCGCGCGGTTTCTGGCTGAGCAGGGGCTCGTCTGACACTGCTGTCATCGCCCGGCCTGACCGGGCGATCCAGTACTCCGAGACGATTCTGATTGAACCGATAGGCCGCGGCGTACTGGATGCCCCGGTCAAGCCGGGGCATGACAGAAGCCACCGTTACAGCCGTAACGCGAGGCGCCGCATTTGTATCGATTTGTTATCGATACTCTCGATGGAACACGCAGAAGTGGTCGCGGCAACTGCGGCGATCGGGGATAATTCATAGTTCGTCAAAGCTTTACGGCGAATTCTCCCGATCGAGCCGGACAAACGGCCTATGCTGCTGCAGGCCCTGGAATGCGGACTCAACTGACCAACTATGTCGTGCGGCTGTTTGCCGGCGATCTGTCGGCCTTTGGCGGTCCTGCAACCGACGAAGCCGTCGCCGGACATATCCGCGCCGAACAGATGTCACTGGTGCTCGGTTATTCCGTCGGCATCATGCTGGCCAATGCCTGCAACGCCGCCGTGCTCGCGGTCGCGCTGTGGCGTTCGCCGGACTGGAAGTTTGCGCTGGCCTGGGCCGTGATCGTGGCCGGCGCGGCGATCGTGTTCGGCCTGCAATCGCATGCCTCGCGGCGCATCACCAAACCGCAATTCGTCTCGCGCCGCGCCATGCACCGGCTGGTGCGCAATGCCTTCGTGCTCGGTGCCGCCTGGGGCATCGTCCCGGTCGCGTTCTTCGCCAACGCCGCGACGGGCGGCCAGCTCGTCATCACCTGCCTCTGCTCCGGCATGCTGGCCGGCGGCGCGCTGGCCTTCGCCACCATCCCGATCGCGGCGATTGCGTTCACGACTCCGATCTTCGTCGGCATCGCGATCTGCCTCGGCCAGGACGGCGATCCCGCCTATGTGCTGATGGCCGTGCTGGTGTTGGTCTACGGCACCGTGCTGCTGCGCGCCGTGTTCGTCAATTCCTTCGCCTTCGCCCGGCGCGTGATCCGGCAGATCGAAGCCGAGCGCATCGTCCGGCAGGATCCCCTCACCCATTTGCCCAACCGCGTCGCCTTCAACGAGACGCTCGATGGCGCGCTCAAGCGCCTCGCTTTGTCCGGCGAAGAGTTCGCCGTGCTGCTGCTCGACCTCGATCGCTTCAAGGAGGTCAACGACCGCTTCGGCCATCCCGCCGGCGACGAATTTCTGGTCCAGGTCGCAAGCCGGCTGCAGCGCTGCACCCGCGCGGCCGAGCATGTCGCGCGCATCGGCGGTGACGAATTCGCGTTGGTGATGGCCAATCTGGTCCGCCCCGAAGATGCGCTCGAGATCGCCGAACGCTTCGTCGCCGCCTTCTCCGAGCCGTTCCTGATCGAGGGCTGCGAGATCGTCGGCGCCACCAGCGTCGGCATCGTGCTGGCGCCGCGCGACGGCAACACGCCGCTCGACATCATGAAGAATGCGGATGCCGCGCTCTATCGCGCCAAGAAGGCCGGGCCCGGCACGATCTGCTTCTTCGAGGAAGCCGACGACAAGGCCTCGCGCGACCGCAAGGCGCTGCAGTGCGATCTCGCTGGCGCCGTCGCGCGCGACGAACTGTTTCTGGTGTTCCAGCCGTTCCTCGATCTCGGCAACAACCGCATCACCGGTTTCGAGGCGCTGCTGCGCTGGCAGCATCCCTCGCGCGGGCTGGTGCCGCCGAGCGAGTTCATCCCGATCGCCGAAGAGACCGGGCTGATCCACGAGATCGGCGAATGGGTGATCCGCCGCGCCTGCGCGACGCTCGCCGACTGGCCGGACGACATCAGGGTCGCCGTGAATTTCTCGGCGGCGCAGTTTCACAACGCGAGCATTCTCCAGACCATCGTGCAGGCGCTGGCCGACGCCAGGGTTGCCCCGCACCGGCTCGAGATCGAGATCACGGAATCGATGCTGCTGTCGAAATACGACTCGGCGGCATCGATCCTGAATGCGCTGCTGGAGTTAGGTGCCACGGTGGCGCTAGATGATTTCGGCACCGGCTTCTCGTCGCTGACCTACCTGCGCAAGCTGCCGTTCAGCCGCATCAAGATCGACCAGTCCTTCATCCGCGACATGCTGGTGCAGCCGGACTGCGCCGCGATCGTGAAATCGGTGATCTCGCTGGCGCGCGACCTCAACATCGACGTCGTCGCCGAAGGCGTCGAGACCGCCGACCAGCTCGAATATCTCAGGCAGATCGCTTGCGACGAGGTGCAGGGCTATCTGATTGGCCGGCCGGTGTCGGCCGACGGCGTGCAGGCGCTGCTCCACTCGAAGAAGCTGCGAGCGATTTTTGCGGCGTAGGCTGCCTCAAACCGCATCCGCTCGCAGCAGCGTGTCCACCGTGATCGTGCCTCGCGCGCGCGAAACGCAGACGCAGATCTTTTCGTTACTTTGCTTCTGGTGATCGCTGAAGAAGACGTCGCGGTGGTCGATCTCGCCCTGGACATCGACGACGTCGATGGCGCAGAGGCCGCATTCGCCGCGCTTGCAGTCGTACATCACCTCGTGTCCGCTGGCGTTGAGGACATCCAGCATCGAGCGCTCGCGCGGGATTTCGAGCTCGACATCGGAGCCCTTCAGGCGCACGCGGAACGTCTCGGTCGGCAGCGTGCCGCTGGAGCCGAAGGTCTCGTAACGGAGATCGGGAAGCGGATGGCCGGCGCCGATCCAGGCATGGCGGGCGGCATCGAGCATCCGCATCGGGCCACAGAACAACGTCAAGGTGCCCTTCGGCAATGATGCGAACAGCGCGTCGAGGTCAAGGCGCTTGCCTTCGTGGCTGGCATGGACGACCAGGCGGTCACCGAGCAGGCTTGAGAGATCATCGAGATAGGCCGCATCAGCGCGCCCGCGCACGGCGTAGTGAAGGACGACGTTTGCGCCGCGGCGCGCCAGCGCCTGCGCGGCACCGAGGATCGGGGTGATGCCGATGCCGCCGGCGATCAGGCAATAATTTTCGCGCGCCCAGTCGACGGCGACGAGCGAAGCGGGCCGCGTGATGTCGAGCCGCGCGCCCGGCGCGAGCTGCCACATGTAGCGCGAGCCGCCGCGGGAATCCTCGGTGCGGCGCACCGCGATTCTGAAGCCAGCCGACGAAGCCTCGCCGACCAGCGAGTAGGACCGCGTCTCGGGCTGGCCGCCGATGGTGACGCTGACATTGATGTGGCTGCCGACCGGATAGCCGGCGCCATCGAACTGGTCCGGCCGGATCAGGAATTCGCGGATGCCGGGCGAAAGATCGCGGGTCGCAACGAGCGTGGCCGGAATCCAGGTTTCGACGAAGCGCATGGTGCCCTCAATCGGTTGCGGTCTTGAGCAGCGCGAGCGCCGGCAAGAGATCGAGATGGGTGCGGTTGCGCAACGCCAGTCGCAGGTTTCGTACCGCGAGCCGCGCATGCTCGCGCATCACGGCTTCGGCGCGTGCGCCCTCGCGGTTCTCGATGGCGTCGATGACGACGCGGTGGTGCTCCTGCCCGATGATCAAAATCTGCTGCGCCTCGGGCAGTGCCGATTGCGCCATCACAAAGCCGCTGGGCGAGGCGAACGGCAGCGCCGAGGCACGGTCGATCTGGCGGACCAGCGGCGGGCTGCGCGACAATTCGGTGAGCAGAGCGTGGAAGCGCGCGTTGAGCGCAACATAGGACGAGAAGGATTCGATCGAGATCGGCACCTGCCGCAGCAGCTCGTCGATCGCGGCAAGACACTCCTTCAGCGGCTCGAGCTCGCGCGCGGAGACGCCGCGCTCGGCGGCGAAGCGCGCGGCGAGGCCTTCCAGCGTGCCGCGCAGCTCGATGGAATCGGAGATGTCGCGCTCCGAAAACGCCTTCACCATGAAGCCGCCGGAGGGGATCGCCTCCAGCAGGCCCTCCTCCTCCAGCCGCACCAGCGCCATGCGCACCGGCGTGCGCGAGGCGCCGGTGGTCTCCACCGCCTGAAGCTCGGAGATGCGCTCGCCCGGGCGTAACGCGCCCGACAGGATCTGGTCGCGCAGCGCGAGCTGCGCCTTCACGGTCTGCGAGACGGAGCGGTCGACCTCACGCTCGGGCGCTGCTTTCACCTGCCCTACTCCGCGGCCTGGAGATGCGTCGGCGGGTTTTCCTTTGCCACCATCTTGTCGATCAGCTTGCGCGTCCACATCGCGCCGGCGTCGATGTTGAGGTTGTAGAAGATGCGATCCGGGTTTTCGTCCATCGCGCGCTGCTGCGCTTCCAGGATCAGCTCGTCCTCGTGAAAAATGCCGGAGACGCCGTCGCGGATCTCGGTGGTGATGCGCTGCTCGCCGATCTGATAGTTGCGCACGAACGCCCAGAAATAGTGGCAGGTCTTGTCGGTTTCCGGCGTGATGGTGTTGAGCACGAAGCCGTTGACGCCCTGCGAGCGGTCGCCTTCGGGCGCGCCGGTGCCGGTCGGCGCCACGCCGACGTCGATGGCGATGGTGCAGGGCGCCTCGAAGCGGATGATCTGCCAGCGGTCGACCAGGCCGGTTTGGCCCAGTTGCTTGGCCCAGAACGGCGGCGCCTCGATGCCGCGCATCCAGCGCGTCACCGTCACCGTCTTCTCGCCATGGGTGACGTCGAACGGCGCTTCCGCAACCGCATCGTTGCCGATGGAGGAGCCGTGCACAAAGGTCTCGTGGGTGAGGTCCATGAGATTGTCGAGCACCAGGCGGTAGTCGCAATTGACGCGGATGGTCTTGCCGTCGCCGGCCCAGGCCGGATCGTGATTCCAGTGCATGTCGGGCACCAGCGCGGGATCGGCGAGCGCAGGGTCGCCCATCCAGAGCCAGATGTAGCGATGGCGCTCGACCACGGGATAGGCGCGCACGCAGGCCGATGGATTGATGGTCTCCTGCGAGGGCATGAAGGTGCAGCGGCCCTGCGCATTGTATTTCAGGCCGTGATAGCCGCAGACGACGGTATCGCCTTCGAGCCGGCCCTTGGACAGCGGCACCAGACGATGCCAGCAGGCGTCCTCAAGAGCTGTCACCGAACCATCGGCCTTGCGGTACATCACGATGTGCTTGCCGCAGATCGTCCGCGGCAACAGCGCCGGCTTGACGTCGGCGTCCCAGGCGGCGGCGTACCAGGCGTTCATGGGGAAAGGTTTTGTCACCGGCGATCTCCCAGGGCTTATGTATGCGTTATGTATACAATAGCGGGGGGATAGAATCGTTCAAGGCCTAAACTAACCTTCCTATAGTACCTTTATTGTATATTATGTATACAGAATGAAGCGCCTGCTGCACCCTCCCCTGGAGGGGGAGGGTCGGCGCGAAGCGCCGGGGTGGGGTGATCTCTCCACACGGGCACTGTTCATCGCGGAGGGACCGTCACCCCCACCCCGCTCGCGCTACGCGCGATCGACCCTCCCCCTCAAGGGACCCTCAAGGGGAGGGTAAGAGAGCCTACGGCCCAAACACCTTCTTCAGCCCGGCCTGGGCCTCTTCCTGAATCCGCTTCAGGTGCTCGGTGCTGCGGAAGCTTTCCGCGTAGATCTTGTAGACGTCCTCCGTCCCCGACGGCCTTGCCGCGAACCAGCCGAAATCGGTCTCGACCTTGATGCCGCCGAAAGGCTGGCCGTTGCCGGGCGCCTTGCTGAGAGTAGAGCGTACCGGATCGCCGGCGAGATCCTTCAAGCCGAGCTGCTCCGGCGTGACAGACTTCAAAATGTTCTTCTGCGGCGTGGTCGCGGCGACGTCGATGCGCGCATAATGGGGCACGCCGAGCTCGGCGGTGAGATCGCCAAACAGCTGGCTCGGATCGCGGCCGGTCTTGGCCATGATCTCGGCGGCGAGCAGGCCGAGGATGATGCCGTCCTTGTCGGTGGTCCACACCTTGCCGTCGCGGCGCAGGAACGAGGCCCCTGCACTCTCCTCGCCGCCGAAGCCGAAGCCGCCGCTGACGAGACCGTCGACAAACCATTTGAAGCCGACCGGCGTCTCCACCAGCTTGCGGCCGAGTTTCTTGGCGACGCGGTCGATGATCGAGCTCGACACCACCGTCTTGCCGATCGCAGCGTCCTTGCCCCAGTTCGGGCGGTGCGCGAACAGATAGGAGATCGCGGTCGCGAGATAATGGTTCGGGTTCATCAACCCGCCGGTGCGCGTGACGATGCCGTGGCGATCGGCGTCGGTGTCGTTGGCAAAAGCGACGTCGAAGCGGTCGCGCATCGCGATCAGGCTCGCCATGGCGTAAGGCGAGGAGCAGTCCATGCGGATCTTGCCGTCCCAGTCCACGGTCATGAAACGGAAGGTCGGGTCGATCGCCTCGTTCACGACGGTGGCCTTGAGGCCGTAGCGCTCGATGATCGGATGCCAGTAATGCACGGCGGCGCCACCGAGCGGGTCGATGCCGATATTGATGCCGGCGGATTTGACCAGCTCGAGATCGACGACATTGCCGAGGTCGGCGACGTAAGGCGTGATGTAATCGTAGGCGTGAACGTTCGACGACTTCAGCGCCCTGGCATAGTCGATGCGCTTCACGCCCTTCAGCCCGTCGGCGAGATAGGCGTTGGCGCGCTTCTCGACGACGCCCGTGACGTCGGTGTCGGCCGGGCCGCCATGCGGCGGATTGTATTTGTAGCCGCCGTCTTCGGGAGGATTGTGCGAGGGCGTGACGACGACGCCGTCGGCGAGACCCGACGTGCGGCCCTTGTTGTAGGTGAGGATCGCGTGCGAGATGACAGGTGTCGGCGTGTAGCCGCCGTCCTTGTCGATCATCACCTCGACGCCGTTGGCCGCGAACACCTCCACCGCACTCGCAAGCGCCGGCTCGGCCAGCGCATGGGTGTCGATGCCGATGAAAAGCGGACCGGTCAGCCCCTTTTCCTGTCTGTAGTCGCAGATGGCCTGCGTGGTCGCGAGGATGTGGCCCTCGTTGAACGAGTTCTTGAACGAGGTGCCGCGATGGCCGGATGTGCCGAACGCCACCCGCTGCGCCGGGTCCGCTGCATCTGGTTTGTTGGCGAAATAGGCCGTCACGAGCCGCGGAATGTTGGCGAGCGTGTTCGGCGAAGCCAGCTTGCCCGCCGCGGGATGAACATCAGCCACTGAAATATCCTCGTCCTGTCGTAGAGATTGCGCCACACCATAGCATCGGCCGGGCTAGCGCCAAACCACAACACGCGCGATGGGCGAGCTGTTCCTGAGATCGTGCTATGGTCTTCTTTTGACCAATCTTTTCGAGTCGGCTCATGGCGCTGTTTCACAGGCTCTTGGTTTTGCTGATCGGCTCACTTGCCATGGCCTTTACGCCGGCGCGCGCCGGCCAGTTCTACACCGAGGACCTGCGCATCCCGATGGCGGAGGCCGGGCCGCAGGGGCTGGAGGCGTTCCTGGTCCGTCCCGCCGGGACCAAGCGCTATCCGCTCGCGCTGCTCAGCCACGGCACGCCGCGCAGCTTTGCCGATCGCGCGACGATGAATGCGCACGGATATTACGGCATCGCACTGGAATATGCGCGCCGCGGTTTCGCCGCCCTGATCGTGATGCGGCGCGGCTACGGCACCTCGCCCGGTGGGCGCATCGACAGCGTCGGCGGCTGCGCCAACGCCGCTTACTTGCCGGCGGCCGCAATTGCGGTCGCGGATTTGCGCGCGGCGATCGACGCGATGGCGCGCCGGGCCGACGTCACCACGACGGGCATGATCGCGGCCGGCCATTCCGCCGGCGGGCTCGCCACCGTCGCGCTGACCGCACAGCCTCCGGCCGGTCTCATCGCCGCGATCAGCTTCGCCGGCGGCCGCGGCTCGCGCGACGAGGACGAGGACGTCTGCAACGAGGAGGGGCTGGTGCAGGCCTTCGCCAGCTTCGGCAAGACCTCGCGGATACCGATGCTGTGGGTCTACGCGACCAACGATCTGTACTTCGGCGCTGATCTGGCGCACCGCCTCTATGCAGGTTTTCGCGCCGGCGGCGGCAACGCGAAATTCGTCTCGGCACCGCCTTACGGCGACGACGGTCACTATCTCTATTCCGTGGCGGGCCGCCCGCAATGGACGCCTTATCTCGACGCGTTCCTGCGCGAGCGCGGGCTCGCCCACGACATTCTGAGCCCGCCCGATCCGATACCGCCACCGGGCCATTTCAGTGACGCGGCGAAGGCCGAGTTCGCGCGCTATCTCGCCAGCACCACGCCACACAAGGCTTTTGCGGTGTCGCCCAATGGCGGTTACGGCTGGCGCTCGGGACGCACCACCGTGGACGATGCGCAACGCGATTCGCTCGCGGCCTGCATGAAATGGTCGCTGACCTGCACACTCTACGCGGTCGACGACCAGCTGAGCGGAACTCGATAGGCCCGCGCGCGGTCACCTCACCAGCGCACCCAGTCTCGAGAGATACTCGGCGGCCTGGCTGCACAGCGTGGTGTTCGCCATGCCGTGGGTGACGGCCGTTTGCAGCAGATGCATCATCCGTGCGGCGTCGCCGCTCCGGCTCGAGCGCATCAGTGCGACGTCGAGCAGAAACGGCGCGAGCGCCGTCTGCTCGCACGGGTCCAGCAACTGGAAGACATCCTCCCAATGCGCGCCCGTCCTGGGTATCAGGGCATGCAGCGTCTCGACGAGATCCATCGGGTATGCGGCGCCGGCGATCTCGAAGGGCGACGCCATGCCGTCCTTGAGCGACACCGCGCACAACATGCCCATGACGTAAGCCGTGTGATAGGATGTCGCGAGCGCACATCTGGTCTTGTCGTGCCCGTTCAGCCGCTGGATCTGGCTCGACGTCGAACGGCCGGCGGGAAGAAATCCAACCTTGTCCTCCAGCGAGGCGACGACGCGAAAGCCGAAGGCAGCGCCCGGACTCCAGCTCGACGACAATAGCGGCCACGCCATCAGCGCCTCAGCCGCGAGGTCATAGTCCTCGATGACGAGCGCGCGGGCGAGCACGGACCCCGCCTCGTCGAGAACTTCGTCGCACGAGCGCGGCAACCTCACCTGCCAGTCCCCGAAATCGGTGGCATACATCGCGGCATGGGTGTGCGCGTAGGCGTCATCGCGTGTGCCGTTCAACAGATCGATCGGGTTTCCGAGCGCGGTCTTGCGCGCGATCTGCTCGCATGCAAGGCCCGGCTCCTCGTTGCGCCACAGCGAATGCAGCCAGAGCAGCTCGAGCTCGCGGTACGGCACCACTTCGTGCCCCGCCCGCGCGGACGCCGACCAGCTTAGCGCCAGCAGGTCGTCGAAGTCCGGGTCGGCATGGCCGAGCGCACTCAGCAGGATGTGTGGCGTCGCAAGCTGGAGGCAGACCGACGGATAGCGTACGACGTCCCAGCGCATCTGTTGCGAACGCGCATAGGGCACGAGATCTCGCAGCAGCGCCTCCGTGCCCGCATCGGGCGCGTGGCGCGCGGCCACATAGAGCAGCATCGCTGTCTCGGCGAGCGGCTTTTCCGCGGCAAAATTTCCATCCGGGACCTCTGCACCGTCGAACCCGTCCTTGCCGAGAAACTGGAGCGTCCGCTCGGCGATGCGCAAGGCGAGGTGCAGCCGTCGTCGGAGATCTTGACCGGCCTCCGCGGCGAACGCGGCGGTAGCCGCAATGCGGTCGCAATCCGGCGCGGCGGTCCGATCCTGTGGATTTGGCATAGGCGCCTCACGAGATGGAGAGGGAGGGAGCTGATGGACCAAAGCGAGATCGTGGCCGCGCCGGAGCGCTAGGGCCGTGTCAGCGACCGGTGACCTCGGTGCGGATAGCGGCGGGGTTGCCCGCCTGCTCCACTTCCAGCACCGGCGGGATGCAGTAGCGGATGAAGCGGTTGCCGACGACGAAGCCGAACTCGCTTTCGCTGGCACTCGCAATGCTGGCGCCGTTCTCGGCGACGAATTTCCCGAAGGCATTGAAGTCGAACACCTTCGACCCCAGGAACTTGCGGACGATCTCTTCCCTGCTTGTATCGTCGCTCATGTTGCCTCCTGCACATCGGTGGATCGATCTGGACGCGGGATGCGACCAGTAGCGACGGCGCGAACGATGATCCGATCGCGGAGCGAGGCGTGTGAGCCACCTTACATTTCAAGAATAGTTGAGCACAACCCGTACGCCGATGCGTATGGCTGCGTGCGGAACTTCGCCTTGCGCGGAGCTGATGAGACTAGAGCCGCTCGCTGAGCGCGAGCTTGTAGCCGACACCGGTGACGGTGGCGATGACAGGCGTGCCGCTGCCGACGAGCTTGCGGCGCAGCCGCGCCACCAGCGCATCGACCGTGCGGATGTCGACCTCGGCCTGGCGGTTGCTGACGACCTCGATCAGATAGTCGCGGCTGAGCGGCCGTCCGTCCGCACCGACAAGCGCGGCAAGCAGATCGAACTCGGCGCGCGTCAGCGCCACCGGCTTGCCGTCGCTGCCGAGCAGCTCGCGCCGCGTCAGGTCGATGATCCAGTCGCCGAAGGCGATCGAATTGTGGTTACGCGCCGCCTTGCGGTCGATCGAGCGGCGCCGCAGCACGCTGCGCGCACGCGCCAGCAGCTCGCGCAGATTGATCGGCTTGGTGACGTAATGATCGCCGGCGATCTCGAGACCGAGAATGCGATCGACGTCGGTGTCACGGCGGGTCACGAAGATGATGCCCGCATTGCTGGTCGCCTGGATCTCCTTGGCGAGCTCGAAGCCGTCGCCGTCGGGCAACTGCACGTCGAGGAAGACGAGGTCGGTGCGCGCGCGCAGCGCCTGGCGACATTCCGCGCAGGTGCCGGCGCCGACCACGTCGAAATTGTTCTCGCTGAAATAACCGACCAGCATCGTCCGGATCACCGGATCGTCTTCGACCACGATCAATCGCTCGCGCCCAATAGGACGCAATTCCTGAAGTGCGGAATCAGCCACGATGTTGGATGTCCTGTGTGCGTTTGACCCGGCTCGAAAATTCGAGTCGCTACGTGATGCGTTGTCGTGTGAACGAACATTCACGGCTTATTCGAGCCCCCGAATTGCCTGCCCCAATACTAGGCGTGTTGTGTCGCCTAAACAATATAGGTCACGGTATTGACGTATTAAGTATGAATTGGCCCACACTTCTCACTGAGCGCATCGATGCGCGAGCCCGGTCCGCGCGACCCGCTTCGGCCGCGCCTGGCACTAGCCGCGGGCGCGTGAACGATGTCAGGACGTTCCCACCTCGACCCGGAACGACAACTGCTCCTCCGCCCCGGGCGCGATGTGCATCAGGCCCGGCTTGTCGCTGAATGCGCCGTCGAACTCTTTGGGACTGGCATAGCCACACCAGGGTTCGATGCAAAGAAAAGGCGCGCCTGACGGTTTCGACCAGACACCGAGCTCGCGAAAGCCACGCCATGACATTTTGAGCCAGGGCCCGGTGCCATCCGTGGCGGCATAGCGGACCCCATGGCTGTTGACGGGATCGAGGATGACGGCGTCGTTGTGGAACAGTGCTTCCGACAGGGGAAGCACAGTGCCTCGGACGGGGCTCGGATCCGTTGCCGCGAGCAGGAGTCCGCCCTCGACACGGCGAACCGGAGACGGCTCCTCGTTCGTGAACGTGAGCGCGTAGCTCTCCTTCGGCACGCCTGCCTGAAGCGGCCAGTTGAAAGCGGGATGGCCTCCGAGCGACGCCGGCAATGTCTCCTTGCCGGTGTTGGCGACCGTGAGCGAGAGATCGAGACCGGACTCGTCGAGCGCATAGGCCGCCGTCAACCGAAACGCGAACGGATAGCGCGCGCGCGTCGCCTCGTTGTCTTCGAGCACGAGCGCGCAACGGCTCTCGCCACGCTCCGCCCAGGCGAAACGGCTGTCGCGCGCAAAGCCATGCTGGGTCATCCGGTAGGTCTTGCCCCGGTGCCGCATCTCGTCATTGGCAAGGCGCCCGACGATCGGAAACAGCAGCGGTGCGTGGCGGGTCCAGGCGGGACCTGCCTGCCAGACGAATTCGGTGCCGTCCTTGTGCTTGAGCGAGCACATCTCGGCACCGTGTACCTTGATGGTCGCGGAGAGCCCGCCAACTCGGATCGTGTGGGTGTCGTCGGTCATGGCAATCTCCAGAACGGCAGGCCCGCCTGGATCATATCGCATCAGAAACGACTTCGCCCGCCTCACGATGAGGCGGGCGATCATCAGCTCGACATGATCCGTCAGGCTCGGGACGACCGTCCGATGCTCTCATAGACGA
Organism: Bradyrhizobium sp. AZCC 2230; assembly: GCF_036924495.1. Classification (NCBI taxonomy): domain Bacteria; kingdom Pseudomonadati; phylum Pseudomonadota; class Alphaproteobacteria; order Hyphomicrobiales; family Nitrobacteraceae; genus Bradyrhizobium; species Bradyrhizobium sp. AZCC 2230. The sequence continues at coordinate 8,043,770 of NZ_JAZHRS010000001.1, read as the reverse complement.
AGCCGGCTTCGGCCATCTCTTCGGGGCGGTAGATGTTGCGGAGGTCGACGACGACGGGTTGCGCCATGACGCTCTTCAGCCGGTCGAGATCGAGCGCGCGGAACTGCACCCATTCGGTGACGATGACGATTGCATCGGCGCCTTGTGCGCAAGAATACGCATCCTCGGAATAAGTGATGTTCGGCAGCTCGCTTTTGGCCTGCTCCATGCCGACGGGATCGAACGCCTTCACCTTCGCGCCCATGTCGATCAGGCCGGTCACGAGCGGGATCGACGGCGCATCGCGCATGTCGTCGGTGTCGGGCTTGAAGGTGAGGCCAAGCACGGCAATGGTCTTGCCGCGCAAGGAACCGCCGAGCGCCTGGCTTACTTTCCGCGCCATCGCGCGCTTGCGGTTCTCGTTGACCGCCAGCACGGATTCGACGATGCGCAAGCTCACGTCGTAATCCTGCGCGATCTTGATCAGCGCCTTGGTGTCCTTCGGGAAGCAGGAGCCGCCGAAGCCCGGGCCGGCGTGCAGGAATTTTGTGCCGATACGGTTGTCCAGGCCAATGCCGCGCGCGACTTCCTGCACGTTGGCGCCGACCTTTTCCGAGAGGTCGGCGATCTCGTTGATGAAAGTGATCTTGGTCGCGAGGAACGCGTTCGCGGCGTATTTGATCATCTCCGCAGTACGACGTTCCGTGAACATCAGCGGCGCCTGGTTCAGCGACAGCGGACGATAGATGTCGCCCATCACCTTGCGGCCGCGCTCGTCGGACGTGCCGACGACGACGCGATCGGGGAATTTGAAGTCGCGGATCGCAGCGCCCTCGCGCAGGAACTCCGGATTGGAGGCGACGACGACGTCGGCCTTGGGATTGGCGTCGCGGATGATGCGCTCGACCTCGTCGCCGGTGCCGACCGGAACCGTCGACTTCGTCACCACGACGGTGAAGCCGGACAGCGACTGCGCGATCTCTTTCGCGGCAGCGTAGACGTAGGAGAGATCGGCATGGCCGTCGCCGCGACGCGAGGGTGTGCCGACCGCGATGAACACGGCATCGGCGTCGGCGACCGGCTTCGACAGGTCGGTGGTGAAGTCGAGGCGTTTGGCCTTGACGTTGGTCGCGACCAGCTCGTCGAGGCCGGGCTCGTAGATCGGAATCTCGCCGCGATGAAGCGCCGCGATCTTCTTCTCGTCCTTGTCGACGCAAATGACGTCGTGACCGAAATCCGCAAAGCAGGCTCCGGACACCAGTCCCACATAACCCGTGCCGATCATCGCGATTCGCATGAAAAACTCTTTCCGTTGACGACGGATGTTCCACCGAACACCCTAGACCATTTCTCTATCCGGCCGCACGCCCAACATTAGGGCAAGCTGCATCGTGAGCCGAACAAACCTTAACCGTCGCCACCCGAGTATTTTTTGTGTCTTGCCGTTCGCTTCGGCGATCACACGCCGTGGTACTTTCGATACCATTCGACGAAACGCGCGAGGCCTTCCGCGATTGGCGTCGACGGCGCGAAACCGACGTCGCGCTGGAGCGCGGAAATGTCGGCGCGCGTCTCCAGGACATCGCCGGCCTGCATCGGCAGCAGCTTGCGGATCGCAGGCTTGCCGATGATCTTCTCGAGCGTCTCGACGAACTCGAGCAGCTTGACCGACCTGTTGTTGCCGATGTTGTAGACGCGATACGGCGCATAGCTCGACGAATTTTCAGGCCGCTCCGCATTCCACGCGGGATTCGGAGCCGCGGGCCGATCAAGCGTGCGGATCACGCCCTCGACGATGTCGTCGACATAGGTGAAGTCGCGCCACATGTCGCCATGATTGAAAATCTTGATCGGCTCATTCGCGAAGATCGCGCGCGTGAACAGATAGGCGGCCATGTCGGGCCGGCCCCACGGACCGTAGACGGTGAAGAAGCGCAGACCGGTCACCGGCAATCTGTGAACATGCGCAAAGGTGTGCGCCATCAGCTCGTTGGCCTTCTTGCTCGCGGCGTAAAGGCTGACCGGATGGTTTACCGATTGCTCGGTCGAATACGGCAGGGTGCGATTGGCACCATAGACCGAGCTCGACGAGGCGTAGACCAGATGCGCCAGACCATGGCGCCGGCCGGCCTCGAGCACGGTGACAAAGCCGTCACAATTGGCGCGGATGCTGGTGATGGGATCATCGATCGAGGCGCGGACGCCCGGCTGCGCCGCAAGGTGCACAACCCGATCGGGCGCGACTTCGTCGAATACGCGGATCACCGCGGCAAAATCCGCAAGGTCGATCTCGTGGAAGCTGAAGCCCGGAAGCTGCTTGAGCTTTTCGAGGCGCGCGCGCTTCAGCGCCGGATCGTAATACGGCGTGAACGCATCGATACCAACGACCTGTTCGCCACGCGCCAACAGCCGTTCACAAACGTGCATTCCGATAAAGCCGGCAGCGCCGGTCACGATCACTGGTCGCAAAGTTGTCATCTCGTTCATTCCACGAATGCAATGCCAGACCAGGACATGAGAGGCAAGGTTTCGACGATGACGACATCATCGATTGAGGCTTGTCCATGTAAGCGCATCGAAATGTGTAGGAAACATGATGGCATCATGCATCCACGCATGCTATCCGCCTGCGAGGAAGCTCGGACGATAGCGCTGCATGTGCTAGAGATCATATCGACCGTCCATTCCGCGCGGATGCCCAGTCTTGAGGCATTGTTCGCGCAAGACACGCGCAAAGAAAAAGATCGGCTTTGAAACTCTCCATCAACGGCAGGTTCCTGACACAATCGCTGACAGGCGTGCAACGCTATGCCGCCGAGATCGTCAAAGCGATGGACCGCCTGCTCACGAGCGGCAAGGCAGCACAGCAACTCCTGGATGCGGAGTGGCAGATTCTGGTGCCGCCGGATGCACAGACGCTTGCCGGTCTTGGCCGCATCAAGGTCAAGCAAGTTGGAACTTTGCGCGGGCACGCCTGGGACCAGATCGATCTGGCGCGTGCGGCCGCCGGCACGCGCCTCGTCAGCCTCGCCAATTCCGGTCCGGTGCTCCATCGTGACCATCTCGTCGTGCTTCACGATGCGCAAGTGTTCAAGCGGCCGGACTTCTTCAGCTGGCAATACCTCGCCTTGCATCGATCGCTCGGCCATTTGCTGGCGCGCACAGCAACCATTGCAACAGTTTCGACGTTTTCACGCAACGAACTTGCCGACGTGCTCTCACTGGATCCCGGATCGATCCCGATCGTTCCAAACAGCGCGGAGCACTTCGCGTCGGTCGAACCCGATTTCTCGATCATCGAGTCCCTGCGACTCGAACCTTACCGCTTCTTCCTCTTTGTCGGCTCGATGACGAAGAACAAGAATGTCGACACCGCCATCCGTGCGGCCGAGCGGCTCGGCCGCGCGGATGTTCCGCTGGTCGTGGTCGGAGGCGACAACAGCAAGGTCTTTGGCGGCGGCGCGACCGAGTCGAAAGCCGGAATCGTCATCGCCGGCCGCCTCAAGGACGAGGAAGTCGCCGCACTCTTCGCCCGGGCTGCAGCTTTCGTGTTTCCGAGTCTCTACGAGGGCTTCGGCATCCCTCCCCTGGAGGCGATGTACTTCGCCTGCCCGGTCATTGCGAGTTCCGCGGAAGCCGTTCGCGAGACCTGCGCTGACGCCGCCGTCTATTTCGACCCACTCAACCCCGGCGAGCTGTCGGCGCGAATGCACGAAAGAATCGATCTCGGCAGGATTTCGCCGGCGGAACAGGAGAAGCAGCGGGAGCGGCTCGCGACATATTCGTGGACCAAATCGGCCGCCGCCATGCTCGATGTGCTGGCCAAATCGGCACCGCGGGGCCGCGTCCGGCGGAGCGGAACGATGACGCGGCCCAAATATTGCTGCTTGGAGACGCTACGCGTGGTCTCTGCAAGACAAGGAAGGATCGACCGTTGTCCAGCGGCCTGAAGGTTCTGCATGTCGCCGAAACGGTGAGAGGCGGCATCGCAACCTACCTCAACGAGCTTCATCCGCATCAGAGCGCGAGCTTCGGACGCGGCAATGTCAGCTATGTCGTTCCGTCCGACCATCGCGACGACCTGGTCAACATCGAGGATGAGGCCGTCACCACCTTCCCGCGCGACGGCCGCAACGCTGTCGGCCTGTTTGCCATGCTGTCCGCGACCATGCGCGCGGTCCGGCAGCAGCGGCCGGACATCATTCATTTGCATTCGTCATTCGCCGGGCTCGTGGTGCGTCCGGTGCTGTGGCTGACCTACCGGCGCTCGCGCATCGTCTATTGCCCACACGGATGGGCCTTCGGCCGCGAGACCGGCCGTCTCAGCCGCGCCGTCACCGAGTTCACCGAACTTCTGCTGTCGAAGCTGACCCATCGCATCGTCTGCATCTCTCACAGCGAGCAGGTCGACGCCAGGCGGGTCGGAATCGCGGCAAAACGCCTCGTCCTTGTGCATAACGGGATTTCCAAGCAGCGTCCCGCGCTCGACACGCGCGCAGCGCCGTGGCGGTCGGAGAAGATCAAGGTCCTTTTCATCGGACGCCTCGACCGCCAGAAGGGATATGACCTCCTGATCGAGGCGGCCCGCACGCTCGGAGACGTGCTGGATGTGCGCCTCATCGGCGCCTCGGTCGTCAGCAAATTCCAGAGAAGCGACCTGCCCTCCAACGTCTCGCTGCTGGGCTGGATGGACCGCAACCAGATCGAGGCCGAACTGGATCAGGCCGACATGGTGGCGATTCCGTCGCGCTGGGAGGCATTCGGCCTCGTCGCCATCGAGGCGATGCGGGCGGCCAAGCCGATCATCGCATTCCGCATCGGCGCCTTGCCGGAAATCGTCGAAGACGGCACCACGGGCGTGTTGTGCGACGAAGCCTCGCCCGAAAAGCTGGTTGAAGGATTCAAGCGCGCAACCACGCTCGATCTGCCTGCAGTCGGCCGGGCCGGATATGAGCGTTTCACCCGCCTCTACGACATCGAGCAGACCCATCGCAACCTGAGCCAGGTCTATGCCGACGTCCTGCAATGGGGCGAAAGCGAGGCCGGCGAGGCGAAGCTGCAGTCCGATTTCTCGAACAATCTGCGACCGTAGAGACCTGTCGATCAGGCCATCCGGTGGACGTCGCCCTGCGCCAGATCGGCATCGATGACGCGTTGATCGGAGAACGACCACGCGATCGCGAACATGACGGCCATCGCACAGATGAGAAAGCCCGCCGCGAACAGCCCGGTTTGCAACATTGTCTTCGTCTTCCCTTTTGTTTGCCCGACACCTAGCCGGATCGGGATTAGGAAGACCTTACGGACGCCAGCGTGACGCCAGCTTCCAAATCTAGGGGTTAACGGAGGCGGAATCCCGTTGCGGAAATATCGATGCAGATGCTGACGGGCGACAGCCAAGCTCACCGCAAGATCCGCGAAAATACAACGCAGAGTAAGTTCTGATTCGAATTCGAAAGCTGAAGTTTACGGTGGCGACGCCTCGCGGAGATGCTGTCGAATGCGCCAGTCGCGCTTGCGCGCTGCTCGCTGGATGAACCGAGGCCTCAATCGTGACATCGGTCTGACACTCGTATGTCTAATTTGCGAGTTGCTTAGAAAAGAGCACATCCAGCACAAGATTTGACCAATCGAATGCACGTGTACGTATGTTCACAAGTGGCAATAAGGTCACAGCCATAAGTGCTTTACCATAATCACGAAGACGCAGCAGTGACTCAGTAGCTGAACAGTTGCTACGGTAATTCAGATTTTAGGTGTGCGCGAGGGAAAGACATTGGCTAGGACCGAACAAGCTCATTCGGATTTCGGGATTAGCCGGATTCTGGCCGTTGCGGCGATCAGCATTTCTCTGACCGGCTGCGCGGGCTTCATTCCGTTAGACGCTCCCGATGCCGTCTCCACGCAAACAAATGCCGCGCTGATCACCGAGCCGACCGCGCCGCTCGCCTATGCACTGATGCCGGTCAATCCGGCCGTGCTGCAGGCGACCAACGGGTTTACCGACAGCGCCGGATTGATCTTCTCCCGCCTCCCCGGCGGCAATTATCGCGACGTCACCATCGGCGTCGGCGACATCGTCACCGTGACCGTTTACGAAGCGCAGGCGGGCGGTCTGTTCATTCCGCGCGAAGCCGGCGTGCGGCCGGGCAATTTCGTCGACATCCCGCGCCAGCAGGTCGACCAGTCCGGCAACATCAACATCCCCTACGCCGGATCGATCAAGGTCTCCGGTCTGACGCCGCGCGCCGTCTCGAACATCGTCCGCGAACGCCTCAAGGATCGCGCCATCGATCCGCAGGCGGTCGTGAGCGTCGCAGAACAGCGCGGCAACCAGATCAGCGTGCTCGGCGAAGTCAATTCGCCGCAGCGCTTTCCGGTCGACCCGGGCGGCATCCGCCTGATGGGCGCGATCGCGCGCGCCGGCGGCCCCAAGTACCCGTCCTACGAGAGCACGATCACGATCAAGCGCGAAGGACGCACCTACAACGAGTCGATGTCCTCGGTCGTGCATAATCCCAACGAGGACGTGCTGCTCGCTCCGGGCGACGTCGTCTTCCTGACCCGCATTCCCAGGGTCTACATGGCGTTCGGATCGACGCCATCGCCGGGATCGATCGGCGGAACCAACAACCGCCGCTTCACCTTCGAGAACGACAACATGTCGCTCGCCGAGGCGCTCGCGAAAGCCGGCGGTCTCGATAGCACCCGCGCCGATTCCAAGTCGATCTACGTCTATCGTTTCGAGCCGAAGCCGCTGCTCGAGCGCATCGGTGTCAATGTCTCGCAATTCCCGACCAAGACCATCCCGGCCGTCTACAAGTTCGACATGAGCAAGCCTGACGGCTGGTTCCAGGCGGACACCTTCAGGATGCGCGATCACGACGTGATTTCGGTCGCGGAATCGCCCTCGACCGAATTCATCAAGCTCATGGCCCCGCTGGACGCCGCTTCAACGAACGCGTCGAACATCTCCAGCGTCGTGGTCAACTCCAAGTAAACTTCAAGTAACGGCCACGATCGAGACTCTCTCTTGCCCGGATCTCGCCACGCGCGAGAGTCCGGGCAGGACGTCATGGCCCGCTTCTTGAATATTGTGTGACTGTTTCGGCCTCATTCCGGCGTGAGCGTTCACGTCGTTTTGGGCTCGAATGCGATTGCAGAGCCAGCTATTGCGTGGCAAGCGAGGTGCGCCCCCATCTACGATCAACGCATGAGGCGATCGTTGAAGATACTTATCGTGAACACCCTCTATCCTCCCGACATCATGGGCGGAGCAGAGGTATCGGTATCGCTGCTCGCAGAAGCCTTCATGCGCAACGGCCACCAGGTCGCCGTCGTCTGCCTGCAGAAGGCGGGCGACGTCTCGGTCGGAGATCGCAACGGCATCCGCACCTACCGCGTGCAGATCGACAACACCTATTGGCCGTTTGGACAGACGCGGAAGCCGCCACGGCTCGACCGACTGCGATGGCACTTGCGCGATACCTGGAACAGGCGTGCAGCCAAGCGCTTTGCCGCGATTCTCGACACCGAGAAGCCGGATGTCGTTCACACCAACAATCTGACCGGATTCTCCGTGTCGCTGTGGGCGGAGGCCAAGCGTCGCAATATACGCGTCGTCCATACGCTGCGCGACTACTCGCTGATCTGCAAACGGTCGACGCTGTTCAGCAAGGGCGACACGTGCAAGGAGCGCTGCCTGGCATGCAAGACGATGACCATGCCATATCTCTACGCCTCGCGCTTGGTCGATGCGGTGGTCTCCAACAGCCAGTATGTGCTGGACCGGCACCTGAAACCCGGTTTCTTCCCGGGCGTACCTCACAAGGTGATCTACAACATCGCGGACTCCAGCGCGGGACTTGCCCCGCCGTCTCCGGACGCCGACCTGACTTTCGGCTTTATCGGCCGGGTTGAACCCGAAAAGGGCATCGATGTCGTCCTTAAAGCGGTCTCTCTGCTCCCCGATTCGGGCTGGCAACTCAAAATCGCCGGAAAGGGCTTGGAAGCTTATGAGCGAGAGCTGAAAGGACGGTATGATAATCCGAGGATCAAATGGCTTGGCTTTGTAAAGTCCGCGGAATTTTACTCCGCCGTGGATGTTTGCCTCATTAGCTCGGTTTGGCCTGAGCCATTGCCGCGGACACTGATAGAAAGCATCAACGCCGGACGTGCGACCATTTGCTCAACCGCCGGCGGAATACCAGAAATCTCTCATTTCTCGACCTCACTCGGCTCGTACGAGCCAAGTGACCACCACAAACTGGCCGAACTGATGAAGCAGGCAATCAGTGAAGCACCAAAATGGAAGCAGACTTTTCCGCCTCGGCCTGACTTTGCAGCCAGCTTCACACCGGAAGCTGTCACCGGACAATATCTCGACGTCTATTTAGAAGGTAGCTCGAACACCGATGGAGACAGATGAGAGGGACTCTCGGGGTTCGTTCACAGATGCATATTGGATGAGATCCTTCCGATGAGAATATTGATCACATCGTCACTGTACCCGACACCGGGCGCACCGAAGGTGGTCGGCGGGGCCGAGATATTCGTGCGCCGTGTTGCCGAAGGCCTTTTGAAGAGTGGCGATGAAGTCGAAGTCGTTCGCGCCGCCTCGCTGCCTGAACAGGCGATGGAGACGAGCAACGGCATCGATGTGTACTCGGCGCCCGTCCATAACATCTACCGGCCCTTCACCGGACAGCGAAGCGCGCCTGCGCGCGGATTGTGGCACGCGACGGAGGACTGGCGTCAAAACGCCGAACTTGTTGCCGGCAGAATCAGGGCATTCAAGCCCGACGTGCTGCACTCGAACAACCTCTCGGGCCTCACCACGGCGGTGTGGAAGACGGCGGCCGAACTCAATGTGCCGGTGCTGCACACGCTGCACGACTACTATCTGACCTGCCCGCGGTGCTCGCGCTTCTCGAAGGGGAAGGCCTGCGAGCATACCTGCATGAGCTGCAGGCTGCTGACCATCAACCGCCGAAGTGCAACCCGATATCTGCGCGGCGTCGTCGGCGTGAGCCAGCGCATCCTCGACATCCATCTGGAGACGGGCCTGTTCGCCGATACAGAGCTGCGCAAGGTCATCCCTCACGCATCGACGGTGCCGGTCGCCGCGCCTTCGAAATATTCCGCGGGTCCCGTCCTGACCCTCGGATTCATCGGCCGTGTGACCGAAGAAAAAGGCATCTACAATCTCGTCAAGGCGTTGGCCCATCTTCCCAATGACCGGGTGCGCCTCGTCATCGCGGGCGTCGCGGACGCGGAGATACAGGACGAGCTCAGGGCCATCGCGCCGAAGGCGAGCATCGAATTTCTCGGCTTCGTCGAGCCCGAGACATTCTACCGTCAGATCGACGTCGTCGTGATTCCGCCGATCTGGGAGGAGCCGGGTCCGCTCGTCGTTGCCGACGCGCAAGCCGCACGAAAGCCTTTCCTCGGGACTCAATTCGGCGGGATTCCCGAGGCCGTCAAGCGCGGTGCCGTCGGCTGGCTGACCGCGCCGGATCCGAAGTCGCTCGCGGACAGCATTCTGCGCATCATGTCGAATCCCGACGAGCTGGCGGCGATGGTCGACAAGCTCGCCGAGAAGAACGACCATCGGACATTCACCGACGTCATCGCCGAATATCGCGACGCCTTCGAGCTCCTGAGCCGGCACAAGCAATAGCCCTGGGATGACCGGTTTGCGCAACAAGCCCGTTCCGTCCTGCGCTTCAGCCCGCAGCCTGAACCTGCCATGACCCGCCTGTTCGCGCTTGTCGGGGTCGTCTACCAGAGTGCTGCGGCGATCATCCTCATCTTTCTGCTCGGCCGGATCCTCTCGCCGCTCGCTTACGCCAATTTCTCGCTCACGCTCGCCTCCAGTCAGTTGCTCAGCGTGCTGATGTTCGAATGGCTGCAATTGGCCGGCGTGCGCTTCCTGGCCGCCGCCATGCATGACAACGCGGCGCGACTGAGAACGTCCCTGTTCGGCGCCGCGCTCGCCAGCGCGCTCGCGCTTCTGGTGATCGGGGGCCTCGCCGTTTCGATCGCTAGTCCGATCGCCACGAGCGTAGGCCTGGTCGGCCTTGCACTGGCCGTGGCGCAGGGCGCGACCGATCTCCACTTCATGGTTGTCCGCGTCTCGCATCGGCTTGGCGCAGCCGCGTTTCTCCTCATTCTGAGAGCCACGCTGATGGTGGGCGGCGCGGCGGCCGGCGCGTGGCTCCACGGCACGGCGCACGCGGCGCTGCTCGGCATGCTGGGCGCCCAGATCGCCAGCCTGATCGCCGGGCAGCTGCTGCATCCCCACAAACTTCAGAAAGTGACGCGTCCGGCCCTGCTGGAGGATTGGAGCGGCTTCGCCCGCTACGGGATGCTCGCCGCCGGCGCCTCGGTGCTCCACCTCTCGGTCCCGGTCTCGATACGCTTCGTCGTCGTTTCAGCGCTGGGTGCGAGCGCTCCCGCGGTCACCGCTGGCTTCTCGATGGCGATCGACCTGCTGCAGCGGCCGTTTGCAGTGCTGGTCGCGGCCATCCACACCGTCAACTATCCCGAAGTCGTCCATCAATACGAGCGCGGCAGTGCCGACGACTCCCGTGCGGCCGTCGCGCATCTGCTCGATTTCATCATCTGCGCCACGCTGGTGATGCTCGGAGGCCTGATCGGCTTTCTGCCGGACGCGGGACAGTTGTTCGTTCCGGCGTCCATTCTGGCAAGCTTTCTCCAGACCTCGGCGGCCGCAGCGGGCTTCTATTTCATGCACTGCCATCTGCAATCCACGCTCGCGATCGCACCCCATTTGACGAAGTCTGCCACGCGTCTCGTCGTCGTCGCCCTGTGCCAATTGCTGCTCGTCCTGGCCGTGGCGGTGCCGATACAAGCGATCACGAGATCGCCGACCTGTGTCCTGGTCGGTGCGATCGTCGCAACCGCGATCGTCATCGTGCTCGCGGCGGGACCCATGGTGCGGTTCGGCGCAACGCCGCGATGGGGGCTGGTCGCGGCATCCGTCGCGGGCTCAGCCTTCATCGGCGCATTTTCGGCCGTGCCCTCGGCGTCGCCGATTGCGCTGGTTGCGAAGATCGTGGTCGCAACCGCCATCGTCGCACTCCTCGCCTGGAAGGGGCGCTTCCTCGAGGCCGCCGGCGCATCCCGATCGGATGTGTAACGACAGCGTGACGCCGCGATGCTGTTCGCAATGAAAAATGGCCTGCCCAACAACTTGGCAATGCCTGCTGCCCGATTGCTTGTCTTGCCAGTTGTGCATGTGCGAGATAAACGCGCGGGTGCAGGGCTGGGCCGCATGGAACCTGAGTGGGCGTCATCCCGTGGCGCCCGGAGATCGACGTAATGCTGAAAAATCTGCTGTCGATGTCCGGCATGAACGTTCTCAAGTCCGGCCTGCAGTTCGCGATGACCGTCATGATGACGTATTTCGCGGCGCCGGCCGAATTCGGTCTCGTCACCTTTTCACTGCCGTTCGTCGGATTCATCGCGCTGTTGACCGATCTGGGTATGTCGAGCGCCATGGTGCAGCGGCCGACGCTCGATCGGAACGACGCGGGCGCCGCGATCACGCTGATCTGCGCCATCGGCCTACTCTGCGCCGTGATCCTGGCGGTCATCTCCGCGCCTCTCGCCGCCGGTCTCGAGATGGAGGGATTGGGAAGCGTCCTCGCCACGCTGTCGATTTCGGTGGTGCTCTCCATTGCTGCCCTCGGCCCGCGCGCCGTGCTCGAACGGCACCTGCGCTACCAGGTCGTGGCGAGCGTCGAGATCGTCGCCGTCATCGTGTCGGTGCTCACATGCGTTCTGGGCGCCTTCCTGGGCTGGGGCGTCTGGTCGCTGGTCGCCTACTATGTCGTCGTGCAGATCGTTCGCGCCGCGGCCTTCGCCATCATCGCGCGAAAGGATGTGCAGCTCAATTTTCAATGGGGCCGCGTGCGCTCGATCCTGACCTTCGGCGGTTGGGTGCTGGCGAGCAATCTGCTCAACTTTGCCGGTCGCGCGGTCGGCAACGTCCTGATCGGCGGTGCCGTGGGCGCGGCCGCCGTCGGTCTGTACGGTCTGGCTTACCAGATCATGATCCTTCCGCTGATGGTGATCACCTGGCCCGGCAGCGGCGTGCTCATGGCGACACTCAGCCGCCAGGCCGCAAAGGGATCGCTGCAGGAGCGCAACCAGATCATTTGCGGCGTGCTGTCGCTGACGGCCGCGGTGGTCTTTCCCGGCATGCTGTATCTCACGTTCGGCGCAGACTATCTTTTCACCGCGTTCTTTCCGGCCAAGTGGACCGGCATCATCCCGCTGGTCGGGCTGATGTCGATTGCCGGCGCAGCGCAGTCGATCACCGCCTATAGCGGCGCCATGCTGCTGTCGCGGGGCAAGGCTCAGCTGCAATTCTGGGTTTCGACCGCGAACAGCATCTCGACCATCGTAGCGTTCGTCATCGGCCTGAGATTTGGGCTGATCGGGATCATCAAGATCTATCTTGCGGTGACGCTCATCGTGTCCGTCGCCACAATGCTGATCACCTCGTGGGAAACCAAGCTGCCGGTGCTTGATCTGGTCAAGGCGCTTGCGCCCGCAACGGTCGCCACGACGCTCGGCCTCGTTGTCGCAAATCGCATCATGGAGATGGCCGCCACGCCGAAGTCAGCCTGGCTGCTTGGCACGACCGCATACGTCCTGACGATCGCGATCAGCTACCTGCTGTTTCATCGCCAACTGGCACGAAGCCTGCTCGGCCTGCGCGATCTCGAACTCAACAAGGAGCGCGTTGCTGCCACCTAGCCATGCGCCGCGAGGGATTGATGAGATGACATCGAAAGGACCCATGAATATTCTGATTTTGACGGCGACCATCACGCCGAAAGCCGACGTGCGAAGCCTCGGGCGGAAGGATCCCGCCCTCCGCCGCAAGGACTATGAAGACGCGCTCTGGTTCTACGGCCGGCTGGTCGGCCAGTGCATCGACCAGATCGTCTTTGTCGAGAACTCGGAATCCGACCTGTCCAGTCTCAAGGCCATCGCCGAGCAGTTGAACATCGTCGACAAGATCGAGTTTATTTCCTTTGCGGGGCTCGACTATCCCCAGATGTACGGCCGCGGCTACGGCGAGCTATTCCTGCTCGACCACGCGATGGCGAATTCGCGCTTCATCGGGGAATGCGAAGCCGACACGCCGATCTGGAAGGTGACCGGCCGCTACATCGTCCTGAATCTTGCCAAGCTGATCCAGAAGACCCCGAAAGGGTTCGCTTTCTACGTCAACATGCGGAACTACCCCAAAAGGGTGGTCGACATGTACATGATGGCGTGGACCAAAGCTGGCTATCGCCAATATCTCCAGGGCAAGTGCAAGCTCTACGAGGAGACGTCCGCCGCCGCATTCCCCGAAAAGGCGCTACGTGACGATTTCGAGGCCGCGCCGAGAACGTCAAAATTCGTTCCACGGTTCCGGACGGTGCCGCTCGTCAGCGGCATCCGCGGCCTCGACAACAAGGGATATGCAACCGACAACATCTGGAAGTTCTACGTCCGTGTCGCACTGGACACCGTTTGTCCGTGGCTCTGGATCTAGGCCGAATGTTGCCGTAGGCGCCGCACGTGCCGCGCCTACATGCCCCGCTTGGTCAGCTCCTCCGCCTCGTGCGGCGCGAGTTCCTTTCCGGCAAAGCGCGATAGCATGTAGAGCGGCACCTTCGGTGTTTTGAGGTCATACATCAGGCCGAAGCGGTTTTCCGGCGGGGCCTTCTTCGGCTCGTCAAATAACTCGTAGATCAGCACGCTCTCGATGTCGGCATCGACCTGATTGGCGATGAAGCTCAAAGTGGCGTGCAGGCTCTTGTAGCACGCCTCGGTGAGAGGCTTGCCGGCTTCGTTCTCGTAAGCCGGCTTGTAGATCTCCGCGCAATTGACTTCATTGAAGACGACCGGCTTGCCGTACGTCGCCAGTTTCTTGAACAGATTGTAGGACTGCCTGCTGCCGCCCCACGCGCGGTTCGGATTCTGATTCAGGACTTCATAGTAGTGATAGGAGATGACATCGAATCCAACGCCCTTCGACGCCATGAAGTCGAGGAAGCCGAACATCGTCGAGGTGGTGTTGAGCACGCGTCGCAAATGCGTCCCGTGTTCGCGATTGATCTTGTCGATCGCATCCGACATGCCTTTGAGGACCGCGACCCAGTCGTTCATGATCGGGATGTCGAATTCCTCGGCGGTCCAGCCGTGGCCGTAGAGCTTCTTGCCGCCCGAATCCAGCGCCAGAAGGTTGATCTCGTTGCCCATCTCCCAGTCGTTGATCTGATCCTTAAAATTGATCACGAAGGTGTAAGTTCTCGAGTAGGCCTGCTGATACAGCGCATTCCAGTCGCCGGCCGGATACTTGCCGCCATCGGTGCGATCGCCCCAGGCGAACGGGGTCGCCAATATCGGCTTGAGCGTGATGCCGTAGGTCTTGGCCAGCACAATCATGTCCCGGTACATCTGGACCTCGTAGGGATCGGTGTCCCGCGCGAGATTTGCGCTGACCCTGTACTGCGTGAGTCCGCGGGCTCGCATGACCTCGAAGACCGCCTTCAGGTCTGTGCGCCGTGCGTCGGGGCCGTCGACCCCCCAAGTGAGCGGACCCGCACTGGCATTCCCGACGGATGCCACCAGACCCAGTGTCAGCAACAGCGCGGACAGAAACACTCTCTTCATCGCCAGGAACATTGCGCCTCCATGCGCCCGAGAAACTGCATGCATCCGTCTCCGATCCATCATCACCTGCATCTGCGCGACCGACCTTCACAATATGATCACAATAGGCTCTCTCCGGCAAAGCGCAGCCGCTATCGGAGCGAACAACACGTTTGCACGCTTTTGTGGCGAAATTTGCCGGAGGAATTGCCGTTCCAATTCGACTGAGTATCTATAATGTCGCCCGAATGGAACGACTTAACGCCAAGCGAGAGTAAATTGTCGAACGCTCCCCTCGAATCGAAGCCACCGATCGTCCTCAATCGCTCGACCGAAGCGGGGCGCTCGGTCGCATGTGTCATCGTGACTTACGGGCGGCGCGAGCAGCTGGTGCGGCGGACCGTTGCGGCCGTTCAGGCCAGCCCCGCGGTCAAACGTGTGATCGTGGTCGACAATGGATGCAACCGACCCGTGACGGTTGACGATTTCGCAACCATACCTCCCGTCGATGTCATCAGGCTCGATTCAAATCTGGGATCGGCCGGCGGCTTTCACGCCGGCATCACCGCCGCCCAGCGGCTCGAAGACGACGATTTGGGGTTCGTCCTCATTCTGGACGACGATAATGTCGGCGAGGACGGTTTCCTGGACCGCTTGCTCGCGCTGCATACGGCGCTCGGCGCGACGGACGATACCGGGCTGTGCGCATTGCGCAGGCATCGGGGCATCTATCCGACGTTGCTCGCCGATCAGAACGCCGTGGCCATCCGCGCCAACTCGTTCCTCAACTTTCATCTCGCCTCGCTTCCGTCGAAACTATGGCGACGGTTCGCGCGATCCGCGCGGCGAGATCCGGAGAATCACGGGGAGTTTCATCTGCGCAGGATCGAGACCGCTCCCTATGGCGGACTCCTGCTGCCGATTGGCGCTGTCCGGAAGGTCTCGCCTCCGAACAAGGAGTTCGTCCTTTATAGTGACGACCACGACTACTCGCTGCGCCTGATGGACGCCGGCATTGCCATCTATCTGACGGATGTCGGTTGCATCAACGACGCGGAAGAATCCTGGGACAAGAAGCCGAGCGCCAGCGCGCGCAGCGCGCTCGTCAGCCCCGACGCACCGGCGTGGCGACTCTATTATGCCTGCCGGAACCGGATCTTGATTGAGAAACGGTATACAACCTCCCCGATTGTCTATCGTATCAACCGAACGAGCTACGTCGGGCTGCTCGCGATCGAGGCAATCCTGGCTTACCGCAGTCTTAATGGTGCCAGCAAGGCGTTGCGTCCGCTGCTCGAGGCCATCGCTGACGGCGACGCACAGCGACTCGGATGGCGAACCGAGTATCAATTGCCCGGCGCATCACCGTCGAGCACCGCGTCCACGCATTAGCGCGCGCCGAATCATTTTCTTTTGCGCAGACGATTCACGTCGCTGTCATGGAACATTCCGTAGAACAACGGGCCAATTGTGAATCGTAATTAGGCAATCGCGACGAGTTCCTGTGAGGAACAAGCAGTGTCGCGCAATGTGCTGAAAATACTTGCAGTTCGTTCCGCGAAAAGCCGCGGATACCTACATCTTTAGCCTTCTTTCTAACGTCACTGACAAACTCTGCCGCTACGCATCATGCATCACAGCGGGAATCACCAGAGCGAGTCATGGCGAGCATCACCAGCACCAATCAAACCGTTCTCTCGGCGAGTGCGTTCACGAGTTCCATCGGCGTCAACACACACGTGTCATATGCGTGGGGCAGTTACAACAATCTCGCACTCGTCGAAGCCGATCTGAAATATCTCGGCGTCACCACGCTTCGTGACAGTCTGACGAATATCCCGGCAGCACAGCCGGTGCTCGACGGTTTGGCGAACGATGGATACAAGTTCGATCTCGGCGTTTCATCGTCGATCCCGGCGGCGGGCGCAGCCGGCCTCCAGCAATACGTCGCCGCGCTCGACGCGTTCCAGGCGGCACACCCGGGCAGCATCATCGCGCTCGAAGGCTTGAACGAGGCCAATCTCCAGGCTTTCAGCTACAACGGCAGCTCGACGATCGAGGCCGCAGCGCAGTTTCAGCAGGCGCTCTACACGGCGATCAAGGCGGATGCGTCGCTTGCAAAGCTTCCCGTCTACAATCTGACTCTCGGCTACGACGATCCCAACGATTTCGCGAAGCTCGGCAATCTCGGCTCGTCCTCGGACTATGCCAACTCCCACGCCTATGTCAGCACCGGCACCACGCCGGGGGCCGCGGTGGCGGCGGCGCTGAATCTCGCGAGCTCGGTGTCTCCCGGCGATCCCTCGGTCATTACCGAAACCGGCTACACGACGCTCAGCACCACTCCGTTCCTGGGCGTGGACGAGGCGGTTCAGGCGAAATCGATCCTCAACACCTTGATGGACGCGTTCAAGGATGGCGTCGGCAAGACCTATCTCTATGAGTTGCTCGATCGCAACTCGTCGAGCAGCGACACCAATGCGCAGAGCCATTTCGGGCTGTTCTACGACGACGGAACGCCCAAGCTGGCTGCCACCGCGGTCCATAATTTGACGACGATCCTCAACGACGACGGAACAGGCAACCACCAGCCGACGACCCCGTTGAACTATACGCTCAGCAACATGCCGGACTCCGGCAACAGCATGGTGCTCGGCAAGAGCAACGGTGCCTACGATCTCGTCGTCTGGGCCGAACCGAAGGTCTGGGATCCCAAGACGAGCACCGAGATCACCAATCCGAGCCAGACCGTCACGGTTCAGCTCGACAGCGTGCATCAGTCCATCAAGGTTTACGATCCCACCGGTGGAACGGACCCGATCGCGACCTACACCAATGTGAGTTCGTTCACGGTTCCCGTAAGCGATCACCCCATCATCATCGAGATCGACGGGGTATCCAACGCAGCGTCGAATCCGACCCAGGCCACCGACGTCACCGGCACGGCCGCCACGATCGTCGCGGAGCTCGCCGATCTTTCCGCGTCCACCACCCTGCATTCGATCACGCTCACGGACACCCATGTCCTCGCCGTGGCGTCCGTATCGACGATGAACTACATCATCTCGCACTACGGAAACGCCCTTGCGGCGATCCAGGGCGGCTACTCCTTCTCCGTGACGACCTCCACGACGAGCTGGAGCGAGACGAAGTTCTTCAGCGCGACCGGTACGCAGACGGGAACGTCGACCTCGAACTTCACCAACGGCGTCATCACCAGCAAGTCGCTTGTCAATGTCGACGGGACCAGCGACACGGTTCTGTACTCGACCGGCGTGAAAGCGCAGGAAACCATCGTCAGCGCAAACGGCACGAAGCAGACCACCAACTACAATTCGGACGGCAGCGTCGCAAGCGAGACCATCAAGAATACGGACGGCTCCCTCTCGACCGCCGTTTACACAAACGGCCTGAAGTCGAAGACATATGTCACCAACGCCGATGGAACGCATACCAATACATTCTACGGCATCACCGGGCAGGCATACGCCACCCAGATCCTGATCACCAAGGCTGACGGAACGGTGACCTCGATCACCAACCTGCACGCCGACGGCACGACGCAGTATACGAAAGTGACCAACGCGGACGGTAGCACCACGACCGACCTCTACAACAGCGCTGGCCAGAAGACATCGGAAGTACGCAACTACACGGACGGCTCCAGCGCCACCACGAACTACGACACCTCCGGCGTGGTGACGCAGACCGTCGCCAAAGCCGCCGGCGCCACCACCACCACGAACTACAGCGCGGGCGTGCAAGTCTCGGTCTATATTACCAGTGCCGACGGCACCAAGGAAACCAAGCTGTTCACCGGCGGCCAGATCGCCAGTGATTTCGTCCAGAAGACCGACGGATCATCGACGACGACGGTCTTCGCCAACGGCGTCAAATCCAAGGTCTACGTCACCAACATCGACGGGTCGCACGCCAGCACCACCTACAACATCACCGGTCAGCCCTACACGACGCAAATCCAGACGGCCAGGGCTGACGGAACCGTGACCTCCATCACCAACCTTCATGCCGATGGCACAACGCAGTACACCAAAGTCTTGAATGGGGACGGCAGCACCACCACCGGCATCTACAACACGGCCGGCCAGAAGACTTCGGAAGTGCGCAACTACGCCGATGGATCGAGCGTCACCACGAACTACAACACCTCGAGTGTGGTGACCCAGACCGTCGCCAAGGCCACTGACGGGACCACCACGACCACAAACCTCAGCGCCGGCGTCCAGACCTCGATCTACATCACCAGCGCCGACGGCACCAAGGAATCCGAGCTGTTCACCAACGGTCAGATCGCCAGTGATCTCGTCCAGAAGACGGACGGCTCGTCGACGATGACCGTCTACACCAGTGGCGTCAAATCGAAGATCTACGTCACCAACGCCGACGGAACACATACGAACACGTTCTACAACGTCACCGGCCAAGCCTACACGACCGAGATCCAGAAGACCAAGGCGGACGGCACGATCACGGCGATCACCGACCTCCACGCGGACGGCACCTTGCAGTACACCAAGGTTGTAAATGCTGATGGCAGTGTCACCACCGACCAGTATGACGGTGCCGGCCACAAGACGAGCGAGGTCCTCAACCACACCGACGGCTCGACGCTGACGTCCACCTACGATACGACAGGAAACGTCACGCAGACGGTGGCGAAGGCCGGCGGCGATTCCACGACGACCAACTTCAGCAGCGGTGTCAAGACGTCGGTCTACATCACGAACGCCGACGGCTCGAAGGAGTCCGACCTCTACACGGCGGGCCACCTGACCAGCACGCTGATCCAGAAAACCGACGGTTCGTCGTCGACGACGGTCTACAGCAACGACATCAAGACAGCGACCTATGAAACCCATGCCGACGGGACGCACACCAACACTGCCTACAATGTGACCGGCAAGGCGTACACGACCGAGATCCAGCAGAGCAAGGCGGACGGCACCATCACGTCGATCACCGATCTGCACGCCGACGGCACCCTGCAATACACCAAGGTCGTCAACTCGGACGGCAGCATCACGACGGATCTTTACGACAGCACGGGCCACAAGACGACCGAGGTGCAGAACTACACCGACGGCTCGACCCTGTCGTCCGCCTACGATACGACCGGCAGCGTGACCCAGACGGTGGCGAAAGCCAGCGGCAACACCACGACCACCAACTTCAGCAGCGGCGTGAAGACGTCGGTCTACATCAGCAATGCCGACGGCTCGAAGGATACCCAGACCTATTCGAGCGGCAAGATCGCCAGCGATTACGTTCAGAATACGGATGGCTCGAACGCGACGACGGTTTACGCCGACGGCGTCAAGGCGAAGATGTACGTCAACAACGCCGACGGGTCGCACGACAATTTCTACTTCAACGCGACCAACACGGAGCACGACTCCTACAACACGGCCGGCAATCTGGCCTATGTCGACATCCTGAACTCGGACGGCACGCACAATGCGTCGGCCAAGGTCGCGGGCATCTCGCTTGCCGGCAGCGCCGGAAACGACACCTTTGCGGCGGCCGGCGTCGGATCGACCACGATCTCCTTCGGCGGCGGCAACGACACGGTGAACGGCTTCCACGCCGGATCGGCGACGGGCCACGACACGGTCGCGATCGCCAAGCTGATGGCCACCGACTACAGCCAGCTCCAGCTCAGCCAGTCCGGTGCCGACACCGTGATCCACGTCACGGCGAACGACACCATCCTGCTGAAGAACGTCGTTGCCGCGAACGTGACCAGCAGCGACTTCCTGTTCGTCTGATCGAGCCGGGATAGCGTGCGGCGGGCCCCCTCGCCGCACGCATCCGGGATCGCCGGCGCGCCCGCATGCGGCCGCCTTGTCGCTGCGGCATTGCCTCATTCATCATCATCGCGCCAAAAAATCAGGATTTGACCGATCATTGATGCGATCGGTAAAATCGAGCACCAGCGCGGCATTGAGGCGACATTGACGGATATCGAGGGTGCGCGGTCCCCCAAGGGAGGGATCGTACCGGGAATTCAATACCTGCGCGGCTTTGCAGCCATTCTGGTGGTGATCTGGCACGTCAACTGGCTGGTCAGCCTGCCGCCGTCTTACGGCGAGAGTCCGTTTGCGCTCGCTGAAACCGGCCTGTTCGGTGTCGCGATCTTCTTCGTCATCAGCGGCTTCATCATCACGATTGTTTCATTCGGCCCGATCCGCAGCACGCGTGCGGAATTCTTCGCCCGGCGCTTCGTGCGCATCATTCCCTTCATGTGGGCATGCGTGATCGGATACAACCTGCTGTCGATGGCCGGCACGGCGAAGATCGATCTTCTCCCCGGCCTGCGCGCCATGGCGCTGTGGCCGATCGGAGAGCTGCGGCCCCACGTGGTCTGGACGCTCAGGCACGAGCTCATTTTCTACATCCTGTTTGCAGTCACCATGTTGCGGCCGCGCCCGCTTTCATATGTGCTGGCCGCCTGGTTCCTTGCGCCGCTGGCGTGGTACGCGGCGTCTCACCTGCTGGCGTGGCCGGAACTGCTGCAGCCCGAGAGTTCAGGGCTCGCGCTTGCGACCGTGGTCGGTTACGGCAACATCATGATGCCCAACCTTCAGTTCGGCATGGGTTTTGCGTTGGGTCTGCTGTGGCTGAAGGGGTATCCCATCGTGCAGAGCCGCTATCCTGCAGCATTCCTGCTCACACTCGCTGCGACCATCCTGGCAACCGCCCTTGTCGGGGCGACACTGTCGGAAGACAACGGGCTCCGCGCCCTCTGGTGGACGCTGTTCGCGACCATCGTCGTCTGGCTGGGCGTCGTCTCGACCGAGAAGCCGGGACCGCTGCATTCCCTCGGCATGCTGCTCGGCGACGCCTCCTATTCAATCTACCTCACCCACGCCGCCACCGCGGTCGTGCTGATTCAGATCTCCGCGCGTCTCCACAATCCATTGCCGTCCGCGCTGTTCGTCATTGCTGCGGTGGTCGCGTCGGTCCTCGCCGGGATCCTGATCCATTGGTATGTCGAGCAGCCGCTCATTGCCTATTGCCGCAGGCTCGGACGCCGCCGTTCGATCGTCGCATAAGCCGCGTTCGGTTGGGCGAACGCCGCAATTCGATGCTATGCCAAGGCGGCCGCACGGCCATGAATTGGCTCCAACTCCGTGGCATCCGCTGATGCCGCCAAACAGGCGCATGAAAGGCTGACGAGAATGTCGCAAACGGATCGAGACGCAGAGCTCGCAACCGTTTCGTTGCCGGGCACACTCGGCCGCGAGCGCCCCTCCGCACCGTTGCGCCTCTGGCGGCTGCCCGACACCATCCAGTCTGGCCTGGCGCGGCAGGAAACCGCGGAAAGCATTTTGGCGAGGAACGAAGGCCTCGGACCGGGCTTCAACATGATGCGGCACCTGCTGTCGCTGGTCATCGTGTCGCATCACTGTCGTGTCGCCGTTGCCGGCCTGTTCGCCGGGGCCGCCTTCGTCAAGAAGCTCGATGAACCGGGAATGGCCGTCTACGTTCTCAAGGATCCCGGCGCCGCCGCCTTTGACAAGATGGGAGGACTGACTGCGCTGTCCTTCGGCCACCTCCATGCGTCCGAAATCATCCAGGAACTGCTCCGGCCCGGGCTGATCGCGCTGGTCGGGATGTTCTTCGCGCTGAGCGGCTTCCTGGTCACCGGCAGCGCCATGAAGAATCCTGATCTCAAGACGTTCTTCATCAACCGCGTGCTGCGGATCGTCCCGGCGCTCAGCGTCGAGGTGACGCTCTGCGCACTCGTGGTCGGACCGCTGCTGACGCAATTGCCGCTGTCGCAATATTTGTCCGAGTACCAGTTCTACCGCTATTTCGGCAACATCGTCGGTCACGTCACGTTCGAGCTGCCCGGCCTGTTCCTGCACAATCCTTGGCCGGAGATGGTCAATGCCAATCTCTGGACCCTGCCCTGGGAACTCTGGTGCTACGTCTTCGCCTTCGCGCTCCTGCTCGTGCGCATGATCTCGAATGAGCCGCGAAAGATCCATTGGATCACGCTGCTGGTGGGCGCCGCACTCGTGGCCGAACTGGTCGCTTACTTCGTCGATCCCGCGACCTTCAACGTCCGGTCCGATTCGACGAGGCTGGCCGGCTGGTACCTCGTCTTCATGTTCTTCTTCGGCATGGTGTTCCGCCTGCACGCCAAATACGTGCCGATCCACTGGGCGATTTTCGCGGCCTCGGCGCTCTGCTACGCGGCGATCATGTGGCTCAACGTCCTGCTGCCGCTCGCCGGGATCTTCCTGACCTATTGCACGGTTTACATCGGCATGCAGAGCTTCAAAGCATTCGATCGCCTGTTCAGCCAGGATCTTTCCTACGGCATCTACCTCTACGGCTTCCCGATCACGCAGGCGACGATCGACATCTTCCAGCGCATGCTGGGGCCGGATCATCGCCTCTCGCTGGCGATGATCCTGCCGATTGTCATCGTGTTGACGCTCGGCTTTGCGGCCTTCTCCTGGAACGTCATTGAAAAACCGGCGCTGCGGCTGCGCCGGTTCTACCAGAGGCCTGCCTGACGCGATCAGGCCGCCGGGCTCTGCGCCATTTTCCGCGCGAGAATGTGCCGGAGCGTCCCATCGATGAACCGGCGCAGGCGCACCTCGATGATCTCATAGCTCAGCGCACTTGCGATCAAGGCGAGCACCAGCCCGAAAATCACGAACCCGCTCCATAGCAGCCAGCGATCGACGCCGCGATCGACCAGCTTCAACCCGATGACCTGCAACGGGAACAGCACGAAGGGGTGAACGAGATAGAGGCTGTAACTGATCTTGCCGATGTATTGCAGCGGCGCCAAACTCAACAGGCCGGCCATTCCCGATCCCGTCGCCAGCACCATTCCGAACAGCAGAAAGCCCGGGACCAGCGCAGCAAAAGGATGCAACACGTCGAGTGCGGCATACATGGCGGCAAAACAGGTGAGCCCCGCAACGACGCCCACGGCCCCCGTAATCCGAAAGCGCAGATTGCTCGCGCTGAAAAGCATGCCGATCACGAAGAAGGCAGTAATCGGCCAATGCAGGATGCAGAGGAATCCGAGAAGGATCAGCGGCGCGGCAAGCCACCAGCTCTTCAGCCGCACCACGGCACCGAAGCAAAAAGCGAACAGGATATAGAACGCCCATTCGTAGGTCAGCGTCCAGGCGTTTTGCTGGGCGATCGGAAGCCCGATCGCGTCTTGGACGAAGAACAGGTTGGCGAAAAACACCTGAAGATAGGTCGGCAGATCGATGCCCCGGAAGAACTTGTATCCAACAATGGGGCCGGCCACGAACAACGCCAGATGCAGCACGACGAACACCGGCATGATGCGCAGCATGCGATCATACATGAACTTTCCGATCGACCCGTGCCGCACCAGGCTCGCGGGGATCAGAAAGCCGCTGATCATGAAGAACAACTCGACACCATGCCCGCCGGAGTTGATCACCGATTGCAGCCACGGCCAGATCGGCGGCAGAAACCCGGGATTGGGGATGTCGTAGACGCCGCCTTTCGGCATGTCACAAAAATGGTCAATCAGTACGCTCATCGCCGCGACGCCGCGAAGGCCCTGAATGGACGGCACGAAACCGCCGCCGGCCTCGGCATAGGATGCGTGCGCCGGCATCGTCACTCTGCCCCCTGGCTTCGCAGGGACGGCTGGAGCGGCACCGAAGCAAACGCGCGCGGGGATCGGAATCGATGCCCGAAGTTGATGGAAGGCTTCTCGATCGTCAGATAGGTCAGCCAGCTGACGAGAATGGACGCGGCGACCACGGCGGCAGTGAAGAGGAACCACTGCAGGGGGCCGCTCCCGCCGCCAAAAAAGTAGAAGATGACGATCATGGCGAACGACCCCATCAGGTAGATCGAATAACTGATCGTCCCGACGAACGACATGAAGCGCCAGGCAGCCTTCTCACCGAGGGCCGCGAAACCAATGAACACGAAGGCGGCCAGAATATAGGCGCCGCCCATCCCGTAAGCACAGAAGAAATTCTCCTGGTAGTCGATGCCGTAACGCCTGTACGCAACGCCCGCGGCAAAGATTACATACAAAGCGGCGCAGATCGCGACATGGCGCCAGCTGAGCTTGTCTTCCATGACGGTATCACGGATCACCTTGCCGAAGAACATCGCCGTCAGGTCAAGAGCCAGTTCAAGCACGCCCCACACGGCGTGAATTTTGACGAACGGGAAAGCAACGATGCCGACGACGCACGTCGCGACGACAATCTGAAACGCAGTCAAGCGGCGCGTGAGAAAGCCGGTCGCGAACAAGCCAATACAGCTGACGTAGAACATGAGCTCGACCGCAAGCGTCCAATAGGCAATCCTGATATTGGGAATGCCCATGAACATCTGAAACATGGTCGCGTTGGCCGCAACGTGCGACAGCGGGAAGGTCTTTCCTTCAATGGTCGGGGACAGAACCAGCAGAACGACGATCGAGAGCCAGTACGCCGGATAAAGGCGAAAAAAGCGACTGACGACGAAATCCCGAACCGGCGCGGCACTCTTCGGAAAGCTGTAGGGAATCACGAAGCCGCTGACGAAGAAGAACAGCACCACGCCGAAGCGGCCGAAGTTGAAATACTCTCCGAGCGCACGGTGAAACGCCCAATAGTAGCTTCCGGTCTGCTGGTTGAGCACAATCTGCTCCAGCGAGTGCTGCAGCACGACCGACAGCACGGCGATGCCGCGAAGCGTGTCGACGAAAGCCAATCGTTTATGCATCACAATTCTTCCCTGGCTCGACCTACGAAGCGGGCCGCGGCACGGTCGCTCCGATGGCAGGATGTTCTTCTTCCGACAGACCTGCGCGCCCCGAATCCGGCCGTCGAGAAGGCACCTGCAGAGCAACAGACGCGTGACGTGAGAACACCTCACTGAAGCTCAGCGCGATCATCAGCAGCCCCGTCGAGGGACCATAGTTCAGAACCGTGATCGTGAAGAGATTGACCGTGAAGATCAGGGACAGTTTGTAGATGTCGGTGACCAGAAAAGTCGTCCGGAACACCATCCACATGAAGAGGACGAACGGCAACCCGAACATCAGGTACGTACCGATATAGAAGTTATCGACCGGCACCCAATACGAAACCAGGTTCGAGAACAATTGCTGCGGATAGTTGAAACAACCGGCGCCGCACCCGGTGATGAAGCCAACCGGCATCAGCTCGCTCATGTACACGAAAGGCAGCTGCCAGCTGTTGTTGATCCGGTCCATCATGCTGAACAGCAGATCCTTGTTGCCAACCGACGCCCCCGAGGCGAGCAGGATGAGAATCAATGGCGCGAACATCGAGGCGAACGACCATAATGCGATCGTCCGCACCGCCCTGAACTTCATGCGCTCCGGCAGGCTCCGGACCAGCAACATCAGCACCATGTAAAGCAGGAGCACGAGCATCGTTGTCTTGCTCGTCGTCAGCTTGATCGCGTAGACCGCGATCGAACCGAATATGAGGCACCACAAGGTGCTTTTCCGGATCGAGGTCACGACAAAGGTGATCAGGATGAAGAACGCCGCCATCGTGTTGTCGGCTGCAAAGCCCGAGAGACGCTGCTCCGCGGCGGCCCACCACAACCGCCCCGCCTCTCGAACGGCGCCGAACGATTCGTATTTGAAGCCAGTCCACGGCATGGTCGTATATTTGGACAGGAACACGCCAATGACGGAGGCGTAGAACACACCCGTGAAGATCATCAGCAATTTCTTGTAGGAACCAAAATTGCTGTCGCAGAAGGAGAAGCCGACGAACACAGGAAGCATCATCTTGAAGGATGATGAGAGAGCGTTGATCGTGCCCAGAAAAAAATACCCGATGCCGAGCGAGAGCACGATCTGGAGCAGAACGAGCGTGGCTACGATACTTCTGTTTCGTATAATACAGCGCTGAACAAACAGGCCGATGCACAGCATCGCGACAACGTCCGGCAAAAACCAGAGTGCGCCGACGTGAAGGATACTCGTATAATATCGCGCCGCGCCACCAAAGGCATCGCGGAATATGTAAAGCGTGAGCGCCACGGCTTCGAGATTGAAGCCGAGATCAAACTTCAACCTGTTTTGGGGCGCGACCGTGTGGGTCATCATCTACACCGAACTCCCTAATTCGATGGCCGTGCGGACGGCACGGCGCTGGACGACGACACATTGGGAATCCTGCCGAGGATATTCTTGGTCCACCTGCCGCCTGGAAGCTCGATGTAGCGGTAAGTCAGATTCGACAGGACCAGAACGGCGGCGACAACGACCACCAGATTCAGGGTCGTGGACAGCCCGGGGTACACCGCATCAAGAGCCGCCACCGGCCGAGCTCCCAACGCCCGGACGAAATACTCCGCGAGCAGAACGACAAAGGCGTGGACCATATAGATCGAATATGACCGCGCGCCGAGCCAAACCAGCGGCCTGGCAACAAGCATCGGAGGCACAACGGCGGCATTGGGAAATGCGAGAAGGGAGCCAAGGAACACCGCAAAGGTCACAGGCGCGGCGAAGGAGATCCAGGGATAGGCCTCCACAAGCCAGACATTC
The DNA here is from genome assembly GCF_036924495.1 of Bradyrhizobium sp. AZCC 2230. Classification (NCBI taxonomy): domain Bacteria; kingdom Pseudomonadati; phylum Pseudomonadota; class Alphaproteobacteria; order Hyphomicrobiales; family Nitrobacteraceae; genus Bradyrhizobium; species Bradyrhizobium sp. AZCC 2230. The sequence goes on along the minus strand of NZ_JAZHRS010000001.1, from coordinate 8,016,556 downwards.
CCGACAGTCGCGACCATCGACGCCAACTGAAACGCGCCAAGCAGATACACGTTGGCGCCACGGATAGAGCTTGGCAACAGCGAGACGATCTTCACCGTGAGCACACCGAGGAAGAAGCTCGTAAAGCAGCGCAACAGACCAAAATCGTACTGTGCTCCGAGATCGCGCTTGTCGAGGATCACCGCAAGCGTGAACCAGCTCGCGGCAGCCAGAAGCAACGCCAAAACATACAGCCAGCGAAGCGAACCCAGCCTCTGCGCAATCAGCACGACGACGCCGAAAGCCAGATAGGTGTAAAACTCGACGCTGATGCTCCAGCTCGGCGCATTCCAATTCAAGTAGTGAACGAAACCCAACGAATGGAGCAGGAAGACGTTCAGGAAGAACGAGTAGGCATTGTTGACTTCGAACACCGTTGGGACCGCAACGATAATCCCGGCCATGACAAGCCCGATCCGGACCAGCCGAAACAGAAGCGTGACGAAAAGCATCACGATATGCAGCGGATAAACACGCGCGAAGCGCCGGACCATGAAGTCGCGCAAGGAAAAACGACCGAAATCCGACTGCACATAGCTCAACGACATCACCATGCCGCTGAGTACGAAAAACAGGTCGACGAGAAATCCGCCGCTGCGGAAGAACGCACAGTCGATCCACGCACGATTCGGAAAAGCCGCGAGAAAGGTCGGCATCAGGATCACATGGTGAATCACCACGGTGACCGCGGCAATTCCTCGAATGCTGTCCAGAGTGAGGACATGCGCTTTCTCGCGATGAACGGTCACCGTCACGGCAATTCCCTTGCACTTTGCAGTGCAGCATTTCTACTGGGCATTCGAGGCGAATACAATGTCCGGCCCAGCAGTTGTCGCATGCATTTCCGTTGAAGGAGTTGTGTCCGTCGGATGAAACAGCGCGACAATTAATTTGCCGCAGGCGACTCGCCTGACGCGCGATGAACAGCTGTTTGCATCGAAGATGAGCAGCGAACTGCAGAAGGCGCCTGACTTCGCGCGCGACGCACGGTTCGCGTTCATGTTGTACGTCTCGCTTGCTCGCGAGACCGTGCAAATAGCCTATTCATTCGGCACGAATGTGGCAAAAAGGGCACCGAGATTGGGAATTGAAACGCGGAGCCGTGGTGCGGCTCTTTGGGAGTTGATCTTGTACAAGGCTTCGCGGTTTGCGGCGATCGGGGTGTTCATGCTGGCCCCGCTGCCGTTCGGGTCCGTCGAGACGGTCTGGATCTGCATCTGGACGATGGTGCTCGCGCTCAGCCTTGCCACCGCCGACCTGCGCAGCGCGACGCTCGATGATTTCTACCTGTTGCTGCCGCTGTTCGCCGTTCTCGTCGTCGTCGCAGCCGTGATCACGGTTCAGTTATGGCCGAATTCACCCCTTCACGAGGTCGATGCGGCATGGGCGGTGGCGCGAGGCGTGGTGGGAGCAGATCTGCCCGGCCGAGTCTCGGTCACCGCCAACGGCCCATGGCTCGCATTCGGCTATCCGCTGTTGTTTGTGCTTGCCTTCACGCGCGCCGTCTACATCGCCACCGACGCTGAGGATGCGCGGCAGCTGCTGCGTATCCTCGCCTGGACGGGGCTTGCCTACGCTCTCTACGGAATCCTCGCGGGGATCGGCGATCCGACCTCACTCCTGTTCCGGCGCAAGGAGGCCTATATCGGCTTCGTCACGGGCACATTCGTCAACAGAAACACGGCTGCGACCTTCTTCGCGAGCTGCGCCCTGCTGTTCCTGCTGCCGTTGCTGCGCTTCATCTATCGCCAGGATCGGCCAAGTCGACCGCCTTCGCGACAAATGACCGCACTGATCGCGCACTATCTGTCCTCCCCCGTGGCGCTGGGAGGCGGCTTTGTCATCTGCCTGGTTGCGACGGCGATGACGGGCTCGCGCGCAGGGCTCCTGCTTCTGATCCTGACCGTCTTTCTGGCGACCGCCCTCTTCTTCGCACCGCTGCGCATCGGCAAGCTTCGCCGCTGGGGCTGGCTCGCAGGAATCGCAGTGGCAGCGCTGTTGCTGGTTCAGCTCGTCGGCGGCGCGGTCGCGGGGAGAATCCTGACTTACGGCCTGGTGGATGAACAGCGGTTCACGATGTATCGAACCGTGCTGATCATGATCCAGGAGCATCCTCTGCTTGGGATCGGCTACGGAAACTTCGAAAGCGCATTTCCGGCCTACAGGCCGGAATCGCTCGGCAGTCTCGGAGTTTGGGACCGCGCGCACAGCACGCCGCTCGAGCTTGCAGTCGAGCTCGGGCTGCCGGCTGCTTGTTTGATTATAGCCACATGTCTCTGGTATCTTTACCATTTGTTAAATGGAAGCTTGCATCGGCGGCGCGACCGCTACATACCGATTATCGGCGCAAGTGTGGCGACGCTTGGCTTCCTGCATACGAGCATCGATTTTTCGTTGCAGATTCCAGGTTTCGGCGTGTTTTTTGCGGCGATCACCGGGTGCGGGCTTGCACAAAGCAGGTCCTCATCCGAGCAAAAAAAGTAGCGTAGTTGCGATTTTGGCAATATGTTGAGGCAAATTTTCTCGATTGCATGGTTGGGGAGCAGAATGCGCAAATCCGTGGGGCTCGGGGCTGCGTTGCTCGTGATGACGGCAGCGACGTCGACTTTTGCAGCACAGAGCGGCTGCGTTCCAAATCCCGACGCAGTGACCTCTGAGCGGGCAACTCAATTTCTCGGCAATCCCGAGGCTCTTCTGAACCAGTTCAAGGACGGTCAGGGCGGTCTCGCCGCGCAGGTCCGGGATCTGCTGACCAATCGACCAGAAAGCCTGGAAGGAATGGCCTCGCTCGCCAAGGCGAGTTCGGATGACCAGGGCCGCGCAATTGGCGCCGGAATGGGCACCGCCGCTGCGGTCTGCGTGCTGACGCAACCCCAGTTCGCCCAGCAGATCCAAGAAGTCGCGTTGAAGACTGACAGGCCCGGGCTGATCCAGTCGTTCACGAGCATCACCGGCGACATCCCGACCGAGGCCATCACGGGCGCGGACGCCAATGGCGATACAAGCGCAGGCGGCGGGCAGGGGACGACGCCGGACCAGCGCGCTGGTGGAGCGGCCAATTCGACCCCCACGACCCAGCCTTCCTCCGGCGCATCCCCGGTCGCCCAGACAACCACGACCATCACCATCACCACCTTGTTCGCAGCGTCGACGGGGACCTCGTCGCTCACGGCCACCAGCCCGTCGCGCTAGTCCCGGAACGAATTCAAACCCAGCGTATTGATTAACCAAGCCGGCCACGCGCACACGTGGCCGGTCATTTGCATTCAATTTTAGAGGTTCGGGGAACTCCGCTCTAAAAGCTTTGTGCGAGACCTGTTGCGTCAAGAAGACGGATAACGGGGGATGACATGAAACTGTTGTACGCGCCGTTGCTCGCAGCCCTCATCGCCTGCGCCGGCAACACTGCGAAGGCCGAATCGGATAGCACACAGCGTCCGGCCGGAGCTTCGTTCATCGAAGAATTCGACAACGCACTTGCGCCGATGAACTTCGTCAAGTTCTGCATGAAGAACGATGCGGAATGCGGCACCGATACCAGTGAGCGCGCACTGCCGCCTGCGGACACCGCCATGGCGATGCTTCGTCAGGTGAACCTCTCGGTCAACGGATCCATTGCACCGATGCGCAAGCCGACGGATCCGATGACCGCAAACTGGACGGTCTCGCCGTCAGCGGGTGACTGCAACGACTACGCTGTCACCAAGCGCCACCAATTGATCGCGATGGGATGGCCCCAGGCCGCCCTGCGTCTTGCGGTTGTGCGGATCGACGGTGGACAGGGTCACCTGGTGCTGGTGGCACGGCTTTCGGATGGCGACGTGGTGCTGGACAATCTGTCCTCGAGCGTTCGCCCCTGGAATTCGCTCGGCTACGAATGGATCTCGATGCAATCCGGTGCCAACCCGCACTTCTGGGTGAACATCGGCGATCATGGACGCAAGCTTCGCGAGAAGCGCTTCGCGGCCCTCTCCGGCTCGTCGCTCTGATCGGCCGCACGTCCAAACCCACCTTCCTCAAGGGCAACGCCCGCGGCCTACGCCGCGGGCTTTGCCGTATACTCTGTTCGCAATGCGGCATCCGCGCACTGCGAAATTTGCTAGGAATTGCCGGGGTTTCAGACTATATTTTGCACCGCACAAGAATTTGACATAGTTAAGCGCGATACTCGGTTTGAGTGAAGTATTGCGGCGGTCTGTTTGAATGAACGCGATGAATGGTTTGGCCCTGCCTCGACGACGACAATTTGCCGATCGCGACACAGGCGGTAACCGCTTGGCGATCGCGTTGACGCTGATGATCGCTGCGTGCGCCGCCGGCCGCTGCGAAGCTCAATGCGTCGAGCAAGCGAACCGCGTGCCTGCTGTCGTCCTGCAAGCCTTTCAGCTTGAGCCTGCTTCGCTATTGCGCGAGGTCCGCAACGATCGAAGCAAGCTCGCCGGCCGGCTTGCTGCCTATATCGTGACCGATATCTCCGTCCTGCCCACGGTGCGGGCCCTCGTCAGCGAATCCGCCAACGTCGATCGCAACACAATCGGCGCGGCGTTGCGCCGGGCGCAGCTGATCTGTGTTTCCAGCAAGCCTGAAACCGCCCAGAAGATCAGTGAGTTTGTACGGAAGCTGGCAGATTCGGCCGTGAGTTCCGGGTACTCAGCGGAGCTGGAGGCGGTGGAATTCAATCCGAATTCGGTGGCTTCGCAGTCGGTCGGAAGTGCGCGATCGTCATCAACCAAAAAACCTTCTGATGCCGCGAACGGCTTAATGACCGGTGAGTGGAATACGGACATCGCCGATCCGTTTGCCCCTACACCAACTCCCCAATAACCTCACGTCAGGTCGATGAATATTCAAATGTACCAGCCCAGAGAGCAGTTTCACCTGCAAGAGAGGTCCGCTCTAGATCTGGCGGGAGCGACGCTGAGCATCGAGCGTATATTGGGCATCCTGCGGCGGCAGTGGCCGCTGATCGCAGCGATCGTCGGTGGCGCCTTCGCGCTCGTCCTCGTTTACCTGTTGACCGCGACGCCAATGTATACGGCGAATACGCGAATCCTGATGGATACCCGCCAAACCCAGGTGCTCGACAAGGACACCGGCGTCTCCAATGCGCTGATCGATCCCGGCTTCGTCGACAGCCAGGTCGAGATCATCACCTCGGACGATCTGATCCGGTATGTTGTCCGGCGCATGAAACTGACGGAAGACCCCGAGTTCAACGGCTCGGATCCGGGCCTCATTCCGGCGATCATCGGCAGGGTGATTGGACTTTTCGGATCAGATGGACCTGCGTCGAAAGAGCGCATCGAGCGTGGAACGGTTGGCGCCGTGCAGGCCAACCTGAAGGTCGAGCGCCTGCTGACGACATACGTGTTGTCGGCAAGCTTTCGTTCGCGAGACCCCGACAAGGCAGCCCAGATCACCAACGAGATCGCGGATGCCTATATCGTCGGCGCCCTCGACGCGAAGTACCAATCCACCAAGCGCGCCAGCGAATGGCTGCAGCAGCGCAGCGCCGAGTTGCGTGAGCAGGCCACCGCCAGCGACCGCGCCGTGCAGACCTTCAAGAGCCAGAACAACATCGTCGGCACCAGCCGCGGCTTGATGAACGAGCAGCAGCTCACCGACGTGAACACGCAGCTCATTCAGGCCCGCGCCGCCACCTCCGAGGCCAAGGCACGGCTGGACCGCATCGATGGGATCAGCGACAAGGATCTCGCCCAGCCGACGGTCACCGACGCGCTGAACAATCCCGTGATCACCCGGCTGCGCGCGCAATATCTCGATCTCTCGGCGCAGTATTCGGACTGGTCGACCCGGTACGGCAAGACCCATCAGGCGTCGGTCAATCTCGCCAGTCGCATGGACGAGCTGCGCAAGTCGATCGCAGACGAAGTCAAGCGTATCGGCGATGCCTATCGCAGCGAGTACGAAATCGCCAAAAGCCGCGAGACTTCGCTCGAGGAAAACCTCAAGAATCTCGTCAGCCAGGCGGGCAGCACCGGACAGGCGCAGGTGAAGCTGCGCGACCTCGAAAGCGCGGCCGACACCTATCGCAACCTGTACAACAGCTTCCTGGAGAAGCAGCAGCAGGCATTGCAGAACCAGAGCTTCCCGATCAGCGAATCCCGCATCATCAGCACCGCCGTCAAGCCGGACCGCAAGAGCTCCCCGAAGACGGTGCTCTCTCTGGTCGGAGCCCTGTTCGGTGGTCTCTGCTTCGGCCTGGGCGCTGCTTTTGCCCGCGAGATGTTGAGCGACGTGCTGCGCTCTCCGGGCGACGTCGAGGACGAGATCGGCGTCAAATGTCTCGGCGTGCTTCCCGCCATCGGCGCCAAGGCGATGGGTTTGCCCAAGGTACGCGGATCGCGACCGCCCGATGGCGGGGTCGACGCCAGCGGCCCGCTCTCCCGCTATGTCATCGACCATCCCTTCTCGCGCTATGCCGAGACCATGCGCAACATCAAGGTTTCGATCGATCTCGCCCGCCTGTCGCGGGAGGTGAAGATCATCGGCATCGTGTCGTCGCTTCCGAAGGAAGGCAAAACCACGGTTTCAGCCAACTTCGCGCACCTCACCGCATTCACCGGCAAGCGCGTGCTGTTGATCGACGGCGACCTCCATACGCGCTCGCTGACCAAGGAGCTCGATCCGACCGCCAAGAGCGGGTTGCTCGAGGCTCTCAAGAATCCGCAATCGGTCGGACACCACATCCGGCGCAGCGCGGAGACCGGGCTGGATTTCCTGCCCTCCTTTGCCGTCACGCGCATGGTGAACTCCGCCGACATCATGGCCTCGAAGGCGATGGCCGATTTGTTGGCGCTGCTGCGCAACGAATACGACTACATCGTCATCGATCTGGCGCCGGTGATGCCGGTGACCGACGCCAAGGCCATCAGCCATCTCATTGACGCCTATGTCTATGTCATCGAATGGGGCCGCACCACGCGTACGGCCCTGCAGGAATCGATGTCGAGCTCCGAAGGCATCCAGAAGAAGGTGCTGGGCGCCGTTCTCAACGGTGCCAACCCGAAGATGCTGAAGCGCATCGAGGGCTACAAGGGCTCGCACTACAACGCGTACTATGTCGAGGGAGCCTGAGGCCGAGGCCGGCGCATCTCGCCGCCCGCGCTGGCTCGCGCGCGGCGCCAATTGCTTGCTGGCGGCCTCCGCCCTGGCGTGGGCGGTATCGACCCTCCCCAATCTGACCGATCCCACGGTATCGCGGGTTGCCCGGCAAATCGCCGCCGGCGAGAGCTACGACGCGCCGTTGCTGAGGCGCATCGTGGCGGCGAACCTGCCCGCGGCTCAGCAGCAGTGCGAACCAAAGGCGCTTCGGGAATTGCTCGTCCTGCAATTGTCGGCCGCCGACATGACCGTCCGCGGCACCGACCTGCCACAGGCGGATGCGGATGTTGAGGCCGTCCAACGCATGAGCAGGATCCTGCTGGGATGCGCTCCGACCGAGTCGCTCGGATGGCTGGCGGCGTTCTGGGCCGGCTCGCGCCAGGACGGGCTAACGGCCAGAACCGTCGCGCTTCTCGACCGATCCTACCGCCTGGCACCGCATGAGGTCTGGCTGCAAATGATGCGCGTGCCCCTCGCCTTCCGGGCATTCGACGCACTGCCCACCGCGTTGACGGACGCTGCGGTACAGGACTTCAACGACGTCTTCCACGACCGGCTGTACCCCAGCGCCGCCGCGCTCTACGTCAAATCCCCGGCCTCGGCACGCGGCAGGCTTCTCGATCTGACCTGTGACGTGTCCGAACGGGAGAAATTGGCTTTCTGGTATCTGGTCCGCGACGCCGGAGGAAAGATCCAGCATCGGTGCTATCCGGCCGACGACCGTCCGCGCTACCTGATCGAGAATTAGCCGGCTGCTCCCAGCTGCATCGACAGCGCGCGGACCGGAGCGCCTTGTTGGCTGATGATCGAATGCCGTGGAGAATGTTCTGCCGCCGACGGACAGACGCTCGCGCTTCTCAGTACGCTTCCTGATGGATCAGGGCCAGAGCGGTCTTCAGGATGATCCTGACGTCCAGCCAGATGCTCCAATTGCTGACGTACCAGACATCGTACTCGACCCGCTTCTCCATCAGGTCGATGGTCGGCGTCTCGCCGCGGAAACCGTTGACCTGGGCCCAACCGGTCAGGCCCGGCTTCATGTGGTGCCGATACACGTAGTTGCTGATCAGCTGGTCGTAATAATTGTCATGCGCGAGCGCATGCGGCCGCGGTCCGACCAGCGACATCTCACCACGCAGGACGTTCCAGAGCTGCGGCAACTCGTCGATGCTGGTCCGTCGCAGCACGCGACCGACGCGAGTGACCCGGGCGTCAGACTTCGTCGCCTGCGTCACGGTGTGGCCATTCTCCGCCACCGTCATGGAACGGAACTTCCAGATCTGGAACGGCTTGCCGTTGAACCCGCGCCGGGACTGCTTGAAGATCACATGGCCAATCGAGTCGAGCTTGATCATGATCGCCGCCGTCATCAGCAGCGGTGCCAGCAGCAGCAGGGCGAACGAGGCAAGGCCGATATCCAGGCAGCGCTTCTGCGCCCGCTCGAATACGGTGAGCGGAGCACGCTGGATCTCGATGGCAACCGTGCCGCTGACCGGCTGGAACGGCCGCGAGACGAGATCGGCGATCGGAAAGTCCGGCAACAGGCGAATCGGCTGGGGAACCACGCGCAGGTGCTGGCTCAGTCTCTGCAGCAGCGGCATCTCGTCCCAGTCGATGACCAGGAGATATTCCTCGACATCGGCCGCGCGCGCCTGATGGACGACGTCGCGAATCTCGTGATCCCAGCCCGAGCCATCTTCGGACGGCCCGAGCACGAAATGACGCACGACGTTGAAGCCATGCTTGCGCAGATCCTTGAAACGGCTCGACGTGAAATCGAGCGGCTTCAGGCTGAGCAGCACGACCTTGCGATCGACCAGACGGCCTCTGGCATAGCTCGAGTTCAGCGCGACGCGCCACAGCACCCGCAGCCCACCGAGCGCAACACCACCGGTCGCAGCAAACAGCAGCGTGGTTCCGCGCGACAGATCCGCCGACGATTTGAGCAGGAACGCCTCGACCGCGAGAATGGTCAGCGAGATGACCCAGATCGCCAGCGTCTTGCGCAGCTGCCAGACCGTGTTGAGAAGACGATGATGATCGTAGATGCCCTGGAAGTAGGAAATCATCACGAACACCGCGGCGACCACGAGACCCGCGCCGACCGACGAATCCTGCTCGGCAATAAGCAGGCGATACAAACCGCTCGCCGCGAAATAGCTCAGCAGGAGCGCAAGAAAGTCACCAGCGATCAGAGCGACCTGGAGGGGACGTTGGAGGGGACCGCGACGGTTCGATATAACCGAATAATAGTTTTCCGAACCGTAAGTTGCTACAGCCATCCGAACCTCGCGCTGCCTCGTCACGCACTCGCAACCGCCGAATTGCAAGCAGTCGATTAAATATGCGGTGCGTCTTGGACAATGTCTTAACTAAACAAAGCAACAATGCGGCACCGCACCCAAAAAATCAAATCTATTTTCTGCAATGCGGCGACTGCATACGTGCATGCTCAAAGTGCTGTCACAAGCCTGACATTTAACTGAGCATCGCGCTGCGTTTCGCATCAAATCATTCTAATTTTACGCATAATTGCGCGCGCATTTGAACGGTTGTTCAACCCTGTTGCTTAAGCCGACCTTAGGCCGGCGCCATTAACACTCATGGCAGTTTCGAGGGAGTTGTGCCGTGAGTGCCGTCGCCATTTTCAGTCTGCTGATCGGATCGTTGCTTGGAGGCCGATTCCGGGTTTTCATTCTGCCTCCGACGATCGTGCTTGGCGGAGCGATGATTGGCGCCGTCTCTGCCTGGCAGGGACAAGGCGCAGCCCACATTGTCGTCATGATCGTTGTCTTTGCGGCCATGCTCCAGCTTGGCTATCTCTGCGGCGCGCTTCTGCTCCGCACGCGTGCAACAGCGTATCGCGGCAAGGCTGCTCCGTCGTTCGACAGCCGCACCTTCGGCTGAGCGCACCAGCGGCAAATCGACGCCTCATCAAACGACGCGGGTGATAAGACAGCCGCGCGAACCGCCGTTCACATGATGTGGACGAAAAAAGCGGCTCGTGCTGACCCGAATTCGTCGATAGCATATTGACATCTCGGGCGAAGCTCTCTCCAAGAGTTGGACCCCATGGTCACGACCCCGACTCAAAACTCGCCCCGGCCGAAGTTGCCGAACGGCGTGCGGATCTACGCCCTCAGCGACATCCACGGCTGCGCGCATCTGCTCGAACAGATGTTCGCCGTCATCGATGCGGACATGGCGAACAGCCGGCCCTTTCGCGCGATCGAGGTCTTTCTCGGCGATTACATCGATCGCGGACCGGACTCGCGTCACACCCTCGATCTCTTGATCGACCGCAGCCGCCGCCGCAACACGGTCTTTCTCAAGGGCAATCACGAGGCCTATTTCACCTCGGTGCTCGACGATCCCTCGCGCACCGCCGACTGGTTTCAGTTCGGCGGCCTCCAGACCCTGATGTCCTACGGAATCTCGGCAACGCCCGATCTCAGCAAGGACGAACAGTCCGATCTCGTGCGCGAGCTAACCTCCGTAATGCCGCCACAGCACATCGCGTTCCTGCGCCAGTTGCGGCCGACGTTCACATGCGGCGACTTCTTCTTCGTGCATGCCGGCGTACGTCCGGGAGTCCCGCTGTCCGAGCAGCGCGAGCAGGATCTGCTGTGGATCAGGGACGAATTTCTGCAGAGCAAGAAGCGTTTCGGCAAATACGTCGTGCACGGCCATACGCCGGTGCGCCAGGCCGAGCTGCTCGAGAACCGGGCCAATATCGACACCGGAGCGTATGCGACCGGCAACCTGACCCTGCTGTCGATTCAGGGCAACAGCATGCTCGCGATCTAGCGACGCGCGCGCGGAGCGTCAGTTGGTCTGTCTTGTCGGCGGCCGGTATTCCGGGAACCGGCTGAGCATCGCCGCCTTCAGGAATTTGAAATGGGCGATCGAGGCGCTGAGCTCCTTGAGCCTGCGCTGGCCGTTCAGGATTTCCTTGTCGAACAGATCCTGATGGTGATTGTCCAGCGCTTCGCGCTCGAGATATTCGTCATTGCCGTTGCCGATCGTCACTGCCGCGCGCGCCAGCACGTCTTCCACCCGGCGGTTCAGACCCGATTGCTCACGCTCCGCCGCATGCAGCGCGTCCTCGATCGCGACCATGATGGCTTCGATGCGCGTACGATCGGTGTCGGCGTCGCGCTCGGGCGAGCGGGCACGGAACGTCTGCTCTCCGCCGAAGCGGTCTTTCAGGAAATTGTGTGTGCGGGCCCGTAAGAAGAGCTGAAACATGCGTGCACTTTCCGGTTCGAGGCACCAAACCGGAAAATGGGCCCTGGATGGTTAACAAAGTTTAAAGGCCGCGGAACGTTGTGCTCCGGTGCGGCCCTGTGGAACCGGCGTTCAGGTCGTCGCCTTGAGGGCATCCAGCTCGCGATCGAGCGCCTGCTGCCAGCTCGGCGGCGTAATGCCGAACCGCTCGCGCAGCAGCGTGAGATCAAGGCGAGAGTTGGAGGGCCGCTTCGCCTTGACCGGAAATTCGTCCGATCGGATCGGAACGATTTCCTTCACGGCGAATTTCGCACCCCTCGACTGCAACCCGGCAACGATCGCAGTCGCAAAGCCGTGCCAGCTGGTCTCGCCGGCACAGACCAGATTGACGACGCCGCTTCGCTGCTCGAACGTCTTGCGAAGGTCGTCGTCACTCCGTGGCAGCATCGCAACCACCGCTTGCGAAATCGCATTGGCTGTCGTCGGCGCGCCGATCTGGTCGGCGACGATCCGCAACTGCTCGCGCTCTCCGGCGAGGCGCACGATTGTCTTGAGGAAATTCGCACCGGTTGCAGCGTAGACCCAGGACGTGCGCGCGATCACATGCAAGGCACCCGCCTCGGCAATGGCCTGGTCGCCAGCAAGCTTGCTCTGGCCGTACACCGAGAGCGGCGCCGGCGTGCTGTCCTCGCGCCAGGGACGTTCGCCGGAGCCGTCGAAGACATAGTCCGTCGAAAAATGTACCAGCGGCACGCCACGGGGCGCCGCCCATTGGGCGATGGCCCTGGGAGATTCAGCGTTGATCCGGAACGCGAGCTCTCGCTCGTCTTCCGCACGATCGACAGCAGTATAGGCCGCGGGATTGATGATCAGATCCGGCTTGATCGAATCCAGCTTGCCGGCAAGCTCGTCCGACCGCGACAGATCAAACTGTTCCCGCAGCGGCGCAACGATATCAGCTCGCTCCCGAAGCAGCGGAAGCAAAGCTCCGCCCACCTGCCCCGCAGAGCCCGTCAGCAGGATCCTCATGTCAGATCTCTCCGTAACGCGGGAGATTCTTCACATCTGCGAGCAAGGGCGCATCGGCATCCTTGGGCGACAGTGAGGGATCTGCGAGGCCCCAGTCGATACCGATCGCCGGATCGTTCCATCGAACCGAGATCTCATCCTTCGGGCTGTAGAGCGCGTCGCATTTGTAGAAGAAATCGGCCGTCTCGGAGAGAACGGCAAAGCCATGCGCAAAACCGCGAGGAACCCACAATTGCCGCCGATTCTCCTCATTCAGCTCGACAGCGACATGACGCCCAAAATTTGGGCTACCGACGCGAACATCAACAGCAACATCCAGAACCCGGCCGCGGAGCGCCGTGACCAGCTTGCCCTGCGTGCCCGGATTCTGTAGGTGCAGCCCACGCAACACTCCATGACGCGAGCGTGACAGATTGTCCTGAACGAACGGCTGCGCAACCCCGCTCTGCGCGTAGCGCTCGAATTGGTAGGTCTCCAAGAAAAAGCCGCGTTGATCGCCGAATAGCTTCGGCTCGATGATCAAAACCTCGGGCAGATCTGTCTTGATAACGTTCATTCCAGCGACTTCAGCTCCGCGCGTACAACAATCTTGTGCAGCGCACACTATCTGATATTTTCGAATTGGTAAACCAGAGGGACCTATGAAGGGAATTATACTCGCTGGCGGAACAGGCTCGCGCCTTTTTCCCGTCACGACAGTGGTATCGAAGCAGCTGCTTCCGGTTTTCGACAAACCGATGATCTACTATCCGCTGTCGACATTGATGCTCGCTGGGATCCGCGACATTCTCATCATCTCGACGCCGCAGGACAAGCCGCTGTTCCAGCGCTTGCTCGGCGATGGATCGGAGATCGGCGTCAACTTCTCCTACGCCACGCAGGACACCCCGCGCGGTCTTGCCGACGCCTTCATCGTCGGCCGCGAATTCGTGGGATCGGATTCCGTCGCGCTGGTTCTCGGCGATAATATCTTCTACGGCCACGGACTTCCGGAGATGCTGGCCAGGGCGGCAACTCGCAAGAGCGGCGCCACGATCTTCGGCTACGTCGTCAACTCACCCGAGCAATACGGCGTGGTCGAGCTCGATAGTGACGGACGTGCGCGCTCGATCGAAGAGAAACCCAAGCAGCCGAAGTCGAATGTGGCCGTGACCGGCCTCTATTTCTACGACAACAGCGTGGTCGAGATCGCTGCGGGGATCAAACCTTCGGCGCGGGGCGAGATCGAGATCACCGACGTGAACAACGCCTACCTCGCGCGCGGCGACCTGTTCGTCGAAGTGCTCGGGCGCGGGTTTGCCTGGCTCGACACCGGCACGCACGCCTCGCTGGTCGAAGCCAGCCACTTCGTTCAGATCCTGGAACAGCGCCAGGGCCTGCGCATCGCCTGCCCCGAGGAAATCGCCTTGCGGCGCGGTTACATTTCTCTCGAAGCCTTCAAGAAGGTTGCAGAAAGGACCGCCAAGAGCAGCTACGGCGAGTATCTGCAATCGGTTGCCCGTTCCTTCGCCGCTCAAGACTGAGGCAGATCACACATGCGTTTCGAAGGCTCCACGATTTTCGTCACGGGCGGTGCGGGTTTCATCGGCTCCGCAGTCGTCCGTCATCTCCTCCGCGATACGCACGCGCGCGTCGTCAACATCGACAAGCTGACTTATGCGGCCAACCTCGAGTCGATCCCTGACGCCGAGGCAAATCCGCGTTATGCATTCGAGAAGCAATGCATTTGCGAGGCGGCCTCGCTTCGCAAGCTGTTCGAGAAGTATCAGCCCGTCGCGGTGATGAACCTGGCGGCCGAGAGCCACGTCGATCGTTCGATCGACGGCCCCGGCGAGTTCATCCAGACCAACATCGTCGGCACCTTCACGCTGCTGCAGGAAGCGCTGCGATACTGGAGGGGGTTGAGCCCGGACCGCCGCTCGCAGTTCCGCTTTCTCCACATCTCCACCGACGAGGTGTTCGGGTCGCTCGGCAAGGACGGTTACTTCACCGAGACCACGTCCTATTCGCCCAACTCGCCCTATTCGGCGAGCAAGGCATCCTCCGATCATCTGGTTCGCGCCTGGCGCGAGACCTACGACCTTCCAACGATGGTGACGAACTGCTCGAACAATTACGGGCCGTATCACTTTCCCGAGAAGCTCATTCCCCACATCATCATCAAGGGGCTCGCCGGCGAGCCGCTGCCGGTTTACGGCGACGGCCAGAACATTCGCGACTGGCTCTACGTCGAGGACCACGCCAAGGCGCTCACGCTCGTGCTCGAGCGCGGCGCAATCGGCGAGACCTACAATGTCGGTGGCCGAAACGAACGCACCAATTTGCACGTCGTGGAAAGCATTTGCGACATGCTGGACGAAATGTCGCCGCGCACGGCAGGCCCCCGGCGCGGCCTCATTTCGTTCGTCGCCGACCGCCCCGGTCACGATCGCCGCTACGCGATCGATGCTTCGAAGCTCGAGCGCGAGCTCGGATGGCGCGCTGACGAGAATTTCGAAAGCGGCCTGGCCAAGACGGTTCGCTGGTTCTTCGACAACCGCAACTGGTGGCAAACCATTCTCGATCGCGGCTATCAGCAGAAGCGCATCGGTCTCGGCTAGCGGATCGACCACCCCTTCGTGGCAGCTGCCGTCCCGCAAGATGTGACGGCAGGCTGACCGCGTCGATCTGCAAAAGGAACTCACACGAGGATGGACGAATCCTACTTCGTCTGGATCCGCGGCCTGGATGGTCGTCCGAAGCCGCAGGTCTGGGACGCGGACCAGTTTTCGGGCCCTGAATGGAAGTTCAGGCACGTCATGGCCCGGCATGCTCTGGACGCTGGAGTCCGCGGGATCGGGCTGGACCGCCTCGCGAAGCTTTTTCCCGCGCCGCCCTTCCCGGACGAATTGACCTGAAATTCCGGCCTGTAAGACTAGAGGTAAGGCTGATCGACGCGGCTCTGCGCCATCCAGACCTTCCATGCGTCTTCATGCTTGGCATATAGCTCCAGCCAGCGCTGCTCGCCGGGAGCAGGCTGAGCGCTCCGCTCGATCCAGATTGCTCCGGTTCGGCCGCCATCCGGCTCGCTGTCGAGCCGCTCGAACTCAAAGGTCTCCTCGAGCGTCAGACCGATCAGAACGCGCCTGCCGACCGCATCAACAAAATATCGCCGCGGCGCATTGTTGTTCCTGACGCTCGTCATGGCGCACCTTTTTCGCGATCCACGGGCCGTTCAGACCAACAGGCCTGCAAGAACCGTGCGCAACTTGATGAGGGCATGCGAAGGGAACGAAATCGGGCACGGCCTAACCTGCCTCGCATGGTTACCTTCGCGGGGTGTGGTTTCGGCTGAATCCACTCAGAACGCACGGCGCGCCCTGGCAAAGGACACGTGCTGGCGCTCCCAGGCCGCGTGGATCGGTCGTTGTTCCCTGTGCGCCCGCCGCGCGCGCATCGCATAGCCGATGCAGAAGCCAACGAAGGTCGAAATCAGAATCGAAACCCAGCTCATCCGAACGTCTCTCACTTTGGTTGCGCGTCCGTCGCCTCCATTCGGCGAGCGAACATTCTCATCTTCGAGTTGTGTCGAGATCGTGATCACGGCCGCTGATTTTGTCGTCACAGGCGGGAATTTTTGGGCAGCAGCGTGCTTGCTTCCTGGCCGTTCGCATCAACCAAACAGCCAGAAGAAGAATTTCACCGACAGCAGAATGATGAAATAGGCCCATCCCGCCATTGCGATCAGCGCAATGCCGAGAAACGCACCTTCGAATGCCCGTTCTCTCATCTTCGCTAGAGGCTTTGCAGATAGCGTTTTTTCAATCATCTCGATCTTCTTGTTATTCGTATCGCTCACACGATCATAGCCGAACGAATTCGACGATCTCGTGACGGATGCAGACGAGAAACGGCTGATACACGCGCGGACTCCTGCACGACATCGATCTTCAACGAATTTTGAATCGATGCGGCGTGCAGCATCGGGTGACGGAACAATTTTTCCGATGGCGCGCCCTGGAGGAATTTCAACGAATCAGAGTTTGCAACTTTTACGCGATATCGTCCGACCGCATGTGAAAATCTCGCAAGCGGTCTTGCGGGGAGAGCGGAGACCGGTTCGGCGGCAATCGGACATGGTCGCGGGGCGTCAGGCCGGATGGCCGCGACCGTCGCTGATCGGCGCGAGACAAGGAAAACCCCGGAGTTGTACGGAGCGCCAGGCGCCGATTTCCTCGCGGTAAGGTTGAGGGGTTAGCTTAATCCCCGTTGTTTGTTGCGAAGTCTCGCCGATCGCATATCCATCTCCGCACCGGGCTTCCCCAAGAGCCCGGCCCCACCCAAGCAAAGCCGTCGAGCGACATGGGTCCGCTTGGCGGCTTTGTCGGTGTGTCGATGCAAGAGGATCATTTCGGTTATGGCGCGGAAGCCCTGGTCGTTCAAGGAAGACCGCCGGCTCATGGAGCTGGCCAAATCTTCGACGTCGTTGGAGGAGGCGGCAAAGCAGCTCGGGCGATCGCCCGACGCGATCAAGCGCATGGCCTTGCGTCTCGGCCTGGCGCTCAAGTCAAAGGCCGCCAAGAAGAGCTAGCGGGCGTACGCCGCGCGAGCGACAATTCGTGGATGCGGGCCACTGCCGTCGGCGGCAGCCGGATGCAAGTCGCAAAACGACGCATTCCGGACGCCGCAGCGCTCTCGATCTCTCCGCGCGCGGATGTTAGGCTCTCCAACTGAAAGTCGGCTGTTTGTCGCCGAGGCAATTGCTCGACGGCCTCGGTACCCGATCGATAATTTGTTGGAGGATTGCACCATGTTGTCTCGCGCACTCGTCGTAGCGTTGCTCCTGGCTCTGCCTTCCGTGGCGTCGGCGCAAGTTCCCGTGGGGTTCGGATTCCCGAATGGAGCACCCTGGTGTGCGTTTGGTTTCGATTGCCGATTCCTGAATTTCCACGAATGTGCGGACCGGATCTATGATCCCGCGCATAACTGCCTCAAGAATCCTTACTTCGCGGCGCGCTACCCGACCGACGTCGACAAGGGCTGGTCCTACAATCGGCGTTGAACGCCGCGCCTTTCCGGCACCATCGTCTTGCAGTGAGACGATCGTCGTCGCGCTTGCCCCGACGGGCGAGACCCGCGGATGACGAGAATTTGGGCCGCGCCGGTCGCTTGCCCAATCCTCGACGGAGGGAACTCTCGGGCCGCCTCAGCATTGTTCCCTAAAGGAATGCGGGAGGCGGAGCCCATCATGGCAAACTCTCTCCTAATTGTGATGTCGATTTGGTTCGCCGTTGATATCTTGTTCGTGGCGTGGCGATTGTGGGTGACGAGGCCGGATAGCTGGACGATAGGCATCGGCACTCGCCATCTCAGTCCCGTCTGTGTGAAATCGCATTTACGCCGCCACGCCTGACGCCGCCAACATCATCCATCGCGGCGGAGATCTTCGGGAGCTGCCCCGCCGGTTGATCCGTGAACTCTCGTTCACGCAACCTCATCCGGTCGCCTTAAACCCTATCTTAGCGCCTCCGAGGTTAGAGTTCTCGTCATATTCTCTTAACCTCTGCGGGCCGGATGAAAGCAGCACGGCCGAAACTCTCACTGGTGGTGCTCGTGCTTGCGGGCATGGCTGCGTTCGCCCTTGCCGGTCACATCGCGGCGACGCGGTTCATCCGGGATCAGCAAGCGCGCCAGCTCGACGAGCTGACCGAAGTCGTGCTGCGCCGGTCCGAATTCGCCGTCGACTTCGCGACCGCGAGCCTTGACGAGCTCGCCGGCCGCGGGCTCGCCACATGCGCCCCCGCCTCGCTCCAGGCGATCCGCCTCCACGTCTATCAACGCTCCGCCGTGAAGGACGTCCGCCTCGTCAATTCCGACGGCTCGGTGATCTGCTCGGCCTATTCGGAGACGCTCGAATTCGACAAGGGCTGGGTCGATCGGGCCGACATGCTTGCGTCGCGCGATTCGAAGCTGATGCTGTTTCGTGTCGAGCAGTTCGGCGGCGACGCCCTCGGCGTGCTCAGGGACATCGGCGACGACAAGGCACTGGTCGCCATTCTCGGCATCAACTCCAGCCTGTTCGACATCATGCCGGCCGAGCTGCGCGCCCATGGCGAGGTGCTGCTTGCACTCAAGAACGGCGCACAGCTCGGCGAGTTCGCGCTCGACGCCGACAAGACGCTGGCGCATCCGATTGATTTCGAGAAAAGCTCAGCGCGCTATCCGTTGCGCGCGGTCATTCGCATCGACAGATCCGTGCTGTCGACATGGAACAGCGACGTCTACTGGCCGGCGATGGCGGTCGCGTTTGCGCTCGGCGCGCTGTTCGGCGTCCTGCTGTCGCGAACGCGGCGGATGGAGGGACCGGTCGCCGATCTCGATCGTGCGCTGGCGCGGGGTGAATTCAAGCCTTACTTCCAGCCGATCTTCGATCTTCACACCGGCGAGATCAGGGGCTGCGAGATCCTGGCGCGCTGGCTGCGCGAAGACGGCACGGTGGTGCCGCCGATGAACTTCATTCCGCTGGCGGAATCCAGCGGACGGATCGAGGCCATGACCTGGCAGCTGCTCGGCCGCGCGCTGGCCGACCTCCAGCCGCATCTCAAGGCCGACAAGGATTTCAAGCTTTCGTTCAATGTCGTGCCCAGACACATGCTCGGCGCAGGGTTCGTCGAAACGCTCCGCAGCACCGTCGCTACGGCACGCGTGTCCGCGCGGCAGATCGTGCTCGAGGTGACAGAGCGCGACGAGCTCGACGATCTGGCGCGCGCCGCGGCCGTGGTGGGTGAGTTGCGCGACTACGGCTTTCGCGTTGCCATCGACGACGTCGGTGTCGGCCATAGCGGGCTGTCGCGGCTGAAGGGTCTTGGCGCCAACACGATCAAGATCGACAAGTTCTTCGTCGACACCATCACGGTGGACGCCTCGACCACGACGATCGTGGAGATGCTGGTGGCGCTCGCCAGGGACTTCCACATGACCGTGGTTGCGGAAGGCGTCGAAACCGAGGAGCAGGTTCGCGCGCTGATCTCGTGCGGCGTCGAGGAGGGCCAGGGCTATCTCGTCGCCGCGCCCCTGCCCTTCGCGAAATTCAGCGAATTGATGGCGTCGCGGCGTGCGGCGAGCGCAGCCGCGGCTCCGGCCCGCGACAGCGCACTGGTGGCGTAACCCTGCCCGGCTGGCCCGAACTCGAACAGTTGCCAACCCGAACATGTCCCGGTGCGAACCACCGGTCATGAACACACAATCGACGACATACGCCCCTTAACGATATTTTCCGCTTTCGAGAGCGGCACGCCGGTCGACCGGCTATGATGCTGCAATGCGCCGAAATCATCTCATCGCAGCTGCGGCCATCTGCCTTGCGCTGATCGTCTATGCCACGCTGGCTACGCTTGCGGGCAGGCCGGTGCTGATGGGCCATGCCGAGGCCTATTGGGTCGTCGTCATCGAGCGCTTCAGCGCCTATTGCCTGCTGGGCTTCCTGCTGTCCTTCCTGCTGCCGGGGCGCTTCAGGCTGGCTTGCGCATTCGTGATCGCCGTCGCCCTCGGACTCGAGATCCTGCAGACGCTGGTGCCCGACCGCGATCCGCGGTTCCTCGACGTGCTGCAAAAGGCGGCCGGCGGCATCTTCGGCGTCAGCCTCGCCCAAACCATTCTGGCTTTCCTGCCCAGACCGCCGTCCTGACGCGAGCGGCGTCAGCTCACATCGCGAGCGCGACGTGCGGCCTGGTCCGACAGATTATTTTGCCATCTGCCCGCGCAGCTCACCGCCTGGATTGGCCGCGGTATGGATGTTCGCATACCATTTGCCGGCCAAGAGATCGGCAGCCTGCGTCTCGGTGAGGGTCGCGGTGCCCTGGATCGGGCTTTGCGTCGACTTGAACGGCAGCGCGATGCCGGCATTCTTGCCGGATTCGCCCGGTCCGTGGAAATGCGCGCCGAGTGCGGGACCGGTCAGATCCGCGTAGGTGACCGTGTAGGTCAGGACCTTGGTATCGGTGTCGAAAGCCGCCTCGGCCTTGCCGGAGCCGGAACTCGTGTTGGGCGGCACCTCGTTGCTACCCTTGAGTTCGGCCCGCAGTTTGACCACTTCGGCGCTGGCGGCCGTCACGAGAAGAGGCGGGAGCGCAAAAAACAACGCACCCGCCAGGCACACGGCTCTCATCATGGCAACCTCCCAGCGCGGATCCCGTTGGCTTCGACCTGTTCCGGTGTGAAACCCCGGAGGTCGCGCCAAATTCCGGCTGGCAGACTATGCCTGATTCGAACGGAGCCGACTGCTGCCGGAGCGGCGGACTTACGCCACGCCGCGCCTGAAGCTGTCCTGATCGGTGCCGAAGCCGCCGGACATCTGCCGGTGGGTTTCGCGCAGCGCCGTGACCGCATCATCGAGGCCGAATTCGCCCTCGCGAATGGTCTCGAAGAACCGGGTCATCAAGCCAAAGTCCAGCTTGACGCGGGTGTTTCCATCGCGGCTCTTGCGGCGATCGAGCGACAGATGCATTGCCAGCACCCTGGCTTCGTCGGCGCTACAGCCGCTGAGGGTCGCGAGTTCGTCATAAGTCATCCAGATCTGAGGCATATCCCTGTCCGCCTTTTGTTATGGCCTCAACCTAGATTTCACTTCTAAAAGCACTCTTGCCGCGGTGCAGTCCTCAGGCGCTTTCGCGCTAACAGCGTCAACGCAAAGCTAAGGCGCAAGGCACACATCAGGAGGCGGGGGGCCTGGAGGGCGTAAACGGCGGCCTTGGCCGCGACCGGCTGTCGAGTCCCTTGGGCAGCTTGTCGGGATTGAGCTTGAGGACCGCGCATTTGGCGTCGGCTGGCAGCGCTTCTTCCTGGCTGTAGATCAGCGTGCACTCGAACCTGACCTCCGGCGCCTCTCGCGCCGTGCCCGAGCATGTCGCCATCGCGCCGCTGCACAGGCCGGTCAAATTGACCTCGACCTCATCGGGACCAAACACGCTGGGATTGCCCTCGGCATGGCGCTTCACGGTCAGGACAGCCGTGAAGCGTTGCTGATCGACCTGATAGGAGCCGCCATAAGTGAAGAAGCTGTCGCGGCCCGAGATCCGCCCCTCGACCAATTCGACAAGGCCTGTGCCCTGGCCGCGCGGGGTTCTGAACCAGGCAGCGTATTTGCCGTCTCTCAGCATGAAAAACATCCGTCGTAATATTCAAACGTATTTGCGACGAACTCTGGGGCGCGACAATGACTGATATGGTGGGTATTCCACCACGGTTAACACCTCGCAAAACCAATTCGTCAAATTGCCGGTGCCACATGCGCGACGCCGGCCGCAACTCAAAACAACTCGATGCCGTCATCCGCAGGCTCAACCGCCGCGACCCGGCGGGCGGCGGCGCTCGACGACAGCCCGAGGGCTTGCAAAAAATCCCGGTGGACGTCGCGCTCGCGCTCCATTGTGTAACGCGCGAAGAGATCGTCGAGCTGCGCCGCGTCCTGCGGCTGCGGCAGATGCGTGCCGGCGCTTGCCGTCTCCAGGCGCGCAGCGACGGTGGGCAGCGTCGCAGAGCTCTCACCGAGCGAGCTCATCAGGCCCTGCGCGGAATTCATCAGGCCTTCGAACTCGGCGCCTTCGTCGACGAGCCGGCTCATCAGTGCGCCGAGCCGTTCGTTGCCGGCTTCGACCTCGCGCAGCGCCTGGAGAATCTGCGGCTCCAGATCGGCGAGCTGCGTGGGATCGCCCTGGACGCGGAGCTCCTTTAATTCGTTGGCGGACCGCTCGATGCCGTCGAGCACGGGCCGCAAGCGCCCGGCGCCGGCGGAGACCTGGTCGGCGGTCGCCTTGAGCTCGTTGGCGATGACGACGAAGGCGCTGCCGCGGCTGCCGAGGTGGCTCGCCTTGAGACCCGCGTTCATGCCGATCAGCGTGATGTCGACCGTAGCCTCGGCCAGGCCCGCGATGGCGTGGCGGAATTTCGCCAGCGTATCCTCGACGACTGCGAGCGCCTCATCGACCGAACGGCCGGCGCTCTCGCACGTGCCGATCAGGGTCGATGCCTGTGCCAGCGTCTGCTTGATGCGGGTCAGGAACGAGGCGGAGGAACCGTTCTCGCCACCGAACAGCGAGCGGCCGTGACCGACGACGCCACCTGCATCGTTCAGGATCGCCGACAGCGCGCGGATGATCTGGCCGATGTCGCCGCCGAACTCGCGCTGCGCGTCCCTGAGCTGGGCCGCCTGCAGCCGGCGGATCGCATGCGCGCCATCCTCGCTTGCGACCGGTTCCGGGACGAGGCTCGGCTTCGATCCGGACGAGAGGCGCAAGCCGTGGCAGACATGTTCAAGGCGTTGCCGCGTGCTGTCGCCGGCCTGCAGGGAAATGATCGCGCCACCGACCGCCTCGGCGATCTTCCGCGTGCTGGCGCTGGCGAGATCGGCGAGATGGCTGCTCTTGCTGCGCTGATCGCGCAGGCCGGAATAGGCAGCACCGAGTTCGGCGCTCTCCGCGACCAGCTGATCGCCGTAGATTCTCTCGAACTCCTTCTGCCGGCCGGAGGCGGTGGCGACCGCGTCCGACAGACGCTGCTGGTCTCGCGCGCACCCCTCGATCGAGCCCTGCACAGCCTTGCCGAGATCGTAGGCCTCCTGCGTGAAGGCGAGAAAGCCCTCGCGATCGCCGTCGAGCGACGCCGCCTCGATCCGCGCGCTGCGCGCGATGATGGTGATCATCTGGATATGCTTGAACAGCGGCTTCAGCAGCGCGGATGCCTCCGCCGTGTTCTTGCCGATCGTCGTCAGCAAGGCGCTCTCGGCCGGCAAGGCCCGCGCGAGCCCGCTCAGCCGCGCCGCGATCTCCTGCAACGCGGTCGCGGCGCCCTCGATCTCGGCACCGGAGAGTTCTTCGGAAAGAGAGGCGAGCCCCTGATTCAGCTCCTTGAAGATGATGTGGCCACGACCGAGCTCGTGGCCGACGCGCGAAAACACGTCCTCGATGCGCGACGAGACGTCCTCGACCGCGACGATCGCATCAATCAAATTGTTGGCCGGAGTGGCGGACATCGCGATCAACCCGTCACCGCCGCGTGCCCCGCCTGATACCACTGCATGATCTCGCGCGGGATGTGATTCAGCGAAACCACCTTCTCGACCCCGCCATGGGCGATGGCTTCCTTGGGCATGCCGAACACCACGCAGCTCTCTTCGTCCTGCGCCCGGGTCGAGGCACCGAGCTTGCGCATTTCCAGCATGCCGCGCGCGCCGTCGTCGCCCATGCCGGTCATGATGACCCCGAGCGCGTTGGCGCCGGCATGCTGGGCCGCGGAGCGAAACAGCACATCGACCGAGGGGCGATGCCGCGACACCGGCGGGCCGTCCTTGATCGCGACCTGATAGCGCAGGCCGATGCGCTGGAGCAGCATGTGGCGGGCGCCCGGCGCGATATAGGCCCAGCCCGGCAGCACCGGCTCGCCATCCTCCGCCTCCTTGACGCGGAGCTGGCAGACGCCGTCGAGGCGCCTGGCAAAGGCAGCGGTGAAGCCCGCCGGCATGTGCTGGACGATCAGGATGGGAGGACAGTTCGCCGGCAGCATCTCGAGCACGTCGTTGAGCGCTTCTGTTCCTCCCGTCGAGGCACCGATGCAGACGATGCGCTCGGTCGTCGGCCGAACCTTGCCCTGCACCGGCGGCGGGATGATGGCGTCGGCCGTCAGCTTCTTCTCGATCATCCGCCGCTCCGTGCGAGGCCGCACGCGTGCACGCGCCGCCGACTTCACGGATTCGCGCAGCCGCGTGGAGCACTCCAGCAGCGCCTGTCGCGTGTCGATCTTCGGCTTGGGGACGATGTCGACAGCGCCGGCCTCGAACGCCTCGAACATCACGTTCGAGCCTTCCTCGGTCAGCGAGGAGCAGATGATCACCGGGATCGGACGCTGCGCCATGATCTTGCGCAGGAACGTCATGCCGTCCATGCGCGGCATCTCGAGGTCGAGGATCATGACGTCGGGGATTTCGTCCTGGAGACGCCGCGCCGCCACGAACGGATCGGACGCTGTCCCCATCACTTCGATGTCGGGATCGTCGTTGAGGATCGTCTGAAGAATTTGGCGCACCGACGCCGAATCGTCCACGATCAGTACGCGAACTTTCTCCTTCGGCATTGTCCGCGGCGCTCCAATCAGACCTGAAAAATGGTGGGCTGCACCTGCTTCAACCCCGGAACGGAACTGTGAATCATGGATTCCGAATGGCCGACAAGCAAATACCCGCCCGGCCGCAGATGACTGCAAAGCTGCTCGACGACTTTGCGCTGCGTCGGCTTGTCGAAATAGATCAGCACATTGCGGCAGAAAATCATGTCGACGTCCCGGTCGACCGGATAAGACGGGTCCATCAGGTTCATCCGCATGAAATGCGTCATGCGCCGAAGCTCCGGCACCACGCGAACCTCGCTACGGGAGCGATCCCGCGACGACAGGAAATATCGCTTCACGAACGGCTCAGGCACCGGCGCGAGCACGTCGCGGGTGTAGATCGCGGTCTTGGCGAGGCGCAGCACAGCGGTCGAGATGTCGGTTCCAAGGATACGGTATTGAAACCGCGAACCGCTCCGCGTCATGTCGTCCAGCACCATCGCAGTGGTGTAGGCTTCCATGCCGGTGGAGCTCGCCGAGCTCCAGAATTTCAGGTCCGCATTCTTGCGACCGTGCGACTTGAGCAGCGCCGAGATGGCAATGTCCCGCATGAACGAGAAGTGCTGCGGCTCGCGGAAGAAGTCGGTCTTGTTGGTCGTCACCACATCGATGAGATGGGTGAGCTCGGTGTCGAAATGCGCGGCCTCGAACAGGTTGTCGACATATTCGTTCAGGTCGGAGAAGTTCAGTGCGCGCACACGCTTGTGCAGGCGCCCCTCCAGCATCAACCGCTTGCCCTGCGGCAGCTTGA
The DNA here is from genome assembly GCF_036924495.1 of Bradyrhizobium sp. AZCC 2230. NCBI lineage: Bacteria > Pseudomonadati > Pseudomonadota > Alphaproteobacteria > Hyphomicrobiales > Nitrobacteraceae > Bradyrhizobium > Bradyrhizobium sp. AZCC 2230. The sequence continues at coordinate 7,991,247 of NZ_JAZHRS010000001.1, read as the reverse complement.
TTCCGACCTGGCCTTCGATCAGTTCGGCAATGGTCCGGAAGTGACGATCCGACAGATGCACAGCCGTATCCTGCATGGCGGGCATCATGTCCGCCTGCCCCGGCCCCGAGGGCCCGCATGCAATGAATGTCGGGCCAGACGGGCCATCTTGAATCCTACGCGGTTACGCACAGCAGAAGAGGATAGGTCCACGCTCAAGGGGCGGACCTATCCCCGGAGACTCTCAGCGCTGAAAATCGGCGTCCCGATCATCCTCACCATCGTTCATGTCGAAAGCAAAGCCGCCGCTGCCCGCGGCCCTCATGGCGCGCACCGGCCTGGCCTGCGGCTTCTTGGCGGGGCGCTCGGCCGCCGCCATGGTCGCTGCCTTGGTGCGCAGCTGATTGACGGCCCGGTCGATCGGCGCCGGCGCATGGCTCTTGCCGCCATGCTCGATGCGGAAATAGGCGATCGTCGACTGGAGCTGCTCGGCCTGCGAGGCGAGCTCTTCCGAGGTCGAGGACACCTGCTCGGATGCGCTGGCGTTCTGCTGGCCGACCTTGTCGAGCTGCTGGATCGCCTGGTTGATCTGGGCCGAACCGACGTCCTGCTCGCGGCAGGCCGCGGTGATCTCCTCGACCAGCTCTGCCGTCTTCTTGATGTCTGGAACAAGCTTGGCGAGCATGGAGCCCGCCTCCTGCGCGACCTTGACGGTCTCGGCCGACAGTGTGCCGATCTCGGCGGCAGCCGCCTGGCTGCGCTCGGCGAGCTTGCGCACTTCGGAGGCGACCACGGCAAAGCCCTTGCCATGCTCGCCGGCGCGCGCCGCCTCGACCGCCGCGTTGAGCGCAAGCAGGTCGGTCTGGCGAGCGATCTCCTGCACGATGGTGATCTTCTCGGCGATGGTCTGCATTGCGTTGACGGCACGGCCCACCGCAGCACCGCTGGCTTCGGCATCCTTGGCCGACTGCGCGGCGATCTTCTCGGTCTGGTTGGCGTTGTCAGCGTTCTGCTTCACGTTCGAAGCCATCTCTTCCATCGAGGAGGAAGCTTCCTCGGCGGACGAGGCCTGCTCGGTCGCGCCCTGCGAAAGCTGCTCGGCGCTGGCCGAGAGCTCCTGGCTGCCGGCGGAGACGTTCTGCGCCGCGGTCAGGGCTTCCGAGACGATCTGACGGAGCTTTTCCACCATGCGCTCGAGCGCGAGGCCGAGCGTATCCTTGTCCGACAGCGCTTTGGCCTCGACGGTGAGGTCGCCCTGCGCGATCTGGTTGGCCAGGGCCGCGGTGGCGTTCAGGTTCACCGTCATCGCGTTCAGCGACTTGATGAGATCGCCGATCTCGTCATTGCTCGAGGATTCGATCTTCTGACTGAGATCGCCGATCGCGACCGCGTCGGCAAGGCCGACGGCCAGCGCCAGCGCGCGGCTGATATTGAGTGCGATCCAGGTCGCCGCGACAACGGCGATCAGGAGCGAGGCAATCACCAGGCTCATCAGCAGCATCTCGGCGCGGGCGCCGTCCTGCTTGGACTGCTCGGCCTGCTCCGCCATGTTTCTCTTGACGTTCTTGATGTAGCCGTCGGCCGCCTCCAGCGCATCCGCCACGACCTTGCGGCCGTCATGCATGGAGCGATCGAGCGCCTTCGGCTTGTCGGTCTTCGCAAGCCTGACCGTCTCGTCCTGATAGGCGTTCAGCTTGGCGAACGCGACGGAGAAATTTTCCATCAGCTTCTTGCCGCTTTCGCTGGCTGCGGCCGCGATCTCGTCCTTGGACTTGGTCAGCGCTTCGCGATTCTTGGCCAGGTCGGCGACGTCCTGGTCGTATTCGGCATCGTTTGCGGCGAGGATCGAGTTCTTCTCGGCGCGCACCAGGAACAGCACGCCTTCCTTGAGCTCCGCGGCCTTTTCCATCCGGCCCGCGCGGCCGACCAGCTGCTCAGTGGTGCCCACCATATCCGACAGCTTCAGATAGCCGACCGCTCCGGCGATCATGGACAGCAGGATGACGACGCCGAAGGCGCTGGCAAGCTTGGCTTTGACGGTGAATCTCATATCAGTCTCGTTGGTTCGAATTGGGGTGCTTACGCTCGATCACGCTTCACACTTGCAAGATTTCAGGCGGCGCGAGGCGCCTCGCCCGGTAGCTCGTCGTTCGCCATCAGCTTGGCGAGGTCGAAGATGACGACGAATTTCTCGCCCTTGCGGCCGATGCCGGCGGCGTAGTCGGACTGCCATTTGCCGCCCACCTCGGGGATCGGCTCGATCGCCTGCTCGTCGATGTCGGTGACCTCGAACACGCAGTCGGCGACGAAGCCGACGCCGACCAGGCGGTCCTTCATCGGCACGTCGAGGATGATGATGCGGGTCGCTTCCGTCGCTGCCACGGCCGGCAGGCCGAGCTTGGTGCGGAGATCCACGATCGGGTAACCGGCGCCGCGCACGTCGATCATGCCGAGCAGGAAATTCGGCGCATGCGGCAGGCGCGAGATCGGCCGCATGTCGAGAATTTCCCGCACGTTGCGGATCGAGATGCCGAACGTCTCCCCGGCGAGCCCGAGCGTCAGATATTGCGAGGTTGCGGCCATTGCTCAGTCCAGGGTCAGATGGTTCTTGTTGTCAGCGCTGAAACTCGGCGTCACGATCGTCTTCGCCGTCATGCATGTCGAAGGCGAAGCCGCCGCCATTGGCGACCTTCATCGCGCGCGCCGGCTTGCGAGCGGGCACGGGCTTCTTCGCGCCACGATCCGCGGCCTGCATGTGCGCCGCCTTGCTGCGCAGCTGGGTGACGGCGCGGTCGATCGGCGCTGGCGCCGCGCTTTCGCTACGTCCGGCATGCTCGATGCGGAAGAACGAGATGGTCGACTGGAGTTGCTCGGCCTGCGAGGCAAGCTCTTCCGAGGTCGAGGACACCTGTTCGGAGGCGCTGGCGTTCTGCTGGCCGACCTTGTCGAGCTGCTGGATCGCCTGGTTGATCTGCGAGGAGCCGACGTCCTGCTCGCGGCAGGCCGCGGTGATCTCCTGCACCAGTTCGGCCGTCTTCTTGATGTCGGGTACGAGCTTCGACAGCATGTCGCCGGCTTCCTGCGCAACCTTCACGGTCTCGCTCGAGAGCGTACCGATGTCGGCCGCGGCGGCCTGGCTGCGCTCGGCGAGCTTGCGCACCTCCGAGGCGACCACCGCAAAGCCCTTGCCGTGCTCGCCGGCGCGGGCGGCTTCGACCGCGGCGTTCAGGGCGAGCAGGTCGGTCTGACGCGCGATCTCCTGCACGATGGTGATCTTCTCGGCGATGGTCTGCATTGCCTGGACGGCGCGGCCGACGGCGACACCGCTGGCTTCGGCATCCTTGGCCGACTGAGCCGCGATCTTCTCGGTCTGGTTGGCGTTGTCGGCGTTCTGCTTCACGTTCGAGGCCATCTCTTCCATCGAAGAAGACGCTTCCTCGGCGGACGAGGCCTGCTCGGTCGCGCCCTGCGAGAGTTGCTCGGCGCTGGCCGAGAGCTCCTGGCTGCCGGCGGAGACGTTCTGCGCGGCGGTGAGTGCTTCGGCTACGATCTGGCGGAGCTTCTCGACCATCACGTTCAGCGACTTGATGAGATCGCCGGTCTCGTCATTGCTGGAGACACTGATCATCTGGCTGAGGTCGCCATTTGCAACCGCGCCGGCAAGGCCGACCGCGCGGCCGAGACCTCGGGTGATGCTGATGGAAATCCAGACCGCAGCAATCAGGCCGACCAGCAGCGACACCAGCACAGCCGTGATCAGCAGGAACTGCGCGCGGCCGCCGTCTTCATGAGCCTGGGCCGACTGATCCGCCATATTCTTCTTGACGTTGACGATGTAGGCATTGGCCGCTTCCATGGCCTCGCCAACTGCCTTGCGGACCTCGGTCATCGACCGCTCAGCGGCCTTCGCCTTGTCCGTCCTGGCGAGCTTCAGGGCTTCATCCTGAACCGCATTCATGCGGCCATAAGCAGCACCGAAATTGTCGAGCAGCTTCTTGCCTTCGGGCGAAGCGACGGCCTGGATTTCCTCTTTCAGCTTGAGGAGGATGTCGCGCTGCTTGGCGATCTCGGCGAGGAAGCGCTCCGCTTCGCTCTCCGGAGCCACGATCATGTTCTTCTCGGCGCGAACCTGGAGGAGGATGTTTTTCTCGAGTTCCGCGGCACGCTCCATCCGGTTGGCACGAGAGATCAGGCTGTCCGCGGTGTCGATCATCTCGGTCAGCTTGACATAAGCGAGACCCCCCGCGGCCATCGAGAGCAACAGGACCACGCCGAACGCGCTGGCAAGCTTTGCCTTGATCGTAAATCTCATATCCAGCCCCTAACCCAGTCTCGCCCCGAGACCTCGTTTCAATTCAGAATACGTTCCATGTTGGGAACGATGACGAACTCTTCACGCCACTTCGCAATGAAGCGAATGAACTCCGGCTTCCAGTGCATGCCGACGCGCGGCGTCTGCTGCACGTCGGTCTGCGAGATCTCGGTGACTTCGTAGACCTTGTCGGCGGTGACGCCGACCAGCACCGGCTCGCCATCGAGCTCGATCTCGATGACGACGATGCGCGTATCCACGGAATCTTCCGGCTGCGGCATGCCGAAGCGGATGCGCAGATCCGCGAGCGGAATGACGTTGCCGCGCACGTTGATCACGCTGGGAACGAAAGCCCGCGCGCCGGCCACCCTGGTCACGGGCACGGGATCGATGATCTCGCGCACGAGGCCGGCATCGAGCGCGAATTTCTCCTCGCCGAGGCCGATCATCACGACCTGCATCGCGTCGGCCTGGTGTTCTCCTGCCAAATCGTCGGTCATCACGCCGCCTCGCTGATATGCTGTTTCTCGACCTTCGACTGCGCCAGCATGACGAGCTGGGCGACGTCGAGGATCAGCGCCGCCGTGCCGTCACCCAGGATGGTCGCGCCGGAGAAGATCGTGACGTCCGAATGCAGCTTGGAGAGCGACTTGATCACGGTCTGGTGGTTTCCGATGATCTGGTCGGCGACGAGGCCGACATGAGTCTCGCCGGTCGAGATGATGATCGTCTTCTGGTGCCGATCGGGCGTACCCGACGACGACATGATCTCACGCAGGCGCAGGAAGGGCACGAGGTTGCCGCGCACATTGAGGAAGTTGCGCCCGCGGGAGCGTTCGTCCTCGGCGGTCAGCTCGATGCATTCCTCCACGGCCGATAGCGGAATGATGTAGCGGCCCTCGCCGACGCGGATCAGAAGACCTTCGATGATCGCGAGCGTCAGCGGCAGGCGCAGCGTCACCGTCGTACCCTGGCCCGGCCTGGTCGACAGGTCGATCGAACCGCGCATGTTCTCGATGGTGCGCTTGACCACGTCCATGCCAACGCCGCGGCCGGACAGCGCAGAGATGGTCTGCGCGGTCGAGAAGCCCGGATGGAACAGGAATTGATGGATCTCGTGATCGGAGAGCACGGCACCAGCGGCAATCAGGCCCTGCTCTTCGGCCTTGGCGCGGATGCGGGCGGTGTTGAGGCCGCCGCCATTGTCCTTCACGGTGACGAGCACCTGCGCGCCCGAATGCACGGCCGCGAGCTCGATCCTGCCTTGCTCGGTCTTGCCGTTGGCGGTGCGGGTCGAGGTGTCCTCGATGCCGTGGTCGATGGCGTTGCGGATCAGGTGCACCAGCGGATCGGCCAGACACTCGATCATGGTCTTGTCGAGCTCGGTGTCCTCACCCGTGGTGACGAACTCGACCGGCTTCGACAGGTCGCGCGACAGATCGTGGATCAGGCGGCGGAAGCGGCCGAACAGCGAGCCGATCGGCACCATGCGCGCGCCCATCGTGGTGTCGCGAAGTGAGGACGCGAGACGCTCGATTTCCTCGGCGATCATCTTGATCGAGAGATCGGAGCCGGAGGCGGCGAGCTGGGTCAGCCGCGCCTGGGCGATGACGAGTTCACCGACGCGGTCCATCAGCTCGTCGAGGCGCTCGGCCTGAACGCGGACCGTGGCGATGCCGCGATCGTCGCGCTTGGCTTCGGCCTTCGGTTCAGGCTTGGCTTCGGATTTTGGCTCCGCCCTTGCGACGGGCTGCGCGGCGACGGGCGCCGCGGCAGCCTCGACCACCGGCACGGGCATTTCGGCGACCGGCTCCTCGTCGAGGAGCAGGAACAGCGGCGCCGGCGCGGGCGCTTCGACGTGCTCCAGCGGCGACAGCGTCAGCTTCATCTCGTCCGAGACGAACATGAAGACGTCGTCGATCGCGTCCTTGTCGCAGGCCGCGTGCAGCTTGACGTCCCACTTCAGATAGCAGTCTTCCGGCTCCATCTCGTCGAGGAACGGGATGCCGTCGGTAACAGGCACGACGAAGCAGGGACCCAGCTTGCAAAGATCTTCCAGCAGGTCGAGCGGATTCGAGCCGTTGCGAAGAATGTGGGATTCGAACTCCAGGTAAAGGTGCCAACCGGCCTGCTTGCTCTCGGCGGGTGCGAGCGGCGGTGCTTCCGCGATCTCGGCCACCGGCGCGGCAGGCTGATCCGACGACACGAAGCGCTTGAGGTCGTCGAGGATGCCATCGCCGATGATATCGTCGGTCGACTGCGGATCCTCGATCAGCGCACGGATATAGTCCTTGGCGGCCAGCGCGACCGAGATCAGCTCCTGGGTCGGCTTGATCTCGCCCTTGCGGACGCGGTCGAACGCGGTTTCGAATTCGTGGGTGAAGGAGGCGACCTTGTCGAAGCCGAACATCGCGCCCGAGCCTTTGATCGTATGCAGGGCGCGGAAGGCGGAATCGACCAGCTCGCGGTCGTCGGGACGCTGGCCGAGGTCGAGCAGGGCCCCTTCCAGGACCTCGAACAGCTCGCTGGCTTCCTGGCGAAAGACCTCTGTCGGGTCCATCGCACTCATGCACGCACCAGCTTGGCGACGACAGCGAGCAGCTGCTCCGGCTTGAACGGTTTTGTGATCCAGCCGGTGGCACCGGCGCTCTTGGCTTCCTGCTTCACCGTGTCGTTGGATTCCGTGGTCAGGAACACGATGGGCATGCCGACCGCGCTCGGCAGCTTGCGCAGCGCCTTGATCAGCTCCAGCCCGTTCATGACAGGCATATTAAGATCGGTGATGACGAGGTCGAGCTTGCCGGCCTGCGCCTTGGCGAGGCCTTGCGCGCCGTCACCGGCCTCGATCACGCTGTGACCGGCCGGCTCGAGCACGACCTTGATCATCTGCCGGATGCTGGGGGAATCGTCGACCGTGAGAATCGTGGCCATTAGACGCCATCTTTCTTTTGCGGGAAGTGCTGATCGATCATCGCATCGCTGGCGAAACCGGCGCGGCGAAGGGTGTTGCGCAGAGATTGGGAGAAGGAAGTCAGGACCACCGGGCGGCCTTGGGCATCGCCGGTCTTGGCAGCCGACAGCAGAAGCTGGATCGAGGTCACGTCGGCCTTGTCGACGCTGGAGCAATCGATCTCGAGCCGGTCCTGCCGGCCGAACGCTTCGCGGATCAGGTCGTAGACGCTGCGGATCGCAGCAATGCTGCAATCTGCAGGCAGCCGTAGGGACCACTTCGGCTCAGTGACATCAGACGACATTCGTCCCCCAAATTTCGTCAGGACTCACTGCACGCATCGCGCGAATCCCGCGTAACGACTATTCGCGTAGGAGAGTATGCAAACCCCTAATGGAGTCCCCCGTACAACTACGGGTCACAATCCCTAAAACTTCGCGTCTGCATGCATGCGTGCATAGCCCGCACAAATCTCATGCGCTGCGCGCAACGTTGAGGCGGTTTGCCGCGGCATGGTTGTTTGCTCCGCGTTAAATCGCGCAGGCTATTCGTTGAGGTCATGCCTCGCCATCCGAACGAGTCCGGCCGCCGATGCTGACCCAAGCGCTTCTGGTTGATGACAGCCGCTCTGTCCTCAATTTCCTGAAACGTCATATCGAAGCGGAAGGCCTCGTCGAGGCCACCACCTTCCTCGATCCCGTCGAGGCGCTGGCTTGCGCGCGCGATCGCGTGTTCGATCTCGTGCTGGTCGACTACGAAATGCCCCACATGGACGGCATCAGCTTCATCCGCACGCTTCGTACGCTGCCGGGATGCACCGACATTCCGATCGCGATGATCACGTCGCGGCAGACCGACGACATCAAGATGGAAGCGCTGCAGGCGGGTGCAACCGATTTCCTGCCGAAGGCACCGCAGAGCGTCGAGATGACGGTGCGGCTGCGGAATTTAATTCAGCTTGGTGCAGCCGTACGCAAGCTCAACGATCGCGCCGCGCATCTGGCCAGCGAAGTCGCTGCCGCTACGCGCAAGCTCGGCGAGCGCGAGGAGGAGATCATCCTGCGGCTTGCGCTCGCGGTCGAATACCGCGACAACGATACCGGCGAGCACACGCTGCGGGTCGCCCGCTACAGCCGGATCATCGCCGAGCAGCTCGGCCTCCCCGCCCGGCTCTGCCGCGACATCTATCTCGCCGCCCCGCTGCACGACGTCGGCAAGGTCGCCATTCCCGACAACATCCTGCTCAAGCCAGGCCGGCTGACCGACGACGAGATGGCGGTGATCCGCACCCATGCCACGATCGGCGAGAAGATTTTGGCCGACTCCAGCTGCGAGCTGATCCAGCTCGGCACGCAAATTGCCGCAGGCCATCATGAGCGATGGGATGGCGCCGGCTATCCGAACGGCCTCAAGGCAGACGAGATCCCGGTCGCCGCACGCGTGGTCGCGGTCGCCGACGTCTTCGACGCGCTTACGACGCGGCGCCCATATAAAGAGCCGATGCCGCTGGAATTGGCGCGTGACTATCTGGTCGAGAACCAGGGACGGCAGTTCGACCCGGCCTGCGTCGAGGCCTTTCTGTCGCGCTGGGACGAGGTGGTGGGGATCGCCGCCGGGCAGGCTGCGACGGCGTTGCCGAAATCCGGGGCCACCCCCGCACCCTTTATATTAGGAGCGGCCGGGAGCCGTCCGAACCTGGACCGCACGGACGAAGCCGCGGCGGCGGTCTGACATTGCGTCGACAGTCACGGTTTGCCGCGGCGCCATTTTCTGCCATCACGGGTTTGAACCTGTTCCTGCCAGGGTGCACCAATACCAAGAGTGATTCTGATCACACTTGCCTGCGGCATCCGCTGCTAGGCTCCCGCCGGGACGTGGATCAGTCGGATATCGTTCGAACTGGATGAAAAAGTCATGAGAAGCCTGATCGGCGCCATCGCCGGCGTATTTTGCCTTGCGGCTCCCGCCGTTGCCGAGACGCCCGCCGCCATCGTCGAGGACGTGCAGGGCAAGGTCGACGGCATCGAATTCATGGACTACGTGGCGCCCGGCAAGATCATCAAGCTCGGCCCCAAGGCCGGCATCACGCTCAGCTACCTCAAATCCTGCCTGCGCGAGACCATCACCGAAGGCGTCGTGCTGGTCGGCGCCGAGCAAAGCACCGTGCAGCTCGGCAACGTCCAGCGCGCCAAGGTGCCCTGCGACGCCAACGCCGCGCAGCTCTCCGAGCGCGAGGCGAACCAGAGCGCGGCGACCACGTTCCGCACCATGCGAGCCGACGCCGGCAGCACCCCCGCCAAGCTGCCGACGATCTACGGCACAGCCCCGCTGATTCAGGCCAAGAGCGGCAGCACGCTGGTGATCGAGCGCACCGACGGCAAGGAGCCCACGATCAGCCTCCCGCTCAAGAGCGACATCATGGTCGCCGGAAAATTCTTTGACCTCTCGAAAGCCGGCAAGTCGCTGACGCCGGGCGGCAGCTATCTCGCGAAGCTCGGCGCCAAGCGCTACGCCTTCCAGGTCGACGCCGGCGCGACCTCGTCGCCGACGCCGATCGTCGGCCGTCTGCTGCGGCTCGAATAAACGGCCTGCGACAGCAACGATGCGACGGATCGGCAGACAAGACATCGTTGCGGCGATCCTGATTGCGCTCGTTACGGGCGCAGCTTTCACGTCTCCGCCGTTGCAGAACCTGCAAGGTCTCTCGCTCGACATCCTCACAGCCTTGCGCTGGAAGCTGATCGGCGACCGCCGCGATCCCGCGGCATCGCCGGTCGTCGTCGTGGCCATCGACGGCGAGACCTACGAGACCCCGCCCTTCAAGGGATCGCCGACCCAGACCTGGACACGCGAGATCGGCCGGGTGCTCGGCAGCATCACCGAGGGCGGCGCCAAGGTGGTCGGATTTGACGTCATCTTCAAGAACTTGATCGAGCAGTCGGAAATCCCCTTTGGCGACACGTCGTTCGGCAGCCGCGTGAAGGGATTTGACAGGGACTATCTCATCGCGCTGCGGAAGCTCTCCGACAGCGGCAAGCTCGTGCTCGGCGAGATTCTCAGCAACGACCATCCGGACAGGCCAGACCGCGCGCAGCAACTGGCGGTCAGGAACAACATCCGCGCGCTCAACGTGTATACCGACGACGATGACGTGATCCGGCGAATGCCACTGAGCTTTTCCATCGACGGCCAACCGGTGCCTGCAATGGCCGTCGAACTCGCGGCGCGCGCGCTCAGTGCCAAGCCCGAGACCGGGCCGACTGGCGTGACGAATTTCTCCGGCTACGCGATCCCGAGCGCAGTCCCCAACACGCTCACGCTCAACTTCCGCGGCATGGGCCGCGACGTCCCCGCCTATTCCTTCGCCGATTTGCGCGCCTGCGTCGAGAAGGGTGACACCGACTTCTTCCGCCGCGCCTTCGACGGCAAGATCGTGCTGCTCGGCAGCATCCTCAATTTCGATGACCGCAAGCTCACCTCGATGCGCCTGGCCGGCGGATATGACGGGACACCGGGGTCGCGATGCGCCCTGCCCGCGCCTGCGAGCACCGCGCAACAAGCCCTCAGCGCGGTTGCCGGCGTCTTCGTCCACGCCACGGTCGTGCGAAATCTGCTTGAGCATGACGCCGTCACCGAGCTGGGCTTCCCGCTCCGGACGATCCTGACGATTGTGTTCACCGCGATCATTGTCGCTGCCGCCTGCCTGCTCGCTCCGACCGGTGCGGCGATCACCTGGCTTGGACTCGCTGTCGCCTACGCGGCTGTCGCCGTCGGCACATTCACGCATGCCATCGCACTGCCCCTGACCGAACCCGTGCTCGCTGGCCTCTCAGCGCTCGCGTTGATGATCGGCTACCGCTTCGTGATCGCCGACCGTGAGGAGCGCTTCCTGCGCCAGAGCTTTGCGTTCTACCTCGCGCCCGAGGTGATCGACGGCATGGTCGCATCCGGCAAGATGCCGGTGCTCGGCGGCGAGATGCGCAACATCACCATGTTCTTCTCCGACCTCAGCGGCTTCTCCTCGATTGCCGAGAAGATGACGCCGGGCGAGCTGGTCGCATTGATGAACGACTATCTCTCCGCCATGACCGACATCATCGAAAGCCATGGCGGCTATGTCGACAAATATATCGGCGATTCCATTGTCGCGATGTTCGGCGCCCCGGCCGACGATCCCGATCACGCACGCAACGCGGTCGCCGCCGCCCTACAATGCCGCGACCGGCTCGAGGAACTCAACGAAAACCACCCCGCTTTCCGCGGCCGCGGCCTCGCCCACCGCATCGGGTTGAACAGCGGCGAAGCGGTGGTCGGCAATATCGGCTCACGCCGTCGCTTCAACTACACCGTCATGAGCGATACCGTGAACCTCGCCTCGCGGCTTGAAGGCGCCAATAAATATTTTGGCACGACGATCATGGCCTCGGAAATGACAGTGAGCCAAAGCCGCAATGCATACACTTGGCGCGAGCTGGACACGGTCCGAGTGCAGGGACGCGACGAGCCAATTATTGTGTACGAGCCGCTTGCCGACATGAACAAGGAGACGCAGGAGCAGGGCATCCGCGCGGCGACTTATGCCAGGGGACTTGCATGCTGGCGTGCGCGCGACTTCGCCAAGGCGGCCGAGCTGTTCGAAAGCGCTGCCGGCGACGATCCGCCGTGCCGATATTTTGCCAGGCGTGCGCGGACACTCGCGGCGCATCCACCGCCGGCCGACTGGACACCGGTAAATACGCTGGAAGGGAAGTAGCGGCGGACCTTGCCGTCCGCCGGGGGAGCCTAGAACGGCAGCCCCACATAGTTCTCCGCGAGCAACCGCTGCGCCGTCTCGGACGAGAGCAGATACTCCAGCTCGGTCTGCTGGAGCCGGTCTTCATACTCGGAACGATCCGGGAAACGGTGCAGCATCATCGTCATCCACCACGAGAAGCGTTGCGCCTTCCAGATCCGCGCCAATGCCTTGGCGGAGTAGCCCTTCAGCCCGGAATCGTCGCCATCCTGATAGTGCGCGAGCATGGCGTGGTAGAGATAATAGATGTCGGAGGCGGCACTGTTCAGCCCGCGCGCGCCGGTCGGCGGCACGATGTGGGCTGCATCGCCGGCGAGGAACAGGCGGCCATAGCTCATCGGCTCGGCGACGAAGCTCCGCAAGGGGGCGATGCTCTTTTCGATCGAGGGGCCGGTGATCAAACGGTCGGCGCCCTCATCGGGAAGGCGACGCTTCAGCTCCTCCCAGAACGCATCGTCCGACCAATCCTCGACCTTGTCAGTCAGCGGCACCTGGACGTAATAGCGGCTCAGCACCTGTGAGCGCAGCGAGCAGAGCGCAAAGCCGCGCGCATGCTTCACGTAGATGAGCTCCGGCGACACTGGTTTCGTGCGCGACAGCACCCCTAACCAGCCGAACGGATAAATCTTCTCGTACTCACGCAGCACATCGTTCGGGATCGACTTGCGGCTCACGCCGTGAAATCCGTCGGCGCCGACGATGTAGTCGCAGTCGACGCGGACCGTCTCGCCGTTCAATCGATATGTCACATAGGGCCGGTCGGAGGTCAGATCATGCGGCATCACGTCCTCGGCATTGTGCACGACCTTGCCGCCGAGCCGGTCGCGCGCCTCATAGAGGTCGCGCGTCAGCTCGGTCTGGCCGTAGACCAGCACCGAATTGCCGCCGGAATGCTTGTGCAGATCGATATGGGAGAGCGCGCCGTCATGGGCGATCTCGAAGCCGTTGTGGATCTCACCCTCGCGGTCCATCCGCTCGCCGCATTGCGCCTCGCGCATCAGCCGGGCAAAACCGTGCTCGAGCACGCCGGCGCGGATGCGGGCCAGCACGTGCTCGCGGCTGTATTTCTCCAGCACGACGGTGTCGATGCCCTTCAGGTGCAGGAGCTGGGACAGCAGCAGCCCGGACGGCCCGCCGCCGATGATGCAAACCTGAACTTTCATTTTTCCGTCCTCCCGTCGGCACTTTTTTGCAGATTCTGCGGCCTGGACCGATGGAGGGTTTCGCCATTGTCTTGTACTATTCGAACATGAGAACCGCAGCCCCCGCCCCGGCGATCCGGGTCTACAATCTGTTCGGCGAGGCCGGCGATCTGCCGGACGTCGTCCATTGCGAGACGATTGCGTCGCGCTCGGTGCTGCACGACTGGACGCTCGCCGTGCACCGCCACGCCCGGCTGCACCAGGTGCTGCTGATCGAGCGCGGCGGCGGCGAAGCGACGCTCGATGGACGCGTCGTGCCGCTGAAGCCGATGCAGATCGTCAACGTGCCGGTCGGCCATGTCCACGGCTTCCGCTTCGTGCCGGAGACCCAGGGCTGGGTGCTGACCATCGCTGCGGAAATCCTGGACGAGGCACTGCTCGCCGCCGAAGGCCTGCGGGGCGTGCTGTCACGATCGGCCGTGGTTCGCGGCACGCCGCAGATCCGCGCGACGATGAAGCAGATCTTTGCCGAGCACGCCGCGCGCGATTTCGGCCGCGCGCATGTGCTGCGTTCGTTGTCGGCCGCCATGATCGGTCTCGTGGCACGCGCGCTGACCGGCGAGAGCGGCACCGGCAGCAGCTCTGAATCAAATCTGTTCCGCCGCTTCGAAGCCCTGCTCGAACAGCATCATCTGGAGCGCTGGACCGTTGCGGACTACGCGAACGCGCTGGCGATCACGCCGACCCATCTCAACCGCGTCACGCGCGCGGCCACCGGCGACACCGCCTCGCACCTGATCCTGAACCGGCTGATCCGCGAGGCACGCCGCAACCTCGTCTATACAAATCTGCCGATCTCGACGATTGCGTACGCGCTCGGCTTCGAGGACCCCGCCTATTTCAGCCGGGTCTACGCGGCTGCTACGGGCCTGTCGCCGCGCGCGTTTCGGGAGCAGCTGCATGGCGGCGAATAGCCCGCCGGCTCGCGCCCTCTTGCAAACGGCGCGGCCATCCCTTATGTACGCGCCTCACTTTGTAATCAGGCAACCGACAATGCGGCAGTCACAGCAAGCATCAGTGCTGATGATGACGGGAGGGCTAATGCCCTCGTCCGCCGTGGATCTGCTTTGCGCCTGAACGAACGTCACACCTGACAATCGAAGCGGCCCGGAGCGGATACGGCTCCGGGTGCCGAACGAGCTCTCGCGGTGCCCCGAGTCGTGCAAATCCAGCACGGGAGCTCGAGCACCACAGGTGTCCTATGTCCAAAGAGAAGTTCACTCGCCTCAAGCCCAACTGCAACGTGGGCACGATCGGCCATGTGGACCATGGCAAGACGACGCTGACGGCGGCGCTGACGAAGGTCTCGGCCGACTACGGCTGGGGCGCGTTCGTCTCCTATCAGGACGTCGCCAAGGCATCGGCTGCGCAAGGCACGCGTGACGATTCCAAGATCCTGACGATCGCGACGAGCCACGTCGAATTTTCGACGGCGGCCCGGCACTACTCGCACGTCGACTGTCCAGGCCACGCCGATTATGTGAAGAACATGATCACGGGCGCGGCGCAGATGGACGGCGCGATCCTGGTCGTCTCTGCTGCGGACGGACCGATGCCCCAGACGCGCGAGCATATCCTGCTCGCGCGCCAGGTCGGCGTGCCGCGCCTTGTGGTGTTCCTGAACAAGTGCGATGTCGCCGACGATCCGGAGCTCATCGATCTCGTCGAGATCGAGGTGCGCGATCTCCTGTCGAAGTACAGCTACGACGGGGACAACGCGCCGGTCATTCGCGGCTCGGCCATCCAGGCGCTGCGCGGCGAGACCGGTCCGCTCGCGGACCAGGCCATCCTGAAGCTGTTCGAGGCACTCGATACATTCATCGAGGTGCCCGATCGGCCGAAGGATCGTCCGTTCCTGATGCCGATCGAGGGCGTCCAGTCGATCTCCGGCCGCGGCACCGTCGTGACCGGGCTGATCGAGCGCGGCACCGTCAAGCTCGGCGACGAGGTCGAGATCGTCGGCCTCGGCGAGACGCGCAAGTCGGTGGTGACGGGCATCGAGACCTACCGGAAGATCCTCGAACAGGGGCAGGCCGGCGACAATGTCGGCTGCCTGCTGCGCGGGATCGACCGGGAGGCGGTGCAGCGGGGCCAGGTGCTCTCGCGACCAGGTGCCGCGAAGCCGCACAAGGCGTTCCGGGCGGAGGTGTACGTGCTGACGAAGGACGAAGGCGGGCGGCATACGCCTTTCTTCAAGAACTATCGTCCGCAGTTCTACTTCCGTACGGCCGACGTCACCGGCACCGTCCAGTTCGACGACGGCGTCGAGATGGTGATGCCGGGCGACAGCGCCGAGCTCACGATCGAGCTCAACAAGGCGATCGCGCTCGAAGAGCGGTCGCGCTTCGCGATCCGTGAAGGCAACCGTACCGTCGGCGCGGGTGTCGTGACTGCGATCGTGGAGTAACGGATGGGGGCCGGGTCAACCGGCCCCCATTCAACCATGCTCAATCGGATCTACGCGCCGAATCTCCGGCGATAGTCCTGCGGCGCGGTGGCCAGCACGCGCAAAAAACTGCGACGCATGGTCTCTTCCGACCCGAAGCCGCAGCGCTGGGATATCCGCTTCACCGGCAGGCGCGTTTCCGACAGCATCCGCCGCGCAGCCTCCACCCGCAGCCGCTCGATCGCGCGCAGCGGCGTCAGGCCGGTGGCTCTGGCATAATGCCGGCTGAAACTGCGCTCGCTCATACCGGCCTCACGCGCCAGTCTGGGCAGAGAGAGATCGCCGGCGAGATGCTTGCTGATCCATTGGTGCAGCGCGCCGAATTCATCTTCGGCGGATTGCAGCGACAGCGCCTCGCTGAACTGCGCCTGCCCGCCCGGCCGCTTGAGGAAGACGACGAGATAACGCGCCACGGCAAGCGCGGTGGTGCGGCCGAGATCCTCCTCCACCAGGGCCAGCGCCAGATCGATGCCGGCAGTCACGCCCGCCGAGGTCCAGATCGTGCCGTCGCGCACGAAGATCGGATCGGGCTCGACGCGCACGGTGGGGAAACGCTGCGCGAGCTCTGCGCAATACGACCAATGGGTCACCGCACGACGCCCGTCGAGCGCGCCGGATGCACCGAGCAGAAATGCGCCGGTGCAGACCGACGCCACACGCCGCGCTTTCTTCATGCGCTGTCGCAGCCAGCTCAGCAGCACCGGATCGGAGGCGGCGGCATCAACGCCCGGGCCTCCCGCAACCACCAGCGTGTCGAGCCCGCTGCCGGCGCGCGGCAGCGGCTCCGTTGCAATCTCCAATCCTGAGGACGCCGTCACACGCGCGCGATCTTTCGCCACCACGCGAAGCGCATAGGGGGGCGTACCACCCGCCTCCACGACCTGCTCGTTGGCCGTCGCGAACACCTGGAGCGGTCCCGTGACGTCGAGCAGCTGCACCGATGGATAAGCCAGCACTTCGATCACGCGCGCGGAGTTCCGCGTGGCGCGCGACATGGAGCTTGGCGAGAAACGAGGGGTCTTTGGCATTTGCGCCATAGCGTGCCCGGTTATGTTGCCGCTGTCCAGCCTCGAGGAGAGACCATGACCACGAAGACTTTCACCAAGACCGCCCCGCCGGCATGGCTGCTCGCGATGTGGAAGGAAATCGACGACAAGACCTTCGGCAAGGGCTTTGACTGTTTCGCCGAAGATGCGGTTTGCAATCTCGGTGTCGCCGATTGGCACGGTCGCGAAGCGATCCGCAGCAATCTGCGGCAATTCATCGACCGCGGCTTGACGGCGCTCCACGACGTCGTCGAGTTCTGGGATAGTCCCGAGCTCAAGATCTTCCACGGCAAGGTCGCGATGCGCTTCGACGACCCCAACATCGCAGCCGTGAGACCAACGATGGTCCATTTCTTCTATATGGACGAAAAGGATCCCACCAAGGTCAAGCGCTGGGTCGGAGCAGTTGGACCGACAGGATTTTAGCTGGCGCGTCGCCGACGGAACTCGGCGGTGCAGGCTCCTCCACGACAAGAAAGCCGGCCTCATCATCGGATGCGGCCGGCTCATTCCTGATCACCTGAAGCAAACGTCGAGGAAGACGACCTCCTCCGGCTCCTGCAAGTTGATCGCGAAGGACTACACGACCTTGACGGCGCGCTCGTCGCTCGAAAATCGAAGGCGGCCATAACCGGGATCAGGCCAATTCGGACCGGGCCCGCCGCCATTCCCGGCGCTTCTACTTACCTTCGTATAGAGCGACCAACCCTTTTGATAAGATTTGTTTACCTCCGTACGATTGAGCCGGGAATGCCAACGCCTTATCGTGGCTGCATTCGGCGCCTTCGCGCTCTTTGGCGCTGGCGGCATGGGACCTCCCTAACCTTGGCGCAAGACGGCCACCCCCTGTCCGGTCGTCTGCGCTGCTTTTTCAGAAGGCCATCGGCGACCATCGTGTTTCCCGGCCGACATATCGAGCCTTCGCGGTCGAAACTGCCGGCTTCCAAGCGAAACTGGAGCTCCGTGCATAATGTCTTCGTTTGAGAAGATCGCACTCTTCATCGATGGCTCCAATCTCTATGCCACCTCCAAGGCACTCGGCTTCGACATCGATTACAGGCGTCTGCTCAGCGAGTTTCGCAACCGAGGCGTGGTGCTGCGGGCCTTCTACTACACGACCATCATCGAAGATCAGGAATACTCGTCGATCCGCCCATTGATCGATTGGCTCGACTATAACGGGTACACCGTCGTCACCAAGCTCACCAAGGAGTTCGTCGACGCTACCACCGGCCGCCGCAAGGTGAAGGGCAGCATGGATGTAGACCTCGCCGTGACGGCGATGGAACTCGCCGAGCACGTCGATCAGATCGTGTTGTTCTCGGGCGATGGGGATTTTCGTTCGCTGGTGGAAGCCGTGCAACGCCGCGGCGTCCGGGTGACCGTCATCTCCACGCTGGCCAGCCAGCCGCCGATGATCGCCGACGAACTGCGCCGGCAGGCGGACATCTTCGTCGACCTGGCGGAACTGAAGCCGAGAGTGGGGCGCGATCCGGCGGAACGGCCGGGATCGCGCGAGATGCGTCAGCAACCGCCGCAATTCATCGCGCGCGGGACGGTGAATCGAAGCGACCGGCTGGAATAATCCGGCGGGACGGCCCGCGGATCGTCAGACGTCGAAGAACACCGTCTCGTCCGGCCCCTGCAAATTGATCGTGAAGGAATAAACAGCGTTGCCGGCACGCTCGCTGCGGGTCGCGATCAGTGTCTTGCGACGCAGCGGCGGCTCGACCAGATTGAGCACGGGATCGACGGCGTTGACGGCTTCTTCGTCGGAGAAATACAGCCGCGTGTTGAGCCCGATATTGATACCGCGCGCGACAGTCCAGATGTTGACGTGTGGCGCGCATTTGCGCCCTGCCTTGTCGATGACGGCGCCCGGCTTGATGGTCTCAAAGGTGACGAGCCCACTCTCGAAATCCGAACCGCCGCGGCCCCAGCCGCGGAAATCCTCGTCCAAGGCGCCGGCCGAGCGATCGGCGGGATGATTGTAGCGGCCGGCCGCATTGGCCTGCCAGATCTCGAGCAGCACGTCGCGCAGCACCGTGCCGCTGCCGTCGATCACCTTGCCTTCCAGCGTGATGCGCTCGCCCTGGGTGTTCGGCGTCACCAGCACGTTGGAAAAATTCTTCTCGAAAATGTCGAAGCCGGCCATGGCCGGGATCAGGCCGATATGGACATAGGGTCCGGCGGTCTGCGAGGCGGTCTCCTTGAGATAGTTGAGCGGCTGCGGCATTGGCTCAGTTCCCTTCGGGACGGTTTTCGAAATAGGTGGAGCGCTGGCCGCGCAGCACGATGTCGAAGCGGTAGGCGAGCGAGTCGAACGGAGTCGAGGCGTTGAGGTCGAGCGGCGCCACCAGGCGATCAAGCGCGTCCTTGTCCGGGATCGTCGTCAGGATCGGGCAGACCGGGATCAGGGGATCACCCTCAAAGTACATCTGCGTGATCAGCCGCTGCGCAAAGCCCGAGCCGAACACCGAGAAGTGGATGTGGGCGGGACGCCAGCTATTGACGAAGTTGCGCCAGGGATAGGGGCCCGGCTTCACGGTGCGGAAATGATAGTAGCCGGTGTCATCGGTCAGCGCGCGTCCGCAGCCGCCGAAATTCGGATCGATCGGCGCCAGATACGCGTCCTTCCTGTGCCGGTAGCGGCCGCCGGCATTGGCCTGCCAGAATTCGACCAACGTGTTCGGCACGCCGCGGCCGGTCTCGTCCAGCACGCGGCCGTGGACGATGATGCGCTCCCCGACGGGATCGCCGTCCTTGGCGTAGTTGCGGATCAGATCGTTGTCGAGCGGGCCGAGATCGTTGTGGCCGAACACCGGACCCGTGATCTCCGAGACCGAGCTCTCGATCGACAGCAGCGCCTGGCGCGGCGAGCGCAGCACCGAGGATTTGTAGCCGGGCGCGTAGGCCGGCGGATGGATGTCGCGGTCGCGCTGGAAGAAGCCGCCGTCACGCGGGGTGAACGGCTCGGGGCTGTTGAGGCGGGGATCCCTGAAGGCTGGCGCCTGGGCATTCATCGGCGTTGTCTCTCCCTGTAGCGCCTCGGTCCGGGCGCACGGCTTATCCGGAGATCATGGGCCGGCCTATTCCGCAGATAAATAGATCGATTATAATATATTGCATGAAAAAAATCGATCATTTGGCGCTCGACGGCCACGCCCTCGAACTGTTCCTCGCCGTGCTGGAGGAAGGTTCGGTGACGGCCGCCGCAACCCGGCTCGGCCTGACGCAATCGGCCGTCAGCCACGCGCTGAACAAGTTGCGGCGGATCGCCGGCGATCCGCTGTTCGCCAAGTCCGGCCGCGGCATTGTCGCGACCGCCCATGCCCAGGCGCTGGCCGCAAAAGCGCGGGCGCTGATCGACGAGATGCGCAGCTTCGCGGGCGGTGTCACGTTCGAACCGGCGAGCGCGCAGCTTTCACTGACCATCGCTGCGAATGACTTCCAGCGCGACTTGCTGCTGCCGCGCTTCTTCGGACATGTCGCCGCGCAGGTGAAGAACCTCAATCTGCGCGTAATCCCGTCGCAGTCGCCCTCGCCTGCCATGCTGCGCGAGAATCGCTGCGACCTGCTGATCACGCCGCTGCCGCCGTCCGGCATCGACATCGTGCAGAAGCGGCTGCTGAGCGATCATTACGTCTGCTATTACGATGCCAAGACGCGCGCCGCTCCCTCCAGTCGCAGCGCCTATCTCGCCGCGCGCCACATCACCGTGGTCTATACCGACAACGAACGGCTCGACTTCGACCGCCGGCTTGCCGCGAACGGCTTTCACCGCGACGTCGCCATCTCCGTGCCGAGCTTCTCCGGCGTGCCGTCGTTCCTGTACGGGACGCAGATGCTGGCGAGCATGCCGAGCCTGCTGGCCTCCGGCGTGATGCGCAGCTTCGCGCATGCGCCAATTCCGCTGGCCTCGCGCACACGCACGCTGGCCGAGCTGCCGATGTTCATGGTCTGGCACCAGCGTTATCAGAAGGACCCGGCGCATCGCTGGATCCGCACGCAACTGGAATCCGTGGCTGCAACGGCCGTCGGCGCCTGAGCGTGGGCCCCACCTCCTCCCACGAAAACCAGCCCCTCGCCAAACCCACTGGTTGCGCGCGGGCGGCCACGCTAGAATTCGGCCATGACAGTGACCGATATTGCGAGCCGGACCTACAATCACAGCTGGCGGCTGGATCCCATCATCCGCAGCCTGCTTGATACCGACTTCTATAAGCTATTGATGTTACAGATGATTCGGGAAGCATACCCGAGTCAGCAGGTGACCTTCTCGGTCATCAACCGCTCGCGCCATGTGCGGCTTGCCGAGATCATCGACGAGGGCGAGCTGCGCGCCCAGCTCGACCACGCCCGCACCATCCGCTTCACCAAGAAGGAGCTGATCTGGCTCGCCGGCAACACCTTCTACGGCAAGACCCACATGTTCTCGGCGGACTTCATCCGCTGGCTCGCCGAATTCCGCCTTCCCGAATACGAGCTGCGCAAGGTCGAAGGCCAGTACGAGCTGCATTTCCACGGACCCTGGACCCACACCACGATGTGGGAGATTCCGGCACTCGCCATCCTCAACGAATTGCGCTCGCGCGCGGCCATGAAGGGGCGCGGCCGCTTCGAGCTCGACGTGCTGTTCGCCCGTGCCAAGGCCAAGCTGTGGACCAAGGTGGAACGGCTGCGCAAGCTCGAGAATTTGCGGCTGTCCGACTTCGGCACGCGCCGCCGCCACGGCTTCCTCTGGCAGCGCTGGTGCGTGGAGGCCGTGAAGGAAGGCTTGGGTCCGTCCTTCATCGGCACCTCCAACGTGCTGCTCGCGATGGACAACGATCTCGAAGCGATCGGCACCAACGCGCATGAGCTGCCGATGGTCGCGGCCGCGCTTGCCAAGGACGACGAGGAGTTGCGCTGGGCGCCCTATCGCATCCTCGACCAGTGGCGCCAAACCTATGGCGGCAATCTGCTGATCGCGCTGCCGGACGCGTTCGGCACCAAGGTTTTCCTGCGCGATGCACCGGAATGGGTCGCCGACTGGACCGGCTTCCGCCCCGACAGCGCGCCGCCGATCCAGGCCGGCGAGGAGATCATCGCCTGGTGGGAAAAGATGGGCCGCAATCCCAAGGACAAGCTGCTCGTGTTCTCCGACGCGATGGATGTCGGCTCGATCGAGGAGACCTATCACCACTTCTCCGGCCGCTCGCGGCTCTCGTTCGGCTGGGGCACCAACCTCACCAACGACTTCGTCGGCTGCGCGCCGGACGGCTCGTTCGATCTCGATCCCATCTCGCTGGTCTGCAAGGTGTCGTCGGTCGACGGACATCCCGCCGTCAAGCTGTCCGACAATCCGGAGAAGGCGACCGGCATGCCCTCGGAGATCGAGCGTTACCTGCGCGTGTTCGGCGATGCCGGCCGCGTGCGCAAGCCGGTGCTGGTCTAGTCCCGATCCAAATTCTCTCAATCGAGTAAATCGCAAGCGTCGGATTCGCTGCATCGGCGCGCGAGTTCCGGCTCAGCGGCATTTGCAACGATCTGCGCGCATCCATTTCACAGCGCTTTCACCGTGCGAGACAATCTCTCGGCTCTTTCAGGTCGAGTTAAGCAGCGTTCTCGCGTAATCCGCGTTATCAGCCGACGCTCTGGGGTCGTTGAGCGATTTGGGGAACGCAAATTGTTTCGCAGAACAGCAACGTCGGCGAAGGAGCGCAGCTTCCTTCACGTCATCAAGCTCGTCTCGCCTTTCGTCATGGTCGTCGTGCTTCAGGCGGCGATCGCGGGATTCAGCTTGGAGGTGATGTCTTCGGTTCGCGCCTATGTCGCGGGCGAGGCGATGTGGTCGCGCTCGCAGAAGAACGCCGTCTATTTCCTCAATCGCTATCTGCATTCGGGCAAAGCCGGCCAATTCGCGCAATACCAGGCCTCGCTCGCCGTCCCGATCGGCGACGAATATGCAAGATGGGCCCTCGAAGGAGATCCGGTCGACGTCGAGCTCGCGCGCATCGGCTTCCTGCAAGGCGGCAACCATCCCGATGACGTTCCCGGCTTGATCTGGCTGTTTCGCTATTTCAACCAGGTCAGCTTCCTCCGCGAAGCGATCCGGGAGTGGGCTGCCACCGATCCGATGCTGCTGGAGCTCAGCGTCTTCGGCGAAGTCATCAAGAGTGAACTAAGAGACGGTCCCGTCGGGGACAACGACCGCCTGCAATTCCTGTCGTCGCGGCTTTCGGAGCTGAACAGGCAGTTCACGGGGCATGCCGAGCGGTTCTCGACCGTGCTGGGCGAAGGCTCCCGCGCTATCAAGCTGACGCTGACATGGCTCAACATCGCCACGGCCGCGACCCTGATCCTGCTCCTGGTCTGGCACACGCGGCGACTGGTGCTGCAGCGGCAGGCGTTCGAGGATGCTCTGCATGCCGAGAAGGAGCGCCTCGCCTTTCAGGCCTCGCATGACTGGTTGACCGGCATCGCCAACCGGCGGGCCTTCGAGGCGCGCCTGCAGAGCGAGCTCGATGGTCGCGGCGATAACTCGCTCAGCCTGATCCTGCTCGACCTCGACCAGTTCAAGAGCGTCAACGACAGTTGCGGCCATCTCGCCGGCGATCGGCTGCTGTGTCAGGTCGCGGGCCTGCTCCAGCAGGACCGGCGGGCGCACGATCTGGTCGCACGGCTCGGCGGCGACGAATTCGGACTGATCCTGCCGCGATGTACGCCTTACGAAGCCGTCGACATCGCCGAGCGGCTGCGGCGGTCGCTCGAGCTGTTCAACTTCGCCTGGGACGATCAATGCTTTGCGATAACCGCCAGCATCGGCGTTGCCTGCATTGCCGATGCCAACACCACGCTCGAAGAGGCGATGCGCCAGGCCGATGCGGCCTGCTACCGCGCCAAAGAAAAGGGACGCAACCGCGTTCAGGTCGACAACGGAAGACCGGACGTCGTTCTCGTCGCAGCCCGGCCGCGCGAGGCTGCCCGCGCGTGACCGTCGCAATTATCGCGCCGGCAAGATCCCGAGCCCCAGGAGATGCGCGTCCAGGAACTGCGTGACCTGCTGGCGCAGCATCTGCGGCGGAACGGCGATCATGCGTTCTTCGAGGCCGAGCGAGATGATCCCATGCACCGCGGAGAACAGCGTGCGCGACAGCAGTGCGATCTTCACGTCGTCCGCATCCGGTAGCACACGCACCAGAGGCGGATGCATCAACGCGAAGGCGTCCATCACCATCTGAAGAATGTCGTCGGGATAAGGGCGGTCGTCCTCCATCCGATGCTCGAACAGCGAGCGCAGCAGATTGGCGTTTTCGGCGAAGAATTCGAGATAGGTCTCGGCCAAACCATAGAGCTGGCGGACCGGATCCTCAGCCGGAACCTCGCCCAGCCGCTCCGTCAGCGCCTGAACCGTCTCCCGGTTGACCGTCAGGATCACCCCGTCGAAGTCACCGAACTCGTTATAGACGCTGCCGACCGAGCAGCCGGCGGCCTCGGCTACGTCCCGAACCTTCAACGATCTCAATCCCTTAGTCGCGATAATGCTGCGGGCGATCTCCAGGATCTGGAGACGCCGTCGATTTTTTTTCTGGTCCCGCAGCGATTCTTCTTGAACATTGTTCATTTTCAAGCTACTCACGTGAACATTGTTCAAATTAACCCGGAGACCTGCAAAATGCAAACCCTCGTTGTTGATATCGCCTCCACCTTCGTCGATGACGCCGCGGCCCTCTTGAGCGGCTTCGGCCGAGCCCTGCTGCGGGTCGTCATGGCCCCGGTCGATCGGATCGCAAATGCCTGCGACATTGCCGGCGTACTCGCCGAGCGCCGCGCGACCTTCCGGATGTGGCGGACCAGCCGCGCCCGTGCCCGCCGCGAGCGCAGCCGCTTCAGCCTGCTCGGCCGCTTCAACCCCTTTCGCCATCTCGCTCACCTCACCTGAGGAGAGGCCTACGCGCATGCGAGTCCACTCGAATGCGAGGACCGGCCGCAACAAAGGACTTACTATGTCCGGACATTCGTGGCCGATTCCGCAGATGTCAGAGATGCCGTTCAGCTTTTTCTTATCGGCGAGGAGCGATATCCCCTAAGCGCGGCATTTCCGCACGAAACTGCGGCCGCGACCGGATATTTGCGAACCTAACAAGACCACTTGGAGACCAACAGGATCGGAGGGACCGAGGGGACAGAGCAGGCCGGTGACCGTCGTCACCCTGCAATCGTTCCTCCCACACCCTTTCGGTCGTGACGTTTCACCGACAACGCAACAACCTCAGGCTGATTTTCCACAACAGGACTCGTCATGATCAGGGATTTGATGTCGTCACGCCGCTTTGCGCCGCTGTTCTGGGCGCAATTCTTCTCGGCGCTCAATGACAACGTGCTCAAGAACGCACTCGTCATCATCCTGCTTTACAGCGCTGCGACCGGCCACGGCGATGCGCTGGTGACGGTGGCAGGCGCCGTCTTCATCTTCCCCTATTTCATCCTGTCCGGGCTCGGTGGCCAGCTCGCCGACAAATACGTCAAGTCGGTCGTCGCAAGGCGGCTGAAATTCGCAGAGATATTCGCTGCGGCCTTCGCCGCCGCGGGCTTCTTCCTGCACTCGGTGCCGCTGCTGTTCACGGCGCTGGCGCTGTTCGGCATCATCGCCGCCCTGTTCGGTCCCGTAAAATACTCCATGCTGCCGGACCAGCTCGAGCTCGGTGAGCTCGCGACCGGCAACGCGCTGGTCGAAGGCGCGACCTTCATGGCCATCCTGCTCGGCACCGTCGCGGGCGGCCAGTTCGTGGCCGGCTCCGCCCATATGGGCTGGGTCGCATCGGCCGTGGTCGTGCTGGCGCTGTTGTCGTGGGCCTTTGCCTCCCGCATTCCGCAAACGACGCCCTCCGCGCCCGATCTGCCCGTCGATGCCAATCCCTGGACCTCGACGCTCAGCCTGCTCAAGACACTGCATGCCGACCACCGGCTGTGGGACGGCACGGTGATCGTCTCCTGGTTCTGGCTGGTTGGCGCGATCGTGCTGTCGCTGCTGCCGGCGCTGGTCAAGGACGTCGTCGGTGGCAGCGAAGGCGTGGTGACGCTGTGTCTGGCGATCTTCGCGATCGGCATTGCGATCGGCTCGCTGTTTGCGGCCAGCCTGAGCCACGTTCGCCCGAACCTCGCGCTGGTGCCGATTGGCGCCATCATGATGGGATTTGCCGGCATCGACCTCGCATGGGCCATCGGCGTCACGGTCAAGGGCAACGACATCGCGGCGGTCGATTTCGCAACCTCGTTTGCAGGCCTGCGCATGCTGATCGACTTCGTCGTCTTCGCGTTCGGCGGCGGCTTGTTCGTCGTTCCGTCCTTCGCAGCCGTGCAGGCCTGGTCGGCTCCGAACGAGCGCGCCCGCATCATCGCCGCCGGCAACGTGCTCCAGGCCGCCTTCATGGTGGCCGGCTCGCTGTTCGTCGCGCTGCTGCAGGCGGGCGGATTGCATGTCGGCTGGATCTTCCTCGGCCTGGGTGTCGCGAGCTTCGGCGCGGTGTGGTTCGTGCTGACGAAATGGGGCAAGGAAGGCGTGCGTGATTTCGGCGGGCTCTTGTTCCGCGCGCTGTTCCGCACCGAGGTGCGCGGGCTCGAGAACCTGCCGCCTGCCGGCACGCGCATGCTGATCGCGCCCAATCATGTGAGCCTGATCGACGGCCCGCTGCTGCACGCCGTGCTGCCGATCGACGCGAGCTTCGCAGTCGATACCGGCATCTCCAAGGCGTGGTGGGCCAAGCCGTTCCTGCGCGTGGTCAAGCACTACACCATGGACCCGAGCAAGCCGCTGGCCGCACGCGACCTGATCAAGCTCGTCGCCGCCGGCGAACCGGTCGTCATCTTTCCGGAAGGACGCATCACCGTCTCCGGCTCGCTGATGAAGGTCTATGACGGTACCGCGATGATTGCCGACAAGGCCGACGCCGTGGTCGTGCCGGTTCGCATCGAGGGCGCCCAGCGTTCGCATCTCAGCTACCTCAACTCCAGCCAGATCAAGCGCTCGTGGTTTCCGCGGGTGACGGTGACGATCCTGCCGCCGGTCAAGCTTCCGGTCGATCCGGCGCTGAAGGGCAAGGCACGCCGCAATGCTGCGGGCGCCGCGCTCCAGGACGTCATGATCGATGCGATGGTCAAGAACGCCATGCTCGACCACACGCTGTTCGAGGCGCTCGGACACGCCTATCGCGACCGCGACACCGGCAAGGTCATCGTCGAGGACGCGCTCGGCACCAAGCTGACCTATCGCAAGCTGATCCTCGGCGCGCAGGTCCTGAGCCGCAAGCTCGAAGCCGGCACCTCGGCCGGCGAAAATCTCGGCGTGCTGCTGCCGAACTCGGCGGGCGTCGCCGTCGTCTTCATGGCGCTGCAGAGCATCGGCCGGGTTCCGGCGATGCTCAACTTCTCGGCCGGCCCGGTCAATGTCCTCGCCGCCATGAAGGCTGCGCAGGTCAAGACCGTGCTGACCTCAAAGGCGTTTATCGAGAAGGGCAAGCTCGACAAGCTGATGGCAGCGATCTCCGCGGAGGCGCGCGTCGTCTATCTCGAGGACGTCCGCGCCTCGATCGGCACCGCCGACAAGATCAAGGGCCTGCTCGCCGGCACCGCACCGCGCGTCGCCCGCCAGGCCAACGACCCGGCCGTCGTGCTGTTCACCTCGGGCTCGGAAGGCACGCCCAAGGGCGTGGTGCTGTCCCACCGCAACATCCTCGCCAACGCGGCACAGGCACTGGCGCGGGTCGACGCCAACGCCAATGACAAGGTGTTCAACGTGCTGCCGGTGTTCCACTCCTTCGGGCTGACCGGCGGCATGATGATGCCCATCCTCGCGGGCATTCCGATCTACATGTACCCCTCGCCGCTGCACTACCGCATCGTGCCCGAATTGATCTATCAGACCGGCGCCACGATCCTGTTCGGCACCGACACGTTCCTCACCGGCTACGCGCGTTCGGCACACGCCTACGACTTCCGCACCCTGCGGCTGGTGATCGCCGGCGCCGAAGCGGTCAAGGACCGCACGCGGCAGGTGTTCATGGAGCGCTACGGCATCCGCATCCTCGAAGGCTATGGCGTCACCGAGACGGCGCCGGTGCTGGCGATGAACACGCCGATGGCCAACCGTCCCGGCACCGTCGGCCGCCTGTCGCCGCTGATGGAAAGCCGCCTCGATCCGGTCCCCGGTATCGAGGAAGGCGGACGCCTCTCGGTGCGCGGACCGAACGTGATGCTCGGTTACTTACGGGCCGAAAATCCCGGCGTGCTCGAACCGCTCGCCGAGGGCTGGCACGACACCGGCGACATCGTGGCGATCGACCCGGCCGGCTTCATCACCATCAAGGGCCGCGCCAAACGCTTTGCCAAGATCGCAGGCGAAATGGTCTCGCTGTCGGCGGTCGAGAGCGTCGCAACGACGCTGTGGCCGCAGGCCGCATCGGTCGCCGTGTCGATCCCGGACCAGCGCAAGGGCGAGCGCATCGTGCTGCTGACCACGCAGAAGAATGCCGAGCGCAGCGCGATGCAGGCCCAGGCCAAGGCGATCGGCGCCTCCGAGCTGACCGTGCCCGCGACGATCATGGTGGTCGACAAGGTGCCGCTGCTGGGCACCGGCAAGACCGACTACGTCACGGCAACGACGATGGCCCGCGAGCAGGCGACGCCCGCGTCGGAGCGCGAAGTTGCGTGACACGCAGCCCACGGCCGTCGCACCAGCGCAAGCGCGGTGCGACGGTGTGGTGCTGCTGCATGGCATCGGCGTCGGCTCCTGGACGCTGAAGAAGCTGGATCGAGCGCTACAGCGTCGCGGCTTCGCGACGCTCAATCTCGACTATTCCAGCCGCAAGAAGCCGCTCGAGGCACTCGCGGAGGAGATCCACGCGCCGATCGCCGCATTCGCCGAGCAATGCGACGGCGCGGTCCACTTCGTCGCCCATTCCATGGGCGGGCTGCTTGCGCGGGTTTACATCGCGCGATACCGGCCGGCGCGGCTTGGCCGCGTCGTGATGCTGGGGACGCCCAATGGCGGCAGCGAGGTCGCAGATCTCTTGAAAGACCTGTCGCTCTACCGCGCCGCTTTCGGCCCGGCCGGCTTGCAGCTGACCACCACCCAGGACCCGGTGCTCACCGACCTGCCGTCACCCGATTACGCTATTGGTGTCATCGCCGGATGCCGCACCATCGCGCCGATCGCGTCGGCCTTTATTCTGCCGCGCCCCAACGACGGACGGGTTTCGGTTGCGAGCGCGAAGCTGGCCGGCATGGTCGACCACACCATCGTCAAGGCATCCCATACGGGACTGCCGCGCCACGGCGTCGCGATCGAGCAGACGATCGCGTTTCTGCACGGCGGACGCTTCCAGACTGCCTGAATCTCAAGAGCCGGCTTCGCTGCGCCGCTCCTGCGCGTAACGCACCAGCGCCGCGAAGCGATAGATGCCGTGCACGAACTTGCCATAGGGCATGGTGATGAACAGCGCGAACACCGCGCCGAGATGCAGCGCCAGCAGCGGGCCCATGGCGGCGGTCTCGCGCAAGAGCAGAAGCAGCATTCCCGTGAGCCCGGTCAGGAACAGCATGGCGATGAAACCAACATCCATGCCGTAGCTGGTCTCGTCGAGCAGCTCAGGCGCGCGGCGCGATTTGGCGACGAACAGTCCGATGGGGCCGACAACGAGGCCGATGCCGCCGAGCGTGCCGAGCGCGACCGGCAGATCCCACCACGGATACGGCGCCTCGCGGCCGAGCAGATAGTGGTACAGCGTCGCGACCGAGGTTGCCGCAAAGCACAGCAGGAACCCGTAGAACGTCAAATGATGGAAAAGCTTGCGCCGGTCAGTCGGCTTGTCGTCCTCGTTGTAGCAACCCACGCCCCCGCCATGGAGATAGCGCAGCTCGCCGGCGTCGCGGATGGCCTGGAAGATCGAGCCGCCGTCGGCGCGTCCGCCGATCGGCCTGCCGATATCGCGCCAGAATGCGCGCACGCTCATGACCAGCGCGAGGATCGCAAAGAGAAAGGCAGCGCTGAACAACGCTGCCATCGCATTGTGCGGCATCAGCTTGTAGAAGGCGCCGGGACCGGTGTGCACGCCAAGCAGCACGCCGCGATCGTTGAGGGCCGCAAAGCCGAAGATGAAGGCGGCCATGCTGAGTGCGGTGACGATGCTGATGACGAGGCCATTGCGTGCGAAGGCTCCGGACAGCGCCTGCGGCCAGGCATAGGCGGCATAAGATTCGGCGCGCGCCACCGCCAGCGTTTGGGGAACGTTGACGTTGAACTCATGCGGAGGCGAGAACTGGCAATCGACGTAGCAGGCACCGCAGGAATGGCAGAGGTTGGCGAGATAGTTGAGATCGCCGTCGGAGAAGGCGCGTCGCATTTCCATTGCGGGAAACACCGCGCAGAGACCCTCGCAATAACGGCAGGAATTGCAGACCGTCATCAGACGGTCGGCTTCGTCCAAAATTCTAGTTCCGTGCATGTTTCGCCGCTTCCCGTCCTGCGATCCGCCCAAACACGCTGCCGATGGTCATGCCCATGCCGGCGGCATAACCCTTGCCGAGCACGTTGCCAGCCATGATCTCGCCGGCCGCGAACATATTGGCCGACGGCTTGCCGTCCGCCATCAGCATCCGCGCCTCCTTGGTCACGCGCGTGCCGAGATAGGTGAAGGTAATGCCCGGCCGCACCGGATAGGCGAGATAAGGTGGCGTCTCGATCTTGCGCGCCCAATGCGTCTTTTGCGGAGTGATGCCTTCGGTGCGGCAATCGTCGAGAATGGTGTGGTCGAAGGTGCCGGGCTGCACCGCGGCGTTGAACTCGGTGATGGTCTTTTCCAGCGCGACCGGATCGAGCGTCAGCTTGCCGGCGAGCTCGGCGATCGTCTGCCCGGCAATCGGCGGGAACAGCGTCGGCATGAAGCTCGTGACGACCGTGGAGTCGAAGATGATGTAGGCGATCTGGTCGGGCTGCGCCGCAACCAGCCTGCCCCAGATCGCGTAACGCTTCGGCCAGATGTCCTCGCCCTCATCGTAGAAGCGTTGCGAATGCTTGTTGACGACGATGCCGAACACGACGGAGTCATGTCGCGTGATGATGCCGCCGTCGAATTTCGGTGCACGGGCGTCGATCGCGACCGCGTGGCACTGGGTGGGATCGCCGACCTCCTGCACGCCCTTGTCGAGCAGCATCTTCAGAATCGAACCGCGGTTATAGGGCGTGCCGCGGATCAGGAAATTATCGGCGGCCTCGCCCCAATACTGCTTCAGCCATTCGATGTTGGCCTCAAACCCGCCGGCGGCGGCGACCAGCGAGGTCGCGCGGATCTCGGTCTCGCCGTTGATCGGCCGCTTCAGGCGCGCGGCGAGGAACATGCCGTCCTCGATCACGAGGTCGGTGACCTCGGCGTCGTAATCGACGTCGACGCCGAGCCGCTCGGCAGTGAGATAGAGCGCGTTCAGCATCGCGCGTCCGCCGCCGAGGAAAAAGGAGTTGGTCCGGCCCAGACTCAGCGTGCCACCAAGCGAGGGCTGCCAGCGCACGCCCTGTTCCACGATCCAGTTCAGGATGTCCTTGGACTCGCGGATCATGTGGCGGGCAAGCACCTCGTCGGTCTGGCCACCAGTGACGCGCAGCAAATCTTCCCAGAACTCCTCTTCGGTGTAGGGGCCGGTGAGGATTTCGGTGGCGGCGTCATGGGCGCAACGCATGTTGCGGGTGTGACGGGTGTTGCCGCCGCGATAGAACTTTGGCGCACCTTCGAGCACGAGCACCGACGCGCCGCCCCGTCGTGCCGCGATCGCCGCGCACAGCGCCGCGTTGCCGCCGCCGATCACCAGCACGTCGTATTTGCTGCCCATGCCGTCCGTCCGCTGCGACGAAGTTAGAGACATTCTGCCCGCGGTCGGCCCTGGTCAAGGCTGACAGCCATTGCGTACGTTTGTATACAAAGATATACAGACACGGTGCAAGCGGCATCTCTGCATGGGCAGGATGCGCATTGCGTGCGTGAGGATTCATGGCCAGACGGCCGGCAAAGGCAGGCGGATCAATCGCACGTGGTGGCGGCGTGGCGCTCGGCGAAGCGGTGTTCCGCTCGCTCTGCGAGGCGCTCCAGGCCGGCAGCTACCGCGCCGGCGATCGCCTGCGTGAGGAAGAGGTCGCCCAGCGGCTCAAGGTCAGCCGCACGCCGGTGCGGGAGGCGCTTGGCCGCCTCGCCGCGCGCGGCTTCGTCGAGCCTGCCGGCGGCCGCGGGCTGATCGTCCGCAACCTCGACATATCGGAGGTGCTCGAGCTCTACGCCATGCGCGAGATCATGGAAGGCGCCGCCGCGCGCCTCGCCGCCGAGCACGCATCTGCGCCTGAGGTCGACGCGCTCCGCGATATCGAACAGGCCTTTGTCGAGGCGTCCGAGACTGATGCCGCCGAGATGGCAAGAGAAAGAGCAAGGCTCAACCGCGCCTTCCATGAGGCGATCTGCCGCGCCGCGCGCAACCGCTATCTCGACAATGCCTCGCGGGAACTACAGGACTGGATCGCCCTGCTCGGCCCCACGACCTTCACCGTGACGGGCCGCCCCTCGACCAGCCACAGCGAGCATCAGGCCATCATCGAGGCCATCGCCGCGCGCGACGGCGACAAGGCCGAACAGCTCGCGCGCGCGCATATCCGCGAGGCATTGCGCTGTCGGCTCAAGCTGTTGCAGAAGCAGTAAGCCACGGGCTCACGCCAGCACATCCGCGACGACCGCTTTCAGAGCATCACGCACATCGCCGGGCTTGAGGCGCACCTGCAAGCCGCGCCGACCACCATTCATATAGACCAGATCGTGAGCGAGCGCGCTCTGCTCGATCACGGTGCCAACCTGCTTGCGCTGCCCGAACGGGCTGATGCCGCCGACCTTGTAGCCGGTGACGCGTTCGGCCTCCGGCGGCTTCATCATCTGCGCCGATTTGCCGCTCCCGGCGGCAGCGAGCTTCTTCATCGAGACTTCCTGGTCGGACGGGACGATGACACAGACTGGCTTGCCGTCCACGAGCGCCATCAGCGTCTTCAGCACGCGCGCCGGGTCCTCGCCGAGCGAGGCGGCCGCCTGGAGACCGATGCTCTCAGCGTCGGGATCATAGTCGTAAGCATGGACGGTGAAGGCGACGCCGGCTGCGGAGAGTGCGCGGGTGGCCGGGGTGACTTTGGACATGGATCATTTTTACCACCGTCATCGCGGGCCGCGAAGCCGGGCGCTATTGGTGATCATGCCCTTATACAGGTGTTTTGCCCGACGGAGCAAGAAATTTCGGTAAGACCGAAAATTTTTCACTCCTTTCAACCCCTGCCCTACTGTGCATGGGGTTGTTTTCGCGGATTGCTATTCCGCCGCGTCCCGCATCTCCGCGCGCTCGGCCCTCGCCGCGCAGAACTTGAACTCCGGGATCTTGCCGAACGGATCCAACGCCGGGTTGGTCAGCAGGTTCGCCGCCGCCTCCGCGTAGCAGAACGGCATGAACACCATGTTCTCCGGCACGTCGCGGTCGGAGCGAACCTTGACCTCAACCGCGCCGCGGCGGGTCTCCAGCCGAATGAAATCGCCGGGCGCAAGCTTCTTCCTGTGCATGTCCTTCGGCGACATGAACGCGACAGCCTCCGGCTCGATCTGGTCGAGCACCTGGGCACGGCGGGTCATCGAGCCGGTGTGCCAGTGCTCCAGCACGCGGCCGGTCGACAGCACCATCGGATATTCGTCGTCGGGCAGTTCGTCCGGCGGAATGACATGGGCCGGCACGATCTTGCCGCGGCCGCTCGCGGTCGGGAAGCCCGTGGTGAAGATGATCTCGTTGCCGGGCTTGTTCGGATCGTCGGCCGGATAGGTGACGGCGCCCTCGCGCACCAGCCGCTCCCAGCTGATGTTCTTGAGCGACGGCATCAGCTCCGCCATCTCGGTGTAGACCTCGCCCGGGCCGGCATAATTCCACGGCAGCCCCATGCGCTTGCCGATCTCCTGGATGATCCAGAGATCCTGCCGCGCATCGCCGGGCGGCTTGATCACCTGGCGCGCGAGCTGCACGCGGCGGTCGGTGTTGGTGAAGGAGCCCTCCTTCTCGGCAAAGGCCGAGGCCGGCAGAATGACGTCGGCGTGAAACGCGGTCTCGGTGACGAAGAGATCCTGCACGACGAGATGATCGAGCATGGCGAGCGCCTGGCGCGCATGCTGCAAATCGGGGTCGGACATCGCGGGGTTCTCGCCCTCGATATACATGCCCGTGATCTCGCCGGCATGGATCGCATTCATGATCTCGACCACAGTCAGGCCGCGGACGGGATCGAGATCCTGTCCCCACAGCTTCTCGAAACTGCCGCGCAGATCGTCGCGGCCGACCGGCTGGTAGTCCGGCAGGAACATCGGGATCAGGCCGGCGTCGGAGGCGCCCTGCACGTTGTTCTGGCCACGCAGCGGATGCAGGCCGGTGCCGGGCCGGCCGACCTGGCCGGTGATCAGCGCGAGCGCAATCAGGCAGCGCGCATTGTCGGTGCCGTGGACGTGCTGGCTGATGCCCATGCCCCAGAAGATGATCGACGACTTTGCCCGCGCATAGGTCCGCGCAACCTCGCGCAGCGTCTGCGCCGGGACGCCGCAGATCGCCTCCATCTTCTCCGGCGTGAACTCCTTGATCTTCTCCTTGAGATCCTCAAAGCCCTCGGTATAGCCGGCGATGTACTGGTCGTCGGTCAGGCCTTCGGTGATGATCGTGTTGATCATCGCGTTCAGCATGGCGACGTCGGAGCCCGGCTTGAACTGCAGATGCTTGGTAGCGTGACGCGACAGCGACTGTCGGCGCGGATCCATCACGAACAACTTTGCGCCGTTCTGCTTGACCGCGTTCTTGATGAAGGTCGCCGCGACCGGGTGGTTCACCGTCGGGTTGGCGCCGATCACCCAGATCACTTCGGCATCCATCGCGGCGGAGAACGGCGCCGACACGGCGCCCGAGCTCAGACCTTCGAACAGCGCCGCCACCGACGAGGCGTGGCACAGCCGGGTGCAGTGATCGACATTGTTCGAGCCGAATCCGGTGCGGACCAGCTTCTGGAACAGATAGGCCTCTTCATTCGAGCCCTTGGCCGAGCCGAAGCCGGCGAGCGCCTTCACGCCCTTCTCGTCACGGATCTTGACGAGGCCCTTGGCGGCGATGTCGAGCGCCTCGTCCCAGCTCGCTTCACGGAAATGCGTGAAGGGGTTGGCGGGATCGACCTGGTCGTTGGAATCCTTCTTCGCATTCGGCAGCCGCACCAGCGGTTTGGTCAGGCGATGAGGATGGTGGATGTAGTCGAAGCCGAAGCGGCCCTTGACGCAAAGACGATTGTGATTGGCCGGGCCATCACGGCCTTCCGCATAAATCACCTTCTCGTCCTTGACCTCGTAGGTGACCTGGCAGCCGACGCCGCAGAACGGGCAGAGCGAATCCACCTTCTTGTCGGCATAGGTCACGCGGGTCTGCTTGTCGTCGAGCATCACGGCCGGCATCAACGCACCGGTCGGGCAGGCCTGCACGCATTCGCCGCAGGCGACGCAAGTGGACTCACCCATGGGATCGTCGAAGTCGAACACGATCTTCGAGCCATGGTTCCGATAGGCCATGCCGATGACGTCGTTGACCTGGACCTCGCGGCAGGCGCGCACGCACAGGCCGCACTGAATGCAGGCGTCGAGATTGACGCGCATCGCCGGATGGCTGGCGTCGGTCTCCCAGCGCTCGGCGGCGGGGAAGCGGCTTTCGGTCACGCCTGTCGTCTCGGCCCAATGCCAGAATTTCGAATCGGGATCGTGCGAGGTTTCGCGCGCCGGCTGGTCGGCGACCAGCAGCTCCATCACCATCTTCTGCGCCGACACCGCTCGCGCGGATTCGGTCTTCACCTTCATGCCGACCGACGGCGTACGTTTGCACGAGGCGGCGAGCACGCGCTCGCCCTCGATCTCGACCATGCAGGCGCGGCAATTGCCGTCGGGGCGATAGTCGGGCGCCGGCGAATAGCAGAGATGCGGAATCTCGCGGCCCTGACGTTTTGCGACTTGCCAGATCGTCTCGCCGGGTTTGGCCTCGACCTGCTTGCCGTCGAGCTCGAACGTAATCTTCGTCATTCGGCCGCTTCCTTGAACTCGTCAGGGAAATATTTGATCACGGAGGACAGCGGATTCGATGCCGCCTGTCCGAGCCCGCAGATCGAGGCATCGCGCATCGCCTGGCTCAATTCTTCCAGCAAAGCGCGGTTCCAGACCGGCTTCTGCATGAGTTGCGCCGCCTTCTGGGTTCCGACGCGGCACGGCGTGCATTGGCCGCAGCTCTCGTCCTCGAAGAACTTCATCAGGTTGAGCGCCGCCGCGCGCACGCTGTCCTTTTGCGACAAGATCATGATCGCCGCTGATCCGATGAAGCAGCCGTATTTCTCCAGCGTGCCGAAATCGAGCGGGATGTCGTCCATCGCCGCCGGCAAAATGCCGCCGGACGCGCCGCCCGGAAGATATGCATAGAACTGGTGGCCGTCGGCCATGCCGCCGCAATATTCGTCGATCAGCTCGCGCACGGTGATGCCGGCGGGTGCGAGCTTCATGCCGGGGTTCTTGACGCGACCCGAGACCGAGAAGCTGCGCAGGCCATGGTGCTCATGGCGGCCATTGCCCTTCCACCAGTCGGCGCCCTTCTCGACGATGTCGCGCACCCACCACAGCGTCTCGATGTTGTTGATCAGCGTCGGCAGGCCGAACAGGCCGACCTGGAACGGATAAGGCGGCTTGTGCCGCGGCAGGCCGCGCTTGCCCTCGATGCTTTCGAGCAGCGAAGATTCTTCGCCGCAGATGTAAGCACCGGCGCCGCGGCGCATGTGCAGCGTCGGACCGCCAGCCGGCAGTTTTGCGATCTCGCGTTCCAAAATCTCGCGCGACGCCGGATATTCGTCACGCAGATAGATGTAGACGTCGGAGGCCTGCACCACATGCGCACCGATCAGCATGCCCTCGATGAAACGATGCGGATCGGTCTCGAGATAATAGCGGTCCTTGAACGTACCAGGCTCGCCCTCGTCGCCGTTGATCGCCATCAGCCGCGGACCGGGCTCGCCCAGCACCGCGCGCCATTTCCGCCCTGTCGGGAAGCCGGCGCCGCCGAGGCCGCGTAGCGCGGCGTCGTCGAGCCCCTTCAGCAGATCGTCCTTCGACAATTCGCCGGAGCGCACGCGACCCAGCAGCTTGTAGCCGCCGCCGCCGACATAGGCGTCGTAGTCGATATATTTGGGCAGATGCGCATGCGTATCGCCAGCCTTGGCGGCCGCCATCACATAGGCGACGGTCGCATGATCGACGAAATTGTGACCGACTTCTGCGGCCGGCGCCGTATCGCAGCGGCCGACGCAGGGCGCGCGCACGACGCGGATGCCGGGTCTCGACGCGCTCTGCAAATCGGCAAGCAGCTTCTCGCCGCCGACCATCGCGCAGGTGAGGGAGTCACAGACGCGGATCGTCAGCGGCGCGATGTCGGGCTCGCCTTCCTTCACCACGTCGAAATGCGCATAGAAGGTTGCGGTCTCGAACACTTCGGCGAAGGCGAGCTTCATCTCGTCGGCGAGCGCGGCAAGATGCGCAGCCGAGATCTGGTGATATTTGTCCTGGATCAGGTGCAGATATTCGATCAGGAGATCGCGCCGCCGTGGGCGATCGCCGAGCAATTGCTCGATCTCATGCGCAGCGGTCGGATCGACCTGCCGGCCCTTGGGCGTGGCCTTGGCGCGCTTGCGGCCCTCGCCCGGATGCTCGAATTCCCTGACCTTGTGAACGTCGTCGTGGTCCATCGCTGCGTCTCGTAGACTTTCTTTAGAACGAGTCCAAGCTTAGCCCTTGGCATACCAGATGCCAAGGGGAATTCGTATGTTCCATAAAGCATTTAAGGGGCATGGAGCCCGACAAGCCCCACGCCCCCTTCACCGAGTCGAATGTGCGCGGCCTCAGGTCTTGTCCATGCAGTCCTGGATATAGAACCAGCGATCGTCGCCAATCAGTCCCTTGGCCTTCACCTCAGCGCGGCACGCCTTCAGCTTCGGCTTGTTGGCGGTCCACTTCGCCTTCATGTCCTTCAACTTTTGCATGGTGAGTTTCATCTTGCCCGGCGGCTTGGCGTCGGTCGTCGCGGCAGGTGCCGGTGCCGCAGGCGCTGCCGCAGTCTGAGCAGACGCGGTGTGAAGGCTTGCTGCCAGCAGCATGGCGGCAAGGCAGATACGGGTGCGAAACATGAAAATCCCCATGGATCCCATTCTTAGTGATTTGGATGAGCGCCGCGGGATGCACGCAGCATCCCGCGGGCGGTATAGGCCTGCCGATCAGAAGATGTTCCAGGCGCTCTGCAGCGTCTTGTACACGCCCCAGGCCAACGGGATCGCAACGAACGCCCAGAACAGTGCGGCCTTGCCGTCGAGGCCGCCCGTTCCGATTCCGAACGAACCACTCTGCCCTGCATTCGTGCCTGCGGTCGAGGCCTGGAGCTTCGACACCTCAGCCTCGCTCATGTACCACTTCGAATCGACCGGCTTGATCAGATAGTTGCAGATCAGGCCCGCGATCAGCATCGCGCAGAGAATGTACATGGTGGTGTTGTAGAGCTGGTCGCGCGGCACGCCGGCCGCGAGTTGAAACTCGCGGATGTAGTTGACCACGACGGGGCCGATGATGCCCGCGGTCGACCAGGCCGTGAGCAGTCGTCCGTGAATTGCGCCGACGAACTGCGTTCCGAACATGTCGGCGAGATAGGCCGGCACGGTGGCGAAGCCGCCGCCATACATCGACAGGATGATGCCGAAGCCGAGCACGAACAGCAGCTTCGAGCCCATCGCCGCGAAGGTCGGCGCCAGCGCGTAGAGCACGATGCCGAGAATGAAGAAGGTGTAATAGGTGTTCTTGCGGCCGATATAGTCCGACAGCGAGGCCCAGACGAAGCGGCCGCCGATGTTGAACAGCGACAGCAGACCGGCAAAGCCCGCCGCAATACCAGCGATCTGCGCCTTCTGCGCGGCGTTCAGCGCGTTGAAGCCGACGTCCGGAAGGCCGATCAGCTTGCCCGCAAAGATTTCCTGGAGCATTGGCGAGGCCATGCCGATCACGCCGATGCCGGCCGACACGTTCAAGCACAGCACCCACCAGATCAGCCAGAACTGCGGCGTCTTGTGCGCGTTGTCGAGATGAACGTGATGCTCGGAGATCATCGTCTTCTTCTCGCTCGGCGCCGTCCAGCCCTCCGGCTTCCACCCCGTGGGCGGCAGGCGATAACGGAACGCGCCAATCATCATGAAGACGAGATAGATGACGCCCATGGTGAGGAAGGTTTCCCAGACGCCGACCGAGGTCGGGGTCTTGAACTGATCCATCAACCAGTTCGCCAGCGGCGCGCCGATCATGGCGCCGCCGCCAAAGCCCATGATGGCCATGCCGGTCGCCATGCCGCGCCGGTCGGGGAACCATTTCACCAGCGTCGACACCGGCGAGATGTAGCCGAGACCGAGGCCGATGCCGCCGATCACGCCGGAGCCGAGCCACATGATCCAGAGTTGGTGGACATAGATTCCGATGGCGCCGAGCAGGAGGCCGCCGCACCAGCAGCACGCCGCGACGAAACCAGCCTTGCGCGGCCCGGCACGTTCGAGCCAGCCGCCCCACATCGCAGCAGAGAGGCCGAGCACGACGAAAAACAGCGTGTACATCCAGCCGAGGCTCGCGACCTTCCAGTCGCACGTGGTGGTGAAGAGCTCCTGCCACAGCGAGATGTCGGGGCAGGCCTTGGGCGCCGTCAATCCGATCGCGCGCGAGAGCGGCAGCCAGAACACCGAGAAGCCGTAGGCCATGCCGATGCAGAGATGGATGCAGAGCGCGGCCGGTGGCACCAGCCAGCGATTGAACCCGGCGGTCGCAATGGTCCGCTCGCGATCAAGAAACCCCGCGCCAGCGCCTGAAATCCTTCCAGCGCTTTCGATTGTCGTCATGCATTCCTCCCCAGCAACCGCCCTTCTGAGCAGCCTGCCGCTAACATCCCGGTCCTCAGCCCATTGCGGCGCAGCTGTTGTCCCTGCTGCTCCGCACAATCACCCGACACGCGCCAGGATCGTCACGCGCGTCTGAAAAGTTAACCCCTCGATCGGGGCTCTATGCCCGATACGATCTGCAGGCTTC
This sequence comes from Bradyrhizobium sp. AZCC 2230, assembly GCF_036924495.1. Lineage (NCBI taxonomy): Bacteria > Pseudomonadati > Pseudomonadota > Alphaproteobacteria > Hyphomicrobiales > Nitrobacteraceae > Bradyrhizobium > Bradyrhizobium sp. AZCC 2230. The sequence continues at coordinate 7,951,316 of NZ_JAZHRS010000001.1, read as the reverse complement.
GCAACTGGCCCGCTGATCCGCGTATCGCGGACAAGACTCAACCTCCGCGCCTGCACAGAGAAAGTCAATTGGGGCAGAAGCCGCGATCGATGTCGATAGATAAATGGTCGGTATCCGCGCGGTAACGCGTTCAAGAACGCAGCGCAGCATTGGCACTGTCTATCGAACCATTCGTTTTTTCTATCAAGAACACGATGCGCGCCTCATTGCGCTCGGTGATCTCCACCGTGTCGCCCGTCTCGCGGATCAGGTTCGGAATGTCAATCACCGACAATGGGTCGGTGCAGTGCACTTCGAGCTGATCGCCCGGCTGCAACGGTTTCAACGCCTTGCGTGTTTTCAAGGCGGGCAGCGGGCATTTCAGCCCGGTTAGATCAAGTGTCGTTCTGGTCGTTGTTCTTGTCATGGGTGCAACATGGCGGGAGGGGCCGAGGACGTCAATGCAATGGCCTAGAGCAGATCAGCATAGGACAGGAAACCTACATTCTCGCCCGGTTCGACCCGCGTGATATCTTCGCCCAGTTCAATGAGGCCGTCGGTCTCGACCAATGACGACAGCAGTCCAGCGCCTTCGCGCGGAAACTTGACAGCCTCCAGCGTGCCATCCTGTGCACGCCGCAACGACGCCCGCACATATTCGCGACGGCCGAACTTCTTCTTGTAGGTGAACGCCGCGCGCAGCGGGATCGGCAACAGCGGCTCCGGCAGACTTCCGGCGAGCGCCAGCACCGTCGGCCGCACCACATGGACGAATGTGACAAAACTCGCGACGGGATTTCCAGGCAACCCGATCAACGGCGTGCCGCCGATGACGCCCATCGCCACGGGCCGGCCCGGCTTGATCGCCATCCGCCACAGCACCAGTGAGCCGACGCTCTCGACCGCCGCCTTGACATGGTCTTCCTCGCCGGTCGAGACGCCGCCGGTGGTGAGGATCAGATCGTGGTGGCCTGCCACCTGCTTCAATCCGCTGGCAAGCGAAGTGCGCTCGTCGCGCAGAATGCCGAGATCCGAGACCTCGCAGCCGAGACGGCGCAACATCGCCATCAGCATGAAGCGGTTGGAATCGAACAGCTGCGAGGCCGCACGCGGCTCGCCGGGCGAGGCCAGCTCATCGCCAGTGGAGAAAACGGCGACACGGATACGCCTGACGACATCGAGCCGGGTCAGACCGAAGGCTGCAGCGAGCGCGACATGCTGGGGCCGCAGCCGCTGGCCGGCACGCAGCGCAACGTGCCCAACCGGAATGTCCTCTCCTGCCGGGCGAACGTTGGCACCTGGCTTCAGCCCGGGTGGCAGTACGATCTTGCCGGCTTCATCGATGCGGACGTCTTCCTGCATGAAGACGGTCTCGGCCCCCGGCGGCATCGGCGCGCCCGTGAAGATGCGCGCGGCGTGGCCGGGCTTGATCGGTGCTTGCGCAAGGCCGCCGGCCTGGATACGGCCATCGAGCGGGAACGACTGTTCCGCTTCCTGCAAAAGGTCGGCATTGCCCACTGCGTAGCCGTCGACGGCGGAGTTGGTGAAGGGCGGCAGCGGCATCGGCGCCGCGATATCGCGCGCTAGCACACGACCGTCGGCATCGACCAGCGCCACCGTCTCGAGATCGGCAATCGCGCTGACGCGTGCCGTGATCAGGCCAACGGCCTCATCGACCGACATCATCGGTCCGCCGAAGGCAAAGCAATCGTCCGACAGTTGCGCCATGGTGCCTCGTCAGCGCATCGCCGCGCTTCTTGCAACCGCTTCCTCGACCGGCATCGCCGAACGCAGCAGCAATACCGCAGCAGCTTCGATGTCATCGAGATGGACGGTCGGCAGCCGGGTTTCAACCGCCGCGTCGGTCGCAATCCCGACAATGCCGGGATCGTCGGGGAACAGCAGTGGCTTGTCATTGGCGGCGCGATGCACCTCGATCTTGCGATGCGGCTCGCGCTTGAAACCTTCGACCACCACGAGATCGACCGCGGACAGCTTGGCCAACAGTTCCGGCAGCCGCGGCTCCGGCGCCCCGCGCAACTCATGCATGAGGGCCCAACGGTTCGACGACGCCACCAGCACCTCGGCCGCACCGGCCTCGCGATGGCGCCGGGAATCCTTGCCGGGGACATCGACGTCGAACTGGTGATGCGCATGCTTGATGACGGAGACGCGCAGGCCCTGCGCGTTGAAATGCGGGATCAGCCGCGTCAACAGCGTGGTCTTGCCCGCACCGCTCCAGCCTGCAAGGCCGATGACTTTCATAACCGTTCGATCTCCGCCAACGGCTCGCCAGCCGATGGAACCTCCGGCCTCTCCCCGTCATTGCGAGCGGAGCGAAGCAATCCAGACTGCCACCCCGGATACATTTCTGGATTGCTTCGCTGCGCTCGCAATGACGAAGGGAGGCATTTCCGCTTTCCGCCAGCATGCTTATATCGGCTTGACCCGAATGTCATGCTAACGTCACGGCCATGATGAAGATCGACAAAGCCCCGGTGCCCCTGATCGTCCCGAACCCCGACGATCCGCGCCTGACCCAGAGCGTGACCGGGACCGACCAGACCGGCGCCAAGGTCGAGATCAAGGTGCCGATGGAGCGGCCGCTGACGCTCTACCTGAATTCGCAGGAGATCGTCACCATGATGACGATCGGCGACTATCCGGAATATCTGGCACTCGGCTACCTGCTGAACCAGAACATGCTGAAATATAATGACGCGGTCACCGAGGTCGAATACGACGACGACCTCCAGGTCGTGGTGGTGCGCACCGAGCACCACACCAATTTCGAAGCCAAGCTGAAGAAGCGCACGCAGACCTCGGGCTGCGCGCAGGGCACCGCCTTCGGCGACCTGTTGGAGGCGGTCGAGAGCGTCGCACTGCCAAAGGCCGAGCTGCGCACCTCCTGGCTCTACCAGATGACGCAGACCATCAACACCATGCCCTCGCTCTATCTCGAGGCCGGCGCGATCCACGGCTGCGTGCTGTGCAAAGAGGGCGAGCCGCTCTGCTACACCGAGGACGTCGGCCGCCACAACGCCGTCGACAAGATCGCGGGTTGGATGTATCGCCACGGCGTCGATGCGTCCGACAAGATCCTTTACACGACAGGACGTCTCACCTCGGAGATGGTGATCAAGACGGTGCGGATGGGCATCCCGATCCTGGTGTCGCGCTCCGGCTTCACCGCTTGGGGCGTCGATCTCGCCCGGCAAGTCGGGCTGACGCTGGTCGGACGCACCCGCGGAAAGCGCTTCATCGCGCTCGCCGGCGCGGAGCGGATCGTCTACGACCAGAACCTCGATTACGTCGAAGAGGAATCGGCGAAGCACAAGCGCAAGGGCGAACGTGGTGACGACTAGTACTCCGGCAACGAGCATTCCATCAACTCTTGGCGTGCTGCTCGCCGGCGGCCTCGCGCGCCGCATGGGCGGTGGCGACAAACCGATGCGGACTATCGGCGGCCGCACCATCCTGGAGCGCGTGATCGCGCGCCTGAAGCCCCAGTGCGACGGATTGATCCTCAATGCGAACGGCGATCCAGCGCGCTTCGCCGCGTTCGGCTTGCAGGTCATTGCCGATGACGTGCCTGGCTTCCCCGGCCCGCTCGCCGGCATTCTGGCCGCGCTCGACTGGACCGCTGCGAACCGGCCGGAGGTCGAATGGGTGCTCAGCGCCGCCGGCGACTGTCCCTTCCTCCCCCGAGACCTTGTTGCACGCCTTCATAAGGCGCGTGCGCAGGAAAACGCACAGCTTGCGGTCGCCGCATCCGGCGACCAGTCGCATCCGGTGATCGGCCTGTGGCGCGTCGCCTTGCGCGACGAGCTGCGTCACGGGCTGGTCGTCGAGGATCTCCGCAAAATCGACCGCTGGACCGCGCGATATCCGCTCGCAACGGTGACGTGGCAGACCGAGCCGCTCGATCCGTTCTTCAATGCCAATACGGTCGAGGACATCGCGGAAGCCGAGCGGCTTGCGGCGCTGGATGCGGCGTCTTAATCAAGCTCAAGCCGCCAGCGGCACCGACCAGGCGTCGTAGCCGTAGACCCAGCTCGTATCGGTCCGCTCCTTCAGCCAGATGTTGGCACGCGAGGTCTCCTGCACCCGCGTGGTCCGCACCTTGCGCGTCGCCTCGAAGCGGCGGAAGGCATCCACGACGCCGTCGCGGTCGACACCGTCGAGGCAGCGCGACAGCACCGCGGCGTCCTCGATCGCCATCGCCGCACCTTGCGCCATATAGGGCGTCATCGGATGGCAGGCGTCGCCGAGCAGCGTCACTTTGCCATCGGCCCAGCGCTCCAGCGCATCGCGATCCATGATCGCCCATTTGTGCACGTCGGGGCACGCCGCCAACACCTGACCGACCTGCGGATGAAAGCCTTCGAACGAGGCGCGCAGGTCGCGCACGTCGCCCTTCGCCGACCAGGACTCGATCCGGAAATTGGGCTCCGGCTGGCTGGTGACGAGATAAACCTCGCTGCGGTCCGGCTTGACGTAATAGATCACGATGTGGCGGTCCTCGCCCCACCACTTCGTGCAGTCGTCGATCTTCCCGCCGAGCAGCGCGGCAGGATAGGTGGTGCGATAGGCGATGCGGCCGGTGAATTTGACCGGCGCGGTGTCGAACAGAATGTCGCGCACCGCCGAATGCACGCCGTCGGCGCCGACCACGGCATCGGCAACAGCGCTGGTGCCGTCGGCAAAGCTCAACCTGACGCCCTCGCCGGTCTGGTCGAGACCGGCGAGCTTGTGGTTGAGCCGCACAAACTCATCCGGCACGACGCGCGCCAGCGCCGCATGGAGATCGCCGCGATGCGCCAGCAGATAAGGCGCGCCGAACTCCTCCTCCGCGCTCTCGCCAAAGATCATGTCGAACTTGATGTCGCCGCTCTTCCAGTCGCGGTTATTCCAGGACCGCGGATAGAACGATTGCTCGCGCATCCGTTGCTCAAGCCCGAGCGCGCGCAGCACCTTCATCGCGTTGCAGCCGATCTGGATGCCGGCACCGATCCGGGCGAACTGGGAGGCCTGCTCGTAGACCATCACGTCGACGCCGACACGCCTGAGCGCCGCAGCGGTCGCGAGCCCGCCCATGCCGGCACCGACAATCGCAACCGAAAGCGGCCTTGCCATCGCGTCCCCCACCCTGTTTTCCGCGCGGCTTGAATGCCGCGTCGTCCACTCAAGCTGGCCGGAAGCCAGCGCGCTCGAGCGCCACGCGAGCCTCGTCCGAGCCGAGTGCATCAAGAAACGCCTGCACCGCCGGACGTTGCTTGCGCGCCGTCACCAAGGCAAAGTCATAATGCTCTTCCGCGAGCGGAATGAAACCGAGGCCGACCGCATGGGCGACCGGCGCAATGGTCATGCCCCAATCGGCGCGATGCTGCGCGACGGCTGCGGCGACCGCATTGTGCGAGCGCGGCTGGTTCCAATAGCCTTCCGGACGGGCGCCACTGAGCAGCCGGTCGATCAGGATGCGCGTGCCGGCGCCCTGATTGCGGTTGACCATGATGCAGGCGGGGTCGGCGAGCGCAGCCGCAACGGCCTCCTTCGCGCCGAGCCCCTCAAATCGCTTGTCGCCCTTGCGATAGACAATGCCCTGCATCCGCCGCCAGCCCGGCACGAGCTCGAGCCCCTCGGCGAGGTAAGGCGTGTTGTAGGTCTCGCTCTTGTCGTCGAACAGATGGATCGGCGCGAGATCGCATTCGCCGCGCTTCGCGGCCGCAAGTCCGCCGAGGCTGCCCACCGCAATCGAGCGCACGGTGAGGCCGGCATGCGCGAGCGGTGCGGTGACGAGATCGAGGCCGGTGCAATGGCTGCCGACGATGACGAGATCAGGCGCCCGCACATGCGGCGTGAACAGAGTGACCTCTGCTTCGGTCCCCGCCGGCATCTGGTCGGCGAGCGCATCGATGCGCAAGAAGCCGTCGGCTTGGGCGAAGGACGTGATCGCACCAGAGCCTTTGCCGGAGGGATAGGCGATCAGGCCGTCCTTGCCCTCGACCAGCGAAACCATGACGAATTCGGTGCGGCCGAGCTCGGAAGAAATGCGCACCGGCACGACGGCGCTCACCTTGGCATCGGAGCGCGGGGGCAGGCCGGCCATCTTGCGCAGCACCGGCACGATCATGTCGTGGAAGGTGAACATCGCCGAGGTCGGAAAGCCCGGCAGGATCACAACCGGCTTGCCGTCGCACACCGCGAGACACAGCGGCTTGCCCGGCTTGAGCGCTACGCCATGCGCGATGATGCCGGGCTGGCCGAGCCGGCCGATGATGCGATGGGACAGATCGCCCGCCCCCTTTGACGTGCCGCCGGAGAGCACCAGCATATCGGCATTTGCCAGCGCGCTGCGCATGGCGGCTTCGAGCCTGGCCTCGTCGTCGGGAACGGCGCCCAGGAAAGTCGCCTCGCCACCATTTTCGTCGATCGCGGCTGCGACGATGGCGCCATTGGTGTCGTAGATTGCGGCAGGCGCAAGCGCCTCACCGGGTTGCACCAGTTCGTCGCCGGTGGAGATCACCGCAACACGCGGCTTCCGCGCAACTTTCACCTCGGCGATGCCACAGGCCGCCAGCATGCCGATCTCACGCGAGCCTATGATCGTGCCGGCGCGCAGCAGCGCCTCGCCGCGCGCGATGTCGGATCCGGCATAGGACACGAATTGCCCCGGCGAGACCGCGCGACGAACATCGATCGCATCAGAGCCGGCCGGCTGGGTGTGCTCGACCATGACCACAGCATCGGCGCCACGCGGCAGCGGACCGCCCGTGGCGATTGGCGTTGCGGTCCCCAGTGCGATTTGCAGCTTGGGCGCGGTGCCGCAGTGAATGGTCTCGCCGTTCAGCGCGAGCCGCACGGGTGCGCCTTCACCGGCTGCGGAAAGATCCGCCGAGCGCACGGCAAAACCATCAACATTGGAGCGGTCGAACGGCGGCACGTCGATCGGCGCGGTGATATCCTCGGCGAGCGCTGTACCGAGCGCATCGCCAAGCCTGCGCTGTTCGCTGGGGATCGCGCGCGGAAACAGGGCCGCCTCGAAGCGCCCGAGCGCCTCCTCACGCGAGAGGACCTTGAGGAATTGCTCCTGTTCGAGCGCGCTGCGATCTGGCGCTTTTGGGATCATCGTCATGCCGGAACCCATATCATTCCCGCATCAAATAAGCATCGACCGGCTCGCCCGCCGCAAATCCCTCATCGCTGGCCGGAATGAGCAACCATGCATCCGCGCGGGCAATGGCATGGAGCGGCCATTCACCGACTGCAAGCGGCATCCACGCTCTATGTTCCTCGGCCAGCAGGGCGATCTCGGCAATGCCGACGCTGGAAGCGATTTTTCGCGCAAGCGGCAGGGTCACCTGGCGGCGCGGCTGCCGCGCCGACATCTTGTCGATGAGCGGAAGCACCAGCGCGAACCAAACAGCGAGCGCCGGACCGGGCGCCCCGGGCAGGGCAAGGACGGGAACCTTTCCGAGCCACCCGGCGGCTGCGGTGCGTCCAGGCTGGAGCGCAAGACCATGGGCGAGCTCCGCCCCGCGCTGAGCCAGCGCCGTCACCGCGCCATCCGCGCGACCGACGCCGCTGCCGCCGATCGTCAGCAGCAGATCGCAGACGGAAACATCGAGCGCTTCCGCGATCGACGTCGCATCGCGAGCTCCGGCCTCATGCGCACTCACATCCAGCCCTGCCGCGCGCGCGAGGTCGGCGATCATCTGCATCGCCGCACTTGCGCCCGGCACGTTGACGATGCGCAACCGCGGGCGCCTGACGCTCAGCCTCTCGACATCGGCGACACGCGCGAGCAACAGAGCCGTTGCATCGGTGGGATGTCCCGCCGTGGCCGCGGGCGAGCGGTCTGCAGTGTCATCACCGGCACGCCTGACGCCTTGCCCTGGAACACCCTCGGCCAGAACCTGGGCGAGCGGTCCCGACACCTCGACCGCGCCGACATCGAGCACACAGTCACATCCTGCCGGCATCGCATCGCCGGCATCGACCCACACTGGAAGCTCGGTCAGGGGCAACGGCGAATAGGAGGACGCACCGACGAGATCGTTGGCGCGCAACGCCCAGCCATCTACGACGGCGATGTCGCGCGGCGGATAGGCTGCGAGCTGCGGCATCCCCGCGGCGATACAGCCGACCGCTTCAGCCAGCGGCAGTTCGACCGGCGCGACCGGATTGACGTCGCGCAGCAAGACAGCGAGCGCGGTGTCGAGCGGCGTCAGCGAGGGCGGCAGGCGCTGGGTCATGCCTCATGATGGATCACGCATCGCGCGGTTTGGCAACCGCTCGTGCCTCGACCAATCAGCCGCCCGGCCTGTCCGCGTTCGGAAAGAACACCTGTTGTCCGTCGACCTTGTAGCCGGCGATCGCCGCCTGCCCTTCCGGCGAGATCAACCAGTCGATGAAGGTCTGGCCCAGCTCTTTCTTGACGTTCGGATGCTTCTCCGGGTTCACCAGCATCGCGCCGTACTGGTTGAGCAGCCGCTTGTCGCCCTCGACGAGGATGTCGAGATCGCCGCGTTCCCTGAAGGCGATCCAGCTGGCGCGGTCCGCGAGCACATAGGCATTCGCCGTGCGCGCGGCGTCGAGGGCGGCGGTCATGCCCTGTGCGCTCTCGCGATACCAGGCGCCCTTGACGCTCGCGATGTCGATGCCGGCAACGATCCAGAGTGCAAGCTCCGCCGCATGGGTGCCGGAACGATCGCCGCGCGTTATGAACGGCGCGCCTTTGGCCTCGATCGTCTTCAGCGCCGTCGCAATATCCTTGCCCTTCACGCCGGCGGGATCGCTCTTCGGCCCGATCAGCACGAAATCGTTGTACATCACGTCGTAGCGTTTCGTGGCAAAACCGTCGGCGACGAATTTCTCCTCCTGCGGCCGGGCATGCATCAACACCACGTCGACTTCGCCCCGTCGCGCAACATCGAGCACCTCGTCGCTGCGGCGCGCGATCACCGTCACCTCGATGCCGGTCTTGTCGCGGACAATCGGCAGCAGATAGTCGAGCAGGCCGGAGGCCTGCGTCGATGTCGTCGAGGCCAGGACAATTGCGCGCTCCTCGGCAGACGAGGCCGCGATGCCCCCGGCGAGGCCGCAGAGAAGCGCAAATGCAACGGTCAATCGGCGAACGGCCATGACGGGTTCCCATTCAATACGACGCGATCATGATGGTCGATTGCGCCGCACTCGTGACGGTCTTGCCCGTCGCGACGGCAACAGGAGATAGAGCTTGGCCTTGCCTACTACTGAAAGGCAAGTTCACGACGCGTCCGCGGTCGTGCTAAGACGAGTCATTCGGGAAGTTTCGGCAATCAATCAACCGGCACGTTGATTGCAATCACGAGCGCGACGGCCGCAAGGCCCGCACCATTCGAGCCTCGCAAGATCGTCAACCAAAATCAAAACACGCGTCAGGATGTGTTGCAAAGCAACGAGATCATCGGGCATGGTTCGCGCGGACACAAATCGAAGTGCAGAATTCCACCTGCGTTGAACGTCAAAAAGAAGCAAGAATTTGCATAGGAATGCAGGATGGAGTTCCTGACGACCAGCGAAGCCGCGGACTATCTCCGTCTCGGCGAACGCAAGCTCTACGAACTCGTCACCAACGGCGCGATCCCCTGCTCCAAGGTGACCGGAAAGTGGCTGTTCCCGCGACACGAGCTCGATCTCTGGGTGCTGTCGGGCATGGCGCGTCCGGCCGGCATGCTGACGGCGGAGCCGCCGCCGGTCGTCGGCGGCAGCCAGGACGAGCTGCTGGACTGGAGCCTGCGTGAATCCGGCTCTGGCCTGGGATCGATGACCGAAGGCAGTGCGCGCGGGCTCGAGCGCCTGCAGCGCGACGAGGTCATGGCAGTCGCCGTGCACTTCCACAGCCTCGATGCCGAGGGCAATCTCGCCCCCGACGCCAGCGCGAAGGCGCTGCGGGACGCGCCTGACCTGCATGATGCGCTGCTGGTTGCGTTCGTGCGCCGCGAGCAGGGTCTCGTGCTGCCGCCGGGCAATCCGAAGCGGCTGCGCGGTCTCGCCGACGTGCTCGCGCTCGGCTCGCGGATGGCGATGCGGCAGCAGGGCACGGGCGCGCAGATGCTGCTCGACGTGCTGCTGACACGCGCGGGCGCCTCGATGCGCGATCTGCGCCGGGTGGAGACGCCGGCCCTCACCGGGCCGGATCTCACCGAGTTGGTCCGCGCCGGACAGGCCGATTGCGGCGTCGCGACGCGGGCGGCGGCGCGCTCGGCCGGGCTCGATTTCGTGCCGCTGGTCTGGGAGAATTTTGACCTGGCGATGCGGCAGCGCAGCTATTTTCGTCCAGCCATGCAGGCGCTGATCCGGTTCCTCAGCGAACGGCGGCTGCGCCAGCGCGCCGAGGAGCTGACCGGCTACGATCCCTCGCCCGCCGGGCAGATCCGGTTCGCCGCCTGAGATTGACGCCCGCCCCAAAATAGTTGCAAAAGAAACCAATTCAGCCGGGCCGTACCCGGGACGAGCAACTTTCGGCCAACGAGCCGGATCAGGGGAGGACAAGCGTGAATCCAGCGAGATTTGGACTGCCGGTCGCGGCCGCCTTTTTAGCGACGCCCTTGGCGGCGGCGCTGCTGTCGGGCGCCGCAATGGCGCAGGTGTCCGACGACATCGTCAAGATCGGCGTGCTCACCGACATGAACGGCCCGGCCTCCGCGCCGACCGGCCAGGGCTCGGTGACGGCGGCGCAGATGGCGATCGACGATTTCGGCGGCAGCGTGCTCGGCAAGCCGATCAGCATCGTGATCGGCGACCACCAGCTCAAGGCCGATATCGGCGGCGGCATCGCGCGGCGCTGGTACGACGTCGACCAGGTCGATCTGATCGTCGACGTGCCGGTCTCCGCCGTTGGCCTTGCGGTGCAGAACGTCGCCAACGAGAAGAAGCGGCTGTTCATCACCCACTCCACCGGCACAGCGGATTTCCACGGCAAATTCTGCTCGCCATACGCGATGCAGTGGGTGTTCGACACCCGCGCGCTCGCGGTCGGCACCGCGGATGCCGTGGTCAAGCGCGGCGGCGACAGCTGGTTCTTCATCACCGACGACTACGCCTTCGGCCACTCCCTCGAACGTGACGCCTCCAGCGTCATCACCGCCAATGGCGGCAAGGTGCTGGGCTCGGTGAAGCCGCCGCTGGCGACGCCGGATCTCTCCTCCTTCGTGCTGCAGGCGCAGGCCTCCAAGGCCAAGATCATCGGGATCGCGGCAGGTCCCCCGAACAACATGAACGAGATCAAGACCGGCTCGGAGTTCGGCGTGTTCAAGGGCGGCCAGCAGATGGCAGCACTGCTGGCGCTGATCACCGACATCCACGGCCTGGGCCTGCCGGCAGCCCAAGGCCTGTTGCTGACGACGTCGTTCTATTGGGACATGGATGACAAGACGCGCGAATGGTCGAAGCGCTATTTCGCCAAGATGAACAAGATGCCGACGATGTGGCAGGCCGGCGTCTATTCAAGCGTGATCCACTATCTCAACGCCATCAAGGCGACCGGCACCGACGATCCGCTCAAGGTCGCGGCGAAGATGCGCGAGACGCCGGTCGAGGACTTCTTCGCCCGCAACGGCCATTTGCGCGACGACAATCTGATGGTGCACGACCTCTGGCTGGTGCAGGTGAAGACGCCGGAGGAGAGCAAATATCCGTGGGACTATTACAAGATCCTCACCACGATTTCCGGCGACAAGGCGTTCGGCCCGCCGGACCCGGCCTGTCCGATGCTGAAGAAGTGATGGAGGCGAGTGGCGAATAGGGAGTAGCGAATGGGGACGCCTCCATTCGCAACTCGCCATTCGCTACTTCACGACGCCAATCTCGCGAAAATATTTCATCACGCCCGGATGAATCAGCTCCGGCTTCGGTGCCGCGGCGACCGTATTCGCCGCGGTGGTTTCGCAGGCCTGGGCGAGCTTCTTGCAGAAGATCGCTTCAGAGCCATGCAGCGTCTTGGCGAGACGATAGGCGACATCGTCGGGCAGATCCTCGCGCGTGAGGACAAAACTCCAGGAGCCGAGCGAGGCGATCGGCTCGGACTGTTTTGGATAGGAGCCGGCCGGCACGGTCAGGGGTTTAAGGAACGCATGCTTGGCGCGGATGCGCGCGATCTCCTCAGTGCTGGGCGCGATGAAGCGCGCGCCTGATGCGCTCGAGGCCACCGCGGCAAATCCGGGCCAGCCGATGCCGGCGCCCCAGAGTGCGGCGACGCGGCCATCCTCGACCATCGCGGGGCCGTCGCCGGCGCGGTCGAGATAGATCGCCTTGAAATCCTCGTCCTGCTTCAGGCCGAGGCCATCGAGCACATAGCGCGCCAGGATCGGCAGGCCCGAGCCTTTGGCGCCGAACGCGACAGGCTTCCCCACGAGATCATGGATCGTCTTGTAGGGACTGTCCGCCCGCACTACGAACATGCCGGGGTTTGAGTAGATTGCGGTGAGAATCTTCAGCCGCACCGGCGCGCGGCCGATGCCCGCAAACGCCTCATAGGCCGGCTCGCCCGCGACCAGTGCGAGATCGAGCTCGCCTTTCTCCAGGAGCGGAATGTTCTCGTTGCTGCCCTTGGTGTTGCGCGGGGCGATGGTGAGCGTGCTATCTGCCGCATTCATCACCTCCGCGAAGGCGTTGCCATAGAGCGGGAAGCCGCCGCCCGGCGTCGCGGTACCCAAGCTGATTGTGGTGGTGGAAATGGCGTTGCCTCCGGTTTGAGCAGCAGCGGGGCTCAACAGCAGTGCCGCACTGAAGAGAATCGTGATTGCGAATTTCATGGTCGTCCCGGCTGCGCCTGCGTCAACATCGACTTGAGGCGATGTAGGCAGTAGGCGGTTTTTGTGAAAGCATGCCCCCAACGACAATAGAACAATGGGAGGCGTCATGTTGCGAATTTTGCGGTGCGCTGTTTTCGGGCTGGTTTTTCTGTTCGGTCTTTTCACAGCCTCCCCTCCCGCATCCGCCGCCTACCCCGACCGCCCCGTGCACTGGATGATCGGCTTCGCCGCCGGCGGCCCGGTCGACATCGTCGCGCGCATCATGGCGCAGGCGCTGTCGGATCGGCTCGGCCAGCAGTTCATCGTCGAGAACCGCGCCGGCTCCGGCGGCAACATCGCCGCCGGTGCTGCGATCAATTCGCCGGCCGACGGCTACACGCTCTTGTTCGTCGCGCCCAACAACGCGATCTCGACCTCGCTCTACAAGAAGCTGCCGTTCGACTTTTTGCGCGACACCGTGCCGGTCGCGAGCATCATGCAGCTCACCAACATGCTGGTCGTCTCCAATGCGATGCCGGTGAAGACGGTTCAGGAGTTCATCGACTATTGCAGGGCCAATCCCGGCAAGATCTCGTTCGCCTCGTCCGGCAACGGCACCTCGGTGCACATGTCGGCGGAGCTGTTCAAGGTGATGACCAAGTGCGACATGGTGCACGTGCCCTATCGTGGCTCCGCGATCGCCTTCCCCGACATCATCTCCAACAAGGTGCAGCTGATCTTCGACAACCTCCCCTCCGCGCTCGAGCAGTCGCGCGGCGGCACTGTCCGCGCGCTCGGCGTGACCTCGCCGCAGCGCTGGCCCGCCGTGCCCGACGTGCCGGCGATCGCCGAGACCGTGCCGGGCTTCGAATCGGTCGGCTTCTACGGCATCTCCGCGCCGAAGGGCACGCCACCCGAAATCGTCGAGATCCTCAACAAGGCCGTCGGCGACGCGCTGAACGACCCGAAGGTGATCGCGCGGCTGACCGAGAACGGCGGCATCCCCAAGCCGATGACGCCAGCCGAGTTCGGCAAGCTCGTCACCGACGAGACCGACAAGTGGCGCAAGGTCGTGGAGTTCGCCGGGGTCTCGGTGGACTAGGCGCCCCCGGCGCCGGTTATGCGCCCGCAAGACAGGGGGACCTCCGGGCCTCTCTTTTTGCCAAACCCGAAAACAACCCCATGCACAGTAGAGGAGTATAACGATTTCAGTGAGTTACAAACGCGACGGCGAGATCGTCGCGAAAAACGCTTGACCCGTCGGGCAAAACAGGCGCATAAGGGCATCATCCCAAAATTCGGTAATTCGGAATAAGCCGGGATACGGCGCCGACGTTTTCGGTCGCCGCCCCGGCATTGCACCCCCGCTTCCATCCCTGTAAACGAACCGCGCACCGTTGCCGGCCGCGCTCGTTCCGCAGGCCGTCTCGCGGCGGGGCCTGTAGCTCAATGGTTAGAGCCGGCCGCTCATAACGGTCTGGTTGCAGGTTCGAGTCCTGCCGGGCCCACCAGCCTTCGCTCGCGATAGCCGAGTGAAGGCTGCCGCGCCGAAGCCTAGAGGGCAAAGGCCGGCGCCTAGGCACGCGAGCTACGGCTTGGCGATCCATTCGTCGAAGCGGCGGTAATGGTTGATTTGAGGTACGTGATAAATTTCTAGTTTGCTCATAGTATCTTTCGTTCGCACGCGAATAATCCCGCCAGTCGCGTCGCGGGTATTTGATGGCTTAGCGTCGGTCGGTATGGTTATGGCGTGCGTCGAGGTTACGGATACCACCGTGCTTATGGGTATCACCGGGGCTATCGCCGGTACTGACCTAACTTCAAGAGGGCATCGGCCCCCTTCTTACCCACAGTTCGAAGGAGCGCGACAAGACGCGCGCGTGGCGGTCGGATTGGAGACGTTAAAGAGCTTCGGAGGATCAAGCGTCGCAAGAGAAGATCAACCAGCGCGGTGCGCGGCGAAGCTGGCGGTGCGCGAAGGGCCTGTCTCCGCCGAGACAGACCCTTCATCCCGTCCGCATCCGTCGATGCGAGCCAGCTTCAGGCTTCGGCTTTCTTCACCGGCGGAATTTTCCACGATCCATTGATAATCGAGGGGTTCTTCTCGCTCGGCCAGTACAACCGCATCATCAGAACGAAATCGCCCGATGGTGCCGGAAGCCAGTTGGATTCCTTGTCCTTGCCCGGGGAATCCTTCTGGATGTAGAGATCGGTGGACCCGTCCGGATTCGATTTCAGATTCTCCCGGGCGCTGATCGAGTAGCGGTTGATTGGATTGCTCACGAAGAAATAGCCGGCATCGTACATCGTCACCGACCAGAAGCCTTGTGCCGGCGGCAGCTGCCCCTTGGGGAATCGCATCACGTATTTGTTGGCGCCACTGTATTTCCGGTCCTCGGCGTCCTTTAGCGATGTCGGATACACGGCGTCCTGCGGACGGTTGGCGCCGAGGCCAATGGCAGTGACAAGCGCCCGCATCAGATAGTCCGTGCCGTAGATGCCGGTCTTGGTCGTGAAGCCCCAGCCGTTCTCGTCCTTCATGTCCTTGTTGATCTTGAACTGGAGCATGATCCGGTCGTTGGCGATTTCCGGAACGCGTTTGACGAAATCCGCCTTGAGCTTGCTCGCATCGAAATCCTGTCCCGGCACGATTCCGATCCTGGCGAACTTGGCGAGCTGCGGCGTATCTGCCGCGGCAGGCGGATTGTCTTTCATGAGCTTGCAGAGCAGCGTGAAATAGGCAGCGGCATCCATCTTGTTCACCTGTTCGCGCACGGCCGTCTTCATGTCGAGCGATGGATCAACGGTGCCTGGAGGCGGTGTATAGGGCTTGCCGTACGCACTAAGCGGCACCAGTGCGCACTGGTCCTGAAGCTTGTGAACCTCGGCATAGTCCTCCGGCGTGCCGGTGCAGTAGATGCGGCCGAGCAGCCACACGATGCTGGTGGGCGATTTGAGCTCCTTGACTCCCGCCGGCAACGTGCCCTTCCACCCCGGACCCGTGATTGCATAGGTCTGCGCGCCGGTGCCGGTCGTTCGCTTGCCAGGCACCTGAAACACGGTGGTCCAACCGTCCAGCATCGGAAAAAGGGCGTAACGTCCCTTCATGTCGGGCATGCTCAATACCCACGGCTCCTTGCCGACATCGAAGAACGCAGAGGTATAAAGCGTGTCCGCGTTCGGCGCCGTGACATCCCGGAACGAAGCGTTGGGATATTGACGCAGCTTGATGATCTGCCCCATCGGCGCTCGCGTCCCGGCTGGTGCCGCGACGTTGGTGATAATCCTACGCGTCATCTCCATCGTCACCAGCGGATAACCGAAGATGTAGGCGTCGGTGGCAAGCGCGAAATCCTCAAATCCTTCGCCGATGCCGAGGAATTCACCGAGCTCGGCACGGCTCATGGTGCTGATGGAGGCGCCGGCGAGCAGGCTCATGCCGCCCATCGTAACGTTGCGACGGGTGAAATTCATTGGACACTCTCCGTTACATTTGCGTGTGGAAACAGTGCTTCGATGGATCGACTTCTTGTATGCCTCTCCGTCAACTCCTTCCTGGTCGCGGCAGCCCGACGCAAGATCTCAACGTGCTGCGAAGATCTCGGCAATCGGCGATGTCCCTGGTGTGGTGCGGATGAGTCTGCGGACATCCTTCAATGCCCGCAGACTCAATGGCGCTCGAACTAGTCGCTTGCTCTGACGCGGGCGTGCTGGATGATCCGATGCTCGTCGCTCGAGACCTGCGTCGGTCCAAGCTTGAACGTCAGCTTGTCGATCTTGCCGGTGAACTGGAACGGCAGCTTGTAGCTGTCATCCACGCCAGTGCGGGTATCCACCCCGACGTCGAAGGATTCATCGATCGCCATCAGGAACGAGATCGAGTGCGGGATCGACTGGCGGGAAACCTCCTTGCCGTCGACCGACAGCACGCCGGTGCCGCCCTTGCCATAGCCCGGCCCGTCATATTTGAAATCGAACGCGATGCTGTGCTTGCCCGGCTTCAGCGCAGTGCCCAGCCAGTCCCGCGCACCGACGCCCGATTCCCAGCGGTATCGCTTCAGATCCAGCATGTTGTAGACAAAAACCGGCTTGCCCTTCAGCAGATAGAGGCCGTAGCCGCTGAACCGGCCGCCGAGGGTCGCGATCATCCCCTCAGCGCCGCCCTGCGGGACGGTGATATCGGCGGTGATCGTGTAGTTCTTGTTCATGATGTTGGGTGCATTGTCGACGGGGATGCCGGGATTCAATCCCTTGTAGGTGAATTCGGTCCGTCCGGCGGTCGCGCTCGGCCGCGGCGTGGTCAGGCGCGGCAGGATTGAATTGTCGAGCGGCAAGACCTGGTATTTCGCCGCCTCACTTAGGAATAACGTCTGAAGTTCCTTCAGCTTGTCAGAGTTTTTGGTTGCGAGGTCGTTGTACTGCGAGAAGTCCTCGGCGATATTGTAGAGCTCCCATTTGTAGTCGTTGATCTCGGGCAGCTTTGCCGTTCCCAAAAGCCATGGCGGCGCAGGCGGCGTCGTGCAGGCATACCAGCCATCATGGTAGATGCCGCGGTTCGCGAACATCTCGAAGTATTGCGTGTCGCGCTTTGACGGCGCGTTGGCGTTGGCCTGGTCGAACGTATAGGCCATGCTCACGCCCTCGATGGGCTTTTGCTTGATGCCATTGACCGTCTCTGGTGCAGGGATGCCGGTGGCTTCAAGAATCGTCGGCACGATATCGACCATGTGATGAAATTGGCTGCGGATGCCGCCGACGTCCTTGATATGGCCGGGCCACGAGATAGCCATGCCTTGCCGGGTCCCGCCGAAATGCGACGCGACCTGCTTGGTCCACTTGAACGGGGTATCGAAGGCCCACGACCATGCCACTGACATATGCGGGTAGGTCTTGTCGGAGCCCCAGTCCTCGTAATGCAGCATCAACTCGGCCTCAGGAAGCTTGAGGACGCCGTTGTAGGCGGTCATCTGGTTCGGGGTACCCTCGAGCGTGCCCTCGGCGCTGGTGCCGTTGTCGCCGCTGATATAGATGATCAGCGTGTTGTCGAGCTTGCCCATGTCCTCGACCGCTTGTATGACGCGACCGATCTCGTTGTCGGTATAGGCTGCGTAGGCGGCAAACACCTCCGCCTCCCGCGCGTATAATTTCTTTTGCACGAATGAAAGCGAGTCCCACTTCGGCAGGGTATCCGGCCAGGGGGTGAGCTGGGTGTTCGCCGGGATCACCCCGAGGCGCTTCTGGTTGGCGAAGATCTGCTCGCGCAGCTTCTCCCAGCCCATGTCGAACCTGCCCTTGAACTTCTCGATCCATTCCTTCTTCGGCTGATGCGGCGAATGGGTGCCGCCAGGCACGTAATAGACGAAGAACGGCTTGTCGGGAGCGGACGCGTTCAAGCCGTTCATGTAGTTGATGGCGTCATCAGCCATATCGGTGATGAGGTTGTAGCCAGACTTGCCGATCCAGGGAAAAACCTGGGTGGTGTTGCGGAACAGGTAGGGTGTCCACTGGTCAGTCTCGCCGCCCATGAAGCCGTAGAAGTATTCGAATCCCATGCCGATCGGCCATTGGTCGAACGGACCGGCCGAGCTGTAAACATAGGTTGGCGTGTTGTGGTTCTTGCCGAACCACGAGGTGGCAAATCCGTTGTCCCGCAGAATGGTCCCGACCGTCGCGCTCTCCTGGCCAATGACGGAGTTGTAGCCGGGATAGCCGGTCGACATTTCACCGATCACGCCGAACCCAACCGAGTGGTGGTTGCGGCCGGTGATCAGCGCCGCCCGCGTCGGCGAGCAGAGCGCCGTCGAGTGAAACTGCGTATAGCGCAGGCCCGCCTTGGCGACGCGGTCCATCGCCAGCGTCGGAACCACACCGCCGAAAGTGCCGGACACACCGTAACCCTGGTCGTCGGTCATGATCAGCAGCACGTTTGGCGCGCCCTTGGGCGGCACGACGGACGGTGGCCAGTAGGGTTTCGAGTCCTTGGCGGTTTCCTCGATCACGCCGCCGAACTTCGGAGGTTCGGGCGGAAGCTGCTTGCCATCGAGTGTCATCGTGGCGCCGGGCGTGCCCGGGGTGCCGGTGATTTGCTGCGCGGCTGCCGGCGCGGTGAGAAGACCTGGCAAGGCGACGAGCAATGTCGCAAGGCCGGTGGCGAGCAGCAATCCTTGTTTCAGTCGCCAACTGCTTTGTTCATTAGTCATGGCGTCGTTTCTCCCGTTTGATGCAGCGGAACCCAACGTGACTGGCGGACGTGTCAACCGGCTCGGCATGGCGCGCCGCCGGCCGGTAGCGGCGGCAATAATTGGGTGCGCACAGATGTGATCCACCCTTAAGCACCTTGGCGTGCAAGGGTCGTAGCTCTGATCTTCGCAACCGCCGCGCGGATTCTCCGGGATGCAACAGGCTTTCTGTCCATCGGCCTCATGCTTGGCCGCGTACCAATCGGCGGTCCATTCCCAGACATTGCCGATCATGTCGTGGAGGCCATAACCGTTCGGCGGAAACGCCGTCACGGGCGACGTGCGCTCATAGCCGTCGGTCGCCAGATTCTCGTGCGGAAACTCACCCTGCCAGGTGTTGGCCAACTGCCGTCCGCCGGGCGTGAACGTGTCGCCCCAAGCGAACTCGGCTCCGTCAAGGCCGCCGCGTGACGCGAATTCCCACTCGGCCTCGGTCGGTAGTTCCTTGCCCGCCCACGTGGCATAAGCCTCGGCATCCTCGAAGGTCACATGCACGACCGGGTGCTCGTCCAGTCCGCGGATCGAACTGCCGGGCCCATAGGGCCGCCGCCAATTGGCGCCAAACTTGAACGTCCACCACTCGCCCCAATGGCGCAGATCGACGCTCCGCTTGGGCGCCACAAATGCGAGAGAACCCGCTTTGAGCATATGCGGCAACGCGCCCGGATAGTCCTTTGGGTCCGGTGGCTTTTCGGCAAAAGTGACATAGCCCGTTGTTTCAACGAACTGCCGGAATTGCCGATTGGTCACGGGTACGCGGTCCATCCAGAATCCATCGACCGTCACGCGATGAACCGGCGCCTCCTCAGGATAGTGCCGATCCGAACCCATTCGGAACGTGCCGCCGGGAACGTAGAGCATGGCGGCGTCGGCAGACTGCTCCAGCTCCTGTTCGTGGACCGCCGCAGAGTTCGCATCGGAGAGGGACATGACGGTGGCGCCCTCGTTTCAATGGGTTCAATAACAGGGCGGATACGGGTAATACCCGCAGGCCGGACGCGCGTAGTATGGTGCAGCATAGGCGGCCGCTCCGACCGCTCCGGCATACATTGCGCCGCGGAATGCAGCCCGGCGCCAGACCCCGAAAATATCGACGAAGATCGAAGCCGGTCCGTCCCCACCATTGAGATCGCCTTCAAGGGTCTGAACATTGAAGGTCAGCTTGTCGCCATCGAGCTTCGGGTTCTTCAGCACGACGACGGCGTCCTTCACCGAGCCATCCTTGCCGAGGACGGACACGGTTGCGTTCGGCGGATCCTTCACGAAGCTGTCGTTGCCTGGCGTGCTCGCGCCCCAATCTGCGATGAGATTCGCGGTAAGCTCGTGGCCCGCGGCGCGCACTGGTCGGTCGGCAAATATGATGGAATTCGGCGAGACGCCGGTCAAAGTCAGCACATCCCCTTGAAGGGTCGCCCCGCGGGAATTGAGCACGATCAAAGAGGGTATCACCTCAGGCTTGGCCGGCGTGGATGGCGTGCCGATCGTCTTCATGGAAGACGGCGCTGCTGCGCTCTGGGCAAGCGCTACGTCGGTACCGCACAGGGCGGTGGTCAGAGCCAGCAATCCGAAAATCTGATTCAATTTCGTGATGCGCATGACATCAATTCCTTCTGTTGCAGAAGTATCGATCGGGGTCATAGCTCTCTCGCTTCCAAGCGAGAGGTCGAGCATCGAAACGTGCAATATCGGCTGCAGTTAACGCCACGTGGCGTCCGCAGAATCAAAAACGCGCGCTGGAATTAAATCTTATGGACCTGTAGTCTTACAGCAGGGTGATGCTTCCGCTACCTCCACGAGCATGACACTAGCACGATCGAAGAATGAGGGCCAGCCATGGTCATTATTCTGTGTTTTTACCTCCTCGCGCTACGGGTCGTAGTCTCGAAAATCAAAATTCGCGCGGTGGGGCCGGTCGGGGACGATTTCACTGTTGATCGGCGGATCTATTCCCGCGACATTTCTTGCGCTCTATAATTATCTCACGCCGTCGGGGCGCAGCACGGTGACCGACCGACGGGACAAATTGTCGCAATCCCGCTTAAGCCGAACGCGCCGGTGAGGAAGAACGACGTGCTGTTCCAGATCGACCCGGCGCCGTTTCATACAAGGTCTCGCAGTTGCGAGGCGTCGCTCGCGGCAGCGAAGCAGCACACCGAAATCCTGAAATCGAACTACGAGCAGGCGACCTCGAATGTAGCGGGACTTACCGCGCAGGCCACCTAGTGATGATGGTCGCCGCGCGAAGAGACTGTGGCGCAAATTTGCGACAGCGTTTATAAATGCTGGAGTGTACATATTTTTCCGAGTGTTCTCGGAGTCTTCTGCCGTCCACGGAGCTGGAGGTCCTATGGAGCATCGTAACCTCGTTACTCCTATTCATCTGCTGGTTGCCGTTCTTCTCCTCGGACTGAGCTGCCCGGCAGCATCGCTCCTGGCCGGAGGCGGGTCTCATACCGACCTGATGATATCCGCCGCGCAAGCCGCGGAAGAAACGCCCAAGGATGAGCTCGCTGCACAGATCCGCATACAGGGTTTTGCCTGTGATCAAGCGCTACGCGCGACAAGAGATGCGAAGCGCTCCAGGCCCGATCATGCCGTCTGGGTTCTGAAATGCGGGAACGCGACCTACAGGGTCAGCCGCGCTCCAGATATGGCAGCAAAAGTGCAACGGTTGGAATAGCCGATATGAGCGACGTCCTGGACCGGACACCATCGATCGAGCAACGCGCGAGATGAGCAAGTCCGTATGGGACGCCGCGGCGGCGTGACCGCACGGCAACACGGCGACGCGATTTCCGCAGCTCACTACTTTAGGGCGAGACATCCAGAAGCCCGCTGGTATATTTATTGCGGACGGATAAAGGAGCGGAGCTGATGATGCGCTGCAAATCCGAACGGACGTCTGGTCGTCGGTTGATCTACCCAGCCATCGGCATGGCCATGGCGATGTCCGCGGCCTTGTCCGACACCGCATACGCCGACGAAAGCGGCGTTTCGTATTGGCTCCCCGGACGTTTCAGCAGCCTTGCGGCAACACCCGAGGTGCCGGGATGGTCGATGGCCGAGGTTTACTATCACACCTCCGTATCGGCGTTCGGCGCCGCGGCCGCGTCAAGAGAAATTCAGATCGGCAGATTTCCGGCGGCCGTCAACGTCAGCCTGGATCTGCATCTGAACGCGCAGGCCGATCTGGTGCTGCTCAACCCCACCTACACCTTCGCGACGCCGGTGCTGGGCGGACAATTGGCTGTTGGCGTCACTGGCCTGTTCGGGCGGTCGGCCGCCGACCTGAACGGGACGCTCACAACGGGGTTCGGACCGTTAGCAACAACGCGCATCGGAAGCATCGGCGACTCCGTCACTTCCGTGGGCGACCTCTACCCGCAGGTGACGTTGAAATGGAACCAAGGCGTCCACAACTTCATGACCTATGCGACGGGAGATATTCCCGTCGGGGCCTACGATCCAAACCGCCTGGCCAATCTCGGCATCGGTCACGGCGCCATCGATGGCGGCGGCGGCTATACCTATTTCAACCCGCAGGCGGGACACGAATTTTCGGCGGTCGCTGGATTTACCTACAATTTCAAGAATCCGGACACGCAGTACCAGAGCGGCGTCGACTTCCATGTCGATTGGGGTGCTTCCCAGTTTCTCTCGAAGCAGCTCTTTGTCGGCCTCGTCGGATATGCGTATCAGCAGATCACCGACGATTCCGGGCAGCACCCCATCCTCGGCGGTTTCCGCTCACGTGTCGTTGGCGTCGGTCCGCAGATCGGATTTCTGTTTCCGGTTGGCGACATGCAGGGCTATCTGAATCTGAAAGGATACGGCGAATTCGCTGCGGAAAATCGGCCAGCAGGCTGGAATACCTGGCTGACGTTCTCGATCTCGCCGATGGCGCCTACCAGCACGGTGACGCCAACACGACGGATCGTGACGAAATAGCAGGCCATGGCCCCCGCAAGGGCATGATCCGGAAAAGTGTGCAGCGGTTTTTCCAAAAAGATCATGCTCAAACAACAACCTAAAGCGCGATGACGATTCATCCCAATCTCATCTGGCCTTAAGGGCGGCGAAATTCGAGAACCTCAATCACCGGTGCGCTGCGAGCTGCGGAGCACCGTTCGACGCTGCTGCATCAAATAGTGAAGCCTTTGAGCTGCGAGACCCAGTGCGGCCATCTCGCCATCTGCGCCCTCCCCGCCCGCGCTCCTGGCAAGCTCCTCCCTTAGAATGTCGTCGATCCGCCTTTCCGTTTGCTCCAGCTCGGCCTCGCTCCGCGCATTCCTGATCTCGCTGCCAAGCTCGTAGAGCGGCTCGAGCTTGCTTTTCGACCCGCCCCCGGAGTTCGCGAAGCGCCATGCTGCCAGAATGACTGATATCAGCGACCCCAGCAGCAACGAGCCGTAATAGAGCTTGTCGTCGTATTTATCGAGGAAGCTCTGCTGGTTTCCATTGTAATAGGTGGCGGCTCCCGGATGAATTGGAATCAATGCGTTGGCATCCGTGCTCGGAGCTGCGGCTTGCGCCAGTATCGGGTATTGCGACAACAGATCCCTGCGGACGTCGACGAGGGATTGCGTCAGGTCCGTGATGGTGTCGGCGTCCACCGACTTGTTGGCGACCAGAAAGAATGATACCCGCAGCGACGTCAGGTCGTCCGAAGGAATGGGCGGCGATCCCCGCAAAGTGCCTTTTGGAATATCATAGCTTTCATAATACTGCGCGACATTGGCGACGGCGCCGGCCGATTCGATTTCAATCAGCTTTGGAGCCTCTCCTTTTGCGCCGGCCGGCTGAAAGAATTGCCTGACCTTTGCCAGATACTTCTCGGTAAGAGGCACGACGGCAAGAAGCGCCTGTACCTGTCCGGACGACAGCGCCGCCGCGCCTTCAGTGATCGCAACGTCCTGGAATCGAACCTTGGCGCGGTCGAATTGATAGACCTGCTTCAGGGCATCTACGGTTGGCCGGTTGACGGGTCCCCCGACGACCCCGATTGTCGCGTCGCGAAGGTCGCCAAGACTGTCGGCTCTCGTGGTCGAGGGCGACATGATCAGGACCACGCCATGCGTCAGGAGAAGTACACTTCTTGCATCCGCGAGGCCGCCGGTATCGCCGCGAACGACGGCAAGATCCGCGTTACCCGATGCCAACAATTCCGATGCCTTGGCCGACGTACGGCTATCGACGACCTTCAACCGTGTATGCGCGTTCGATGCCGCCAGGCGCGCCGAGATCGCCGAGATCAGCGACAACGCCTCGCCGTCGAGCGAGCCGGCGGCCACGGTGAGGTAAACGGGCTTGGCAAAATAGCGATAGGCAAGCCATCCGCCGGATATGACGGCGGCAGTTGCGATCCCGACCACCGTTATGCGCAGCCATCGGGGCCACTGATTGACTGCAGGGCTCGGCATCACGTTCTCCCTGGCCTGAAGCGAGCCGGGCGTGCTCGCGCCGTCGCGATTTTACATAGGAGATCGCGCAAGGCGAGCGTAAACTGCGTGGGACTACTCCGATGCCCGGGCCGTCACCTGATGATACGAACAAGCTATTCCGACGTAGGCCGCTAAACCCAGATTAAGAACCGATGTTGCCAGACACTCCAACGGTCAGCCAGCTCGCGCATGTCATCTCTCAGGCCGCTGCACCTGCGTTTCTTCTGGGTGCATTGGCCGCCTTCATCGCCTTGCTGATATCTCGCCAAAACAGAATCGTTGACAGAACAATCTACCTGAACGGAATCGCCGACGACGATGCAGCGAGGTCCAGGCTCAAGGCCGATCTGCCCCGCCTGATGCGACGCGCAGCCATGCTCAACCGCGCGATCTTCTGGTCGGTGCTGGGCAGCATCTCGATCAGCATTCTGATAGTCGTGGCGTTCGTGAGCGCGTTCCTTCAGATTCCGCATGAGCGCGGCGTTGCGATCCTCTTTATTGTCTCCGTTGCAGCCTTCACAGTATCGCTGGTTGATTTTGCACGCGAGGTTCGAATTGCGCTGAGTGAATTCGATCATTACGGCTGACACTCGGCACCGCACCAGCTTCGCACCAGGAACGATCTCGTCGAAGCGTAACGAGCGCGATCGAACGGTGACGGAACGCCGGTAAAATCAACGAAACCGACCGTTATCCCGTCGCTCATAACGGTCTGGTTGCAGGTTCGAGTCCTGCCGGGCCCACCAGCCTTCGCTCGCTTCGCGAGCTTCGGCTTGGCAAGCCGGCGCCACGAACTCCAAGCGAAGTGAGCGAAGGCTGTCACGCCGAAGCCCGCAGGGCGAAGGCGGACTGAGAGCGGGCCACGCCAAGACCGAAGGGCGAAGCGTGTCCGGCGGAGCTGGAGTGCAGCGGAAGCGAAGACGGACTGCTGCCGCGAGCTACGGCTCGGCAGGCCACCGCACCAGAAACGCCCCACTACGATCGAACGGCCCACCAGCAGCCGGCGTGTTTCGAATTACAGTGACTCAATTGGACTGCACCCCTGAAGTGAGACACGGTAATTGCAGTGACAGTGCGACTGCACGAAGCAGTCAAGCGCCGCGTCGGAGCGGTTTGCCGCGGCGAGGCAAATCTGACTCAGTTCCTGAATGTGAAGCGGAAGCAGCGCTGTCTCACTGGGCGTCACGATCCCCTAACGAACGTGTGACCCGGCGCCAGTAAGCCATCTCACATACAGAAAGCCCGAGCGTCGCCTAAATCGGCGAACGTATTCTTCCGTCTATGAACCACTCTCGTCGGCGGTGAAGAATGTTTGGACCAAATTATTTTGGTGAGCCCATGAGCATCGATCGTGCAGCCAACCGCAATGACTTTTCGACCATCTCCAATGCTGGACGCGCTGGATCAAGAGTCACGAAAGGGCTGATTTTCTCCTTGTGTCTGGTGGTCAACTTCATCTCCATGACCGGCGCCGCATCGGCTCATGTGAAGTGGTTCGTGCCATGCGTCGTCTCCGACGATCCGCTGCCCGTTCAGGCGGTATTGACGACGACGTTCTTTCTGTTCGTGGCGCTGTTCCTTGCGCTGTTCTATCTCGCTTGCGCGGCCGAGCAGACCAGGTTCGGCGCCATGGTCTCGAAATTTCTGGATCAATTGACCGAGCCTCTGCGCCATCGCGTCGACGACCTTTTGCGTGCGGCGGCTGCGGTGTTCTTTGCCTTGCTGTGGGCTCATGGAGGGCTCATTCTCACCCCGGAACTCGAAGCAAACAGTGTCTGGCTCTCGGCCATTCAGTTGCTGATCCCGCTTTTCCTGGGCGCGCGGGCCACGCTCCCCGCAGCAGGGGCCGGCATCGTGCTGCTCTATGTCTATGGTGCCGCCAGCTATGGCCTGTTCCACATGCTGGACTACCCGGTCTTTCCAGGGCTCGGGGTCTGGTTCGCGCTATCCTTGTCGCGCAATGCCAAGCTGCTTGCTTTTCGATCCGATTTCCTGCGCTGGACTGTCGCCCTGTCCCTGTTATGGCCGGCGATGGAAAAATTCGTGTACCCGGCCTGGGTCGCGCCGATCGCGGTCGCTCATCCGGAGCTGACCCTGGGCTTCGATGTCCCGACCGTCGTGACCGCCGCAGGGGTCGTGGAATTCGGCCTGGCCTTCGCGCTGTTCTGGACACCGCTGGTCCGGCGTCTCGCCGCCCTCGCCCTGGTGCTGGTGCTGACCGCGGCAACTCTCGATTTTGGCAAGGTGGACGGCATAGGTCATTTGATGATGATCGCCATACTTATCGCGGTGTTCGCCGATCGGGACGACAAGCCTGCCCGGTATCGTCCCGCGCTCGCACCGCTTGTCGGCAGCATGGCTTTGCCGGCCACACTCCTTCTCTATACCGGCGCTCACACGCTCTCCTACACATCCTTGACCACCCCGATCGAGCCGCTCGCGGGCGGCATGGCATTGCTGCTCCTCGTCTTCCTTTGCCTGCGCCGGTTCGCGGAAGGTCCGGGCAACATTCGCCACGAGAGCGGGCAGGACCTCGTGCGCCAAATCCCGCGTCAAGTCCCGCGCCAGATCCCGCGCCAAATCCCGCGTCAGGTCTCGCTCCGCGCAAGCATCCTGGCGGCGTCCTCGGACGCTGCGCCCGAAGTCGCGGTCGGCGGTGTCGCTCTGACGGCTGTCGTGTTGATCGCGTTCCTGGGCCTGCGCGGCCATGAGTTGCAGGTTCCGCCCTCGGCCGCAAGCGCACCACCTCGGCAACAGCACTCCGACATGAGTCCCCCGGGAGTGATCCGGACGACCTAGCCGAGGTTCTGAAGTCTGGCGAGGGATTACGGCCCGGGAGTACGGTGAGAGTGAATTCAATAACTGCATCCGAGTCCTAACGGGCCCACCAGCGAATCAATCAAGACGCGCAATCGCGATTGTCAGGTGGTATCAAATCGACCTTCGGCAGGCGCAACCGAGCTTACGGATTTTCATTGGGCGAGCTGGCCAAGCAAGTTACGCGCAGCAAGCAGATCAACCGTTTCGAAGCCTTCGGTGAACCTGTTGTAAACCGTTTCCAGCAACTCTATCGCCTCCCTTTGGCGGCCGTGATCGGCCTTCAATCTGGCGAGATTCATCGCCGCCCGCAGCTCCCAGGCCAGCGCACCCTGCTTGCGTGCCATCACCGCCGATTGCAGAAAGAGAGTGGCTGCCGCGTCGGCGTCACCATCCGATTGCGCCAACAGTCCTTTCACCCGCAGGACCTCGGCCGTGCACCAATGTTCTCCGTTACGATCCCTGCTTGCCAGCTGCGCCATCAGGGACACAGCATCAACGTATCGGTCCGCCGCAATTGCGGATTCACTGAGGTGAGCCAGGATCAGAGGAACGAACACTTCGTATTGCATTTCGGCCAATAGCCGTAGCCCTTCGGCCGCCAGCGGCATCGCCGCATCGAACTGATTCCGCCTCGTCTGGCACAGCGCCAAAAGGCAATTCCCAATCCCCACCTGGGGCTTGATCGAATGGGTTCTGGCGTGCTCGATCAGTTCGACAATGTCGTGCTCGACGGAATCGATGTCGGTATCGGACAAGTACCGATGGAAGCTGGCCCATGTCATCGCCACGCTGAGCGGCATTGCGAATTGAAGCGGCCTTGCCGCCGCCAGCACGCGCGCCCCCAACAACTGGGCCTGCTCGGGAAACCCCTGCATCCACACCGTGCTCGCGAGATTGCCGAGCGCATCCACGCGACGGTCATAGCCGATCGCGTTGACCTGCGCGAGCCGCGCCTTTTCCGTATCGATGTCGAGCGAGCGCAGGAGATGCGTTCGCGCCTCCGCAAGCTTGCCGAGATGATGCAGCGAATGGCCCAGCATCCATTCCGCCAGAGCTGTCGGACCTGGATCAGACAGCTTCTTCGCATCCTCAGCACAACGTTGAGCAAGCTCGAGCGCCTCATCATAGCGGGTACGGATGCTGCTCCCCCAGGACGCCAGGTAGCGCAGTATCAACTGCCCTTGCGTTTCGCGAACGGTTTTTTCCAGCGTCTTGGTCCAGGCGACCATTGCCTCCACCGAGAAGCTCGTCGTGAACAACTGGGAACTCGCGAGCGCCAGATGGATCACGATCTGCTGATCTGTCGCCTTGCCATCCTCGCGGCCTGGCGCAACCGCGCCGGCCAGGGTCGTCCATTCACGGCATTCGGCAAACAACGCCTTGCTCAGCCAGATCGAGCTCGCATAGCTCGTCAGGTTGACACCGATGCCTGGATCGCCGTCGCGTCCAAACGCCCAATGCAGCGCGGCGCGGATGTCGTCGAGATGCGAGACCAAGGCGCGCCGCTCATCTGTCGGCAAATCCGCCTCATTCGCCATCTTCAACAATGCGCAATAGTATTCGGCGTGCGCGCGCCGGAATTGGCCGAACTCTCCGGCATCGGCCAATTTCAGCGCGGCATAAGTGCGGGTCGTGTCAAGGAGCCGATAGCGCGCTATCGATCCCGTGGTGTCGGCAGAGGCAAGCGATTTCATCAGCAGCCCGCCGACCGCGTCGAACACCTCTTCCGCCCCGACCCCCGGACCTCCGGCGACCTGGTGCGCGGCTTCGAGCGTGAAGCCTGTGACGAATACGGACAGGCGCCGTAGAATCGTGCGCTCGACCTCCGACAACAGGTTGTAACTCCAGTCAAGCGTCGCGCCCAGTGTTTGATGACGCGGCGGAGCAGTCCGCCGTCCGGGCCAACGCAAGGCAAATTCGGTGTCGAGCAGCCTTGCAATCTCTTGCAGACCATAGGCTTCGACGCGCCCCGCCGCCAACTCGATGGCGAGTGCGTTGCCGCCAAGCTTGCGGCAGATGTTGCCGGCGATCTTGACGTCCTGATCCGTCAGATTGATCTGTCCGCCGCTCGTCGTCGCGCGCTGCAAGAAGAGTTTCACGGCCGGGAAGTCGAGCAACTCGGCGGCCGTCAAACTGGGGCCATCAGGCGGAGTCTCGAGGGGAGACAGCCGGTAGACATTTTCGCCGCCGACGCGCAGGACTTCTCGGCTGGTCACGAGCAAATGAAGCTGCGGCAGCTCGGCAAAAAGCCTCTCCGCCAGCACCGCCGCCTCCGAAATAAGATGTTCGGAGCCGTCGAGAATCAGCAGGACCGGCCTGCCACGCAAATGACCGACCAATCCCGGAATCGGGTCGCCGGACTGAACCGGCAGGCCGAACGCGGAGACGACGGCTGGTGCCAGCAGGCGCGGATCGGAGACTGGGCTCAGTTCCACAAAGCAGACGGCACCAAAAAATTCCGGCAGCAATGTATGCGCGACGGAAAGCACGACCGTCGTCTTGCCCAATCCGCCTGGTCCGACGATGGTCACGAACCGCTCGGTTGTCAGCTTGTGACAGATTCCGCTAACGATCTTGTCGCGCCCAACCATTTGTACGAGCAGCGGTGGCAGAGGGTAGTGAGCTTCAGGAAAATCATCGGCAGTCGGCAAACCTGCCGTGTCCCGCGACGTCGGCGCAACGAAGCAATAACCGCGGCCCGGCACATTGGTGAGGTATCGCTCGCCGCCTTCGCCAGTTTCGAGGGCTTTGCGCAAGGCCGTGATATGGACCCGAAGAGTGACCTCTTCGACGAAAACCCCGGGCCAAACCTTGGCGATCAGCTCCCTTTGGCCAACCACTTCCCCTGCATGCTCGACCAGAACAAGCAGGATATCGAACGCACGGCTGCCAAGCTTGACCGCCTCATCGACTTTCTTGAGAACGCGCTCGGAGGGAAACAACTGAAACGGACCGAAGGAGACGACCTCCTGGGTACGTGGGCTGCTCGTTGGAATAGCCGTCTGCAAGCCAAATTCTTCTTCAAGATGAAGCAACGATCGAGTGGAAGGCTAGGTCTTGGCCCGGACCGCCGCGGAGATGGTGCACTTCCCTCGATCTTAATGGCTAAGCCTCAGGGATAAAAGCGGAAAGGCTCAACCTGAGCAGATAACTTCCGCTTCCTATCCGATGGCGAAGCTCCCGATCGCGGCTGAAGATGCACAGACGAGTACCGACACTTGCGCGTGTCATGGGCGCCCCATCTCTCAGGCCAGACCACCCCCTCAACCCAGGACCCCCATCATGGCCAAGCTCGACGGCAAGATCGCTCTCATCAGCGGAGGCACTACCGGCATCGGCGCTGAGACCGCAAAACTCTTTCAATCGCAGGGCGCGACGGTCGTCGTCACCGGCTCCAGCGAGCGCTCGGTGGACGCTGCCAAGGCGGCGCTGCCCGAGATCGAGGTGCTGCTCTCGGACGCCGGCAACGTGGCGGCCACGAAGGCTCTGGTCGACCAGGTCAAGGCCAGGCACGGCCGTATCGACGTGCTGTTCGTCAACGCCGGCATCGCCAAGTTCGCGCCGATCGCGGACGTCGATGAGGCGCTTTACGACAGCCAGTTCAACATCAATGTGAAGGGCGCGTTCTTCCTGATCAAGCATGCCATTCCGATCATTCCGAACGGCGGCGCGATCATTCTGACCGCATCGGTGGCGGGCGCGAACGGCGGCCTGGGAGGCAGCACCATTTACGGCTCGACCAAGGCGGCGCTGCGTTCGTTCGGTCGCACCATCGCCAAGGAGCTGACGCCGCGCGGCATTCGGGTCAACACCATCAGCCCGGGCCCGATCATCACCCCGATCCT
Organism: Bradyrhizobium sp. AZCC 2230; assembly: GCF_036924495.1. Classification (NCBI taxonomy): domain Bacteria; kingdom Pseudomonadati; phylum Pseudomonadota; class Alphaproteobacteria; order Hyphomicrobiales; family Nitrobacteraceae; genus Bradyrhizobium; species Bradyrhizobium sp. AZCC 2230. The sequence continues at coordinate 7,920,216 of NZ_JAZHRS010000001.1, read as the reverse complement.
GGACAAAGGTGGCCTCGACCCCGCCCAGAAGGACAACTTCATCGAAGGCGCCAAGACGCGCATCCCGCTTGGCCGCACCGGTACGGTCGCCGAAGTGGCCGCAGCCGCCCTCTATCTTGCTGCCGACGCCACCTACACCACCGGTGCCGAGCTGTTCGTCGATGGCGGCCTGGTCGACCTGTAGCGTCCTTGCGAAGGTGCGATGCGGCGCTGCTCGCACACGCCGAGGGATCACTATCGCGCCCCTAAGGTCATCGTCGACCAGCCTTCTTGCGGGGATGGCGGATCACGCGGACTGCGCTGACCGTGCACTCATTGCGAGGGTTCGAAAGCCCATCAATTAAGTGCACTGTCACCGCTGCTCCTGTTTTCGATCAGGCGATCGACTGATGTGACGGGTGGTCCATCGAGATGCGCAGGCCTGCCGTGCCGTTCGGCAGGTTGCGGCTCGCGAGGTCGCGTAAGGACGATGTCGCGGCAATCGAAGCCCAACCTTCGGGCGTGAATGTCTCTTCCTTGAAAACGTGCGGAGAGAGCAAAGGATTGGTGAGAGCATGCGAAAAGGCATCCAGCGCGACCATGCGTCCGATTAGCGGCGGGACCGCCGAACGCTCCGGCGGATCTTCAGCGAAGAGACCGACAAAGAACTCGATCCGCTCGACATCATCCGCGTAGAGGCGCTTCAGGGCGGCGACGACCTGGGGATCCCCACTGATCTGTTCGAAACGGGTCACGCGCGGGTACTGCATTCTTTGGCGGTAGTCGTTGTAGGTCGCCAGGCGGTTGTCGCGCCCCTGCGTCAGGCTGGCGCGCTCGACCGGCCGAAGAAACTCCGCCGTATTGAACAATCCGAGGCGCCAGACCTGCGACTTGCTGGCGCTGTCGAGCGCAATTCCTAGCCCGTCTCGCAACAAGGGCTCATTGCCGAAGCGAGCTTCGCCAATTGGCATGAGAGCGCCTTTCCAGGTCGCGGTCTCCGGCACCAGGCTGTGCCAGCGATAGAGCAGGTTGAACTCGACAGGAATCCTGTTCTCGCGATTCCAGCGAGCCGTGTAGCACGGCGTGGGATCGCTCAGCAGCTTGAACCAGTAGGGCGAGATGTGATTGATGTATTCTTCGACGACAATCTTGATCAACTGAACCACGTTGACGTTTCTGGCCGTCTGAAAGACGCGCTCATCGTCCCACCCGGGGTTCGCGGCCTCGATCAGGCCACACAGGCGATTGTGCTCGCGCAGAAAGAGGGTGTTGATCGATGCCGTGAACAGGGTCGAGTTTGCCCGTTCACCGCCAAATGCAAACAGCGTCGCCTTCCGGTCGGCCGGAAGTTCGTTCGGCATCTTCATGGGCACAGGCAGAGCCTCGAACCTCGGGTTGCGAACGCCCTGTTCGTCAAACAGGCGAGGCGCCCACTCCTCGCCATTACGAATCTCGGAGAGCAACTTACCGCGCTTGCCGGGTTCCTGGTCGAGGAGGCGCAGAGCTTGCTGCACCGTATCGGTAAGTCCGTAGAGCTGACCCAAATCGATCTGATGGCTGGTGGTGGTCCGGCGGGTGTTCGTGGCGGACGTCATCAAGAAGCCGTCGGTGAACCACTGTGCAAAGGTCGGGAACAGCAACGTCGACCGATCAGACAGGCGCGGACCCGATGCCCTGGTCACATAGAGATGATCGAAAGCCTCGACCGGTGGCAGGTTCGGAATGTCTTTGGGCGGCAGGTAGCGGGAGAACCAGCCCCGATCAGTCAGCGACGACCACGAGGCATAGTCATACATCGTGCTCAAAAGCAGCGGCCGAAACGGCGCCTTGCCGACGGCCTGGTTCACGACCACGCGATTGACGATCCTGCTGAGCCAGGGGAGTCGGTTGACGAATCCCCAAAAAGGCCGGCCGTGCGTGAGGACAAAACTCTCAATCTTGTTGCGCAGACCATCTCTGCTCGTATCGCGCTTCGCAATCGTTTCCGGCTCGGATCCCATCCCAGCACCCGTTTGAATGAAGCCTGGTTTGAATGAAGCCTGGTTTGAACAAGCCCGAGGGTAGCTCGGTGAGTGAATAAAAAATGCAAACCATTGTTGCAGCTCTTTACAACCTTGGAAAGGTCCCCTTGATAAAAAAAATCTAAGGGTGCTCTGGCGTCGGATTACGGTGGAGATTCCGGTGCCAGTGCACTCAATAGCTCCGCCCGCGTTCGCGGGTTCGAAGGCTCATGAACTCAAGTGTCTGGTCACCGCAACACCCGCGAGCTCCGCGTCAGCATATCATCGGGTCATCCCCGTGGTCGCAAACGCCATCCGGTTGATCCGAGGGCACTGGCGCGAACGCGTGGTGGGCCGGCACCGCGAACGACCGATCGTGCGCGATGCGAGGGATGGTCGACCCCATGCTCTGTTCGGTTTGCCCATCGCCGGCGCGGCTCTCGCGCGCCTGCAGCGGCGTCGTAAAGATTGCGGTGACGACCAGTCCGGCCAACAAGACTTTGGATAGGACTGGCCCGATCAATTTTCCGAATGTCGTCATCGTGGCGGCTCCTTATCGATTGGGACGATCCCTCGCGAAGCGAGAGATCCGATCCACTATCCTAGACGCGCCTGCCACGCGGCCTGTTACCACATGAAGAAAAGTTTAGTTGGCCGAGAACCAGACATGTCCAATTCGCACGAGGCCAGTCTTTCGAGGCTGCGACAGTGCGATCGAGGCCAGCACATGCGCATGGACCCACCGCGCGTATCAGCCCATACTCCCCAGGCATCACTTTGTTCGACGAGCAAAGGAGCCACCGCATGTACACCAACATTCTCTTGAGCACGGATGGATCTGACGTCGCGAGAAAAGGCGTTGAGCATGGCATTGCCTTGGCGAAGGCCCTGAACGCCAGGCTGACCATCATCACCGTGACGGAAGCGCTGCCGGTCGACTATGGGGGCGGACACACCTCGGGATGGATTCCGACGCAGGAGGAGATCGATAGCTTTGACGCAGCCTGCAAGGCCCGTGCAGGCAAGGTGCTCGATGAAGCGCGCGCCATGTCGGAGAAGATCGGCACGTCTGCAGAATTCCTGCATGTTCCGAATGCGCACCCGGCCACTGCGATCATCGAAACGGCAAAGTCGAGGGGATGCGACCTGATCGTCATGGCCTCTCATGGGCGCCGCGGCCTCAGGAAGCTGTTTTTGGGCAGCCAGACATCCGAGGTGCTGGTCGACGGGAGCATTCCGGTGTTGGTGGTGCCGAAGCCGGCTTAGGTGTAGGGCTTACCCCACGCCGCTCGATTGTTCCGCTGAGCGAACCCAATCCATACAGAGCCCCAGTTGACCGCTCTCGCGGCAGGAGACTTTCATGGTCAGTGAAAAAGGCCCGAACATCAAGAAGAAGCAGAAATGCAAGAATTGCGAGGGCAAAGGTCTGCTCAAGAAGGGCGACAAGGTGGTGAAGTGCCAGCGCTGCAAGGGCACGGGGGTGCGGTGAGGTTGAGCTGATGAACTCTAGAGCACGATGGAGTCAGGTTCGATCGGCGTCCGGGATCACCTCTCCCCGACGGGGAGAGGTCGGATTGCGTAGCAATCCGGGTGAGGGGCTGCGGCAACCAGTGAGAGCAGAACCCCTCACCCGGACCGCATCTTCGATGCGATCCGACCTCTCCCTACGGGAGAGGTGACCTGAGCTCTCGGTCCGCATCGATTCAACCAAAACACACTCCGCTTTAGTGGAAGGCCCACTCACCCTCCATCCACCACGCACTCGGCACCATCGATGACGTAGGCGGCGTGACGAAAATCCCTGATGGTGGCGAGCTTGTCGGCGGACCAGTTCAGCAGCATGAAATATTTCGCCCGCCCGTTCGGCTCGTTCGGATCGAACACCAGGATCGCGGGCCGTCCCTCGACCTGCCCCGTCACCAGGTGCCAGTCGCTGATCTTCGAATAATTGCCGAAGTAATTCGACACCTCGGCCCTGCCTTTCAGCCTGGTGCGGTTGACGAGCTCGAGCCTGACGTCGTCGGCGATCATGGCGCGGATCGCGTCGAAGTCGCGGGCATTGAAATGGCCGACATAGGCGTTGAGCCGCGTGCGATCGGCGTCCGACAAGCCCGGCTGCGGCACATCGTCGGGCTCTCCGGCGAACTCACGCAGCTGCGTGCGCCCGCGATGCAGCGCGGCCTTCACCGCCGGCAGGCTGAAATCCATGATGTCGCAGACCTCGGCCAGCGAGCAGCCGAGCACGTCCATCAGGATCACGCTGGACCGCTGCGTCACCGGCAGCCGCATGAAGGTGCGCAGGCTGGTCGCAGCGATCTGGCGGCTTTCCACTTCATCGAGCTGGTCGGCAATCATCTCCACCTCCTCAGCCGAATGCAGCGCCTCCTGCCGGTTGCGGCGGCGCAGGAAATCCAGCGCGGTGTTGTGCGCGATGCGGAACAGCCAGCCCTCGGGATTGACGATGGGCGCGGCCGATTGCAGCGCTTCCATCGCCTTGATCAGCGCGTCCTGCAGCACATCCTCACCGTCGATGACCGAGCCGACCATGCGGGCGCAGTAGCGATGCAGTTTCGGTCGCAGCCGCGCCAGCAGGGCCTCGATATCGACGGTGGCCAGCGGGTCTGGCGCCATTGCTTCTCCGCCTCGCCTGTTCAGGTCTCGTCCAGCATACGATAGTTGCCGACGATCCTCACGTCACGAACCAGCGGCGGCTCCGCGCAGCGGTCGCGGATGCCGTCCTGGAATGCCTGAAACGCCTTGAGCTTCGGGATCGGGCTCGAGCCGTCCTCGGCCGCGGCCTCGACAAAATGGATGAAGGTGTCGTCCTCCAGCCGCAGCGTCAGATAGCGCACGCCGTCGGGCCCGGCCGCCTTTAATTCGGCAAATACGGCCGAGACCAGCTCGGCATTCCGATCGGCCAGCTCCGGCCTGGTCTTGTACCTGATCAACGTCCTTCTCATCGCGCGCTCCTCAGCTCATGTCGCGACCTGGCTCGCACATCGCGCGCCATTTCCATTCTAGCACGACCTTGGCCGGAAAACCGGTGCCCCGCTTGTCCGGATCAAGGTCGCGCAAACGGCCGCATCACCCCCAGGACGTTTGCCGGCCGGCGAAGGATGCGGCCCGGAACAAATTATTTTTGGGCGCATCCTTTACCGCTCCGGCCTCGTCTCACCCGCAGAACGCGCCGCGACAGGGCGGCCGCGACACACGGAGACAGGGCGATGCAGACCCCGACCAACCGCGCCGCGCAGAACTGGGTGCTCGGCGTCACCGCGCTGGCATCCTTCATGATGGCGCTGGACGCCATGATCATCACGACGGCATTCGCGGCCATCCGCGCCGAATTCGGCAGCCCGGTCGAGACGCTGCAATGGACCGTCAACGCCTTCAACCTGACCTTCGCCGTGCTGCTCCTGACCGGCGCCGCGCTCGGCGACCGCTTCGGTCGCCGCCGCATGTTCGCCGCCGGTATCGCCCTGTTCGTCGTTGCATCGGCGGCCTGCGCGCTCGCAGGCAACGCGACCGCGCTGATCGCCGCCCGCGCGCTCCAGGGCGCCGGCGCCGCGCTGGTGATGCCGCTGGCGATGGCGATCCTGAGCGGCACGTTCGGCCGCGAGGAACGCGCCCGCGCGCTCGGCATTTTCAGCAGCATCACCGGCTGCGCGCTGATCATCGGCCCCGCCATCGGCGGCTTCATCACCGAACATTTCGGCTGGCGCTTTGTGTTCTGGATCAACCTGCCGATCGGCCTGATCGCGATCGCCCTGGTGCTGGCGCGGTTGCGCGAAAGCTTTGGACCTGCTGCCGCATTGGACATCCCCGGCCTTGCGCTCGTGGCGCTCGCGGCGCTGGCGCTGGTCTGGAGCCTGTTGCGCGGCAACGCCGTGGGGTGGGCAAGCGCCGAGGTCATGGCCACGCTGATGTCAGGCCTGGTGTTCACCGCCGGCTTCATGCTGTGGGAGTTGCGCGCGGCAGCACCAATGGTGCCGATGCGGCTGTTTGCATCGCGCGCGCTTGCCTCCGGCATGTCCGCAAGCGTGCTGTTCTACGCCGCGATGTATGGGGTGTTGTTCCTGCTGCCGCAGTTCCTGCAGACCACGCTGGGCTTCGACGCCTTCGGCGCCGGACTTCGCCTGCTCCCCTGGACGGCGACGCTGTTCGTCACCGCCCCGATCGCGGGCTCAGTCGTCAACAGGTTCGGCGAGCGGCCGCTGGTGGTGACGGGATTGCTGATGCAGGCGATCGGCCTTGGCTGGATCGCCGAGATCGTCAGCCCGGCCGTGCCCTACTCCGCACTGGTCGCGCCGCTGGTGCTGGCCGGCGTCGGCGTCTCGATGGCGATGCCGGCTGCGCAGAACGCCATCCTGAGCTCGGTCGCGGTGGCCGAAATGGGCAAGGCGTCCGGCATCTTCAACATGGGCCGCTTCCTCGGCGGCATGTTCGGCATCGCCGCGCTGGTGGCGACCTTCTCAGCCCATGGCGGGGCCTACTCGGCCACGCATTTCGACAGCGGATTTGCCGCGGCGATGAGCCTTGCCGCAACGCTGTCGCTGGCCGGCGCGATTGCGGGGCTTTTCCTGCCGGCACGCCGACGGACCGCCGTCGCAGCCGCGCCGCAAGATGCGTGACGCCGACAATGCGCCCGCTACTTCCGAATTGCTCTCGAACTACAGCATTCAGCAGGGCACGTCGTTTGATCCACCCGATTCGAGCTATCGCGCGTTGTCAGACGCAGGTTCGTCGGTCGATCCCCCGACGCGATCATCGATGTAGCGCCTGAGCGCCGCAGCGGCATTCAACATGTGCGCGCGCATTCTGCGCGCGGCCGTATCGCCATCCCCTTCGGCAATTGCCTGCATGATGGCGTCATGCTCGTCGCGGGATTTGCGAATGCGATCGCCCTGCCGCAACTGGGTGCGGCGGAAGGCGCTCAGCCGCGAGCGGACATCCTGCGCCTGTTCGGCCATGAACGAGTTGTGCGTCGCGCTGTAGATGCCTTCGTGGAACTGGCGGTTGAAGGCATCATAGGCATCGACATCATTGGCCTCGACCATCTTCAGCGAGGCATCATGCAGCTCGATGAGATGGCTGCGCTCGAGCGGGGTCATCCGATAGGTCGCAAGCCGGACGCACATCGCCTCGACCTCGGCGCTGGTCTCGAACATGTCCATGATCCGCTCCGGCGTCATCCGCGCAACGACGAGGCCGCGGCGGCCGCGCACCTCGACGAGGCCGCTGACCACGAGCTGGCGAAGCGCCTCCCGCACCGGTGTGCGGGAAGCGCCGAAAAGATCGGCCAGCTGCTGCTCTTCCAGGGCAGAGCCGGCGACGCGCGCGCCTGAGGCGATCTCGTCGGTCAGCGCGTTCCGGATGCGATCGGACAGCAGTCCCGCATCCTCTTCCGGATCAGTTGCGACCTTGAGCAAACCCGCCATTCAGCCTCCTGTGATCGCACGCACTGCGAAGTAAAGGATGGATGGTGCGACCAGGCATCCTAATCCCGTATGGAATGTCGCAGTCAACGCCCCGTAAGGCACCAGTCGCCGGTCGGTCGCGGCAAGGCCTCCGGAAACACCGCTGACAGTCCCCATCAATCCCCCGAACACCATTGCGCTGCGCGGATTGTCGAGGCCGATCATTTTCGCCACGAAGGGCGTGCCGATCATCACGATCACCGCCTTGAACACACCGGTCGCGATCGAGAGCGCAATGACCGGTGAGGATGCACCGATTGCCGCGCCCGTGACCGGCCCCACAATGTAGGTGACCGCGCCGGCACCGATCGTCGTCAATGATTCGGCATCAGTGTAGCCAAACGCCGCGGCAACGAACACGCCGAGGACGAACGGCACCACCGTTCCCAATCCAAGCGCGACCGCACCGATCAGTCCGGCCTTGCGCGCATGGACGACATCGACCTCGAAAGCCGTGGCCACGATGGCAAAGTCCCGCAGCATCGCGCCTCCCATCAGGCCGATCCCGGTCAGCGCCGGCAGATCGGCGACGCCCTTTTCACCGCCGGTGGCGATGCCGCCGAAAAAGGCCAGCACGAGACCCAGCATGATCGCGATCGCCGAGCCGTGGATGCGTCCGAAGGTAAGGTATTTCGAGATCGCGCCGGAAATCCACATCAGGATTCCGACCGCGGCAAAGGCGGTGATCAGCGAATTTGCAGCGAGAATGTGAGATATCATGGTCATGCGATCCTCCCGGACTTGAAGTGAGGCACGCTCGCCTCGAACGCCTCTCGGGCCTCGATCTCGTCCATGGTCTCGACGGGGCCACTGAACCGGCCGATCAAGGCCACCATCGCGAAACACACCGCGACCGCGCCGGCGCCAGCAATGACGACGATCGGACCGCCTTTTGCCGCGGCGACGACGTTCTGCTGCGCGGCCATGGCGACCACGATCGGGATGTAGAAGCTGCCCCAGAACTCGACGCCGGTATTGAGCCCGCGGCTGAGCAGGCCCCACCGCACCAGCCAGAGCCGGGCCGCGATCAGGAACATCATCGCAATGCCGACGCCGCCGACATTGGCCTTCACACCGAGGGCGACGCCGAGCAGGTCGCCAAGCAGGCTCCCCAGCAGCGTGCAGATCGCGAGGAGCGCTACGCCGGAAATGGTCACGGGCGCCTCCCCTCTTCGAGCGGAGCAAGATCCCCAGGACTTGGATTATCTGCATGCATTCGCATCGTAAATTCCCTCCTGTGTATGCGAATATCCATCGCTTATGGGTTTGCGTATACACTAATTGACTTTTGAAGGCAATACGCATACATTAAACGCCATCGAAGCCCACCCCGCATGCCAAGGAGCCGAAATGAGCGATTGGGGTATGCAAAAGGTCGCCCTCGGCGAGCGCCTGGCGGCCGGCCGACAGCACGCCAGGGGAAAGGTCGTCCCGATCCCGAGCCTGGGCGCGTTTCTGACGGCGGTGATCCGGTCAGGCGACCGGGTCTGCCTGGAGGGCGACAATCAGAAGCAGGCCGACATCCTTGCTTCGGCGCTTGCCAACCTGGACCCCCAGGACGTGCACGACCTGCACATGGTGCAATCGGGCGTGGTGCTGCCCGCCCACCTCGACATCTTCGAGAAGGGCATCGCGCGGCGGCTCGACTTCTCCTATTCGGGCCCGCAAGCGGCGCGCATCGCGAAGATGCTGTTCGGCCGCAAGATCGAGCTCGGGGCGGTTCACACTTATCTCGAGCTGTTCGCGCGCTATTTCGTCGACCTCACGCCGAACGTCGCATTGATCGCGGCGGTCAGCGCCGACAAGGACGGCAATCTCTATACCGGGCCGAACACCGAGGACACGCCGACCGTGGTCGAGGCGACGAGCTACAAGAACGGTCTCGTCGTGGCGCAGGTCACCGAGATCGTCGACAAGGTGCCGCGCGTCGACATCCCCGGCGACCTCGTGCATTTCGTGGTCGAGGCCGGCCGCCCCTTCTATGTCGAGCCGCTGTTTACGCGCGATCCCGCCGCCATCACCGAGACCCAGATCCTTACGGCGATGCTCGCCATCAAGGGCATCTACGCGCCCTATGGCGTGTGCCGGCTCAATCATGGCATCGGTTTCAATACGGCCGCGATCGAGCTGCTGCTGCCGACCTATGGCGAGAAGCTCGGCCTCAAGGGCAAGGTCTGCACGCACTTTGCGCTCAATCCACATCCGACGATGATTCCCGCGATCGAAGCCGGCTGGGTCGAGCAGATCCACTGTTTTGGATCGGAAGTCGGCATGGAGGACTACGTCGCGGCGCGTTCCGATGTGTTCTTCACCGGGCCCGACGGCTCGCTGCGATCGAACCGCGCGTTCTGCCAGACAGCAGGCCTCTATGCCTGCGACATGTTCATCGGATCGACGCTCCAGATCGATCTCGAAGGCCACAGCTCGACGGTGACGACCAGCCGCATCGCCGGCTTCGGCGGCGCGCCCAACATGGGCTCCGATCCGCGCGGCCGTCGTCATCCGAGCGAGCCCTGGCTCAAGGCCGGAGCCGAGGCCGCGCCCGACGCGGCCGCGGCGCTGCGCCGCGGCCGCAAGCTGGTGGTCCAGATCGGCGAGACTTTTGGCGATCGCAACGCCCCGCTGTTCGTCGAGCGGCTGGACGCGCTCGAGCTGGCGCGCGCGCTCAAACTCGATCTCGCGCCGGTGATGGTCTACTCGGACGACGTCACCCACATCGTCACCGAGGAAGGCATCGCCAACCTCCTGATGTGCCGCAGCAAGGACGAGCGCGAGCAGGCGATCCGCGGTGTTGCCGGATACACCGACATCGGCCGCGCGCGTGACGCAAAACTGGTCGAGCAGCTCAGGCAGCGCGGCGTGATCCGGCGCCCCGAGGACCTCGGCATCGATCCGCTCGATGCCGACCGGCGGCTGCTCGCAGCCCGCTCGATCAAGGATCTCATGCTGGCGTCCGGCGGACTCTACCGCCCGCCCAGCCGCTTCCGCAACTGGTGAGGTGTTTTGCATGGAAAAGCTCAGCTTCAGACTGACTGCATCCAGGTCTGCCGGCGGCACCCGCGCGCAGGCGATCGTCGGCGTCGTCGCCTCCGGCAATCTCGAAGTGCTGCTGGAACGCAATCTCCCGGCGGATGTCTGCACCATCGACATCGCAACGGCCGCCCATGGCTTCGGCATGGTGTGGGACGCCGTGGTCCGCGACTTCGTCGCTCGCCGCCCGGCCGGGGGCCTGCGCATCTCCATCAATGACGGCGGCGCCCGGCCCGACACGGTCGCACTGCGCCTCGCGCAAGGCGTCCGCAAGATCGAGGAGCCGGAGAGATGACAGAGGTCGCAGCCAACACTATTTCGCTGAGCTGGTACGAGGCGAGCGCCCGGCAGCGTATCGACGCGCTGGTCGATTCCGGCAGTTTTGCCGAATTCATCGGCCCCGAGTTGCGCGAGATGAGCCCGCATCTGGCGATCTTCGACCTGCCGGAGCAGTTCGACGACGGCATCGTCGTCGGCCACGGCCGGCTCGATGGCTCGCCGGTGCTCGTTGCAGCACAGGAGGGACGCTTCATGGGCGGCGCCTTCGGCGAAGTCCACGGCGCCAAGCTCACCGGGCTGCTGCGCGCAGCGCTCGCGCTCAAGCAAGACATTCTGATCCTGTTCGACACCGGCGGCGTGCGGCTTCAGGAAGCCAATGCCGGCGAGCTCGCGATCGCCGAGATCATGCGCGCGATCATCGAGGCGCGGCGCGCCGGGCTCAACGTCGTCGGCCTGATCGGCGGGCGCGCCGGCTGCTATGGCGGCGGCAGCCTGATCGCCGGCACCTGCTCGCGCCTGATCATCTCCGAACAGGGCCGGCTCAGCGTCAGCGGCCCCGAAGTGATCGAGACCAACAAGGGCATCGAGGAATTCGACTCGCGCGACCGTGCGCTGGTCTGGCGCACCATGGGCGGCAAGCACCGCTACCTCATCGGCGGCGCCGATGCGTTCGTCGACGACGAGGCGCTGGCTTTTCGTGGGGCCGCGATCGACGCGCTCAGGGACGGCAGACGATGCGACGTGGCCGTGCTCGAAGCCGAGCAGACGCGCCTGGAGCGACGGCTTCAGCGTTTCGGCGAGGCCGAGGACGCCGTCGATATCTGGCAGACGCTTGGCATCGACCAGCCGACGGAGATCCCTTCGCTTTCCACGGAGGCATTTCTTCGCGCGGCCAACAACAGGGAGAACGCCGATGACGCTCGATGACATCCTGGCCGGCCTGTTCCCGAACGGCAGCAGGATCGAAACCACCGGCGCGATGATCGCGGGCCAAGCGATCCTGCCTGACGGTGGACCGATCCACGTGCTCGGCATCACCCAGGGACAGCCGCTCGGCGTGGACGAAGCGCTCGTGCTCGCGGGACGCGTCATCGAGATCGTCAAATCGGGTGTTCGCGCGCCGATCCTGATGTTGGTGGATTCCGCCAGCCAGCGCATGAGCAAGCGCGACGAGCTGCTGGGTCTCAGCGAATATCTGTCGCATCTCGCCAAGGCGCTGCTGCTGGCCGAAGCCGAAGGGCACCGCACCGTCGGTCTCCTCTACGGCGGCAGCGCGGCCGGTGCGTTCATCGCAACGGCGCTGGCCACCGGCACGCTGGTGGCGCTGCCCGGCGCCCATCCTGCGGTGATGGATCTGCCGTCGATGGCGCGGGTCACCAAGCTGTCGATCGATGTGTTGAAAGCCAAGGCCGAAGCAACGCCGGTGTTCGCGCCCGGGCTCGACAACATGGTGCTGACCGGCGGCATTGATGTCGTCTGGAATGACAATGCGCCTTTGGCGCCGCAGCTTGCGGCCGTGCTGCAACGGCCGCAAGGACAGGACGATCGCGGCCAGCTCGGCGCCGAGCGTGGCGGCCGGCGCAAGGCCGCCGAGATCGCCGATCGCGTTGTCGCGCTCGCGGCGGCCTCGCATCAGGATGCGCAACATGGCTGACGCCCTCGCCCGCCACAGCATGGTGAAGGTCTCGACCGCCGGTTGGTCCGCGGCGATGGGCCGCTATCCCGAGCTCGCCAGCGAGTCGATCGTCGCAGGCTGGGCGCAGGCCGGCCGTCCCCTCATCGTTCGCCGGCCAACATGCAGCGACGTCGCCGGAATGATTCCGCTCGGCCTGCCACTGCCGCCCAGCCACGGCAAACGACGCATTGCGGTCTCACTCGCCGCGACCGATATCGTCGCATCCGCTCCGCCCCCCTTATTGGCCGATGCTGCTGCCGTGGCGCCTGCGCACTGGCGTGCGACGATCGACCTGCTGCTTCAGCTTCTGCCGGAGACGCGCACGTTCGGCAGTCTGGCCTGGCAGCATCTCACCGGGCTTCGCTATCTTTCGGGCGGTTCGGATCTCGATCTGCTTTGGACGCTGTCGTCGGCAGAGCAGGCGAGAACCCTGCCGTCCGGGATCGCAGCGATTGCGCGGCAGGCGCCGATGCGGCTGGACGGTGAGATCGTCGGTCCGGCAGGAGGCGTTCAATGGCGAGAACTGACCGGCACTGACGAGGACGAAGTCCTTGTGAAGGGCCCGGCCGGCGTCACCAGCGCGACGCGCGCAGCCTTTCTCGCCGGTTACGTGCCATGAACGTTGCACTCCGATGGCAATCACAGCCGGGACGCGCGCTTCATGCGGAACAGCTCGGTCATCTCGCATCGCTTTGCCTGAAGCTCGAGGTCGAGAGCTATCCGAAGCCGGGGCTTGTCAGCCATATCGACAACGGCGCGCATCGCGACATGGACGCCGGCCTCTTGTGCCGCAGCGCCGACGCCTTGACGCCGTTCTTCTGCGATCTCGCGGCCGCGGGTGCCGAAGGCGCCGGCATGAACCGGTTGCGCGCCATCGGCGTTGCCGCGGAGCGCGCGATGCTGGCCGCGACCTTTGGCATCAACACACATCGGGGCGCGATCTTCGGACTGGGTCTGCTTTGCGCCGCGGCCGGATATCGCAACGCCGTCGGCATCCGCAAGTCGCTCGGCAGGCTGGTTTCCGAGCGTTGGGGCGAAGACATCCTGTCAGGCCCCGTATCGCTTCGCAGCCATGGCGCGGTGGCGGCGCGGCGCTACGGCGCCGGCGGCGCCAGAGGGGAAGCCGCCCATGGCTTTCCGTCGGTCTATGATCTCGCCCTGCCCGCACTGCATGCAGCGCGCAAGCTTGCGCCACATGATGAGGAGGCCGTGCGTATTCAGACGTGCATGACGCTGATCGCCGATGTCAACGACACCAATCTCCTGCATCGGGGCGGGTCCGAGGGATTGCGCTTCGCGCAAGCCAGCGCCTCCGCATTCCTCGGCGCCGGAGGCGTCGGATCCCCGGGATGGCGCAGCCGCGCCGCCGACATTCATCAGGCCTTCGTCGCGCGCAATCTCAGCCCCGGCGGCTCCGCCGATCTGCTCGCGATGACCCTGTTCGTCGATCGGCTGGAGGTCTGATGCTGGCCCTGCTCTGCGGCGGACAAGGTACGCTTTCGGACAAGGTCTTCGATCTTGTCGCGGACCAGCCTGCCGCGGAGCCCGTTTTTGCCGCGGCGAGCGCTTGTCTCGGCGAAGACCCGCGGAAGCTCGTCGGAATGCGGAACGCCGATGAATTATCCGTCAACCATGTCAGCCAGATCCTGACCGTCGCATCGGCCCTCACGATCTACGCCTGCATTGCCGATCTCCTCACCGGGACGACAGCCGTGACGGGCTACAGCGCCGGCGAGATGACCGCCTGGAGCATCGCAGGAATATGGACCGCCGACGAAGCCCTGCGACTGACGGCTGTTCGCGCGCGCCTGATGGACAGCGTGGCTGGGCCCGATGGCCGGCTTGGCTATGTCCGCGGGCTCGACCCGGCCGTACTCGAACGCCTGCTCACGAACCATCGCTGCGAAATCGCGATCAGGAACCCCGATCGTCTCGTCGTCGTCGGAGGTGCCGAGCCGGACGTCATCGCTCTCTGCCATGAGGCGGCAACACAAGGTGCCGCGCGCACCGGTCTTCTCGCCGTCAAGATCGCTTCGCACACGTCGCAACTTGAACAGGCCTGCGAGCCTCTGCAACAGGCGATCGAGGCGAGCACGCGAGCGCCCGTCGCAGACCAGCGGATTCTCCTCGCCGGAGGCGACGGCGAGCGCATCTTTTCCGTATCCGATGCGACGGCGAAGCTCGCATGCCAGGTCGCGCGCCCGATCGACTGGGCGGCGACGCTGGAGGCGGTCGCGGAGCTCGGGGTCGATCGCGTGCTGGACCTCGGTCCAGGACATGCGCTGGCCGAGATGATGCAGTCCTTCCTTCCCTCGATCCGTTGCTACGCAGCGGACGGATTTCGGAGTATGGACGGTTTGCGCAATTGGATTGCTTCTCTATAGCGACGGCCCCTGCCTCGCGTGCAGCCGCGCGAATACATGGCGCGCAGGGGAAGCGGCGACGGACAGCCTGCGGCCGCCTCAGCAAATCGCGAATCTTCTTCGCGTCATCGCTGCGGCGCGGTCGCCGGTCCCGGGCGCCAGCCGCGATATTTCGGATGCTCCTTGCCGATCGGCAGCGCCACCGCCGTGCCGGTTTCCGCGGCGTGATAGAGCGCGGTGATCAGCTCCAGCGAACGCCGCGCGTCCTTGAGCGTCACCGGAAACGGCCCGTTGGTTTCCAGCGCCTGATGATAGGCCGCCATCAAGCCTTCGAACCGCGACGGCACGAATTTGAAACCTTCCAGCGCCTTGGCGATACGCGCCTCGGCTTCCGGCGAGGTCGCGATGATCTGCCAGGGATCGTCGCCGGGGGCATAAGGCGCAAGCGAGCTCTCAAAGGTGGCGTGCTCGAAGCACAGCCGAAGGCGGCTGATCTCCTGCGCCGAACCCAGCGTCGCCGCCAACGAGGCCAGCGCGCCGCTTTCCATCACGAGGCTCGCCACCGCGCAATCTTCGACCTCGATTGTGTTCACGCGCGTTGTGGTGCGCGCAAACACCTCAGCGACGTCGCCCATCAGCCAGGTCAGGATGTCGTGGGCGTGGATGGCATGGGTGAGCAGCGCCCCGCCCAATTCGGTCTCGAAGCGGCCGCGCCAGGGCACCGAATAATATTTGGCGCCGCGCAGCCAGGCGGTCTCGACGGTCGCGAGATACGGCTTGCCGGCGAGGCCGAGTTCGATGATGCGCCGCGCCTTCTGCAGGCCGTTGCCGAAACGATACTGAAACACCGGCATGATGCGTCCGCGCGCCCCGGCCTCGGCGGTGGTGAGCTGGTCGATCTCGTGCAGCGAGCCGACCAGCGGCTTTTCGCAGACCACCTGCTTGCCGGCGGCGAGCGCCGCCATGACCTGCGGAAAGTGCAACGTTGGCGGCGTGCAGATATCGACGATGTCGATGTTATCAATGGCCAGCACCTCGTCGAACGAGGTGGTCCGGCGCGCGACCTCGAACTCATCGCCGACGGTAGCAAGGCGCTCCTCGCTGAGGTCGCAGATCACCTGCAGATCGAACCGATCGCGCAAGCGCGCATAGCCCTCGGCGATGTGGCTGCGGCCGATGCCGCAGCCGACAACGGCGACCGTTTTGGGTTTCGACATGGCTTACGCCCTTCCTTCCGCCATCGCCTGCGCGGTGAGCGCCAGCTCCATGGCCTTGAAGCAGCGCGCCTGCGGAATTGCCGTCTCGGTGCGATCGAGCACGTCGGCGATGAGCTGGCGGCCATAGGGCAATTCGACATTGGAACAGTCCATGCGATGGACACCCTTGCGGTCGACCATGATGAGATGGTCGATGCCGGGTTGGCCTGCGACATCGATATATTTGCGCAGCTCCATGTAGCCCTCGGTGCCGAGAATGGTGATGCGGCCGTCACCCCAATTGGGCAGACCGTCGGGGGTGAACCAGTCGACGCGGACGTAGCCGGTGACATCACCGGTCCGCAGCAACATTTCGCCGAAATCCTGCAATTCCGGCCGGTCCGGATTGGCGCGGTTGGCAACGGTCGCGCTGACGACCTTGGCATCGAGCGCGTCGGCGAAAAACAGGAACTGTTCGCATTGATGGGAGGCGATGTCGGTCAAGACGCCGCCGGTGCGTTCGCGCGAATAAAACCAATCGGGTCGCGGCAGGTTTTTCAGTTTGTGCGGGCCGAGGCCAACGGTGTTGATGACCTTGCCGATGGCGCCGGCCGCGATCAGCTCGCCGGCTTTCACGGTGCAGCGGGTCTCGAAATGCTCGGAGTAGCAGATCGAATAGATACGATTCGTCTCGGCCTGGACCCGGCGCACCTCGGCCAATTGCTCCAGCGAGGTCATGCCGGGCTTGTCACTCATATAGTCCTTGCCGTGGCGCATCACCTCGAGGCCGAGCGGCGCGCGGTCGGCCGGGATGCCCGACGAGAGGATCAGTGCGACGGTCTTGTCCTCGAGCAATCTCGCCCGCTCGGCCACGCGCGGCGCTTGCGGATATTTCGCCGCGAAAGCCTGGGCGAGGTCGTCCTCAACGGCATGAAAGCCAACCAGTTCGGCGCCGGCACGCAGCAGGCAATCGACCTGGCCATAGATGTGGGCGTGATTGATGCCGATTGCGGCGAAACGCAGTTTGCTCATGACTTTTTTGTCCTTGGTTGGCAGTCCATGCAGGGATGCGTCCGATGTCGTCAGCCCTTCAACCCGGTGGTGGCGATGCCGTCGATCAAGAGACGCTGGAACAGCAGGAAGAACACGAACAGCGGCAGCAGCGTCAGTGTCGACATGGCGAACAGGGCGCTCCAGTCGGATTTGCCGGTGGAATCGACGAAGCTGCGCAAGCCGAGCTGCACGGTGTAGGAATTCATGTCGTTGAGATAGATCAGCGGCCCGAAGAAATCGTCCCAGGTCCAGATGAAGGTGAAGACCGCGGCCGTGGCAAGCGCCGGTACCGACAGCGGCAGAATCACGATCCAGTAGATGCGCCACGGCCCGCAGCCGTCGATCATCGCGGCCTCGTCGAGCTCGCGCGGGATCGAGCGGAAGAACTGCACCAGCAGGAAGATGAAGAAGGCGTCCACCGCCAGGAATTTCGGCACGATCAGCGGCAGGAAGGTGTCGACCCAGTCGAGATTGAGGAACAGGATGTATTGCGGGATCAATGTCACGTGGTACGGCAGCATCAAGGTGCCGAGCATCAGCGCGAACCAGAATTTTTGGCCGCGAAATTTCAGCCGGGCGAACGCGTAGGCCGCAAGCGAGCACGACATCACATTGCCGACCACGCTGCACAGCGAGACCACGAGCGAGTTCAGGAAGAACTTTCCAAAGGTCACCTGCAGCCCGGACCAGCCGCGCCAGTAGGCGGCGAGGCTGAAATTGCGCGGCCATAGCGAGGTGTTGCCGAAGATGTCGCTGTCCGGCTTGAACGAGCTCGCCAGCATCCACAGCAGCGGATACAGCATGGCAATCGAGGCGAGACACAGCACGACATGGTAGATCAGCGCGCGGCGGCGCCCATCGCGAGGGTGCGGAGCCTCATCCAATGTTGCGAGATCAACCATCGTAGTGCACCCAATAGCGCGATGACAGGAAGGACAGCGCGGTGAAGGCCGCGATGATCACCACCAGCACCCAGGCCAGCGCGGAGGCATAGCCCATGCGGAAATAGGCAAAGGCCTCCTGGTAAAGATAGAGCGTATAGAACAGCGTCGCGTCGATCGGGCCGCCGGTGCCCCCGCTGATGATGAAGGCCGGCGTAAACGCCTTGAAGGCGTCGATGGTTTGCACCACGACGTTGAAGAAAACCACCGGCGTCAGCAGCGGCAGCGTGATCCGCCAGAATTGCTGGTTGCGGCTGGCGCCATCGATCTCGGCAGCCTCATAGACGTCCTTCGGAATCTGGCGCAGGCCGGCGAGAAAGATGATCATCGGCGAACCGAACTGCCACACGCTCAGCGCCACCAGCGTATAGAGGGCGGTGTCGGGATTGGAGATCCAGCTTGGTCCATGAATGCCCACGAGCTTCAGCGCCTGGTTGAGCAGGCCGTCGCCGGCGAACAACTGGCGCCACAGCACCGAGACGGCAACGCTGGCACCGATCAGCGACGGCAAATAGAAGATCGCCCGGTACAGCGGCAGGCCGCGCAGGCCGCGGTTCAGCATCATGGCCACCAGCAGTGCGAAGGCGAGCTTGAGCGGCACCGCCAGTGCCACATAGAGGAAGGTGACGCGCATCGCCGCGCTGAACTTGGGATCGGTGGTGGCGATGCGCACATAGTTGGCGGCGCCGACCCAGCGCGGGTTGCTCAACAGGTCGTAATCCGTGAACGACAGATACAGTGAAACCAGCGCCGGCCCCAGCGTGAGTCCGAAAAACCCGATGAGCCAGGGCGCGAGAAACAGATAGCCCGTCGCATTGTCGCGCCAGGACAATTCAGGCGCTCGTGCGTCTGGCTGGGCCTGCCGGGGCGTCGCAACGTCGATCAGCGTATCCGCCACCGCTTCTATCCGCGGGCCAGCACGGCGGAAGCATCGGCGACAAACTGCTTCGCACCGTCGGCGGGCGTCAGGCGGCCAAAGCCGACCTGCTCATTGACACGCCGAAGCACGCTCTGGATCTCGCCGGCGCCCCGCGGTGGCGGAGGCGGCAATGACCCAACCTTGTCGCTGATCAGGCTGATGTAGTCGACCATGGCGCGGCCGAGGTCGTCGAGCGTCGGCGTCAAGAGGTTGCGCACCGCGGACGACGGCGGCACGCCGCGCTCGACACCGAGCAGCTTGCCGGCCTCAGCGTCGGCAACGAAGTAACTGACCAGCTGAACCGCCGCCTCGGCCTGTTTCGACTGCGCCGAGACGCTCCA
The DNA here is from genome assembly GCF_036924495.1 of Bradyrhizobium sp. AZCC 2230. Classification (NCBI taxonomy): domain Bacteria; kingdom Pseudomonadati; phylum Pseudomonadota; class Alphaproteobacteria; order Hyphomicrobiales; family Nitrobacteraceae; genus Bradyrhizobium; species Bradyrhizobium sp. AZCC 2230. The sequence goes on along the minus strand of NZ_JAZHRS010000001.1, from coordinate 7,900,963 downwards.
CATCATGGCCGGCTTCAGATACTGCCCGGGTTTCGCGCCTTTTCCGCCGTCGGGAAACGTGGAGAGGCCGAGCTTGCTCTTGTTGATGGCCTGGAACCCGACCAACTGGTTGGAGTGGGCAAAGGCCATGGCAACCTTGCCGAGCGACAACAGGTTCGAGTCGATCTCGCCGCGGTCGAGCGCCTGGGTATCCGGCGCGGCGCTGGCACCGCGCTTTCGCAGTTCACTCCAGAACGCGAACCACTCGGTCATGTCCTTTTCGTCGTAGCCGACCTTGCCTTCGCCCGTGTAGAGCGACTTGCCGCGTTGGGTGAGCCAGACTTCGAGGACCGGCTCGTTGCTGCCGCCGTCCTCCATGCCCGTAAAGCCGTCGCGCTTGGCGGCCTTGGTGATCTCGGCGGCGAGATCGCCAATCTCGCTCCATGTCATGTTCCAGACCGGCTCTTTCAGGCCAAGACTCTGGATCAGTGCCTTGTCGTAGACCATCGCCGTTGAGTTGAGGCCGAGGCTGACGCCGTAGATCTTGCCGTCGACCTTGCCGCTGTCGATCGCGGCCGGGCTGAAATCCGTGAGGTTGAGGGCTTTCGGCACGTAGTTGTCGAGCGGCAACAGGGCACCCCGGCGGGCGTATTCGAAGATGTAGCGGTAATCCATCTGCAGCACGTCGGCTGCATTGCGACCGGCCGTTTGCGTCGCAAGCCGCGCCCAGTAGTCGGTCCAGCCCAGCGACTCGCCGGCGATCGTCACCTCCGGATGGCTACTCAGGTAGAGCTGATTGACCTTGTCGGTTCGCTCTGCCCGTTCCTTGGCGCCCCACCAGAACATGCGCAGCCGCAACTCCCGCGCCACAGCGGGCAAATCGCCGAGACCAGCCAGTGCTGCACCGCCGATACCGGCTCGAATCAATGAACGACGCGAAAGCGCAAAGCCGCTCATGACTTGTCCTCCCTGACCTCGTGTCGATCAAGGCGCGTGTGACGGCCCGGCCGATGACACCAGTTAACCGCTTGCCAATGCACGAGTTGCGTAACGTGCTTCTTTTTTGCAAGCGACCGAAAGTAGCGGCGCACTGTCGGCTTTGTCAAACCCGAGCTCGCGGGCTCCGACTTGAAGCATGGAATGTTCACCCCGCGCCAGCTTCGCACCAGCCTCGCACCAGAAACTGCCTCAACGGGACCCTCCGATCGCGCTCGGTAGCCCCCTCAAGCACAGCTTTTCCGGTCCCTTCATGAACCGCCAAGAACGCCGGGCCGCGGCCAAACAATCCCAGACCGTCGCGCCGCAGAATATGGCGGTGGCCAAAAGTCTGGAGGCTGCGAAACAGGGCCAGGCGCTGTTCAATCTCGGCCGGTATGCCGAAGCCCTGGACTGCTTCAACGTATTCGCGAAGCTCAATCCGAATGTCGCGCCGCTGTATCAGACGCGCGGGCTCTGCCTGCAGCGGCTGGGCCGGTTGGAGGAGGCGCAGGCCGATTTCGAGAGGTCGATTGCGCTGAACCCCAGCGAGGCCGAGACGCACAAGAACCTCGGCACGCTGCATTCGCGGTTTGGCCGGATGGAGCAGGCCTTCGCGAGCTTCGATCGCGCGCTCGCGCTTCGTCCGAATTTTTCCGCAGCGCTCAACGAAAAGGCGCGGGCGCTGTGGAGCGTGCAACTGCTGGACGAGGCTTTCGCGGCCTTTCGCCAGTCACTGGCGATCGAGCCTAGCAATGCCGACACGATCTGGAATCTCGCGCTGCTGCAGATGCTGACCGGAGATTTCGAGCGCGGCCTGTCGGGGCGCGAGGCGCGCTGGAAGGCGTCGTCTCTCGGCCTCGTCGATCGCGGATTCTCGCAGGCCCTTTGGCTACGTGACCAGCCGCTCGAAGGCAAGACCATCCTGCTTCATGCCGACGAGGCGCTCGGCGACTCCATCCAGTTTGCACGCTATGTGCCCTTCGTGGCCGCGCTCGGGGCCAGGGTCATCCTGGAGGTCAAGCCGGCAGTCCAGCGGCTTCTGGCCGGCGTGCCCGGCGTCGCACATTGCGTCGATCGATCGTCGACGCCGTCGCTGGCGTTCGACCTGCACTGTCCGCTTGGCAGCCTGCCGCTGGCGTTCGGGACGCGGCTCGACACCATCCCGTTCGCGCAAGGTTTTGTTCCCGCGCCGGCGGCGGAGCGCGTGAAGGCGTGGGAGAACCGGCTTGGTCCCCGCACGCGCTTGCGCGTCGGTCTGGTCTGGTCGGGAGATCCCGGCCACAACAACGACCACAACCGGTCGATAGCGCTGCGCGCGCTCGCGCCGCTGCTGGATTGCGACGTCCAGTTCGTCTCCTTGCAAAAGGGTCTCCGGGATCAGGACCGCGCCTTCCTCGACGAGCGTCCTGATATCCTCGACCTGACGGAGCAGCTCACGGATTTCAGCGACACGGCAGCGCTGGTGTCCTGTCTCGATCTGGTGATCTCGGTCGACACCAGCGTCGTTCACCTCACAGGCGCACTTGGCGTGCCGGTCTGGACGATGCTGCCTTTGAACCCGGACTGGCGCTGGCTGCTCAATCGCGACGATAGCCCGTGGTATTCGTCGATGCGGTTGTTCAGGCAGCCGAAGCGAGGCGACTGGGCCAGTGTCGTGGACAGCGTTCGCGGCGAGCTGGAGGCTATGGTTTCGGCATGGCGGGCGGACACACGGCCGCACCGAAGCGAGGCCTTGTCCCTCAAAGAGGATGCGCTCGTCTCGAATTACCTCGGCGATCAGCTCCGGCAACTCAAGCGCACGGACGAGGCTCTGCTGCACTTTCAGCAGGCGCTACAACTGAATCCGCGATATTTCGAGGCCGCGGAGAATTGCGGCAGGCTGCTGCTCGATCTCGGCAGGCCAGCGGAAGCCCTGGACTATCTGGACGCAGCCGAGAGATTGAATCCGAATTCCGCAAGCCTGTATCGGATCCGCGGCATTTGCCTCCAGGAGGCGAACCGGCTCGCGGAGGCGGAGGCCGACTTCGCGAGGTCCATTGCGCTTGCACCCGACGTCGCGGAAACGCACAACAATCTCGGCCTGCTGCATTGGAAGCTTGGCCGAACCGATCAGGCGTTTGCGTGCATCGATCGCGCGATCGCACTTCGTCCGGATTTTGCCGCAGCGCTTGCCAACAAAGCCTGGATGCTGCTGGATCTGCAATTGCTGGATCAGGCGTCCGCGGCCTTCCGCAGATCGCTCGCGATCGACCCGAACCGGGCGTCGACGGTTTTCAGTTTCGCGCTGCTTCAGTTGCTGACCGGAGATTTCGAGCGCGGCTGGGCGGGACGCGAGGCCCGCTGGAAGGCGTCGTCTCTCGGCCTCGCCGATCTCGGCTTTGCCCAACCGCTTTGGCGTGGCGAGCAGCCGATCGAAGGCAAGACCATCTTGCTTTATTGCGACGAGGGATTGGGCGACTCCATCCAGTTTGCGCGCTATGTGCCGATGGTGGCCGCGCTCGGGGCGCGAGTCGTCCTGGGGGTGCGGCCTGCGATCCGAGAGCTTCTGGCTGGGATCGCCGGGGTCGCGGAATGTACCAGCCGGGAAGCTGCGGCATCGCTGGCGTTCGACCTGCACTGCCCGCTTGGCAGCCTGCCGCTGGCGTTCAGGACGCGGCTCGACACCATCCCGCTCGCGCAAGGCTACCTTCCCGCGCTCGCGGCGACGCGCGTGACGGAGTGGGAGAATCGGCTTGGCCCCCGCACGCGCTTCCGCGTCGGTCTGGTCTGGTCGGGGGATCCGGGTCACAAGAACGATTACAACCGGTCGATCGCGCTGCGCGCGCTCGCGCCGCTGCTGGATTGCGACGTCCAGTTCGTCTCCTTGCAAAAGGGTGTCCGGGATCAGGACCGCGCCTTCCTCGACGAGCGTCCTGATATCCTCGACCTGACGGAACAGCTCACGGATTTCAGCGACACGGCAGCGCTGGTGTCCTGTCTCGATCTGGTGATCTCGGTCGACACCAGCGTCGTTCACCTCACAGGCGCACTTGGCGTGCCGGTCTGGACGATGTTGCCCTTCAATCCTGACTGGCGCTGGCTGCTCAATCGCGACGACAGCCCGTGGTATCAGTCGATGAAACTGTTCAGGCAGCCGAAGCGAGGCGACTGGGCCGGCGTCGTGGAGAACGTTCGGCGCGAACTGGGGGCTCTGGTGTCCGCGTGGCGGCAGGGGCAGGAGCCGTCTTTGCTCCTGCCTGCCGAGTGATCGTCACGCTTATTGTCCCGCGGCTTCGAGAATGAGACGCGCGATCTCTTCGGGGTGCGAGATCAGCGCGAGATGGCTCGCCTTTACCTCGATTGTCTTGGCCCCCATGCGCTTGGCCATGAAGCGCTCGAGGTCGGGATTGATGGTGCGGTCTTCGGTCGAAACGGCGTAATAGCTCGGCTTGGACCGCCAGGCGGCGTTGGCGGTCTTGCCCGCCAGCAACGCCTTGTGGAACGGTTCCTGCACCGCGTAGAGCACCTTGGCTTTCGCGGCCGGCAGATCGCCGGCGAAGTCGCGCAGGAAGGCTTCCTCGGAGAGGCGGCCCTCATCGCCGTCGAAGACGATGCCCGCGCTCGCCGGCGGCGTCGGAAAGGTCTTTGCGAGCGCCGTATAATCCTCGCCCGCGTCAGGCGCGCGTGCCGCAACATAAACCAGCGCGGACACGTTCGGATGCACGCCGGCCTCAGTCACGATCATGCCGGAGAAGGAATGGCCGACCAGGACCGTAGGGCCGTCCTGCCGCGCCAGCACGCGCTCGGCGGATGCGACGGCTTCAGGCAGCGTCGTCAGCGGATTCTGCACCGCTGTGACGTTGAGCCCGGCCGCCTGCAGGCGCGGGATCACCTCCGACCAGCAGGAGCCGTCGGCGAACAAGCCGTGCACCAGCACGACGTTGCGTGCCTTGATGGGAGCGGCGACAGCTGCGGACGCGCGTGTCGACATCAGCGAAGCTGTCGCACCGGCAGCGAGGATGGTGGCAAAGGTACGTCTGGTCATGGTCATGGCTGATCTCCTGGTTGAGGGGTCATGGATGGGAAGTGCGGTCGCGTGCGGCTCAATGGGCTTGCAGCAGGGCATCGACCTCGGGCGAACGGACGATGGTGACGTCGCGGGCAAAGACCTCGTGGTTGGCCTCGATGCCGTCGTGGTCATAGAGATGGTTGACCATGATGCCGAAGGATTTCCCGATCCCACGAATAGTTGTGTTGCCGAGCCAATTGATCCGCTCGAGCCGCGCGCCGTTGCCAGGATGAAACCGTGCCAGCCGGGCTGCACGATCCGTTCCCTGTGACCCCACTGACATGTTCGACCTCCTTCACCTGAATGCTCTCTTCGCAACAGAAGGTAGGGTCGGCACATTGATTATATAAACGATATTTTATAGTATGATTGATCGATAAATTGGATCAATCGAATGCTCGATTTCGAACTGCTGCGTGCCTTTGTCACCGTCGCCGATTGCGGCGGCTTCCATCGCGCCGCCGAGCAGCTGCATCTGACGCAATCGACCGTCAGTCAGCAGATCAAGCGGCTGGAGCAGGAAACCAAGCGCCCCTTGTTCCGGCGCACGACCCGCAGCGTGGCGCTGACCGACGACGGCGAGATGCTGCTCGGCGATGCCCGCCGCCTGCTGCAACTCGAGGAGGCTGCGCGCCATCGCCTGACCACACCGCGCCTGTCCGGAATGGTGCGTCTCGGCGTGGTCGAGGAAATTGCCGGCGGCTCGCTGCCTTCGGCACTCGGTCGTTTCGCGGCGCTGCATCCCGGCGTGAAGCTCGAGGTGCAGATCGGGGTCAGCGCGGAATTGATCGCGCAGCTCGATGCAGGCCGGCTCGACGTCGTGTTCGCCAAGCGCCCGCTCGGCACGTCGCGCGGACGGCTGGTGTGGCGCGAGCCGCTGGTCTGGGTCGCGGCCGAGAGTTTCGATCTCGTTCCCGGCGCAACATTGCCGCTCGCGCTTTATCGCGAGAACTCAGTCTCGCGCGAGGCGGCACTTGCTGCGCTCGACCGAAGCGATCTGATCTGGGACATCATCTATACAAGTCCCAGCCTGACGGGCGTGCGCGCGGCTTCGCTTGCGGGTCTTGCGATCACGCCGCTTCCAGTGAGCGCAGTCGTCACAGGCCTGCGCGTTCTGGGATTGGAAGAAGGGCTGCCTCGCCTGCCGGACCTTGAATTCGCGATCTATGAGAAGGCACGGCCCGAAACGGCTGCAGCTGCACTCGCCGCAGCTCTCCTGGCGCTCGGACAATCGCCGGCACGCCCGACGATTTGAGAAAGCACAATCCCGCGTCGGCAACACCGCTGACAGCCGCCAGAACAAGTCCGCTCTAACTCTCGACCCGATACAGCCGCCACCGCGCGGGCACGCCCTTGAGCTGGTGGCTGCCGTGATCCCTGAGGCTGATCTCGGATTGCGCCGCGAGCAGATCCTTCACCGCACGCGAGACCAGGACTTCGCCGGCGCGCGCCTTGGCGGCGACGCGGGTACAGATGTGTAAGGCAAGGCCGACCATCTCGCCGCCGCTGATGGTGTATTCGCCTGCGTGAAGGCCAACCCTGATATCAAGGCCGAGGGTGCGCACTGCCTCGCGAATCGCGGTCGCGCAATTGATGCCGGCGGCCGGCGCTTTGAAGGTCGCGAGCACGCCGTCGCCGGTCGTCACGACTTCCTTGCCGCGCGAAGATTTCAGCTCCTTGCGGACCGCCGCGTAATACAGGCCCATCACCTTGGTCCAGCGCGCATCGCCGAGCTTTGCGGCTTTTGCCGTGGAGCCGACGATGTCGACGATCAGGATCGTCGCCAGCGCCTGCTTGAGGTCGGCACTGCCATTGGCGGATTTGCGCCGGGTCGCAATCGCTCCTCGCAGCGGTTCATAGTCATGGCTGCGCCGGCGAGCGATCGCGGATTTGGTGTAGTCCTGGGCGCGCTGCGCCGTGCCGCAGCGGATCGTTTTCTCCTGCGGTAGGTGCGTCCAGTAAACCTTGCGTCCCTTGCCGGCGCCCTGCACCTCCACGGCACCCCATTTCAGGAACACCGCCGAGCCGACCCGCCGCACGCACCACGCCTTCGACGTGTACCCTGACACGTTCGACTGATGCAGGCCGATGCGAAGAAATTTGGGCATAAACGAGCGGCCAATCGATGGACCATCTGGGCGGACCTGAGATGGAGCGTAATTGGACGTTCCCGTGTTGGCAACAGGACTCCCGATCCAAGACTTGCTGAAGCGAAGACTTGCTGAAGCGAAGACTTGTTCAAGCGAAGGCTTGCCACAGAGAAGTGCGCCTTCGGACGCTTGGCTATCTAGCCGATCCTAGATCGAGCGCCGCGACTGTTGAAATGAGCCGCCAAAAGCCTCTTCCTTGCGCGTTCGATAGATGATGAGGACCTCGCGGCAGGCCTTGACGTTCAACCGGTGGAAATCGAGCTTCAACCGCTCCAGCTCACCCGCGGTGATCCGGAAGTTGGCCGCTCCCAGGAACAGTAGCGCCATCGTGGTCGGCCACGAGAAATCGAGGGATTTGGCCAGAATCAACGCCGGCTCGCGATCCTTCTCGATCAATGCCCGTTCCGCGACATCGGTCGGCAACCCGCAGAGTAACGACAGCGCGACCGTCGTCTCGTTGAACTTGAGAGAATGAGCAAGCTCGAAGATCTTGTCTTCCGTCAGCTCACCTCTCTCGTGCAGCTTCGCGACCGTACGTTTCGCCGTAAAATAATCCTTCGATGTCGGGCCAAACCGGGCGTGAATGGCCCCGGTGATGTCGACGACGACTTTATGGATCTGGGTTTCGATATCCGGGCGTTCCTTCTGGAGCTTCTGCCGCACCTCTTCGGAGGCTTTGGCGATCAGCTGGTGGAAGAGGTGTCGGGGAATGTCCTTTCGAAGCCCCACCGACTCCGCAAGGATCGAATCGCCTTCCGACCGCCGCACCAGATGGAGAAACCCGGATCTTGAAAAATTCGCGCCGGTGTTCGATGCGACCGAGGTGACGACCTCGGGCGATCCGCGCACCACCAGCACATCGGTGACTGCTTCCGGGACCGCCTGCCGTTTGGAGATGGCAAGCAAATGCTGCTGGCTCTTGCCCTTTGCGCACGCGATCAATGTCTCGGTGTCAAGGCGCTGCGACTGACTGAGGACAGGCCATGCGACGTCGATGCAATCATCGCTGGCCATCTGCCGGGTTAGCGCAATGGGCGCGTTCGGGCTGCAGGCGAGCTTGCCGGCGAGCTTCGCGCGCGCGCTCGTCTCGATCTCCTGCGCGAGACGACCGATGACCTCGCCAAAAGTCCAGATCTGTTCCTCGGAATAGGTGCCGGCGATCAGAATGTCTGCCGCATGCCACAGCGCCCGCAGACAGCTCTCGGGATTTCCTCTCTCAACCGCTTCGTCCAACTCGACCAGGAAGGATGCAGTGACAGCCATTGATGCGCTCGCAGCTTGAAAACGATCAAACGACAGAAATAGGACTTCGAAGTAATGGCGCATAACATCACCACAGACTTCAACGCGCGGTAAAACCTCCCTAGTCACGTTGGGACGGACTTAAGGTCCACATAATCAGATCGCTTGGATTTTAGGTATTGACGGAGCCGGCAGAGGCGCGGAGCAAAAGAAGCGCCGGCGAGTCGGGCCAGGCCCCCATCCGCCTCATCCGTGAAACGCGAACAGCTCGATCGGCTCGCTGAAACCGCGCACGGCATGCTGACCGACCCGTTCGAGCTCGAACTCCGGCATCACCAGCTCGGCAAAATCGCGCGACAGCAACACCGGCTTGCCGACCTGCTTGGTGAGCGCCTCGAGCCGCGAGGCCATGTTGACGGCGGGACCGATCACGGTGAAGTCGAGCCGGCTGGTCGAGCCGATATTGCCGTACATGACGTCGCCGACATGGACGCCGATGCCGTAGTTCAGCGGCGCGCGGCCTGTGCCCTTGTTGCGCTCGTTCAGCGCCGCCATGGCCTGGCGCGCCTCGGTCACCGCGCGCAGCAGATTGGCGCAGGCGTTGGGCTGGCTCAGCGGAAAAATGGCGAGCAGTCCGTCGCCGATGAATTTCAGGATCTCGCCGCCATGCCGCGCGATCGGCTCGGACATCGCGTCGAAATAATCGTTGAGGAGATCGATGACGTCGTCGCGCGGCCAGTTGTCGGAGATTTTCGTGAAATCGCGCAGGTCGCAGATCATGATCGCGGCGCGCACCGTCGTGCCGGTGCCGCGACGCGTGGCGCCGGCGAGGATCAGCTCGCCGGCATGGGCGCCGACATAGGTCTCCAGCAGCGTTCGCGCCAGGCGGTTCTTGACACGGATCTCGCTGACCAGCGCCAGCACCGGCAGCACTTTCTTCAACGCGGCGACATGGGCGTCGTCGAAGCCGCCGCGGCGGTCGGTCGAGAACGTGATGAGATGGCGCTTGCCGAGCGTATGATAGAGCGGCCACGCCACATAGTCGGTCAGGCCCTTGGCCCGCATCTCGTCATAGAGCGCGTGCTTGCGACCGAGCGAAGGATCCCGTTCGAGATTCTCACGCACTTCGGTTGCCCCGTCGAACATTTCGTTGGCCGGGCTGCCGATATATTCGGAGCGTCCCATGACATCGAAATCGACCCGCCCGATCTCGGCCTCACGCATGCCGTCGGACCACATGAAACGCGCCCCCAGCCATTGCGGATGCTGGATCCGGACGTGGAGCGTCGACCGCTTGAGCGGAATGCCGGCCTCCTGGAGGCGGATGCACATCTCGGCAAAGATGTTGTCGATGAAGCGCTGGTCGCGCGTGCCGTTGGTCAGCCAGTCGACGACGGCGTCGGCTTGCGTGGCAGCTTGTGTCTTGTCTGGCGCGTTCATATCTTGCCCTGGGCGGCGATCTGCATCTCCGCACATATCGTGTTCCGGCGCGGCCGCGTCAACCTAGCCAGTTGCATGGATTGTGCGCATCCGCGCGATCGCCGTCTAGCCGACGAGCCGGATCGATCCCAACACGGCCAGCCCCGAGACGAACGTCAACCTGGACGTCCCGCTCAGCTCGACCTTCAGCGTGCTGCCACGGGGGATGGCAAATTCCTCGCTATTGAGACGAATGCTGCAATCGCCGGAAACCGCGTAAACCAGATGCGTTCCGGCGGGCAATGGCTGATCGCCGGGCTCCCTGAGCGCGAGGAGCTCGATCTCCGCCGCACCGCGCCGTGCCATCAGGTTGACGACCTCGACCGGGCCGGCCTCGAGCGCGGTGACGATCTCCATTTCGCCGGTGAAACGCACGGTGGTGAACGGCTCGCGCTCGTCGAATTCCTGCCCCTGCGCTTTCAGCACCAGCCCGCGCCCGCTGATCACCATCTGCAGGCGGTCGATGCCCGGCATGTAAGAGAACGGCCCGGGCGCCACAATCGGCGTGGAGGCGAAGCGCCACAGCAGGCTGTCCCAGTCCTTCACCGCCGCATCGGTGCGATGCGCATCCGCGATATCGGTAAAGACGCCGCCGCCGTTCTTCCAGGGCGAGCGGGTGTAGTCTTCGGATTGCAGCAGCGTGGTTTTCATGGGTTTCAGCTCGTCCGGAAAAGGCGCGCAGACCGATATCACAATTGCCGCGGGCCTCAAATCGCGCCATCGTCCAGGTGAAAGCCAGGACGACGTTGGGCAAATGCCGCGCGCCTCACTCGCTCTTGCCGCCGTTCAGCTTCGGCAGCGTCTCGACGATCTTCTGCTTGCCATCGACGATCTCCGCGAGAAAGCTGGCGCGATCGATGTCGCCGTTCTGGTCCCAGCTTGCTTCCATCAGCATGCCCGGCGCCTTGTCGGGCGTCAGCGTCAGGCCTTTCATCGCCGCGCCAAACGCCTTGCTGTCGAACTTGCCGATTTTTTCGGTGACGTATTTCACGAGATAGACCGCGGTGTAGCCCTTGATGCCGTTGTGATCCGGCCGGTACTTGAAACGGTCGCTGAACTTTTTGGTGAACGCGTCGATCGCCGGCACCGGCGCGTCCGCACTTAGGCCAACATGGCCGCGTACGCCGTTGGCGGCGGGGCCGGCGAGCTCGACCACCTTCTGGCTGAGCAGCGTGGTCTCGCCGAACAGCGGCGTCGAGAGGCCCTGGCGCTTGGCTTCGATCAGGAATCGCGCGCTCTCCTCCTCGTTGGTGTAGACGAACACGGCATCCGGCTTGGCGCTCTTGAGCTTGATGACGTCGGAGCCGAAATCGACCTGCCCCTGCTCGGTGGAGATATCGGCCGCGATCTCGATGTTGCGCGTCTTCATCTCCTTCACGAAATTGTCGTGGCCGCCCTTGCCGAAATCATTGTTGACCCAGACCACCGCGACGCTCTTCACCTTCAGCTTATCGAGCAGATAGTTGGCGATCTTCGGCATGGAGAATTGCTGGCCGAAGGCGGTGCGGAACACCCAGGGATTGCCCTGCGTCGTGATGTCGGCGGCCTCGGCGCCGACGATCTGCGGGATCTCGGCCTGTTGCGTCAGAGCCATATTGACCTTGACCGAACCGGAATAGATCGGCCCGAGCACGACATAGGGATCCTTGTCCAAAACCTTCTGCACCTGCGCGCGCGAGATGCCGGGGTTGCTCTGGGTGTCCAGATGCTCGGTCTGGATTTTGCGGCCCAAAATGCCGCCGGCGGCGTTGATCTCGTCGACCGCGAGCGCGACGCCGTCGCGCCAGTTGGTGCCGGAGACGGCGCCGGGGCCGGAGAGCTCGATGACATCGGGGATGTAGACGGTGCTCTGCGCGCGGGCCGCGCCCGTCGAAAGCGATGCCGCCAAGGCAATGACGAGCGTTCCTGCAAGATGCCTCATGATGTCCTCCCCTTACTTTCTTTTTTATGATCCGTCGAAGCCGAGCAGCTTTGCCGGCGTTCGCCACAGCAGGCGATGCCGGTCGCTGGAGTCCGGAAACAGTTTTGTCAGCACCGCCAGCAGCGGCCCGTAGTCGAGCCGTTCAGGTGCGCGCAGGAACGGATAGTCCGAGCCCCAGACGCAGCGATCGAGCGTGAAGGCCTCGACCAGCGCGTCGATGAACGGCCAGCTGTCCTCATAGGGATGCGGCTGCTGCGAGAATTTATAGTAGCCGGAGAGTTTGATATGCGCGTCGCGTTCGCGACCGATCGCGAGCAGCGCCTGGAAGGCCTTGCCTTGCACGCCCTGCGCGACCGAGGGCCGGCCGCAATGGTCGAACACCAGACGTACCGGCGATTTGCCGATCAGCGGCACCAGGTCGAGCAATTGATCCTGCTCGACCTGGATCTGGAGAAACAGGCCGAGGCTCGTCAGCTTCTCCAGCAGCGGCGCGGTGTTGCGATAATAGCCGGCGCCGTGGAACGGTAAGTTGAAGGCGACGCCGATCACGCCGGCCGCCTTCAGACATTCAAGCTCCTTGATGTCGACGTCGTTCTCAACGACAGCAACGCCTCTGAAGCGACCACCGCCCTGCCTCAGCGTATCAAGCAGGATGCGACTGTCGCTGCCATAGCCGGTGTTGGTGGCGACCACGAGCCCGTGACGGACATCGAAGGCGTCGAACACGCGGATGAGCTGCGCGGCCGGTGCGATTTCCTGCCCGCTCGGCCGATACGGCGTATCGGCGCCGTAGGGAAAACGAACGGGATCGAGCGCGTGGATGTGGCAGTCGATCTTGGGGCCAGCCGGCAAGGTCATGGCGCAAAGCTCCCTGCGCGATTCAGAACGTGGCCTCGACGGTCTTGATCAGCTCAGGCGTCACATCGGGCATCACGCCGAACCAGGCCTTGAAGGCAAGCCGCGCCTGATTGAGCAACAGGCCGAGCCCGTTCACGGTGACGCAGCCGCGCGCGCGGGCATCGGCCAGAAACGGCGTCTCGAGCGGCGTGTAGATGAGATCGGCGGTGAGCGTTGAGGGCTTCAACCGCGACAGGTCGATCTCGAGCGCGCTTTTGCCGACCATGCCGCGATCGGTGCAGTTGACGAGCAGCGCGACATCGCCCAGCGCCGCGGCGCGATCGTCCCACGGAACGGTGCTGACGGCGGAGCCGAATTCGGTCGCGATCGCCTGCGCCTTCTCCGCCGTGCGGTTGGTGATGCGGATCTCGCGCGCGCCGTTCTCGAGCAGCGCCACGACCACCGCGCGCGAGGCGCCGCCCGCGCCGAGCAGCAGGATCGGCCCGGCATCGCCGCGCCAGTCGGCCCTGGCGTCGCGCAGGCTCTGGACAAAACCGTTGCCGTCATTGTTGAAGCCGGACAGCGTACCGTCCGCCTCGACGACGATGGTGTTGACGGCGCCGATGCGCCTGGCGGTCTCGTTGACGCGGTCGAGCATCGGCGTCGCCGTCTGCTTGTGCGGCATGGTGACGTTGCAACCGCGGAACCCGAGCGCGATCAGCCCGTCGAGCGCATCCTCGAGCCGCTCGGGCTTCACCGCGAGCGGGACGTAGGAGCCGCGGATGCCGTGCGCCTTCAGCCAGTAATTGTGAATGACCGGCGAGCGCGAATGCGCGACCGGCATGCCGATGACCCCCGCCAGCCCAAAACCATCCCGCGACATACCGCGATTCCCGTCCCTGACACGCGCCCTTCGGCGCGCGACCATGTTATTTGGTCATTTGTCCAAGACAATTAGAGGGAATGGCTAGCCGGTGCAATGTGAATCTGGGGAACGCGAGACGCGGGCCGTCGCTATTTCGATGTCAGTGCCTCTACCGGCCGCCAGCCGGCGTCGGGCGCGGACGCAGCGAGCTGCCGACAACGGTCGCGCATCAGCTCGGCCGGGCGATCGTGGCTGCGCTGCTTCAGCACGGCTTCGAAATCGGCGAGTGCCGCAGCAAACCGGCGATCGCGATAGTTGGCAAGGCCGCGCGCGTAGTCCGCGATCCAGCCGATCGGTTCACCGTCGATTGCGCTTTCGTTCGCGATGCCGATCAGCTCGTGGACGGAGAGCCCCTCCTCCCGTCCGTAAACCGCGATACTGTCGACCTCACGCGTGACGACCGCACCGCGCGCCAGACGTTCGGTCGTCTCACCGATCAGGATTTGCGTTCCATAGGATTTGTTGGCGCCTTCGAGCCGGCTCGCGACGTTCACGGCATCGCCGATCACGGTGTAGTTCAGCCGCAGCTCGGAGCCGATATTGCCGACCAGCATGCGGCCGGAATTGATGCCGATCCGGATCTGCAGCCGCTGGCCGAGATCGTCGGCCAGGCCGGACTGCTCGATCGCCCCGCGGCAGGCGAGTGCCGCGCGGCAGCACCGCACCGCGTGATCCGCCTGCGGCTGCGGCGCCCCCCAAAACGCCATCACGGCATCGCCGATGAACTTGTCGATGGTGCCGCCATTGGCGACGATGATCTCAGAGGTGATGTCGAGATAGCGCGACAGCAGCGGCACGACCCGGTCGCCGAGCCGCTCGGACAATCCGGTGAAGCCGGCGATGTCGATGAACATCACGCTGAGCTCCTGGATGCTTCCGCCGGGTTTTGCCTCCACGCCCTGGCGCAGCAGGGCGCGGACGAGATCGGCCGGGATGAACTTGCGGAAGGCTGACAGTCCGGATGCCATCTCGGCGATCGCGCCCGACAGGCTCGCGATCTCCTTGAGTCGCGACGGATGACGACGGACCAGCTCCAGCGCGAAGGCTTCGACATGACGAAGCTCGCCCACCACGCGCGACAGAGGCGCGGCAATGACCGAACGCGCCAGCGCCGCCGACACCAGCGCCGCGAGCACCGCGCCGATGGCAAGGCCGAGGATCAGGTGCCGCAGCGTGGTCTCGACCGGACCGAGGAATTCGGCCTCGGGGATCACCGTTGCCAGTGACCAGCCGGGAAACGGCAATGGCGTGAGCGCGACTTCATAGGCCGCGCCTTGCGAGGTGAGCCGGCTTCGCCAGGCTTCCTTGCGGCCGGCCTCACCTGCTTTCACGCGCGCCATCCGCGCGAGCGGCAACAGCGCAATGTCGCCCTTGGCGGAATGCAGCTCATCGGCATCCCTGTCCGGTGCGGCGACAAGCTCTCCGCTGTCGTCGAGGATGAAAGCCGTTCCCGTGCGCCCGACTTCGAGCTGCGACAGGAAGCGCGCAAGCCTTGTGTATTCGATGATGACGGCAAGAACGCCCTGCCGCTCCTGATAGACGTCGATCGGTCCCGCAAAGGCGATCGACGGCCGCTGCCCGGTCGGATGATCCATCACCCTGAACCATTGCGGGTCGTCCGCGGTGAGCCCGGCCTTGAACCAGGCCTGATCGGCGACGCGGAATTCCGTCGGCTCGAAGCGGCGATTGGCGAATTCGATATCACCGGGCACGACGTCATATTCGTCGACGCGGCGCTCGCCCGGATGATCGGTCAAAGAAATCTCCATCATCTCCAGGCGCCGGTCGCCGAGCTTGTGCGCGGCGAAGAACGAGCCATCGGGCCAGCCAAAGGCCACCCAGGAGATCGTCGCCTGCGATTGCAGTTGCGACAGGAACACGAATTCGCGCTTGTCCGCTTCGCGGGTGTCGAGCACGTTCTGGAGGAACAGTGTGCGGATCGCGGTGTGCGCGGCGCGCGCCTCGTCGACGATGGCCGCAACCTCCTTGCGGACCGCCGCCACGATCTGCTCGTTGATGGTGGAGGCGAGCTGCCGGCTGGTCGCCTCCGCCGTTCGCCACCACAACAGGCTGGAAAGGGCGGCCGTCAGCAGGATCGCCGTCAGGACCAGTGCGGACACGGCGAGGCGAATGCTGACCGTCAATCTGGCGATCGCCTGAAGCTGCTGCCCGGGTAAGCCCTTCATCGTGGTTTCCGCCCTAGGTCACTGGTCGCTTGATAGCTCTACGGCGCGCGGGCGCCTTCGTTACTGCCTGCAAGGATCGCCTGCCGTCTCCAATGCCCTCCGGCTAACGTCTCGATAGCGCCCAGGCATTGGATTTGCGTCGGCTCTTGCCGCTTTAGTCCCGGCCGAGCGCATCAGTGTATGCGCCTCACCCAACTGTCTCACGGACTCGTGAGCCGCCCAATCGGTAACGTGGGCCGCTCGCGAGGCGAACGGGACAATGCGCCTTCGCTTTGCCAAGCGATGCAATCTTGAAAAGGAGAACTCGATGTCTGCCAAACATGTCGTCACGTCACTCGCTCTCGCCGGCGCCCTCTCGACCGCACTCGCGACCCTTGCCGCCGCCGCTCCCCTGACCAAAGCCGAGGCCGATGCCGCAGTCGCCGCCAAGAAGGAAAAGTGCTTCGGCGTCGCGCTGAAGGGCCAGAACGATTGCGCCGCCGGACCGGGCACCACCTGCCAGGGCACCTCGACCACCGACTTCCAGGGCAATGCGTGGAAGTTCGTCCAAGGCGGCACCTGCGCCAGCATCGACCTGCCCAACGGCAAGAAGGGCTCGCTGAAGCCGGTCTAACGCACTCGAGCCGACACATCACCCACACCAAGGAAGCGGAGCAGCATCATGATCACGGCCACCAAACCAGCCGCCGTGCCGGTCGTGCCGCTCCGCTTTTCGCTGCCAATCGGCGGCGTCGCCGGCACCAGCTTCAAGCACGAGCACCTTGCGGCCATCCTCGCCGCTGGTCCGCAACGCGGCTTCTTCGAGGTCCACGCCGAGAATTACATGGGCGCAGGCGGACCGCCCCACCGCGCGCTCGAAGCAATCCGCCGCGACCATCCGCTCTCGCTACACGGCGTCTGCATGTCGATCGGAGGACCGCAGCCGCTCGACAAGGCGCATCTGGCGCGTTTCCGCAGCCTCGTGGCGCGCTATCAGCCGGCCATGGTGTCCGAGCATCTCGCCTGGTCGACGCATGAGACGAGCTTCTTCAACGATCTTTTGCCGCTGCCTTACACCGAGGCGACGCTGCGCCATGTCTGCGATCACATCGACCAGATGCAGGAGGTGATCCGGCGCCCGATCCTGCTGGAGAATCCGTCGACCTATCTGGCTTTCACCGGAACGACGATCAGCGAGACAGACTTCATCCGCAGTGTTGCGGAGCGCACGGGATGCGGCTTGCTGCTCGACGTCAACAATGTCTTCGTATCCGCGACCAATCACGGCTTTTCGGCGCTCGATTATCTCGCCGATTTTCCGCTGGCGCGCATTGGCGAGATTCATATTGCAGGGCACGACGAGCAGGCGGACGACGACGGCGAACCACTCCTGATCGACAGCCATGACGGCCCGGTCGCGGACGCCGTGTGGAAGCTGTTCGAGATCGTGGTGCAGCGCCGCGGCCCGGTGCCGACGCTGATCGAATGGGACTCCAAAATTCCCGATTGGCCGGTCCTGCAGGCGGAGGCCGCCGCGGCACAGGCCATCCTCGATCGCTGCGGAACCGCCGCGGCTGCGGAGGACCGTCATGCCGCCTGAGCCACTCTCCTTTGCCGCGGCCTTCGCACCGGCGCTGCTGGATCCCCTGCGTGCGGCGCCGGCGGTCGTGACCGGCCCGAACGGCAGGACGGCGGGAAAGCGCTACGATGTCTATCGCAACAACGTTACGGTGAGCCTGATCGACGCGCTCGCCGCAATCTATCCGGCGGTGCAGCGCATCACCGGCGCTGACTTCTTCCGCGCGATGGCGCGCTTCCATGTTCGCGAGAGCCCGCCGGCCTCGCCGCTGCTGTTCGAATATGGCCGTGATTTTCCGGATTTCGTTGCACGGTATGAGCACGCGCAGACCATGCCATGGCTCGCCGATGTCGCCCGGCTGGAGCGAGCCTGGCTCGACGCCTACCACGCACGCGATGCAGCGCCGCTGGCGCCGGCGCAGCTTGCAGCGATCGGGCCGGAGCGGTTGGCCGATCTGGTTTTCACACCGCACCCGGCAGCGCAAATCGTGCGCTCCGACTTTTCCGCGGTGACGATCTTTGCCGCCAACCGTGACGGCGCGCCCGTGGACAGCATCGACGCCTCTACGCCGGAAGACGCGCTGATCACGCGGCCCGGTTTCGACATCATCGTGCAGCACCTGCCTCCCGGCGGCGCCGTCTTCGCGATCTGCCTGACGGAGGGTCGGCCGCTCGGCGAGGCCGCGGCATCCGCGCTGGACGCATCATCCGACTTCGACATCGCCGCCAACATTGCCGGCTTGATCGAGGCCGGCGCATTCACCTCAATTGCCTTCGGAGACGCATGATGATCACGGACCAACGCATGCCGGCAGATGGAAGCCTGCCGCCGCTTAGGCTTCTCGTCGAGAAAGCCGGTCGGCTGGTGCAGACGATCGCCGCTCCCTCGCTGGTCCAGCTCGTGCTGCGGCTGGCGCTGGCCGTGCCGTTCTGGCGCTCCGGCATTCTCAAATGGGGCGGCTTCCTCAAGCTGAACGACACCGCGGTGACCCTGTTCACCGACGAATTCATGTTGCACCTGCCCGGGGGGCCCTATCACTATCCCGCACCGGCAGTGATGGCCTTCCTGTCCGGGTGCGGCGAGATCATGTTTCCAATCCTGCTGGTGCTGGGCCTCGGCACGCGGTTCGCTGCGCTTGGGCTGCTGTTCATGACAGTGATCGTCGAACTCACGGTGCCCGACGGCTGGCCGGTGCATATCACCTGGGCGGCGATGGCTCTGGGCATCATGGCCTATGGACCGGGTCGCGTCTCGCTCGACCATCTGATCGGGCGAGCTTTGTCATCCGAGCGATAGGTGCGCTCCATCCCGGGCTGCGGATCGCCGATTGGACGACGTCGTTCCGTGCTGGTCGATCCGTGCTATTTTGCCCGTGATAGCCAAACCTTCAGCGAGGCAAGCATGTCCAGCACTGACAAGGTTTTCGCAGGCTCGGTCCCAAAACTCTACGACGAATATCTGGTGCCGCTGATCTTTTCGGTCTATGCCGACGACCTTGCCAGGCGCATCGCCGCGCTGTCGCCCTCGGCCCTGCTCGAGATCGCCGCCGGCACCGGCGCCGTCACGCGGGCCGTAGCGGCGCTGCTGCCTGCCGGCGTCCGCTATGTCGCGACCGACCTCAACGAGCCCATGCTCGCGGTGGCGAAGCAGCGTCAGGGCGATGACCCGCGCATGACCTGGCGTCAGGCCGATGCGTTGACGCTGCCCTTCGACGACGCGGCGTTCGACGTCGTCTGCTGCCAGTTCGGCGCGATGTTCTTTCCGGATCGCAGCCAAGGTTATGCGGAAACGAAGCGGGTGTTGCGGCCTGATGGCACGTACCTGTTCAGCGTCTGGGACCATATCGAGGACAACGTATTCGCGAATGACGCGACGATCGCGCTCGGCAAGATGTTTCCCGACAATCCGCCGCTGTTCATGGCGCGGACGCCGCACGGCTATCACGACAAGGCCGTCATCAAGGCCGACCTCGAACGCGCGGGCTTCCGGGACATCTCGATCGAGACGCTGACAGCGATGAGCCGCGGGCCCTCCGCGGACTATGTAGCGACCGCGTACTGCCAGGGAACGCCGCTGCGCGGCGAGATCGAGGCCAGGGATGCGAGCAAGCTTCAGGCCGCAACCGATGCCGTTGCCCAAGCCATCCGGAAACGGCACGGCTCCGGGCCGGTGGAAGCGAAGATTCAGGCCCTGGTGATCACGGCCCGGCCGTAGCGGCAGGAGCCGCTACGCTCCGGCCCCGCGCTTACCAAAAGCTCCGCTGCACCGGCTGCGTCGATTGATAGTACTGGTACTGGCCGCCGCGGCGGCGCGGATTGACCGGCTGCGGAGCGGGATCGCGCTGTCCAAAGAAGAAGAAGCCATTGCCACCAAAACCGCCGCCATTGCCCCAGCCATCGTCGCTGGCCATTTCCACCGGCGGCGCGGTCGGCTTGCGGGTGATGAAGCCGCCTTGCGGATGGTTGCTCAGGACCGCAACGAATTCGGTGCGGTAGTTGGTCTCGGCGCTCAGCGGCTCGTCCGAGATGATGATCGACGAGCGCGGCAATGCCGTCGGCCCGATGCGATCCCACACCTCCTGCGGGATGGTGACGCGGTCGAGCGCGTCCTTGGCGTTGTCGCCCTCGTCGATGGTGACGACGCTCCAGCGCAGGCCCGTGTCGTTCTTCGCCATCGCCGTGAAGATGTGGGTGCCAAGCGGCTGGTCGGGATTGCGGATGGTAACGGGAACTTCGATGCTGGTGTCGAACACCTCACCGCCGCCGTCGGGCGCCGGCTTGTGGGTATTGCGCCGGACATAGAGCTTCTGCGTCGAGCGGCTGACGTAGACCGAGACCGGCTCGGACGCGAGCTTTGCGTCGGTCGCAGCCTTCACGGCTTCGGCCTTCCTGGTCGCGGCCGCCTTGGCGGCGTCCTTTGTCGCGGCCACGGCGTCGCGCTTCGGCTGCGCCGCGGCCTTGGCGGCGTCCAGCTGAGTTGCCGCATCAGCAGCCTTGGTGGCAGCCTTCTGCTTCAGCTCGTCGGCCTTTGCCTTGGCCTGGTCGGTCTTGGCGTTGGCAACCAGCTTGTCGGCATAGGCATTCTCGGCGTCGGCGCGGACCTTCTGCTGCTCGAGCTTGCGCAGCGACGCCGGAAGCGATTGCGCGTCCTTCGCGGCCGCTGCCGCGGCCTTCTTGGCTTCATCAGCCGCGCTCACCGCCACCTCCGCCTCGGCCGAGAGCTTGTCGGCACGCGCGGGCGCCGCCGCGATGGCCTCCTTGCTCGGCACGAACAGCGAGGGATGCGAGAAATCGACCGGAGCGGCGTCGTTCGGCGAGATGATCACCCGCATGCCGATATTGGTCTTGTCGAACAGGCCCTCGGCGAAGGGAAAGGGCATGCGCACGCAGCCATGCGAGGCGGCATAGCCGGGCAGCGGCCCGCCATGCAGCGCGATGCCGTTCCAGGTGATGCGCTGCATGTTCGGCATCCAGGCATCGTCATACATCGAGGAGTGGTGGTCCTTGTCCTTTTCGATGACGGCGAAGACGCCGGCGGGCGTCTCGCGCCCGGTCGTGCCGGTCGAGACCGGCGCACGGAGGATCCAGCCCTCGGAATCGTAGAACGTGACCTGCTGGCTCTTGATCGACACGATCGCCATGATCGGCTCGCCGGCCTCGCGCTGCGCTACCGCCTCGGCGGTCTGGCGCGGCTGCTTGGCGGCAAGGGCTGCGCTCGGGGCGGCCAGCGCGACCGCCGCCGCGAACATCACAATTCCGGAAGCCCCCCAACGCCGCATCACTCCATTAGATTGCGCCGTCGTCATCAGGTCTTTCATGCCATTCCCCGGTTGCCTGTCCGCACTTGCGTCGATCATCGATCAGATTGCGATCTTTGGATTAAGAAATCGCAGCCACCATCTGTTCCGTTTCCGGCGATATTCGGTCCGTTCCGGCGACGAAACTCTCATATACGACGGCCCGCGCGGGCGGAAGGGCGGTCCGCCGCCGGGGCTGGCCTGGAGCTGGCCGGCGCGCTGCGGCAGAATGTCAGCCCTCGGAGGCGGCGGGACGGGATGTGACCGGAATCACAGAGAATTGCGTCAAGCCGCAGGAACGTTGGCGATAAATTCGCCAAACACCGTATCGAAGGATGAACAGGTGTCCTCAAATCTCTCGCAGATTGCGGCGACCGTGGCCGGGCTGGCGCTCCTCGCCACCGGCTTCGTCGTCTTTTCCAAAAGCCCGACCAGGAGTCTGGTTAAAAGCCTCGCGGTCTCGATGTCGCTGGCCGTGCTTGCGGCCGTCCTGATCAGCGTTGCCCGCAATCTCGGATCGTGAGCCCGGCGTTTTTTCAGTTGCTCTGGGCTCCACATCACGTTGCAGCCGAACCAGATGCTTTTCATTTCCATTACATTTTTGTGACATAAACCACAGAGGCTCGCCGGGCGCGCTGCTAGCTTCGCGCCCATGATGAAACATCTCAGGCTCCCGATCGTCCTCACCGCCCTCGTCGTCGCAACGCAGAGCTTCGCTGCCGACACCACGGGCGCAGGTTCAACCTTCGTTTCGCCCGTGATGGCGAAATGGATCGACGCCTACAAGGCGAAGACCGGCAACACCGTGACCTATCAGGCGGTGGGATCGAGCATCGGCATTGGCTTGATCAAGAAGGCTACCGTCGATTTCGGCGCCACCGACATGCCGCTCGATCCCATCGAACTCGAGAAGCTCGGCATGATCCAGTTTCCGATCGTGATCGGCGGCGTCGTTCCGGTCGTCAACATCGACGGCGTCAAGCCCGGCCAGATGCATTTTTCGGGCGAGGTGCTCGCGGGCATCTATCTCGGCAGGATCAAGAGCTGGAACGATCCGGCCATTCGCGCCATCAACCCTGACGTGAGGTTGCCGAACGCGCCGATCACCGTCGTGCATCGCATCGACGGCTCCGGCACGACGTTCAACTGGTCGAACTATCTCTCCAAGGTCAGCCCGCAATGGAAGACATCCGTCGGTGAAGGCACTGCCATCGAATGGCCGGTCGGCCTCGGCGGACGAGGCAATGACGGTGTCGCCTCGCTTGTCGGCCTGGTGCCCGGCTCGATCGGCTACCTCGAATATGCCTACGCGCTGCAACGGCTCGACAAGATCTCGTTCGGCGCGGTGCAGAACAGCGCCGGCAATTTCGTCGTCCCCGACGCCGCGTCGTTCCAGGCGGCGGCTTCGAGCGCGGACTGGACGGCGGACAGGGATTTCCACCTCGTCCTCACCAACGCGCCGGGCGAGGATGCCTATCCGATCACGGCAACGACGTTCGTGGTGATGCCGAAGCAGCCGAAGTCGCCAGAGCGATCGGCTGCGGTCATCGCCTTCGTGCGCTGGTCGCTGGAGAGCGGCAAGACGCAGGCCGAAACGCTCAACTATGTTCCGCTGCCGCAGACCCTGGTCCAGCAGGTCGAAATGTACTGGCAGCAGAGCTTTGGACCGGCGACCATGACCGCGTCGGCCAGCAGCGAGCGATAACACTCCGCGTCAGTTGGCGCGCCAGGTTTACGGCGCGCCGACTGCCTTGTTCGCAACGAGCGTTTCGATCTCGGCATCGCTCAGGCCTGCTTCGCGCAACACCTCGCGCGAATGCTCGCCAAGGCGCGGCGCCATACGATGGATGCCGGCCGGGCTTTCGGAGAACTTTGTCGCGGGGCGGGCCTGGCGGATCCGCCCTTCCGTGGGATGATCGATATCCGCGAACAAGCCGACCGCCGCAAGATGCGGCTGGTCGCCGATCTCGGTGAGCCGGGCAAAGGCGGTGTGCGGCACGTCCAGCCGCAGCAACAGCTCCTCCCACTCCGCCGTGGTGCGGGTCGGCCCGATCTCGCTCATGCGGTCGTAGACCTTGTCGATGTTCTGCGAGCGCAGCACGGGATCGCGCACGCCGAGCTCGTCACTCAATTCGGGGCGGCCGACGGCCTCGAAGAAGGCGCACCAATTGTCGCCCGAATAGGGCAGCATCGTCAGCCAGCCATCCCTGGTCTTCACCGGACGCCGGTTCTTCATCCGCTTGTAGCCGGTCGGGCCGATCGGCGGATCGAACGCGTGGCCGCCGAGCATCTCGATGCTGTTGAAGCCCGCGATCGTCTCCAGCATCGGCACTTCCACCATCTGACCCTGACCGGTGCGCTCGCGCCGGAACAAGGCTGCCGACACCGCGCCAACCATCGCCATGGCGCAGATCTTGTCGCCGATCAGGCTCGGGACGAATTGCGGCTCCTCGTCCGATCCGATCGATGATGCCAGGCCCGACGCCGCCTGGATGATCTCGTCGAAGGCGGGCCGTGCCGCCCACGGGCCGTCCTGGCCAAAACCGGTCGCGGCGGCATAAATGAGCCGCGGATTGAGCCTTGCGCAGTCCCCATAACCGAAGCCGAGCCGCGCCATGGCTGCGGGGCGCACATTGGTGACGAGCGCGTCGACCGTCGGGATCAGCCTGGCCAGCGCCGCCTTGCCGTCCGGATGCTTCAGGTCGAGCGCGAGGCTGCGCTTGTTGCGGTTGACCGCCATGAACTGGCCGCTCATGCCGCGGTTCCGGAACACGCCGGTGTAGCGCCAGGTGTCGCCCGACGGCGGCTCGATCTTGATGACGTCAGCGCCCCAATCACCGAGCATCTGCGCGGCATAGGGTCCGAACAGAACGCTCGTCAGATCGAGAACGCGGGTGCCGCTGAGAGGGCCGGTTGGTGTCGTCATGTCTTCACTGCAGTTGGAGGAAGCGATCACGGTGAGCCTATTCGCCGAGGACGTCGCCGAACAGCTCCCAGGATTTTCCGTTGAAGCGCGCCATCTGCAATTGGCGGATCGGCGTCACCTGCTCGGCCGAGGTGTTGAGCTTGATGCCGGGCAGCAGCATCGGCAGCTCGACATCCTTGAAGGACTGCGCCTGCTTCATCAAATTGGCACGCGTGAGATCATTGCCGGCGCGCTGCAGCACCATCTCCATCATCTGCGCCATGGTGTAGCCGGTGACGTTGAAGATGTCGGCGGGATCAGCGCCGGAATTATAGGTCTTCATCCATTCGCGCCAGGCCTTCATGCCGGCATCGTTCTCCCAGCGCGGATCGCCGGGATCCTTCAGGAAGGCACCGGTGACGATGCCGACGGAATTCTCGAGCCCGGCCGGCGCCAGCACGGAGCCGACGGAATTGGAGACGGCGGGAACGATGATCTGCGGCTTCCAGCCGAGCTCGGCGACCTTCTTGATCGCTTGCGCTGCGAATTTCGGCGTGCACTCGTTGAAGAGAACGTCGGCGCCGGCGGCCTTGAACTGGACGATCTGCGAGTCGACGGTCGCGTCGGTCGTCTCGTACACCGCTTCCGACACGATCTGGTTGACGTGCTCGCCTAAGCCCTCCTTGAAGCCGGCGAGATAGTCGCGGCCGGGATCCTCGTTCGGCGTGATGACGGCAATCCTGGCGTCGGGCTTGTTCGCGAGAATCCACCTGGCGTAGATTCGCCCTTCAGTCCGGTAGGTCGGCTGCGAACCGGTGGTCCAGGGAAAATGCTGCGGATCGTTCCAGCGGCTGG
The DNA here is from genome assembly GCF_036924495.1 of Bradyrhizobium sp. AZCC 2230. Lineage (NCBI taxonomy): Bacteria > Pseudomonadati > Pseudomonadota > Alphaproteobacteria > Hyphomicrobiales > Nitrobacteraceae > Bradyrhizobium > Bradyrhizobium sp. AZCC 2230. The sequence goes on along the minus strand of NZ_JAZHRS010000001.1, from coordinate 7,876,104 downwards.
CGCCGCTCGACGGGAACAGCTGCGGGACCTTCTTGACGTTGAGATATTTTTGCGCGGCGATGTTCGGGCCGGTACCGAGCATCGAGAACATCGCCAGGACCTCGTCGCTCTCGACGAGCCGGCGCGTCTGCTCGACCGTCTTCGCCGGCGAATAAGCGTCGTCCATGCTGAGAAGATCGACCTTGCGGCCATTGATGCCGCCCTTCTCGTTGAGCATCTTGAAATAGGCGATTTCGGCGCGGCCGATCGCCGAATAGGCCGAGGCCGGTCCCGAATAGGGCATGGTCTGGCCGAGCGTGATGCCCGTGTCAGTCGCGCCGGTGTCGTAGTTTCCGGCGGTCGCGGCGGAGGCAGCGCCCAGGACGGCAAGCAGAGCGACGGCTCCGCCGATGAACTTGAATGTGTGGCCGGGCATGCGCGGCATCTCCTTCCCTGGCAGAGTGCATCGACGCGCGGTCTCGCGAGGCCCCGGTCAACGTCCTCCACTTCTGTTCTTGGTTATCGTCGGCCGCATCGCTCGCGATGTCGGCGGCCGCGACGATACCTTGATTATCGGGCGTGAGATGTAGCGCAGAATACAGATGCGTATGCGCAGGCCGCAGCCGTCAGACTTCGAGCCATTCCTGCCGTACGGCGGCATTGGCCTTGAGCTCGTCCGGCGTGCCTTCGAACACCACGCGGCCGTGGCCCATGATGTAGACGCGCTTGGAGATGCGCATCGCGATCGACAGTTTTTGCTCGACGAGGAGGATGGCGACTCCGGCTTGCGCGATCCGCGCGATGAGATCGCCGACTTGCTGGACGATCAGCGGCGCGAGGCCTTCGGTGGGCTCGTCGATCATGATCAGATCGGGATCGCCCATCAGCGTCCGGCACGTCGTGAGCATCTGCTTCTCGCCGCCGGACAGCACGCCCGCGGCCGTGTCGGCGCGCGCGGCGAGATTGGGGAACATGTCGAGCATGTCCTGCAGCCGCCATTTGCCGGGACGGCGCGTGTCCTTGATGCCGAGCAGCAGGTTCTGCCGCACCGTCAGACTCGGGAAGATGTCGCGATGCTCGGGCACATAGCCGAGCCCGAGGTGCGCGATCTTGTAGCTGGGCAGGCCTGCGATGTCGTTGCCCTTGAAGCGGATCGTGCCTTGCGGGGCGACCTCGCCCATGATCGCCTTGACCGTGGTCGAGCGGCCGACGCCGTTGCGGCCGAGCAGGCTCACGACCTCGCCGGCGCCGACGTCGAGATCGACGCCCTGGAGGATATGGCTCTTGCCGTAATAAGCGTGGAGATCCCTGACCTCGAGCATCAGTGCGCTTCCTCGCCGAGATAGGCTTCCTTGACCTTCGGATCGCGCCGGATCTCTTCCGGCGTGCCCGAGGCGATGATGTGGCCGTAAACCAGCACCGAGATGCGGTCGGCGAGGCCGAACACGACGCTCATGTCGTGCTCGACGATCACGAGCGTCTTGCCCTCGGTCAAGCGCCGGATCAGCGACACCGCGCGGTCGGTTTCGGCGTGGCTCATGCCGGCGGTGGGCTCATCGAGCATGACGACGGTGGCGCCGCTCGCAATGGTGATGCCGATTTCCAGCTCGCGCTGCTCGGCATAGGTCAGGAGACCCGCCGGAACGTCGCGCCGATGGGTCAGATGGATGTCGTCGAGGATCTGGGCCGTGCGCTCGCGTACCTCGGGCAGGCTGTCGACATTCTTCCAGAACGCGTAGCGATGTCCCGTGGCCCACAGCACGGCACAGCGCACGTTCTCCCAGACGGTCATGCGCGCGAACACGTTGGTGACCTGGAACGAGCGCGACAGGCCGCGTCGGTTGATCTCGAATGGCCGCAGGCCCGAGATCAGGTCGCCATTCAGCTTCACCTCGCCCGAGGTCGGCGCAATGTGGCCGCTGATCAAGTTGAACGTCGTGGATTTGCCGGCGCCGTTCGGGCCGATGATCGCGTGGCGCTCACCCTTGGCGACGCTGAGATTGAGGTCGCGGATGATGCCGACATTGCCAAAACGCTTCTCGACGGCGCGGACTTCGATGGCTGCGGCCTTATTAGAATTCGCTCCGCTCATGCGAGATACCCCCGGTCACGCGCCACCGTGGCGGCGCGGTCCCACGCGTCCGCAATCCGCCGCCAGGTCAGCCGCGCGGCGAAAGCGCCACCGACAACAAGAACCGCGGCCGCGATCCATGTCACCGGCGATGTCGGATTGAAGGCAATGCCGAACAGGTTGATTGCGTCGCCGCCGGAGAAACGCGCGACGGTCTCGATCGTCAGGATCACGCCACAAGCCAGGGCAATCGTCGGCACGATCGCGACGAAATAGGACGGGATCACCGTCCACAGCGTGCCGGCGCGGATCAGCGGGCGATGCATCATCAAGAGGCCGGCAATGCCGCCCGGCGCATACATCACGATGCCGATGAAGATGATGCCGAAATAGAGCTGCCAGGCCGTGGTGAGGTTGGTCAGCCCGAGCTGGAGATAAGTGACAAGGATCGCACCTAAGATCGGGCCGAAGAAAAACGCGGTACCGCCGATGAAGGTGGAGAACAGCACCAAACCGGACTGGATCGCCCCAAGCAGCGCGGAGTTCGCGATCTCGAAATTGATCGCGGTCAGGCCGCCGGCGACGCCAGCGAAAAACCCGGCAAAGCAATAGGCGATGTAACGGACGACGTGAGGATCGTAGCCGATGAACTGGACACGCTCGGGATTGTCGCGGACGGCATTGCTGATCCGTCCCATCGGCGTGCGCGTCAGCGCGTACATCGCGATTGCCGACAGCACCAGCCAGAAGGCGATGAGATAATAGACCTGAAGCTGCGGCCCGAACGACCAGCCAAGCATTTTCGGCAGCGCGGTGCGGTCCGTGGTGATGCCGGACTCGCCGCCAAACACCGAACGCAGGATCAGCGACGAGGACGCCACCAATTCGCCGATGCCGAGCGAGATCATCGCAAACACCGTGCCGGCGCGCTTGGTCATGACCCAGCCGATGATGATCGCAAACACGAGGCCACCGAGGCCGCCGAACAGCGGAATGAACGGCAGCGGGATCGGCCAGCCATGCGAGACCACGGCATTCATCATGTGGCAGGCGGCGAAGCCGCCGAGGCCGTAATGCACGGCGTGCCCGAACGACAGCAGGCCGGTCTGGCCGAGCAGGATGTTGTAGGACAGCGCGAACACGATCGCGATGCCGATCAGGCTGAAGGATGTGAGCGAGCCGCCCGACGAGAAGATCATCGGCAGCACGATCAGCAGGACGATGCCGATCAGCCAGACGCCGTAGAAGCGCAAGGCTCCGCCGGCAGGATCCGCCGCCACCTTGGAGGTCGTTGTCGTCGCCGTGGTCATGATTCGCGCGTCCCCATCAGGCCCATGGGGCGAACGATCAGAATGAGCACCAACAGCATATAGGGCACGATCGGCGCGACCTGGGCGATCGTGACGTTCCAGATGTCGGTGAGGACGGACGGTCCCGTCGACGGATCGAGCGGCCCGAAGGCGCTCGCCAACGAGCCATCGAGCGCCACCGCGAAGGTCTGGACCAATCCGATGACGAGCGACGCGATGAAGGCCCCCGGCAAGGAGCCGAGGCCGCCGAACACGATGACGACGAACAGGATGGGCCCGAGCGAAGCAGCCATGTCGGACTGGGTCACCAAAGCGGGACCTGCAATGACGCCGGCCAGGGCGGCCAGCGCGCTACCGACCCCGAACACCGCCATGAAGACGCGCCCGACATTGTGGCCGAGATGCCCGACCATGTGCGGATGCGTCAGCGCCGCCTGGACGATGAGGCCGACGCGGGTACGTTTCAGCACGATCAGCAGCGCCACGAAAATGATGACCGACACGGCCAGCATGAAGATCTTGTAGGCGGGATAGTTGGTCGAGAAGATCGTGAAGGCCGGGAAATCCAGCAGCGCCGGCACGCGATAATCGAGCGGGCTCTTGCCCCAGATCATCGAGACGATCTCTTCGATCGCAAAAGCAAGACCGAAGGTCAGCAGCAGCTCGGCGACATGGCCGTGCTTGTGGGTGTTGCGCAGACCGTAGCGCTCCACGGCCATGCCGATCGCGCCGACCAGCAGCGGCGCCAGCACCAGCGCCGGCCAGAAGCCGATCCACTTGGTGAGCTGGAAGCCGAAGAAGGCACCGAGCATGTAGAAGCTGGCATGGGCGAAGTTGAGCACGCCCATCATGCTGAAGATGACGGTTAAGCCGCTCGACAGCAGGAAGAGCAGCATGCCGAACAGCACACCGTTCAGGGTCGAAATGACAATGAGTTCAAGCACAGCGCACTCATGAATATCCGGGGCCTGATGGCCCCGGTGAACATCGCCCAATCAAAAAACGTCCGGCTGCCGTCACCCGCGGCCAATGATGGCTACGGGACAACGACAGGCTTCGTGATTACGGCCGCGCCATCTTGCAGGTCGTGGAGACCATGGCCTGCGGCGTGTCGATCCTCGAGACCAGGTGCCAACCCCAGCCGGTGCTCTCCTCGTCGAACGGCTCACTCTCGGTCAGCTTGCCGAAGGAGGAGATGTAGATCGGCTGCAAGAACTGATGATCGTCCTTGCGCATGATGCCCTGGCCACCATCGAGAACCTCGAACTTCAGGTCCTCGAGCGCCGCCGCCACCTTCACGGGGTCGATCGAGTTGGCCTTCTCGGCTGCCGCCTTGAACATCCGCATCTCATTGACCGCGCGCGGATACCACAGCGACAGATTGACCTTGGCGCGGAACGCCTTCTCGTAGTCCATCGCAGCCTTGTTGCCCGAATTCGCAAAGCCTTCGGTGATCTGGAAGACCTGCCCATCGAGACCGGTCTGCTTGATCGCGGTCGGGCCACCGGCGCCGCCGGCATAATAAGTGTACCAGTTGACCTTCAGTCCGGCATCGGCCGCGGCCTTGAGCAGCAGCGCAAAATCCTGGCCCCAATTGCCGGTGACGACGCTGTCGGCGCCGGACGCCTTGATCTTGGCGATGTAGGGCGAGAAGTCCGTGACCTTCAGCAGCGGATGCAGCTCGTCGCCGACGATCTGGATGTCGGGCCGCTTGGCTCCGAGCATCTTGCGCGCATCGGTGCGGACGGACTGACCGAACGAATAGTCCTGGTTGATCAGGTACACCTTCTTGATGGAGGCGGTGTCCTTCATGTAGTTGGTGAGCGCTTCCATCTTGATGTCGGAGCTCGCATCCCAGCGGAAATGCCAATAGCTGCACTTCTCGTTGGTCAGGCTCGGATCGACGGCGGCGTAGTTGAAGTACAGGACTTCCTTGCCGGGATTGCGCGAATTGTTCTTGGTGACGAAATCCGACAGCGCCGCGCCGACCGACGAGCCATTGCCCTGGGTGATGTAGTGAACCCCGGCGTCGATCGCCTTCTGGGCCTGCACCAGGCTCTCCTGCGGATTGGTCTTGTTGTCGAGCGGGACGACCTCGATCTTGTGGCCGAGAATGCCGCCCTTGGCGTTGAGCTCGTCGGCCAGATACTGGAATGTCTTCAAACCACCCTCGCCGACGCTGGCGCCGCCGCCGGAGAGCGGATCGATATAGCCGATCTTGAGAGTGTCCTCGGCCGACGCTGCATGACCGAGCATCGGGGCGATCACGGCAATGGCCAAAGTGAGCTTGCGCATTATGTGTTTCCTCGCTGGCTATCGACTTTAGTCGATGGGCTCTTTTGCGCATGTTGCAGCGCAATTTCAGCCCTCTTATGAGCAGAACGAACTTTGCTTTTCAAGCGCAACAGGACATGGCTCCAGCCGCCGCTATGAAATGTGATGCGGCTGCCCATCTCGTCCGCAGCATTCCGCGACAAGGAATAGAACGCAAGGGGGAATTTTTGCGCGGCGGGTGTTGCCTTACGAGGCGCCTCGTCAGGCGGTCAGACGCCGAGCGCCTTGCGGTTGAACGTCCGCAGGAAGCGCAGCGACAGCGTCCGCACGTTGGCAACATTCAGCAGCCAGGCTGCGGCGACATAGGCGAGGCCGCCCGCAACGCTCACGATGATCAGCGCCACAAACCCGGTGCCGTTGACCTGCGACCGCGCGACAAGGATGGCGCCCGCCATCGCCGCGGCCGACGCCGCAACACCGGCGAGCCGGTTGACGTCGAACGGCACGGGATGGGCACGGTGCATCAGCACGACGGCGACGACGAAGCCGATCGCCTCGGTCGCGAGAGTCGCCAGCGCCGCACCGTAGATGCCGTAGCCCGCGACCAGCGCGAACATCAGCGCCACGCTCACGACCAGCGTGAGGAACGACTGCGCCGCCAGCATGAACGGCCGCTCGGCAAGCTGGAAGCTGATCTGCACGTAGAATTGGTTGGCGATGCCGAAGAAGCGGGCGAGCACCAGCGTCGGCAGCAGCGCCGACACGCCGGCGCGGAAATCGACACCGACAAGCGTGCCGGCGACCTGATCCGCCGCGAGCGCAAGCCAGACCGCGACGGGCGCGACGACGACGAGCAGCAGTTCGAGGCTCTCGGTCAACCGCTCCCGCGTCGTGTCGTTGTTCTTCTCCGACAGCGAGCGGAACACCAGCGGCACGGTGGCCGCGGCAACGCTGCCGGCGATCATGACCATGAACTGACGCGGCAGGTCGGCGGCGACACCGAAAATGCCGGCGGCATCCTTGCCGAGCAGCCAGGCGACCATGAGCCGGTCGCTGGTCGAGTAAAGCGCGACAGAAAGGCCTGCCAGCGTCAGCGGCAGGCCATAGCGCGCGAGTTGCGTGAACTGGCTGCGTGAAAAGCGCGCAATCCTGGTGTGATCGCCGACGAGATTGAGAACGATGCCGGTGAGCGAGCCGAGGCCGAACGCCGCGAGCAGGCCCATGCCGCCCCAGCCGAGCCAGATCCCGAGCAGGCCGAAGCCGACGCTCGACACGCTGCGCACGATCGAGATCGCCGCGAAGCGATAGGGGCGCAGCTTGGCGCGCTCGAACTCCTGGCCGACATCGACCGCATTCGACATGATCGCGACGAACATGCTGGCGAGCACCAGCTCGACACTGACGTCGCTGCGGAACAGGAACACCAGCGGGGTCGCGGCGCACATGGCCACGACCGTCAGCGCGAAGGCGACCATCGCCGTGCCGCGAAAATCGACCTCCGACGACATCGCCTGGTAGCGAGACACCGACAGCTTGATCCAGACGAAGAAGATCGCCCCCAGAATGCCGGCAATGCTGGTGCCGACGACATAGACGCCATACTCCGCCGGCGTCAGCAGCCGCGTGTAGGCGGTGACCGCGAAGAAGCCCACCGCCGCAGGCAGGATATGGGCGACGAGATAGATGGAGAAATGGCGATTCAGCATGCGTGCACGGGACCGGCGGCCTTGAAATCGAACGGCCGTTAATCAGTTGGACCTTGGCTTGACGATCAAAGGCTTGACGTTCAAGGCTTGGCGATCGGACTGCGCCGCAGCATCTCCCAACATAGTCATTTAAGTCTGCAGATCGGCCGCCGAATGGGGCGGGCCCACCGGTTTCGCGCGTTAGCGTTAAATTTGCCCTGTCCTTGAACGGGCCGCCGCGATCACCGAAAAGAAACCATGATTTCAAGACGTCGCCCGACGTTTGGTTAATGCGTGGACGTGACTAAGATGGACGTTGTCGAACGTATAAGGGCCAACCCGAGCTCCCTGCCCCATGGTGGGACGGATGCGTCCCTGGTCCCGGCCGCCCCGGCGGACGGGGGCAAGCGGATGACGCTCAATTTGTTCTTCGAGGAGCGTGACGACCGCTGGTTTCCGGGCGATCGCCACGTCCGGCCGCTGGTGCGGCGGATGTTGCTCGGCAAATCCTGGATCAGCGGCCAGCGCCGCGTGTTCCTCAATCTCTGCGCCGGTTTAGACCGGGTCGGCATCCCTTACCGCGTCAACGATTACGGCTACATCCGCGAGCACCCGGAGGAGCTCGCCTGCATCATCGGGCGCCCGTTCGTGCTCGACTGGTTCGCGTGGAAGAACCCGCTCCTGCTCGGCGTTGTCATGTACAACCATCCGATTGAAGTGCCCGAGCGTCACCGGGACCTGCACGAGAAGACGATCCTGGTGCCCTGCAACTGGTATGCGGAGATGTGCCGGCCATACTGGCCGCATGTCGAGGTCTGGCCGGTCGGCATCGAAACCGATTTGTGGACGCCCACGCCGGCAGCGCAAAAGAGCGTCGACGTGCTGCTCTACGACAAGGTGCGCTGGGAGCATGACCGCTACGCGAGCGAGCTGATCGAACCGATCCGCCGGCATCTCGAAGCGAGCGGCCGCTCGGTCGAAGTGATCCGCTACGGCCATTACAAGGAAGACGACTACAAGGCGGCGCTGGCGCGCTGCCGCAGCATGGTGTTCCTGTGCGAGCACGAGAGCCAGGGCATCGCCTGCCAGCAGGCGCTGTCCAGCGGCGTGCCCGTATTCGCGTGGAATCGCGGCGGGCCGTGGCGGGATCCGGAGTATTTTCCGGACAGGGTGAGATACGAAGGCGGCGTGTCCTCGGTGCCCTATTTCGACGCACGTTGCGGCCGCATGTTCATCGACGCGGCCGGCTTCGTCTCCGGCTGGAGCGACTTCTGGTCGCAGGTCAGCGCGGGCGACTTCGCACCTCGCGATTATGTGATGGACAATCTGACGCTCGAAAAGGGCGCGCTTCACTATTACGGGATCGCTGAAGCGGTGATGCAGCGTCACGCGCGCTGACAAGACGGTTCGCGAAAGTTAACCCAACAGCAGGAAACCGCGGCGTCGCAAGGCGCCGCTTGGTACATTGGCGCGTTGGTTCCGAAAGGACGGCCGCCACGTGATGAAGCTCGACAGACGCGAATTTCTCCTCGGCAGCGCCGCAACGCTCGCAGCGGGCGCATCGGCGTCAGCACTGCCGGCGTCGAAACTTGCGCAGCGCCGTCCTGGCTATGGCGCCGCCGCCACGCTCTGGGACCTGCAGGCTGATCCGCGGCTCGGCGAGGCCATCAGCACCTATTGTACCCAGGTGGTGCCGGTGCTCGAGCTGAAATGGCCGATGCTGCGGCCGGATGCGCACACCTTCGCCTTCGAGCGCGCCGACGCCATCTATGATTTCGCAGTGAAGAATGACCTGACCATGCGCGGACACACGCTCGCCTGGTATCACGACATTCCGGACTGGACCAAGCAGATCAGGGATTCGAAAGGCGTCGAGCGCGCCTATGTCGACCACATCAACACCGTCGTGTCCTATTACAAGGACAAGCTGACCTCGTGGGACGTCGTCAACGAGCCCATTCCTGACAATCCCAAAGGCGTCACCGACCGGCGCGACACGTTCTGGACGCAGCATCTCGGCGATCGCTGGATTCCGCTCGCCTTCCGCACCGCGGCCGCGGCCGATCCGTACGTCAAGCTCGCGATCAACGAATACGACATCGAGTCGGCGAAGGACTCGTTCATCGCCAAGCGCGCCGCCTACCGCAACCTCATCATGAGTCTGCTCGACCAGGGCGTGCCGCTGCACGCGGTCGGACTGCAATCGCACCTGCATGCCGAGCTCGAGATCGATACCCACGGGCTCGCCGAATTCGTCACCGAGCTCCGCGCATGGGGCCTGGAGGTCTACGTCACCGAGCTCGACGTCGACGATCAGAAGCTGACGGGAAGTCCGGCGGAGCGCGATGCCATCGTCGCCAAGCGTGTCGACGATCTCTTGACGGCGATCGCGACCAGCGGACCGGTGCGCTCGATCCTGACCTGGGGCATTTCCGATCGTTACAGCTGGATCAATGGCTTCGTCAAGCGCCCGGACAAGCAGCCGAACCGCCCGCTGCCGCTCGACGGCGAGTTCAAGCCGAAGCCGTTCATGGACGTGATCAGCAAATTCACGAAGGACCTGTGAGGGCTGAGAGCCCTAATCCGACGGCAGCCCCTGCGCGATACCGCGAAAGCGCAGCGGCGCCAGTGACGATGCCCGCTGCCACCAATCGGCGACGCGATCGTCGAGCGCCGTCACCCCGCGGCCCCGGCCGGGAAAGATCCGGATCTGCTGCACAGCTTCGGCCTCGAATCCCTTGCCCTTGCGCGTGATCTTGAGGGCAGCACCTTCGCGGTCCCGCTGCGTCAATGGCACCAGCAAGCGGCCCCGCGCGCGGAGCGATTGAAGCCAGAGCGGATGCGGATGCGAGAATCCGGCATGCACGATGATCACATCGGCCGGCTCGCTGATATCCAGGCAGCCGTCGCCGTTGATGATTTCGACATTCCGATAGGCGCGAAGGTAAGCCGCGGCACGCGCCGCGAGCCGCTCGTCGCATTCGATCGCCTGCACCCTGCCCTTCGGGCCGACGATCTCCGATAGAATCGCCGAGAAATAGCCGAGCCCGGAGCCGATCTGGACCACGCGGTCCTTCTCCCCGACGCCGAGCAGATCGATGAAATGCGCCCACAGGCTCGGCAGTCCAGTATCGAGCTTGCGGCGCGCATCGATCGCGACCAGCACATTGTCATAGAGATGGACGGGGTCGGCGTCAGGAGTCAGACGATAGCTGCGCGCCGCCTCGCTCTTGATACGCCAGGGTCCCTTCGCCAGAAAATTTTCGCGCGGGACGGCTGCGAGCGCTGCAAGCAGACGCTGCGAGGAAAGACGTTCCCGCCTCGCAATCAGCTCGACGTAGCGCCCACGCGCGGCGGGAAGATCGCTCATTTCACCGGATCGGCCTGCTGACGGACGGGCGTGTCCCCACCGATCTCATGCACGAGCTGCATGGCCTGCTTCAGGTCCGGCGTCAAAAATCCCTCGTTGAACTTGCCGACGATCGGCACGAGCAACAGATTGGCGTGTTCGCGCTTGCCGGTTTCGTGCGACAGCCTTGCGAGGCTGACGGCAGTTCTGAGCTCCCAGGACAGCGCACCCTGCTTGCGCGCCGTCTCCAGCGACAGGCCGAACAGATCCTCCGCCTCCTGCACCGAGGCCGGATTGCCGTCCGACAAGGTGATCTCACCCTGCAGGCGATAGACCTCGGCCAGGTAGGAGTGATCGCCTGTCCGTCTTGCGGTCGCGAGCGCACCGTCCAGCGCGCGCAAGGCGGCATCACGCATGCCGACCTTGGCATAGGCCTCCGCCAGCAGGCAGCGGAACCAGCAGCCGGCGAGCCAGGAATCCATCGCCTCGTATTCGTCGAGGCCGAAGCGCATCTGGCTGATGCCTTCGTCAGCCTCGCCGAGCTGCGCCAGCGCCCAACCGCGCAGGATCGCAGCCTGCTGCTTCCAGTGCAGGAAATTGTGCTCGGTGGCGATGATCATGGCGCGGTTGGCGTGGTCGCGCGTGCCCTCGATATCGCGCAGATGCTGGCAGAGGTAGGCGCCGAACACCAACGCGAAGGCGAGCGAGAAAGGATGGCGGATCTTCTCTGCATGCAGGATCGCCTGCTCGCTGTGCTGCCGCGCCGCGTCGGGCTGGCCGAGGAACCAGAGGAGATAGCCGAGATAGGACAGCGAAACGACTCCGGGATCGGTGCCGTGCCGCTCCATCAGGTCGGAGTGCAAATCGGGGCTGTAGAGATTGATGCAGCGGTGCAGATGATGCTGCGCGGCGGCGAAGCGCCCGCGATAGAGCATGGTCATCGCGATCGAGCGGTGCGCCTCGATCAGATAGCCGGTCTGCTGCGCGGGCTGCGCCTGCTCGTTCAGCCGCTCGCGCTTGGCGAATTTCAGCAGCTCGACGCTGAGATCGTGCGCGCGGGTGAGATCGGCGCGGATGAAATGGCAGACCCAGAGCCCGCGGGTGGCGGCAAAGGCCTTTTCGTCGTCGTCGAGCTGCTGGCCAAGCTCGAGGGCGCGGATGTAGTTCTCCTCGACCTCCTGCACGGCATAGCCCTTGGCGGCGATCAGCGCGTTGCCGAGCGCGATCCGCAGCTCGAGCTCCATCTCGTCGGCGCCCTGCATACGCGCATTGGCCTGCACCACGCTCAGGCCCCGGCGCAGATGGCCGATCGCCTCGAGATTGGCGCCGCTCTTGGCCGCCTGCTTGCCGGCCTTGAGCCAAAAGCTCGCCGCGCCCTCGCTCTGGCCGGATTCGGTCAGATGGTGGGCGAGCAACTCCGGCTCGCGCTCGGTCTTCTCCGGATACATCTCGGCGAGCACCTGGGCGATGCTGGCATGCAGCTTGCGCCGCTCGCTGTGCAACAGGCTCGCATGCGCCGCGTTCTGGATCATCACGTGCTTGAAGGAATAGAGCGCGTCCGGCGGATGGCCGCGCCGCATGATCAGGCCCGCCTCCTCAAGGTGCGTCAGCGCCGCCTCGATCTGCTCCGCCGGCGTGTTGGCGACCGCGTGCAGGGTCTCGTAGGAGAACTCGCGGCCGATCGTGGCGCCGATCTGCGCGATCCGCTTGAACGGCCCCATCCGGTCGAGACGCGCCATCAGCGAGTCCGTCAGCGTCGCCGGGATCGCCAGCTGCCGCCACGGGCCCGACAGCACGTAGCGGCCATGCCGCTCGGTCAGGAGGTTGGATTCGAGAACCGTCTTGGTCAGCTCCTCCAGGAACAACGGCACGCCGTCGGTCTTGACGATGATCTCCTCGACGACCTCCTTGGGCAGCTCGCGCCCCGCGACGCGCTCGACCAGCATGGTGCGCAACGGCCGGCTGAGCCGGTTCAGCACGAGGGTGGTGATATGTGAATGTGCGTTCCAGCTCGGCTGGAATTCGGTGCGCGCGGTGATGATGGCGAGGATCGGCCGGTTCTGCACCCGTTCGACCAGAAGATCGACCACCTCGCGGGAGGTCGGATCGATCCAGTGCAGATCCTCAAAGACCATCACCAGCGACATCTCGCGGGCGAGGCCCAGGAAGTGGTTGACCAGCGCTGCGACGGTCGCGTCCTTCTGCTGCTGGGGCGACAAATCGAGCGGCGGATAGCGTTCCCCCGTCGGGATCGACAACAGCGCGGCAAACAGTGGTGCCACCTGCTCGATATCGCCTTGGGCGGCGGCAATCGCATTCTCCAGGCTGGTCAGCGACAGCGCGGACGCGTCTTCGCGGTCGAGACCGAGGGAGAATTTGAGCTGCTCGGAGAACGGATAGAACGCGGTGGAGGTGTAGTAGGGCGAGCACTGGAACGAAACCTGTCCGTGCCGGTCGCCTGCGATCCGCTCGAAGATTTCCTGGGTGATGCGCGACTTGCCGATGCCGGGCTCGCCGAACTTGACGACGACCTGGCCGTCGCCCTCCTTGACCTGCTGCCAGCGCCCCATCAGCAGCGCGATTTCCTCCTCGCGGTTGACGAGCGGGGTCAGCCGCGTGCCCATGGCAGCCGCAAAGCGGGTCTCCACGCGCGTGGCGCGCACCACATGCCAGGCCTGGGTCTTTTCAGAGATGCCCTTCAGCGCATGGGCGCCGAGATTGCGATAATCGAACTTCCCCTTCAGCAGCGATTGCGTCGAGGCGGAGATCACCACGCCATTGGGCGGTGCCAGCGCCTGCAGGCGCGCGGCCAGATTGACGGTCTCGCCGACCGCGGAATCGCGCTCTTCGGTGCCCTGGCCGACGAGATCGCCGACCACGACGAGGCCGGTCGCAATCCCGATGCGGACGGCGGGCGCGTGGCTGAGCGCGCCGCGCGGCTCGATCGCGCGCGCCGTCGACAGCACCCGCACGATCTCTAGCCCTGCGCGCACCGAGCGCTCGGCGTCGTCCTCGTGCGCAGTCGGGTAGCCGAAATAAACCAGAATGCCGTCCCCGACGAAGCGGGCGGCGAAGCCCTCGTAATGCTTGACCACGCGCACGCAGGTCTCGCGGAAGCTTGCGATCATGTCGCGCACGTCTTCCGGATCGAACTGGGCGGAGAGCGCGGTGGAATCGACCATGTCGCAGAACATGGTGGTGAGCTGACGCCGCTCGGCGCCGACCTCCGTGCGGGTCGGCGGGTGCGCCGGCGCGACCGGCGCCTCCGCCGTCTCGGCCTGGAATAGCGCGGCCATCGCCCGCTGCAGCCGCTTGCGATCGCCGAGCGGCAATCCGAGTTCGGCAAGATCAGCCTCGGTCAGGTCTCCCATGACGTCGAGATCGAGGCGGTGCTGCGCGAACAGATCGGTGTAGTGACCTAGACCGATGCCTTCGAGCCAGCGCTTCAACCCGACTTCAGTCCCCGGCTCTTTCTCCAGCATGGTGATCCCGCCCGACACTCCCCCCGCCGAAAGGCTTAAGGTCCCTCAACCACAGATTTTGGGGCCAAAACTTCACCTCAGACTGGACGCGTTCCCTAACTCTTGGGAAGAATAGCCCAATCAGATCAAAAGGGAATGGCGTTGTCGGAGATTGCATCCGAGGCGGGAGAGGGATCGGCAGGCGCGGGCGCCGAAACCAAGACGTTTGCCGATATCGGCGGTCTTCTCGCCTTCCACGCGCGAACGATGCCGGCGGCGCCCGCCCTGCTCGCCCCCGGGCGGCCGCCGCTGACTTACGGCGCGCTCGGCGCTGGGATCGCGCATCTCATCCAAACGCTGCGCGGGCTCGGCATTGCACCTGCCGACCGCATAGCTGTTGCACTGCCGCGCGGTGCCGACAGCGCACTGGCTCTCATCGCGGTCGCATCAAGCTGTGCCTGCGTCCCCGTCAACCCGGACCTGACGGCGGATGAACTGCAACGCTATTTCAGCGAATTGAAGCTGACGGCGCTCGTCACCCGGGCCGACATGAACTCACCAAGTCGTGACGTCGCCAGGACGCTCGATATCGCGGTGATCGACTTCGTGCCCGGACCGGAGACGGACCTTGGCGGCTGCGAGTTCGTGGGCCCGACAATTGGTCCGGCCTGTACGAACGGCGCTGCCCGCGCCGAGGACGACGCGTTCATCCTGTTGACGTCGGGCACGGCGGCGCGACCGAAAATGGTGCCGCTGACGCATCGCAATGTGTGCCTCTCCGCGCAAAATGCCGGCCGCGTGCTGTCGCTCACGTCGCAGGATCGCCTGCTGAATGCCCTGCCGCTGTTTCACGCCCATGGCTTGATCTCCGGACTGCTCACGGCACTGGCCGCCGGCTCCAGCGTGATCGTGACCGGCGGTTTCGACGCACCGTCCTTCTTCGGCTGGATGCGGGATCTGCAGCCGACCTGGTACACGGCGGTGCCGACCATTCATCGCGCGCTGCTGACAGCCGCGGAAGCCAACCCGGAACGCGTCCGCGCGTCATCGCTGCGCGTGATCCGCTCGGCCTCGTCCTCGCTTGCGCCCGCGATCCTGAACGGACTGGAGACGATGTTCGGCGTGCCCGTGCTGGAAACCTACGGCATGACGGAAGCGGCCTCGCAGATTGCCGCCAATCCGTTCGACCTGCGCAAGATCGGATCGGTCGGCCGTGCCGCTGGTCCTGAGATCGCCATCATGGACGAGACCGGCCGCGTGCTTGCAAGCGGCGAGCGTGGCGAGATCATGCTGCGCGGGCCGAACATGAGCCGCGGCTATTATAATGACGAGGCTGCGACGCAGGCCGCATTTCGCGACGGCTGGTTCCGGACCGGCGATCTCGGCTATCTCGATGCCGACGGCTATCTGTTCATCGTCGGCCGCATCAAGGACGTCATCAACCGTGGCGGCCAGAAGGTGTCGCCGCTGGAGGTGGAAGAGGTGCTGCTGGCCCACCCCGCGGTGCTGGAAGCCGGCGTCTTTGCCATTCCCCATGCAAAACTCGGCGAGAACGTCGCCGCCGTCGTGGCGCTGCGGGAAAATTCCGAGGCGACCTCAGATCAGCTGCGCCAGTTCGCACGCAAACGTCTGGCCGCCTACAAGGTGCCAAGCCTGATCCGCAACGTGACGGCGCTGCCGAAAGGTGCCAGCGGCAAGGTCAGGCGCAACGCGCTGGCTGACCTGATTTCAGCGGCTCATGATGACGACGAGACGCAGCTGCCGCGCAACGATCTGGAGACCCAGCTCGCGGAGATTTGGGCCAACCTTCTGGAGCTTCCGAGAATAGGCGTCGATCAGGACGTCTTTGCGCTCGGCGCGGACTCGCTCGCGGTCACGCAGATGCGCTCGCGCCTGCGCGAGCGTTTCAACGTCGATTTCTCGTTCGAGGACATCTTTGATTGCGCCACGGTCGGCGCTCTCGCGGCCCGGCTCGAGACCACGGCGCATCGCGATCCGACGCTGCCGGCATGGCGCCCGGAGGCTTCCGAAGGGGACGCGCCGCTGTCGTTCCAGCAGCAGCGGATGTATGTGCTCTCGCGGCTCGATCCGACGCGCTACAATTATAACGTGGTCGAAGTCGCGCTGCTCAAGGGGCAGGTCGATATCGCTGCGCTACAGGCGAGCTTGGCTTCGATCTGCGCGCGCCACGAGGCGCTGCGCTCGGTCTTCGTCGAACGCGAGGGCGAGCCCGTGCAGCGTGTGCTTCAGGCGCCACCGCAGTTCGAACGGATCAAGCTAAGACCCTGCCCTCCGCACCGACGGGCTGCGGTCGTCAGGCGCGAGGCGCTCAAGCTGGCGCAATATCCGTTTGATCTCGCCCGCGAGCCGCCGCTGAAGGTCACGCTGCTCTCGTTCGACAAATCCAGCCATGCGCTGGTGGTCAACGTCCATCACCTCGTCACCGATGGCTGGTCACAGCGGCTGTTCTGGGAGACGCTCGCCGCGGAATATTCCGCCGCGCGCAAGGGAAGCGTGACGGCGCTGCCTTCGCCCGGCTTCCAGTACCGCGATTTTGCACGCTGGCAGCAGAGCTGGGCGCAAACGCCGGCGGCAAGGGAGCAGCTCGATTATTGGCGAACACAGCTCGACGGCGTCACCACACTACCGCTGCGGACCGACCGGCCACGGCCGGAAGTCTGGAGCGGACACGGCGCCCGTCACTATTTCGAATTCTCAAAGACCCTTTCGGCCGACATGCGCGCGCTGAGCCAGGACCAGGGCGTGACACCGTTCATGGCGCTGCTCGCGGTGTTCCAGTGCCTGCTGTTCCGCCATACCGGGCATGAGGATGTCGCGACGGGCTCGCTGATCGCGAACCGCAACCAGATCGAGAGCGAGCGGCTGATCGGGCTGTTTGCCAATACGCTGATCCTGCGCAACGATTTCGGTGGTGATCCGACCTTTGGCGAGCTGCTGCGGCGGGTGCGCCAGGTCACGCTCGATGCCTATCGCAACCAGGACCTTCCGATCGAGGAAGTCCTGCGCGCGTTGCAAATCGCGCGAAGGAGCGACGGCAATCCGCTGTTCCGGATCATGTTCATCCTCCAGAACGCATCGATCGAGGCCGCGCACTTCCCCGGCCTGTCGACGCGCCGGCTGGAGATCGACCCAGAAGTCGCGCGCTTCGACATTACGCTCGAGCTGGTCGAGGCCGAGGGCCGCTTCAGCGGCTTCTTCGAATACGCGACCGATCTGTTCGACGCAGGTACGATCGAGGGCATGGTGGGTCAGTTCAAGACCCTGCTCAAGGCCGCCATCGCCAATCCCGAGCAGCGCATCTCGCGCCTGCCGCTGCTCACCGACGCCGAACGCCGGCTGCTGCCGACGAAAGGCCGGCCGGCCAATTTCACCACGCGCGGCAATCTCTGCGAACGCTTCGAGCGGCAGGCGAAGAAGACGCCGAACGCCGTGGCGATCTCAGACGGTCGTCTGTCCCTGAGCTATCGCGAACTGGCACGCCGCAGCCAGGCGATCGCGCGCTGGCTCACGCGCGAAGGCGTTGGCGCCGAGAGCGTCGTCGCCTTGTTAGCGGAGCGTGGGCCCGACCTGCTCGCCGCAATGATTGCGGTTCAGCGCGTGGGCGCGGCCTTCCTGAACCTCGATCCCGAGCAGCCACCGGCAAGGCTCGCAACCATCCTCGGATCCAGCTGCGCAACCGTGCTGCTGACAGGGCGCGCGCAGTCCGCCATGGTCGACGCGCTGCTCGAGCCGCTGGTCGCGCGCATCCAGGTCGCCGAGATCGAGGACGCAATCGCGCTGGACTCGACCAAGCCGGCCCGCGCGGCGCGGCGCGCAAGCGCGAGCCTTGCCTATCTCATCTATACGTCCGGCTCTTCCGGCGCGCCGAAGGGCGTCATGATCGAGCAGCGCGGGCTGTCGAACCATCTAGCGTCGCTGATCGCCGAGCTCGGCCTCACGGCCAGGGACGTGATCGCGCAGACCGCTCCGCAGAGCTTCGTGATCTCGGTCTGGCAGTTCCTCGCCGGTCCCATGGTCGGCGCACGCGTCCATGTCTGCGGCAATTCGGTCGTGCAGGACCCTATGCTGCTGGCGCGGGAGATCGACCGCGAGGGCAGCACCGTGCTCGAGATCGTCCCCTCGCTGCTCCGGGTCATCCTCGAACGTCTCGACGAAGCGCCGATACTGCGCGCCTTTGCGAAGTTGCGGCTGCTGATCTCGACCGGCGAGCCGCTGCCGGTCGAGCTCTGCCGCGCCTGGTTTGCCCGCTGTCCGAAGGTGCCGCTGATCAACGCGTATGGCGCCTCGGAATGTTCTGACGACGTCTCCCTGCACCGGCTGACCAGAGCGCCGGACACGGCGACGACCAATGTCCCGATCGGAGCGCCGCTACCCAACACCCAGCTCCATGTGCTCGATCCCAATCTGGAGCCGCAGCCGACCGGCGTGGTCGGCGAGCTCTGCATCGGCGGCGCCGGCGTCGGCCGCGGCTATGTCAACGATCCCGCCCAGAGCCGGCAGCGCTTCATCCCCGATCCGTTCGTACACCGGCAAGGCGCGCGGCTGTACCGCACCGGCGACCTCGCCCGCCGCCGCGCCGACGGGACGATCGAATGCCTCGGCCGCGCCGACCTTCAGGTCAAGGTCCGCGGCTATCGCATCGAGCTCAAGGAGATCGAGGCTGCGCTTGGCGACCACGCAAGCGTGCGCGCCGGCATCGTCGAACCGCGCCGCGACGCCAATGGCGATGTCAGGCTGATCGCCCATGTCATTGCCGGGGCCGATAGCCAGATCAGCGCCAGCGAATTGCGCGACTTCCTCAAGAGCCGGCTGCCTGTTCATGCGATCCCGTCGGCCTTCCTGTTCCTGGATCAGGTCCCGCTCAATGCTCATGGCAAGCTCGATCGCTCCGCGCTGCTGGCGCCCGCGCAACAGGAGACCGCCGGGACGGAGGCCGCCGTGCCGGCCCGCCGCTTCACCGAAAAGGTGCTGTCCGACATCTGGATCGATCTGCTGAAGGTCGAGAGCCTCGGCGTCACCGACAATTTCTTCGACCTCGGCGGCCATTCGCTGCTCGCCGGCCAGGCGATGGCGCGCGTGGCCCGTGCGCTCGGGGTGTCGCTGCCGATCAAGACCATCTTCGAGGCGCCGACGATCGAAGAGCTCGCCCGGCGGGTCGACGAGGCCGTGGCCGCGAAACTGCAAAAGCCCGCGGCCGGCGTGCCACGTCTGGCCGACAGCGGACCGCCCACACTGTCGATCGCGCAGGACCAGATGATGCGGATCGAGCAGAACCTGCCCGATCTGCCGCTGTTCAACCTGCCCTTCGCTTTCCACCTCGAAGGCCCGATTGATCCGCGCATGCTGGCGCAGGCCATCGATGACATTGTGCGCCGCCACGAATCGCTGCGGACGGCGTTCGGCTGGAATGGCGAGGAGCCGGTCAGCCGCATCATCGCGCCCGCCGCGCTCGGTCCGGTCCTGACCGTCGAGACCATCGGCGACGGGCGGCCCCACAACAACAAGCGCCGCAAGGTGCTCGAGCGCAGGAAGATCGAGCTCCTGATCGCGCAGGAGACCTATACCCCGGTCGATGCCGCGCGGGCGCCGCTGCTACGGGCTCGGCTGCTGCGGCTGCACGCCGAGGATCACATCCTGCTGCTGACATTGCATCATGCCATCGCCGATGGCTGGTCGATCGGCGTCCTGTTCGAGGAATTGTCCGCCCGCTACGCCGCGCTGGCGGGCCATCCGTCGGCGCCCCTGCCAAAGATGCCGCTCGCGTTCTCCGACGTCGCACGCTGGCAGCGCTGGTGGTGCGGCACCGAGGCGGCCCGCCGCCAGGCCGCCGACTGGACCGAGACTTTGCGCGGTTCAGCTCCCCTGTTTGACGGCGAAGCGCGGCCGGGCGCTTCGACCGGCCATCATCCGCTCGGCCTGGAGCGCGACCTGGTCGCCCGGCTCACGGCCTATGCGCGACAGCACAACGCCACGCTGTTCATGTGCCTGCTCACCGGCCTCAAGGCTCTGCTGCTGGCGCGGACCGGACGCACGGACATCTCGGTCGCGACCGCCATGGCCAATCGCGCCCAGCCGGACACCGAGGGGATCGTGGGTCCGTTCGAAAACACCGTGATCGTCCGCAGCCGAATCACGCCGGATCTGTCGTTCACGCAGGCCTTGGGCCGCGTGCGCCAAAGCGTGCTCGAGGCGCATGCCCGGCAGGAGCTGCCGTTCAACATCCTGGCCGACCATCTGGAGCAGGAAGGCATCGATCCGGCTTCGCTGCTCCAAGTCTATTTCACTCTGCAAAATCCGCTGCGCCAGCCGCTTGACCTGCCCAATGTCGCGCTGCGATCGATCGGAAACGTCGCGCGCGAGGGCCAGCCGGTGCTGCCGGTCGACCAGACCTGGCTGTCGCTGATGCTCAAGGAGCGCCCGACCGGAATCACAGGTTCGTGCAATTACAAGGGCGAGCTGTTCGACGGAGCCGTGGTCGGCGCGTGGATGGAGGATCTGGTTGCGCTGCTGGGAGCCGCCATGACGCAGCCGAATACGCCGCTCGATCGGCTGCTCGCCCGCCGGGCGGCATGACCCGCTGTACAAGCCGGGCGAACAGGAGTTCGCTCGCCAAAGCTGTGAATGATCAAGTTGCATCTTGATTCTTTGGCGCTTGCCGCGCAAGATTATTCTCGTGTTTTGATTTGGACGATTATTTTCAACCGGGGGAGTGTCATTATGGGTTTCATCAAATTTACCAAGGGTACCTCGCTGAGCGACAAGGACCGCAAGGCCCTGCAAAAGCTTCTCTCCGACGAGAAGAAGAAGCTTCAGGCCGCTCTGAAGGACGTCGACGCCAGCCTTTCGATGCTGGGCGGCAAAAAGGCCAAGAAGAAAAAGTAAGACTCGTCGGCCGGGACGCCGCACGAATCTTCAATTTCATTTCCAAATTTAGGCCGCTCGCCTGTCGAGTTGGGGTCTCGCACAAGCTTGCGCCTGTAAACCGGCCAGCAATCGACAAGAATTTGCCTGGGTGGGCCGCTAGAAGCGGCCTGCTCGGTTGCTTCCTGCTCGGTTGATTCTTCGGTCAGGGTCGGATTTGGCCTCCGCCTGACGCTATGGGCCCAATTGATGGCAAACGACGAAATTGAACTGTTTGTCGGACTGATCGAGAGCATTGACACGCCGGGCGCGGTCGAGGCGTGCCGGCGTCTGCTCTCGGTCGACGAACGAATCCGCGCAGACCGCTTCATGTTCGAGCGGCATCAGCGGCAATATATCTTCGCGCACGCGATGTTGCGCATGGCGCTCTCGCACGCGGCCCCCGAGGTCGAACCGACCGATTGGTCGTTTTCGACCGGCCGCTACGGGCGACCCTTTGTCGCGTTGCCCTCGACTTCGACGGCACTGCATTTCAGCCTGTCCCATGCCGACGGCTGCGTCGCATGCGTCGTGTCGAAGCACGAGACCGTCGGCGTCGACGTCGAAACGGTGTCGCGGCGCGTCGCGCCGCTCTCCACCGCGCTTCGCTTCTTCGCGCCGGAAGAGGTCGAAACGCTCCGCACATTGCCGGAGCCGGCCGCGATCGAGCGCTTCTTCGACTATTGGACGCTGAAGGAGGCCTATCTGAAAGCCAGAGGTTTCGGGCTCAATTTGCCGCTCGACGCATTCGCGATGCAGGTGTCGCGGGAGGCGATCGAGATCAGCTTCAAGCCCGATATCTCCGACGATCCCGCAGGCTGGCGATTCTCGCTGTGCTCGCCCTCGCCCTCGCATCGCCTCGCGATCGCCGACGGCTCCCGCGCGGCCGGCGGACTTCGCATCACCCGCAACGCCTGGCCGCTCCAGGAAGCGGCGGAATGAGTCCGGCGCGGCTGCGCGTCTTTCCCGCGATCTCGCGCAACCGCGATCCCAAAAAATATGTCGGCGAGCTGATGCGGGTTGCGGAGTTCGCCGACCGCAACGGCTTCGAAGGCATCCTGCTGTTCGAAGGCAATGACGTGTTCGTCGAGCCCTGGGCGATGGCTCAGCACATCCTGGCGGCGACGACGCGAAGCTCGCCGCTGATTGCGGTCAATCCGGTCTACATGCACCCGTTCACGGCGGCAAAATTCGTGTCGTCCTTTGCGCAGCTCTACGGCCGCAAGATCTATCTCAACATGATCGCGGGGACCGCGATCAGCGACTTGCAGGGGCTGGGCGACGACAAATCGCATGCCGACCGCTACGTCCGCCTTGGCGAGTTCGTCGCGATCGTGCGCCAATTGCTTTCGAGTTCACGACCAGTGAATGTCGAAGGCCAATTCTATCGCACCAGCAATCTGCAACTGCGGCCGCGCCTGCCGGCCGAGCTGATGCCGGAATTTTTGATCGCAGGCCAGTCGGAGGCGGCGCAGCGCATCGCAGAGGAGACCGGCTGCATCAAGATGCAGATGCTGCCGCCCGATCTCGATCGCGGCCTCAACGCGCCCGGAATGAATTTTGGCATCTTCGCGCGCGAGAGCAGCGAGGAGGCGCGGCAGGCGGCGAAGGTTCGCTTCCGCGACAACCCTGATGACCGCGAGCTGCTCGCGCTGACGGTCGAGAATTCAGATTCCGTCTGGAAGCGACGGCTGTACGAAGGCCAGAGCGGCGAGCTCCAGGACAACGGCTATTGGCTGCTGCCGTACCTGACCTTCCAGGCCGATTGCCCCTATCTCGTCGGCAGCTATGCCGAGATCGGCGCGAAGCTGAAGGAATTTACCGCGAAGGGCCTGACCACGATCATGCTCGACATGGTCGCGGACGAGACCGAGATGCAGCACGTCTGCAAGGCGCTCAAGGCGAGCGGGATGTTCTAGCCACCGAAGACGCGGACCTTGTCATCCGGTCGTCATTGCGAGCGCAGCGAAGCAATCCAGAGTCCCTCCGCGGAAAGATTCTGGATTGCTTCGCTTCGCTCGCAATGACGGAGAATGACGGCGCCTCACCGCGCCTCTTCGAACCCTGCCAGCACCGAAGTCAGGTTCGCACCCAAAATATCCGAGAGATAGCCGCCCTCCTGCACGAACACGGTCGGCAGACGCATCTTCGCGATGGCCTGGCCGATGCGGCGGAAGCCGGGCGTGGTGACGGCGAGGCCCTTCAACGGATCGTGCTCGGAGGCATCGAGGCCGAGTGCGATCACGAGCGCGCCGGGCGCGAAGGATTCGATCGCCTTGCGCGCGACATCCATCGCCTGGATGTAGCCGTCATCGCCCGTGCCGATCGCCAGTGGAATGTTGAGATTGGTGCCGAGGCCGGGGCCCTCGCCGCGCTCATGCGCATAGCCCCATACATAGGGATAATACGCGACCGGGTCGGCGTGGATCGAGATCGTGTAAACGTCCGGCCGCGCGTAGAAGATGCCCTGCGTGCCGTTGCCGTGGTGGACATCGACATCGAGCACCACGACGCGCTCGTGCTTGAGCCGCAGATGTGCCGCGGCAATCGCGCTGTTGTTGAGGAAGCAGAAGCCGCCGGCCATGTCGCGATAGGCGTGATGACCGGGCGGACGGCAGAGCGCGTAGGTCGCATCTTCACCGTCCATCACCATCTGCGCGGCCGTGACCGCAACATCTGTCGCCGCGCAGGCCGCGGCCCAGGTGCCTGGGCCGATCGGCGCGGCGGTATCGGCAGTGTGCCAGCCGAGCTTGCCGACGATATGCGTCGGATAACTTGCGGCATGGCGCACGGGATGGATGTTGCCGATCATCTCCGGACCGGAATCGCCGAGCGCCGTCCAGGCGTCCCAGGCTTCGCTCAGGAACGACAGATATTCCGGGCTGTGGATGCGTGCGCGGGGGCCCTGGCCGAATGTCGTCGGCTCGACCAGTTGATGCTTGCCGTCCTTCACGCCCTTGAGCAGGCGGTCTGCGCGCTCAGGCTGCTCGGTGGTACGCTTGACCACGCCGCGGACCAGGAAGAATTGCGGATCGTGGCTGCGGTGCAGTTCGGTATGGACGGCTTTCACTCAACACTCCGTGGTCGCTTCTTGACGATGCCACAGATGTCTAAATGCCTGCGGTGGCCAGATGCAAGCAAGAAGAATGCCGCCTTCGCGCCGCGGCCCCGCGTCAAGAGCAGAGCGCCTTTGACGAACCTAGCAGCGTCCGCGCTGGAGACAGTGCTCGCGGCCCTGCTGGTCGGTGCGAAAGGATTCGATAAAGCCACCCTGACGCTGGGTAACGAAGACAGTCTTGCCGTCGCTGCCGCCGAAAGCGAGATTGGTTGGCTCTTTGCCCTTCAGCGCGATCTCGCGCTCGACCGCGCCATTGGGCTTCATCAGCGCGATCGTCCCCTTGAGTATACGCGCGACGTAGAGACGGCCGCTGATATCGGTGCGCAGGCCGTCGATGGTGTCGGGCTGGAATGCCTTGACGAGCTTTGCGTCGGTGAGCTCATTGCCGTGGATCGCGTAGGACCAGACCTGGCCATTGTTGGACTCACCGACATAGAGCGTGTTGCCGTCGGGGCTGAGATCGATGCCGTTGGTGGTGCCCATCGCGCGTGGCGCCGACATGATCTGACCCTGCACCGTACCATCGGCGGCTTTCGCAATGCGCCAGATGTGGCCTTCCCGGCCCTTCCAGTTCGGATCGCTCGCATAGATCGTGCCGTCGCGGGCGATGGTGATGTCGTTGGGCTGGTTCATCTCGTCGGAGTGAAACCAGACACCGGGCTCGGAGCTACCCTTGGGGATCGCAAAAATGTTGTGCTTCTTGTAGTCGGCGATGAACATCGTGCCGTTGCGATCGAAGCGGATGGCGTTGCCGACGCTGCCCTCGGGAAGCGCCGTGAAGGCCTCCGACGCCGTACCGCCTGCGGGCAATCGGCCGATGGTGCCGGGCTTGCCGAAATTGACGACGAAGAGGTTGCCGTCGAGATCGGCGGCGGGCCCTTCGATGCCGAAGGTGTATTCGCTGGCGGGCGTAATCTGCACGCTTTCGAACAGTTTTGTTTCGGCTGCCGCCAGCGGCGTCGCGACGACGAGCAGGATGCTACTGCACAGGCACCAAAAATTCCTGCCGGATGAAATAGCCATCGTCGTCGCTGCACTCGCCATTCAAATATGGATCGGCCGGCCGGAAGAAGCGGCTGAAGCCCGGTTTGTCTACAGCGTTCCTTTGTGTCACGACAACGACCTTGGCGACCGGTATTTCGCCGCATTCCTTGTTCGCCTTGCCATAGAACTTGCGCTGCGGCAGGCCGAGCTTGATGCGCATCCGCGTTCCCGGAACCATCCTGGCGACGAGCAGATCCGCAGTCGTGAGCAGAGCCGCATAACCGGGCTCGGTCTTCGGCAGGCTCTCGCCGCCCGGCGGCATCAGCTTCTCCGCGTCAATGCCGCGCAGCCGCGTGCGCAGCTTGCCGGACTGCGGATCGCCTGGATAGATCCAGCCATCCTGCGACAGCATGAAACGGAGCACGGTCGCGTCCTTGTCGGCATCCGACTGCCCCGCCTTGATACCGAAATCGGAGTGACAGCCGACGCAGTGCTTTTCGACGAGGTTTTTGCGCAGCGTGGTGAGCCGGATCTTGTTTTGCGCATCCTTGGCGACGAAGGCGGCAAGCTGGTCGATCAGCGCCTGGCTGCGCGTGTCGCACGGCAGCGGCGGCGGTGGATCGCCGGCGGCCCGATCGATGCGGATGATCGTCTGGTTCTTGTCCTCGACCAGCCAGATAGCACCGTCCTCTGCGACCGTCATGCCGACCGGCGCGCCTTGCGGCCGCGCACCGTTGACGCGGTGCCAGCCGGCGATCAGCTCCTCGAACTGCGCGGCGGCGACATCTCCGGCGTCGGTCTGAAAATTGTGGGTCGGATCGGCTGCACAACTGACGTGGTAGCGGACTGGCGCCGGCGCGGGTTTTGGGAAACCGTGGTCGTCGACTTCGTAGATGACGACGCGGCTGCCGGTCGGGCGATAACCGTGCAGGCCGACCAGCAGCTTGCCTTCGAGCTCCGGAAATTTGGCGCCGTGATAATACAGCATCGCGAGCGGCGCACCGTGGGGCGGCAGCAGCGAGAACGGCTGCTTGTAAAGCGCATTCGCCGTGCAAAGCGATTTATAGATTCCGGATTGCAGCACGAGCTTGAACTCGGGACTCGGCGTCGACAGGTCAAAACAATAGGGCCAGCCGTAATGCCTGCCCTGCTCGATCGCGTTGATCTCCTCGTTCGGCTTGAAGATATCGGGCAGATCGCGGCCGTTCTCGGCTTGCAGGAAGGCGTAGCCGGCATCGGGAAAATTCGGGTGCAGTGCCAATGCCATCGAGTTACGCAAACCCCGCGCGAAAACCGTGTGCGGCGGATCGGGATCGTTCGGCTTCAAGGCCGGAAAGATCCCGCCTGACGGCGGCGTGAATAGCCAGATCGCGGCCATGGCCGAGGCGCCCTCGGCCGCCGCGCAAGGCTTTGTGATCGGCGCCGGCGTGACGCAATCGTCGCTGTGGGCGCCGACATTGACGAACAGCCGGCCGTTCCTGTCGAAGACGAACTGTTTGAGCGGATGCGCGCTCTCGTCGAGCTTCGTCCCGTCCGGCAGCGTGATGCGGCGGCCCGGCATGTGACGAATGATGGTCTCGACCGTGCCGCGCGGATTGTCCGCGAGCGGATCGAAGCGGAAGATGGTCTCGGCGGTCGAAGCGTAGAGCTTCTTGTCCGGACCGATCACGAGTCCGAACGGATATTCGACCCCAGTCAGCAGCTCCTTGAACCGCTGGCCGCTGGCGGCGTGGGGGTCGAGCAGCAGCAGGCGTCCATCGGTATGGCCCCAGCCTCCCATGTCGGCGACCACGAACAGGTCGTGCCCGGGCACTTGGATGATCGACCGCGGAAATTTCAGATGATCCTCTTCGCTGGCGACGAGGCCCGCGCAAAAGCCGGCCTTCATGTCGATCTGGACCTTGGGAAAGGCGAGATCGCCGCTGCCGCAGCTCTCCGTTCGTACCGCGTAGCCGCTTTTCCTCACGGGATCGGACGCGGCCAGTGAGCCAAAGCCGAGCAGGAGCGCCGCGAAGGCAACGACACCTACGCACAAGCTTCGGCATCCAACCTGAAATGTGAGCTGATTCACAGCGGTCTCCCCAGCTTTCGGCCGAAGGTTGTTCCATGCTCGCCAGGCGCCGTCCAGTTGAACATCACCCGCCTGTGATCAAACCCGCAAGGTGCGTGGTGCCGACCAATCTCCGTAGATTCCCTTACCGGGCTCGGCCCGAATATTTTTCCCATCTTTCGGATGGTATCGATATGCCGTCCAAATCGCTTTCCAGAGGAGGCGCGTATGGTTCAGATGTATTTCCACTGCTCGAATGCCGAAGGCACGCTGATCGATCACTACGGCACGGCAGTCGCCAACCTGACCGAAGCGCGCGACCGCGCCGCCCAGATCATGCGCTCGATGATCGAGACGCCCGGCGCCGAGGATTGGCGCGATTGGGTGATCCATATCAGTGACGATGACGGCGAGGAGATCTTCGATCTCCCCTTCACCGCCATGCTCGGCAAGCCGCATTGAGGTGATGCCATGCTGTTCGCTTCCTTGACCCTGTTCCGCCAGCCCTTCACCTTCGTCGCCACCAAATGGCAGAAGCTGGTGCGGATTGCAGGCAACCCCTACCGTCCCGAGCTCCACTACATGCGCGGCCCTGGCCCGAAATGGCACGCCAAATATCAGGCCAGCCGGCTGAACCGCGGGCTGTGAGCGTAGCCCGCTCCTTCTCCCCTACTTCCCCGTAAATTTCGCCTTGCGCTTCTCGACGAAGGCCTTGCGGCCTTCGATCGCATCGGCGCTTGTGCGGATCGTGGCTTGAAGCTCGATCTCGCGGCGGAACTGCGCCCCGTAGCTCGCATGCTCGCTCTCCTCGATCAGCGCACGGGTCGCGACCAGGGCGCGGGTCGGGCCATCGGCGAGACGGCGCGCCAAGGTCAACGCCTCCTCCATCAGCCGCTCATCGTCGACCACCTGCCGCACCAGGCCGATCTCCTGGGCACGCTCGGCCGTGAGCGGCTCGTTCAACAGCATCAGCTCGAGCGCACGCTGCCGGCCGACCAGCCGCGGCAGCAGCCAGGTCGAGCCGAGGTCAGGCACCAGCGCGATGCGGCTGAACACCTGGATGAAGCTCGCCGACCGCGCCGCAACAATGATGTCACCGGCCATCGCGAGGCTGAAACCGCCGCCGGCCGCGACACCGTTGACGGCAACGACGACAGGCACGCGGCATTCGCGCAACGCCTTGAAGGCCGGCCAGTAGAAGCGCATCACGCCGGCTGCGAGGTCCTCGCCCAACGCTCCGGCTGCCTTCAAATTCTGTCCTGAGCAAAAACCACGCCCCGCGCCGGTGAGGACCAGCGCACGGACATCCTCATCCGCACTCATCTCGGCGACGGCGGCAGCGAGCGCGCCGAGCAGGTCCGGCGTCATTGCGTTGAGGCTTGCCGGCTCGTCGAGCGTCAAAATCCCGACGGCGCCATCCCGCGCCTGTTTCACACCTGCCATGCCGCGTCTCCCTTTCGATGTCCACGTTGCCGGCAATGTGCCATTCTTCGCGCGCTCCGCCAATTGCGGAGCTTTGACGTCAGCGCAACGAAGCCAGACAGAGTTCAAGACGACATCATGCCTCATCAGTTCAGCCTCAACCAAACCGTCCGCAAACCCGCCGTCACATCCAAGGGCGGCATTGTCGCCTCACAATCGCGGCGGGCGGCCGAGGTGGGAGCGCAGGTGCTGGCAGCGGGCGGCGATTGCGTCGACGCGATCGTGGCGACCACCTTTGCACTGAACGTTCTGGAGCCCTGGAACAGCGGCATCGGCGGCGGCGGCGCGATGGTGCTCTACCGCGCCAAGGAAAATCGCTACGAGGTGATCGACTACGGCATGTGCGCGCCGCAGAGCATCCGCGCTTCCGATTATCCCATCACCGGAGACCGCACCGCCTCCGACCTGTTTCCGTGGCCGCGTGTCAAGGACGACCGCAACGTTCACGGTCCCGGCGCGATCGCCGTGCCAGGTGTCGTCGCCGGCATGGAGGAGGCGCATCGCCGACACGCGAGGATGCCGTGGAAGGACCTGGTCGAGCCGGCCGCGAAGATCGCCGGCGAAGGCCTGCTGGTCGACTGGTGGACCGAGCTGACGATCGCGGGCTCGGCGGCAGATCTTCGGCGCTATCCCGCGAGCGCGGCAATGTTTTTGAAGGACGGCCTGCCTCCGAGCCCGCCCTGGAGCATCGAGGCCGAGATCCGGCTGCCGCAGCACAATCTGAAGGCGACGCTTTTGCACCTCGCCGCGGCCGGGCCGCGCGATTTCTATCAGGGCGATCTCGCCAAGAGCATCGCGTCCGACATCAGGGCCGATGGCGGCTCGCTGTCGGTCGAGGATCTCGCCGCGTTCCGCAGCCATCTGCGCGAGCCGCTGGCGATCCCCTATCGCGGCGGCAAGGTATATGCCACGCCCGAGCTCACCGCCGGGCCGACCATGGCGCACGCGCTGCGCCTGTTGCAGCAGAACCTGAAGCCGGCAGGCACGCCGGATGCGGCCGCCTATGCCGAATATGCCGTTGCCCTGCAAGCGGCCTATCGCGAGCGGCTCAAGGACATGGGCGATGCCGACGGCAAGCGCTCGCTCGGCGCCGAATATCTGGCGCCGGCCTGCACCACGCATTTCTCCGTGGTCGACCGGGACGGCAATATCGCAGCGGTGACGCAGACGCTGCTCTCGTCCTTTGGCTCGAAATATGTGACGCCGCACACCGGCATTCCCATGAACAACGGCATCATGTGGTTCGATCCGACCCCGGGCACCACCAACTCGCTCGCGCCCGGCAAGCGCTGCCTGACCAACTACACGCCTGTTATCGCCGAGACCAGGGATGGCAAGCGCCTCGCGGTCGGTGCCTCCGGCGGCCGCCGCATCCTGCCTTCGGTGATGCAACTCGTGTCCTTTGCGATGGATTTCGACATGGACCTCGATGCCGCCATCCATCAGCCCCGCATCGATTGCAGTGAAGGCGCGATCGTGCTCGGCGACACGCGGCTGCCGACGGACGCACGCAAGGCGCTTGCCGCACGCTTCGACTACAAGGAAGCGCCGGTGCAGACCCTGCCGATGAAGTTCGCCTGCCCGAGCGTGGTAATGCGCGACGGCGACATCAACTCCGGCGCGGTCGAGATCTTCCAGCCCTGGGCCGACGCGGTCGCGGAGGGCTAGATCCCCAGCCGGTCGCGGACACGGCCGGTGATCACGGCAGTCGTCACCCCGACCGGCCAGAACGCGTGCATCGGGATCGGATTGATGCCAGTGACGGGCATGTCGATCTCGGCCTTGGCGCCGCCGATCAGCCGGCGTGCGAGCTGCGCGCCCATCGCTGTCGAGAGCGCGACGCCGCGGCCGTTGCAGCCGAGCGAGATCAGGACGCTCTCCGCGGGCTCGTGCACGTGCGGATAATGGTCCTTGGTGATGGCGAGCCGGCTGTTCCAGCCATGGGTCCAGGCGACGCCCTCGAGCTGCGGCCACAGCCGTTCGGCGTAGCGAATGAGATAGGCGACGTCGTTCGGTGAGTTGATCCAGCGCATTGGGCCGCGACCGCCCATCAGCAGCCGGTTGTTCTGATCGATGCGGTAATAGACGGTGATGTGGCCGCTTTCGTAGAGGACCGGACGCGTCGGCATGGTCGCGCGCGCGACCTCGTCGGAGAGCGGCGCGGTGGCGGCGATCGAGGAGAATACCGGGACGATGGTGCGGCGAAGCGCTGGCCAGAGATCGTCAGTGAAACCATTGGTGGCGAGCAACACCTTGTCGGCATGCACGACCGCGCGCGGCGTCTCGATGCGCCAGCGGCTGCCGTCGCGCCGGAGCGACAGCGCCGGCGTCTCGCCATGAACTTTCGCGCCGGCGGAGATCGCGGCGCGCGCGAGGCCGCGGGCGTAGCTGAGCGGATGCACGTCGCCGCCGCGGGTATCCAGCATAGCGCCGATGTAGCGATCGGTGCCAGTCATCTCGCGCAACTGCTCGCGGTTCAGATACGACACCGGCATACCGCGGCGGATGCATTGCTGCGCGGTCTTTTCGATCGCGGCGGCGCTGGCCTCGTTATAGGCCGCGCGCAGCGTGCCGTTCTGCCGCGCCTCGCAGGGGATCTGGTAGCGGCGGATCAGATCGTGGGTGAAATTCGTCGTGCCGTAGGAGAACTCGATCATACGGCGGCCGAGTTCGGCGCCGAAATCGGCCTCGATCTGATCGGGATCGTGCTTCAGGCCCGGATTGGTGTGGCCGCCATTGTTGCCCGACGCGCCCCAGCCCGGCTCCTGCGCTTCCAGCACCAGCGCCTCGACCCCCCGCTCCGCCAGATGCAGCGCCGTGGAGAGGCCGGTATAGCCACCGCCGACGATCGCGACGGAGACGGTCTTGTCGGTGTCGAGCGGCGGTGTGGCCACCGGCGCAACGGCGGTGTCGGCATAGAGCGAGGGCGGCAGGGGCAGGCGCGTCATTATAAGAGTCCGGTCAGAGCGGATGCAGCACGCGGCGCAAAAAGTCCTGGGTGCGCGGATGCTGGGGTTGGTTGAGCAAAGCCTTGGCCGGCCCCTGCTCGACGATGATTCCGCCATCGATGAACAGCACGCGATCGGCAACGTCGCGGGCAAAGCCCATCTCGTGGGTGACGACGACCATGGTCATGCCGTCGTCAGCGAGCTTGCGCATCACGCCGAGCACGTCGCCGACGAGCTCGGGATCGAGCGCCGAGGTCGGCTCGTCGAACAGGATGGCCTTGGGCTGCATGGCGAGCGCACGCGCAATCGCGACGCGCTGCTGCTGGCCGCCGGAGAGCTGCGGCGGATGCGCGTCGGCTTTTTCAGCGAGGCCCACCTGGGCAAGCAGCGCGCGGCCGCGCTCGAGCACCTGGGCACGCGGCTCCTTCTTCACGAAGAGCGGTCCCTCGACGACGTTCTCCAGCACCGTGCGATGCGGGAACAGGTTGAAGCGCTGGAACACCATCGAGACCTGGGTGCGGACTTTCACGATGGAGGATGCATCGCGGTCGACCTTCAGGCCCTCGACGCTGATCTCGCCGCGGTCGTAGCTTTCAAGCCCGTTGATACAACGGAGGATCGTCGACTTGCCCGAACCTGAGGGGCCGATGATGCAGACCACCTCGCCCTTTTCGACGTTCGCGGTGATGCCCTTGAGCACCTCGTTCTCGCCAAAGCTCTTGTGAACGTCGTTGAGCTCGATCATTTCTTGCCCGCCCGCTTCTCGAAGTGGCGGACCAGCAGGATCAGCGGGATGCTCATGGTGAGGTACATCAGCGCCACCATCGTGAACACGTTGGTGTTCTTGAACGTCGAGGACGCGATCAGCTTGCCCTGAAGGGCAAGCTCGGCGACCGTGATGGTAGACGCCTGCGAGGAATCCTTCAGCATCATGATCATGACGTTGCCGTAGGGCGGCAGCACGATGCGCACGGCCTGCGGCAGCACCACGCGGCGCATGGTGAGCCACCAGCCCATGCCGATCGACTGCGCCGCTTCGATCTGGCCTTTGTCGATCGCCTCGATGCCGGCGCGGAAGTTTTCGGCCTGATAGGCCGAATAGGCGATGCCGAGCCCGAGGATCGCGGCCTGCAAAGCGCTGAGCGTGACGCCGAGATCGGGCATCACGAAATAGAGGTAGAACAGCAGCACGATGATCGGGATGCCGCGGATCACGTTGATCAGGCTGGCGCTGAGCATCGACAGCACCTTGATGCCGGAGACCCGCATCATCGCCCAGATCAGGCCGAGCACCGTCGAGAGCAGCAGCGAGCCGATGGTGACGATGATCGTCAGCGCGACGCCGCTCATCAGGATCGGGAAGAACTCGGCGGCGTCGTGCCAGAAGCCTTTCATCGGGCAGCCTTCAATGAGCCTCTATCAGCCCTGTGCCTTCTGGCCCCATTTTTCGAGGATCTTGTCGATGGTGCCGTTGGCTTTCAGCTTCGCTAGCGACGCGTTGATCTTGCCGAGCAGCGCACTCTCGCCCTTGCGCACGCCGATGCCGACTGAGCCGACGGTGACGGGCTTGTAGCCGTCGACGAGCCGCACCTCAGGGAAGCCGCCCTGCTTAAGATTATAGGCCAGGATCGGATAATCGGCGTAGCCGGCCTTGAGGCGGCCGGTGTTCACGTCGCGCAGGATATCGGGGATGGTGTCGTAGGCCTTGACGTCGGCGAACAGGCCGGACTTCTTCAACGCATCGACGAAGGCGGTGCCGACCTGTGCGCCGACCGTCTCGCCCTTCAGATCGTCCTGCGTGGCATAAGTCTTGGTGTCGGTCTTCGGCACGACCAGACCTTCGCCATAGGTGTAGATCGGATCGGAGAAATCGACGACCTCCTTGCGCGGCGCGGTGATGAACATCGCGGCCGCGATGATGTCGATCTTGCTGGAGGTCAGCGACGGGATCAGCGCCGAGAACGACATCGGCTCGATCTGCACGCTGAGGCCTGCGTCCTTGCCGATCTCCGTGACGAGATCGACCATGATGCCCTGGATGGTGTTTGTCTTGGTGTCGAGGAAGGTGAAGGGAATGCCGGTCGGCGTCGAGCCGACCTTCAGCACCTGCTGCGCCGAAGCCGGCACGATTGCGGCCAGTGCGAATGCCCCAACCGCGGCCTGGACAAAACGCTTCATCGCATTCCCCTTTGGGTCTGGCCGATGCGGCGCCCGCAAATGTCGTCATCGCAGACGTTGCGGGCCGAGCCGTTTCGGCCTATTTTCACCAATATGAAAATTTGGTCACACTTTCGCGAATGACGCAAGCGGTTTTCATGCACATGAAGGAAGCGGTTTGACGTGAGCGGTGGCAAAAGAATGCGCAAACCGGCCGCCGCAAAGCCGGCCAGGAAGGCCCGCAGCGGCAAGAAGGTGACCCCGAAGCCGACGGAGCCTGCCATGGACGTCGCGGTCGGCCGCCGCATCCGCGATCTCCGGCGCGTCAGGCAATTCTCGCTCGAGGCGGTTGCCGCGCGCACGGATCTGTCGATCGGCTTCCTCAGCCAGATCGAGCGCGGCCTGTCGTCGCCGTCGCTACGCGTGCTGGCCACGCTCGCCGACGTGCTCGGCGTCGGCATCGCTGCGTTGTTCGGCGCAAGCCCGAGCGCCGACGGCGCATCCGATCAGATCGTCACGCGCGGATCGCAACGGCCTGAGCTCAAACTCTGGCGTACCGGCGTCTCAAAACAATTGCTCAGCCCCGCGAGCGCCGACAACAAGCTCAATCTGTTCCTGGTGCATCTGGAGCCCGGCGGCTCCACGGGCGACGAACTCTACACCCATGACGGCGAGGAGGCCGGCCTGGTGCTCGAAGGCGAGATGATGCTGACGGTCGACAGCGAGATATGGTCGCTGAAGACAGGCGACAGCTTTCGGTTCGCGAGCCGAAGGCCGCACCGGTTTTCCAATCCAGCGCAGGATGCGAAGGCTGTGGTGCTGTGGGTGAATTGTGTGACGGCGGCGGGGTGAATTCTTTGCTTCCGTCATTGCGAGCGCAGCGAAGCAATCCAGAAATGCGGCCGCGGAGACAGTCTGGATTGCTTCGTCGCTTCGCTCCTCGCAATGACGAGGGGATAGAGTCTTAGCCAAACCGGTGTTCGTATCGATCTACCGTCAGCGCACTCACATCCACATCCGGCTTCTTGCCCGACAGCATGTCCGCGAGCACGCGGCCGGAACCGCAGGACATGGTCCAGCCGAGCGTGCCGTGACCGGTGTTGAGGTGAAGGTTGGCGTATTGCGTCGGGCCGATCACGGGCGGGCCGTCCGGCGTCATCGGGCGCAGGCCGCTCCAGAACGTGGCCTTGGAGAGATCGCCGCCGCGCGGGAACAGATCGGTCAGGGAGTGATCGAGCGTGGCGCGGCGGGCATCATAAAGCTTGGTCGAGAAGCCCGAGATCTCGGCGGTGCCGCCGACGCGGATACGATTGCCGAGGCGGGTGATCGCGACCTTATAGCTCTCGTCCATCACGGTCGATTCCGGCGCGCCGGAGGCATCCTTGATCGGAACCGTGATCGAATAGCCCTTTACCGGATAGACCGGCAGCGAAATGCCAAGCGGCGCGACGAGCCGCGACGACCAGCTTCCAAGCGCGAGAACATAAGCGTCCGCCTGCAACATCCCGGCGCTGGTCGCGACACCGCTGACGCGCGTGCCATCGGTGACGATGCGGTCGATGCCGGTATTGAACATGAAGCGCACGCCGAGCGCTTCGGCATGTTTGGCCAGCGCCTGCGTGAACATGTGGCAGTCGCCGGTCTCGTCCTGTGGCAGACGAAGCCCGCCGGCGAACTTTTCCTTGACGCCTGCAAGCGCCGGCTCGACCGCGATGCAGCCCTCGCGGCTCAGCGTCTCGTAAGGCACGCCGTACTGCTTGAGCACCGCAACGTCTTCGCCGGTGCCGTCGAGCTGTGCCTGGTAGCGAAACAGCTGGAGCGTGCCCTGCGAGCGCTCGTCATATTGAATGCCGATGTCGCGTCGCAGATCGCGCAGGCAATCGCGACTGTATTCCGCGATCGGGATCATCCGGCTCTTGTTGACCGCATAGCGTGCGCTGGTGCAGTTGCGCAGCATCTTGAGCAGCCAGACCCACATCACGGGGTCGAGCTTCGGCCGGATCACCAGCGGGCCGTGCTTCATCAGCAGCCACTTAACCGCCTTCACCGGCACGCCGGGGCCGGCCCATGGCGAGGAGTAGCCGGGCGACACTTCGCCGGCATTGGCAAAAGAGGTCTCCAGCGCCGGTTCGGGCTGACGGTCGACGACCGTCACCTCGTGGCCGGCACGGGCGAGGTAGTATGCGGAGGTGACACCGATGACACCGCTGCCGAGGATCAAAACTTTCACGCTTGGTCAAACTCCCGCGGCATCACGCTCGCCGCTGCAAGGAAACAACTCGCAACGGCGAGAGCAATTATCAGGCCACCCGCCTGATGGCGTCGCCCAGGATCGACACGATGTCGTCGATGTGGCTCTTCTCGACGATGAGCGGCGGCGACAGTGCGAAGCTATCGCCGCTCATGCGGAAATACAGACCGCGATTGAAGCAGTCGACCATGACGTCATAGCCGCGCG
This sequence comes from Bradyrhizobium sp. AZCC 2230, assembly GCF_036924495.1. NCBI lineage: Bacteria > Pseudomonadati > Pseudomonadota > Alphaproteobacteria > Hyphomicrobiales > Nitrobacteraceae > Bradyrhizobium > Bradyrhizobium sp. AZCC 2230. The sequence continues at coordinate 7,839,857 of NZ_JAZHRS010000001.1, read as the reverse complement.
CTCCGACCGCGCCGTCACGCGACGACAATTCGACCGCGCCCATCAGGCCGCAATTGCGGATATCGACGACGTTGGGCAGGCCCTTCAGCGAATGCAGCGCATCGCGCCAGTATTCCGCGATCGACGCACCGCGCGTGAGCAGGCCCTCGTCCTTGTAGATGTCGAGCGTCGCGATACCCGCGGCACAGGCAGTCGGATGCGCGGAATAGGTGTAGCCGTGGAACAGCTCCATCTGGTTCTCCGGACCGACCATCATGCCGTCGTGAATCTTGCGGCTGGCGAACACCGCGCCGCAGGGAATGGTGCCGTTGGTGATGCCCTTGGCCGTCGTCATCAGGTCCGGCGTGACGCCGAAGAAGTCGGCGGCGAACGGCGTGCCGAGGCGACCGAAGCCGGTGATGACCTCGTCGAAGATCAGGAGGATGCCGTGCTTGTCGCAGATCGCGCGCAAGCGCTGCAGATAGCCCTTCGGCGGCGGCAGCACCGCGGTCGAACCCGGCACCGGCTCGACGATGACGGCGGCGATGGTCTCGGCGCCATGCAAGGCCACCAGACGCTCGAGATCGTCGGCAAGCTCGGCGCCATGCTCGGGCTGGTCCTTGGCGAAGGCGTTGCGGCCGAGATCGTGGGTATGGCGAATATGATCGACGCCCGGCAGCAGCGTGGCGAAGGCGCGGCGGTTCGCAACCATGCCGCCGACCGAGGTGCCGCCGAAGCCGACGCCGTGATAGCCGCGCTCGCGGCCGATCAGGCGGGTGCGGCTCGCCTGGCCGTTGGCGCGATGATAGGCGAGCGCGATCTTCAGCGCGGTGTCGACCGATTCAGAGCCGGAATTGGTGAAGAAGACGCGGTCGAGGCCCTTCGGCGCGATCTCGGCGAGACGCTCGGCGAAGTCGAACGCCAGCGGATGGCCCATCTGGAACGACGGCGCGAAATCCAGCGTCATCAGCTGCCGCTCGACCGCAGCCGCAATCTGCTTGCGGCCGTGACCGGCATTGACGCACCAGAGGCCGGCGGACCCGTCGATCACCTTGCGGCCGTCGACGGTGGTGTAATGCATGCCCTCGGCCGAGGAGAACAGGCGCGGCGCCTTCTTGAACTGACGGTTGGCCGTGAACGGCATCCAGAACGAGTCGGTCTTGATAGTGTTCGGAATCTGATGAAGGGTCACGGGCCACGCTCCTTTGCTGACCATATAGCAGAGGCACGGCTTCCGAAGCGCAACAAGTCCTTTTCTGACGACCTGCAAGCCATTGATTTCACTGGGGCTGCCGGTCCATATTTGCGCGATCCGCAACACTTGCAACAGGGATTTGGGCATGAGCGTCGACATCGGTGGACGGCTGCGATTCATCCGGGCGCGCCAGAAGTTGTCGCAGCGGGAACTCGCCAAGCGCTCCGGCGTCACCAATTCGACGATTTCGCTGATCGAATCCAACCAGATGAACCCGTCGGTCGGCGCGCTCAAGCGCATCCTGGACGGCATCCCGATGGGGCTCGCCGAGTTCTTTGCGCTGGAGCCGGAGACGCGGCGCAAGATCTTTTATCGCTCGGAGGAGCTAACCGAGGTCGGCAAGAAGCCGATCTCCTATCGCCAGATCGGCGACAATCTGTTCGGCCGCAGCTTGCAGATCTTGAAAGAGCGCTACGAGCCCGGCAGCGACACCGGGCGCGTGCATCTCGTTCATGACGGCGAGGAAGGCGGCATCGTGATTTCAGGAAAGCTCGAAGTCACCGTCGAGGACGAGCGCCGCATTCTCAATCCAGGCGATGCCTATTATTTCGAGAGTCGCCGCCCGCATCGCTTCCGCTGCGTCGGCGGCAAGCCGTGCGAAGTGATCTCGGCCTGCACGCCGCCGACGTTTTAAAGCGCGGCAAGTTCATCCGGGGTCTTACGGAGTGCCCCGGTGTCTTACGGAGCTTGAGGCATCTCAATTTCCGCGCGTCAGTCCTCTATATGTTGCGAGCCGTAGCCGAGCAGCTGAGCTGCTTCGTAACAGAGCTCGCGATGAGAACCACCCTCGCCAATGCTGAAGCCGCGCTCGATGAAGTTCAGCGCGATACACGAAAGCTCCATTCACGGGAGCTGCGCGAGGTTATCGAAAAATACATCGAAGAGCTGCGAGAGCAGATCAGGGCTCTCCGCCGGATGATGAACTGATCCGGCCGCCAAGGTGGACACGACGCCGAGCGATCTGCTGAACCGGGACGTCGCAACGAGCGACCAAGATCCAGGACGTCCTGTTTCGCGGAGTGCATCACCATGGCGAGCCGCCTTGGCTTGACGGCGCGCCTGATTGGCGCGGTGCTGCTGGCCTGCGTCGCCACCGCTGCGCACGCCGAGAAGCGCGTTGCGCTGGTGTTCGGCAATTCCGCCTACCAGACGGTTGCCAAGCTGCCCAATTCAGCGGCCGACGCCCGACTGATGTCGGATACGCTGCGCTCGCTCGGCTTCTTCGTGGTCGGCGGCGGCGCGCAAATCGATCTCGACAAGGCGGGCTTCGACCGTGCATTGCAAGCTTTCAGCCAGGAACTGATCGGCGCGGACGTGGCGCTGTTCTATTTCGCCGGCCACGGCGTCGAAACGCACGGCCTGAATTATATCGTGCCCGTCGACGCCCATCCGGCGGACGAGGGCGATGCCGGGAGTCGCGTTCGAACAGATCAAGGCGGCTGAAGCGACCGCCGCCTGCAATGACGCCATGCAACGCTACCCGGAAGTCGCACGGTTCGCCTACCAGGCCGGCCGAGCCGTCCCGGAAGCGCTTCGTTTGTACGAGAAGGCTGCGGCCGCGGGCTATCCGACGGCGATGCATAACATCGGCGTGCTTTACGCGACCGGCGAAGGCGTCAAGAAGGACAACGCCGAGGCCATGCGTTGGTACAAGAAGGCATCGGACGCTGGCGATCCCCTCGGGATGCTGGAGCTTGGCTGGCTCTATGCCTTCGGAGAGGGCAACGCCAGGAATTGCCCAGAGGCAGTCAGACTCAACGAGGCCGCGGTCACGGCTGGCGTCGGGGCCGCGATGAACAATCTCGGCCTGCTCTATGTGCGGGGCCGCTGTGTCGAGCGCGATTATGCAGAGGCGCGCCGGCTGTTCGAACAGGGGGCTGCGCTGAACGACGACGCCGCCCTGAACAGCTTTGGTTCGACGTACAACGAGGCCCAGGGCGTGCCGCGCGACACGCGGCTCGCCCGGGAATTGTTTGAGAGGTCAGGCGCGTTAGGCTATGCGCTCGCCAAGCAGAATCTGCGCGACATGGGCCGCTAGCCCCTTCAGCCCTTCGTCAGCAGCTCCTCGATCCTGATCGGGAAGCGGCGCACCCGCACGCCGGTCGCGTGCCAGACGGCATTGGCGACCGCACCGGCGCTGCCGGTGATGCCGATCTCGCCGACGCCCTTAATGCCGAGCGCATTGACGTGCGGATCGTGCTCCTCGACCGTGATCACGTCGAGCGGCGGCACGTCGGCATTCACCGGAATATGGTACTCGCCAAGATTGGCATTCATGATCCGTCCGCTGCGGCGGTCGGTGATGGCCTCCTCGTGCAGCGCAAAGGACATGCCCCAGATCATGCCGCCGAACAGCTGGCTCTTCACCAGATGCGGGTTGACGATGCGCCCCGCAGCGAACGCACCGACCATGCGGGTGACGCGGATCTGGCCGAGCTCGGGATCGACCTTCACCTCCGCAAACACCGCGCCATGGGCGTGCATCGCATACTCTTCCATCGCCGCGGGATTTGGCGCGCCGGTGCCACGGGCCTCGACCTCGGCGACGCCGGCACGTGCGAGGATCTCGGCATAGCTCTCACTGCGACTCTCGTCGTCGCGCCGGATCAGACGGCCGTCGCGCGCGATCACGCCGGCATTGCCGGCGCCAAACAGCGGCGAGCGCTCGTCCTTCGTAGCGAGATCGGCGAGCTTTGCGATCACGGCAGCACCAGCGCTATGGATCGCCGCACCCGCGGTCGCCGTATGCGCCGAGCCGCCGGCGATGCCGGCGTCGGGCAGATCGGATGTGCCGGCCTTGAACGTGACGCGCTCGATATCGAGCCCGACGGCGTCGGCTGCGATCTGTGCGAGTGCCGTCCAGGCACCCTGCCCCATGTCGTGGGCACCAATCTCCATCGCACCCGTGCCGTCACGGCGGATCGCCGCGCGCGCTTCGGCCTGGAACATCAGCGCGGGGAACGTCGCGGTGCCCATCCCCCAGCCGACCAGCAGTCCGGCATCGTCGCGCATCTGTCGCGGCTGAAGCGCGCGCTTCGCCCAGCCGAAACGCGCCGCGCCCTGATCGTAACAGGCACGCAGCGCTTTCGAGGAAAACGGTTTTCCCGTGATCGGCTCGACCTCGGCATAGTTCTTCAGGCGGAAGGCCAGCGGATCCATGCCGCAAGCCCAGGCCAACTCGTCGATCGCGCTTTCCAGCGCAATCGACCCCGTCGCCTCGCCCGGCGCACGCATGAACAATGGCGTGCCGGTATTGACGCGCACGGCATCGTGCGAGGTGCGTATCGCAGGCGCGGCGTAGAGCGTATGCGACGCATCGGCGGCCGGTTCGTAGAAATCGTCGAACGTGCTCGACACGGTGCGCGCATGGTGATCGAGCGCGGTCAGGCGCCCCTCGCCGTCGGCGCCGATGCGCAAGCGCTGACGCGTCGGCGCACGATGGCCGACCGGGCCATACATCTGCTCACGGCGCAGCACGAGCTTGACCGGTCTGCCGACCAGCTTGGCGGCCATCAGGCCGAGCACGGGAGGGCCGGCCATGAGCCCCTTGGAGCCAAAGCCGCCGCCGAGGAACGGGCTGCGGATGTGGATCTTGTCATGCGCGATGCCGAATAATTCGGCGACGCGCGCCAGTGACAGCATGAGACCCTGGGTCGGCATGTCGATCTGCACACTGTCACCATCCCAGTGAGCGACGATCGCGTGCGGCTCCATGGCGTTGTGATATTGCGCCGGGGTCTCGTAAATCGCATCAATCTGCTTGTCGGCCGAGGCAAGGCCAGCCTCGACATCGCCGTGATGGTTTTCGGTGGGATTTCCGACCCCAACGACGGGCGGCACAAAACTTTCGCCGGCATCGAGCCCGACGAGCGCAGGCAGCGTCTCATAGCGCGGCGCCAGCAGTACCGCGCCTTCCGTCGCCGCCTCGAGCGTCTCGGCGATCACGACGGCGATGGGCTGGTTGGCGTAGCGGACCTCATTGCTCTGCAACACCTCCATCCGGAACACGAATGGATTGGTCTTGATCTCCGGATCGATCGCGAGCTGCGGCTTGTGGTCCGGCGTCATGACGTCGACGACGCCGGGATGACGCCTGGCGGCGGCGACATCGAGCGAGGTCACGCGGCCATGTGCGATGCTGGACACCGCCATCACCGCAAACAGCATACCGGGCGGATGATTGTCGGCGGCGTAGGTCGCCTGCCCTTTGACCTTGAGCACGCCGTCGCGGCGGGTCAGCGGCTGGCCGATGCTCGAGCCGTGGCGGAGATGGGCGGGAGCGCTGGTGAGATTGAGCTCAGGCATGGATGGCTCCAGACGTCGAAGCAAAGGGGGATGCCGGCAACGCGGCGATACGCGCGGGCGTACCGGCTGCGGCAAGGGTCAGTGCGCGCACGACGATGCGGCGTGCGAGCTCGATCTTGTAGGCGTTGTCGCCGGACGGTTTTGCGTCGGTCAGCGCGCGCCAGGCGGCTTCCTGGAAGACATTTGCCGTTGGTGCGACGCCTCTCAGCACATCTTCCGCGGCCCGGGCACGCCAGGGCTTTGCGGCGACGCCGCCAAGCGCAAGCCGTGCCTCCGCGACCTTGCCGTTCTCGATCCGCAGCGCTGCCGCGGCCGAGACGATGGCAAACGCGTAGGACGTACGCTCGCGAACCTTGAGATAGCGCGCATGCGCGGCGAAACCACGCGCCGCGGGCGGCAGGCGCACCGCGACGATGAGATCGCCTGGTTCGAGCGCGGATTCGCGTTGGGGCGTATTGCCGGGCAGGCGGTGCAGTTCGTCGAGCGCGATCTCGCGACGACCGTTGCTGCCTTCGATCTCGACGATGGCGTCGAGCGCCACCAGCGGCACGCAGAAGTCGGACGGATGCGTCGCGATGCAGTTCTCGCTCCAGCCAAGCACGGCGTGGGTACGGTTCTCGCCATCGCGGGCATCGCAGCCGCTGCCGGCCTCGCGCTTGTTGCAGCGGCTGGCGGTGTCGTAGAAATAGGCGCAACGGGTCCGCTGCAGCAGATTGCCGCCCACGGTGGCGGCGTTGCGCAGTTGCGCGGAGGCGCCAGAGAGAAGCGCTTCGGCAACGGCCGGGTAGGACTTTGCGAAGTTCGCGTCATGCGCGAGATCGGCGTTGCTGACCAGCGCGCCGATGCGCAACGATCCGTCAGCGAGGGTCTCGATTTGATCTAGTCCATCGAGATGCGTGACGTCGACAAGTCGATCCGGGCGACTGATATTGCCCTTCATCAGATCGAGCAGATTGGTGCCGGCAGCAAGATAAGTGGCGCCCGGCTGGGCGGCGGCGGCAACGGCCTCTGCGACCGTGGCGGGCCTGACATAATCGAACTGTTTCATGCGGAGCGCCTCTGGTTGGACTCGTCGGCACCGGCCTGCGCCTCGAGCACGGCATCGACGATGCCGGCATAGGCGCCGCAGCGGCAGAGATTGCCGCTCATGCATTCGCGGATGCGTTCGGGATCGTTGCCGGCCTGGGCTTCCTGCATCATGCCGATGGCGCTCATGATCTGGCCGGGCGTGCAGAAGCCGCACTGGAATCCGTCATGGGCGATGAAGGCGGCCTGGACGGGGTGAAGCTGGTCGCCGCGCGCAACGCCTTCGATGGTGAGGATATCGACGCCATCATGGCTGACGGCGAGTGCGAGGCAGGAATTGATGCGCTTGCCGTCGACGAGTATGGTGCAGGCCCCGCACTGGCCGCGGTCGCATCCCTTCTTGGTTCCGGTGAGATGGAGGCGCTCACGCAGGAGATCGAGCAGCGTGACGCGCGGATCGTCGAGGACGAAATCGCGCCGCGTGCCGTTCACGGTGAGGCTGATGGAGTGGTTCATATAAGGCTCCGATCAGATATGGACATGGCTCATCGCCCGGCGCGCCACCGCCGTGGCCACCGTCGATCTCGCGCCGCCCGGGACGTGGGTCCAGACCGGCACATGCCAAGATACGGAGGCACCCTCCGCTTAACAAGGGCCGCCGGAAAATAATTGGAATTCGTCAAAAGCCCGTGCGCAGACAACGCGGTGCAGCCCTGCAAGGGTTCAATCTAACCAATTCGTGATCTACATTACCGGCATGGACGACCATACCGACCAGATCCGAAAGCCCCGCGCCGATGCCGTGCGCAATCGGGAGCGCGTGCTCGAGGCGGCCAAGGTCGTGTTCAACGCCGGCGGCCCCGAGGCAAGCCTGGAGGCCGTGGCCAAACGTGCCGGCGTCGGCATCGGCACGCTCTACCGGCATTTCCCGACGCGCGAGGATCTGTTCGAGGCGGTGTACCGTCGTGAGGTCGAGCAGCTCAGCGAGCTTGCCGAGCAGCTCAAGAACGCCAAGGATCCAGTGGACGCGCTCCGGCGCTGGCTGCGTTCCAATGTCGAATTTGTCGCCACGAAAAAGGGCATGTCGGCCGCATTGGCGCTGACGTTCCAGAGTTCTTCGGACCTGGCGGCCTTCTCGATGGACCGTCTGACCAAGGCGATCGGCTCGCTGCTCGACCGCGCGGTCGCGGCAGGCGAAATGCGCGGCGACGTCAGCCCGCACGACCTGCTCAGGGCTCTCGTCGGCATGTGCTACATGCACGACCAGCCCGGCTGGCAATCCTCGGTGCTGCGGATGCTCGACGTGTTTGTCGACGGTCTTCGCGTGCAGCCCGTCGCCGGCAGTAAGGCGCGCACCGCCAAGCGTGCGAAGCCGGCGGTGAAACGGAAGCGATAGCGTCTCCGTATCTCCCATGGTCATGCTAGGATCAGCATCGCCGGGATTTCAACGCGGAGCCAGCCATGCGCATTGCCGCCTTGCTCGTCGTTCTCAGTATTGCTTGCAGTCCCATCTTCGCGCGCGCCGACGATGTCGCGACAGCGCAAGGCGTGATCCGGGCTCAGGAACAAGCTTTTGCGCGCGACGATGCGGCTGCGGCCTATTCCCAGGCCGCGCCGGCGATCAAGGAGATCTTCCCCGCGCCAGACATCTTCATGTCCATGGTGCAGAAGGGCTACGCGCCGGTCTATCGTCACAAGAGTTTCGAGTTCGGCGAGAGCAAGATCGAAGGCAGCTCAATCGCCCAGCGCGTTCACATCATCGATGCCAATGGCGAGGCCTGGGAAGCGCTCTACACGCTCGAGCAGCAGGCGGACGGAAGCTACAAGATCACCGGCTGCTCGCTGCTGAAGGCAGGACAGGCGGTCTAGGTTGCGAAGTTCGGATCCGTCTTGACCCAATTCATCCGCGAGCGGATCAGCAGCGTCAAGACGATGCCGATATTGAGGGCGTTCCACGCCACGCCGTTGGCGAACGCAGCCGCGTAGGAGCCGGTGGCATCGAAGATGATGCCGGACACCCAGCCGCCAAAGGACATGCCGAATACGGAGGCGAAGATCACGATACCGACGCGGGTTGCGGCTTCGCTGGCCGGCATCGCCTCGCGCACGATGATGGCGTAGCTCGGCACGATGCCGCCCTGGAACAGGCCGAACATCGCGGAGATCAGATAGAGCGAAGTGAGGCTGTCGAAGAACAGGTAGAACACCAGCGCAAAGCCCTGCGCCAATGCTCCGATCAGCAGAGTCGGAATGCCGCCGATCTTGTCGGCAAGATAGCCCGAGCCGATGCGGCTGGCGATGCCGCAGGCCATCATCAGCGACAGCATCTCGGCGCCGCGCGCCACGCCATAACCGAGATCGCCGCAATAGGCGACGATATGCACCTGCGGCATCGCCATGGCGACGCAGCAGGAAATGCTGGCGATCGAGAGCAGCACCGTCAGCGTGTTGGTCGAGAGCCTGAGATCTACGCGCGGCGGCGCCGCGTTGGCGTGATTGCGGACCTTGTCGTCCCCCATTTTCGCGCGCAGGACCAGCACCAGGCTCGACATCAACAGCACACACACGAGCGCGATGCCGATATGGGTGGTGCGCCAGCCGATGGTCTCAATGCCCGCGTTCACGAGCGGCGGCCATATCGTGCCGGCGACGTAATTGCCGCTCGCGACGATGGTCACCGCCAGGCCGCGATAGCGCTCAAACCAGTGCGAGGCCTCCGCCATCAGCGGCGCGAAGGTCGCTGATGTGCCGAGCCCGATCAGGAAATAGGCGGCGACGAACTGCCAGAGCTGGGTCGACAGTCCCGCCAGCGTATTGGCGACGCCGAGAAACACAATGCTGATCGCCATCGCCGGCACGATGCCGAACTTGTCGGTGATCTTGCCGGCGATCACGCCACCGAGCCCGAAGCCGAACATCATCAGTGTGAAGGCCAGCGACACCGCGCCGCGCGTGGCGGCGAATTCGGCCTGCACGACGGGAATCACCACGACGACCGCCCACATGCCGACGCCGCCGATCGAGCCGATCAGCAGTGCGAGCAAAAGCCGCACCCAGGCCTGACGGGAGTCAGGGATGAATGAGGCCGGTCTTTGTGGTGGGTGATTTGGTGCATGCACGGCGCGGAAACCTCTCTGCTGCGAGGTCCGCGGTCAAGCAGCGTGGCGCGATAATAGGCATGCGCGGTGCACTGCAATAGAATGCCCTTCCCCGGCACTTTTCCGGCGCCCCTTGTTAACCCTTTGCTAACCATACACCGGGCAAAAATTGCCCAGTGGAGTCGAGTGTCGTCAGCCGGGTAGAACGGGAGTTCCCGTGGACGCCAGTGCGGTGCCTCACTTTCGAAACGGCGGCCCATCGGCCGCCGCGCAGACGTTTGGGGCGCGCGGACGGCAGTCGCGCGGGGGAGCAGCTACCATGGTCGACGTCACCGCGGGACAAGGCGTAGGCGGCACGAACGCCGGCTTCCCGACCGTTTCCGAAATCGTCACCATCCTCAAGCGCGGCGACATCGCGCTCGCGCTCGGCATCCTCACCATCCTTGTGGTGCTGATCCTGCCGCTGCCGGCGATCGTGCTGGACCTGTTCCTGGCGATCTCGATCACGCTGTCGATCCTGATCCTGATGACCTCGCTGTTCATCCAGGCGCCACTGGAATTCTCCGCCTTCCCGACCATCCTGCTGATCTCGACCATGCTGCGGCTGTCGCTCAACATGGCTTCGACCCGCCTGATCCTGTCGCACGGGCACGAGGGCACGGATGCCGCCGGTCACGTCATCGAAGCTTTCGGCAGCTTCGTGATGGGCGGCAATTTCGTCATCGGCATCATCGTCTTCGCCATCCTGATCATCGTCAACTTCGTCGTCATCACCAAGGGTTCGGGCCGTATCGCCGAAGTCGCCGCCCGCTTTCACCTCGACGCCATGCCCGGCAAGCAGATGGCGATCGACGCCGATCTGTCCGCCGGACTGATCGACGAGAAGGTCGCCAAGGAGCGCCGCAAGGCACTGGAGGACGAGAGCGGCTTCTTCGGCGCCATGGACGGTGCCTCGAAGTTCGTCCGCGGCGACGCCATAGCCGGCCTTTTGATCGTCTTCATCAACGTCGTCGGCGGCATGATCATCGGCGTCGCGCAGCAGGGCCTGTCCTTTGCGGACGCCGGGCGCAGCTACACGCTGCTCACCGTCGGTGACGGCCTCGTCACCCAGGTGCCGGCGCTGATCGTCTCGACCGCGGCGGGCCTGCTGGTCTCCAAAGCCGGCGTCTCGGGTGCGGCCGACAAGGCGCTGATGAAGCAATTCTCCGGCTATCCGCAGGCGCTGGCGATGTCATCCGCGGTCATGCTGGTGCTGGCCGCGCTGCCGGGCATTCCGACCATCCCCTTCTTCCTGCTCGGCGCCGGCGCCGGCGCACTGGCCTGGCAGGCCCGCAACCGCAACCGCGCGACGGCCAAGGCCGAAGCCGTTGCAAAGGCTGCCCCTGCTGCCGGGACACCCGGTGCCCCCGGCTCCGCGGCGGCCGAGGAGCCGATCTCGGCGGCGCTCAAGATCGACGACCTCAAGATCGAGCTCGGCTATGCGCTCTTGCCGCTCGTCAACGGTCCCGACGGCACCGATCGCCTCACCGAGCAGATCAAGGCGCTGCGCCGCTCGCTCGCGATCGAGATGGGTTTTGTGATGCCGGCGGTGCGCATCCTCGACAATGTCCAGCTCGAAGCCAACACCTACATCATCAAGATCAAGGAGGTCGACGCCGGCACCGGCAAGATCTGGCCGAACCAGTTCATGGTTATGGACCCCGGCGGCAGCCAGGTGCAGGTGCCCGGCATCCACACCACCGAGCCGACCTTCGGCCTGCCCGCGACCTGGGTCGACGCCAGCCTCAAGGAGGAGGCCTCGCTCAAGGGCTATACCGTCGTCGACGCCGCGACCGTGCTCTCGACCCACCTCACCGAGCTGCTCAAGGCCAACATGTCGGACCTGCTCTCCTATGGCGAGGTGCAGAAGCTGCTCAAGGAGCTGCCGAAGGAGCAGAGCGAGCTGGTCAAGGACATCGTGCCCGCACAGGTCACGGTCTCCGGCATCCAGCGCGTGCTCCAGCTGCTGCTCGCCGAGCGCATCTCGATCCGCGACCTCTCGACCATCCTCGAAGGCATCGCCGACTCGCTCGCCTTCTCGCGCAACCCCGCGACCATGGTCGAGCATGTCCGCGCCCGCCTGGCGCGGCAGATCTGCGCGCAGAATACGTCGTACAACGGCTACCTGCCGCTGATCGCGCTGTCGGCGCGATGGGAGCAGGCTTTTGCCGAATCCATCGTCGGCCAGGGCGAAGAGCGCAGCCTCGCGATGCAGCCCTCGAAACTGTCGGAGTTCATGACCGGCGTGCGCGAGGCCTTCGAGCGCGCCGCCCGCGAAGGCGAGGCGCCGGTGCTGGTGACATCTGCGGCAATTCGTCCCTTCGTCCGCTCCCTGGTCGAGCGGTTCCGGGCCCAGACGACCGTGTTGTCGCAGGCCGAAATCCACCCACGCGCGAGGTTGAAAACGGTCGGAAGCATCTGATTTGCCTTAAGAAGCCGTGTGTTTTTCGGCCACAGGCAAATGGTTTTTGAGTTCCTGGCGCCTTGTCGACCAACTGCTGATAAGGCGCCACCAAAGCACATTACCGCTTTGAAATAATTGCGAAATCGAACGATCAAGATCCATTTTTGATCGCGATCTTTCACGTCCTGTCACGCTCTTGTGATCGCCCCTTGGGAACGAATCCCCCCAATACTAGGTTGTTGGGCACCGGAAGCATGAACCTGCCTGACAAAGGTGGCGACTACTTCGGGTAGATGGCGGCAGGAGCCTTCCATGAACCACTCGATTTACAGCGCAGATCGCTCGACCCACTTGAAGATCGTGGCCGTGGCCCTCGTTGCGGGGATCGCGGTGGCAGGGTTCGGCATCACCGCACGCACTGGTTCGGACGACGGATTGACCCAGACCGCCCGCGTCATCAAGGCCGGCAAGCCGGTTGTGATCACCAGCTCGAACGCATCGCTCGTTCGCTAAGGAGATTTGAGTTTCAGGAATTCACGCGGCTCTTTACCAGCCCCCCAAAGTCGCCACGTGGATATGTAGACGACCCCAACCCCAAGTCGACTACAGAAAGCGCCCGCCCCCCACGGGCGCTTTCTCATGTCTGGGGTAGGTCGCGTCATTGCGGGCACACGCGCCAAATTCATAAAGCCCAGCCTTCCCTTCTCATTTGTCCCGGACGCGCTGCAACGCTCTTGGCGTTGCTGCGCAGAGCCGGGACCCAGGAAGCCACACAGCGCGCTGATACATGGGCCCCGGCTCTGCAGCGCACCGCTGAAGAAGCGCTGCGCAGCGTCCGGGGCACGAGACCTGATCTTCAGCGATAGACATAACTGATCATCCTCGCGGCTCATTTCGCCCGAGCTTTGCTTCAATGCCTTACCCTCAAATGAAAGAGGGCGCAGGGAAGACCGGGTGCCGGCTGGCACCCGCGGTCCACTGTGCGCGGTAACAGTCAGAAGATTTGCACAGCGGCATACAGGTGAAGCCAAAACATCCGGCCTTCCCTGCGCAGCGGTTTGACGGCTTATGTCGTGCTCTCCCCGGGGAGCGATGCACTATTGCCCCCGTCGTCTCGCAGATGACTGATGCGCGCGCCCGGTTGGGCGAGACGCATCACCACGAGACTTGGCGCACAGACCCCGGGCGCCAGGACCACACGATTTTGCCGTACGCTGATCACACCGGTCGTACGCGCGAGGCCTTCGCTCACGGTTGCCCGCCCTGCAAAACCCTTCGCGCCGATGTGGCCTGCGCCCACCACAGTCCGGCCCGCGTCGTGACGATCGCGATACGCCCCTCTTCCTTGGGCCGGGTTGCATGACACATACGCCGTTTCCGAATTTCGGTAAAGTGGAATATTTTTAGTGGCGCGGATTGACCCGCTAATTGACTGTTTTGCCCGTCGGGCAACGCAAGGGCTTGTAGGCGGGCCCACGATAGATGGAGGCAACCTCTGCGTTGTTCAGGTCAGGGGCCGATTTGGCATGCTGCAGGTAGGGTCACCAACCGCGCGTTCTCGCGGTCTATAACAGAGCTTGGAGCAGGTCTTCGTACTCGCCTGCCGTCAGGCGGCCGCTGTTTGCGAGGTCCTTCAGCCTCTCGATAAATTGTGCGGACGCTGCGAGCCGCTCCTCGCCCCGTAGCTCAGCGAGCCACTCGGGATCGTCCCCTTCATACAGCAGCATGTCCGAGATGAGCGGGGTCTTGGCGAGCACATCATGACTGCCGGCCGACCGCGCTTCATAGGCGTCAAGCCGCCGCCACGCTTCTAGACGGCGTTCGAGCCGTGCGCGGAAATCCTCACGCAGTCTCGCCTGGAGCTCGTCCGCCGTATAGGTGCGCCAGCCCAACGAGCGCATGATCTCCTTCATTCGCAAGACATGCTTCGCCGCCTCGGCCTTGGTCGGCGCGCCTCCCGGATACTCGCCGAACTTGAAGTCAAGATAATCCTCGCCCTTGTTGCGAAGGCACGCGAACATATCGTGGAGCCCTTCGAGCAGGCCGATCTCGCGCGCACCGATCCGCATCCAATCAAGATGCGCCAGCATCTGGTGGGCGACGGCCGCGAACTTGTCGTCCGCCAGCGCCTCGACGAACGGCCGGTGCAGGGCGAGGTCGCGTTCGAGCTGAGCATCGCTCTCGCCCCCCGGCGGTTCGTATCTGAGGTCCTGCGAGGCACGATCGACAAAGACGACGTCGGTCGCGCGAATGTCGACATCGCCGATGATCCAGCGCTTGTCGCCCCGGCCTCTACGTCGCCACCAACCTGTGGTCCGGCCCTGGACGTCGCCGCGCGTGCCGTCGGGAAGCAAAGCATTTCGCGCCCAGAGGGGGCTCGTTTTCTGTCCGATGCAACCCCAACGCATGGTCGCAACGCCGTGTTTCGTGCGGCATCCGATCCGGTTCGATTCGATCACGACGGGTGCGTTCGTGTCCGGCGAAAACGCGGCCCATGGTGCGTATTTCCGCTCATGCAGTGGCTCGCCGATCCAACGCCAGACAAGCTTCGAGTGCCACAGGCGATCGCGCCACCTCTTTAGCATCCAAAAGGGACGGTGCAGCACGCTATAGCGAAGCTGCTCGAACAGCGTCAGGTCGAGCTGCAGAAAGCGCTGATAAGGATACCTTCGCATGTCGCCCCCCTCTCGACCTGGCGGCGAACGTGCCGGATCGACCTTAAAACAGTTTTAAACCTTGGGGCCGCCGCAGGAGAAGCCGTTGCAGCGCGGCTTCTCCTTGATGCACCGACTGTCTCAACGACGCGGCGCCCCATAGGTGGGCGGCGGCGCCTGCACCGTCGGCGCGGCCGCAGCAAACAGCTCATCCTTGCTGCCGCTGAGCGGAGGATAGATGCGCTTGCGGTTGATGGTCTGCTTGGTTGCCTTGGCGGCCTGGCCGGTCGTTCGCACCTCGCGGTCCCAGCCTTCCGTGTAGAGTGCGCCCCAATCGCCGAGATCGAGCACGGTGACGTACCAGTCGATCCGCAGCGGCAGCATCGGCTGGCCGACAAGATCAGCCACCACATTGTGACCGGCGAAGCGGCCCATGGGTCGGGCGAACTGGCAGGACATCACGGTCGGATGCAAGCCATCGACCACGCTGGAGGCGACATCGCCGGCGGCGAAGACGCCGGGCAGATCCGCGACCCGCATGAAGGGATCGACCAGAAGGCGCCCGAGGCGATCGCGCGCGCCCGGAAAGTTTTCGGCGAGCCGGCTCGCACGCAGCCCCGCGCACCAGATCACCGTCTGCGTTGCGACGAGCTCGCCTGAGCTCAAGCGAACACCGGCAGCTTCGATCGACGCGACACGCACGCCGAGCCGCGTTTCGACATCGAGCGAGGCCAGCGCCGTCTCGATGACGGGACGCGCCTCCACGCCGATCGTGGCGCCGACCGCGGGATTGGAATCGACCAGGATGATGCGGCGACTGCCGGTGATGCCGGCGCGCACCAGCCGGTCAGGCATTTCGGCGGCAACCTCGATGCCGGTGAAGCCGGCACCCACCACCACGATTGTCGATCGTCCCGGCGACGGCGCGCTGCGCCCGAGCGAGACAAGGTGGTCCTCGAGACGAAGCGCCGCAGCATAGGTATCGACGTCGAACGCATGCTCGGCCAGGCCCGGAATATCGGGACGCATCACTTCGCTGCCGAGTGCAAGCACGAGGCGATCATAGCTCAGCGTCTCCTCGCCGCTGCTCGTGACGAGCGCGATCTGGCGCCGCACCGGATCGACCGCCTCGACCTCGCCGATACCGTGCGTGACGCCGATCGGATCGAGCAGTTGCGGAAGCTGCAACGCGACCTCGCTGAGATCGACCTCGTAATTGCGTACGCGGATGTTGTGGTAGGGATTGCGGTCGATGACGCGGATCTCGATGTCGCGGCCCGCGGCACCGATCTCGTCGCGCATGCGCGCGGCACCGATGGCCGCCCAAAGGCCAGCAAACCCGGCGCCGAGTACCACGATACGCGCCATGTCGTTCCACCACGCTTTGTTACGGACCAAGCGTTCTTGCCACGCGCAAGCTCATATAGCTCATCCGGTTCGGCGGACCAGACCACATTCGCGCAGCCGAGCGGCGGGTCTGCAGGGAACGGCTGGCCGCGCCGCCGCGCAGGACGCGGCCCTTGCAGTCTCCCATGACCCACGCGGAGCCATCCGTCGGAGCGCCGACGTAATTGTCGTGCCAGCAGTCCTCGACCCAATCGTATACGCTGCCATGGACCTCGTAGAGCCCGAAAGGATTGGCGGTCCGGGGCGTCGCCGATATCACCGACGCCATCGCGATGCCGATGTCGGCGATCAGATCGGCTGCCGTCGCCTCGGTCAGCTGTGGATCGAGTCCATCGCCCCACCAGAACGCGGTGGTGGTGCCGGCGCGCGTAACGTATTCGCGCTCGGCTTCGCTCAACAACCGGTAAGTGCGGCCGCTCGTACGCGAGAGCCATTGCACGTAATCCCTCGCCTCCTCCCACAGCACCCCGGTGACGGAATCGCGCGCCTGATCGGCCGCCACCTCGGCCTGGTGGCTGCAGCCTTTCGCCTTCACGCAAGCGTTCCATTCGTCGCACGTCACGGGCGAACGTCCGACGCCAAGGCGCTGCACCGTCACCTGATGCTGCGGCCGCTCGTCCTCCGTGCTGCCCGGCTCGCTCGCGCTCGCGCCCATGGTGAACCTGCCGTCGGGAACGACCACCATCTCCGGACAATGCTGGCACTCCCTGAAGCGATCCTTCGGCCGAAGTGCGGCTTCCTCGCTCCGCGAGAGCGGCTTTGGAAGGCGCATGTCCAGCACCGAGGAATCGGTACTCGCCAAGGCGAGGCCGGGTTGAGAACCCTGCTGCATGGTTTGCGCCGACGCGAGCGGCGCCGAAAAACCGGCAATAAGCAACGCAAACAGGGCAAGCGGCCGGTCAATGAATCTGACCATATGGCCCTCCTGGTCACAGCGTGACGGTCAATGATCTGTTTCAAAAAAGCGCTTCAAAAGACGGGCGCGTCCGCCATCAATGGCAATGTCGCTGCCGCGGAACATGCCGCAGCAGGCTGATCAATCCGGCGATGATGTCGTGTGATTGTTTCAGGCCGGTGTCGCTTCGCACAAGAAACGGTTTCGTGGCGAAGCGTCTTGCGACGATCAGCGCGACAGAACGTCTCGACGTCACGCGCCGGCGCCGATCGGCAAAAGTAGATTGCGGGGCCGGCCGCTCAGGCCTCGCGCAGTTCCGACGGCGTCGCGCTGAATCGCTTGCGGAAGGCGCGATTGAAATAGGACAGGTCCGCGAAGCCCGAGGAATGCGCGATGTCGCTGATCTTGCGCGCCCGCGCGCGGGGATCGCCGAGCAATTTTCGCGCGAGCAGCAAACGCTGCTCCAGCACGAATTCGGTGAAGGTGGTGCCGGCCTGCTCGAACAGCCGCTGCGCCTGGCGCGGGCTCAGCCCTGAGCGGGTGGCGACCTCGGACAGGCAGAGGTCGTTGCGGCCGAGTGCGGCCATCACGTCGGCGCGCATGAGATCGAGACGGGCCGCCGCATGGCCGCGACCGCGCGCGAGCGCCGCGTGCTCGGCATCGGTGCCGAGCAGCAGGCCGACGAGATCGACCATGTGCTGCGCGGTCAGGCGCTGGCCGACGGCGTCGAGATGCGGCGCGTGATGGGCGGCGAGCGCGTGATAGCGGAAGATGGTTTCGGCGACCGCACCGTCCGACAGAACCTGGGACAGCTTCTCCTCGGCGCGCGGATTGATGTCGAGCAGCGCGCGGCGCGGCATGCGGATGGTGGTGAAGCGGTTCTCGTCGGTGTGACCGACGCTGCCGGTGATGCCCATGTCGGCCAGCACCATCTGCGCCGGCGCAAGCTCGACGGTGTGACCGTTCTGCCGGATGCTGACGAGGCCGGCATGCGCGGCGATCAGCACGAGATCGTCGCTGCCGTCGGCGAGACCACTCTGCGTGCGCGAATATTGTGCGGAGGAGCCTTCGGGAATCGCGAGCGCGATATTGTCGACCACGCTGATCTGCAGCCGGCAATCGATGCTGTCGCCCTGGCTCGGTCCGATCTCGAGGCCACAGGACCCCAGGGCCCTGTCGCGCCAATGCTCGAACGCCGGCCCCTGCGGCAGGCCTGCATATTGGTGAACAAAGACGCCCGGCGGCTTGGCTGTATCCATCTGATTTCTAGCCCCTCTCCGGCACCATGATCGGCGATGCCGACTGCGAATTCCGGGCATTTGACGCCTGGAAATGCATGGAGGTTCAAATCACAGGTGAATTCAGCAAGACTTGTCGGATTACGACGACGAAATGGACCCGGGCGACAAATGATAGGCTTGTAGCGGCCGTTTAAAGCCCCGATGCCCCCACGGTCGTCGTCCTGGCGAAACAGGCCGTGCGAGAAGTCGCGCTGGAAGCTGGGACGATTGAGCGGGAGGCAAAAGTACCCCTGTCAGGCCGCAGATGGTGCCAACGCTCCCAGCAAGGCCGGCACGCCGAGGATGTTGGCCACCCGCTTGAGATTGTAGCAGAGGACACCCAGGGCGAGCTCGGCTTTTGCCTTTTTCAACCCCTTCACCAGGAAGCGCGGACCGGCCATCAGCCATTTCATGGTTCCGAACGGATGTTCGACGGTCTCCCGCCGGTGCGTCATCCAGCTCGGATCGGCGACGGCCCGCCGGTGCATCGCTTCACGCTCATCCTCGTAAAAATGACGCACGATCACCCGCCGCGCAGCGTTCGTGCACTGCGCCTTGAGCGCGCAGGCGCCGCACGCCCGGCTGGCGTATTCCTTCTGCTGCTGGGTCTGCGAAGTCTTGAACAGGCTCAGCGTCTCCCCGGCCGGACAACGCCAGGTGTCGCTCTCATGGTCGTAGCTGAACCGATCCCGGCTGAAGTATTGGGGGCCCTTCGGATTGACCACCTCTGGCCGCGGCACGATCGCGGTGATCCTGTCCTGCTCGCAGAGCGCCCCATGTTCGCCGTTCGAATAGCCGGTGTCGGCCACGACCGTGATCTCGTCGGCCTCGACCGCAGCCTTGCCCTGCACCGCCATCGGATGGAGCTGCTGCAGGTCGTTGCCCTCGTTCGTCAGATCGAACGCCACGATCAGCTTGTGCTCGGCATCGACCACGGTCTGCGCATTGTAGGCGACCGCGTGGCCGTGCGGCGTGCGCATCAACCGTGCTTCCGGCTCGGTCATGACCTCCTGCTTGAGCCCGCGCGCCGCCAGATCTTGCGCCTGAGCTTGTAGTTGATCCTTTTGCGCCTTGAGAGCTTCGATCGCAGCCGCAACATCGACAGGCTTGCCGACCGAGCCCGCCTCCGTCCGGTCGGCGTCGTCCATCGACGCCAGATAATCCGCAATCCGGCGGTCGATCGCCGCGTTCATCTTCGCGATACGTTGCGGCGTCACCACCTGCTTGCGGCTCGCCACCGCCGCGATCTTGGTCCCGTCGATCGCCAGCAACTCCGCCCCGAACAGCGACTGCTCCCCGCAGAACCCAATGAAGGCGCGGCATACCTTCACGATCGCTTCTGCATGGTCCTTGCGGAAGTCCGCTATCGTCTTGAACGACGGCGTCAGACGGTTGAGCAGCCACATCACCTGAATGTTGCGCCGCGTCTCGGCCTCCAGCCGACGGCTCGCCCGCACCCGGTGCAAGTACCCATAAATATACAGTTTCAACAGGTCGCCCGGCGCGTAGGGCGGTCGTCCCATCTCCTCCGCAATAGCCTTGGAAAACCCGAGCTGCTCCAACTCGAGCCCCGCGACAAACGCGTCGATCACCCGAACCGGATCGTCCCGGCCCACAGCTTCGTCCAGAACCTCCGGAAAAAGCGTCGTCTGGTATCGCGATTGTCCCGTCACGTGCCCCATCATCGCCTCGAATCAAGCCAAACCCAAAACACCATAACTCGCTGGGTTTTCACACAGCCTGGAAAGCCAGGACGACGATGGAAAGCTACTTCTTCGCGGGAACCTGCGGCTGGGACGGCGGCACGGTCTCGATCAGCTTGCCGGAAAACACCGGCGCCGAGGTCGGCTGGCCGTTGGGCGAGCCGCCCGACTGCTCGACCGTGACGGCATAGGTTGCACCGTTGACGACATCGGCATCGTAGCCGGCGAGCAACCGGCGTGCCGTGAAGTCGCCGCTGCCGATCACGCCCAGCGACCGCGGGCGCGGCAGCCTGTCGGAGATCAGCCAGAGCTCAAAGCTCTTGCCCGGCTCCGGCGTCGCGCCGACCTTGCGCACCGTGAAGTTCTTGGTCGCCCCGTCAATGGTGAGGATGAAGGCGGGACCGCCGCTCTGGCCCTGCAACAGCGCAACATATTGCGCGGGCGAAGACAGCGGCGCGGCCGGTGTCTTAAGCTCGACCGTCTGGATACGCGGTGCGGGCCGCAGCGCGCCCGGCAGCGCATCGGGCAGGAAGATCTGAAGCGACAGCGTCACCAGCAGCGCGGCCGCGAGCGCGCCCACGGCGGAGGCGATCGTGCGCCAGCGCTTCACGCGGCCCTCGAGATAGATCACGTTGCTACCGTCGACGACCGGCGCCTGCGTCACGGGCGCAACGCGCGGGTCGGGCGCATGGGTCTGCGGCACGAACTGCGGCGGGAAAATCGGAATGGCATCGGAGTTGGATTCGGGCGACGTCGACTGCTGCGCGTCCAGCGACGGAGCCTCTGTCGCTGAAGACTCTGTCGTCGAAGACTCTGTCGTCGAAGACTCGGGCGATGGAGGCTCCGGCGAATAGAACTCCGGCAGTGGTGGTGGCGGCGCCTCCGACAGCACCGGCGGCGCCTCGGTCGAATCCTGCGACGAGAGCGTCCGCGCGATCTCGCGCCGGATGTTCTCCCACACGATCGGCCGCGGCTCGATCGTGCCGACCATCTGATTGAGGACGCCGAGCCGGAATTCCCACGCCTGCACGATCGCGGCGAACTCCGGGTCCACCGCCATCATGGTCACGACCTGCGCGCGCTCGTCGGCATCGAGTGTGCCGAGCGCATATTCCGCGGCGAGCGCGATATGGTCCTCGCTGTAGGCCATCAATTTCTTTCACCTCTCCCATGGGGAGAGGTCGATTTGCTCCTGGCGATGCGAAGCATCGTCCAGTGCAAAGCGGGTGAGGGGTTCAGGTCCCAAGAAAGCGCGCAGCCCCTCACCCGGCTTGCATCTTGCGATGCAATCCGACCTCTCCCTATGGGAGAGGTGAAGAAAAGGCCCTGGGCCAGCACCTGCACTCTCATCATCCTCTAAAGTCCGAGGCACTCCCGGATATCCAACATGCTGCGCCGGAGCCACGTCTTCACCGTGTTGACGGGCGCAGCGAATTTCTCCGCCAATTGCTCGCGGCTCCAGCCGTTGTAATAGGCGAGAAGCACGAGCCGCTGACGATCCGGCTCGAGGCGACCAATGCATTCCAAGAGCCGCTTCAACTCCTCGGACATCTCCCGGCGCGCCAGGGGATCGGGACTGTCGGCCGCGACTTCCATCGCCTGCGGCTCCTCCTCGATGGAGGCTTCCGTCTTCTTGCGCACGATGTCGATGGCGCGGTTGCGCGCGATCGACGCCATCCACGTGATCGGCGATGACAACGTCGGATTGAACTGGCCGGCGCTGTTCCAGATCTTGACGTAGGTCTCCTGAATGACCTCCTCTGCGAGATCCTGTCGGCGCAAGATACGGAGGACGACGCCATAGAGTTTCGCGCGCGTGGCGCCGTAGAGGCGCTCGAACGCGGCCTGGTCGCGCTTCGCCACCGCCTCGATCAGCCCAACCAGCTCAGCTGGCGTCAGCATTCAGCCCCCCAACGCGCAGGCCTCGTCGCATCCCGCGCGGACCCCGGCACCCCACTACCATAGCGCGCGGCCGAGCCCCTCACCAAGGGGCGGCGCGCCACGCTGTGGACAGCGCACGCAAAAACCCGGACCTTGCGGGTCCGGGCTCGCACATTCTCTAGCGATTTTGACCGCTGGCTGCCGTCAGGCGACGGCGCCGATGCGGGAGCGCATCAGGCCGATGCTGTCGAGATCGGCCTGCTCGCGGGCGTTTTCCTCGGCGCGCTCGCGGGCCTGGTCACGCTCGTCCAGAAGCTCGACCTTCTTCAGCTCCTCGAAAGCCTCCCCGAGCGCGGCCTTGGCCTCCTCGAGCTGGCCCCTCAGCTCATCGGCCGAGCGGGTCAGGTTCTCGCGGCGCTGGATGGCAGCCTTGGCATAGGTCGGATAGGCGAAATGCGCGGGATCGTTGATCCCGGCGCGGTCCTGCTCGGTCTGGATCTCGCGATCCAGATCGGTCGACATCCGCTGGAAGTCGGCGATCATGGACTCGATCTGGGCGACCCGGCGGCGCTTCTCGTCGACCTGAAACTTCTTCAGGCGGATGAGGGTATCACGTGACTTCATCGACTCGTACTCCCCAGAAGTCCCTTAGCTGCACGTGGGACGACACCGGTCTCCCCACAGGCCCGATTGGGCCAAGACCGGCTCTGCTACTCTGTGGGATCGGATGATGACGGGACAAAGTTAGCGTTCCGTTTCCAAATTACCGAGGATTTGCGCCAACTGGCGGTAACCGTCGGCCAGCGAGGCATTTTCGTCCTTGCGCTGGCGCAGGAAGGCCTCCAGCGGCTCGTGCAGGCGGATCGCCTCGTCGACCTCGGGGCTGGAGCCGGCCCGGTAGGCGCCGAGCCGGATCAGCTCCTCCATGTCGGCGTAGGTCGCCATCACCGCCCGCGCCTTCTGGATGGTCGGCCAGAACTGCGGATCGGCCGATTTCGGCATGGTGCGCGACACCGATTTGAGGATGTTGATGGCGGGATAGCGGCCGCGCTCCGCGATCGAGCGCTGCATCACGATGTGGCCATCGAGGATGCCGCGGACGGCGTCGGCGATCGGCTCGTTGTGATCGTCGCCGTCGACCAGCACGGTGAAGATCGCGGTGATCGCGCCCTCCCCGAGGCCCGGTCCGGCGCGCTCCAGAAGTTTCGGCAGTTCGGTGAAGACGGTCGGCGTGTAGCCCTTGGCGGTCGGCGGCTCGCCCGCGGACAGCCCGATCTCGCGCTGGGCCATGGCGAAACGCGTCACCGAGTCCATCAGGCAGAGAACGTCCTGGCCCTCGTCGCGAAAATATTCGGCGACCGCGAGCGTCAGATACGCGGCCTGCCGCCGCATCAGGGCCGGCTCGTCGGAGGTCGCAACCACCACGACGGAGCGCGCCAGCCCCTCCTCGCCGAGGTCGTCCTGCAGGAATTCCTGGACCTCGCGGCCGCGTTCGCCGATCAGCCCGATGACGCTGACCGCGGCATCGACGTTGCGCGCAAGCATCGAGAGCAGCACGGATTTGCCGACGCCGGAACCCGCGAAGATGCCCATGCGCTGGCCGCGGCAGCAGGTCAGGAAGGTGTTCATCGCGCGCACGCCGAGATCGAGCGGGCTGCCGACGCGCTTGCGCGAATGCGCCGGCGGCGGCGAATTGCGATACGGCATCGGCGAGGCACCTTGCGGCAACGGCCCCTTGCCGTCGATCGGTTCGCCCAGCGCGTTGACGACGCGGCCGAGCCAGGCCGATGACGGACGCACCTGATTGGCGGCATTGGCGATCACAGCCCTGCAGCCGCGACGCACACCATCGAGGCCGGCGAACGGCATCACGACAGCGTTGTTGCCGGAGAAACCGATCACCTCGCAGGGGATGGAACGGTTGGCGCCGGTCTCGATCACAAGCCGCGCGCCGACCGACATCGCGTGGATCGGGCCGGCGACCTCGACCATGAGGCCGCGCACGCCGACCACACGGCCATAGATATTGACGCCGTCGATATCGCCGATCTGTTCGGCAAGAGCTTTCATAAAACAGCTTTCATGGAGCAGCCTTCATAAGAGGGCCTTCATAGGGGACGCGCCATCGGGGGCCTTCATGGCGAAACCCTTAAATTTCGCCATATTTCTGAACGGCGCTTAACTCCGTGTTTACCCGCATCGTTAATCATTGCGTCACTGTCTTTGTGACTGAGCGTGACTCCCCTTCAGAAGAAGGCTGAGTCGCGGGAGTCGGTTAGGCCCGTCTCTTAAAGTGGAACTTGAACGGAGCCGGATAACGAAAGCTGCTTCGCGCGCAAGACCTTAGGGCGATTCGACAAAAATTGCACCCGTGGGGACTTGCGTTCCAGAATCAGGATTTGTTAACCATCTGTTGTCAGGATCCGAATCAGTTGTTCAAAGGCGTTTTGTTGAGTGCCGCGAATGCGGCCGACCTGACGCCCAGGAGCGGCGACTATGGGGAACTGGCATGCGCGTTTTGCTGATTGAAGATGACAGCGCCGTCGCGCAGTCGATCGAGCTGATGCTGAAGTCTGAGAGCTTCAACGTCTACACGACCGATTTGGGGGAAGAAGGCGTCGATCTCGGTAAATTATACGATTACGACATTATCCTTCTCGACCTCAACCTGCCCGACATGTCCGGCTACGACGTGCTCAAGCAGCTTCGGGTCTCCAAGATCAAGACACCGATCCTGATCCTCTCCGGCCTCGCCGGCATCGAGGACAAGGTCAAGGGTCTCGGCGTCGGCGCCGACGACTACATGACCAAACCCTTCCATAAAGACGAGCTGGTTGCCCGCATCCACGCGATCGTGCGCCGCTCCAAGGGTCACGCCCAGTCGGTCATCCAGACCGGCGACCTCGTCGTCAACCTCGACACCAAGACGGTCGAGGTCGGTGGCCAGCGCGTGCACCTGACCGGCAAGGAATACCAGATGCTGGAGCTGCTCTCGCTCCGCAAGGGTACGACCCTCACCAAGGAAATGTTCCTCAACCACCTCTATGGCGGCATGGACGAGCCCGAGCTGAAGATCATCGACGTCTTCATCTGCAAGCTCCGCAAGAAGCTCGCCAACGCTTCCGAGGGACGCAACTTCATCGAGACCGTCTGGGGCCGCGGCTACGTGCTGCGCGAGCCGCACGAGGTCGAGGAGCGCATCCCCGCCTGATCCGTTTAAGTCGCGAAGCCCCTGTCGGGCTTGCTTCTCCCAGCCTGGACCCCGCCGCAAATGGCGGGGTTTTGTTTTTGGGGGCTTCGTCAGGCGCTCGCGAACGCAGGACTTACGAGAGGCGCGTTACTGACCGGGCAGCGCGCGGCCGCCTCGCGGAGCCGGCCGATCATCCCGTAGCCGATGATAAACCCGAACAAGAAGGTCGGCAGCACGAAGAACAGCAAGAACACCGATGGGGAAAGGTGGTCGGCGATTCCCATCACCGGTATCGGGGCGACCCGGTGAATAGCCAGCAGGACGAATAACATCAGCGTCATACCGCCACCAAAGACGAGGCCATCCCTCAACTGCCTCGTCTTTCGCGACCGTCTGTCCCAGGTTGAATCCTGCACCAGCAGGGCCGCCATCGCCCCAATGCCCCAGGGAAAGACCAAGACCGGCAGCTCGTGCAGCACGACATCTGGATAGGGTCCTTGCGAGAACTGAGCATGATCGAACCACATCTGGACCGGCAGCGTCAGCAGCGCCCCCAAGATCCCGACTGAGAGAATAAACCCGACTGGAAGTCGGCCGAAGATGCTTTCGTTCGCGAAAGCGAATTGCCGCTTGAAGTAATACACCAGCGAGAAGTTCACGATGAAGTAGAGCGGCGTCAGGATCAGCGTTCGCATTGCACCAGCGGACTGGTCTCCCGGCATCTCGATGATCTTGCCCGATGCGAGCAGCCACAGCAGGCACCAGACAAACGTGAATGCCGTTACTTTCGCCACAAATTTCATGATGCCAGGTGATGCCGGCTCCAGCGTGAATCCGATCTCGCCCAGCCTTCGCTTGCTGCGGTCGAGACTCCACTCGCCGGCCAGGGCAGCGCGCACCGCGAACAACATGAGATTGTTGAGAAGCGAGTCCATATCCTTGCGCAAATCCTCCAGCATGGCTCCTGCGGCCGTTTGAGCCGCCAGCTGAAGCTGGCTGACCGCACTGTGCCGCGTCGAAAGAGAATCGAGAGCCTGCCAGTCGTCCGGCTCGACCTGGCTTTCCTCCATGATCGCTCCATAGATATCCCGACTGTTCTTGAGCACGCGCACTGTGCGGAAGCACAGCACGTCGAACACGGCCAGAAGCTCCGCGTACCGCTCGGCGTTGCGCTCCATGAAGCTTTCCCGATCCGCAGCCCAGCGTTCGAGATGAACCATGATTGCCGATATCTTCATGAAACGGGATTGGATGGCGGTCGACTGCACCGCGCGAAAATCGTCGACCCGATAACCGATCCGCGCGAACCTGCGCTGCAAGACGGGTTCGTCGCTCTGGGACACCTGGAACGGGGATGCGGCCAACTCATCTCGCAAGGCGAGCGCGCCTGCGGGAATGCCGGCGAGGCCCTGGCAGAAATTGCGCCATGCCGCGGGAAGGATCGGGACGAGCCAGGCGAGAATCAGGAGCCAGATCGATGCAAGGGGCGGCAGCGCATACGAGAGCCCTTTATAGATGAGGACGAACGGAATCATGAAGGCGACCACGCCAAACGCAAACAGAGGCTTCGTCGTGTATGATCGCGTACCCTTGGAGGTGTGAAACCTGAACCAGTAGAACAAGGCAACGAGCGCCGGGCCGGCGAGCAGATCGAAGGTGAATTTCAACAATTCAACGAGCTTATCAAGCGACACGGCGAACTCCCATGGCTATGGTTCGCATGCCGGACACCTCGGCGCCCAGCCGTCTCTGTTCAGTAAAGGTCACGCGGCCAGATTTTCGATCCTGGTCTTCTGACCCGCGAAATCGGCGTTGTCCGGCGCCAGCGCGATTGCACTGTCCATGTCGTTCAGCGCCATCGCCACATTCTTTGACTGCGCGTACGCGTTGGCACGGGACGCCAGATATTTGGGCTCGTTCTCGTTCCTGGCGATGGCAACGCCGAATGCCTTGATCGCCTCCTCGAGATAGCCGCCCTTGTCGTCAGTCCCTGCCGCCATCATGCTGATGATGCCCTTGATCCAGTAGAATTCGGGATTCTCCGGATGAAGCTTGATGGCCTCGTTGATGTCGGTCAGCGCATTTTCGTGAAAGCCCATGGTCGCGTTGAAGTTGGCGCGACGCACGCGGTACTCCGCTTTGGTGGGATCCAGCTCCAGCATATAGGCGAAGCTCGCGGCGGCTTCCTTGATCAGCTTTTGCCTGTGTTGCAGCGTCCCAAGATCAAAGTACGCCTTGGCCAGGCGAACCGAGAGTTCGCCGTCGTCTTTCAGCAGCGTATGCAGTTCCGTACCGCTCCGGGTCAATTCCTCCAAAGCGGCGACCGTGCGCGGCGAAGCAGCGAGCGCGATCATGAACTCATCGCGCCGCCTCTGAAGCTCCTCCTTCGAGAACCGCGCCTTCTCGGGCGGGTCCGGCGGCGGCTGTGGATTTTCGACGTCGAATATCCTGCCGTCGGACGATCGCATGTAGAGAACCGGAATTCCCCACTCGACCCGCGACTTCTGCTGAATGAACTTGCGCGCCAGCATCACCGCATCGTCGATCGGCTGGTTCTTGGACAGCGCCTCATAAAATCCCTCCGACATCGAGATTGCGGCACCGTCGGTAATGGGAAATTGCATCGCGATCACCGCGGGCAGCCATCCCGTCTTCATCAACCCGATCGCCGGATTTCCAAACCGATCGCCGACATTGATCCTGGCGCTCTCGCAGCAATTGAGGACGATCAACCGAAGGCTCTTGCGCGCGCCGGTCAGCATTGTCGCCAGATCCGAGGCGAACCGTTTGACCGGCTTGCCGTCCTCGTCGACCATGACGATGAAACCGCGCTCGTTGAAGCTGTCAGCCTCGCCGCCCGGAATCTCGTCCTCGACCCCGCCGTGCCCGATGAAATGGAAGACGTGCCAGTCTCCTTCCAGGAGCTTCTTCATCAGGTCCTTTCCCGACCCGCCCGGGACCCACTGGAAATCCACCCTGCCCGCGTGCTGAAGGGCGTCGATGCCCTTGTTGATGCGTTCGCGTTCCTTGGCCACGTTGAGCTTGGGCCACTCACCGGTCGAAGGGTCGGAGATCATGCCGAGAATACGCAGCGGACCCTTGACGCCCATTCGTCCCACGGCGCCCACCGTGTCGAGATGCCGCACGATCGGTCGCGAGAGGCTCACGAAGCCGGGCTGGTCATTTTCGTCGAAGAGATATTCCCATGGCAGCCCGGCAAGCTCCGTCGCCTCGATGCGCAGCTTGATCCGGAAGTCGTCGGATTTGCCCTTGCTCTGCTGGTAGATATTCTGAATCGAGGGAACTTCGGTGAAGACGCTCCGGAAAACTCCACGCCCGAAATCCCGCAACACCTGTTCACCGCGCGTCGCGAGCCCCGAATGACTTTTGTCGTCGATTTCCAGAACTGCGTTTTCGAGCTCTCCGCGCAGTTTTGCCAGCACGCCGGGGGCGCTGAACCAGAACTTCAACCGGCTCTTCGGCGCCTCGCCGACCGGTGACTTGACGACCTTGCCATAATATTCCTGCGGGCCGCCACCTACCGGCAAATCGGAGCCAATCTCGAGTTCTAGATATTCGGCACTGGGCATAGCAGCCTCACTCGGCCAAGAACGACTTGAACAACACGTCTTTCAAATCCGGACGACCCGCCATCCGACGGGTATCTCCATGCGCATCAAAATCACCTGCGGCCTGGTCTCATCGAGGGTGCAACTCATGTGCTCCTTCACGACGGCGACAACGTCAATTCACAAGACTATCACATGCAACCTCGAGACGCATTTGTGAAGCATGTCTCACACGGCCCGAAAATTTGTGCAGCGCCCGGTGCCACCGGAGAGCCGGTTCGGTTTCTGGGGATCGAACCGTTCCGCCCGATACGGCGACCAAGCGATCGTGCCAGAATTCAGGCCGTCAACGTCGGACCTCCCCCATGATCCTGCAATCGCTCGCCGGTCTGCCCGCCTTCCTGGTCTATTTCTGCATCGGCCTGATCGCGATAGTGGCATATCTCTTCGTTTACACGCGGATCACGCCGCACAACGAGTTCCAGCTGATCCGCGACAATGATCCAGCGGCTGCGATTGCGCTCGGCCTCAGCCTGCTCGGCTTCGTGGCGCCGCTGTTCAGCGCGATCGCGCATTCGGCCAATGTGCTGGACTGCCTGATCTGGGCTGCAATCGCGCTGATCGTGCAGGTCGCGGTGTTCTACATCGTGAAAATCCCGGTGCCGAACCTGTCGGGGCGGATCGCAGCAGGCGAGCTCGCGCCCGCAATCTGGCTCGGTCTGTCGTCGCTCGCCGCGGGCCTCTTGAACGCCGCCTGCATGATCTACTGATATGGCCGCCAATCCTCCCAGCAAGGAGTTCAGCAAGCGCCGGCCGCGCCGGCCGGCGGACCTGCCGCTGCCGCCGCGGGAGCCGGTGAAGCGCTCGGGCCATGTCGCGCTGCTGGTGATGGGCACGATCGCGGTCGGCACCACCGCCTTCATGCTGATGCCGCGGCGAAACTGCGATCCCATGCCTCCAGCGGCGACAGTCCCCGGGGCGACAATCCCCGGCGCAACGGCGCCTGCGCCAACGACCACCAACTGTAGCAGCAGCTCATCGAGCGGCAGCGGCTCGCACTGGTCGTCGCGGTCGAGCTTCTACAGCAGCGACTCCTCAAGCCATTCCTCGTCAGGGACGTCGTCCGATTCCGGCTCCGGTGGCGTCACGCGCGGCGGCTTCGGCTCGTTTGCGCATGGCTTCTCGGGCGGCGGCTGAGGCGCGGATTTGTGAGTTCAACGCCGCGCACCGGTCTGCTTAGGTGATGTGGCGGGAGGAAGCGATATGAAGCGTTCGCGAAGAGTCGTGCTCACCTTGATGGGGAGTGCTGCGGTCGGTGCGGTCTCGATGGGATTTGTGAAGCGCGAACGCCCCTGCGGGTCCGGCCTCGAAGCCGTGCCCGGCATCGACGGCAAGCCCTATTGCCGGCCGAGCTATGGTGGCTTCGGCGGCACGCTGCATCACATGCACGGTGGCCATCCCGGTCAAGGCCATGGCGGTCATGGCGGCGGTCATGGTCATGGCGGTCACGGCGGCGGCTGACACATGCAACGCATCATTTGTCCCGAGCGCGACGACTGGCAACAGACCGCCGAACAATGCGGCTTTGCCTTCCACACCATCGACGGCGAGCGTTATTGGGACGAGCGCGCCTATTATGCGTTCTCACTCGACGAGATCGAGCGCTCAATCGAGACGCCGACCGGCGAGATCGATGCGATGTGCCTTGAGCTCGCCGGCCGCGTGATCGGCGACGAACGCCATTTGCGGCGACTCAAGATTCCGGAAGCGTTTTGGGACCTGATCGCGGACAGCTGGAAGCGCGACGACAGCAGCCTCTACGGCCGGCTCGACCTGAAATTCGACGGCGACGGTCCGGCGAAACTGCTCGAATACAATGCGGACACGCCGACCTCGATCTTCGAGGCCGCGGTGTTTCAATGGACCTGGCTCGAGCAGGCGATCGAGCGGCGCATCATCCCGGCGCGCGCCGACCAGTTCAACTCCATTCACGAGCGGCTGATCGAGGCGTGGAAAGCGATCGGCGCGGGCGGTCATCTGCATCTCACAGGCACGACCGGCAACGAGGAAGACGCCGGCACGCTTGCTTATCTCGAAGACACCGCGCGCCAGGCAGGCCTGTCGACCACGCTGCTCGACATCGAAGAGATCGGCTGGCGCGACGAGGCCGGCGGCTTCGTCGATCTCGACGACCGCGACATGGAGCTCGCCTTCAAGCTCTACCCCTGGGAATGGATGTTCCACGACGCCTTCGGTGCCAAGCTCGCCGGCGCTCCGACGCGCTGGATCGAGCCGCCATGGAAGGCGGTCCTCTCCAACAAAGGCATCCTGCCGCTGCTCTGGGAGATGTTTCCGAACCATCCCAATCTGCTGCCGGCCTTCTTCGAGGACGATCCGCGCGCAGCCGAGCTCGGCAGCTCCTATGTCCGCAAGCCGCTGCTGTCGCGCGAAGGCGCCAATGTCACGCTGGTGTCGGGCGGAATGTCACTCGACGAGCACGCCGGCCCCTACGGTGCCGAAGGCTTCGTGCGCCAGGCGCTGTCACCGCTGCCGAACTTTTCCGGTGTCTATCCGGTGGTGGGAAGCTGGCTGGTGAACCACGAGCCATGCGGGCTTTCGATCCGCGAGGACGAGAGCCCGATCACGGGCAACAGCTCGCGGTTTCTGCCGCACGCAATTTTGTAAGGTGTTGTTTCTTCCTTCTCCCCTTGCGGGAGAAGGTGGCGCGAAGCGCCGGATGAGGGGTCTCTCTCGGCATATGCAATGAGAGTTGGACTCGCGGAAAGAGACCCCTCACCCGGCTTCGCTATCGCGAAGCCACCCTCTCCCGCAAGGGGAGAGGGTAAAGAAGCATCTCACCTCGCCGCGGCGACCTTCAGCGGTTGCGGCATCAGGCCACCCATCGCCCGGCCGGAGCGCGCCGGATTGAGCTGGTAGAGACCACGGCGATCGGAGATCGGGCGGAACGCGTCGGTGATGCCGACGACGGATTCGGCGGCGCCGAGCAACAGCGTGCCGTCCGCTTCCAGGCCCTTTGCCATGCGCTCGAAGATCACCGCCTTGGTGTCCTGATCGAAATAGATCAGCACATTGCGGCAGAAGATCACGTCGAACGTGCCGAGATGGGAGAAGTCCTGCAACAGATTGAGCTGACGGAACTGCACCATCGCGCGAATGTCGGCGTTGAGCTGCCAGACCTCGCCCGACTGCGTGAAGTATTTCATCAGAAGCTGGATCGGCAGACCGCGCTGCACCTCGAACTGGCTGTAGACGCCGGCCTTGCATTTCTCCAGCACTTCCTGCGACAGATCGATGGCGACGATCTCGATGCGCCAGCCCGCGAGCGCGGCGTCCATCTCCTTCAGGCACATCGCAATCGAATAGGGCTCCTGCCCGGTCGACGAAGCCGCCGACCAGATGCGCAGCGATTTGCGCGCCGCGCGGGCCTGGATCAGGCCGGGCACGATGCTGTCGCGCAGGTGATCGAACGGGATCTTGTCGCGAAAGAAGAACGTCTCGTTGGTGGTCATGGCTTCGACCACATCGGTCGCAAGCCGGCCATCGCCGTTTCTGATCTTGAGCACGAGATCGGGGATGCCGGGCAGGCTCGCCTTGCGGGCCAGCGGCAACAAGCGGCTCTCGACCAGATATTGCTTGTCGGGCGAAAGATCGAGACCGGAGCGCTCTTTCAGGAACTTGCGCAGATACTCGTAGTCCGTGGGCGTCACGAGCGGTCTCCCGCGAACAGGCGGTTGACCTTCGCGCCGATCTGGTTGAGCGGCAGGATCGCCGCGCAGATGCCGGCATTGGCGGCCGCACCGGGCATGCCCCACACCACGCTGGAAGCTTCGTCCTGCGCGATCACGCTGCCGCCGGCGGCGACGATGTCCTTGCCGCCGCGCATGCCGTCCGAGCCCATGCCCGTCAGGATGACGGAGAGGATGCTGCCGTGCCAGATGTCGATGGCAGAGGTGAAGAGCGGGTCGACGGCGGGCTTGCAGAAATTGACGGCGGGACCGTCGTCGAGCGCGATCACGGCTTCAGCGCCGCTCCGCACCACGCGCATGTGCTTGCCGCCGGGCGCAAGATAGATGCGCCCCGGCTTCACCGGCTCGCCGTCGATGGCCTCGGCTGCCGGCTTGCGGCTCGAACGCGCCAGATGCTCGGCGAGAATGGTGGTGAAGGTCGGCGGCATGTGCTGGGTGATCAGCACCGGAACGCGGTCGATCACCGGGCCGAGCTCGGTGACCAGCGCCATCAGCGCCTGCGGGCCACCGGTCGATGAGCCGATCAGCAGCACCTTCGGCGCCTGGGTCGAGAACGGACGCGTGGTGAGCGGACCTGACGACAGCGCATGCAAGGCCGGTGCAGGCGCGGCGGGCCGCGCAACGGCCGGTGCACGTGCGGCCGGGGCAGCAGAGCTCGCGGGCGCCAGCGGCGGACTCGCGACCGCCGGCTTCCGGCGCAGCCGTGCACCGAGGTGACGGATCTTCTGGATCAGGTCGTGATGGAAGATGTCAGCGGCGGACGTCTCGCGTGTCGATTCCGGCTTCGGAATGTAGTCGGCCGCGCCGAGCGACAGCGCCTTGAAGCTGATCTCCGCGTTGCGGCGGGTCAGCGTCGAGGCCATGATGATGACGAGATCGCGCTTCTTCGCCAGCAGTTGCGGCAGCGCCGAGATGCCGTCGAGCTCGGGCATTTCGATGTCGAGCACGGCGACATCGGGATTGATGCGTTCGATCTGGTTGACTGCTTCGAGCCCGGTGCGTAGCGAGGCCGCGACCTCCATGTCGTGCTCGGCTCCGATCCAGCGCGAGATCAGACCGCGGATGACGACGGAGTCGTCGACGACCATCACCCGCAGCGGCCCGGCTTCGCGCGACAAGCCCGTGGTCGAATTACCTGCGAACGCAACACTCATTACTCACCAACTCAGACTGAAACGGTTTAGTTGAAAACAAACGCCGAAGGAGCCGTTCAGCCTCCGGTGTTCGCTCAGATCAAGCCGACTTCCTGGAACTTCGCCGTCACGATGTCCTTGTCGAAAGGCTTCATGATGTATTCGTTGGCGCCGGCGTGCAGCGCGCGCGCGATATGCGCCACGTCGTTCTCGGTGGTGCAGAACACCACCTTGGGCTGGTCGCCGCCGGGCATGCGGCGCAGATGGCCGAGGAACTCGTAGCCATCCATGACCGGCATATTCCAGTCGAGCAGCACGGCGTCGGGCAGCCCGCGCTTGCAGGCCTCCAGCGCCTTCTCACCGTCCTCAGCTTCGAGAATCTGGAAGTCGAGGCCTTCCAGGATCCGGCGCGCAACCTTGCGGATGACGCTGGAATCATCAACGACGAGACACGTGCGCATGTGAACCTCTGCTTCTGATCCCCTTTGCGGGGACACTTCCAATTGCGAGTCCGTCGGCGGCGATGCCGCCGTATCAGGCCGCCATCATCTCGGGCGCGAGCTCGAGAACGCGATCGACGTCGAGGACGACCATGAGCTGGCCGTCGAGACGGTGGACGCCGCCGGCGAGCTTGGCCATGCGGGGGTCGAGATTGACGGGGTTTTCTTCCTTGCCGTCCTCGGACAGCCGCAGCACCTCGCCGATCTGGTCGATCAGGAGGCCATAGGATTCACCGCGCAGGTCGACGCCGACCGCCATCGCCGTCTTGCCGTCCTCGGGCTTGGGCAGGCCGAGGCGGGCGCGCATGTCGACCACGGTGACGATGCGGCCGCGCAGGTTCAGCACGCCTGCGATCTCGCGCGAGGACAAGGGAACGCGGGTGACGCGCTCGGGCATGAACACGTCCTGGACGCGGGAGATCGGCAGGCCGAACAGCTGGCCGCCGATCATCGCGGTGACGTATTCGACCATGGCGCCTTCGCCCGTCTGCATCTTCTTGCTCATCTTTGCGTCTCCTCTCGTGCCGCTTACGCCGCTGCCCGGTTCAGCTCGGAGGCGCCGGCGGCACCCGCGGTCTGTTCCTTCAGCGCCGCGATCAGACCGGGACGGTCGAACTTGGCGACATAATCGTGGAAGCCGGCCTGACGGCCGCGCTCGATCGCGGCCGGCGACACCAGCGCCGAGAGGCCGATGATCGGCATCGCGCCCAGATTGCTGTCGGAGCGGATCACTTCCGCGAACTCGAACCCGTTCATGTCGGGCATCTCGATGTCGGTCAGGACCACGTCGAAGGTTTGTGCACGCAACGCCGCGAGGCCCTCCTGCGCAGTCGGCGCGGTGCGGACGCGGTAGCCGGCGGCCTTGAGCACCGGCGCCAGCATGTTGCGGAAGAACGCCGAGTCGTCGACCAGCAGCACCGACTGCGAATGCATCGACGGCTTCATCTCCTTGCGGGTGAACCAGTCGGCGAACGCCATCGGGAGGAAGTGGCCGACGTCGATCACCTCGGTGGCCTGGCCCTTGATCACGGCCGAGCCCAAAATGCCGGAGGCGGAGCCGCCGACCTCGATGTTGAGCCGTTCCTCGACGATGTCGATGATCTCGTCGACGACGAGGCCCATGGAGCGGCCGTCATCGGCAAACACCAGGATCGGTTGCGCGCCCTGGCTGGCGATGGTGACGCCGTCCATGGCCACCAGCGGCATCAGCTGCTCGCGGTACTGCACCATGTAGCGGCCGTTGGAGAACTCGATCTTGTCGGCCGGGAGCTCTTCCAGGCGGGTGACGAGCCCGAGCGGGACCGCCTTGGGCTGGGACGAGCCGGCGCGGAACACCAGCAGCGAGGTGGTCTGCTCGCCCGAACCGATGTGGTGCGCGCCGTTGTCGTCGGCCATGTCATGGGCCGAGGAGCCGGCGGCGCCGAGCGCCTTGGCAATGCCGTTGGGGTCGATGATCATGATGACCGCGCCATCGCCCAGGATCGTGTTGCCCGAGAACATGTCGATGTGACGCAGCTTCGTCGACATCGGCTTGACCACGATTTCTTCGGTGTGGAACACGCCGTCGACGACGATACCAAAGGTCTGGCTGCCGACCTGGGTCACCACGATAAAACCGTTCTCGGGATCGCTGGCCGCGCCGTCGTCGATCTTGAGGAGCTTCTTCAGATGGATCAGCGGCAGCAGCTTGTTGCGCAACCTGAGGACCGCCGTGTCCTTGATGCGCTCGATGCGGTGTTCACTGTTGGCGCGGGCACGGACCAGCTCGACCACCGCGAGCTGCGGGATCGCAAAGCGGTCGCCGGCGGCTTCGACGATCAGCGCGGAGACGATGGCGAGCGTCAGCGGGATCTTGATGGTGACGGAGGAGCCCTCACCGGCCACCGACTTGATGTCGATGGTGCCGCCGATCTGGTCGATATTGGTGCGGACCACGTCCATGCCGACGCCGCGGCCGGAGACCGAGGTGATGGCGGCCGCGGTGGAGAAGCCCGGCGCGAAGATGAACTTGTGGATCTGGGCTTCCGACATCTTCTCGAGCTCAGCCTCGGTGGCGAGACCTGAGGAGATGGCCTTGGCCTTGATCTTCTCGGTGTTGAGGCCGCGGCCGTTGTCGGCGATGCAGATGATGATGTGGCCGCCTTCGTGATAGGCGGAGAGCCGAATGGTGCCCTGCTCGCCCTTGCCGGAGGCGAGGCGCTCGGCGGGGGTCTCCAGGCCATGATCGGCGGAGTTGCGCACCATGTGGGTGAGCGGGTCCTTGATCAGGTCGAGCACCTGGCGGTCGAGCTCGGTGTCGGCGCCGTGCATCTCCAGATCGATCTGCTTGCCGAGTTCGCTCGACAGATCGCGGACGATGCGGGGCAGCTTCTGCCAGGCATTGCCGATCGGCTGCATGCGCGTCTTCATGACGCCTTCCTGCAGCTCGGCGGTGACGTTGGAGAGGCGCTGCAACGGCACCTTGAACTCGGTGTCCTCGTTGCGGCGGGAGATCTCCAGCAGCTGGTTGCGGGTCAGCACCAGCTCGGAGACCATGGTCATCAGATGCTCCAGCGTATCCACGTTGACGCGGATCGACTGGTTGGCAACGCGGTCGCCTTCGGAAGCGGTCTCGTCGGCCGCCGACTTCTTGGCAGCCTTTTCCTTGAGCGCCTTCTCCTTGGCAGCAGGCGCGGGCGCTTCAGCAACCGGCGCGGGCTCGGCCTTTGCCGCGACAGGCGCAGGCACCTCGATCGCGGTCTCGCGGAAGGCGCGCTCGAGATCGTCCAGCGACACTTCACCCGGACGCAGCGGGCGCTCCAGGGTCTGGTCGATCAGGGAGCCCGTGGTCAGCTCCTTTGCGGGCGCGGGCGCTACGGCAGCGGGCGCTTCCGGCACCAGCGGCGGCGCTTCAGCAACGGGAGCAGCAGCACCGGCCGGCATCGGCTGCGCCGAGCCTGCCGCGATCGGCTGCGCCGACGCTGACATAGCCGCCATGCCCTGCTCGACCATCGCTTCCAGCTTGTCGATGAGATCGCGGTCGGTGCCTTCGGGCTCGGCTTCGGTGGCCTCGAGGCCGGCCAGGATCTCCTTGATGCGGTCGATCGAGGACAGGATCAGCGTCACCGCCGGTCCCGTCACCGGCATGCCGTCGCGGAATTTACTCATCAGGGTCTCGCCGGCATGCGCCAGCGCTTCAAGCCGCGGCAGTCCGAGGAAGCCGCACGTACCCTTGATGGTGTGGACCAGGCGGAAGATGTTATCCAGGATCTTGGCGTTGTTCGGCTCCTGCTCGAACTTCACCAGCTGATTGTCGACGGTGTCCAGGCTCTCGCTGGTCTCCGTCAGAAACTCCCGCAACAGATCATCCATGAAAACAGGCCTTCATACAGTGAGGGCACGCACGAATTGTGATGCGCCATTTCAGAATGGGGCCAGCTTCACCGCAAAGCGTTTAATAATGGTTGAGTATGTGCAAAAGAACGAAACCAACAAAGAGATAAGGCGCTCCGGACAAGCCGAAGCGCCTCGTAAAGATTCGATTAACGTCCAAATGCGGTGCGCGCGTTTACGAAGCGGTAATGATGATGGCTTCGCCCTCTGGCTTGAGCGTCACGGTGAGTCCGCAGGCCTGCGCCAACAGCCGCGTATAATAAGGCTGGATCGCGTGCGCATCGGCCGCCGGCCCGCGTTCGCCGCTCAGAAGCTCGGAGATGTTCTGCGGCAGGCGGGCGTTGTGTCCGGTCGCCGTGATGCGGAAGCTCATCGTCTCGCCCTCGCCGATCGGATCGATCGTCAGCGTGCCGCCGCGCGGAATCGTGTGCTGGGACACGACCAGCATATTGAGCAGCAACTTGACGCGATTCTTCGGCATCAGCAGCCGCGGCAGATTCCACGTGATCGTGCACTTGCCGTCCTCGATGTGGCCGCGCGCCATGGTCTGGGCGTCGCCGAGATCGATTTGCGCGCCGGAGGAGCCGGCGGCGCCGAAGGCGAGCCGGCAGAACTGCAGGCGGGCGGAGGCCGTCTTCGCACTCTTGCGAATCAGGTCGAGCGCGAATTCGCGGTCCTCGGGCTTTGGATTGTCATCGAGCACCTCGAGCCCGTTGACGATGGCGCCAACAGGGCTGATGAGATCATGGCAGACCCGCGAACACAGGAGTGCTGCAAGTTCGAGCGCATCTGGAGCGGTGGCGGTACCGGGCGACGGAGCGTCAGACATAAAGGGTTCCTGGAATTGCACGGCACGGACGCGGCGAATCACGCATGGCTTGACGGATGCTGCGGGTTCTATCATTCGCCAGCCCGTGGCAGCTAGCTTGCGATACGTTCGAAGCGGCCATAAGGCATGCAGGCGAATCAGGTGAAGAGAGGCGAGACTTGCCAATGCGAGATTTGCCAATGAATGAGGCATGCAGGTGAGGATTATCGACGGCGAGGCCGCATCTCGGCTGATGGAGCCCCTGACCGCCCTGGTGGTTCAGGCCGGCGAGGCGATCCTCGCGGTCAACCGCGCGGCGATGCGGGTTGACGGCAAGCAGGATGGCTCACCTGTCACCGAGGCCGACCTCGCCGCCGACCGAATCATTGCGGAAGGCCTGACCCGGCTTGCCGGAGATGTGCCGTCACTCTCGGAGGAGCGGTGCCAGCTCGCTTCACCGCCGTTTCGCGGCAGCTTCTTCCTGATCGACCCGCTCGACGGCACCAAGGAGTTCGTCGCCGGGCGCGACGAGTTCACCGTCAACCTCGCCCTCGTGACCGAGGGCGTGCCGCTGCTCGGCATTGTCAGCGCGCCCGCGCTCGGGCTGCTCTGGCGCGGCATCGTCGGCCGCGGCGCCGAGCGCGTGAGGTTTGACGGCAGCAGGATCGGCGCTGCCGAGCCGATCCGGACCCGCAAACTGCCCGGGCACGGCGAGCCCTGGGTCGCGGCGGTGAGCCGCTCGCACGGCGACCCCACGAGCGAAGCCTTCATCGACAGCCGGCCCAACGCCGTCAGAAAGACCTGTGGCTCGGCGGTCAAATTCGGCCGGATCGCCGAGGGCAGCGCCGACATCTACCCCCGCTTCGGGCCGACCTCGGAATGGGACGTCGGGGCGGGCTGCGCCGTGGTCACGGCAGCCGGCGGCAAGGTGACCGACGGCAAGGGCGGCGCGATCCGGTTCGGCGAGCGTGGCGATACCGGATTCATCATCCCGGCGTTCGTCGCCTGGGGCGATTCCGGGGCGGTCATGCCTACTGGCTGAGCTTGTCCTGAAGCGCCGGCCAGCGCTTGCCGACTTCATACAGGAAGCGCTCGGGATTGGCGGCGAAGGCGTCGCGGTTGTCTTCGCGGCTGAACAGATAGAGCCGCTGCTCCGCGATCACGAAGAAGCGGGGATTGCCGGCGACGACGACGCCGCGCGCGATATCGGCCGGGTCATAGCCGCCGAACTGCGGGCCGTAGATCTCGGGATGGGCCAGGAAGGAGGCGCGGTTGCCCTCGTTCCGGAAGCGCCAGACCGCGCCCCAGAGGTTGGCCTCGAATTCCGCCGTCCCCTGCCCGGGGTTGCCATCGACGAAATAGGCCACGGGATCGAAGCCTTCGATGGCGACGCCCGAGAAGCGATTGACGACGATCCGCTCGGTGGTGGCAGCCTGCGCCGGCAATCCGGAGCAGGCGAGCCAAATGCCCGCCAGCAGGCAGACCAGACGGCCGATCAAGGCAATTCCGGGGCGCAAAGGGCTATCTTCCTGCCGTTGTGCCGTCATAGTTGCTGCGGATAACATCCGAGTCGAGGGGACATCCGGTGCAACCTAGAACCGTGCCTGTTGGCGTCAGGTTAAGGGAAGCGGACCGGAATCGATACCAGGGGTTCTTTTATGAATTTCGCATCACGCCTTGCCGCAGTGGCGCTCGTAGCGCTGGCTGGCTGGATCGTGCCGGCCTCCGCCCAGACGGCCGCGCCGCCGCCGGACCTGCCGCCGCCGCAGCGGACCCCGACGCCCAACACCTATGGGCCGGACGAGCTCGTCACCGCCGGCCACCGCTTCTTCGGCAACGTCTCGCGCGGCCTTGCCTCGATCATCGAGAAGGCAGTCAGCCAATGGGGCCTGCCGAACGGCTATATCCTGGGCGAGGAAGGCTCCGGCGCGTTCGTCGCCGGCCTGCGCTATGGCGAAGGCACGCTCTACACCAAGAACGCCGGCGACCTGCGCGTCTACTGGCAGGGTCCGTCGCTCGGCTTCGACTGGGGCGGCGACGGCGCGCGCACCATGACGCTGGTCTATAACCTGCCCGCCACCAACGCGATCTACCAGCGCTTCGCCGGCCTCGACGGCTCGGCCTACATCATCGGCGGCTTCGGCATGACGGCGCTCACCGCCAACAACATCGTACTGGTGCCGATCCGCTCCGGCCTCGGTCTGCGGCTGGGCGCCAATATCGGCTACCTCAAATACACGCCGCGGGCGACCTGGAACCCGTTCTAGGTCCCCTCCTCCCTCCGATTCCGGATTCACGTTAACAACAGGGCGGGGCTGGCTTTTTGCCGGCCCGCCATGCATTGTCCTTGGTAAATTTTTCCTTAGCTCTCGGAGTTCTGATCCATGGTCGAACCGATCATGTACCTGGCGATCGGTTTCCTGCTGTCGATGCTGTGCGGGCTTGCGATCGTGCCGCTGGTGCATAACCGCGCGGTGCGCCTGACCACGCGCCGGCTCGAGGCCGCCACGCCGCTGTCGATGGCGGAGATCCAGGCCGACAAGGACCAGCTCCGCGCCGAGTTCGCCATGTCGGCGCGCCGGCTGGAGATGAGCGTCGACCAGCTCAAGAGCAAGACCACGAGCCAGCTCGCCGAGCTCGGCAAGAAGAGCGACGCCATCAACCGCATGAAGATCGAGCTCGGCGAGAAGAACGCCACGATCTTCGCGCTCGAGGCCCGCGAGAAGGCGGTCAAGGAGCAGCTCCGCGCCACCGAAGAGGAATTCAACGCCAAGACCGCGTCCTTGCGCGAGGCCGAGATTGCGCTGAGCAACAAGCAGGGCGAGCTCGCCAAGATCAATTCCGAGCTGTCCGATCGTTCGATGATGGCGGAGAGCCGCCAGGTCGAGCTGGTCGCGGTGCGCGCGCAGATCGAGGAATTGAAGAACCGCGTCGGCGATGCCGAGAAAGAGTTCACCGCCACGCAGGTGCGGCTGACGCAGGAGCGCGTCGAGTCGGAGACCGCCTCGCGCGAGCTTGGCGATGCACGCGGCCGCGTCGAGAATCTGAGCCAGCGCGTCACCGAGCTCGATCGCCAGCTGATCGTGCAGGTCAAGGAAGCCGAGATGCTGTCGACCCGCGTCGCCGATCTCGAAGGCCGCCTCGCCACGCAGGGCAAGCTGCTCGCCGAGCGCGACTATGAGAACAACCAGCTCCGCCAGACCAATGAGAGCTCCGAGCGCACCATCAAGGAGCTGCGCGTCGAGATCGCCGGCTTGAGCGGCGGCAAGTCGTCGGCTGCGTTCGAAGCGATGCGCGCGGAAAAGGCCGCGCTGGAAGAGCAGCTCGGCACCGCGCGCGACGAGCGCGCGAAACTCCAGCGCGACATCAATGCGATCCAGCAGCAGGCGGAGAGCTCCTGGGCGACCGAGCGCATGGAGAACGCGCTGCTGCGCGAGCGCATCAACGACATCGCCGCCGAAGTGGCAAAACTCGCGATGCAGCTCGAGGGCCCGAACTCGCCGATCGAGGCGCTGCTGGCGGCCGAGGCCGGCCAGCCGCCGAAGCCGGCCACCCGCCCGGCCAACGGCGTCGCGACCAATGGCGCGGCAGCAAGCCCCCTCCCGGAGGGTGGCGGAACGCTCGCCGAGCGCATCCGCGCGTTGCAGGCCCACGCCTCCCGCGCCCGCCAGCAGGGCGCGTAAGCGGCCCAAAATCCGGCTCCGCCGCCGGATTGCGGCACCGGCGAAGGTTTTCCGGCCTCAAGCCGCCTGAAAACTTGACACTTCTAGCCTGCACTTCTAAATCGCGGGCTCCGATGCGCCGGCCGACAAGGTCCGGCGGTCGGCATGATGGTCACGGGTGCATAGCTCAGCGGGAGAGCGTTCCCTTCACACGGGAGAGGTCCAAGGTTCGATCCCTTGTGCGCCCACCATTCATCATCCTGAACCCTGCTGGTTGCGGACGATGCCCAATACGGGGGCGACTTTTGTCACCCGTCCCGTTGAAATCTCGAAAACAACCCCATGCACAGTAGCCGACGTCAGTCGGATCGATGGGTTACGATTTTTCCGAATTTCACTTGCTCCGTCGGGCAAAACAGGGGCATGATGGCATCATCCGCGATGGGGCCTACATGTTCACATCGTCCGAACGACCGGCTACCGCCGCCGGCAAAGATCAAATCGCGAAAGGCCAGCGTATGAGCGACGACGCGCCTGAAAGCGCAAAAGCGCTGAGCAACACGGTCGATCTGGTGCGAGAAGGAGGACGCGCGATTGGACCAGCTGTTGGCGACATCTACGGTCTTCTGATTGGCGATCGCATTAGCGCCGCTCGCAAGCGCCGCATGGAGGAGATTGCTCACAGAGCTCAAAAGAATCTGGACGATCGCGACGTTAAGGAAAAGACGGAGTTACCCGAGAGCTTGGCGATCCCATTGCTAGAGGCGGCGCAAGGTGAGTCGCGGGAGGAATTGCAGGCGCTTTGGGCACGCCTGCTTGCTAATGCAATGGACCCGAGCCGTGCCGAAGATGTGCGCCCGGAATTTGTTGAAACAGTGGGAAAGTGCGGATTCCGATGATCTCGCCCGGGTGTACCGATTTGATCTCGCCCAGGATTCCGAGATGATCTCGCCCACCATTCCGATTTGATGTCGCCCGGGGCGCGAGGCGTTCTGGCTGTCTGGTTTCTGGCATCGGCGAAGCCGCGTGGTCAATCTTGAATCGCGGCTCGAAGGACTTGTTTTTTGCTGCTCCTGCTGTGGGCATGTGGGCAACGCCCTTCGCGTTGTCCAAGCGCAGCGGCATGTCCACAGGGCCACGGGCTCAGGCCTTTCGGCCGGGCTTACGGGTTCGCCGCAGGCTCTCGCCATTGAGATCGATCCGGTGGGCGTTATGGACCAGGCGGTCGAGAACGGCGTCGGCGTAGGTGGGGTCGCCGATCAGCGCGTGCCATTGATCGACGGGAAGCTGGCTGGTGACGATGGTGGAGCGGTGGCCGTAGCGGTCCTCGAGGATCTCCAGGAGGTCGTGGCGGGCCGCGGCGTCGAGCGGCTCGAGGCCCCAGTCGTCGAGGATGAGGAGATCGACGCGGCCGAGCGCGCGCAGCAGGCGGGGGTGGCGGCCGTCACCGCGCGCCAAGGCCAGATCGCTGAACAGTCGCGGGACGCGCTGATAGAGCACGGAGCGATTGTCGCGGCAGGCCTTGTTGCCGAGCGCTGAGGCGAGCCAGCTTTTGCCGACGCCGGAGGGCCCGCAGATCAGCAGGTTGGCGTGGTCATCGATCCAGCGGCCTTCGACCAGCATCGTCAGCAGGCTGCGGTCGAGGCCGCGTGGAGTGCGGTAGTCGATGTCTTCGACGCAGGCCTCCTGGCGCAGCTTGGCGTATTGCAGCCGCTTCGACAGCCGCTTGTCGCGTCGCAATGACGCTTCGCGTTCGAGCAGGAGCGCGAGCCATTCGGCGTGGCCGAGGCTTGCGGCGTCGCCGCCGGCTTCGATGTCGGCGAAGGCCTTGGCCATGCCGTGAAGGCCGAGCGCGTGGAGCTGATCGAGGGTCGGATGGGTAAGCAAGATGAGATCTCCTAATTGTAGTAGCGCGGCCCGCGGATGTTGGGATGAAGGATCGGCGCGTCGTCCGCGGAGCGCTTGGGTGAAGGACGCCGATCGAGATTGTTGGCGAGGATCGATTTGACCGAGCCGTAGGTGCGCGCGCCGATATCGATCGCCCGCATGGCGGCGGCATCGAGCCGCTCGTGCCCGTAGGATCGGGCGAGCCGGATGATGCCGAGACAGGCGCGGAAGCCCTGTTCCGGATGCGCGCGCTCGTCGAGGATCAGGTCGCACAGCGCCGCGGTCGCCGGCCCGATCGAGGCTGCGTCCTTGCGGATGCGCTCGATGGTCCAGCCGGCGTAGCGCCGATGACTGGATGCCATGTGCTCCGGCACGGTCGTGTGCTTGTGGTTGCCGCTCATGCGCTGATGCGCGGCGATCCGCTCACCCTTGTGGAATATCTCGACGGTGCGGGCCGTGAAGCGCACCTCGACCTCGGCGCGGACGAAG
The DNA here is from genome assembly GCF_036924495.1 of Bradyrhizobium sp. AZCC 2230. Lineage (NCBI taxonomy): Bacteria > Pseudomonadati > Pseudomonadota > Alphaproteobacteria > Hyphomicrobiales > Nitrobacteraceae > Bradyrhizobium > Bradyrhizobium sp. AZCC 2230. Next base: position 7,795,554 of record NZ_JAZHRS010000001.1, on the reverse strand, counting down.
CGATGCGGAACGCTGTAATAATGCGCCTCGATCTCGACGTGATAATCGATGCTGACCCGGCAGATCCGCCACTCAGCGAACACGTAAGGGCTCTCCGGCAAGGCCTGGAGTGCCGGCCGGTCGATCTCCTCCAGCAGCTTGCGGCGAGTGACGCCGAGCCGCCGGATCGGCCGCTCCTCGTTGAGCCGGGTCATTAACTCGGCGATCGCCGCGTTGACCTCGGCGAGGCTGTGGAAGATCCGGTGGCGCAGCCGTCCGAGCAGCCAGCGCTCGACCATGAGGACCGCCTGCTCGACCTTGGCCTTGTCCCGTGGCCGTCGCGGCCTCGCCGGCAGAATGGCGGTGCCGTAATGCGCCGCCATATCGGCGTAGCTGCGGTTGATCTGCGGATCGTAGAGGCAGGCCTTGATCACCGCGACCTTGGTGTTGTCCGGCACCAGCAGTGCCGGCACGCCGCCGATCGCCTCGAAGGCGCCGACGTGCCCGCTGATCCAGTCGGCGAGGCCCTGCGTCCAGGTCGCCTGCGCGTAGGTGAAGCTCGATGCGCCGAGCACTGCGACGAAGATCTGCGCGGTGCGCCGTTCGCCGGTGAACCGGTCGATCACCACCGGCACGCCGTCGCCGGCATAGTCGACGAACAGCTTGTCGCCGGCCGCATGCGACTGGCGCATCGTCACCGACAGCCGGCCTTCCCAGGCCCGGTAGAGCTCGCAGAACCGCGAATAGCGATACCCGCCGGGTTCGCCCGCGATGTACTCCTCCCACACAATCGACAGCGTCACGTGCTTGCGCTTGAGCTCGCGATGCACCGCCGCCCAGTCCGGCTCGGCCTGCCGCCGATGGCCCCGCCGGGTGCCCGGACCGGCTCCGGCGCTGGCGAACAGCCGGGCCTCCAGCACCGTGTCGGTGACGTCGTCTGGCAACGGCCAGGTCAGCCCCGCCGCCTCGAACCGGCGGATCGTCAACCGCACCGTCGAAGGCGCCGTCCCCAACCGCCGCGCAATCTCGCGGGTCGGCATCCCAGCCGACTTCAATCTGATCACTTCGCGCACGTGGCGCATCGCAAGCCTCTCCGTCGGCATCCAGGTCCCCCTTCGCAAAGCCGAAAGGCGGGACCGTATCGGAGCCAGAAGAGGCCTCGTCACCCCGGGCGACATCATCCCGGAATGGTGGGCGAGATCATCTCGGAATGGTGGGCGACATCAAATCGGAACGGTGGGCGAGATCATTCCGGAAAGGTGGGCGACATCGAGCGGAATCAGCAGGAAAGCTTGAACCGCTCGACGCCCGCCTCCTCGCGTTAATTTACGAGATGGGACAGGCGACCAAGAAAAATGTACCTTTCACAGACTTGGCTGAGCGGACCGGTCGGCGCATCGCCACGATCCGCATCAGCGCCGGTCATCTGGCCAAGCAAGAATGCATTGTAGTTCGTGAAAATGCGATGGTGCTATGCTCTGACTATGGCAAAGAGCTGCTGATCGCGACGAGACCCTAACGACGAACATACAAGCGCAAAGGCAGCTAGCTTACTGGCGCGACGATAGGCATCTCATCGAAGGTCGTTTTCCGATAGATCCGGCCAGCCTCCTTCTTCCGCACGCCGCCCCATTGCTTGAAGAAGAACGCCGTATCGGCCTTCCGACATGCCTTTTCTATCTCGTCGACCCAATGCTCAAGCATGGGGCGTGCTCGCGGCCCGCTTTCGCCGCCTACGATGGCCCATTGAATACCGCGAAGATTCGCTTTGCCCACGGGTCCCAGCAGAGGCTCAAACGAAATAAACCGAACAACAGCCCGAGCCTTACGCAGATCATCAATCCTGCCCAAAAAGGCCGCGCTCTCGACACTGGTGCCCAACCAAACATTGGGCAGAACTGGCAACGATGAAACGATGCCAGCCATGCGGTCTGGGCGCTTCGTGAGGATCTGATAGGTATGACGTGGAGTAGCCGCCATGACTGACCAAACCTCCGCGACGAAGGCAGCCGGGACGGCATCATGGAACAGGTCGGACATCGAATTCACGAAGATGCGCCGTGGCTTCCTCCAGCTCAACGGTACGTCCAAAGCTGCTTGATCGAGGCGGACCTTGCCCGTCCAGACCGCGCGGCGGCCGCTCTTTCGCGTAAGGCCGCGGTACTTATCGACACCCATCGCATCGAGCCTCGCAGCCATCCGCATCGCATAGCAATTGGTGCAACCGGGCGAGAGAACCGTGCACCCAGCGACGGGATTCCAAGTCGCATCGGTCCATTCGATCGAGGTGTCAGCCATGGTGTCTCACAGCAATCTGCCCTGGTTGTTCACGTTGCTGATGTCGCTCCACAGCTTCCGACCAAGCGGATGTGCGCTCACAAATACCAGCCAATATAGCCGTTGGCCGCCCGTGGCCGACACAAGCTCGATACCATCGGCTGGAGTGGTGCCGAGTCCCCTTATGAGACCCAGCCAGTGACGAAGAAGATCCGTACGCACAGCCTGATCGTTTCGATTGATATCCACGGCATCGTGCCAACCGGGCATGAATGAGTCCAAAATTGATCGATCCGTCGTCAAGTAACGCCTTAAGTTCCGCTGGAGGTCGAAAATGCTGACGTGGATCAGCATATCCATCCGGGTCATCGAGGCTAGCTTCCTGATGATCGAGAACGGCAGGCTTTCGAGATTGTAAGGGTCGAGAAACGCGAAGTGAAGGCCACTCGGATTGAGCGCGTAGACGATGCGGTCGACCGCGGCTTCTGCTTCTTTGTTGTAGAAGTTAGCGGCCAACCCCAGTGCTGTGATGCGATGTTTCAACGCCACGATATTGGTTGGCTCAAGGTCGTTAAAGTGCAGCTCGGAGAACTTGGTGCCACTTCGCTGAGCCGCTTTGATCGCGACCAAAGGGCTTCCGTCTATGTACCCTCCAGCACCGCCATCAACCAACGATCGGCCCGGCCCCGAAAACAACTCAATATAAGCAGCGCCGCCAGTGCCTCTTGGCGGGAGGAACATGGCGCGCGCACTGCGATATGAATCGACGTACTTACGAAGCCTCTCGTGCTTTTCAGACGCCCAGGGTCCAACGATGTCGGTAGTCTGGCCGTCCGCAGGATCTATACTTCGTTGCGCCACGTCGTCCCCCGCCCCCCGCCCCTGTGTGCAGGACAATATGGCCGCTACCGATGGTTGTGACAATTCCCCAAAAGCAGGTAATCCAGTGGGGAGCGCTGGGGTTTTCCGAAGAATCACTGTCGTCGTCCGGCAATGTCGCACGTTCCGTCGTAGCGAGCCCAGCGAAGCAATCCAAAATCCATCCGCGGAGACATCTCTGGATTGCTTCGCTTCGCTCGCAATGACGGAGCAAGTGGTGAGACCGCGCCTGATTGACGCGCTCCGCCTCAAGCAACCCGGGCCGGCCGCCAGGCCGCATAGAGACCGACGAGGGTCCCGATGGCGACCAGCGCTGCTGCCAGCAGCACCTGCAATTCCCCATCATCGGTGGCGCCGACCGACGACACGAGTCTGGTTACGACGAGGAACAGAATGCCCACAGAGGCCGCTGCACCTGCGCTGAGATAGCCGAGCTCCCGCGCCAGGTTCCGACCGAGAAGTCCGAGTGCCGTGAAATACATCGCGCAAGCGTTGGGATGAACGAACAGGGCAACGCGCGCGTAAGGACCGTAGGCGTCGAGGAGTGACTCACACCGGCTCAGTGCCGCTTTCGAAGCGACCCGCTGCAAGAGCGGCCTGAAAAAACGGGCCTGTCCATAACTCAGAACGGCGCCCGCGATGATGGCCAGCCACGCCACGATGAAAACGGAGAGATCCGCGGGCTTCGGATTGAGCGCCACAGACATCAGGATGAGGGCGGTTCCGGGAAAATAGCCGAAATACGGGAAGACCGACTCCAGCAGCACGCAGACGAAGATGAAGACCGGAAACCATGATGAACCGGTCGCGTCCTGGACGATGGCATTCAAGTCGAACAGGTTCGTCTTGTACAGGACGAGGTACATGCACGCAGCCAATCCGGCCAACGCGTAAAACGGCAACGCTCCCGACAGAAATCGTCTCATTCGACCATCATACGTTGTTTCGCGACACAGCGGAGACCATCGATATCAGTTCGACCCGATCGACGCGATCTCGATCTCATGCGCGGCCGCCCCCACGATATCGCCAACCGCTTTCCGCATCAGCGGCTTCGCGATTGGAGATACGAACGAGAACGGCCCCGTCTTTCGGGGCCGCTTCGTCCTCTCCAATGACAACGTACATCCGTCACGCCGACGGAAACGGATTTGCCGCCTTGGTGTATTTCAGCGCGCCGATGCCGAAGCCTTCCTGGCTGCGGCTTTGAACGAATTCCTTGTGCTCGTAGAACGGCGACAATTCGCGCCATAGCTGCGGAACGCCGCCGGCCCAGGCGCTGGTGTTGCCGCTGGACTCGCAGATGTCGTGGAACAGGATGATGCCGCCCTCCCTGACGTAGTGCCGGTAGCAGAGAAAGTCCTGCTTGACGCCCTCGTAGCGATGATCGCCGTCGATGAACAACGCGTCGATCAACCGGCCATCGAGAAATTTCTCGACCCGCTTGACTGTGTCATCCGCGTAGGACGGCATGTCGTAGAACGTCCATTGCTGCTTCGGCGTCGCAAGCAGCTTCAGCATTTCCTTGTTCTTCACGTGCAGATCGATGCAGATCATCGTCTCCATGGTCGGAAGAAATCGTCCGAACAGGAGCGAGGTTCCGCCGTTCAGCGTGCCGATTTCAACCACGAGCTTCGGCGCGGACGCTGCGATGTAGTCGAGGGCCGACGAGATCTCCGTCTCGATCTGGCAGGAGCCCGTGCCCATGTGCTGCTTGGTGAAGTCGATGACGTCCTGCACGCTCGATCCGCGCTTGTACTCGCCGATGATCTCGTCGCGCTTCTGGGTATTGAACTTGAGGCGTAGTGCAGGCCCGCTATCGGCCAGCCGCTTCTTGATTTGCCTGACCGCGAGAACAGCGGGATGAAATTTGAGTTCCGTTAGACGCTCATTGAAGGCCTTGCTCAACGACATTATCGAACCTCACTTCATGCAGAGTTGCCCGACAGCTCCAAATGCTAGGATCGTTTCAAATCTTGATCAACTTAAGGTTTTTGCTTGACAGCAGGATGAACCAGGAAGCCCGGATCGCTACGCGATCTCGATAAGCTCGATCTCTTGTGTTCCCGAGCCGACGACGTCACCGACGGCCTTCCCCATCAGCGACTTCGCAACCGGCGAGACGAACGAGATCGACCCCGCCTTCGGATCGGCTTCATCTTCCCCGACGATACGATATGTCTGCACGCGGCCGTCGGCGCGGCTGAACGTCACGGTGCTGCCAAAGGCGACCATCTCGTTCGACGCCGGATTGGGAACCAGTTGCGCCGTGCGCAGCCGTTCGACGAAGTAGCGGACATCGCGCAAGGGCACGGCCGATTGCCGGCGCTTTTCGTTGACGTCATCGATGCCTTGCGCGGCTTCATAAGCCTCGCGCGCTTGCTGGAGCTGCGTCTGCAGCGCCTGCAAGCCTGTTTCCGTGGCGAGGTTCGGATGCGGCGAGATCGGGCGATCCGGCAACAATGTCTCGGAGGCGGTCTCGGCGCTTTCTTCCTTGGTAAAGGCGACGCTCAATTCGAATATCCTGTCGAATAGTTCTGGAACGACCAACGCGCCATCACACCGCGATCCACCGAAATGAACCGCGCCGGGCCGCCGGCGATCGTCCCTCATTATATCTCAAGTGCGACGAAACGGCGGAGCTTGAAGACGAGATCGGGCAAAGCCTGGCGGAACCGGGTCGCGTTCTGGAACGTGGTCGAGAACGGCGCGAAGGTGATCATCGCGTTCCAGTGCCGATAGCCGTAGACCGTCACCGAGACGCCGGACGCCGGAAAATCCTCGATCTTGCGCAACTCGCCGAGCACGAGATCGGCAATGACGTCCGCCGATAGAAGCCGCTTGCCGTCCGGCGTCAGGGGCGGACCGGGCGCAACCGGCTTCGGAACCACCACCGCCTGATCGGATGCGTCCTGGAGCTTCGGAGATTCCGCTTCCGGGATTTGCGCCAGTTCCGGCGCCGGTCCGACCGGGGGCGGGGCCGGCATGAAGTCGGCAAGCGGCGGCGGGTGGGCTGCCTCTGCGCGCTTGTTGCCTCCCAGGATGCTGCTGATCATGGCCACAAGGCCAGCATCCCTCGCATCGTCACTCATCACGGCTTCCCCCCGGCTTCGCCCAATCTAACACCGGAACCGCAGACCGCCACAGGGTCAGCCGATCAGATCGAGCCATCGCTCCCGCATGGCTTCTGTCCAGTTCCACCGCGGCGCAAGGCGCAAAACACCTCGCGCCGCGGCGCGATCGGTCACTGCTTCTCGAACGGAATATATTGCTGGTACTGCTTCGGCACGGAGCTGCGATAGCGCGCGGGAACGGTGCCGCTGTCAACCGAATGGTCGATCTCCTGCTGCCGCGTCATCTTCTTCTTCGCCGGCTTCTTCTCGGCACTCTTCTTCGAACCGGCCGGCGCCGTCGAATTGTCGGTGGTCGCAGCCGGCGTGGATGTGGCGGCCGGCGCAGTGGTCGCAGCAGGCGCCGTCGTGGTGGCCGCGGCGGCCGGCGGCGTGCCGCCTGCGGCGGGCGCGTTCTGCGCCAGCGCGAGCGATGTCTGCATGATGAGCGCCAGTGCCGCAGTCGCAGCCAGCAAATATGATTTTTGCATCAGAACCTCCAAAATGCCTGATCCCCAATGACGGAAGCCTAGTCCCGCGGGATCGACGCGTGCAAGTGCCCCGAAGATAGGCGGGACCCTGGCCGCAAACTGTGGCCGAGGTCACATTGTCCACCAAGGCCTGACCTACTAAGGCCTGACCTACCAAGGCTTGGCCCACGACGGCTTGTGCATCATAAGGCGATGCCGAACGCCGCGCACGCGCCGAGACCAGGACGCGCGCGACAATGCGTCGGACGAGTCCCGGCACGCGTGAGGCTGCGGCATCAACCCGCGCTACGCCTTCGCGCAAGCCCGCGACGACTGACGAGGCGGCGCGCACACGCGGCTTGCAATTTTGACGCGAACACGATGTTCGCTGCGACAAATCGCTTCAACAATTAGGTCGGCGAAGCTGACATGGCTTCGCGCCGCGATTTTCGATGACGAGAATGTTATTCGGCATCGATGCGTGAAAAATTTGCAAAGCACATCCGCAGCTTGATTGCAGCACTCGCTCATGGAACCGCATCGACGTCGCGCGATGTGTGAAGCAGCGCATTGCGACGCCGAATTCCGCGATCTAGCCTCACATGCATATCTCATCATCTACAATTTTAACTTTAGTTGCTTGCCGTCGTAACTTTTCATGGAGGTACATTATGAGCAGTCGTCACGCCATTACGCCGCGCGGTCTGAACGCCACCCGTTCGCCGCTGTCACAGGGCCGCTTCGGCCGCATGTTCCGCAATCTGACGCCGGCGAAATTCGGCCCGAACGAGGCCGACAACGTCGCAAATCTCGCGGCGCTCGCCGACAACATGGTCGGCGGTTTCGATCCGCCGAAGGACGGTCCCGACCCCGAGGAGAGCGGGATTCCCGCGCTCTACACTTACTTCGGCCAGTTCGTCGATCACGACATCACCTTCGATCCCGTGAGCTCGCTGACCAAGCAGCAGGATCCGGACGGGCTCGTCGATTTCCGAACCCCCTCGTTCGACATGGACAATGTCTACGGGCGCGGACCGAACGACCAGCCCTACATGTACGACAACAACGGCAAGTTCCTCCTCGGCGATCCCTTGACCGGCACCGGCGTATCCAACGCCAGCGACCTGCCGCGCTTCAAGGGCCGCGCATTGATCGGCGATCCCCGCAACGACGAGAACAGCATCGTCTCGCAGTTTCAGGCGCTGATGCTGCGCTTCCACAACCGCATGGTCGACGACAATGACGGCATCCCCTTCGAAACGATCCAGCAGCGCGTCCGCTTCCACTATCAATACGTCGTGCTGAACGACTTCCTGCCGCGCATCGTCAATGCCGGCGTTCTGAACGATCTCAGGACCGGCGGCCATTACGACCGCAGCAAGCTCGCCTACTATCACTGGAAGACTTATCCCTACATGCCGGTCGAGTTTTCGGTCGCGGCCTACCGGCTCGGCCACTCCATGATCCGGCCCGGCTATCGGCTGAACGACGCCGACAACATGCTGCTGCAGATCTTCCCAGATCCCAACAACCCCGACACCAACGCGCTGACCGGCTTCCGCGCCATGGGTCCGGGACGCGCCATCGATTGGGGGCGGTTCATCGACATCGACACGCGCGCCTATGGCGTCGAGGACGACAGCACCAATCCGGACAACAAGAGGCGGCTGCAGCTCGCCTATCGCATCGACACCTCGCTGGTCGATCCGCTGCGCAGGCTGCCGCCGGAGGTCGCCTCCAATCCGTCGTCGCTCGCGCTTCGCAATCTCGAGCGCAGCTGGCGGCTCGGACTGCCCTCGGGCCAGGCGGTCGCCAAGGCGATGCACCTGACGCCGCTGACCGACGAGCAGATCGTCATCGGCCGCGCCGTCGACAACCCCGACCCGACAGGCGATCCGCAAGTGCCGATCGCGTCGATTGCGAACGGCGTGTTCAAGGGTAACTGCCCGCTCTGGACCTACATCCTCGCCGAAGCGCGGCAATTCCAGACCGCGGTCACGATCCCGGCCACCGGTGCGCCGGCGGGCGGCATCAACACGCCGCAGCTCGGGCCGGTCGGCGGCCGCATCGTTGCCGAAGTCTTCCTCGGCATGATGTTCGGCGACGCCTCCTCCATGCTGTCGCTCGACCCGAACTGGGCGCCGGTGACCGGTCCCGATTTCCGGCTGAAGGATCTCGTGACCTACGCACTGGGTGGCGGCGTGCCGCTGCATTGAGCTGGTGACGGTTGACGACAAGGCCGCTCGCGTCACGCGGGCGGCCTTTCCACAAAGGGCGTGCGCTCACAAACTCGCCGCCTCCGGTTTGCCCTCGGAGCGCGACGTTGTTTGGCGCTATTTCCCCAGTGCCGCGGCAACTTGGCCAGCCAGCTCCTCTGCCAGCGAGTGATAGCCCTCTGGCGTGAGATGTTGTCCATCAGGCTGATGCGGAAGTCCGTGCAGCATCCCATTCGGGAGCATAATAACCTTGATTCCCATCGCGCTTAGCCGACTTTGGATGGCAGGCGTGTTGTCAGCGGCCAGCTTTCTCCGGTCGTTTCCGCCGGGTTGAAGGATGACAACGCTCGTTCCCTTCGGAACCACTCGATCCAGTCGGGCCAACATGCCTCCCGTGGTGTCACCGTTGACGCCAGCATTGATGACACGGACGTTAAGACCCTTCGCACGCAGAAGCGTTTCCAGTTGTGCGGGGTAGGATTGGCTGCGCGATACACCCTTGCCGAAGGTGTTGCTGGCTCCAAGGGCCACAACGGTTGCAGCGTGAGCAGTGCCAAGCGCGGAGAACACTCCGAATGCACCGAGAAGAACGATCTGGCTAAGCTTTGCGACCACTATTGCCCCCCGATAGGCCGGAATCCCAACCGCATGCTTATCACCATTGCTACTTTTTGAGAACGCGGAGGTTGCCTGCGGGTCAATAAGGAGACGCGCTAATGCACCACCCCGAGACCGCTCTCTTTTAGCCGCTCCGCGAACCAGAGCGACTGTGGCTGATCGAGAACACCGCTGACATAGACTTCCGAAATCGTCACATTGTGCTTGTCCAGCACCAGCAGCACGCCGATCCAATAGGCGAACCAGACGTGCGGATCGGTCAGCGCCATCAGCTTGTGCTGGTCGTGCTCCAGCGGCGTGTGATTGCTCGCCTTGCGGATCTCGACGGCGAGCAGATTGTTCGGAATCTCGCGCTGGTGCACGACGACGTCAGGGTAGATCGACTTGCCGAGATGATCGTCGGTCGAGATGATGGTGCCGTGCGGCAGATGCAGCGTGCGCTCGCCGAGCCGGTCATAGTTGCAGTCGACCGACCAGCCCGAAAACTGCCGCTCGAGATAGACGGCGAAGCGGTGCGTGATGGCACGCTCGCCGATGTCCTTCTCGAACAAAAATCCTTCCTGGGCGTAGAAGTCCCGGAGCGCAGCGATCACCTTGTTCAGCTCGGTCTGCATCGTGCCTCCGGGCCCAGCGTGGTGAGGAGCGCGCCACGCCATCAGTGTCGTCCCGGCGAACGCCGGGACTCATACTGCGAGGTCCGTCGACTGCGCGCGATGCGCGTACCGGCCCCCGAATCTTCGCCAAACCTCTCCCTGGGGTTATGGGTCCCGGCTTTCGCCGGGACGACGTAAGGAGAGAGCCTACATCACATAATGACTTCGATCAGCCGCGGTCCGGGCTCGGCGACGGCCTCGGCCAGCGCCTTGTTGAACTCGTCGGCATTGGTGACGGCACGGCCGGGCACGCCCATGCCCTTGGCCAGCGCGACGAAATCGAGCGTCGGGCGGTCGAGGCGGAGCATGTCGTTGGCGCGCTGGCCGGGCTCGCCGGCGCCGACATTGTCGAACTCGCCGCGCAGGATCTGGTAGATGCGGTTGGCGAACACGATGGTGACGATGTTGAGGTTCTCTCTCGCCTGCGTCCACAGCGACTGGATCGTGTACATCGCGCTGCCGTCGCCGACCATGGTGATGACCTTGCGGTCCGGGCAGGCGATCGCGGCGCCGATCGACATCGGCGTCGAGAAGCCGATCGAACCGCCCATGTTCTGCAGCCAGTCGTGTGGCGCGGCCGCCGCAGTCGGCGGGAAGAAGCCGCGGCCGGTGGTCAGCGACTCGTCGACCATGATCGCGTTCTCGGGGATGGCGCATGCGATCGCCTGCGCGATCGAGGCGAAGGTGAGCGCACCGGTCGGTTTCACCAGCTCCTGCAAAGCCTGCGGCTTGACGTCCTTGGCGCTGGCCTTCACAGCGCCGGCCAGCGCGTCGAGCGCTGCGACCGAATTCTCGCCCCAGGAGGTCATGCGATGGACCTCGCAGCCCTCGGGCTTGAGCATGCTCGGCTTGTTCGGATAGGCGAAGAACGCCACCGGATCGTCGGACTCGACCAGCACGATGTGACGGAACTTCGCCAGCATCGGCAGCGCGTTCTCGATGACATAGTGAATGCGGTCGATCGAGAAGCGGCCGCGGCCACGCGCCATCTTCGGGCGGAAGGTCGGGCCCATCACGGTGCAGCCGGTCTTGTTGGCGATGCGCTCGGCCAGTGCCAGGCCCTTTTCGCTCAGCGCGCTCCCGGTCATCAAGAGCAGCGTGCCCTCGCCGTCGCCGTGCAAAATCCTGGCGGCCTGCTCGACCGCCTGCGGCGAGTAGCTGGCGCGCTGCTGCTCTGCCGGCACCTCGGCGATGCCGTCGGCCTCGTTCCAGGCGGTGTCGGCGGGCAGGATCAGGGTCGCGATCTGCGGCGGGGCGCTTTTGGCGGCAGCGATCGCCGCGGCGCCGTCGGCGGCGACCGATTTGGAATTCGGCGAGGTGCGGACCCAGGACGACATCGGCCGGGCAAGGCCCTCGATGTCGGAGGTCAGCGGTGCGTTGTAGTCGATGTGGTAGACGGCGTGCTGGCCGACGATGTTGACGATGCCGGAATTGGCCTTCTTGGCGTTGTGCAGATTGGCAAGGCCATTGGCGAGGCCGGGGCCGAGATGCAGCAGGGTCGAGGCCGGCGTGCCCTTCATGCGGAAATAGCCGTCGGCCGCGCCCGTCACCACGCCTTCGAACAGGCCGAGCACGCAGCGCATCCCCGGCACGCGGTCGAGCGCCGCGACAAAATGCATCTCGGAGGTGCCCGGGTTGGTGAAGCAGACGTCCACCCCGCCCTTGACCATCGTCCGCACCAGGCTTTCCGCACCGTTCATTCTGTCTGCTCCCGCAACCGGCTTATTTCCAGTGATCCATTCCAGCGATCCATGGGATCAATCATTGTTCGCGGGCCCCGTCAAAGCAATAGCCGGCATCGCGGCCCTGCCCCGCAGGGCAACCTGCCGGTTTGGCTAATGCTTTTGGTTGCCGATTTGGTAACGCCAATCGCGGTGGACGACGCCCCTCACGGGGCCGTGGCTTGCGAAACGCCCGCAAATATGGCCTCTGGCTTTCGTTGAATCGATTTTTTCTGGGGGAAGCAATGATCCGGTTTTTTGCCGCGCCGATAACCGCAATGGCACTCTTGCTGGCTGGTGCAGCCGACGCATCCGCGGCGGGAATGATAGACTTCACGGGCACCAGCTCCACCGGCTATCTCGGCGGCGGCTCAAGCCCGATCCCCCGCACCACCGTCATGTACAACGGCAATTATGCCCCCGGCACGATCGTGGTGAACACCGCCGAGCGCCGGCTCTATCTGGTGCTCCAGGACGGCCAGGCCTTGCGCTACGGCATCGGCGTCGGCCGCGACGGCTTCCGCTGGGGTGGGGTGCACAAGATCACCGCCAAGAAGGAATGGCCGGAATGGACGCCGCCGTCGCAGATGATCGCCCGCCGGCCCGACTTGCCGCGCCACATGAAGGGCGGCATCGAGAATCCGCTCGGCGCGCGCGCGATGTATCTGGGATCGACGCTCTACCGCATCCACGGCTCCAACGAGCCGGAGACGATCGGCCAGGCGGTGTCCTCGGGTTGCTTCCGCATGACCAATGACGACGTCACCGACCTCTACGGCCGCGTCGGTGTCGGCACCACGGTGGTGGTGCTCAACAACTAGAGCCGGCGCTGGCTTCCGTAGGGTGGGCAAAGGCGCACTTGCGCCGTGCCCACCACCTATCAATGATTCGAGAGAAATCGTGGGCACGCTTCGCTTTGCCCACCCTACGGCACTGTGCTTGAAAGCAGCAGGAATCTGCCGGGCGCGTGAATATGCGGACTTGTGTGCGCCGCGCGAATACGGCAGCGTTGCGCGACGATGAGCGCAATGAACTCGCCCTCGGTTGCCGTTCGCTTTGCCCTGCTGGCGTTTGCAGTGCTCACATGTGTGCCTGACACCGCACCCATAGCGATCGCCGGCGAGCTGCCTGCGATTGCCTCGCGCCAGCGCGCCGAGAAGAAGAGCTTTACCGACGCCGAGATCGTCGACGGCTTTCTGAAGACCGCCTTCGGCGCCGAATATCACCTCGCCGGCCGCGTCGACCGCATCCGCAAGTTCGACGGACCGGTGCGCGTGTTCGCCGAGAGCGACCGCGCCGACCGCAAGGCGCAGCTCGCAAAGGTCGTGGCCGACATCGGCACGCGCGTGCAGCATCTCGACATCGCCATGACCGCGACCGCCGAAGCGGCGAATGTGCGGGTCAAGCTCGTGCGCGACCGCGACCTCTATCGCACCATCGCGAGCTTCTACGGCGCGGAGAAGGCGCGCGAGATCCGCACCTCGCTCGATCCGCAATGCCTGTCAGGTTTTCGCAAGAACGACAATTTCGAGATCGAGCATTCCGACGTCATCCTCACCGTCGACATCAGCGACTTCACCTTCCTCGATTGCGCCTATGAGGAGCTGCTGCAGTCGCTCGGCCCGATCAACGACACCGCGAGCGTGCCGTGGACGATGTTCAACGACAATGTGTCGATGGGCTATTTCGACGTCTACGACCAGTACATCCTCAATTTGCTCTACGACCCCCGCATCAAGCCCGGCATGACCGTGCTGGAGGTGAGATCAGTGCTGCCCGAGGTGATCGCCGACGTGCGGATTTGGGTGAAGCGGGTGAATGATTTGAAGGAGTGATCCCGCCGTCATTGCGAGCGCAGCTCGTAGGGTGGGTTAGCGCCAGCGTAACCCACCACTTCGGCTTCCGCGTCGACAGAAGTGGTGGGTTACGCCACGCGGACTGCGCTTCGCGCATCCGCATGGCTAACCCACCCTACGATTACCCCACCAGATCGGCGACCGTGGTCGCGGCCTTCAGGCCGGTGCCGGTGAGGACTGCGACCGTGGTCTCGTTCGCCTTGATGGCGCCGGTGGCGGAGAGTTTCTCCAGCGCAGCCGCCGCGCTGGCGCTGGTGGGCTCGGCGAACAGGCCCTGCCGCGCGAGGCGCCGCAGGGCGGCGACGATCTCGTCCTCGGTGAGCGCGACCGTGCCGCCACCGCTTTCGCGCAACGCGCCGATGATCTCGCGCAGCCGCAGCGGATTTTTGATCGCGGTGCCTTCGGCGATGGTCTTGTTGACCTCGCGCGCGACGGGCGTATTGACGCCGGCCTTGAAGCTGGCATCGATCGGCGAGCAGTTGAGCGGCTGGGCCGCGAACAGGCGCGGCAGTTTTGCAATCTGCCCCGCCTTCAGCAACTCGCGGAAGCCGAAGGCGCAACCCAACAGGCTGCTGCCGGCACCGACGGGAACGATGACGTTGTCGGGCGCGCGAAACCCGAGATCTTCCCAGATTTCATAGGCCAGCGATTTTGTGCCTTCGAGGAAGAAGGGCTGCCAGTTGTGGCTGGCATAGAAGGTCTGGCTCGACTGCCGGATAGCCTCGGCCTCCGACTCCTCGCGCGGGCCCTCGACGAGCTGCACCTCGGCGCCGTAGGCGCGCACCTGCGCAATCTTGGCCGGCGAGGTCGAGGCCGGCGCCAAAATCTTCACGCGCATGCCGCCGGCCGCGCCAAGTCCGGCCATCGACGAGCCGCCATTGCCGGAACTATCCTCCAGAATGGCGTCGACGCCGATCTGGCGCAGGAACGACAGCATGACCGCCGAACCCCGGTCCTTGAAGCTGCCGGTCGGGTTGAACCATTCGAGCTTGAAGAACGGCCGCAGATCGCCCCACCCCTGCTGCACCAGCGGCGTGCAGCCCGCGCCGAGCGAAATCGGATCCCTGATCTCCACCGGCAGCGCCGCCCGGTAGCGCCAGAGCGACCGCGTCCGGCCATCGATGTCCGCGCGCGAGATCCCAGCCCCCGGCGTCACCAGCAACGGCGTGCGCTCGTCCGAGCACCAGCGCGGCTCGTGAAGCGGATAGAGCTTTCCATTGCGGGGATCGACGTAGCTGGCGGCGGACATGGCATTTCTCCAGGGCGATCCCCTCGATATGTCCGAATATCCAGGTTTTATCCAGTCGCCTGTTTCGAGGGCGTTAGAGGCACCCCTTCAAAAAATTCGAACAATTACATAGATATAGGGTGCGTTCTGGCGCCGGCCGCCGATCCGGCCGTTCCGGTGCCCGGCCGCTGCCCGCCCCGCACGATTAACTTGTCTGTCGTGGCCGGCCGCTACAATATGTTGGATTGCGTCGCCGGCCTGTGCCGGTAACGCCGCAGAGCCAGGCCCGTCCGAGCGGCGGGCCGTTGGCTTTTTGGGAGTTTGGCCATGAGCCGCGCGAACCGTACCGACCACATCCGCCTCACCTCGCACCCGGAGCCGGGCCGCAAGGCGGCCTTTCCGATTCACTGGGGTGCTGCCGATGCGCGCGCCCGCGGGCCGATCATCGGCACGGTGTCGCGCGCTGGGGATCGCAACGTGATCGGCAGCCATGGCGGCTCCTACGCGATGTATCGCGCACTCGCCGTCTCCGCCGGTGCGCTCGATCCGATCAGGCGCCCTGATCTCACCAACACGTTTCCGGCGGCGACCATCGGGCCGTTTGAGCAGTGGCGCGATCCCGCAAAGATCGTCGCGCTCGACCCCTGGGGTCATCTGGTCGCCGAGAATTTCGGCAAGGACATCGCCGAGGGCGTCGATATCCGCCCGAGCATCGCGGTGACGCGCGCGCGGCTCGACCTGCCCGAAATCCGCGAGGCGCTTGCGGCCAAGCGACTGCGCGCCGACGGCGAGGTCGTGCATGCCAATGGCAGCGTCTCGGTGGTGAAGATCGCGATCGATCCGGTCTGGTATCTGCCCGGCCTTGCCGAGCGCTTTGCGACCAACGAGACCGAACTGCGCCGCACGCTGTTCGAGCAGACCGCCGGCATGTTCCCCGAGCTCGTGACCCGGCCGGACCTGAAGGTGTTTTTGCCGCCGATCGGCGGCACCACCGTCTACATGTTCGGCGATGTGACAAAACTACCTGACCATCGCACCAAGATCACCTGCCGCGTCCATGACGAGTGCAACGGCTCCGACGTGTTCGGCTCCGACATCTGCACCTGCCGGCCCTATCTCATCCACGGCATCGAGGAATCCGCGCGCGGCGCGCAGGAGGGCGGGCTCGGGCTCGTCATCTACAATCGCAAGGAAGGCCGCGCGCTCGGCGAGGTCACCAAATTCCTGGTCTACAATGCGCGCAAGCGTCAGGAAGACGGCGACGCCGCCGCAGCCTATTTCGAGCGCACCGAATGCGTCGCCGGTGTCCAGGACGCGCGCTTCCAGCAATTGATGCCCGATACGATTCACTGGCTCGGCCTGAAGCGCATCGACCGCTTCCTGTCGATGAGTGACATGAAGTACGACGCTTTGACCTCGCAAGGCATCGACATCGTCGAGCGCGTGCCGATCCCGCTGGAGCTGATCCCGGCTGACGCGCATGTCGAGATCGCCGCGAAGAAGGCCGCCGGCTATTACACGACCGACATTGCGCCCGAGAAGGACGTCGATGGCGTGGTCGGACGTTCGCTGGAAAAATACTGATCAGGCGATGGCGGACGTATCAGAACTGCAAGCACGTGCGCTCCTCACCGCAAAGGCGGTTCGCGCGCGGGCTGGCGAGATGCTCGCAATCGGACTGAACGGCGAGCTCACGCATTTCACCATCGACATGGATCGGATGGACCGCGTTGCGGAGGCCGTGCTGGCTGTCACGCGCAAAGCCTATCCGACGCTGGACATTCCCTTCCATGCGCGGTGGCGGCATTTTGTGTTCGGCGGCGTCGACCGCTGGGCGCTGCTGGCCGACGCGACATCGTGGCCCGATCGCGCGGCGCGGGCGCGCGCGGAGTTCGACCTCGCCATCGTCAGCGTGCTGCTCGATGCCGGCGCGGGTGCTGCGTGGCGCTATCGCGACGCTGTGACGGGGCAAGGCATCGGCCGATCCGAGGGGCTTGCGATTGCAAGCCTTGACATGTTTGCCGGCGGACTTTTCTCCGCCGATGCACGCGCGCCGTTCAGGGTCGATGCGGATGTGCTCGCAAAACTGCCGCTCGCCGCGCTCAATTCAGCCTTTCAGGCGAGCGATGCCAATCCGCTGCTCGGCCTCGAGGGACGCACCGATCTGCTGCGGCGCCTCGGCCAGCAGGTTGCGGCGCGCCCCGATGTCTTCGGCATGTACGACACCCCACGACCGGGCGGCTTGTTCGATCATATCGCCGCGCAGGCAACGAACGGCGCCATCCCCGCGCCCGCGATCCTGTCCGCGGTGCTGAACCAGCTCGGACCGATCTGGCCGTCGCGACTCGAGCTCGCCGGCGTCCCGCTCGGCGATTGCTGGCGCCATCCCGCGATCAAGGCCGATGATGCGACCGCCGGCCTCGTGCCGCTGCACAAGCTGTCGCAATGGCTGAGCTATTCGCTGATCGAACCGCTCCAGCGCGCGGGATTAGAGGTCACCGACATCGACGGCCTGACCGGGCTTGCCGAATACCGCAATGGCGGCCTGTTCGTCGATCACGAGGTGCTGCGCCTGCGCGATGCCGCGGACGCCGATCGTGCGCATGCGGTGGATTCGCTGCTCGTGGTGGAGTGGCGCGCGCTGACGGTTGCACTGCTGGACCGAGTGGCGGAGCTGGTTCGCGTAAAACTCGGCCGCACGCCGGAGTCACTGCCGCTCGCCAGCATTTTGGAAGGCGGCACCTGGGCCGCGGGCCGGGCCATTGCGTTTGCGCGCCGTCCCGACGGCTCGCCGCCGCTCAAGGCGATCAGCGACGGCACTGTTTTCTAACTTCCTACCTCTCGTTTGAGTTCGCGGAAACAGACCCCTCATCCGGCGCTTCGCGCCACCTTCTCCCACAGGGGGAGAAGGGAAAAGCAAGAGCATCCGATCATGGAAGGCGTCACGATCGTCGATCATCCGCTGGTCCAGCACAAGCTGACGCTTGTGCGGGACAAATCGATCTCGACCAAGTCGTTCCGCGAGCTGATCAAGGAGATCGGCATGCTGCTCTGCTACGAGGTGACGCGCGACCTGCCACTCGCTGACACCGTGATCGAGACGCCGCTGGCGACGATGCACTCGGCCAAGATCGCCGGCAAGAAGCTGGTGTTCGTGCCGATGCTGCGCGCCGGCACCACCTTCGTCGACGGCATGATGGATCTGGTGCCGACCGCGCGCGTCGCGCATATCGGCCTCTACCGCGAGCCGCATAGTTTTGCCGCGGTCGAGTACTTCTTCAAATCGCCATCGGATCTCAGCGAGCGCCTCGCGATCGTGGTGACGCCTGTCGTCGCGACCGCCAACACGGCCGTCGCCGCAGTCGACCGGCTGAAGGAGCGCGGCGCCAAGGACATTCGCCTCGCCTGCCTGATCGCGGCTCCGGAGGGACTCGAGCGCCTGCGCGGCTTGCATCCGGACGTGCATATCTGGACCGCGGCGGTGGATGAAGGCCTCGACGAGAACGGCTTTATCCTGCCGGGCCTCGGCGACGCCGGCGACCGCGCCTATGGGACGCGATGAAGCGGAATGGGCTCAGGTTGAATCAGGCGGCCGCGGGCTCGGTGCACCTCTCCCGCTTGCGGGAGAGGTCGGCGCAACGCGCCGGGTGAGGGCTCTTTCCTCTTGGGGGTTCTCGATTGCGGAGATACCCTCTCCCCAACCCTCCCCCGCAAGCGGGGGAGGGAGCGCACCTCCGTCGTTGCAACGATCGAGCCTGATCTCATCCCGCTCAGATCTTACCGCCTCCGCAAATGCCCTTCAGCGCCTGCCATTCCGTGTCCGTCAGCAGCGGCGGGCCGCTGGCGGGGCGGTCTTCTTTCGTCATGCGGGCGAGGCGGTCCTCGGTCAGCGGGTGGCTCGCCAGGATGGTGAAGCCTGATCCGCCTTCCTTGCCGGTGATGCGGAACATCAACTCGGCCGCGGGTTTTGGCGAGCGGCCGAGCTTGTGCATGATGTCGATCGCGAAGGTGTCGGCATTGGTCTCGGCCTCGCGCGAATAGGAGGCTTCGACCAGGCTGCGCGAGGCGAAGATCACGGCGGACGAGCCGGTGACGTCGCCGAACAACAGGCCGATCAGGAACGAGGTGCCGCCGTTGTAGATCAGGCCGCGCATGTTGTCGTGATGCTTGAGATGGCCGAGCTCGTGAGCGAGGATGCCGGCGATCTCGTCGGGACTGTCGGCCTTTTCGAGCAGGGCGTTGAGCACGAAGACCTTGCCACCCGGCAGCGCGAACGCATTCGGCACCGAGCTCGGCAGCACGCCGGCCGTCATGGAGTCGTCGTCGAGCCCAGCGGCGTCGCGCAGGCGGTTGACGAGCTTGGAGAAGGCGGCCTGACCGGCCGGGTCACTGCAAGTGGAGCGGCCGAAGATGGTTTTCACCTGGACCTCGGACGCATCGCCGATCCGCCGCTCGATCGGTTTCGGCACCAGCGGCGCCAGACGATCCGCGGCGAGCGGCACGCCGAACAGCACGACGCAGACGATGGAGATTGCGGCCGCAAGCGACCAGCCGACGATTTTAGCAACACCGCGGCCCGTGGTCTGGTGCTCGTCGAGCCGCGGACAGCGTGCAACGAGATCGGCTCCGAAAGCAGCATCGCGGATCTCGAGCCGCGCCAGCGGCGGTGCGGATGTCGCGGTCAGGCGCAGGATGCCGGCCGGACTGTCGGCACGACGGATCTCGTCAAAGGCCCAGCGCGTGACGGTCACGCCCGCCTGTCCATCGCTCGGCTCGGCGATCTCAAGCACGTCACCCAGTGTCAGCATGACCTGACGCCGGCGGCTCGACAATCCGTCGAAGAAGATCGCCGGTTGTCCGGGCTTCGTCTCGGCGCCGGGCTCGGCGGTCACATCGCTCACGATCTAGAATCCTGCGACATCGAGACCATCGGCAAAGCCCTCACCGAGCGCGCTGGCCAGCTCGCCGTTGGCGCGGACGTCGGCTGCGGCTCCGATATCGTGCACCGCGACGGTCTCCAGCACCTTGGCCCAGAGATCGCGCTGGAGGTAGACGCGCATGATGATGTTGATGGCAAGGGCAAGCGCGAAATAGCCGATCACCATCATCACCAGCATCGGGATGCTCTTGGCGGCGTGGTCCGGCCCGAACACCTGCTCAGCCGGCACGCCACTCACCTTGACGACGAGCATGGTGGCACCGCCGATATAGAGGCCGAACAGGGTCGAGAGCAGCATCCACCAGCCAACCATCTTCCAGTAAAGGCCGTAGAAAGCATTGTGCGGCAGATCCGAGGACAGGCTGACGCCGCCGATGCGGATGCCGTTGAGCCACCAGCGCCATTCGCGCGCCTTGAACTCGGCATAGAGGAACGGCGCAAGCGGAAAGATGATGACCGCGATCGGAGTGAGCAGCCACAGCCACCAGCCGCGCTTGAAGAAAGTCCAGCCGTCACCTTCGAAGTCGCCCTGCAGATCGCCGAAATACGTGTGCCGCATCTTGTAGCGCTCCAGCGACGCCTCGCGCCACGGCAGCGCCAGGCCGAGCGTCAGGAACACCAGCAGGCCCCACAGCATCGCGCGGAACGAATAGATCCAGCCGGAGCCGTCCATCCAGAAGCGCACGCCACGCCAGACCGTGCGGGTCAAGCGATAACGGCGCGCACGAAAAATCGCGAACTGGCCGAAGGCATAGAAGGCGATGAACAGCGGCGTCGAGGCGAAGCCCTGCCAGCGCTCGAACTCGATACCGACCAGGAAATAGGCGAGATAGATCGGCACCAGAATCGCAAGGGCGAACAGGAAGCCGACCAGGAGCTCCTTGGCGCGGCCGGTATATTCAGCGGCGTCGCCGTCGATCGCGGTGTTCGACCACAAATGACGGCGGATGTCGGTGACGAGCCAGAACCGGTAGAAGCCAAAGGTGACGAGCTCCAGCATGGCACCCTTGGTGACCATTTTGCGGAACTCGGTGCGATTGCCGGTGAAGTCGACCCGCGAGGGCGGCAGCGGCGGCGGGACCGGTTCGGAGGGGCCGATGGGGGCCCATTGCATGTCGTTCACGGCAGCAACCTCGGGATGCGGATCTGATCCGCTCAAACTATAGATCAAAGATTGGTCGATCCCCAAGATGGGCGGGTTCGATTTTACCTCGGTTTCGAGCGATTTCTCGCACGATTCCGCTGGCTGAGGCGTGCGGCAGATCACGTTGGTGAACCCGTGGTCCGTAGCCCGGATGGAGCGCAGCGCAATCCGGGACAGCGTCAATGGCGGCTCGATTCCCGGATTACGCTTGCGCTCCATCCGGGCTACGCACTGCCAGCCGAGCAACGCCCGAAGGTTGGATGTGGCAAAACTCTCCCTTGCTCCGACGCAGACAACGGGCTGTAATTACACCCCAAATACCGCAGCGCAGAATTCAAGAAAATCGCGCGGTTCATGTCAGGGAGAGCGGTCATGCACGGGACCATTGAGAGCGCGGCGAAACTCGACGCATTGCGCGAGCGCGCGTCGTCACTTCCGCTGGAGCAATACGATCCCGGCGATCCCGAATTGTTCAGGACCGATACGTTCTGGCCCTATTTCGACCGGCTGCGCCGCGAAGATCCCGTGCACTACACCAAGGACTCGATGTTCGGGCCGTACTGGTCGGTGACGCGCTACAACGACATCATGGAGATCGAGACCAACCATGCGGTGTTCTCCTCGGCCTCCGCACTCGGCGGCATCACCATCCGCGACATCGACCCCGACCTTCGACGCGAGAGCTTCATCTCGATGGACCCGCCGCGTCATGCGGCGCAGCGCAAGACCGTGGCGCCGATGTTCACGCCGACGCATCTGGACAATCTCGCGCTCAACATCCGCAAGCGCTCGGCCGAGTGCCTGGACAATCTGCCGCGCGGTGAGGTGTTCGACTGGGTCGACCAGGTCTCGATCGAGCTCACCACCCAGATGCTCGCGGTGCTGTTCGACTTCCCCTGGGACGATCGCCGCAAGCTGACGCGCTGGTCGGATATCGCCACCACCATTCCCGGCCCCGACGGCCTGGTCGCCACCGAAGACGAACGTCAGGCTGAGCTCACGGAATGCGCCGGCTATTTCGCGCGGCTCTGGAAGGAGCGCATCGAGCAGCCGCCGAAGAGCGATCTGCTGTCGATGATGGCGCATGGCGCCGCGACGCGCGACATGGATGCGCGGAACTTCCTCGGCAATCTCATCCTTTTGATCGTCGGTGGCAACGACACCACCCGCAACACCATGTCGGGCTCGCTTCTCGCGCTGAGCCAGCATCCGGACCAATACCGCAAGCTGCGCGAAAACCCCGCGCTGCTCGACAGCTTCGTGCCCGAGGTGATCCGCTGGCAGACGCCGCTCGCACATATGCGCCGCACGGCGCTTGCCGATTTCGAGTTCCGCGGCAAGCAGATCAAGAAAGGTGACAAGGTCGTGATGTGGTACGTCTCGGGCAACCGCGACGAGGAGGCGATCGAGAAGCCCTACGACTTCATCATCGACCGCGCCCGGCCGCGCACGCATCTCTCATTCGGCTTCGGTATTCACCGCTGTGTCGGATTGCGGCTTGCCGAACTCCAGCTCAAGATTATCTGGGAGGAGATCCTCAAGCGATTCGACCATATCGACGTAGTCGGCGAGCCGAAGCGGGTGTATTCGAGCTTTGTGAAGGGTTTGGAAACGTTGCCGGTCAAGATTGCGGTGTGACCGCGGAATTATAGTGTATAACATTGGCACTTGCGACGAAGCCCTCACCCCGCTGGCGCTGCGGGGTGAACGAACACAGGGAGCGACTGCCCATGAACATTCAGACCCCGGTCAAGGCCGACAAGGCCGAACGCATGCGGCGCGCGCGCGAGGAAGCCTATGCGACGCCGCTGAAGAATTTTCATCCGGGCGCGCCCAGGCTGTTCCAGGACGACACCCTGTGGCCGTGGTTCGAGCGGCTGCGCAAGGAAGAGCCGGTGCATTACTGCACCAACGCGCCGATCGAGCCGTACTGGTCGGTGGTGAAATACAACGACATCATGCATGTCGACACCAATCACGGCCTGTTCTCCTCGGACTCGACGCTCGGCGGCATCGGGATCCGTGACGTGCCCGAGGGCTATGACTGGCCGAGCTTCATCGCGATGGACCAGCCCAAGCACTCGTCGCAGCGCAAGACGGTGTCGCCGATGTTCACGCCGACGCATCTGGACGAGCTCGCAAAGCTGATCCGCCAGCGCTCGCAGACCGTGCTCGACAATTTGCCACGCAACGAGACCTTCAATTTCGTCGAGCGCGTCTCGATCGAGCTGACGACGCAGATGCTGGCGACCCTGTTCGACTTCCCCTGGGAGGAGCGGCGCAAGCTGACGCGCTGGTCGGACGTCGCGACCGCGCTGCCCAAGAGCGGTATCGTCGAATCCGCCGAAGAGCGCCGCCGCGAGATGGACGAGTGCTACGCCTACATGTCGAAGCTGTGGAACGAGCGCGTCAACTCGGCGCCGCGCAACGACTTGCTGTCGCTGATGGCGCACAGCGACGCCACGCGCTTCATGGACCCCGACAACCTCATGGGCAACATCATCCTGCTCATCGTCGGCGGCAACGACACCACGCGCAACACCATGACTGGCTCGGTGCTGGCGCTGAACGAGAATCCCGAGCAGTACGACAAGCTCCGCGCCAATCCGGCGCTGATCGATACCATGGTGCCGGAAGTGATCCGCTGGCAGACCCCGCTGGCGCATATGCGCCGCACCGCGCTTGCCGACACCGAGATCAACGGCAAGCACATCAAGAAGGGCGACCGCGTCGTAATGTGGTACGTCTCGGGCAACCGCGACGAAGAAATGATCGAGCGCCCCGAGGAATTCATCATCGACCGCGCCCGGCCGCGCACGCATCTCTCCTTCGGCTTCGGCATCCACCGCTGCGTCGGGATGCGGCTTGCCGAGCTCCAGCTCAAGATCGTCTGGGAGGAGATGCTGAAACGATTCGACCGCATCGAGGTGGTCGGTGAGCCGAAGCGGATCTATTCGAGTTTTATCAAGGGATATGAGTCGCTGCCGGTGAGGATACCGGGGTAACGGCTCCATCCTCCGTCATTGCGAGGAGCTCTTAAGGTAAGCCGGATCCCCAATCTCCGCTGTCATGCCCCGCGAAAGCGGGGCATCCAGTACGCCGCGGCTTCTCGGTTCTATCACTGCCGTCTCTGGAATACTGGATCGCCCGCTCCAGTGCGCAATTGCGCACAAGGCGGGCGATGACAGCGGAGTATGGGGCGGTCAGCTATAGAATTTCGGCATGACAGGTCGCGCCAGATGCGAAGACCGCACGGCGCCTGACTGGTCTACGACACCCACCTAACTCAATTTGATGTCCCACACGCCTTCCTTGCGGCAGGCGGCAACCTCGTCGCGCAACAGCGCGGTGACGGCCAGCGAGGCCGTCGAGGCCGGGCGGTCGATCGGAGAGGCGAAAATGAGCTCGCGTGACATCGGCTTGGAGACGGCAGCGGTTTCCAGCCGTCCGTCCGCGACCTCGGCGTGGACCGAGGATGGCGGCAGCAGCGCGAAGCCGAGGCCTTCCTCGACCAGGCTGGTCAGCACGCGGAACGAATCCGCTTCCAGCTGGACGTTGAGCTTGATCTTGCGCTGCGCGGCCGCGTGCTCGATCAGCGCACGGAGGCCGTGCGAATGACTGGGCAGCACCAGCCGCTGCCGCAGCAGCCAGCCGATATCGACGTTCTTCTTGCGCGCGAGACCGCAACCGCGCGGGCCGACTGCGACGATGTTGTCGCGGCCGAGACTCTGCACATTGAGATGCAGGTCGGCCGAGCGGCCGTACAGGATAGCGAGATCCATCTCGCCGCGATGCAGCCATTCGACGATATGGCCGCTGTAGCTTTCGACGATGCGCAGCGAGATGCCGGGATATTTTTCGACGCAGCGCCGCGCGAAGCGCGCCGACAGCACGCAGCTCACGGTCGGAACCAGGCCGAGCACGACCTGGCCCGACGGCGGCCCCTTGGCGGACTGGATGTCGTCGCGAATCTGGTCGATCTGCCGCACGATGCCGGAGGTGCGCGCCAGCAACAGGCGCCCCGCTTCAGTCAGCACCATGCCGCGGCCGTTGCGCGTGAACAATTCGACGCGCAACTCGTGCTCCAAGAGCTTGATCTGCCGGCTCAGCGCCGGCTGCGCCACGCGCAACGTGTCGGACGCTTTGCTCAGGCTCCCGAGCTCCGCCACGCAACTGAAGGTCCTGAGCTGCCGGAAATCCATGCTTGCCAATCCTGGAAGGCTACTCCATACGCTATAGCAAATGAGCATAGGGGGATGGCGTTGTTTTCACAACGCCAGAGGGTTGGCCGGCGTTATCTTAACTGCCGCTACGAACGGGAAACGCCATGAGTGAAGACCACCACAGCGAAGATTACGCCGACATCCGCGAAGCCGTCGCAAAGCTCTGCGCGCAGTTTCCCGGCGAATACTGGCGCAAGCTCGATCGCGAGATGGCTTACCCCAAGGCTTTCGTCGACGCGCTGACGCAGGCCGGTTACCTCTCGGTGCTGATCCCCGAGGAATATGGCGGCGCGGGCCTGAAGCTTTCGGCAGCGGCTGCGATCCTCGAAGAGATCCAGCGTGCGGGCTGCAACGGCGGCGGCTGTCACGCCCAGATGTACACGATGGGCACCGTGCTCCGGCATGGCAATGACGAGCAGAAGGCAAAATATCTGCCGAAGATCGCCAGCGGCGAATTGCGGCTGCAGGCGTTCGGCGTCACCGAGCCAACCAGCGGCACCGACACCTCCTCGCTGAAAACCTTTGCGCGCAAGGAAGGCAACGACAGCTACATCGTCAACGGCCAGAAAATCTGGACCAGCCGCGCCGAGCATTCCGACCTGATGGTGCTGCTGGCGCGCACCACGCCGAAGGAGCAGGCCAAGAAGCGCACCGATGGTCTCTCCGTGTTCATCGTCGACATGCGCGAGGCCAAGAACAACGGCCTCGAGATCCGCCCGATCCGCACCATGATGAACCACGCCACCACCGAAGTGTTTTTTACCGACATGAAGGTGCCGGCGGAGAATTTGATCGGCGAGGAAGGCAAGGGCTTTCGCTACATCCTCTCCGGCATGAATGCCGAGCGCATTCTGATCGCGGCCGAATGCGTCGGCGACGCAAAGTGGTTCATTGCCAAGGCCACCAACTACGCCAAGGAGCGCACGGTGTTCGGCCGGCCGATCGGCCAGAACCAGGGCATTCAGTTCCCGATCGCGAAGGCCTATGCCTCGATGCGCGCGGCTGAGTTGATGGTGAAGGAAGCGACGCGCAAATATGAGGCCGGGCTCGACTGCGGCGCGGAGGCCAACATGGCCAAGATGCTGGCGGCGGATGCGTCCTGGGAAGCGGCGAATGCCTGCATCCAGACCCATGGCGGCTTCGGCTTCGCCGAGGAATACGACGTCGAGCGCAAATTCCGCGAGACGCGGCTGTATCAGGTCGCGCCGATCTCGACCAACCTCGTGCTGTCCTTTATCGCCGAGCATGTGCTCGGCATGCCCCGCTCGTACTGAGGTCGCAATATGGGAGCTCTTGACGGGATCAGGGTGATTGCGGTCGAGCAGGCGGTGGCGGCGCCCTTCTGCTCGTCGCGCCTGGCGGACGCCGGCGCCGAGGTGATCAAGATCGAGCGGCCCGAAGGCGATTTCGCCCGCGGCTATGACGCGGCGGCCAAGGGCCAGAGCAGCTATTTTGTGTGGCTCAACCGCGGCAAGCAATCGGCGGTGGTCGATCTCGCCACCAAGGAGGGACGCACTGAACTTGAAAAGCTGATCGCGAGCGCCGACGTGCTGGTGCAGAACCTCAAGCCGGGCTCGATGGACAAGCTCGGCTTCTCCCGCGAGCGATTGCTCAAGGACTATCCAAAACTGATCTCGTGCACCATCACCGGCTATGGCGACGAGGGGCCCTATGCGCATCGCAAGGCCTATGATCTCTTGATCCAGGCCGAGAGTGGCCTTGCCTCGATCACCGGCAATCCCGACGGCGCTTCGCGCGTTGGCATGTCGATCGTCGACGTTGCGACCGGCGCTACCGCGCACGCGGCGATCCTGGAAGCGCTGATCGCACGCGGGCGCACCGGCAGGGGTGCCGACATCCGCATCTCCATGTTCGACGTGATGGCGGACTGGTGCACCGTGCCGCTGCTCAACGCGGAGGCCGGCAATCCGCCCAAGCGCATGGGGCTGCGCCATCCCTCGATCGCGCCCTACGGCGTGTTCACCTCGAAGGACGGCAAGGACATTCTGATCTCGATCCAGAGCGAGCGCGAATGGAAGACGCTCTGCGCCGAAGTGCTGGACCAGCCCAACCTGCCCGCCGACCCCCGCGTCGCCAACATGGTGGAGCGCGTGCGCAATCGCGATTTCACCGACACGACGGTCGCGGATATCTTTGGCAGGATGACGCGCGACGAGCTGTTGAAGCGGCTGTCAGATGCCGACATCGCCTTTGCCGAGGTCAACACCATGGCCGACCTCGCCAACCATCCGCATCTGCGCCGCATCGAGGTGGATACGCCGAACGGCCGCGTCAGCTATCCCGCGCCGGCGCCGATCATCGTCGGCGAGACCCGCGCGTACGGCGCGGTGCCGGCGATCGGCGAAAATCCATCCAGGAAGTAACAGAGCGAGGCGTCATGACCGAAAAGCTCGACATCGATCATTTGCGGCAATGGATCGGCCGCAGCGAAGAGGCGACCGACGTCGTCACCGCACAGCTCGTCAGAGGCCTGCGCGCGACGCTGTTCCAGGAGGTCGGCGACCCCAAAACGGGTGATGCTGCGCCGTTCACGGTGCATTGGTGCCTGGCGCAGCCGGTGTTTCCGATGTCGATGCTCGGGCCCGACGGCCACCCGACCCGCGGCGGCTTCCTGCCGCCGGTGCCGCTGCCGCGCCGGATGTGGGCCGGCGGCGAGATCGAATTCCTGCAGCCCTTGCGCGTCGGCGATGAATCGACGCGGACCTCGCGCATTGCCGATGTGCAGGTGAAGACCGGCTCGACCGGCACGCTGTGCTTCGTCTCGGTCGAGCATACCGTCACATCACCGCGCGGCGTCGCCATCCGCGAGCGGCAGGACATCGTCTATCGCGAGGTGACCAGCAGCGCGTCGGCGTCCACGAAGGCTCCGCCTCCGCCGCCGAAGGCGCAACACCGCGAAACCCATGTCTCCGATCCCGTGCTGCTGTTTCGCTATTCCGCGCTGACCTTCAACGGCCACCGCATCCACTACGACCGCGACTACGTCACCAAGGTCGAGGGCTATCCGGGCCTGATCTTCCACGGGCCCTTGCAGGCCGCGCTCATCGTCGAGATGGCGGCGAAGCTGCGCAGCGGCAAGCCGCCGAAGACGTTTTCGTACCGCGGGCTGCAGCCGCTGTTCGAGGGCAGCGAGTTTTCGATCAATGCCAATGAGACCGCTGATGGCATGGCGCTGTGGACCGCGAATGCGGAGGGACAGCCGACGATGAAGGGGACGGCGGTGTGGTGAGCCTCTCTCCTCGTCATTGCGAGGGGCGAAGCGACGAAGCAATCCAGACTGCCTCCGCGGAAAGTTTCTGGATTGCTTCGCTTCGCTCGCAATGACGGGTGGGGTTGCTAGCGCGCCAATCAACAACAGGGGACGGAAACCAATGTCCAAGAACGGCAAGACCGGCAGCAAGTCCGTCACCGTCAAGCAGGCGACGCTCGACCTGCTGCGCTCTTTCGGCATCAAGCGTGTGTTCGGCAATCCCGGCTCGACCGAGCTGCCGTTCCTGAGCGACTGGCCGGACGACATCGACTATGTGCTGGCGCTGCAGGAGGCCTCCGCCGTCGGCATGGCCGACGGTTATGCGCAGGCGACGCGCAATGCCGGCTTCGTCAATCTGCATTCGGCGGCCGGCGTCGGCAACGCGCTCGGCAATATCTACACCGCGCATCGCAACCAGACGCCGCTTGTGATCACGGCCGGCCAGCAGGCGCGCTCTATCCTGCCGTTGCAGGCGTTTCTCTACGCCGAGCGGGCCTCCGAGTTTCCGCGGCCCTATGTGAAATACAGCGTCGAGCCGGCGCGGCCCGAGGACGTTCCGGCCGCGATCGCGCGCGCCTATTACACAGCCATGCAGGCGCCCTGCGGGCCGACCTTCGTGTCGATCCCGATCGACGACTGGACGCATGCGACAGCACCGATCGAAGCGCGCAAGATCAGCCGCGAGATCGGGCCCGAGCCTGAAGCGATGAAGGCGCTGGTCGCGGCGCTCGGCTCTGCAAAGCACCCTGCCCTCGTCGTCGGTCCCGGCGTCGACCGCGCGGGTGCGGTCGATCTGATGGTGCGCGTCGCCGAGAAGACGAAGGCGAGCGTCTGGGTCAGCCCGTTCTCGGCGCGCTGCTCGTTTCCCGAGCAGCATCCGCAATTCGCGGGCTTTCTGCATGCCTCACCGGCGCAACTCTCCGACGCACTGCGCGAGCACGATGTTGTCGTCGTCATTGGCGCGCCCGTGTTCACCTTCCACGTCGAGGGCCATGCCGCGATTTTCGATGGCGGCGCGACGATCTTCCAGATCACCGATGATCCGGATGCGGCCGCGGTGACGCCGGTCGGCACCAGCATCATCGCGACGATGAAGCCCGCGCTGAGCGCACTGCTGGACCTCCTGCCCGAGAGCAAGCGCGCCACGCCAAAGGGCCGCACGCTGCCGCCGGCGCCGCAGGCTGCCGATCCGCTGCCGGTCGAATTCCTGCTGCATTCGCTGTCGCAGGCGATGCCGGATGGTAGCTCGCTGGTCGAGGAAGTGCCCTCGCACCGGCCGGCGATGCAAAAATTCCTGCCGATGCGCGGCCAGGACAGTTTTTACACGATGGCAAGCGGCGGCCTCGGCTATTCGCTGCCCGCCGCCGTCGGCATGGCGCTCGGCAAGCCGAAGACCCGCACGGTGTGCCTGATCGGCGACGGCTCGGCGATGTATTCGATCCAGGCACTGTGGACCGCTGCGCAACGCAAGCTGCCGCTCACCATCGTCGTCATCAACAATTCCGGTTACGGCGCGATGCGCTCGTTCAGCCAGGTGATGCAGGTGCGCAACGTGCCGGGGCTGGAGCTGCCGGGAATCGATTTCGTCCGGCTCGCCGAAGGCATGGGATGTCACGCGGTGCGGGTCACCAAGGCGGCGGAGCTCGGTGAGGCGCTCAAGCGCGGAATGGCGCACGAGGGCACCAGCCTTGTGGAGGTCGTCGTGGATTCGGCCGTGCCGGTGCTGTACGGGCAGAAGCATTGACGCGGCTACGCCGCCAAAAATCCCCCGTCTGCTGCCAGCACGTGGCCGACCACATACGACGACGCATCCGACGATAGCCACACCACGGCCTCCGCCACCTCCTCAGGCGTGCCCATGCGCCGCAACGGCAGGCCGGCGCCGACGGTTGCGACATCGCCGACGCCGGCGCTGAGCATCATGTCGGTGATAACACGGCCCGGCGCGACCGCGTTGATGCGGATACCGCGCGGGGCGTTCTCCATCGCCGCCGAACGTGTCAGCGAGATCGCGGCCGCCTTCGAGGCCGAGTAGAGCGAGAAGCCGGGATTGGGATTGCGCACGCCGCTGACGGAGGCATTGACCACGATACTGCCGCCACCATTAGCCAGCATCGCGGGCAGTTGATGGCGCAGGCAGAGAAACAGCGCGCGGACATTGGTATCGAACACGCTGTCGTAGATCTCCATGCCCTGCTGCTCCAGCGGCGCACGGCGCTCCTGAAAGCCGGCATTGTTGAAGGCGACGTCGAGACGGCCGCAGCGTTCAATGGCGGTGCGGACCAGACGCTCGACGTCGTCCTCTCGCGTGATATCGGTTTGAACAGCGATCGCCTCCGCGCCGAGCTCGCGGCACGCTGCGGCGGTAGCCTCGATCTCGGCCTCGCGCCGGCCTGCGACAACAACCGCCGCGGCGCCCTCGGCCGCCATCCGCAGCGCTGTGGCGCGGCCGATGCCGCTGCCACCGCCCGTGACGAGGCAAACCTTGCCCCGCATCCGCTCACCGGTTGGCAAAGTTCCGCTCATGATACGGCTCATGGCCCACTCCAAAACGCTTGCGCGCGCCGTTGCGCGCATATAGTTGTATGGTACAACTATATGCGGGGAGTCAAGATGGCCGAACTCGCGCTGATCGACGACATCCGCGCCGCCTCGCGCCTGATGGTGCGCGAGCTCGGCTTCATGGATGCGACGGTGGCGGCCTCGGACTACCCGCCCTCGGCCGTGCACACGATTTTGGAGATCGGCATCCGCGGCCCGCTGACTTCAGGCGAGCTCGGCGATTTCCTGCGGCTGGAGAAATCCAGCGTCAGCCGCATGGTGCGCAAGCTGATCGATTGCGGCGAGCTGCGGGAAACGCCGGATGAGCTTGATGCACGCATCAAGCTGCTGTCGCTGACCGCGAAGGGCCGGCGCACGCTGGAGGCGCTGCATGCATTCGGCCGCCAGCAGGTGCGCGGCGCGCTGGCGGCGTTGACGGAGGCCGAGCAGCGCAAAGTGCGCGACGGCATGATGCTCTATGCGCGGGCGTTGCGGGAGAGCCGGGTGGAGGATGAGGCGGCGGCTTAACCACAGGTGTCGTCTACGCGAACGCGGGGACCCATACCGCGTGATCCATCGATGAAGCGCAGGTATCAGTACCGTGGGGAAGAGTAACTGGCGGTCTTCGCCAAACTTCTCCCTGGGGTTATGGGTCCCGGCGTTCGCCGGGACGACACCGCTTGTTTGGTGCGAGCATGCCGTCAAGCACACCCCTACTTCCCAAACTCCTCCCGCATCTTGGCCTGGATCTTGGCCATGCCGCCGATCCAGCGGTCGTAATTCTCGGTCTTCTTGCGCATGTAGCCGAGCACCTGGGGATGCGGCAGGATCAGGAAGGTTTCCTGCTCGAGGCCGGCGAGCACGTCTTTGGCGACTTGCTCGGGCGTGAGGTCGCCGTCGCCGGATTGCGGGCCTTTGGGGATCGAGCGCAGCATGTTGGTGTCGACGCCCTGCGGGCAGAGGATCGAGACCTTGATATTGTCAGCCTTGTGCGAGATCGCGAGATTCTCGGCAAAGCCGACCGCGGCGTGCTTGGTGGTGGAATAGGCCGGGCTGCCGACCTGCGACAGCAGGCCCGCCGCCGAGATGGTGTTGAGGAAATAGCCGCCGCCGCGCGTCTTCATGCGGGGAATGAGATGCCGCGCCGCGTAGACATGCGCCATCACGTGGATCGCCCAGCTGCGCTGCCACGGTTCATCGGAGGCGCCGCCGGCATTGACCGACATCGGATCGAAGCCGCCGCCGATGCCGGCATTGGAGCAGAACAACGCGATCGGACCGAACTGCCGCTCGGTCTCATCGATGACGTGGGCAATCTCTTTTTCTTGCGCGACGTCGCATCTGAACGCTGCGCCGTCCACCGTGGCAGCGACGGCTCTTGCGTTGGCGGCATCCATGTCCGCGACCACGACCTTGGCGGCGCCCGCCTTGTGAAAGGCCTCGCACAGCGCCTTGCCGATGCCGTTGGCGCCGCCCGTGACGACCACGACCTTGCCGGTCACCTGCATGCGACGTCTCCTCTTTTCTTGGACAGCTCTTTGGACAGCTTCTTGTTATGCCGTTTCGCGGAACTTGCTCAGCTCAACACGAGGTCGAGCACCGCGGTATAATGGCATGCCGCGCCGGCCAAGACAAAGCCGTGCCAGATCGCGTTCTGGAAGCGCAGCCGCCGCCAGGCGTGGAAGATCACGCCGAGGCTGTAGAGAATGCCGCCCGCCAGCACGAAGCCCAGCGCCAGCGCGGGCAGCGCCTTGACCACGGGGCCATAGAGCATCACGCCGCTCCAGCCCATCGCAAGATAGATGCCGACGGCGGCACGGTCGAACCGACCGGGATAGCGAAGCTTCAGCACGATGCCGACGATCGCGACACACCAGACGCAGACCAGCAGCGCCAGCGCGAACACGCTGTCCTTCACCTCCAGGATGAACGGCGTGTAGGTCGCGGCGATCAGGAGATAGATCGCCGAATGGTCGAACCGCCGCAGCAGCCATTTCACCGGCGAGACCGGCCAGAGATTATAGGATGCCGACAGCACCAGCATCGAGAGCAGGCCGGCGACGTAGACCGAGACGCCGACGATGTCGGTAGCATCGGCGTAGAGCACTGCCAGCACCACCAGCACCGTCGCGGCAACGATGCCGGCGAGGACACCGATCGCATGGATGATCCCGTCGGCGATCAGTTCGGCGCGGTCGTAGTGCCAGCCGACCGCGTCGGCCGCGGCATGGACGGAATGGGAGGCGAGCTGTTTCAGTTGGAAGACGGTCATGGCAATCCGCAAAGGCTTAGGACAATGTCTTCTTCTATGTGTGTTTCGGAACCGGCGCGTCGTTCAATCGGTTGATTTGCCGACAAAGGCGGTGGAAGTATGAAGCTTGATTTTCCCTGCGCAACTGCCACTTTTGTGATCGGCTTCACTGTTCCGCCCGCCCGAGATCAATCACGTTCATATGGCATTCAGTTTTCAGGATACGGTCGAAGAGGCGCGCCTGTCGGCCCGGGCGCTGATTGACTATGGTGAGCACTTCTTCAACCCCACGGTGCGGCTTGGTGTCACCGGCCTGTCGCGAGCTGGTAAGACCGTATTCATCACCGCGCTGATCCATGGGCTGACGCGCGGCGGCCGGTTTCCGGTGTTCGAGGCCTATGCCTCGGGGCGCATCGCGCGGGCGCATCTGGCGCCGCAGCCGGACGACGCCGTGCCGCGCTTTTCCTATGAAAGCCATCTGCGCGCACTGATCGAGGAGCGGCGCTGGCCGAGCTCGACCGTCGATATCAGCGAGCTGCGTCTCGTCATCGACTATCAGCGCCCGAACGGTGCCGACCGCACATTGACGCTCGACATCGTCGACTATCCCGGCGAATGGCTGCTCGACCTGCCGCTGCTGCAGAAGAGTTTTGAGCAATGGTCGGCGGAAAGCCTGGCACTGTCGCGCGAGGCGCCGCGCGCGCATCTGGCCGCGGACTGGCACGCCCATCTCGCCACGCTCAAGCCCGAAGCCCGCGAGGACGAACAGGCCACGCTCACCGCCGCAAAGCTCTTCACCCAATATTTGCGCGCCTGCCGCGACGAGCGGTTTGCGATGAGCCTGCTGCCGCCCGGCCGCTTCCTGATGCCCGGCAGTCTCGCCGACACGCCGGCGCTGACTTTTGCGCCGCTCGACGTACCCGTCGGTGGCCAGGCTCCGGAGGGATCGCTGTGGGCGATGATGGTGCGCCGCTACGAGGCCTACAAGGACGTCGTGGTGCGGCCGTTCTTCAGGGATCATTTTGCCCGGCTCGATCGCCAGATCGTGCTGGCGGATGCGCTGTCCGCATTCAACTCCGGCCCCGAGGCGCTGCACGATCTCGAAGCGGCGCTGGCCGGCATTCTCGACTGCTTCAACATCGGCCGCAGCACGATCCTCTCCAGCCTGTTCCGGCCGCGCATCGACCGCATCCTGTTCGCGGCGACGAAGGCAGATCATCTGCATCATTCCAGCCACGACCGGCTCGAGGCCGTGCTGCGCCGTGCGGTGACCCGGGCGCTCGCGCGTGCGGAAAATACCGGCGCACAGATCGACGTGGTGGCCCTCGCCGCCGTCCGCGCCACCCGCGAGGCTCAGGTCACCCGTGGCCGCGACAAATTGCCTTCGATCCTGGGCACGCCGGCCGCAGGCGAAAGCGCCGGCGGCGGGTTCTTTGACGGCAACACGGAGGTCGCGACCTTTCCGGGCGACCTGCCGCTGGACCCCGAACCGCTGTTCAACGACACCGATGCATTCCGCGGATTGTCGACACAAGCCGCCGAGACAAGCGATTTCCGCTTCCTGCGCTTCCGTCCGCCAAAGCTCGAACGCGACGGAACGGAAGAGCCCGCGCTGCCCCACATCCGCCTCGACCGTGCCTTGCAGTTCCTGATCGGAGACAAGCTCGCATGAACGACCGATCCCAGCCGCGGCGGCCGGCGACGTTCCGGCTGGACGATCCCGGCGTCGTCGTCACCGACGCCGACGAAACGAGCCGGCTCGGCCGCGCCACCATCCAGATCACGCCGGAGCCCGATCCGGCGACATTACCGGTGCCGATCGAAACGGCGCGCACCGCCCGGCGCGGTTTTCCCTGGGGCGCGCTGTTCTGGTCCGGCGTCGCCGGGTTGACGCTGCTCGGCACCGGACTCGGCGTCGTGCGTCTGATCGAGGATCTGTTTGCGCGCAGCGAAAGCCTCGGCTTCGTCGGGCTTGCGCTCGCCTCCGTCACCACGCTTGCGCTCGCGGTGGTGATCGGGCGCGAGGCGTTTGGCCTCGCCCGGCTTGCGACGATCGAAAAGCTGCATCGCCGTGCCGCCGAGGTGCTCGCCAGCGACGATCGCAAGGAGAGTCGCGCCATCGTGCAGGATCTGATCGCGATCGCGCACCAGAACCCGCAGCTGGCCCGCGCCCGTGCCGCACTCGAAAGTCATTCCGGCGAAATCATCGACGGCGCCGACATGATCCGGCTTGCCGAGCGCGAGTTGATGTCGCCGCTGGATGCGGAGGCACGGCGATTGGTGTCGTCGGCGGCGCAGCGGGTATCGATCGTCACCGCCGTTTCGCCGCGCGCACTGTTCGACGTGCTCTTCGTGCTCGTGGCCTCGCTGCGCCTGATCCGCCAGCTCGCCCGGCTCTATGGCGGCCGGCCCGGCGCGCTCGGCATGATCCGCCTGCTCCGCCACGTCATCGCCCATCTCGCCATCACCGGCGGTCTCGCCGCCAGCGACAGCCTGGTGCAGCAGATGCTCGGGCATGGGATTGCAGCAAAACTGTCGCAGCGGCTCGGTGAAGGCATGCTCAACGGGCTGTTGACGGCGCGGCTGGGATTGGCCGCGATCGATGTCACGAGGCCGCTGCCGTTCGCAGCGCTGCCGCCGCCGAAGCTGTCGGATCTCGCGACGGATCTGCTGCGGAGAAAAGAGGACGAGGAGTAGTGCTCTTCCTACCCGCCCTGGAGGGCAGGGCAATCGCATATGGGTTTTACGAAGATTGTGCGGGCTTGCTCCGCCTCTCCCGCTTGCGGGAGAGGCCGACGCGCTCGCAGAGCGTGGCGGGTGAGGGCTCTCGCAACGCAGGGACATTCTCCGCAATCCGCGACAATCCCGACGCGGAGACACCCCCACCCCAGCCCTCCCCCGCAAGCGGGAGAGGGAGCACCAGTGCCGATGCCGCTGCCTCGTGCACTCCATATGCGATTGCCCTGCCCTGGAGGGGGAGGGTCGGCACGTGATCGAGCGAAGCGAGACATGAGACGGGGTGGGGTGACGGTCTCTCCGCATCCAACACTGCCCGCGTGGAGAGATCACCCCACCCCACCCCGCTCGCGCTACGCGCGATCGACCCTCCACCTCCAGGGGAGGGTAAGCAAGTGCGTGACTCTCATGCTGAACTCCCCCGCAAGCACCCGCCACTGGAATAGCGGCGAGTCCTTTGGCGGGGAAAGCTCCGGGGTCCAGCCGGTGAGCTTGTCGATTGTGTAGGTGTCGATCAGGGCGCCGCGCCAGCGGCGTTCGACCTGCCCCAATGGTGCGCGCGTCGCGGGGATCGACTCCCAGAGATGCGAACGATCATCGGGCTGGCGACCGACATAGATCCCCGCCTGCCCCTTGATCCGGTCCATGCCGGGATCACGGAAATCCTGGAAGCGACCGCGTTCGTTGATCTCGACCACGGGGACACGGCCGCGGAACAGCCAGCGCATCATGGCATAGGTGCGGTAATCCGTCGTCGCGATCCAGGTCGCGCCGGTTTCATCCAGTGCGGCCTGCGCGCGCGCGGCAACCTGCTCGTAGCCGGCCTCGGCGCCGATCGGATCCATCTTGCCGAGGAAATTCCAGGGCGCCGCGACGTAATAGAGCAACACAATCACGACAAAGGCGATCCCCGACACCAGCGCCGCCTTCGCCCAGAAGATGCACGACCGGATCATCCCCGCCGACCAGCCGTCCTCCGGCATCATCGCGAGGTTCACCGCGACGGCAGCGAAGCCGACCGGCCACATGAACATCGGCCAGGTGTCGCCAACCCTGAGCGTCAGTGACTTGAAGAAGAAATAGGCGAACGGCACCAGCACCGCGGTCGACAGCAGGATCGCAACCGGCTCACGCCGGCGATAACCGCGCCACACGGTCATCGTGAGGCCCAACAGCACCACAGGCAGCATGACAAAACCGACGAGGCCGAATTGCAGGCCGATAAAATCGCCGATGGTGCGCAGCGAGATGCCGTAATTGGCGGTGGCGCGCACGCCCTGGAAGCGGAACGAGGCCCAATCGTGCTGCGCGTTCCAGATCAGCACCGGCGAGAACATTGCAATCGCGATCAGCGCAGCGAGGTAGGGGTACGGGCTGCGCAGCCAGCGCCAGCGCCAATCCGGCACCAGCAGAAACGCGGCGACGGCAGGCGCGAACATGATGGCGGTGAATTTCGACAGCAGCGACAGGCCGGCGAACAGGCCGGCCGCGAGCCACCAGCGTCCATCCCCGCTCTGCGTCAGCCGCACCAGCGACCACACCATCGCCACCGCAAACGGGATCATGACGACGTCGGGGGCGACCTTGGCCATCAGCAGGCCGTAATAGAGCGCGGCCTCCGGCATCAGCACCGCCACTATGATCGCGCGCACATCATGGGTGAGGCGGCGGACGATGTCGGCCAGCAAAAGCTGGGTCACCAGCATCGCAACGATGCCGCCAAAGCGGACCCCAAGCACGGTGTCGCCGAAAATCGCGGTGCCAAAACGGATCAGCCAGGCGATGCCGGGCGGATGATCGAGGAAGCTCAGCGCCGCCTCCTTCGACCAGGTCCAGTAATAGGCCTCGTCGGTGCGCAGCTCGATCACGGAGGCATAGACGATGCGCAGCACCGTCATCGCGGCGATCACCAACGCGGCCATGACAAGCGGCCGGCGCGACGCGCCGTTGGGCTTCACAGTGATGTCCGGAGCGATCGTCACGGCCGCGCTTTTCCCCGACTTGGGAAGGGGAGTCAATGTGGTGGGTGTTGCGATCGATATCTGTCGTCTCGCGCAACTACCGTAGGGTGGGCAAAGGCGCTCTGGCGCCGTGCCCACCACTCCCAATGGTGGGCACGCTTCGCTTTGCCCACCCTACGAGACTTACCGTTACGTAACCTTGTCGCTTATGTGATCCGTCTGGCCCCTCGCCCGCGGAATTTAACTCTCCGCTGGCTGTTCTCCTCAGTGAACTGGTACAACCGAATCATGGCCACGACCGCCCTTTCACGATTGCCCGAACTCGTTCGCTCGACCAGCGCGCGGCAGGTGCGGCTGGTCTGCGGCGTCATCCTGTTCTCTTACGTGGTGAGCCATTTCCTCAACCATGCGCTCGGCAATATCTCGGTCGATGCCATGCAGATCGGAGTCTATTACCACACGTCGTTCTGGCAGTTCCTGCCCGTCGCGATCGTGTTCTATGGCGCAGCTCTGACCCATATGGGGCTCGGCGTCTATGCGCTGTATCAGCGCCGCCAGTTCCACTGGCGGACGATCGAGCCGCTGCAGCTCGTGCTGGGCTTGAGCATCCCCGCGCTGGTGATGGCGCATGTGATCGGCGTGCGGCTCGCCCGGACGCTGTACGGACACGAGAAGCTGTATCCGCAGGAGCTCTATCTGTTCTTCGTCGCGGCGCCCGGCCGGCTCTGGACGATGACGATCCTGCTGATCATCGCCTGGGTGCACGGCTGCATCGGCATCTATTTCTGGCTCCGGCTCAAACCGTTCTTCATCCGCGCGGCGCCGTATCTGCTGGCGGCCGCCGTGCTGATCCCGACGCTGGCGCTGCTCGGCATCTACCAGGGTGGCCGCAGCGTCGCCGCCGAGAGCGAGGACGGCGAGTGGCGCACGCATAATTTCACGCAGCGCCAGGTCGGTACGGTCGCAGAGGCGGATACGCTCGATCGCATCACCGGCGGACTGATGATGGGTTACGTCGGCCTGCTCGGACTGGTGCTGCTCGGGCGCGGTGTGCGCGGCTGGCGCGAACGGCGCGGCGGCATGATCGCGCTGTCCTACGGCAACGGCAAGACCGTGCGCGTGCCCAAGGGCCTCTCCGTGCTGGAAGCCAGCCTGCGCCACAACGTGCCGCATGCCAGCGTCTGCGGCGGCCGCGCCCGCTGCTCGACCTGCCGCATCCGCATTATCGGCGACCACGGCACCTTGCCCGAGCCGTCGCAGCGCGAGGCCTTCGTGTTGGCCCGCGTCGGCACCGCCGATCCCTCGATCCGGCTGGCCTGCCAATTACGGCCGACCTCCGACCTCTCCTTCTTCCAGCTCTTCATGCCGCAGACGCTGTCGGCGAACACTGCGTCGTCACCGGCCCGGATTGGCCAGGAGCGCTACCTCGTCAGCCTGTTCGTGGACATGCGCGGCTCGACACAGTTGGCCGAGAAGCGGCTGCCGTTCGACACCGTCTTCATCGTCAATCGCTTCCTTGGCGCGGTGTCGCAAGCCGTGATCGAGAACGGCGGCCAGCCGAACCAGTTCGTCGGCGACGGCATGCTGGCGCTGTTTGGCCTCACGAGCGACCCGCAGACCGCCTGCCAGCAGGCGCTGAAGGCGGTCGCGAGCATTGCGACCCACGTGGACGAGCTCAACGAGCTCTTGAGCCACGATCTGCGCCAGCCGATCCGTTTCGGCATCGGCGTCCACGGTGGCGAGGTCATCATCGGCGATATCGGCTACCGCGACCACATCGTCTTCACCGCGCTCGGCGACGCCGTGAACGTCGCGGCCCGGCTTCAGGACATGACCAAGACGCTGGCCTGCGAGGCAATCGTCTCCGAGGAGGTCCGCCGCACCGCCGGCCTTCACGACGATGCGCTGCCGCAGCAGGAGGTCGCGATCCGCGGCCGCGACGAGCCGATGGTGGTGCGCGTCATCACCGACACCAGGACATTGTCCGCCCTCATTGCCGGCGGCGAGCGCGTCGCCGCGTAACACCGGCTTGTTGCAGCGCAATGGCATGGGCTTGCTGCGAAAGCACGAATTGACTTCGCCCGAGTCGTTGCGACAGATGAGCACGGGATCGCGGTGATGACCGCGAGCCAACGAAAAGCTCCGGGAGGAGACTCAATGTTCGATCGACGCGACCTGCTCAAAGGAGCGGGACTTGCCGCTATTGCCGCCGCACTGAACTCAACCAAAGCCCTCGCGCTGGACACCGTCACCCTGCCCTTCGCCAATGGCGAGCGGCCGCTGGTGAAATATCCGCAGAAGCGGCCGATGATCGGGCTGACCAGCCGACCGCCGCAGCTCGAGACGCCGTTTGCGATTTTCAACGACGGCCCGATCACGCCAAACAACGCATTCTTCGTGCGCTATCACCTCGCCGACCTCCCCTACAATCTCGATCCCGACAAGTTCACGCTCGAGGTGAAAGGCAAGGTCGACAAGCCGCTGAAACTGTCGCTGAAAGACATCAGGAAGATGAAGGCGACCGAGATCGTCGCCGTCAACCAGTGCTCCGGCAACAGCCGTGGCCTCGTCGAGCCGCGCGTCGCCGGCGGCCAGCTCGGCAATGGCGCGATGGGCAATGCACGCTGGCGCGGCGTGCCGCTGAAGGCGGTGCTCGACATGGCGGGCGTGCAGGCCGGCGCCAAGCAGGTCGTATTCGCCGGCATGGACGGGCCGGTGAGCGACAAGACGCCCGACTTCGCCAAGGCGCTCGACCTCGCTCACGCCACCGACGGCGAGGTGATGCTGGCCTATGGCATGAACGGCGACGATTTGCCGTTCCTCAACGGCTTTCCGCTGCGTCTGGTCGTGCCCGGCTATTACGGCACCTATTGGGTCAAGCACCTCAACGAGATCACCGTCGTCGACAGCGTCTATGACGGCTTCTGGATGAAGTCGGCCTATCGCATTCCGGACACGCCGGACAATTCGGTCGCGCCCGGCACCGCGCCGAAGGCGACGATCCCGATCAACCGCTTCACCATCCGCTCCTTCATCACCAGCGTGACTGATGGCGCCAAGCTGAAGGCGGGACGTACGACGCTGCGCGGCATCGCCTTCGACGGCGGCAAGGGCATCAAGGACGTGTCGGTCTCCACCGATGGCGGCAAAACCTGGGCTCCCGCCAAGCTCGGCAAGGATCTCGGCAACTACTCATTCCGCGAATGGAAGCTGCCGGTGAAGCTCGCCGCGGGCCAGGTCGAGCTCAGGGTGCGCGCCACCAGCAATTCCGGCGAGACGCAGCCAGAGACGCCGCGCTGGAACCCGGCGGGTTATTTGCGCAACGTCGTCGAAACCGTCCGCGTCAGCGTGGCCTAAAGGAGAATGATCATGCAGCGCACCGTTCTCCTCGCCATCACACTTGCCGTCGCCACTGCTGTGGGTCCTGCCATCGCGGCGCCGGTCGATTACAGGACGCCGGATGAGGTCGCAACCTTCAAGTCCGGCCCCAATCTCGAGGTGGTTCAGGGCAATTGCGCCGCCTGCCACTCGTCCGACTACATCGCCACGCAGCCGCCGATGAAGGACAAGGAAGCGTTTTGGCAGGCCGAGGTGACCAAGATGATCAAGGTCTATGGCGCACCGATCGACGATGCCGACGTCGGCAAGATCGTGGATTATCTGGCCGCGACTTATTGACGGAGGGCGCGGTGCGTCCGGGACAATTGACCGCGAAACGGGCAAAACCGGTAAAAACGCCGCGAAGTTGAGCGAATTTCCGCGAAATGCCGATGTGGTTTGATCTACCAAGCCCGCCACATTCCGCGTATCCTGTTAGGACCGAACCGGCCGGTTGGCGGGGACTGGCGGTTCGCGATCTCGGAGGAAGACCCGCGGAGAAGACGTGATGGCTAAAGGTACGGTCAAGTGGTTCAATCCGACGAAGGGTTATGGGTTTATCCAGCCTGCGTCGGGCGGCAAGGATGTGTTCGTGCATATCTCGGCAGTGCAGAAGGCCGGTCTGTCCTCCCTCAACGAGGGCCAGACGGTTGAGTATGAAGAGATCGCAAACCGGGGCAAGACGTCCGCAGAGAACCTCAAAGTATAAGCCCGCCAGCCTTCGTGCCTCCCGGATCTGTCCGGGAGTTGGGCCAAGAAAATTTTAGAAGACGATCAGTGCATTCGACGACAGGCGTTGCGACTGCGCGCGGAAACTATTTGCCCGTAGAGATCGCCGATCAACGCCGCAGCAGCGACAATCGCGACCGCATTTCGTCAGCCAACCGGCAACGGTGCGTCGCGCTTGATCTCCTCCATCACCGCATAGGTGCGCGTCTCGCGCACACCCGGCATCGACAGCAAGGTCTCGCCGAGGAAGCGCCGATACGCGGCCATGTCGGCGAGCCGCGCCTTCACTAGATAGTCGAAGCCTCCGGCAACCATGTGACACTCCAGCACTTCGGGCGCGAGTTTTACTGCGCGCGCAAAACGCTCGAAATTGTCAGGCGTGGTCTTGTCGAGCAGCACCTCGACGAACACCAGAAGCCCCAGGCCAAGCCGGTGCGGATTGAGCCGCGCCCCATAGCCCTCGACGAAGCCCTCGCGCTGCAGGCGCTTCAGCCGCTCACCGATCGAGGTCGGCGACAGCCCGATGCGCTCGGCCAGCTCGACATTGGCGATTCGCCCATCCTCCTGCAAAATCGAGAGGATCTTCCGGTCGATTCGATCGAGTTCCATATTTTATACGGTTTTGTTGCTGCCACGCTTCATTTCCTAAGGCAAATTGGCTATCTTGTCTATCGAACTACGGTCACGCGGGCATTATCCTGATTTCAGCCACAGGACACGCCATGCCGAACATCCCGCCGCCCTTCTCCGCCCCCTACGCGCCCGACGATGCCGACATCGCTGCGCGCCTGCTGGCGTCGGCACATCTAAGCCCGCCGCAGGAAGCACGGATCGACCGCACCGCGACCCGGCTGATCGAGGCGATCCGCAAGCGCGACGACCGGCTTGGCGGGGTCGAGGACATGCTGCGCGAGTTCGCGCTCTCGACCAAGGAAGGGCTGGCGCTGATGGTGCTGGCGGAAGCGCTGCTGCGCGTGCCGAACGCGCGCACCGCCGACCAGTTCATCGAGGACAAGCTCGGCGAGGGCGATTTCATCCATCACGAGACCAAGTCCACGGCGTTCCTGGTCAACGCCTCGGCCTGGGCGCTCGGCCTGTCGGCGCGGGTGATCCAGCCCGGCGAGACACCCGACGGCACGATTGGCCGTCTCGTGAAGCGGCTAGGCGCGCCGGCCGTGCGCACCGCCACGCGCCAGGCGATGCGGCTGATGGGCAGTCATTTCGTGCTGGGCGAGACCATCGAGCAGGCGCTGGAGCGGGGCAAGCCGCGCTCCGGCCAAAAGCCGCGCTACTCCTTCGACATGCTCGGCGAAGGCGCGCGCACGGCGGCCGACGCCAAGCGCTATTTCGACGCCTATGCGAGCGCGATCGAAACCATCGGCAAGGCGGCGGGCAATCACCCCCTGCCCGACCGGCCCGGCATCTCCGTAAAGCTCTCGGCGCTGCATCCGCGCTTCGAGGCGATCAGCCACGCGCGCGTGATGGCCGAGCTGGTGCCGCAGCTGCTGGATC
This sequence comes from Bradyrhizobium sp. AZCC 2230, assembly GCF_036924495.1. Lineage (NCBI taxonomy): Bacteria > Pseudomonadati > Pseudomonadota > Alphaproteobacteria > Hyphomicrobiales > Nitrobacteraceae > Bradyrhizobium > Bradyrhizobium sp. AZCC 2230. The sequence continues at coordinate 7,751,862 of NZ_JAZHRS010000001.1, read as the reverse complement.
TGGCCCGGCGCGCCAAGGTGCACGATCTCAACTTCACCGTCGATGCCGAGGAAGCCGACCGGCTCGAGCTGTCGCTCGACGTCATCGCGGCAACGCTCGCCGATCCCTCGCTCAAAGGATGGGACGGCTTTGGGCTCGCGATCCAGGCCTATCAGAAGCGCGCCAGCGCGGTGATCGATTACGTCCACGAGCTTGCGCGGGTGTACGACCGCAAGCTGATGGTGCGGCTGGTCAAGGGCGCCTATTGGGACACCGAGGTCAAACGCGCGCAGGAGCGCGGGCTCGACGGCTATCCGGTGTTCACCCGCAAGGCGATGACGGATCTGAATTACGTCGCCTGCGCATCGAAGCTCTTGAGTCTGCGGCCGCGCATCTTCCCGCAATTTGCGACCCACAACGCGCTGACCGTCGCAACCGTGCTGGAGCTCGCCGGCGAGAACGGTGGCTTCGAATTCCAGCGCCTGCACGGCATGGGCGAGGCGCTCTACGAGAAGCTCGCCAAGGACCACCCCGATAGCGCCTACCGCACCTATGCGCCGGTCGGCAGCCATCGCGACCTGCTCGCCTATCTGGTGCGGCGGCTGCTCGAGAACGGCGCCAACTCCTCCTTCGTGGCGCAGGCGGCCGACTACCGCGTCCCGGTTCCGGCGCTTTTGAAGCGTCCGGCCGATCTCATCGTCCGTCCCGATCACGCGCATCACGCCAAAATCCCCCTGCCGGGTGATCTCTTTGCGCCGGAGCGGCACAATTCGGGCGGGATCGAGTTCGGCGAGCGCGCCGCGCTCGAGCGTCTGCTTGCCGACGTCAAGGCCGAGACGACCAATCTCAAGCCGGTCACCGATGCAACGCCCGAGCAGGCGGGCACAACGATCGCCGCAGCGCGCGCGGGCTTTGCGGCCTGGAGCCGGACGCCAGCAGCCACACGCGCAGCAGCGCTGGAGCAGGCCGCGCATTTCCTGGAGAGTCGCAGCGCACATTTTATCGCGGCTCTTCAGCGCGAGGGCGGCAAGACGCTCGACGACGCGCTCTCCGAGCTACGTGAAGCCGCCGATTTCTGCCGCTATTATGCAGCGCAGGGCCGAAAACTGTTCGGCAGCGAGGTCGCGATGCCGGGCCCGACCGGCGAGAGCAACGCGCTCGCCATGCGCGGCCGCGGCGTCTTTGTCGCGATCTCACCGTGGAATTTTCCGCTGGCGATTTTCCTGGGCCAGGTCGCCGCTGCACTGATGGCCGGCAACAGCGTCGTTGCAAAGCCCGCCGAGCAGACACCACGCATCGCGCGCGCGGCGGTCGCCCTGCTGCACGAGGCCGGCATTCCGAAAAGCGCGCTGCATCTCGTCACCGGCGACGGCCGCATCGGCGCGGTGCTGACCGCGCATCCCGATATTGCAGGCGTCGTCTTCACCGGCTCGACCGAGGTCGCGCGTCACATCAACCGGACGCTCGCCGCCAAGGACGGACCGATCGTGCCGCTGATTGCGGAAACCGGCGGCATCAACGCCATGATCGCCGATGCCACCGCGCTGCCCGAGCAGGTCGCCGACGATGTCGTCACCTCCGCGTTCCGCTCCGCAGGCCAGCGCTGCTCGGCGCTGCGGCTGCTGTTCGTGCAGGAGGACGTTGCCGACCGCATGATCGAGATGATCGCGGGCGCGGCGCGCGAGTTGAAGATCGGCGATCCCAGCCAGGTCGCGACCCATGTCGGCCCGGTGATCGACGCCGAAGCCAAGCAGCGGCTCGACGCGCACATCGCGCGGATGAAGACGGAGGCGCGGCTGCACTTTGCAGGCGCAGCGCCAGAGGGCTGCTTCGTCGCACCGCATATCTTCGAACTCAAGGACGCCGGTCAGCTCACCGAGGAGGTGTTCGGCCCGATCCTGCATGTGGTGCGCTACCGCGCCGAGACCCTCGCGCGAGTCCTGCAGGCGATCGAGCGCACCGGCTACGGGCTGACGCTCGGAATCCACTCCCGCATCGACGACACGGTCGAGGCCATCATCGACCGTGTCCAGGCCGGCAACATCTACGTCAACCGCAACATGATCGGCGCCGTGGTCGGCGTCCAGCCGTTCGGCGGCAACGGCCTGTCCGGCACCGGCCCCAAGGCCGGCGGCCCGCATTATCTGGCACGCTTCGCCACCGAGCAGACCGTGACGATCAACACCGCTGCCGCCGGCGGCAACGCTGCGCTGCTCGCCGGCGAGGCGCTCGCACCTTATCGGGAGATGTAGCCCGCGGCCTCCGGCTTGAACCGATAGATCAGATAGGGCGTCTTGTTCTCTGCCTTTCCATTGTGAAACATTGCGGCTGCAGAGACCTGGGACGCAGAGACGTACATATACCCGTCGGGAGACGCCGTAATGCCGTCCGGCCACACCATGTCGGGGTCATTGAGATAGGTTCGATATTTCCGGTCCGACCCGATGATGCCGATCGACTTGGATTCGACGGCGGTCAGGTAGATATTTCCCGCGTAGTCGATTGATAGCCCGCCATTGTTCGGCTTGTCGGAGTAGCGTTCGACCCTCTTGCTCAATTCTTCCGAGGCGAGCTTCTCGTTACTGAGGTCGGCGGCCTTGATCCGATAGAGAGATCGGCCGCTGAGCGGAGCGAAGTAGACCCACTCCGAATTGACGTCCATCGTGATGCCATCGCAGCCGACCTTGATGACGGACTGCTTACCGTCCTTGCCCGGCACGGTCAGATCGTTGCCGTCCACCGTGATCGGGATATTTTCCGGAACGGTCGATCGATCGCCATCCAGCACGCGCCGCACGGCACCGGTGTCCATGTCGATCACGATGATCGCCGCGTGAGAGCCGTCGCCTCCCGGCCCGATGTTTTCGTCGGCGATATAGAATTTGCGATGCTTCTGATCGATCACGATGTCCTGCGGCTGAGATCCCGCCACCGTGACCGGCTCCGGCATGTAGTAAATTCGCTCGAGCTTGTTCGCCCGCGTATTCCAGCCGACAAGCTTTGGCGTAATCCGGGTTCGAAACCCCATATCGATGATCCATACGATTCCGCTTTCGTCGGATCGCAAACCCAGCACGTTGTCGAGGTACTGATCCGTTCCCTTCCTTGGCGCGTTCCACTCGGCATTCGGAAAGGGCTCGAAAGTCGTCGGCGATGTGAGCCTGGCTACCCTCAGATCGGGCTCATAGAATGGATGGTGACTGAAGATCAGCTGATTGTCCGGCGTGAACGCAATATTGCCGACGGACTGCGGCAGCCTGGCGAAGATCTCCGCCTTGCCCTCCCGATCCCCGGCCTGCGCCGCTCCACCCAGACATGCAGCGGCTATCGAAGCACAGATCAGATTACGCCTCACAGTTTTCATGTGTCTCACTCCCCTGGTCGTCATTGTTGTTTATGAAGGCTTGGATGTTTCGAGGACCGCAGCTTCCGCCCGCATGTGGCAGTCGCCGACTTGTCCGAACCACCGTTAGCCGCTAGCCTCAGATCTTGCGATACGCACAAGAATTGCCACTAGTATCGAAAAGGATACCGTCATGGCCAAACCTCGGCATTCGCGCTTCGATTGCGCACCGGGCTGCACGGTGGAAGCCGCCATCAGCCTCATCGATGGAAAATGGAAATGCGTCATCCTCTTCCACCTTCTGGAAGGGACGGTTCGCTTCAACGAAATCAAGCGGCGCATTCCCGCCGTCACCCATCGGACTCTTACAAACCAACTCCGCGAACTCGAAGTGGACGGATTGATTGTACGAACGGTCTATCCGCAGGTGCCGCCGAAGGTGGAATACAGTCTGTCAGAATTGGGAAGAAGCATGACGCCTGTGCTGACGGCGTTGAAGACCTGGGGAGACTCCAACATCGGCCTCTTCAGCAACCGCGAGTCCGTCGCGGCCTGACACGCGACGCCATCTCACTCTGTCGCGCTTATCGGCTACAGACAGGTGTCGTCCTTGCTGCCGCGCCCGGAGCTGCCGCAAGGGGTGCGCTTCGAGAGTTGCTGGATCTTCAGCTTGGACTGGGTCTGCGCCGCGATATCGAACACGTTGGCCGGACTCATCTGGGTGGCGCTGCGATAATCGCCGGTTGCCTTGTCCACATCGCCCTTGGCCTCGTAGACGCCCGCGCGCGCGAAATAGCGCTCGATCGTCGGCTTCTGCGCGATCGCCTTGCCGAGATCGTCCAGCGCCTTGTCGTATTGCTTCATCGACGTGAAGGCGATCCCGCGCAGGCTGAGCGCGTCCGCATCGTTTGGCCGCGTCCCCAGCACCAGATTGAGGTCGGTCATGGCGCCGGCGGCGTCCTTCTTGCCGAGATAGGCTCGCGCGCGGAGCGTTCGCACGAACGCATCGAAGGCGGGTTCCTTGCTGATGATCTGGTCGAGCGCGACGATCGCACGGTCATATTGCCCGGAGAGCAGCATCGCCAGCCCCTGGCCGAGTTCGGCGACCTGGTTGTTGGGATTGCGGTCGAGCGCGTTCTTGACGTCGACGAGGCCCTCCGCGTTGTTGCCCTTCAGCAGCAACACCAGCCCGCGGGCGGCGCGCGCGGTGTCGTTGACGGGATTGAGAACCAGGGAACGGTCGAAATCGACGACGGCCTTGTCGATCTGGTTGAGCCCCATATAGGCCTGACCGCGTTCGGAGAAGGCCATGTAGTCCTTGTCGTTGAGCGAGATCGAGCGGTCGAAATCGGCGAGAGCGTCCTGGAATTTTCCGGTCAGGCGGTACGCCATGCCGCGGCAGATATAGGCGGCCGCATCGTTCGGATTGACGCTGAGCGCCTGATTGGCATCGGCCGTGGCCTGGTCGAACTGCTTCAGGCCGAGTGACGCCACGGAATGGGACACCAGCAAGGGTCCATCGTTCGGCTTCATCCTGAGCAGGGTATCGATGTCGGTCCGCGCCTCCGCGAAATGAGACAGCGACAGATTCGCGGCAACCCGGAGTCTTAGCGCGGCCTGGTTGCGCGGATCAGCCGCGAGCACCGAGTTCAAGCGCGGCAGCGCTTCGGTATATTTCTTTTGCGTCATCAATTGCGCCGCCTCGGTCAAAGACGGCGGCGTCGCCGGGAACGTTCCTTTCGGTATTGTTGCCATCGGGACCGTCGCTTGCGGCGCGACAGCCGCCGGGGCGGCGGCGGCCTCATTGGGTGCCGCCACAGCGGGCTGCCCGCCATGCACCTTCGCAAGCTCGGCCTGCATGGCGATGGCGGACTGCTTCTGCTGCTGCGCGGCGGGATCGTTCGGCGCCACCGACAGCACCTTGTCGAAATCCGCGATCGCGCGCGCATAGTCGCCCTTGGAGCTGAACAGCTGTCCCCGCGCGAAATAGGAGGCACGATCGGGCTGCGGCGTCTGCGCGATCGCGCGCGAAAAATCCTCGATGGCGTGCTCGATGTCGCCCTTGCGGCGATAGACCTGGCCGCGCCAGAAGAAGGCGTTGGGCAGGCTCGCACTCATCGAGATCGCGGTGTTGAGGTCGCTCATGGCCTGGTCGAGCTGCGACGTCTCGACATAGGTCCGCGCGCGCCCGACATAGGCCAACGCGAAGTCCTGCCGCAGGCTGATGGCCTGGGTGAAATCCGCGGCAGCGTCGGTCCATTGCTTCTGGTCGATTTTCACCCCGCCGCGCGAGGCAAACGCATTCGGGCTCTTGGGGTCGAGCTCGATGGCCTGGTTGATGTCGGCGAGCGCGCCGTCAAGATTGCCTTTGCGCTGCCGGGCGAATCCGCGCGACAGCAGAGCGGGCACGGATTTCGAGTTGAGCTGGACCGCGGCATCGGCGTCTGCCAGACCCGCATCGAGGTTGGCGCGCCCCATGAAGACACGCGATCTGTTCACATAGGCGCGCAACCGCTCCTCTACGGCGCGCGATTGATCGTTGATGATCGCGGTGCAGCCGGCCTCGACCTTCTCGGACGGCGGGCCGTTACAGTCTTCGAGATCGCCTGCCAGGGCCAGACCGGGCATGCCGCACAGGATCATGAACGTGGCCGATACCATCAGGCGAACGAACGGGATCGACATGAGCGGATCCTTGAACGAAGGCGCGCCGGCCCGGCGAGATTGGACAGGCGCAGAAGCTGTACAACCGGGGCGAGCCGATTGCCATAACCGTCTGGCATGACGACCCCGAGAAAGCGATGGCCGGACGGCGTTGCATCCCGCCGGAACATCGGTCAAATGGTTGGGCGGTCAGGGATTACAGAATTCCAGCCAGCGGGAAACAACAAGAGCGAGGGAGCAACGCCGCGATGGAAAAAGGCATTTTTGCAGGTCTCAAGGTTCTGGACTGCGCGAGCTTCATCGCGGCGCCCGCGGCCGCGACTGTGCTGTCCGATTTCGGCGCCGATGTCATCAAGATCGAGCCGCCTGGCGCCGGCGACCCCTACCGCAATCTGCCCAACCTGCCCGGCTATCCCACCAGCGAGCACAATTTCGCCTGGCTGCTCGAGGCCCGCAACAAGAAGAGCCTCGCGCTCGACCTCTCCAAGCCAGAGGCGCAGGCCGTACTCTACAAGCTCGTCGAAGAGACCGACGTCTTCATCACCAACATGCCGCCGCCGGTGCGGACCAAGCTCGGCATCACCTATGATCACCTCGCTCATCTCAACGACCGGCTGATCTATGCCTCCTTCACCGGCTATGGCGAGAAGGGCGAGGAAGCCAACAAGCCAGGATTCGACAGCAACGCCTATTGGGCCCGCTCCGGCCTGATGGACCTCGTCCGCGCCGACACCAACACCACGCCAGCCCGCTCGGTCGCCGGCATGGGCGACCATCCCTGCGCCATGGCGTTGTACAGTGCGATCGTCACGGCGCTCTATCAGCGCGAGAAGACCGGCAAGGGCTCGCATGTCGCCTCCAACCTGATGGCCAACGGCGTGTGGGCCGCGAGCGTGCTGGCGCAGGCCAAGCTCTGCGGCGCCAAGTTCGGCGAACGGCGGCCGCGCGAACGCGCGCCGAATGCGGTGGGCAACCACTATCAGTGCAAGGACGGTCGCTGGCTGATCCTGTCGCTGCTCAGCGAGGATAAGCAGTGGCCGACGCTTGCCAAATGCCTCGGACGCGAGGACCTGATCGCCGATCCGCGGTTCGCCACCAAGCCCGACCGTCACGCCCGCTCGATCGAGCTGATCAAGATCTTTGACGAGACCTTTGCCACCAGGGACCTCGCCGAATGGCGAAAAATCCTCGACGGCAACGGACTCGTCTTCGGCATCGTCGGCATTCTGGACGACATCCCGAACGACAAGCAGATGCTCGACAATGAGGTGCTGGTGCCGTTCGAGAACGACACCATGCTCACCATCTCCAGCCCGATCTGGATCGACGGCACCAAGAAGGTGCGGCCGCGCAAGCCGCCCGGCGTCGGCGAACACAGTGACGAGATTTTGCGTGGCGCGGGATATGATGAGGCCGCGATCAAGCAGCTGCGGTCGAAGGGGGCTGTGGGATAATAAACAGCGACGCACTGGCGCCCCATATTCCGCTGTCGTCCCGGCGAACGCCGGGACCCATAACCCCAGGGAGCAATTTGGCGAAGACTGGTCGTTCCGTACTCCTACCGACCACAATAGATAGATTCCGCGGTATGGGTCCCGGCGTTCGCCGGGACGACACCGAACAAGCAGGAACACCTCGACGACGGATGCATTGCTGGATTGCTTCGCTGCGCTCGCAATGACGGCGTGGAACGATCTCGCTATAAACTCACGGCAACATCGCGTCTCGTGAGGTCCCATGCCCCTCTATCGCCTGCACTACTTCCCCGAATCCGGCAACAGCTACAAGCTGGCGCTGATGCTCACGCTTTGCGGCGAGACGTTCGAGCCGGTCTGGACCGACTTTGGCGGCGGCGTCACGCGCACGGCGGAGTGGCGCAAGGCCGTCAACGAGATGGGCGAGATTCCCGTGCTCGAGGTCGACGGCGCGAAGATGACGCAGACGGCTCCGCTGCTGCTGAAGCTTGCCGAGCAATATGCCCGTTTCGGCGCCGAGACCGCGGACGAAAAGTTCGAGCTGCTGCGCTGGTTGTTCTGGGACAACCACAAGCTCACCGGCTACATGGCGACCTACCGCTTCATGCGCGCCTTCACCGAGAAGAACGATCCGCAGGTGCTGAAGCACTTTCGCCGGCGGCTGGAGGACTTCCTCGGCATTCTCGACGGACATCTTCAGCACAATGCCTTCGCGATCGGCACCAGGCCGACCGTCGCCGATATCTCGATGATGGCCTATCTGCACTATCCAAGCGACGAGCACGGTTTCGATTTTGCGACGAGCCATCCCGCCATCCACGCCTGGCTCGGCCGCATGGCCGCGTTGCCCGGCTGGAAATCTGCGTATGAGCTGCTTCCGGGACGACGGATGACCAATTACGCGAAGTGAGGGCGCGGGCTACCGCATCCAAGCGGGCTTGGCTCCCAACTCGCCGCTCCACCCCCAATCTCGAAACATCTCCTGAAATGATGTTAGGCAAAACTCTTCGTCTGGCCGAGGTTCGTCGACTACCGAGAAACCGTAGCCAGCATCCTTCAATTCCTGAACATGGCCACGAATTTCATCGAAAGCGCGAAACAAGAGCATTCCATTTGGAGCTCCAAGATTGGCAATTCGTGCAACCGTGACGACGGCTCGACCACCGGGCAGCATAGGCCGAAATCCGAGTTCGGCCCGTAGACCGAGCGCGGAACATGCTCGCCAAACCCATGTCGCTGATTGACTCACGGCTGAAATGGGTTCGCCTCGTTACTTCAGCGCCAGCCAGCCGAGCGTGAACAAAATCCCGCCGATGATGACAACGACTGCGACCGCCCAGGTGCTGACGCGGATGCTGCCGGTGACCTGTTTGGCTTCCTCATTGCGCGCGATCTCGCGATTGCGCTCCTTGTTGGCGTCGCTGGTATCCGTCATGGGTCATCCAAATCGGTTTAGCGCGTCTTGATGAAGCACATGCCTATGCGGCTCGGGGCCGCGGCGGCCTGACAGGTGAGACCTTTAGCACAGGTCCATGACGTAAAACTCTTATCCGGCGTTCCCGATCCCTCATTTTGCAAAGAACAATGCGCCCCCCAGCCGTCCTGATATTCGGTGCCGGCGAGCTCCCGGCTGCCGCGGGTCTGCGGCCGGCTGGCAAATCCGCGTGAGAAATCAGGGCGTTTGCCGGCGGCAAAGGCGGTCAGGATGTCGCGGCGGCGGAGCTGGTCGCCGACAAAATGCGGTGAGGCCGGCACGATGGTGGAATTCGACGCCTTGTCCGTCAGCCAGTCCACGCCAGGAAAATGGAAGCCGCCGATGCCGCGGGTCTGGTGGCAGCCCGAGCAGGTGACGTCGTTAAGGCGACGCTGGAAGCCCGCGACCGAGCGGATGTTCTCCATGGTGATGCCGCGTGCCGCGGCCTGCTTCAGCGCGCCGACGACGTCGTTGTCGGTGAAGACGGGATCGCTCCTGCCTTCGCCTCTGCCTTCCCCCTGCATCAAGCCGAACTCCGGCTGCATCGTCGAGGCGTCGAGGCCCGCAGGTGTCGGCGCCACCGCGCCCTTGGCGAGATACTGCTCCGGGATCAGCACGGTGCCGCGATCGAACTCGCGAAGATTCGCAGGGGTCAGCAGCCAGGCCTTGAAGTCGCGCCGGAGCGCGTCATCGGCAAGGATACGATCGCGGTCGATCTGGTTCTCCAGCGTCGATTCCTCGAAAATCTTCGTGGCCGCGTCGTATTTGAACACCTTGAGCAGATAGTCGGAGCGGAAATCGTGCAGCGCCGATTTCGGTGCGATCGAGATCTGGATGTTGGTCTCGATGCGATCGATCATGGCATCGTAAGGAGTAGTGCGGCTGCCGATCAGCCCTTGCCAATCGCCATTGTCCAGCCACCGTCGCGCGACCTCGGCGCAGGTGACGGGCTTGCCGCTCGCATCAGTTTGGCGTGCATCGCGCGCCTTCATCACCAGATTGAACGTCATCGGCAGGCGCGTCGCGGACTTGCTGCCGTCGGCATTGGTGTCGAAGCGCGCCAGGCGATAGATCAGCCGGATCTCGCCGCATTGCTCTTCCGAGACATAGGCGCGGTCCATGCGATTGACGATGCCGGCCAGCACGAAGCGCGTGTCGGCGGCTTTCAGGTTGGCTCGATCAAACAGCTGGACGTCGAAACCCTCGCCGACGCCGATGGTCTCGCTTGGCGAGGCCGCCTTGTGCTGAGCGATATAGCGATCGAACTCCGCATCGATCGCCGGCGGAATCGCCTTGAGCTGCGGCAGCGAGGCGAACAGCTGATCGCTGGTCAGCGGAACGTCCGCGTTGCGCTCAGGCTGCAACAGGCGGGAAATCGACAGCGCATCGCTCTGGTCGAGCTTGCGCAGAAAGTCGGGATCGGTGATCGCGGTGCCGCGCGCGAGCGGCGCGTTCTCTGCTGCCGAGATCGACATGACGCTGCCAAGCAGCAGAATGGCAGCCAGATGGATTTGGGCAGCCAGGAGAATTCGCAGCGCACGGCTCATGCCTCCAATAACACCGCGCGTGACGGCCTATTCAAGTAAAAAGGCGCTTCACGCGGTGGTGAAGCGCCTCTTTGAAAAGCCGGATATCGGATGCTTAGCGCGAAACGATCAGGCCCTTGCTGGTGACGACCACCCAGCGGCCGTCCTGGCGACGAATCGCATCGACGCGGCCGAGGCCCGGGATCGGATCGCCGGCATAGACCTCGTAGAGGCCGTCGCGGCCCTCGATCAGCGCGCCGCCATTGGCGACGTCGCGGAGCCTCCAGCCGTCAATCGTCGGCAGGCGGCCGAGCTCAGTCTTGGGCGCGGCCGGCGCGGGAGCCGGGGAAGCAGCTGCCGTCGCGACCTGGGTCGGAGCCGGCGTGATCGAGCCGGTGGTCTCCTTCGCGGGCGCTGCGGCTGTGGCCTGCGCGGGGGCTGCCGGCGGCGTAGCGCGGAGCTTGTCGACGGTCTCGGACAGCTTGGCGAGCTTGGCCATCGGTTCGGCCTGCGCCTTCTCGAGCTTGTCGAGACGGTCGTTGGACCGGTTGAACTGGCTGAGGCCGGTCTTCGAATTATGCTCGATATTGGCCTTGAGCGCGACGATATCGGCATCGATCCGGGAGACGGACGCATCCAGCGCACTGGTGTCGGCAACTTGCGCCGGTGCGGGGCTGGCGAAATGCATCATGCCGGCGGTCGCGAGCGCGCCACTGACGGCGCCGACGCAGGCCGCGATCGCCACCACCGCGGCCATCGCCGACAGGCGGCGCTTGCTGCCGGTGTCACGCACCTCGTCGGCCTTCACGTGCGGGGCAAACTCTTCGCGGTCCCAGGACCGTTCGGAGGGTGCCATGACAATCAGCTTGCCGGGTTTCGGCTCCGGCTTGGTCTCGGCCTTGGTTTCAAGCCTCGGCACCTCAATCCGCGGGGGCTCGACCTGCGGAGCGTCCTCCTTGGGCGGCGTCTCATGGTCGGGGGCGATCGAGGGGGCCTCGATGCCGGCGGCAGCATCGGCGGCCTGCGGCGCGGTTGCAGCGGCGTCGGTCCGGTCACCCGCCTCTTGGCCGGCCAGTTCGGGCATTGCTTCGCTCACGGCTCAAATACTCCAGTCCAGGTTGACTTTTTGGTAACTTTCATTGCTTGCGAATTCCTTACCTCGGGACCCGCTTACCGAAATTTTAGGAACTCGTCCGGGGCCGAATTGGGTCGGGAAAGTGGAACCGGCGTGGCGGCGTGCAACAAATTGTCAACCGATGCTGCCCTGCGGTAAGCCGCGCGGCTTAGCCGAAGGGGTTGTTTGCCCGTCACTGTTCCCCGGCTAACATGGGCCGTCCCGTCAGCCAGAAGGCGTTTGGGGAGTGCCATGACGATCGAGAAATGCATCAACGCGTTTGCCGTCGATGACGTCATCTTCGAGGAGGGCTCGACCGGCCGTGAGCTGTTCGTCGTGCTCGACGGCGAGGTCGAGATCGCCAAGGTCGACGGCGCGCACAAGACCAGCATCATCAAGCTCGGCAAGGGCGAGTTCTTCGGCGAGATGGCCGTGATCGACGGTTCGGCCCGTTCGGCAACCGCGATCGCATCGGCGCCGAACACGAAGGTGATGCGGATCAACCACGCCCGCTTCGTCTATCTCGTCAGCCAGCAGCCGGCGTTCGCGCTGATGGTGATGGACGCGCTTTCGAAACGCCTGCGCGCCTCCAACGCGGTCACCTACCGGGCGGCGCAATCATGAGCGAGCGGAAGCCCACCGCATTCCCGACCCTGATGAAGAACGACATCTGCTCGCTGATCCAGGCGGCCGATGACGTCTACCAGATCCGCTTCTCCAACCGCGCCGCCAACGCCTATCTGGTGCGCGCCTCGGCGCGCACCATCCTGATCGATGTCGGCCTGTCCTCGAACTATCCGGCCATGGTTGAGTGCCTCAACTTCGTGGGATGCCCGCCGGAGAAGATCGACATGGTGGTGCTGAGCCACGAGCACCTCGACCACATCGGCGCGGCCTGGCACTTCAACGAACGCCGCACCTACGTCGCCGCGCATCGGCTCGCCGCCAACAAGATCATGCTGCGCGACGATTTCTCGATGCTGCGCAAGATGTTCAACGAGCCGAACGTGCCAATCAACATCGACATCTGGCTCGAGGAAGGCAATCTGATCGACCTCGGCAATTTCCGCCTCAACGTGATGTACACGCCGGGCCACACCTCGGCCTGCATCACGCTGTTCGAGCAGGACAAGGGCCTGCTGTTCGCCGCCGACACCCTGATGCCGGGTGGCGTGATGGGCGGCGTGTTCGGCTCCGGCAGCATCTCCGACTACATCCAGTCGCTGGAGCGCATCAAGGGCCTGAACACCAAGATCCTGCTGTCAGGGCACGGAAGGCTGTCCGACACGCCACAGGACGACGTGCGCATTGCCATTGCGCGCTCGCACGGCCTGCTGGAGGACACCGCACAATTGTTCGACGCGCTGGATGCGCGTTCGAATTTCGAGCCGATCATGCAGTCGGTGCGGGATTTGAACAAGCTGGATGATTGAGAGGCGGTAGCGCCTCAGCCACCCCCGTCATTGCGAGGAGCGAAGCGACGAAGCAATCCAGAATATCTCCGCCGAGGCAGTCTGGATTGCTTCGCTACGCTCGCAATGACGGCGGAGAGAGCGGCGCTACATCACCACCGGCTCATCCGGCAGCTCGTTCGGATGCGGGCCGCCCGGCGGAAAGTGCTTCGCCAGTTCCTGCGATACCGCCGCGATGCCATTGATCACGCCCCGTTCGAATTGCCCGGCCCCGAACTCCGCCTCCATCGCGCGGCAGATCGTCTCCCAGCCGGCAGCTCCGACCTTCGCGTCGATGCCGCGATCGGCGATGATCTCGACGTCGCGGTCGGCGAGCAGCAGGTAGATCAGCACGCCGTTGTTGTGCGCGGTGTCCCAGATCCGCAAATGCGAGAACACGTCGAGCGCGCGCTCGCGGCCATGCTGATTGCGAAACAGCGGACGGCCGTCGAGCGCGCCTTCCACGACGAAACGGACCTGGCCGGAGTGCGTTGTTTCGCTTTGCTTGATCGCCTGCTCGATGCGATCGAGCACGTTTTGCGGGAAAATCTGCTTCGCCCGCCAATGATGCTGCACGAGATGTCTGGCAATGCGCTTGATGCTCATGACCGCTACCAGCTCCCCGAGGCGCCGCCGCCACCAAAGCTGCCGCCGCCACCGCTAAAGCTGCCGCTGTCACTGGACGATGATCCGCTGCTCCAGCCGCCCGACGAGGAGCCGCCCGACCAGGAGCTGCCACGCGATGGTCCCGTGGACTTCGGAAAAAGATCGGCGATGAACGCCAGGAAGAAACCGATGAACCCGACGATCACGGCAATGCCGACGGATCCGACAAAGAACAACGCCAAAACACCGATCAGGCTGCCGGTCGCGACCGAGCCCAGCAGTTGCCCCAACAAGGTGCGCAGGATTCCGCCGATGATGAACGAGGCAAACAGCGTGACCGGGATGATCGGTCCGATGTTTTCCAAATTGCCGAAGTTCACGCTGCGCGAGGGAACCGGCAGCGGCTCGCCGTCGACGACGCGCATCATCCGCTCGACACCGGCCGAGATGCCGCCGGCGAAATCACCGTCTCTGAATTTTGGCGTGATGACCTCGTCGATGATCCGCCGCGAGGTCACATCGGTGAGGGCGCCTTCGAGGCCGTAGCCGACCTCGATACGCAGGTGATGGTCGTTCTTCGCGACGACGAGGATCGCGCCGTCGTCGACCTTCTTGCGGCCGATCTTCCAGGCCTCGGCAATGCGGATGGAGAATTGGTCGATCGTCTCCGGGTCTGTCGTCGGCACGATCAGCACAGCGATCTGACTGCCCTTCCGCTTTTCGAAATCACTCAGCTTTTGCGACAGCGCGGCGACGTCGCTGCTCGACAGCGTGCCGCTCCGGTCGACCACGCGGCCGGTGAGTTGTGGCACCGCCACGTCAGCTAAGGCGGCAAACGCCCAGCCAAGCAGCAGTGCAAGCATGAAGGCCTTGACGGCGCGCATCGGGGCCAGGCGCACTTACTTCGACGGCGCGGGCGCGGGATTGAAATCGACCTTGGGCGCGGTCGAGATTTCCTTCTCGTTCTCGACCGAGAAGTTCGGCTTCTCCTTGTAGCCGAACATCATCGCGGTGAGGTTGTTCGGGAACGATCGGACGGTGACGTTGTAGTCCTGCACCGCTTTGATGTAGCGGTTGCGTGCGACCGTGATGCGGTTCTCGGTGCCTTCGAGCTGCGACATCAGATCCTTGAACAAGGCATCCGACTTGAGCTGCGGATAGTTTTCCGTGACGACGAGGAGCCGCGACAATGCGCTGGAGAGTTCGCCCTGAGCGGCCTGGAACTTCTGCAGGGCCGCAGGGTCGTTCAGCACCTCGGGCGTCGCCTGGATGCTGCCGACCTTGGCGCGGGCATTGGTGACGCCAAGCAGCACGTCCTTTTCCTGCTGCGCAAAGCCCTTCACCGAATTGACGAGATTGGGCACGAGATCGGCGCGGCGCTGATACTGGTTCACCACCTCGGACCAGTTCGCCTTGATCTGCTCGTCCTCGCTCTGGATCGCGTTGTAGCCGCAATTGGTGAGGCTGAGCGAGGCCAGCGCCGCCAGCACGGTGAGGATCTTGCGCATCAAATTTCTCCCGGTGGAATCGGCCGCAAACTACCAGATTGAGCACACGCGGCGCCAGCTATCCCGCGCGGACGGCGCGAAAAGCAGCCGGCTGACGCAAGCCTCTTGCCTATCACCCGGTGACATAGTCAACTCGAAGCAAACAAGACGAAAAATGGTAGGGGAGCGCGCCATGTCCTCGTTCGAGACCATCCTCGTGGAGCGGCCTGAGCCGGCGATTGCCCGGATCGTGATGAACCGGCCCGACGCGCGCAACGCGCAAAACCTGCAAATGACCTACGACCTCAACGCCGCCTTCGACGCGGCGGTGCAGGACGACGCGGTCAAGGTGATCATCCTCGCCGGCAACGGGCCGCACTTCTCCTCCGGCCACGATCTGCGCCCCGGGGCCAAGAATGCCGCAGGTCTCGATTTTGCGCCGATCGGGAATTGGGGCGGCTTTGCCGAGACCAACGCCCACGGCCGCTTCGCGCGCGAGCAGGAAATTTATCTCCAGATCACGCGGCGCTGGCGTAACCTCGCCAAGCCGACGATTGCGGAAGTGCATGGCAAGTGCATCGCCGGCGGGTTGATGCTGGCCTGGGCCTGCGACTTGATTGTTGCCAGCGACGACGCGCAGTTCTGCGATCCCGTCGTCACCATGGGCGTCTGCGGCGTCGAATGGTTCGTGCATCCCTGGGAGCTCGGCCCACGCAAGGCCAAGGAATTTCTGTTCACGGCCGACAGCTGGAGCGCGCAGGAGGCGCATCAGCTTGGCATGGTGAACCAGGTCGTACCGCGTGCGGAGCTGTCAGCACGGGTGCTGGAGCTCGCGCGCCGGATCGCATCAAAACCGTCCTTCGCACTGAAGCTGACCAAGGAGGCCGTGAACCGCTCCGTCGACGTGATGGGCCAGCCCGCCGCGATCGACCAGGCCTTTGCGCTGCATCAGCTCTGTCACGCCCACAATCTTCAGGAGTTCGGCATGGTGGTCGATCCATCCGGACTGCATCCCTCCGTGCGCAAGCCGGCGGCCGCGGAGTAAGGACATGGATCTCAATCTCAGTGACGAGCAACGGCTGCTGCGCGAGAGCGCGGAACGCTTCGTGGCCGAGAGCTACGATGCCGACCACCGCCGCAAGACGGCCAACGATCCGCTCGGCTTCAGCCCGGCGGTGTGGAAGCAGTTTGCCGAGCTCGGCTGGCTGGCGCTGCCGATCCCGGAAGAGTTTGACGGGCTCGGCGGCGGGCCGGTCGAGATCGGCATCTTGATGGAAGCCTTTGGCCGCGGACTGGTGTCCGAGCCCTATGTGGCAACAATCGTACTCGGGGCCGCGCTGATCGACAGATGCGGCAGCACGGCGCAGAAGCAGGCCAGCCTGCCCAAGATCGCGGACGGATCGTTGAAACTTGCGTTCGCGCATTCCGAGCGTGCCGCGCGGTTCGATCTTGCCAAGGTCACGACCACCGCCAACAGGACGGTACAGGGCTGGCATCTCTCCGGCAGCAAGATTGCCGTGCTCGACGGCCACGCCGCAGACGAGATCATCGTCTCCGCGCATCTGCATGATCATCAGGGACCATCGGGGCGCATCGGCCTGTTTCTGGTGCCGGCAACGGCGCAAGGCCTTGCGATCTCCGACTATCCGCGCCTCGGCGGCGGACGCGCCTGCAACATCGAATTGTTAGACGTGGAGCTGCCGGTGGATGCCCTGCTCGGCGACGGCAAGGACGCTCTGCTTGCGATCGAATGGGCCGTCGATCGCGCCATGGCCGCGCTCGGTGCGGAAGCTGTCGGCATCATGCAGACGCTGCTCGACACTACGCTCGACTACACGAAGATCAGGAAGCAGTTCGGCCGTCCGCTGTCCGCCAACCAGGTGATCCGCCATCGCCTCGCCGACATGGCCATCCAGGTCGACGAAGCCCGTTCGATGGCGCTGCGTGCCGCGCTGAAGGCCGACAACCCGCCGATTGAGCGTGCCCGAGCCGCCTCGGCTGCGAAGGCGAAGATCGGCAAATGCGCCCGCTTCGTCGGCGAGCAGTCGATCCAGCTTCACGGCGGCATGGGCGTCACCGAGGAGCTCGAGGTCGGCGCCTATTTCAAGCGCCTCATCGCCTTCGACACGCTGTTCGGCGGCAGCGCGCACCACTATAGCCGCCATGCCCAGCTTGGCCGCACCACCCAGCCCGCCTGACACGAGGAGCGCATGATGGACCTGTCGTTCAATGCCGAAGAGCGCGCCTTCCAGAGCGAAGTGCGCGGCTTCATCGCCGCGAATCTCACCGAGGAGATGAAGCGCGCCACCGCGCTGACGCCGTCGGTGTTCTCCGACCCCGACATCGGCATGGCCTGGCAGCGCGCGCTGCATAAGCAGGGCTGGGGTGCGCCGGGCTGGCCGGTCGACCACGGCGGGCCGAGCTGGACGCCGGCGCAGCGCTGGATCTTCGAGAGCGAATGCGCGCGGGCTGGCGTGCCCAATGTCAACGTGATGGGCGTGAAGATGGTCGGGCCCGTCATCATCGGCTTCGGTTCGCCCGAGCAGAAGAATTTCTACCTGCCGCGCATTCTTTCCGGTGAGGACTATTGGTGCCAGGGCTATTCCGAGCCGGGCTCCGGCTCCGATCTCTCCTCGCTGAAGACGCGCGCGGTGCGCGACGGCGACGACTACATCATCAACGGCACGAAAATCTGGACCACGCATGCGCACCTCGCCAACCGCATGTTCGCGCTGGTGCGCACCAGCGACGGCCCGCGGCAGCAGGACGGCATCAGCTTCATTCTGATCGATATGAAGACGCCGGGCATCACCACGCGCCCGATCCTGACCATCGGCGGCGATCATGAGGTCAACCAAGTGTTTTTTGACGACGTGCGCGTACCCGTCGCCAACCGCGTCGGCGACGAAGGCAAGGGCTGGACCTACGGCAAATATCTGCTCGAGTTCGAGCGCGGCTCCGGCATCGCATCCGCCAAGCTGCGCGAAGGTCTGCGCGCCATTACCGAGCTGGCGGAGTCCGATCTCACGGGACGCGCAATCGACAGCCCCGACATCGCCACCCGTATCTCCGAGGTCGAAATCGACATCGACGCGTTGGAGATGACCGAGCTGCGCGTGCTCTCGGCGCTGCAGACGGGACAAAATCCCGGCGCGGTATCGTCGATCCTGAAGCTGCGCAACAGCGAGATCCGCCAGGCCGTGACAAAACTCGGCGTCGACGTGATCGGCCACGATGCACTCGCCGTCGAGCCGATGCGCCCGCTCTACAAGCTCAACCGCGAGCCGGCGCTGCCGGAGGACATGCTGACAGTCGTGCCGGAATATCTCAACGGCCGGGCCTATACGATCTTCGGCGGCACGTCGGAGATCCAGCGTGATATCATCGCGAAGATGATGCTGGGGATTTAGCCCGGCTTCGTAGCCCGGATGGAGCGCAGCGCAATCCGGGACGGTCTTCCGCGAGGTAGCGGCCCCGGATTTCGCTTCGCTCCATCCGGGCTACGCACCGAGCCACTAACTCACCTTCGCGTCCTTGATCGCCTTCCAGATCTTCTGCGGCGTCAGCGGCGTGTTGAGCTGGGTGATGCCGAGTTCGGCGAGTGCATCCATCACGCCGTTGGTGACGCAGGGCGGGCCGCCGATGGCACCGGATTCGCCGCAGCCCTTGGCGCCGAGCGGATTGGTGCGGCAGGGCGCGGAATCATCCAGCGTCACCACGATCGGCGGCACGTCGTCGGCGCGCGGGATGCAATAATCCTGGTAGCTCGCGGTGAGGAGCTGGCCGTCGGTATCATAGGAGACGCCCTCATACAGCGCCTGGCCGATGCCTTGCGCCACGCCGCCATGGATCTGGCCGGTGACCAGCATCGGGTTCACGGCCACGCCGACGTCGTCGACGGTGGTGTAGCGCACGACCTTGGACACGCCGGTCTCCGGGTCAATCTCGACCTCGCAGATATGCGTGCCGTTGGGCCAGCTGGGGCCATCCACCTCGCCTTCGGAATCGACGCTGAGTTTTGCGCCGCTCTCCTTCTCGGCGATGTCGAACAGGCTGATGCGGCGGTCGGTGCCGACCACGGTAAGCATGCCGCCCTGGTACTCGATGTCCTCGACCGAGGTCTCCAGCATGTTCGCCGCCTTCTCGCGCGCCTTCTGGATCAGATCGTTGGAGGAGACCGCCACCGCCGTGCCGCCGACGAACAGCGACCGCGAGCCGACGCTGCCAAAGCCCATGGCGAGATCGGTATCGCCCTGGACGACGTCGATCTTGTCCATGGGAATACCGAGCGAGTCGGAGATCATCTGGGTGTAGGTGGTCTGCAGCCCCTGCCCCATCGCCATGGTGCCGGAATGCAGCACGACGCGGCCTTGCGAGGTCGCATGCAGGCTGACCTTCTCGGTATGGGCGCGACCGCCGGTCCATTCGATGTAGGAGGTCAGGCCGCGGCCATAGAGCAGGCCCTTCTTCTTCGCGGCCTTCTTGCGCGCGGCAAAGCCATCCCAGTCCGCGAGTTTGACCGCGCGATCGAGCATGTGGGCGAAGGCGCCGGAATCGTACACCTGACCAGCGGCGTTGGTGTAGGGCAGCTGCGCCGGCTTGATGTAGTTCGCCTTGCGGATCGCGCGAGGATCCATGCCGATTTTTCGCGCGGCAGCGTCGAACAGGCGCTCGACGATGAAGACGGCTTCTGGACGACCAGCGCCACGATAGGCACCGACCGGCGCGGTGTGGGTCATCACCGACTTGATCTCGAAATGCACCAGCGGCAGGTCGTAGACGCCAGTCTGCACGAAGGGGCCGAGCACCAGCGGAATGATGTTGGCCGCGCCCGAGGAATAGGCGCCGGTGCAGCCGATCGAGGTGACGCGATAGGCCAGCACCTTGCCCTCCTCGTCCAGCGCGAAGGACGCCGTCGAGGTGAGATCGCGGCCGTGGGTGCCACCGACGAACTCGTCGGTGCGGTCGCCGCGCCAGCGGATCTTCCTGTTCAGCTTGGTCGCGACATAGGCGACGATGCCGTCTTCCGGATAGAGATTGGTCTTCTGGCCAAAGCCGCCACCGATGTCGCCGACCAGCACGCGCACGCTGTCCTTGGGACGCTTCAGCACGGCTTCGGCCAGCACGTCGCGGGTCGAGGCCGGCGTCTGCGACTGCACGTGCAGGAGGAGACGTCCGGTTGTCTTGTCGATCTCGGCAATGGTCGAGCGCGGCTCCATTGCTGACGGCACGAGGCGCTGGCTGACGAGATCGAGCTCGACCGTGTGCGCGGCCTTGGCGAAGGCCTCGTCCACCTTCACGGCGTCGCCATAGCTCATCGCGCCGACGATGTTGTCGGGCGCCTCAGGCCACACCAAGGGCGCACCCGGTTTAACGGCCTCGACGGGATCGACCACGGCGGGCTGCACGTCGTATTCGATCACGATCACTTCGGCCGCGCTCTGGGCCTCCGCACGCGACGAAGCCACCACCGCCGCCACCGCCTCGCCGGTGTAGCGCACGACCTCATGGGCGAGCAGCCGGCGCGGCGGCACCGTCATCGGTTTGCCGTCGGGGCGCTTGAAGATGCTCAGCGTCGGGATGGTGCCGACGTCGTCCTTGATCAGATCGGCGCCGGTATAGATCGCGGTGACGCCAGCCATCGATGCCGCCGCGCTGGTGTCGATCGAGACGATCTTCGCGTGCGCATGCGGCGAGCGCAGCACGTGCAACCATAGCGCGCCGTCCTCCGGCTTGTCGTCGATGAATTGCCCCTTCCCGGTGAGCAGCCGCTGGTCTTCCAAACGCTTGACGGGCTGGCCCGCTCCGAAACGCAAATTGCCGGGAAGAATGTTCATTCCGCAGGATCCTCGGGGTCTCTTGAAATTCGGGCTGCCTTTTAGCGGATCGAGCCATGCGAGACCAGCCGCGGTTTTGGGCGGTATGTCCATGATTCCGGCATGCCGCGAAGGCTACGCGAGCTCCCGCAATGCAGCTTCCACGACCTTGCGCGCGTCTGCTGTCAGAGGGGCCTGCGGCGGGACGGGATCGCCGACGTCATAGCCCTGGATCGCAAGCCCGGCCTTGATGCAGGCGGCGAGGTTGAAGCGGGCGAAGGCCTCGTTGATGCGCCACAGCCTGCGCTGGAGCGCCATGGCCTCATCCCAGCGGCCGGCCTGGCAGAGGTCGTAGAGCGCGACGCTCTGGCGCGGGATGATGCAGGCCGGTCCCGCCATCCAGCCAAGGCCGCCGATCAGCATCACCGCGGCCGGGATATGGGCGGAGGCCGAGAACACGCGCAAGCGATCGCCGCAGCGGTTCATGATCGAGAGCAGCCGTCCGGTGTTGGTCGAGGCATCCTTGATGTAGCCGATGCGCGGATGCTCGGCGAGGCGCGCGATGATTTCGAGGGTCAGGTCGGAGCGCTGGAATTGCGGATTGGTGTAGATGACGACCGGAATGTCGACTGCGTCGGCGATGCTGCGGAAATAAGACTCGACCTGGGCATCGGCGAGCGGGAAGTAGGCCTCCAGGATCGCCAGGATGCCGTTGGCGCCGAGCTTCTGGTAGGCCTGCGCCTGAGCCACCGCATCGGCCGTCGAGGTGGAGGCGACGCCGGCGACGACCGGCACGCGGCCCTTCGCGGCCTCGATCGTGGTCTGCACCACCGCCATGCGCTGCGCGGCGTTGAGATAGGCGAACTCGCCGGTCGAGCCGAGCGGCGTCAGCCCGTGCACGCCGGCCCCGATCAAATCGTCGCAGAGCTTTGCAAGCACGTCGGTTCGCACCGTCCCATCAGTGCCGACGGGCGAGACGAGATAGGGAAAGACGCCGCGAAAATCGGTCATGTCGGGAATAAATTCCGGGGAAGGTGAGTCCTGTCTGGCAGGCCCGCGATCCGTCGGGTGCTACCATGGGGTCGTATTGCCAGCAAGCGACCTGCTTTCGAAGAGCGTATTTGTGGTTTTGGGAATTGTCCTGCAGCTTTGGCGGGTTTCGTTGTGTTGCGTCGGCCTCTTTGCCACCGCGCTGTGCCCCGGCATGGCCCAGGCCGGCGAATGCCCCTCGCCGCAATCGGAGATCGCGACCGATCGTCCTGACGTGACCAATTCCAGCCTGGTCGTGCCTGATGGCAGCATCCAGATCGAGAACGGTCTGAACACGTCCGGCCAGAGTACGGGTAAGGGCTTTGACGGCAGCAACAGCCGTCTCCGCTTCGGCATCGCGCCCTGCCTCGAAGTGCTGGTCGATGTTCCCAGCCATGTCGGGCGGCTGACCGGCACGGTCGACAGCGGTTCCACCAATGTCACCCCCGGCGTGAAATGGCAGGTCAGCGGGCTGCCTGAGCCTGCGAACCTCTCGGTGGTGTTCGGCGTCGGCCTGCCGACCGGCACGCCCGCAATCACCGGCGCAGGCGTTCAGCCCTATCTGCAATTCCCCTGGTCCTACGAGCTCGGCGGCGGCTGGGGCATCAGCGGCATGTTCACGAGCTTCTTCCGGCCATCGAATCTCGCCAATCACCAGACCAGCGAGGCGACCTTCGTGCTCGAACGCAAGGTCAGCGAGAAGCTGGCTCTGTTCGCCGAATATGTCAGCGACACTCCGTCACGCGGCGCGAGCACGGCGCTCTTCAATGTCGGCGGCGGCTATCTCTTGAACCGGACCGAGCAGCTCGATTTCCACCTGGCCTTCGGCCTCAACCGGAATTCGCCGGATTACATCATCGGCGTCGGCTATTCCTACCGCTGGGACAACGTCCTCGGCACGGCAACGAGACCGATGCTTCGGCGCTGACGGTAGCTCGCTCGCTGAAATCCCTGAGGCTGTAAGGCTCAATTTGGCGATTGCTACACGTTCCCGTGAGCGGCTCCCAATCACATGTTCGTCGGCCGTGGCCCAGGGAGGACTGGCCACCCGGCCAGTTTCGCAATAGCCCGTGACATCCCAGATTGTGGACAGCTTACAGGAGCCTTCCATGACCGACTTCACTCCTCTCACCTCGCTATCCTCCGCGCTCGCGGATGTCGTGGCGCGCATCACGCCGTCCGTCGTCTCCGTGCATTCGCATCGCTCCCGCTCAACCGGCTTCGTCTGGAAGCCCGGCCTGATCGTCACGGCCGACGAGGCGCTGGCCGATGAGGGCGAGGTCCAGATCGTTCTTCCCGATGGCAGTACCACGGCCGCCAAGATCGTCGGCCGCGACCACACCACCGATATCGCGCTGCTGCGCGCCGATACCAGCATCACCCCGGTCAAGCTCGCCGCGACGGTCCCTGCCCTCGGCACGCTCTCGGTCGTGGTCGCCACCAATCGCGATGCGCAGAGCGCGGCGCTCGGGATGGTGTCGGTTTCAGGCAAGAGCTGGCGCTCCTTGCGCGGCGGCGAGATCGATGCGCGGATCGAGCTCGATGTTCGCCTGCGTCCGAGCCAGGAGGGCGGCCTCGCCCTCGATGCATCCGGCGAGGCCTTCGGCATGACCGTCTTGGGACCGCGGCGCGTGCTGGTGATCCCGACGGCGACCATCGAGCGCGTCGCGGCCCAGCTCGAGACACGCGGCCGCATCGCCCGCGGGTATCTCGGGCTCGGGCTGCAGCCGCTGCGGCTCGACGACGGCATCGGCGCGATGGTGATGAATGTCGACAAGGCAGGCCCGGCGGCCACGGCCGGCATCCGCCAGGGCGACGTGATCGTGGCGGTCAACGACCAGAAGCTCTCCGGCGTGCGCGCGCTACTGCGAACACTGGGACCCGCGAGCGTCGGCCAGGTGATCGATGTCGCGGTCCGCCGCGGCGGCGAGCCGGCGAGCTTCAAGGTCACGATTGGCGAGAGGCCGGAAGCGTGAGCGAGGACAACGCACCCGAGATCGTGCTGTCCCTCGAGATCGACGATCCTGCGCTGGCCGACCGCCTCGCGACGCTGCTCGGCAGTGTCGCGGGGCTTCGCCTTGCCACGCCCGGCGAGACAGCCACGGCGAGCGTCGTCGCGCGCGATCCGCGCGTCATGCCCGACGACATCAGCCTGACGCAGCGCGAGCTGGACGTGCTGGCGCTGATGGCGGAGGGTTCCTCCAACAAGATGATCGCGCGGCAGCTCAACATCTCCGTGCATACCGTTAAATTCCACGTCGGCTCGCTGCTCGACAAGTTGGATGCGACCGGCCGCACCGACGCGGTGGCGCACGCGGCGCGCCGCGGCGTGATCGAGCTCTGAGTAGTGCGCATCAGTCGCTGACTGCGATCTGCGCCAGCTCACGCATGCGGTCGACATCGACGATGCGGCCATGGCTGATGACGACGCGGGGCGGCGCGTGGAAGCGTAGCGCATCAGTGACATCGCCCTGGTCGAGAATGACAAGGTGGGCGGCGCAGCCGAGCTCGAGGCCATAGCGCTCCAGATTCATCGCCGCGGCGGCACGCGTTGTGATCATGTCGTAGAGCGACTCGAGCTCGCTCTTCTTCGTCATCCACAGGAGATGCGAGGCGAGGAAGGCCACCTCCAGCATGTTGTTGCGGCCAAGCGGATAATACGCGTCCGAAATGTCGTCCTGGCCAAGGCAAACGTTGATTTCAGCGCCCAGCAACTCTTTCACCCGCGCATGCAGCGGGCCGGTATGGGGATCGCTGACGACACTGACGCGCGCCTTCCCGAGCAGCGCCGTCAGCTCGCGGAGATAACTTTCGGGATAGAGCGCCATCGCCCGGCAGTGATGGGCGAGCGCCCGGCCTTCGACGCCGCGTGCGATCACCGTGCGCGCCATCATGTCGAGGGTGCGCATATTGGCATCACCGACATCGTCCAGCAGCATGGAGATTTCGGCGCCGTGTTCGGCCGCAAGGTCGAAGCAGAAATCGACGTGGCGCCGCATGTCCTGCTCATCGGCTTCGAACCAGGGGATGCCGCCCACGACATCGGCGCCGAGCGCCATCGCCTTGCGCATCAGGCCATCAGCGCCGGGCTCGCGAAACAGGCCGTCCTGCGGGAAGGCGACGACCTGGATATCGACGATGCCGCGAAACTCCTCGCGGATCGCGAGTAGCGCCTTGACGCCTTCGAGCCGGGCCTTGGTGTCGACATCGGCGAAGGCGCGGATGTGGAGATTGCCGTGGAGTGCGGCGAGCGCCACCGCGCGCCGCGCGTTCGGGACGATCCAGGCGGCGTCGTAATTGCTCTTCACGACCGCGGCGAGATCGATTGCCCTGGCTGCCTCACTCATGCCGGCGCCCTGATAGGCCTCGAGCGCTGCCTCCGACATCAGCGGCAACGTCCAGACCTTGCAGAGATGCAGGTGCGGATTGACATAGGCCGGCGTCACCAGGCCACCTCTGGCATCGACGAAGGATTGTGCGCCGGTCTCGAGCCGGCTGCCGATCGCGGTGATCACGCCGTCGGTAATCGCGATGTCGACGACCTCCCGGCTGCGCATGCGGGCGTTGGTGATGACGATGTCGGGCAGGCGGGACATTGCAGGACTTTCGCTCGGTATGCGTGCGATCATGCAAGTTGGGTGCCGGGCCGGTGCGGCGGGAAGCTAAGCTGGACCGTCAGGCCCGGCGCCTTGTCATGCAGCACGATCTCGGCGCCGTGGAGGCGCGACACCGCCGCGACCAGGCTCAGGCCCAGGCCGTTGCCGGGCGTATAGCGGCTCTGCTCGAGCCGGTAGAAGCGTTTGAACACGTGATCGTGCTGATCGGCGGCAATGCCCGGACCATCATCGGCGATGGCGATCGTCGCGCCGTCCCCGGTGTTGCGGCATGTCACCGTAACCTTTCCGCCCGGGCGGCCATGCTTGATCGCGTTGTCGACCAGATTGGCGATGGCATCAAACAGCAGATCGCGGTCGCCGGTGACGGCGACCTCACGGTCGCCACTGATGCTCAGGCGCGTCGCAACCTGTTCGGCGGCGGCGTCATAGAGTTCGACGACCTCGCCAGCAATTTCCGCAAGGTTGAGCGCGCGAAACGCGCTCCGGCGGGCACGGGTCTCGATCTCCGAGATCCGCGTGATCGAGGCGAACATGCCAAGCACCGCATCGAGGTCGGCGATGGTATCGCCGATCAGCGCCGCATCGGCCTCACTGTTGCGCTCGTGGTGATAGGCCTTTTCCAGCCGGCCGCGCATGCGGGTCAGCGGCGTGCGCAGATCGTGGGCGACATTGTCGCTGACCTGCTTGACCTCGCCCATCAGCGTCTCGATGCGGTCGAGCATCAGGTTGAGGTTTTCGGCGACGCGGTCCCACTCATCGTGGCTGCCGCGCAAGGGAATGCGGCGATCGAGCCCGGACAGCATGATGGCGCGGCTGGTGGCGTTGATCTCCTCGATCCGCCCGACCGTGCGCCGCGTCACCAGCACGGCGGCGAGGCCTGCCAGCACCAGGAGCAACACCGCAACCGCGATCATCGCAAGCTCAAGCATCGCGACGAAGCCGCTGTTGTCGCCGACATCGCCAACCCGGCTCCGCACATAGGCGAGCGTACCGAAATAGACATACGCCATGATCGCCGCAACGATCAGGCCGAAGATCGCGATCGCGATCAGCGCCAGGCGGAAGGTCGAGGACCGAAGCGTATTAACCAGGAGCACGGAGGCAATATCCAATGCCGCGAATGGTGTGGATCAATGGATAGGCCTGGGCGTCGTCGACCTTGCGACGGACGCGTCCGACATAGACGTCGATGATGTTGGTGGAGGGATCGAAATGCAGGTCCCAGACATGCTGGAGCAGCATCGCGCGCGAGACCACGCGGCCCTCATTGCGCACGAGATATTCGAGCAGTTGAAACTCGCGCGGCAGCAGCGGAATCTTGCGGCCACGGCGGCTGGCATTTCGCGCGATCAAATCGACCGCGAGATCGCCGACGCGCAGAATCGTTTCCTTGGCGATGGTCTCGCTGCGGCGACCGAGCGCTTCGAGGCGCGCGAGCAGCTCGACGAAGGAGAACGGCTTGACGAGATAATCGTCGCCGCCGGCGCGCAAGCCGCGCACGCGGTCGTCGACCTCGCCGAGCGCGGAGATGATCAGGAAGGGCGAGGCAACGCCGTCGTCACGCATTTGTCGCATCACGGTGATGCCGTCGATGTCGGGCAGCATGCGGTCGATGGTGATCACGGCATAGTCGCGCGCGACGCCATGGCTGAGGGCTTCACGCCCCGTGGCGGCAAGGTCGACATCATAGCCTGAAATCGTCAGCTCCTCGACGAGCTGGCCTGCGGTTTCCGGATCGTCCTCGACGACGAGGATGCGACGGTGGCCTCCGGTCATGACAAACTCCGCGCGACGATCGCCACCAGACTATCCCGTTCCGGGGCTGAGCGGAACCACCCGGTGGCGATCGCGACAATGGTGCGGTCCAGCGATGCTAGTACCAATTCTCCCCGCACACATTGACCCATTGCCACCCTGAGGGCGTCAAGCTCCTGCGCCAGCAACCATCGTCATAATAGTTGGAGTAGTAGTAAGGCGCGCCGAACACGGCGAAACGGCGGAAGTGGTGATGGTGGAAGAAGAAGGCATGCCGGCCGATGAAGGGCCGACCGTGCCAGCCGGCGCCAGCGCCGGCGAAGCGCGGCCCGATCGCCGCATGCGCGAAGCGCGCACCGCCGAAGGCAGGTCCACTAAAACCCGGTCCACCGACATGGGCGAAGTGCGCACCTCCGCCCATGCCGCCGACATGCATTCCTCCGAAGCCGCTGGCGTGCATGCCGCCACCGAAGCCACCACCGTGCATCCCGCCACCGAAGCCGCCGCGTCCACCACCGCCGAAGCCGCCACCGCCGTGGCCGCCACCGCCGAAGCCGCCACCGCCGTGGCCGCCACCGCCGCCCCCGCCTCCACCTCGGGCGAGCACGGGCGAAGCGAGTGCCATCACTGCAGCGATCGTCGCCGCAGTGAGACCTTTGAGAAGCCTGTTGTTCATCGAACCATCCTCCTTGCAGTGCGGCGGTGACCGCGCCGCACGAGGATGCTCAGATGAGGAGAAGGAGCGCTCTCCTTCAACTTACAAATGCGCCAGATTCTGACGCGGGTGTTAGGGAGGCTAGACGCGCTTGCCGCCGTTCTTCTCCGCAGCACGGCGCATTGCCTCGGCGAGGGCTCCGCCGCCGGAAGACTCCTGATTGCGCGGGGCCGAGGAGGTCATGCGAGAGGGATTGCGTGCGCCGTTGTCGCGCTGCATGCCGGGGGCGTCCTTCTTGGCGCCGACCTCGTCGTCGAGACGGAGGGTCAGCGAGATGCGCTTGCGGGCGACCTCGAAGTCCAGCACCTTCACCTTGACGATGTCGCCGGGCTTCACCACCTCGCGCGGGTCCTTGATGAAGGTTTTTGACATCGCCGAGATGTGAACGAGGCCGTCCTGGTGCACGCCGATGTCGACGAAGGCGCCGAACGCAGCAACGTTGGTCACGGTGCCCTCGAGGATCATGCCCTTCTGCAGATGCTTGATTTCCTCGACGCCCTCCTTGAACACCGCGGCCTTGAACGCCGGACGCGGGTCGCGGCCGGGCTTTTCCAGCTCGCGCAGAATATCGGTGACGGTCGGCAGACCGAAGGTTTCGTCGACGAAATCCTTCGGCTTCAGCGTACGGACGACCTCGCTGCTGCCGATCAGCGCCTTGATGTCGCTCTTGGTGGCGCTGAGAATCCGGCGCACCACCGGATAGGCTTCCGGATGCACGCCGGAGGCATCGAGAGGATCCTCGCCGCCGAGGATGCGCAGGAAGCCGGCGCACTGCTCGAACGCCTTCGGACCGAGCCGCGGCACCTCCTTCAGCGCCTTGCGCGACTTGAACGGGCCGTTGGCGTCACGGTGCGCCACAATGCTCTGGGCAAGACCCGAGCCGACGCCCGACACGCGGGCGAGCAGCGGCGCCGAGGCGGTGTTGACGTCGACACCGACCGCGTTCACGCAGTCTTCGACCACCGCGTCGAGCGATTTGGCGAGCTTGGCCTGGCCGAGATCGTGCTGATACTGGCCGACGCCGATCGCTTTCGGCTCGATCTTGACCAGCTCGGCGAGCGGATCCTGCAGACGACGGGCGATCGAGACCGCACCACGCAGGGTGACGTCGAGCTCAGGCAATTCCTCCGAGGCGAAGGCCGAGGCCGAATAGACCGACGCGCCGGCTTCCGACACCACGATCTTGCTCATCTTCAATTCGGCGAGGCCCTTGACGAGATCGCCCGCGAGCTTGTCGGTTTCGCGCGAGGCGGTGCCGTTGCCGATCGCGATCAGTTCGACGCGGTGCTTGATCGCAAGCTTGCCGAGGATCGCGAGCGACTCGTTCCACTGCCGTTGCGGCTCGTGTGGATAGATCACGGCGGTATCGACCACCTTGCCGGTCGCGTCAGTGACGGCGACCTTGACGCCGGTGCGGTAGCCGGGATCGAGCCCCATGGTGGCGCGGGTGCCGGCGGGCGCCGCCAGCAGGAGGTCGCGCAGGTTCGAGGCGAACACACGCACGGCTTCGGTCTCGGCCGCATTCCACAACCGCATGCGCAGGTCGATATTCAGATGAACCTGGATCTTGGTGCGCCAGGCCCAGCGCACGGTGTCGATCAGCCAGCGGTCGCCGGCGCGCTTGAGGTCGGCGATGCCGAACCGCTTCATGATCTTCAGCTCATAGGCGCCCGGGACGCCCGCCGGCGGCACTTCGGCCTCGGCCTGGATCTGGAGATCGAGGATCTCTTCCTTCTCGCCGCGGAACATCGCGAGGATGCGGTGCGAGGGCAGTTTTGTCAGTGGCTCGGAGAATTCAAAGTAGTCGGCGAACTTTTCGCCCTCGGTCTTCTTGCCGTCGCGCACCTTGGAGGCCATGCGCGCATTGGTCCACATCTCCTCACGCAACACGCCGATCAGATCGGCGTCTTCGTCAAAACGTTCGACCAGGATGGCACGGGCACCGTCGAGCGCAGCCACGACATCCGCGACGCCCTTCTCGGCGTTGACAAAACCTTCGGCGACGACCTTGGGATCGTTGCCGGACTCTGCGATGAGCTGATTGGCGAGCGGCTCGAGGCCGGCCTCCTTGGCGATCTCCGCCTTGGTGCGGCGCTTCGGCTTGAATGGCAGATAGATGTCCTCGAGGCGCGCCTTGCTGTCGGCAGCGAGAATGGAGGCTTCGAGTGCGGCATCAAGCTTGCCCTGCTCGCGGACCGATTCGAGGATCGCCTTGCGGCGGTCTTCGAGCTCGCGCAGATAGCCCAGGCGCTCCTCCAGGGTGCGCAATTGCGCGTCGTCGAGCGCACCGGTCGCTTCCTTTCGGTAGCGGGCGATGAAGGGAACCGTAGCGCCGCCGTCGAGCAACGTCACCGTCGCCTCGACCTGCTCCGCCCGTACCCCAAGCTCCTGCGCAATTTTCTGGTTGATATTTGCCACGCGAGAATCCCTTTATAGCCAAGCACGCGACGCAAACCGAAATCCGGTCGCGGGACGCCGCTTATGGACCAACCAAGGTTGATTCATCAAGGTGCGGCGCGCAACCGTCGACAGAGGATTTTTTGTGGGACCGATGCGATCTCGCCACAATCGTGGGGATGTCCAAGCATCTGGGGCACAAAAGTAAGGTTCGGCGCATACGCCCTCCACGTTGTCATTGCGAGCGCAGCGAAGCAATCCAGAATCCCTCCGCGGGAAGACTCTGGATTGCTTCGCTGCGCTCGCAATGACGGAGTATGAGGCAATAGCGTCACTCTTCCAGCTGACATTTCATCCCGCAGACACACCTTCGCACTCTCGCGGCGCAATCCGCCCGAGTTTTGCTTTTCGCTTCACGCCCTCAGAACAAAGGGCGCAGGGAAGGCCGGGTGCCGGCTGGCACCCGCGGTCTGCTGCGCGAAAATGTAGCGCAAAGAGACCGCACAGCAGCATACAGGTGTAGCCGAACACACGGCCTTCCCTGCGCAGTGGTTGGACGGCTTATGCCGTGCTCTCCCGGGAGCCGAATTCCTTCTGGCCTCCCTCGCCTCACGGAAGTCGCCGACACCGCGCCGGTTGACGCCAATGCCGCCTCCGCAAGGCTTGACCGTAGCGACGACGGCCAGGACCACACGGTTTTGCCGTACGCAAGCAATTCCTGTTCAGGCCCAAGGGCCTGGCAGGACAAAGCGCCGTTCGTACAACGCGGCTTGCAAGTCGCTCACGGGGCTCGGCTCAATCCACTGCCCCGCCCTACCACCCGCATCCGCGACGGCGCCGCTCGCGTCCACCGCAGCCCGATCCGCGGCTCGTGACGACGTACGACCGCCCCTTTTCGCCGGATCAGGATGGGCGACACATACGACAAATCCGAATTTCGGTAAAGTGGAATATTTTTGGCGAGCGGGATTGACAGACCAGCGAAACAGGGGCGCGGGTGACCGCCGGCGCGCGCAACACATTCAGTGTCGTCCTGGCTTTCCAGGCCGTGCGAGAAGTCGCGCTGATGCTGGGACGATTGAGCGGGAGGCAAAAGTGCCCCTGTCAGGCCGCAGATGGTGCCAACGCTCCCAGCAAGGCCGGCACGCCGAGGATGTTGGCCACCCGCTTGAGATTGTAGCAGAGGACACCCAGGGCGAGCTCGGCTTTTGCCTTTTTCAACCCCTTCACCAGGAAGCGCGGACCGGCCATCAGCCATTTCATGGTTCCGAACGGATGTTCGACGGTCTCCCGCCGGTGCGTCATCCAGCTCGGATCGGCGACGGCCCGCCGGTGCATCGCTTCACGCTCATCCTCGTAAAAATGACGCACGATCACCCGCCGCGCAGCGTTCGTGCACTGCGCCTTGAGCGCGCAGGCGCCGCACGCCCGGCTGGCGTATTCCTTCTGCTGCTGGGTCTGCGAAGTCTTGAACAGGCTCAGCGTCTCCCCGGCCGGACAACGCCAGGTGTCGCTCTCATGGTCGTAGCTGAACCGATCCCGGCTGAAGTATTGGGGGCCCTTCGGATTGACCACCTCTGGCCGCGGCACGATCGCGGTGATCCTGTCCTGCTCGCAGAGCGCCCCATGTTCGCCGTTCGAATAGCCGGTGTCGGCCACGACCGTGATCTCGTCGGCCTCGACCGCAGCCTTGCCCTGCACCGCCATCGGATGGAGCTGCTGCAGGTCGTTGCCCTCGTTCGTCAGATCGAACGCCACGATCAGCTTGTGCTCGGCATCGACCACGGTCTGCGCATTGTAGGCGACCGCGTGGCCGTGCGGCGTGCGCATCAACCGTGCTTCCGGCTCGGTCATGACCTCCTGCTTGAGCCCGCGCGCCGCCAGATCTTGCGCCTGAGCTTGTAGTTGATCCTTTTGCGCCTTGAGAGCTTCGATCGCAGCCGCAACATCGACAGGCTTGCCGACCGAGCCCGCCTCCGTCCGGTCGGCGTCGTCCATCGACGCCAGATAATCCGCAATCCGGCGGTCGATCGCCGCGTTCATCTTCGCGATACGTTGCGGCGTCACCACCTGCTTGCGGCTCGCCACCGCCGCGATCTTGGTCCCGTCGATCGCCAGCAACTCCGCCCCGAACAGCGACTGCTCCCCGCAGAACCGAATGAAGGCGCGGCATACCTTCACGATCGCTTCTGCATGGTCCTTGCGGAAGTCCGCTATCGTCTTGAACGACGGCGTCAGACGGTTGAGCAGCCACATCACCTGAATGTTGCGCCGCGTCTCGGCCTCCAGCCGACGGCTCGCCCGCACCCGGTGCAAGTACCCATAAATATACAGTTTCAACAGGTCGCCCGGCGCGTAGGGCGGTCGTCCCATCTCCTCCGCAATAGCCTTGGAAAACCCGAGCTGCTCCAACTCGAGCCCCGCGACAAACGCGTCGATCACCCGAACCGGATCGTCCCGGCCCACAGCTTCGTCCAGAACCTCCGGAAAAAGCGTCGTCTGGTATCGCGATTGTCCCGTCACGTGCCCCATCATCGCCTCGAATCAAGCCAAACCCAAAACACCATAACTCGCTGGGTTTTCACACAGCCTGGTTCGCCAGGACGACGTTGGAGAAGCATCGGCGTGATCACATCGGCACCTTGACATCCGCCCCGCTTCCACGGCTGGTTGCCCCTGCCGGACCATCGAACTTCCCACGAGGACTATCCATGCGGACGACATCGGTCAGCGTCTTCAAGGTCGCCACCAGGGGCCCCGGCGACGTTTCCGGCCTCATGAGCCTGATCGGCTCCGGCGCGATCGATCCGGCTTCCATTCTGGCGATCCTCGGCAAGACCGAGGGCAATGGCGGCGTCAATGATTTTACCCGGGAGTATGCCGTGGCTGCGCTGTGCAGGGCGCTGGCGCCGAAGCTTGATCTGACGCCGCACGAGGTCGAGCAGCGCATTGCGTTTGTGATGTCCGGTGGCACCGAGGGCGTGCTCAGCCCGCACATCACGGTGTTCACGCGCCAGCAGGTCGCGACGCCGCCCGGAGGCATCACCGGCAAGCGCCTGAGCATCGGCATGGCGCAGACCCGCGATTTTCTGCCTGAAGAGCTTGGCCGCTCGGCACAGATCACCGAGACCGCCAGGGCGGTGAAGGCCGCGATGGCGGATGCCGGCATCACTGATCCCACTGATGTCCATTTCGTCCAGATCAAGTGCCCGCTGCTCACCAGCGAACGTGTCGAGGCAGCAGCCGCGCGCGGCAGCAAGACGGCGACGATCAGCGCCTACAGCTCGATGGCCTATTCGCGCGGCGCTTCAGCACTCGGCGTTGCAGTTGCGCTCGGCGAGGTCGCATCCGACATCAGCGATGAATTCGTGCTGCGGCGCTACGATCTGTTCTCGAAGGTCGCCTCGACCTCGTCCGGGATCGAGCTGATGCATAACGTCGTCATCGTGCTCGGCAATTCGGGGGCGTCAGCGAGCGAATTCGAGATCGGGCATGCCGTGATGAGCGACGCGATCGATGCCGCGGCGGTCTTGTCGGCATTGAAGAGCGTTGGGCTTGATGTTGATCTTGGCACCACACCGCAGTCGGGCCGCGAGCTCGTCAACATCCTCGCCAAGGCCGAGGCCTCGCCTGATGGCACCGTGCGCGGCTTCCGCCACACCATGCTGGAAGACACCGATATCAGCTCGACACGCCACGCCCGCGCGGCGGTCGGCGGCTTGATCGCCGGCCTCGCCGGCACCAGCGCGGTCTACGTCTCC
Organism: Bradyrhizobium sp. AZCC 2230; assembly: GCF_036924495.1. Classification (NCBI taxonomy): domain Bacteria; kingdom Pseudomonadati; phylum Pseudomonadota; class Alphaproteobacteria; order Hyphomicrobiales; family Nitrobacteraceae; genus Bradyrhizobium; species Bradyrhizobium sp. AZCC 2230. The sequence goes on along the minus strand of NZ_JAZHRS010000001.1, from coordinate 7,717,653 downwards.
GGCGGCGCCGAGCATCAGGGACCGGCCGGCGGCGGACCGGTCGCAGTGATTGCCAGGATCAAGGACTGACGCCGCGACCTCTCCGCCCGGCGCAACCCTGCCCTTCGCGCCGGCTCAGTTGATTCACGCGGGCCCTTGCGAAAAAGGTGGCGCCCGCACCTTGAGGGATTTGACTTCATGACTTTGCCGATGAGCTGGAACGAATGGGCGCAGCACGATGGCGTGGGGCTGGCGGCGCGCGTCCGCAAGGGCGAGCTGACGGCGAAGGAACTGGCTCGTCAGGCTGCAGCGGCCGTGGCCAAGGTCAATCCGACGCTGTCGGGCGTGGTCGAGCTGTTCGATGACGTGATCGCCGATCCCGCCAAGGACGGCGCCAATCTCGGCGGGCCATTCGCCGGCCTGCCCCTCCTGATGAAGGATCTGGGGCCGACCATGAAGGGCCGGCTGCAGGAGATGGGATCGCTGCTGATGCGCGGCAATCGCGCCGCCGCCGACACGTTCCTGACCGGCAAATTCCGCCAGGCAGGCCTCAACCTGATCGGGCGCACGACGACGCCGGAATTCGGCGTGTGCAGCTCGGCCGACAATCCCGCCGTTTATGTCACCCGCAATCCCTGGAATACCGACTACACCACCTGCGGCTCGTCGGCGGGCAGCGCCGCGATGGTCGCGGCCGGCGTGGTGCCGATCGCGCACGCGACCGACGGCGGCGGCTCGATCCGCATTCCCGCCGGCGTCAACGGCAATATCGGGCTGAAGGTCTCGCGCGGCGTGTTCTCGCTGGCGCCGCACATGTCGGATCTCACCGGCCTCGTCTCGATCCAGGGCTGCCAGTCGCGCACGGTGCGCGACACCGCCGCCTTCGTCGACAATGCCCGTGGCCCTGCGCCCGGCGAGTTCATGCCGTTCTGGACCACGGCGCAGCCTTACAGCGAGATGATCAAGCGCGATCCGTCCAAGCTTCGCATCGCGCTGTCGCATACCTGGGGCGACTACACCGCGACGCCTGAGATCGCCGCCGAGCTGGAGAAGACCGGCCGCTTCCTCGAGGGCCTCGGCCATCACGTCGATTACGCGCTGCCCGAGCTCGATTTCCGCGCCGCCTTCGCGGCGCAGACCACCTGCTACATCTCGAACTTTTCCGTGGTGATCTCCAACATGCTCGCCGTGCGCGGGCTGGAGCGTCCGCCCGAAGATCTGATCGAGCCGATGAACATCCGGATCTGGGAAGCCGGGCTTCACACCAGCTTTGCCGATCGGGCCAAGATGCAAGGCGTGTTCAACACGACGTCGCGCGGCTTCGGCAGCTTCTTCGAGCAGTGGGACGTGATCCTGACGCCGATCACCGCGCTGCCGACGCCGAAGGTCGGTACCAGGGAATATCTCACCATCTCGGATAATCCTGATGTGCTCGACTGGTTCGGCAATCTCTGGCGCTTCTTCGCCTTCACGCCGCTTGCGAACCTCTGCGGCATGCCGGCGATCTCGATGCCGATGGCCGCGCAAGAGCACGACCTGCCGCTCGGCATCCAGGCGATCGCGAAGCAGGCCAATGACGGCCTGCTTCTGCAACTCGCCGCCCAGATCGAGCGCGCGCTCGACGGCAAGTGGAACGGCGGCAAGACCGCAAAGGTGCATGTGACCAAGGGATGAGGTAACGTTACGCTGATCCGCCGGAGGACACGACTTGGACCCGTTACAGATTCTGGAGAGCCTCAACGAGAAAACGGGTCTTCCGACCGAAGCGATTCAGGCGGCGCGGGCCGACAAAGACTCGGTTATTCCCGTCTTCTTGCGTGCCTTCGAAGAAGTCGAATCGCCTGATCGAACGGATTACAAAGCAGCGTTGTTCTTTGCGTTCCACCTCCTTGGCGAATGGCGTGTGAATCTTGCCTACCCGGTGCTTGCAAGATTCTTGCGCAAGCCCCCCGACATCGTGGATGCGATCTTGGGCGGTGCGATCACCGAGACGACTCACCGCGTGATGGCCTCCGTCTACGATGGCAACCTGCAGCCATTGTGCGACATCATCCACGATGAAGATGCCGAAGAATTCGTTCGTTCACGCATGATCGAGGCGATCGCACTATTGACCTTGCGTGGAGACGTATCGCGCGCATGGTCCGAACAATTCTTGCGCGAGTGCTACGACCGGCTTCGGCCGCGAGATTATTGTTATGTCTGGTCCGGTTGGCAGCAATCGATTGCCTGGCTTGGACTCTCCAGTCTGAAGCCGTTGGTTGAACGCGCCTTTGCACGAGGATTCATCGATAAATCGTGGCTTTCATACGCGGATTTCGAAGGAGATCTGCAATACACGCTCGCCAATCCCGGTGCTCCGCCGTTCCGCGCCGAAAACGATTTGACCTTATTCGACGACACGATTCTGGAACTGTCCACGTGGGCTGCCTTCAATCCGGAGCCTCGCGAAAAGAAGGGATCGGCGTCGGTGTCATTCTATGATCCCAAAGCCAATCCGTTTCTCAAAGTTGGCCGCAATGATCCCTGCCCCTGCGGCAGCGGAAAGAAATTCAAGAAATGCTGCTTGAACGCGAGTCCCGCCGGCTGACTACCGATCTCAGTTCTTCACCGCCGGGATCGCTTCGTCCGGCTGCTGCTGTCCGAGCTTGAGCATCGCGAGCGCCTTGTCGAGCGCTTCGCGCAAGGCCAGTGCTGCGGCCGGGCTGCAGCGCAGATGCGCGGTCTGGACCACGTCGACCCTGACGGCGGCACCGACCGGCATCAGCAAGTTCGCGGCAAGCTCGATCTGGATGGCGCCGTTGTGATGGCCGAAGCAGGATGCGCCGTCGAAATAGATAATCGGCGCTCGCTCGGAGCTTGAATTGGAGATGATGACGGGCCCCTGGCTGGTGGGCGTTTCGGGATCGGCCATGGGCACTCCTTGGGGCTAGTCGACGGGCGAAGCGCTCACCATCGTTGCTTCGGCGCGCCCTGTCGAGGCCAAACCGGTTCCTGACAGACCTGCCGTGCGCGCGCATTCTGGGTTTTGCGCGGCGCTCGGCACTGGTCTAGTACGTCACCATGTCCAGCTCACCGACCACGCTTCCCTTCGAGGAACTCGCCGAGGCCATCAAGGGCCGCCGTTCCGATTACGGCCATATCAGCGGGCTTCAGCTCGACCGGTTCGCGCCGGGCGAGGCCTGGTCGAGCCTGCCCTACCGCCCCGCCTTCGTCGGCGACACCGAGACCGGCGTGCTGCATGGCGGCGTCGTCACCGCGATGCTCGACGAGAGCTGCGGCATGGCGGCGCAGCTCGCGCTCGACGGCACCAGCGCGATCGCGACGCTCGATTTGCGCATCGACTACCAGAAACCGGCCACACCCGGGCTCGCCATCAAGGCGCATTCGATCTGCTACCGCACCACCCGGTCGATCGCCTTCGTGCGCTCCACGGCTTACCAGGAGTCCGAGGACGATCCGGTGGCGACCGCCACCGCCTGCTTCATGATCGGTGCCAACCGTACCAACATGCTTGCGGACCGCAGGATGGATTCGCGCAGCATTCCGACACTGGACGCGCCGGAGGATCCGGACGGCCCGTTCGCCAACAGCCCGTTCGCGCGCTGCCTCGGTATTCGCGTCAATGATGACAGTACGCTGACGATGCCGTTCTCGCCAAAAATCATCGGCAACCCGATCCTCCCCGCCATCCATGGCGGCATGACCGGCGCCTTCCTCGAGACCACCGCGATCCTCGGCGTGCGGCGCGAACTCGGCATCGCGACACTGCCGAAGCCCATTGGGCTCACTGTCAACTATCTGCGCTCCGGCCGGGCGCTGGACACCATCGCCAATGTCTCGATCGTGAAACAGGGCCGGCGTATCGTCGCCTTCGAGGCGCGGGCCTGGCAGGACGATCCGGGCAAACCGATCGCCTCTGCTTTCGGTCATTTCATGCTGCGCCCGACGCCTGGAAACGACGAAGAATAGGCGTATTTTACTTGACGACCGGGATTCGGGACACAACGATAGCGCGTCCCCACGAGAGGTATTGGGTTGCGGCATCCGATCGACATCATCGCCATGTTTGCCGCCATCTGGCTGTTGGCGTCGATGGTGCTCGACGCGCTGACGCCGAAAGAGCTGACGGCAGTCATGATCGCCATCGCGATCGGGCCCGCCGTGGTCATCACCGCCGTGTTCTACTATCTGCGCTGCCCGCGAACGGATTTCGCGGTGATGTTCGCAGCACTCTGGCTGATCTCGGACATCGCCATCGCCTTCATCTCGCCGAAGGAATTGCCGCACTTCCTGATCGTGCTCGGCTTCGTGCCGGCGGCGATCATCGGCATCGTCCTGCACTGGCAGCGCTTCCAGCGCCGCCATGAGCGGTTGCCCGTGCCGTCAGCGAAGCGCGGCTGATGGGGGTTGTCCACCTCTCCCCGACGGGGAGAGGTCGGATTGCGCAGCAATCCGGGTGAGGGGCCGTAACATACAGCGAGAGTGTAACCCCTCACCCGGATCGCATTTTCAATGCGATCCGACCTCTCCCTTCGGGAGAGGTGAATCACGCCTCAGCCCAATCAACGCGATAGCAGATTGGTCTTCGCGAGGTCGATGACCTCGTCGCCACGGCCACTCATCACCGCGCGCAATACCCAGAGGCTGAAGCCCTTGACCTGTTCGGCCGTGATGGTCGGCGGCATCGACAACTCCTGCTTGGCGGTGACGACGTCGAGCAGCGCCGGGCCATTATGGGCCAGCATGTCCTTCATCGCACCCGGGAGCTCGCCGGGGTCCTCGACGCGCTTGGCGAAGATACCCATCGCGCGCGCCATCGCGGCGAAGTCGGGATTCTCCAGATCGACATTGGTGTCGACGAAGCCTGCCGCCTTCATCTCCAGCGCGACGAAGCCGAGCACGCCGTTGTTGAAGACGACGATCTTCACTGGCAGCTTCATCTGCGTCAGCGTGATGAGATCGCCCATCAGCATGGTGAAGCCACCGTCGCCCGACAGCGAGATCACCTGGCGGCCGGGCTGCGAGGCCTGCACGCCGATCGCCTGCGGCATGGCGTTGGCCATCGAGCCGTGCACGAAGGAGCCGATCAACCGGCGGCGGCCGTTCATATTGAGATAGCGCGCAGCCCACACCGTGGGCGTGCCGACATCGGCGGTGAAGACGGCGTCGTCAGAAGCGTGATCGCTGATGACTTTTGCGAGATATTGCGGATGGATCGGCTTAGCTCCGGGCGTGCCCTTGGCGAGCGAGTCGAGGCCCTCACGCGCCTTCTTGTAATGCGCGACGGCGTCGTCGAGATGCTTGCGCTGCGTCTTGGTCCTGAGCAGCGGCAGCAGCGCCTCGATCGTCAGCTTGACGTCGCCGACGAGGCCGAGATCGATCTTGCAGCGCCGGCCGAGATTTTCCGGACGAATGTCGATCTGCGCGACCTTCGCATCGGTCGGGAAGAACTGCTTGTAGGGAAAATCCGTGCCGAGCATCACCAGTGCGTCGCAGGCGTGCATGGCTGCGTAGCCCGAGGAAAAACCGATGAAACCGGTCATGCCGACGTCGTAGGGATTGTCGTATTCAACATGCTCCTTGCCGCCGAGCGCATGCACGATCGGGCTCTTCAGGGCTTCGGCGAGTTGCATCAGCGGTGCATGCGCGCCGGCACAGCCACGGCCGCAAAACAGGGTGATACGCTCGGCGCCGTTGAGGAGATCGGCGAGCGCCTTCAGCTCGTCGGCCTGCGGCACGATTTTTGGTGCTGCGAGCGCAAGCCCGCGTGGCGTCGACAACGCGCGCTTCGGCGGCGAGCGGAAGGCGACGTCGCCGGGCATCGCGACGACGGCAACGCCGCGCAGGCCCACGGCCGCGCGGATCGCGTTCTCGAGCACGAAGGGAAGCTGGCTCGGATCAGAAACGAGTTCGCAGTAGTGGCTGCATTCGCGGAAAAGATTCTGCGGATGCGTCTCCTGGAAATAGCCGCCGCCGATCTCGGCCGACGGGATCTGCGCCGCGATCGCCAGCACCGGAACGCGGCTGCGATGCGCATCGAACAGGCCGTTGATCAGATGCAGATTGCCCGGCCCGCAGGACCCGGCGCAGACCGCGAGGCTGCCCGTCATCTCGGCTTCGCCGGCGGCGGCGAAGGCCGCGACCTCCTCGTGACGGACGTGCACCCATTCGATGGCGCCGCGACGGCGCAGCGACTCCGTGATCGCGTTCAGGCTGTCGCCGACAATGCCATAAATGCGCTTGACGCCGGCCTGTTCGAGCGTTGCCACGAACAGATCGGCTATGTTGTTGATCGCCATGTCGGTCTCCTGATCTCACCGGGTGCAGCAAGATAGGATACAAAGCCGCTGTGACGGGATCACGGCTTGTTTATTGCCGGATCAGTCTTTCACAACCGCCCGATCATAGGCCGCGATTGTCGCCTTCGCGCGGGCCGCAACATCGGCCGCGGTCATGCCGGGCTTGTAGAGGCTGGAACCGAGCCCGAACGCCGTCACGCCGCCCTTGATGTACTCCGCAAAGTTCTGGTCGGAGACGCCGCCGACCGCGGCGATCATCACCCCGGCCGGCAGCACGGCGCGGATCGCGGCGATGCCGGACGCGCCGAGCACGCTCGCCGGAAAGAACTTTAAGCCGGATGCGCCGGAGCGCGCCGCAAGCAGCGCCTCGGTCGGCGAGAACACGCCGGGCAGCGTGATCATGGCGTACTGATGTGCACGCGCGAGCACCTGCGTATCCACATTCGGCGAGACCATCAGCGTGCCGCCGACGTCGTTGAGGCGATCGACATCCGCCGTGGTCAGCACGGTGCCCGCGCCGATCAAGACGCCGGCCGGTGCCTGCTTCACAGCAAGCCCGATCGAGCGGAACGGATCCGGCGAGTTCAGGGGGATCTCGATTGCGGTCATGCCGGCCTCGATCAGCACGCCGACGATGGCCTCGGTCTCCTCGGGCTTGACGCCGCGCAGGATTGCGACCAGGGGCCGCTTCATCGCCGGAAAGGGAACGCTCATCTCAAGAATCCTTTTTACTTCGTCCAGATCGCCGCAGCGGCCATCGACAGGCCGCGGCGCACCGCGTCATCGGCATCGGTCGGGTTCACGTCGACCTTCAGCGCGTCGAAGGCCTGCCGGTACAGAGCCGCCAGCCGCCCCGACGCGATCAGTGTGATGCCGGCTTTCGGCACAGTGCCAGAGAGGCCTGCGGCGAGCTCGGCGCCGATCAACGTGCCTGACAATGTCTCGCGGGCCGCCGCCGGCGTGCTGCCGAACAGCAGCTGACGCGACCTTGCGGTGAACAGGAGATTGGCCGTGAAGGCCGGCGCTTCGTAGGCGGCTTTCACGGCCGATTTGAAGCTCGTGACATCCTCGGCCTCATCGGCACCGGCGACCGCGAGCGACAAGATCGTCTCGCGCGACACGACGCTGAAGAGCTCGCCGGTCATGAAGGTCGAAAAATGCGCGACCGTGCCGTCCTTCACCCGCACCCATTTCGAATGGGTGCCGGGCATGCAAACCAGCGCTTCACCAGCAGGATCGAGGCCGAGGGCGCCGAGCAATTGCGTCTCCTCGCCGCGCATCACGTCCGGCGCTTTTGTGTCGCGCTGCGCGATGCCCGGCAGGATGCGGATGTCGCGCGCCTCGCCCGGCACCCGCGCGGCCTGCTTCAGGACGGCCGACAGTGGCGCCGGCGTGTCGACATAGCCGGCCTCGACCCAGCCAGTCTTGGCGCCGGCCATGCCGCAGACGAGAACAGGCAGATGAGCGGGCGCTGCAACCGCGGCAAGGTGCGATTGCAGCACGCCGGGAAAGCCGGCCCTGGCCGCGGCCATCATGCCCTCATCGCTGCGGCGCTCGGCCAGCACGTGGCCTGTGCGATCGACCAGCCAGAGCCGGAAGCTGCTGGTGCCCCAGTCCACCGCGACAAAAGCGGGTTCGGTCATTTCGAATCGTATCCTCGTCTCACGGTCAAGACGCCGTCTCGCGACAATGAGACGGACGCTTGGCAAATCCGCTCCGGGATATCGGCTATTGCGGCCTCAAACCAGCGTTTTCTCGCGGGTCTGGGGCGCGGGGCGCGCTGGCACACCGCTTGCTGAAGCTGTTCCTGTTCACGTCAGCGAACGCGCAAGCAAGACGCGTCAACATCAGATGAGGAAACCCATGGAGATCGGCTATTTCACGATGCCTTCGCATCCGCCGGAGTGCGGGCTGAAGGAAGGGAACGACTGGGACCTGAAGGTCATGCGCTGGCTCGACGAGCTCGGCTATCAGGAGGCCTGGGTCGGCGAACACCACACGGCACCCTGGGAACCCAATCCCACGCCGGATCTTTTGATCGCGCAGGCGCTGATGCAGACCAAGAATATCCGCATCGGGCCGGGCGGCTTCCTGCTGCCCTATCACCACCCGGCCGAGCTCGCCAACCGCGTCGCGATGCTGGACCATCTCTCGGAGGGCCGGCTCAATTTCGGCGTGGCGGCCTCAGGGCTGCCGAGCGACTGGGCGATGTTCAACGTCGACGGCATGAGCGGGCAGAACCGCGACATGACCCGCGAGGCGCTGGAGATCATCCTGAAACTCTGGTCCGATCCCGCGCCCTTCACCTACAAGGGCAAGTTCTGGACGGTGACCAAGCCGGACACCATGTTCGACTTCCTCAAACCGCACATCAAGCCGTTGCAGGCGCCGCATCCGCCAATCGGCGTCGCGGGTCTCTCGAAGAACTCGGACACGCTCAAGCTCGCCGGCGAGCGCGGCTTCATCCCGATGAGCCTCAACCTCAATCCGGCCTATGTCGGCAGCCATTGGGACTCGGTCGAGATCGGCGCCGCCAAGACCGGGCGCAAGCCGAACCGCGCGGACTGGCGGCTGGTGCGTGAGGTGTTCGTTGCCGACACCGACGAAGAGGCCTGGAAGCTCTCGACCGGCGACATGATGGGCCGGATGATGGGCGAGTATTTCCTGCCGCTGCTCGGCCATTTCGGCTTCAAGGACTATCTCAAACACACGCCCGACGTGCCCGATACCGACGTCACCGTCGAATATTGCGCCAAGCGGAACTGGATCGTCGGCTCGCCCGCGACCGTCGCCGAGAAGATCGAGAATATCTACGACGAGGTCGGCGGCTTCGGCGTCCTGCTGGTGTTCGGCTTCGACTACAAGCACAAGGCCGAGGCCTGGCACCACTCGCTCTCGCTGCTCAAGAACGAGGTGATGCCCCGCCTGAAGCATCTCGGCTCCGCGAAGAAGGCAGCTTGACCGAATGCGGGTGCGGCGCGAACCTGCCGCACCCGCATTCATTTCGGAGATTTTGGCGTGAGCGTCGACGCAAAGGATTTCAAGCAGGCGATGCGCCAATGCGCCGGCGCGGTCGCGCTGGTCACGGTCGGCGCCGAACACGGCAAGCGCACCGGCCTCACGGTAACGTCGGCCTGCTCGCTGTCGGACAATCCGCCGTCGCTGATCGTCTGTGTCAACCGCAACGCCAGCGCGCATGCCCGCATCCGCGAGGAAGGTGCCTTCGCGATCAATTTCCTGCACGAGGACCACGCGCTGCTGGCGCTGACCTTCAGCGGCCAGAAGGGCGTCAATGGTGACGACCGCTTTTCGTTCGGGCAATGGACGCGCGGTGTGACCGGGGCACCCGTACTGAGCGATGCGGTCGCAGCGTTCGATTGCGTGCTGGCACAGGAATTCGAGACCAAGACGCATTCGATCTTCGTCGGCGAGGTGCGCTACGTGTCGCACTCCGACGGAGCCGCGCCGCTCGTGTATCTGCGCAGCAGCTTCCACGTCCCTCATGAAATCCGCGGCACCGTGACAGTCGGCGACCTCGATTCCCGGCATCTGAGCTGGAGCGATTTTTCGTAAGGAGCGCGCCGAACTCGCTGCTCTTCCCTTCTCCCCTTGTGGGAGAAGGTGGCGCGAAGCGCCGGATGAGGGGTATCTGTCCGCGCACACGATAAGCAGAGTGGATGCGGAGAGATACCCCTCACCCGTCTCGCCGCTTCGCGGCGAGCCACCCTCTCCCGCAAGGGGAGAGGGAAGAAAGAGCACTACTGCGCAGTCTCGATCTTCAGCTGCTTGATTTTGCGATAGAGCGTCGCGCGACTGAGCTTTAGCGCGCGGGCCGCTTCCGTGACGCGGCCACCGTTCTTGCGCAGCGCCTCGATGATCGTCGCGCGTTCGGCCGCTTCGAGATCGGTCTGCGTCGCCCTTCCGCCAAACGGCGGCAGGTCGAGATCGGCATCGGTGATCACACCATCCTCCGCCGTGCAGCCGGCAAGCCGCAGCACATGGCGGAGCTGGCGCATGTTGCCGGGGTAGGGATAGGCCGAGAGCAGCGTCCACGCCTCGTCCGACAGCCGGCAGTTCGGCGCCTCCTCGCGCGCGATCTGGCGGATGATGTCATCCCGGTCGGTGCGCTCACGCAAGGCCGGCAGCCGCACCTCCATGCCGCGCAGACGGAAATAGAGGTCGGCGCGGAAGGCGCCCTCCTCGGCCATGCGGCCGAGATCGCGATGGGTGGCGCTGATCAATCGGATATCCACCGGCACGGGCTTCAGCGCACCGAGCGGCCAGACCTCACGGTTCTCCAGCACGCGCAAGAGCCGCGTCTGCAGCGCGATCGGCATGTCGCCGATCTCGTCCAGAAACAGCGTGCCGCCGTCGGCCTGCACGATCAGGCCCTTCGAGCCGTCGCGCCGTGCGCCGGTGAAGGCGCCGGCCTCGTAGCCGAACAGCTCCGCATCGATCAGGCTCTCCGGCATCGCCGCGCAGTTCAGCGCGACGTAGTTGTTACGGGCACGGTTGCTCGCCGCATGAATAGCGCGCGCGAACACATCCTTGCCGACACCGGTTTCGCCATGCAGCAGCACCGGCAGATTGTGATCGCCGATGCTTCTGAGCCGCTTCACGCTCTTGACGAGGCCGGGATCATTGCCTGCCAGCCGATGCAACGCATCAAACCGATCGACGGGCGCGTCACGACGCAACGTCGAGGACTTTGCACGCTGCGGCGACGCGACATGGCCCTGGCCCAGCGGCCGGCCATCGGCGCGGCGCAGCTCGACGATCTCATCTGCATGGCGCGAATGGTCGATCTTGACGTAGCGCGACAGATCGATGCCGGATGCGATCAGGCCGTCGGTCAGGCCCAGCAAGGCGCGCGCCGAGCGGCAGGCGCCGACGATGCGGCGATCGTCGTCATAGGCGAGCAGGCCGCTGCCGCCATCGCCCGGCACGGTCGCGATCCAGGCGTTGCGGAAATGATCGCGGAAGATCGCGCCCTCCATGCGCCGCGTCGCCTCCATCGTCACCGCGAGCGCAAGCTGATGCGCGGCGCGTTCGAGATCTTCGCGGCAGGAGGTGATGTTGACGGCGCCGGCGAGGCGCCCGGCCTGATCGAACAGGGGCGCCACCGCGCAGGAGAACATGTGCCATTGCGCGCGAAAATGCTCGTCGCGATGCACCAGGATCGGCTTCTGCTCCGCAAGTGCGGTGCCGAGCCCGTTGGTGCCCTCAAACGTCTCGGCGAAGTTCGAGCCGGTATAGATCTTCCAATCCATGAACATCCGCGCGTCGGCTTCGCCGGGAAGACGGCTGAACAGCATGGTCGCGTTCGCGTCAGCCAGATTGACGCAATAGCCGGCGTCGCGCAGCACGCGGGCGAGATCGTCGAGCTCGGGCGTGAGCAGCCGGATGGTCTCTTCCATCGGCTCGGCGACGTGACGGACTTCGGCTTCGCTGAGCGTCTGCGGCGGGCCCTGGCGGGCGGGATCGAGCTTGTGGCTGATCAGGCAGCGCCGCCAGGAGGTCGCGATCCGCGACTCCGCATCGACGTCGGCCACGTGATTGGCGACGGACAAGACACGGGCGACATGGTTCGAGGCCGAAAGGCTGGCCATCGCGGACGTCTCCACCCTGTATTATTGTGCAAAGTCTGGCACCACAGGCGGGGATGTCAATCGGGAACCGGGACGCAGCTATTGCTGCACTGCGCTCACCACGTGTCGATACACGGCCGCTTCTTCTCCGTCCGCACTGGCGGCTTCGGCACCGAACGGAGCCCCGCCATGATCCAGCGCCGCGTCTCGGCGGGGTCGATCACATTGTCGATCTCGAACACCGAGGCGATCGAGACCGCCTTGCCGTTGGCGTAGAGCTCGGCGACCTTGTTGCGGTAGTAGGTCTCGCGCTCTTCGGGATCGGCGATCGCCTCCATCTCCTTGCGGAAGCCGAGGCGGACATAGCCCTCCAGGCCCATGCCGCCGAACTCACCGGTTGGCCAGGCCGCCGTAAAGAAGGAGGCGTGGAAGCCGCCGCCGATCATCGACTGCGCGCCGAGGCCATAGCCCTTGCGCAGCACAATGCCGAACAGCGGCACGGTGAGGCTCGCGCCGGTGACGAACATACGCGAGACGTGGCGCACGATCGCGGTCTTTTCCGCTTCCGGGCCAACCATGAAGCCGGGCGTGTCGCACAGCGAGACGATCGGCAGGTCGAAGGCGTCGCAGAGTTGGAGGAAGCGCGCGGCCTTGTCGCCGGCATCCGCATCGATGGCGCCGCCGAGATGGCGCGGATTGTTGGCGATCAGGCCAAACGGCTTTCCTTCGATGCGGATCAGGGCGGTGACCATGCCGACGCCGTAGTCGCGGCGCAGCTCCAGCACGGAATCCTTGTCGGCGACGAGATCGATCACGCTGCGGATGTCGTAGACGCGGAGACGGTTCTCGGGGATGGCTCGGCGAAGCAGGCGCTGGTCGGCGGCCTGCCAATCCGTCACCGCGCCCTGGAAGTAAGACAGGTATTTCTGCGCGACGGATGTCGCCTCTTCCTCATCCTCGACCACGATGTCGATGACGCCGTTCGGCGACTGGAACGAGACCGGACCAACCTCGGCCGGGTGATAAACGCCGAGCCCGCCGCCCTCGATCATCGCCGGTCCGCCCATGCCGATCGAGGCGTTCTTGGTGGCGATGATGACGTCGCAGCAGCCGAGCATCGCGGCATTCCCGGCGAAGCAATAGCCCGAGACCACGCCGATCACCGGCACGAGACCGGAGAGTCTTGCGAACTGGACGAAGGACGGGCCGTCGAGGCCGGTCATGCCGAGCCGGTCGGTGTCGCCCGGCCGGCCGCCGCCACCTTCGGCATAAAACACCAGCGGCACGCGCCAGTCTTCCGCCAGCGTCAGCATGCGGTCGATCTTCTTGTGGTTCATGTGGCCCTGCGTGCCCGCGAGCACGGTGTAGTCATAGGCAACCACGATGCAGCGCGCCGCCTCACCGCCAAACTTTTCGGCGTTGACGGTGGCCACGCCCATCACGAGGCCGTCGGCCGGCGTGTTCTTGATGAGATCGTCGAGCTTGCGCCGGCGCCGCTGGGCGGCAATGGCGAGGCTGCCATATTCCATGAACGAGCCGTCGTCGACGAGCTGCGCGACGTTCTCGCGCGCGGTGCGCTGATTGGTGTTGCGGCGGCGCTCGACCGAGGCCGGGCGGTTCGCATCGAGCGTGTTGGCCTGGCGCGCGATCAGCTCGGCGAGATCGGGGCGGATATGGTCGAGATCGACATCAGTTTCGACAGCCGACGCATCGGCGGCGACGTCGAGCGGCTCGAGATAAAGGATCGGCTCGCCATGCATCAGCGTGACGCCGTCGCCGGCCGCAAGCTTCATGACACGGCCGCCCTGCTCGGCCATCACGAGGTGCTCCATCTTCATGGACTCGATCACGGCAAGCTGCTGGCCGGGACGCACGACCTCACCTTCCTTCACCTGAATGGCGACGATGGTGCCCTGCAGGGGCGCAGCGACCATCACCGCCCCCTCTGGCACGATCTGCGCGACGTGTGCCTCGGCGGCGTGCGCACCAACTCGCTCGGCTGCGGCAAAATAGAGCGGCTTGGCCGCGCCATCGGCCGCCTCGACCAGCTTTGCGATGTTGCGATCGATGAAGTCGGTCGCGATGCGATTGGTCCGGAAATCCGGGTGCGCCAGCACCGCCTGGAGGAAGGCCATATTGGTGACGACGCCGTCGATCCGGAATTCGCGCAAGGCGCGCGAGGCTTTCGCCACGACGTCGTGCCAAGCTTCGCCCGGCGTATGCACGATGACTTTTGCAAGTAGCGAGTCGAACGCGGCACTGGTCTTGTAACCGGCATAGCCAAAGCTATCGACGCGGACGCCTGGCCCAGAGGGCGGCTCGAACACCGCGAGCACGCCGCCGGTCGGATGCGTCGCGCCAGTTTCGTCCAGCGTCTCCATGTTGACGCGGAGCTGCATCGCATAGCCGCGGGCCTTCGGGATCGAACCCTGCGCCAGTCCGAGCGAGGCCAATGTGCTGCCTGCGGCAATCGCAAGCTGGGCGCGCACGAGGTCGAGGCCGAGCACCGCCTCCGTCACGGTATGCTCGACCTGAAGCCGCGGATTGGCTTCGATGAAGGCAAAGCTGTCCTCGGCCGTGCCGTCGACCAGGAACTCGAAGGTGCCAAGATTGTCGTAAGACGCGGCTGTCGCGAGCTGCTTGGCCGCCTCGATGATGCGGCCGCGCAAGGTCTCACTCAACGACGGGCTCGGCGCGACCTCAATCAGCTTCTGATGCCGGCGCTGGATGGTGCATTCGCGCTCCCAGAGATGCGAGATCGCGCCATGACGGTCACCGATGATCTGGACCTCGATGTGGCGCGCTTGCCGGATCAACCGCTCGGCATAGACGCCATCGAAGCCGAACGCCGCCTTGGCTTCGGACTGGCAGCGCGCATAGGCTTCCGCGAGATCGGATGCGTCCTCGACAACACGCATGCCGCGGCCACCGCCGCCGGCCATCGCCTTGATCACGATCGCGGCGTTGCTGCCGAGCGAGGAGAAGAACGCCGAGATCTCGTCGAGCGACGATGGGCCGCTGGTGCCGGCAATGATCGGCACGCCGCAGCGCTTTGCGAGTTGCCGCGCCGCCACCTTGTCGCCGAACAGTTCCAGCGCGGCCGGCTTTGGCCCGACGAAGGCGATGCCCGCATCGGCGCAGGCTTTTGCAAACGCCGCGTTCTCGCTGAGAAAGCCATAGCCGGGATGCACGGCATCGCAGGAGGCAGCCTTCGCCGCCTTCACCACGGCCGCAATGTCGAGATAGGCCCGCGCGCCGCGGCCGGGGATTTCGACCGCCGCATCCGCCACGCGAACATGCAGCGACAGCGCGTCATCCGCGGGGTGGATCGCAACCGTGGCAAGACCGGCGTCGGCCGCCGCGCGCGCGATGCGGATGGCGATCTCGCCGCGGTTGGCGATCAGGAGCTTTTTGAACGACATATAGCGGTCTCCATGCCCGCGTCGGGCGCGGTCGGCAGGTTCGATGATCCTGCTTCTTCACTTTAACCGCAGTCGTCAAGGGAGAGGAAGCGGTCGCCGGGGTAGCTCCCGCGGGCCGGAATATCAGTCGGCCGGTCGCGCTTCGATGAGGCGAATAATCCGCATCACGGCAGACGGGATCGGCGCGATGACGGGCACGGTGAACATCGGTTGCAGTTCGCGCGCGGCTTCGCCGAGCGGACCGCCACCGATGATGATAGCCTCGGCACCGTCCTGCGCGATGCAGGCCTCGACGGCGCCGGCGAGCGCAGCACGCAGCCGCCCGGGATCGCGCACCAACTCTTGCGGTTCGCCGTCGGCGAAGCGGGTACCGGTGTAGCGGGATCGCAATCCCAACGCGACCGGTAGCGCGTCGATCCTCGCCTTCAGCAGCGGTGTCGTCGTCGCGACGCCGAAGCGGCGGCCGCCTTCAGCGGCTTCCAGCATCGAGGACTCGCCGATGCCGACCGCGGGCAGCCTCGTCGCCGACTTGATCCCCGCGAGGCCGGGATCGCCGAACGCCGAGACGATGATGCCGTCGCAGGGGCTCCGATGTGCGAGCGCGATCTCTTCGACCTCGGGCGCGGCAGTGTCGAGCGCGTCGGGTGTCACGATCATCGCGGGCGCGCGCGTCGCCGTGACACCGACGATGTCGAAGCCATCGCTGGCGACAGACGCCGCAATCGCGACCATCATTGCGGTGGTCGCCTCAAGACTGTTCGGATTGATCAGCAGGATACGCGCGCGGCGATCGGAGTTTTGACCCATCCCGCTGCTATACTAGGCCGCCCGCACGCCTGCAACGAAAGTGCTGACCTCGTTCTCCAGCGATTGCAGCTTCTCGGTCAGGCGTCCGCTCGACTGCAGTACGAGGCCCGCGGCCTGGCCGGTCTCCGCCGTCGCATCGGTGACGCCGGAGATGTTTTGCGAGACCTGGTCGGTGCCGGAGGCTGCTTCCTGCACGCTGTGCGCAATGGCCTGCGTCGCGGCGCCCTGCTCTTCGACCGCAGCCGCGATCGACGAGGAGATCTCGTTGACCTCCATGATGGTCTTGCGAATGTTGTCGATGTTGCCGACGACCTGGTTGGTTTCGGCCTGTATCGCGGTGATCTGTGCGCCGATCTCGTCGGTCGCCTTCGCGGTCTGGCTCGCCAGCGATTTCACCTCGCTCGCGACCACGGCAAAACCCCGGCCGGCTTCGCCTGCGCGCGCCGCTTCGATGGTGGCGTTGAGCGCGAGCAGGTTGGTCTGCGAGGCGATCTGGTTGATGAGGTCGATGACCTCGCCGATCTTGTGGGCAGCGGCGGCCAGCCCCTGCACGGTGTCGTTGGTGCGCTGGCCATCGGCGGCGGCCTTGTCGGCCACGGCAGCTGCCTGCGCGACGCGCTGGCTGATCTCGGTGATCGAGGACGACAGCTGGCCGGCGGCGGAGGCCACCGTCTGCACATTGCTCGAGGCCTGCTGGCAGGCCGTGGCGACGAAGCTCGCGCGATCGGTCGCCTTGTTCGCGGTCTCCGACATGCCCTTTGCTGCCTGCTGCATGGCGCGCGCCTCGTTGAAGACGTCGCGGACGACGGCCTGGACGCTCGCCTCGAACTTACCGGCGAGATCGGTCATGGTCTTGCGCTTCTCGTCGTCGGCACGCTGCTTCGATTCCTGCTGCTCGGCGTGCATCCGGCCCACGGCCGATGCATTGTCCTTGAACACGGCGAGCGCCTTGGCGAGCCCACCGACCTCGTTGCTGAGGTTGGTGTAGGGCACTTCGAAGGCGCTGTCGCCTGCGGCGAGACGCTCGGTCAGGCCGGTGATTTTCGCGAGCGGCCTGGTCACGCTGCGGCCGATCACGAAGGAGCAGCCGAGCACGAGCACGAACACCACAAGGCACACCAGGCCGAACGTCATCGCGTCCTGGCGGAAGACGGCGTCGACATCGTCGAGATAGATTCCGGTGCCGACGATCCAGCCCCAGGGCGCAAAGCCCTTCACATAGGAAATCTTGGCAACGGGCTGGTCGAAGCCGGGCTTCGGCCAGAGATAGCTATAAAAGCCCGCGCCCTGCGTTTTGACGACGTCAACGAAGCCCGAGAACAGGCGGTTGCCCGTGGGGTCCTTCATGTCGGAGAGATCCTTGCCGTCAAGCTCGGGCTTGATCGGATGCATGATCATCTTCGCGGCCATGTCGTTGAGCCAGAAATACTCCACCTTGTCGTAACGCAGGCTTTTGATCTCTGCGATCGCAGCCGCCTGCGCCTGCTCGCGCGTGAGTTTGCCCTCGCTCTCGAGCTTCTGCTGGTGCGTCAGAATGCCGTAGACGACGTCGACCATCTGCAAAATCTTGGCCTGGCGGTCCGCGACCATCTGGCTGCGCAATGTCGAGAGCGCGATCGGCGCCAGCGCGATCATGCCGAGGAGGCTGATGCCGACAATGAGGACCAGCTTGAAACTGATGCGGGAGAAAATCATCGGTGCTCACAAAATTGGCGGGGCTGATATGCCATTTTATCCTGATCGTCTTAGCAAAGCCTTAAGCATTCGGGTTCCCGAACTCCGCAAAAGGTGCCCGGAAGCTGCCAGGGCTGGTTCGTCCCAAGCGCACTTTGGAATTCGTCGACATTTTGCGACTGCATTGGAATGGCTCCAAAGACCGAGCGTCCAATGCTTGCGCGTTTCTAGAAGACCTCGATATCGGCCTTGCCGGCGTTGACTTGCACGTGCCCCTGCAGAACGATCGGCGCAAAGCATAGCCATTTGCAGAGGCGCCATGTATCAATCGACAGACACTAGGACGCTCGATCTCCCGGCGCTGAGCGCGGCGGAGCGGCTCTTCATCTGGGGATTTCGCGCGAAGGCGCGAAGCGGGACCGCCGTTCCGACGGCGGCCGACATCCAGCAGGTCTACGACCATTTTCGCGTCGGCGACGCCGTACCGTCGCTGGACTCGATCATCGAGATCTTTGCTTGCACCGCGCATACGGCCATCGAAGTTCATTGCCCCACTTGCCCGAAGATGTCGGAGAGCGAGCACGGGATTTTGCACGCGATCGCAGCGGCGCAACAGGAGCGCATCGATATCGCGCGCGAGCAATTCGAGAGCTGGCTGCCTCCGGTCGGCGCGGATTGGGCGATCGCGCCTATCAGGGGACTTGCGACGATCTTCCGCGTAGCCGGTCTCATCCTGCCGGATCGACACATCAGGACTCCCGGCGTTGCGCAGACGATGGCGATGAAGAGCTGGTTCGTCGGAAGCCCCACATTGCACTGACGAGATCGTGTCATGACCCAGGATGCGCGCTGCTCGAGCGTCGAAGGCTGCGATGATTTTTGCCGCACGGCGCTCTCGCTGTTCCGGTTCATTGGGGCCGCCTATGCGACCGGCGCGTCCGATTGCTGGGAGGCCGCGTATCGCTTCGCCGACGAGGCGCCCGGCATTGCCGACAGTCCGTTGCTGGTCGCCCGCGTTGCCGCGCTGGTCAGAATCTTGCGCAGCGGACGCCCCTGCAATCTGTGCTTCATGCCGCCGTCTTGCCGGCGGCTGTCAAAGGACGAGGCGGAATTGATGCGGCTCCTGGCCGTCGCGCGTCGCAGGGAGCCAGGCGAACTCAAGTCCGCCGTCGGCCGGCTCGTCGGGATCGAGCAGGAGAGCGCGGCCACGCAGGCCGTCAACGCGCTTGCGTTCTGCTGAGGCCTAGCGAACGCCCTTGCCGAGCACGAGGTCGATAGCGTGGGCGGCGATCTTGCGCAGCTGGGGCTCGTCACCGAAGGCGCGTTCAAGCACGGCAAGACCGCGCGTCACCGCGATAATGTGCAGCGCTGCGGCCGCCGGATTGCCGCTGAACTCGCCGCGCTCGGCCCCTGCCGACAATGTCTCCTCAACCAGCGCGGTGATGCGCGACACCAGGTTCGCAAAAGCTCTCCGCGCGTCTTCGTCGAGCCCCTCGCCTTTGGCGGCGCCGAGCTCCATCAGCCCCCGCGTCGTCGGACAGCCGCGCGGCGGCGAGCCGGAACGGAAGTTGGTGATGGTCAGGTCGAAGAACGCGGTGAGGCGTTTACGCAATGAGCCCGCGCCGAGCGCCTTCTGCAGGGCGGCGAGATAGTCGCCGGCGTAGCGCTCATAGGCCAGGAGGAACAGCGCCTCCTTGCTGCCGAAGGCATTGTAGAGACTGCCGCGCTGAACGCCGGCATCGCGGGCGATGTCCGACAGCGAGGTGCCGCGCACGCCCTTGCGCCAGAACTGGTCGAATGCGATGCGCAGGACGTCGTCGTGATCGAATTCGCGCGGCCTCACATCATGCTCCTTGTCAGCGGTGTATTTGACACGATGTCAAAAACGTGCTTTCTGGACATCGTGTCAAAAACTAGCTGGGATTGATAGCCCGTTTCGTCAATGAGCCGAACCGCCGGTGCGGATGATGCGCCTTGGCGGTCGCGCCCGCTCGCAAAGGGACACGCGATGCCTCTGCTTCATATCTCGATGCGCGCCGGCAAGCCGGAAGCTTATCGAAACGCTATCCTCGACGGCCTCTACCGGGCCATGCGCGAGGCGCTCAACGTGCCCGAGGGCGACGAGTTCATGACCATCAGCGAGCATGAGCCCGCAAATTTCCGCTGCGGCAACGCCTACGGCGTCAAGCGAAGCGACGATGCCGTGCTGATCCAGATCACCGTGTTCGCCTCACGCACCCCTGAGCAGAAGAAGGCGCTGTATCGGCGGATCGCGGAGCTGCTCTGCGACAATCCCGGGATCCAGCCGGCGGACGTGTTCGTGAATGTGCTCGACGCCCCGGCGGAAAACTGGTCCGTCGGCCACGGCCTCGCGCAATTCGCGTGAGTTTGCGGGACCTGCCGACGCCCTCTTGAGAATTGCCGGCGGGAAGGGTCTGATAGGCTGCGGAGTGAACCTCCGCCGAGCCGAACCCGGGACCTGAACCGCATGACCATGTCGGTCGAGCAATTGTGGAGCCTGCCGGAGACCGCGCTGGTCGGCGCCTATGCGGAGGCGCGGCGCCGCTACGCGGAGAAGAAGTTCGAGCGCGACACCCAGCGGGCGCGGCTGGAATGGATGCGCGCAAAGCTTTTCGTCAACACGCCGGGCAATGTGACCGAGCGCAAGATGGCGGTTGATGTCTCCGAGGAGCTGGCGCGCAAGGGTCAGGAGGTGCGCGAGATGACGCGCGATCTCGACATGCTGAAGGTCGACGTCGACGTGATCGACACCATGATCCGGCTGCGCGGCTCGCAAGGCGTTCCCCCGGTCCATGCGGAAGAAGCCGAGAAGCCGGCCGAGCCGGAGGGGGAGTGAGATGGCTGCATTCCGTGGAAGCTGTTTGTGTGGCGAGGTCGCCTTCGAGGTCGAGGGTCCGTTCGATCGTTTCCTCAACTGCCATTGCTCGCGCTGCCGTAAGGCGACCGGGACCGCACATGCTTGCGAGGTGATCGTCAAAGCGAGCGCGCTGCGTTGGCTACGCGGCGAAGCATCCGTCACGCGCTTCGATCTGCCCAATGCGCGTAGCTTTGCCACCGCGTTCTGCAAAATCTGCGGCAGCCCGATGCCGCATCTGACACGCAGCGGGCGCGAGGCGATCATCCATGCCGGCGCGTTCGACGGGCCGCTCGGCGCTACACCCGACCGTCACGTCCAGTGGACGTCACGCGCGGAGTGGTATGTGCACAGGGATGGGCTGCCGGTGGAGGATTGAGGCTCAGCTTCCTGCATGCACGCCGTGGTGACGGTGATACGCACTCGGCGTCGGCCAGGTCCAACCCGTCAGCGTCGCTCGTTCCGGTTCGAAGATTTCGATCTTGAGCGGGTGGCATGCCGCAGCATCGCTGGAATGGGTTGCGCTACAGTCTCCACCGGGACAGGCCGACAGCGCTCCGAGCAGATCGATCTCTGCGAAGAACTCGATGAAGTCGCCGGGACGGACGGGGCTTGCCTTCATGAAATATTGGTGTGTGTCTTTGGTGAAGCCGGTGCACATGAAGACATTGAGCACGTCGTGGACGTGATGCTCGACCGCGCGTGGCTCCATCTTCAGCTCAGTGGCAAGCGCGCGGGACAGATTGGAATGGCAGCAGAAATCATAGCTGCCGCCGTTCAGCATCAGATTAGTGTAGGGATCGCAGCGCGTGCCGATGACGTCGTGAATTCCGGCGCCGTCCGCGTCGAAACCGTACCAGCCGAGCGTGTCGTGACTGATGGTCGCCATCGGCCGAAGATAGGGCATATTGCTCCAGAGCCGGTCGCCGACGCCGACATGCGTGCCATGGATCGCCCGCGTCTTGCCGCTGAAAAAACGCTCGGAGAGATCGTCTGCATTCCAGAGATTGAGATCGCCAACCTGCGGACCTTCGATGCCGACGATGCGGAAGAACTGGCCGCGCGCCACGCGAAATGGTCTGGCGTCGCGGGGCGGCACGATGAGCTCGTGCGTCTTGACCATCGTGCGGCGGGCTTGCTCGAGCGCGGCCAGGTCGGGCCTGGGCATTGTGCCGGCCGGGTAGACGATGGCCGGTTTGGCGGCGCGGCGTGAGGCGGCATCAGTGGGTGAGGGTGGGATTTTGGATGACATGTCAGGCTCATTCCCTGTGACTGCGATCCATCCTATCGCCTCATCTCATCCACTCGCAACGCACCCCTCCATAATTCCGTCGAGCTCGGCTTTCGATAGCACCCCAAGCTCAGCGATGAAGACGATGCGCGCCCGTGGCACGCCCGGTGTCGGCGCATCACCCGGCGCCAGCGTCGCGCGGCCGCCGGCGAACTGAAACACCATCTGGCGCCCCGGCTGTTCGATCGTTTCGAACAGGCCTTTTGCGCGCGCAAGCTTCGGCGCCAGCTTGCCGATCGCCTGCTGCAGGCGCGGCAGCGAGAGCGGCTGGTCCGAGGTCCAGCTCAGCGTCTCGAAGCGCTCTTCTGCCGGCCGTTTCGGCCCCGGCTCGCGCGGTGCCGGTGCGCGATCGCTCGCAGGAAACAGCAGCGCGGACGGAATGGCGCCATGCCTCGCATCGACCACCACGGCGGGCACACGCTGCGCGCGAATGGCTTCGCGCATTCGCCCTCCCGCCCCCTCGTCCGCCAGATCCAGCTTGCTAAGCGCCACGATGTCGGCGACGCGCAGCTGCGAACGCATCAGCGCGTCATCCAGGGCCGACGCCGGTGTCGCCGCGTCCATCACGCAAAGCACCGTCTCCAGCGGTGCCTCGCGCAGGATCACCGGATCCATCAAATTGCGGACGATGTCGGCGGGATCGGCGACGCCGCTGGTTTCGATCACGATGTATTCCGGCTTCGGGTCACGCCGTAGCAAGGTCGAGAGCGTGCGCAACAGATCGCCTTCGAGCGAGCAGCAGATGCAGCCATTGGCAAGGCTCACCACGCCGTCGCTCGCGCCCGCGATCAGCTCCGCATCGATGTTGATCGCGCCGAAATCATTGACAATTGCGGCGATCCGCCGTCCGTCCGCATTTGCCAGCAGATGGTTGACGACCGTGGTCTTGCCCGCCCCCAAAAAGCCCGTCACCAGGAGAACGGGGACCGGCATCGGTCAGCTCCCGACGACGGGGCGGCGCACGGGACGGCCGGGCCGCGCCGCGACGTCAAGCACGCCGTCAGTGATCAGCGGTTGGCCGCTGACGACGAGATGACGGACGCCTTCGGACGGACGGTTCATCGCGGTGAAGGTCGCGCGATCCGACAGCTTCTCGTAGTCGAACACCACGATGTCGGCATCGGCGTCCTTCGTAAGCCTGCCCTTGGCGCGCATCGCTGGCGTGCTCTGCGACAGGATCTCTGCGGGGATCAGCGCGCATTTGCGCATGCCTTCGAGCAGCGAGACGGCTCTGCGTTCGCGCACCCATTCGCGGATGAATTTTGTGAAGCAGCCGGCCGAGCGCGGATGCGAAGTGGCGTCATCCGGCAGCGGCCAGGCATCGCCGGTGTAGGTCTTGCCGTCCGACGTCGTCCACGGCATTGCGTCGGATGCGATCGCGCCGCCGGGATAGAGCACCGACATGTCGAGGAGATCGCGGTGATGCGCATTGTTCTCGGTGTCGAGGATGTGCCAGAGCACCAGCGAGGACGGCTCCTCGGCCTGGGCCTTGAGCAGCTCCTCGCGGTCGTGGAAGCGATAGCCGTCGGTCACGCGCTGCACGGAATCATAGCCGGTGCCGTTGCGCTCGACGAATTGGGGATCGCTGAAGAAGGCCGCCGCGAGCACGGTCGAGCCGGTGCCGTAGGGGTAGGCTTCGACCGTGATCGGCAGGCCCTGCGCCTGCGCCTTCTCGACCAGAACGCGACAGCGCTCGATGTCGGTCTTGCTCGACGAATTGAAATGGCAGATGTGCATGTGCGCGCCGGTGGCACCGGCATAGCCGATCAGGCGGATATAGGCCTCCGCCGCGCTCTCAGGGTCGATGCGCGACATGTAGGCGACGTGGGTGAAGGTCGGCACGTCCTGCTTGGCCGCGAGCTGGCACACCGCGGTCAGCTCCTGCACACCGGCGCCCGGGGCATAGGCGTTCAAGATGCCGATGCCGATGCCGCCCTCGTTCAGGCCGCGTCCAAGGCGGTCGAGGATTCCCGCCACCTCTGCATCGGTCGCAACGTTGTCCATCCAGCGGCGGTCGCGCATCGCATTGCCGAACGCTTCCAGCGAGCTTTCCGCATTGGAGCCCGTCATCGCGCCGATGCGCGCAAAGGCCCAGTTGGTGGCAGCGCCGTAGTTCAGCACCCGGCCTCGCCTCGCCTGGCGCTCGTACCAGGAGCCGACCGGCAGCACGCCGGCCTCGAGATCGAGCGTCGTCGTCACGCCGTCAAACGCCTGCATGCGGTCGGCGGGGATCGACTGGCCATGGGCGTGCAAATCGATAAAGCCGGGCGCGACCACGAGCCCGGTCGCATCGATCACCCGCTCGGCGCCGCCGAGCGAGGAGCCGACGGCGGCGATCTTGCCGTCCATCACCGCCACGTCGCCAATGGCGTCCATTCCGCTCGCCGGATCCACCACCCGGCCGCCAGAGATCACCAAACCGCTCATATCGTCACTCCGAAAAGCTGATGCCAGAGCCTCCAAAGGCCCGGCAGCAGCTTCGGAGGCACGTCGACCGCGCATGGGCCGTATCTATTGCCATAGAGGCAGATTTTCCCGCCCGGGACCACCTCCATCGATGCCGACGCATCATGCGTATTGCTGCGGTCGAACGCTCGGGACCTGTTCAGCCTGACCCTGCAATGACCGGTCGATGCTGCAATCACAGCGACCCATGCGTCACGGCGGAGTGGCCTCGACGTCGTATTATTGTCAGTATGCACGTTTATCCAACACGGCATCTGCATTGTTCAATACGGCACCTGGCGCCGTTGGGTTATGATGGGTTCGGAACAACGGAGCAGCCCATGCCCGACCGTTATCGTGATGACTGCCCCACAGCTTTCAGTCTCGCGCGCCGCGAGCTTCTGCTGGGCGGGTTGTCCCTGGCCGGCGGTTTTGCGGCTCTCCCGATGCTGCCGCCCGTCGCCGCGGCGGCTTCGTGGTCGCAGCAGTCCGAGGCCCAGTTCATGGAAATCTCGTCGCTGCTGGTTCAGCATCGCCTCGACGAGCAGGTCGGCAGGCGCATCGGCGCCGCGATGAGCACATTGAATCCTTCGCTGTCGGAGCAAATGGCCGGGCTCCTCGCCATTGCAAAGAACAAGAACGCGCGGATTGTCGAGGACTTTTTCCCCGACGTGCCGCAGGGGCCGCTCAAGGAGACCGCGCTTGCGATCATTTCGGCCTGGTACCTTGGCGTCGTCAGCGATGCCCCCGATGCTGAAGTGTTCGCCCTTGAGTATGCGCTCATGTATGGGCCGACGAAGGACGTCATGACCATTCCGTCCTATGCGATCTCGGGTCCAAATGGGTGGACCTCGGACGCCCCGCCATTGGACCGCATGCCGGAATTTTGACGACCGCATCCTGGCGCAGATGGGGGGCCCCATATGGCAAGTACCGATAGCGCAGATGTCGTGGTGGTGGGAACGGGTGTCGTCGGGTGTCTGATCGCAGAACAAGCGCTCGATGCCGGCTTGTCCGTGCTGATGCTCGAGGCGGGCCCTCGTGTCGATCGCTGGCGCATTGTCGAGAATTACCGAAACCTTCCGCCGGGCATGCGGCTGTTTCACTGGGACGCGCCCTACCCTCCAAAACCATGGGCACCACATCTTGAAACGCGGACGCCCAAGGAGGCGGAGCAATATCTGCAATTGGAAGGACCGAACGCCCGCGCCTACCTTCAAGGCTATGTGCGCTATGCCGGCGGTGCGACCTGGCACTGGGCAGGCATCTGCTGGCGGTTGACGCCCGAGGACATGCGCCTGAAGAGCCTCTACGGCGTCGGCCGGGACTGGCCATTCGCTCACGACATCATCGAACCCTATTATGCGCGCGCCGAATATGCGCTTGGCGTATGCGGCCCCACCGATCCCGCCATGCAATGGCCGCCGAACGTAAAGCGCTCCAGGCCCTATCCGATGGGGCCTACTCCGTTCGGTCCCGGTGAGCATCGTCTCACTGAAGTCGCAGCCAGTATGGGGTTGATGAACATCCCCGCACCACAGGCGCGCAACAGCGGCGTTGCCTATAACGGACGCCCAGCGTGTTGCGGCAACAACAACTGCTTTCCCGTCTGCCCGATCGCTGCCAAATACGACGCAGCGACTGCGTTGCCGAAAATCGAGGCCAAAGGCGGCAGGATTCTTGCCAACGCCGTCGTCTATCGAATCGAGACAGGCGACAAGAAGGCGGTCGAAGCCGTTCACTATTTCGATCCCGACAAGGGCACTCACAGGATCACCGCCAAGGTCTTCGTGATCGCCTGCAACGGCATCGAGACGCCAAAGCTCCTGCTGTTTTCGAAAGACGATCGCAATCCCAATGGTGTCGCGAACAGCTCCGACCAGGTCGGGCGCAACATGATGGATCAGCCCAAGCTGATCGCCGATCTGGAGCTTGCGGAGCCGCTTTGGACCGGCGTGGGGCCGGTTCAAAGCAGCAGCATCATGAACACGACGCAGGGAGAATTCCGCAGCAGCCATGCCGGCGCGCTGCTGCGCATGGAGAACTTCGCCCGCAGCCCGCTCGGAGCGGCGGCCGCTCTGAAAAAAGGACTCGTCGGCAAGGCTCTGGATACCGAGATTCGACGACTTTCCGCCTGCACCGCGAGGCTGACCGTCGAGCACGAACCGCTGCCCTGGCCGGACAACCGATTGACGCTGTCGGACAAGAAGGACTGGCTCGGCATCAACAAGCCGAACATCTACTATGATGTCAGCGACTATGTGCGCCGAAGCGCCAAAGACTACACCGTTCCGCTGCTGCAAAGGCTGGCGGACGGGCTCGGCGCGACCAGTTTCAAGCTGTCGCCCGAGTTTCTCAACAGCGACCACATCATGGGCGGCTGCATCATGGGGGCCGATCCCACGACATCGGTGGTTGATGCCGACTGTCGCGCGCATGACCACCACAACCTGTTTTTGCCCGGCGGCGGCGCGATGCCCAGCGGAACGGCGTCGAACAGCACGCTCACCATGGCGGCGCTGGCGCTGAAGGCAGCCGACGCGATCGTCGATCAACTGAGGCATGGCTGATCATGTCCCGCGCCGGTCATCGCATCTGTGCGCTTCTCATCCTTTTCGCCGGCTCTCTCATGGCAGGTGCTTCATCTGCGGCGGAGCAAATTGATCCGCCCGCCGACAAGGCCACGATCGAGCGCGGCGCGTATCTGGCCATTGCCGCCGATTGTGCCGCCTGCCACACCGCTCCGGGCGGCAAGCCCTTTGCCGGCGGGCTACCGATCGGCACGCCGCTCGGCACCATCTATTCCACGAACATCACTCCGTCCGCAGAGTTCGGGATCGGACGATACACGGCAGATGAATTTGCCCGGGCGCTTCGCCGCGGGATCCGCCGCGACGGGGCGCAGCTCTATCCCGCGATGCCCTATACGTCCTACGCCAAGTTCACGGATGACGACGCGCGCGCGCTCTACGCCTATTTCACGAAGGGCGTGCAGCCGGTCGACGTGCGGGCACCTGTGACCGCGCTGCCGTTTCCGATGAACATCCGCCTGTCGATGATGGTCTGGAATTTCCTGTTCCTCGACAGCAACGTCTATGCGCCGGATCCGCGACAATCGGCGGAGTGGAATCGCGGCGCCTATCTGGCACAGGGCGCGGCGCATTGCGGCACCTGTCATACACCGCGCGGATTCCTGATGCAGGAGGAGGCGAGCCGCGCGTTGGCGGGCGCCCAGGTCGGACCGTGGTACGCGCCGAACGTCACCTCGGATCCCGCGACCGGAATCGGAAGTTGGACCAGGGAAGAGCTTGCGGCATTTTTGCGCACCGGACGCCTGCCCGGAAAGGCACAGGCGGCGGGAAGCATGGGCGAGGCTGTCGAACACAGCTTCCAGCACCTGTCGGCCGCGGACCTCGACGCCGTCGCCACCTATGTGAAGAGCGTACCACCCGTCCAGGATGCGGCAAGCGGCTCCCGGTTCAGCGCGGGCAGGATGTTCTCTGAACTCAGCGTGCTGCGCGGACGCAACCCCATCAGTTCCAACAATGACGCCAATCCCACCGGAGCCCAGCTCTTTCAAGGCAATTGCGCCTCCTGCCATGCGGCCGAAGGGCAAGGCAGCAAGGACGGCTACTATCCGAGCCTTTTCCACAACTCCGCCACAGGGGCGAAAAACCCGGCGAACCTGATTGCCGCCATCCTGTATGGGGTGGACCGCACGGTATCGGGGAGACAAGCCTTCATGCCTGGCTTCGGCGGCCATCCGACCGATTCCAACCAACTCAGCAACCGCGATATCGCCGTGCTGGGGACCTACGTGCTCACCCATTACGGAGCGGGCGATACCACAATCACCGAACAACAAGTTTCCGAGGCGAGGCGCGGCGGGCCTTCCTCCCCGCTGCTGCCGCTCGCCCGCGGGGGCCTTGCGGCCGGAGCGGTCCTGCTCGTTCTTGGCGTTGCCTTTCTCATCTTCAGGAGGCGTAAGGCTGTGGTTCAGAAGGCGTAGGCTTTCTGCGCTGAGCTGCGAGGCAGCGGCGTCGCTCGATCGAATTTGCAGGCACATTGTGCGCATGCGCTCGTACTCTCGCGGCTTGTTTTGCCCGAGCTATGCTTTGCGGTTCACACCCTCTCCCAGGAAAGGGCGCAGGGAAGACCGGTCGCCGGCTGGCACCCATAAAGCCCCCATGCGAAAATGATGCACACGCAATGCACAGGGGACGTACGGGGCAACCGAAACTCGGCCTTCCCTGCGCGATGGTCTGACGGCTTATGCTCGCTCTCCCCGGAGACGAATTCCTTTTGCCTCCGTCGCGATCGCGAAATTCACGCCACCGCGCCGGTTGACGCAAGTGACGCCTTCGCAAAGGCTTGACCGTAGCGACGACGGCCAGGACCACACGGTTTCGCCGTACGCGAGCTTCCGACTGCTCGCAGGTGCGGCCGAACCGGATCAGGCTGCAGGCCTTTCGGGAGCCTCCCCGCTGAGTCCCTGGCTTTTGCGCCACTGAGCCGGCGTGATGCCCATGTGCCTCTTGAAGGCGCGCTGGAACGCGGCTTCGGATTGATATCCGACAATCTCCGCGACGGCGCCGGTCGAAAGCGAAGATTTCCTCAGCTCATTCGCCGCGAGCGCCATCCGGATGTCGGTCAGGAGATCGGCGGCTGAGCGCCCAAGCTTCTCCTGGAATTGCCGCGCGAGCGTCGCGCGCGACATGCCGCACAGACGCGCCAGCTCGGGCAACGACCATGCGCGCGCCGGCTCGTTGAACAGGGCGGCCACCGCCGGCGCGAGACGGGGATGACCGGCCAGGGCAAGCAGACCGCGTGGCGCGTCGTCGGTGAGGCTGGCGAGCCGCAGCACCAGCGCGAACATCGCGCCCGACAGCGCGTTCAACATCGCGCGGCCGCCGAGACGATCGTCTGCGGACTCGCGGCGCATCAGGGCGACGAGGCTGTCGAGTTGCCCCGCCGTGTCTCTGTCGCCAGCGTCGGCTCTGGCATGCACGACGAGGCGCGGCGGCAAATAGCTGCGCAGCAGGCGGTCGTGCGGCGGCGCGATGGCGAAATGTCCGCACAACAGATCGAGCCGTTCCCCCGAGCCGGGATTCTCGCTGATCGTGAAATTGAGAGACGCGCGGTTGCGCGCCCGCAGCGGCGCGGCCCCGCTGCCGTCGTGCATGACGTGTCGGGGATTGCCGGGAAGCAGCAGGATGTGGCCGGGCTCGAGTTTCAGCGGCCGCCCCCCCGCCGGATCGTCCAGCATCGCCGAGCCGGCAAGCACGGCGTGATACGGAATTTCATTCGGCTCGCCCGGCCCCTGGTCGATGCGCCATGGCGCCCCATAGGCGCAGCGCAGGTCGAGCCGACCGCGCACGGGCATCATCTCGAACAGCCGGCTCAGCCAATCCATCGCGGTCTCCCAAGCTCACCTCATGTCGAGACGTTTGAGCATATAATCGAGATTTACTGACATTCAAAGTATCAATTCGGGACCCTATTGTCGCTCCGCAATCGTTCACCAACCCAAACCAAGGAGTGCCAACATGTCCCGTCTTTCCGTCCCCCATCTCGACTCCGCAACCGGCGCGACCGCTGAAATCTATGGTCAGATCAAGAAGGCGATCGGCAGCGTGCCCAACACCTTTGCCGCGATCGGCGCCCACGGGCCGGACGCGCTCAAGGCCGTCCTGCTCGCCGACAGCGTGCTCGCTTCGGGTTCGCTATCGAAGCGCGACCAGGAAACCATCAAGCTCGTCATCTCCGAGGTCGCCGGTTGCGACTATTGCGTGGCCGCGCACAGCCTGCTCGGCAAGCTCGCGGGACTGAAGCCCGACGAGTTGAAGAATGTCCGCGAGCGCCGCGCGACCGGCGATGACAAGCGCGACGCGCTGATCCGCTTCGTCCGCAAGCTCGCACAATCCAGCGGCACGGTCAGCGACGCGGATTTCGCCGCGATCAAGGCTGCCGGCTACACCGATGCGCAGCTCGTCGAGATCAGCCTGGCCTTCGCGACAACCGCCTTCACCAACGTGTTCAACCGCATCAACGACACCGAGATCGACTTCCCCGCGGTCGCATGAGCGACGCGTCAAGTCCGATCATCGACAAAAGGATCATGACCATGACTACGATTGCCAGCACTACGCAAAATCCGTTTGTCAGCGCGCTGCAAAAGTCCGGCCTGCTCGCGGAGGATCTCGATTACCACGTCGTTCGAGCCTCGATGGTGATCATGTTTCTCTTCTTCGGTTACCAGAAATGGTTCCCGTATGAATTCGAGCGACTGGTCCCGTTCATCAGCAACGGGCCGCTGATCTGGTGGCTCTATCCCGTCTTCGGTCACGCCGGCGCCAGCTATTTCCTCGGCGCTTCGGAATGGACGTTTGGGACGCTGCTGCTCGCCGGCTTCTGGAGCAGGCGGCTCGGTGTCCTCGGCGCCCTCGGCTCGACCGGCACCTTCATCGCGACGGTCACGATCATTCCGTTCATGCCGGACGGCTGGGACGTCGCTGCGGGAGGATTCCCCGCGATGACCGGCAACGTCCCCTTCCTGATGAAGGACGTCGTTCTGCTGGCGGTGTCGTTCTATCTGCTGAGGCAGGATGTGGTTCGGCTGATCCGCGAATGAGGTTTGGGATCGACGTGTAAAACCTCCGGACCCAAGGGCCCGGAGGTCGCATGCTGGACGAGCCGTCGCTCAGTTCTGCCCGTGAATGGTGATGTTGACGAAGCAACAACCAACTACAACGCCAATCTCCGCTCGGCGACAATCCGCACAGGCGGAAACACAACGCAATCCACCACGTCGAACATCACTTCGATGCTGCGATCGAACGCCCGCGCAAAGGCAATGGCATCGTTGCGCAGCTCGTCGGCGATGTCCGTACCGAGCGTACAATGCGGGATCCATGCGCCCGGCCGGTAATGAGGACGACAATGTGCTGGGTCGATTGTCGCGCTGACAAGGCCATGGATGCGAGCCAGAGCCTCGTCGACCGCCGGCTCCGCCCAGAGGACAAGCGGAGAACCTTCGAACCAGCGAATTCGCTTGAACTGGATGAGCAATTGCGTTTCGCCAGCTACGGCTGCCAGCATGGCGTCCCACGCGGCCTTTTCGTCGATCGCGGGCCCGTCGTAGATCGCAAATGTAAAATGCGGCCGGTAGCCGAGCGCACGCATCGACGGCTCGGCCTCGAACGCGCCGACCTGATCCCACAGCCGCTCGATCTCGCCCGCTGACCTGTTGTCGGCTCGGATGTTGATCGCCAATGCCACAGACTCACCCCGCGGGTGGAACAATCAAATCGAGATCGAGGGGGATGGAGGACAATTTCGCCAAATGGTGCACCGGTCAGAACAAAACTGCGAATTCTTATACTCTAGAAATTGCCAAATAATTCAAAAAGGCGTCCACCCGCCGCCGTTGGCCCCCTGGCCGAGTCCCTTCGCTCACGCCAAGTTACATCGCACGCCTCAATCAGGCCGTGCTCGTATTTCCGGGACTGGCAGCATCGCCGAAGAATGCACGGGGATGAGCGATTGCAGGGCCATTACTACGCATCTTCCAAGGCGTGTGGCTCGACCAGCAGGCCCTGTCGTTCGTAACGTCGGCGAGTTCTGCTGAAGCGCACCACGACAGCATATCGGGTACTGTTCGCCTTCACGCGCCGCGTGAGGAGGGCATCGCCCGCCGGCAGAAACTCGAGATCATCGAGGCCAGCACAGCGCAGGCACGCGGGACCGGGAGTCTCCATTATCAGAAGATCGCCCGTGCCGCCGCACCGATGGCATGTCCACTCCGTTTTCAATGGTTGGACGACCACCAGTTCCGGTGCACGGCTTGCTTTATCCGCCAGGCGCTCGCGCTTAGCCTTGGAGAGCTCGGGCGACACCCAATGAGTCCGATAGGATGCCTCGATCCCGGGATCTCCGCTTCGGCTGAAGCGCAGTTCACGGCGTTGCGGCGTACGATCGACATATGCGGTCGGGCTCGCGAGTAGTCCTCTCGATATCGCCCATGACCGGAATATGGACGTTGCCTCCGAGATGCGGGGTAGACTGGATTGAACGTCTTGTTCCAGGCAATCGGTCTGTCCGCGGCGCCAGCGTTCCACCGCTCCATCATCAAGCCACCCGATCCCGGTAAGGATGTCGATGGCGCTCACAAAGTGCCGGGCCGCAAGTGCCCTTTCGGCTGCTTTGGCGACGCGATCGCCAAGTGGAACCCGATTCTTCCGGCTCATTGCAACTCTCAACACCGTTCCAATCAACGCCAAGCCCCAACCCCCGGTACCGGGACCGGCTCGGCGATTGCACCAAGGATCGGGCACATTGAAGAGTTTCGCAACAGTTCAACATGCAGGTCCAGGATTCGGCTCGCCCCGGCCAAATTCCTCGGAATGCGGCCGGTATACTGTTGATCCGGCGGGGTTGCTGTTTCACGAATCGATCCGCAGCGACTACGATGACGAGAGCTGGCGGTCCAACCTCCGGGAGCATTTTATGGCCCTTCCTCTCGCCCAACAACAGTCGATCTTTGCGTGGGGCGACGACATGCCTTCGACGCGCGAGGACATCCTCGCCCGCTACCTTCATTTTCGGGAAATCTCCAAGAGAATCCACGAGGAAGCTCTCAAGTGCATATCAGGCGACGCGCTGCTGAATCACGCGCGTCGACTCGGATTGGCACAAGGAAAGACGTTGCTTCTCGATGACATGGACGAGATGTACTTCGTCTACGACCTTGCCATTTACACCGCACCGGCGGATCGTTTGCGGGCCATCGACCGCTATGCGAAATCGGCCGGGTTCGAGGCGCAGTCCGACGAAGGGCTGATGCTGGACGCAATGCGCAGGTCGCAGTTTGCAATACTCCTGATCGAGCAACGTCACGACGCGGTGGGTCTGATCGCCACGGACATTCTCCGCCAATCGAAAGTATGGCTGCTCGACGTCGGGATTGAGAGTTCGATGGACGATGGAGAATTGATTGCCACCAGGCTGCTCACGCCCGGGCCCTTCTCGATGACCGCCGGCGTCATGGTGCCGTTCGAGATCGAAATGCTCGAGCAGATTTGCATGCTGCTGCCGCAGCGCATCGGCAACGGCAGGTTGAGCCGAGCAGCGGACGACAGGCGCTTCGCCGAAGCCGTCTACAAAGTGGCGCTCGCGGACGGCATCATGGATCGCATTGCCTATCTGGATCCTGCGGTGGAGTAGAGGAGGATCGCAGACACGGCTGGATTCGGCGGCTGTGGCGCTCCCTAGGGGAATCGAAGTGGAGAATTGGATGAGGGCGTCATCCGACGAAACCGGCGCACGATCTGTTGGGACACTTAGAACCCCCGCGGACACGCATTTGTGAGCACTCGGCTTAGCTTACGATTTCGCGGGGGTCATATGGAGCCGATGTCGATCGATTGGCGCGGCGGCGCCGCATCGTCCTGGCCTACCGCCGTCGAACTCTCGGCGAGCGTCATCCTCGCCCCGGGATTGCTTTTGCGTGAGCTTGAGAATGCCAAGTTAGTCTTGCAGCGCAAGGTATTGTCATGGCCACCGGTCTTGCGCGCGCAGACCTGAGCCGCTTCACCGGACGGTAGGCAATTACAGTGGGATGGTGTAGGCGTCAGGACACACTTCGGCGGGCGTTTTGCTCAATTCGTTGAAGCTGGAGATCGGTGACCGCGCTCCTGAAGAATCCTGGTTGAAAGAAAGTCATGACCTCCTGTCGTTCCAGCCTCCATGGACCAACCAATCAACCTGACCAGGATGCGAGTCTGACTACGGCCTATTACCCTGATGCGACGTGGCAGCACAGAACGCCCTCGGAGTCGGGTGTCAGTCCCAACCTCTTGAAGCGCGCGATCGATTTTGCAGTCGCCGGAGAGACGAAGGCCCCTCGTGACCTGGTGATGAACCATTATCAAACCTTTGGCCGCGAACCGTTCGGCTACGCGATCGGGCCGATCCGGGACCGGGGAGATCCGACTGGAATCATCATTCACAAGGGCTACATCGTGGCCGAATGGGGAGAACCGCTGAGGGTCGACATGACTCACAGCGTGACCAAGAGCTTCCTTTCCAGCGTCGTCGGAATTGCCGTCGAGCGGGGCATGGTCAAAAGCATCCACGACGTCGTACGGGATTATGTCCCACCGGTGCAGCTCTACACCCCGTCTTCGACCACCAACAAATCGGACCGGCTCAACGCGTCGGATCTGCTGTTCCCGTTTGAATCGCCGCACAACCGCACGATCACCTGGGACGATCTGTTGCGACAGACCAGCGACTGGGAAGGCACGCTATGGGGCAAGCCGGACTGGGCGGATCGGCCTGGCGACAATCCGGCGGAATGGGGGACGTTGCCGCGCAACAAGCCGGGCACATTTTACAAATACAACGACACCCGCACGAACGTGATGGCACTCGCAGCCCTCAACGTCTGGCGGCGCCCGCTGCCACAGGTTCTGAAGGAAAACATCATGGATCCGATCGGCGCCTCCAGCACCTGGCGCTGGTTCGGCTACGAGAATTCCTGGGTCGTTCTGGATGGCACCGTAATGCAGTCGGTGACCGGCGGCGGGCACTGGGGCGGAGGCATGTTTATCAATGCCTACGACATGGCTCGCTTCGGCTACCTCACGCTGCGTCGCGGCAAGTGGAAAGATTGTCAATTGCTCTCGGAGCAATGGATCGATCAGGCACGCACGCCTACCAAGCCGGAGCCGATCTACGGGTATATGAACTGGTTTCTGAACACTGACCGGAAGCGCTGGCCAAGTGCTCCGGCCACCGCTTTTGCCCACGTCGGCAACGGCACCAACATAGTCTATGTCGATCAGGAGCACGATCTCGTGGCCGTGGTTCGCTGGATCGATCCTGAGGCCATCGACGGTTTCCTGAAGCGGTTGCTGGCGGCCGTCGACCAGGGATAGAGGGCGCCATCGCTCGGCAAAGACCGCCGTGGCGGCAGGAGCCGCAGCGAGGACGATGGCATGCGGGTTGCTTCTATTCCGCGACGCGTATGTTCCTGCGTCGTCTGCTTCTTTTCGGAGTTGGGAGGACAATAAATGCGATCGGATACCTGGCTCCGCGGCCTGCTGCTGGCCGCCTGCACGACACTGGCAATGGCGGCCCCGGCGCGGGCGCAAAAATCGGCTGACACACTGCGCATCACTTGGCGCGATGCCATTCCCGATGTCGACCCGTACTATAATTCGCAGCGCACCGGCATGGTCGTGGCATTCCACGCTTTCGATTGTCTGGTGTATCGCGATCCCGTCACCATGGAGATGAAGCCTGCATTGGCTACGTCGTGGAAGCAGGTCGATGCCACCACAATCGACTTCACCCTGCGCGAGGGCGTGACGTTTCAGAACGGCGACCCGTTTACCGCGGACGATGTGGTCTACACGATCAACGATATCATCCACGACAAGCAGGTCGCAATCCCGGCCTATTACATATCCTATGCCGGCGCCGAGAAGATCGACGACTTTCACGTGCGCCTCAAGCTGACCGGTGTGTCGCCGGCCGTGATGGAATATTTGGCGATGGTCACGCCCATCTGGCCGAAGGCCTATCGCGAGAAAATCGGTGCCGATGCCTACGCCCGGGCTCCGATCGGCACCGGCCCCTACAAGATCACCAAAGTCGACGGCACCACCGAGATCGATATGGAGCGGTATGACGGCTACTACGCCGGCAGCCCCAAGGGCCGGCCTGCCATCCGTTATATCAAGATCCACGAAGTGCCCGATGCCACGACTGAACTGACCGAACTCCTCGGCGGAAAAGCCGACTGGATATGGGGCTATAATGCCGATCAGTTCTCGAATATCGCGCGGATGCCAAATCTGGAGGCGGTGCGGTTCGGCACCATGCGGGTCCATTTCATGACGGTCGACGGCGCCGGCCGTTCCGGCGCCGACAATCCGCTGACCAAGCTGAAGGTGCGGCAGGCGGTCATCTCGGCCATCGACCGCGGTACGATGGCCAAGCAGCTGATCCAGGGCGATTCGCAGGTCATCGACACGCCGTGTTTCCCCAGCCAGTTCGGCTGTGACGTATCGGCGGCCGTGAAATATCCATACGACCCGGCCAAGGCCAAGCAGCTTCTGACCGAGGCCGGCTATCCCAACGGCTTCGATACCGAACTCGTGTCCTATGCAACACCGCAGGTCGGCGCGGCCGTGCAGAACTATCTCAAGGCCGTCGGCATCAACCTGCGCATCCAGCAGTTGCAGATCGGCGCTGCCATCCAGTTGGCAGAAGCGGGCAAGGCGCCGTTGTATTCGGGGAGTTGGGGCAGCAATTCCGTCAACGATACCTCGGCGTTCATGCCCTATTGGCTCGGCGGCGGATTGAACGATTACGCGCGCGACGCCGATGTGCAAAAGCTGTTGAAACAGGCCGGAACCAGCATTGATCCGGAGGAGCGTCGCAAAGCCTTTGGCGAGGCGATCCACCTCGCCACGGAACGCGTTGATTTCGTGCCGCTGTTCAGCGACGTCCGCTACGTCGCATTTTCAAAGCAGCTGAATTTCCAGGGCTTCCCGGACGACGTGCCGCGTTTCTATCTGTCGACCTGGAAATAGCGACGGGCGCCTGCCCTATGACGGGATTGCCAGCAGACATTCGACCAGACGGCCATCCTTGCGGATGTTGTCCGGCATCGTAGCGGCGCATTTCGCCAATGCGCTCGGGCAACGCGGGTGGAAACGGCAGCCCGGCGGGATATTGGTGGGATCCGGGTAGGCATCGCCCAGGCCGACATCGGGAATGCCGAGAGCCGGATCCGGTGTCAGCACGGAGGCCAGCAGCGCCTGTGTGTAGGGATGCGTTGGGGTGCCGAACAGCTCCTGCGCCGGCGCCTGCTCGACGATCCGGCCGAGGTACATCACCGCAACTTCGGTGGCGATGTACTCCACCACCGCCAGGTTGTGGCTGATGAAGAGATAGGTCAGTCCGAGCTCCCGCCGCAATTCCGCCAGCAGATTGAGAATCTGCGCCTGCACGGAAACATCCAGCGCGCTGGTGGGCTCGTCGCACACCACGATGCGCGGATGCAGCACGAGGGCACGCGCGATGGCCACACGCTGCCGCTGGCCGCCGGAGAGCTGGCCCGGCATGCGCTCGGCCATCTCGCTGGAAATCCCAACGCGCGCCAGCATCTCCATGACGCGATCGACCTGCTGCGCCTTCGGCAGATTGCCCTGGGAGGCCAGCGGCAGGCCAACGATGTCGCGAATGCGCTGGCGCGGGTTGAGCGAGGAGTATGGGTCCTGGAACACGGGCTGGATCAGTCGGGCACGTTCGCGCCGATCCATTCCGATCAGGCTGCGTCCATCCACCAGAATCTCGCCCGAAGTTGGCGGCAACAGACCCATGATGAGCCGGGCAAGCGTTGACTTGCCGCAGCCTGACTCGCCGACCACCCCCAGCACATCGCCCGCTGGGAGCGAGAACGTCACCCCATCGACCGCGCGCACCGGACGACGGGCACCGGCCATGCGGCTGCGCTGCCGGAATTCGCGGTACACGTTCCGAACTTCGATCGCATGGGTCATGCCGCAGCAGCCCGCTTCCAATCCGGCGGCAGCCGGCAGCGATAGCAATGATCACCGCCGGCGTCGCGCAGCGGCACGCTCTCGGCGCATTCCGGCGCAGCCAACGTACAGCGGTCACGAAATCCGCAACCCACGACGCCCACCGCTATGCGAGGTACCACGCCTGGGATGTTGCCCAGCGGCTCGCCCGTCCGCGTCATGCCGGGCACGGGAATGCAGTCCAATAGCCCGCGTGTGTAGGGGTGCGTGGGCGCGGCGAACACCTCGGCCACCGTACCGGTTTCGACCACCTCGCCCGCATACATCACCGAGACTCGCTGCGCCATCCGCGCCACCACGCCGAGATCGTGCGTAATCAGCAGCAATGCCAACCCCAACTCCTGCTGCAGCTTCTGCAGCAGCCGCAGGATCTGCGCCTGTACCGTCACATCGAGAGCCGTTGTCGGTTCGTCGGCGATCAGCAACTCCGGATCGCACATCAGCGCCATGGCGATCATCACCCGCTGGCGCAGGCCGCCGGAGAGCTGGTGGGGATATTGCCCGAGGCGCATCCCCGGAGCGGTAATGCCCACGCGCGCCAGCAACTCGGCCGCCCTGTCCATGGCCTGCCGCCGTGTCGCCCCACGATGGCGTTCAAACACCTCGGACATCTGCGATCCGATCGTATAGGCCGGGTTCAGGCTCGTCATCGGTTCCTGGAAGATCATCGCCATCTTGTCGCCGCGCAGCCGTGCAGTCTGCCGCTCGGACATGCCCAACAGATCCTGCCCCTGAAAGCGGAGGTGATCGGCGGAGCGGGCGATCCCACGCGGCAGCAGGTTCATCACCGATAGCGCGGTAACGGATTTGCCGCAGCCGGACTCGCCGACCAGGCAATGCGTTTCGCCGCGCGCCACCACCAGCGTCACGCCCCGCACGGCTTCGGTCTGCCCGAAGGAGACGCGCAGATTGGCGACGCTGAGAACCGGGTCCGGTACGACGGGTGTCATCGCCGCATATCCGCCCCGAGCAAGTCGCGCAGTCCGTCGCCCAGCAGGTTGATGCCGAGCACGAGCACGAACAGCGTGACCCCGGGGGTCATGATCACCCACGGGCTGAAGAACATGTATTCCTTGGCTTCGGCGATCATCAGCCCCCAGCTCGGCAAGGGCGGCGGCACGCCGAGACCGAGAAATGACAGGGCCGCCTCAAGCAGGATCGCCAACGCCATTTCCAGCGTTGCCACCACCACCAGATGATTGGCGATATTGGGAAGCACCTCGCGCAACAGAATATGCAGGCGCGATGCACCGGCAGCCTGGGCGGCGGCGATGTAATCGAGGTTGCGCACCTGCATTGCGGTGGTACGTGCCACCACGGCGAAACGGTCCCACAGCAACAGCCCGAGCGTCAGAATCACCACCACAAGCGAACTGCCAACCAGCGCCACCACCGTCAACGCCACCAGGATCAGCGGGATCGACAGGCGGCAGGTGATCAGGAACATCACGACGTCGTCGGTCCGCCCGCCATAAAACCCACCGATGATTCCCAGCGTGATGCCGATCAGGCCGGATGTGATGACGGTCAGCGCGCCGATCAGCATGGAAATGCGCGCGCCATAGATCAGGCGCGACAGGTAATCGCGCCCGATCTGATCCGTGCCCAGCAGATGCTCCGGTAGGCTGCCGTCCATCCACACCGGCGGGATGAGGCGCAGGTTGAGGTTTTGAGCGAACGGATCATGCGGCGTCAGATAGGGTGCGAAAATCGCGACCAGCACCGCAGTGCCCACGATCACCGCGCCCAGGAGCGTGGCGAGGTGACGAAAGGCAGGTAACCGTCGGCGGCCCGGCCGGGCTTGTGCGATCAAAACACTCATCCGCGCAGTCTTGGGTCGAGCAGCGCATTCATCATGTCCGCCAGCAAGGTCAGCACGATGTAGATGACCGCCAGGAACAGCACGACGGCCTGCACCACCGGGAAATCATTTTTGGTGATGGATTCCCAGGCCAGATAGCCGACGCCCGGCAGTGCGAACACCGACTCAATCACCACGGACCCTCCCAACATGAAGCCAAGCTGCACGGCCGCGATCGACACGACAGGCATCGCCGCATTGCGCAAGGCGTGCTTGAGAATGATCTTGGGCCGGCTTAACCCCTTCGCGCGCGCGGTGCGAATATAATCCGCTGCCAATGCGTCGATCATTCCTGAGCGGGTCAGGCGCATCAGCGCCGGGATCGCCGAAAATGCCAACACGATCCCCGGCATGATGTAGCCCTGCCATGTCTCGACGCCGGAAATAGGCAGCCATTGCAACTCCAGTCCCAGCAGGACGATCATGACCAGTCCGAACCAGAATCCGGGCATCGCCTGTCCCAGCAGGGCCACCAACATGATGCCTCGGTCCATCGCCGAGCCCTCTCGCACCGCCGCCAGAATGCCGAGCGGCAGAGCGACCAACAGCGCGATAGAAAGGCCGGTCAGGCCAAGCGTCAGAGTGACTGGCAATCGGTCGCGGATCAGTCCCCATACCGGGACGTGGTAGAGGAAGGATCGGCCGAGATCGCCCTCGGCAGCGTGGCCGGCCCAATCGAGAAACTGCACCACTAAGGGCCGGTCGAGGCCATAATTACGGGTAATGATCGCGATGTCGGCTGCACTGGCGTTCGGACCTGCGATAGACGCGGCCAAGTCGCCGGAAAGGCGAGTCAAGATGAAGCTGACGACCAGAACGGTGAGACACACCAAGGCGGCCAGCCACAGTCTGCGGACGATAAGCAAGATCATAGTGGAGGACTACGATAGCGTGCGGGTCGCTGCAAGTTCTGATATAGAATCCTTAGCAACGGCGACATCCGCATCTGCCAATTGTTTTCTGCTTATCCACGCAACGTGCTCGCCAATTTGCCCAAAGCAGCAACGACCAGCGCTCTCGCTGTGTACGAGCTAAGAAGTTCATTGCGTTTGAATTGAAGCAGATCTCTAACTGGAGGTACGCCATAACTATTGCCTGCCGCGAATTGGGACTGAACTCTTTAGCGGAGGAAAACGCCTTAACGATACGGCTGCCGCAGCGGGTTGGCTTTAGCTGGCTGCAGCCGCAGCCGCGTGATCCGACTCGGATTGGTTTCTGCGAGAAGGATATCGCCGTCGGGCGTCCCGGAGATGCCGTGCGCGCCATTGAGAATCGGCCGACAGCGGCCGAGCCGCTCGCCTTTGGGGCCGACCTTCTGCAGGCTCGGCACCATGTCGCTGACGTAGGCGCAGCCCTCATCATCGCCCCAGATTGCGACGGGCTGGTAGAACTCACCCCAGGTTTCGAGGTGCTTGCCCTCGCGGTCGAAGACCTGCACGCGGTTCGAGCTGCGGTCGACCACGACGACACGGCCGTC
This sequence comes from Bradyrhizobium sp. AZCC 2230, assembly GCF_036924495.1. Taxonomy (NCBI): domain Bacteria; kingdom Pseudomonadati; phylum Pseudomonadota; class Alphaproteobacteria; order Hyphomicrobiales; family Nitrobacteraceae; genus Bradyrhizobium; species Bradyrhizobium sp. AZCC 2230. Next base: position 7,676,322 of record NZ_JAZHRS010000001.1, on the reverse strand, counting down.
CGCAAAGGTCCAGATCGCATGCGGCCAGCCGAACTGACCATCGCCCGACCCGTGGCTGCCCCAGCTTGCGATCAGAGCGCCGGCAGTATCGAAGCGATGGACCCGGCTCGCAGCGTAGCCGTCCGAGACATAGATCTCGCCCCAAGCCGAGACATGCACGTCAGTCGGATGGTTGAAGGGCGCAAGCGGTACACCGCGTTGGCCTAACCCGCCGAGCCGTTCGCCCGCTGGCGAGCATGTGATCACCTCATGCATGTCGCGGTCGACCGCGAGGATGCGCCCCGTGGCGTCGGCCGTCAGCATGTGGGAATCGGCGATCAGATCGCCGCCCCAACCCCTGAGATAGGCGCCGTCGGGCGCCAGCTCGATCACACGCGGGTCGTTGGGATGCACCAACGGATCGTGCCGCAGCATCACGAAGACATGCCCGCGCGGATCGACGGCGACGTCGGTAACAAAGCCCGTGTTCAGCGGCCAGGAGCCGAAGGGACGCTCGACGCGATAGAGCCTGTCTCCGAGTTCAACGATCAGTTCATGCATGGCCAAGGCTTTTCCTTCAGGCAAGTTTACCGGCGAAAGGATGCGTTGCTGCCCAGTGCCGGGCAATGTCTAGCCGCCGCGTCACCCATACCCCTTGATGGCCCTGGACATAGTCGAGGAAGCGCGCGAGGCCGGCCGCGCGCGCCGGATGGCCGATCAGGCGCATATGCAAGCCGACCGACATCATCTTCGGCTGCGTTGCGCCTTCCGCGTAAAGCATGTCGAAGGCGTCCTTATGCCACGCGAAATAATCGGCCGACGTGCCAAAGAAGCCGGAGCCGAACTTGCCATCATTGTTGACGAGCGAATAGGGAACGACCAGATGCGGCTTGCCGTCGACGACCTTCCAATAGGGCAATTCGTCGTCGTACGCGTCGGAATCATAGAGAAAGCCACCCTCCTCTACCACCAGCCGGCGCGTGTTCACGCTCGGCCCATAACGGCAATACCAGCCGAGCGGTCGCTCCCCGACCGTCGCCTTGAGCGAGGCGATCGCCTTGGCGATGTGCTCGCGCTCGTCCTCCTCGCTCAATTCATAATGCTTGATCCAACGCCAGCCATGGCTGCAGACGTCGAAGCCCGAGGCTCTGATCGACGCCGCTGCCTCGGGATTGCGTTCGATCGCGAGCGCGCAGCCGAACACAGTCAGCGGCAGGCCGCGCTCCTGGAAAAGTCGTATCAGCCTCCAGAAACCGACGCGGCTGCCATAGGCGAACATGCCTTCGCCGGCGAGATCGCGCCCTTTGACGCCTGCCGGCAAGCCGGACGACTCGGTCAGGCCGATCTCGGTATAGCCTTCGCCGTCCTGCACGGACGGCTCCGAGCCCTCCTCGTAATTCATCACGAAATTGATGGCCACGCGCGCGCCGGCCGGCCATTTGGGATCGGGCGGGTTCGCGCCGTAGCCGATCAGGTCGCGGTCATAGGTCATTGCCAGTCTCCGGGTCTTGGAAGGTCGTGAGGTTCGGAATTTTATACGCTCATGCGTTTCGTCAGCCCGATCAGCCAGTCCATGACGATGACCAGCACCAGCGTCGTCAGGATATCGTCTGTCCCCAGGTCGTCTACGCGAAGCGGCCAAGTCAGCCCAGCGCCATGATGCCGGCCAGCACGCTGAACAGCAGCGCCAGCGAGACCACAGACCACCATCGACTGCTGCCAGATCAGCGCCGGCAGCGGTCCGTGACGGCATCGGCCGCTCCTATTCTGCTGCAGCGAACAATGAGCGGCAGTCGATGGCAAGCTTTTCTGGCGGAGCCTTGATCAAGCGCTCCTCGATCGCGCTTAAGTGATTTTCGTGGCGGCGACAGCGCCGGTCACATTGCCTTTCTCGATCACGTCGATCAAGGCTGCACGCCACGGTGTTCGCGATCGAGTAGAGCGCTTTCAAGCGACCCTTGGATCCGGGAGTGAAAAGCAGTTCTCGTCTGCACCACGCGCGTTGTGGTGCGGCGACGCAATCGGAGCGCGGCAAACCGCCGCTACGCTGGATCGTGCTCGCGACGCTGTGGACGCGGCCTTCGGGTGGAACAACCATTGTCGACGGCTCGATTGTCTGCCTAGAAAATCGCCAACGAATTGCTGCGTGCGAACAAATCTTCAGCAACGACAGGTCGGCTCGCGACCGGCCATAGTCCAAGGCTTGCGGGAATCAACAGCTTATCCGGCTGGCACACATCGTGCTTCGCTCACGGTAGCGCAGCATCGTTCCGGCGATCGCTCCAGGTTGGCGTGCCACGCACTGTAAAGTTCATGCGATGATCGCATCCCGCTACCGGCTTGGCGTGCGCGCGCCGAGCCACCACAAAACTTCATATCAGAGGCGGCTTGGGCGCATTGCGCACAAGCATCTCCACACGATTGGAAGCCTCGCGCGCGCAGAGTTCCACTGCGGCGTCGTCCCATTTCCGATGCAACAACCGTCACAACGGAGGGAGTAATCCATGTGCGATCGAACCGGCTGCATGCACCCACCGAACTTCCGAACGATGGACTTCAGCCGCCGCAAGGTGCTCAAAGCTGCGGCGGCGACCACGCTGACGATGGCCGTCGGTGGCGGCTTGATGGGCGCGGCTCACGCGGCGGCGAACACCCTCAAGTCCACCCATGGCACCGGCTTCTGCAATCTCAATATCTTCCTGTCTCACGCCTTGCAGACTGCGAAGGATGACGGCGTCGAGATACAATTCATCAACACGCCGACATTTGCCGAACAGGTCACGTTCCTCGGCATCGGTCAGGTCGATGTCGGCCTCATGCCATACACGAGCTTCATGGCGCTGTACGATGCCGGCGCTCCGGTCAAGATCGTCGCTGGGGGCGGCATTGAGGGCTGCGTGATCGTTTCGCAACCCGGACTGGACAGCCCAGAGAAGCTGAAGGGCAAGACGCTCGGCACCTTCCAGCTCGATACGCTAGAGGTCATGCCTTACGACTTCCTCAAGAAGCACGGCGTCAGTTTCAAGGACATCAAAGTCCGTTATATGGGAACCACCCCGGAGGCGGTCGAGGCATTCAAGGCGGGCGCGCTCGACTGGATCTGCACCATCGAGCCCTATGGCACCGCGCTGCTAAACGACGTCAAGGGCTCGCACAAGCTCACCGACGGCACCGACATCTATGGCAAGGGCTATACCGACTGCGTGCTGGCGTGCCGCTCCGACCTGATCAAGCAGAATCCCGCCGGACTCAAGGCCCTCATCAAAGGCATGATGAAGGCGCAGGCGATGGCCGAAACGAAACCGGAGGAAACTCTCACCCAATTGGTCGGCGCCTATTACAAGACCTCGATGGAGAACGCCAGAATCGCGATGGGCAAACAGCCGGCGGTGGTCGACGCACGCAGCCAGACCCAGTTCATCCTCGACCGCACCGACTCGCTGGTAGAGATGGGTTACATCAAGAATAAGCCCGGCCGTGACGCGATCGACTGGACCCTGCTCGAACAGGTCATCGCCGAGAACAAGGAGCTCTACGCTAGTCTCAAATACAAGTCGGGATGAGCGGACCGGTGACCGACGTCGCCCACCCACCGGAAGGAGTAGCTGGCATGGCCGGCGCCAATGCGTCGCAGCGGCCTCGCCGATTCGTGCTGCCGGAGGCGGTCATCCGCGCCGCCCCGCGCATCTGCTGGGCGCTGACGTCGGTCGGCCTGTTCGCCGGGATCTGGGAACTGCTCTGGCTGTGCGGGGTGACGGACCCGAAACTGCTGCCACCGCCTCATATCTTTCTCGGCAACTTCCCCGAGCAGGCCAAGTTCTTCAATACGGCGCAACGCTGGCAGATCGGCGTCGGCCTCAACACCGGGCCATCCGCCGGCATGGCGCTCGTGATCACCGTGCTGGCGTCGGCGGCGCGGGTGTTCGCGGGATTGCTGATTGCGTCGGCCCTGTCGATCAGCATCGGCGTGGCGGTGCGGTATTTTCTCGTGGTGGAGAAGCTCGCCCTGCCGACCATCACGCTGCTGTCGCCGGTGTCGCCGATCGCTTGGCTTCCGGTCGCGATCTTCGTGTTCGGCATCGGCAACGCGCCGGCGATCTTCATGGTCGTGGTCGCGCTGTTCTTCCACATGGTGCTGGCCACCGTCAGCCAGATCGACGGCGTCAATCGCAACCTGATCAATGTCGCGCGCACCATGGGTGCGTCGAAATGGCAGATCTACAGCCGGGTCATCGTGCCGGCGATCCTGCCGGGCCTGCTGATGGTCCTGCGTCTCAATATGTTCGGTGCCTGGATGGTGGTGCTGGTCGCCGAATCCACGGGCGTCGGATATGGCCTCGGGCAGGTGATCATGCTGGCGCGCAACACCTTCAATCCCTCGCTGGTGTTCTTCACCATCGCGCTCATCGGTCTGCTCGGTTTCTGTTCCGACTCGCTGATGCGGCTGCTGCAACGAAAGATCCTGTATTGGGTGCCCGAGACGACGGGGGTGCTGCGTGGTCTCTAAAGCGTTCAAGCCGATCTCATCCCAGGACGCCGTGGTCTGCCGCAACGTCAGCAAGGTGTGGGCGGAAGGCACCAAGCGGGCGCATGTCGCATTAAGCGACGTGGACCTCGACGTGACGCCCGGCGAGTTCATCGTCCTGCTGGGTCCCTCCGGCTGCGGCAAGAGCACTCTGCTCTATCTGATCGCCGGCCTGGAACGGGAATCCGGCGGCGAGGTCTGGTCGTTCGGGGATCGCGTCGTCGGTCCGTCGCCCGAGCGCAGCCTGATTTTCCAGGAGACCTCGCTGTTTCCATGGCTCACCGTGGGGCAGAATGCGAGCTTCGGCCTCTCTATCCGCGGCGACAGCGCTGGGGCCCGTAGGACCGCGGCGCGCGAGGTGCTCGCCCGCGTCGGCCTGACCGAGGCGATCGATAAGCGGCCCGACGAACTGTCCGGCGGCATGCGCCAGCGCGTGGCCGTCGCACGCGCGCTGGCGATGCGGCCCAAGGTACTCTTGATGGATGAGCCGTTTGCGGCGCTCGACGTGCAGACGCGGGCCAAGATGCAGGACTTCCTGCTCGACGTCTGGCGCGACAGCGGCGCGTCGGTTCTGTTCGTCACCCATCACATCGATGAGGCAGTGGCGCTCGCAGATCGGGTCGTAGTGTTCACGTCACGTCCAGGCCGCATCAAGACGATCGTGCCGGTCGATATCCCGCGCCCGCGGGATCCGTTTTCCTCCGAAGCCGAACTGCTGCGCCGGCAACTGACCGAGCTGATGCGTGACGAGGTCGATCGCGCCTTCGCTGAGCAGGAAGCGCTTGCCGCCACTGCCTGACTAAAACGATCTGACCAAGTCCTACCCCGCACGTCGTCCGCGCCAAATCCGGAGCACCGCCATGTCCGCCTCCCTCATTCGCAGCCGTGCCATCATCGCCCAGGCGCTGGATCGCCAGACTTGGCAACAGATCGACGACGGCGCCGTGCTGCAGGAGGATGGCGTCATCGCCGCGGTCGGCACCTACGCGGACCTGCGCAAGCGCTATCCGAACACGGCCGTGATCGGCAGCGGCAACGAGATCATGCTGCCGGGCTTCGTCAACGGCCACCATCACGTCGGACTGACCCCGGTGCAGCTCGGCTCGCCCGACATGCCGCTGGAATTGTGGTTCATCACCCGCATGGTGACGCGCAATCTCAACATCTATCTCGACACGCTCTATTCGGCGTTCGAGATGATCGCATCCGGCATCACCACGGTGCAGCACATCCACGGCTGGATGCCGGGCACGCTCAGTGAGGTGGAAGCGAAGGCCGAACAGGTCGTCCGCGCCTACGAGGATATCGGCATGCGGGTGTCCTATTGTTACGCGGTGCGCGATCAGAACCGGCTAGTTTATCAGGCCGACGATGCGTTTGTCGCGAGCCTGCCGAAGGAGCTGCAGGGACCGATGAAGCGCTGGTTCGAGCGTTTCAAGCTCGGTCTCGACGACGCGATGGGCATGTTCGAATCGATGTACGCCCGCCACAATAACAAGCCGAGGGTGAAGATCCAGCTTGCGCCCGCGAACTTGCACTGGTGCTCCGACAAGGCGCTGACCTTGCTGTCGCAGACGTCGAAGAAATACCAGGTGCCGATGCACATGCACCTGCTCGAGACCTCGATGCAGAAGCAATATGCCTGGTCGCGCGGCGGCTGCACCGCGGTCGAATACATCGACCGCTTCGATATGCTCGGCCCGCACATGACGCTGGGCCACGGCGTCTGGCTCAGCGAAAAGGACATCGCGCGCATAGCGGAGGCCGGTGCGTGTGTGTGTCACAACTGCTCCTCCAATTTCCGGCTTCGCTCCGGCATCGCGGCGCTCAACCACTTCGAGGCCAAAGGGATCAACACCGCGATCGGTCTCGACGAAGCCGGCATTAACGACGACCGAGACATGCTGCAGGAGATGCGGCTGGTGCTGCGCGCCCATCGTGTGCCGGGCATCGGTGACGAGGTTCCCACCATGGCGCAGGTGTTCCGGATGGCGAGCATCGGCGGCGCGAGGACCACCGGATTTGGTGAACAGATCGGGACGATCGCGGAGGGCAAAGCCGCCGATCTATCCCTAATCGACTGGAAGCAGATTTCCTATCCGTATCTCGATGAGGAGATGCCGATGCTCGACGCGGTGATTCAGCGCGCCAAGACCGACGGCGTGCGCACCGTCATGTGCAACGGCGAAGTGATCTACGACAATGGCCGCTTCACGCGGGTCGATCGCGAGAACGCGCTCAAGACACTGCATGACGAACTGCAGCACGCGCTGAGCGATGATGAGGTCGAACGGCGCAATCTCTCCAAGGCGCTGCTGCCGCATGTGAAGAAGTTCTACACCGGCTATGTCGATCCCGCGAAACACGAGCCGTTCTACCGGCAGAGCTCGCGAATCTGACGCGGGAATCAACAGGCGTTTGCCCAAGCTGCCATGGTTCACGAAACTGCTAACGTTGGTTGTGGTACCCGGGGACTCCATTGTATGATTGCTTATAACAGACGAACACCGAGCATCTTGCCCCTGACCTCATGGCTGTCGGTCGCGGACTTGTCCCATTGGCCATCATGCGCGGCGTTGGATCGCGAGACGATCCGGCGCAGCAGAAAGACGATCTCGCCGATGACGAGCTCCGCGACGCTTCGGGTATTGGAGAAAGGCGCATTGAAAACGGGAATCCCGTTCCGCCTGGAGGTTTCGACATCAACCCGGTTGGTGCCTACGCTGAAGCAGCCGATGGCGATGAGCCGGTCCGCCGCCTCGAGAATGTCTGCGGTGATCTGCGTGCGTGAGCGGATACCGAGTGCACACCCCTGATGGCTTCCTTCAGCGCTTCCCCATCGAGGGCATTCGACAAGCGCGTCACGCTGGAATAGCCCGCGGTCGTCATCGTGTGCACGGCACTGTCATTCACGCCTTCGAGAAGCAGAACCCGAATCTTGTCTTTGGAGAGCGAGAATTGCGAAGGATACTGGATTTCTATCACAATAGCGATGTCCTGAAGAGATGTGTCAAATGCCGGCTGTCGTGTTCGGGGCGGAAACCCAACTCCGCTCGAAGCTGCATTTGCTGGTTACGATTCTATTCGATTTCAGAGTGCACATGCGGAGAGCCTGCTGCGCAGCATTTAACCGTCAACTCGTAACCGATTTCGCCCTTTTCGATTGCGAATCCGGTTGGCCATCGCTGGCCACTCCTTGGGGCTTCCCGTGTTGCGTACGCTTTCCTTGTGTACATGCTGTCGCCACTACCCCGGCGCAGCGGCTGGGCGTATTTTTCGCTCTGCTCACCCAACCGTATCAGCCTTCCCCGAAAGGGTTGTCGGGTCGGCCTGCGCATTGTCCTTTTCGAGGCTTGCGAGGCGTTCACTCGCGTTGCGGCCTGCACACTCGCGCTATCACCAATTCGTGACACGCTAACCGAAGGCTTCAGCCATTTCGTCTCCTCCATGACTGCTCCGGTTGCTTCCGGCTGGAGCGGTTGCCGGGTGGGCCTCGCACCCACTGGAAAGCGCCGCCTTTCCACGGCGCACACCCAACTCGGACATCGGCCCGATTGATGCTCGCGTCGAATAGATGGCCGTTTGCCGACTCAAGAATCAAGGAGTGCTGCGGCACTGCTTTCCGCGGCCGGCTTGCTTGGATTGCTTGTGGCCGTATCTCTCAGTTGACCGTTCATGGGACGTGTAGCGTCAGATGATCGCGGGGTAGCGAACCTCGGTCATCATGCCTGTCATCATGTGGTACAGGTTGTGGCAGTGAAACGCCCAACGGCCGGGATTGTCTGCGTCGAAGGCGATGGTGACGCTGCCCATCGGCGGCACCAGGACGGTGTCGCGCACGGCACCTGCGAGTTGGGCACCGTTTATCGCAACCACCTGGAAGGCGTGGCCGTGCAGATGCATCGGATGCGCCATCATCGTGTGATTCACCATTTCGATCGCCACACGCTGACCGTGGGCGATCAACAGCGGGGTTACGTTGGGCCAGTATTCGCCATTTATGGACCAGGCGAGGGTCACGCGGTGCGTCACGTCGGACGCGCGGGACGCCAGCGGGATGACCGCTTCGAGGCGACGTTCAAGCGAGAGATCGACCGGCGGCGCATTTTCTCCGGCCTCCGCAGCGAGGCGCGACACCACCGCGCCAGACGCTACAAGGACGATTCCCGTGCGTGCCCGCTTGCCCTCGACCTGGGCGAAGATTGGATAGGCACCGTTCCCCGGAAGATCAATCAGCACGTCAAGCCGCTGCGCCATGGCAAGCGGGAGACGGCTGCCGCGCGCCGGTCGAACAGGATGGCCGTCGACAGCGACGACGGTGCCGCTGAGCGCACCGAGATCGATCCAGAACTGCGTCGCTGACGCACCGTTGATCAACCGCAGCCGCACGCGACCGCGCGGTTCGGTGCGGATGACCTCCGGATCGGAGAACGTGCGGTCATTGGCGAGGAACGCGTCATAGTCGATGTCGTTCAGGTCCATCGCGGGGCCGGGCCCCATGTTAATGGCTCCCATAGTCTCCGAGTTCATGGCGTCCATGCTCCCCGAATCCATGTTCATGCTGTTGCCCATCGGCATCGCGCTCTGACCGCCGTTGGACTTGGTAAGTCCGGCGAGCAACTCGTCCGGCATTTGGAAGCTGAAATCATGCAGCATCAACACCACCTCCTGCCGGTCGGCGCGCATGTCCTCGGGGCTGCGCACGATCAGCGGCGCCGTCATCAGGTTCTGTTCCTGCATGCCCTGATGGGAGTGCATCCAGTACGTGCCGGCGATCGGCACGTAATCATAGGAGCGGATCTCGCCCTCAGGGATAGGCGGCGATTGCGGCCAGGGAAAGCCGTCCTGCCTCCAGGGTGGCAACTGGCCGTGCCAGTGTACAAGGGTGGATGTACCCGCCTGATTAGCAAGATCGACGTGAAAGCGCTCGCCTGGCGAGAGCGTGATGCCAGGGTTTCCGTTCGGCCCGACGAGGCCGAAGACTCGGGCCGGTTTGCCGTTGACGGCGAGAGTTCTGGTGCCCGCAGTAAGGCGAAACCCGGCGGCGTGGGGCTCGGTCGCGGCAGCAGCCCGCTCTTTCGTCAGGAAGATCGTGCCGGCGATGGCAACGCCGGACGCAAGGATCTGCCGGCGGGTCAGGCCCGTGGGCCTTTCATTCTCTTTCATTGCAGCTTACCCATTTCGTTCACGTTCGGACACTAGTCGAGACCCCACACATAGCGGATGAGCCTCTCGTATGGCCCGCCAGTCTGCCGAGAAGGGCCGCTTGGCCTTGCCCTCCGAAGGCGAAGGTCACACGTTCAGCTCGTGCGGGCAGCGTAATTGTCGCCATCGCCCCCATCTCCGCCCGTAGCCCAAACGGACCCGGCGCAAAGCGGTTGTAGGCGAACTCGTTCGTAATCGCGGAAGTCGCCAGATGGTTCAACGCCGTATACCGTCCCATTGCTCGAGCACCGCACCATCATTGGCATGTTCCTGCTTGTCGATAGCTCGATTTTCGACGACATCAGATCGATCGACAAGACGCAGGTCTCCGGAGCGCCTGACTACGCGCTCGCGTATTCGAGGTTGATTCTTCCCGCCCATTTGGTTGAAAAACGCATCCCTGGTTCTAGGATCGACCATCTCGACCGTTGCGACCTATCCGAGCGTCGCAGCTCATTCGGCGGCACACGCTCTAACTCACGAGCGCATCGTCTTCCACGCCGACAGGGGCCACACGAACAGTCATTCCAATCACCTACGCTGACCCGTCCTCGGTGAGGGACTCAGCGCCGCCGCTGCGGTGTTCGCGATTTCGGCGTCAGTCTCCTTGCTCAGGCCGGCGATACCTACTGCGCCCACGACTGCGCCATTGACACGGATCGGCATGCCGCCGCGCAGCACCGGGATGCCGGCAGTGACGAAGGCCGTGCGGCCCTGGTCTATGCTATCCTCGATCTCTGCCGTCGACCGTTGTAGCCGCGCCGCCGTTCGTGCCTTCTCGATGGCGAGGTCCGCACTTGCTGGGCGAACGCCATCCATCCGCTGGAAAGAAAGCAAATCCCCGGCAGGATCGACCACTGCAATTGCTGAGGGCGCACTGCGCTGCTGCGCGCGCTCCTTCGCTGCTTGCAGGATCGTTTGGGCTCCGTCTTGATCGAGAGCTATTATGTCGATGGTTTGGGCCCGAACTGACAAGCAGAGGACCGTCGCCAAGATACCAACGCTGATTCCAAGTTTCGTCATTGCGAGCTGACTCCGACCGGTTAGAGTTCAGCGGCGCGAGGGCACTATCGCTGAGGGCTTGCGTTGCCAGACCTATGAAGTGCCTTTGGTACGAACGAGATAATCAACAATCGCCTTGGCGTCGTCAGGGCTGATCGGAGCCTTGTAGGCCCTGAACATCTTGTTGACGACTTCTTGCCAGGCTTCCCTGGACAACGAGGGCTGATTCAGCACGTGGTCGGCAGAGTGGCAGGCGAGACAGTTGTTGTTGATCGCATCAGATCCAAGACCGGCGGGAAACATCGCGTCGCTGGTGGGGACATCCAGCTTGAGCGACTTCAACGTGGTGATCGTTGCAGCGTGGCCGGGATGTGACAACAGAACGAGACCGAGACCAGTGGCCATCGCCAGAATAGCACGGAGCATTCCTGATTCCTCCTCAGGCCGCGACCACATGGGTCGTTTCAACAGTATTGTAGATGTAGCCGGCCGGATTCCAGATCTTGAAATCGGGCTGCGCCTCGTTTTTGATGTTGCTGCAACGAACCATCAGGGTGTGCGCGCCGCGAGCAGGCAGCGTAAATTGCGTCTGCCATTGCCGAAAGCCGTATTTCCCCAGGTCGGCACCGAGTTGGGTGGGCTGCCAGCTCGTGCCGCCATCGATCGAGAAGTCGACGCGGGCAACGCCGCAATCGCCGCCGAAGGCGATACCCCGCGCCGAAACCGGCGCCCCCGCCGGCAGGCCGTCGCCGTTACGGATGTTGGTGATGAACGACCGCGGAACATTGCGGGTCACCGGCACCAAGTTGAAACCGGTCTCGCCAGGCTTGACGTTGTTGTGCGGCGTCTCGGGCACGCGATAGCCAGTCGCCGTCCAGTAATTGGTGTCGGGCTGATCGAGCACTTCGATGTCGTTCAACATCTTGATCCAGTAGACTCCGCACCAACCGGGCACAACTAGCCGCAGCGGAAATCCGTTCAGCAAGGGAAGCTGCTCGCCGTTCATGGCGAAAGCGATCATCACCTCGCCGTCGCGAGCGTGATCGATGGTGAGCGACTCAAAAACTTCGGTGCACCCTCCATCACCGGCTCATCGAGGCCGCCGAAGCGGACCTGAATGGCGCCGGCCTTTACACCCGCCCGGTCAAGCACATCCTTGAGACGTACCCCCGTCCAGATCGCGTTGCTCATCGAACCATCTGCCCATTGAGCTCCGGCGACGCGTGGGACAGCGTATATGCGCGAATTGCCTGCGCATTGGTTGACCGCGGCGATGTCGAATCTTGGCAATCCCTCTAAAATATCCCTGAGCGACAACGAGAGGGTCTGTTTGACCTGGCCGCGCACCGTCAGACGAAAGCTATCCACATCGATGTCGCCTGGAAAATTCGCCCAGTGCCAGCTAACATAGTGCTGGTCGTTTGGGGTGAATACGCCCTTGTCGAAGACTTCGAAGGGCGTCTCAAGCCATGGCGGACTCGTACGCTGCAAGATCATTCGGCCCTTTTGCGGATAGGATGTAGTGATTACCCGCGTGCTCGGACCGCCAGGCACGCGCAGATCGACCGTCTCTTGCGCTAACGCCGACGAGGACATTAGTGCCAGGCTCGCAATCCCCATTCCAGCCAGCACGCGCCGTCGCGTCAGCCCCGATGGTCGCACGCCGTGATCCTGCATCAGCTGCTCCTGACCTTTGCCCTTGTGGTAGGGCCGAACCTGATGCGTGGCGTCAGACTTGACGCACAACTTCAGCCGGCCGGAGTGTTCGCACTGCATGCAGGGCCCGCCTGCCGCACGGTTTTTCGTCTGCCATGAACGCAAGCCAAGCGCCTCATTTTCCGGATGTAGGAAGGAACGCGCACTATGCTCATCACGCTTGAGTGTTCGGCGACGACTGCTGAACGGATGCCCGGAAAACGTTCGTGAAAACTCTAATCTTGAACTTGCGCGCGCGAGCTCGGCTACGTGATTGCGGAGATGTGTCGGGTCGCGGCGACGAAGTATCCACCTGCCGCTAAAAACTGACCTCAGCGCGGGACCGCGCTGAGGTCTTCTCATGGCAATCGACGCTTAGGCAGTCGATTGACGTTTCAGACCACGAACAACATCGATAAGCGACGGTCGATCAACCGCATATCTTGCGGGGTTGCAGACGCCAGCCATGCGCAGTATGCACCCGCCGCCGAAGAACGTGGCAACTGCCGTCATCGTAGTAAGAATCGTCGTAAGTGTAGTACGGATAGTCGTAAGCGTAATCGTCCCAGGAGCCATACGGCCAGTAGCCGTAGTGGTGGTGCCCGTAGTCGCGGCCATTAAATCCTCGAACGACGGGACCGGGGCCAAAACCATGGATACCGCCATTGTTGGATCCGCGAACCATGGGTCCGGGGCCAAATCCGTAAAGTCCTCCGGCGAAAGCGCCACTATGGAAGCCGCCGCCGCCAAAGCCGCCCATGCCTCCTCCGTGGAAGCCACCGCCACCGGCAAAGCCGCCGCCACCATGTCCACCTCCGCCTCCGCCTCCGCCTCCACCTCCACCGCCACCACCGCGCGCCTGTGCACCCGTCGCGAGCAGAGAGCCGGCAAGGAGGGCAATTGCCAATACCATCATCGTCTTTTGTCCAGTCATGAATCTTTCCTTTCGACGCGCAGAACCATCAGTGATCATCGTGCTTTTCGCCCCAGCCCTCATGTGGTCGCGCGACTCCGAATAGCTAACGGGAACTTTCGAAGGCAGTAATCGGAGCAGCCGATGGCACTGTCATCAGCGCAGAAATGGATGATGCTGATCAGTCGCGCAGGTTCGAGGATACGGACCGACGCTCCTGACAGGCGTTGCCGTCATGGGCGGCTACTGACGCGCGGCTTAGCGCGCTGTTAATGCTTCAGTGTCCCGGTCAGATGCAAATGCCCTCTTGGTAACATTCAGACACTTTCGGATTAGATTCCCGAGCATCCTGAATTCGACGCTACGCGAGGATGTCGGCCGCCAAGCCAAGACCAAGGTCCGGAACGGCTTGTCTGGAGAAAGCGGCCGAAGCACAACATTGCGAGTTGAAGCAAGTTCTGAATCCACCGCAATCTGGGGCATTAGCGTGACACCAAGTTCAGCGGCCACCATCTGGACAAGCATTCGCAGGCTAGTCGCTTGGAAGACCTCATTGCGAACCGGATCCGCGATCCGGCATGCCTGCAGTGAATGGCTGCGCAGGCAATGTCCATCCTCGATCAGGAGCAACTGCTCGTGCGCAAGGTCATCACGGCTCACCGCCTTGTGATGGCAAAGAGGATGGTTGCGCGGCATCGCTACGACGATTGGATCTTGCACGATTTCCATCCGCTCGACGTCCCCAAGGTCATAAGGAATTGCCACCAACAAAATGTCGAGCTCTCCTCCAGCGAGCTTGTCCAGCAGCACCGCAGTCGGTGCCTCCCGCACGTACAGCTTGAGATTCGGCAGCGCGGTGCCCAGATGCGACAGCAGCGAGGGCAGAACATACGGCCCGACTGTCGGGATTACCCCGAACCGGAGCGGCCCGGACAATGGCTCCTGCGCGTTGCGAGCCAACCCGACCAGTTCTTCGGCGTCGACCAGGAGACGCTGGGCACGCGTCGCGATCTCTTTTCCCAAGGGCGTCAGCATCACGCGGCGATGGCAGCGCTCAAACAGCGCTATGCCCAGCCGTGCCTCGAGTTCCTTGATTCCTCCGCTCAACGTCGATTGCGTGACGGCACAGCTTTCCGCAGCGCGGCCGAAATGGCATTGCTCGGCAACGGCACACAGAAAGCGGAGCTGTTGAAGACTGGGCAGGATAGCCATCGGCATATTCAATGAAGCTGTGGATCTTTATCCATTGGACCAATGGCAAAGAAGGGCGGGCCCTCCGCGCACACACACGACATAAGAACCAGCAGCTGACCCTTCCATGGTCCGGTGCCTATAAATCAATCGCTTGCGAACATCTCACCATCCGGTGAAGCACTGTGAAACATCGTCAACATGCGGCCGCGAGCACGCTGGAAGAGTTCACGAAGCATATTCGCGAGGAAAGCGATCGCTGGAGCGCGGTCATCCGCGCCAATGATATCAAGCTTGACTGGGCGGGCGCCGAATATGCAAGTCCATCGCCATAGTCGAGATCAGGCCGCCGCCAGGCTCATCGCGTTCGCGAACGGGATGCGCGTTGCACCAACCATCTACATTGCTGCCGAGTTGTGGATTGTGGACTCATGAAGCGGTAAACGAGTCTGGTGCTTGCAGACCGGTGTGCTCGGCGATCTGGCGCGACCCAAGCCGAATCCTGCCCCGTAGCCATCAAGAGAGTGTGTCGAACTAACGATCGGTCTGGACCCCGAGGACGCGGTCTCGATCGAGCCCGTGGCAAGATCGTCGAGCTTGGCATGCTCAGGCTCACCTATTTGTTCGACAGCCGGATGGGTCGGCTCATCGACGCGTTCAGCTGGTTCAATCTTCAATCGGCCACCGATTGCCCGGAGCGGGCTCGACGCAAGACGATCCGGACTGGACCAAGCACTCGCCCTTCGAACTCAAGGACGAGCTCAAGCGGCGCGGCCATTGCTCGAGCGACGGTGCCGACGGCAGACCACGGTCCTGGTTCATCGACGTTGGGAGCGCCCAAGCCGCAGAAATCAAATACCTAGAGAAGACCACCTATCAGCGCGAGTTCGAGCCTCGAATGCAGATTTTGACTGCCTTCGACCGCTTCTCCTACCAGGACCTATGGGAACAAGGTCTATCGATCAGTTCCGATGTCCGTAGCCTTCGCCGATCCATCCCAAGCAAGATTGCGCGAACGTTGTGGTCGTACCGCGCTCCATGCACGCCGATAGGGCCTTGAGAAACGGCGGCTGATCTTCCTTTTCGGTGAAGTATTCGGCAGCTCCGTTTATCACAAGCTGCTCATGCCGATGACATTTGGGCAACAATGGCGACGGATTTTCCTGCGCGCATAGCATCCGACAGATGGGCCGCTCACAGCTGTCCGTCCATGTCAGAATGCATCTTTGAACCGTGCGACATAGTCGGGGCTCCCGTAGACCCACATAGGCTCGTCGCATTGGCTTGGGCCGTGGTCGGTCATACAAGCAGCGCTCCAAGGCGGAGCCGCAACCTCGCGCCCCACGGTTTCGAATGCCTGAGGGGGAATGCCGCCTTCGCGCGCTCGCGCCTGGCCTTCGTGCGTTCGCGCTTGAATGGTGGCCGGCGTAGCTAGTGGGGCGACGAGTAGCAGTGCTGCCAGAAAATAGTTCATCCTCATCGTTCGGTCCTCGTTTGCGAATGGCTCGTCTCTCTTCGTCGTCAACACGAAATTTTCGTAGCGCTCGAAATCGGATCATCGAGTGACTTCCTGCGGTAATCAGAAAATAGCGACGATCCATGGACCGGCCACTAAATTTGCTTTTAAACCACTTGGCGCGAACAGCCGTGACGAAAGCTGCTGCGCTGCCATATCGGGCGCGTATCGCGAGCCCGCGCACGCGAGGCGCCAGCTCGTAGCAGCCTTCACGATCAGTCAATTTTGTTTGAAGCCAATGAGCACCCCGCAGAATACGCAGACTAACACTCAATTTTTGTTGGCTCGGCCGGATTGCGGATCTACATCGAGGCCACGTACATCGAGCAACCAATTAGCCACAACATAAGATCCACGTTCGTGGCAACGTTCTGCTCGCGATTGTAACGTGATCATCGCAGTCGTCGGCGTGGCTGGCATCCTCAACAAGGTGGGCCCGGCTAATGAATCGCAGGGCAGCACCAGCCCGCAGAGGATCACGGCTGCGGCATTGTCGAGGGCTCACGCAATCGAATTTCCATCAGAGCCGCGTTCCGAACGGCGCTAACGATGGAGTTTCGGCATGGAAAAGCTTTCCGTTCCCTGCATCGCTCTTACGTTGCCATATCGACCACCGCGGCGTTTGCCCGCGGCGTATGGGAGGGCACGGCATAGGATGTCGCCTATGTCGATGACGGGGGGCGCCTACGGCACCAGCCCGCCACACCCAGCACCACTCATCGGGCACAGCGCTTTCATCGCATGGCGGAGGCCCCCATGAAAGGACCACTGCTTGGCACCAATCCCGCTATCAATCGTGAAGATGCGAAGGTCGATAAAATGATAAACTCGATCTGCCGGAGCTGCTGATCCCTGCGGAAATGTCGGCACTCACCATTATTGACGCCGCCAATCAGTTTACGCATTTGACCAAGGCGCGAGGCCGCATTCAATTCCCGTCAGAATCCTCCAGCAGTGAAGCCAAAGGGCTGAACCACGTCATAGGCGGCCTTTGTGACCGACACGGCATAGCTCGCTGTAAGCGAGCCGAATGGCGAGGCCCAGGTCAGCCCGACGCCGACGGACGAGCGGATGACATTCTTGTTGGCGACCTGTAACGCGGTTCCGCCGACCGTGTTCGCGCCGCTATAGCCAAAGACGCTGCCAGCATCGACGAAGGCCGACGCCCTGAGGCCGTATTCGTTTGGCACGCCAGGGATTCCGCTTTGCAGCTCCGCCGTCGTCGCCCAGTACATGCTACCGCCGACATTGTCCATCGTGGTGCCGGGCGTTAGGTCGCGCGGACCGAAGCCATTGGTCGCAAATCCGCGGACCATGGTAGGCCCGCCGAAGAAACTGTTCATCAGCGGCACCTGCTGTCCGCCCCAACCGGTGATGTACCCGCCTTGGGCGCGGACCAGGCCGCCGACGTCGCTGCTGAGCGACTGGTAGTAGCGCACGTCCTCGGCGGTCCGCAGGAATTTGACATCGCCGCCGAGGCCGGCAAGATCCTGGCTAAGTTGCGACTTGATTCCACTGGTCGGATTCTTGGCATCGTCGAGCGTACTGTATGTTGTCGTGCTGCCGATCGACGAAACCCAAGCCGGACCGTACGCCGCGGCCTGTTGGATGGCCAATGAGGGTGGCAAGCCTGAGTTGGTCGCGCCAAGCGTAATATCCTGATTGTAGACCGAGTAACGCCACTGCACGCCAAGCTGCTCGGTGATCGGCGTACCGATCTGAAACGTGCCGCCATAACTGGTGCTGTTGTAGGACTGATAGCTGGTCACGTCGGTCTGCCGGCCGAACAATTCGATCCCCGCCGAAACCTTGGTACCGAGGAAATAGGGCTCTGAAGCCGTCAGGTCGATCCCGCGTGCATACTGCCCATACGTCACCGAAGCCTGGACATTGTTTCCGGTACCATGGAAATTGCGATCGCTCGCCTTCACCTGGACAAGAGCGCCGTCAGTCGTCGAGTACCCGCCGGAAATGTTGAAGTCGCCGGTCGACTCGTCGACGGCTTCAACATCCAGGACAACGCGATCCGGTGCAGAGCCCGGCCGGTTCGAGATCTTGACCGTCTTGAAATAGTTCAGGCTCTTCAGTCGACGCTCGGCACGATCGATCAGTGTCTTGTTGTAGGCATCGCCTTCGGCGATATCGAATTCGCGCCGGATCACGTAATCACGGGTGCGCGCGTTGCCATGTATTTCGATGCGCTCGACATAGGTGCGCGGTCCCTGATCGATCACGAATGCGACATCGATCCGTTGCGCGGCAGCAACGCGAGTGACGCGCGGCGCGGCTTGGGCAAAGGGGTAGCCCAGTCTCGCCAGCTCGACTGCGAGATTCTCGCTGCTCTTGTCGAGCGCGTTGCCGTCGAACACTGCGCCAGTGTGCGCCAATGGCAATCCGCGAAGTCTTTCCGGGGCAAGTCCCGGGACGTTGCAGACGACGCTGACGTCCCCGAAATGATAGAGCGATCCTTCCTCGATGACGAAGGTCACTGCGAATCCTTTGGCTGTGGGATCGTATTCGGCTCGGGCCGATGGCACACTGGCATCGGCATACCCCTTGCCGCGGTAGAATAGCCGCAGTTGCTCCTGGTCCTGGGCTATGCGATCGGGATCATATGCGTCCGCGCCGGTCAGGAAGCTCAACATGTTTGTGGCCGACGTCTTGATCACGGCACTGAGCTGTCGTTGGCCGAAAACATGGTTGCCCGTGAAGTTAATCTGCCGCACTGGCGTTTTGACGCCTTCGGTGATCCCATAGACGAGGTCGACCCGACCGTTGCCGCGGTCGATGATTTCCGGCGTCACACGAACATCGTCACGTCCGACGTGCCGGTAGGCCTCCAGGATGCGGCCGACATCCGCTTGCACCGAAGCACGTTGCAAGCTGCCGCGCGGCCTGGATTCTATCGCTGCGGCAAGATCAGCATCCTTTACCTTCCTATTGCCTTCAAAGGCAACGCGATCGAGCACCGGTGCTTCGGTTACGTGCACGGCCAGCCGTTCGCCGACGCGCTCGATCGAGACCTTGTCGAACAGTCCTGTTGCGACCAGCCCCTTCAATGCCGCGTCGCGCGCAGCCTCGTCGAACCGCCGGTCGGGCGCGGCATGAAAATAGGAGCGAATGGTATCGGCTTCGATCCGTTGATTGCCCTCAACGGTGATTGAGCCCTGTAACGACAATGCGGTCCCGGCTGCGGCCGCCGACGCGGCGACCATTCCGACCGCGAGGGCAACCCACCAGCCCGTCATGCGCGGCCGAGACAATCGCCAATGTTGCATGATGCGTTTGGTCTTTATGTCCTACCGGCTCTCGCCGACTGGCCGTGATCGAATTGCTCGCGCGGGGCAAAAGAATGTCTTACGCAAGGTCAGTTGCTGGCAGGATTGGCCCTGGGTGCCACAATTTCAACGCCTCACCTTAATCTACGCATTCTCAGAATTGTCGTAATGGTCGCCTCATGCTTTGGGACCGAGACGCTCGCGCTGCGCGGGCCGCATGCGCCAACGCAAGGAGCATCACATGCGTTTTGCAGCTCTCATCGCCGCCTCGCTCATGCTGATTGAGCCGGCGCTCGCGGAGAAGACGCTAGACATCGATCCTCGCGCTTCGCTCGCCGTGGTCCAGCAGTGGATCTACAACTACCGCGCCAAACCCGACTACGCCCACATTCCAGCGGCCGTGCGCGTGCTCTTCCATTCGCAAAGCTTCAAGGAGCCGGAGAATTCCGGCATTTATCTCGGGTTCATCGCGGGCGCGATCGGCTCCGATCCGGCAAGGGCCGAACAGCTCATCGAAAGTTTCTTTCCCATACCGCCGGAAGATGAGTGGGTGATCGTCCGCGCTATCGCCTATTCGGGACTGCCCGACTGGCGAAACATATTGCGCCGGCTTGAGCCGCGGATACCCGAGCGCAGCGTGATGATCGACGGCTATCTCTCCGGTAAACTGCCGATTTTGACCGCGATTCCGTTGGAAGAGGCAAAGCCCGGCATGCTCGACAAGCTGCGGGGCGCGTTCGCTCGAAATCCCTTTTCCAAAGATGAGAAGAAATTGAACACCACCCTGACGTATGCCGGCAATCAAGACCTGCTGGACACCTTATGGGGATATTATTTCGCGACTGGGTCTCACCTGCCGGTTCAGCGCATCATCCAGATGCTGCCCTGGAGCAAAGGCCGCGACACCGTCGACAAGCTGACGGTCGGCAGCCTCGCGCGCTATACGCTGGCAAGCTATGCGATCCGTGATGCCAGCTTGCGCGACTATCTGCGCAGCGAACTGGTTACGCAACCGGCATCGATCAGGGGCCCCCTTGCAGAGGTGGTCGAGGCCGCCGATACAGTGGAAATAGGGGCGTTGCGCAAGGATGCCTTGGCTGCTGTCGATGAGCTCAAGATCAAAGGCTCGGACAGCCGGCGTGACCTGGACTTCTGGGGGCAGCTTGGTGTGGGCGCGGTGGCCTTGGGCTGTGTTTCGGCGGCGGCGCTGGGGCAGGTTGCGGTTGGGATCCCGTGCGTGATCGGCGGCTCGGCCTCGCAAGGCTTGTTGCAATTCTGGGAGAAGCAGCAGTGATCGATAAGACGCAATCACTCAACGTCTCCTTACGAACGGTCACTCTCGAATATATCGTACATTACGAAACCGTCCAATCTCTTGCCCCTGCCGCTGGATGGTTCTGATCAGTGCCTGCGCTTTTCATTTCGTCCTGCCTGCACCGGCAGGCGCCGTTCTTGCCAGGCAGAAATTGGCAAATGTCTACCTGTGACAACTCCGAAACAACGCAGTCGCTTCTACAGAAATTGGGGACGAGTTTGGCGTCAGAGAAACGCCACTACAATTCTGCCGCGGACCTCGGGCCCGGAGAGTCGATAGAGCGTCCGATAAACCCGTCGGCCGTAGCTCAACTTCTGACGATTGACGCAAAGCCGGCGCAATCGCAGCAAGAGAGCCAAAGTTATTGCGAAACCAATGGATACATTTCAGTTCGTCGCCGGCCTCTCGCCAGTGCAATTCTGTCAACGGACAATGTTGCGAACGGAGTAGCGCTGGTGAACCGCGGCAGCTCTTGCCGATATCTCTGTCACGCATGGCACGAGCGTCTGTAGCCAAACGGCCTAAATCTAGGAGAATTGAATGAACAATGATACCAAACGTCCGCCGACAGCGCATGCAGCCGGCGCGCCGGTCACGGTCAATCTTAACATCCGGACCGCTGGGCCGCGCGGGCCGGCGCTGTTGCAGGACGTGTGGCCGAGCGAGAAGCTCCCCCATTTCGCACGCCAAGTGATTCCCGAGAGCCGCATACACGCCAAGGGCCCGATCCCTCACCCCGGCGGCCCGTGCGTATGGCTGCCATGCTCACCGCCTCAGGTGTCCAGGCCTCTACAGCATGTGGCCAGTAAGCACCTGCGCAACCCTCTTTTCCTTCTCGTACTTCCCTAGGCTGACACACGCTTGTTGAGGGAGACACCGGCTTGCACAGCCGGTGAAGAATTACTGCTGGCCTGCTGCTTGGAGCCTCATACGCACGAGAAAATCTCGTCGGTCGGGAACTTGTCTGAGATCAGTTCCGGACCGTTCGGACCGATCAACAGCATATCCTGGATGTGCCAATGGTTGATGTGGGGCTCCATCGCGATCACCATACCCTCTTCCAGCAGCCGCGGATTGTCGCGCGAGATCACCGGCTCCTGCTGATGCCACCACGCGCCAACGCTATGACCGGCAAGCATCGACTTATACACCATGCCCTTGGCGGCGAACCGCTCCACGACGAAGCGGTAGACCTCACCCGCAGTCTTTCCCGGCACCAGCTGTTCGTTGGCGGCGTGATAGATGTCGCGGATGACGGCGTATTCGCGGCGCTGCTCCTCCGACGGCTTGCCGACCACGGCACAGCGTGATTGGTGGCCAGGATAGCCTTTCACGTAGGTCACATAGTCGGTCCGGATCGCGTCGCCAGCGGCAAAGGCAAAATCGCTCTCGCCGCCATAGGAAATCGTGTTGCGCGAGGAATTGAGAATGCCGTGGGTAAATTCCGACCCGTGCGAGAGGCAATAGGCCATCAACGCGGCGTGCAGATCCCGCTCGCGCATGCCGGGCCGCACGGTCGGGAAACACGCAAGATAAGCATCGTCGAGCATGTCGGCCCCAAGTTTGAAGCGCGCGAGCTCCGCCTTGGTCTTCACGGCCCGGACATGATCCATTACAGCGACGCAATCTGATGTGCGCATCTTCGGCAGCTTGTTGCGTAACGCCTCCCAATCAGCCGCGCTGATGAAGTTGGTCTCGAATCCGACCTTGCCATCGGTGAGCCCCATATCGCCGAGGGTCTTGGCGAGACGCTCGATCGGCGGCTCGGTGTAACCTTCATAGACGTCGAAATGCTCGACAAAGGAATCGCGCTCCGGCAGATCCTTGGCGATCGCGTTGACGACGATGCGCGGCTCTCCCTTCCGCGGCCAGACCAGATAGACGCCGCGCGGCGAGTCCGCGAGATCGAGGTGCCGCGCCAATGTGCCTGGATAGGCGAAGCCGGTAAGATAGGTGAAATTGATGCCGGCGCGCGCGACGATGGCATCCAATCCTTGCGCATCCATCTCCCTCTCCAGCCGAGCGAGCTGCACGAAATCCTTGGCGGCGGCCTTCATTTTTGTTCTCCTGGTAAGAAATTGCTTTGCAACGCGGCTCAACGCGGCTCAACCAGCCTGAGAAAGCGTTGGGTGCGTTCTTGGGTCGGATGATCCAGTACCTGCTCAGGCGAGCCGTGCTCGACCACCACGCCCTCGTCCATGAAGATCACGCGGTCGGCGACCTCGCGCGCGAACCGCACTTCATGCGTCACGATCATCATGGTCATGCCGGCTTCGGCGAGCCGCCTGATTGCGGCCAGCACCTCGCCGACCAGTTCTGGATCGAGCGCGGAGGTCGGCTCATCGAACAGCATCAGCCGCGGCGAGATCGCGAGCGCGCGCGCGATCGCAACCCGTTGCTGCTGGCCGCCGGACAGCCGATGCGGCAGATGATCTGCGTGGGCGGCAAGGCCGACCGCGTTCAACAGGCTGAGGCCGAGCGCGCGCATCTTGTCCGCGGGCTCGCCATAGACCCGCATCGGGGCCTCCACGATGTTTTCCAGCGCGGTCAAATGATCGAACAGATTGAAATGCTGGAATACCATGCCGATCCGCGCATCTGCGCGCGCCTTAGCGAGATTGCGGGTCGGCGCCAAGCCGCCCCCGGGCTGTCTGGCATAGCCGACATATTTGCCGTCGACGGTGATCTCGCCCCAATCGAGCGGCTCCAGATGATTGACGAGCCGCAGCAGCGTGCTCTTGCCTGAACCGCTCGGCCCCATCAGGACTACCACTTCCCCGCGCTTGATGGTCAGATCGACGCCGCGGAGAATTGCGCGGCTCCCGTAGGATTTCTGCACGTTCTGCAGGACAACGAACGCCTCGTCCCGGGTTGCCTCGGACGGTCCCGCCTTGACAGCGTCGGTCCACGCCGTGGGCGACACAGCGGACTGCGCCAGGGCCTTGGCTTCACGCTTCCGATCGGCGCTGAAATTGCGTTCGAGATAAAACTGCGCGATCGCGACTGCGCTGGTCAGCACGAGGTAGAGAATGCCGGCGGCCGCGAACACGGTGAAAAACTTGAAGTTTTGGCCAACGATCTGCTGCGCGCGGAACGTCAGCTCGTTGACGAAGATTACAGAGGCAATCGAGGTGCCTTTGATCAGCGAGATCACCTGATTGGCCATCGCCGGCAGGATCGCGCGCATCGCTTGTGGCAGTATGATTCGGCGCATGGTGAGGAACGCCCCCATGCCGAAAGACGCCGCAGCCAAGGTCTGCTTGCGGTCGACGGAGAGAATGCCGCCACGGATGATCTCGGCGCAGAACGCGGCCTCGTTCAGGGTGAAGCCGAGCAACGCCGTCGTAAAACTGTCGAGCCGGATGCCGACCGCCGGCAACGCGTCGTAGAGAAACACCAGTTGCAGGATCAGCGGAGTTCCGCGCATGAACCAAATGTAGAGCCACCCGGCCCCGCGCACTGGCGCCAACGGCGAAAGGCGCATCAGCGCCAGGCCGAGGCCCAGCCCGATGCCGCCGACCATCGCAAGCGCTGCGATCTTCAGGGCGTTGACCGCGCCCTCGAGCAGGAAAGCCGAGAAGACGTAGCCCAGCACTTCCATGACCGGCTCGGGCAGCATCCCTGCGTGGAGGCCGGCGGCTGCCGCCACCAGCGCAACCAGAACTGCCAGCCCGGCCAAGGCGGTAGGACCGGAGACCAGTTTCTTCTCGGCGGCGATCGCCTCACTCATCGCGCTCATCCCGTTCCTAGATCATTATCCGGAGAGTTTGACCGTCGCATGCGCGACGGCCTGCGCCGCCGCTACCAGATCGGACAACAGCACCCGCTCATCTGCCGTCGGCCATTCCTTGTAGATGCGGATATCGCCGGGACCATATTGCACGGTCGGGATGCCGAAAGCCGCGATGATGTTGCCGTCGCCGACATTGCCGAGCCGGCCCCAGCCACCGATCACAGCCGGCGCCCCGGAGGCGCGCATTTGTCCCTCGGCCAAAGTCGTCACCAGCGCATGGTCGGACGAACACGCCATCGGCTCCTGACACCAGCCATTCTCGGTGCCCTTGGCTGGCAGCTCGAACGAATAATTGAACGCCGGATGCTCGCGCTTGATGCCTTCGAGTAGCCGCGTCAGATCAGCTGCCACACTCTGCATGGTTTGACCCGGCACCGTACGGAATTGCAACAAGAGCTCGGCCTGCTTGCTGTGTAGACCGGACAGGTTCCTCTGGTAGTAGTGCTCCTTATGGAAGGTGTCGAATGTGTGGGTCGGAAATCCCGGCAACTCCGGATGCGACGTGAAGCTCATCCAACTACCTTCCGGAATCGGATCGAGGCTCGGTCCTATTCGGCGGATCACCTCGCAGAGCTGCTCGATCGGATTCCAGTATTGAGCCTTGGCTTCCGCGCTGTAGCGGAAGAACAGTTCCGGCGCCTCGACGCGAATGCGCACCATGAGGATGCCGACGCAGACGTTGGCGATGGTGTTGTTGGAATGCTCCATGTTGATGCAGAGATCGGCGCTGATGCCGCTCTTCAGCAGTGCCCGCGTGCCGGCGCCGCCGAGCTTGTGCGCGACGACGGGACACAGTAGCACATCGCCTTTCAGGCGCGTGCCGGACTTGATCACCGCCTCCAAGCCACAGAAAGCCGCGGTCAGTCCGCCTTTGTCGTCGTGGGCGCCCATGCCCCAAACCCAGCCATCCTCGAACTTGGCGCCATAGGGATCGACCGACCATCCGGGCATTTCGACGCCAGGATCCATGTGCCCATTGAGCATGAGGGACGATCCACCGCCGGTCCCGCGTAAAATGCCGACCGGCTGCCGGCTCTTCGATGCCGAATTGAACGGATGTTGGACCTCCATCATCATGACGTCGAGACCGATGTCGGTCATCCGCTCCGCCAGATGATCGGCAATTGCGTGTTCTTCGAATGCGGAGCTCGGAATCCGCAGCAACGCCTGTTCGATCTCCAGCACGCGCGCGGGATCGACGTGCTTCTGCACGCTCGTCAGTTCAGTGGTCATAAGTTTGGTCCGCTTAGGTCACACATCTGATCGGCACATACCGATCGGATCACTCGGTCAGTACGGTGGGGTCTGTCGTCAGGCTGTAGTCCACCTGGTATTTCTCGTAGATCGCCTTCTCGGTACCGTTGGCGCGGATCGTCGCGAGTCCATCCTTGATCGCCTTGACGAGGTCAGGGTTGCCTTTCGCGATGCCAACCGAAATCTTGGCCCCGGTGACGACGTCGAACGCGCTCTGCACCTTGTCCGGGCTGGAGGCGATCATGCTGTCGCCGACGAACTTGTTGACCGCCGCGAGGTCGGCGCGCCCGCTCTGCACCAGGCGCAGGCTGCTCGGCATGTCCTGCGACAGGATAATCGTCACGGCGGACTTACCGGCCGCGGTGCATTTGGCGTTTGCCTCGCGCAGCATCGCTTCCTGCGTGGTGCCGAGCTGGGTGGTCGCGGTCAACCCGCAGAGATCGTCCAGCGTGTGGGCGTTCTTAGGGTTGCCCTTTGCGACGAGCATTCCGGTCGCGGCATTCATGTAAACGACGAAGTCAAGCTTTTTAGCCCGCTCGGCCGTGTAGAGCAGGGTGTCCCACATGATATCGACCTGGCCGGACATCGCCGCCGGGATCAGGCCCGACCAGGTGCCGATGGTGAAATCGATGGGCACGCCGACGCAAGCGAATGTGGCGCGGGCGAGATCGGCATCGAGCCCGATCAGCTTGGTCAGATCCTTCGGGTCGCGCTGGCTGAACGGCACGCTCTCGCCATCCTGGCCGATCTTGATGGTCTTGCCGGCCAATCCAGGATACTTCGACGCCAGCTTCGTGGGCTCGCAGGCCGTATCGTCAGCATGGGCCGGCGCCGGGCGAACTGCGCAAAGAAGCGCCAGAGCAAGCACAAAAATTGCGCCTAGTGGCTGCAATCTATGCAGACTACGCATGGATAGGATTTCCCTTATCGCAAAAATTGGCCCGACTTCTCGGATATTGTTCGCGTCACACTACGATTACAAATGAAAGATGGACATTCAATTCATGCGCGTATTTTATGATTTAGAATGGATTCACGTCACCTCGAAACGCTTTTGTGGGTCGTGCGGCTCGGCGGCATCGGCGCCGCCGCGCAACACCTCAACCTTACTCAGCCGGCCGTCACCCGGCGCATCCAGGAGCTCGAGCGCGAGCTCGGCGCCAGAGTCCTGCAGCGGCAGGGCCGCAACGTCGCTTTGACTGCGTTGGGCCAGAGCTGTCTGGAGCGCGCCGAGCGCGTTCTCTCGGAAGTCGCGATGATGAAGGCGGCCGCCGGCCAAGACGCTGAAGTCGGCACCATCCGTGTCGGCGTGGTCGAGAGCATCGCGCTAACCTGGTTTCAAAGTTTCGTCGCTCGAATCGAGCAGCGATTTCCGAAAGTGCGTCTCGAGATCGACGCCGATCTTGCGGGCGGCCTCGCAGCCAAACTCACCCGGCGTCAGATCGACATTGCGCTATTGCCAGGTCCGGTCGATCTGTTGGGCGCGATTCGCGTTTCACTTGGGAGTTGCGCCTTGAAATGGCTTGGCCACCCTCGATTTTGCCCGGCGGATCGCAATCTCACGGCTGCCGCACTTGCGGAGCTTCCGACTATCGGCATGCCACAAGACGCAAGCGTCTATCATTTGATGGTCAATTGGTTCGAGGAGGCCGGCCTCAGCCCTCGCTTCATCCATCGCTGCAACAGCTTCAGCGTGATGTCACTCCTCGTTAGGCGAGGGATTGGGATCAGCCTGCTTCCAGCAGACCTTTTCACGGAAGACCTTGCTGCCGGTGCACTCAAGATTTTGCTCGAGAACTCTAGCGCGAAGGATATGGAATACTCGGCGGCCTATCTGCGAGCAAGCGACAATCCTCTGGTACCGCAACTGGCAGCGCTCGCACGCGAGGAAAGCTGGTTCGTTGGGACGAAGCGAGGCCGGGGCGATCAGCGCATCGCGAGCACCATATCCCGCTTCTAGCTCCAGCTAAGTGCGCGTGCCTCGAATTTTGAAACCTCATCTACCGGTGGAGAGGGCACTCTTGGTCGCTTATTCACAATGAACGGCCGCTTGCAGCCAGACGCGGCCGTTCCGAGAAATCAGCTTTTGACCCGGAGCGCGCACGGCTGCGCCGCTCTGGAGATAAAATTGGTTTAGAGCGACCGAGGCCGATTCAGCGGGAACGATGGCTCGGTGAATCAGATTTCGCAGTCGGCTGGACCCAAAGCCTTAAGCAAGCCACCAAACGCGCCTAGCCGGCAAGGTTCGGTGTTGCCGGCAGCCTTTCGCCGTTCGGTAGTTGTGGTTCGCTTGACCTCGGCTTTCTTTGGCTTCGACTTCGGAGAAGGGGCGGTGGTGACCTTCTTCGGCTTGGGATCGTGCCGATGGGGGTTCATCATCCTCGGCGGCTCCGATGGACCGACACTGGTGCCTTCCGGCGAAGAATTGCGTTCGTCGACGAGAGCAGGCTGCGCTGGTGTCTCGATGCTCGCAGCGGCCACTTCAAGTCGATCACCCTTTTCAAGTCGATCAGCCTTGGCCAACGCACCGCGTGGCTCGGAAATGCCTGCGGCTATCTCGGCAACGGGCCGGACAGGCACTGCTGCACTCCGCGCTGGAGTTTTGAGTTCCATTGCCGCAAGCACTCCCACACCCAGTGGGATGAGGAGGCCCAACAACATCATTCTCAGCATGATGCCTCCGGCTTGGATTGGCGCCGGTTAGAATTCTCCGATCTAATGAGGCAACTTGGCGGCGGCCGACCTGACAACGAGTCCCACGTGCAGAGCGTTTGCCGACAGGGTTAATAGCCGCTCCAGAAAATCCGCATTGCTTGGACCGCGGAACAGGGTTTGGTCAGGTTTGGTCGCGGGTCATCGCGATCGTCTTGAAGTCTTGTCGAGCTTGCTGTCGTACTGCCCGTCCTTGCACTTGGCGTCATCGACTTCAAAGCAGCCGCTGCCCTCGGTTTCCTCTTCCATCTTGCCGTCCGTGCAGCCGAGGACTTCCAGAGCAACCTTGATCTTCTCAGCCTCCCCCGGTGTCACGGGTGTGTCAGCAAGCGCGAAAGTGCTGCTTGCAAGTGCAGTAGCGAAAGCCCGGTGCTCCTGCGGATGATTGAAGGTCGCACCTGGCTGAAATCAGCCTTCGGGCGAATGCCCGCTTCGCGCCAACACCGGACGTCCCCATAACGACGCGAATGACCCCAACCGGACATTAGGCCGGCCGCAAACCGGCCTTCCCCACCTCCTCAAAGTGAGAACCGCACGATCGGACCGTGCTTTTCTTGAACAGCTTCCTCTCGCAGAGAATTTGGATTCGGCGGCCACAATTCATCGCCGCACTCGGCGGCATGGCCGCGTGCGGCGCGGGCTGCCCTGCGGCTCGCCGGTTGGCTTTCGGTCTTCTTCGTCGCCCTTGGCCTTCGCGCTCGTGGTTTGCGGCCATACCGTCAAGCGCCGTGTGCGCGAGCGTCCGGCGGCAGTAGGTTGCTGCTCATCTCCTGTCGGATCATCGGTTCAGGGTTCTGCGAGCTCTCTTTCCTTGATGGACACATATCCGCGCGACTGGCGCCGGATCACCTGCGGCGGTTGGCCGTAGGCGCGGAGAAAGGCGCGTCGCATTTGGTTGCGATCCCCGAATCCGGTCAGTTGCGCGACAACGTCAAGGGTGTGGTTGGTGTCTTCCATCAGCGCGCGCGCCCCCTCTAGGCGGAGGTTCTCGACAGCCTTCGCCGGTGTCTGTCCGGTTTCGGCCTGGAAGGCGCGGCTGAACTGGCGTGGTGAGAGATGCGCGACCTCGGCAAGATCGTCCACGCCCAGCCGTCCGGCAAGATTGCGTCGGGCATAGGTGAGCACAGTCTGAATCCGGTCCGATTTCGGTTCCAGTTCGAGGAGCGAGGAGAACTGCGACTGGCCGCCGGCTCGGCGATGGTACAGCACAAGCCTGCGCGCAACTATGCGCGCCGCTTCCATGCCAAGATCCTCTTCGATCAGAGCAAGCGCAAGATCGATGCCGGCGGTCATGCCGGCTGAAGTCCATACCGGTCCGTCAGCGATGAAGATCCGGTCCTCTTCGACCCGCACATTGGGATAGCGGGCCCGAAGCTCGCCAGCACGATCCCAATGGGTTGTTGCACGCCGCCCGTCGAGAAGTCCTGCCTCCGCGAGGACAAACGCCCCGTGGCAGGTTGCAACGATCCGGCGGCAATGCGACCGCGCATGGCGGATGAAGTCGATCATCTCGGGCGATGCATCCTCCGTGCTCGCACCTACGATGATGAGGTCGTAGGGTTCCGCGGCAAACGGCTCGGTCAACACCTGGAAGCCGAGTGAGGTGCGCACCGGCCCGCCATGCTTGGACAGCATTCGAATGTCGTAGACGGGTTCCGCTGCTTGCCGATTGGCGATCTCGAACGGAGCGGTAAGGGCGAAGCCCATCGACTGATAGCTGGGGGAGATGATGAAGCCGACCTTACGCATCATGCCTCCGCATGTCCGAAATTGACGCTTATATGACGTTTCGGTCGCCGCTTGGCAAGCCTACGCAGGGGTTGTCGAAGATTGGCAGAAGGACTGAAACAATGGCTCTCAAGGGCAAACCACGCGACATGAACAAGTGGCGGGAAGTGCTCCTAGACCCGAATGTCCATTTCCCCGGCGAGTCGAGCGAATACCGGCGCGCACGCAACGAGCTGTTGGAGGCGGAGGCAGAACTCAAGCGGCTGAACGAGCAGGTCACCGCCAAGCGTCGGGCACTGCCGGCGGGCGGCCTCGTCAGGGAGGACTACGTCTTCGAGGCCGCGGCCGATGGCAGCAAGGTGAGGCTCTCGGAGTTGTTCGCACCGGGCAAGAACTCGCTGGTCATCTACAACATGATGTTCCCGCGCTGGTCGGAAGACCAACGAGCGGGAGCCCCGGGGGGCAAGACAGCCGAGCTGCCGCTTGTCGAGCAGCCGTGCCCGTCATGCACATCGGTCGTCGACGGGCTCGAGGGTGCTGCTTTTCATCTCGCCGAGCGGACCAACCTCGTCGTGATCGCGAAGGCAAGCCCCGATCGCCTCCGCACCTACGCACAAGAACGCGGTTGGCGAAACCTGCGGCTGCTGTCCTCGCGCAACAACACCTTCAACCGCGACTACCATGCGGAAACACCGGACGGCGTCCAACTCGCGGTCTTGAACGTGTTCTCACGCGACAAGGACGGGATCCGCCACCACTGGGCGAGCGAGGGGACGTTCAAGCGCGGCGATACGAGCCCCATCGACCCGGTCTGGCCAATCTACGGCATTCTCGATTTGACGCGCGAGGGACGCGGAGACAACGCTGCCTACCCCAACCTGCAGTACTAGGAAGTTCTCGAATTCTCATGAAGCAGACACAGACGATATTTTGACGAGCCATGGCATGGATTCCATTTCTCGTGCTGAGCGGCGCGCCCGCCGAACGCTCACGGTCTGCGGGCAGTTAGGTATCAGTTTGGCATCGCTTGAGTTGGTCAGATTCAGTTGGACGGTTTGAGAGTGCAATGGTCATGAAGTGCCTTAGGGCGTTATTCGCGACGATTACCCTCCTCACAAGAATTGGAGCAGTCAATGCGACGGTTCGGATTGTGGATGACCCTGGCGGCCGGATCGGAACCTACGTCGACAGATATGAGGGCGTGCGAGTCTCGGCCGAGAGGGTGATCATCGACGGTTATTGTGCCTCGGCTTGCACTATCGTTCTCGGTGCGATTCCTTATGACAGGATATGCGTGACGTCCCGCGCCCGGCTCGGATTTCACGCCGCCTGGAATCCCGGACCTAACGGTCGCAGGATAACCAATCCCGAAGCAACGCAGAGCCTGTACTCCATGTATCCATTTGAGGTCCAGCACTGGATCGACCAACGCGGAGGGCTGACCTCGCACCTGATTTTCCTGGGCGTCCGCGAGCTCGCGGCTATGTATCGGCCATGCCTTATCGATCCCCACGTTTCTTCGAGCTCAGTCGGTCCAATATCTGCCAGGAGCGAACTTGATAGCTTTTCACAACTGCCTCGGGCCGTGTCCTTGTTTTCGGACGCGGCGCCAAGCGTCGCGCTGAATAGGCTAGCAGAATCAGGAGAAAAGATATGCCTCTCGTTCGAATCGATGTCCGTAAAGGCAAGGATGCAGCCTACCGCCAGAAGATCGGTCGCATCATCTATGACGCGCTTGTCAGCGTCGGCGTTCCGGAAAAAGACCGCTTCCAAATCATTGCTGAGCACGAAGCTGACGCCTTCCAGTTCGATCCCGAATATCTCGGCATCCAGCGCAGTGCAGATCTCGTGATTATCCAGATTACCTGGAATGAAGGCCGGACGACGGCGCAAAAGCAAACGCTCTACAAGGCCATCGCCGACGGCCTTCACGCAACTGTCGGACTCCGGCGCGAGGACGTCTTGATCAACCTCATCGAGGTCAAGAAGGAGAACTGGTCCTTCGGCAATGGTATCGCTACGTACGCAGAGACATCCGATGTATCGAACCGCCTCTTCGCTCGGTAGCTTGCGCGCAGCCGACCGCCATGCGCTGCTCGTGCTGATCTGCACTTCAGCGCCTTCTTTCATGATACAGCTCGACGCGAACATCGTCTCCGTGTCGCTACCGGCAATAGCTCGTTCTCTGGGCGCGAGCTTTGCCGGGATCGAGTGGGTGATCACGGCCTATATACTCAGCTTTGCGTCGCTCTTACTGCCGGCAGGAACACTGGCGGACCGCTTCGGTCGCAAGAGGCTGCTGATCCTTGGCCTGTCGGTGTTCACCTTCGCCTCGTTTCTCTGTGGGTCCGCACCGAATCTCACAGTCCTCATCATCGCCCGCGCGCTACAGGGTGCAGGCGCCGCCATGCAACTCAGTGCGGCACTCGCAACCCTCTCGCATGAGTTCCAGGGAGAAGCCCGTGCGCGGGCTTTTTCCTTTTGGGGATCGGTGGTCGGGATCGGCGCCGCCTTGGGCCCTGTCGTCGGGGGCCTGATCACCCAGAGTTTCGGCTGGGAATGGGCCTTCTATATCAATCTTCCTATCGGCGCGACTTTGATCGCGTTGATCATCCGTGTCATCGAGTCCTCCAGAGACCCCGACGCCATGCAGCTCGATCTGCCCGGCGTGGCCTGTTTCAGTGGCGGGCTTTTCTTGACGACGCTCGCGCTTATCGGAGGCAACCACCGCGGCTGGACCGATCCATGGATCCTTGGCGAAGGCGTGGGCGCGGTGATTCTCTTCGTCCTTTTCATTCTCGTCGAGCGCAACCAGGCCCGCCCGATGCTTGACCTCTCCTACTTCCGCAAACCGACCTACATCGGCGCCAACCTGGCACAGTTCTCCTTTTCGGCCGGAATGCTGACAATGCTGACCTTCATTCCGATCTTTCTTCAAAGCGGCCTCGGTTATGCCTCTGCGAGCTCAGGACTAATGATGCTGCCGATGGTTATTCCAATGTTCATCGTGCCGCGCGTCGTCACGCATTTTCTCGCGCACCGGTTTTCCGGTCGAGATCTTCTGACCGCCGGCTTGTCGTTGGTTTGCCTCGGCCTCTTCGCGCTTGCGCTGGCTGTACGGGACGTAGCGTATGGCCCATTGATCGGTGGGATGGTGATTGCTGGGGTCGGAGCAGGCCTGCTCAATGGTGAAACGACCAAGGTCGGAATGACGGTCGTTCCAAAGGAGCGCTCTGGGATGGCCTCGGGCATTTCGGGCACGGTGCGTTTCACTGGTCTCGTCGTCGGTATCGCCGCGTTGGGAGCGGTACTTTACAGTCGCGTCACCTTGGCCGTGGCTGAGGCGCTTCCCAAGGTCTCTTCTGCCGATCGAGCGACTTTTGTCCACGACATAACGGCGGGCAATCTTTCCGGGGCGACTCTTGCCGGTCACGACGCCTTGAGTTTCAGAGCGCTCGCCACGGTGAGCTTTGCAAGCGGCTATCACGCGCTCTTTTTAGCTGGCGCACTGTTCATGCTGATTTCGACAATTTTGACTTGGCGTTTGGTGAGTCCGGCTGAGACGCCGCCGATCCCGCCTTCATCAGCGCCGCCACAGTCAAAACCCCAGTAAGTCCAGCGAGATCCCCATGACAGATCGGAGTGTGTTAACGGCAGAAGGCAGCACGGCCGTCAGATCACATGTGACGCTGGCAAACGCAGCGCGAGCCGCGGGCCCTCCGCTGCTGTTCGGTTTCAGGCTGTGGGCTTCGGTTTGTCTTGCTCTCTTCGTTGCGTTTTGGCTAGAGCTCGACAATCCCTATTGGGCGGGCGCCTCCGCAGCGATCGTGTGTCAGCCATATCTCGGGGCGTCGCTGCGCAAGTCACGCTACCGCATCATCGGCACTCTCGTGGGAGCTACGATGATCGTCGTGCTGACGGCCTGGTTTCCCCAGAACCGCATCGGCTTTCTCGTCGGACTTGCGGCGTGGGGCGGGGTTTGCGCCTTCGCTGCCACCCTGTTCCGCAACTTCGCCTCCTACGCGGCAGCACTTGCTGGGTACACCGCGGCGCTAATAGGGGCCGGCACACTTGGCGCAACAGGTGGCGCGAGCAGCGAGGTGTTCATGCTGGCCGTTATCCGCGCCAGCGAAATCTGGATCGGCATCCTTTGTGCTGGCGCCATCCTCGCCCTAACTGATTTCGGCGGCGCTGCGGAAAGGCTTGCGGGAATGTTTGCGGCCGTATCTACCGAGACCGCGGCTCGATTCGGGGCCACTTTGAGACTTGCCGGATCGGATTCCGGGGATGCGCAGCAGCCGGCCAGACGAGAGCTCATTCGACAGGTCACCGCGCTTAACTCGATGATCGACGAGGCGATCGGAGAATTCTCAACAATTCGCTATCACTCGCCCGTTCTGCATGGCGCTATCGACGGGCTGTTTGCCTCGCTCGCTGCCTGGCGCAGTATTGCAGCGCGGCTCATCAAAATGCCGCCGGAGGTCGCAGACGAAGAAGGCAATGCGATTCTGGGCTGCATTCCAGAAGAAATGCGTTTCGCGCTGCCAGCAGGCCAGGCGACATTCTGGATGGACGATCCCATCGGCTCGCGTCGCCGTTGCGAGGCCGCAGTTCGGACGCTCATTGCCATGCCGGCCAGCACAGCCTCCCTGCAGCTGCTTGCCGATCAGACCACAAATGTTCTAGTGGGGTTTGCAGCGGTGCTCGAGGCGACGGCTTTGCTGGTTGCCGACCCAGCGCGCCCGCGTTCTCGCCGTCGCGGCTTCAAAATCTATGTTCCCGATTGGCTGCCTTCCCTCGTCAGTGCCGGCCGCGCATTCGTAGCGATCGGAGCGGCCGAGCTATTCTGGGTCCTCACCGCCTGGCCAGACGGCAGCTTGGCAATCGTCTTCGTCGCAGTTGCGGTTCTGTTGCTTTCGCCCCGAGCCGAACTGGCCTACGCTGACGCCATCGCATTCATGCTCGGCACAACGGCGGGTATTGCTATTGCAGCGGCGATCAAGTTCGCCCTGCTGCCTGGGCTCGAGTCGTTCCCTGCCTTCTGCACAGCCTTGGCTGCTTTTCTGATACCGGTCGGTACTGCGATGGCTGCAACTCGGCAGCATCCCGCTTGGGTCATATGCACCATTATCTCTGTGACCGCGCTCCAGCCTACGAACGAGATGATCTACGACACAGCGCAATTCTACAACTCTGCACTAGGAATCTTCGTGGGCTTTGCGGCGGCGCCTCTGTCGTTTCTACTTGTCCCGCCGCTATCTCCGTCGTTCCGAACCAAGCGGCTCCTTAATTTAACGTTGCGCGACCTGCGTCGCCTTGCGATGAACCGTCTTTCAGCAAGCGCTGACGACTGGCAGGGCCGCACATCCAGCCGGCTCGCCGCATTGCCGGATCAGGCTGGGCCTTTGGAGCGGATGCAGCTTTTGGCAGCGGACCTTGTGGGGACTGAGATTATCCATCTTGGTCATGACACGGCAGCGCTCGATTTGCCGATGCAGTTCGATGCCGCACTGCAGACATTTGCGGAGGGAAATAGCGCCGCCGCAATTGCTCAACTCACCCGGCTGGATCATCACCTGGCCTCAACTGAACAGGTCGACACTCAGTTCGTCGCACGAACTCGTGGCCGTATCCTTGGCATCTGCGACGCCCTCGCCGACCACCGTGCCTACTTCGATACAGGACCCTCTGCTTGAAGTTTTTCGAGATCAACCTACTCGGCGTCTACTTTGCGCCCATGTCGATGCTGATGCTCTCAGCTTGGCTGGCGACACTCGCGTTGCTGAGGGTGGCCGGCCGATACGGGTTGCTGCGTCATGTCTGGCACCCGGCACTGTTCGTCCTTGCTATGTATATAATCGCGTTGTCGTCAATGGTACTTGTCATAGCTCGCTGAGGTTGGCATGTCACACGCTGAAGCAAAATCGGCAGTAACCAAGAGCGTCGACTTTCGCGGCAAGGCGCAACGGTGGCGCGTCAAAATCGTTTCGGTGTTCATTACGCTCGCCACAGTTGGCATTGCCATCGTGCTGGGCCGCGCGATGTGGGACGCGTATATGGTTGCACCTTGGACGCGCGACAGCATGGTCCGCGCCTATGTCGTCACGATGGCGCCAGAGGTATCAGGGCGTATTTTGGAGATGCCAGTGCTCGACAATCAGTTCGTGCACAAGGGCGATGTGCTGATGGTCATCGACCCGACCGACTACAGGATCGCTTTCGACCTTGCAGAAGCAGGCGTGCTGCAGGCCAAGGCCACCGCCGAAAATGCACAGACCATGGCGGAGCGCCGGCGCAAGCTGAGCGATCTAGCGGAGACCGTCGAAGACAGGCAGACCCACGACGCGATCGCATTGGCAACCCATGCGCAACATCGACAGGCTGTTGCCCAATTGGATCGGGCGAAGGTCAATCTGCAGCGTACAGAGATCCACTCGCCGGTGAATGGATGGATAACCAATCTCCTTGCGCAGCAGGGAGATTATGCCAACGTTGGACAGAACGTAATCTCTGTTGTCGATGCCGATTCCTATTGGGTGGACGCCTATTTCGAGGAAACGCAACTTGCATCCATCCGCGACGGCGATCCCGTCAAGATCAAGTTGATGGGAAATACCCAGATCATTACCGGCGAGGTCGTTGGCGTCGCGCGCGGCATCAACGTCTCAAACGCGCTACCTAACCAGCAAGGTCTTGCCATGGTCAACCCGATCTTCACCTGGGTGCGCTTGGCGCAGCGCGTGCCGGTGCGCATACGGCTTAAATGCGTGCCTGATGGCGTACGCCTGGTCGCTGGCTTGACTGCAACGGTGCAGGTTGACCTGCGTTCTCGGCCTTCTAAATGATGGCCGAAATGGATGGACCGAGATGCAAGCTCCTCGCGAAGATGGTGGAGATTACAATGAGACAACGGCTTCTGGGTTCAGTGTTGCATGCCGGCGCGGCTCTGGATCTCTTTGCGACGGAACAACATGAATGGGGCACGACGGAAATTGCCGAAGCCTTGGCGCTTCCCAAATCCTCCGCGCACGCGCTGTTGGCCTCTCTCACCGAGATCGGTTTGCTCGAACGGACGCCGGATCGCCGCTTCCGTCTTGGACACAAGTTGCTCGGGTTCGGCGAAACCGTGCTGGCCGGGAGCGAGGTTTTCAACGCCGTGCGCGACATGTTGAACGAGCTGATGCAGCGGCTGGGCCGGTCGGTCTATCTGGCGGTTCGCGACGGTCAGCATGTGGTCTACATCAACCGAATGCAGGGCCCGAGTTCCGTACCGGCGTCTCTTGGTAGCGCCGGGCCGACACTACCGATGCACGCGAGTGCCGCCGGGAAGATCCTGTTCGCACACGCGCCAGAGGCGCAAATGAGGCGGATTCTGGATGGCCGCAGGCTCGAACAATTGACCCGAAGAACCATTACCAACGAGAGCACTCTGGTCGCCGAACTGAAAGCGGTGCGGCGGCAGGGATACGCGTTGAGTGAGGGCGAATATGTCTCCGAGCTCTTTTGCGTTGCCGTACCAATTCATAACCGCGATAACGAGGTTGTCGCGGCAATCGGGATCGGTGCAACGGCCGCCGACTTCGAGATGAACAGGGAGAAAATGGTTCGCGAAGTTATGCGCGCCGCTCAGATCGCCTCGCGCGAGCAAGGCTGGCGGCCCAGTCGGACCGCCGAGGTTGACCGGCGGCTGGGCTAGATCGTGTTGACCGGATAATCTGGTGCACGGCCTTCCAACACCGCGCGGATCTGTTCCGCTGCCTTGCGCTGGAGTTCAACGAGCGCCTGCTCCGAGTAGAACGCCAGATGGGGCGTAACAACGAGGTTGGGCACTTCACCAATTGGGGTGGAACCCGCTACGGGTGGTTCAGTTTCGAGGACGTCAAGGCCGGCACCACCGAGAGTCCCGTCGCGGAGTGCTGTGACGACCGCCTCGTAATCGACGAGCCCGCCGCGCGACGTATTCACCAGCATAGCGCCAGGTCGCATGGTTGCCAGACGCTCAGCATTGACCATGTGCCGGGTCTTCGAGGTCAGTGGCGCATGAAGCGAGACCACGTCCGACTCTTTGAACAGAGTATCGAGGTCGACGGCGCGAGCGCCTCCAGTCCGAACCGCTTCGTCGGACAGAAACGGATCGGAGACGATAATTTCGTAGCCAAGCGCCGTTGCACGATGGGCAAGAGCCCGGGCGATGCGGCCGAACCCGACCAAGCCAAGTGTCTGACCACGCTGGCGGTGAAGCGGTCGAAGCGATTTCACGTCCCAGCCGCCGCCGCGGGTCTGATCCAGACCGCGGATGATGCCGCGCGTGAATGCCAGGATCAGCGCCAAGCCGTGATCGGCAACCTCCTCGATACAATAATCCGGGACGTTCGTGACCTGGATGCCGCGCGAGGTCGCGACTTCCAAGGGGATCGTGTCAACCCCGATGCCATAGCGCGCTATGATCCGGCAGTTCCTCATGGCCTCGACGATGTTGGCGGAGAGCGGCCGGTAGCAGTTCAGCACCGCGTCCGCGTCCCGAGCCAATTCCAACAGCTCGGCATCTTTGACTGAACCGGCTTCCCGTAGCGTACCGATGCCCTCGAGGACTGCGTTTTCGGGATCGAGATTCGGAAAAACATGGTCCGTAACGAGAACCGTCTTCATGAACGAGATTCCTCGGTGGTGAGCGTGTTGGTCAGGACGCCAAGGCCGGCAATGCCGATCGCGACTTCGTCGCCCGGCTTCAGCCAAATCGGTGTCCTGTGACCCATCAGGACGCCTTCCGGTGTGCCGGTGATGATAACATCGCCCGCCTTCAGCGTGGCGTACCGGCTGAGGAAAGCGATGATCTCGGCAACGCTGAAGATCATGTCGCTCGTCGACGAGAGCTGGCGGACCTCACCATTGACTCGGCACTGGATCCTGAGGGCCTGCGGGTCCGGGATCTCGTCGGTTGTGACGAGAATTGGGCCTAGTGGCAGAAACCCGTCGAGCATTTTGCCGATCATCCACTGGCTGGTGGCGAGTTGGGCGCTGCGAGCAGAGAGATCATTGGCGCAGCAATACCCTGCGACGGAGTCCAACGCCTGATCGACCGACACGTCACGTGCCTCGCGGCCGATTATCACCCCGAGTTCGGCTTCGTAGTCATACTTGAAGTCGACGGTGGGGAGGGCGATGCGGTCGCCGGAGGCGCTCAGGCTATTTGCGAACTTTCCGAAGATCACCGGCGTTGTGGGGATCGGCATGTTGGCCTCGACCGCATGGCGGCGATAATTGAGCCCAACGCAGATGATCTTCTCAGGCGCCACGACGACCGGGGCAAGGCGCAAGCTCTCCATCGGGACGAGCGGACTGGCTGGCGCCCCGAACTTCGCGGCAAGCGCCGAGATGTCGCTCAAGGCGACGGGTGCCGATCCCTGCCAAAGGTCCGAGGCTGCGAGATCCTCGACGCCGCCGTCATGAACGAGACCAGCTTGGATGCCTTTTGAATCATAAAAATTGACGAGTTTCATGGTTTCACCCGCCCCATCCGCGAAGGAACTCGCGCAGTTCCTGATTCACGCGTTCCGGCTGTTCTTCTTGTGGGAGATGCCCGCACTCGGGGATGGCGACGCCGCGCACGTTGCGGGCCAACCCCTTCCAGACCTCCAGTACATCAAAGGCTTTGCCGACGAGTTCGAAGTCGGAGCCCCAGATTGCCAGCACCGGACAGTCGATCAGATTGTCCTCATCCTCGGTGTCCTGCTTCAGATCGACCGGCCCTGCGCGATAGTCGTTGAATGCTCCCCGTAGGGCACCAGGCTGGGAGTAGGCGCGGACATACTCGGCGACGGCAGCCTCCTCGATCGCACCGGGGTTGTAGCACCACGTGCTGTAGAAATGACGGAGGAAGATCTCCTCCCGTCCTTGGATCAGCGCTTCGGGCAGATGCGGGACCTGTTGGAAGTAGAAGAACCAATAGAGCTTCGCGAGCTTCGCGTCCGTCGCATTGAAGACGACCCGGGTCGGGATGTTGTCCAGCACTGCGAGGCGATTGACCATGCCCCGGTGATCTTTAGCGAAGCGCGTCGCGACCCGAGCGCCACGATCGTGGCCGACGAGTGCAATACGCTCATAGCCGAGAAGAGCGGCGACCTGCCGGATGTCTTCCGCCATGGTCCGCTT
The DNA here is from genome assembly GCF_036924495.1 of Bradyrhizobium sp. AZCC 2230. Classification (NCBI taxonomy): domain Bacteria; kingdom Pseudomonadati; phylum Pseudomonadota; class Alphaproteobacteria; order Hyphomicrobiales; family Nitrobacteraceae; genus Bradyrhizobium; species Bradyrhizobium sp. AZCC 2230. The sequence continues at coordinate 7,636,064 of NZ_JAZHRS010000001.1, read as the reverse complement.
ATCGTAGCCGATGTCGGGCTTGTCGGTGTCGCCGTACCCGCGCAGATCGGGCATGATTACGTGGTAATCGCGGGCCAGATCGGGCCACTGCTTCCGCCACGCGTGCCAGGTCTCGGGGTAGCCGTGAAGCAGGACGACGGGTGCGCCCTCTCCGGCTTCTGCGACATGCATTCGGATCCCGTTAACGGCAATCGTGTGACGCCTTAGAGTCGGTGTCATCTCGGTACTCACCTTATGAAAGGGGTCGGAACATGGACGGAACGCCTCGCTTCGAAGAGGACTTGTTGCCACTCAAACGCAACTGCACGCTGCAAGCGCTTGACCCGCCCCAACCGGAGCCTTAGTCCCAGAACTCGCCGTTCTGCGGCAGCTTCGCGAAATCGCTGGCGTCGTGGCAGAGGAACATTGGCACGCCGCTCCGCTCTAACTGTTTCATACGCATCCGCGTCATCGACATAGCGCTCGTGCTCCAGTCCCAAGGCATAGGAACCAAGCTGTCGAACCCGCTGCGCTGGTGGCCGGTATCGGCAGCCATACAGATGCGACCTCGGTTCGGCAGGTTGACGATCAGAACCTGATGGCCGGGAGCGTGACCGGACGTCTTCAGCAGACGCAGGGTGCCGTCCTCAAACAGGTCGAAGTCACCATCGATTTCGAGAATGTTGAGCTTCCGGATATCTCGGAAGTCGTTCTGGCAATAGACCGGGCTGGTCCAGGAGTCCGGCCACATAGCGTAGCGGATCTCATCGCGTTGAACGACGTGGACGGCGTCAGGAAAATACGACATGCCGCCAGCATGATCGAGGTGCAGGTGCGAGTAGAGCACGTAGCGCACCTCCTTCGGCTTGATTCCCAATTTCTCCAATTGGGCGTCAATAGCGTGCTCACGCTTGAATGCGTGCGGACCAAAGGCGGTGGCGACGTTTGCGCCCCAATAGGCGTCTCGCCGGTCCGGATCCGCAACCACACCATTGATGCCTGTATCCCACAGCACAACGCCATAGGTCGGATGGACGATCACGGCCGCGGTCGTGGGAATTTCCAGGTGGCCTGGTGCGAATGCGACCAGGAGGTTGGCGTCCACGCTAAGCGGTCCAACGTTCATCGCGCTCATTCGAAGACTAGTCATATTCCCTCTGAACTTATCTGCGCTGGCGATGCGCGAAGCATCTGTCGGTTCGAGCTTGGGGTGCGCCGCCCGGACCTTTCACGGAGCGAGCGACATGCCTGAGGCTCGAGAGCCTTCCTACAATGCATCGACGGGGCCGGTCTCACCGACGTTCGGCATTGCCGAACATCGGCGAAATAAAATCCGCTCTTCAATTCTCAAAGTCGGTTGCGCCAGAGAATGGATGTATCGGCGATCAGCCTATCGTCGGTGCGGAACTCCGGCGCTTGATGTTGAAAGGCTGCGCCTGTCGGAAATCAAATCCGGACATACTCGTGATGCAGTCCGCCGAGGAATGGGCGACAAACAATACGCCCTGCCCTTTTTACGGTCCGCGATAGAGGCGCATCCTTGTCCAAGGCCAAGTGCGTGCGGGTCTCATATTGTAGCGAGCGCAAGATTTCAGAACCGGCGCAGATGTGCCTCGTCCAGGACAACGATGTGGTCCACACACTCACGCCGGATCGGTCCGATCAGCCGCTCGGCAAGGTCGTTCTGCCAGGGTGAGGCCCGTGCAATAGGCTTTGAATGTCCATGGCACGCGATCGGTGTGTGACCACGGCGCCGCAGATCTGATCGTGGTCTCGCTTGGAGGATTTCTGGGTCGTCGCGACGACGCGTCACCTATTCACCAATGTCCGCTTTGCGCCACAAGGGGCCATTCCTTAAAAGTGAGCCGGACGCGACAAAACACGGCATGCACTTCGATCATAAGAAGCAAATGCACTGAGGCTGAGTCACGGTGATGGTCCAGGCGACAAGGATTGATATTGATTCGGAATCCAGAATGCGCCGAAAGCGTTGCAGCGTCTGATTGCCGGCGAGGACTTCGGAAGCGGCTCGTGAAAGTTGCCGATGCAGCTGCCTAGGAGTCGACCGCGACAATGCACACTCACCAACTTCGGGCCGCACGCGCAGCTGACTAGGCGTCGCCGCGCTCATCAACTTGCTGCAGCTAGGTGTGGCCATGACCGTATGGCGGTCATGACGGCACTGGAAAGCCGCAAGTTCGCCGACGGTCCTCGCGGAACTCCGCATGATGGAAGCCGAGCGACTGGTTCAATGAGCCGCGTCGCTCAATTCTTTTGAGCGGCGCAGGCGTTCTCCATCCTGGCCGGGCGGCGCGCCAAACAGCCGCCGATACTCGCGGCTGAATTGCGAGGGGCTGTCATACCCCACGGCAAAGCCGACGGCGGCGACGTCCTGCGATGATAACAAGAGCCGGGAGCGGGCTTCCTGCAAGCGTATCTGCTTCTGAAACTGGAGGGGGCTCAACGATGTCACCCCGAGAAAATGACGGTGGAAGGATGTGAGGCTCATGCCGGCCATGTTCGCCAGATCCTCGATCCGGACGGTTTCGGCATGGTGGTCCCGAATCCACCGGATGGCCCGGCCGATCTGCGTCATGCGGCTGTCAGCAAGGCCAAGTTGGCGTACCATTGCGCCCTGCGCGCCGTTGATCAGTCGCCAGAGGATTTCGCGCTCGATGGCCGGTGCCAGGACCGCAACGTCCTCCGGCCGATCCAGCAGCCGAAGGAGCCGGACGATCGGATCGAGCAAGTCGTCCGTCAGGTCGCTCACGGCAATGCCTGGCGGCTCGGTCTTGACCTTTCGCGGCGCGCTCGTTTCCAGCAAGAGCGCGGCGATCACGTCGGGTTTCAGCTTCAGGCCGAAACCGAGAAACGGCTCTGTAGCGCTGGCCTGCACGACGGACCCGCTCAACGGCAGATCGACCGAGAAGATGAGATACTGACCGGCGGCATAATCGAAAACCTGATTGCCCAGCACAACGCGCTTCGCGCCCTGCGCCACGAGCCCGAAAGTTGGTTCAGCCAGCAAGGCCGGCTCAGCCATATACGCGAAAGGCGGCGTCGGCAGATTCGACGCCGCAACCATGATGATGGGGAGAAGCCGGTGTGCTTGCGGCGCCTCCGCATGGCGGGCGATCAACGCCCTTAATTCCTTCATGAGAGGGGCATTTGATTTCAAGTTTTCCCCGTTCGCACACAATGGGGCGGATACATGATACTGCGCATTTTGGAAGGATTATGCAAGAGGCTGGCAGCTTCAATCTACCGCCTGGGTCTCCGGAATGGTTCGATGAAAGAGAAAGCGGCGGATTACCGCCCACCATTCTTCACATCCCAGGAGATCGATATGTCGCTCAATTCCTTCATTACGCTGGGCCGTTCCGGACTGCGCGTGAGCCCACTTTGCCTTGGGAGCATGACGTTTGGCGAAGACCTGGGATGGGGCGCCAGTGTCGCGGACTCGGAAACCATGATTGCCACCTATCTGGAGCGCGGCGGCAATTTCATCGACACCGCCAACGTCTATACCAACGGCCATTCTGAGAAGATCATCGGCGACTTCTTCGCAAAGAAGGGAAACCGCGATCGCGTCGTGATCGGCACAAAATTCTGTTGCAGCCTGTTCGAGGGCGATCCGAACGGCGGCGGAGCGGGCCGAAAGGCACTGATACAACAATGCGAGGCGTCGCTACGGCGCCTCCAGACCGACTATATCGACATCTACTGGCTGCATATCTGGGATCGCACCGCACCGATCGAGGAAACCTTGCGCGGGCTCGACGACCTCGTGGCCTCGGGCAAGGTCCGCTACATCGGCTTTTCTAATCTTCCGGCCTGGAAGGTCTCCGAAGCGCAGACCATTGCGCATTTCCGGGGCTGGGCGCCGATCATTGCCATGCAGCTGGAATATTCGCTGCTGGAGCGCACTGCTGAGGGCGAGTTGTTCCCGATGGCACAGGAGTTGGGCATCGGCATCATGCCTTGGTCGCCGCTCAAGCACGGCTTCCTGTCGGGCAAGTTCCGCCGCGAGAACGCCGGTTCAGTCGATACCAAGCGGACCGCGATGGGCGTTCCAAGTGAGACGGATTATCTGGTCATTGACGCGCTCTGCGCCGTGGCCGAGGAGGTTGGCGCAACAGCCGCCGCCGTCGCGCTGGCATGGGTGTGGAGCCGCCCAGGCGTCGAATCGACGTTGATCGGCGCGCGCCGACCGGACCAGCTTCAGGCGAACCTAGCTGCACTCGACCTGATCCTGACGGATGCGCAAATGGCTCAGCTCAACGAGGTGTCGAAACCAGTGCTCAATTTCCCGGCCGACATCAACGACCATGTGGCGCCCATGTTTGGCTTCCCGGGCACCACGATCGACGGGCACACCGCGCCCGCGTCACCCATGCTGTCGGCAAGCGCAAATCGCTACTGAGCAACACGCCGATCGAATGTCATGGAACGTTCATCTGCGATGTGTCGCGAACATTGAAGCAGCGACGGCGAGTGTGTCGCTGAAGCCTATAATCCGCCCGGCGCACAACGATTACGCCGTTGACGAAAGCGCTGTGGGTAGCTCCAGCAAGCGAGAGCTTAAGCTAATCCACCTTTTGAAAGGAGACTCAAAGTCGCTTTGCGGCACTAACGTCGACGATTTGCGAACGGCCGCTTCGCGCCACAAGCGGCCGTTTCCCGATTTCAGCTTGACAGAGAGGGATCACCTAAGACCACCTCACCCCGCGATAGTGCCGCCGCCATCCACCACCACAGTCGAACCTGTCGAGAACGGGGTGGATGCCAAGTACAATACCGCGTTCGCAACATCGGAAGATTCTCCGATGCGCCGGATCGGCAATCGCTCAGATGCGCTGGCAAACATTGCCTCGCGTTCGGTTTTTGCCATGCCGGCCCACAATGGAGTCACGACCATTCCGGGCGAGACTGCGTTCACTCTGATCGGAGCGAGCTCAAGAGCCAGGCCGCGCGCCAGCGCCTCGAGTGCGGCGTTGACGGCGCCTTGCAGAACGGTATTCGCCGACGGGCGAACACTGCGGAAGCCGGAGTCCGAAAATCCTGGGCGGAGCTTCTAGGGCTAAGGCGTCCGGTTACTGCGCGGCGGCAACACGCCCTGTGTAGGTCCCAGTCAGAAGATCGACGCCCTTGTCGGCGACCGCCATGACGGTGGCGTTCGTGTTGGCGCTGATGATCCTGGGCATAATGGAGGCGTCCATGACCCGAAGGCCGTCTATCCGCCTGACCCGCAAGTCGGGCGTGACCACGGTCGCGGGGTCTTCCGCCCTGCCCATTCGGCAGGTGCCGACCGGGTGAAAGTTGCTCTGCGTCGTCGCTTTCATGTATTCCACGAGCTCAGCGTCGCCCGTTATCGCCTGGCCTGGGGACAGTTCTTCTTCCACGATGTCGACGAACGGCGCCGTTGCAACGATCGTCCGGAGATATTTCAGCGCTTTCAGTAGCCGTCGTGTGTCTTCCGGATCGCTCATCCAATTCGGATCAACCTGCGCGTCCTCCTCTGGAAGCGCCGACTTCAAGCGAACGGACCCGTAGGAAAGCGGACGAACCAGATTGGCCAGAAGCGTAACCGCGTTGCGCGGACTGGCCGTCAGTGTTGGCCACATCAAACCAATGCAATAGATTTGGATATCGGGCGGCCCGGCGGGATCGTCCAAATTGACGAACGCCATCGTCTCGGATCCCGTTGAGGCGATAGGGCCGGTGCCAAAGGCATAATACTGAATGACATTTCGGATCAGCTTTATCCCTGCGTCTTCGCCGAAATAACCAAACGGGCCTTTCGTCGACAGCGACAGAAAGACCTCGTTATGATCTTGCAGGTTCTGGCCGACGCCCGGCAGATCGGCGATGATCGGGATGCCGAATTGGGCCAGGTGATCAGCGGGGCCGATCCCTGAGAGTATCAGAAGCTTGGGCGTGGCAAACGCCCCGGCCGTCAAGACGACCTCATGCTTCGCCTTCGCCTGATGGACTTTCCCATCTTTGACGTATTCGACTCCGATAGCCCGGTGACCGTCGAACAGCAGCCGATTGGCCCTCGCCTCGGTGACCAGGGTCAAGCGCTCGTCCCCGATGACCGGTTTCAAGAACGAGTCCGCCGAGCTCCGTCGTTTCCCTTTAAAGGTCGTCGACTGTTCGTACCCCACTCCATGCAACTCACCGCCGGTGAAATCGTCGGTAAAAGGGACGTTCAATTTCTGAAGCGTCCGGACGAAGATGTTGGCGGCCTCCGAGATGTAGGCGGGATCGGACACCTTAAGAGGCCCGTCTCCGCTGTGCGCGGCGTTCTCTAGCCTGACGTTGCCCTCCTGCTTGCGGAAGTAGGGGACCAGGTCGTCCCAGCCCCAGCCCGCATCGCCGGATAACGTGTTCCAACGGTCATAGTCGTCCTTGGAGCCGCGAGCGTAGGTCATGGCGTTGACCGAGCTTCCCCCGCCAACGACGTTCCCTTGCATAATGTCGACGGCTCGCCCCTCGAGCGCGGGCTGGGGCGTCGAAGTGTAGCGCTTGATGTAGGGCGATTTGCCGAACACGATTTTGACGGCGCCAGCGGGCATGTGGATCAGCATATTGTCGTCAAGCGGCCCGGCCTCCAAAAGCAACACCATCGCCCCATGGTCTTTGACCAAGCGGCTGGCCACGACGCAGCCGGCGCTGCCTGCTCCCACTACGATGTAGTCAAAGGTATCGGACACTGAGGTCATTTGGTTTTCTCCTGGTCGATCTCCCGGCCGCTTCAATGGCTGGCGCGAGGGACGGCTGAAATAGGGGGATTTGGCGTTGGCGTGAACCGATAGGACGGTTGCAGTTCACGCCAAATCGCAGATATGGACCTCAGGTCTTGGCTGAAATCACGCGCAAGTAACAATATTCCTTCAGGCCTTCGGCGCCATACTGCACGCCAAAGCCCGAGTCCTTGTTACCGCCGAACGGCACGTTCGGATTTACGACCAAGTGCTGGTTGATCCAAACGGTCCCAGCGACCTCAGAGGACCGAAGTTTTCGAGCTTCACGTAGTCGGCGTGGGGGGACGGGTTGTCGAGGATCGTGACTGGAAAGAAGTTGCCTTTCCCTTCGATCTCATCGCCGCGGTAAAGAACGGCGACGCCATCTTTTTGAATGGCCGCCCAAGTCGCCTGCAGCCGCAGGAGTTGCGCCCGGTTTTGGATGGGCCCGATCGTGGTGGCGGGATCGAATCCATCACCCAGGACTTGCTCGGCGGCAAATTTAGAGAGCGCCGCGGCCACTTCGTCGTAGCGGCTTTCATGCACCAACAGCCGCTTGATCGTGATGCAGCCCCGACCGTTTACCAAGAACATCCCCCAGAAAATGGGAGCGATCGCCGCATCAACGTCGACGTCCGGCAGCACGATACCGGCGTCATTGCCGCCCAACTCGAGGGTCAGGTGCTTCAGCGTCTGGGAGGCGGACTCGAAAACCCGCCGGCCGGTCTGAGTGGAGCCCGTGAACGAGATCTTGTCGGCTTCAGGGTGGGACGTCATCCAGGGGCCGACATTGTCGCCTCCAGTCACCACGTTCAGGATGCCTACGGGGAGAATGTCCCGCACCAGTTCCGCGACGCGCAACACGGTCAGCGGTGTGTAGAAAGACGGCTTCAGGACGACTGTGTTGCCCGCGATCAGGGCGGGAACGACCTTGTCGTACGACAGAAGTAACGGGAGATTCCAGGGACTGATGGCCGCGACGACGCCGAGGGGCGCATAGTGCCGGGTGACCCGGCCAACGCCCGATTGGGTGGTTTCCACGTCGGGAAGGCTTTGCGCGAGAACGCCCGGCGCGAAGTCATCCAAAACAGCCGCGACTTCCCACAAGGCCAGGCTTCTCGGGCGCCCCCCCTCGGCCATGAGGAGGGTGACGAGCTCTTCACGATGCGCTTTGACATTCTCGAACGCCTTCTCGAGGATCGATCGTCGCGCCTCCCAGGTCAGTTTGCTCCACGAGGAAAAGGCTCGGCGGGCGGCCGCGAACGCTGCATCCATTCCGTCGCGCTCAATGTCGGGCACTTCGGCGAGCAGCTCGCCAGTGGCGGGATCAAGAACATCCAGGGTGTTGCGAGCACCGACACTCTTTCCGTCGATCAGGTTTGTAAAAATGCCGCGGACGCCGGCGGCGGCGAGAGCGTTCTCGCGAAGCGCAGACACGGAGTCAGCCGGAACGGATTGCTCGACCATGAGCGTGTTTCCTTCAAATAAAAGCCAGGACTCCGCAAACTCTAGGCAATAGACCTAGAAGTCGCGATCGAGGTCGGGGAAGAACTCGGTAAGCAAATTGCCGATGTACTGCGTGAGATTCGGGAGGCTTCGGGCGTAGTCGGTCAGCCTGGGATGCATCTCGCGGAGCTGATAGACCAGGATGGTCATTCCGAAGACGACCGCGTCAAAAGACGTCGGCCGGTCGGTCCCGAGAAGATACCGATTTTCGCCCAGAATTTCGGCGACGGCCGCGAGGTCCTTGGACGCCTTGTCCACGATTTCGTCGGGCGTATAACGCGCGATGCCCTGCTTGTAGGTGCGGTCTTCCATGTCGTCCCGCAGCCCCTGAAGGCCGGGGCCCATTCCGCCGAAGGCATGCTCGAAGAACCAGTCCGAACCTTCTTGATCATAGAACTCGTAGATCAGCGCGATCCAATAGAGGTGGTCCTCCAGCGTACGCTGGACGAGGTGGCCGACAGCGCGCTGATGGTCGCTCAAACCGGCGTCGGGATCTGGAAAGGCGGTCTTCAGGAAGCCGACGACCAGATCGGAATCGGCGACTTTCACGCCATCGACCGTGATGAAAGGCACCTTTCCACGCGGCGCATTGCCAACGCCCTGCTCGGCGACGGGTTCGAAGGGGATTCCTTGGAAACGAAGATGAGCTGTCAGCTTCCCAGAAAAAGGCGACAGCGTCGGGACCCTGCGCGCGACGTCGGGATCGAAAATGCCGAAGCGGTGCAGAGTCATGACAGTCGACGGTCCAAAATGGACCTTATCGTACGGATTCACATGGACGGGGATCTTCTTCATCACGGGCGTCCTTCATCTCGATTCACGCTCACAGCCGTGAGCAGACCAGACCGAAGGCAGCGGCTCCGCCCGTCGTTTCTGGTGCACGTGGATATCGCGCATTGTCGAGACGATGATAATCGGATGAATGTCGACAGGACTTTTCGGGATTTGCGAGCAATGTCGTTAAAGCGGCACCGGAAAGGTCAGTCCGCGACCAGATTCTTCGCCAGGAAATCGATGAACGTTCGCACACGCAGACTGGAGAGGCTGCCTGCGGTGACAGCGTACAGATTGGCGTCGGAAGTCACGAACCTGTCGAGAGCGGTGACAAGTGCGCCAGAGGCAAGCTCCTTGCGGATATCCAAATCGTTTCGCATGACGACGCCGTGGCCGTCGAGCGCCCATTGGCGAAGAACGCCGCCATCGTTGGCAACGCGATTGCCCGCAACGCGAACCGTGACCGGTCGTCCCTCAATGGTGAAAGACCACGAAGAAAAGGTCGATCCAGGGCGCGGGTGGACGAGGCAATTGTGCGCGGCCAGGTCATCCGGGTGATTGGGTGCAGCATGGTTTGCCCAATAGGATGGCGCGGCGCACACCACGCGGCGCCCCCGAAGCATCAGTCGAGCCTTGAGAGCCGAATCCGCCAAGGGGCCATTGCGGAGTGCCAAGTCAATGTCCTGCTCCACGAGATCGACGACACCATCGGACAAGTGCAGCGCAATTTGTACGGCGGGGTGTAAGTCGAGGAAGTGATCGATCAGGGGCGCTACTTCGGTCCGGCCAAAATCTTGCGTGGCCGTCATCCGGATTGGGCCGCGCAAGGGCCCATCCTGAACCCCGGCGATGGATGCGTCCCAGTCTGCCAAGAGCTTTCTGGCGTCGGCGAGAAAACGTCGCCCCTCGAACGTGAAGCTCAATCTGCGGGTCGATCGCGTGATCAGACTAACACGCGCCTGCTCTTCCAACTGCTGAAGCGCGACCGTCACCGTTGAGGTCGAAACAGACGCTTGGCGGGCGGCGGCTGAAAAGCTGCCGGTCTCAGCTATGGTTACGTACAGGCGGAGGGCTTCCAGGGTGTCCATTTCTCGCAAATCCCGAAAGGTCCAATCGAGAATAGCCTAATTATCAACGAGACAAAAGCAATCGATATTGGCTTCAACAAGCAGGAGAAGCCCATGTCCACCTCATCAATGATAGCCGACAGTCGTGCCCCCTCTGCCGACCACACGAACATCCGTGTTGGCCTGATCGGCATCGGAAACTGGGCTTTGAACGGCCCCGTTCGCGTGCTCAGCCTTATGCCGCAATATGAAATGGCGGCTGTCTACAGCCAGCGTCGCGACGCCGCGCAATCGGCTGCGGACACCTTCGGTATCAGGCATGTCGTCGGATCGATCGATGAATTGGTTCGCCATCCAGACATCGACATCGTCCTCGTGCTCACGACAGGTCCGCAGCACGAGGAAGCGGTACGCGCAGCGATCGCTGCGGGGAAGACCGTGTACTGCGAGTGGCCCTTGACGCCGGACTCGAAGACCTCGGCTGAACTGGTCGACCTTGCGGCAAAAGCTGGTGTGCAAACCATTCTCGGCACCCAACGCCGGTTCGCCCCAGGGCTACGCTATCTGAAGGATCTTCTCGGCGGTGGCTACGTCGGTCGTGTGCGCTCGGTCAGGATGCATGTGACGGTGAGCAGTTTCGGCAAAAATCGCAGCAAGGCGATTCGTTGGAGCGCCTTCCCCGAAAATTTCATGGGCGTTACCTCAATTTTCGGCGCGCACTTGATGGACCCGCTCTTCTCGATCGTAGGCCGTCCGACTGAAATCTCGGCCGTTTCTGTCAACCAGTGGCCGGAAATCACAATCGTCGAAACGGGCGAGGAGATCAGCACGAAGGTTCCGGATCAATTGCTGCTGCAAGGCATCCTCGCAAGCGGAGCCGTGTTCGCCGTCCATATCGAGGGCGGGAAGCATCATGGCACCGGCGTTCAGATCGATATCACGGGCGATGATGGTGACCTGCGGATCACCAACACCTCGGCGTTCGGGGACGTGGGCGAAGAATATAATCTATTCGGTGCCCGCGTAGCGGACACCAAGATGGCGCCACTCGCAATGCCAGCATCGTACAACTGGTTGCCGCCCTCTGATCTTCCTAGCGGCGTGCTGGAGCTCGCCGATCTCTTCGAGGTTCATGCCCGCGATCTCGCAAGCGGCTCGCGAACCGTGCCCAGCTTCGAGGACGCCCTCTTCATGCAGCGGCTGCTTGAACAGGCAGCGGTCTCGTCAGCCAACGGACATCGCATCAAGCTTTAGACGCTGCCGCGGCCGGTCCTCCGCCTTGGGGCAAATCACACCGGCCGCGACCATCCTCCACCAACTGCCGGGTAACATTCGCGCCGCTCTGCGAGCAGGCGAACGATGATCGCTGGCGCTTTGAAAGGCGAAATGTCATGCCAACCACCGCGCGAGTCGCCCGTATTCACGAATATGGTCCTCCCGAAGTCCTGAGGTTCGAGGACATCGTCGTGGGTGAACCGGGCGACGATGAAGCATTGATCCGCAACACCGTCATAGGTCTCAACTTCGTCGACGTTTATTATCGTAGAGGTACTCTTCCGGTCCCTGCCTTTCCAGCGATCATCGGCGACGAGGCCGCCGGAGTAGTCGAAGCCGTTGGCAAAAACGTCAAGAACGTCAGCGTGGGTGACCGCGTCGTCTATGGCGATATCGCATTTGGCGCCTACGCTACGGCCCGCTTGCATCCCGCAGACCGGCTTGTCCGCATTCCGGCAGGTGTTTCAGACGACCAGGCAGCTAGTGCCTTTCTAAAGGGGCTCACCGCTCGCTATCTGCTCAAAGAGGTGCTCGAGCTCCGACCCGGTGACACCGTTCTGTATCATGCAGCAGCGGGCGGTGTAGGCCAGATTTTCGTTCAATGGGCGAAAGCACTTGGCCTGAAGGTGATCGGCACAGTGTCCAGCGACGCTAAGGCGAAGCTTGCACGTCATGCCGGCTGCGACCACGTCATCAATTATTCCTCCAAAGACTTCGTCGCTGAAGCGCTCGCGTTCACCGCAGGCAATGGCGTGGCAGCTGTTTTCGACTCCGTCGGGGCGGACACGTTCCGTGGGTCGCTGGCAGTTCTCAGGCCGCGCGGAATGCTTGTGCAATTCGGGAAGGCGTCTGGGTTCCCGGCCCCGGTGGACCCATTCGAGTTGGCACCACGCGCGCTTTATCTGACGTGGCCCATTCTCCCTCACTATACGTCCACTGCAGAAGATCTGGCGATCGCCGCAGCCGACCTATTCGACGCAATCGCGACGGGAATTCTCAAGGTCGATCCGAGCAATCTTTATCCGTTCAGCCAGCTAATCGAAGCTCACCATGATCTCGAAGAGCGCCGAACCACCGGCGCGGCAGTGCTGCGTGTGACGGCCGCCGATCTCCCTTGATCAAATCTCATGCGCTGCAACGTCCGAAGACGCCCGCGGCCCCGATCCACGAAACAATGCTCAACTAAAGGAAAGGAATATTGCGATGAATACCTCTGTGATTGAAGCGATCGAGCGCCAGAAAACCACCAACCTTTACGATGCGTCGAAAAGCATTCCCGACGATGAAATTCGTGAGCTGGTGCGCCTGGCGACATTCTCGCCGACCGCGTTCCACCTGCAGAATTGGCGCTTTATAGCGGTGCGGTCGCCGGAAGCCAAAGCAAGGCTGCGGGCGGTTGCGGCTGATCAGCCCAAGGTTACCGAAGCTGCCGTCACTTTCATCATGGTCGGTGAACTGGCCGTGGCTGACGTGATGGCTGATCGACTGGCGGGCTCGGTTGCGGCAGGTTTCATGCCTGTCGAGATGGTGCCGGGCTGGGAAGCCGCAGCAAAATCGCTTTACTTCGAGAAGCCTCAGACCCAGCGCGATGAGGCAATTCGATCGGCGACCTTTGGCGCAAGCGGACTGATTCACGCCGCGCAGGCGATGGGTCTGGGCACTACGCCGATGATCGGGTTTGATCCGGTCGGCGTGTCACGTGAGTTTAGTCTCAGCGATAATGAGGTCCCGGCACTCCTCGTTGCCGTCGGCTATCCGACGGAGGCGAATTGGCCGCAGAAGCCGCGTCGGCCGATTTCGGACGTGCTCGCGTTCGCGTAACTCTTCTAACCAGCGCCGGTCGCGTTTCACACCCGCCTCGTCGAACTCTCGGGAGATCGGTTGTGTGGTGAATCCACCCCTTTCATCCGCCGCCAGAACCGGTTGGTCCGCCCTAAACGCTGGCGTTATCTAACTCGACCTTGAGGAATATCCCATGACCCAACGTTTGAACTACACCACCATTGCGCCGGTCGGCGTAAAGGCCCTTGGCGGGGTTTACGCCTATATCGCGCAATCGAATTTGCCCGCTCAGCTCGTCAATCAGGTCTATCTGCGCGTCTCGCAGATCAACGGCTGTGCCTATTGCATCGACATGCATTCTCGCGACCTGCTTAAGGGCGGCTTGGCCGTCGAAAAGCTGGTGCTCGTCCCAGCCTGGCGCGAGGCAGGCTCTCTGTTCGACTCACGCGAACGTGCGGCTCTGGCTTGGGCTGAAACAGTCACGCGCGTCGCCGACACCGCTATACCGGATGGTGAATTCGAGTCTGCGTCGGCGGCGTTCTCTGAAAAGGAACTGGCCGACCTGACGATCGCGATCGGGCTGATGAATGCCTATAACCGGCTGGCAATCGGATTCCGCAACCCACCCAAGGCAGCTACTTAAATGTGAACGAAGCACGCCGACGGGCCGCCCATCCGGCGACCGAGGCTGGTTTCGCACGGAGCTTCAGCTCAGGCCACAAGACGGGAAGCCTCGATATGCTGTCCGGTCACCCACCAGCAGCGTACTCCGGCCTTATCTCGACCCCTCTCTGAAGGAAGCGACAAAATGACCACGATTTCTACGAAAAGCGACGTAATGACCCTGATCAACATGTTCACGGTTGAACCGGCAAATCAGCGACGGCTCGTTGAACTTCTAACCGGAGCCACGGAGGTTTCAGTGCGTCGGGCGCCGGGCTTTGTTTCTGCCAGCCTCCATCGCAGCACTGACGGGACGAAGGTCACGATGTATGCACAATGGCGGAGCATCGAAGATTATCAGGCGATGCGTCAGGATCCTGCCCCGCTTCCGTTTCTTCAGGAAGCGCTCACGATCGCCAAGTTTGAACCCGGCGTCTACGAAGTCGTGCGAACCTTCACTCCCGCCGGCGAGCCGAATTGAAGCGACTACGGTTTTGTCCGCTTTGCGCCAAGACCGGTCCTCCTTGCGAAGTCGCGTTTTTCACCCAACGAGGAGGTCAAGCAATAAGGGAAAGCTCTTCTTCGGCAGGCCGGCAAACTGCGAGACCTCATCGGCACACCAGTTCGGACGAACCCATCGTGGCAATTGAGCAATCTCCGCGAGAAATGGACGATGAATTCGTTGGCCACTCTCGTCGCTCCTATCCTACTTGGCAAGCTGGGCGAGGCGCTGTGTTGCCGCGGTTCGTCAATGTTATTGACGGTAATTCCCCGGAATTGCCGTTGCTCCAAACGCGGTCTGGGATGCGGCATTCAACGCATCCACTTCGACGTCAAGATCAGGATGGGAGATAATCATGCGCAGCGCAGCACTGGTGATTGCATTCGTGATCACGTTGACCGCACCGGCTTCGGCTCAGAAGGCCGAGATTGAAGCGATTAACACGAAATGGATTGAATTGTTCAACAAGGGCGACTTCTCCGGGATTGCGTCACTCTACAGCACTGATGCGACCGCTTTCCCACCCGGTTCTGCGATGGTACACGGCCAAGCGGCCATCGAGACAATGTGGAAAGGCATGGCGGAACAAGTTAGCGATCCGAAGCTCACAACCATTGACGTTAAGCCGCTTGGCCCCTCCGCGGCACGCGAGATCGGGACCTTCGTCCTGAAGACTAAGGGAGCGACACCGCAGGAAGTGACTGGAAAGTATGTCGTGGTTTGGGAAAAGGTCGGAAATGACTGGAAGCTCACCACCGACATATGGAACGAGGGCAAATAGGCATCTCTCGTTTTTAGGTCCGCTTTGCTCCAGAAGGGGCCATTCCATAACCGCTCATTCCGCGAATTGAACAAGGCCTGCGGACTGCAGCGAGTCGGCGCGTAGGCCATGAACGGATCGTACGATGCGCTCGCTTGTCCGCTCCGCTTCTTTCCGGAAGTGGCTCAACTTCAACACCGTATCTTCTGGCAATGGAGAAAGCGCCCGTCTCTGGTCTTGCCGCAGTAAGGCTCATCACCATCAACAGACAATGAGCACCGATCGCATTCATCGTCCCCCTAGCACGTCGATGCCAGATGGATGTTAGTTCAGAGTGACCTTCGGAAGCACCATCACGATTCCGATTTGACGCGCAATAAAGGACACGAAGATCGCTACTTTGCTGCAATCAGCGTTGCCCGTTTTAGGTACAAAAATCGGTACATACATAACAGAAGTAAAATTGCCCCGCCTCGTCCCAAATCGGCGTAGAGGTAAGCCGGATTTTTGGTCATGTTGAACGCTATTACTCCGGTGAAAAGCATATTGACAGAAATCCACAGAACGAAAACGACCGCGACGGACAACTCTTTATGTATCAAGTAGGCGACAAGACCAGACATCAGACCCAATGTGATGAATAGTTTGCCGTACAATTGGGTGACCGAAAGCAGCGCAACGTTCGAGCTCACATCACCTAGCTGTAGTGCATTCCCGATAAATGACGGATTAGCAAAGAGAATACACCCGTACACGATCTGAAACGCGGCACTCAAAAGTACTGCAAGCATCAACAAATATTTGAAAATCCGCACGTCTCGTCTCCGCAACACACTGATCGATAAGTACGGGCGTATCTGCCGACAGCTGACCATCAGTCATTGGGCTCCGTCAGATCGCCGGCGATAAGGCATATTTTATTGACTGAAGTTATTGGGAACGGACCCAAGTTTGGGTTCTGCAAAAGACCCCCATCACGCATCCAGTTACTGACAGTGAGTTTTTTCCTGTGACTACAAGCCGTCCGGAATAGCTCTTTCCGTCTCTCGGGTTGTAAAGCTGGCCTTCAAAACCGTCTGCCGTCGGAGTTGGCGCCTGAAGGATCATCAAGCCTTCCAGCGGTCGTGTTCTTAATCTCAGATCCGGGTTGTTTGCATCGACGGCACCTTTTGTGGCGTTGACGATAGATCCACAGTACCCGCGGCTACAGCGACTGATACGAACGGTCGAGCCCTGATCCTGCGTCAGCCAGATACCAGACAGATCACCGTCTGTTTGAGCGTTCGCGTTGCCAGATGTCGCAATTCCGATAACCAGCGCCAAACAAGCTGCCGTCATGCTTGAGACAAGTCCCATGGGGTCTACTCCTTCCTCTTCACGAGTTCGCGTGCGGGCGGGCCGGGCGTCGACGTTGTAGGCGCGCTGACGGGCGTTGATCATCCCCGCGTTCATTCTAAATGGACGCTTACGGTCGAGAGGACGAAATTCGTTGGATGACGACGACCTTCCCTTTAGCGCGACCGGTCTCAACGTAAGCGAGGGCCTCGGCGATTTTGGCGAAGGGATAGGTTTTGTCGATGATGACCCGAAGGTGACCTTGTTCGATCGGGTCCGCGAGCAGAGCCAGATCGCTCCCGCTCGGATGCATGAATAGGAATCTGTAGCCGACGCCCGCGCGCCGCGCCCGCTGCCTGACGCCGTAGCTCATGGCCCAGAAGGCTCCGGCCAGAATTCTGCGACCGCCGAGATCCTGCCGCGCGGTCTGCGGCTCCGGAACGGCGGCGACCGAGACGATCCTGGTCCCGGGCTTCATGATCTTGAACATCCGGTCCAAGGTCTCGCCCCCGATCAGATCAAAGCCCGCGTCGAAGTCCTTTCCGAACCTTGAGAGATCGTCGCTCGCATAGTCGATCACCTCATCAGCCCCGAGCGAGCGCACCAAGGCCTCTCCCCGCTTCGAAGCGGTCGTCGTCACATACGCGCCCAGCCATTTGGCGATCTGGATCGCGAACGTGCCGACGCCGCCGGCACCGCCCGAAATGAAGACCTTCTGCCCCGGCTTCACGCCGAGTTCGTCCCTCAAGGCCTGGAGCGCGGTCAGCGCCGCAAGGGGCACGCCCGCCGCTTCCTCGAAATCCATATTGGAGGGTATATGGGCGGCGCTGTCTTCACCGACAGCTGCCTGTTCTGCGAAGGCGCCCAGCCGATCCTTCTCGACCCGGGCGAACACCCGATCGCCGGCGGAGAACCGTGTGACCTGATCGCCGACAGCGACCACCTCGCCTGCGAACTCATTGCCGAGCACCTGGGGAAGCTTCAGCCGATAAACGGGCCGCAGCTTTCCTTGCCGAAATCCGATGTCCACCGGATTCAGACCCGCCGCGCGCACGTTGACGAGGATGTCACGCGGCCGAAGCTTTGGTTCTGGGAACTCCATCAACGCACCGGGCCGCCGTATCGCGTGAGGACGTATGCAAGCATTCGTTTTTCGCTCCTGGACTGCCTCGTCCGTAACATTTAAGTTAGGTTGAGGGTCAAGCGGCATTAGAGAAATCATGCAAATCGGAGTACTGGCCAAACGCACCGGGCTCACCGCGTCCCGGATTCGCTTCTACGAAGCCCAAGGCCTGATCAGCGTCGACCGGCGGGCCAACGGCTATCGGATCTATTCGCCCGCTGCGCTCGTGGCGCTGAACATCATCACCAGCGCCCAAGACGCCGGCTTCACCCTCGAAGAAATTCGCCGCCTCATGCCCGGTGACCTGTCCGGCGGCTACGATGGAGCTTTGCTCGACGCCCTGCGGAAAAAGGTCGACGACATCAGCGCGATGGAAAAGCGCCTGGCGCGGACGCGATTGCAGATCGAGGCCTTGATCGCTGATGTTGAGAACAGGCCTGAGGGGTTGACCTGTGAAGCGAACATCGACCGCGTTCTGAAGCAGTTCAAGGACCCGCAGCGGACGCAGGCCTTGGACAGGTGACGGATTGCGTTAGACCGGCATGGTCGGCGCCGCGAATGTCGATCGCACGTTCTCCGATTTGGCCGATTTCGCCATTACCGCTTGACCCTCAACCACACTTAAAGGTTAGGGCTGTGGCGATCAGTGTTCACACCGCAGGCTGCGCGGCGGGACGAACAAGCCAGGGACGAACATGTCTAAGACAGTTGTGGTGACCGGTGCGTCGACCGGTATCGGCTTTGCGACCAGCGTGGCCCTAGCCAAAGCGGGCTACGACGTCTTCGCTGGGGTGCGCTCAGAGGCCGCGAGCGAGCTGCTGCGCAAGGCCTCGGCCTCGACGCGGGGCAAGATCACTCCCATCACCCTGGAGGTCACCGATGCGGCCTCCGTCGCCGCCGCGGCCGCGCAGGTGAAGGCGGCGCTCGGCGGCGAATCGCTGTTCGGCCTGGTCAACAACGCCGGCATCGGCCTGGGCGGACCCTTGCTCTATCAGCCGATCAACGAAATCCAACAGGTGTTTGATGTCAACGTCATCGGTCTGCTGCGCGTGACCCAGGCCTTCGCCCCGCTGCTGGCGGCGACGCCGGCCAGCCAGACGCGGCCCGGCCGGGTGATCAACATGAGCTCGATGGCCGGCAAGCTCGGCGCGCCTTTCGTCGGCGCCTACGTCGGTTCCAAACACGCGGTGGAAGGGCTGTCGGAATCGCTGCGGCGCGAGCTGATGGTGTTCGGGATCGACGTGATCATCATCGGCCCGGGGGCGGTGGTCACCGCCATCTGGGACAAGGTCGAGGCCACCGATATCGGCTATCTCGCGGGCACCGCCTACGAGGGGCCGGCGAAACGGGTCAACGATTATTTCATCAAGACCGGCCGCCAAGGACTGAAGCCCGAACGGCTGGGCGCTGTGGTGCTCATGGCGCTGACCGTCGACAAGCCGAAGACCCGCTACGCCGTAGTCAGGAACGCCCTGTTCAACTGGACCGTGCCGCGGCTGCTGCCCAAGCGGGCGGTGGACCGCATCTTCGCCAAGAAGCTGGGTCTGACGCCTCGATAACCCTAGCGCGGTTCGTCAACGCGTCGACGACGATCAATAGCACCACCCTACTCCGAGGTCACCGCCCTCCGCGGAGTGTGATCACGTCCACTCCAAATCCAAAGCTGCGAACTTCGCAGCAATTCGGTGCGCCAACGCGAGTAGCTGACGGTCAGTACCGGGAGGTGTGATCAACGAAAGTCCATGTGGTGCATGGGACCTGCGCAAGAACGGAAGCGTCACCTGAGGACATCCACCAAGTCCTGCCATACAAAGAAGGCGCATGGCATGCCGCCGATAGGCCTCAAGCGTCTCCATGGAAGCGGACCGCAGCGGGGCTGCACCGGGAACGGTGGGAATCACAATCACTTGTGTCCGCCGCCAGGTTCGCTCCAGTTGGCGGCGAATATCGTCGCGCAGAGCCGCTGCGGCCGAGACCTGCTCGGCGGTCACGCTTCGAGCGGCTTTCATCCTCTCCGCGATGCCGGGCCCGAGCGCGGGTGTTGCGATCTCCAGCCAGTCCTTCAGCTGCGCCCAGACCTCCGCCAGCTGCAATGTCCGGAACGTCTCGAACCAGATGTCGAGCCCCCGTTCGCTCACTTCTCCGTCCTCAAGCCGGATGTTTGGGGACACGAGACCGGAAATCTGAACGCGGTGCGATGGGTCACACGCTTCCGGGATACTCCACGCCTCGAGATCCCAGTGGATTACCGATGATTCAAGACCGAGTTGGTCAGGCGGCAACAACACGTCTCCCACCCGTTCCAGTATTCCAGGCTCGCGCGCGCACCATCCGACGACGTCGAAGGAGGGCGCAAGTGCGCATACCCCAGTGGTCGACACTACGCCATGGGTGGGGCGAAAGCCGAACAGACCGCAGAAGCTCGCGGGAGCACGGATGGAGCCGGCCGTATCCGTTCCGAGCGCGAAGTCGCAGAGCCCTGCGGCGACAGCCGCTGCCGACCCGCAGGATGAACCTCCCGTCAGGCGATCGGGCGCAGCGCTGTTGAGCGGAGCGCCATAGTGGTGATTTACGCCGCTGAGACTGAAGGCCAGTTCGTCGGAGATGGTCTTGCCCACCACGCGCGCACCGCGAGAGAGCACACGCTCGACGGCCCAGGCATGCGCTGTTGCCGGCGGATGGGTTTGCGCCCAGACAGGATTGCCGAAGCCCGCTGTTGCTCCCGCAATATCGAAGACATCTTTGACGCCACAGGTTAGGCCATCCAACGGTCCCGAGCCTGTGGGATCGATATGAAGACGCGTTCCCGGCATGAAAGCGCCGACGGGATCATCCCTACGAGGAAGGGGTGGCGTGATGGGAGACATCATCAATCCTGCAGGAGGCCAACAACTCGATGCCCAGCGCGTTTCGCGGCGCGCTTGTTTTTGGGCCGATCAGATCCGGAATCGAAGCCCCCGGAACTCTGGAAGCGAGAACTCGATGACCGGCGCTCACACGTCCGGCGCCAAGGCTTGCATCATGGCCTTGTCGTCCAGTTCTCCTTGCCAGCGCGACACGACGAGCGTTGCGAGCGCATTGCCGATGGTATTGGTTACCGCGCGGGCCTCGTTCATGAAGCGGTCGACCCCAAGAAGTAGCGCGAGCCCGGCGACAGGAAGCGTGTGAGTAGTGGCCAGCGTGGCCGCAAGGGCGATGAAAGCGGCCCCGGCCACACCTGCGGATCCTTTGGATGTCACAAGCATGACGGCAAGCAGGGCGATCTGATCTGTTAGCGACAGAGTGGTGTTCGTCGCTTGCGATATGAACAACGCCGCAAGGCTCAGATAGATCGCACTGCCGTCCGGGTTGAAGGTGATACCCGCAGGCATCACCAGCCCGACGATAGGCTTGGGACATCCCGCGCGCTCCAGCTTCTCCATGAGTTGCGGCAGCACGCTCTCAGATGAACAGGTGCCAAGAACGATGGCGATTTCGGCCTGGATATAGCGCAGGAATTTCAGCATCGGCACACGAGCAATGCGCGCCACTGCTCCTAGTACAAACACAACGAAGAACGCTGACGTTAGATACATGCAGGCCACAAGCAGCGCAAGATTGACAACGGAACTGATCCCGTATTTCCCGATCGTGAAGGCAAGGGCGCCAAACGCGCCAATCGGAGCGAGCCGCATGACAATGCGCATCACGCCGAAAAACCCGTGGAGTGCGCTGTCCATCGCATCGACGGCCGGCTGAGCGAATTTGCCGCTCAGAGAAAGCCCGACACCAAAGAGGACGGCAAAAATCAGGACTGGTAATATCTCTCCCTTGGACATGGCCCAAAGGATATTTTCCGGCACCAGTGTGAAGATCGTGTCGGCAAGTGTCGTAGAGCTTTTCTGAAATGTAGCGATCGATGCGGTATCAATCTTGGAGACGTCAACATTAAATCCTGCGCCAGGCTGAACGAGATTGCCGACGATTAGCCCAATCGCCAGAGCCATCGTCGAGATTACTTCGAAATAGAGGATCGTCTTAATTCCAACCGCACCGAGCCGTTTAATGTCGGTCATTCGGGCAACACCGACGGTGATGGTCAGAAAAATGATCGGGATAAGCACCATCTTGACGCAGCGAATGAAGAAATCGCCGAATATCTTCATCTCCGTACCCAGCGCTGGGAGATACCATCCTAGCGCTATGCCAAATATCGCAGCGGTAACGACCTGGAAATAGATTGAACTCCAGACGCGTGGCGGACTCTTCTTTGGCGCTATGACCAGACCTTCGCTCAGAGAGATGGACATCTATTGTTCCTCAGTTATCTGGAAGACTTGGAGGTCTCGTTCGGCCTTTAGGCCTTTCGCCAACTTCAGTTATTTGCGGTCTGCGAAGGCGCTCGGAAAAGAGAGGCCAGGTCGAACTTGGGATCTTCGGCCTGTTGCGGCCGGATCGGGACACGTGCGCCCAAGAGGCGCCGGGTGATTACGTGCTCTGCTGGAGAATTCAATGTTTCGACGCTGGCAAGTCGGTCATCCTGAAAGGAAAATATCGAGAAGGATCGGTCATTTTTGGAGCGCCGCACGACCCGGTCGGCGCATTGCGGGACAAGCCCAACGATTTGCAGCTTGTCATCTGCCTGATCGCTCCAGAACCAAGGGACGGCGAAATATGAAGTCCGAACACCGGCAAGGCGTTTGGCGACGTGCTTGGCCTGATCGGCCGCATTCTGAACAGAGGTGAGCACGATAGCGCGGGAGGCTTCGCAAAGTGGAAATTGCGCGCAATCTCCGATCGCACTAATTCGCGGATCCGACGTCAGAAGATCGCGGTTGACGATGATTCCGATGCCCGTCCGAAGGTCAGCTTGCTTCGCAAGCTCGAGTCTCGGCGTGACGCCGACGGCTTCGACCACGAGGTCCGCATCGATCTGCACGCCGTTGGATAGGGTCAGAACACAGCCCAGCGAGCTATGGCGCCGGATGTCGGTCACGCCGACATCGAGGATGATCTTTGCGCCGCGCAGGCGGTGCCGATCGCCAAGATAACGGGATACGTCGCGCGACGTCGACCGTTCCAGCACTCTCGCAGCCCGATCAACGACCACCACCTCTTTACCAAGAGCCACCACGGCTGCCGCGAGCTCCATTCCGATGAAGCCTGCACCGGTGATAGCTACGCGGCGCGCGTGCGGCAACGCGCCGCGCAGGCGCTCGGCCGATTGCAGGTCATTGAGATTGGCAAGGTTTAAACCTTCCGCCACGGCGAGCCGGTTGGGCTGTGCGCCAAGGGCGAGTACAACATGATCGCACCGTATCTCGTCGCCTCGGTCCAAAAGCAACGCCAGTCGCGTTTGATCTATTTCTTTTACCCTCGCGCGAACGACATCGATCTTGGCGCTCACGAATGCATCCGGCGAACGCAGAGGCGTACTCAAGCCGCGCTGCAAGAAGGATTTGGACAGAGGTGGTCGCTGGTAGGGCAAAGTATCCTCGCCATTGATCAGCGTGATCGACCCGTCGAAGCCGTGAAGGCGAAGCGCAAATGCTGCCTCGGTACCGGCATGGCCGGCACCGATAATAGCGATACTCCCCAACGTTCCCGGATTAATGCCCATCCGCACTAGAACTGCGTTGCCGGGATTTCGACGAACAACCCGGACAAGTCGGGCGTGATAGCAATCTGGCAGGCGAACCGGCTGTTGGACCTGCGCTCCCCCGCCACCACCTCGAGCATGCTGCTCTCCGCTTCCGAGGGGGCCGGCAGGACCGCGCTGGCAGGCGCCGTGAGGTAAACATGGCAGGTGCCACAGGAAAGGGCACCGCCACACTCGGCCTCAATGCCGTGGATCGCATGATTGCGTGCAACGGCCATGAGGCTCTCGCCGATCTCAGCCTCGCATTCGCGATCGGTTCCCTGCGGAGTCCTGAAAACAATCCGTGTCATAATTGACCTGCTGTTTGGGTGTTAGGCAATTTCCCGGATCGCTCCTTGGAGCACCTTTGCCCCGAGCAGGTCGGCAATGAGGGCGTCCCGGGCTTCATCGGCATTGAGGCCGTGTTCGGCCAAGAGCGGCGCACTGTTCTGCAGCGCCTCATCTACGGACGCTGCGAGCGCCAGCTTCTTGTAGGTATCTTCCACGCGGATGCCGATGCATTCGCCGATGATCTCGACCACATTGACGATTTCGAAGGAAACATCGTTCTCGAACTTGCAGAGCTCCCGATGGCATCCGTGAAAAATGGTTGCGAGAGTGGTGATGCCCGCGCGCGCCGCCGCCTCGAATTCCTCCGCACGCAGGCTTTCCTTGAACTTCGGAGTGACGTTCAGATAGGTGGACATCAGTCCAGCCCGCGGCACGTCGAGGTGCACGAGCTCGATGCCTGAAATCTCGCTCAGCAACCGCTCGACTGCGCGCAAGACATCGGGTGTTCCGGGTCGCTCGTTGATGGCGACCCGCTTGCGGATGTCGTGCTTGAAGAGTGGCCTCAGCTTGTCGAGATTGCGCTCGAGAAAAACGAAGAACGGAGTCAGGCCGGCATCAACGCGCCCCGTCATGAGCCGGTGCGCGGGCAAGATGACGTCCTCGAACTGTAACTGGCAGCTCGGGCACCACGACAGGTTGGTAGTCGCCTGCTGGGCCTCGATTTGGCTCAGTGCGGCCAGGCCGGCACGCCCTGCGGTTTCGCCATCACCCGCTCGAAATTGGTTGATGCCGCAGCAGGCGCTCGAACCACCAAGGATCTCGCAGGACAAGCCCATCGCCTGCAGGATTTCGACACACAACAGGACAATGTGCGGTGTCTTCCCTACATTGCAACCAATATAGAATGCGATGTCGGGCTTGCATTCGTCCGTGACGGGCTTAGGCGTCGGCTGAAGCCGGGCAACTGTGTTCTGATCCACTTGAAGCCTGGACAGAATCCGCAGCGACTTGGCGACAGTGCGGAAGGAAGCGGCTCCGTTCTTCCGAACGGCATCGCCGTCACGGCGACGGACATTCGCGTAATTCGCCATTTTCACAAGAAAGAGCGGGTCCACCCCGTAGTCACAGGCGTCGCGGCAGAAGGCGCTGCTTGAGCATGCGCCAGCCCAGCGTTGCGCGGCTTCGTTGCCATCGCCCCCGCGTATCAGATCGATAATGCCGCCGAGTACGTCCTTCGGATCGGTCTCGGAGAGGCCGATAGACCCCTTCATTGGGCAGACTTCGAAACACTTGCCGCAGCCAACACACGCGGAGGCCACGTCTTGCATGCGCGTGTCGAGAGCCTCGATGAAATCCATTGGTCTGTTACTCCATCGGGCTGCCGACCCATTGGGCCGAACATGGAGTGCCTCGTCGTGTCTGCGGAATTGCCAAAGAGCGAATGGAGATATAAGAGAACGTTATGTCTACGCGAGACGATGCATTGCGGATGCGGCTGGGGCGTTCCCTGAAGCTTCGTGATCTCCACACTCTGACCGTGGTCGCCGAGCTCGGCAGCATGGCCAAGGCGGCGGCGTTTCTGTCGGTCACTCAGCCTGCCGTCTCGCAGGCGATCGCCGACTTGGAGCGTTTCGCGGGCATTCGTCTGCTCGATCGAGGCCCGCGCGGCGTGGTGCTCACCGTGGCGGGAGAAGCGATGGTCGCCCGCGGGCGTCAGGCGCTTGATACCCTCGACCTGGGCATGCGCGACATCGCGTTCCTGACGGATGGTGGCCGTGGCATCGTGCGCGTCGGTGCCGACATGGCGTTCATCGCCGGAGGCCTCCTGGCCGACATTATCACGCATTTGCGCAGCCGCTATCCCGGAATATCCGTGCATGTCTTCGAGACCAGCATGCGCGTTTCAGGGACTGAATACCGTGAACTCATGGAACGCGGCGTAGACGTTCTGCTGGGGCGGCGCTCACGCGAGGACATAGATAGCGAGTTGCTCATCGAGCACCTGATGGAGGAGAAGCTCAAGGTCGTAGTGAGCTCAACTCATCCTCTGGCAATGCGAGACCGGGTCGACTGGACGGACTTGACGGGAGAGTCCTGGATCCTGGCGGCCACCGACAGCATTGCCCGCACCATCCTGGAGGATGAATTCAGGCAGCGTGGCCTGACGGTGCCGGATGCAGCGATAGCGACCTATTCCATGCAACTGCGCTTGCAACTCCTCGGAACCGGAGGCTACGTCACCGTTATGACGGAATACTCTTTTCGCCATGGCGCCGATCGTTGGGGGTTGCACGCGCTACCGCTCGAATGTTCACAGCGCCTTCCGGTGGTAATCCAAAGACTGAGGCACAGGTTGCCGACGCCAGTGGTTGAGAGGTTCCTGCGATCGGCACGCACCGTCATCCTGGGATCGTTGCGCGGTTGATGAGGCAACCGCGTGAGCCGACGAGGACAAGTCGCAAGCTTGTCGCGGGTTCGCGAAAATCGCTATCAATACTGATTGCAAATCACGACCCATGATGTCTGCGTACA
The DNA here is from genome assembly GCF_036924495.1 of Bradyrhizobium sp. AZCC 2230. Taxonomy (NCBI): domain Bacteria; kingdom Pseudomonadati; phylum Pseudomonadota; class Alphaproteobacteria; order Hyphomicrobiales; family Nitrobacteraceae; genus Bradyrhizobium; species Bradyrhizobium sp. AZCC 2230. Next base: position 7,610,112 of record NZ_JAZHRS010000001.1, on the reverse strand, counting down.
CTCAGACCTCATCAAACCGCGCGTGAAGGCTGATCGCTCGCTGGTCTTCGACCAACCTTCCCATCATGGGTTCGTTGCGACCACAGTGAAGCGGGTGCTTCTGGAATGCACGGTGTCGCTCATTGATCAGGCGGTGAGCGGGAAAAGCCGATGCCAGCGGCCGTGCGTCGAACATCCCTTTGACTGTGAGACGAGATGTATCCTCCGGCGCGTCTGACGAAGGTCTGGTGGAGCCCGCTGATCCCGCCGCCGAAGCTCGACAGGTCGGGGCATTCCAGAAGCGAGTAGTCGAGATGGATGGCGTCCGAGTGGGGATCGTAGGTGGCGAAGTAGTGACCTGCCCTCGCCTGCGGTCCGCACGCGGACAGGACACGTTCCCTGACCTCGCGCGGCAGCCGGGCGATCCGATCTGTGCTCCACACCGGGTCGGCAGGCGGGACCGGCGAGGCGTGGGCCGCACACGCCCATCCGAAAACCAGCAGCCACGTGAACCAGGTTACAATTCGTATCATCGCGTATCACTTCCCGCTCGGTGAGGTCAGAGAGTTTTTCATGGCATGATCTCGTTATGATTGGTCGCAAGTTCACTCTGCAGGCTGGAGCGCATAGGGCGCGTCACCTGCAGCCGGGCGAACGGAAGGCCGCGCCGGACAGAACCAGGAATAGAGGGCGGGGAGCACCAGCAAGGTGAGCAACGTCGCGCTGATCAGGCCTCCGATGACCACGGTCGCGAGCGGGCGCTGCACTTCGGCGCCGGAGTTCATCGAAACCGCCATCGGCAAGAAGCCGAGGCTGGCTACGGTCGCCGTCATCAGCACCGGGCGTAGCCGCGTCATGGCCGCCTGCCTGGCCGCCGCAGCGGCGGCGAGTCCCTCCTTGCGCCGCTCCTCCATGTAACTGACCATCACGACGCCGTTTAAAATCGCGATTCCGAACAAGGCGATGAAACCGATCGCGGCCGAGATGCTGAACGGCATGCCGCGCAGCGCGAGCGCGAAGATTCCGCCCACGGCCGCAAACGGCACGTTGAAGAAAATCAGCGTCGCGAGCCGCGCGCTGCCGAACATCAGATAGAGCAGTAGGAAGATGACGGCGAGCGCCACGGGCACGACGGTCGACAACCGCGCCATGCCCTGCTGCAGATCCTGGAAACTGCCACCCCACGAGATCGTATAGCCCGGCGGCAGGCGGACTTGGGCCGCGACCGCCTGTTGCGCGTCGGTCACGAAGCTGGCGAGCGGTCGCGCGCGTACATTGGCCTGCACCTTGATGATGCGCCTGCCTTCCTCGCGCTCGATCTGCGCGGGGCCGGGCTCCCAGCGGATATCGGCCAGATCGCCGAGGGCAGCAGAGACCCCGGCGCCGTTGTTCACGCGCAGCGCCCGGATATGGTCGATGCTGTCGCGGTCCTGCGGAGCGAGCCGGACGCGGATATTGTACCGCTCGTCGCCGTCCTTCATGGTGCCGACGGTGCGCCCGCCCAGCGCTTCGACGAGGTCGAGCACCTGGGTCGCATTGAACCCGCGTCGCGCGATCTCGCCGCGATCCACGATGACGCGGAGATACGGCTGACCAACCGTCTGTTTTGCCTGCACGTCGGCCGCGCCGGGAACGGCCGAGACCACACGCGCCACCTGGTCGGCGAGGTCGCGGAGTGTTGCCGTGTCGGTCCCGTGGATGACGATGGCGAGGTCGGCCATCACACCCTGCAAGAGATCGTCCATGCGCATCTCGATCGGTTGCGCCCAGCTTTGCGTAATGCCGGGCACACTCTGATCCAGTGCCTCCTTGTACGCTTCGATCAGCCCGGCCTCGGTCTGCGCGGTGCGCCATTCCGATTTTGGCTTGAGAATGATGAAGGTGTCGCTTTGCTCGACCCCCATCGGGTCTGTCGGGATCTCCGAACTGCCACCGAGCGTGGTCACGCTCTGCACCTCGGGGAATATCTTCAGCGTCTTCTCCACCATGGTCTGAGTGGCGACCGCGGATTCGAGCGAGATGCCGGGCAGCTTGGTGGTCGTTACGGTGAGAGCGCCCTCCTCCAAACGCGGCAGGAACTCTGCGCCAAGACGGGAGCCGGTCAAGAGCGCACCGCCCAGCATCACGGTCGCCACCAGAATGGTGATTCCGGGATGGCGCATCGTTTTCGCGAGCACTGGCGCGTAACTGCTCCGAGCCACGCCAATGATGCGACTGTCCCGCTCGGCGACCGGCCTGCGCAAGAAGAAGGAAGCGAGCACCGGCATCAGCGTGAGCGTCAGCGCCAGCGACGCGGCCAGCGCGAACATCACGGTGAGCGCCATCGGGCGAAACATCTTGCCCTCGACGCCCTGCAGGCTGAGGATCGGCAAATAGATCAGAGTGATGATCGCGACCGCAAAGGCGACCGGGCGCGCCACGTCGTGCGCGGCCTCGCGCACCACCTGCTCGGCCGGGAGAGATGGCGCCTCCGCACGACGGCGCACGATGTTTTCGATCATCACCACCGCGCCGTCGACCAGGAGGCCGAAATCGATGGCGCCGAGGCTCATCAGGTTGCCCGACAGCCCAGTGAAGTACATCGCAGTGACGGCGGCCAGCATCGAGAGCGGGATGGCCAGTGCCACAATGAGGGCGGCGCGAAAATTGCCCAGCAACAACAACAGGACCGTGATGACCAGGAGAGCGCCTTCGGCCAGGTTGTGGGCCACCGTCTGCAGGACGCGGTCGATCAGATCGGCGCGATTGTAGTAGGGCACGATGCTGACACCAGGCGGCAAAGTCTTGTTGATCTGTTCAACGGCGGCGCCTAGCCGCTGCGCGACCACGCGCGTGTTCTCGCCCAGCGTCATCAGAGCGACGCCCACCACGGCCTGGCCGTCGCCTTGGCTCGTCACCGCACCGAGCCGCGGCATCGGCGCCTCTACCACCTCGGCGACGTTCTTGATGTACAGCGGCGAACCGCCGGCCGCGGTGCGCAGGACGATATTGCCGATGTCGCCGATGGATTCCAGCAGTCCTTCGCCGCGGATGACAGCCTGCTCGCCGTTGCGCGCGATCGTCGCACCGCCGGCCGCGCGGTTGTTCTGCGCCACCGCGTTGTAGACCTCCTCGACGGACATCCCAAAGCGCGTCAACGCGCTCTGGGAGACTCGGACCTCGTAGGTCTTGAGCTCGCCGCCGTTGACGTTGACCTCGGTGATGCCCGGGACCAGCTTGAGCTGCGGTGAGACCTGCCAATCCAGGATCGAGCGCAACTGCATGAGCGAGTAGTTCTTGCCCTCGACCCTGAACTGGTAAATCTCGGAGAGCCCGTCGGAGAGTGGCCCGAGCCGCGGTGTCCCGGCTTCTGGCGGCAGCGCTGTCTGGCTCAGCCGCTGCGCAACCAGCGTGCGGTCGGTCAGGATGTCGCCGCCGTCGGCGAATTTCACATAGATGACGGACAGCCCATAGCGCGAGATCGACCGGTAGCTCGTCATGCCCGGGAGGCCCTGCAAGGCCAACTCGATTGGCAAGGTGATCGAACGCTCCACGTCAGGCGGGGCCAAACCCGGTGCCTGGGTCGTCACCAGCACCTGCAGCGGTGAGATGTCCGGGTCGGCATCGAACGGCAGGCGTTGCATGCTCAAGAGGCCAGCAGCGACAAGCCCGGCGATGAGGATGAGGACGAGCATACGGTTGCCGAGGGCGGCATCGACGATCCTGTTGATCACGGTGATGTCTCCTAGCCCTGGTCCGGAATGGTGGACTGCATCAGAGCCGCCTTGAGCCAATAGCTGCCCTCGCCGACGACTGCGGTGCCAGCCGCAAGCCCGCTCGTGATCTGGGTCTTTCCGTTTGCGACCGGGCCGGTGCGAACCGCACGCCAGGCGAACTGGCGATCACCTGTCGGAATGAACACGACGCTCTGCCCGTTGACTTCCTGCAGGCTTTCGCTCGGCACCAAGACAGCGTTGCCGCCCTGTGGTGAGAGGATGTTGACGGTGGCGAACATATTGACGCGCATCGCGCCGTCCGGGTTGGGGATCTCGCAGCGCACCTTGGCCATCCCCGTCGTCGTCTCGATCTGGTCGGGGATGTAGGTGACACGGCCGGTAAAAACGCGACCTGGAAAGGCACGCACTCTCACCTCGACCGCATCGCCCACCTTGACTGCGCCGAGATCCCTCTCCGCTACGTCGGCCTGGACCCAGACGGTCGAGAGGTCCGACACGGTCAATATCGACGCCGCCGGATCGATGATCTCCCCTTTCGCCACAGAGACCGAATCAACCACGCCGGCGAATGGCGCGACAATGGCGCCCCGCGAGCCGAGCTTCGGCTGATCGCTGGAAGGGTCTGCGTCTGCGGTGGCGGCCCGCATCGGCAAGAGCCGCGCCTCTTCCTCCTGGTACTGCTGCAACACGGCCTGCTTGGTGCGGAGATCGGCTTCCATGGTGGCAACGGTGGCGCGCCGAGCCTCGACCTCGGCCTGCGTCACGAGGTCGTTGCGAATAAGGCTTGTCGCGCGGTCGTAAGCAGCATTTGCGGCCCTGAGTTGCGCTTGTGCCTGACTGAGCGCCGCCTCGGCGCTCAGAACCCTGCTGTGGGCGGCACTGAGGTCGAAATTGTCGAGGACCGCCAACCGCTGACCCGCTACGACCCGATCGCCGGCGTTTACGTCGAGCGCTTCGATCCGGCCGCGCGCAACGGGCCTGATGCGGGCAAGATGGAGCTGATCGTAGCCGACGCTACCCGTCGCCGACACGGCACGAACCAGCGGACCGGACTTCGCCTGCTCGATCTGCAATTGCAGGTTCGCGAGCTTCGGTTCGGAGAGAGTAATTGTGGCTGGCAGCTCCGGATCGGCGGCGACCGCCGCCGGGGCACTCACGGGCGCCGCGGTCGAGGCGGACGGCAACGAACGGCCCACCGCAAATCCTGCGGTCAAGGCGATCGCGACCGTCGCGACGCTGAGGAGCAATCGGCGCTTCGTAAGCGGCAATACCCGACGAAGAGGCAACGGCCCATGACCGGCCTCCGACCCATTGATCGCGAAAGCGTGAGCTGTGCGTGATAGGCTTGTGTGCATCATTTTCCGCTCCGAAGAAAACCGTTGGCCGGGATCGTTAGCGGGCTTTTCTGACGCCGGCCTGAAGACTATCTCCATGACGTTCAGGTTGGCTTCAGCTTTCTCCTTCAACTACCTTTCATGAGCATCGTGAGCGAACCATGCGAGTCTTGCTGATTGAGGACGAGCCGCATCTCGGATCGGCTGTGCAGGAGCATGTTCGTGCGGCGGGACATGCCGTCGACTGGTTCGAGCGGCTGGAGCCGGCGGAGCACGCGGCGCGTACAGTCTCCTATGACGCACTGCTGCTTGATCTGCACCTGCCCGACGGGCGCGGCCTGGATTTCCTGCGCAAGCTTCGCCGCCGCGGTGACGCGCTGCCGGTCGTCATCCTCACCGCGCGCGATTTGGTCAGTGACCGGATCGAGGGGCTTAAAGCGGGCGCCGACGATTACATCGTCAAGCCTTTCGATCTCGACGAAGTGAATGCACGTCTGGAGGCCGTCGGCCGCCGGTATTTCGGCAAGTCAGTGCCGGTCGTTCAGGTCGGTCCGGTGGAACTGGAGTGGGAATCGAAAGTCGCGCGGTTGGACGGGCGACCTGTCGAACTGAGCGCGCGGGAGTGGGCCGTCATCGAAGTGCTGGGCCGACGGCGGCAATCGACGGTCTCGAAAGAGCAAATCGAGGATGCGCTGTACGCATTCGGCGAGGAGATCGAAAGCAACACCATCGAGGTCTATGTCAGCCGCATTCGCCGCAAGCTCGGGCGGGATTTCATCCGCACGATACGCGGTCTCGGTTATCGCTTGGGAGACTAAGACGTGGCAGGCAGGAGTCTGGTAACGCGCCTGATTTGGCTGTTGTGCTCGTCGATGGCGGGACTGTGGCTGCTGGGCAGCGTCACCGCAGGCATGCTCACGGTATTCGAGATCAATGAACGGCTCGATGATGCGATCGAGGAAGTGGCGCAGCGGCTGCTCCCGGCCACCTACGATGCCGTGCGGCAGCCGCAGGCCATGCAGCAGATGGCTCGGCAACTCGTCACGACGTTGGATCCCAAGGCCCTGGCGTATCAGATCATCGGTCCGACCGGCGAAATCGTCATGCGCTCCGACAATGCGCCTGAGGCGCCGTTTCAGGTCCGGCGCCAGGCTGGCTTTCATGACACCCCGCGCTACCGGGTCTATGCTCAGCCCGCAGCTGCGGACGGCTACTTCATCGAGGTCGCCGAGCCTGCGATGCACCGCTCCGAAGCCCTATGGCGAGCCGTCGGGCTCACCGTCGGACCGCTGCTGCTGTTCTTGCCATTGTCCTGGTTTTTGATCCGCTGGGCGGTGTTTCGGAGTATGAGCTCCTTGGACCGGTTGCGCTGGGAGATCGGTCATCGCGACGGCTCCAATCTATCGCTGATCCCCGATATGGGCCTGCCGACCGAACTCGCTCCAATCCTTGCAGCCGTGAATCGGCTGCTGGAGCGGCTGGGGCGTGCGCTGGCGGCGGAACGCCAGTTCGCTGCGAACAGCGCGCACGAGCTGCGGACGCCAATCGCTGCCGTGTTGGCGCAGATGCAATTACTCTCGGCGCAACTCGCCGGCACGCAGCACGCAGAACGTGCGGTGCGTATCGTCAACCAAATAAAAGGGCTAAGCAGTCTTGCCGAGAAGCTGCTGCAACTATCGCGGACCGGCGCAGGAGTCGGGATGCAGCAGGATCCCGTCGATATATTGACTGTCCTGCAAGTGCTGGTCGATGAGTTTCGCCGACACGAGGGCGTGGGAGACAGACTGATCGTCACCGCGGAATGCCAGGACGAATTCATCGTGCAGGGGGAATTGGACATTCTCGGCATCACGCTCCGCAACCTGATCGAGAATGCCATCCGTTACGGCGCGTCCGACGAGCCGATCGAGATCGTTGTCGAGCGCGGCCGACAAATTCGGCTGCTCAATGGCGGCGCCGTCATTTCCTCCGAGACCCTCGAAGCTCTGAAGAAACCTTTCGTTCGCGGATCATCGATCGGCGCCGGCGGCGGTCTCGGGCTCGCCATTGTTGATAGCGTCATGAAGCAGATTGGTGGCAGCCTGACGCTCATTTCCCCTGTCATAGGCCGTGGCAGCGGCTTCGAGGCTCGCCTCGTTTTCCCTGAACCGACTTGAAGTCTCTCCGGGCCTCGTATTCATAGCCCGCGATTCCTAGTCTCGAGCGGGCTTAGCGGCGTCGCGGCTCCTTTCCGGGCGCTGGGGCCTCGACCGTCTTCACCCCAGCCATAGAGATAATGCGCGGCGACATGCGACCTCGGCGTCCGCCTGGAAAATCATTGCGAATCGCCCCAATGAAAATTTCATATTTGCACGCCGGCTTCTGAAATAAATTCATCAATGTCTCCGTCAGAAACCGTCGTGGCGGTGATGCTGTCGCGGTAGAACTCGTTCGGATCGATCGCGGTCAGTCAAAGCTCTCGAATGCTTGAGCAGCTCTCCGTTCGGAATTCACGCTAATTCGTTGAGCTCTCGCGCTGCGCAAGCTGCGGCGAGTATTGGCGCTGGTCGCGCCGCGCGGGGCGTGCGGCAGGGTCGCGGACGATGAAGGGCTGCAGCTCGACGATGTCGATGAACTCGTCGGCCTGGCGGCGGAGCTCATCTGCAACCATCGGGGACTGGCTCGCAAGTGTTGAGACTACTGTGACGCGGACGCCGCGACGCTGCACCGCTTCAGCCAAGATGCGGAAATCGCCGTCCCCCGAGAAAAGGACCAATTGGTCGATATGCTCCGCCAGCTCCATCGCATGGACGGCTAGTTCTATCCCCATGTCCCCTTTTTGCTTTCGGCGCCCCATTGCATCGATGAATTCTTTTGCCGGCTTCGTAACGACACTGTAGCCGTTGTAGTTCAACCAATCGATAAGGGGACGTATTGATGAGAATTCCTGATCCTCGATAATCGTCGTATAGTAATGGGCGCGGACTAGCGTCCCCCAACTCTCGAATTCGTTCAGCAGCCGCTTGTAGTCGATGTCGAAACCAAGCGCCTTGGCGGTCGCATGGAGATTAGCGCCATCTATAAACAACGCGAGTTTTTTGGGCGGACGTGACATCGCGGATTCCTGCAGTGGGCCTTTATCGAGATCGGCCAATTTCTTTAGATCTCGACCGGATCAGTGAGAGAGAACGAAACCCATGGTTTGCCGGCCCTCCATCATTGGGCGGAGGGCAGCAGTGTGAAAACCTCAAATCCATTTCGTACATCACTGAGCAGAATTCACTAATGAACCGCAGACCTTCCATCTTAATCGGAGCGACTGCGATATTCACGGCCGCCCACGCGCTTGTCGGCTTCACCCGTGCGAGAGACTGGCCTTGCCGTGCTGGATCAACTTGCGGCCAGATAGCTTGCGCAGGCCAACATAGAACACCGGCGTCAGGAAAAGGCCAAACAGGGTAACCCCGATCATGCCGGCGAACACGGTAACGCCGGTCGCCGAGCGCACCTCGGCACCAGCGCCATGCGAGAGAACCAACGGAATCGTGCCGGCGCAACCAGCGCCATCGAGAGAACCACGGATGTGCCGGCGATAAAGGCCACTGAAGTCATCACGATGGGCCGCAGCCGCAGCCGGCAAGCTTCGAGCGCGGCCTCGACGATGCCCTTGCCCTGGAATTCGAGTTCACGCGCAAATTCCACGATCAGGATCGCGTTCTTGCAAGCGAGGCCCATCAGCACGACGAGCCCGACCTGGACGAAGGTGTTGTTGTCGCTACCGTAGAGCTTCACGCCGGCCAAGGCCGAGAGCAAGCACATCGGAACGATCAGGATCACCGCGAGGGGGAGTACCCAGCTCTCATAGAGAGCCGCCAGTACCAGGAAAGCAAGCAGAACCGAGACGGGGAATACCAGCAGCGCGGCATTGCCTTGGGTAGCTTCCTGGAAGCTAAGGTCACTCCACTCGATGGTCATGCCGTTGGGCAACACCCGCCGGGCAAGCTCGGCCATCGTGCCCATCGCTTGCGCCGAGGACAGCATGGCCGGATTGGCCTCGCCGATGAAATCGGCCGCCGGATAGCCGTTGTAGCGCAGCACCGGATCTGGGCCGTAGGTCTGACTGATCTTCACCATCGAGCCGATCGGGACCATCTCGCCCTTGTCGTTACGCGTCTTCAGGTTTGCAATGTCCTCCACGCGCTTGCGGAAGTCGCCGTCGGCTTGCGCATAGACGCGCCAAGTGCGGCCGAACAGGTTGAAGTCGTTGACATAGGACGAGCCGAGATAGACCTGGAGTGTCTCGAATAGGTTGGTCAGCGCCACGCCCTGCGCCTTGGCCTTGACGCGATCAACCTGGATATCGAGTTGTGGCACGTTGGACTGGTAGCCAACGAAGGGAAAGCCCATGCCTGGCGTCTTCACCGCCGCAGATTGCAGGGCGTTGGCCGCTTGCTGGAGCGCGCCGAAGCCCGCGCCCGCACGGTCTTCGACGAACAGCGAATAGCCCGCGCCTTGGCCGAGGCCGAGGACCGGCGGCGGGTTCAGCACGAAGGCAAAGCCTTCCTTGATCTGGGCGATCTTGGCCTGGATGTCGGCGGCGATCTCCTTGGCGCTGCGGTGGCGTTCGTTGAACGGCTTCAAGATCGGAAAGGCGACGGCATAATTCGGCGTATTGGTTTGCTGTGTTGGGTTGAAACCGGTCAGGCCGATCACGTGGGCAACGCCCTCCGTGCCGAGCGCGATGTCCTTCATCTTTTGCAGCACGGCATCGGAGCGCTCCAGCGAGGAACCCTCGGGCAGCTTCACGCCGGCGATCAGATAGAGCTTGTCCTGGGTCGGAATGAAGCCCCGTGGCACGGCATTGAACATCAGCCCGGTGCCGGCCAACAGCACCACATAGACGATGAACACCACACCGCGTCGACCGAGCGTGCGCGAAACGGCGCCCTCGTACCGATCCGAGCTCGCTCTGAAGAAGCTGTTGAACGGCCGGAACAACCAGCCGAGCAGGCGGTCGATGAGGCGCGAAAGCATATCCCTCGGCGCATCGTGCGAATGCAGCAATTTGGCGGCGAGCGCTGGCGACAAGGTTAGCGAATTGATCGCCGAGATCACGGTCGAGATCGCGATGGTCACTGCGAACTGCTTGTAGAAGGTGCCGGTGACGCCGGTCAGGAACGCCATCGGCACGAACACCGCACACAGTACGAGCGCGATCGCGACGATTGGCCCGGATACTTCGGTCATCGCCTGGTGCGCGGCCTCAAGCGGCGAGAGACCTCCCTCGATATTGCGCTCGACATTCTCGACCACCACAATCGCGTCATCGACCACGATGCCGATCGCGAGCACCAGCCCGAACAGCGAGAGCGTATTAATAGAAAAGCCAAGTAGATAGAGCACTGCGAAAGTGCCGACGACCGACACCGGCACCGCGATCAATGGAATGATCGAGGCGCGCCAGGTTTGCAAGAACAGGACGACTACCAGCACGACCAGCGCGATCGCCTCGAACAGCGTGTGAACGACAGCCGCGATCGATTCTCGTACGAAGATCGTGGCATCATAATCCGATCGGTAGCTCACGCCGGGTGGGAACTGCTTGGTGAGTTCGTCCATCTTTGCGATGACCGCGTCCCGTGTCGCCAGCGCGTTGGCGCCGGGCGCCTGGAATACACCGATGATCGACGTGTTGAAATTGTCGAGCTGGCCACGGAGGGTGTAGTCGCTCGCGCCGAGCTCGATGCGCGCAACGTCCGAAAGCCGCACGACCTCGCCGTTCGATCCGGTTTTCAGCACGACATCGCCGAATTCTTGCGCCGTGCGCAGGCGGCCCTGCGCGTTGATCGCAATCAGGAAATCGCTGCCGCCTTTGATCGGTTCGGCGCCGAGCTGGCCGGCCGAGACCTGGATGTTCTGCTCCTGGATGGCGCGCACCACATCGCCCGCGGTCATGTTGCGCGAAGCGATATTGTCCGGATTGAGCCAGATGCGCATCGCATAGTCGCCGCCACCGAACAGCCGTATCTGGCCGACGCCGGGAATGCGCGCGAGCTGATCCTTGACCCGGATATTGGCGTAGTTGCGCAGGTAAAGCGGGTCATACTTGGTGTCCGAAATCAGCGTGATCAACGTGAGGAAAGCCGGCGACTGCTTCTGCGTGGTCACCCCGAGGCTGACTACTTCCGACGGCAGGCGCGACAGCGCCTGGGAAACGCGGTTCTGCACGTCCACCTGCGCTTTGTTCGGATCGGTGCCGGGGGCGAAGGTGATCGTCATCTGCAGCACGCCGTCTGACCCCGCTACCGACTTCATGTACATCATGTTCTCGACGCCGTTGATCTGCTCCTCCAGCGGAGACGACACGGTCTCAGCGATAACCTTCGGGTTGGCGCCCGGATAGGTCGCCTGCACGACGACGGTGGGCGGAACGACGTCGGGATATTCGCTGATCGGCAAAAGCGGGATCGCGATCGCACCGGCGACGAAGATCACGATCGACAGTACCGCCGCGAAGATCGGGCGATCGATGAAAAACCTTGAGAGGTGCACGGATGCGTCTCCTTACGGGTTACGACTGGGGCCGGATGCTCATCGCAACTAGGTTGGGTTTGACCTTGGTGTCCGGTGCGAAGATCTTCTGGAGACCGGCAACAATGACCTTGTCGTTCGCATCGAGGCCTGACTGCACCACCCGCAAACCGTCATGAACGCTGCCAAGCATGATGTCCTTGCGCTTGGCCTTGTCTTCCGTTCCAAGGACATAGACGTATTTGCGATCCTGATCGGTCATGATGGCCTTGTCGTCGATCAGCATCGCGATGTATTCGGCGCGCCCTTCGAGCTGCACGCGCGCATAGAGGCCGGGCACGAACACGCCGTCAGGGTTCGGCACCGTCGCGCGCACGTTGATCGTACCGGTCGCCGCATCGACCTGGTTGTTGACGAAATTCACCGTGCCCGAATGCGGAAAACCGGTTTCGCTGGCGAGGCCCACCCGCACCGGGTTGTCCGAGTTGGCGCGTTCGCCCTTACGGGCGAGTTCGCGATAGCGCAGGAAGGACTGCTCGTCCGGCTGGAAATAGACATGGACTGGGTTCTGCGACACGACGCTCGTGAGCACGGTCTGGTCGGCCTGGACGAGGTTGCCGAGCGTCAGCAGCGCGCGGCTGACTCTGCCGGCAATCGGCGATCGCACCTCGGTGAAGTCGAGGTTGAGCTTGGCGGTGGACAGCGCCGCTTCGGCTGCATGCACGTCGGCGTTGGTCTGTCCCAGTGCTGCGCTCCGTGTGTCGTAGGTGTCGATCGAGATCGCGCCGGTCTTGATCAGCGATTCCGCGCGCTTGTTCTGCGCCTCCGCGAGCTGCGTCGATGCGCGGGCGCGTTCGAGCTGGGCCACCGCGGCGTCATAGCTGGCGCGGTAGGGACGCGGATCGATCACGAACAGAAGGTCGCCCGCCTTGATCATGTCGCCCTCCTTGAAGGCGATGCGGTCGATATAGCCGCTGACGCGCGGACGTATGTCGACCGCGCCGATGGCCGCGATCCGCCCGGTGAATTCGTCCCACTGGCGTACGGATTTGGTCACGATCTGGGCGGCATCGACCTCGGGCGGCGGAGGCGGGGCTTCCGCCTGGCTGTTGCTGCAAGCAGCGATGGCGGTGGCCATGACCACCATGGCAATGGCGGAAAGGCCCGCACGCAGTGACGGGAGCGAGTAATGGCGGTACGGCACGAGTGTCCTCTTGACTGGCAGCGACTTCTCAATATTGAAGTTAGCTTCAACTTCAATATTAGGCAAGAGAAAGCTTTTTAAGCCGATGCACTTTCGTCGAAAGGACTGAGCCACGCCGCGACCAGACGTAGACGCGTAGGATGGGTTTTGCTTTGTTCAACCCGTCCTACGGACTTGCAATGACGGGGCCGAGCCCTACCACCCCTCAAGCACAATCTTGCCGCGCGACTTGCCGCTCTCCAGCAGCGCATGGGCGCGTCTCAGGTTGGCGGCATTGATGGTGCCGAAGGTCTGGTCCCGCGTCGTGCGCAGCACGCCCTTGTCGATGAGATCGGCGACGTCGTTGAGCAGATGATTTTGGGCGATCATGTCGGGCGTCTCGAACGAGGAGCGGGTCATCATCGCTTCCCAGTGGATCGAGATCGCCTTGCCCTTGAACATGCCGACGCTGAACTCGGCCGGGCTGTCGATCAGGCCGAACTTGCCCTGCGGCGCCATGAAATCGGCGATCGCCTTGTAGTGCTGATCGGTCGCTGTGAGGCTTGCAACAAGCGCGACCGGTGACAGCTTCAGTTTCTCAATCTGTTCCTTCATAGGCCTGGCATGATCGATCACCGTGTGCGCGCCGAGCCCGAGACACCATTTTTGCGATTCGGGCCGCGTCGCGGTAGCAACCACCGTGAGTCCGGTCAGCCGGCGGGCGAACTGGATCAGGATCGAGCCGACCCCGCCGGCGCCGCCGGTGATCAGAAGCGTCCGCGGATCGAGGCTCTTGCCGGGCACCGCGCCGAGCCGGTCGAACAGGAGCTCCCAGGCGGTGATCGTGGTCAGGGGCAGGGCTGCGGCCTGCGCGAAGGACAGCGCCTTCGGCTTCTTGCCGACGATGCGCTCATCGACTAGATGAAACTCAGAATTGGTGCCCTGGCGCTGGATCGAGCCGGCGTAGAAGACCTCGTCGCCCGGCTTGAACAGCGAGACCTCGGGACCGACGGCGTCCACGATTCCGGCCGCATCGTAGCCCAGAATCTTGATCTGGCCCTGCGGCGGCTCGGCGCGCTTGCGCACCTTGTAGTCAGCCGGGTTGACCGAGACCGCCTTCACGGCAACCCGGATATCACGGCCGGTCGGTTCCGGCTTAGGCGCCTCGAAATCGATCAGAGCGTCCGCAGCGTCGATGGGAAGCGATTTCTTGTATCCGATGGCCTTCATGGCTGGTCTTCTTTGAGCTGAAAACTGCCACCCAACTGCCCGCTTATGACAGCGCCAGCTGCGTCGGCGATGAGCTTGAAGGAGCGCAGCCGCAATGCTTGGTCGTAGACGTCGGATACGACGATGAGCTCGTCGGCGTCCGTCTCGGCGACCAGCTTCGCGATGCCGTCACGCACCGTCTCCGGAGAACCCACGATGGAACGCGCGAGCATGCGCATTGCCTGCGCCTTCTCCGTCGGAGACCAAAAGGTTTCGATGTCGTCGATCGGCGGTTGGCTCAGCCCGCGCGCGCCACGAAAAATGCTGGCAAACGACATTTGTTGTGTCGTCGCTAAACGCCGCGCCTCGGAGTCGGTCGGGGCGGCGATGATGTTGACACCCACCATCGCATAAGGCCGGTCGAGCTGTTCTGATGGCTGGAAGGCGGCACGATAGATCTGAAGCGCCGGGATAAGCAACTCCGGCGCAAAATGCGAGGCAAAGGCATAGGGCAAGCCGAGTTCCGCCGCCAGCATCGCCCCGAAATTGCTGGAGCCCAGAATCCAGAGCGGCACATTCGTGCCGGCCGCCGGTACGGCCTGGATGCGCTGGTCCGGGCCAGCCGCGGCGAGAAACGCCTGCAGCTCTAGCACGTCCTGGGGAAAGTGCTCGGCGACTTCCGGCGAGCGCCGAAGCGCGCGCAGCGTGAGCTGATCGGTTCCGGGCGCGCGGCCGAGACCGAGGTCGATGCGGCCAGGAAACAGCCGCTCCAGCGTCCCGAACTGCTCGGCGATCACATAGGGGGAATGGTTGGGCAGCATGATGCCGCCGGCGCCAACCCGGATGGTCTTCGAACCTGCCGCTATATGGGCAATGACAATGGAGGTTGCTGCGCTGGCGATGCCCGGCATGTTGTGATGCTCCGCCACCCATATCCGACGATAGCCCCATCTCTCGGCATGCGCCGCCAGGTCTCGGGCGTTATCGAGCGCGCCGCGCGCGCCGGTCTCCACGGTGACGCGAACCAGTTCGAGAATGGACAATGCTGTCATGGTCGGTTCCCCAACTAGCGGATTTCTATTCGGCGGCAGGCCATGAATGCTTCAGCAGCCCTGCTCGTTCGGGAGCGGACTGCCGCGCTAATTCGACGATGCGCAGCTCGGTCATAGCAGCCCCACCGGCCACGCGAGACCGAAGGCAGCGGCGCCAACGGCGACGAGATTGGCGATGACAATGATGAGGGCATAGAGCGCAGGAGATGGCAGCATCTTCTTCATCGGCAGCGTGATCTCAACGGGATCGATCGTCGGCGTGAGCGGCCTTTCCCATCGTCCGGGCTCCAATTCGGTGAAGCCGTACTTGCGCAGCATCTTGCGGAGACCGGCGACGGCCTTCGCGGCCGCCCACCGCTGGAGAAAGTCTTCGACCAACATCGATAGTCGGTATCCGAGCATCCTCAGAGCAGCCCCACCAAATGCAGGAGGCCCCATACACCGGCGGCAGCGGCGATGAAGCCACCGAGGAGGATGATGAGAGCGTAGAGGGGAGCGGAATCGGATAGGCGGTAGCTCACGCCTTCGGGCTTCCACCGCTGGAGAATGTCTTCGACCAACGCGAGACCGAACGCAGCGGCGCCAACGACGACGAGGTTGGCGATGACATAGAGGACGGGGAGCGGCCTCATTAGAGGAGGCCGAGCAGGAGTAGGACCAAACAGCATGTAGAGACGGCCATGACGCCCAAGGCGACCAGAATGATAAGAGCGTGGAGGAGATCGGAATCGGGATCGGATAGGCGGTAGGTCACGCCTTCGGGCTTCTTATGCATGACATTCACCTCGGCTTGGTGGGGATCGGCGACACTAGCAGCGATATCCAAAAGCTAAAGCTAGCTTCAACTTTAAACAAAAGCAAGGGGAACGTTTGCGCCGATGCGCTTTTGTGGTACTGACGAATTTACCGCCAGTGCATTAAACGGGGTCTTTGCAGTCCATGGATCTTCCCACCCGCTCGCGAGCGAACTCCACCGTCCAGTACGTGTGCCCGGAATGGACTTGGCCCGCCGATGAGTTGATCCACATCCGCGAGATGTCCGAGCGCAGCTCCGTGCCGGCATCGTCGCTGCGTTACTACGAGAAGCTCGGCTTGATCACGTCCGAACGCGAGACGAGCGGGAGCCAGCGCCGCTACAGCAAATCGACCTTTTACAAGATCATCTTGATCACGCTGGCGCAGAGTGCGGGCTTCAATCTCGATGAAATCGCTGAGCAACTGAGAAACCTGCCGGATATCCATCCGTTACCGCCGAAGGTCTGGGGACCGCTGCACAAGATTTGGGAGCGGCGCATCGATCAGCGCGTCGCCGAGCTTAAGCAATTGAAGATCAATTTGAGACGCTGCACGCGCGACGCGTCGCGCTGAGCGCACCATCGGCCACGAGGGATCTCGCAAGGTCTTCAGCAAGATTCGACCTTCATGCTTACTCGAACTCCGCCGTTACTCTGCTTGGAGCGCATTGTGCTCCCCGAGAGCGCGCGGGGATTGGGCTCCTGCGTCTTCTCCAACTTGATAAGAACGAGCAGGTGGTGGATCGGGGGGCACATTCGATCCACCACCCGCCCCGGCCCGTCTCCGACACAGGCTGACGCTAGCAAGCAGGAGGCACGGGGCCGAGCCGGTAACGAAAATGAAGCTCCAGATCAGGATCTTGCGGCGGCTGAGGTCAGGCATAAACAGGCTGTTGCCTACGAACGCGCAAAGGACGAGCGCGAGGGCGCCGGTAATGGCACCGGCAATACCAAGGGTCCGGCGGGATTGCTGCAAGCTCCATGATAGTCATCACTAGACCTCTCTCTGTTGGATCGGACAGCATCGCGCCGAAGAACCAACTCGGAATGTGCATGGCGATGGGGAACACCATTTACGTCTCCCGTCGTGAGGACGGTTTACTCGCAACAAACATGGGCTGGTGATGAGAAGTTCTGGATGGAGCATTGAGTTGCATTTCAGAATGCCCTCCCTCTTGCCTGAGAAAGGAATTCAACAATGAATCGCGGCGACCTGAATGACCTGAATACCTTTCTCACCATCGCAGAACATCTCAGTTTCCGCGCGGCAGCAGCTCAGCTCGGGGTGACCTCATCTGCTCTCAGCCATTCGATACGGCAGCTTGAAGGACGTCTTGGCGCACGACTTTTGCATCGAACGACTCGGAGCGTTTCGCTCACGGATTCCGGCAATCGCCTCCTGGAAAGCTTGCGACCTGGGATGGCGCAAATCTCGAGTGCACTGGAGGAATTAAAGGGGGAGCGCGATCGTCCTTCTGGACGCTTGCGGATCTATGCCCAACCATGGGCCGTCCCCACAGTGATCGCACCGATGTGGCAACACTTCCTTTCATGTTACCCCGGCGTGCATCTGGACCTCCTCGTTGGGTCGGAGCCGTCGATCGATATCGTTGCGAGCGGTTTGGACGCTGGCCTTGCGGTTCGCGAGCGCGTGCCTGTTGAAATGACCGCAATCCGCGCGTCGGCGCCGATGAGGGCAGCCGTCGTTGCCAGTCCGGACTATCTCGCAAAGCACGCGGCGCCCAACACACCAGACGACCTATTATCGCACCAGTGCGTCCAGTATCGTAATGTAGGCGAGATCTGGCGCTGGAGATTTGAGCAGAACGGTACTGCGAAGCGTGTTTCTGTCCGTGGAAGCATGACAGTCAACGACACAGACGCTGCGATTCGCGCTGCGCTCGACGGTCTTGGAATCGTCTACACCCTCGACGTTTTGGTCGAACCGTTCCTGCGCAGCGGGCAACTCGTGCGGGTTCTGGCAGACTGGTCGCCGAACATGGAGGGTGTATATCTCTACTATAACGGCCGGCGGCAGCTTTCAGCCGCATTGCGCGCGTTCATCAACATCATCCGACCGTCCGCAGGGCGCCAGGATTGCAGGTGCGTCAAGAATCCGCTTTAACAACCTTTTGGCGCACCCCTCCTTCGGCGGAACGCCTTACAGCCTCGACAAGGCTGGAATTGTGGAGTGCCTCACGAAATCCCGGTGTTCTGTATGTCCCTTCATTCAGGTCGCGGGCAAGTTGAGCGTAGACCTCCCCCACATTGATTGCCGTCTCCATGACGTTGTCGGAGACAGCTGGCGCGTCGGGTTCTGCGAATGCAACGCTTGACCTCAATTTGAGATCCCCGATCTGAACTCCGCCGGGGTGAGAGCTGGTCAGGCTCAGCCATCCGTCAGAGCCCCTGACTTCGACGCCGAAGCGAACATTGTCTGACGGCATTCCAGCCTCGATCTCGGCCGTGAATGCGGCACCTGAGGCCGTCTTGCCCAGGATGCCAACGTAGTCAGCAGTTTCACGCATGCTCTCTACCCCGGTCTCTATCAGCCTCACGATTGGCCACCGGATCTCAGCGCGAGCGTCGACTTCGATGATCTTTCCCAGGACCGCTTCCACCAGATCTAACGTATGACCTCCAGCGATGGTGAGCAGGTTCGCGCCGGAGGAACGCTTGATATAATATTCTTGTGTAACCGGCATCTCTGGCCCGAACGCAAAGGTCTGGGATACGATTCTGGCGTTTAGCGGACGTCCAATTTTCCCCGAGGAAACCAACTCCGCCGCGCGTCGGACGGCCGGATTGAGCCGGCCCTGCAATCCGATTGCCGTGTGGAGCGAGTGTGTCGCATTCACAATCTCTTCAGCTTCCGCGACGCTGCGTCCGAGGGGCGCCTCGCAGTAGACCGCCTTGCCCGCCTCCAGCGCCGCCAGGACGAGTTCGCGGTGTGCGGGCACGGCCACCGCCACGGTAACGATATCGATCCGATCATCACGGATCATCGCGAAGGGGTCGCTATACCAGCGATCAGCGCCGAAGGCTTTGGCCGCCTCCCGTGCGCTCTGCTCGTTGCGCGTTGCCACAGCCGCGAGCCTCAGACCCTGCAGATCATTAATCGCCGGAACGTGCGACACCTTCGCCCAGCTCGTTTTCGTGTCCGCGCCGATGACACCGACACGGATCTCCCTCTGAGTAGCAGCTTCCACTGATTTTCTCCCACTTATGCAAGCCCCCAAACCTCGTCTCTACTCAAGGGACCGCTTTTGTAGTGCTGAGAAATTTCGGATGGACTGATGAGCCACATTTCGCAGTCTTTCTGCTAAGAAATCGCACACGGCTGCTCGCGGTGCCGCTGCCGGTCAGTTCACGGCTCATAGCGTCCTAGTGCGCGGGGTAGACGCGAGTTGTGAGCGATAGGGCTGCACGCCAGTTGGAAGGCGGATCGCCCCGTGGCCGGTTCTGCTTCTGCCCACGGCCTGCGCCGAGCTTATCCGCGCGAGACGCAGGAGATGGTGTTTGACGTGTTATTCGGCATGGGGTCCGGACGCCGATTGACGTCCTAAGTAGTTGATTGATCTCGAAAGTGGAGGGCGATTGGGTGCCGATTACCCCGAATACGGGGTCCTTATTCCATGCCGAAACACAGCCGGCGGCTGGGTGATCGCTTCGCAGGCCCGACAGACGAGCTTCTCGCGCACGTGCTGGATCACTTTCCACTGGCGCGGAACGAGCTCCAGCGTCTCAGTCACGTCCTCGCCGATCTTGCGCAACCGGCTATCGCCGCAGCATGGGCAGGTCGCAGGCACCGGATAGACAAGGCGTTCCCGCGGCAAATGCTCCGGCAGCGGCCGGCGGGCTGGCTTGCGGCGCTCGAACGATGGCACCACAATCTTCTCGGCTGCCATCTGCGCCGCGGTCTCGGCTTGCGCCGCGTTCTCCTCCAGGTCGGCGAGCTGTAGCTCGAGCTGGTCCAGCAATGCGCCTCGCTCGGAGGACTGCCCGAACTGCTCGTGCCGCAGCTTCTTGATCGTGAGCTTGAGCTTCTCGATTAGCAGTGTCCGTGCCTGAGCTTCCGCCTCCGCGGCCAAGCGGGCCACTCGCTCGGCGCGCAGCATCGCCTTCAGGGTGGTCACATCGTCGGGGGAGAGAATCATCGGCGCCCATCGCCGACCAGAGAATCACAAGACGCGGTCTCTGTCCGGACTGCTGGTCGCGCCGTCGATTCAAATCACAGCGATCAGCCGGCCGCCTGCGGCCGTCACGTGTGTTGCGGCATCCGCCAGTCAGGTGAGCCGCTGGGCGAATGGCATCGTGCTCGGTTCTGCGGCATTCGGAGCGGATAGACTGACTTGTGACTGTTGTCCGCCAGTTTTCTCTCGTCGATTATATCTCACGTGGCCCCCCCTATTGGCACAAAGCTCGACTGGACAAGGGTTGATTGTGCGACGAGCAACGTCAATGCGAGCATCTGAGGGCGCTCGCGTACAACAGCGCAGGTCAGCGGCGGTTTGAATAGTTCCGGATACCAAGGGCGACGAGGAAATTTTTCGCGAATGCGCCAGCCACAGTGAGGCATCGCGCCGAGGCTAGTCTGCTAATGTCGGCAGCAAATTCCGCAAGCGCTCGCCGCTGTTCACCAGCGTCTTGTTCAACGAACGCGGCTAATGGCTACCTAAGTGCCTGAGTTTGCTGGCGCTCCCTAGGGGAATCGAACCCCTGTTTCAGCCTTGAGAGGGCCGCGTCCTAACCGCTAGACGAAGGGAGCGTGAGGGCTAGCCAATAACCTCGAAATTTGTCCGCCGCAAGGACCCGAACCGTCCTTTTAAGGCTCATTGGCAAATTTCAGCTTTCCGGCCGGCTTGAGCGTGTGTGCGTCGAAGGTCCGGATCTCGGTGACGCCGGCGATATCCAGCGTGACCACGAGCCGGTCGCCGGCCACGCCGGTGGCGACGATTCTGGCGCTCTTCGGCAGGGTGGCGATGACGTCACCCACGGGTTCGGGCGCCCTTCCCTCCGACTTGAAAAGGCGGTAGCCCACCGCGATCAGGACGGCGCAGATGGCCAGCGCCGAGGTCAACCCCGCGATCAGCATCATCCGCCGCACCCGCGCGAACAGCGCGGCCTGCTCGGGGGTCGGTTCGGGAACAGCGGTATCAGACGTCGTCATGGATAGCTCAGGCTCAGCGCAAAGGTTGGAGGTCACGGTCGAAGGCGACGAGGGCTCGGCCCGGCTCGACCGCGTGCTGGCGGCCCGCCTTCCCGACCTGTCGCGATCAAGGCTGAAAGCCCTGATTCTGGCGGGCGCGGTGAGCCTGAAGGCCTCCGCGGTCCGCGACCCCGCTTATCACGTCGCATCCGGCGATACGATCATAATCGACGTGCCGGAAGCGGCCCCGCCGGAGCCCAAGGGCGAAGATATCGCCCTCGATATCGTGTTCGAGGACGACGACATCATCGTCATCAACAAGCCGAAGGGGCTGGTGGTGCACCCCGCCGCCGGGCACGAGACAGGGACCTTGGTCAATGCGCTGATCGCCCATTGCGGCACCTCGCTGTCGGGCATCGGCGGAGTGCGTCGGCCGGGCATCGTGCACCGGCTGGACAAGGACACGACCGGACTGATGGTGGTCGCCAAGAACGACCTGGCGCACGCCTCGCTCACCGCCCAGTTCGCCGACCACGGCCGCACCGGACCGATGCGGCGCGGCTATATGGCGTTCGCCTGGGGGCTGCCGGGCCGGCATCGGGGCACGGTCGACGCGCCGATCGACCGCCACCCGCATGCGCGGGAGAAGATGGCGGTGCGCCAGGGCGGCCGCGAGGCGGTGACGCATTGGGAGCTGCTCGAGAGTTTTGCGGGCCGCGACGGCAAGCCGATCGCCGGGCTGCTGGCCTGCGAGCTCGAGACCGGGCGCACCCACCAGATCCGCGTCCACCTCGCCCATATCGGCCACCCCCTGATGGGCGACGCGGTCTACGGCCCGCATTTCAAGACCAAGGCCAACCAGCTCGGGCCGGAGTCGCAAGCCGCTTTAACGGCGCTTGGCCGTCAGGCCCTGCATGCTTATTTGCTGGTACTTGAGCACCCCCAAACCGGAGAACTTCTTCACTGGGAGGCCGGCCTGCCGGAGGATTTGCTTCTCCTGGAGCGCGCTCTGAAAGCGGCGCTATGACGCAGGGGCTTTGAGAAAACCCTTACCTTACAAAAAGTTATAGCTGCCACACGGGGACGTGACGTCAGCAATCCTTCCCTTTTTGACCCCCGATGGGGTATATTGCGCCTGCGTTGGAAATGACCAACGCGGAACATCGCAGCTACGGCCGGCTTTAACCAAGCGGTCGTCTGCCTGGCCCGCCGCTATCGGGGGCCTGAACCTTTGGAGGGCTTAACAATGGCCCGTACCGCTGCTTTGCCGGTCCTCAATGGAGAATCCGGGCTCTCTCGCTACCTCGGCGAAATCCGCAAGTTCCCGATGCTGGAACCCCAGCAGGAATACATGCTCGCCAAGCGTTGGCGCGAACACGATGATCGCGACGCCGCACATCAGCTCGTCACCAGCCATCTCCGGCTCGTGGCCAAGATCGCCATGGGCTATCGCGGCTACGGCTTGCCGATCTCCGAGGTCGTCTCGGAAGGCAATGTCGGCCTGATGCAGGCGGTGAAGCGTTTCGAGCCCGAAAAGGGCTTCCGCCTCGCCACCTACGCGATGTGGTGGATCAAGGCGTCGATTCAAGAGTACATCCTGCGTTCCTGGTCGCTCGTGAAGATGGGCACCACCGCGAACCAGAAGAAGCTGTTCTTCAACCTGCGCAAGGCGAAGAGCAAGATTTCCGCACTGGACGAAGGCGATCTCCGCCCCGACCAGGTGAAGATCATTGCCAAGCGCCTCGGCGTCACCGATCAGGACGTGATCGACATGAACCGCCGCCTCGGTGGCGACGCGTCGCTCAACGCTCCGATCCGCGACGACGGCGAAGCCGGCGAATGGCAGGACTGGCTGGTCGACAATTCGCCCAACCAGGAAGCCATGCTGGCCGAGCACGAGGAGTATGATCACCGCCGCGACGCCCTGAACGGCGCCATGGGCGTGCTCAACCCGCGCGAACGCCGCATCTTCGAGGCCCGTCGCCTCGCCGATGAGCCGATGACGTTGGAAGACCTTGCTGCCGAGTTCGGCGTGTCGCGTGAGCGCGTCCGCCAGATCGAGGTCCGCGCCTTCGAGAAGGTGCAGTCCGCGGTCAAGGGCACGATCGCAAGGGCCGAACAGGCCGCGCTGGAAGCCGCGCACTAAGCGCAGCCTTCCGCGGCCCACGAATTGGCGGATCGACAAGAGACAAAAAGCCGGCGGCAACGCCGGCTTTTTTGTTGTGTGTGAGCTGCAGCATGGTCGCAGGATGCGCCGGCGGGGCATCTTGAACGCACGCGAGGGGTCAGCCGACCCAATATCATCGGGCCACATCCAGAGAACGGACACACACAGTGTCGATCATCCTGCAATCCACCGTCGGCGGCTTCTCCGCCCAGTTCATGCGCAAGCTGCCGCTGGTCGAGCAGGCCATGCGCGACCACGGCCTCGATCCCAGCGAGTTCGTGATCTCCAAGGACTATGCCTCGACCGCGACGATCCCGATCATGGGGCCGTTCTTCTTTAATTACAGCGTGTATTTCGGCGAGGAGACATTCACCGTCACCGAGCCGAACGACATGGTGTTCCTGGACTACTTCTTCAAACGCGTGCTGGCCGCAGACGGGCCGCCGGAATTGCCGGAGCAACCGGGATTGATCCGGCGCTTGTTCGGCTGGATGGCCCAGCCGGTGTAGGCTCTTACTGTCATTCCGGGGCGCGCCTCTTTGGCGCGAGCCCGGAATCCATCAAGCCTCAGCGTTGGTGGATGAATGGATTCCGGGCTCGCGCTACGCGCGCCCCGGAATGACAGCAGAGGCCTACTCCCCCCAGGTCCTTGCCAACGTCGCGAGCCAGCAGCCTTCGCAGTAGCGGGCGTCCTTGAAGTCAATCCAGTTGTGGGCGTAGACGTGGTCGAGCGGGATGCCGTAACGCGCGCGCAGCACCTGCACCAGGATCTTCCAGGCCGCGACCTGTGCCGCGGTCGGGCCGATCGTGACATCGGGATAATTGCCGGCGAACTCGACGCCGATCGAATTGTCGCGCACGACCTGATGATAGGTGACCGTGTTGTCGACATATTTGTTGTCGTTGCGGTTGGCGCCGTCGGTGTGGGTCGGCACCAGATTGTCCGCGACCGACCAGTAGACCGTGCCGTCGGTCTCGACCCAGACCATCACGCCGCGCCGGGTCGGGTTCTTGAACTGCTCTTGCGCGCCGCCGCGCGCTGAGCCGGTCGGCCCTTCGGTCTGGTGCACGATGATGTTGCGCCAAGCATGGGCGTTGACGACATCGCCCCATGGCGCAAGCCAGACGATCTTGAGGCCGGGAATGTCGGGCGTGCCGGTGCTGCGCGCGAGCTTTGTGAGCTCGGCGTCCATTGCGGCGGCGGGAGCGATCAGGAGAGCGGCGAGAACGGCCGCGACAAGGCGGGACAGCATCACGGGGATCCAACAACGGACCCGAGCGTAGCAGGGTCTACGCGAATTTGCGCGCGGCTTCGACCGGCTCGGGCGAGAGCGGCGGCGCCGGATCATAGAGCGCAAAGTCGTTCTTGCCGTTCTTCTTGGCGGCATAGAGGGCGTGGTCGGCATACGCAATCAGCCGGTCCGGGAATTGGCCGATGCTGCGGTCCCATTCCGCAACGCCGATCGAGATCGCGATCGGGATGTCCTTGCCCGTGCAGACGGCGGCGTCCTGGCGGCAGACCTCGAGCACGCGGCGGGCGATCAGCGCGCCTTCGCGCAAGGAGGAGGACGGCAGCACGACGCAGAATTCGTCGCCGCCGGTGCGGGCCAGCATGTCGCCGGGCCTGAGCCGCGTCTGCGCCATCAGGGTGAAGTGCTGGAGGCAGGCATCGCCCGCGGCATGGCCATGGGTGTCGTTGATGGCCTTGAAGCCGTCGAGGTCGATCACCAGCAGCGAGAACGGCTCGCCGCTGCGCTCCGAGCGGGCGCATTCCTCGGACAGCCGCTGCAACAGATGGCGGCGGTTGGCTACTCCCGTGAGATCGTCGAGCAGCGCGAGGTCGGCGACCTCGTTGCGCAAGCGGTCCATCGCCATCAGCAGGAAGCCGAAATTGAGCGTCATCGACAGGAAGAGCAGCACCAGCACCATGACGGCGTGAGTCTGACCGCCCGCCCTCGCCGAGAAATCGTAACCGAGCAGATTGCCGACCGCGCGTATCACGAAGATCCCGATGATGGCGAGGATCACGATGCCGGACAGCCGCGCACCTGGACTGATGCGGCCCTCGGGCGGCGACAACAACAGACGCAGCGACAGCACCAGCGGCAGGCCTTGCCCAACCGTGTAGCAGAGCATGCGCAGCTGCACCTGGTCGAAACCGACCATGAAGAAAACGACGCCGGCGAGGCTCAGGATCCCCGTCACGACCATGAGGCGCAGATGCACCGGCCGGTCATAGAAGCGCTGAATACCCATCGCGGCGAGGCAGCTCGCCGCGATGATGCCGGCGGCGCCGAACAGCAGTGGTGCGGGAGAATCGACGAACAGGTGGACGAGCGCCGTCATCGCGCCGGCGGCGCCGACGAAGGCCGATGCCATCCAGTACCGCGCGGCCTCGAATTTCGGATAGGAGCGCGTCACATAGGCCCAGATCAGGCCGAGCGCCGAGAAGTTGACGACGAAGACCGTCCAAAGCGTCGGTACGTTCAGCATGACGCAAGCAGCACGCGCAGCGCCCCGCCCCCTGTCCCTGGCAGAAGTTCGTCCATGACCCGTCCCCGTGTTCTTGCGGAAGATCATGCGCGGTTGCGCTTAACGGAACCTCACTGCGATCGCCGAAAGCGCGCCCTTGGTTTTGGATTCATGAACGGCCCGTCTCGCTTATCAGATCGTTAGGCACGTCACCGGCGTGCATCGCAATCGCGTCGACACGTGTCGCGATGCGGCTTCGCGGACCAAAATCACCCAAAAACGCATCTGAGCTGTGGATAACGTAATGACACAGATGTGACAGCGCGGGGCATAGACGCGCGAATCTGCTGAGTTTGTCAGCGAGGATGTTGCGAGGCTGGCCCTCCGCCGAGCGATCCTCGTGTCGCGTTTCACCATTAACCCTTAAGAGGATCCTATGGCTAAGAAAGCGAAGAAGGCGAAGAAGGCGACGAAGAAAAAGGCCAAGAAGGCTGCGAAGAAGAAGTAACGCAGCTTCTTTTGATTTCGCCCGGGTGGGGCCTCGCTCCGCCCGGGCTCCGGGCAAGACTGAAGGTGGCGGGCGCGAGGCCCGCTTTTTTATTGCCTACCGCTCGGCGAACGCGAGCTTGGCGCCTAACAGGGCAAAGCCGGCGGCAAAGGAGCGGCGCAGCCAGGCCATCACGCCGGGACGGGAGATGACGCGCTCGCGCACGGACGCCGCGCAGAGGCCGTAGATGACGAACACCACGAAGGTCATGGCCATGAAGGCGCCGCTCAATTCCAGCATCCGCGCCAGCACGGAAGCCTCGTCCGCCGCGATGAACTGCGGCAGGAAGGCGAGGAAGAAGATCGAAAGCTTTGGGTTGAGGATGTTGATCAGGAAGCCGGTGACGATGACCCGGCCGCTGGAGCGCTCCTTGATCTCGCCGTCGACCGCAAGCGCACCGGTTTCGCGCAGCGCCTGCCAGGACATATAGAGCAGATAGGCCACGCCGCACCATTTCAGCGCGGCAAAGGCGAGCGCGCTGGTGTGCAGCACGGCGGCAAGCCCGAGCATCGCCGCGATCATGTGCGGCACGATCCCCAGCGTGCAGCCGAACGCCGCCGCCACGCTGGCGCGCGAGCCGCGCGTGAGTGCGGCGGCCAGGGTATAAAGGACGCCGGTGCCGGGCGACGCCACGACGATGAGCGAGGTGAGCAGGAAGGACCAGGACATGCCTCGTCCCTACCACCCCTGACGCTTGCCGAGAAGTCACGACACGGTCAGCCCGCGCCGCAACGCGCCTCAGTTCAGCTGGGCGATCTCGGCTTCCCGCAACACATCGAGCGGCGCCCACGGCTTGGCCCAGAACTTTGCGCCGTCAGGCAAGGGCTGCATCAGGGGGCGGCCCGAGGTCACGACGACGTCGAGCTTCGGGTTGCGGTCCTTGGCGACGTGGGCGAGCTCGACGCCGTTCATGCGACCGGCGAGCTGCACGTCGGTCAGCATCAGGCAGAGCGCGCCGGCGTTCTTGTCCAGCACACGCTCGGCAGCTTCCGCACTCTCACACTGGATGACGTGATACCCACTCTCCTCTAGCAGAAGACAGAGCATCTCCCGCTGCATGGCATCGTCCTCAACGATCAACGCGGTCGCTGGATAGGTTTGGGGCTGTCCCATCTGGCTGCTCCAATGCTCGCTTCCGCTTCAAGTGAGTTAAGGCGGCGAGGGGTGATATCGTTCGGTTCCATACTGAAAATATGTACATTGAAGTTCCAATTGGGATTGAGGGAGCCAACCATGACTGCGATACGCGGCGCCGCCGCCATCACCGGAGCGGCGAGCGGCATCGGCCGTGCGCTGGCGATCGAGCTGGCAAGCCGCGGCTGCGACCTCGCGCTCGCCGACCGCGACGACGGGGGCTTGAAGAGCCTCGCTGCCGAGATCGGCCAAGGAAACGACAAAGCGCGCAAGATCAGCCTGCATCGCGTCGATGTCAGCGCGCCCGGTGAGATCGCGCAATTCGCGCGCGAGGCGATCGCAGCGCATCTCGCGCTCAACATCCTCGTCAACAATGCCGGTGTGGCGCTGCTTGGACAATTCGAGGAGATCGACCAGGCCCAGATGGACTGGCTGTTCGACATCAATTTCTGGGGCGTGGTGCACGGCACCCGCGCCTTCCTGCCCCACCTGAAGACGCGCCCCGAGGCGCATATCGTCAACGTCTCCTCGATCTTCGGCATCATCGCGCCACCGGGACAATCGGCCTATGCGGCCGCCAAATTCGCGGTGCGCGGCTTCTCCGAGAGCGTGCGGCATGAGCTTGCGATCGCGGGCAGCCCGGTCAGATTGTCGGTGGTGCATCCCGGCGGCGTCGCCACGAGCATCGTGCGTTCCTCGCGTACCGGCGTTGGCGTCACCGACAACGCCCGCCGCGCGCAGATGATCGACCGGTTCGAGACCGCCGCGCGGACCACGCCGAAGGACGCAGCGCTGCGCATCATCAGGGGCGTCGAGCGAAACGAGCCGCGCATCCTGATCGGCAACGACGCTGGGTTCATGGACATCCTGCAGCGCTTCCGCCCGGGCACGTACTGGGCGCCGCTGCAGCGGCGGCTGGAGAAGATGGCGAAGGGGAAGTGAGTGTGGGGACGCGATGGCGTCACCTCATCCTCCGCTGCCGTAGGGTGGGCAAAGCGGAGCGTGCCCACGCATTTTCCGAGATCGAGAGAGGTGGTGGGCACGGCGCAAGTGCGCCTTTGCCCACCCTACGGGTTCTGCGCCCGCCCTACTGCCCCACCAGCCGGTCCGCAAAATACGCGATCGTCTTTCGATAAATCACCGCCCTGTTCCACTCGCGCATCGCGTCGAAATTGGCCGAGCCTTCGTCATAGGGCTGGCCCATCTTGAAGCCGTTGGAGTGCAGCAGATTCGCGGTCGAGGCGAGCACGTCGGGGACGCTGTGGCGGAGGTCGACATGGCCGTCGCCGTCGAAATCGACGCCGTATTTGATGTAGGACGACGGCAGGAACTGGGTCTGGCCGATCTCGCCGGCATAGGCGCCGATGAGGTCGCGCAGCGGCAGGTCGCCGCGCTGGACGATCTTGAGCGCGGCAAGCAGCTCGCCCTGGAACAGCTCGGTGCGGCGGCAATCATGCGCGAGCGTGGCAAGCGTGCGGATCACTGGGAGCTTGCCGATGTCGCCCTTGCCGAAATCGCTCTCCAGGCCCCAGATCGCGACCAGGATCTGCCGGGGCACGCCGAACTGCTGCTCGATGCGTGACAGCAGCGCGGCATGACGCTGCAGCAGCGCGCGGCCGCCATTGATGCGGCCGGGGCCGACGCGGGTCGAGACATACTGCTCGAAGCTTTTGTTGAAGGTGTAGCGCTGGCGCCGGTCGAAGGCGAGCACGGCGCCATCCTGGGTGATGCCGCCAAACGCTGCGCTGGTCACGCCCGCCGAAACGCCGGCTCCTTGCGCCTCCGCCGTCATGCCGGCGACAAAACTGTTGAAGTCACCGCCGCAACGCGCGGCCTCGGCCGACCCGCCGGCCAGGCAAACGATGGAAGCGACGGCGAGAGCGTATCTCAACATGCGGGAAAATCCTTGGAAACCATGCGCGGAAGGCGGCGGACGATCATGCCCGGGAACTGGATTCGCGTCAAAGCGGACACGGAACCGATCATATCGGTGCCCGCTCAACTGCGCCGAAACAAAAACCGAAAAACAACCCCATGCACAGTAGGAGCACGGCGACGATCGTTGCTATTTTTCCGAATCGAGTTGACCCGTCGGGCAAAACAGGGGTATGGTACCAACATCACAGACTCCGGTCGTTGGCGCCTGCCCGCACCGCATCCGGCGAGCGTCATGCGATCCACCATCATGCCCGACGACACGGACATCCCGCTGCGCACGGTCAATCCCGGCAACCGCGCGCGTTCTCGCTGCGTTGCGAGAGCGCGGTGAGATGAACAAACTATTTTAGAGATCCAAGCATCTGCTTTTCGAAATTGCACGAACCCGTGATGCCGTCAGTTGCATATCTGATGCGCTTGCTGCAACATCAGCACCACGACGATTTATCTTGCCACCACAGAGCGCGAGCTATAGCATTCTATCTCAGGTTGTTGCCCCGCCAGCCCCGGGCAACGCTGAAGACCAACAATAAGCGGCGGGCTTATCGGCCCGCCGTTTATTGAGGGTGAGGGTCACATCGGACCTTGCGGGACGCCTGGCAAACAGGTCGCCGAACGATTGCACAGAAAGCTGCTGGATTGACGCCGGCGGCTGTCGAAGTCATTTGACTGCGGCGCCCTTATCGACGACAAGCCCGCCATGGCCAAAAAACCTGGAACCAATCCCAAAGGCGAATTCGCCTTTTTCAACGTCTTCTATGAAGACGGCTCCCAACGCTCCAACCGGCGCGTACCCTCGGAGCTGCTCGGCGGCCTCGATGGCGATGAGCCCGCCCGTGCCTTCATCATGGAGCAGGACCGCGAGATCGCCGAGAAGTCCGGCCGCCCGCCGCTCGAGATCAAGAGCCTCGACCGGGTCGGGGCGAAGAAGAAGTAGGACGACGGGGCGTTCACCAGCGCCCGCTCCACTTATTCCAGGCAAACAATAGATCGGCAAACCGATCATAGAAGAACCGCGTGAACGGCAGCGCCACGCGATTACCCAGTAGTGTCGCGAGCCACCCCTCCCCCGGCGTCAGCCGCCACAGCTCGATCGCAACATCCGCACCGACGATGAGCCGGCCAGCCTCATCCGTCGCATGCAGGCGGCGCCTGATGTCGTCGAGCGAGGCGCCAAAGTGCGCGAGTGCATCCGGCTGCTCGTTGATGTCAGTGAATTCGACCGTGCCTGCGCGCACCAGCGTCAGCAGCTTATTGCGCTGCCAGTCGATGCCGGCGTCACAGACGGGGCAGCGGGTGTTGTAGTAGACGGTAAGATGCTTGGTCACTGGATACCAACTCCCCCTAAGGTAGCATCCCATTCATTGTCGACCTAAAATTATGTTTTGGTTATACCGACAGCAAGCAAATCTAGGTAGAAGATCGAGGAAACGATGATAGATTTCAATAATTTAAGAAAGCCCGACGCAAGGACAACGCCGACCGATCCTCGCGAGATATTTAAGAGGCGACCGTCCGGTGAAGGCGTCGCCAACGATTTGTGGCGAGGTCAAGCCGAAGCGCTTGAGGGTTGGTTCAAAGATCAAAAAGATGAAACTCTTATCCTGCTCAATACCGGGGCTGGAAAAACGATCATCGGACTCTTGATCGCACAAAGCCTGGTAGCTCAGGGAACCAAAAATGTCGTCTACGTATGCAGTACCATCGACCTCATCAAGCAAACTGCGGCCGAAGCGGCGAAGCTAGGAATTCCTGTAACTATCCGGGCGGAAGGTGACTTTGACAACGACCTGTTTAGTCAAGGAAAAGCCTTCTGTATTGCAACCTATCCAGCTCTATTCTTTGGCTTCCGGGCGAATAAGCCCGGAGCTCTTATTTTTGATGACGCGCACGTTGCAGGAAAGTCGATACGGGACGTCTTTACGTTATCGATTACAAAGAAGGGTCACTCGCAGCTATACGCTGAATTGAGGGAATTTTTGAGGCCCATTTTCACTGACTACCATCAGAAAATGGAGTTTGAAGCGGCGATCCGAGAGAACGAAGAGTCAGGAACAATCCTACTTAGCCCACCGTGCGCCACATTCGACATGGCGGGCAAACTCTCGTCGGTAATCAACCCTCATATCAATGAAAAGGATCGATCCCTCTTCTTTCCATGGCCATTTGTCAGAGACCATCTGAAGTACTGTGGTGTCTTTGTGGGGCGCGGAACAGTTGAAATCACCCCACCATTTCTTCCTACCCTCACGCTCCCCGCCTTTAGCCGAGACGTGAAGCGGGTGTATCTTTCGGCGACAATCAATTCGAGAGCCGACTTCACGAGAGTCTTCGGCCACAAGCCTGATAAGACAATTGCCCCCGATGTGGATGCCGGAGACGGAGAACGCCTGTTCGTCTTTGCCAGCAAGTTCGAAAGCAGCTCTGTTGACAAGGCCATCGTGCGCAATATGGCGGAGCAATCCAAGGTTCTAATTGGCGCACCAAGTCGACATCGCGGAAAGCAATGGGATTTCGCGATCCAACCAACCACAAAAACGTTTAGGAACGACCTAGACCGCTTTCGACGACAAACCACCGGGGCCTTTGTACTCGCGGGACGGTTCGATGGCATCGATTTGCCCGGTGCCCAATGCAGATCAATGGTCGTGGACGGCTTGCCGTCTGGCAGTAACCTGATCGAGCAGTATCTTTTTGAGAAGCTGCAAATGGATCAATTGCGTTCCAATACGTTGAGCGTTCGCATTACGCAGCTCCTCGGACGCATCATCCGCGGAAGACAGGACTTCGGATTCTTCATAGTCGCGGATCGTCCGCTTGAGAATTGGCTCAAGAATGAACGGAATCGGGCTCAACTCCCTGAACTGCTCAGGCGACAGCTATTCTTAAGCGAAGCTATTGAAGATCAAGTTCCAGGTAAGCACACCAAGAAATCAATAATCGACACGATGAACAAGGTGATTAGTCGTGATGCAGGTTGGGTAAATTATTATCGAGACAACATCAACGATATGGACGTTCCGAAAGGGAAATTGCAGGAAAACGAGCAGAACAACTTGGTCCTGGAGAAAGCAGGAAAGAGCGAAGTCAGATTTATGACGAAGCTCTGGGACAACGATCCCGAAGGTGCAGCCAAGGACCTCGAAGAAGAGATTCGAGAGGTCGCGATAGTCGATCCCATGTTAGCCGGATGGTATTCCATTTGGGCGGGCGTCGCCTACTACGCCGCAAACAAGACTGATGCAGCTTACGACTTGTTCGACGAAGCTCGTCGCAGAATCGGAAGAAACCTACCTCTGCCTCGCAGGGCCGTGAGCGAGATTGAGAAGAAAACGGATCCACAGACTCTGATGGAGGAAGCGGTTCGACAAATTGTGCTAACGGATCTCGCCAAAATAAACGACAGAATTGCCAAAGCGCGCATCCTCGCAAAGAATGCTTTCTCGAATGCAGCACCCCACAAGCAATGCGAAGAAGCGGTCAGGGCGATCGGCGCGACGCTGGGATTTGTATCAACCAGGCCTTGTACCGATCACGGAAAGGGACCTGACAACCTTTGGTTGGACTCTCACAGCAAGCAGATGATTGCTTTTGAGCTCAAGACTGACAAGACTGTGCAAAGCACTTTATCGAAGGATGACGTTGGCCAAGGTCACAATCACATCGAGTGGCTGAAGACTCATTATCCTAACACCAAGCTTCATGGCCTGATCTTTCTTACCGATGCGCAAAAAGTATCCGACAAGAGTGACCCTTCGGAAATGATGTACTTCGGGACACAGGCCCAGCTCCTCAAGGTGTGGGAGGAGTTCTTTACAGCAATCGATAGAATTAAGACCCTTTCTCCAATGGAGAAGCTGGCCGAAGCAGACAAAGTGGGGACTCTGCCGGAATGGAATCCAGAGGGTATATTTCGGCGACTAATTGCAAAAAGCTGCAAATCTTAATCAGCGAAAAAACGGCGGTGCTTTACAGCCCGCCGTTTTCGTTTCGATGGATACCTGGATCAATTATCCAAGAAGCTCCGCAGCTTCCTTGACCTCGACGGATGCTTCAGCTTGCGCAGTGCCTTCGCCTCGATCTGGCGAATACGCTCGCGCGTCACCGAGAACTGCTGGCCGACTTCTTCCAGCGTGTGGTCGGTGTTCATGCCGATGCCGAAGCGCATGCGCAGCACGCGCTCTTCGCGCGGGGTGAGCGAGGCGAGCACGCGCGTGGTGGTCTCGCGCAGGTTCGACTGGATCGCGGCGTCGATCGGGAGGATCGCGTTCTTGTCCTCGATGAAATCGCCGAGATGCGAATCCTCTTCGTCACCGACGGGGGTTTCGAGCGAGAGCGGCTCCTTCGCGATCTTGAGGACTTTTCGCACTTTCTCCAGCGGCATGCCGAGCTTTTCGGCCAATTCCTCTGGCGTCGGTTCGCGGCCGATCTCGTTGAGCATCTGGCGGCTGGTGCGCACGATCTTGTTGATCGTCTCGATCATGTGCACGGGAATGCGGATGGTGCGCGCCTGGTCGGCGATCGAGCGGGTGATCGCCTGCCGGATCCACCACGTCGCGTAGGTCGAGAACTTGTAGCCGCGGCGATACTCGAACTTGTCGACGGCCTTCATCAGGCCGATGTTGCCTTCCTGGATCAGGTCGAGGAATTGCAGGCCGCGGTTGGTGTACTTCTTGGCGATCGAGATCACGAGACGGAGGTTGGCTTCCACCATCTCCTTCTTGGCCTGGCGGGCTTCGCGCTCGCCCTTCTGCACGGAGTGCACGATCTTGCGGAACTCGACGATCTCGAGGCCGGTCAGCGCAGCCAGCTGATGCACCTCGTGACGGAGGTCCTTGATCCGGTCCTTCTCGTGATGGACGAAATTCTTCCAGCCTTTTGCGGAAAGTTTCGAGACGCGGTTGAGCCAGCGCGGATCGAGCTCCGAGCCGGTGTAGTTGCGCAGGAAATCCTCGCGCGCGACGCCGTGGCTGTCGGCGAGGCGCATCAGGCGGCCCTCATGCGAGACGAGGCGCTTGTTGATGTCGTAGAGCTGCTCGACCAGTGAATCGATACGCGCCTGGTTCAGGCGCAGCGACTTCACCTCGACGATGATCTCGTCCTTCAGCTTCTTGTACTTGCGCTCCTGGTGCGGCGAGAGCGACTCGTTCTGGAGCTGGTTCTGGATGTCCTGCTCCTGAAGCTTGCGCAGCTTCTTGTAGCTGTCGGCGATCTTGTCGAAGATCTCGACCACCTTCGGCTTGAGCTCGGCCTCGATGGCCGCGAGCGACATCTGGTTCTCGAACTCGTCGTCCTCGTCCATGTCGGCTTCGGCCGCGGACTCCGCAGGATCCTTCTCGGCTTCGCCGGCATTTCCGCCGGGGGCGGGCTGCGCGGCGCGGAACGGGGTCGGCGCCGGAGGCGCGGCGGGCGGCGCGACATGCGCGGGCGCACCCACGGCCGCTGCAGCCTGGACGCCTTCGGCCGGGGCTTCGCCGTTCTCGCCATTGGGACCGGCGATCATCGCCGTGTTCATGCCGGCTTTGGCATCGGGGCCGGCATAGGTCGCTTCGAGATCGATGATGTCGCGAAGGAAGATCTTTCCTTCGTTGAGCTCGTCGCGCCAGATGATGATGGCCTGGAAGGTCAGCGGGCTTTCGCAGAGGCCCGCGATCATTGCCTCGCGGCCAGCCTCGATGCGCTTCGCAATCGCGATTTCGCCTTCGCGGGAGAGCAGCTCGACCGTGCCCATCTCGCGCAGATACATGCGCACGGGGTCGTCGGTGCGCTCGCCCGGCTCGCTCTTCTTGACCTCGGTGACGGCCTTCTGGGTGACCTCGACGAGCTCGTTGTCGGTCTCGTCCTCGCCGCCCTCGTCCTTGTCTTCTTCGCCTTCGCTATCGTCGGCTTCAGTGACGTTGATGCCCATGTCCGAGAGCATGGACATGATGTCCTCGATCTGCTCGGGCGAGGTCTGGTCGGACGGCAAAACTTCATTGAGCTGATCGAAGGTCACGAAGCCGCGCTTCTTGGCCTGCTTGATCATCTTCTTCACTGCCGCATCGGACAGATCGAGCAAGGGAGACGGCGCGTCCTGGGAGTCCTTCTCCGGCGCGTCCGCTGCCTTGTCGTCTTTTTCCTTGTCCTTCGCCTGCAGCGTCTTTGCCTTGGTGGCCATCCATTGCTCCTAAACGCGCTTCATACGGAAGGCCGATCGGCCCGCCCGCCTGAATTCACTTGAACCTGTTGCTCGACGCTCTCGCTTCGTCAGATCTCGACACGGAAAGGGCGGCGCGAACATCCGATCGCCACCCCGACCCTTCTCTCGCCGGATTTGCCTAACGCTTCGTGAGCCTCTTTGTCGCAGCGGATGCAGGTGAAGTGCCAACAGCTATTGCGCGGATTCATTCCTGACGCGTCTGTTCTGCCTGCGGCCGCCTGGGGGCCAAAGTGCTACAAGACCGTTAAGCCTCGATTAACCCTGTTTTTGCCGCCAAACCTTGGATTTGGCGAGTCTTTTAGCGGTTCCGGCCCTAGCCGTCCGCATGATTCTTTCATCACACGCTCTTCTGGAACCGGCCCGACAGCTCGCCAAAACCCTCGATCAGGGCCTCGGTGCCGTCGACCTCGGCCAGCCGAGCCTTCACATCACGCAGCCACGCCAAATTGGCCTCGCTGGGGTCCTCCCCCAAGGCCAGCTCGGCGTCTTTCAACTCTCTAAGTAGTGAATGGTATTGCCGATGCAAGACAACGAGCTGGTGCCACGTGGCAAGAACGTCATCCCGAGCCGCGCCCTCGCGGGCGCCCCACACTGC
The DNA here is from genome assembly GCF_036924495.1 of Bradyrhizobium sp. AZCC 2230. Lineage (NCBI taxonomy): Bacteria > Pseudomonadati > Pseudomonadota > Alphaproteobacteria > Hyphomicrobiales > Nitrobacteraceae > Bradyrhizobium > Bradyrhizobium sp. AZCC 2230. Next base: position 7,574,134 of record NZ_JAZHRS010000001.1, on the reverse strand, counting down.
CGCAGTGGTGATGCCACCCTCAACCCTTTGAAGAAGCTGTGCAAATCCGCCCTTTTCGATATCGGCCCGCATCTTTTCAGCCTGCTCGCCGGGGTCCGGTGAGTGGTGATGATCGTTGGCGAAAGCGGCGATGATGCCGGCCCTGAGCTTGTGGGCCTCGGGGTGGGCGAATTCCAGCGCCATCACCTCTTCAAGGTACTCATGCAGCAGCCAGGGGTGATTGATCAGGCTTTGCAGGATCAGGGCCTCGCGGCGGGAGATAGCGCTGCGCTGGCCCCGCATGATCGGGCTTGCCGCGAGCTGGGGGCTCGCTGCCTGATAGGGGCCGGAGGGGAGCGGCGCCGGGCCGGGCGGGCCGCGGCGGCCTCCACCAAAGCCCTGGCCGAATGCATGGCCGAATCCCTGGCCACCGAATCGATTCGCTTGTCCCCCGCCGCGGGGCTGGAACGGGCGACCGCCGCCCTGGCGAAAATTACCCCGGCCGGCATAGCCGCCGCGCCCGCCATCGGGCGAGAAGGTGCGCTGCAGCCGCTCGACGAACTCGTCGCGATAATAGCGCCGCACCACCTCGTCGCGGATGCCGTTGGACAATTCCTTGATGCGTGCTTCCAGCGCGGCGCGGCGCTCGGGGGTTGCAAAATTGCCGCCTTCGAGCTCACGCGACCAGATCATGTCGGCGAGCGGGCGCGCTGCCGCGATCACTTCCTCGATCGCGCCACGGCCGCCGGAGCGCGCGAGATCATCGGGGTCCTGCCCCTCCGGCAGCAGCGCAAAGCGCAGGCTCTTGCCTGGCGCGAGAAAAGGCAGCGCGAGGTCGGCAGCGCGATACGCAGCCTTCTGTCCGGCGCGGTCGCCGTCGAAGCAGAGGATCGGCTCGTCCGCCATCTTCCACAGCAGCGCGAGCTGGTTTTCGGTCAACGCAGTGCCGAGCGGCGCGACGGCACCGGCGAAACCCGCAGTGACCATGGCGATGACGTCGACATAGCCTTCGACCACGATCAGCGATGCCCCGTCATGGGTGGCTTTGCGCGCGGTCTGGTGATTGTAGAGATTGTCGCCCTTGTGGAAGAGCGGCGTCTCCGGCGAGTTCAGATACTTTGCCGGAACGTCCTTCTCCAGCGCGCGTCCGCCGAAGGCGATGACGCGGCCACGCACATCCGTGATCGGAAACATCACGCGATCGCGGAAACGGTCGTAGGGCACGGGGATATCGTCGCCGGCCACCAGAAGCCCGGTCTCGACCATGTCCTCGACGGAGACGCCGAGCTTGCCGAGATGCTCCTTCAGCGCGAAGCGCTCGGGTGGTGGCGGCGCATAGCCCAGCCGAAACTGCAATTGCGTCGCCGGCGAGATCGCGCGGTCGGCAAGATAGCCGCGCGCTTTCGCACCGACGCGCGAGGCCAATGTCTCGGAGAAAAACTTGGCCGCAAGCTCCATCACGTCATGCAGCGTGCGGCGGCGCTGCTCGTGCCGCGCCGCATCCGGCGTCACCGCCGGCAGCGGCAGGCCGGCCATGCTGGCGAGCCGCTCGACGGCCTCGGCAAACGGCAGGCCGTCGGTCTCCATCACGAAGTTGATGATGTCGCCGTGCTTGCCGGAGGAGAAGTCGTGGTAAAAACCCTTCTGGTCGTTGACGTAGAAGGACGGCGTCTTCTCCTGCTGGAACGGCGACAGCCCCTTCCACTCCCGCCCCGCCTTCTTCAGCTTGACGCGCTTGCCCACGACCTCGGAGACCGAAAGCCGGGCACGCAGCTCGTCAAGGAATTGGGGCGTGAAGCGCATGGCCATTGGCTGTGTGTAGCGCGAACCAGGGTGAGTCGGGCGAAAGATCAGGGATATAGGTGCGGGCGACCTAAAAGTCAGGTTTGTCAGGATTATCCGGGTTATTCGACCTATGCACAGGGTCCTCTCACCGTCACCCTGAGGTGCTCGCCCCTTCGGCGAGCCTCGAAGGGCGACGGCCCGGCTGCATCGGGGCCGATTCATCCTTCGAGGCTCACACTGCTTTGCAGTGTGAGCGCCTCAGGATGACGGGGCGGGCACAAGAGCCACTTGAACCCCGCCCGGTTCCACGCTTCCATAGGCCATGTTCAGGACCTTTCGGGGTGGCCATAGCGGGGGCTGGCGCGTGACCTCGCTGTCATCCGTGACGGGCGAGCCCCTGCCCTTCGTGCCGGCGCTGTCGGTCAACGACAGCGACGCCGTCTCGTTGCCGCTGGTGCCCTCGCGCAATGCGTGGCGGCTGGTCGGTGTGCCCAGCAGCTTGCGCTACACCGAGCGGCCCGAGAAGCAGGAGCTGATGAGCGTGCAGGCTGGCCTCGGCAGGCTGGAGGCAACCAGCGCGGCGCTGATCCCGATCCGCAAATCGCAGGCCTGGTGGGAACTGACGCAGGAGGAGCGCCGCAAGATATTTGAAGACAAGTCGCACCACATCGCCAGCAGCCTTCGTTTTCTGCCCGCTATCGCGCGCCAGCTCTATCACTGCCGCGACCTCGGCGAGCCCTTCGATTTCCTGACCTGGTTCGAGTTCGCACCCGCGGACGCCTCGCTGTTCGAGGAGCTGGTCGGAATGCTCAGACAAACCGAGGAATGGACCTATGTCGAGCGCGAGGTGGATGTCCGCATGGTGAAGGAAGTGCTGTCGGCCTAGTGGTCGAACTGCCAGCCACGATGAAGGTGCGCTCCCTCGCCCCGTTCTTACGGGGAGAGGGTTGGGGTGAGGGGCCTCTATCCACAAAGACGGCGAGAGATGGATTCGCTGAGAGCCCCCCTCACCCGGATTGCATCTGCGATGCAATCCGACCTCTCCCCGCAAGCGGGGCGAGGTGAAGCAAACAGCCGCCGTCAATGATCCAGGAAGCGACCGGACTCGATGTGCGGCAGGTCCGTTACCGGCCAGTTGTAGACATAGGTCCAGGCCGGCGCCGTCGCGCCGTCTGCGCCGGTCACGTCGATCAGCTGGCGCAGATATTCCGTCGGCTGCGGAAAGCCTTCGCCACAGGCTTCGTACATGTCGAGCTCGCGCAGGAGCTCGTCGCCAGCGCGCAAGTGGAAGAGTTCGCCGTGCGCGACATCGGATGAGGCGTCGGACAGCAGCAATCCCGGATAGTGCTTCACCAGCACAAGCCGGCCGCGGCAGCTCGCCTCGCCGAGGAAATCCGCATGCTGCGCCAGCAGCCGCGCCATCGGATGGTCGAAGCCGCGCATCAGGGTGCCGTAGACGAAGAGACGATCGGAGGCCATGGGGCTCTATAGCTGTGAATGATGCGGAACGACAGAGCTGCATATTCGCTGTCGTCCTGGCGAAGGCCAGGACCCATAGCCACCGAGCGCCGAAACGGGCACTCTGTTGGCCACATCACGTGCCACACAAACAGTCGGGGTAATGGATCCTGGCTTTCGCCAGAACGATGGCGGTGGGTGTCTACAAAACCTCCGCTTCCAGCTCCTCGCCGCTCCGCTGCTCGTCCGAGACCACCCTGATGCTGACGTCCATGACGTCGAAGGCATCCTGGGTGCCGACATAGATGCCGTGCAGCGGGATGGCCTGGCGCGGATCGCGGGCGACCGCAACGCGGATGAGGTCGCGGGTGCCGACGATGCCATTGGTCGGATCGAACTCGATCCAGCCCGCGCTCGGCAGATAGACCTGCACCCAGGCATGGGTCGCGCCGCCGCCGACATGGTGCTGTGCGATGTCTTCGGGCACGAAGATGTAGCCGGAGACGAAGCGCGCGGCGATGCCGAGCCGGCGTAGCGCCTCGATCATGAACAGCGCATAGTCGCGGCAGGTGCCGGTGCCCCACTGCAACGTATCGAACGGGGCTTGCGTGCCGGGCTCATGACGCCTGCGGTATTTGAACTGCTTGCGGATGGCGTGCGTGATGCGGCTCAAGATCGTGAAGGTCGGCGACGGCGCGTCATCGTCGAGAAAGCTGCGCGCCCATTCCGCGATCTTGCCGTCGGGATCGGGATATTGCGGCGTGATGTACTGGACGAGATCGGGCAATTCCGCGTCATGATAGACGAAGGGATAGAAGTAGGCGGGATCGTCCGGCGTCAACGCGAATTCTTCCACCGGGTTGTGTTCGACGGTGACGTGCCAGTCGAAGGTCAGCTTATCCGCGCGCGCGTCGAAATCAGCGATCGCGACCGAATTGCCGAACACGTCGTGGATCCAGCGCAGCGACATCGGCTCCGGCGAGATCTCGAGCCGGGAGTCGAGCACGCGCAGATCGTGGCCGTTGCTTGGACGCAGCATGAATCTGTGCTCACCGAAGGCGACGGGACGGTTGTAGCGATATTCGGTCTTGTGATGAATCGTCAGCAGCGGCATCGTCGGGAGATCATGGTGATTTTGGGCAGACCCATTGTGAATGATTCTTTGCCCAATTTCCGGGGGCGACTGCTTTTTCCATAGGTAATCAGGATGGCTTTCAACACAGCCGAGGCGACGGATCAACTCCTGGGACAAGGCGATATTCCGCCAGTGCATGAGGTGAATGCAAAGGGCACATCGCCCTTCCTGCTCACATCGGACCATTACGGCCGCATTCTGCCAAGTGCGCTCGGCGATCTCGGCGTCTCGCAAAGCGAGCTTGTCAGGCACATCGCCTGGGACATCGGCATCGCCGGCGTGGCCGAGCGGATGGCGGAGATGCTGGATGCCCATCTGATCGCACAGCGATATTCGCGGCTCGTGATCGACTGCAACCGCTCGCCTGGCGTGGCGAGCTCGATCCCCGTGATATCGGAGGCAACTACGATCCCGCGCAACGAGGGCATTTCGGACGGCGAGCGCGCGGCGCGGCGGCGCGAGATTTTTGAGCCCTATCATCACCGCATCAATGCTGCGATCGACAACCGGATCCACGCCAAGCGGCCGACGGTACTGGTGTCGCTGCACAGTTTTACGCCTGTTTATGCCGGCGTCGCGCGGCCCTGGCACATTGGCGCGCTCTACAATCGCGACAGGGTGCTCTCACAGCTGCTGCTGAACCATCTGCGGGCCGAAGGCGATCTCGTCGTCGGCGACAACGAGCCCTATGCGGTGAGCGATCTCAGCGACTACACCATCCCCGTCCACGGCGAAGCCCGCGGCCTCGTCAACACCGGCATCGAGATCCGCCAGGACCTGATCGCAGACCAATCCGGCCAGCAGCAATGGGCGGAGCGGCTGGCGCGGATTTTTGCGGAGATCGAGATGGAGTTGAAGCCGGAGCTGTTGGCCGACTAGCCTCGCGTCGCCACGAACAGCGCGAGCGCGGCACAACCGGATTGTCCGCTCATTTGGCCCGGATCAATGCCAGCCAGATGCCGCCGCCGATCATGAAGCCACCGGAGACGCGCGACACCATGCGGGTGCGGCGCGCCGAGAAAAAGCCGCGGACTTGACCGGCAAGCAGCGCGTAGATCCCGTCCGTCAAGCCGGCAAGCACCATGAAGGTTAATCCGAGCACCAGGACCTGCGACAGGTGATCCTTGCTCATGTCCATGAATTGCGGAATGAACGCGCCGAAGAACACCAGCAGCTTCGGGTTCGACAACGCCACGATAAAGCCTTGTAGAAGAAAGCCGCCGCGAGGGGGCGACGGAGGCTCATCAGCGGAGACGCCCTCAACCGGAGAGCGGATCAGCTTGAAGCCGAGCCAGACCAGATAGGCCGCGCCCGCAAAGCGCACCCAGTTGAACCAATAGCCCATCGTCGCCATCAGCGTGGTGAGGCCCACCGCAAGGACACCAATCACGATCAGCAGCCCGACCTGCACGCCGAGAATGTTGGTCAGCGCCGCGCGGGTGCCGTGGCGTAGGCCGTTGGCAATGACGAGGGTGACGATCGGGCCCGGCAGCAGCGCGAGCGCAATGCAGGCGGCAACGAAGGCGAGATAGGCTTGCATGGACATCATGATGAGGACTCAAGCTGGGGGCGTTTGCCTGTATTAATGCATGGCACTTACTTCCCGTCCAGCGCCGCTGTCACCCATGCTTTCATCTCCTGCGTCTCCAGGAATGCGAGCGCCGCATGCTGCATCGCGTTGGCGTCGCCCCGCCCTTGCGCCGCCGCGACAAAGAGATCGCAGCGCCGCGAGACGGCAATGCCGACCGCGGCATGGCTCGCACCGTCATAGATGGCGAGATCATAGCGCCGCGCACGACCGTGCATCTCGCCGACATGTACCGCCTGGCCCGGCGCGGTCGCCGCAAAGCGCGGGGTGATCAGATCGATATCGGCGACGCGATCGACCTCGTCGTCATCGGCGACGCCGCTGTCGCAATTGCAGAAGCCGCGCTTGGCACGGATGTAGAGCTCGGCGCCGTCGCAGGCGCCTCCCTCGCAGCGAAACGCACGGCCCGCGGGCCAGCCGTCGCGCGGGAACGGCCAGGCGAGCTCGCGCCAATGCGCCGATGTCGGCGCGGGCGACTGCCCGAGCTGATAGGCGCCGACGCCGGATCCGCCGAGCACGGCAAGGACGAGTGCGATCGTCGCCGCCGATCGCATCGTCAGTTCTTCGGCAAGCCGGCGACGGCGCGTGCCGTCCCGGTCAGCTCGAGAATGTGCAAGCCGGTGTTGGCGCGGTCGACGATGTAGATGTAGCCGCGATCGTCGGTCTCGACATTGTTGGTCTGGATCGCGACCTTGCAGCGCTCACCGCCCTCGACCGGAATGCAGCGCTTGTCGGTCGCCGGCGTGATCGCAGGAATGAAATAGCCGACTTCCCTGGGATGATAGGGATCGCGGATGTCGAGCGCGCGCACGCCGGCATTGAAGAAGGCGATGAAAGCCATCTTCTTGTAGTAGACCGGCGCCATGCTCTCGTTCGAGGAATGCGAGCCGAAGCGGCCGCCGCGCTGGCAGAATTGCCCGCTCGCCTCCGGCACGGTGTAGCTCGATATCATCATCGGCCGCGTTTCGGTGGTGACGTCGGCGAACCACACCATCTGCCGCGCCTCGCCGCATTCGTTCAAGATCGCCTCGTCGACGATCATGACGATGTCGCGGGTCTTGCCGTCCTTGTCCTCGGCGAATTCCGCAACGGGCATGTCGAGCATCGGAAACGTGGTGTGCGCGCCGTTGAACGCAGACATCGGCATCCGCGAGATCTCGGGAAGGCGCAGATTGTCCGGCGTCGGCTCCTTCGGTCCGTTCAGAAGCTTCTCGCGATCGACGATCTGCAAAATGCCGCCCTTATTGGTGCCGTAACCGAAATAGACGCGGTTGCCATTGGGCCCGGTCGAGATCGGCCCATGCAGCTCGGTCGGCACCGCACCGGTCGATCCGGGCTCCTGGCCGGGCAGGCCGAAGTCGCGGATTTTTTGCGGATGGGCCGGATCGGAGAGATCATAGATCTGTGTCATCCGCCGTGTGCGCCAGTCCGGCGCCCCCGAGACGAGATAGGCGATGCCGGTGTCGCATTCCCACCAGCTCTTGTGCGTGTCCTTCAAGCCACTGAGGCGCGTGATCAGCGCGGGATTGGCGGGATCGGCCACGTTCCAGATCTCATGCGCCTCGCTGCCAAAGGTGCGCAGCATGTAAACCGCATTGGGATCGCCCTTCGGCAAAGTCTTGCCGTCGCACACGCGCACCATCTGCGCGCCACCAGATTCATATTTGCCCTCCTGTCCCGGCAGGTGCCTGAGATATTTGGGATGCGCGGGATCGGTGACATCGACGATCGAGGTGCCGTTCGGCTCCGCCTGGCCCGTCATCGGATTGACGGGCGCCGGCACGTCATCGGTGCCGCCGTGGTGTCCGATATAGGCGATCCAGCGGTCGCCCTGGTGATGGATGGTCGGCTGATAGGCGCTGCGCGCCTGCAAATCGTTGGTGCCCACCAGCTTCATGTTGGACGCCTCAGGCGCCGCACCGATGGTCTGCTTCTGGGCGTGAACAAAGGTGCTGCCGGCGAAAAGGACGAGGGCGGCAGCAGTCAGGACGCAACGGAACATCAAAGTCCTCCCGGAACCAATCTGCGTTGGCTGAGATTCAAGGCTAGCATAGCCATTTGTGCGCGCCAAAGACATCGTCTTGACATGCAACCATTTAGTTGCCTATTATCGCTGCCATGGATGAGGTCTTCAAAGCGCTCGCCGATGCATCGCGACGGTCGCTGCTGGACAGGCTTCACGCCAGGAACGGCCAGACCTTGAACGAGCTTTGCGAAGGCCTGGAGATGACGCGCCAGGCGGTGACAAAACACATGGTCATCCTGGAAGAGGCCAATCTGGTCACGACCATCAAACATGGCCGCGAGAAGCTGCACTATCTCAATCCGGTGCCGATCCACCAGATCGGCGAACGCTGGATCAGGAAATTCGAACGCGGCAAGCTCGCCGCGCTCAGCGAGTTGAAACGCCAGTTGGAGAAGCGTGATGAGTAAGCCGCAATTCGTCTATGTCACTTACATCGAGACCACGCCGGAAAAGCTGTGGGAGGCGCTGACGTCGAGCGCGTTCACGCGGCAATACTGGTTCGGCGCCGAAGTTCGCTCCGACTGGACGGTCGGCTCGCCCTTTGCGCTCACGCTCGACGGCGAAATCACCGATTCCGGCGAAATCCTCGAGGCCGATCCGCCGCGGCGCCTGTCCTACAGCTTCAAGCACCACAAATATGAAGAGCTGCGCGGCGAGCCGATCTCGCGCGTCGTCTTCACCATCGAACCCTTTGGCTCGCTCGTGCGTTTGACCGTGTTGCATGACGGCTTCGTCGAGGGCGGCAAGTATCTCGGCGCCGTCTCCAATGGCTGGCCGGCGATCCTGTCCCAGCTCAAGAGCCTGCTGGAGACTGGCAAGCTGCTCGGCATTCCGCGCGCGGCGCTCAACAAGGGGTTCGACGCCAAATGAATCTCGACCAATTCAAACCGCTGACGGTCTACATCATCTACATTGCCTCCACGCCGGAGAAGGTGTGGGAGGCGCTGACCTCGGCCGAGTTCAGCCGAAAGTATTTTTCCGGCTTTGCAGTGGAGATGCAGCCGAAGCTCGGCGGCAGCTTCATCGTGCGTGCGCCCGATGGTTCGGAGCACATCTCCGGCGAAGTGTTCGAATACGATCCGCCGAGGAAGCTGACGGTGACGTGGAACGTCAACTGGCCCGACCTCGTCGCCAAGCTCGGCACCACGCTCGTCACCTACGAGATCGAGCCAGCCGGTGAAGCCGTCCGCCTCACCATGAGCGAACGCCACGACCGCGAGCTCAGCGACGACATCCTCTCCGGCGGCCGCACCGGCTGGCCCGCGATCCTGTCGGGGCTGAAGAGTTTGCTGGAAACAGGGAAGGCGCCGCAGATCAAGATGACACCGCCAGCGCGGATGCTGGCGGCGTTGAAGGCGATGGGGATCAATACGCCGTAGCGGCCAGAATTTGCGGCCTCAATACTTTTTCTTCACCACCGGCGGATGAATCTCGTCGATCTTGCGACGGCAATCCCCTTCCGAGCCGTGCGGGCCCGAGACGAAGGTCCCGCTGACCTTGATCGCGTACCAGCCCGACTCGACGCCGAGCCGCAGCGCTTCTTCTGTCTTGACGTGCCGTGGGGAGAGAGTTTGCATCAGGTGCTTTCGGTTGGCGTTCGATCTCATATCGAAGCGCAGTGGAATCTTTCAGGTATCCGTCGTGATCAGCAGGCTCCGCGGGTGCGAGGTATGAGCTGTTTCACATCGCCCGCGTATAGTCGTGGCGCCGCGTGTGCGCAGAGACGACTGTTCTTTCCGACATTGGCGCACCGTGCGCGCAATCACGGCAATTAGCTATCGTTTTCTCGCCCCCGCCGGACTTTTGAAGCGCCGAATGCCGCTGTCGACGAAGCGTGCAGGCCGAGCAGGGACGGCGGGACGATTGTGGCGACGCCGCAATGCACGCGCAGCGAAATCTTGACCATCGGTACGATTTTCCAGCCGGTGCCTATGGACTGCGCAGACGATCGTGCCGCAAATTGTACCTCCGAACAAACACGCGCGAAGAGCGGACCCGCCCGACCGATGAGCCTGCGTACCCGGTTACTGATCCTCGTCATCGCGGCCATGCTGGTGCCGGCGAGCCTCGTTGGCTTGCGCTTCGTGCAAAACCGGACCAGCGAGATCAACGCGGCCCTGGCCAATCTGGCCGCATCCGCCGACGACATCGCGAGCGATCTGAACGAGAAGATCCAGGGCACCGCGCAGCTTCACTACGGCCTCGCCCGCGCCCGCGACCTCGACACGCGCGACAAGGCGGCATGCTCGGCGTTTCTGTCGGACGTGCGTGAAGAATATCCGCAGTTCACGGGCATCCTGACCATCGATCCCGATGGCAGCCTGTTCTGCGACTCGCTCCGGACCAATCGCACGCTCGATCTCAATGATCGTGCCTATTTCAAGCAGGCGAAGGTCTCGCAGGGTGTCGTCGCGGTGGAGCCGGTGTTCGGTCGCCTGACCGGATTATCTGTGCTCCAGATCGCCTACCCCGTGCGATCGGATGCGGGCGCGCTGAAATTCGTGCTGCTCGCTTCGTTCAACCTGAACAAATTCGCGGAATTTCACGACAAGCGTTTGCTCGCCGAGAAGGAGATCCTGTTCGTCGACAGCAAAGGGACTGTCCTTGTCGCCCCCAAGGGCAGCGGCTGGAGTGAGCCCGTCGGCGCGTCGATCGCTGGGTCCGACCTGTTCCGCTTCGCGGCAACGCCGGATGGCGAAGCGTCGCGAGAGGTCACCGATCGCCAGGGCCGCACACAGGTCTGGGCCGTCGCCCGTTCGCCGTCGATCCGCAAGGCCGGCCTCACCATCATGGTCGGACGCTCCAAGGACGGACTGGTCGCGGCGGCGAACCGCCGGCTCTACGAGGACATGGCGATCCTCGCGGTGGCCTCGCTGCTGCTGCTGGCCGGCATCTGGATCCTCGCGACCGTCAGCGTCGGGCGCCAGGTCGGACGGCTTGCCGCAATGGCAAAGCGACTCGGGCTTGGCGATCTCAGCGCGCGCATTCCACCGCCGCATCCGAGCGGCGAGCTCGGCGGATTGATGGCCCTGCTCAACGGCACCGCCGAGTCGCTGGAGCAGCAACGCGCCGCCATCGCCGACCTCAGCCACAAGCTCAGCCAGTCCCAGAAGATGGAAGCCATGGGCCAGCTCACCGGCGGCGTGGCGCACGATTTCAACAATCTCCTGACCGTCATTCTCGGCAACTCCGAGCATCTCGCCGACAGGCTGGCAGGCAACAAGGAATTGCAACGGATCGCCAGCGATATCGCGACCGCCGCCGAGCGCGGCTCCGACCTGACACGCAGCCTGCTCGCCTTCGCGCGCAAGCAGCCGCTTCGGCCTAGAGAGATCGACATTGCCGAGAAGGTCGTCGGCATGGAGCAGCTGTTGCGCCGGTCGCTCGGCGAGCACATCGAATGCAGCTTCGCGTTTGGAACCGATTTGTGGCTGACCAGTGTTGATCCCGGCCAACTGGCAACCGCCCTGCTCAATCTCGTGCTCAACGCGCGCGACGCGATGCCTGACGGCGGCAGACTGACGGTCGAGGTGCGCAACAACTCGCTCGGTCAGTCCGACCTCGACGTCAACGGCGAGCCGCGCCCCGGCGACTACGTCATGGTGGCCGTGACCGATAGCGGCTGCGGCATGGCAGCCGATGTCGCCAGCCGCGCGTTCGAGCCGTTCTTCACCACCAAGGAGGTCGGCAAGGGCACCGGGCTCGGCCTGAGCATGGTCTACGGGTTTGCGCAACAGTCCGGCGGTCTCGTGCAGTTGCAGTCCGAACCGGGGCAAGGCAGCGTCGTCAGGCTGTTCTTCCCGCGCATCGCGGCGACGCTGAATGAGGAGACGGCTCCTGCGGAACAGATCATCGCCCCCGACGGAAGTGAGACCGTTCTCGTCGTCGAGGACGACGACATGGTGCGGGCCTATGTCGAGAGCGAACTGCGGACGCTGGGCTACCGCGTCATCGCCACCTCGAACGGGCCGGCGGCGCTGGAGCTGCTGCGCCAGCCGGACGAGATCCATCTGCTGTTCACCGACGTCGTGATGCCCGGTGGCATGTTCGGTCCGGAGCTTGCGCGGCAAGCAACTGCCTTACGGCCCGATCTCAAAGTGCTCTTCACCTCCGGCTACAGCCAAAATCCCGTCAAGACGCCCGACGGGGTCGACGCCCGCATTCTGACAAAGCCGTTCAAGCGGCAGGATCTTGCCGCGATGCTGCGGTCCGCGTTATCGGCGCCGTCGCGCTAGAGGACTATCGCGTCAACCCCTCGCCCGCAACTCGCGCCGGAGCACCTTGCCGGTCGCCGTCATCGGCAAGGTCTCGGCGAATTCGACGAAGCGCGGATATTCGTGCGCTGCGAGCTGCACTTTCACGAATTCCTGGATTTCGCGCGCCAGTGTATCGCCCGCAGCAAAGCCCGGGCGCAGCACGATCCAGGCCTTGATCGATTCCGTGCGGATCGGATCGGGAATGCCGACCACGGCGGCCATCGCCACCGACGGGTGCTTCATCAGTGTATGCTCGATCTCGGACGGGCCGACGCGATAGCCGGCGGTGGTGATGACGTCGTCCTCGCGGCTGACGTACCAGAAATAGCCGTCCTCATCCTGCACGCCGAGATCACCGGTGAGCAGGAATTCGCCGGCATATTTCTTCGCCGTCGCTTCGGGATTGCGCCAGTATTCGAGCATGGTCACGGGGCACGGCTGGCGCACGCCGATGATGCCGCGCTGCCCGCGTGGCTGCTCCTCGCCCTTGTCGTTGACGATGCGGACATCAAAACCCGGCGTCGCCTTGCCCATCGAGCCGGGGCGGATCGGAAACAGGTTCGAATTGCTGCCGATCACGAGATTGCACTCGGTTTGGCCGAATACTTCATGGGCGTCGACGCCAAAGGTCTCGCGCACCCAGCCGAGCAACTCGCCGCCGAGCGATTCACCGCCGGTAAAGATGCTGCGCAGCTTGACGCCCGAATGTTTCACGCCGGCCTGTCGCATCAGCTTCAGCGCCGTCGGCGGCAGGAAGACATTGCGGACACCGAGATCGGCCATCATCTGCATCGCCGCCTGCGGCTCGAATTTTCGCGCGCGATGACCGACCAGGGGAATGCCGTGATACCAGAACGCGAACAGGCCATTGACGAGCCCGCCGATCCAGGCCCAGTCCGCCGGCGTCCACATGAGATCGCCGGGCCTGGGCAGGAAGTTGTGGCACATCTCGACATTCGGCAGGTGACCGAGCACGACGCGGTGCGCATGCAGCGCGCCCTTCGGATTGCCGGTCGTGCCTGACGTGTAGATGATCAGCGCGGGGTCGTCAGCTGAGGTGTCGACCGTCGCAAAGTCCTCCGAGGCGGTTTCGATCGCCGACCAGAACGGTTTTGCGCCGGCGTGGACGGCGCCGCTTGTGACATAGATGTCTTGCAGGTAGGGCAACCGGTCGCGGACCTTTGTGAGCTTTTCCCAGCCGGCCTCATCGGTGATGATGGCTCTTGCTTGTGAATTCGACAGGCGGAATTCCAGCGCGTCCTCGCCGAACAACGCGAACAGTGGGATCGAGATCATTCCCGAACGAAAGGCGGCGAGATGCGCGATCGGCAATTCCAGTGACTGCGAAAGGAACACGGCGACACGATCGCCGCGCGCGAGCCCATCGGTCTTCAGCACATTGGCAAAGCGCCGCGACATCTCCGCGACCTCGTCGAAGGAGGTGCGCGTGGTGGCGCCGTTCTCGTCGACATAGACCAGCGCGAGACGACCGGTGCCATCGGCGTGGCGATCGCAGCACGCCTCCGCCATGTTGAAGCGCGCCGGGATATCCCAGCGGAAATTTTGATAGAGCTCGTCGTAGGTCTTGGCTTCGGTCAGCATGATTCAGCGCACCGTCGCAAAGAATTTCCTGACGTCGCGCACGAACAGCTCCGGCTGCTCGAATGCGGCAAAGTGCCCGCCCTTCTCCATCTCGCTCCAATGCGTGATGTTGTGGAAGTTCGGCTCCATCCAGCGCCGCACCGGCGTAATGATCTCCTTGGGGAATACCGCCACCCCCGTCGGCACGGTCACTTTGGGCGTCGTCCGGCGCTTGCCAAAGCTTTCCCAATAGAGCCGCGCCGACGATGTCGCCGTCTCGGTCGTCCAATAGAGCATGACGTTGTCGAGCAGCTCGTCCTTGTCAAAAATGTTCTCGGGGTGGCCGTCGCAATCGGTCCAGGCCCAGAACTTTTCCAGGATCCAGGCGGCCTGCCCGCTCGGCGAATCCGTCAAGCCGTAGCCGAGCGTCTGCGGTCGCGTCGATTGCTGCTTGGAGTAGCCGGAGTCGAGATCGACATAATGCTTGAGCCCCGCCAGCGCACGCTTCTCTTCCGCCGTCGGCTCGCCCTCGACCTTCGGCGCCGCGTTGAAGGCCAGCGTGATGTGGATGCCGGCGCAATGCTCCGCGTCCTGCCCACCGAGCGAGGTCGTCACCGCCGAGCCCCAGTCGCCGCCTTGCGCGCCGTAACGCGCGTAACCCAGCCGGTCCATCAGCTTCGCCCAGGTCGCCGCGATGCGGTCGACGCCCCAGCCGGTGGTCGCAGGCTTGGCAGAGAAGCCGAAGCCCGGCAGCGAGGGGCAGATCACATGAAAGGCGTCCGCGGGATTGCCGCCATGCGCGACCGGATCGACCAGCGGCGCGATCACCTTCTGGAATTCGACGATCGAGCCGGGCCAACCATGGGTGATGATCAGCGGCAGCGCGTTCGCTTCTTTCGAGCGCACATGCAGGAAGTGGATGTCGAGCCCGTCGATCTCGGTGGTGAACTGATCGAAGCGATTGAGTTTTGCTTCACGCGCGCGCCAGTCGTAACCGTCGGCCCAATAGGCGCAGATCTCCCGGATCCATTTCAGCGGCGCGCCCTGGCTCCAGTCATCGACCAGCTCCGCCTCCGGCCAGCGCGTGCGGGCGAGGCGTGATTTGAGGTCGGCGAGGATATCGTCGCTGATGGCGATGCGGAACGGCTTGATCGCGGCGGTCATCGGTTAGCTCCCGATTGTTTATGCCGGGAGAGTAGACCGAACTTATCCGGCAACAAAGGTCCACCTTCTCCCCTTGCGGGAGAAGGTGGCGTAGGCGGCCTTCGGCCGCCGTTCTTAAGAACGCCGAAGCAAAGCTTCGGCTATGGCGCCGGATGAGGGGTATCTCTCCGCGAACCGAATTGCGAGAGACGTACTCGTGGAGAGATACCCCTCACCCGTCTCGCCGCTTCGCGGCGAGCCACCCTCTCCCGCAAGGGGAGAGGGGAAGACGGCTCAGCCCGTCAGCGCCGCCTTCACCAGGCCGCTGGCCTTGCCGAAATCCATCTGCCCGGCGTACTTCGCCCGCAACGCCGCGATCACCTTGCCCATGTCCTTCATGCCGGCGGCGCCGGTCTCGGTGATGGCGTCCGCGATCGCCTTCTTCACCTCGTCGTCCGACATCTGCTTCGGCAAGTACGCCGAGATGACCGCGATCTCTTCCCGCTCCTGCGCGGCGAGCTCGGCGCGGCCACCCTTGTCGTAGAGCTCGACCGACTCCTGGCGCTGCTTGATCATCTTCTGGAAGACGCCGAGCAAATCGGCATCCGACAGCGGCGGCTTGCCGTTGCCGCGCGCCTCGATGTCGGCGTTCTTGATGGTCGAGTTGACCATGCGCAGCGTGGACAGCTTGCGCTCGTTCTTGGCCTTCATGGCCTCCTTGACCGCATTGTTGATGTCGTCGCGCAGCATGACCGTGATCCTCTCAATCCGTTGCGCCTGATCTAAGCCGTTTGCGGGAAAGAGGCCATACCGGGCCCACGGTTGATTGTTTCCGATCCGGCTGCCGAAACTGCGCAAAAATTACCCTTTCCAGCTTAAGTGCCTGAGGGGACCTGTCAAATATGCAAAAACGCATGTGAATCCGGCGTTTCCCGCTTTGACGGGCGCGCGTCGGGGGCTTATGAAGCGGGCTCATGACACAACATGAAAACGATACCGCTTGGCCGGACCATAAACCGACCGCGCTCCTCGTGCTCGCCGATGGCACGGTGCTCGAAGGCTTTGGTCTCGGCGCCGAAGGCCACGCCGTCGGTGAAGTCTGCTTCAACACCGCGATGACCGGCTATGAGGAGATCCTCACCGATCCCTCCTATGCCGGCCAGCTCATCACCTTCACCTTCCCGCATATCGGCAATGTCGGTACCAATGAGGAAGATATCGAGACGGTGAACATGGCCGCGACGCCCGGCGCGCGCGGCGTGATCCTGCGCACCGCGATCACCAACCCCTCGAATTACCGCGCCACCAAGCATCTCGACCAGTGGCTGAAGGCGCGCGGCATCATTGGCCTTTCCGGCATCGACACGCGCGCGTTGACTGCGCTGATCCGCTCGAAGGGCATGCCCAACGCCGTGATCGCGCACGCCAAGGACGGCGAGTTCGATTTGCATGGCATGAAGGAAGAAGCGCGCGAATGGCCCGGCCTCGAGGGCATGGACCTCGTGCCGATGGTCACAAGCGGCCAACGCTTCACCTGGGACGAGACGCCCTGGCTGTGGGACAAGGGTTTTGGCCGCCAGGACAAGGCCGAGTTCAACGTCGTCGCCATCGACTACGGCATCAAGCGCAACATTTTGCGCCTGCTCGCCGGCGTCGGCTGCAAGGTGACGGTGGTGCCGGCGACGACCTCGTCCGAAGACATTCTGGCGATGAAGCCGGACGGCGTATTCCTGTCGAACGGCCCGGGCGATCCGGCCGCGACCGGGAAATACGCCGTACCCGTGATCCAGGACGTGATCAAGTCGGGCACGCCGACCTTCGGAATCTGCCTCGGCCATCAGATGCTCGGCCTCGCCGTCGGCGCGAAGACCAAGAAGATGCATCAGGGCCATCACGGCGCCAATCATCCCGTGAAGGACGAGACCACCGGCAAGGTCGAGATCACCTCGATGAACCATGGTTTCGCCGTGGACGAGAACACGCTGCCGAAGGGCGCAACGCAAACCCACATCTCGCTGTTCGACGGATCCAATTGCGGCATCCAGCTCGACGGCAGGCCGGTGTTCTCGGTGCAGTATCATCCCGAGGCGTCGCCGGGTCCGCGCGACTCGCACTATCTGTTCCAGCGCTTTGCCGATCTGATGCGGCAGAAGAAGAGCGCGTAAGGCTCCGCTCTCTCGCAACCTGCTTTGACGACATCGAGCCCGGGGCCTTGTCCCGGGCTTTTTCGTCAAGGGAACGCCGCCTCACGCCGCTCGTTGATCTCTGCTACGATTGTGCAGGAGCCCTGCCATGTCCGTCGTCCGCGATTATGCCGAACCGCTCGCCATCGTGTTCGAGGATGACGGGCTGGTGCCGAACAACATTCTCCCCTTTCTGGTCTACCAGGGCGCGCTGAAGCTCGATCCGAAGCGTCCCGAGGAGACCATCGAAAACCTGTTCGAAACCAACAATTGGGGCGGCACATGGCGCAACGGCGTCTACGATTACCTGCACTACCACGCGACAGTGCATGAGGTGCTCGGCGTCGCGCGCGGCCATGCCCGCGTTCGCTTCGGCGGCGATCACGGCAAGGAGCTCGACATCAAGGCCGGGGATGTCGCAATCCTGCCGGCCGGCATCGGACATCAGTGCATGAATGCGAGCGGTGATTTCTGCGTGATCGGCGCCTATCCGCCGGGATCAAAGATGGAGATCACGCGGGCCACACCGGAGAATCACGCCAAGGCGTTGAAGACGATTCCAAAGGTCGCGCGGCCGCCGGCCGATCCGGTGACGGGCAAGCACGGCGCATTGATGCGGCTGTGGCGGTAGTCACAACAACGGTGCCGTAGGGTGGGCAAAGCGAAGCGTGCCCACCAATCGATTTGAATTGTGAGAATAGATGGTGGGCACGGCGCGCAAGAGCGCGCCTTTGCCCACCCTACGGCACCGTGCCCTTACGCCTCGTTGCCGCCTTCCTGGCGCGTCGCCTCGAACAGGAACCAGGTGCGACGCTCGGTCTCGTCGATGAAGTTTTCGAGGATGCTGGCGCTGGCGACGTCGCCGGCGTCGTCGCAGACCTCGTGCGCTTTGCGCATTGCCGCGGCGACATGCTTGTTGTCCTGCATCAACTCACGCAGCATTTCGCGCGGCGGCACGTAGTCCTCGTTATTGTCCTTGATGGTCTGGAGCTTTGCGATCTGGCCGATCGATTTCACCGTGGCGCCGCCGATCTTGCGGACGCGCTCGGCAAGCTGGTCGGTGGTGGCAAAAATCTGGTCCGACTGCTCGTCGAGCAGCAGATGGTAATCGCGGAAATGCCGGCCGCTGATGTGCCAGTGGAAATTCTTGGTCTTGAGGTACAGCGCGAAGGCGTCGGCCAGAAGCACGTTGAGCGCCTCCGAGACCTTGTTGACCGCCTGGGGCTGGAGATCGGTGGGGGTGTCGAGGTCGGGAGAGACCTTGCTAGGGGCTTTGCTCACGGGAAACCTTCCTGTTAGGACGCGGACATTGACGGCGCGCCGTCGCACCCCTAACGCAAGGCGGGCAGCGCGGTTCCAACACAGGAACCGCTGGGCGGGATACCATGGACGATTGGATCGATTATTACGACTCGACGCATACGATCTATGTCAGCAAGCTGCATCGCGATTTGCACTTCCAGATCATCGCGCGGGACATCATCGGCTACATCACCTCGCCGGAGGCGACCGTGCTGGACTATGCCTGCGGCGAGGCGCTGTCAGCGAGCCAGGTGGCGGCTGCCTGCGGCCAGTTGATCCTGGCCGAGCCCGCACCCGGCGTGCGCGGCCGGCTGATCGCGCGGTTTGCGCCCAACACCAGGATCCGCGTCCGCTCGCTCGACGACGTCCGCAAGATGCAGCAACAGTCCATCGATCTCGTCGTGATGAACTCGGTCGCACAATACATGACGGCGGAGGAGCTCGATGCCGCACTCCTCAATGTCCGGCGCATCCTGAAACCGTCCGGCAAGCTGGTGCTCGGCGATATCCTGCAGCCGCATGTCGGCATGGGCCGGGACGTGACGGCGTTGCTCTCCTTCGGCTTGCGTCACGGCTTCCTGAAGGACGCGCTGATCGGGTTGGTCAGCACCGCGCTGTCAGATTACCGTCATCTGCGCTCGCGCATCGGGCTGAAGCGCTACAGCGAGGACGAGATCACGGCCAAGCTGAAGGCGGCGGGCTTCGCCAGCCAACGCGCCGACACCAATATCGGCCACAACCGCTGGCGCATGACATTCATCGCGCGGCCGCCTCTGGTCCGTTAAGTTCCTTTCGCGCGTTAAGCATAACGATTGGCTGAGGTGGCTTGTCGCAGCTCGATCGGCAATGATCGCCGCGGCCCGGTGGCGGAAGCGTCTACGCGAGAGCAGTGCATCGCTCTTCATCCTGGTTCAAATCCAGGCCGGGTCTCCAGCCTTCGCTGGCTCCGCCAGCTTCGGCTAGGCAAGCCCTGTCGTAGCGAAGGCTGCCTCGGCGAAGCCCGAAGGGCGAAGACGGGCACGCTTCGACGGATCCCAATCTCACCCCGCCTCCACCACATCGCACTCCGCAACAAGCTGAAGCCTGTCCGCGTCCTTCGCCGCTGACTTGAGCACGGCATCGAGCAGCCCGGGAAAACGCGCCTCGAGATCCTCGCGACGCAGCCGCATGAAGCGGTTCGTGCCCGCCACGCGCGTCTGCATCAGCCCGCAATCGCGCAGCTTTGCGAAGTGATAGGCGAGGTTCGACTTGCCGGAGAGGCCGTTGAAGTCGCCGCAGCGGAGCTCGCTGCTGACACGTTCCTGCTGGGCGAGCTGATACACGATCGCCAACCGGATCGGATCGCTCAGACAATCCAGAACCAGCGGCAGCTCGATCTGCTCGCGGGTGGGGTGGGGAGGTGTGCGGCTCATGATCCCTGAATCATAGCGATGCGGCCGTAATGTTCAATAGTTCTTGAACCAATTGACTCCCAGACAGTCGTATTCGATAGTTCAATAAACATTGAACATAGGATTATATGCAATGAGCGTGTTCTGGCTGGCCCTGGGGGCCTTTGCGATCGGCACAGAAAGCTTTGTCATTGCTGGGCTTTTGCCGTCGATCGCCAGCGACCTCTCGATTTCGGTCTCGGCCGCCGGCCAATTGGTCACCGCCTACGCCCTCACCTACGCCGTGGGCTCGCCGATCCTGGCGGTGACGCTGAACAACATCGACCGCCGCACCGTGCTGGCGCTCGCGCTCGTGACCTTCATCGCCGGAAACCTCGCCGCGATGGTTGCATCCAACTACGCCCTGCTGCTGGCCTCGCGCATGCTGATGGCGCTGGGCTCCGGACTGTGCATGCCGACGGCGCTAGCCGTCTCGGTCGCCGTCGCCTCGCCGGAACGGCGCGGTCGTGCGGTGGCGCTCGTCACCTCGGGCCTCACGGTCGCGACCGTCGTCGGCGTGCCCCTCGGCAATCTCGTTGGCAGCTGGCTGGGCTGGCGCGCGACCTTCGCCATGGTTGCGATGATCGGCGCTGCTGCGCTCGCCGGCCTGCTGCTCGGCCTGCCTCGCGGCCTGCCGCGCAACACGGCCTCGCTCGGCGAAAGGTTGGCGGTGGCGCGTCACAGCAATGTCGTGATCGCGCTTCTGATCACGATTTTATGGGCGCTTGGCGGCTTCACCGTGTTCACCTATTTCGCGGTCCCGTTGCGCGGCCTCGGCTTCGACGCCTCGCAGATCAGCCTTGCCCTGCTGGTGTTCGGCGGCGCAGCCGCGATCGGGAATATGCTTGGCGGCGTCCTGGCCGACCGGCTCGGCACGATGGCCACCGCGGCGCTCGGGCTCACCGGCATGGCGAGCGCGCTGATCCTGCATTCGCTCGTCCTGAAACTGCTGCCGGGGCAGGCACATTACGCGGTGCTGGGCGCGATCTTCCTCTGGGGTCTCTCGGGCTGGGCGTTCTATCCGGCCCAGATCGCCAGCATCATCCGGATCGAGCCGCAGGCCTCGATGATCGCGCTCTCGCTCAACGCCTCCGCCATGTATCTCGGCTTCGCCATCGGCGGGGCCCTGGGCGGGGCCGTGCTGGCCACCCTCTCGCCAAACGACCTCGGCTGGATCGGCGGAACGAGCGTTGCCGCCTCGCTTCTGGTGCATCTCGCCCGTGGCTGGCAGGCGCGGCTGAAACCCGTCAAAATTGCCGGTTGATGGGGCGTTTTTCGGGGTTTCGCCGCCCCGAAAACTGGTCTAAGACCCACCCGCGCGCGAGGGAGACCCCCGCGCTCTCGCCAAATGGGGACGCGCGGCAAGCGCGCCCTTTTTTTGTGCCCGAATTCCAGCCCGCGAGCGGTGATGCCTAAACGAACCGACATCTCGACCATCCTGATCATCGGCGCCGGTCCCATCGTGATCGGCCAGGCCTGCGAGTTCGACTATTCGGGCACGCAGGCGGTGAAGACGTTGAAGGAAGAGGGCTATCGCATCGTCCTCGTCAATTCCAATCCGGCCACGATCATGACCGATCCGGAATTGGCGGATGCGACCTATATCGAGCCGATCACGCCAGAGATCGTCGCCAAGATCATCGAGAAGGAACGTCACGTCATTCCCGGCGGCTTCGCGCTGCTGCCGACCATGGGCGGACAGACCGCGCTGAACTGCGCGCTGTCGCTGCGCCGGCAGGGCACGCTGGACAAGTTCGACGTCGAGATGATCGGCGCGACGGCCGATGCCATCGACAAGGCCGAGGATCGCCAGCTGTTCCGCGAGGCCATGACCAGGATCGGGCTCGAGACGCCGAAGTCGCGGCTCGCCAATGCGTCCGAACTGAAGAAGTCGTTCCGCGACAAGTATCAGGCCGAGCGCGCCAAGGCGACCGGTGCGGCGCTCGAAGAGCTCGAGCGGCAGTGGACGCTCGGCGAAGGCGACCGCCGCAAGCGCTACCAGGAATATGCGCTCGGACAGGCCATGATGGCGCTGTCCGAGATCGGCCTGCCCGCGATCATCCGTCCCTCCTTCACCATGGGCGGCACCGGCGGCGGCATCGCCTACAACAAGGAAGAGTTCCTCGACATCATCGAGCGCGGTCTTGACGCGTCCCCCACCAACGAAGTCCTGATCGAGGAATCCGTCCTCGGCTGGAAAGAGTTCGAGATGGAGGTGGTGCGCGACAAGAAGGACAATTGCATCATCGTCTGCTCGATCGAGAATTTCGATCCGATGGGCGTGCACACCGGCGACTCCATCACGGTCGCTCCGGCGCTGACGCTCACGGACAAGGAATATCAGATCATGCGCGACGCCTCGCTGGCGGTGCTGCGCGAGATCGGCGTCGAGACCGGCGGCTCCAACGTGCAGTTCGGCGTCAATCCGGAAGACGGCCGCATGGTCGTGATCGAGATGAATCCGCGCGTGTCGCGTTCATCCGCGCTGGCCTCGAAGGCCACCGGCTTCCCGATCGCCAAGGTCGCGGCCAAGCTCGCGATCGGCTACACGCTCGACGAAATCGCCAACGACATCACCGGCGGCGCGACGCCGGCCTCGTTCGAGCCGACGATCGATTACGTGGTGACCAAGATCCCACGCTTCGCCTTCGAGAAATTCCCGGGTGCATCGACCACGCTGACGACGTCGATGAAGTCGGTCGGCGAGGTCATGGCGATCGGCCGCACCTTCCAGGAGAGCCTGCAGAAGGCGCTGCGCGGGCTCGAGACCGGGCTGACCGGCCTCGACGAGATCGAGATCGAAGGCCTCGGCCGCGACGACGACAAGAATGCGATCCGCGCCGCGCTCGGTACGCCGACGCCGAACCGTATTCTCCAGGTCGCGCAGGCCATGCGGCTCGGCTGGTCGAACGAGGACATCTTCAACTCCTGCAAGATCGACCCTTGGTTCCTCGGCGAGATGCGCGGCATCGTCGACATGGAGGAGAAGGTCAGGAAGCACGGCCTGCCCGGCAATGCCTTCGGCATGCGTACGCTCAAGGCCATGGGTTTTTCGGACGCGCGCCTAGCGGTGCTCGCCGAGACGACGGAGGCCGAGTTGACGGCCAAGCGTCACGCGCTCGGCGTCCGTCCGGTCTACAAGCGCATCGACACCTGCGCGGCCGAATTCGCCTCGCCCACCGCCTACATGTACTCGACCTACGAATCGCCGTTTGCAGGCAGCGTCGCCGACGAGAGCTCGCCGTCGGACAAGAAGAAGGTCATCATCCTCGGTGGCGGCCCGAACCGTATCGGACAGGGCATCGAGTTCGACTATTGCTGCTGTCACGCCTGCTTCGCGCTGCATGACGCCGGCTACGAATCCATCATGGTCAACTGCAACCCGGAAACGGTGTCGACCGACTACGACACCGCGGATCGACTCTATTTCGAGCCGCTCACCGCCGAGGACGTGCTGGAGATCATCGCGAAGGAGCGCAGCAACGGCACGCTGCATGGCGTCATCGTGCAGTTCGGCGGCCAGACTCCGCTCAAGCTCGCGCATGCGCTGGAAGCCGCCGAAGTGCCGATCCTCGGCACCTCACCCGATGCCATCGACCTCGCCGAAGACCGCGACCGCTTCAAGCGCGTGCTCGACAAGCTGCGGCTGAAGCAGCCGAAGAACGGCATCGCCTATTCGGTCGAGCAGGCCCGCCTGGTCGCGACCGATCTCGGCCTGCCGCTGGTGGTGCGCCCGTCCTATGTGCTCGGCGGCCGCGCGATGCAGATCATCCGCGAAGAGAACCAGCTCAGCGACTATCTGCTCGGCACGCTGCCGGAGCTGGTGCCGGCCGACGTCAAGGCGCGCTACCCGAACGACAAGACCGGGCAGATCAACACCGTGCTCGGCAAGAACCCGCTGCTGTTTGACCGCTATCTGTCCGATGCCACCGAGATCGACGTCGACTGCCTCTGTGACGGCAAGGACACCTTCATCGTCGGCATCATGGAGCACATCGAGGAAGCCGGCATCCATTCCGGCGATAGTGCCTGCTCGCTGCCGCCGCACTCGCTCGAGCCTGAGATGATCGAGGAGCTGGAGCGGCAGACGCGCGAACTCGCGCTCGGCCTCGACGTCGTCGGCCTGATGAACGTGCAATACGCGATCAAGGACGGCGAGATCTACGTGCTCGAAGTCAATCCGCGCGCCTCGCGCACGGTGCCGTTCGTCGCCAAGGTGGTCGGCACGCCGGTCGCAAAGATCGCGGCGCGCATCATGGCCGGCGAGAAGCTCGCTGACTTCAAGCTGAAGAAGGCCGACTTCAAGCATGTCGGCGTGAAGGAATCGGTGTTTCCGTTCGCCCGCTTCCCCGGCGTCGACACGGTGCTCGGTCCGGAGATGCGCTCGACCGGCGAGGTCATGGGCATCGATCGCTCCTTCGCGGTCGCCTTCGCCAAGAGCCAGCTCGGCGGTGGCACGCGGGTGCCGCGCAAGGGCACGGTGTTCGTCTCGGTGCGCGAGAGCGACAAGACCCGCATCGCGGAGGCCGTGCGCGAATTGCATTCGCTCGGCTTCAAGGTGCTGGCGACCTCCGGCACGGCGCGCTTCCTGACCGACGAAGGCA
The DNA here is from genome assembly GCF_036924495.1 of Bradyrhizobium sp. AZCC 2230. Taxonomy (NCBI): domain Bacteria; kingdom Pseudomonadati; phylum Pseudomonadota; class Alphaproteobacteria; order Hyphomicrobiales; family Nitrobacteraceae; genus Bradyrhizobium; species Bradyrhizobium sp. AZCC 2230. The sequence goes on along the minus strand of NZ_JAZHRS010000001.1, from coordinate 7,549,664 downwards.
TCCCGACCGAGAAGGTGAACAAGGTGCTGGAAGGGCGGCCGCATATCGTTGACGCCATCACCAACGGAGACGTCCAGCTGGTCTTCAACACCACCGAAGGCCCGCAGGCGCTTGCCGACAGCCGATCGCTGCGGCGCGCGGCCCTCTTGCATAAAGTGCCGTATTACACCACTCTTTCCGGGGCCGTGGCGGCCGCGCAGGGCATCCGCGCCTACCTTGGCGGAGACCTTGAGGTTCGTACCCTGCAGAGCTACTTTTCGGAAACCTGATCGCGAGCGGAGGGCCAGGCCTTGAAGGTTAAGCCGTCCGCTAAGTGATTGGCAAAGAAGCCACAATGGCCGGAGGAACTGTCCGGCCATGTGGTTGTTCTGTTCCGGCGCCAGACCCACATAACGCTCCGGCGGCGGCATGTTCAGCCCCCGGACATACTGACGAATCAAGGTTGGCGCGCCCTCCGTTTTTGCAGGGCGCGCGACTGAAGGACGAGAGAAGAGATGGAAAAGGTTCCGATGACAGCGGGCGGCTTTGCCGCACTCGGGGAAGAATTGAAGAAGCGCCAGTCTGAGGACCGTCCGCGCATTATCGAGCATATCGCCGAGGCGCGTTCGCACGGCGATCTGTCCGAGAACGCGGAATACCATGCCGCGAAGGAAGAGCAGTCTCACAATGAAGGCCGCATCGCCGAGCTCGAGGACAAGCTCGCGCGCGCCGACATCATCGATATTTCCAAGCTCTCCGGCGACACCATCAAGTTCGGCGCCACCGTGACGTTGGTGGACGAGGACACCGAGAAGAAGGCGGTGTGGCAGATCGTCGGCGAGGTCGAGGCCGACGCCAAGAAGGGCCGCATCTCCATCACCTCGCCGCTGGCGCGCGCGCTGATCGGCAAGAAGAAGGGCTCGACCGTCGAGGTCAACGCCCCCGGCGGCGCCAAGGCGTATGAGATCACCAAGGTGGAGTGGCGGTAATCCACTCCGCACAGCTGCCTGAAAAGCCGCGCTCCGCGCGGCTTTTTCTGTTTCGCAATGTGTCCAGCGCGCGATTGTGAACCGCACTGTCCTCCGTCATGCTCGGCGCTGCCGTCCGAGCAAGGGAGGACACGATGGACATCGATCGCATCGCCGCGCAAAGCCAGCCTTATCTGCTCAGCCTGTTCCGCTTCATCACCGGGCTACTGTTGTTTCACTATGGCGTAGCCAAACTGTTCAAGTTTCCGCCGGTGGAGATGTTTTCCGAGGTCACGCCGTTGTCGCTGTGGGGCGTTGCCGGCATGTTCGAATTCGTGCTCGGCGGCCTGCTGATGATCGGCCTCTTCACGCGACTGGCTGCCTTCATCCTGTCCGGTGAGATGGCCTTCGCCTATTTCATCGAGCACCTGCCGCACAGTTTCTTTCCCGTCGTCAACGACGGCGCGCTGGCGATCGTACTGTGCTTCGCGTGCCTCTTTTTCGCAGCCGCCGGCAGCGGTCCGATCAGTGTGGATGCGATGCGGCGGTGACTCCTACCGCCGTCCCTTTACGTCGAGCGGCACGGCCGCCTCATACTTCGAATTGTGCAGCACCAGCGAGGTCCGCACGTTGCGCACGTGGGGCGCGGCGGTCAGGTGCGTCACAAAATCCTGGAAGGTCGCCATGTCGGGCGCGACGCATTTCAGGATGAAATCGACCTCGCCGGACAGCATCCAGCACTCCCGCACCAGCGGCTCGGCGCGCACGAATTCCTCGAAGGCGCGCAAATCGGCTTCCGCCTGGCTGGACAGGTGCACGGCGGCGAACACCGTGACGTCGAAGCCGAGCTTTCGCGCGTCCAGCAGTCCGCGGTAGCCGTGGATGTAGCCCTCCTCCTCCAGCGCCCGGACGCGGCGCAGGCATGGCGGGGGGGAGATCCCGACCCGTTTGGCGAGCTCGACATTGGTGATTCGGCCGTCGGCCTGGATCTCGGCGAGAATTTTGAGGTCGATCTCGTCTAGGTTCCGCGACACGTGATTGGAACTCCTGGCCTTACGGCGGTATCGGGTGGGTCTGTCGCAATCCTCATAGCCCAATCCGAGTCAACTGAGCAATTTTATTGCGCGTGCAGCGCAATCGACTTTTGTTCCTTGTTGGAAAAATCCGCCGACAGGGAATGCAATTCTTGCATAGCTCACCAGAAGGCTTAGATTAGCTCTGATATTTCAGCGCCTCCGCGAGGCCTCCCGGCACGTTCCGCGCCCGCGCTGCAATCCCCCGGTGAAAGGCGTCCGTGAATATGTCCGCTCCTGTTCATGCAAAGGTCGTCATTATTGGCTCCGGGCCCGCGGGCTACACCGCGGCGATCTACGCCGCGCGCGCGATGCTCGAGCCGATCCTGATCCAGGGCATGCAGGCTGGCGGCCAGCTCACCATCACCACCGATGTCGAGAACTATCCGGGCTTCGCCGACGTGATCCAGGGCCCCTGGCTGATGGAACAGATGGAGAAGCAGGCGGTCCATGTCGGCACCAGGATCGTCACCGACCTGGTCACCAAGCTGGACACGACGCAGCGGCCGTTCCGCCTGACCTGCGACTCGGGCGACGTCTATCTCGCCGAAACCGTGATCCTCGCGACCGGCGCGCAGGCGCGCTGGCTCGGGCTGCCCTCCGAGGCGAAATTCCAGGGCGGCGGCGTGTCGGCCTGCGCCACCTGCGACGGCTTCTTCTACCGCAACAAGGACGTCGTGGTGGTCGGCGGCGGCAATACCGCGGTCGAGGAGGCCCTGTACCTGACCAACCATGCCTCCCAGGTCACCATCGTGCATCGCCGCGATCACTTCCGCGCCGAGCGCATCCTGCAGGAGCGCCTGTTCAAGCACCCGAAGATCAAGGTGGTCTGGGACTCCGCCGTCGACGAGATCTGCGGCACCGAGAACCCGAACAAGGTCACCCATGTGCGCCTGAAGAACGTCAAGACCGGTGCGCTTTCGGACGTGAAGACCGACGGCGTCTTTGTTGCCATCGGCCATGCGCCGGCGACCGAGCTCGTGAAAGACCAGGTCAAGCTGAAACGGTCGGGCTATGTCGAGGTCGCCCCGAACTCGACCGCGACCTCGGTGCCCGGCCTGTTCGCCGCCGGCGACGTCGCTGACGAAACCTATCGCCAGGCCGTCACGGCCGCCGGCCTCGGCTGCATGGCAGCCCTCGAGGCCGAACGTTTCTTGGCCCTGCGCGCCAGCGAGCGCGCGGCAGCGGAATAACGATCATGCCTCGAACACGCGACGGATTTACGGATATGGATTGGGACAAGCTGAAGGTGTTTCACGCGGCGGCGGAAGCGGGCAGCTTCACGCATGCGGGAGAGCAGCTCGGCCTGTCGCAATCGGCAGTCTCACGCCAGGTCTCGGCGCTGGAGCAGGAGCTCTCGGTCTCGCTGTTCCACCGCCACGCCCGCGGCCTGATCCTCACCGAGCAGGGCGATCTCCTGTTCCGCACCGCGCATGACGTGTTCATGCAACTGCAGGCGGCGCGCGCGAAACTGACCGACAGCCGCGAGCGGCCGAGCGGCGATCTCAAGATCACCACCACGCCCGGCGTCGGCATCAACTGGCTGATCCCGCGGCTCGGCGAATTCACCGCGCTCTATCCGGAGATCCGGATCTCGCTGATCGTCACCGACGAGGAACTCGACCTGTCGATGCGCGAGGCGGACGTTGCGATCCGCACCCGCAAGCCGACGCAGCCGGATCTCATCCAGCGCAAGCTCTTCGCGATGGGCTTCCACGCCTATTGCTCGCCTGACTACATCAAGCGCTTCGGCACGCCGCGGACGCTGGAGGAGCTCGACTCCCACCGCATCATCACGCTGTCCGACGGCAACTTCGCGCCGCATTTGCAGAATCGCAACTGGCTGATCGAAGCCGGTCGCAACGGCTCGGGTCCGCGCGAAGCGTATTTCAAGGTCAACAACATCCTTGGCCTGGTGCGCGCCTGTCAGCAGGGTCTCGGTATCGCGGCACTTCCGGATTATCTGATCGAAGAACAGAGCCGCCTCGTACAACTGTTCGGCGAATCGGATTCGATCCAGCTCGATACGTATTTCGTCTATCCGGAAGAGCTGAAGACGGTCGCGCGCGTGCAGGTGTTCCGCGACTTCGTGGTGAGCAAGGCGCAGCGCTGGCCGTCCTGATTTCCGCATGTCTGACATGCGGCCTCGGCTGTTGCTGCATGCCGCGGGTCAAGCCCATAATGTTTACACGCTGAGCCTTCGCGTTGCGCATTTGTCCCCCTCCTCCAGTGGCGCGGGAGTTCAGTAATCCCTCTTGGAAGGTGATTGTGTCGGCCTCACGTGGCCAATACCTAAGCCGGGCCTTCGGGTCCGGCTTTTTTTCTGCCCAATTCGGCTTTCGCCTTCCGCGTGTATTGACAGTTTTGGGCATACCCCGCATCATTTCCAAATGATCACGAAGTCGTGCGCAATCGTCTCGAAAAAAGGCCCCCACCCGGGGACCTCGGATTTTTGCGCGCGCTAATCACCGCTTCGTCATCGCAAGCAAATCCCGAAAACCCCGCCGCCTGGACGGGGTTTTTTCATGTGCCCTCCGTCTCAGGTTTTTCCTTGAGAAGGAGATAACAACATGACCGATTTGCGAACCCATATGCATGGGCTCTGGTTGCCGCTGGTGACGCCGTTTCGCGATGGCCGTCTCGACGAGACATCGCTGCGGCGGCTGACGCGGCACTACTGCACGCAAGGCATCGACGGCTTCATCCTGGGCGCGACCTCGGGCGAAGGCATGACGCTGCGCGACGCCGAGCTGGAACGCCTCGTCGCCATCGTTCGCGACGAGATGGCGGCCGGCCGCCGGACGTTGCCGATTGGCCTTGGCCTTTCGGGCGCGGACACCTCGCGGATGAAGGAGCGGCTGGATGAGACCGCGGACTGGCCGATCGACTTCTATCTGATCGCGAGCCCCTATTACGTGCGGCCGTCGCAGCGCGGCATCCTCGCGCATTTCGAAGCGCTGGCCGATCACGCCGCCTGGCCGCTCGCGCTCTACAACATCCCCTATCGCTGCGCCGTCGGCATCACCAACCAGACCCTGCTGCGGCTTGCCGAGCATCCCAATATCATCGGCCTGAAGGATTGCGGCGCGAGCCGTGAGCAGTCAATCGCGCTGCTGCGCGACCGGCCGCAGGGCTTTCGCGTGCTGACCGGCGAGGACGGCAACTATTTCGAGGCGCTCAGCGACGGCGCCGACGGCGGCATTTTGCTGTCGGCGCATCTCGAGACCGCAACCTTCGCCGCCGTGCATGCCGAGCTGAAGCGCGGCAACCCGGATGCGGCAGAGGCGCGCTGGCACGAGGTCGCCGAGCTGACGCGGCTGCTCTTCACTGAACCGAGCCCGGCGCCGGCTAAGTACTGGCTGTGGCGATGCGGCCTGATCGACAGCCCCGAGGTGCGCCTGCCGATGGTGGAAGTGAGCAGCGAGCTCGCGGCCACGATTGATCGCGAGATCGAGCGGCGGATGAGAGTCGCGGCGTAAGCCCGCTCGTCCTTCTCCCCTTGCGGGAGAAGGTGGCATAGGCGGCCTTCGGCCGCCGTTCTTAAGAACGCCGAAGCAAAGCTTCGGCTATGGCGCCGGATGAGGGGTATCTGTCGACTGACAAACTGCGCGTGAGGAAAGAGACCCCTCACCCGTCTCGCCGCTCCGCGGCGAGCCACCCTCTCCCGCAAGGGGAGAGGGAAAGACGCGCACCGCTTGGTTAACCGCGCGCGAACTCCGTTCGCACCTGCCGCATGAGGCATCCACGCCTCGTTTACGCAATCGCGCCTATCGTTTCCCTGCAAAGTCTTCAAACAGGGGGAATGACCATGGGGCAACGCGTTCGCCCGACCGCGGCGGAAATCTTCGCGCCTGCCGATCTTTTGCAGGGAATCCTGGTGGTGTCGTCGTTCGGCTTCTGGGCCGTGATGCTCGGCCTGATGCCGGTGCTGCTGTTTCGGGTCTGGCTCGCTTGACGAGGGGAGGTCGCGGGATGGTTAACCCGTGGTGACAAATGCGCTCAAAATGCAAGCGCGCCAGCGGCCCGGAATTTTAAAACATCCCGCGTATCGTTCGACCCATAAGCGAAGAAATCGCGGGGGCGATCTTGAACAATCAGAATGATGCGGCGTCGCATTACGACGCCGGACAGCAGGGCTTTTCCACCGAAGACATCATCTGGGCCGTCGGCATCTGGTCGGTGATCCTGACGCTGTCGCCGGTCATCGTGTTCTACATGCTGATGGTGGCTTAGCCTTCATCCTCACCCTACAAACGCAAAACGCGCGGACCTCCGCGCGTTTGTCGTCCGGGGAATGATTGATGAAATTATGCCGCCTGCTTGTGCATTGCGCCGGATGCCGACGCCGTGCCGCGAATGGCTTTCACTGAACGCTCGATCGCCGCCCACAGCCTTCCGATTTCCTGAGCTGCACGGCTCTCGGCCTGATACTCGCGCGCGCCTTCGCCGTGGCTGAGGGCCATCAGCAAATCCGAACGGTTGGTGATCTGACCGCCCCACACCGGAGCGCGGAATTTTGCCAGCGCCTCGCGGGCGATGGTGACGATCGGGCTTTCGGATTCGTCGCGACGCGCCGGAGCACCGTTGAGCACGACCGCGTAGGGCTTGCGCGCCGCGCGGCACATCTGGATGGTTTCCTGCACCGCGTTGACGTCGAACACGCCGGGCCGTGCCGGGATGACCACCATCGTCGCGTTCTTGATGGCGTCGTCGACCACGGCCGAGAGATTCGGCGGCGTGTCGATCAACACCCATTCGTAGCCGTCGCGCTTGGCAGCGGAGACGATGCCGCTGACCGAGTTCACCGCCGCCTTGATCGGCGGCTCGTTGGTGCCACGCAGCTTGTGCCACAGCGTGAGCGAACCTTGCGGATCCGCATCCACAAGCATCACCTGCTTGCTCGCCTTGATCTGCGCAGCAAGATGTGCAGCCAGGGTACTCTTGCCCGAGCCGCCTTTACGCGATGCAAAAACAATAACGTTCATACCTCTGGCCTCCAGATTGACCCCAGGCTACGAAAATGAATCACCGCGCTGATTCGTGAAAGATAAATTTATCGAGAGTTGACTCAGAGCCACTAAATAACAGGACGTGTTGGCTTTGAGTCACACTGCTGCGTGCGACGACAGACACGAACCGTCATGAATCGCTGTTCACGCGGCCATTCGCGCGTTTTCCGGGCCATTTCAAGAGGAAGAGCGGACGACAACCTCGCCGCGCAAATCCTCACGCGGTTTTTCCCGTTGCGCGTGGTCGCAATCGCTGCAGGCGCCCGCGCGGCCTGCGCGAACAAAACGAGTCCGGTGGCTGTCGCAAGGCTGATGCCCGTGAGTCACTTTGACGCGCAAGGGGTCGAGAGGGTCGTGAAAGGGGACGCGAGCGCCTAGCCGTCGTCGGTCTTTTTCTTTTTCTTCGGTTTTGTCTTTTTCGCCACGACCGGCTTGATGTTGGTAGGCGCACCGGCGCGGACCTCGCCCGGCTCCGGCCCGCGGCGGAAGAACACCGCGCATTGCGGCGACAGCTGCGCCTTCTTCCGGATCATGCAGGCGGTGATGGCATCGACATTCGGGACAAACTCGCCGCACAGGCCCATCGCATCGGGCGTGCAGGCCTGCTGCTGCTCGGGCGTGTAGGCAAAGCCGGTGCCCGGCTGGACCACAACGGCGAGCCCAAGCGAGAGGCCTGCGGCAGCCAAGGATGTCTTCAAGCGAAACGCCGGCATCGATTCCCCCAAATGTCGAGTCGGGTGGAGTGTGGGTGAACGGGCGTTCGTTGGCAACGAGGCGTGAAGCGAAAGGTCGGGAGCTGTGCGGTCTCGGCAACAGGGCGGCCACTCCGGCCCCAAATCGCCAAAACAACCCCATGCACAGTAGCCCGGGCCCTGGCCGGCCTTGCGAATTCTCACGGCCTTACGGATTTTACGAATTTCCTTTGACACGTCGGGCAAAACACCGGCATGATGGCATGATCGAGAGCTGCGTGGGGTGGTCGGCCTAATCTCCCCGTGAGGGGAGGACCGCATGGCCACCGTGTTGATCGTCGCGCCGGTGTTTGCGCTGATCGCGACCGGCTATGCGTCGGTGCTGTTTCGCTTCGTCTCCGAGGGCGCGCACAAGGGCATCTCCGAATTCGCCTTCAGCATCGCGATCCCCGCGCTGCTGTTTCGCACCATCGTCGTCTCGGAATTCCCCGACGTCAGCCCGTGGCGGATGTGGGGCGCCTATTACGGCGCGCTCGCCCTGACCTGGATCGCGGCGCTGATGATCTCGGCATTCATGCGTGAACGGCGGGAAGACCGCGAGGATGGCGTGGTGTTCGCGATCGGCTCGGTCTACGGCAACATCGTGATGCTCGGCATTCCGCTGACGCTCTCCGCGCTCGGCAACGAGGCCGCGGGCCCGATGTCGCTGATCCTGTCGGTGAACACGCCGCTGCTCTGGCTCTGCGGCATTTTGCAAATGGAGCTGGTCAGCCGCAAGCGGACCGGCTCGCCCTTCGCGATCATCCGGCCCGTGCTCGCAGATCTCTCGCGCAATCCGCTGATGCTGGGGATCGGTTTCGGCGTGGTCTGGCGTCTTGCCGGACTCGGCCTCAACCCCGTTGTCGACAAGACGGTCGAGCTGCTCGCGCAGGCGGGATCGCCGGCAGCCCTGATCGCGCTCGGCATCAATCTGTTCCGCTTCGAGGTGAAGGGCGAGATGCGAAGCGTCGCCGCGATGAGCGCATTAAAACTGCTGGCGATGCCGGCGGTGGCGTTCGCGATGGCAAAGCTGTTGAACCTGCCGCCGATCGTGACAGGCGTCGTCGTGCTGTTCGCGGCGATGCCGACCGGCGCGAATGCGTACATCTTCGCGGTTCAGTATCAGCGGCTGGTGAACCCGGTCTCGGGCGCGGTGGTGCTGTGCACGCTGCTGGCGGCGGCGACGTTGCCGGTGGTGGTGATGGTGGTGGCGGGGGTGAGGTAGGGCTCGTTATTTCTGTACAGCGCGGACGCTATGCTGCTTGTCGTGCATTACAGTTCCGGTTGCGGAACCGAAATTTCGGCGAAAGCGTAATTTCACAATAAGCGACAATTCGGTCACAGCCACCGAGCGTCACGCTTGATAGGCTCCGAATTGGAATAGGAATTTGGAATTTCGGAAGGCTTTTAACGCGCGAGGGGGACCCCATGAAGCGCTTTGCAATTTCAGTACTTCTCTCCTTGATCGGAACGTCGGCTTTCGCCGCCGACATGGCGGTCAAGGCACCGCCCCCACCGCCCCCGCCGATCGCGACCTGGACGGGCTTCTACCTCGGCATCAACGGGGGATGGGGCTGGGGCACCACCAGACACACCGATGATTTCGGCGTGACGTCGGGTAATTTTTCCACGAACGGCGGCGTGGCCGGCGGCACCTACGGCTTCAACTGGCAGGTCAACCAGTTCGTCATCGGCTTCGAAGGCGATTTCGACTGGGCCGACATCAAGGGCACGTTCACCAGCCCCCTGCTGTGCAGCATCAACGGCGGCACGACCTGCTTCACCACGCTGCGAAACTTGGGCACCGATCGCCTGCGCGTCGGCTATGACGTCAATGGCTGGCTGCTCTACGGCACGGCCGGTGTCGGATACGGCGAGGTCAAGTCCGGACAGAACCCGTGCGGCCTGACCGCGTTCGGCGGATTCAGCTGCAACACGTCATGGCGCACCGGCTGGGTCGCCGGCGGCGGCGTCGAGAAGATGTTCGCGCCGCACTGGTCGGCCAAGCTCGAATATCTGCACTACGATCTCGGCACCAGCATCGGCTATACACCGACGCTCATCGGCGGCGCCGTCAACGTGCGCACGCTCGAGCGCGGCGACATGGTGCGCGCCGGCATCAACTACAGATTCGATTGGCCGGGTGGACCGGTGGTCGCGAGGTACTGACCGCACGATGCGGTACGACGAAAGCCCCGGCTTGGCCGGGGCTTTTGCGTTTTGGGGGAGGCTCCTGGCGGGTGGGCGGCGCGGGGTTCGTGCACTGTCACAGTAACTCCGTAATTCCAATCAACCCGTGCGGACATAGGCAGTTCGCGAAATGAGCATAACGCGGTCCTGGGCGGCGTTCCCGCGGGATCACCGAAGGCGACTTGCGAGCTTGACCCGATGTTCCTTTCGTCGGTGTCAGGGGTGTGATAGGTCCTGCAACTCTCCCGGTTCGGCGACGAACGCGCGTTCAGTAAGGGTCGATCATGCAGCAGTTGACGGACGAAGGTCGGCGGATCGTCGATGATGTGGCGCGTCGGCACGGATTTTCGAGTGACGCTGTGCTGTGCATGCTTCTGGCCGTTTCGGCCGGATACGGCAACCAGGCCCAATTCAATCATCCGGAATTCGGCGGCATGGGCCAATGGTCGATGGGCGGGATGATCATGATCAGCGACATGTTCAACAACTACCTGAAAGGCCGCGTCGATTCACTGTGCCAGGAGTTGTCCAGCCTGATCCAGGGACAACCGCTGTTCCAGATGCCCGCCCAAAGCCAGAGCCAGTCTCAAGGCGGCGGCTGGCAAGGCCAGTCCGGAGGCAGCCACCAGCAGCAGAGCAACGGCTACGGCGGCAGCGGCGCGAGCCTTTTCGTGCCCGCAGCATCGAGCAATTGGTGGCCCGTTGATCTCGGCATGGCCGGTTCGACGGGCGGTCAAAACAATCTGCGCTATGCCTACTTTCCTGCCGCACGGCGGCTGGCCGTCGACATCAATGGTCAGGTGTCGGTTTACGATACGGGCCAGCACCAGATCGGCGGTTTTTCGCAACAGCAAAGTGGCGATCAGTCGATCACCTTCACCAGTCAGTTCGGGCTGGTGCGCGTGGCCGACCTGCCACGGATCAACCCAGTAAATACGGGTGCCGCTCCGCAGCAGCCCCATGCCAGCCAACCCGAACCTTCGATGCAGCAAGCGCCTTGGGTGCAACCCGAGCCTCAGCCAGCGCCTTGGGTGCAGCCGGCGGCTTCAGCGCAGCCGACGGCTTCGGTGCAGGCGGCGCCTTGGGTGCAGCCCGCGCAGAGCGCGCCGGCGCCAGCGCCGACACCGACGCCGACAATGGCGAGTTCGCCACCGAACCAATTCGGCCCGCCGCACGCTCAGCACGACGAAATCGTTTCGCTGCTTGAAAAGCTCGCCGACCTGCACAAGAAGTGCATTCTTACGGACAGCGAGTTCGAGTCAAAGAAGGCGGAATTGCTCAGCCGGCTCTAGGCTCCTTTGCGCCGACGCACCGACGATCATCGGCGGCGCCGTCAACGTGCGCACGCTCGAGCGCGGCGACATGGTGCGGGCCGGCATCAACTACAGATTCGATTGGCCGGGTGGACTGGTGGTCGCGAGGTACTGACCGCAAAGAGATGCGGTGAGGCCAGAGCCCCGGCTTGGCCGGGGCTTTTCGCGTTTTGGGAATGCGGGCACGCGGACTGCCTATTTTTCCCGAACGTTGGAACGAAAGGACCCCGATTGTGCTTCTGAATTGAAAGCTGTCTTGAGGAAGAGGGAACGATGAGCGCCTGGCCCCAGATCGCGAGTGCGACGACGACGATTGCATTTTCGATCAGCCTTTTCCTTGCCTCGCAGATGTACGTGACGTCTCGCGTATCCGCGGCTGAATCCGCGCCCCTGCACGTGCTGAAGCTGCGAAACGTGGAGTATCGCGCGCTGCACGGTCATTGAGCCGGCACGCCGCTGGCCATATCACTGACGGCGGAGAGTGATCAGCTCAGGCTGCCCAATCCATGATCGCGTCAATGAAAGTGCGGGCCTGGCGGATCGCATCCAGTCGGGTTGCACAGACACCGACCGAGATTGTCCGGCCCTTTCCGACGGTCCACTGCCAACCGGACAAATAGCGCAATTCAACGATCGAAAAGCTTACGCCGCGATGTTCCACGGAGGACCTCCGCTGACATGTTGCTGTGCGAGAAGACTACGCGAAATGACGAATGTGGTCTAGCAGGGGCGGCCGACAGACGTGGTTTCGGCTAGGCTTCAGGAATCGTGACGGAAGTTCGGCCCGACAGATCGAGGAGGCCCGTCATCGCAATTTGACAACGTTCAGGTCATGAGCCTGACGACTGCCGAAAGAGCTATTGAACACGCTGGCCCGCGCGCCAGGCCATCTCCCAGAATGCTGATTCCGCTCGATGTCGCCCACCTTTCCGGAATGATCTCGCCCACCGTTCCGATTTGATGTCGCCCACCATTCCGAGATGATCTCGCCCACCATTCCGGGATGATGTCGCCCGGGGTGACGAGGCCTCTTCTGGCTCCGATACGGTCCCGCCTTTCGGCTTTGCGAAGGGGGACCTGGATGCCGACGGAGAGGCTTGCGATGCGCCACGTGCGCGAAGTGATCAGATTGAAGTCGGCTGGGATGCCGACCCGCGAGATTGCGCGGCGGTTGGGGACGGCGCCTTCGACGGTGCGGTTGACGATCCGCCGGTTCGAGGCGGCGGGGCTGACCTGGCCGTTGCCAGACGACGTCACCGACACGGTGCTGGAGGCCCGGCTGTTCGCCAGCGCCGGAGCCGGTCCGGGCACCCGGCGGGGCCATCGGCGGCAGGCCGAGCCGGACTGGGCGGCGGTGCATCGCGAGCTCAAGCGCAAGCACGTGACGCTGTCGATTGTGTGGGAGGAGTACATCGCGGGCGAACCCGGCGGGTATCGCTATTCGCGGTTCTGCGAGCTCTACCGGGCCTGGGAAGGCCGGCTGTCGGTGACGATGCGCCAGTCGCATGCGGCCGGCGACAAGCTGTTCGTCGACTATGCCGGCGACGGCGTGCCGGTGGTGATCGACCGGTTCACCGGCGAACGGCGCACCGCGCAGATCTTCGTCGCAGTGCTCGGCGCATCGAGCTTCACCTACGCGCAGGCGACCTGGACGCAGGGCCTCGCCGACTGGATCAGCGGGCACGTCGGCGCCTTCGAGGCGATCGGCGGCGTGCCGGCACTGCTGGTGCCGGACAACACCAAGGTCGCGGTGATCAAGGCCTGCCTCTACGATCCGCAGATCAACCGCAGCTACGCCGATATGGCGGCGCATTACGGCACCGCCATTCTGCCGGCGAGGCCGCGACGGCCACGGGACAAGGCCAAGGTCGAGCAGGCGGTCCTCATGGTCGAGCGCTGGCTGCTCGGACGGCTGCGCCACCGGATCTTCCACAGCCTCGCCGAGGTCAACGCGGCGATCGCCGAGTTAATGACCCGGCTCAACGAGGAGCGGCCGATCCGGCGGCTCGGCGTCACTCGCCGCAAGCTGCTGGAGGAGATCGACCGGCCGGCACTCCAGGCCTTGCCGGAGAGCCCTTACGTGTTCGCTGAGTGGCGGATCTGCCGGGTCAGCATCGATTATCACGTCGAGATCGAGGCGCATTATTACAGCGTTCCGCATCGCTTCGTCCGCGCCGAGGTCGAGGTGCGCTTCACGGCCCGCACCGTCGAGATATTCCACAAGGGTGAGCGGATCGCCGCGCATCAGCGCATGAGCGGCAACCACAAGCACACGACCGTGCCGGAGCACATGGCATCCAGTCATCGGCGCTACGCCGGCTGGACCATCGAGCGCATCCGCAAGGACGCAGCCTCGATCGGGCCGGCGACCGCGGCGCTGTGCGACCTGATCCTCGACGAGCGCGCGCATCCGGAACAGGGCTTCCGCGCCTGTCTCGGCATCATCCGGCTCGCCCGATCCTACGGGCACGAGCGGCTCGATGCCGCCGCCATGCGGGCGATCGATATCGGCGCGCGCACCTACGGCTCGGTCAAATCGATCCTCGCCAACAATCTCGATCGGCGTCCTTCACCCAAGCGCTCCGCGGACGACGCGCCGATCCTTCATCCCAACATCCGCGGGCCGCGCTACTACAATTAGGAGATCTCATCTTGCTTACCCATCCGACCCTCGATCAGCTCCACGCGCTCGGCCTTCACGGCATGGCCAAGGCCTTCGCCGACATCGAAGCCGGCGGCGACGCCGCAAGCCTCGGCCACGCCGAATGGCTCGCGCTCCTGCTCGAACGCGAAGCGTCATTGCGACGCGACAAGCGGCTGTCGAAGCGGCTGCAATACGCCAAGCTGCGCCAGGAGGCCTGCGTCGAAGACATCGACTACCGCACTCCACGCGGCCTCGACCGCAGCCTGCTGACGATGCTGGTCGAAGGCCGCTGGATCGATGACCACGCCAACCTGCTGATCTGCGGGCCCTCCGGCGTCGGCAAAAGCTGGCTCGCCTCAGCGCTCGGCAACAAGGCCTGCCGCGACAATCGCTCCGTGCTCTATCAGCGCGTCCCGCGACTGTTCAGCGATCTGGCCTTGGCGCGCGGTGACGGCCGCCACCCCCGCCTGCTGCGCGCGCTCGGCCGCGTCGATCTCCTCATCCTCGACGACTGGGGCCTCGAGCCGCTCGACGCCGCGGCCCGCCACGACCTCCTGGAGATCCTCGAGGACCGCTACGGCCACCGCTCCACCATCGTCACCAGCCAGCTTCCCGTCGATCAATGGCACGCGCTGATCGGCGACCCCACCTACGCCGACGCCGTTCTCGACCGCCTGGTCCATAACGCCCACCGGATCGATCTCAATGGCGAGAGCCTGCGGCGAACCCGTAAGCCCGGCCGAAAGGCCTGAGCCCGTGGCCCTGTGGACATGCCGCTGCGCTTGGACAACGCGAAGGGCGTTGCCCACATGCCCACAGCAGGAGCAGCAAAAAACAAGTCCTTCGAGCCGCGATTCAAGATTGACCACGCGGCTTCGCCGATGCCAGAAACCAGACAGCCAGAACGCCTCGCGCCCCGGGCGACATCAAATCGGAATGGTGGGCGAGATCATCTCGGAATCCTGGGCGAGATCAAATCGGTACACCCGGGCGAGATCATCGGAATCCGCATCCCAGAAGTCTGCCTCGAGTCGGGTGGCTTCCTTGAAGATCGCAATCAGTTCTGCCTCGCGGGCCGGCGTGGCGTAGAGATCGGCGAGATGCTCCATGTGTGCCCGCGCTTTGGCAGCGACCTCCTGGTACGGCACGCCGGCGTACTCGGCGATCCAGACGCGGTAGGCGTTCGCTGCAGCGTCAGCATCGGGTCGCGAGGCAAGCCGCATTGCGATCTCCGCGTACCCGATCACGCATGGGGCAAGCGCCACCTTCAGTGCCAGCAGGTCGCCGCGCACTCCCGCGTCGAGCACGTAGCGCGTGTAGGCCAGCATCTCGGCCGCCGGGGGAGCCTGTTCGAGGTCGGTCGGCGATAGACCCCAATCGGCACAGAGCTTCACATGCAGGTTCATCTCGACATCGAGGATGGCCGACAGGCCGGCCGCCGCTTCCCGCATGTCAGCAAGTCTTGGCGACTTGTAGACCGCGAGCGCGTACGCGCGAGCAAACTCGATGAGGAACAAATAGTCCTGAACGAGGTAGTGACGAAACGCCGCTTCGGGGAGCGAGCCGTCTGCCAATCCGTTCGTGAAGGGATGCTCGGTGTAAGCCCGCCACTCAACGGACGCTTCTGTCTTGAGACGCTCGAAGAAACTCACGATCTTTCTGGCCTGGCTTGCTTTTCCATGAACGTGCTGGGCTCGCTACCGATATCGCATTGCGAACCAAGGAGCTACGGGGACTGCGCACGAAATTGGCTTTGGGCAGCGTTGCGGATAGGGGTCTGCCCGCGCGGGGAGTTTGGTGCACTGTCACCATCATTCACGCCATCGAACTAGTGGCGCAGACGGGATCGCCGGCCGCGATGAGTGAGAAGCTGAGCATCCGGTGGTGGCGCGGGTGAGGCAAGTCGAGCGTGTGCCAATGCGTACCAAACGCGCCGCGCAAGTGCGCAAGCGGTTTTGAGCGAAAGCACCACTTCAGTCAGCTCTTTCCTCCTGCCCCCTCACCAATCCCAGGAGCCGACGAAACTCCTCATCTTTCGAGTCGCTCTTCCAAAAATTGATGAATTGGCAAACTACTTGAAGATTGCCCGCCTCGTAGTGACCGTCGCTATCGATGCGATCCAGCGATGGCGAGAGGTTCTTGTCTGAATTCAAACCAACGAATTCAAATGGGATTCCAGTCAAGGCACAGCGGTTATCCTGCAGATCAAGTAAAGATGCGATAAGCTTCTCTAAAGCAGACGGTGTCATCCGCAGTTCTTTGTTCTTCAGAATTCGTTGGACACTTTGACCGTTAGCGTTCCTAGCCGTACTTTCGGCTGACAGGCGCATTTCAATGATGGATCTTTCGCGCCCGCCAAGGATGCGTCCATCGTCTCTGGCGCCCTCCCCTTTCGCTATTTGGCCTTCCGATTCACGCCTTAGGAGCGTCGAAAAAATCCAGCAAAAGGTGTGCGCGTCAATTAGGCGGATATCTCTCAGACCAGCGGCTCTCTCAATAAGCGGCCGCAACGAAGAGAGCGTCTGATTGTAAGTCGAATAATTTTCCCAGCCGCACTGCATCATGGTCGAAAAGTAGATGCTGAGCGCTCGAAATGCGCGATCGAAGCTGGTTGTCTGAATCGGCATAAATCGATTCATATCTTTAAGAAAGAACAGATAGGCCAACAACGAGTATTTGCGAGCGGTCAGATCGCTTAACTGATCGAACGTGGCTCCTTCATCAGAGTTACCTCGATAGAGTCCGAAAAGTAGGCCTTCGATGTCACGGCGCAGCTTCGGCTTCGCCCGCGCTTCCAACAACTCCCGGTGGTCGCGATTGGCATGACCGTAGCGGTTTTGCCAAAACACAAGATTATTCACGAGGTTCCGGCTACTGTCCTGTATCTCAATAGCCTCGATCGTGCGCTCCAATATCTCGCCGGAGCCGATACTCTCTTCGGACCATTCTTCCGCTCGAAGCAATCCGAGAGCATGATCGCGAAGGCGCGGTTTATAGCCTTCCCAGACGGCAGCAAGCCCTTCGTCAAATCCCCTGAAAGGATGATGGGACTTCGCCGTGACGAGTCTCTGGAAGCGTGCATACGCTTCTTTGAACGCAGACGGATCAATGGCCGCAGAATTGATCGGCCGAGAACCGCTTCCGGAAGCATACCAATCAAGAGACCTGTCCAAAGCGCCAAGACTATCGACTTCGACACGGAGTGTGGTAGGCGCCCGAAGTGGTAAAAGCCGCCCGTTGATATTGGAGTTTCCGTTCGAGGGATTATCCATCAGGCGTACACCATCAAGCTTTGGTGGCGCCGGCGGCTGGAACCAAATGCGTGTCTCGTTGGCCTCGCGATGAAGGGCCAGCACTTTCCCAGTTGGCGTTAGGAAGCCGATCACATAATCGGTGGGAGGCTTGGATGGCTCGCCCAGACGTGCCCTAAGGGTCGCTTCAGCGTCTGCAATTGCGAGAGGCATTCACAATCTCCTACTAGCAATACTCGGCCGACATCAGCTTCGGCTTTCCATTCCCATGAGGCGCAAGGCGTCTCTTTCAGGAGACTTTTCTCTCACCATCGAGCTATCAAAGCGTTCTTACTTTCGCTTGCTGGCTGAGAGTCTTGGTCTCGCATCGACCACCACAATCTCAGACGCGCGTTCGCCGCCCTTAAGTCGCTCTTCTCGAATTTTTCTGATCTCATTGACCTTGTTGCCCCCGTCTCCGTAGTCAATCACAACAAACACTGCGAAATCGGTTTGCGAAGCCGTTTTGTAAAATTCCAGCTGCTTTTCGTAACCGTGCACAACGGTGCCGCCGGATCGCTTCATCTCAACTAAGACGCGTGCCCGATAGCCACTCGAAAACTTGAAGTCGATGGGTCCGCCACCCATGTTTGCTTCAGGTGAGATATCCACGTCGTTTGCCTTACAAAAACAATCTGCGATCGCGTAATAGATAAGTTGAGAAGCCCGTTCTTTCTTCGGGCTTCCGTTCACCCACAATTCTTCCCAGAGGTTACCGGCCTCCACGTGACGTCTAAACAGCTCAATGGTGTCATTGACCACACGTAGTATCTCGTGCGCTCCGAGTTTGAGATTATACGCAGCGGCTCGCTTAAGATCAGGTAGACCGTTTGTGAGAATGTCTTTGAGCCGATAATAGCCAAGCGCATCCAAATTGGGGTCGTAGTTGCTTACATTGCCTTTTACGGCAGCCAAGAAGAAATCAAAGTCGGCTGCAGACCCTAACGCAGCGGCACGCAGCGCAGACTTGCGCTCTGCCACTGTCGGCTCGGCAATGCCTCCCAGGAGTCGGTTCACGCGCTCTCGGATGCGCGCGTTTTCCATCGCGGCCCGCTCAATGTCCGACCAATCATTTGCGATTGGCAAGTCGCGCACGATGTCGGTCGGCACGAGGACGATGGGGACCTGCTTGCCTTTGTCGTTCACATATTTCGGCAACTTATGAGTGGGACAAATGTCAAACGAGAAGAGTGGTACCCCATTCACTTGACAGAAAGTCTCTGTGATCTTGGCTAGGTCATCCATGATTACCGTAGTTGTCATATCGCTGATTGTGTCAGGCCCCACATCCTCCTCAAAGAAGCCCATCAGAGAGACCATTTCCGGATCACTTGCGCCCAGCGTGATCACCTCCTTGCTCGTTCGGAGGATCGCTTCGCGAATTAGCTCTGGCCTCGAATTTCCTGATCGGCCAGTTCCACCGTAACCAAGCCCATTCTCAGGCGGTTCGCTTAAATCAAGCTGTCGTCGAGCGCCTTTCCATGCTGCGTCACCTTCAGCTTGGGAGATTGCAAGCATGCGCACCAATATCTCGAAGTGCTTGCGAAATCGCTCGACTGCGCTCGTTGCGATAACTTGGTTTCCGGATTTCGCTAAGAGGACCGGGTCTATGAACAGCGGTATGTCAACATCCACGAATGGATCGATGAGTCCGGCTGCCGCCAATGCTTGCGGCTGAACTTTGAAGTAGTTGGAAAAGAGAGTTGGATTATGCACGCGAGCCATAATAACGGAACTCTAACTCGCGTTCTGATTGAGTCCAAATGATACTTTCGCCGTGATTTACACGACGAAAACGCACAAACTCGTTTGTGCCCCGCAAACTAATGGAGGCGAACAGAGCAGCTTAAGGGCTAAACGGTTGATTAGGCTGGTACAGTTGGGTGGGCTCGAACCACCGACCTCCTGTTCCACAGACAGGCGCTCTAACCAACTGAGCTACAACTGCATCCTTGCGAGCCGCCCGGGGGCGCCTTGGGAAGGCCGGTCACCGAGGGGGCTGGACGGGGCGGAAACTAGGTGCAACGGGCGTTTTTGGCAAGGCCGCAAAACCCGTTATTTGCCCCTCTTTAGCGCGATGAAATCCTTAGATTTGATCGGCTTTGCGTGCTCCCGGGAGGCCTGAACCCCTCACCCGGCTCGCATCTTCGATGCGATCCGACCTCTCCCTGCGGGAGAGGTGAAAAAACCCGGGCCCTTGAGGCCCGGGTTTCGCAAACTCGAACGATCCGCCGTTTTGATCAGGCGGCGGGGTAGAGCTTCGAGGCGGAGGCCTTGATCGGCTCGGCGGTCGCGCTGGCGGCGCGCTGGGCGATCTCGACCAGCTCCTTGGCCTGGGCCTGGAAGGTCTCGAGCTGGGTCTTGGCGTGGCCGGTCCAGAGCTGGAACGCGTCGGTCGGCGACTTCACGCCGAGCAGTTCCTGGGTGAAATCCAGATGGGCCGTGGTGTTGGCCTTGGCGAATTCCATCAGCTTGGCGGTGTACTCGTTGGCGCCCTTCTGGGCGGACGCGAACACGGCCTCGACGGTGCCGTTGTGGGTCTCGGCGGCGTCCTTGAACTTGGCGTAGTTCTCGCGGGCCTGCGAAACGCCCTTTTCGGCGAACGCACGCACCTGCTCGGGAACCTCGAACGGAATGATCGAGGCAGAAAACGGATCAGTCGCACCTGTCATGGTTGGTCCCTCACGAAAATGAAAAATGGAGTGAGCCTTCTGGCGCGCCCGCCGACCCAATCGGGGCCATTTTTTCTTGAAGACTGGCGGGTACGAAAGACTGGAAAACGCAGAACAAACGAGATGGCTCGTCCGGCGCCCAGCACTATCGCTGCCTAACATGTCAACATTGTGCACCGCAATGTGATGCAGGGGTGGGCTGCGAAATTTAATCTCGGGGAGGATGAGGTTCCCGGGGCGGGGAACCGGGGGTTGAGGGGGTGCCCACCACGAAGACGGTCTGCTCCCTCTCCCGCTTGCTTGCGGGGGAGGGTCGGGGTGGGGGTCGTGCCGCATCGGGATACTCCCGATGAGGAGAGAGCCCCCACCCGGCGCTTCGCGCCGACCTCCCCCGCAAGCGGGAGAGGTTAGAGCGAGCCTGCGGCCCGATCAGTTCAAGCCAAGGGACATCTCACACGACGATCGGTCCCCACTCGAATCCTGCGGATGCGCCCGGGCTGCGGCTTGCGGGGCTGGGGGGATTAAGGTTATCGCGGCTTTAGGACGTGCCCGTTAAGCTCCGGCCGTGGACCTGCCCGCGCCCGCGGGCGATACTAACCCTTTCTTAAGGCTGTCATTCCCGGCAGCCCGACGTGAAGCGTGCGAGATACAGCCGGTCGGATGAGGAATTCGGATTTCCAGTTGCGAGGCGTCGGCGATCCGCGGCTGTCCGTGCATGCGACCTCTCCGCTGCCGGCCTGGCTCTGGTCGCCCGATGGCAGCCGCGTGCTGTGGGCCAATGCGGTCGGCGCCAGGTTTTTTGGCGCGGCCAATGCGGCGGCGCTCGCGGGAAAGATTTTTGGACCGGCCGATCCCCATCGCCGCCAGGTCACCCGGCTGGCCCACCGGCTGCCGGCGAACGGCGCCATCAGGCTCGAACGGCTGCGTGGCTTCGGCGCCCGGCTCGGCACGCTGATGACCTGCGGCTGCGCGCGGCTTTCCTTTGCCGATGGCAGCTCTGGCGTGCTCGTCACCGCGATGGACCCCGCCTTGCGCACCATGTCGCTGGTCGAACGGCTGCATCGCCTGGTCGACGGCGCGGCCGTGCCGATGGCGGCGTTCGCGCCTGATGGCATGTTCGCCGGCGCCAGCGAAGCCGCGCGCGCCCTGCTCGGCTTTCGCGATCTCGGCGAGGCCGGCCTCGAACAGGCGCGCAGCGATGCACTGGCGCGAGGCCGCGTCGAGCTGCCGATCGGCATCGGCAAGATGGTGCTACAACGGGTCGGCACCGGGGCCGATGTCGGCCTCGTTGCGCTGATTGAGCCGGCGGTCGCGCAAGCCGCGCCGGTGGCCGAGAGCGCGCCGGAGATCGCGGCTGAAGTGGCGGCGGCCCCTGCCCCCGAAGCGGTCGCGCCCGCGCCGCAGGCAGCCGAGACGCCGCCCGCGGACGAGCCTGCCGCGGGGATCGACCTGTTCGACGCCTTTGCCGACCTGGACGAGACGCCAGCCGAGACGATTGACGCCGCACCGGAAACACCGGTTGAAAACCCGCCCGTAGCCATCGTGCCGCCGCAAGCCGCGCCGATCACGACCGCCATGGTCGAGCCGCCCGCAACCGCGGAGACACCGCGCCAGCATCCGCTGCGATTCCTGTGGCAGATGGATGCGGAGGGGCGCTTTGTGCTGGCGTCAGCCGAGTTCGTCCGCCTGATGGGCGCGCACACCGCTTCCGGCTTCGGCCGGCCCTGGCGCGAGATCGCCGACGAATTTGCGCTCGATCCGGACGGGCGCGTGGCGCAGGCGCTGGCAAGCCACGACACCTGGGCCGGGATCACCGTGAACTGGCCGGCCGATGGCGGCGAGCATCTGCCGGTCGAGCTTGCGGGCCTGCCCGTCTACGACCGTGAGCGCAACTTTGCAGGCTTCAAGGGTTTTGGCGTCTGCCGCGATCTCGACGGCCTCAACAGGCTCGATGCGCTGCGGCGGTACGAGCTGTTTGCCGAGCCGCGAGCCGCGCAGCGCCTGTCTTCAGATGTGGTCGAGCCTGAGCCTGAACCGGAGGCGCCGCCTCCGGTCGAGGCTCCGCCGCCGCCTGAGCCTGAACCGCCGACTGCAACTGAACCGCCCGCACTTTTCATCGAAGCGAATTCACACCTAACCGATCCGGAAACGCCAGTGGAAACGCCTCCGAATGTCGTGCCGTTCCGCGCACCCGGTGATCCCCGGTCAGTTGACCAGAGATCGCCGACGCTGACGCCGGTCGAGAACAGCGCGTTCAACGAGCTCGCGCGGCAATTGTCCGAGCGGCTCGAACGCGAGCGCGAACAGATTGCGTCGGTTGCGACCGAGCCGCCGGCCGAAGAGATCACGCAGGACGCACCGGCGCCGGAGCCTGAAGCGCCGCCGGCCGCGGCCGAATGGCTGACCGAGCCCGCACCGCCCGCGCACGGCCACAGCACGCGCGACCGCGCGCTGCTCGATCTGGTGCCGACGGGCATGCTGATCTACCGGCTCGATCGCCTGCTCTACGCCAATCCCGCCTTCCTCACGCGCATGGGCTATGCCAGCCTTACCGCGCTGGAAAATGCCGGCGGGCTGGATGCGCTCTATGTCGAGCCGGGCGTCTCCGCCGCGAGCAGCACATCGCAAGGAGGCACGCCGGTGACGATCAGCGCTGCGATCGCCAATGGCGAGCAGCCGCTCGCGACCACCGAAGCGCATCTGCACACCATCGACTGGGACGGCGCCAGCGCGCATGCGCTGATCTGCGCATTGCCCAATCCTGCACCTGTCGTGGCCATGCCTGTGGTCGTTGCGCCCGTGATGACAGAGCCGGTAGTGGTGATCCCCGATCTGCCGGAGGACGAGGCCGAACTCGAGGCCGGCGATGCCGAAGCGGAAGATCTCGCTGCGATCCTCGACACCACGGCCGAGGGCATCGTGATGTTCGATGCCGAAGGCAACATCCACGCCTGCAACCGCAGCGCCGAGGCGCTGTTCGGCTATGACGGCGAGGCGCTGATGCAGCAGAATCTGGTGACGCTGTTCGCGCCCGAGAGCCAGCAGATCGTCGTCGACTATCTCGACAGCGTGAAGAGCGAGGACATCGCGAGCCTGCTCGATCACGGCCGCGAGGTGCTGGGCCGCGAGAAGAACGGCGGCGTGCTTCCGCTCGCCATGATCATGGGCCGCACGCGGCCCGACGGCCCGAATTTCTTTGCCGTGTTCCGCGACCTCTCGCATGCGAAGAAGGGCGAGAGCGAGCTGACGCAGGCGCGACGCCTGGTCGACGGCGCCGCCAATGCCAAGGCCGACATGCTGGCGCGGATCAGCCACGAGATCCGCACGCCGCTCAACGCCATCATCGGCTTCGCCGAGGTGATGATCTCCGAGCGTTTTGGCTCGCTCGGCAACGAACGTTATGGCGAGTACATGAAGGACATCCGCGCCTCCGGCGAGCGCGTGATCACCATCATCGACGATCTCTTAGAGCTGTCGCGAATCGAGACCGGCAAGCTCGATCTCGTCTTCGCCAACCTCAGCCTCAACGACCTCGTCGAGGCCTGCGTCACCGTGATGCAGCCGCAGGCCAACCGCGAGCGCATCATCATCCGCACCTCGCTCGGGCATGCGCTGCCGCAGGTCACGGCCGATGCGCGCGCGCTGCGGCAGGTCACGATGAATCTGATCTCGAACTCGATCAGGCTTGCCAGCGCCGGCGGCCAGGTCATCGTCTCGACCGCGCTGAACGATCGCGGCGACATCGCGCTCCGCATCCGCGACACCGGCCACGGCCTGACCGAGAGGGAAGTCGCTGCCGCCATGGAGCCGTTCCGCACCCCGCCGCCGGGTGACGCCGCAGACAATTCGGCGCTCAGCCTGTCGCTGACCAAAGCGCTGGTCGAAGCCAACCGCGCCCAGTTCAACATCAAGAGCGCGGCGAATTCCGGCACGCTGATCGAAGTGACGTTCGCGCCGGTGGTGGCAAGGGCGTGAGGCGCAGACATCAGTCGACGGATCGGACCCCCCGCGGGTCGAACCCCTGGTGCATGGCGACGTAGTCAATCTCGCCGCGCGTGGTGCCGATATCCATGAGCTCCCTGTCACTCAGGTTGCACAGGGCGGCCTGCACCCTCTCGCGGCTGCGCCATTTTACAAAAGCACGCCAATATTGCCTGAAGAAATGGGAAACGTACCGCCGCCTCGTGGCGGTCCGTCGCAGTCCTGTTGCACCATAGGTTATGCTCATCACAGCATCTCCTCTGAGGTGTTTCTTGTCATCGGATGATGTGCCAGGCCGCGCGAGAAAATGCTCGACATCCGGCTGGCCCTTGAATGGTATCGCAGGTGCAGCATTGCCCTGTGTGAACAGGTTCACATTCTCCACGCGGCTTTTTGCGCCGCCGTGCTTTTTCGCAATCCTTCGAAGGCGTCTCAGGTCAGCATGTCGCTCCGCGCGTGCCGCCGATGTCCGGGGCTTCGCCGAACCATCGCGCCGCAGCCCGGGCAGCCTCTTCAGCATCGACCGCGCCGTCACTGGCCCATGCCACAATGCCGTCGGGGCGCACCAGCACGGCGCTCAGGCCGAGCCGATCCTTCACGTCAGCAGCGACATAGGTGATCCGATCGCCCCAGCGATCTGCAGGCGCCTGAAGCGGCGCGCGCGCGTCGAAATCCAGTAACAGGCCTGTCGCGCTCCTGAGGATCACTCCAAGCATCGTTCCGTCACGCCATTCGAAATCTGGAGCACTTCGACCCATGAGCGGATGGCTGCCGCCAAGATCGTAGCGCAGCGAAACGCCGCGCACGCGCTCGGCGAAATAGGTCGCGCCGTCGCGGGTCTCGATGAGATCGCGCATGATGGCCTGCAGCGCGCGGGTGCCCGGCGTCGGCCGCATGATCGCGACCTGCGCGCGCGACCAGTCGAGGATTTTCGCGCCGACGGGATGGCGCTCGTGCGAATAGGTGTCGAGGAGATTCTTCGGTGCGTGGCCGCGGATCGTCGCGGCCAGCTTCCAGCCGAGATTCATGGCATCGCCGAGACCGAGATTGAGGCCCTGGCCGCCCAGCGGCGAATGAGTGTGCGCGGCGTCGCCCGCGAGCAGCACGCGTCCTTTGCCGTAGGCCGTCACCTGACGCGCCCGATCCGTCCAGGTGGCGGCAAGCCGTAGCGCGGCGATGGTGACGTCCGTGCAGGAAACGCGGCGCAAGACGTCCTGCATATGCTCGCGCGTGATCGGCGCAGTCCGGTGGAAAGCACCGCCGTCGAAATCGACCATCGCGATCGTCCCGGGCTGCGCAAAAGTGTACATGCCGGTGGGTGTGTAGTTGCGGCCTGGGCTTAGTTTCTGCGGATCGGCCAGCTCGACCTCGATGGAATAGCCGGTGAATTCGGGATCGGTGCCAGCGAAGTCGAATCCACAAGCTTTCCGCACCGTGCTGCGGCCGCCGTCGCAACCGACAAGCCAGCGTCCGCGAAAGGTTTCGCCGGCCGCCTGCACGGTTACGTCGTCGTCCGACGCGGCAATAGCAGTGACGCCGAAGCCGCGCCGGATCTCGACGCCCATGCTGCATGCGCGCGTGGCCAAAACGGTTTCGAGCGTTTCCATGTCGACGGCGACGCTGGCATCGGCCGGCGTCGGCAGGCGCCAAGGCCATTTTTCGGCGTCGACGTTGTCCTGATAGAACTGGAGGCCGGCGAAATGACCGGCGGGTTTTCGCGTCCGCTGCATCCAGTGCGCGGCACTCTTGATCGCGCCTGAGCGCACGCGCTGCGCGGTCAAAATCTCGTCCAGCAGGCCGCGCCGGTGAAAGGCTTCCGTTGTGGGAAGCGAAAGACCGCGCAGGCCGAACGGGAGCTGTTTCAGCGTCGAATGCGGGTCGTGCGCCTGCTCCAGCACCAGCACCGAGAGACCGGCGAGCCGCAGCTCGCCCGCGAGGAACAGGCCGACGGGGCCGGCACCGGCAATGACGACGTCATAGAGAGTTTTGGATTGAGTTGGCATGAGACGCTCCTGTGGTCGATGTTCGACCGGAGCGTTCCCAGCGCTGCGAGACTCACACGGACGAACAATTGAGCGCCTGCGTGGCGCTGCGATGTTCGTCGCGGGGATCTCGTGCACAAGGCCAAAGACCAGAGCTTTCGTTACCGAAAGGATTTGGGCTTACCAGACCAAATCTGCCTTTTCCGACGGGGCCTATATAGTTTCGCAGGCATGGATGCGCAACGAGAAATGCACGGCGCCCGCCGCGCGGTACTGTTCGCATTCAAGGCGCCGCCGCCGAGCTCCGCCTTCGGCGACGCGGCAGTTCCTTGCCGGCTCACCTACCGCTTGGCAGGCGGGCCGCTCTTGTTGCCGGGCAGGCCCTTGACGTTCGAGGAATCCTGCTCCTGGACCGACTGGTTTTGGGAACTCGAGCCGACGGTCCCCGTTTGCGCGGGCGGGCCGTTCTTGTTGCCCGGGGCGCCTGCGATCCCTGCCCCTGAATTCTGTGCACTGGGAGAGGTGGCAACCCCACCTGTCGTGTCGGCGCGATTGCGATCTCCCGGCATGTTCGCGGCTGCGCCGGGCTTGTCCTGCTCGCCGACATAACCCGAGGCGCCGGAGTTCTGTGTCTTGATGCCCTTGTCGGCCTCACTTTGCATGTTGGGGTTCGGCGCGGCCTGCTGCGCAATCGCTGGCCCGGCGATGAGCGGGACCATCATAAGGATTGCTGCCATTGTTGTGCGCATGAGCATTCTCCTCCATCTGCCCCATCGCGCTTAACTCCTGGCGAGACAAAGATTTCCAAACAAAAAAAAGGCACGGCTCGCGCCGTGCCCTTTCGTGTTCCTGCCGCTTCGCCTCAGCTGTAGATCTCGAACAGGCCGGCGCCGCCCTGGCCGCCGCCGATGCACATGGTCACGACGCCCCACTTGGCCTTGCGGCGGGCGCCTTCCTGCAGCAGATGGCCGGTGAGACGGGCGCCGGTCATGCCGAAGGGATGGCCGATCGCGATCGAGCCGCCGTTGACGTTGTACTTGTCGGGATCGATGCCGAGCTTGTCGCGCGAATAGAGGCACTGGCTGGCGAAGGCCTCGTTGAGCTCCCAGAGATCGATGTCGTCGATCTTCAGGCCGTGACGCTTCAACAGTTTCGGCACGGCGAAGATCGGGCCGATGCCCATCTCGTCGGGCTCGCAGCCCGCGGCTGCCCAGGCGACGAAGCGGCCGAGCGGCTTGAGGCCGCGCTTCTCGGCATCCTTGGCTTCCATCAGCACCACGGCGGCGGCGCCGTCGGAGAGCTGGCTGGCATTGCCGGCGGTGACGAACTTGCCCGGGCCCTTCACCGGCTCGAGTTTTGCCAACCCTTCCAGCGTGGTCTCGGGACGATTGCACTCGTCGCGATCGACGACGTAGTCGACGATGCTCTCGGCCTTGGTCGCCTTGTCGACCACCTTCATCTTCGTCTTCATCGGGACGATTTCGTCCTTGAACTTGTTGGCCTGCTGGGCCGCGGCCATGCGGCGCTGCGACTCCAGCGAATATTCGTCCTGATATTCGCGGCTGAGCTTGTAGCGCTCGGCGACGATGTCGGCGGTGTCGATCATCGCCATGAAGATATCAGGCGCGGTCTTGAGCAATTCCGGATCGACCCATTCCTTCGGCGAACCGCCGCCCGGAATCGAGATGCTCTCGACGCCGCCGGCGACGATGCAGTCGGCTCCGTCCGAGCGGATCGAGTTGGCGGCCATCGCGATCGTCTGCAGACCCGACGAGCAGAAGCGGTTCACCGACACGCCGCCGGTCGACTTCGGGAGACCAGCGAGCAGCGCGGCCTGGCGGCCGATATTCGGCGCGCCATGGGCGCAATTGCCGAGATAGCAATCCTCGACATAATCCTTGTCGACGCCGGCGCGGTCGACCGCGTGGTGGATGGCGTGGGCCGCGAGCGACATCGGCGGCGTGATGTTGAACCCGCCACGGCCGGATTTTGCCAGGCCCGTGCGCGCATAGGAAACGATGACGGCTTCACGCATTGTTTTCTCCCTTTCGAACATTGGTACGGAGGCGTTAGTTCAAGGCGTTCTCGGCCGCCATTGGTACACAAAGTTCGGCAGCCTTGGGAGAAATAAAGCGCCGCGCTGCATCAACAAAAACGCCGCCCTTGCGAGAAGGGCGGCGTTGTTCCGCACGTCGGAATATATGATGGCCGTCATTCCGTGGGGCGCGCGCGCCCCGCGGACGCCCTCAGAACGTCAGCGCCTTGACCTGCTTGACCTGCGGCAGCGCCTGCACCTTGGCGAGCAGATCGGCCGGCACCGCGCCGTCGACCTCGATCAGCGCGATGGCATCAGAGCCCGGCGCAACGCGGCCGAGATGGAAGGTCGCGATGTTGATCTTGGCGTCGCCGAGCAGGCTCGCGAACTTGCCGATGAAACCCGGCTTGTCCTCGTTGGTCACATAGATCATCGACTTGCCGAACTCGGCGTCGACGCGGATGCCCTTGACGTCAACGAGGCGCGGCTTGCCGTCGTGATAGACGGTGCCGGAGACCGAGCGCTCCTGGCGTTCGGTCGCGACCGTGACGGTGATCAGGCTTTCGTAGTCGCTCTGGGCGGCGCGGACGATCTCGTCCACCACCATGCCGCGCTCCTTGGCCACGACGGGGGCGGACACCACGTTGACCTCGCCCAGCATCGGCCGCAGCAGGCCCGACAGCACCGCCGAGGTGATCGCCTTGATCTTCATCTCGGCGACGTGGCCCTCATAGGTGATCTCGACCTTGAGGATGCCGCTTTCGGTGAGCTGGCCGGCGAACGAGCCGAGCTTCTCGGCGAGCGCGATGAACGGCTTCAGCTTCGGCGCTTCTTCCGCGGTGATGGAGGGGAAGTTGACGGCGTTCGAGATCGCGCCGGTGAGCAGGTAGTCCGACATCTGCTCGGCGACCTGCAGCGCGACGTTCTCCTGCGCTTCCGTGGTGGAGGCGCCGAGATGCGGCGTGCATATCACGTTGGGATGGCCGAACAGCACGTTGGTATTCGCGGGCTCCTCGACGAACACGTCGAAGGCGGCGCCGGCAATGTGCTTGGAGTTGAGCGCATCGACCACCGCCTGCTCGTCGACGAGACCGCCGCGGGCACAGTTGATCAGGCGCACGCCCTTCTTCATCTTCGCGATCGCGGCCGCATCGATGATGTTCCTGGTCTTCTCGGTCAGCGGCGTGTGCAGCGTGATGAAGTCGGCGCGCTTCAAGAGATCATCGAGCTCGACCTTCTCGACGCCGATGTCCCTTGCGCGCTCCGGCGACAGGAAGGGGTCGAACGCGACCACCTTCATGCGCAGGCCGAGCGCGCGATCGGCGACGATCGAGCCGATATTGCCACAGCCGACCACGCCGAGCACCTTGCCGGTGATCTCGACACCCATGAAGCGGTTCTTCTCCCACTTGCCGGCCTGGGTCGAGGCGTCGGCCTGCGGGATCTCGCGCGCCAGCGCCAGCATGAGCGTGATGGCGTGCTCGGCGGTCGTGATCGAATTGCCGAACGGCGTGTTCATCACGATGATGCCCTTGGCCGTGGCGGCGGGAATCTCGACATTGTCGACGCCGATGCCGGCGCGGCCGATCACCTTGAGGTTGGTGGCCTTCTCCAGGATCTTCGCGGTGGCCTTGGTCGCGGAGCGGATCGCGAGGCCGTCGTAATTGCCGATGATCTCGGCGAGCTTGTCCTTGTCCTTGCCGAGGTTGGGCTGGAAGTCGACCTCGACGCCGCGGTCCTTGAAGATCTGCACGGCAGCGGGCGAGAGCGCGTCGGAAATGAGAACTTTGGGTTTGGTCATGGGAATGTGTCCTTCACACCCTCCCCTGGAGGGGGAGGGTCGGCGCGTAGCGCCGGGGTGGGGTGAAAGCTGCAAACTCGAAATTCGCCAGTGCGCCGTGTGGAGAGATCACCCCACCCCGCCGCACCTGGCGGTGCGTCGACCCTCCCCCTCCAGGGGAGGGTAAGAACTCAGGCCGCCTTGGCGAGCTGCGCCTTGGTCTCGGCAAAAGCCCAGTCGATCCACTGCGTCAGCAGCTCGACGTCCTTGGCCTCGACGGTGGCGCCGCACCAGATGCGCAGGCCCGCCGGCGCATCGCGGTAGTAGGCGAAGTCGTAGCCGGCGCCTTCCTTCTCGACGAGAGCAACGAGCTTCTTCGAAAACTCGGCCTGCGCGTCTTCCGAGAGCGAGGTGAGCGCGGGATCGGTGAACTTCAGGCACACCGAGGTGTTGGAGCGGATCGCGGCGTCCTTTGCCAGGAAGTCGATCCAGGGCGTCTTCGCCTTCCAGTCGGCCAGCACCCTGGTGTTGGCGTCGGCGCGCGCGATCAGCGCCTTGAGGCCGCCGATCGACTTGGCCCAATTCAGCGCATCGAGATAGTCCTCGACGCAGAGCATCGACGGCGTGTTGATGGTCTCGCCGACGAAGATGCCTTCGTTGATCTTGCCGCCCTTGGTCATGCGGAAGATCTTCGGCAGCGGCC
The DNA here is from genome assembly GCF_036924495.1 of Bradyrhizobium sp. AZCC 2230. Lineage (NCBI taxonomy): Bacteria > Pseudomonadati > Pseudomonadota > Alphaproteobacteria > Hyphomicrobiales > Nitrobacteraceae > Bradyrhizobium > Bradyrhizobium sp. AZCC 2230. The sequence continues at coordinate 7,519,314 of NZ_JAZHRS010000001.1, read as the reverse complement.
AGGCCGGCTTGTAGGTCTCGAGCCGTTCCACCGCACGCGGCGACAGGATCAGCATGCCGTGCGCGGCTTCGCCGCCGAGCGCCTTCTGCCAGGAGAAGGTGACGACGTCGAGCTTGGCCCAATCGAGGGCTTGCGCAAACGCGGCGGAGGTCGCGTCGCAAATGGTCAGGCCTTCGCGGGTCGCGCTGATCCAGTCGGCGTTCGGCACGCGGACGCCGGAGGTGGTGCCGTTCCAGGTGAAGACGACGTCGCTCTTGGGATCGACCTTCGAAAGGTCGGGAATTTCACCGTAAGCCGCGTTCAGCTTGGTGACGTCCTTGAGCTTCAATTCCTTGACGATGTCGCTGACCCAGCCCTCGCCGAAGGATTCCCAGGCGAGCGTGGTGACCGGCTGTGCCCCGAGCAGCGACCACAGGGCCATCTCGACCGCGCCGGTATCGGACGCCGGCACGATGCCGATGCGATAATCGGCCGGCACTTCAAGCACTTCGCGCGTCAGATCGATCGCGAGCTTGAGCTTGGTCTTGCCGACCTTCGCGCGATGCGAACGGCCGAGCGCTGCGTCCTTGAGATTTTGGGCATTCCAGCCGGGGCGCTTGGCGCAGGGGCCGGAGGAGAAATGCGGCACGTTGGGCCGCGAAGCGGGCTTCGCTACAGTCATGATCTACCCTTCCAGATAGTAAGCCTCCCGTTGGGGGGAGGTGTCCCGCCGCGGCTGATACGGGAATCGGCAAGACCAGTCAAGGAAGTTCCGGCGTGTCACGCTGGAGTGATGGCTCCTCCGGCACGATATCGGGGGATGCAACCGGGGCGAGCGCGTTCAGCAAGTCCGTGGCCTCGCTGATCAATTGCGCGGCGCGACGGCGGCTGCCGACTTTCAAAATGCACTTGTCATTGGCCTGCACAACGTAATCGTTGCCGACCTTGATCATGGAATAGCTTGTCATTGAAATCCCCGAACCGACCGAGCCCGGTGTCCTGACGTTGCGTAGCACCCTTCGTTCCGCAATCAACGTGAACGAGCAAGGGGTAGTTTATCAGCTCTTAAGATGAACGAATGCGTGATCCGATTTGGCAGCTTGCGCAACGGCTGCGGCGAGCTGCCTCAAAAGCGGACAGTCATGCCGGCGTGGCTCGATGAAAATCCGAGACGCTTGTAGAAGCGCTGCGCGTCGACTCGGCTCGCATGCGTCAGCAGTTCGACCAGGTTGCAGCCGCGCGCTTTGGCTTCCGTGATCGCCCATTGCACCAACTGCTCGCCGATGCCGCGGCTGCGGCAATCAGCGGCAACGCGGACATCCTCGAGCAGGCCGCGCATGCCGCCTTGCGAGCTGATGCCCGCGAGCACCGCGAGCTGCAGGCAGCCGACCACCCTGCCCTCGCTCTCGGCAACCACGAGCGTGAGATTTTGGTCGCGCTCGACCCGCTCGAACGCCTGATAGTAGACGGCCGGAAGCGGATCCTCGACGCGCTCGCGGGCGCGGCCGAGATGATCGTCGGCGAGCATCGCCACGATCGCGGGGACGTCCTCGCGGCGCGCGGGACGGATAGAGACGGACTGATCGTTCATACGGGAAACTCCAGGACTCTCAGCGCGCCGGCGGCAGATCGAGATAAGCCTCGGCCTCAGCGATCCAGCGGCGAATGGCGGCATAGCGGCCGAGATCAAAACCGCCTTCATGCGCGAGGCGGGTATAGGCGAGCAGCGAGACGTCGGCGAGCGAGGCCTCATCGCCCGCAAAGAAGCTGACAGCGGCGAGATGCGCCTCCATGCGGTCGAGCGCCGCATAGCCGCGCTTGACCTTGTCAGGATCGAGCTCGGAGGCATCCTTGCCGAGATAGACCAGCTGGAAGCGGCACACCGCGATGTAGGGCTCGTGGCTATACTGCTCCCAGAACAGCCATTCGTCCATCTTGGCGGCAGCAAAGGCGTCGCGCGGAACGAGCGCGCTGTCGCGGGCGAGATAGCGGATGATCGCGTTGGACTGCGCCAGCGTGCGGCCGTCGTCGAATTCTATGGTCGGCACCTGGCCGGCGCCGTTCATCTTCAGGAATTGCGGCGTGCGCGTCTCGCCCTTGCGCGTGTCGATCTCGATCCAGCGATAGGGCAATGCGAGCTTGTCGCAGACCCACTTCACCTTCAGACAATTGCCGGAATTGCTATCGCCGTAAATCTGCATCGCTGCCGCCCCGCATCTGGCGACAGAGCATCAGGACGTAGCCAACCTGTCAACCGCGACGCAGCGTCAGAACTTGTAGCCAAGGCCGACGCGGGCATTGTTCAGCGTCACCGAGGTGTTCATGACGGGCGAGAACTTCACGTATTCGTATTCCACGCGCGCGAACAGACCCTCCCAGATGCAGTACTCGACGCCGAGGCCGGCGACCCAGCCCACCGCGAAGGCGTTGGTCCTGCGCTGGATCTGCGTCTGCGACTGCGCCGGAACGGCCTGCGGCGATCCGAACGTGGTCGTCGTCACCACGACGCCGAGGCCGTTAGTGACCGAATTCGTCACATCCTGGCGCAAATCTACATTGCTCGTCACCGAGCGAGAGACGTCCATTCGGCCGACGGCAGCGCCGGCGAAGGCATAAGGCATGAAATCGCCGCCGTCCCAGCCGACGCGGCCGCGCAGCGAGATCATGTCCTTGACCTTCGCCGCGGCGGCGCCGGTCAATGTCACGTCGTAATTGTCGGTGACGTTCGCGGCATGCGTATCGCCGGGCGGATTGACGATCGTGAGCGAGTTGCTACCCGACGTCGAAGCGGCGAGGTTGTTGAAATAGCTGTAGGTGCCCTCGAGACCGAGAATGGCATCGTACCATTGCCAGTTGCGGCCGACGAAGGCGCCGAAATTCGTGCTCTGCGTGTTGGTCTTGTTCATGAGCGACCAGCTCGCGGTCGGCTGCTGCAGCACGCTGTCGCGGAAGATGAAGTTGGTCAGGCCGACGACGCTCTGGCTGAAATCGGTCGCGTTGGTCGTGTAGCCGCCATTGACGCCGACATAGGCGCCATCCCAATTGTGGGACGTCTTGGACAGGCCGTCGGTGAAGCCCCCGCGCAGGACGGGCAGATCCGGCATGTCGGCCGCGTGTGCGGCGGACACAGATCCCAAAGCCGCCACCACCAACCAAAGCCCACGCATTGCAACGCTCCATCGAACTCGAACTTTCGCTCGTGATCATGGCTCGTTAACCTTAACCAATGGTTGCGCCGGAGGCTTTCGTCGCCGAAAGGCCATGAAAAATACGCAAAGCAAAACGGCGCGGGATGATCCCGCGCCGTTAAGAGACATTAAGCGATGGAGCTGACGATCAGCCCTTGGTGACGAGCGGCGGCGGCGCATAGGCCGGCGGGCTGTTGAGCTCCCAGCGCACGCCGAGCTTGACGTCGTGCGAGGTGATGTCCTTGAACTTGAAGACGTTATTGGTGGTCGCGCCGGTGAAGTCCGACAGGATGCCGGTCTGGCCTTCGCCGAGATTGACATAACTATAGGCGAGCTCGAGGACCAAGTTCGGATTGACCTTGTAGGCGAGACCCGCATGGGCAGCCCAGGCGAAATTCCACTTCGAACCCGTCGGAGCGGTGGCAAAGCTCGCGGTCGAGAACGGAAGATTGTTGATGCCCGTATCGGAGAAGTTCGCGATCGAAACCCGCGCCGTACCAACGCCAGCACCGACGAACGGGGTAATGCACCACCAAGTACCGAGGTCAACATAGGCGTTCGCCAGGAACAGCAATTCGGACTTGCTGGCGCTGTAATTGTCGATGCCATTGTAAGGCACACCGCCCGCAGTACCGGTGAAACGATCGGTCGCCTTGAAGTTGGCGTTGCCGCGATACTGTCCGGTCACGTCGGCGCGGAACCAGTTGTTGAAGCGGTAGCCGGCGCCGAGGCCGTAGATGCCGCCAGTATCGAAGGACGATTGCTGGTTGAACGAGGTAAGCTGCGAGTAAGCCGACTCGCGGGTATAGTGGAGATCACTCGTCTTCTGATTGCTGAAGCCGATGTCGCCGCGCAGATACCAGCCGCCGAAATCTGCGGGCGGGGCGGGCGGCGCGTACATGGGGGGCGGGGCCGCGATCGGCATATCGGCGGCGAACGCCATCGACGAGATCAGTGATGCCGCACCCGCGGCAAGGAGAGACTTAACGCTACGCATTGGCTTCGTCCTTATGGCCGGTGAGACAAAATGCAGATGCCTCACGTTCTGGAAACTCACAGGCGGGACGATCGCACCAAATGTTTAAGCGCCACTTAACCCTAATTTTTAAGGTTGATTTTTTCTCACTGCACACGCGGATGCGGCGCAAGCGTTGCAAAATTGCGGCAGCTGTAGCTCCCGCTCCGATAAAATCGGAACGGAAGCTCCAGCTTCTTGTTTTGACGCGTTTTCTTGACGCGAACCGGCGTCCACTTCGCTGGAAAACGCTTTGGGCGCGCCGCAATTGCTAACGATTGATGAAGCCGCACGGCGGCAAAAGAGAATTTGTTAACGCGCGTGCCGCGGCAGTTTCGGCAGGAACACGGCAAGCAGGCCGATCGCCGGCAGATAGGCGCAGACCTGATAGACGAACTCGATCGAGGTGTGGTCGGCGAGCTTGCCGAGCACGGCCGCGCCCAGGCCGCCGATACCGAAGGCGACGCCGAAGAACACGCCGGAGATCATGCCGAAGCGATGCGGCACCAGCTCCTGCGCGAACACGATGATCGACGACGTCGTCGAGGAGATGATGAGGCCGATGATGACGGTGAGTACCGCGCTTGCGGTGAGCCCGGCATAGGGCAGCGCCAGCGTGAACGGCAGCGCGCCGAGGATCGAGATCCAGATCACGATCTTGCGGCCGAAGCGATCCCCGAGCGGTCCGCCGAGAAATGCACCGACTGCGTTCGCCGCCAGGAAGATGAAGAGGTACATTTGGGCGGCCTGCGTCGACACGTTGAAACGGTCGATCAGGTAGAAGATGTAGTAGCTCGACAGGCTCGAGACGTAGAGCTGTTTTGAGAACAACAGCGCGACGAGCACGGCAAGCGCGACCGCGACGCGTCGCGAGCTCGGCGCGTCAGGATGAGCCTGAATCGGCGCGGCCTTCTTTGCCTTGATCTGCGGCTCGTACCAGCGGCCGATGCGCCAGAGGATGACGATGGCGAGGAACGCGATCGAAGAGAACCAGGCGATACTGCCCTGCCCGAACGGCACGACGATCAGCGCGGCGAGCACCGGGCCCATCGACGTGCCAAAGCTGCCGCCGAGCTGAAACACCGATTGCGCAAATCCGTAACGACCGCCGGAGGCGAGCCGCGCGATGCGCGCCGACTCGGGGTGAAACACCGCCGAGCCGAGACCGACCAGGGCTGCGGCAATCAGGATGACGAGATATTGGTGCGCGGCGCTGAGCAGCAGCAGGCCGAAGAAGGTCGAGGCCATGCCGATCGACAGCGAGTAAGGCTGCGCCTTCTTGTCGGTGTAGTGGCCGACCACCGGCTGGAGCAGCGACGCCGTGAACTGGAACGCCAGCGTGATCATGCCGATCTGCGCGAAGTCGAGCGCGTAGGTGTCCTTCAGGATCGGATACACCGAGGCGATCAGCGACTGCATGGTGTCGTTGAGGAAGTGCGAGAAGCTGATGCCGGCGAGCACGATGTAGGCCGGCCCTGCGGACGCGGCGGGTGTGATGCCGGCCACGACGACCGGCTCGGTCAGCGTTTCCGCAGGTACGACGACAGGCTTGTTCAATGGAGCATCCCGGCAGGCGCGGCAGATTGCCGCGAATTGCCTAACTACGATGCTGGAAGCGGCCGAACCATTGCCAATCGTCGATAGCTGGGATGCGTGAGTTTGGCCCTCTCCCCTTGTGGGAGAGGGTGGATCGCCGCGCAGCGGCGAGACGGGTGAGGGGTATCTCTCCGCTCGACGCATTGCCAGTTGTGTACGCGGAAAGATACCCCTCATCCGGCGCTTCGCGCCACCTTCTCCCACAAGGGGAGAAGGAAGAGTCTAAGCCGCTGCGGCTTGTCCCAGCGCGGAGACGATGGTGTCGACGACGTCCTCGACCAGGACACGGTCCTCGCCCTCGCCCATGACGCGGATCACGGGCTCGGTGCCGGAGGAGCGGATCAGGAGGCGGCCGTGGCCGTTGAGCCGCTTCTCGCCGTCGGAGATCGCCGACTTCACCTCGGAATCGTCGAGCGGCTTGCCGCCCTTGTGGCGGACGTTCTTGAGTATCTGCGGCAGCGGGTCGAAACGATGGCAGACTTCCGACACCGGCCGGCGCAGCTTCTGCACCACGGCCAGCACCTGCAGTGCGGCCACAAAACCGTCGCCGGTGGTGGCGTAGTCGGACAGGATGATGTGGCCGGACTGCTCGCCGCCGAGATTGTAGCCGCCGCTCAGCATCTGCTCGAGCACGTAGCGATCGCCGACCGGCGTGCGCACGAGATCGAGCCCCTGCCCTTTCAGGAAGCGCTCGAGGCCGAGATTGGACATCACGGTCGCGACGATGCCCGGACGCGACAGCCGTCCGTCTTCCTTCCAGCTCTGCGCGATCACCGCCAGCAGCTGGTCGCCGTCGACGACATGACCGCGCTCGTCGACCAGGATGACGCGGTCCGCGTCGCCGTCGAGCGCAATGCCGATATCGGCGCGCATCTCGCGCACCTTCCGCGACAACGCTTCCGGCGAAGTCGAGCCGCATTCCTTGTTGATGTTGAAGCCGTCGGGCTCGACGCCGATCGGCACCACGTCGGCGCCCAATTCCCACAGCGCTTCCGGCACCACCTTGTAGGCGGCGCCATTGGCGCAGTCGATCACGACGCGCAGGCCGTCGAGCGAGAGATCGCGCGGCAGCGTGCGCTTGGCGAATTCGATGTAGCGGTCATGCACGCCGTCGATACGGCGGGCGCGGCCCAGGCTCGCACTTTGCGCGAGCCTCTTCTCGATCGGCTCGTCGAGCAGCAGCTCGATCTGCTTCTCGACGTCGTCGGAGAGCTTGAAGCCCTGCGGGCCGAACAGCTTGATGCCGTTGTCCTCGAACAGATTATGCGAAGCCGAGATCATGACGCCGAGATCGGCGCGCATCGATTTGGTGAGCATCGCCACCGCCGGCGTCGGCATCGGGCCGACCAGCAGCACGTCCATGCCGACCGAGGTGAAGCCAGCGACCATCGCGTATTCGATCATGTAGCCGGACAGGCGGGTGTCCTTGCCGATCACGACCCGGTGGCGATGGTCACCGCGCTGAAACGCGAGGCCCGCGGCCTGGCCGACCTTGAGCGCGAGCTCCGGCGTGATCAGTCCGTTGGCGCGGCCCCGAATCCCGTCCGTCCCGAAATATTTGCGGCTCATATCGTCCCCCACGCAACAACCAGGGATCCCCACGACAACTACCGGATGCCTTATACGGCTCCGCCATCCCTGATTACGCAAGGGTCTTATAAAGCGTTCGCGGCTAACTTGGCTTCAAAAAATATGATGAATCATTACGGAACCGGGGCTGGCTTCGCCCTGGTAACTTATTGTTAACATTATATTTCCTGCTGAAGTGCGGTGCTGAGCGGGAATTCCGGGCTAATCCGATCGCTTCACATGGCCGTCCGCGCGGCTCGGCGCCGGCTGGGTGACGTTGACGGGATCGGAGCCCGGAAAGGTCTCTTCCAGACCCTCCTCCAGAGCGTCTTCGAGGTCCTTCTTTTCCTTGATCTCTTCCGGCGAAGGTCCTTTGTGCGGCTTGGTCATGGCGCCCCTCCTCCAAACGATTTGGCTGTGCATCCAACCATGCTAGATGACCCCGAAACCTTCCGATGCAAGACTCTTGAATATAAGCCTCTTGATACAAGACGGGCCGGGGAACGTTCATGAAGCACATCACCTGTATCGACGATCTGCGCGCGCTGCATAAGCGCCGCGTGCCGAAGGCGTTCTTCGACTATTGCGACCGCGGCTCCTACGCCGAGGAGACGCTGCGCGCCAATCGCGAGGACATGCAGGCGATCAAGTTCCGCCAGCGCATCCTGGTCGACGTCTCCAGGCGCGACACCTCGACCACGATCCTCGGCGAGCAATCGACCATGCCGCTGATCCTGGCGCCGGTCGGCCTGCTCGGCATGCAGCATGGCGACGGCGAGATCCACGCCTGCCGCGCGGCGCAGGCCGCGGGCATCCCATTCACGCAGTCGACCATGTCGATCTGCTCGATCGAGGACATCGCGGCCGCCGTCGAGAAGCCGTTCTGGTTCCAGCTCTACGTCATGAAGGACCGCGGCTTCATCAAGGAGCTGGTCCAGCGCGCGATCGCGGCGAAGTGCAGCGCGCTCGTGCTCACCGTCGATCTCCAGGTGATCGGACAGCGCCATGCCGACATCAAGAACGGCATGACCATCCCGCCGGAATGGTCGCTGTCGAAGTTCATCGATTTCGCCACCAAGCCGGCGTGGGTGTCGGGCGTGCTCCAGGGCAAGCGCCGCACCTTCGGCAACATCGCCGGGCACGTGAAGAACACCGAGGACCTCAACCGCCTCGCGGAGTGGACCGCGTCGCAGTTCGACACCTCGCTGAACTGGAAGGACGTCGAATGGATCCGGAGCATCTGGCCGGGCAAGCTCATCATCAAGGGCATTTTGGACGTCGAGGACGCCGAGGAAGCCGCCAAGACCGGCGCGCAGGCGCTGGTGGTGTCGAACCATGGCGGCCGTCAGCTCGACGGCGCGCCGTCCTCGATCGAGGTGCTGCCCGAGATTGCCGACGCCGTCGGGTCGAGGATGGAGATCATGTTCGACGGCGGCATCCGCTCCGGCCAGGACGTGATGCGCGCGCTCGCGCTCGGCGCGAAGTCCTGCATGATCGGCCGCGCTTATGCGTACGGCCTGGGTGCCGGCGGCCAGGCCGGCGTCGCCAAGGCGATCGACATCATCCAGAAAGAGCTGCTCACGACCATGGGCCTGTGCGGCGTCAACCGCATCGACGAGATCGACGATCACATTATTGCGGTGCCGTAGGCAAGCTGCCGCCACAAACTCCGCAGTCGTCCCGGCGAAGGCCGGGACCCATAACCACAGGGAGTGGTTTGGCGAAGACTGGTAGTTGTCGTCCAGTCTTCGTGCGGTACTGATACCAGCGACTATCGATAGATCACGCGGTATGGGTCCCGGCCTGCGCCGGGACGACACCGAAGATGTTGCAACACACTTGCCTCACATCGGCGGCGTCACGCCGTCGCGGCCGACATTGACGCGGTTCGCTTCCAGCGTGCCGTCATCCTTCTTCGCCGCGCCGAAAATGATCAGCTTGGCGCCGGGCTTGATCTCGGACTTGTCGCTGGCGACGAAGGTGACGATCGGGGTGTCCGGCGGCACCACGACTTTCTTCTCGCCGTCCTTGTACTTTACCGTGATGTCCTGGCCGTCAGTGCCCTTGACCGTCTGCGCCACGGTGGCGTTGGTCATGGTCGAATTGGCGCGGGCATCCCATGGGCGAAAACCTTCGGCGGCGCCGCGCTGGTTCTCCGGGAAGATATGGACGGCGATGGCCTTCTGCGTGCCGTCGGGCTCGGGCATGGCGGTGACGCCGATATAGGAGCCCTCCTTGATCTCGGAGAGCTGCGTCTTCACCACGGCGAACACGGCGACGTTGTCGGTCATCTTCACTTTCACGTCAGCGCCCTCACGCGTCTTGATGCCGAGCGTGTTGCCGTCGACGTTTTCAATGGTGCCGCGGATGCGGACCATCGACGTCTGCTGCTGGGCCGAGACGGTTGATACGGCGATAAAGGTGGCGAATGCGGCCACGGCGGCGCGTGGCATCCAGTTGGTCAGTGTCGGCATAGCTTGTCCCTTCGGGCAGGTTGCGGCGATCACACGGCAAACACCGCGTGACTGCCGCTATTCCCTGAATCCCTGATCACATCGGCGGGGTCAGGCCATCGCGGCCGACACTGACGCGATCGGTCTCGAACGAGCCGTCCGGCAATGGCTTCATGAAGGCGATGATTTTCGCACCCGCTTTCAGATCGGATTTGTCGCCAGGCACATAGGTCACCACCGGCGTCATATCCGAGACGAAAACCTTCTTTTCGCCATCCTTGTATTTCACGAGCAAAGTATGGCCGTCGTTGCCGACCACGCTTTCCGAGACCGTGGCGTTGGTCATGCTGGAGTTTGGCTTCAGATCATAGGGCCGCGAGCCTTCACCGGTGCCGCGCATGCTCTCAGGAAACACGTGCACCTCGACGGCATTGTTGCCACCATCCGGTCCCGGCACGGTGGTGGCGCCGACGAAGGAGCCGACCTTGATGTCCGCGAGCGAAATTTTGGTGATACCAGCCACGCGCAGGTCGGATGCGATGTGGAGCTTGACGTCCTCACCGCTGCGCGACTTGACCAGCAGGGTGTCGCCCTCGACGCTCTCGATCGTGCCACGCACGCGGGTCGGCACCGGCGCCTTTTGCGCGACGGCAGCAAAGGTGGAAGCAGCCACCATCGCAACAGCGATGAGCGGACGCGTGAAATTGGCACGTTGGATCGTCATGATTGTCTCCGATTGTCCCCACGGATAGTGAACGCCACAGACGGCGCACTATTCTCTCAAGTCTTTGTGAGATCGGCCTCGACCAGCGCGCGCAGTTCCGCGGTCACCTCAGGCCTCCGGCCGAACCACAGCTCGAAGCCGCGCACGGCCTGGTGGAGGAGCATGCCGAGCCCGTCGGCGGTCTTCAGCCCGCGGGCCCTTGCGGCCGCAAGCAGCGGCGTCACCAGCGGGACATAGACGAGGTCGGCGACCACGGCCCCTTGCGGCAGCCGCGTCACATCGACCTCGAGCGCAGGCTGGCCATGCATGCCGAGCGAGGTGGTGTTCACGAGAAGTTTTGCCCGCGGCAGGACGTCGTTGATCCCCTCCCAGGCCAACGGATGCACGTTCGGCCCGAATTCCGCGGCCAGCGCCTCGGCCCGCGCCAGGGTGCGGTTGGCGAGATGGACCCGGCCCAAGCCGCGCTCGAGCAGGCCGAACACGATCGCGCGCGAGGAACCGCCGGCCCCCAGCACCAGTGCTTCGTCCGCCTTGTCCCAATCGGGCGCGCTGGCATCGAGATTGCCGAGAAATCCCTCGACATCGGTATTGGTCGAGCGCAGCTCACCGTCGGCAAACCACAGCGTGTTGGCGGCGCCCACGGCCCTGGCACGCGCATCGGGGGTCGACAGCGCCAGCACGCCGACCTTGTGCGGAATGGTGACATTGGCGCCGACAAAACCGCGCAGCGACAGCCGCAGCACGAAATCGCGCAAATCCTCGGGCGGAACGGCCTCGATGACATAGCCGCCCGCGATGCCGAGCGTGCGCAGCCAATAATGATGGATCAGCGGCGAGCGCGAATGCGCGGCCGGCCATCCGATCAAGCAGGCTGCGGGAGCCTTGGTCACGATCTCGTCCCCAAAAATGAGAGTGTGGGAGGCGATCCATTTCGCGTCCGGCAGGCGCTGTCAAGCGCGCGGGCGCCGCATCACGGCAGTGATGATCGCGGCCATCGCCAGCGCCGCGCCGGCGGCAAACCAGATTGCCGCGAGATTGATCCATGCATAGGCGAGCGCGCCGGCCGCGGAGCCCGCAACCAGCGCCGCCCACATCAGCAGGTTCGGCGCCCAGCTCCAGCGCGGACCGCCGGTCAGGCTGACCGCGAGGAGCTGGCCGGCCTTGACCAGCGCGCCCGTGACATAGGTGAGGCCGAGGCCGGCCCCGCCGTCGATCTGGAACACGGCATTCTCCAGACCCATCGCGAGCACAATGCATGCGATCGCGAGGTTGGACAGGCCGTAGGCGTGGCAGAGCGCGGCCGCTGCAAGCAGCACGGCTTCGATCAGGAGCAGCCCGGGCTGCCGCTCGGCGCCGCCGCCAAGCACCACGAGGCTGCCGGCTGCTGCGCCCGCGACGAACAGCGCGATCAGGCCGAGCGCGCCGGCGGCCTGCCACCACTGCGCCTCCGCAAGGCTGACGCCGAGGCGCGTGGAGTTGCCGCTCATGAACGAGACGAACAGGCCGCCGAGATGCAGGAAGCCGATGCCGTCGACATAACCCGCAAGCCCGCTGAGCGCGCAAGCCAGCACAATGTTGCGACGCGAGTCCAGCATCCCCCATGCACCATCGCCGTGACGTCGCGACAGTGTCGAACAAATCGGCCGGCTTGAGAAGGGTGCGTGGCTAGCCGACGGGTTCGTCGACCGCGGACGCATTCACGCCGGGGGCTGCCTTGATGTCGGCGACCGCGCGCTCGATCGTCTCGCGATAGCGCGCCAGCGGCGGAGTTACGCCGTGGGTCAGCAGCGCGCGGCGGACGGCGGGCGACGCCCCGGTGATGAACAGCCTGATGCCCTGGCGGTGAGATTTGGCGGCGACGCGGCCGAGCACGTTCGCCGCCGTGGAATCCAGGAATGGCACCGCCGCGAAATCGACCACCAGCGCCTTGCGCTTGTCGGCGATGCCGTCGAGCACGCCTCCGATTGCGGACGCCGCACCGAAGAAGAACGCGCCGGTGATGCGATAGACCAGCACGTCGCGATCCACCGCGAGCCCGGAATCGTAGCGCACGCGCTCGCCATTGCCGTCATCGGGGCGATCGTCCGCCACCAGGGGCGAGCGCTCCTCGATGCCGGTCATCTCCGCCATGCGATGGATGAACAGCACCGCGCCGAGCGCGAAGCCGACCAATATGCCTTCGGTCAGATCGCGGAAGATGGTGAGCAGGAAGGTTGCGAGCAGCACGACGGCGTCGCCCCATGAGGAGCGCAGCAGCGTCGCGAATTCCTGCTTCTCCGCCATGGTCCAGGCCACGACGACGAGCACGGCGGCAAGCGCGGCGAGCGGGATGTAGCTCGCCAGCGGCGCCGCGATCACCATGAACAGCAGCAGAAAGACGGAGTGCAGCATGCCCGCCAGCGGCCCGCGCGCACCGGCGCGGATATTGGTCGCGGTGCGCGCGATCAGGCCGGTGACGCAGATGCCGCCGAACAGCGCCGCGCCGATATTGGCGGCACCTTGCGCCACCAGCTCGCAATTGGAGCGGTGACGGCGCCCGGTCATGCCGTCGGCGACCACCGCCGACAGCAGCGATTCGATCGCGGCCAGCAGCGCGAACGAGATCGCATCCGGCAGCACCGCTTTCGCCTTCGCAAGCGAGAACGCCGGCAGCACCGGCGACGGCAATTCGCGCGGGATGCCGCCGAAACGACTGCCGATGGTTTCAATCGGCAGCGACAGCACGGCTGTCGCGATGGCCGCGAGCACGACTGCGATCAGGATGCCGGGCCAGGACGGCCGCAAGCGCCGCAAGGCTGCAATGATGGCAATGCTGACGACGGCGACCACAATTGCGGAGGGATTGATGGTGTTCAGGCCACCCGCGAGCGCGACGAGTTTCGGCACGAACTCGCTCGGCTCTTTCCCCGCCAGCGTGATGCCCGAGAGATCGCGCAGCTGGCTTGCGAAGATGATCACGGCGATGCCGGCGGTGAAGCCGACCGTGACGGGATAGGGAATGAACTTGATGTAGGTGCCGATCCGCAGCAGGCCAGCGGCGATCAGGACCACGCCCGCCATCATCGTGGCGAGGATGACGCCGTCAACGCCGTGCCGCTCCGCCGTCACCGCGACCAGCACGATGAAGGCGCCCGCGGGGCCGCCGATCTGGAAGCGGCTGCCGCCGAGCAGCGACACGATGAAGCCGCCGACAACCGCAGTGTAGAGCCCGCGGTCCGGTGTCACGCCCGAGGCGATGGCGATCGCCATCGACAGCGGCAGCGCGACGATTGCAACGGTCAATCCCGCAAACACGTCGGCGCGGAAATCCGACAAGCCATAACCTTCGCGCCAGACGGTCACGAGCTTTGGCAGATAGAGTTCGGTAAAGGTCGGCTGACGAAGCTGGTGCAGCTTGCCTGCGTGTTCGCCCGTGATGCTCATGCCCACAATGCTCCGATGCATCGTGCGGCCGCGTACTGGGGCGCGACGGTGCGTTAGTTCATGCTCTCGAGCACGATCATCCGCAGATCATGCTCCCACCTTGCGCGGCGGCCCCGGCTCTCTCAGCCGAACGCCCCGCCCGCCGCTGTCGCTGCGGGCCTGTTCGCCGATCAGCTCGACGCCGGCCCGGTCGAACGCCTCGACCACCTTGATCAAGGTCTCGACCACGCCGCGCACGTTGCCGGTAGAGGCCTCCATCCGCTGGATGGTCGGCAGCGACACGCCGGCAAGCTCGGCCAGGGTTTTCTGGTCGATGCCAAGCAGCGCGCGGGCTGCCCGCATCTGGAATGACGTGATCACCTAGGCCTCACGTGTCAGCGGTTATAAGTGATGTATGGAGCCTTACACAATGATGTAAAATACATCATCTGAGGTCTGAGGCAAGGGAAGTTCGTCTTGCGAGCCCATTTGTCTCCACCGTCATTGCGAGGAGCGAAGCGACGAAGCAATCCAGAATCCTTCCGCGGAAAGACTCTGGATTGCTTCGCTTCGCTCGCAATGACGCTTGGAGAGGGCATCGCCTCGCATCACCCTCTCCCCGTCAGAACGGGGAGAGGGTGTGAGAGAGTGGCGCGTCCCTCACTGTGCGAGAGACAGACTCACGCCGCGTGCTGATGCGCGGCGATGATCTGGTCGGCGGCGCGGCCCGTGACTTCGGCCATGTGGTCGAACTGACGGGTGAAGCTGCCGGCGCCTGCCGTGGCCGAGCGCAGCTCGACGATGAGCTCGCCGATCTCGGCTTCCGGCATCATGGCGCGGACGCAGTCCCAGCCGCTCCAGCCGTCGCGGGTGTCGAAGCCGAGGATCTGGCCGCGCCGCGCCGACAGGATCGCGTTGATCTTGGCGGTGGCATCGGTCGGACAGACGATCTCGACCACGTGGATCGGCTCCAGCAGCACCGACTGGCATTGCGGCAGGCCTTCGTTGAGCCCGACCCGCGCCGCCGTGCGGAAGGCGAGGTCGGAGGAGTCGACGCTGTGATAGGAGCCGTCGGTCAACGTCACCTGCAGATCGGTGACGGGGAAACCGAGCGGGCCGCGTGTCAGCCCGTCGACAACGCCCTCTTCCACCGCGCCGATATAGTTGCGCGGTACCGCGCCGCCGACCACCTTCTCGGTGAACTTGAAGCCCTCGCCGCGCGGCAGCGGCTTGATGTCGAGCACGACATCGCCGAATTGGCCGTGACCGCCGGATTGCTTCTTGTGGCGGCCGCGCTGGACGATCGGCTTGCGGATGGTCTCCCGGTAGCCGATCGCAGGTGGATGCGAGGAGATCTTGACGCCGAAGCGATCGCGCAACCGCTCGCTGGCGACACGCAGATGCATCTCGCCTTGGCCCCACAGCACGGTGTCGTGGGTCTGGGGGTTCTGCACGACGACGAGTGACGGATCCTCCTCGTGCAGCCGCATCAACGCCTGGCCGAGCTTGACGTCGTCCTTGCGGTCGGTGGCAGCAACCGAAATTGCGAGCACCGGCGGCGTCGGTTCTGCGGCCGCCAATCCAGCGGGCGGCGCCTTGCCGCTCGACACCGTATCGCCGGTCTTGATCGGATCGAGCTTGGCGAGCGCCACGGTGTCACCGGCTTCGGCCGACGCACGCTTGCTCTCGTAAGCGCCGTTGACGGCGAGGATGCCGGAAATACGGCTGGCACCGCCGGAGGCGGATTGCAGCGTGGCACCGTCGTCGAGATGGCCGGCGAGCAGCCGCGTCAGCGACAGTTTTCCGCCGTGCTGCGAGTGCAGCGTCTTGAAGACGAAGCCGAGCGCGTCCTTACTCTCGGGTGCGCCGAGACGTTTTGCGGTCTCCGCAATGCCGGGCGCCTCGTGGCGCAACGCCTTCATCAGACGCAGCACGCCGTTTTCGCGCGCGGCAGCACCGAGCAGTACGGGGCAGATCAGTCCCTCGCGCAGTTCGCGGGCAAGATCGTCGAACACGGCATCGCGCGGTGGCTGAATGTCCTCCAGCAACTGCTCCATCAGTGCGTCATCGTGATCGGCGAGCTTCTCCAGCATCGAGAAGCGGGCCTCCTTCTCGCGATCGAGATCGCCGCCTTCGAGCTCGATCACTTCGGAGGCCTTGTGCTCGCGATAGACGAACGCTCGTTCCAGTGCGAGATCCACAAAGCCCTCGATCAGCTCGCCCTTCCAGATCGGGATCTGGCGCAGCACCAGCGGCACGCGCGAGGCCGGTTGCAGGGTCGCGAGCGTCTCGCGGATGCGCTTGTTGGCGCGGTCGATCTTGTTGAGGAACAGGAAACGCGGGATCTTCAGCTCCTCCAGCTCGCGCAGGATGATCTGAAGCTGCGGCAGCTTCTTCTCGTCGGCCTCGCAGACCACGATCGCGGCGTCGACGGCAGGAAGCGCGGCGCGCATATCGTGGGCGAACTCGACGGAACCTGGACAATCCAGGAAGGTGTAGCTGTCGCCCATAAAACTCGTGGTGGCGGCAGTCAGGCCAACACTCATCTTGTGATGACGGGCCTCAGGCGTGGCGTCGCCGACGGAAGTTCCGGCATCGACGCTGCCGGCGCGCGGGATTGCGCCCGTTCGCGCCAGGATCGCTTCGAGAAGTGTGGTTTTACCGCTTTGGAATGGGCCCACCAGCGCAATGCACCGTGGACCTCGGGGACTTCTGACGTCTTGTCCCATTCGCCGCCTCCTTGGTGTGGAGCTCGGCCCATGATTGGGTCGGCAAACGCAGATGCTCTGCCCGTCCCCGAGATTTGGCAAGCGTCAAACGTCGCTGCGGTGCGTCGTCGGTTAGACCAAGTCTAGCGGCCCGGTGTTCCACCTCTCCCCAGCGGGGAGAGGTCGGATTGCGCAGCAATCCGGGTGAGGGGCCGCAGCATTCGGTGGGACTGTAACCCCTCACCCGGATCGCATCTTCGATGCGATCCGACCTCTCCCTTCGGGAGAGGTGAGGGCGAGCACCACCGTCGGGAATTAACGGCCCGGACGAAGTTCCAGGCTTTCAAGACCGGCCGCAACGTTGAGGCCGACCTGGCCCTGCACGCTGAGCGGCTGGAGCGCGATCGAATTGTTGGAGCCGCCGACCAGCACGTTGCCGCCGAGACCGACGCCGACCGAGGCGCTGCCCTGCGCACCGCCATAATTGCCGGAGAGATCGCCGGGGCCGAGCCGGTTGACCGGCGCGAACACGCCCCAGGCGAGCGCCGTCTCCTGGGTGATGCCGAGGTCGATACCGACTTTGCGGATCGTCGCGACATAGCGGTCGTCGGGCACGCCATCGACGCGCAAGACGCAGCCGAGATTGGTCACCGATCCCACCACGAAGCCGACGCTGGCGCCGCCGCGGCATTCGAGCACGCCGACCTGCACCAACCGCGACTGCGCGCTGGCGCTTACGACGGAGGCAACGAGGCTAGCGGCAGTGAGTCCGGCAAGGAGGAGTGAGCGGCGCATGAAATATCTCCGGCTATGAATGTGATGCGAGCAGGAAGGGCGCGGCACGAAGCCGCGCGACGTTCTATGCCACAGGAGTTCTGCGCGTGCCAGATCACATGGGCCGTGAATTGACGCGCTGTCTTCCCTTCTCCCCTTGCGGGAGAAGGTGGCGCGAAGCGCCGGATGAGGGGTTCTCTCCGCAAATTCAAGTGAGAGTTAGACTCGGGGAGGGAAACCCCTCACCCGTCTCGCCGCTTCGCGGCGATCCACCCTCTCCCGCAAGGGGAGAGGGCGACATCGCATGCCGCAATAGCACGAACTTACCGCAGATTACCGCAGAAGCGCTGGATGCGCTTGCAGGCGTCTTCGAGGTCCGAGGTCTTGGTCGCGTAGGAGATGCGGAACGCCGGGCCGAGGCCGAAGGCTGAACCCTGCACCACGGCGACGCCTTCGGTCTCCAGCAGCTCGGTGACGAACTGCTCGTCGTTACCGATCACATTGCCCGACGGAGCGGTCTTGCCGATCGTGCCGGCGCAGGACGGATAGACATAGAATGCACCTTCCGGGCGCGGGCACTCGATGCCCTTGGCCTGGTTGAGCATGGAGACGACGAGATCGCGGCGCTCCTTGAACACCTTGTTGTTGGCGGCGATGAAATCCTGCGGACCGTTCAGCGCTTCCACCGACGCCCACTGCGAGATCGAGGACGGGTTCGAGGTCGACTGCGACTGAATGGTCGACATCGCCTTGATCAGCTGCGCGGGACCACCGGCGTAACCGATGCGCCAGCCGGTCATGCAATAGGCTTTCGACACGCCGTTCACGGTGAGCGTGCGGTCGTAGAGGCTGGGCTCGACCTGCGCAACAGTGGTGAACTGGAAGTCGTCATAGACGAGGTGCTCGTACATGTCGTCGGTCATCACCCACACATGCGGATGCTTGACCAGCACGTCGGTGAGCGCCTTCAACTCGGCGCGCGTATAGGCCGCGCCGGTCGGGTTCGACGGCGAGCACAGGATCACCCATTTGGTCTTCGGCGTGATCGCGCGATCGAGCGCTTCGGCCTGGAGCTTGAAGCCAGCCGCGGCGGTGCAGACCACCGGCACCGGCTCGCCGCCGGCGAGCGCCACCATCTCGGGATAGCTGACCCAATAGGGCGCCGGGATGATCACCTCGTCGCCCGGATTGATGGTCGCCATCAACGCGTTGTAGAGCACCTGCTTGCCGCCGGTGCCGACGATGATCTGGTTCGGCTTGTAGACGACGCCGTTCTCGCGCTGAAACTTCGCGATGATCGCGTCCTTCAGCTCGGGGATGCCGTCGACCGCGGTGTACTTGGTCTTGCCGGATTCGATGGCGTGGATCGCCGCCAGCTTGATGTTGGCGGGCGTGTCGAAGTCGGGCTCGCCGGCGCCGAGGCCGATGACGTTGCGGCCCGCCGCTTTCAGCGCGCGTGCTTTATCCGTGACCGCGATGGTCGCGGACGGCTTCACACGGTCGAGCGCAGCAGCAAGGAAGGCCATCGTCATCTCCTGACAAGCGTCGTGAACCCTTTGGCCTCACGACTCCAATTGTGGGAATGGCGACACCCTAAAACGTGTGCCGCTGCACCGCAAGAAACTTCGCCCGATCTCGGAAAAGTTTACGGGGTTTGGAGCGTTTCAAGGCTGATTTCCCGCAATTTTCCGTAACTTTGCCGGGCAAACCGCTCATATCCGGCAAGGCTTGTCCTCGGAGCAATTTTGCGCCGCTCGGGCGCCACAAGACTGACGGTGAACTGACGCGCAAGGCCTGCGACCGATCGTCAACCGGCGGTGATTTCGCGACCCGTCACCGCCTCGCACACGATCGCGCGAAGCGATGCGTCGTGCACGTTGACGCAAGCGTGATCTGATTTGCAGCGTTGCACGAACATGATCTTCCGCAGCGTTGCAGTGCGGTAGGGTTTTCGAGTTTTTCTATGGGGCAGCCCTTGCGGCGGATTCGCATCGGCATCATTGTTTAGCCGCGGTGCGGGGCAACAAGCGCCGAACCTTCCCGTCCCTCGGAATCGAACTCCCAGAATGTACAAGCTCTATTCGATGCAACGCTCGGGCAACAGCTACAAGGTCCGCCTTGCGCTGGCGCTGTTGAACGTGCCCTACGAACCCATCGAGGTGGACATTCTGCGCGGCGAGAGCAAGACGCCGGACTTCCTGGCGAAGAACCCGTCCGGACAGGTGCCGCTGCTCGAGGTCGGCGACGATCGGTATCTCGCCGAGTCCAACGCCATCCTGTGGTACGTCGCCGTCGGCACGCCGCTGGCGCCGGAGAACCGGATCGATCGCGCCGAGGCGCTGCAATGGATGTTCTTCGAGCAGCACGCGCTCGAGCCCAATATCGGTGCCGCCTATTTCTGGCTGTCGCTGGTCAAGGGCGGTCGCGACCTGCAGACCCACGCGCTGGAGGACTGGATGGAGCGCGGCTATGGCGCGCTCCAGGTGATGGAAAACCACCTCCAGACCAACGCCTATTTCGCCGCCCGCCAGCTCACGGTCGCCGACATCGCGCTGTACGGCTACACCCACCTCGCCGACCGCTGCGATTTCGACCTGGCGCCCTTCCCGGCAATCCGGGACTGGCTGAAGCGGGTCGGGGCGGCGCCCGGTTTCGTGGCGATGGACTGGCGCCCCGCCGACATCGACGACACCGCCAGCATCGCGGCGGGGGCCTGAAAACCGGTGCGGCGTTAAGGAATAGCGGGCATTGCGTTAACCTTTGCCCTATTCCCGCCGTTTTCGGTGTAATTGCCGCCCCATTGTTGCCCGCAGAAATTGTGAAGTTGTTCGGCGTCGTGGGTGATTCGCTCGCACGTTGAAGGATTTAGACCATGATTCGGGCGTCCGGCACGGTCGGCTTTCAGGGCCAAACCGATACCGTCTCGTCTTCCCGGCTGACCAACGCGGTCGCGGCCTCGCTCGCCGTCGCCGCCCTCTCCCTGTGCCTGATCGTCACCCTCACGGTGCTGTCGACCAAGGCGACCATGGCGATGGGCTTGCCGGTCTGATCCCCGTTTCATCCTGGATGGCCTTCAAGGTGCCGCGCGGCCCCGCGCCGACCAGCATCGCGACGGGTCAGTGATGAAATCACCTGTGGTCATCGTTGCAATCACCCTGACTGCGGCCATCCTGGTCGCGGCGTCGCTTTTGATTTTCGTCGGCACCCGCAAGGGCCCGGGGACCAAGGGCCCGGGGACGTCGACGTGGATTGCGCCCGCGCTGCAGCAGCGCATCGGGCATGCCCAATTGGTCTAAAATCATCAGAAAGCTTTGAGCGCTCACGCAAGCGTCCCTTAAGCGCACCGCACGAAATCGGATTGCGCTTGCGCAACCATCGGTCAGTCTGACGGCCTTATCTCGTTCAGGGAGGAATGAGCGAGGCCCATGCGGTTCGGATGGCGTGCCATTTCCGGTCCCGTGCTGACGGCAGCGATCGCACTGCTGGCGATCCTGCTCGACCGTCATGCTCCCGCTCTGTCGCTTGCACCGCTGTTCGTCGGCATCGTGGCGTTGGCCGGCTCGCTCTCGGGCTTTACGTCTGCGCTCGGCAGCGCGGCCATCGCCGTGATCGGCGCGACGTTGCTCGCGCTCAGCCACCGAACCGCGCCCGGCTTTGACGTGACCGATCTCGCGCCGCTCGGCCTGCTCGCGCTCACGACCGCCGGCACCGCGGGCATAACAGGGCTGATGCGCGAGCGCCTGCTCGATGCCTTTGCCACTGAGCGGCACAACCACGCCGCTGCGGCACGGCTGTCGGCGGCGCTCGACCAGGTCGATATCGGCATCGTCCTGCTCGATGCCGAAACCCGCGCCCAATTCATCAACCGCGCCTTCCGCGATTATTTCGCGCTGCCGGACGAGAAGGCCGACGACAAGCCGCCCTTCATCGCGCTGATGTATCACGGCCGCGACACCGGCGCATTCGAGCTGCCGGAGGAAGAACTCGGCGTCTTCATCGCGCAGCGCATGGAGATGGTGCGGATCGGCGACGCCACGCCGATCAATATCAATTTGCGCAATGGCGAGGTGCTGCGTTTCGTCTGCACCGCGCTTCCCGACGGCGGCCGCATGCTGAGCTACACGCCGGTGACCGACCTCGTGCGCCACACCGACGCGCCGGCGCGCGCCGACTATTATCGCGCACTGCGCGATCCGACGGGGCGCAATCTGATCCGGTATCTGCGCGTTGCGGAGTGATGCGCGACATCGCAATTGATCGATGCGCCCTTCATCACGTATGAAGGACACCTCATCGACCGTGGATTTCCCAGATGTCGCTCACCATTCGCTCCGTCACCCGGCAGGATTACGATCAATGGCTGCCGCTGTGGGACGGCTACAACGCCTTCTACGGCCGCTCCGGTCCCACCGCGCTCGCGCCCGAGATCACGCGCGTGACGTGGCAGCGCTTCTTCGATGCCTACGAGCCGGTGCATGGGCTGGTCGCCGAGAGCGACGGTCGCCTGCTCGGCATGACGAACTATCTGTTCCATCGCAGCACCACCGCGATCGAGCCGTCGTGCTATCTGCAGGATCTGTTCACGCTGGAACCTTCGCGCGGCAAGGGCGTCGCCTCAGCGCTCATCTATGGCGTCTATGAGCGCGCAAAACTCGCGGGATCGCCGCGGGTCTACTGGCAGACGCACGAGACCAACGTCACGGCGCAGAGCCTGTACGACAAGGTCGCGGAACGCTCCGGCTTCATCGTCTATCGCAAGATCTTCTGATCCGGCTGCAATGGCCCTGTGGATAACTCCGCCTGTCACCGGCTCGTAACACACCGGGATTAAGTTGCAGTTGCGTCTGATCAGGCCCCCCGTCACCGATCAAGCGCCCCAAGCGGTCCCCGTCAGTCGCCGCGTCTGACTGGGGCCGCATTTTTTTGTCCGCGGTTCCTTTCAGCATGGCAGCAACGCAGCCAGCCGCTTGCCGGTGCGGCGCACCGCGGTCACAATGGGCGCCTGCTCTTTTCTGACAGGATTCCCCATGGAAATTCGTAATCTCGGCGGCTCCGGCCTGCGCGTGTCCGCAGTCGGGCTCGGCTGCAACAATTTCGGCCAGCGCACCGATCTGGAGACGTCGCGCAAGGTGATTCACCGCGCGATCGATCTCGGTATCACGCTGTTCGATACCGCCGACATCTACGCCGGCCAGGGCGGCTCGGAGACGGTGCTCGGCACCGTGCTCGGCGACCGCCGCAAGGACATCGTGCTCGCCACCAAATATTCCAAGCCGATGGCGGCCGACGGCACCAAGCAGGGCGCCTCGCGCCGCTACATCATGAACGCGGTCGAGGCCAGCCTGACGCGGCTCAAGACCGACTACATCGATCTCTACCAGCAGCATGATTACGATCCGCTGACATCGCTGGAGGAGACGCTCCGCGCGCTCGACGATCTCGTCCGCCAGGGCAAGGTGCGCTACATCGGCCATTCCAATTTTCCGGCGTGGCGCATCGCGGAGGCCGAGTTCACCGCGCGCGCGATGAATGTCAGCCGCTTCGTCTCGGCGCAGGACGAGTACAGCCTCGTCGTCCGCGACATCGAAAAGGATTTGCTGCCCGCAGCCCAGGAATACAAGCTCGGCCTGCTGCCGTTCTTCCCGCTGGCGAGCGGCCTGCTGACCGGCAAATACCAGCGTGGCGCAGCCGCCCCCGCTGATACCCGCTTCGGCAAGGCGCCGGCGCTTCGCGACCGCTACGTCACGCCGCGCAACGAGGACATCGTCGAGAAGCTCCAGGCCTTTGCGAAGGCCCGCGGCCATTCGATGCTCGAGCTCGCCTTCTCCTGGCTGGCCGCGCGCCCGCAGGTCTCGAGCGTTATCGCCGGCGCCACCCGCGTCGAGCAGGTCGAGCAGAACGTCAAGGCGATCGCCTGGCAGCTCAGCGCGGACGATCTCGCCGAGATCAATGGGATCACGAAGGGCTGATCTTTGCGGCGCGGCGCTACTTGGCCCCGCGTCCGACGGTCTGCTTGACCTCAAAACCTTCGAACTGGGGGTGGCCGAGATAGAGCGGCTTGTTGTCGCCGGCGCGGGCATGCGCCGCGCGGAACGCCTCCGACTTGGTCCAGGCCTCGAACGCTGCGTGGTTCGCCCACACGGTATGCGAGGCGTAGAGCGTGTGGTCCTCGAGCTCGGGCCCTTTCAGCAGATGGAATTCGACGAAGCCCGGCACCTTGTCCAGATGCGTGTCGCGCGACGCCCAGACCTGCTCGAAGGCGGCTTCGGAGCCTTTGGTGACGCGGAAGCGGTTCATGGCGATGTACATGACTTGTCTCTCCTGATGCTCAGGCAATTATCTCGTCATTCCGGGACGCGCCGCAAGGCGCGGGCCCGGAATCCATTTAGCGGCAAAGTCTGCGGATGAATGGATTCCGGGCTCGCGCTACGCGCGCCCCGGAATGACGGCGGTTGTGGGTTAGGCCACCAGTCCCTTCATTGGCCGTGCTCCCGCGCTGTCCGGGAACACCGTCTCCGCCAGCACGCGATCCGACAGGCCGAACTGGCCCTGCAGCACGCCCTTGATCACGGAGCGGAGATCCGTGGTGGGCTTGAGGTCGCGGGCCTCAAAGAGGTTGGCGGGCTTGAGGCCGGGCCAGTCGGAGATGACACGACCGCCTTTCACCGCGCCGCCGGCGAGCAGCGCGATGGTGCCGGTGCCGTGATCGGTGCCGTCGGTGCCGTTGATGCGCGCGGTGCGGCCGAATTCGGTGGCGACGACCACGACGGTGTCGCGCCAGCGATCGCCGAGGCCGCTTTCGAATTCGGCGAGCGCGCCGTCGAGGCCGCCGAGCAGGAAGGCGAGACGCCCCACAGGGCCGCCTTCATTGGCATGCGTGTCCCAGCCGTCGAAGGCGAGTGCGGCGATGCGCGGACCATCATCGGCGGCCATCAGCTTTGCGGCGCCGCGCGCGACCTGCCGCATCTGCGCAACCTGATTGCCGGGCTTCGGCTTCATGTCGTCGCCGGATGCCGCTTTTTCCAATTGCAGACCTTGCGACAGCGCCGAGGCCAAAGCGGGATCGCGGTGACGGTAGAGATCGACCAGCCGCATCGCGGTGTCGTCGTCGGCTTGCGGCAGCGCGACCGGCGCCCAGCCGACCGTCGGCGCGTTGCCGCGCAGCACCAGCGGCGTGGTCGGGCCGACCGCAAGTCCGCTCGAGACGCGCTCGCCGCGCGGCAGCACTTCGAGCGCGCGGTTGAGCCAGCCGGACTGCACGCGGCCCGGGCCGGCATAGCCGCTCTCGAGCACATCCTGGCCATCGAAATGCGAGCGATCGCGATACGGCGTCGCCACCGCATGAATCACCGCGGCATGCTGCGCGCGATACATCCGCGCAAATTCCGGCATCGCCGGATGCAGGCCGAAGAAGCTGTCGAGCATCAGCGCGGGATGCGCGCCATCCGCCGTGAGCGCGATCGAGCCGTGCAGGCCGGCATAATCGGGATCACCGATCGGCGCGACGGTCGCGAGCCCGTCGAGCGCACCGCGCAGGATCACCACGACCAGCCGGGGATCGCGCCCATCGGCCGCGCGCGCGAATTTCGGCAAATAGGCCCAGGCCGCAAAGGAGACGCCGCCGAGCAAGAGTCCGCGACGCGAGGTGAGGAGCCGGTTTTCGACGCAGTCGATCATCATCATCTCCTCTGCATTTCCGGCGACATCAGGAGCAGCGCCAGCGCCTGCTGGCGCGATTCCGCGCGCTCGATGGTTTTGCGCGTCTCGGTTGACGCCGCATCGGCCGCAGCGAATTCCAGCAAGTCGAGCGGATCGATGTTGGGCCCGAGCCGCGCGCCCATCTGCGAGGCGATGTCGAGCCGGAGCTTCATGCCTTCGGGCGCGGCCCAGGCCGCGGACGTGTCGGGGAAACCGTTCGGTCCGGCCGGTGTCCACAAGGGCTGGCCGAGCAGGTTCAGATTGCCGAGATAACCACCGGGATCCTCCGGCACGCGCGCCAGCAGCCGGCCGCTCGCGACCAGGAAATCGTAAGGCGAGCGCATCTTGGTCAGCGGCGCCTGCCAGGCCTCATTGGAATCGACCAAAGCTGTGGCAAGCGCCTTCAGATCGCCGTCGGTCTTGATGAAGACATCGCGCAACCGCGCAACCAGCGCGGGCGGCGGATCGTCGGCAACGAAATGCCGGACGAATTTGATGGCGATGAAATTCGCGGTCGAGGGATGGCGCGCAATGTCGGCGAGCGCGGCCTCGCCCTGCGCCAGGCCGGTCGCTTCATAAGTCTTGCCGAGCAGCTGTTGCGGCCCGGGCTGGTGCGCATTGGCATTGAAGGCGAACGAGCCGGGCGCGCCGAGCTGGCCCTGCCGGCCGGCGAAGGTCCAGCCCGTGATGATCCGCGCGAGCGAGGTGACGTCCTCCTGCGTATAGCCGCCGCCGACGCCGAGCGTATGCAGCTCCATGATCTCGCGCGCGAGATTTTCGTTCAGCCCGCGCTTGCGGTTCTGGCCCGCGCGTGAATCCGGTCCCAGCGATTGCTGGTTGTCGAGAAAGAAAAGCATCGCCGGATGCTGCTCGACCGCCTTGAGCATATCGGCGAAGCGCCCGAGCACATGCGGGCGGATCGCCTCGCGCTCGAACGCGCCGGCCCACATTCGCGCCAGCTCGCCCTTGCTCGCGGAGATGCAGAAATGGTTGGACCAGAACACGACCAGACGCTCGGTGAAGCCGCAATCGACCATCATCGCGCGCTGCAACCGCGCCAAGGCCTCTGCGCGAAAGGTCTTCTGGATCACGTTGAGCGGCTGCGGCGCCTGCTTTGCAGCAGCCGGCGCGACGGCATTGGGCTGCATGCCGTCAGGCTTCATCGTCGTATCAGTGGGCTTGTTGTCGGCAGCAGGTTTGGCCTCGGCCATCTGGCCTGCGATCTCGGTCATCACCGTGTTGAGCGAGAGATTGCGCCGCAATTGATTATCGGGCTTCGGGTCGGCAGGCGTCTGCGGCGCCGGCGCTTCGGTTTGCGTACCAGCCTTGGCCGCCTCGCGCGCCTGCTTGACCTGGTCCTGATAGGCGAACGCGGCCTGGCCGAGCTGCGGCGTCGATTGCAGGCCCGGCGCCTCCAGCACCGTGCCATAGGGACGCGCCAGTTCCGCTTTCACAAAACCCCGGGGATCGGAGGCCGCATTGATGAGATCGCCGGAGGCCCCGCCGCGGGCGCCGAAGCCGAAGCGGTTCAGCGCGACGAGGGCGGCTTGCGAATCGCGGGCCATCGATTTGTCCTCCGCGCGGTGCCAACCGCTTCCCTGGTCTGTGCGCGACGCCTAATATACCGCAGCCGGAGATGAACCCGACATGAAAATGACGGCCAGGTTTTTTCGCAAATCATGACAAATCCGAAAGAAATCGAGCTCACGCAACCGGCCCCGCGCCGCCTCGCCTGTTCCCGATGCGGCACCGAATTCGGCTGCGACCTCTCGGGCAAGTGCTGGTGCGCGGAGGAGACGGCAAAGCTGCCGATGCCGATCAAGGGCGAGGATTGCCTGTGCCGGGAGTGTTTGCGGAAGGCGGCGGCGGCGGCGCGTAGCCCGGATGGAGCGCAAGCGTAATCCGGGAGTCGTTCCGCAGGCACCGGCCCCGGATTTCGCTGCGCTCCATCCGGGCTACGAAGCTTAGACTGGATGCCCCGGCGATGTCCGCGCCATGCCGTCAAACGCATCGAGCAGCTTTTCGCGCCAGGCGTAAACCGGATCATCC
Organism: Bradyrhizobium sp. AZCC 2230; assembly: GCF_036924495.1. Taxonomy (NCBI): domain Bacteria; kingdom Pseudomonadati; phylum Pseudomonadota; class Alphaproteobacteria; order Hyphomicrobiales; family Nitrobacteraceae; genus Bradyrhizobium; species Bradyrhizobium sp. AZCC 2230. Next base: position 7,492,159 of record NZ_JAZHRS010000001.1, on the reverse strand, counting down.
GCTTCCAGCAGCCTGAACGGGCTCACCGCGCGCGCCCACTGGAAGCCGCCGAACACGATGTAGTCGGCATAGTTCGGCGCGCTGCCGCCGATGAAGGGCTGCTTCTTCAGCGTCTGCCGCATCACTTCGAGCGATTTGCGGAATGCGACCACGCCGGTGTCGCGGCTGGACATGATCTCTTCGAGGCTCTTGCCGCCGAAACGCGCCTCGCGCGACTGGCGGAAATAGGCGGCATCAACCTCGGCCAGGTTCTTCGGAATGTCGGCGATGATCAGGGGAAAAATGCCGCCGACGATCGCGATGTCGCCCCACGCATTGAGCATGCGCGCCATGGCGCGGCCGCCCTCGCCGCCGAACAGCGACGGCCGATCCGGAAAATGGTCTTCGAGATAATTCGCGATCGCCCAGGAATCCACCACCGGCCTGTCGTGATGCAACAGCACCGGCACCTTTTCCGAGCCATGCGGCGCGATCGTGCTCTTCTCGGTGAATCGCCAGGGCAGCGATTCCGCCGTCAGCCCCTTATGCGCCAGCGCCATCCGCGTGCGCCAGCAATACGGGCTGAAGGGGCGCGAGGCATCGGTGCCGACGAGTTCGTAGAGTTTGAGCGACATGGTGGGTTCCGTCATTGCGAGCGCAGCGAAGCAATCCAGTCTGCCGCTGCGGAGACATTCTGGATTGCTTCGCTTGCGCTCGCAATGACGTTGTTGAGGCAGAAGAGCGTATCACCGCCCGTTGGTTCGCAGCAGCCTTTCGCCGTCTTCCGTCATCGCGATGATCAGCCCGATGCCAGGCAGCGTCTCGCGCGCGACAAAACCGCGGTCGGCGGCGTCCTCCCAGATGGTGAGGCGCGGGCACGAGGTTTTCCAGATCGAGATCACCTCGGCATAGGCGCGCGGCTCGCGCGCGATCCATTCGACGAAATCCAGCACCAGCGGGTCGGCCTTACAGCTCATTGCAAACCTCCCTTGTCGAAGGCAGCCGCGACCTCCGTACGAACCAGCAGCCAGCCGCCATAGGCGATGTAGTAGCAGGCGATGGTAGTGATCAGCTTGTTCGACCAGGCGATGAACTGCTGGTCGGTCATGGCTTCGAGCAGGCGCCGCGCCAGCGTGGTCCCAAGCATCGAGGCTGCGATCGCGACGCCCGCGAGCACGGGATCGAGCGTGGCGGCCTGGTCGATGATTCCGCCGAAATAGATCAGTTTTGTGAAATGGCTGACGAGCTGGCACATCGCCTTCGTCGCGACCTTCTCGCGCCGGCCGAAATCGCCGCCCAGGAAGAAAGTGTCGAGCAGCGGGCCGGAGACGCCGGTCATCAGCATCAGGCCCATGCAGATCGTGCCATAGACGGTGCCCTGCCAGAGGCGGTCCGGATCGGGCTTGATATTCGCCGGCAGCAGCCGTGCCATGAACGGCGTGGCGCCGAGCAGCAGCAGCGCCATCGGCTTGTCCGGCACGTAGCGGGTGAGCGACCAGGCCGCCAGCGCGATGGCAGCGCCGACCATGTAGTTCGCGACCGGCCGCCAGCGGATATGTGCGCGTCACAGCAGCGCGCGCCAGCCATTCGAGGCCATCTGCGTGATCGCATGCAGCACCATCGCGGTCGGCAGCGGCATCAAGGCCAGCAGCACGCCGATCAGGATCAGCCCGCCCGCCATGCCGAACAGCCCCGACAGGAACGCGGTGCCGACCATCAGCAATCCAAGGGCAGCGATCATGATTGATGTCACGAGGTCTCCGGTGGTGGATACGGCAAGGTAAGGGACGCAACGCTGTTTCACTCCCTCGCCCGTTCTTACGGGGAGAGGGTGGGGTGAGGGGCCGCATCCGCAATCACCGTGGTAGTTGGACTCGCGGAGAGTCCCCCTCACCCGGAATTTGCTCTCGCAAATTCCGGCCTCTCCCCGCACGCGGGGAGAGGCGAAGAGCACCGCCTCCGCCGCAACAAATCAGCATGAATTACGCTGATGTTTGTGCCTCGCTTGCCGCGTCGGCGCAACTGAGTTATCTTGGCCTGGCATCAGCTTTCCTGAGGGTCTTGCATTTGCGGCGGCTGCTCTTTCTCAACGGCATCAAGGCATTCGAGGCGGCGGCGCGCACCGGCAGCTTTGCCGCGGCCGGCATCGAGCTGAGCGTGTCGGCGGCCGCCGTCAGCCGCATGGTGCATCTGCTGGAAGAGCGGCTCGGCGTCGCGCTGTTCGAGCGCAAGGCCAACAAGCTGGTGCTGACGCAGGCAGGCCGCGCCTATCAGAGCGGGCTGACGCCGATCTTCGATGCGCTCGCAAGCCTCACCGCGCAGGTGACGGCGCCGTCCGGCGTCCGCGTGCTCACCATCGGTGTCGGACATACGTTTGCGATGCGCTGGCTGATCCCGCGGCTGTCGGAGTTTCGCAGCGAGGAGCCCGACATCGAGGTTCGCTTCACCACCGGAGGCGCCGAGGTGCCGTTCGGCGAGGACTGGAGCTGCGGCATCAAGCTCGGCACCGGCGACTGGCCGGGGCTGGTGGCCGAGCCGCTGTTCGCCGGCGACCTCACGCCGGTCTGCGTGCCCCGTCTCGCCTCCGGCCTCAAGCGCCCGGCCGATCTCAAGGGCCCGAGCCTGATCCGCGTCACCCATTCAACCGAGGACTGGCCGATCTGGCTGAAAGCCGCCGGCCTGCCCCGCATCAACGCGCGCGGGCCGGAGTTCCAGTTCTACGGCCAGGCGCTTCAGGCCGCCGCCGACGGACTCGGCATCGCCATGGGCATCCGGCCCTATATCGACGACGACCTCGCCGCCGGACGTCTGATCGCGCCGTTCGACCTCTCGGTGCCCAAGGGCATGCGCTGGTACCTGCTCTACCGCAGCTTTCAGACCGAGCACCGCGATTTTGCCGCGTTCCGCCGCTGGATCATGCGTTCCGCGGCGGAACCCGCAGCCCGGCCGCGGCGGGTCGGACGGACTTCGGCTCGGAACTGAGCGCTCAAGATGAATCTTGGTTGAATTCGGTGCGGGCCGAGAAGTCGGTCCACCTCTCCCGCTTGCGGGGGAGGTCGGCGCGAAGCGCCGGGTGGGGGCTCTCTCCACATTGAGGCTATCGCTTGCGGCGACACCCCCACCCCCGCCCTCCCCCGCAAGCGGGAGAGGGAGCGCACCAACTGCGCGGAAACGAGTTTCCATCACCCTTTCGGGTGAAAAAGCCGGCTGCTTGTGAACGACTTCACATTTCGAAATCGGCAAATGTGGTCCTCTAACCCTCCGACAAGAGAGTATTTGGGGACTACCAATGACGACCCTCTACGACGGCTTTGACATCGAATCCTTCGAAGCTGGCAAGGGACTGTGGCACGCCCGGATCCGGCGCGCCGATTTCAGCCCGGTTGCCATCGACGGCGTGCTGTTTCCGGCCATGGAAGTCGGCTTCGCCTGGCCCGATCCCGACGCCGCGATCGCGGACGCCAAGCATCACATCGATCGCTTCCGCCGCCGTGCCGACGACAGCGACGACGAATAGACCCATCGACAGCGCGGCGTAACAGGGGGACACCGGTTCATGTCAGTCATCGACTTCGAAGACGCTCCGCAGCCGAGAATCTATTCGCGCAAGGTGCTGGCGAAATGCCCGGAATGCGACGGCGATCTCACGGTGCTCCGCGTGATCGGCGGCCGCGCCGGGTGCGAGTACTGGACCATGCGCTGCACCGATTGCGGCGGGATCTATCTCGACATCCTCGAACCGCGCCTGACGGTCGTGGACGGCGACGGACCGCTGTCGGCGGCATAGTCGCAAGATCACTGAACCAGGGCCTGCTGCCAACCTGCTGTCAGCAGCCTGCGCACGGGACGGACTTTCACCCTTTTCTGGGCGGCGGACTCGTCCCATATTCCGGGCATGGCGAAGAAACCTGCTCCCCCCAAATCCCCGAAATCCAAAGCACCTAACTCGAAGGCCCATCGGCCTGATGTGCAGCCGATCGGGCCGGCGCTGGCCGAACTGCTCAATCCCGCGATCAATCGCGGCGATGCCGGGCTTGGATCGGGCACCGGGCTGCAGCCGCCGCCGGACAATTCGCGCGACCGCCGCGCCGGAGGCGAGGCCGCCGCGCATCGGGCGCGCGCCTCGACGCCCAAAGACCTTCAAAAGCAGTTTCCGCAGGATAGTGCATCGGGCAGCGCGACTCGTGGCTTACCCCTCTCCCCGGCCCTCCCCCGCAAGGGGGGAGGGAGCGGAGAGGCTGGTGCGTTTGAAGAGGCGCCGCAGGCCAATTACGGAACAGCGGCGACCATCCCGACGCTCGATCCCGAACTGGCCCGCCAGCTCGGCCTTCCCACCGAGGAGGACGACGCCGAGGCGCTGGCGCGTCCGCCGCGCAACAAGATGGAGGCGCTCGGCGTCAAGGCGACCGCCGAGGCACTGGAGTCGCTGATCCGCGAGGGCCGGCCGGAGTTCCGCAGGGATGACGGCTCCACGAAAGTGTGGACCCCGCATCGCCCGCCGCGCCCGGAAAAGTCCGAAGGCGGCGTGCGCTTCGAGATCAAGTCGGAATACGAGCCGCGCGGCGACCAGCCGACCGCGATCGCCGAGCTCGTCGAGGGCATCCAGCGCAACGACCGTTCGCAGGTGCTGCTCGGCGTCACCGGCTCGGGCAAGACCTACACCATGGCCAAGGTGATCGAGGCGACGCAGCGGCCCGCCATCATCCTGGCGCCGAACAAGACGCTCGCCGCCCAGCTCTACGGCGAGTTCAAAAGCTTCTTCCCCGACAACGCGGTCGAGTATTTCGTCTCGTATTACGACTACTACCAGCCGGAAGCGTATGTCCCGCGCACCGACACCTATATCGAGAAGGACTCCTCGATCAACGAGCAGATCGACCGCATGCGCCACTCGGCGACGCGCGCGCTGCTCGAACGCGACGACGTCATCATCGTCGCGTCGGTGTCCTGCATCTACGGTATCGGCTCGGTCGAGACCTACACCGCGATGACCTTTGCGCTGAAGAAGGGCGAGCGCATCGACCAGCGCCAGCTCATCGCCGACCTCGTCGCGCTCCAGTACAAGCGCACCCAAGCCGATTTCACCCGCGGCACGTTTCGCGTGCGCGGCGACGTCATCGACATCTTCCCGGCCCACTATGAAGACCGCGCCTGGCGCGTCAATTTGTTCGGCGACACCATCGAGACCATCGAGGAATTCGATCCACTCACCGGCCACAAGCAGGACGAGCTCGAATTCATCAAGATGTACGCCAATTCGCACTACGTGACGCCGCGCCCGACGCTGGTGCAGGCGATCAAGTCGATCAAGTCCGAATTGAAGATGCGGCTCGACCAGCTGCACGACCAGGGCCGCCTGCTGGAGGCGCAACGGCTGGAACAGCGCACCACCTTCGATCTCGAGATGATGGAGGCGACGGGCAGCTGCGCTGGCATCGAAAACTATTCGCGCTACCTCACCGGGCGCCTGCCCGGCGAGCCGCCGCCGACGCTGTTCGAATATGTCCCCGACAACGCGCTGGTGTTCGCCGACGAAAGCCACGTCACCGTGCCGCAGATCGGCGGCATGTTCCGCGGCGACTTCCGCCGCAAGGCGACGCTGGCGGAATACGGCTTCCGTCTCCCCTCCTGCATGGACAATCGGCCGCTGCGCTTCGAGGAATGGGACATGATGCGGCCTCAGACGGTCGCGGTGTCGGCGACGCCGAGTGCCTGGGAGCTGAACGAGAGCGGCGGCGTGTTCGTCGAGCAGGTCATTCGCCCGACCGGCTTGATCGATCCGCCCGTTAATATCCGTCCTGCCCGCACCCAGGTCGACGATCTCGTCGGCGAGGTGCGCGCCACGGCGCAGGCCGGCTATCGCTCGCTGATCACCGTGCTGACAAAGCGCATGGCGGAGGACCTCACCGAATATCTGCACGAGCAGGGCATTCGCGTGCGCTACATGCACTCTGACATCGACACCATCGAGCGCATCGAGATCATCCGCGATTTGCGTCTCGGCGCCTTCGACGCGCTGGTCGGCATCAACCTCTTGCGCGAAGGCCTCGACATTCCCGAATGCGCGCTGGTTGCCATTCTCGATGCCGACAAGGAAGGTTTTCTGCGCAGCGAAACATCCTTGATCCAGACCATCGGCCGCGCCGCGCGCAACGTCGACGGCAAGGTGATCCTCTATGCGGACCAGATGACGGGCTCGATGGAGCGCGCCATCGCCGAGACCAACCGCCGCCGCGAAAAACAGGTCGAGTACAACACGGAGCACGGCATCACGCCGGCGAGCGTGAAGAAGAACATCGGCGACATCCTCAACTCCGTCTACGAGCGCGACCACGTGCTGGTCGAGGTCGGCGGTCACGACATGACCGACGACGTCATCTCGATCGGCCACAACTTTGAAGCCGTGCTCGCCGATCTCGAAACCCGCATGCGCGAAGCGGCAGCCGATCTGAACTTCGAGGAAGCCGCCCGCCTGCGCGACGAAGTCAAGCGCCTGCGCGCCACCGAGCTCGCGGTGGTCGACGACCCCACCGTCAAGCAGCGTACCGTTACAGGCAAGGCCGGCGCCTATGCGGGAGCGAAGAAATACGGCGACGCCGCCAACCTGCCCGTCAGCGCCATGAAGAAAAAGACCGTGAGCTCGGCGCTGAAGGCGAGCGGCGGTGGAGCCGCCGGCAGCGGCTCGAAGGTGCACAAGCCGCATCTCGACGAGATGCATGGGCCGGAGTCGTTGCCCTATCGCGAGAGCCAGACGCTGCCGTCAAAGCCGTTCGGCGGAAACAGCCGGATCATCCAGCCGACGGATTCGCGGCAGTCGGGGCCGGAGTTCGGGCCCGCGCCGAAGTCGACGGGCGGGATGCCGGGGCACAGGGGTGGGTGGAAGAAGAGGTAGGGGCACTGGCAGACAACAACCCCTTGTGATTATGCTGACAGGGGGCATGCATGATCAACCTTTTCATCGCCAACACGGACAATTCATGGTTTGACTTCCTCTCCTCTGAAGGAAGTTTGCCAGAGGTCAATTTTTGGTCGCCGGGCGAACAGGGCTTCAAGGCGCTTCATCCAGGCGAGCTTCTTGTCTTTCGTTTGAAGAGCCCACGCAACAAGGTGGGTGGCTTCGGCGTCTTTAGCAGCCACTCTTCTCTCCCAATTCAGATGGCTTGGGAAACGTTTGGCAGGGCAAACGGTGTTTTCTCCTTAGAGGCATTGCGCAACACCATTGCTCGGCTGCGACCCAACGTGGCCGTCGCCCCTTCAACCAATATTGGCGCTACCGTCTTGGTTGAGCCTGTATTCCTGCCCGAGCATCTTTGGTTTGACCTCCCAGCATCATGGTCCTCAAGCATTCAGCGTGGAAAACGCTACTCAACAGAGGACATCGAAGGTCGGCAACTTTGGGATCACCTCCTAGATTCGGCAAGACTGGCCGCGACGACCAACGTCGCAGGATTCCCGTCTCATGAACAAGCACGTTTCGGTGCTCCCACCTTGATTACGCCGCGACTTGGACAAGGCGCATTTAGAGTAGCGGTCACTGAGGCGTATGGCAGGCAATGCGCAATCACGAATGGCAAGGTCCTTCCTGCCTTAGACGCTGCACATATAAAGCCGTATTCAGAGGGAGGGCACCATGCGAAGTCGAATGGCATCTTATTGCGGAAAGATATCCATTCGGTGTTCGACGCCGGCTATGTGACTATCAGGGAAGATCTCACCTTTGCCGTCAGCAACAAGGTGAAGGAAATCTTCAACAACGGCGAAGAGTATCTTCGATTGCACGGCCGCTCGTTGAGACTCCCGGACAACATTGTGGATCGGCCGGACTTGGATTTACTTAGATGGCACAACAAGGAGCGCTATCTGGGCTAGCCATTGAATAAGCGGCTTTGGCCTCGAACTCGGACGTCAAATTGACTTCACGTAACAAGCCGCTCCCTCACCCCACGCTCGCCGTCACCACCGCCATCACCGACAGCAGCAACACGATGGTCACGAGTTGGAGCGAGGCGACCGGGTGGGTGCGCCATTCGGTGATCTTGTCGGAGAGCGACAGCGTGCAATCGAAGAATTTTGGTTCGTAGACGGTCTTGCAGAAGGCGGGAAAGCTCGACCCGAGCGTGACCGCAACGGTCGCATGAACCAGCGAAGCGAAGCCGACGAAGATGGCGACGCCGGGGTCGCCGACGAGATCGTGGTTGCCGCACAGTTTGAGCAGCAGCGCCGCGGCGGCGAAGGTCGGGAAGCTCTGCAGGATCGCGGTCAGCGCAAAGCCTTCGAGCGCATTGCGCAGGCGGGACTTTCTTGCGGCGGCGGTGACGGCCATGGCACGTCTCCCTGATGACAGGCGGATGATGTTAGCCGCGATGTCAAAAGCGAGATGTGAGCTGGCTCACGCGGTGATGGTCACCTCGCCCCGCTTGCGGGGAGAAGTCGAAATCCGCGCTTCGCGGATTTCGGGTGAGGGGGTACAGGTCTCTCCACCATCTCATCCGTGGAGAGAACCCCTCACCCCAACCCTCTCCCCGTGAGAACGGGGCGAGGGAGCAGACCGCCAACGCCGATAGAGTAATGCTTACAGCTTGCCCTGCCCGTTCACCTGGCTCTGCTGTTGCTGCTGCTTGTCCTGCTCCTTGGCATGGTGGCGGCCGTAGAGGCAGCCGGCGGCGGCGCCGAGCACGCCGTGATGGCCGGCATAATGGCCGGCGACACCGCCGACGACGGCGCCCTTGATGCAGCCCTTGGCGTTGGCGGCGGAGGTCGCGCCCAGCATGAGCAGTGCGGCAGTGACGGCGATGAGCGGGGATTTCATGATCGATGTCTCCGGATCCGGTGTCGCCGTCTCAACGGGCCTGGGTCGCTCCCGGTTCCAGCGCTTGCTTGGGTGAAGAAAGCCCGTTGAACCTCCCTCGCCGTTTCCCAGACCCAATCCCTTGGCGTCGTGCACGCCGGCTGGGTATGGATGCCGATGAAAGTCGCGTTGCTTGCAATCTTGGGGCTGTTCCTGGGGGCGTTGGGCGGAGCCGCGCTCGGCATCGGGGCCGGGCTCGCCTGGGTCGAGATCGCGCAGACCACGAGCTTCGAAGGCTATAGCGGCATGCTGGTGTTCTTCACCTTCATTCCGCTCGGGGCGGCCATCGGCGGGGTCGGCGGCGCGCTGTTGTTCGGCCTGCTCGCCATGCGCGACGACGCGATTGCGATCGAGCGGGCCCCCGCAGCGGAACCGGCGCGGAGCCAAGACTGATCGAACACCAGTAAAATTACGGGGTTCTATTGTAAATCTCACATTTCGCGCTCACTTGTGCATTGCAAAAATGTGAATTGCGTTTTGGCCGAAATGCCCTATTTGTTTGTGTACTAATGAATTAGCAACCCACAGCACCTACTGTGCATGGGGTTGTTTTCCGTTTTTCTGCAAGCCAGTTTCAGGACGCCCCAAAATGACAGAGCACAGCCTCTGGCGTTTCTCGCGTGCGTTGCACCGCGCGATCAACGACCGGCATTTCGAGGACATCGAGGCCCTGATCGACGAGGACGTCGAGTGGGCGATCTATGGCCCGATCGACATGTTTCCGTTCCTCGGCGCGCGCCAGGGCAAGGCGGCCGTGCTCCAGGTCATCCGCCAGCTCGCCGACAATTTCCACGTCCGCCGCTTCGAGCGCGAGAGCATCATGCTGGGCGTCGATTCCGCGTCCTCGATGCTGCGCTATTCGCTGACGGCGCTGGATTCCGACAAGCCGATCAGCTTGCGCGTGGCGCAGTTCGCCCAGTTCAAAGCGGACCGGCTCATCAGCATGCGGGTGCTGATCGATACTTTCGACCTGGTCGAGCAGGCACTCGGCCGCGCCATTCATCTGCCAAAGATGACCAGCGTCGGCTGAGGGGGACACCAACGGGCTCCGCAATCCGGGACCGATCGATTGATGCTCCCGCGACGCGTTCCGGCCTCCAGCCCCGCCGGACGCCGTCGTGGAGATGCTCGTCATCGGGCGCGTGCGCTTTGCGCGCGGCCCGTTGGTTCGTCATTCTGGGCGCCACAATTTTGCAACGATAGCGCCGCATCCTGTGGGCGAACTGGGCTTGCGGGCAAGGCAATGGAATTCACGACAGGTTTTGGCTGGATCAGGCTGCCGCTGGCGGCTGCGTTCATTTTCGGCTCGGTGCTGGCGGCCTCAGCCCAGATCATCCCGCCCTTCTCCCCTCCCCCCGGCACGACTGCGCCTGACGAGGACGCCGACGCCGCTGAGACCGCCGATGTCAACGACCCCGACGTGCTCAAGGGTATCGACGTCGACAAGCTCGACTGGAGCCAGCTCGCCATCGACGCCGGCACGCTCAACGACCTCATCGCCGCCAAGAAGCGCGCGCAGGCCGCCGCCAGGGACGGGATGGACTGGTCGACCAACGCCAATGCCAACGGCTCCTCGGGGGTGAAGGTGAAGCAGTCGGTGTCGTCGTTCTGGGACACTCGAATCGGCGCCGACATGACGGTGGCGAAAGAGCCGACCACGATGTCGGAGCTGATGGCGCAGAAGGCCGCCAATGGCGGCAACCTGCCGCAATCCTCCGGCAGCGCCTGGGCGGCCGCGACCGCGCCGGGCGCGGGCCCCGTCTGGGACAAGACTGCGGTCGAAGCCCGCGTCGATCCCGGCGCCGAGCAGAGCAAGCTCGGGGCGTCGCTGACCAAATCGGTGCCGCTGTCGACCGATTATTCGCTGACGCTCCAGAACGGCTACAGCGTCAACCAGCAAGGCAGCACGGCGCTGCCCGGCGTCGTCGGCCACGTCAGCCGCAATTACGAGACCGAGCAGTCCGCCAAGGTCGAGATCACCGGCACCGGCACCAGCGTCACCGCCGGCCAGACCATGTCGACCAACGACGACAAATGGCTGCGCAAGTTCGGCGCCGAGCAGAAGCTGTTCGATAACGTCACCGTCTCGGGCTCCGTCGGCGAAACCTCGCAAGGCGCGATCAACAAGAGCCTGACCGCGGGCTTCAAGAAGAGCTGGTGAGCCTTCTTTAAGAGTGTCGTAACCATACGCCACGGCAAAACCCCCGAATGGTCCGCCCTTGCCGCAACTCGGCCCCGTTCCGGTCAAAATCGGACGCCCTGATGCACCGGCCTGACACACGTCGTCGTGCGGGGGACACTCGCGCTGCGCTCAACGCGAATAGGGGAATAACGATGAACGCCATGCGTCCGGAAAAGACCGAGACCACCGCCGAGACCGAGACGGTCGACACCAACCTCGCCGCCGTGACGGAAGTCGAAGCCGGCATCCGCGATTTCGTCCGCAACGACATCGCGTATCTGCGCCGGCCGGCCGCGGCCACCACCACCGATGCGCCGCCACTCGATCCGAGCGCGGAAGCCACCGTCACCAACGTCAACTCGCTGATCCAGCGCGTTGCCGGCACCTCGCTCGCCGAGATCGAAAATTTGATCTCCGAGCTCGAGAGCCTGCGCGACCTGCTCCATGCCGAAGGCCAGCGCGTCCAGCGCGAGATCTCGGGCTACGCCCAGCTCAGCCAGGCCGCGATGAAGTCGACCCGCATGATCGCCGACAACGTATCGCAGTGGAAGCGCGCCGCCGACGGCCTGCGCAACAGCTGATCATTCGTACAAGCATCACCAGCCGCCGCGTTCCGCAAGGGGCGCGGCGGTTTTGATTTCGGGTGCCGCTCTTGAACCCGCCACCCATCCCCGGCGACCAATGCCAAGCGCCCGCAGCCTTTGCGGCCGGGCTCGGGGACATTTCAGATGGAAAGCATTCGGCCCGATAACACGGACCCGATACCGCTGCGGCCTGCGCCGAACCAGTTCGGGACCATCATGCTGCGCTTTGTCGGGCTGCTGGCGGTTGCGATCGCGATCTTGGCGTTCGTCTATAGCCGCTGAGGCCGGAGGCCGCCTCGCGGCCCCGGGCGGAGGCCACTTCGTGGCCCCGCGGAGTTAACGAGCGCTTAACGGCTCGCGTCGACGCTCGAGGCTTCCAGGGTGTAGGCGCCGTCGGCGTAACCCTTCACCACCATGCCGGCCACCAGCATCACGGCCAGCGTCGCGGTAGCGAAGATAAATCCGACCAGCTTGAGTGCGCCGCGGTCTGCCATTGTTCTCGTCCCCTGTCCTCTGCCCAGTTCGTTCAAATAGACAGCGACAGGTTCATAATTGGTTAGCAACTCGATGGTTCCGGCAACTGCTTCGCAGGGACCCGCCATCTCGAAAAGGCTTATGGCAGTGGCCTGGAATCGCGTCCATAGCGCGCGGGCAACACTCGCGCGTTGTTTTCGGCCGTTCATCCTGGAACTGGTCTAAGCGCCCTTCCGCATCGGCACGAAGGCCGAAGCGGTGATGGAATAGACCTCCTCGCCGCGCTGGTTGGTGCCGGTGGTGCGGGCGGTCAGGATGCCCCAGCCGGGGCGCGAGGCAGAGGTACGCTTGTCGATGACGGCGTTCGCATAGCTGATGGTGTCGCCGGCCAGCACCGGCTTGATCCAGCGCAGGTCGCGAAAACCCGGCGACGGCCCCCACACCGCGACCTCCTCGCCGCGCGCCGCGGCCTCCCGCGCCAGACGCTGGCCGTCCGCGACAAGCAGGCTCATGCAGGCCGAGCCGACATGCCAGCCGGACGCGGCGAGCCCGCCGAACAGCGAGTTCTTGCCCTCCTCCTCGTCGAGGTGGAAGCGCTGCGGATCGAACTTTGCGGCGAACGTCTTGATGGACTCCGCCGTGAACGTATAGGCGCCGATCTCGCGGCGATGGCCGATCTCGATCTCCTCGAAGAATGGCATCAGACCGCCCCCGCGCGCCGCGCGATCAGGATCGGCGAGGTCATCTCGCACAACGCTTCGCCCCTGGCGTTACGCATCGTGCATTTGAACTTGACGATGCCGAGGTTCGGCCTGCTCTTCGAGGTCCGCGCCTCCACGACGTCGACGTCGAGCATGAGGTCGTCGCCGGGCCGAAGCGGGGACAACCAGCGCACCTCATCGACGCCAGGAGATCCCAGCGACGCGGCGCGGGTAATAAAACCGTCGGCCATCATCCGCATCATCAGCGAGCAGAGGTGCCAGCCCGAGCCGGACAGGCCGCGCAGCATGCTTTTGCTGGCGGCCTCCTCGTCCAGGTGCATCGGTTGCGGATCGAACTCGGCGGCGAAAGCCAGGATCTCGTCGCGGGTGACATGGCGCGGGCCGAACGTTCCATACCGGCCGGTCGGGAAATCTTCGAAGGTCAGGGTCATCTTGGGAATGCTTTGTGAATGACAGATTGTGGCCGCACTTTGCGGCAATCTCAACCCGCCGGCCCGCATGGCTCGTGCTACATTCGGCGAGTCGGGCCGGACCTGCCTCATTGTCGGATTGACGCAGCCGGGGGCGCCATTTGCCCGGGGGAGAGAGATGTTTTCATTCAGCGATCTGTTTCAATGGGACCGCTTCATCACGCCGACGATCATCAAGACCTTCTACTGGCTGGTGATCGGCGTGATCTGCCTGTTCGGACTCTCCGGAATCTTCGCCGGCCTCACCGCGATGGCGATCAGCCCATTCGCCGGCTTCCTGGTCGTGCTGGAGTCGATCGCGGGCGTCGTCGTCGGTGTGGTGTTCTCGCGCATCGCCGCGGAATTAATCCTGATCGTGTTCCGCATCAACGAGCATCTCGGCGCGATCCGGGATCAGGGCGGCGGGGTGCGGTAGCTCGTCATTGCGAGGAGCCCGCGACAAAATTGCGAAGCAATTTTGCGCTGGCGACGAAGCAATCCAGACTGTCACCGCGGAAACAGTCTGGATTGCTTCGCTTCGCTCGCAATGACGAGGAGGAAAGATCTTACGTATTGAACCGGAAATGCATCACGTCGCCGTCGGCGACGACGTATTCCTTGCCTTCGAGGCGCAGCTTGCCGGCATCGCGGGCGCCGGCTTCACCGTTCAGCGCGACGTAATCCTCATACGCAATGGTCTCGGCGCGGATGAAGCCTTTTTCGAAGTCGGTGTGGATCACACCGGCAGCGCCCGGTGCCTTGGTGCCGCGATAGATGGTCCAGGCGCGCGCTTCCTTCGGGCCCACCGTGAAATAGGTGATGAGGTCGAGCAACGTGTAGCCGGCGCGGATCAGGCGATCGAGGCCGGCCTCTTCGAGGCCCAGCGTTTCCAGGAAGTCGGCGCGCTCGTCGCGCGAGATGGTGGCGATCTCGGATTCGATCTTCGCTGAGATGACGACGGCGATGGCGCCTTCCTTGGCAGCCTGGTCCTGCACCGCCTGCGAGAACGAATTGCCGGTCGCAGCCGAGCCTTCCTCGACGTTGCAGACATAGAGCACGGGCTTCGACGACAGCAGGCCAAGCATGCCGAAGGCACGCTCCTCCTCGGCCTTGCGCTCGACAAGGCGCGCGGGCTTGCCTTCGCGCAACAGCACCAGCGTGCGGTTGACGAGGTCGAGCTGCTCCTTGGCGTCCTTGTCGTTGCCCTTGGCCTTCTTGCTGAGGTTGTCGACGCGCTTCTCGAGGCTGTCGAGGTCGGCGAGCATCAACTCGGTCTCGATGGTCTCGATGTCGGCGAGCGGCGCGATCTTGCCCTCGACATGGGTGATGTCGGAATCCTCGAAGCAGCGCACGACATGCGCGATGGCGTCGACCTCGCGGATGTTGGCCAGGAACTGGTTGCCGAGGCCTTCACCCTTGGAGGCGCCGCGCACGAGGCCCGCGATGTCGACGAAGGTCAGCCGGGTCGGAATGATCTGGGCCGATTTGGCGATCGCCGACAGCTTGTCGAGCCGCGGATCGGGCACCGCGACCTCGCCGACATTCGGCTCGATGGTGCAGAACGGATAGTTCGCGGCCTGCGCCGCGGCCGTCTCGGTCAGCGCATTGAACAAGGTCGACTTGCCGACATTGGGCAATCCGACGATTCCGCATTTGAATCCCACGAGCGTTATTCCTTGCCGTTCTCGTCCTTGGTCAAAAATCCCTTCGCCTGCATCGCGAGATGCACCCTGTTGGCGAAGGTCGCGTCCGTGCCTTTGACGATCAGTGCGGCATGCTCGGCCACCGCATCGCAGAGCGTCGTCACCCAGTCGTTGTCGGTCTTGGCGAAGTCCGACAGCACATGGCCGTGCACCATCTCCTTGACGCCGGGATGACCGATGCCGAGCCGGACCCGGCGGTACTCGTTGCCGATATGGGCCGAGATCGAGCGCAAGCCATTATGCCCGGCGATGCCGCCGCCGATCTTCACCCGCACTTTGCCCGGCGGCAGTTCGAGCTCGTCGTGAAACACCGTGGTGTCGCCCGGCGCGATCTTGAAGAAGCTCGCCGCCTCCTGAACGCTGCGGCCGGAATCGTTCATATAGGTCGTCGGCTTGAGCAGGATCACGCGCTCAGTGCCGAGCGTGCCTTCCGAGGTCTCGCCCTGAAAGCGACGGCGCCATGGTGCGAAACCATGACGCCGCGCAATCTCGTCGACGGCCATGAAGCCGATATTGTGCCGGTTACGTGCGTATTTCGCGCCGGGATTGCCGAGCCCAACAAAGAGTCGCATGACGCGGCGCGCCCCTGGCTCGGCGCGCGATCAGAGACCGCGCGCCAGCTATGAGAGATTACTTCTTCTTGTCGCCGCCGGCCGGAGCCTTGGCAGCAGGAGCCTTGGCAGCTGCCGCCGGAGCAGCTGCACCCGCAGCCGGAGCAGCACCTGCCGCCGGAGCAGCTGCACCAGCCGCCGGAGCCGCGCCACCAGCAGCAGCCGCAGCCGCGGCCTTCTGCTCTTCGGCGTAGCCGGACGGCGGCACGATGGTGACGAGGGTCGCGTCCGCGGAGGTCAGCGCCTTCACGCCGGCCGGCAGCTTTACGTCCGACAGATGCAGCGAGTGACCGATTTCGAGCGAGCCGACGTCAACCTCGATGAACTGCGGAATGTTCTCGACACCGCACTCGAGCTCGATCGCGTGGGCGACGATGTTGACAGCGCCGCCGCGCTTCACGCCGGGCGAACCTTCCGCCTTCACCACGTGCAGAGGCACGCTGATGCGGATGGTGGCGCCTTCGCCGAGCCGCATGAAGTCGACATGGATCGGGAAGTCCTTGACCGGATCGAGGTGGTAGTCGCGCGGAATCACGCGGTGCTTCTGGCCTTCGAGGTCGATGTCGACCAGCGTGGTCAGGAACCGGCCGGCGAGGATGCGCGTGCGCAGTTCGCGATCATCAACCGAAATCGGGAGCGGGGGCTGCTTGTTACCATAGATCACTCCGGGCACTTTCCCGGCGCGACGCTCAGCCCGGGCGGCCCCCTTGCCGCTCTTCGGACGTGCGGTCGCCTTCAATTCCTTGACGGTCGTCGCCATAGTCTAAGTCCTTGTTTTTGCAAAAGTTAATGGGCCGCAGCGCGGCCCATGGCATCATTCGCAGCAAGCCTCCAGGGGTGCGGGGGCCACGAACTGCCGGGCTTTTACCCGGAAGATGCAGAAATGACAAGGAGAATGGGCTGTGGGGGCGAGTTCCCCACCCTCCCCTGGAGGGGCAGGGTCGGCGCGTAGCGCCGGGGTGGGGTGACGGTCCATCCATTGAAGCGGTGCCCGAGTGGAGAGATCACCCCACCCCGCAGCGCATTCCGCTGCGCTCCATACGCTGCGACCCTCCCCTCCAGGGGAGGGTAAGAGGACCCCTACCCGCCGAGCTTGGCTTCCAGCGCCGCGATGCGGGCCTTCAGGGCCTCGTTCTCCTCGCGGGCGAGGCGGGCCATGTCCTTGACGACCTCGAACTCCTCGCGCTTGACCAGGTCCATGTCGCGCAGGAATTTTTCGGCCTGGTTGCGCAGCACCGTGTCGAACTCACGCTTGGCGCCCTGGGCCGCGCCGGCGGCGTCGTTCATCAAGCGGCCGATCTCGTCGAAAAACCGGTTGGTGGTCTGCGTCATGTCGGTCTCCTGATCGGTCTTTTGGCGGCCTGCGATAAACTTTGCGCGAACAGCGGATAAGACAATGGCAATCCGCGGAGGCCGGTTCAAGGGCCGCGCGGCGGTATCCTTGTCATGCCCCGGTTTCCTTGCAATCGTATTCAACGTCCCTGCATAACAAGAATCACAAGGCGGAACGCAAGACATGATCGAGCAGCAGATCGCAATTCCCACCAAGGACGGCCACACCGCCACCTTCATCGTCCATCCCGAGCGCGGCGGACCGTTCCCGGTCATCCTGTTCTACATGGACGCGCCCGCGATCCGCGAAGAGCTGCGCGACATGGCGCGCCGGCTCGCCACCGCAGGCTATTACGTGATGCTGCCGAACCTCTATTACCGCTCGGGCGTAATGGAGCTCGGTGCGCTGCCGGCCGATCCGAACGCGCCGGAGCGCAAGCGCATGTTCGCGCTGATGGGCTCGCTCACGATTCCCATGATCATGGACGACACGCGCGCACTGCTCACCTATGCCGAAGGCCAGACGGCCGCGAACACCAAAATCATCGGCACCGTCGGCTATTGCATGAGCGGCCGCTACGCCGTCAACGCCGCCACGCATTTCCCCGATCGCGTCAAGGCGGCCGCCTCGGTCTACGGCACCCAGCTTGCGACGGACCAGGACGACAGCCCGCATCTCGCGGCAAGTAAGACCAAGGCCGAGCTCTATTTCGCCTGCGCCGAGACCGACATCTATGCGCCGACCGAGATCATCGAGAAGGTCAAGCAGGGCATGAGTGGTGCCAAAGCCGAGGTCGAGATCTATCCCGGCACCCATCACGGCTTCGCCTTTCCCAAGCGTCCGGTCTATGACCGCGACGCTGCCGAACGGCATTGGGAGCGCCTGCTGGCGCTCTACCGCCGCAATCTTGTGTGAGCAGAATGGATCAGTCTATCCGCGAACTCGGTGCACCTCTCCCGCTTGCGGGGGAGGTCGGCGCGAAGCGCCGGGTGGGGGTTCTCTCCTCACGGAGATTGTCTCGATCGCGGAGATACCCCCTCCCCGACCCTCCCCCGCAAGCGGGAGAGGGGGCGCAGCTCCGTCGGGGCGGCAGCTTGCCCATCACTCTCTAGAAGCAAGGCGCGATGCCCTTTCTGCTCATCGACTTTCCGTCCTTCAACCCGATCGCGGTCGCGATCGGGCCGTTCGCCATCCGCTGGTACGCGCTGGCCTATATCGGCGGCATCGTCATCGGCTGGCTCTACGCGCGCTCGCTGCTGAAGAACGAGCGGCTGTGGGGCGGGCCCGCGCCGATGTCGCTGGTGCAGATCGACGACTTCATTCTCTGGGTCACGCTCGGCATCATCCTGGGTGGCCGCACCGGCTACGTGCTGTTCTACAATTTGCCCTTCTTCATCGATCATCCCACCGCGATCTTCCGGCTGTGGGAGGGCGGCATGTCGTTCCACGGGGGCTTCCTCGGCTGTGTCGTCGCCGTGATGTGGTTTGCCTATCGCAACGGCATCTCGATCCTGTCGCTCGGCGACATCACGACCGCAGTCGCCCCGATCGGGCTATTGCTCGGGCGCATCGCCAATTTCATCAACGGCGAATTGTGGGGCCGCGCCACCGATGCAAGCCTGCCCTGGGCCATGATCTTCCCCAACGATCCCACACACCTGCCCCGCCACCCCAGCCAGCTCTATGAAGCCGGCATGGAGGGCGTTCTGCTATTCGCGGTGCTCGCGATCGCGATCCGCCTCGGCGCGTTGAAGCGACCCGGCATGATCCTCGGCGCCTTCATCCTGATCTATGGCCTGACCCGCATCGCCGGGGAGCATTTTCGCGAGCCGGACGTCCAGCTCGGCTTCCTCTGGGGCGGATTAACCATGGGCATGCTGCTGTCGATCCCGATGCTTATCGTCGGCGGTATACTTATTGTATGGGCTGTCAGGCGCGGCGCGCCGAGGCCCGCCGAGGCCATTCGTTAAATTCATTTCGAGAAGACCACGTGACCGAACAGCCACTGCTCAACGAGATCAAGGCGCTGATCAAATCCTCAGGCCCCATGCCGGTCTGGCGGTACATGGAATCGTGCCTGATGCATCCGCGCTACGGCTATTACGTCTCGCGCGATCCATTGGGCCGGGAAGGCGACTTCACCACCGCGCCCGAAGTCAGCCAGATGTTCGGCGAGTTGCTGGGATTGTGGAGTGCCTCGGTCTGGAAGCAGATGGGCTCGCCGCAGTTCCTGCGGCTGATCGAGATCGGCCCCGGCCGCGGCACCATGATGGCGGACGCGCTGCGCGCGCTTCGCGTGCTGCCGCCGCTCTATCAAGGGCTCAGCATTCATCTGGTCGAGGTCAATCCGGTCCTGCGCGAGCGGCAGCAGGCGACATTGTCGGGCGTGCGCAACAACATCGCCTGGCATGACAGCATCGACGAGGTTCCTGAAGGCCCGAGCATCATCCTCGCCAACGAATATTTCGACGTGCTGCCGATCCACCAGATGGTGAAGCTGGAGGATGGCTGGCACGAGCGCGTGATCGAGATCGACCCCAACGGCAAGCTTCAGTTCGGCGCGGCTTCCGAGCCGACGCCGCGCTTCGACGTATTGCTGCCGCCTCTGGTGCGCGCAGCGCCGGTCGGCGCCGTGTTCGAATGGCGACCCGATTCCGAGATCATGAAGCTCGCCACGCGGGTGCGCGACCAGGACGGCGCGGCGCTGATCATCGATTACGGCCATCTGCGCAGCGATGCCGGCGACACCTTCCAGGCCATCGCACGTCACAGCTTCACTGATCCGCTGAAGGCGCCGGGCCAGGCCGACGCCACCGCCCATGTCGACTTCCAGGCACTGGCGCGCGCGGCCGAGGATGTCGGCGCCCGCGTGCACGGGCCGGTGACGCAAGGCGATTTCCTCAAACGTGTCGGCATCGACACCCGCGCGGCCGCGCTGATGCAGAAGGCGACGCCGGAGGTGGCCACCGACATTTCCGTGGCGCTGAAGCGGCTGACCGACACCGGGCGCAGTGGCATGGGCGCGATGTTCAAGGTGCTAGGCATCTCCGAGCCGCGGCTGACAAACCTTGCGGGCCTCAGCGATCTCGAACAGGCCGGAGGCCATTGATGACCCTCACTTCGTCGCTGCTGTCGGCGGTGCCCGGCCTGCGCCATTCCTTCTTCACGCGTGAAGGCGGTGTCTCGAACGGCATCTATGCGGCGCTGAATGGCGGGCTCGGCTCCAACGACGATCAGGCTCTTGTTGCAGAGAACCGCCGCCGCATGGCCGAGCATGTCGGCGTTGCGCCGGAGCGCTTCCTCAGCCTGCATCAGATCCATTCGCCCGACGTCCGCGTCGCCGATGCGCCCTGGCCAAGCGGCCCGCGGCCGAAGGGCGATGCGCTGGTCACGAAAACGCCCGGCATCGCGCTCGGCGTCTCCACCGCCGATTGCGGACCGGTGCTGTTCGTCGATCCCAACGCGGGTGTGATCGGCGGCGCGCATGCCGGCTGGAAGGGCGCGCTCACGGGCGTCCTGGAATCCACGATTCTAGCGATGGAAAAGCTCGGCGCCACCCGCAGCGGCATCATCGCCGCGATCGGCCCGTTGATCCGGCAGGACAGCTACGAGGTCGGCAACGAGTTCGTCGCGCGCTTCATCGAGGCGGAGGCGGACAACGCTGTGTTCTTCATCCCGTCGGTGCGCGAGGGTCACGCGATGTTCGACCTCGCCGGCTTCATCCGCAAGCGGCTGGAAGCCGCCGGCATTTTGATGATCGACGATCTTGGCATCGACACTTACGCCGACGAGCGCTTCTTCAGCTATCGCCGTTCAGTTCATCGCAAGGAGCCGGATTACGGCCGCCATATTCACGCGATCGCGCTGGAAGGGTGAACACACCGGCAACATTGCGTCATTCCGGGGCTCGCGAAGCGAGAACCCGGAATCCATCGCGCACCGGTTGACGCGGAGAAATGGATTCCGGGTTCGCGCCATCCAAGTCGGCTATAGCCGACTTGGATCTTCAGATTTGCCGAACTCGGGTAAACCGAGTTCGGAGGCGCGCCCCGGAATGACAGTGCGTTGTGTCGCCTCTGCCCTAGACCTTAATCGATTTTAACGATATCGCTGCCCTCAATGAGGGAAGCGTCATCCATCTTGCGCCGCGCGGGCTCGCGCGTGTTGGCGGTCATGCTATTGGCAGCGGCGACCGCGCTGGCCGGCTGCGCCGGCGGCAACGCCCCCGCCAATTCCTACGCGATGGCGCCAAGCGCCGGCTCCGGAACGACGGTCGCCTTCGAATCGATCGACGGGCCGCCGCCGCAGGTGTTCGACCGCATGGTCGGCGTGCTCGACAGCGAATCCAAGCTTCGCAGTCTGTCCGTGGTCTCCCGCGAGGGGACGGCTGCCTACCGCGTGCGCAGCTACCTCTCCGCCCAGGTGGTCCGCGGCAAGACCGTGATCGCCTGGGTCTGGGACGTCTATGACGCCAACCAGCAGCGGGCGCTGCGCCTCTCCGGCGAGGAACCGACGACAGCCAAGGCCGGCCGGGACGCGACGCGTGACCCTTGGCAGGCCGCCGATGACCTTGTGCTGCGGAAGATCGCCCAGGCCGGATTCAGCGGACTTTCCAATATGATCAGCGGAACGCCGGCAGACGCGCCGGGCTCGATTCCCGGCCTGCGCGGCCCGGCCGTGGCAAGCGTGACGCCGGAGGCTCCGGCGCCGGAGATGCCGGCCTCGGCGCTCGGCTATGCCCAGCAATAACCACCGCGAAACCACGGGCTCAGTTACCGGCCAAGCCGTTGGCCCGACTCAGGATTTTCAGAGGGAAAACGTAGCATCCCGGGTTGCCATTGCAGGCTTCGGCCTGATATTTCCTCGCCCGTCGTAACCGTGCTGTCAGTGGGTATTCTCTGATGTTGAACGTCGTATCCAGCAAAGCGCGGGAGGAAGCGTCCATGTCGGCCAAGAACGGCTCCATCAAGCTTGTCGCCGGCAACTCCAATCCGGCCCTCGCGCAGGCCATCGCGCAGGGCCTCGACGTGCCGCTGACCAAAGCGGTGGTCCGGCGTTTCGCCGACATGGAGATCTTCGTCGAGGTCCAGGAGAACATCCGCGGCTCGGATGCCTTCATCATCCAGTCGACCTCGTTTCCGGCGAACGACAATCTGATGGAGCTGCTGATCATCACTGACGCGCTGCGCCGCTCCTCGGCGCGCCGCATCACCGCAGTGATCCCCTATTTCGGCTACGCCAGGCAGGACCGCCGCTCCGGCTCGCGCACGCCCATCTCGGCCAAGCTCGTCGCCAATCTGATCACCCATGCCGGCGTCGACCGCGTCATGACGCTCGACCTGCATGCCGGCCAGATCCAGGGCTTCTTCGATATCCCGACCGACAATTTGTTCGCTGCCCCCGTGATGGTGCGCGACATCCGCGAACGTTTCGACCTCGGCAAGGTGATGGTGGTTTCGCCCGACGTCGGCGGCGTGGCTCGCGCCCGCGGCCTCGCCAAGCGCATCAACACCCCGCTCGCGATCGTCGACAAACGCCGCGAACGTCCGGGTGAATCCGAGGTCATGAACGTGATCGGCGACGTCTCCGGTTACAGCTGTATCCTGGTCGACGACATCGTCGATTCCGGCGGCACGCTGGTGAACGCGGCCGATGCGCTGATCGCCAAGGGCGCCAAGGACGTCTACGCCTACATCACCCACGGCGTGCTCTCCGGCGGCGCGGCCGCCCGTATCGCCGGCTCGAAGCTGAAAGAGCTCGTCATCACCGACTCGA
The DNA here is from genome assembly GCF_036924495.1 of Bradyrhizobium sp. AZCC 2230. Lineage (NCBI taxonomy): Bacteria > Pseudomonadati > Pseudomonadota > Alphaproteobacteria > Hyphomicrobiales > Nitrobacteraceae > Bradyrhizobium > Bradyrhizobium sp. AZCC 2230. The sequence continues at coordinate 7,469,499 of NZ_JAZHRS010000001.1, read as the reverse complement.
TCCTGGCGACGGAAGCGGTGACCAAGGCGCCGAACATCCGCACGCTGCCGATCGCGAGCCTGATCTCGGACGCGATCGCGCGCACCGCGGCGGAAGAGTCGGTCTCGAGCCTGTTCGACTGAGTTTTCCGATCCCGGAAGGTCTCGTAGGGTGGGCAAAGGCGCGACGCGCCGTGCCCACCTTTTCTTTTTGGTGGGCACGCTTCGCTTTGCCCACCCTACGGCCTCGGCGCCCTGGGCCACAGCATGCCCCCGCACCCGCGGGTTGTTGCCAACCGCCGCCCATGACATCATCCGGATTCCGAGTCATCTCTGCCCTCTGGATACCTGATGCCGCGCCGGAAATTTGCTTGGGAAAAACTGTCGGATGACGAGTTGCTCAAGCAGCGCCTCTCCAGCCTGAGGGTTACGGTCGAAGGCACCTGGCTCGAAGACTGCGTTGGCACGCTTCACGAAGAGCTCGAAGAGCGAGGCATCCGGCTGCGGCCGCACACGTGGATATCGAGCGAATGGTTCAGTCCGGGAGATGTCCCCGGCATCGCGCTCCCCTTCTATCTCGCCCATCCCCGCCTGATGAAGCTCGAGAAGAAGATGATGTTCGACGTCGAGGGCGGAACCTGGCGCGAGTGCATGGCCATCCTCCGTCACGAGGCGGGCCATGCGCTGCAGCACGGCTACCAACTGCAGCGCCGGCGGCGCTGGCAGCAGCTGTTCGGTCCGTCGTCAAAGCACTATCCGCGCTACTACCGGCCCAACCCGGCAAGCCGGCGCTACGTCCAGCATCTCCGTCTCTGGTACGCGCAGAGCCACCCGGACGAGGACTTTGCCGAAACCTTTGCGGTCTGGCTGCGGCCGCGCTCGAACTGGCGGACGCGATATGCCGGCTGGCCGGCGCTGAAGAAGCTCGAATATGTCGACGAGCTGATGGGCGAGATTGCGGGAAAGCGGCCGCTGATCACGACGCGGGAACGTGTCGATCCATTGAGCAAGCTCAGCCAGACGCTCGAGGACCACTACAAGAAGAAGCAGGCTTTCTACGCCTTCACGCCACCGAAGACTTACGACCGCGACCTCTCCCGGCTGTTTTCCGCCGATCCCCGGCATCATCGCTCCCAACCGGCTTCGAGCCTGATCAGGCGACATCGTGCCCAGATCAGGCAGTTGGTCGCGCGATGGACAGGCGAGAACCAGCTTACGCTCGATGCCGTGCTTGACGACATGATCTCCCGCTGCCGCGAGCTCGATCTGCGCGCGGTGGGCCCTGAACCGAAGCTCGTTCTCGATTTCACAGTCCTCGTGACCGCCAAGACGATGCACGCGCTGTTTGGCCCGTCTCGGCGCAAATGGATCGCGCTATGAGACGATTCCGTATTCTCGTGCTGATGCATCCGGACTTCCTGCCTCCGGATTCGACCGACGGATACACCCCGCAGGAGATCAACAACTGGAAAACGGAATACGACGTCGTGAGCACTTTGCGCGCGGCTGGGCATGAGGTCCGCGCACTCGGCGCGCAGGAGGAAATCAGGCCGATCCGCGAAGCGATCGAGGAGTTCAAGCCGCACGTGGTTTTCACGCTGCTGGAGGAATTCCACAACAACGTTGCCTACGACCAGCACATCGCCAGCTATCTCGAGCTGATGAAGGTCCCCTATACCGGGTGCAATCCGCGCGGCCTGATCCTGGCACGCGGCAAGGATTTGTCGAAGACGCTGGTGCATCACCGCCGGATCGCAGCACCGGCCTTCGCCGTCTTCCCGATGCGCCGCAAGGTGAAACGCCCGACACGTCTCGCGCTGCCGCTGATCGTCAAGAGCCTGAACATGGATGGATCCTTCGGCATCTCGCAGGCATCGATCGTCGATACCGACGAGAAGCTGGCCGAACGGGTCGCCTTCATCCACGAGCGGATCGAATCCGCCGCCATCGCCGAGCAGTTCATCGAGGGGCGGGAGCTGTATGTCGGCGTGCTCGGCAACAACCGGCTGCGCGTCCTGCCGGTCTGGGAGCTGAAATTCGGCAGCATGGGCGGACGCAGCTCGCGCCACATCGCGACCGAAAAGGCCAAGCACGACACCGACTACCAGGAGCGTGTCGGTATCGTCGACGGGCCAGCGAAGGACCTTGCGCCCGAAGTCACCGCGCGCATCCAGCGTGCCGCGAAACGCATCTACCGGGCGCTTGGTCTCGACGGCTACGCGCGCATCGATTTCCGTCTCGCCGCGGACGGCACGCCGTATTTCATCGAAGCCAACCCAAATCCGGAAATCGCCAAGAGCCAGGAGTTCGCCACGGCGGCTCAACATGACGGGCTCAAATACAGGGAGCTCCTGCATCGCATCCTGACCCTCGGGATCAGCCGCGCCAAAGCGGGCGTGTCTCTGGGGTAAGAACGGATTCAGGCAAAGCCCGGCAGCACCACGTCCTTCATGAGCGCGAGCATCACTTCGGTCTGCTCCCGGCCTGATCGCTGATAGTTTCCGCAGTGGATCACCACGATGAGATCGCGCGCCGGCATCACGAACAGATATTGGCCGCCCCAGCCGACACCGCCGAACCAATGCAGGGGTTGCGCCGTGGCGAAATCGCCCATGTACCAGTGATAGCCGTAATCGCGGCCAAAGCGGGTCGGGACGACCGGTGTGGTCACGCGCTTCACCCAGTCGGACGGAACGACCTGTCGACCGTCCCATTTGCCGTCGGCCAGCATGAGCTGACCGATCTTGACGAGGTCGCGTGGCAGGAGACGCGCCCCTGACGCCGCACGCGGTTCGCCGTCACGGCCAACGGTCCAGTCGGACGGGCCAAAGCCCAGGGGATCGAACAGCACGCGGCGGCAATAGGCCGGCAGGGCTTCGCCGGTGCCCCTGGCAATGAGCCGGCCGAGCAGCGCGGTCGCGCCGCCGCAATAGGTCCACTTCGCGCCGGGCGGGCCTGCGATCGGACGTTCGAGAATGAACCGATAGCGGTCGGGCGCGGCTTCCATCGCCGTCTCGGCGTTGCGTGGATCGCCGTAGACGATCGCAAGCTCGTCCCATTCGAAGCCGAGCGTCATCGAAAGCACATGGTGGATCGTGATCTTGTCACGGCCGGGCTGCGCGGCGAGATCGGCATATTCCGGAAACTGCGCGTAGAGCTTGGCATCCGGCGGCGGCACCTTGCCTTCCGCGAGCGCAATGCCATAGGCGAAACCGACGACGCTCTTGGAGACAGAGCGCAGATCGTGCAGCACGTCGGGGCCAAAGACGACGTCGCCGAGCGGAACGCCCAAGCGCTCGTCTGCGCCCCGCCCGTAATGCTCGAACACGAGCTTGCCGCCCTGATTGACCAGGAACGCATGCAGACCGGGCACCTTTCCGGCCTGAATGAGCCCGGCGAGGCGCTCCGCGGTATCGGACGATGCGGCAATCGCGGGCATAGCCCGCGGAAGGACGATGCTCGCGCCGAGGCCAGCCAGCAGATGACGACGGTTGAGATAAGCCATGGTCGATTTCCTCCGGAATGGGTATACGGGTTACCTTGCAATACTCTGTACCTTTCAATACTCCGTACCTTGCAATACATAGTACCTTGCTATATAAGCTCCCTCGAAAGCGGTGTAGTCAAGGAGGAAATGGCCGACTCGACGAATCAGGTTCAGCTCAAGAAGGGTGCGCTGGAGCTCTGCGTGCTCGCTCTGCTCGCGCGCGGCGAGAGCTATGCCTATGAGATCGCGAGTACGCTGTCGGCCGGCGTCGGCATGGGTGAAGGAACGATCTATCCGTTGATGCGGCGGATGCAGGATGACGGGCTGGTCGACACCCGTCTCGAGGAATCCAATAGTGGCCCGCCGCGCAAATATTATCGGCTGACGGCCGCCGGCCGCGCCGCCTTCACCGCGCAGAAGCGCGAATGGCGAAGTTTTTCGGATGCCGTGGACAGGCTGCTCGGAGATTCCAAATGAACCGCGCCGACTTCCTTCACATCCTCGGCGATGGGCTCACGGGACTGCCAGCGGCCGAGATCGACGACATCCTGGCCGACTACGCCGCCCATTTCGAGGAGGCCCGCGCCTCGGGCCGGACGGAGCAAGAGGTCGCCTCCGCACTTGGCGACCCCAGACGGCTGGCACGCGAGCTGCGCGCCGAGACGGGATTGCGGCGGTGGGAGAACCATCACTCCTTCCGCAACTCCACTGCCGCGCTGTTTGCGCTCAGTGGCCTCGCGGTGGTCGACATCGTCCTGCTGCTGCCGCTGCTGCTTGTCGTGCTTCTCATCCTGCTCGTGATCGCCTTCGTGATGTGCGTGCTCGGGATCGTCGGCATCGGCTTGCTGATCAGCGTCTACAAGCATTTTGGCGACGGACGGATCGTCGAGCTGATCCTGCGCGGGCTCGCAGGCGTCGCGCTGGTGACCACAGGCGCGGGGTTCGCTGCATTGCTGGCGCTGGGACTCAATACGGCAGTCCGGTGGCTCGGCGGCTACGCGCGGCTGCATTACCGGCTGCTCAAGCCGGAGCGGACCGAAGCCTGACTGCCACACGGACGGTGCCGTAGGGTGGGCAAAGGCGCAACGCGCCGTGCCCACCGTTTTTTATGCGATGAAGGTGGTGGGCACGCTTCGCTTTGCCCACCCTACGAGACCTATTGCGCGTCTGCCTTCGTGCTCACCACGTCGGCAAACGATCTGAAAAACTCTCCCGCGAGCTTCGTCGCGGTCGAGTTGATCAGACGCGCACCCAGCTGCGCGAGCTTGCCGCCGATCTGGGCGTCGACCTCGTAGTGCAGCACCGTGACATCGACGCCCTCGGACTCCAGCCGCACCAGTGCGCCACCCTTGGCGAAGCCGGCGACGCCGCCGGAGCCCTCGCCCGAGATGCGGTAGGAGTTGGGCGGATCGAAATCGGACAGGGTCACCTTGCCGCTGAATGTCGCCTTCACCGGGCCGACCTTGAAGACCACCGTGGCGGTCATCTCGTTCGGCGCGGTCACGTTGAGCGATTGGCAGCCGGGGATACACTGCTTCAGCACAGCGGGATCGTTCAGCGCCGCCCACACCTGTTCACGCGAGGCTGGAATACGCTGGCTGTCGTTCATCTGCATGATCGGTGTCTCACTCTCTGCTGGCTGGATGATTGGCGGCGCGCTGGCCGCGGCGCCGTTCCACGGTGATCTCGGCGAGGATCGACATTGCGATCTCCTCCGGCGTGATGGCACCGAGATCGAGCCCGGCCGGCGCCTTGAAATCATCGATCGTCGCAGTGCTGGCGCCTTCCGCAAGGAGCTTTGCGCGCAGCGATGCCATCTTGCGGCGGCTGCCGACAAAGGCGTGATAACAGGCTTTGGTCGCGACCGCCGCACGCAGGGCGGCTTCGTCGCCCTTGCCTTGTGTCGAGACCACGACGAAGCGTTTGGCGTCGTTCAGCTCGCCGAGCTGGTAGCCGTCAATGATCGCATCGGCATCCGGCTGCGCGGTGAGATCGGCGGCGGGCGCGGCGAGCGTGACGTGGTAGCCGAGCACGCGCGCCTGCGCCGCGAGCGACAGCGCCACCGGGCTTGCACCGAGAATGACCAGCGAGGGATGCGGCAGCACCGGCTCGACAAAAATATCCATGGTGCCCTTGCTCGGGCACATGTTGCTGGCGAAGCGAACACCGTCGCGGCTCTCGCCCGCGCTGACGCCGAGCTCGGCCAGCAGGTTCTCCGGCTGCACCGAGACCATGCGCGGTTCGCCGTCGGCGAGCGCCTCGCGCGCCGCCTTCAGCACCGCACCTTTGGCGCAGCCGCCGCCGATCCAACCCGCGACGATGGTGCCGTCGGCCGCGATGATCGCCTTGGCGCCAGCCTTCGCCGCGGTCACCGACACCGTCCGCACCACCGTCGCGAGCACGAAGGCGCGCTCGGCGGCCTTCATCTGCGCCACAAGATCCAGCACCTCGACATGAGCGGTCATCGCAGCATCCCTCAGAGCCTGGCCAGATAGGGTTCGAGCGCGCGCAGGCTTTGCAGCGAATTCGCGGGCGCATAGAGATCGACATGCGGCAGCGCCGCCTTGATGCCCCGCGCTTCAGGCGTATAGCCTTCCCACGCCATCATCGGGTTGAGCCAGACGATGCGGCGGCAGCGGCGATGCAGCGCCGCCATTTCGCGGCCGAGCAAAGCGGCGTCGCCGGTCTCGTAGCCATCTGACACGATCATCACGCAGCTGCGCGAATGGATGACGCGCGCGGCGTGCCAGCGGTTGAAGGTTTGTAAGGACTCGCCGATTTTCGTGCCGCCGCCTGCGCCCTGCGCCATGATCGAGAGCCGATCGAGCGCGCGGCCGGCGTCCCTCTCCTTCATTGCATCGGAGACATAGGCGAGGCGCGTGTGGAACAAAAACGCCTCGGCCTCGCGGAACTGGTCGAGCACGCCGTGGATGAAGCGCAGGAAGACGGAAGTGTACATGCTCATCGAGCCCGAGGCGTCGAGCAGCACGATCAGCCGCAGCGGCTTGTCCTTGCACTGGCGCTTCACGAGCGCGATCGGCACACCGCCATGGCTGATGTTGCGATGAATGGTGCGGCGGAGATCGAGCCGATAGCCCCGCCGGCGCGCCAGATCGCGCCGGGTCAGCCGCGTACGCATCGCCTTCGCGAGTTGCGCCGCAGCCTCATGGGCCTGCGCGACCTGATCGGGATCGCCGAGCTTTCGGAAATCGACCTTAGCAAGATTGTCGGCGCGCGAGGCGCCTTCCATGCGGCCCTCGCCAGAGCGGCCATCCGGCGCATCATCCGAGGAGGGAAGCTGGTCGGTGGCCGATCGGCTGCCGCCCCGCTCGGCCGCGGTGTCTTGCAAGCTCTTCAGCGACGGATTGCTTGCTCCCGGCGCCGAACCGATGGTGCGAGAGCGCGAGCGCACGCGCTTGCCCAGCCAAAACGCATCGAACAGCCCGTCGAACTTGTCCCAGTCGGATTTGCGCGCCGAAAACAGATGCTTGAACGCGGCGCGCAACAGGCCCGGCCGCGCCGCATAGCCCGCCGACATCAGCGTCGCCGCATCCTGCCCTTCGGCGAGCCCGACGCGAAAGCCTGCATCGCGCAAGGTACGCAGGAAAGCGGCAAGCTTCGCCGAGACGAGGCGGGAGACCTCATTGAGGTCGTCATAACCGGGGCTGGAACCGCAGCAGCTCATGCAACCCTCCCCAGCAGGCGCTGCGTCACCTCGGGCGTGACACGGGCGCGATCCTCGTGGGTCTTGAGCAGGCAGACCAGCGTCTCGTGCACGGTCTCGGGCGCGTCGTGGAGATCGCGGACGTCGAGACCGACCAGCGCCGCCGCCCAGTCCAGCGTTTCCGCGACGCCAGGCACTTTACGCAGCTCCTCCTTGCGCACGCCTTCGACCATGCGCGCAATCTGGAGCGACAGCGACGGGCTCGCACCCGCGACGCGCGCCAGGATGATGCGGGTTTCCCGATCGACGTCGGGATAGTCGACATAATGATAGAGGCAGCGCCGGCGCAACGCGTCGGAGAGCTCGCGCGTGCCGTTCGAGGTCAGCACCACATGCGGGATGGTGATGGCGGGAATGGTGCCAAGCTCGGGGATCGAGACCTGGAAATCGGACAGCAGCTCCAGCAGGAACGCCTCGAACTCGTCGTCGGCGCGGTCGATCTCGTCGATCAGCAACACCGGTGCCTTCGGCCGGCGGATCGCGGCGAGCAAGGGACGCTCCAGCAGATATTTTTCCGAGAACACCTGATCCTCGATGCTGTCGGTGCCGCGATGGGCCTGGATCGCCAGCAATTGGCGCTGGTAGTTCCACTCGTAGAGCGCGGAGGACTGGTCGAGCCCCTCATAGCATTGCAGCCGGATCAGCTCGGTCGCATGCACTTTTGCGAGCGCCTTCGCCACCTCAGTCTTGCCGACGCCCGCCTCGCCTTCGAGCAGCAGCGGACGCCGCAGCAATTGCATCAGCGAGACCGCAGTCGCGAGGTCCGCATCGGCGATGTAACCCGATGCAGCCAAAGCTTGCGCGATCTCGTCACGGCCTTTCATGATTCCACTCTCTCCTCGTCATTGCGAGGAGCGAAGCGACGAAGCAATCCAGACTGCTTCCGCGGTGAGATACTGGATTGCTTCGCTTCGCTCGCAATGACGGTCACACTACGCCACCGCGCCCAGATCCTTCGCCGCCTTCCAGTTGCGCCAGAAGTCGTGCGGCATCTGGATGTGCGTGCTGCCCAGGAACGAGAATGCGTCATTCACAGCGTTGGAGAAGGCCGGCACGCCGCCGACATTCGGGCTTTCGCCGACGCCCTTGGCGCCGATCGGGTGGTGCGGCGACGGGGTGACGGTGAAGTCGGTCTCCCAATGCGGCGTCTCGACCGCGGTCGGCATGAAGAAGTCCATGAACGAGCCGGTGACGACGTTGCCGACCTCGTCGTAGCGGATCTCCTGGCCCATCGCGATCGCGAAGGCTTCGGTGAGGCCGCCATGCACCTGGCCCTCGATGATCATCGGGTTGATACGGGTGCCGCAATCGTCGAGCGCGTAGAAGCGCCGGACCTTGTACACGCCGGTATCGACGTCGATGTCCATCACGCAGAGATAAGCACCGAACGGATAGGTCATGTTGGGTGGATCGTAGTAGCTCACCGCTTCCAGCCCCGGCTCCATGCCCGGCGGCACGGAGTTGTACGCCGCCCAGCAGATATCCTTCATCGACATGAATTTCTCCGGCAGACCCCTGACCCGGAAACCGTCGATGTCGAATTCGAGATCGTCCTCGTGGACCTCAAGCTTGTAGGCCGCGATCATCTGCGCCTTGGCCTTGATCTTTCGCGCAGCCATGGCGATCGCGGCGCCCGCCACCGGCGTCGAGCGCGAACCGTAGGTGCCCAGCCCATAAGGCGCGGTGTCGGTGTTGCCCTCCTCGACCATGATGTTATCAGCGGAAATGCCGATCTCGGTTGCGATGATCTGGGCCCATGTGGTCTCGTGGCCCTGGCCCTGGCTCTTGGAACCGACCCGCGCGATGCCGGCTCCGGTTGGGTGCATGCGGATCTCGCAGGAGTCGAACATGGCAATGCCGAGAATGTCGCAATTCTTCGACGGACCGGCGCCGACGATCTCGGTGAAGAAGGAGATGCCGAGGCCCATGATGTCGCGGGTCTCGCCGCGGGCGAACGCGGCCCGCTTCTCCGCCTGCTCCTTGCGGAGCGCAGCGTAGCCGGTGGTCTCCATCATCTTGCGCATGGCGGTGTGGTAGTCGCCGGAATCGTATTCCCAACCGAGTGCCGAGTGATACGGGAACTGCTCCGGCTTGATGAAGTTTTTCAGCCGCAGCTCCGCCGGATCCATGTTGAGCTTCTGCGCCAGAATATCCATGGCGCGCTCGATGCAATAGGCGGCCTCCGTGACGCGGAACGAGCAACGGTAGGCGACGCCGCCGGGTGCCTTGTTGGTGTAGACGCCGTCCACCGCGAGGTGCGCGGTCGGGAAGTCATAGGAGCCGGTGACGATGTTGAAGAAGCCGGCCGGCCATTTTGACGGGTCGGCGCAGGCGTCGAACGCGCCGTGATCGGCGAGCACGTGGACACGCAAGCCGGTGACCTTGCCGTCCTTTGTCGCGGCGATCTCGGTGGTCATGTGATAGTCGCGCGCGAACGAGGTCGCAGTCAGGTTCTCGATACGGTCCTCGACCCATTTCACCGGCTTGCCGGTGACGATGGAGGCCACCGCCGCACAGATATAGCCGGGATAGGCGCCAACCTTGTTGCCAAAACCGCCGCCGATGTCGGGGGCGATGACGTGGATCTTGTGCTCCGGCAGCTTTGCGATCAGCGCCACCACGGTGCGGATCACGTGCGGGGCCTGGAACGTGCCGTAGATCGTCAGCTCGCCCTTGATCTTGTCGAAGGAGCAGACACACTGGCAGGTCTCCAGCGGCGACGGATGGGTGCGGTGATAGGAGATCATCTCCTTGATCGTGACCTCCGCCTTCCTGAAGGCGGCGTCTGTGAGATCCTTATCGCCGACGGTCCACTCGAAGATGTGGTTGTCGTGCTTGCGCGGACCATGCGCGCCGGACATCTTGCCGACGAGGTCCTCGCGCAGCACCGGCGCATCCGCATTCATCGCTTTGAAAGGATCGACCAATGGCGGCAGCGGCTCGTATTCGACGATCACCGCGTTGATGCCGTCATCGGCCGCATAGCGGTCGGTGGCGACGACGAAGGCGACCTCCTGGTTCTGGAACAGCACCTTGCCGTCGGCCAGCACCATCTGCACGTCGCCGGCCAAGGTCGGCATCCAGGCGAGGTTGACGGTCTTCAGCGTCTCGGCGGTGATGACCGCGAGCACGCCGGGGACCTTCAGCGCTGCGCTGTCGTCGATTTTCTTGACGCGGGCATGCGGATGCGGCGAGCGGACGAAGTCGCCATGCAGCATGCCGGGCAGCTTGACGTCGTCGACGTAATTTCCCCTGCCTTGCGTGAAGCGGATGTCCTCGACGCGCTTGCGCTTGCAGCCCATGCCTTCGAGTGCGGCGGTGCGTTGTTCCCGCGTGGGAGTGAGGTCGTTCATTCTGCGGCCTCCTGGAATTCGACGCCGTTGATCTTGGCGCTGGCGTATTGAATGGCTTTGACGATGTTCTGGTAGCCGGTGCAGCGGCAGATGTTGCCGGAGATGCCCATCCGGATTTCCGGCTCGCTCGGCGAGGGATTTTCCTTCAAGAGGCGATGCGCGCGGACAATCATGCCGGGCGTGCAGAAGCCGCATTGCAGGCCGTGCATCATGCGAAAACCTTCCTGCAGCGCCGACAGCGTGCCGTCGGCATTGGCGATGCCTTCGATCGTGGTGATGTCACTTCCCTGGGCCTGCACCGCGAACATGGTGCAGGACTTCACCGACATGCCGTCGATATCGACGGTGCAGGCGCCGCAATGCGTTGTCTCGCAGCCGATATGGGTGCCGGTCATCTGCAGATTTTCGCGGATGAAGTGCACAAGCAGCGTGCGCGGCTCGACGAGGCCTTCGACCTCGGCGCCGTTCACCTTCATGGTCACGTGTGTTTTGGCCATTGGTCCCCTCCCTTACTTCGCGACAGAAGCGGCGCGTTGCAGCGCCCGCGTCACCATGATGCCGCCGACATGTTTGCGGTATTCGACGGGACCGCGGGCATCCGCGGCCGGCGCCATGATCGCTTCGGCCGCGGCGGCCGCCTTCTTCAGCGTCGCCGCATCGAGGCTGGTACCGATCACGGCCTTGGCGGCGTCAGCGGCGAGCAGCGGCGTCTCATGGACATTGGTGAGACCAATCGAACAGGTCGCGACCTTGCCGCCGGACATGGTCAGCACGACAGCGGCTGCCGCGGTGGCGTAGTCGCCAACCTTGCGCTTGAGCTTTTCGTAGGCGTAGCCGTGACCGGCCGCCGGCACGGGGACCGAGATCGAGGTCAGGATCTCGCCGGGCTCGAGCGCGGTGAAATAGGCGCCCTGATAGAAGTCCGCGGCGGCGACGTCACGGGCTCCGCCGGCGCCTTCGAGGCGATAGCTCGCCCCCAGCGTCATCATCAGCGCCGGCATGTCGTTGCCGGGATCGCCATTGGCGACATTGCCGCCGATCGTGCCGCGGTAGCGCACCTGCGGATCGGCGATCAGCAGCGCCGCCTCATGCAGGATCGGCATCGACTTTGCGACCTCGTCGGAGGCCAGCAACTCGTGCTGAGTGGTCATCGCGCCGATGACGAGATTGTTGCCGTTACGGCTGATGCCCTTCAGGGCGGCGATGCCATGCAGATCGATCAGATGGGCGGGGGTGGCAAGCCGAAGCTTCATCATCGGCACCAGACTGTGCCCGCCGGCCAGCGGCCGCGCATCCTCGCCGAGGTCGGACAAGAGTTTGACGGCGTCGGCGACACTCGCCGGCCGGTGATAGCTGAATGAGCCCGGGATCATCATCTCCTCCTCGTCGTCCTTTGCGCGTGACGGCGCCGACGTTGGAGGGGACGGTCACTCCCGGCGGAGCGGCCCGCAATCATTCGGGCACGGAACAGCGGATTTCGCACGAATTGCGGGTGGAAGCGCACGAATTGCGTCAGGGGCGGCGACGTATGGCGCTTGTCTTCACCTCTCCCCGCCTGCGGGAGAGGTCGGATTGCATCGCAAGATGCAATCCGGGTGAGGGGGTACAGGTCTCACGACGATCGCCCGTGTGGATGGAGGCCCCTCACCCCACCCTCTCCCCGTAAGAACGGGGCGAGGGAGTGAGAGAGCGGAGTTCGGTAACCTACGCCTGCCGCCTGTTCACCAGCCCCAATCTCGCCTTGACCTCGGCGATCTTGGCGCGGCTCACCGGCACCCGGTGCGGCGATGGGCCGTCGAGCTCGAGCACGGCGCCGTCGCCCTCCTTGCGGACCAGCGCGACATGGGGGATCGCGACGATATGGCTGCGGTGCACACGCAAGAATAGCGAGGGATCGAGCTGCGCCTCGGCCTCGGAGATCGACCAGGGGCACATCCGCTCCCGCGTGCCGTCATGGACGCGGGTGTAATGCGCATCGGCGCGCACGCTGCGGACATTGGCCGTCTCGATGAAGTGCGTCCCGTCGGCGCTCTCGACCGGCAGCCGGGGAACCGGCGCTCGCGGCGGCTGACCGAGGCCGCCGAGCGGCGCCATTGGCCGCGGAGGGGCGGCGGATACCACGGCCGGCGCGACCGACGGAGCAACCGGATCAACGGCGACAGGAGCCGAAGCCTGTCGCCGTTGATCGGGAACGAGCGACAGCAAGAAGCCGGCAGCAATGACGAAGCACAGCACAGCCACGATGATCGACAGGATTTGTTGCGACGCGGCAAGGCCGCCGCCGGCATGGTGATGCGCCGTGCCGGTCAGCGGCTCGAAATGCATGCCCAGCATCGCGGTGTAATGCATGCCGGAGACGGCCATACCGAAAACGATCGAGCTGACAATCAGCCGAACGCCTTCCTGCTGCGCCAGGAACGCGCGCAGGCCGCCATAGGCCGTGACGATGGCCACGACGACCGACAGAAGAACCATGATCGGGTCGTGCACGATGCCGAACGGGCCAGCCAGCCCGTGGATCCCGACATAATGCATGCTCGCAATGCCGGCACCGAGCAGCACCGCCGACGAAGCCACGCGCTTCAAGCTCGGCTCGCCGATCGAGACAAAGAAAAGCGAGATGCCGACCACCAGCGCGCAGATCAGGAACGAGATGATGGTGGGAAGAACGAGATAGACCGTGTCCGGCGGCAGCGGCGCGGCCAGCATGCCGACGAAATGCATGGTCCAGATGCCGACGGCCAGAAACACAGCCGCCCCCGCAAGCAGAACGCGGTTGCTGACGCCGGGCGTGTTGCGGATGCGAGCAGCAAGCGCAAAGCCGGTATAGCCACCCAGACTCGCGATCGCCACAGAGAGCGCGACGAGATAGGGATCGTGTCCTTCGAACATGATCTTGTCGGCCGCCCGTCTCCACGGCACGGCCTCCTCCCGCCGCCGACTTTATAGGGACGGCGGCGGGATTGACAATCAGCGGCGTGTGAAGGGGCGGCTCACACAATTCCCGCCGCGACCTGGCCGCGCAGGCGCTCCAGGCCGTGCAACGTCTCCGCACAGGCGGCCGCGACCTCGACGCCCTTGATCGCAAAGTGCCTGCGGAAGAAATCGTAGTGCACTTCGGTCTCGTGGAATTGCTGCGGCGTCAGCACAGCGGAGAACACCGGCACCTCGGTGCGGAGCTGCACGTCCATCAGCGCCTTGATCACGGTGTCGGCGACGAATTCGTGGCGATAGATGCCACCGTCAACGACAAGGCCGGCCGCGACGATCGCGGTGTAGCGCCGCGTCTTGGCGAGGACCTGCGCATGCAGCGGGATCTCGAACGAGCCCGGCACCTCGAACACGTCGACATGGGTGAGATGGCGCGCCTCGGCCTCCTTGATGAAGGCGATGCGGGCTTCCTCGACCACGTCGCGGTGCCAGCAGGCCTGCACGAAGGCCACCCGCTGCGGCTTTGCAAAACGCGGATGCTCGGTCGCCGGCGGATCAACTGGAACCGGCGGCTGGGTTGTCTGGGACGTTTCGGTTTGGGGATCTTGCAACATCTGATTCATGGCTTTCCTTCAAAGGACCAGAATCAGGGCACACGGAACGACAAACAGCCGCATCCTACGATGCGTCTGCCACCGACCGTTCTCTTTCATCCGGACTTTAACCGTCGGCTTCGGAGTTGCACCGAATCTGCTGACCCTTCCCTTCGGCAAAGCTTTGGGGAAGGCGCTCGCGGGCTTGGGCCTTGCGACCCTTACCGCCGGTGGGGACTTTCACCCCGCCCTGAGAACATCGGCCGTCCGGAATGAACGGCCTGAACGGAAATATGACGCTGGTTCGGGGCCGCAGCAAGCGTGTTCCGCAGCAAAAAACTGCATGGTCCCATGCCGCTATGGCGGGCCGGCCCTCGCGGGGCGGAATTAACGATTGGTGCGCGGTCCGGGAGTCCGACTCCGATTTGTTCCTTTCGTTAATAATTGTGGCCGAGATGAGCTGTGGACGAACGAGTCCTGGCTTGTGGACGGACTCGGGACCCGGTTGCGCAGATTCCGCAAATCACATCAGTTGATCCGCGACAAGCCCGCGCTGATCACGGGATCGCAACAGCGACTCCGAGGAGATCGCAGAAAGCGACTCCGAGGGGATCTCCTTAGCGATATCTAAGGGAGCGCGCGCCGGACCAACCGCGTGCGTATCAAAGACAACAAAAAGGCAAGAGGTCGAGACGGCATGTCCCTGCTCGAAGGCGCTATCGATTCCAAAAGCCATCCGCTCGCGGTGGTCGAGGATATCGCTGCCAGCAACAACTGGCCGTTCGAACGCTCCGGCGAAGACGAACTCACCATTGTCTCCAAGGGACAATGGACCGACTACCAGATCTCGTTCACCTGGATGGGCGAGATCGAAGCGCTGCATCTGGCCTGCGCATTCGACATGAAGATTCCGGTCGCGCGCCGCGGCGAAGTGCAGCGGCTCGTCGCCGCGATCAACGAGCAATTGTGGATCGGCCATTTCGACCTGTGGAGCAACACCGGCATGATCATGCACCGCCAGGCGCTGGTGCTGCCGGGTGGGCTGACCGCCTCGACCGCGCAATGCGAAGCCATGCTCGCCGGCGCCATCCATGCCTGCGAACGCTATTTTCCGGCGTTCCAGTTCGTGGTGTGGGCAGGCAAGACCACCGCGCAGGCGATGGACGCGGCGATGTTCGATACGGTGGGCGAAGCGTAGGGCCGCGCCCGAAACGGTGAGGGACGGACAACGCTTTCCTCATCGTCGTCCTGGCGAAAGCCTGGACCCATACCGCGTGATTTCTCCATGTCGCGCGACGCTTGTTGCCAACACCTCCATCCACTAGAACCCCTTGGGGTAATGGGTCCTGGCTTTCGCCAGGACGACGGATTGGCAACAGCGATGGCGAACAACACTCTCCAAAACATCACCGGAACCATCCTCCTCGCCGGCGCCGGCAAGATGGGCGGTGCGATGCTGACCGGATGGCTGGCGGGCGGACTCGATCCGCGCCGCGTCGCGGTGGTCGATCCTTTCATCTCTCCCGAGATCACCGCGCTGGCCGCCAAGGGCGTCGCGCTCAATCCGGATGTGAAGGCGGCAGGCCACGTCGAGACGATGGTCGTCGCGGTGAAGCCGCAGATGTTCCGCGAGGCCGGCACCAAGCTGAAATCGTTCGTCTCGGAAAAAACCTCCGTGGTCTCGATCATGGCGGGCACCACGATCGCCTCGCTCGAAGAGATCTGCGGCGGCGCCGCGGTGCGCGCGATGCCGAACACGCCGGCCGCGATCGGCCGCGGCATCACGGTGGCCGTTGCTGCGAAGAACGTCAGCGCCGGCCAGCGTGCGGTCGCCGATGCCTTGCTGCGCGCCACCGGCTCGGTCGAATGGGTCGAGGATGAAGGCCTGATGGATGCGGTGACCGCCGTCTCTGGCTCGGGCCCCGCCTATGTGTTCCTGCTCGCCGAAGAACTCGCGCGCGCCGGCGTCGAAGCGGGACTGCCCGAGGCACTCGCGACAAAGCTCGCGCGTGAAACGGTCGCGGGCTCCGGCGAGCTGCTGCACCAGTCGGATCTTCCCTCCAGCACGCTGCGCCAGAACGTTACCTCACCCGGCGGCACCACCGCCGCGGCGCTCGGCGTGCTGATGGGCGAGCCCGGCCTGCGCGACCTGATGATCCGCGCGATCGCGGCGGCGACGAAGCGGTCGAAGGAGCTCGCGAAGTAAACAGGTGCCGTAGGGTGGGCAAAGCGAAGCGTGCCCACGGTCTGTATCCATCACGAAGGAATGGTGGGCACGGCGCTTCGCGACTTTGCGCACCCTACGGTACCGAGCCCGCCGCTACGCGCCCAACCGCTTGTTGAACGTCTCGACATTCACGAGCCCGCGCGCGTGGCGGCCTTCGCCGAGCTTGCGCGTGCCCTCGAAGGCCTCGACCTCGAAGCGGATGACGCGGCGCTCGACGGCGATCACTTTCGCAGTGGTCCGCACCGTCGCGCCGACCAAGGCTGCGGCGAGATGGCGGATGTCGACCTCGGTGCCGACCGTGACCCAGCCCGGCTGAAGCGCGGAGCGGATCGCATCGCCCGACGTCATCTCCATTTCCAGAATCATCATCGGCGTCGCATAGATCATCGGCATGCCGGGCACGAAATGCCCGACCGTCCGCTCGGCCGGCACCACCAGCGTGCGCTCGGCGCTCATGCCGATTTTGATGAAGTCGCGTGCGTCCATGGTCATTCAAACTCCGCTGTCGTCCCGGACAAGCGCAGCCTTGGCAACGCGTAGCGTTGTCCAGGGCGGAGCGCCGATCCGGGACCCATATGTGGACGGCCCCCGTGGCACAAGAGCTTTGTGATGTTTGATCGGATCGCTTGCATCCATATGTCCGGCCTATTGATGCGGCTTGTCGGAGGACCGCTGGCCAAGATGGTTTTCGCGACACGAGTTCCAATCAACCACGCGACCTTGTTCGGCCAATGGGTCCCACGGATTTACTCGCATCTCGAACGATCGATCGCACCATCTCCTCTGCTCTTGCAGCTCCGGTTCGGCCGGTGGGCTAACCCGCCGGCCGGCCGAATCTCTCGATCACACGGCGGCGGCCGTTTGGGCCTCGGTTCGCGCCTCACGCCGCGCGCTGTCGTAGTGTTCTCCCGTCGTCATCAGCTTCCAGGCGATGCGGGCCATCTTGTTGGCTAGCGCCACCGCCGCCAGCTTCGGTGTCTTGCGCTTCAAAAGCTCGATCAGCCAGCTCGGCCCACGAGCTTTCGATTTGGCTATCTTGACCACCGAGGTTGCTCCAACCACCAGCAGCTGACGCAAGGTCTCATCGCCTGCACGGGTTATCTTGCCGAGCCTGGTCTTTCCCGCGGTGGAATGGTCCTTTGGGGTCAGGCCGAGCCAGGCGGCAAACAGCCGCCCCGAGCGGAAGGCATGTGGATCGGGCGCCTTCATCACCAGCGCTGCGGCGGTGACCGGACCAATCCCCGGGATCTGCGCCAGGCGCCGGCTCATGGCATCGGCACGGTGCCAGGAGAGAAGCTTAGCCTCGATGGCCTTCAGCTCGCCCTGCACCTGCTCATATTGGCGGGCAAGCATTGCAAACAGCTCCCGGGCCAGCGCCGGCACGCCTTTGTCCTGCCCGATCGCTGTCAGGAACGCGGCGAGCTTGTCCAGCCCCTTGGCCGCGATCAGACCGAACTCCGCCGCATGCCCGCGGATCATGTTGGAGAGTTGCGTGCGACGTGCGACCAATTGCTCTCGGACGCCCAGCAGCATCAGCGCGGCCTGCTGCTCGGCCGTCTTCACCGGCACATACCGCATCCGCGGCCGGCTTGCGGCCTCGCACAGCCCGTCCGCATCGCGCCCGTCGTTCTTGTTGCGCGGTATATAGGGCTTCACCAGCTGCGGTGCGATCAGCTTGACCGTGTGTCCCAGCTTGCCAAGCTCTCGCGCCAGGTGATGAGCCGCCCCGCAGGCCTCGATCACCACCACCGTCGGCGGCAGCTTGGCAAAGAAATCCAGCATCGCCTTGCGGCTAAGCCGCTTGCGCAACACGACCTGCTCAGACGCATCAACGCCATGCAGCTGAAAAATATACTTCGACGTATCCATCCCAATGCGGATAATCTGGTTCACGGACGGCTCCTGTGAATGAGTTTCTGACAACCTCATTCTGGCACACTGATGCCGTAGGGGGCCGTCCACACCATCAACCACAGGGAGAAGTTTGGCGAAGACTCGGAGTTACCAGTTCGCGCCCACAACCGCTCCCTGGGGTTATGGGTCCCGGCGTTCGCCGGGACGACAGCTGTGATCGGCGCTACAGCGCTGCCTACTTCTTCGCAGCCGCCGCGCGCTCCACAAAGGTCTTGCCGCCCTTCATCTTGTGGCGGAGGGGCGCTTCGTTGATCTGGATGACGACGGCATCGGCGTCGACGCCGAGATTCTTCACCAGCGCCTGCGTGATGTCGCGCATCATGCCGGCCTTCTGCTCGTCGGTGCGGCCTTCGGCCATGCTGACGGTGATCTCAGGCATTGTCGTCTCCCTACTGCTGTCGCGATGACCGGGTACACCCCGATCGTTCATGAAGGTGCGCATCAAACAGGACGTGGATGCCCGGGACAAGCCCGGGCAGGACGGCCCGCCGGAATGGCTATCCCCACGTTACGTCATGGCGCGCGAGGACCTCGCGCACTTTTGAAACGAGGTCGGCCTCGCTGCACGAGAACTGCGCGGGGCGCGTCTCGCGCCATTCCTGGTTGGAGGCGATCGCGGCAGCCGCCTTGGCGCCTTCGACCAGGTCCTTGATCTGCAGCTCGCCGCGCGCCTTTTCATCCGAACCCTGGATGATCACGCAGGGTGAGTTGCGGCGGTCGGCATATTTGAGCTGGTTGCCCATGTTCTTGGGATTGCCGAGATAGAGCTCGGCGCGGATGCCGGCGGTGCGCAAGCTCGCCACCATCTTCTGATAGTCGGCGACGCGGTCGCGGTCGAACACCGTGACCACGACGGGGCCGACTTCGGGGCGCGTATCGAGCTTGCCGAGCAAGGTCAGCGCAGCTTGCAGCCGCGACACGCCGATCGAGAAACCGGTCGCCGGCACCGGCTCGCCGCGGAAGCGGGAGACCAGGCCGTCGTAACGTCCGCCGCCGCCGACGGAGCCGAAGCGCACGGGGCGGCCCTTCTCGTCCTTGGTGTCGAGCAGAAGTTCGACCTCATAGACGGGGCCGGTGTAGTATTCGAGGCCGCGCACGACGGACGGATCGATCTTGATGCGGTCGACGCCGTAACCCGACGCCGTGACCAGCTTGGCAATCTCTTCCAGCTCGCTCACGCCGGCTTGACCAATTTCGCTCTTGGCGAGGTAGGTTTCTGCCGCCGCAATGGCCTCTTTCCAATCATCGCGTGGCTTGGTGATGGCGAGAACGACGTCAGCCTCCTCCGCACTCAGATTGGCGCCTTTCGTGAAGTCGCCCTTGCCTTCTTCGCCGCCATCCCATCGTCCGGCGCCAAGCAATTTGCGCACTTCGTCGGCGGAAAACTTGTCGAGCTTGTCGATGGCGCGCAGCACGGTCAGCCTGCGGCCCGCGTTCTCCTCACCCGCAAGCCCGATGGCTTCTAGAACACCGTCGAGCACCTTGCGGTTGTTCACCTTCACCACGTACTGGCCGCGCGCGACGCCAAGCGCTTCCATCGTGTCGGCTGCCATCATGCAGATCTCGGCATCCGCTGCCGGCGTGGCCGAGCCGACTGTGTCGGCGTCGAATTGCATGAACTGGCGGAAGCGGCCGGGGCCGGGCTTCTCGTTGCGGAAGACGTAGCCGACGCGATAGCTGCGATAGGGCAGGACCAGACCGTCGGTGCCGTAGCGCTCTCCGACATAGCGCGCGAGCGGCGCGGTCAGATCGTAGCGGAGCGAGATCCACTGCTCGTCGTCGTCCTGGAACGAGAACACGCCCTCGTTGGGGCGGTCCTGGTCGGGCAGGAATTTGCCGAGCGCGTCGGTGTATTCCATCGCCGGCGTCTCCACCGGCTCGAACCCGTAGAGCTCGTAGACGGCGCGGATCTTCTCGACCATCTCGCGCGTCGCCCGGATCGCGGCGGGATCGCGATCCTCGAGCCCGCGCGGCAGGCGCGCCTTCAGTTTCTGGGGTTTTTTGGGTTTTTCGGCCATGCGGGCGTTTACCAGCCGACGCGCGATGCGGCAACCGCAGTCTCAGCCCCCCTCCCCGCAAGCGGGAAGAAGGGAAGAGATCGAGCCTCAAAACACCTTGCGGATCCAGCTGTGCGGATCGTTGGTGCGGCCGTACTGGATGTCGACGAGCTGCTTGCGCAGGCCCATGGCGACGGGGCCGGCGGCACCGCCGCCGATCTCGAAATCGTCGCTGACCGAGCGCACCTTGCCGATCGGCGAGATCACGGCGGCGGTGCCGCAGGCGAAGGCCTCCTTCAGCCTGCCGCTGGCCGCATCCTTGCGCCACTGGTCGAGCGAGTACGGCTCCTCGCGCACGGTCTTCCCGGCATCGCGGGCGAGCGCAATGATGGAGTCGCGGGTGATGCCGGGCAGGATGGTGCCGAGCGGCGGCGTCGACAGCGAGCCGTCGTCGAACACGAAGAACACGTTCATGCCGCCGAGCTCCTCGACGTAGCGGCGCTCGACCGCATCGAGGAAGACGACCTGATCGCAGCCGTGCTGGATCGCTTCCGCCTGCGCGCGCAGGCTCGCCGCGTAATTGCCGCCGCATTTGACGGCGCCGGTGCCACCGACCGCTGCCCGCGTGTAATTCTCGGAGACCCAGATCGAGACCGGCGCGGGGCCGCCCTTGAAATAGGAGCCGACCGGCGAAGCGATCACCGCAAAGATGTATTCCGACGACGGCTTGACGCCGAGGAAGGTCTCGCTCGCGATCATGAAGGGGCGCAGATAAAGGCTGCCCTCGCCGCCCGGCATCCAGGCGCGATCGATGCGCACGACCTGCTCGACCGCCTCGATGAAGACGTCCTCGGGGACCTGCGCCATCGCCATGCGATCGGCGGAGTCCTTGAAGCGGCGCGCATTGGCCTCGGGGCGGAACAGGTTCACGCCGCCGTCGTCGCGCTTGTAGGCCTTCAGGCCCTCAAAGATTTCCTGGGCGTAGTGCAGGACGGCGCCGGCCGGATCGATCTGGAAATTGGCGCGCGCCTCGACGCGCGCCTCGTACCAGCCGCCCTTGGCCTGGTTGTAGCGGACCACCGCCATGTGGTCGGTGAAGACGCGTCCGAAGCCGGGGTCGACCAGCTTGGCGACCCGGTCCTTCTCAGGAGTCGGATTGGATGCGGGCTGGATGTCGAATTTCATGCTCATGTCCTTGCCTCCCGCTGCCGGTAGCGGCGCTGTTCTGGCGCCCGCCTGCCCGCTTTCGGGCCCGGCTGGCTTGATGTGGTTTCTGGCCGAACCACCGCCAGCCTTGTTACGGCCGGTTTCCGTGGCCAGCATGTTCGTCGAGGACATGCTTTTGCGGAAGGCGGAAGTCCAGTATGTTTTGCCGAAATGCCGCTCGACAATCGCACGGTAGATCTGCGTCGGCCGTCGCCGCCTGTCCGGCTCACTCCGGCCGCTCTCAGAAATGCCACCCGACGCGAAACGACCTAAAATTTCGTGCGGGCTGATCGTTTTGTAACATTGAACCCAAGATACGTCAATATGCCTGACATAAATTTCGCGACTCCCCCTCAAGACGCTGCCGAGCCACGGCCGGCGGCAGGCGATGGAGGCAATTTGCGCTGGGATATCATCGAGCTGCTGTTCTTCGCCTATCGCGATTTCGTCGGCGATCCCGACCACGAGCTGGAGGCTTTCGGCTTCGGCCGGGCCCATCACCGGGTCATGCACTTCGTCTACCGCTATCCAGGCCTGAAGGTCGCCGACCTGCTCGACGTCCTGCGCATCACAAAACAGTCGCTCGGCCGGGTGCTCAAGCAGCTCCTGGACGAGGACTATATCGTGCAGAAGACCGGCGACAATGACCGCCGCCAGCGTCTGCTCTACGCGACGCCGAAGGGCGAGGCACTGGTGCAGAAGCTCGCCGGCCTGCAGACCACGCGCATCACCAAGGCGCTCGCCGAGCTGGCGCCGCAGGATGCCGAGACCGTCAAGCGCTTCCTGCGCGCGATGATCGACCGCGACGATCCGGACAAGGTGCTGGAGACGATCTTCGCCACCAATCAAGATTCAAAGGAGTGACCGTGCCGCTCGCTGCCACGCTCGCCCGCCCGCCGGTGCAACCGGCCGACGACGCCCCGCATCTGCTGCTGGTCGACGACGACCGCCGCATCCGCGATCTCCTGTCGCGCTTTCTCGCGGCCGAAGGCTATCGCGTCACCACCGCTTCGAGCGCGGGTGATGCGCGGTCAAAGCTTCTGGGCCTGCATTTCGACCTGCTCATCCTCGACGTCATGATGCCCGGCGAGACCGGCTTCGATCTCGCCCGGTTCATCCGCACATCCTCCTCGGTGCCGATCGTGATGCTGACGGCACGCCATGAAGCCGAGGCCCGCATCGAGGGCCTTCAGATCGGCGCCGACGATTACGTGGCAAAGCCGTTCGAGCCGCGCGAGCTGGCGCTGCGCATCAACAACATCCTCAAGCGCGCCGCGCCGCCGGTCCAGGCCGTGGCGGTGGAGAAGATCGTTTTCGGTCCCTACGTCTACCATCTGGAGCGCGGCGAATTGCGCCAGGGCGAGGAGGTCATCCACCTCACCGACCGCGAGCGCGAGATGCTGCGGATTCTTTCGGAGACGCCGGGCGAGACCATTCCGCGCAGTGCGCTGACCGGCAATGGCAGCGTCAACGAGCGCGCGGTCGACGTGCAGATCAACCGCCTGCGGCGCAAGATCGAGACCGATCCCGCCAATCCGCTGTTTCTGCAGGCGGTGCGCGGAATCGGCTACCGGCTGGTAGCCTCGCCATAAATCAAGTGAAGCGCGACCGATGAGCACGATCGATACCGGCCTGACGCTGCTACGAAGCGCCGCCGGGCGCGTCTCGGCCGCCAATGGCTGGATGGGCAACGCGTTCAAGGGCTGGATGCCGACCGGCCTCTATGCGCGCGCGCTGCTGATCATGATCGTGCCGATGGTGATCCTGCAGACCGTGGTCGCCTTCGTGTTCATGGAGCGCCACTGGAATACGGTAACGCGGCGCCTGTCGCAGGCCGTGGTGCAGGACGTCGCCAGCCTCATTGACGTCTACAAAGGCTATCCGCAGGACAAGGACCGCGCGCAGCTGCGCCGCATCGCCGAGCGCATGCAGCTGGTGGTCGATTTTCTTCCCGTCGGCGACATGCCGCCGCCGGGACCAAAACCGTTTTTCTCGCTGCTCGACCAGACGCTGTCGGTGCAGCTCGGCCGCCAGATCGGACGCTCGTTCTGGATCGACACGGTCGGCCGTTCCAACCTCGTCGAGATCCGCATCCAGCTCGACGATGCCGTGATGCGCGTGTTCGCGCAGCGCAGCGCCGCCTACGCCTCGAACTCGGAAATCTTCCTGTTCTGGATGGTCGGCACGTCCTCGATCCTGCTGATCGTGTCGGTGCTGTTCCTGCGCAACCAGATCAAGCCGATCCTGCGGCTTGCGGACGCCGCGGAAAGTTTCGGCAAGGGCCGCGAGGCGCCGAACTTCAGGCCCCGCGGCGCGCGCGAGGTGCGGCGCGCGGCGGGCGCCTTCCTCGAGATGAAGTCGCGCATCGAACGCGCGATGGAGCAGCGCACCGCGATGCTCGCCGGCGTCAGCCACGATCTGCGCACCATCCTGACCCGCTTCAAGCTCGAGCTGGAGCTGATCGGCGACAGTCCCGAGCTCGAGGGCATGCGCAAGGACGTCGACGAGATGTCGATGATGCTGGAGGACTACCTTGCGTTCGCCCGCGGCGATTCCGGCGAGCAGTCGCAGCCGACCGATATGGCGCAGGCGCTCGAGGAGCTGCGCAGCGACGCCGAACGCCACGGCCACACCGCGACCGTGACGTTCAGCGGTCTGCCCGTGGTCACGGTGAAGCCGGCCTCGTTCAAGCGTTGCCTCGCCAACCTCGTCACCAATGCCGCGCGCTACGGCCAGGCCATCGCCATCTCGGGCCAGCGCGATCACCGCTATCTCACCGTCACGGTCGACGACGACGGTCCCGGCATTCCCGTGCATTTGCGCGAGGAGGTATTCAAGCCGTTCCTGCGGCTGGACAACGCCCGCAACCAGGACGAAGGCGGCACCGGCCTCGGGCTTGCGATCGCCCGCGACATCGCCCGCTCGCATGGCGGCGACATCACGCTCGGCGACAGCCCGATGGGCGGCTTAAGGGCGAGCGTGCGGATTCCGGTGTAGCTCCTTCTTACCTCGCCCCGCTTGCTGGGTCCGCTTGCTGGGAGAGGTCGGATCGCTCTTGCGATCCGGGTGAGGGGGTACAGGTCCCTCGACGATCCCGCGTTTGGAGAGAGGCCCCTCACCCCAACCCTCTCCCCGCAAGAGCGGGGCGAGGGAGCGCACCGATTTCGCGGCGACGCCCCCGCTTACTTCGGCAGCAGCGCCTTCAGCTTGTCGACGTCGCGCACATTCATCTTGAAGCCGCCGGGCATCACGATGTCGCCGGGCTTCTGGTCCGGCTTGCATGCGCCGAGCCATTTCGCTTCGAGCGTCATGGTGGAGTCGCGCCCCGCGGCACCGACCGCGCCACCTTGCGCATGCGACGAGGTCTTCACCGTGTAGGCCGAATTGAAATCGCCAGTGATCTCGGCATGCGAGGTCGTGGACATGCCGGCGACGCTGCACTCGGAATCACTGACATAGCCGGTCGCGGTTTTCTTGATGTCCTGCTTGGAGCAGACCTGCTTGGCCATCGGCGAGATGTTGTTGTTCATCTCCTTGTCGACGGCCTCGTCGGTGCAGTGCTGCATGGTCATTTCCGGCATCGCCGAGCCGGTCCTGACCATCTTCAATTCCCAGAGACCGGCCTTGCGCACCGGCAGGTCGTCGGCGAAGGCACTCCCCACCGAGAATACGAGGCAAACGGCTGATCCGAGCAAAGCAAGCTTGCGCGTCATGCGAGAGACTCCCGGCTGAGATGCCCTAGCTTTCTCTTTGGCGTGACCTTTGTCGTTCCGAAAACGCCTCAGTACAGCGTGCGGATCGGCCGGTCGGCCGCACCATAGGGCACCCAGCGGCACGAGAACGAGATGTAGCCGCCCTCATAGGCCTGCACCGCGAGGAATTTCGCCACCTTGCCATAGCGCGCGCAGTGATCGACCGCGACCTGGCGCGCATCGGTCTGGGTCGCCATGGAATAGGCGATGATGCCGCCGGTGTCGTTGCCCTTGAAGGGCGGCACCGGAAAGATGTCGGCGCGCGCCGACTGGCTCGCCATAATTCCCAAGGCAAGAAGGCCCGCGGCCGCAATGATTCGCATTCCCGTCACTCCGATTGATGGAGGGTAGTTTACGGTGCCTGCGCGGCGGTGGAAAGAACGGAAGGCCTGTAGACTGCGACGTTGTGATCAAGTCCTGGCCAAGTGTTGCCGCGCTGCACTTGACCTCCCCCGCCCTTCGCGGCACCGTCCGACCTTCGCAGATCATGCTGTCTGGATTGCCCATGCGCGCCTCGACCTCCCTGAAATCGCTTCGTTTTGCCGCCGTTCTCGGCCTCATGTTCGGAGCGCTGTCGCTCAGTGAGGCCAGGGCCGCCAATCCGCTGGAGTTGAATTTCTGGCTGAGCGGGCCGCGTTATGACGGCAATGTCGCCGATTGCGACAAGGCGCTGCCGACGATCGCGAGCCAGTTCTCCGAGAAGGAAAGCTCGTTCTGGAATTCGCCTTTGAAGATCGAGGGCTTCACCGCCGTCCACGAGACCGCCTTTCGGCCCTGGGCGTCCGACAACATTCCGCGCCGCTACTGCACCGGCGAGGCCATGCTCAATGACGGCAAGATGCGCAGGGTGCACTTCTCGATCGTCGAGGACGGCGGCTTTGCCGGTTACGGCCAGGGCGTCGAATGGTGCGTGGTCGGGCTCGATCGCAACTGGGCCTACAATCCGGCCTGCCGCGCCGCCAAGCCTTAAGTCGAAAAGCCCTGATTCGGGCCGATAGACGATCGCTCGAATTTTGTTCTTGAAATGTTCTTGTTGCCTGCTAGGCTGATTGCACAGTCTAGTTGAGGGGCGTCGTCATGTTTCATTCCAGATTGCATTCGTTCTCCCGCCTGATGATCTCGCTGACCCTCCCCCTGATTCTTGCCGCCGGGCTGATCTCGCTGGCCGGCGGCGCGAAGGCGCAGGACAAACGGCAGAACGCGCCCGGCGAGTTCGATTTCTATGTGCTGTCGCTGTCCTGGTCGCCGTCCTTCTGCGAGGAGGCGGCCGAGCGCGGTCGCGGTGGCGGGCGCTCGAACATCCAGTGCGAGGGGCGGCCCTATTCCTTCGTGGTGCACGGGCTGTGGCCGCAATACGAGAACGGCTTCCCTGAATATTGCCAGCGGCCGTCGCCGCGGCTGAACCGCAACATCGTCTCTTCGATGCTCGATTTGATGCCGGCGCCGGGGCTGATCTTCAACGAATGGGACAAGCACGGCACCTGCTCCGGGCTGACCGACCGCAACTATTTCGAGACGATCCGGAAGGCGCGCGCCGCGATCAAGATCCCGGCCGACTATCTCGACCTGTCACAGGCCAAGACAGTAGCGCCGGGCGAGGTGGAAGAAGCCTTCATCAAGGCCAATCCGGGCCTGAGCAACGCCGCCGTCTCGGTCACCTGCAACCGCACCCGGCTCTCCGAGGTCCGCATCTGCCTCAGCAAGGACTTGCAATTCCGCGCCTGCGAAGAACTCGACCGCCGCGCCTGCCGCCGCGACCAGGTGACGATGCCGCCGATCAGGGGCGGGTAGTTCAGGCTCTCGTGCCTCTTTGCTCAGGCCATCGCGTGGCGTAGTGCTCTTGCATGAACTATCGCCACGCCTTTCACGCCGGCAACTTCGCCGATGTCATCAAGCACATCGTGCTGGCGCGCATCCTGACCTATTTGCAGGACAAGCCGGCCGCCTTCCGCGTCATCGACACCCATGCGGGTGCGGGCCTCTATGATCTCGACAGCGATGAGGCGCGCCGCAGCGGCGAGTGGCTGACGGGGATCGCGCGGCTGATGCAGGCGCGCCTCACGAACGAGACAGTCGCACTGACCAAGCCGTACATGGACATCGTTCGCGCCTTCAATCCGAAGGGCGAGCTCAAGCTCTATCCGGGTTCGCCCTTGATCGCGCGCGGCCTGATGCGGCCGCAGGACCGGCTCGTGGCGTGTGAGCTCGAGCCGAAGGCGCGCAAGGCGTTGATCGAATTGTTGCGGCGCGACGAACAGGCCCGTGTGGTCGATCTCGACGGCTGGGTGGCGCTGCCGGCGTTCGTGCCGCCGAAGGAGCGGCGCGGCCTCGTGCTGATCGACCCGCCGTTCGAGGCGAAAGACGAATTCGAAAGACTCGGCGAGGCTTTCTCCACCGCGTTCGCAAAATGGCCAACCGGTATCTATGTAATCTGGTACCCCGCCAAGAGCCGGCGCGCCACCGACACACTGGCGCAACTCGTGGCGCGGACCGCGGCCGCAGCAAAGACCCCGGGAAAATGTCTGCGGCTCGAATTCAGCGCCGCACCACAGCTTGACGGCGCGGCGCTCACCTCAGCCGGGCTCCTGATCGTCAATCCACCCTACACGTTGCAAAGCGAACTCAAGACGATCCTGCACGAGCTGGAAATGCCGCTCGGCCAGGGTGGTCCTGCCAGATTCCGATTAGAGGTGCCGAGGCCGTAACACTCCGGCATTCTTGGGAAAAAGATGCAGTAGCGGTAGTCAATCTGCAAAGAACCGTATTATGCTGTTTGCGTGACTGGCTTTACGTTCCGCTTCCGCGAATGGTTGCGGCGGAGTGAAGGCCTAAGAAAGATCCAGTCGGACCGAAGGGTCTGCCCAAGGATGGCCAGCTCTCCCGGGCTTCGTGATGCCCGGTCATGTCGCGACGCGCGTCTGCGTTGCGACGGAGGAGCAATGAGGGGGAGTTTCCCGATGGCCAATACGGGAACGGTTAAGTTCTTCAACGGCGAGCGCGGCTACGGCTTTATCAAGCCGGACGACGGCGGTCGCGATGTCTTCGTTCACATCACCGCGGTGGAGCGGGCGGGACTGAAGGACCTTGCCGAAGGACAGCGTATCACATTTGAAGTCGAACCGGACAAGAAAGGGAAGGGGCCGAAGGCGGTCAATTTAGTGATCCTTTCCTAGCGGACCTGACTCAAAAAATTCGGCGCAAAAAAAGTCCGGCCGCGAGCGGCCGGGAGGCTGTTGTCCGGTATTTTCTTATTTGGCTATCAGAAGTGATAGTTCACGCCTGCGCGAACAACGCTGGCGCTATAGCCGTTTGACACGCCTGTAATTGCGAACTGGCTCGACGACAGATCGATGTAGAGATATTCGAGCTTCGCGCTCCAGTTCGGCGCGAAGCCGACTTCCGCGCCGACGCCGGCGGTCCAGCCGGCGGTGGTGTGCGATTCCGTCCAGCCGAAGGTCTGCGCGCGCAGCTCGCCGAAGGCGAGGCCCGCGGTGCCGTAGAACAGGATGTTGTTGAAGGCATAGCCGGCGCGGCCGCGCAGCGTGCCGAACCAGGGATTGGAGAACTTCCACGGCGCGAAAGTGTCGTCGGCGCCGGCTGCCTGGATGTCGCCCTCGACACCGAACACCCACGGGCCGTTCTGGAAATTGTAGCCGGCCTGCACGCCGCCGACGAAGCCGGAGGGCTTTGCGGGATTGTTGCTCACCGAGCCCCATTCATAGCCGAGATTGGCGCCGAGATACGGGCCGGCCCAGCTATAGCCATTGAGCGGCTGATTGACCGTATAGGGCGCACGCTGCCCGTAACTGAGATCGGCGGCCTCTGCCGAAGCCGCCCAGCCGGCTGCAACCAACGCGGCTGCGCCCACAACGAGCCCCTTCATCACACACTCCAACGCAACTTGCCGCAACCGGGTGCGAGGCCTGCGTCGCAGCGCAAGACCAAAACGCATGGTTACGGAACCACCACTTTTTCGCGTAAGATTTATCGAGAGTTTTAAGTAAAAGGGCTGTTAAGACCCGTTACCGCGCTGTTAACAGACTTAAGGAAGCGTTACCGGGAACTGCGCCACCATCCTGTGCGTGCGGCACGGCCGGAACTTCAAATCGGCTCCCCCAGCACTTAAATTCGCACCATGGTTCACGATTCCACCGACAATCCGGACGACGCACGCGCGCGCAAATCGCAGCGTGTCGCGACCGCCGATGCCCGGCCCCAGGAGACGTCGGGCGAGGCATCGCGCGAGACGGCGCCGCCCGACCTCGATCCCGCCACCACGGGTGGCGATGACGAGGACGATGCGCGGCTGCCGGATATTCTGGAAGAGAGCGGCGCGATCGGCGAAGAGCCGCTGGCGACCGGTCACGAGGCGATCGAGCGCGCGGTCCGGCTCGCGCCCACCTCCCCCGGCGTCTATCGCATGCTCAGCGCCAATGCCGACGTGCTCTATGTCGGCAAGGCCAAGAACGTCAAAAAGCGCCTGTCCAACTACGCGCGCCAGAGTGCGCCGCTGCCGGCGCGCATCCTGCGCATGATCGCGGCCACGGTGACCGTGGAGATCGTCTCGACCATCACCGAGACCGAAGCGCTGCTGCTGGAAGCCAACCTCATCAAGCAGCTGCGGCCGCGCTTCAACGTGCAGCTGCGCGACGATAAATCGTTTCCCTACATCCTGATCACCGGCGACCATTGGGCGCCGCAGATCCTGAAGCACCGCGGCGCGCAGACCCGGCCCGGGCGCTATTTCGGCCCGTTCGCCTCCGCCGGCGCCGTCAACCGCACCATCACGGCCTTGCAGCGCGCGTTCCTGATCCGCTCCTGCACGGACTCCTTCTTCGAGAGCCGCTCGCGGCCCTGCCTGCTCTACCAGATCCGCCGCTGCGCCGGCCCCTGCACCCGCGAGATCGACTTCCCCGGCTATACGACGCTGGTGCGCGAGGCGACCGACTTCCTGTCCGGCAAGAGCCAGGCGGTGAAGCAGGAGCTCGCAGGCGAGATGGAGAAGGCTTCCGGCGAGCTCGAATTCGAGAGCGCGGCGCTCTATCGTGATCGCCTCGCCGCGCTGTCGGCGATCCAGTCGCAGCAGGGCATCAACCCGCGCACGGTGGAAGAAGCCGACGTGTTCGCCATCCACCAGGACGGCGGCTTCTCCTGCGTCGAAGTGTTCTTCTTCCGCACCGGCCAGAATTGGGGCAACCGCGCCTATTTCCCGCGCGCGGAGAAAACGTACACGCCGGAGGAAGTGCTGGGGTCCTTCCTCGCCCAGTTCTACGACGACAAGCCGCCGCCGAAGACCATCCTGCTCTCGCACGAGATCGAGGAGAGCGAGCTGCTCGCCAACGCGCTGTCGATCAAGGCCGGCCACAAGGTCGAGGTCATCACGCCCAAGCGCGGCGAGAAGAAGGAGCTCGTCACCCACGCGCTGACCAATGCGCGCGAGGCGCTCGGCCGCAAGCTCGCGGATACAGCGACCCAAAGCCGCCTGCTCGACGCCATAGCCACGACGCTGAGCCTGCCGCATGCGCCCAAGCGCATCGAGGTCTACGACAACAGCCATATCCAGGGCACCAATGCCGTCGGCGCCATGATCGTCGCCGGCCCCGATGGCTTCGTCAAAAACCAGTACCGCAAGTTCAACATCAAGTCGGAAGGGATCACGCCGGGTGACGACTTCGCCATGATGCGCGAGGTGCTGGAGCGTCGCTTCAAGCGCCTGATCAATCCGCCGGAAGAGAGTGCCACCAAGGCCAAGGACGACGACTTCCCGCAATGGCCGGATCTCGTCATCATCGACGGCGGCCGCGGCCAGCTTAACGCCGTCCGGGAGATCTTCACCAATCTCGGCCTGACCCAGGTGTCGCTGATGTCGGTTGCCAAGGGGCCGGACCGGGATGCCGGCCGCGAGACCCTGTTCATGCCGGAGCGCGAGGCGATCAAGCTGGAGCCGCGCGACCCCGTGCTCTATTTCATCCAGCGCCTGCGGGACGAGGCCCATCGCTTCGTCATCGGCTCGCACCGCAAGCTGCGCAAGAAGGATATCCGCGAGGCCGGTTTGCAGGAGATTCCGGGCATTGGCCCGTCGCGCAAACGTGCCTTGCTGCACCATTTCGGAACCCTGAAGGAGATCGAACGCGCCTCGATCGTCGATCTCGGCAAGGTTCCTGGGGTGAGCGCCGAGAGCGCCCGCAGGATATTCGACTATTTCCATTCCCAGCCGGGGTGAACTAAAGGGGCTGTAGTCATATGGTCGTCGCATCCCGCCCCCCAATAAGGGACGGACGGTTGACCTTCAGGCTTGAGCGGTATTGGTAGGACGGATGAACATCGCCACGACACGAGGGACCACCAGCCGCGCGATGTCCCTCCCGAACATCCTGACCTATGGCCGGATCGCCGCGATCCCGGTCGTGGTCGGATGCATCTATGCGCAGTCGATCATGGACTACCCGCTGTGGCTGCGCTGGGTCGCCGTCGCGATCTTCATCGGCGCCGCGGTGACGGACTATCTCGACGGCTATTACGCGCGGATCTGGAATCAGCAATCGGCGTTCGGCCGGATGCTCGACCCGATCGCCGACAAGCTGCTGGTCGCCTCCTGCCTCCTGATGCTGGCCGCCGACGGGATCATCCATGGCTGGTCGCTGTGGGCCGCCATCGTGATCCTGTGCCGCGAGATCCTGGTTTCGGGCTTGCGCGAATACCTCGCCGCGCTCCGTGTCAGCGTGCCCGTCACCAAGCTCGCCAAGTGGAAGACCACGGTTCAGCTCGTCGCCATCGGTTTCCTGCTCGCCGGTCCCGCCGGCGACGAGGTCATTCCCATGGTCTCGCTGATCGGCCTCGTCCTGCTGTGGGCCTCGGCGATCCTGACCATGTACACCGGCTACGATTATTTCCGCGCCGGCATCCATCACCTCATCAAGGAGGATGAGGGATGAAGGTGAAGTACTTCGCCTGGGTGCGCGAGCGCGTCGGCAAGGCCGAGGAGACGATCGAGCCGCCCGCGACGGTGCGGACCGTCGAGGAGCTGATCGCCTGGCTGTCCGGCCAGAGTGAGGCTTATGCCTATGCGTTCGAGAGGCCGAAGGTGATCCGCACCGCGATCGACCACGCCCACGTCAAGGCGGACGCTGCGATCGCGGGCGCCCGCGAGATCGCGTTCTTTCCGCCGATGACCGGCGGCTAGGCCATGACCTCTTCCGTCACCAGCTGCCCCGTCGCCATCCGCATCCAGGAAGACGATTTCGATATCGCGCGCGAGATCGCGCTCCTGACCGAGAGCCGCACCGATATCGGCGCGGTCGTCAGCTTCTCCGGCATCTGTCGCGCCGACGAGGACAGTTCGAAAATCGCGGCGCTCACGCTCGAGCATTATCCGGGCATGGCCGAGGAAGAAATCAAGCGCCATGTCGACGAGGCCATTTCGCGCTGGCCGCTCAACGGCGTCACGGTCATCCATCGTGTCGGGCGGTTCATGCCCGGCCAGAACATCGTGCTGGTGCTGACGGCGTCGCAACACCGCAAAGCGGCATTCGAGGCGGCCGAGTTTTTGATGGACTATCTCAAGACCAGCGCACCGTTCTGGAAGAAGGAAGAGAGCGCCACCGGCACCGGCTGGGTCGAGGCCCACGCCCGTGACGACGAGGCCGCCGCACGCTGGACCCGATCTTGATGGCAAGATCCTGATGGCAAAATCCTGATGGCACGAGCTGTGAGAAAGACCACGCGCGTCCGCGCCGTGCCAAAACTTGCGAAGGTCGGCCGCGGCGAGCTGCTCACCCTGATCGATTTCGTCCGCTATGCGGTCAGCCGCTTCGTCGAGGCGAAACTTGCCTTTGCCCACGGCACGACCGATCCGGTCGCGGAAGCCGTCTTCCTGGTCTGCGAGGCCCTGCACCTGCATCCCGACCAGTTCGAAATTTTTGGCCATGCCTGCGTCACCGCCGCGGAAGGCAAGACCTTGCTCGACCTCGTCCACAAGCGCGTGACGACGCGCAAGCCGACCGCGTATCTCGTCAACAAGATCTACATGCGCGGCCTGCCCTTCTATGTCGACGAGCGTGTCATCGTTCCGCGTTCCTTCATCGGCGAGCTCCTGGAGTCGCATTTCGGCGGCGACGGCGAGGTGGGTTCGCTGATCGACGATCCCACGGCCGTCGAGCGCGTGCTCGATCTCTGCACGGGATCGGGATGCCTCGCGATCCTCGCCGCCTATCATTTCCCGAATGCCATGGTTGATGCCGTCGACATCTCCAAGGGTGCGCTGGAAGTCGCCGCGCGCAATGTCGGGGAACACGGGCTGGATGAGCGGATCACGCTCCATCGCGGCGATCTGTTCGCGCCGCTCGGCGCCAGCAAATACGATCTGATCATCACCAACCCGCCTTACGTCGACGCGGAAGGCATGACGGCGCTGCCGCCGGAATGCCGGGCCGAGCCGAAGCTCGCCTTCGACGGCGGCCTGGACGGCCTCGACGTGGTCCGCCGTATCCTGCACGAAGCGCCCAACCATCTCACGCCGGACGGCGGCCTCCTTTGCGAAATCGGCCGCGGCCGCGAGCTGGTCGACGAGGCCTTTCCGGAACTGCCGCTGCTCTGGCTCGACACCGAGGAGTCCGAGGGCGAGGTGTTCTGGATCGCCGCCGCCGATCTCGGCTGATCGAGCGCGCCCGGCGGAACAAGTCAAATTCGGCCACGTTCATCCCCCGACCAATGTCTCGCTCTCGGAGGATGTCCGCATGCTCGCGCCATCGGGCGAATTGCTGCGCGCCGGCATGGCGCTGAAACTCAACCATCTCAAGCGCGCGGCGCAATCCTATCTGCGCGACCGCACCAGCCAGACCACGGGACGCGTAACGTCCTACGCGGTCGCGGCGGGACTGTTCGCAGTGGCCGGGCTGTTCCTGATTGCAGCCTTCTTTGTCGGCCTGATTGCGCTCTACCGCTGGATCGCCATCACCTACGGACAATTCTGGGGCTTTGGCGCTGTCGCAGCCGTGCTGCTGGTGCTGGCCGCAGCCTGCGCCGGGGTGGCGACGGCGCAAATGAACCGTCGGTCCCGGCCGATCGTGCCGCTCGCCAGCCGCATGCGGGTGGCGATCGCCACGCCGCGAATTCCGCGCGGCACGGTCAAGCAGGCCTTGAAGGAGGTCGCTACGACAATTCCGCTGGCACCGCTCGCACCAGGTGAACGTGGCCATGGCGGCAACAATTCGCCAACGCGCACCAACCGCCCCGTGCAACTTGGCCTGATGCTCGCGGCTCTCACCTTGGTCGGCTTCACTGCGGCGCGCCGGCGGCGCTCCGCCCGCAGACTGGATGCATGATGCCGGCGCGGCAGACCGAGCAGCTCGATAGCTGGCTGTTGGTCGCCGCCACGGCCGTCTTCGTGCTGACCGCGGAACGTTATTTTCAGGAAGCCCGCTCGCTCCGATCGGGGCCTTCGCATTCGCCGGAAACAAGCGTCGCACATGTAGCGATGCAGCCCGTCCGCCGCTCGAAAAGTCCGTTCAAAATCCCCTGGGCGGGCTGGAAGGACGTCCTTGGACGTACCTATCGGCGCATCGACGACGATCGCCTGCTCGCAACCGCCGGCGGCGTGGTGTTCTTCGGGCTGCTCGCAATCTTTCCGGCTGTAACCGCACTCGTCTCGTCCTACGGACTGTTCGCCGACCCCTCGACCATCAGCGACAATCTCCAGACGCTCGCGATGATGCTGCCCCAGGGCACGTTCGAGATCGTCGAGGACCAGGTCGCGCGGGTGGTGTCGAAGGGCAACACGGCGCTGGGCGCCACCTTTGCGTTCGGCCTCGTGCTGGCGGTCTGGAGTGCCAATGCGGGGGTCAAATCCATCTTCGACGCCCTCAACGTCGCCTATGAGACGCGCGAGAAGCGCGGCTTCATCAAGCTGAACCTGATGTCCCTGAGCTTCACGGTCGCCGGCATCGCCGCGCTCCTGCTGATGGTGTCCGCCGTGGTCGCCTTCCCGCTGGCGCTCGATCATCTCGGCATCGCGCCCGAGAGCAAGCTGATCGTCGCGCTGGCGCGGTGGCCGCTGCTGTTCGTGATCCTGCTCGCGGCGCTCGCCATGCTCTATCGCTTCGCGCCGAGCCGGGACGCGCCGCGCTGGCAATGGCTGAGCATCGGCGCAGTGACGGCCGCCCTGCTCTGGATCGCCGGCTCGGCGCTGCTGTCCTGGTATCTCTCCGCCTTCGCCAATTACAGCGCGACCTATGGCTCGCTCGGGGCTGCGATCGGCTTGATGATGTGGATGTGGATGTCGGCAATCGTGGTCATGTTCGGGGCGGAGCTGAACTCCGAAATCGAACGGCAGAGCCTCCGGGATGCGGCGGAAGCGACGCCCTAAAGCACCCGCGGCGAGCACAGCCGCAAAGGCTTTCGCCGGGCTGGCCTGACATGAGTCTGAACGAGGCCGCTATCCCCTCGAATCAACAATGATGTTAGGGTGACGCGGCTTGGGGAGCATGAGGCACGACGGGTGCGAATTGCAGCCCGTGTTTTCCCGGGTGAGGCAGTCAGCTCTTGAGGCGTAACGCGCGGCATGATTCGCATTTCGACGATCTTCATCGCCATCTGCATGGTTCTGGTCGCGGCCTCGCTCGGGCTCGTGCTCTACGCGGTCGCCGGCATCAGCGGAACCGAATCCGCGATCGTGGCGCTGACCGCGTTGACCTTCCTGATCCTCTACAACGCGGTCTCGATGCGGCTGCGCGACCGCAGCGACGTCGGCGGCCAGATCGCCGACCTCTCCCGCGGCACCGCCGACCTCGCCCGCCAGGTGGCCGAGTTCGGCCGCCGGCTCGCCGCGATCGAGGGCCGCATCGCCTCGTCCAATTCGACCAATTCCGATCGTGTCCAGTCGGTGGTCGGCGAGATCAACGAGCTCGGTGGGCTGGTCAGGCAGCTTGCCGCCACGGTGTCGACCCATGAGGACCTGCTCGCCGGTCACGCGCCGGCGCCGGCCCCCGCTCCGGTCGCCAGGCTGGAGCCGGAAGCGCCGTTTGACCTGATTGCGCCCTTCGAGGAGCGGTCGGCCGCGCCTCCCCCACTTCCCGCGTCGCCGCCGCGGCCAAAGCCTCCGGTCGCCCAGACCCAGACCGGCAATGCCGTTTCGACGGTCAACGGCCGCAACCAGACCCAGATGCTGACGACGCTGCGCAACGCCATCGACGAGAACCGCATCGACATCTTCCTGCAGCCGATGGTGACGCTGCCGCAGCGCAAGGTCCGCTTCTACGAGGCCGTGACCCGGGTGCGCGACGAGCGCGAGCAGCTGATTGCTGCGGAAGAGTTCATCAGCATCGCCGAGGCCTCCGGGCTGATCGGACGCATCGACAACATGGTGTTGCTGCGCTGCGTCCAGGTATTGCGCCGGCTGATGGTGCGCAACAAGGATGTCGGTGTGTTCTGCAACGTCGCGGCCTCGACGCTCGGCAATTCCACCACCTTCGCGCAATGCCTCGACTTCCTCGAGGCCAACCGGGCGCTCGCGCCATCGCTGGTGCTGGAGTTCAAGCAGTCGACCTTCCGCGGCCTCGGCCCCGCAGAGACCGAGAATCTCGCGGCGCTCGCGCAGCGCGGCTTCCGTTTCTCGATCGACCATGTCACCGACTTGCGGATCGAGCCGCGCGAGCTCGCCGACCGCGGCGTGCGCTTCATCAAGGTCCCGGCTTCGCTCCTGCTCGACCCGAAGCAGGCGTCGACCTCGGACATTCACCCCTCCGACCTGTCCGACCTGCTCGGCCGCTTCGGCATCGATTTGATCGCGGAGCGGATCGAGGGCGAGCGCGCGGTGGTCGACCTGCTCGACTATGACGTGCGGTTCGGCCAGGGCTTTTTGTTCGCGCCGCCCCGGCCATTGCGGCCCGAGGGGGCATCTGCTACCGGCGGGGCCGCGTCGAACCCGACGCAGGACATTCAGGGATCCAATGGCTCCGGAACACCCAGCCCAAGCGCAACATCAGCTGCGGCGCCTGCCGCCCCGTCATCGCGCATCACCGGCAACGCGGCGCTGGCGCGCCGCATCTGATCGGCCGCACGCATCATGACCACGCTGCATTTCGCCCAAAGCCTGCGCGAGCTCGTGGGCGGGGTCGACGTCGTGCTCAGCGACATCTGGGGCGTCGTCCATAACGGACTGGAATCCTTCCCCGAGGCCTGCGAGGCGCTGCACACCTATCGCAGCCATGGCGGTACGGTGATCCTGATCACCAACGCGCCGCGCCCGGCCGACTCCGTGCAGCGGCAATTGCGCAAGCTCGGTGTCGCCGACGAGACCTATGACGCGATCGTCTCCTCGGGCGATCTGACGCGGCTCTATGTCGCCGAGCACCCCGGACGAAAAATGTTCTGGCTCGGCCCGGAGCGCGACAACTCGATCTATCGCGGCCTCGATGCGAAGACCGCGCCTCTCGAAGAGGCCGACTACATCGTCTGCACCGGTCTCTACGACGACGAGACCGAGACCGCGGAAGACTATCGCGGCATGATGCTGAAGGCGCGCGAGCGCAAGCTGCCTCTGGTCTGCGCCAACCCCGATATCGTGGTCGAGCGCGGCGATCGGCTGATCTATTGCGCCGGCGCGATTGCCGAGTTGTACCGCGAGCTTGGCGGCGAGGTGATCTTCTACGGCAAGCCGCACCGGCCGATCTACGAGCGCGCGATGCGGCTGGCCGGCGAACGCCAGGGCCACCCGATCGACCGGAAAAAGGTGCTGGCGATCGGCGATTCCGTCCGCACCGACCTGACCGGGGCGCGTGAATTCGGCATCGACTGCCTGTTCGTCACCCGCGGCATCCATGCCGAGGAGTTCGAGGGCCTCGACCAGCTCGATCCCAAGTCAGTGACGGAATTGTTCGGCCACCCGCCGAAGGCGCTGATGCGCGAATTGAAGTGGTGAGCAACGCAGAAAGCCCGGGACGAGCGCCCGGGCTTTCCAAATTCAGGATGGCTTGATCGCGCGCTTACGCGCTCGCCATATCCGGGAAGACCGCCTCGATCTTGGTCTTCAGCGTCGCCGCATTGAACGGCTTGACGATGTAGTTGTTCACGCCGGCCTTCTTGGCCGCGATCACGTTCTCGGTCTTCGATTCCGCCGTGATCATGATGAACGGCGTGGTGGCGAGGTTGGGATCTGCCCGCACTTCGCGCAGCAGGTCGTAACCCGTCATCGGCTCCATGTTCCAATCGGAAATCACGAGCCCGTACTTCTTGCCGCGCATCTTGTTCAGCGCTGCCGAACCGTCGCTGGCATCATCGATATTCTCGAAGCCAAGCTGCTTCAGGAGATTCCTGATGATACGGATCATGGTGCTGTAGTCGTCCACCACCAGAACCGACATCGACAAATCAACCGCCATCTCGACTCCCCCAACGCAAACCCAGGAAACATTACAATCGGACCTGCCGGGCCGTAGCCCGCGGTTCCACGTTTCAAGGACTAGCACCAAGGCGTTAAACAGCGCGTTAACTGGGGCGGCCTTCGAAAGATTGAATCGTGTTCAGTGGGGCCCTCCCCTCCCGCTTGACTTCATCGGCCGGGTCACGCCACGGTCCCGGCCGGTCCCGCCGGCTCGAGAATTCCCCTGATGGCTCCGCAATTTACCGTTATCCGCGATACCACGCCGGATTCCGCGATCCTGAAGGGGGCGGTGGTCGCCATGGGCAATTTCGACGGGGTCCATCTGGGCCACCGGGCTGTCATCGCCGCAGCCCTGGAAATGGGCCGACTGCATGGCCGCCCTGCGCTGGCGCTGACCTTCGAGCCGCATCCGCGCCGGTTTTTCAGCCCCAACACCCCGCAATTTCGCCTGACGGACGAACGCGCCAAGCTGCGGCTTCTGGCCGGGACCGGGCTTGCCGGTGCCGTGGTCATGACCTTCGACAAGGCGCGCGCCGGGACCACCGCGCAGGACTTCATTCACCATGAGCTGATCGGGCGCCTCGGCGTCAGCGGCATCGCGGTCGGCTACGACTTCCATTTCGGCAAAGGACGCGTCGGCTCGCCCGGCCTTTTGGTCAACGAGGCCCCCCGGCTGGGCATCGAGGTCGACGTACAGCCGCATGTCGATATCGACGAGCGGCCGGTCTCCTCCAGTGCGATCCGGATCGCACTCGCCGAGGGGCAGCTCGACGAGGCCACCACCATGCTGGGCGCGCCCTGGTTCATCACCGGCGAAGTCATTCATGGCGAGAAGCGCGGCCGCGACCTCGGCTATCCCACCGCCAACATCCGGCTCGATGCCAATTGCGGCCTGAAGCACGGCATCTATGCCGTGCGGGTCGGCCGCGGTCCTGAGCGTCTGAACGGGGTGGCGAGCTTCGGCCGTCGGCCGACCTTTGATAATGGCGCGCCGCTGCTCGAAATCTTCCTGTTCGACTTCAAGGGCGACCTTTACGGGCAGGCGCTGGACTGCGCCTTTGTCGGCTTCATCCGCGAGGAGCTGAAATTCAACGATATCGATGCCCTGATCCGCCAGATGGACGACGATTCCGCCCGCGCCCGCGCCATGCTGGCCGCAGCTCCGGACGCGTTTCCACGGCTCGGGACCGTCGATTGAGGGCTCAGGGCCGGCCCGGACCTTTGCGCTTCTACCTTTTGCGCTTCCCTTGGCCCCCTGCTATGGAGAGCCCATGTTTGCGCGGCGCATCATAGGGATTAGCGGCCCGGCTTCCGCCTGAGCCTAAAGGCTCGGCGCAAGACCGGGATTTGGTCGTTTCACCCCGCGATTCCGCATCGCCATCCGTTCCCGCGCCATTCCGAGCCAGTCAGCCTCATGTCCGAAAAGCCGCAGAAGTCCCAAAATTCCGAAGTCAAAGACTATTCGAAAACCCTGTTCCTGCCGCAGACCGAATTCCCGATGCGCGCCGGCCTGCCGCAGCGCGAGCCGGAGATCCTGAAATACTGGAACGACATCGGCCTCTACGACAAGCTGCGCCGGGAAGCCGAGGGACGCGCCAAATTCGTGCTGCATGACGGACCGCCCTACGCCAACGGCAACATCCATATCGGGCACGCGCTGAACAAGATCCTCAAGGACGTCGTAACCAAGAGCCAGCAGATGCTTGGCTTCGACTCCAACTACGTGCCCGGCTGGGACTGCCACGGCCTGCCGATCGAGTGGAAGATCGAAGAGGAGAACTACCGCTCGAAGGGCAAGCAGAAGCCCGATTTCCGCGACTCCGCCGCGATGGTGGCATTCCGCAAGGAGTGCCGTGCCTATGCGACGCACTGGATCAACGTGCAGCGCGAGGAGTTCAAGCGGCTCGGCATCATCGGCGACTGGGATCATCCCTATCAGACGATGAGCTACCCGGCCGAAGCGCAGATCGCCCGCGAGCTGATGAAGTTCGCCGCCAACGGCACGCTGTATCGCGGCTCCAAGCCGGTGATGTGGAGCGTGGTCGAGAAGACCGCGCTCGCCGAAGCCGAGGTCGAGTACGAGGATTATACCTCCGACATGGTCTGGGTGAAATTCCCGGTCACCTCGCCCGCGCATGGCGCGCTCGCTTCCGCAAGCATCGTGATCTGGACCACCACGCCCTGGACGCTGCCCGGCAACCGCGCGATCGCGTTCTCGCCGAAGATCGCCTACGGCCTCTACAAGGTGACGGAGG
This sequence comes from Bradyrhizobium sp. AZCC 2230, assembly GCF_036924495.1. Lineage (NCBI taxonomy): Bacteria > Pseudomonadati > Pseudomonadota > Alphaproteobacteria > Hyphomicrobiales > Nitrobacteraceae > Bradyrhizobium > Bradyrhizobium sp. AZCC 2230. The sequence goes on along the minus strand of NZ_JAZHRS010000001.1, from coordinate 7,428,704 downwards.
CCGCAGCGGACAATTGGGCGAAGACCGGCGATCTCCTGATCCTGGCCGACGCGCTGGCCGCAGAGGTCTTCAAGCAGGCACGCGTTACGGCCTTCGAGAAGGTGCGCGACATTCCCGGCGACACGCTGGACGCAGTCGAATGCGCCCATCCCTTGCGCGGTCTCGACGGCGGTTACGAGTTCATCGTGCCGCTGCTCGCCGGCGAGCATGTCACCGACGATACCGGCACCGGCTTCGTGCACACCGCGCCGAGCCACGGCCGCGAAGACTTCGACGTCTGGACGGCCAATACCCGCGAGCTCGACGCACGCGGCATCTCGACCGCGATCCCCTACACCGTCGACGAGAACGGCGCCTACACCGCGCAGGCCCCCGGCTTCACCGGCAAGCGCGTGCTCAACGACAAGGGCGAGAAGGGCGACGCCAACGAGGCCGTGATCAAGGCGCTGATCGAGGCCGGCAAGCTCTTGGCGCGCGGCCGCCTCAAGCACCAATATCCGCATTCCTGGCGCTCGAAGAAGCCGGTGATCTTCCGCAACACGCCGCAATGGTTCATCGCGATGGACAAGGACATCAGCGAGAACGGCCATGCGAAGAAGGGCGACACGCTGCGCGCCCGCGCGCTGCATGCGATCTCGGTGACGCAGTGGGTGCCGCCGTCGGGCGAGAACCGCATCAACGGCATGATAGCCAACCGTCCGGACTGGGTGATCTCGCGTCAGCGCGCCTGGGGCGTTCCGATCGCCGTGTTCGTGCGCGAGAACAGCGATGGCTCGGCCGAGATCCTGCAGGACGAGATCATCAATCAGCGCATCACCGAGGCCTTCGTCGAGGAAGGCGCCGACGCCTGGTACATGGACGGCGCCCGCGAACGCTTCCTCGGGTCCCGCGCGAGCGAAGACTGGAAGAAGGTCGACGACATCTGCGACGTCTGGTTCGACTCCGGCTCCACGCACGCCTTCGTGCTCGAGGATCGCCAAAACTTCCCGCAGCTCGGCAACATCGTCCGCAAGATCGACGGCGGCCAGGACACCGTGATGTATCTGGAAGGCAGCGATCAGCATCGCGGCTGGTTCCACTCCTCGCTGCTGGAAAGCGCCGGCACGCGCGGCCGCGCACCCTACGACGTCGTGCTCACCCACGGCTTCACGCTCGACGAGAACGGTCGCAAGATGTCGAAGTCGCTCGGCAATACCGTCGAGCCGCAGAAGGTGATCAAGGATTCGGGTGCGGACATTCTGCGCCTGTGGGTCTGCGCCACCGACTATGCCGATGACCAGCGCATCGGCCCGGAGATCCTGAAGAACACCATCGAGACCTATCGCAAGCTGCGCAATACGGCGCGCTGGATGCTTGGAACGCTGCATCACTTCAAGCCGAGCGAGAAGGTCGCCCATGCCGACATGCCCGAGCTCGAACGGCTGATGCTGCACGAACTGGCCGGCCATGCCGAGACCATCCGCAAGGCCTATGCCGCATTCGACTACAAGACCGTCGTCGCAAGCCTCTCGGCCTTCATGAACTCCGATCTGTCGGCGTTCTACTTCGATATCCGGAAGGATACGCTGTATTGCGATCCGCCGTCCTCGGTGGCGCGCAAGGCGGCGCTCACCACGATTGACATCCTGTGCGACGCGATCCTGAAATGGCTCGCCCCGATCCTGAGCTTCACGACCGACGAAGCCTGGCGGATGTTCCGTCCGGAGACCGCGCCTTCCATCCATTTGACGCTGTTCCCGGAAGGCCTCGAAAAGCTCCGTGACGACAAGCTCGCCGCGAAGTGGGAGACCATCCGCAACGTCCGCCGCGTCGTCACCGGCGCCCTCGAACTTGAACGTGCCGCCAAGAACATCGGCTCCTCGCTCGAGGCCTCGCCCGTGATCTATGTCGCCGACCGCGACATGCTGGCGACCTTGTTCGACACTGATCTCGCCGAGATCTGCATCACCTCGAACTACGAGGTGCGTGAGGGCGAGGCGCCGGCTTCCGCGTTCCGTCTCGATGCCGTGCCCGGCGTCGCGGTCGTGGTGGAGAAGGCCGTCGGCACCAAATGCGCGCGCTCCTGGAAGATCTCGCCGACCGTGGGGGAAGACCCTGAATATCCCGACGTCACCCCGCGCGACGCCAAGGCGCTGCGCGAATGGAAGGCGTTGGGCGTGAGCGTCTGATCGGCCTGCCATGACCCCGCTCCGCGCCGGCATCCTCGCGGCATTGGTCACGCTCGTGGCCGATCAGGCCTCAAAGCTCTGGCTGCTGAACGGGTTCGACCTTGCCCGCCGCGGCGTGGTGAAGGTGACGCCGTTCTTCGACCTGGTGCTGGCCTGGAACATCGGGATCAGCTTCGGCTGGCTCCAGAACGACGGTCAGGCCGCGCAGCTCGCGCTGATGGCGGTGAAGGTCATCGCGGTGATTGCGCTCGCGATCTGGATGGCGCGGTCGCAGACCCGGCTCGCCACGATGGCCCTGGGACTGATCATCGGCGGCGCCATCGGCAACGGCATCGACCGCCTGGCGTATGGCGCGGTGGTCGATTTCGCCCTGTTCCACATCGAAATCGGCGGAAATATCTATAATTGGTACGTTTTCAACCTGGCAGATGTGGCCATCGTTGCTGGGGTCGCGGCCCTATTGTATGATTCCTTCCTGGGGGTACCCGCCGCAAAAGCGCCCTGATCCCGGCCGATACGGACCGGAGGCGGAACCTTGCTTGGCGAGGGGTGGTCGCGCGAGCCGCGGCAAGACCGGCATCATCAAGACTGCCACATTATGGAACAGGTACAGGCATGCGCAGCTCCGAGACCAGCGGTTCGATCGGCCGAGACGCCCGGCGGGGATTTTGGCTGGCGCTGAAATTGTCAGCCGCAGCCCTCGGCATCGGCCTCGTCATGTCGGCAGGCCCGGTCCGCGCCGGTGACGATGGCGACGATGACGACGACATGACCTTCGAAGAGAAGCTCATCGACAATCTGATGTCCGGCCTCGGCGGCAAGAGCATGGAAAAGAAGGGCATCGAGTACCGCGAGCGCTCGCCGCTGGTGGTGCCGCCCAAGCTCGACCTGCCACCGCCCGCCGGCGCTGAGGCCAAGGACGCGCCGAACTGGCCGAAGGATCCCGACGAGAAGCGCCGCAAGGAGGCCATCGCTGCGCGGAAGAAGGCGGGCAACAAGCAAGCGGAATACTTGCAAAACGCCCGCCCGCTGTCGCCGGCCGAATTGGACGCCCACAGGACGGCCGGCCCCGACAAGACCATCAATGATCCGATCCAGCCTGGCTCCAACACCAATCACCCGACGATGAGCCCGGCCGAGCTCGGTTACACCGGCGGCCTGTTCAAGATGTTTTCGAACAACAAGGACGAGAGCAAGCAATTCACGGCCGAGCCGCCGCGCCAGTCTCTGACCGAGCCGCCGCCGGGATATCAGACGCCTTCGTCGAACTATGCCTATGGTACCGGCGAGGATAAGTCGCGGCGGACCTATTTCGACGTCAGGTCGGGTAAGGAAAAGGAGCAATAGGCTCCTTGCCCATCGCACGCAGGCGTGGACCCGCCGCAATCGTCCGGTGTAGGCGGGACGCGGCAGATGACCTATTTTTAAGTACAACTTGACCGCGTTCTCTGCTTCGTGACCCGAAGCTCAAAGCCGCGCGGTGTAGCATGCCGTGCTTTCACGCCCGGACATCAGGGTCCGGGCTTTCACAAGGATCGTGATGTCCTCACACCGATCGGTTGCCTGCCTCTTCGCCGCGCTGCTCTCGACATCTGCTTTATCCGTCGGCAGCGCACACGCCCAGACGACGGTCACGTCTGCGCCGCCCGCCAGCTTCACGCTCAGCAATGGCCTCCAGGTCGTGGTGATCCCCGACCACCGCACACCCGTGGTCACGGAGATGATCTGGTACAAGGTCGGTTCGGCCGACGAGACGCCGGGCAAATCCGGCCTCGCCCATTTCCTCGAGCATCTGATGTTCAAGGGCACGGAGAAGCACCCGGTCGGCGAATTCTCGCAGACCGTACTCCGCGTCGGCGGCAACGAGAACGCCTCGACCTCGGTCGACTACACCAACTACTACCAGCGCGTGCCGCGCGAGCAATTGCCGAGCATGATGGAGTTCGAGGCCGACCGCATGACCGGCCTGATCCTCAAGAACGAGAATGTGTTGCCCGAGCGCGACGTCGTGCTCGAAGAGTACAACATGCGCGTCGCCAACAGCCCGGACGCGCGCCTCAACGAGCAGGTCATGGCCGCGCTCTACCTCAACCATCCCTATGGCCGGCCGGTGATCGGCTGGCACCAGGAGATCGAGAAGCTCAATCGCGAGGACGCACTCGCCTTCTATCGCCGCTTCTACGCGCCGAACAACGCGATCCTGGTGATCGCCGGCGACGTCGAGGCCGCCGACGTGCGCCCGCTGGTCGAACGCAATTTCGGCCCGATCCCGGCCCAGCCCGCGATCCCCGCGCAGCGCATCCGCCCGCAGGAGCCGGAGCCGGCGGCACCGCGCACCGTCACGCTGTCCGACCCGCGCGTCGAACAGCCGAGCCTTCGCCGCTTTTACCTGGTGCCCTCGGCGACGACGGCCGCGGCCGGCGAGAGCGCCGCGCTCGACGTGCTGGCGCAGTTGATGGGTAGCGGCAGCAACTCCTATCTCTACCGCGCGCTCGTCGTCGACAAGCCGCTCGCGGTCTCCGCCAGCGCCAGCTATTCCAGCACCTCGCTCGACCCGACCCAGTTCATGGTCTCGGCATCGCCGAAATCCGGTGTCGCCTTCGCAGACATCGAGCAGGTCATCGACGGCGTCATCGCGGACGTCATTGCGAACCCGATCCGCGCCGAGGATCTCGAGCGGGTCAAGACCCAGCTCATCGCGGAGGCGATCTACGCCCAGGACAATCAGGCGGTGCTGGCGCGCTGGTATGGCGGCGCACTGACCACGGGCCTGTCGATCGAAGACATCCGAAGCTGGCCGGACCGCATCCGCGCCGTCACCGCCGAGCAGGTCCGTGAAGCCGCGCAAAGATGGCTCGAGAAGAAGCGCTCGGTGACCGGCTATCTGATCAAGGACACCAGCACCGCTACCAAGCGCGAGGAGAAGCGTTCGTGACCCATCCCTTCCTTCGTGCACGTCAGTTCGCACTGTCCGTCGCCACCGGCGCGGCACTCGCGCTTGCCTCGATCTCGCCCTCGCAGGCGGCAGCAAAGATCCAGCACCTGGTCTCGCCGGGCGGTATCGAGGCCTGGTTCGTCCAGGACGCGACCGTGCCGCTGATCGCCATGGAATATTCCTTTGCCGGCGGCTCGGCGCAGGATCCCAAGGACAAGCCGGGCGTCGCCAATCTGGTCGGCGACCTCCTCGACGAGGGCTCCGGTGATCTCGACTCCAAGACGTTCCATGAGCGGCTCGACCGCCGCGCCATCGAGCTTTCCTTCAGCGCGACCCGCGATACTTTCCGCGGCAGCCTGCGCATGCTCCGCGACAACAAGGACGAGGCTTTCGACCTGTTGCGCTCATCGCTGACCTCCCCGCACTTCGACACCGCCGACGTCGAGCGCATCCGCTCGCAGGTCATCTCGGGCCTGCGCCGCGACACCACCAACCCGAGCTCGCTCGCGAGCCGCAAATTCCTGGAGATGGCGTTCGGCGATCACCCTTACGGGCAGCAGACCACCGGCACGCTGGAGAGCGTTCCGACCATTACGGTTGCCGACATGAAGGATTACGTCGGGCGCAACCTTGCCAAGGACACGCTCAAGATCGCCGTGGTCGGCGACGTCGATCCGGTCACCCTCGGCAAGCTGCTCGACCACACATTTGGCAGCCTGCCTGCCAAGGCCACTCTGACGCCGGTCCCAGACGTCGAGGCAGCCAAGCCGCCGCAGCGCGCCTTCGTACCGCTCGACGTGCCGCAGACCGTGATCACCTTTGGCGGTCCCGGCGTCAAGCGCAGCGATCCGAACTTCATGGCGGCCTATGTCGTCAACCATATCCTCGGCGGCGGGGGCCTGTCCTCGCGGCTCTATCGCGAGGTGCGCGAAAAGCGCGGGCTGGCCTATTCCGTGTTCGAATCGCTGCTCTGGATGGAGCATTCGGCGGTCTTCATCGGCAACACCGGCACCCGTGCCGACCGCGCCGGCGACACCATGGATGCCATCGAGAAGGAAGTGCGCCGCATCGCCGACGAGGGCCCGACGCAGAAGGAGCTCGACGAGGCCAAGTCCTACCTCAAGGGCTCGCAGATGCTGGCGCTCGACACCTCCTCCAAGCTCGCGCAGGCGCTGCTGCAATATCAGCAGGACAAGCTGCCGATCGACTATATCGAGAAGCGCAACGGCATTGTCGACGCGGTGACGCTGGACGACGCCAAGGCCGCCGCCAAGCGGCTCTGGGGCCAGGGGCTTTTGACCGTCATCGTCGGCCGCGCCCCGCAGGCCGCCGCACAACCGGCCGCCGCACCGGCGACCAAGTCGAACTGACATCACCTGACGTTTCCTGAAATGGCCGGGCTCGCCCGGCCATTTGCGTTTCCAGATGCACCATTGCCGAAAATGGGCGTCCGCGATATGTCCGGACGTCACGAATGGTGCCATCATGCTGCGGATATCCCGCGATCTCGTCATCGACGAGGACGACATCGAGATCGCCTTTGTCCGCGCCTCCGGCCCGGGCGGGCAGAACGTCAACAAGGTGTCGACCTCGGCCCAGCTGCGCTTCGACACGCGCAAGCTGACCATCCCGGAGGATGCGACGATCCGGCTTGCCCGCATCGCCGGCCAGCGCATGACCAAGGACGGCGTGATCGTGATCCACGCCCAGCGCTTCCGCACCCAGGAACGTAACCGGCAGGACGCCACCGACCGACTCGTCGAGATCCTGAGCGAAGCCATGATCCGGCCGACGCCGCGCCGCGCGACGCGGCCGACCTTTGCCTCCAAGCAACGCCGGCTGGACGGCAAGAAGCGCCGCAGCGACGTCAAGTCCAAGCGCGGGCGCGGTTTCGACGACTAGAGCCTTTCCCGTTCCGATGGAATCGGAACGGGGCTCTAGATTCTTGTTTCGACGCGTTTTCTTGACGCGAACCGGTATCCACTTCGCTCGAAAACGCTCTAGCAGGCACAGCAAAAGAACTCCGGCCGCAGGGCGACCGGAGTTCTGCCGTTTCACTCCATTGGCTAGTAGCGCTTGCCCATGGCTGCACCGCCCGTCGCCGAATCGTCGGCGGTCCCTTTGTGCGCAGCACTGCCTGTGGTGCCAACCGTGCCCCTGGTGCCCTTCGTCGGCTTCATGCCCGTCGTCTCGCCCGCCACGCCCGGCTGGGCGCTCATCTCCTCGTCGCCGCTGCCCATCGTGCTGCCTTGCATGGGTTTGCTTTGCACGGTGCCGCCAGGCCTGGCGCCAGACGACGTACCTTGCGCGAGAACGGGTGTCACAATGAGGGCCGAGAGGGCGCATGCGATTGCAGAGGTCTTCACCAACTTCATCCATTTCTCCTGGATCTTCGCGATGATCGGTTCGGCGGCTTGATGCGCCGTCCGCCTGAGCCGGACCAGTTCATCGCGCTGAGAGCTCGAACGGCGCGACCGCGATGCAATCCGCCTCGTGTGGTGATCGTTTAGGGATTTGACGGCGGTTTCGCGGAATTGTGCTCCGCATATGCGGCAGCGCGGAACAACGCGCGTCACAAGCGTCTCTGCTCGCACCGAAACAGCCCGCTACTACCACCGCATGTTTTGCGCCGCCTAGAGTTTGCGCACGCTGAATGTGACGTGGATAGGCGAGTCTTGGCGATGCGCGCAGTCATGCTGGGATTGTGCACCGCGATGGTGCTGATGGCGCGTGTTGCTGACGCGCAGATGCCATTGCCGGCCGCGAAGCCGCCGGATGGTGCGACGCTGTTCAAGCAGCAATGCGCGGTGTGCCATACTACCAATCTGTCGGAACCGATGCGGCAGGGTCCGCCGCTGGTGAAGATCGTGGGGCGGACCGCCGGCAAGATCGAGGGCTTTCATTACTCTGACAGCCTCGCGAAAGCAGATTTCACCTGGGACGAATCCAGGCTCGATGCCTGGCTGACGAATCCGCAAGCCGTCATTCCCGGCGTGATCATGGCCTATCGCCAGGGTAAGCCGGAGACGCGCGCCGCCATCATCGCCTATCTCAAGGAACTGAACTGAATGGCCAAGCCTGTCCATTCCATGATCCGCGTGCTCGATGAAGCGCGTTCGCTCGACTTCTACCAGCGCGCTTTCGGCCTCGAAGTCACAGATCATCTGAAGTTTTCAGACTTTGCGCTGATCTATCTGCGTCATCCCTCCTCACCTTTCGAGGTCGAGCTGACGGTCAATTTCGATCGCAAGGAACTATACCAGCTCGGCGACGGCTACGGCCATCTCGCCGTGGTGGTCGAGGATCTCGATGCCGAGCATGCCCGCTTCGCACGCGAGCAGCTCGCACCGGGGCCGCTGCGCGACTTCAAGCACGACGGCAAGACGCTGGCGCGCTTCTTCTTCGTCAGCGATCCCGATGGCTACAAGATCGAAGTGATCCAGCGGGGCGGACGCTTCAACTAACCAAAACATAAAATCCAAAAAATGTACGGAGGAACCCATGAGAGAAGTCGATCGTCGAAGCAAGCACAGCCGCCGTGTCTTTCTCAAGGGCGCGGCAACCGCCGTGCCGGTCGTGGCTGTCGCGACCAGCCTCAGTGCCAGTATCGAGGACGCCTGGGCCGATGAGGCCGGCACACTTTCGCCCGCGACGATGAAGACGCTGCTGAAGGTCGCGCGCGACATCTATCCGCACGACGTTCTCGGCGACAGCTACTACATCGCCGCGATCAAGCCGTGGGACGACAAGGCGGCGAAGGACGCCTCCGTCAAGGCTCTCATCAGCGACGGCATCGCCAGGCTCGATCAGAACGCGAGGGATCGGCACAAGGCACCCTATGCCGAAGTGCCCTGGGAAGCCGATCGCGTGGTGCTCCTGAAGGAGATCGAGCAAAGCGACTTCTTCCAGAAGGTGCGCGGCGACCTCGTCGTCTCCCTCTACAACCAGAAAGAAGTCTGGCCGCGGTTCGGCTACGAGGGCTCCTCCGCCGAGCACGGCGGCTACATCAACCGCGGCTTTGCCGACATCGACTGGCTGCCGAAAGCTTAAGGCCACCCAACGGTTCAGGAGAACGCATATGGCAAAATTCGATCTGAACGATAACAGCGTTGTGGTGATCGTCGGCTCCGGCGCCGGCGGCGGCACGCTGGGCAACGAGCTCGCGCAGAAGGGCGTCAAGGTCGTCATCCTCGAGGCCGGTCCGCGCATCGAGAATCAGGACTTCATCAACGACGAATGGGACAGCTTCACGCAGCTCGCATGGACCGATGCCCGCACCACGTCGGGAACGTGGCGCGTCGCCAAGGATTTTTCGGGCCTGCCCGCCTGGATCGTCAAGGCGGTCGGCGGCTCGACGATCCACTGGGCCGGCGCCTCGCTGCGCTTCGACGAGCACGAGTTCAGGATCAAGAGCACCTACGGCAACATTCCCGGTGCAAATCTTTTGGACTGGCCGGTGACGCTCGCCGAGATGGAGCCATGGTACGCCAAGGCCGAGAACAAGATGGGCGTGACCCGCACCAACGGCATTCCCGGACTTCCCGGCAACAACAATTTCCGGGTGCTGGAGGCCGGTGCGAAGAAGCTCGGCTACAAGACCGTGCACACCGGCAACATGGCGATCAACAGCCAGCCGCGCGACGGACGCGGGTCCTGCCAGCAGATCGGCTTCTGCTTCCAGGGCTGCAAATCCGGCGCGAAATGGTCGACGCTCTACACCGAGATCCCCAAGGGCGAGTCGACCGGAAATCTGGAGGTCCGCCCCGGCAGCATGGTGGTCAAGATCGAGCACGACGCGAGCGGCAAGGTCATCGGCGTGGTCTATGCCGACGAGACCGGGGCAATGCAACGCCAGAAGGCGCGGATCGTCGCGGTCGCAGGCAATTCGATCGAGAGCCCGCGGCTGCTGCTCAACAGCGCGTCCAGCATGTTCCCCGATGGCCTCGGCAACTCGAGCGGCCAGGTCGGCCGCAACTACATGCGCCACATGACCGGCAGCGTCTACGGCGTGTTCGAGAAGTCGGTGCACATGTATCGCGGCACCACCATGGCCGGCATTATCCGCGACGAGGCGCCTAACAATCCGAAACGCGGCTTCGTCGGCGGCTATGAGATGGAGACGCTGTCGCTCGGACTGCCCTTCATGGCCGCGTTCCTCAATCCCGGCTCATGGGGCCGGCCGTTCACCGCTGCGATCGACGGCTATCCGCGGATGGCCGGCATGTGGCTGGTCGGCGAGGACATGCCGCAGGAGACCAATCGCATCACGCTTGATCCAACCGTGAAGGACAAGTTCGGCCAGCCGGTGGCGAGCGTGCATTACGACGATCATCCCAACGACCTCGCGATGCGGGCTCACGCCTACAAGCAGGGTGCGGCGGTCTATGACGCGGTCGGCGCGACCGTGACCTATCCGACGCCGCCTTATCCAAGCACGCACAATCTCGGCTCCAACCGGATGAGCGAGAAGCCGCGCGACGGCGTCGTCAACAAGTTCGGTCAGAGCCACGACGTCAAGAATTTGTTCGTCTCCGACGGCAGCCAGTTCACCAGCGGCGCAGCCTGCAACCCGACGCTGACCATTGTCGCACTCGCAATCCGGCAGGCGGATTACATTGCGGGGGCGATGCAGAAGAGGGAGATTTGATCGTCGTCACACGGGACGACTTGAGGAGAGATTGCGTCTCCGCACTCAGGTGTCGTCCCGGCGAAAGCCGGGACCCATAACCACAGGGAGAAGTGTGACGAAGATTGGTCGTTCGGTACGCCGATCAACCACACTCGATGGATTCCGCGGTATGGGTCCCGGCGTTCGCCGGGACGACATCGAGAATGTGGATTCGGGCTCGCGCTTAGCCAGCTATTCGGCCGCGTCCAGAATCGGCGCAACAGTCGCCTTGAACTCCTGCACCTGCGCCACGCTCCTGGAACGATAGATCAGGCATGAACACCGCAGCAGCGAGGCGAAATTGTTGACCTCGCCGTGGTGGTCGAGCACCTCGTTGTAGAGCGTGGTCAGGAACTTGCCGAGGCTCATGCTCTCCTTGGCCGCGATCTCCTCCAGCGTGTCCCAGAACGCCATTTCCAGCCGGATCGAGGTGCAGTGCCCGCCGATCCGCAAGCTACGGGTCTGGGATTCATAGTCGCGTTGGGGCTGGTGCGCGAAGAGATGGCACATGGCGTCCTCCCGTCCTGTTGCCGTTTTTTCACGATGCTACACCGCGGCCCGGCACCTCACAATCAAGACTGAGCGAGGACCACGGCCGACGCGCGATTTGCTCGAACGTCCAATGGCTTCAAGACGATAGTCCACACTTCTCCCCAGACGGCCACGATCCTGTTGCTTGGTGCATGCTTTTGACGCAACACGGCATAGAATAGCGCACCCAGCGAATCCCAGATCGAGCCCAGATCACGTTCATGCCCGTCCGTCAGCTGCCAGAGCAGGTCGTCAACCGAATCGCCGCCGGCGAGGTGGTCGAGCGCCCGGCCAGCGTGGTCAAGGAACTCGTCGAGAACGCGATCGATGCCGGCGCGAGCCGGATCGACGTCTTCACCGATGGCGGCGGGCGGCGGCGGATCGGCATCACCGATGACGGCAGTGGCATGACGGCGAAGGATCTCGCGCTTGCAGTCGAGCGCCATGCCACGTCCAAGCTCGACGACGAGGATTTGCTCCAGATCCGCACCCTCGGGTTCCGCGGCGAGGCGCTGCCCTCGATCGGCTCGGTCGCGCGGCTCTCCATCACCACGCGGCATGCCAGCGAGCCGCATGCCTGGGCGCTCACTGTCGAAGGCGGCGAGAAATCCGAGATCATGCCGGCCGCGCTCGCGCACGGCACCCGCGTCGAGGTCAACGACCTCTTCTACGCGACGCCGGCACGGCTGAAATTTCTCAAGACCGACCGTACCGAGGCGGAAGCGATCCGCGAAATCGTGAGGCGCCTCGCCATGGCGCGACCCGATGTCGCCTTCACGCTCGCGGGCGAGGAGCGCGCGCCGGTGACCTGGGCCGCGGCGCTGCCCGGCGCCGCCGGGCGCCTGACGCGGCTCGGCGACATCCTCGGCGCGGAGTTCCGCAGCCATGCCTTCGAGGTCCACGCCGAGCGCGAGGGCGTCGTCGTCGCAGGCTATGCGGCCGCGCCCGCGCTGACCAAGGCCAACGCGCTCGGGCAATATCTCTTCGTCAACGGCCGTCCGGTGCGCGACAAGCTGATCCTCGGCGCTGTGCGCGGGGCTTATGCCGACTATCTGCCGCGCGACCGGCATCCGGTGCTGGCGCTGTTCGTCACGCTGGATCCACGGGAGGTCGACGCCAACGTGCATCCGGCCAAGACCGAGGTGCGCTTCCGCAACGCCGGCCTCGTGCGTGCGCTGATCGTGCACGGGCTGAAGGAAGGCCTTGCCCGCGAGGGCCGGCGCACCGCCGCCAACAGCGGCGAGAGCGCGCTGTCGTCGTTCCGCTCGGCCTTCACGCCGCCGCGCCCCGCAAGCTGGGACTGGCGAGCTTCGCCATCCGCGCCGATGCCGTCATTCGACGGCGCGGCGGCGCCCGCCTTCGCCGAGCGTGCGCAGGCTGCGTTCAATGTCGGCGCACCGAGTGCCGACGTGCGGTTCGACCCGCAACCCGTTGCCGATCTCGTCGACCGTCCGCTTGGTGCTGCGCGGACGCAGCTCCACGAGACCTATATCGTCTCGCAGACCCGCGACGGTCTCATCATCGTCGACCAGCACGCCGCGCATGAGCGCATCGTCTACGAGCGGTTGAAAGCCTCGCTCGCCGAAAACGGCGTGCAGCGGCAGATCCTCCTGATCCCCGAGATCGTCGAGATGGACGAGGCCACGGTGGAGCGACTGCTCGAACGCACCGACGAGCTTGGCTCGTTTGGCCTTGCCATCGAATCCTTCGGCCCCGGTGCGGTCGCGGTGCGCGAGACGCCGTCACTGCTGGGCAAGACCAATGCCGGCGGGCTGTTGCGCGATCTCTCCGAGCACATGGCCGAATGGGACGAGGCGCTGCCGCTGGAGCGCCGCCTGATGCACGTCGCCGCCACCATGGCCTGCCACGGCTCGGTACGCGCGGGCCGAAGGCTGCGGCCGGAAGAGATGAACGCGCTGCTCCGCGAGATGGAGGAGACGCCGAACTCCGGCCAGTGCAATCACGGCCGGCCAACCTATGTCGAGCTGAAGCTCGCCGATGTGGAGAAGCTGTTCGGGCGGAGATGAAGGTGCCGTAGGGTCGGCAAAGCGAAGCGTGCCCACCAGTTCTCGCGATCACGAAAAGATGGTGGGCACGGCGCTTTGCGCCTTTGCCCACCCTACGGCAGCGAGACTAGGGCCTCTTCAGAAACACGAACTCCGTGTCGTCATACGCCCGCCGCTCCAGCTCCTCGTACCCCTCCGGCGTCGCGAACTGCGCGGCCTTCGCTTCTTCCACCACCAGCAGCGCGCCCGGCGTCAGCCAGCCGCCATCGCGCAAGGACGCGAGCGCCTTCTCCGCAAAGCCCTTGCCGTAGGGCGGGTCAAGAAACACCAGCGAGAACGGCTCGACGGGATGCGCAGGGCCGAGATCGGTCGCATCGCGGCGATAGACTTTTGTGACACCGCCGAGGCCGAGCGACTCGACATTGTTACGCAGCAACGCGCGCGCCTCGGCGCCGTTGTCCACGAACAGCGTGAACTTCGCACCGCGCGAGGACGCCTCGATGCCGAGCGCGCCCGTGCCGGCGAAGAGATCGAGCACGCGCGCGTCCTCGACCGGATTATCATAGGCGTGCACGAGAATGTTGAACACGGACTCGCGCAGCCGATCCGCCGTGGGGCGGATGTCACGTGAAGACGGTGAGGCCAGATTGCGCCCCTTCAAACGACCGCCGACGACGCGCAACCCTAGTCCTCCTTCGGCGTCAGATCGCGCTTGCCGTGATAGCCGCGCTTGGGACGGCGCGGCGGGCCGTAGCCGCTGGCTTCGGCCTCGTTGCGCTCGCGCGCTTCCTCGCTGCCGGTGCGCTGCACCAGCACGCGGCGACCCTTGCGGTCAGCGATCACGTCGCGCTTGGACGTCTTCTTCTCGCCCGACGCATCGCCCTCGCCTGACGATTTCTGCGGCACGTCGAACTGAGCGCCCGATTTCTCGATCACCTTGTCGCCGAGCTGCTCACGCAGCACACGCGCCCGGATCTCCTCGACCTGGCCTTCGGGCACCTCGCCGAGTTGGAACGGGCCGTAGGAGACGCGGATCAGCCGATTCACCTCGAGGCCGAGATGGGCGCAGACGTTGCGCACCTCGCGGTTCTTGCCTTCGCGGATCGCGAACACCAGCCAGACATTGGCACCCTGGTCGCGCTCCAGCGTCGCCTCGATCGGACCGTATTTCACGCCCTCGACCTCGATGCCTTCCTTGAGCTGGTCGAGTTGCGCCTGGGTGACGTCGCCATGGGCGCGAACACGATAGCGCCGCAGCCAGCCGGTGTCCGGCAGCTCGAGCGTACGTGCGAGGCCGCCGTCATTGGTGAGCAGCAGGAGGCCTTCGGTGTTGAAGTCGAGCCGGCCGATCGAGATCAGGCGCGGCAGACCTTCGGGCAGATTGTCGAACACGGTCGGGCGGCCTTCCGGGTCGTCATGCGTCGTCATCAGCCCGCGCGGCTTGTGGTAGAGGAACAGCCGCGTGCGCTCGCGCTCCGGCAACGGCTTGCCGTCGACCAGAACGACGTCGTTCTTCGTGATGTCGAGCGCCGGCGAGTTGATCACGCGACCATTGACGGTGACGCGGCCCTGCGTGACCATCTCCTCGGCATCGCGGCGCGAAGCCAGCCCCGCGCGCGCCAGCGCCTTGGCGATGCGCTCGCCGGCCTTCTTCGGCTTCGGCGCCTCTTCGCGACGCGGGCGGCCTTCGAAATCCCGCTCGCGCGCGCGATAGGCGCCACGGCCGCCGAAAGCCGGACGCTTCTCGAAGATCCGGCTCTCGTCCTCGTTCTCACGGCGCGGCCGATCGCCAAAGCGGCCTTCGTTGCGCGGATGCTCGTGCCAGTCGGAGCGGCCTTCAGAGCGCTCGCGCGGACGATCGAATTTCGGGCGGTCCTCACGCGGGCGGTCGAACTTGGGCCGATCGCGGAACGGACGATCACCGGATGTGCGGTCGTCGCGCGAACGCGAGAAGCGCGGACGGTCCTCACCGCCGCCTTCGCGCTTCTGCCAGGGCTTGTCTTCGCTGCGGTCACGCCCGCCGAAATCCTTGCGGGGACCTTTGCTGAAGTCCTTGCGCGGTGGCCGATCGCCACGCGGACGATCATCGCGCTTCTGCCACGGCTTTGAATCGCTGCGCTCACCGCGATCACGTGGACGGTCACTGCGATCCGGCGCGCCCCGCGAAAACTTCCGCTCGCCGTCGAACTTGCGCTCCGGACGGTCACCACGCGGCGCATACGGCCGCTTGTCGCCGAACTTCTTGTCGCCGAAGCGACCGGCGGGACGCGCATCGTCGCGATCACGGTTGCGCGGCGGACGGTCGTCGCGCCCGGAGAACGGACGGTCACCGCGCGGCTTGAACGGCCGCTTCTCGCCATCGCGCGACGGACGATCGGAAAACGGACGGTCGCCACGCGGCTTGAAGCTGCGCTCACCGCGGCCCTCACCGCCGCGCTCGTCGCGCTTGAAGCGGGGACGGTCGGAAAAATCGCGGCGCGGAGCATCGCCCTCTTCCCGGCGGCGGAACGACGGACGGCTGTCGCGGTCGCCACGGGGCGGACGGCTATCGCGATCGCCGCGGGGTGGACGCTTGTCGCCGTCGCCCTTGGGCTCGAAGCCGCGCTTGGCGAATTTCTTGTCGGGACCGCGCGGCTTGCCGCTGCGGCCGCCCTTCGATGGTCCCTTGGGGGGCCCTCGCCGGCCGCGAGAATCGTTGTCTTTGTCGCTGTCGCGAGGCATGAATAATCTCACTCAGGGGGTGGCCGATGAGCATTGTGCGCGCTCGTTTCGAGCCGCATGCTCAGGCAAATTCGGTAAGCACTTCTGCTGAAGGCGCAGCTACTAGCAGGTTTCTTCGGATGATACGAGGCTTGAAAGCCCCCTCTTTCATGGATTTGGCGCTTAAAACGGCCGAAAACGCCGGAAAGGCGGGCGAAGTTCCGATCGGGTGCGTGGTGGTCCGCAACTACGAGGTCATCGCCACCGCCGCCAACCGGACGCTGACCGATTACGACCCTACGGGACACGCCGAGATCATTGCGCTGCGCGAGGCGGCCAAGAAAATCGGCAGCGAGCGCCTGGTCGACTGCGACCTCTACGTGACGCTGGAGCCCTGCACCATGTGTGCGGGCGCGATCTCCTTTGCAAGGGTCCGCCGGCTCTATTACGGCGCCGCCGACCCCAAGGGCGGCGCGGTCGAGTCCGGCGTGCGGTTCTTCGCCTCGCCAACCTGCCACCACGCCCCGGATGTCTATTCCGGGGTCGGCGAGAGCGAGGCGGCGCGGCTGCTCAAGGAGTTCTTTCGCGAGCGGCGTTAACCACCTGCGAAGAACGCCCGCAGCGCCTTGGCGGTGATGTCGGGGTTCTCCTCGGTGAGGAAGTGGCCGGAGTCCACCGGCTGGCCTCCGACGTTCGTCGCCCATTGCTTCCAGATATCGAGCGGGGTCGCTGCGGCCTGGGCGATGCCGACGCCGCCCCACAGCGCGAGCATGGGCACGGTGATCTTCTTACCGGAATCGAAATCGGCCTTGTCGAGATCGTAGTCGATGTAGGCGCCGGCGCGGTAATCCTCGCACATCGCATGCACGCGGGCGGGATCGCGGAACGGGGCGATGTAGTGCGCGAGAGCGCGCGCGTCGATCGCGTCGAGCGTCTTCGACTTGGTCTGGCTCGCCATCTTGAAGCGCAGGAAGAACTCGCCTTGGCCTGAGATCAGCGTCTCCGGCAGCGGCGCGGGCTGGGCGAGAAACGTCCAGTGATAGATCTTCAGCGCGTAGGCGCGGTTCATCCGCTCCCAGTAATTATAGGTCGGCAGGATATCGAGCACGGCGAGTTTCGACAGCCGGCCGGGATGGTCGAGCGCCAGCCGATACGACACCCGGCCGCCGCGGTCGTGACCGGCGAGCGCGAAGCGGACGTGGCCGAGGCTCTCCATCGCCTCCACCATGGCCTTGGCCATCGCGCGCTTGCTGTAGGGAAGATGCTGCGCATCGCTCTCGGGCATGTCGGACCAGCCATAGCCCGGCAGGTCGGCGATGATCAGCGTGAACTGGTCGGCCAATTGCGGCGCGACGCGGTGCCACATCACATGGGTCTCGGAGAAGCCGTGCAGCAGCAACAGCGGCGGTCCCTTGCCGCCGACGCGGGCGAAGATGCGGCCGAACGAGGTGTTGATCCATTCGGAGGCGAAGCCGGGATAGAGATCGGCGAGATCGGACATGAGTTTCATCACCTCAGAACAAGGATGTCGAAAACAACCCCATGCACAGTAGCTAAGTTCAACCCCTGCCTGCACATTTTCGGAGTGCCGACGGGCGCGGCCGGTCATTGCGCGCCGAGCCGAAAAACCGCTGTCAGCCCCGTGCCTTCTCCGCTTCCACCGCCTGCCAGCCGATGTCGCGGCGGCAAAAACCGTCCGGCCAGTTGATGCGGTCGACGGCCTGATAGGCGCGCGCCTGCGCCTCGGTCACGGTTGCCCCGAGCGCGCAGACATTGAGCACGCGGCCGCCATTGGCGAGGATGGCGCCGTCCTTCGCGACCGTACCGGCGTGGAAGATCTCGACGGTGTTGACCCCTGCCGCATCATCGAGCCCCTCGATGCGCGTGCCCTTCTGGTAGTCGCCGGGATAGCCCTTCGCGGCCATCACCACGGTCAGCGCGGATTCCGGATACCAGCGCAGGTCAAAGTTCTTCAGCTGGCCATCACATGACGCGAGGAACGCGGGCACGATGTCCGACATCATGCGCAGCATCAGCACCTGGCACTCGGGATCACCGAAGCGGACGTTGAACTCGAACAGCTTTGGGCCCTGCGTCGTCAGCATGATGCCGGCATAGAGAATGCCGCGGAACGGCGTGCCGCGCTGCTTCATGCCGGCCACCGTCGGCAAAATGATTTTCGCCATGATCGCGTCGTGGATCGCGGGCGTCACCAAAGGCGTCGGCGAATAGGCGCCCATGCCGCCGGTGTTCGGGCCGAGATCGTGGTCGAACACGCGCTTGTGGTCCTGCGCGGAGGCGAGCGGAATGGCGGTCTCGCCGTCGCACAGCGCGAAGAAGCTGATCTCGCGGCCCGGCAGAAACTCCTCGATCACCACCTCGGTGCCGGCCTCGCCAAACGCGCCCTCGAACATCATGGCGATGGCGTCCTCGGCCTCGCGCACGGTCTTGGCGACGACGACGCCCTTGCCGGCGGCAAGCCCATCGGCCTTCACCACGATCGGCGCGCCCTGGCTCTGGACGTAAGCGCGCGCGTCATTGGCATTGGTGAAGCGCTTGTAGGCGCCGGTCGGAATGCCGAATTCCGTGCACAGCGCCTTGGTAAAACCCTTGGAGCTTTCGAGCTGGGCCGGGATCTTGTTCGGCCCGAACGCCTTGATGCCGGCGGCGGTGAGATCATCGACGATACCGTCCGCCAGCGGCGTCTCCGGGCCGACCACCACCAGCTCGACCGCATTGGTCTTGCAGAAGGCGATCACGGCGGCATGGTCGGCAACATCGAGCGCCACGCATTCCGCCTCGCGCGCGATGCCGGCATTGCCGGGCGCGCACCAGAATTTGGTCACCAGGGGAGAGGCTGCGATTTTCCACGCCAGGGCATGTTCGCGGCCGCCGGAACCAAGCAGAAGAATGTGCATCGAAGGCTCGAAATGAGGGGTTTTGCTGGGGGCCGAGGTCGCACGAATCGAGGTGGGGCTCAAGGGGAAACGGCCCACCCTCCCGTCATTCCGGGGCGCGGCTAAGCCGCGAGCTCGGAATCCCACAGGCCGCGCTATGTGCAGAACCGTTGGCGACGCTCCGGAAGTTATCTCCGCTTTCGGCCGAAAGACGAACATTGCCGACGCTGAACGCTGCAACGAACGTTAGATCAATTTTGTAACAGCCCACCTCTTAACCTTCCACGAGCGTTTTTTAATCCATACGATTCTTAGTTGCATGACTAAGCACGGTTGTGGGAAGTTAGGGCATGGGCAAGAGGGTTGAGAAGGTCAAGGCGGGCTTCGGCGATCAAGCCAAGCAGTTTTACTATGCGAACTTGGGCGCTACGGCTGCCTGTCTGTTCGACTACTTAGTCTTAGGCCACCAATGGTCACTGCTAACGCTGGCAATCTTGATCTTGATAATCAATGGTTTCGCGCTCTGGCAGCGCCACCATGATCTTGACGATGCCTTACGAGGCGATGCGGAGGAAGAGGCCGCAGAGGCGCAGAGTGAAGCGCTGCGCGACGCTAGGCTGCGCGCAAAGGGGCTTCAATAATTTGAAATGGAAGCGAAGCAGAAGGAAATTGGATGGCAGATATTGTGTACATCCTAACGAACGAAGCCATGCCGGGCTTGATCAAGATCGGCTGCACCAACATTGATTTGGCAACACGCATTAAGCAGTTGTATTCGACCGGCGTGCCGCTTCCGTTTGAGCTTTTTTACGCCTGTGAAGTCAGCAACGGGCTAACAGTTGAAGGCAAGCTTCACGACGCGTTTGGTGATCACCGTATGAGCAAGGGCCGGGAGTTCTTTCGTTTAGCCCCCGAGCGAGCTAAGGCCGCTCTTTCTCTCGCACAGATCAGGGAGGTCAAGCTAGGGGACGAAATATTCGAGACAAATGAAATCAAGGCAGAGGTCGAGGCCGCTAAACGTCGAAGCAAATTCCGCCTCTCGATGATAGGAATTTTGCCGGGCACCGAATTGCAGCTTGCGAAAGACCCCAAGATCATTTGCACGACCGTGGACGATGGAAACAAGGTAGACTATCTGGGCGATACTACGTCGCTGTCGGATGCCGCGCTTCAAGCGCACAATGCCCTTGGTGATGATTGGCCGTCAGTTTCAGGCCCGTGGGCTTGGAGTTACAAAGGCCAACGCTTGGATGATCTGCGGCGACAAATCGAGGACAAGGCCGATTGACAGCGCGCGAGATGCAGTAGGGCAACGCCGATCCAAACCAATTTTGTGCACTGTCACCGTTACTCCCGTACTTATCCCTCTGAAAATTCAGCCGTGCCCGTCGCCTTCAGACGTCGTGAAGCGGTGGCGCAATTGCCATGGCAGAATGAGCTGCCGCAGGCATAGGAAGTCGCCGAAACCGGTTTAGTGCACTGTCACCGTAATGAAGGGGAGATGACCGATGACTGACATAGACATGAGCGAGACGCTCGAAATCGTGGGGTCATGGTTTCTGCCCGACACACCGGCCCGTCGCGTCGCTGGGACGTTCTCGTTGAAACCTGAACGAATCGAGCTAGAGCTTGCCGACTCGCTTCGCCCATTGCAGAGCGGTCCTATTAGAGCAGAGGTAGTGCGCTATCCTGTTGTCCATGGAATCACGCGGAAGCAGGAAGCTGTTTCGCTATTTCAGTGTACGCGAGCTAGGTACTCGCTGACTTTCGCAAGTGGCGGCATCGGCCAGCCTGAAACCCTCTGGAGCCACCTCGCAGTCGTAGGGGGATGGCTGACTGAACAGCAGGTTTATCCCGAACTTAGATGTCGGATACCGGGGCTTCAGGTGTGGCTATCGCCGCAAGTAATCCATGCCATCAAAGATGAAGAAGGCTACGCATTCCGCGTCAAGAACGTGCCAACGGAGACATTCGCGATACCGAGCATCGATGCCGAACTTGATTTCGAGCTGACGGCTGTCGGCTCGCCCGGACACTCCAAAGCCACCATTGTTGCCTCTGCTTGGCTGAATATTCGACCAAGGGAACCAAGGCCACTGAATTGGTTCTTGGATCAGCTTTCGACCGCAACTAGCTTACTCGCCTTCCTTGCTGAGGAACCAATGCCGCCTGATCGGATCGAGCTGAAGGTGGAGCAGCGTGGTGTGACTCTATCCCTACTAGTGCCGAGGCCATCAGTTAAGTACTGTGACCATGGAAACCAACATGATTTCTTTGTAAGTCGGGCGCGCTTGGGAGACGGTCTCGGACCGATTTTGGCGAACTGGTTCGAGCTATTTCAGCGCGTCCAATTGCCGATCGACCTGGCCTTGAGCACGATGGCTTCCGATGACTTATGGCTCCACGTCCGATTTCTGTCCCTGCTACAAGCTCTTGAAGGACTGCATCGTGCATTGTTCCCGGGTAACTACATGGAGCCTGATCAATACGAACCTGTCAAAGAGGTTTTGGTAAAGGCCATCCCGAGCAATTTACACACAGATCATCGCGCCGCTCTGAAAAGCCGTATTCGGTATGGGAACGAAATTTCCTTAGCCAAGCGGCTAAAACGGCTGGCGGAAGTTCTTCCGGTTACCCTCCGCACTCGAATTCTTGGAAGCAACGACGTTCCACGAAGCTGGGTAGACACACGCAACTACTACACGCATTGGGATGAAGCTCTGCGCTCAGATATCTTAAGCGGACAGGCAATGTACGATGCTTGCGCGCGCCTCACTATCTTTCTAAGAACGCTCTATCTACACAAAATTGGAATATCGTCGGATGCGCTTGAGGCTGCTCTGGGCGGGTTGAGCGGGGGTGCACAGCACCTCGCGCAACTAAACTCGGCTGCCCAAGGGCCGCTAACGTACGGCACGGTGCAAGCCGCGCCGGAGCCATAAAGCTCTAGGTGCGAGATAGGTTTCGAGGCGGGTTGCCCAACATCCCCATTTGAAATTACGGTGACAGTGTACTAAATTCCAAAGCATCAGTTGATATAGTTTAGTGCACTGTCACCGTAACCCCGTTATAGCGTGGAGCTAGGCTAGCCCGTAGGATGGGTTGAGCCCTTGCGAAACCCATCACACGTGTCTCTCGGAGCGCCTGTAAAGCTAGCCGACCGAACGCCATCCGCGATTCATCGTCACTTGCAATCGGATGACAGCCGCGAAGACGGAGAGCAAGATTGGGAAAGCGATGGGTTTCGCAATGGCTCAACCCATCCTACGAACTTAACAAGTGCTTCCGATGCAGATTTGATCGCATTCTCGGTAGGGCGTGGGAATAATCACCTGAGTTGGATAATACCACGCTTGCACAGCGGGATTGCCGGTACACTTTCGCGCTAGCCCAAAGCATTCTGGCTGGGTGTGACCATTTACGATGTTCCATCGTTCTCCCGCGTCGGCGGCGATACAATTGGTAAAGGCTCCGGGGCCCGGCCCCTCGTCATCAGCCTTCGAGACATATGTCAGATAAAGAAAAGCAAGAATCATAAGCGTTAGCCGCATTGGCGTTGTCCGTTGGTCATTGATCTAGACAGGTGACTTGCCATTCGGCTGCCCCGCAGGCCCCTCCACTTATCGGCCCATTTACTATGGCTGGGTTCGTGTATGAACGGGCCCGTCGCTGGCCGTTCTGGATAATCGTGCAGTACTCTTGTGCTTTAGCGTTAATGTCTGTGCCGCATGGAACCCACACGACTGTATAACCCCGGCTGCCACCCCAACGGCATCCGGTCTCGTGCATGCAAAAGCCCCACCTGGTTTCCGCAAAAGCGGAGTCCGTTCCAAAGACCGAAGCGGCGAGGAACGCTATTGCAGATGCGCGCAACATAGGCACCTCCCTCAGCTAGATGATACTAGCGAATGCAACCAGGAAGTTGGAGCAACCTTGCTGACGCGATTTGCAATTTTGCAATCTTTGGCGATGCGGGCTTGGAGATGCTTGTGACTTAAAACCTTTCCGGGAATTGCGGTCACAGTGCTGGACCGTAATCCCGCCAGCGGGCGGAGGCCCTTCAACGAAGGGCTACGAACTTACAGCCGGTCCACAACGCCTCAGCATTTTTCTGATCTATTCTTTGCGAGTTCCCAATCGAGAAGCTCGTGCCATTCACCCAGCAGTATAGATTTTCGAGAATTGGTATCGAGGCATCCATCACTTTGGTTTCGTCCCCGTACTTCATTGGCTGTACAGGTCCGTTCTTCTCACGGCGTGTTGCTTCGAGGGAGTGCGCGAGGTACTTGTCGCGAACGTTCATGATCGAGGCTAACCGCTCTGATCTAAGAACTGAGCGGGCGTCTGCGATTGCGTGCAGTAGCTCGGTCCGAGCCTGCGATGCGCGCTCTTCCGCGAACTGCTGGTCTCTCCGGTCTGGGTGCTGGCTGCGCGTTTCCTCAGCCAGCATCTCGATGAGCTCATCATCGTCAATCAGCGCGACGACGGTCGGAATGTTCTCCTTGTCAAGATCGACACCGTCCCAGATCGCGCAAAGACGCACGATCTCGATCTGGTACATGCTGCGCTGAAATATCCTGAACGCGTTCGCTGCATAGGATCGTGGAATTTGGGACGCCAGCACCGGCGAGAACACCACGAACGAATTGTTTGCGTGCAGTTCGACCACATAGAGGAAGTGATCGAGCACCTTCTTCATTTTGGCTTTGGCAAGCCGGAGCCGGTCTGGCTTCGGGAGACGAGCAATCGCCTTCTCGGGATCGTTGCGTTTCGACATGTTGCTATGAAGGGCTAAGCCCAGAAGGCCAGCAACAGAGCCGTGCAGCTTATCCCCGCGTTTTTGGTCCGTCCGTCGCTACCTTGCGCCTAGCGCCCCGAAACGGCGGCAGAAAAGAGAACGCCTTGAAAGACGTTCGCCGCTACACCTGCTTCCCCGCAATGATCTCCTGCAATGTCGCCACATGCCGCGCGAAGGCGCCGCGGCCCGCCGCGGTGGCAGTCACCGTCGTCTGCGGCTTCTTCCCCACGAAGGCCTTCTCCACCGAAACGTAGCCGGCCTTGGCCAGGGTCTCGATATGGGCGCCGAGATTGCCGTCGGTAGCGCCGGTCAATTTCTTCAGCCTGGAGAATTCCAGGCCTGCGGCCCCCGGAAGCGCGTTCAGCGCGGCCATGATCTTGAGCCGCAGCGGCTGGTGGATGATGTCGTCGAGCTCGGCCATCGACTAGCTCCGTCGCATCCAGAGGCCGCCGACGATCAGGCCGGCGCCGTTGACGACGGCCATCCACGGCAGGAAGGCATCGCCGGTGACGAAGAAATAACCGACCAGTGTGAGCGCGGTGATCGCGAGCGCGATCACGATGAAGGCGCGGCCGAACCACAGGCCCGCAAGCGCGTAGAACAGCATGAAATAGATGGTCCAGAACGCGCCCTGCTGGCGCGGCGTGAAGTGGCCGAGGACGTGCGCGCAGAGGAAGCCGAAGGCGACGAACATCAGGAAGGCGAGCAGTATTCGCATGTCGAAGCTGCGAACGCCGGTCGAAGCCCGGTTCGCCGCGCTGATCGCGAACGAGCCGGCGATGCCGAGGACGTAGAGCGCGATCCAGTAGTACTGCGCTCCGCGCGGCCACAGCCAGGTGGCGATGTTGGCGGCGAACACCAGTCCGCCCCACAGGATCATCATCTGGCTGGCAAGGTCGTAGACCCGCGATTGCCGGACGCGATGGACCATGTCGTCGATATCGGCGAGCGCCTCGGCTGCCTGCTTGCTGTCGATCATGTCGGCCTCCATCAACCCGGCATCGGCGCAGCATCGCGCGGACGGTCGCCGGCAAGGCGTCGTTTACGCGCAACGCCAATGGTGCGCATGGCCGTGTAGCCGATCAGGAACATCAAGACCTTGCTGACGATGCCATAGACCGACATGGTCATCGACCAGGTCCCGACATCGAAATTGAGGGCCACGATCACGTTGAGCGCCGCGGAGAAGAACATCAGGCCCGACCAGGCATAGCCGACAATGATTGCGATATCTGGCACCAGCTCGATCGCAATCGGCGGCAGATAGCGGTTCATCCACCCGCGCTTCAGCATCACGATGCCGACGATAATGTAGATGACGCTCGGCTTGATCATCATGAATCGCGGATCGTTGGTGATCAGCGTGACGGTGCCGGCACCGAGCACCAGAAACAGGCTCATCCACTGCATGGTGTCGATCGGCTTGCGGCGCGCCAATTGCCAGCCGATCTGGGCCAAGCCCAACACCATGCCGAGCACGACCGACAGGGTCACGTTGTGTGTCAGCAGATAAAGCGCGAGAAAAAACAGCGTTGCCGCCATGTCGAGAAGCAGCAGTTTTCCGGCTTCGAACAGGTTCTTCATGGCTGTCTCCACGGCTTGTCACCAACGGCAGGGCAATCGCGTATACTTTCAAGGGGACTGTCGCGGGCTTGCTCCGCCTCTCCCGCTTGCGGGAGAGGCCGACGCGCTCGCAGAGCGCGGCGGGTGAGGGCTCTCGCCGCGCAGGGACATTCTCCGCAATCCGCGACAATCCCGACGCGGAGACACCCCCACCCCAGCCCTCCCCCGCAAGCGGGAGAGGGAGCACCAGTGCCGATGCCGCTGCCTCGTGCACTCCATATGCGATTGCCCTGCGCAAGCGGGGGAGGGAGCTCAGCGCCAATGCCGCCGCATCGTGCACCCCATATGCGATTACCCTCCCAGCAACAGGGCGCTTCATGACTGCCCGCTCCCGCGCGTCGCCACGTCCTCGGCGATCGCATTGACCGCCTTCGGATTGGTGACCATGCCCATGTGGTTGACGCCCTCGATCAGTTTGACGTCGACGGAGGGTTTGATGGCCTGCACGGTCTCGGCATATTTGTCGGAGATCATCATCTCGTCCTCGGCACCGCCGAAGATCGTCATCGGATGCGTCACCGCCGGCAGATCGAGGCGATAGCCGTGCGTGGCGAAATTGCGCATCAGGCGGTCGGAATAGGTCGGGGTCAGAATCCGCTCCGAATTCGGCGGCACGGCGAAGGCGAGCACCGGAAGCTGCGCGCAGCAGTCGATGCCGAGCTTGCGAAGGGCGGCCAGCGCGAAGAAACGCGGCAGGTCGGCATTGGCCCAGCCGCCGGAATGCGGCTTGTTGGTCGGCGCGTCGTAGCCGAGATAGGGCGCGACCAGCACCGTGCGGACGAACAAGTCCTGGACGATCGGCGTCGCGGCGACGCGCAGCGAGAAGCCGGCGCCGGCGGAATGACCGATCAGGGTGAGCGGCAGATCGGGCGCACTCTTGCGGACATGGGCGACGAAGTCGACGAGATCATCCTCGAGCTGGCCGACATAACCGATGTCGCCACGGGTGCCGGAGGCGCCGTGGCCGCGCGTGTCGAGCGCCCAGGTCTCGACGCCATGCGCCGCGATGGCCGCGGTCAGGGCGTGATTGACCGTGGCGGAGGAGCCGGACGAACCATGGATGAAGATCGCACCACGATCAGTGGCTGTCCCCTTCGGTGCGTAGTGGCGGAAGCCGAGCCAGGTGCCGTCGCGCGCCTGAAAGCGCTCGAGCGGCGGCAAGGTGGACCAGTCGATGCCTTTGGCGGAATCCGAGGCGGAGCGCAGCTCCGCCGGCCGCTCCAGCGGCGTCGCGATCAGGGCGGTCAACAGCAGGGCCGCGGCGCCAACGGTGCACAGACCCCATTTCAGCAAGCTCAGAGCACCTCGCAGTAACTGCATCGCCATGGCGCAAACTCCGTTGATCCGACTACGTACAGATAACTCTGTATTACAGAGTACTCTCTTGGTCAATCCCCGGATTGGCGCGGCGCTGCGAAAATCCTTAACGTCGGGTCTGACCCCAAAATGCCGAATCGTTTTGCCGATGCCGCCTGCGGAACTTTTGAACAACGCGCCCGAATTCACCGTCTCCGAGCTTTCGCAGTCCCTGAAGCGGACGGTGGAGGACACTTATGGCCATGTCCGGGTCCGCGGTGAGATCTCGGGTTTCCGCGGCGCGCATTCCTCCGGCCATTGCTATTTCGCGCTCAAGGACGAGAGCGCCAAGATCGAGGCGGTGATCTGGAAGGGCGTGCACGGCCGCATGCGCTTCAAGCCCCAGGAGGGGCTCGAGGTCATCGCCACCGGCAAGCTCACGACCTATCCGGGTTCGTCAAAGTACCAGATCGTCATCGAGGCACTGGAGCCGGCCGGCATCGGCGCGCTGATGGCGCTGATGGAGGAGCGCAAGAAGAAGCTCGCCGCCGAAGGCCTGTTCGACGAAGCGCGAAAACAGCTGCTGCCGTGGCTGCCGGAGGTGATCGGCGTGGTGACCTCGCCGACCGGCGCCGTGATCCGCGACATCCTGCACCGGCTCGAGGACCGCTTCCCCCGTCACGTGCTGGTGTGGCCGGTGAAGGTTCAGGGCGAAGGCTCGGCCGAGCAGGTTGCGGCTGCGATCCGCGGCTTCAACGCGATTGCCCCGGGCGGCAAGATTCCGCGGCCCGACGTGCTCATCGTCGCGCGCGGCGGCGGCTCGCTGGAGGATCTCTGGTCGTTCAACGAGGAGATCGTGGTCCGCGCGGCCGCCGAGAGCATGATCCCGCTGATTTCGGCGGTCGGCCACGAGACCGACATCACGCTGATCGATTTCGTCGCCGACAAGCGCGCGCCGACGCCGACGGCGGCGGCCGAAATGGCGGTGCCGGTGCGCAGCGATCTGTTCGTCGAGGTCGCCGATCTCGCGCGGCGCACGCGCGCCTATTGGCAGCGTGCGCACGAGAGCCGCCGCAACGAATTGCGTGCCGCCGCGCGCGCGCTGCCTGCGGCGGGCGATCTGCTCGCGATCCCGCGGCAGCGGCTGGATTCGGCAGGCGCATCGCTGCCGCGCGGGCTGAAGGCCAACACGCATGCGCATTTCCGCAGGTTCACGGCGGCAAGTTCGAAGCTGACGCTGCGGGTGCTGCACGGCCAGATTTCGCAGGCCGATCACCGGCTCACCGTGTGCGGCGAACGGCTTGGCCTGTCCGCACGCTCGCTCCTGCGCCGGCGGCGCGATCGCTTCGCCGGACTTGAAGTGCGCCTGCGCGCCTCAAAACTTTCCAACGCGCAGGCGCAGCGCAACGCGATTGCCCGCCAGCGCGAGCGCACGCACCGTCTTGCCGAGCGCGCCAACCGCGCGCTGGTCACCTTGCTGCAGCGGTTCGATGCCCGCGTCGAGAACAGCGGCAAGCTGCTCTCCGCCCTGTCCTATCGCGGCGTGCTCGCCCGCGGCTTTGCGCTGGTGCGCGATGAGGCCGGGCATCCGCTGCATTCGGCTGATACGGTGGGGCCCGGCGCACGCGTCGAGATCGAGTTCGCGGATGGACGCGTCGGCGCGACGGCGGATGCCGATCGGCCGGCGCCTGTGGCCAAGCGCGCGCCGGCGCAAGCAAAGGCGGCCGCGCAAGACGCCAAGCCCGCGCCGAAGCGCGTGGGCAAGCCGGTGGATCAGGGCAGTTTGTTTTAGGGCTCTCTGTCATTCCCCGCGAAAGCGGGGAATCCAGTACGCCGCGGCTTCTCGGTCAATCACAGACGTCTCGGAGTACTGGATCGCCCGGTCCTGATGCGCAATTGCGCATAAGGCCGGGCGATGACACCGGAGAGGATGGCGAAGGCGCGCTCTCACCCCGTCATTGCGAGCGTAGCGAAGCAATCCAGAATCTTTCCGCGGAGAGACTCTGGATTGCTTCGTCGCAAGTGCTCCTCGCAATGACGATGTGGAGGCAGCCTCGCCTCTCAGCGGCAGGACAACCCCGCGTCGATCGTGGTCCAGAAGCCGCAATGTTCCGGCGCGACTATTGGTGCGCCGGCGTGGGCTTCGAACAGGAAGACCACCACGGTGAAGACGACCAGTGCGAACGAGAAGAGAGCGAGGCGATTGCGCATGAGAGATGCGTTTAGCCGACATCATGGTCGAACTAAGGCACCGACATCGGCTGAAAGCGGTGTGATGCGCGAGCCGTAGTTTTTCGGTCGGCCCCGCTTTGAGACGTGTAGCCCGGATGGAGCGTAGCGCAATCCGGGATCGTGCCGCGCGTTGAGACCTTCCCGGATTTCGCTGCGCTCCATCCGGGCTACGGGACCAACGCTATCGCGCCAGCCACTCCGCGACTTCCTTCTGCGACGCCGCGCGCGCTTCGGAATCGGTGCCGAGATGGCCATGCTCGGGCACGGCGGCATCGGCGCTGCTGGCAGCCGCGTGCAGCGGCGTGTTGGCGCGGTCGAAATCGTGATAGGCGCCGGGATAGACCACGATGCGCGCGAGCGCGCTGCGGCCGTGCGCGCCATCCACCATCTGGCGGCAGGCCGGCGGCGACGAGACGTCGTCATTGGCGCCGATCAGCACCAAGGTCGGCACCCGCGTGCTCCAGCCGAGACCGGCGGAGATGCGGCAATCCGGATAGAACGCGATCGCGGCGCGGAACTCCGGTCCCGCATCGCGCGCCACGCTCTGCGGACGCACCGCCCAGAGCAGCGCGCTGGCGCCGTTGGCCCAGCCGATCAGGCTGACACGGTCGCGCGCGACCCAGCTCTGCTTCATCAGCCAGGCGCGCGATGCCGCGATGTCGGTGACGCGCTCGCGCCGCGCCTTGACGTGCATCTCCTTGACGCGGCATTGCGGCCCGAGCTCGCGCGAGCCGTAGCTGTCAGGCCACAGCACCGCATTGCCGGCCTTGAGCAGGCGCTCGGCCCAGTCGCGATAGCGCGGCTGCACCGAATCGGAATGGCTGCCGAGGCCGCCGCAGCCGTGCAGCGCGATCACGGTCGGAAACGGCCCCTCGCCTTCGGGCTTGAACAATTGCGCATGCAGCACGCCGGAGGACAGCGGAATCTCGACCTGCGCAGGTGCAGGCGCCGGCGCGGCATGCGCGGCCGACATCAGCGTCAGGAACAGGGCGGTCAGTCGAAGGCGCATCGAACTCTGTCGCAGGAGGTGCCGGACGGGCTCAAGGACTATCATGCGCAAACGGCGGCAAAACATCACAAACCGGTGGGTTTACCGGGCGGACAAGCCACCCTATCTATGCTACATCCCGTCCAACACATCGTGCCCTGCAAGGTTCTCCAAACAGGGCCCTTCCACGGAGAGTTTCGACCGTGCTGAACAAGTTCGGCCCTTCGGGCCATGGCGAAGCGCAAGTGCAATATCTCGACGGCGATTTCCGCGTGATCTCGCCGGGGACCTATGTGCGCTGCGCGATCACCGACACGCGGATCCCGCTCGACGAACTGAAATACTGGAGCGTGGATCTGCAGGAAGCCTACGCCACACCCACGGCCGTGCTGCAGCGGCATTTTCCCAACGCGCCGAAGCCGCAATCGTGAGGCCTCACCCGGGCGGCTATTCCTGCTCGGGACCATCCGTGCCCACGCAAGTCTTGATCGCACTCTTGCGCGCTTCGCCGACCAGCTTCTGATCGATCGCCTGCTTCAGGCAATCGAGCCGCGCCTGCGCCATGCAGAGCTGCATCTGGTCGCGCTTGTCCTGCCCCTTCAGATTTTGCGTCGCGCCGAGACACGTCACGCGCTTGGTCGCGGGAACCGGCACCGTGGCGGTCGGAGCCGGCGTCGTTTGTGCAAACGCCGGCGCAACAATCAGACACACAAGGCTGGCGGCAATGGCCGCGAGAGGCAGTTTCATCGCATTCTCCAGGATCGCGTAAGATCGATAGAGGTATTGCGATGAATGTCGGCTGAATGGCGAGATGCCGTAGGGTGGGCAAAGCGCAGCGTGCCCACCACCTGTCTCCGAATGCAACAGATGGTGGGCACGGCGCAAGAGCGCCTTTGCCCACCCTACGAGAGCAGCGCCAACGGCGAGATCAGCGCGCGCTGAACCGCCGCTCGCGGGCCTTGTAGAGATGGTCGCTGATGACGCGGCGGAGCGTGGCGAGATCCCCGAACTCGAGCTGCACCGCGAACGGCACGATCCCATCGGGCACGCCATCACGACCGCGCAGGCGTGAAAAATCTTTTTCCGTCGTCACCAGGATGAGCTGCTCGCGTCGGGCGTCGGCTGCGAGCGCCAAGAGCTCGTCTCGCGAAAACATGTGGTGATCGGCGAAGGGGCGCGTGCGCGCGACCTCGATGCCGCAGGCTGCCAAGCTGCGGAAGAAGCGCTCGGGATCGCCGATGCCGGCGAAAGCCAAAACCCGCTTGCCGAAGAGTTGCGCGACCGCGGCCGCGTCCGGCTTCAGGCGTGCACGCAGCACCGGCTTGCCGCGCGCGGAAATCTCCGATGCGACATCGTCCGCAGCATGGCCATCGCCGATCAGCACCAGTGCGTCGGTGCGCGAAAGCTGCCCCTTCAGCGGCGCGCGCAGGGGACCGGCCGGAAACACCTTGCCGTTGCCGATGCCGCGCTCGCTGTCGATCACGATCAGCGAGGCGTCCTTCAACAGAACCGGGTTCTGGAAGCCGTCGTCCATCAGGATCACGGTGGCGCCTTGCGATTTCGCCAGCGCGACGCCGTCGAGGCGGTCGCGTGCGACGGCGACGGGGACGTCGCGCACCATCATCAGCGGCTCGTCGCCGATATCGGCGGCGCTGTGACGTTCGCGATCGACCATCACCGGGCCGTGCAGGCGTCCGCCATAGCCGCGGCTGAGCACCACAGGTGTCTCGCCGAGCTCGCGCAGCAGCTTGGTCAGCGCCAGCACGGTCGGCGTCTTGCCGGCGCCGCCGACATGGTAATTGCCGACGCAGAGCACGGGGATGCCGGCGTCAAATCCCCGGCGCGCCATGCGGCGCGCGGTGATGGCGCCATAGAGCGCACCCAATGGGCTGAGGAGATGCGACTTCGGGGAACGCGGCCGGTACCAGAAGGCCGGCTCACGCATTGGCGGCTCCCATCTCGATCCGCAACTGCATCAGATACGGCTCGAGCGCCGTCATCGTGCGATCGAGCGCGCCGCCGAGCTCGTCAACCACGCCCGTGCCGGCGCGCTGCATCCTGTCGCGCACGGTCGGCTCGGCCAGCAACAGGCCGAGCTGCTTGACCAGCGCCTCCTGCGTGTCGGCCTGGCGCGCACCGCCGCGGCCATCGAGCGCCTCATAGACATCGGCGAAATTGAAGACGTTCGGACCATGGACGATCGCAGCACCGAGCTTGATCGCCTCGATCGGATTCTGCCCGCCATGACGGATCAGCGATCCGCCCATGAACACGATCGGCGAGAGGCGGTAGAACAGGCCGAGCTCACCCATGGTGTCGGCGACATAAACGTCGGTGGTAGCCGAGAGCTGCTCGTCGCGCGAGCGCAAGGCGGGCTTCAGGCCCGACGCCGTGATCAGACCTGATATCGACGAGCCGCGATCGGGATGCCGCGGCACGATCACGGTCAGAAGCTGCGGGAAGAAGCCGACGAGGTTGCGATGCGCAGCGACCAGCATCTCGTCCTCGCCGGGATGGGTCGAGGCCGCGACGATGATCGGCCGCCCGCGCGTCATCGCCATCAGCCGTTCGAGCTTTGCGGGATCGGCCGGCGGCGCCGGCACGTCGAGCTTGAGATTGCCCGTGGTGACGACGTCGCGGCTGCCGAGCGTGGAGAAACGCTCGGCATCGGTCTTCGACTGCGCCAGGCAGATGTCGAAGCGCGACAGCAGCGCCGAGATGGTGCCATGCATCCGCCGCCAGCGCGGGAAGGAGCGCGGCGACATCCGCCCGTTGATCAGCACCATCGGCACCCGGCGCGCAGCACCCGCCAGAATCAGGTTCGGCCACAAATCGGATTCGATGAACAGCGCCAGCGACGGCTTCCAATGGTCGAGGAAGCGCGCGACATAGCGCGGGGAATCATACGGCACGTATTGATGGATGACGTCGGGCGGGAAACGTTTTGCAACAACCGCAGCAGAGGTGACGGTGCCCGAGGTGAGCAGGATACGCAAATTGAGGTCGCGCAAGCGCTCGATCAGCGCGGCCGCGGCCAAGACCTCGCCGACGCTGGCGCCGTGGATCCACACCAGCGGACCATGCGGGCGCACGTCCTGGCTGAGCCCCCGCCGCTCGCCGACGCGCTCCGGGTCTTCCTTGCCCTGCTTCAGCCGCCGCTTGATCAGCGCAGGCGCCAGCGGCAGCAGGCCCGTGGCCAGGCGCTGATACATCCGCAGCGTCATTGGCAGGGACTTGGGCAGCGCATGGGGCAGCGAATTAGCCATCTGCAGGTCCCGGGCGACCGAGTTGCGCATAGGCGCGACGGGTGGCTTCGTTCAGCGTGTCTTCCAGTTCCTGCCGCAGCGTTTCCATGGTGGCGGCATCGGCATCCGGCGGCACGTGGATTTCCTTGATGCCGACCAGCGCGCCCCGCCCGAACGGCAGGTTGATGGTGGTGCGGTCCCAGTTCTTGAGCCGGATGAAGCGGCTGGTCGCCATCGCAAAAGGCATGATCGGCCGCCCCGATTCCCGTGCCAGCATGATGATGCCGAGGCCGGCCACGCGCGAGCGCTTGGGGACATCGGCGGTCAGCGCGACATTACAGCCGTCTTGGAGCGTGTACACCATTTCCCTGAAGGCGCCGATGCCGCCCTTGCGGTGGAACGCGCCGCCGTGATCCCCGGAACCCCTGATCAGGCCGATGCCGAGCCGCTCGACGGCGATCGCATTGAACTCGCCGTCGCGATGCCGGGAGATCAGAACCTTGGCCCGGTAGGACTCCTTGGTCTTGATGAACGGGGTGAGGAAATGCTGGCCGTGCCAGAATGCGAAGATCGCCGGGATCTGCGGCTCGACGATGTCATAGACATCGGCCGGATCGAACGTGAATGTGTTGGTCCGCCAGACCAGACGCAGATATTCGGCCGCCAGGACCCCGACGGCACGCTGAAACCAGCTGCTTCGCAGCGTATTGCGAAGCAGTTTTTTCAACGCGCCTTCGTTTCTTGGGTAGGGTCGAGCAGCCGGTGGAGATGGACGATGAAATAGCGCATCTGCGCATTGTCGACCGTGCTCTGCGCCTTGGCGCGCCAGGCGACGTGGGCGGATGCGTAGTTCGGATAGAGGCCGACGACCTCGACGTCATCGAGGTTCTTGAAGGTGTTGTGCTCGAGATCGAGCAGCTCACCACCGATGACGAGATGGAGCAGTTGTTGCGGGGCACTATCTGACATGGGTTCTCCTAGCGGGCTGCCCGGCAAAGCAGTGTTCGAAAAGCATAACGGACGCGCTCAGGGCAAGGGACGATTTCGAAAATGCGCGACAATGCTCGCATGACGATCGCGTCCCGCTGCCACCAGCACCCCGTGCGTCACTTCCCGACGATTATAGAGGATGGGATCTCCGGAGAGGTCGCTCATCCTACCATCCGCTTCCTGCACGATCAAATCGGCCGCCGCAAGGTCCCAATCATGACTATTGCCGCCCGCAAAAGCCGCATCCAGCCCGCCATTGGCGACCCGGCAGAGCCGAAGCGCCAGCGAACCGATTCGCGGATGCAGCTTGATGTCGCCGCCGCCTGTATTGAGTCGCTCGACCATCGGCTTCGGGCCGGCGACCCGGGCGAAGTCGAACGCGGTCCCGCCCGTCGCCCGGACCGGCTTGCCGTTGAGCGTTGTGCCCTGGCCGCGAACGGCGAAAAAGAACTCGTTGCTAACAGGCGCGAACACCGCGGCCAGCACCGGTGACGCGCCCTCGACCAGCGCGACGCTGACGCACCATTCGTCATGGCCGTTGAGATAGTTGCGGGTGCCGTCGATGGGATCGACAATCCAGGTCAGCCGCCGCGACAGCCGCGTCGCATCGTCGGCGCTCTCCTCCGACAACCAGCCATAGTCGGGCGTGGCGCCGCGCAGGCGTGCTTCCAGGAGGTCGTTGACGGCGATGTCGGCTTCCGAGACCGGCGAGGATGCGCCCTTGGTCCACTTCTTCAGCTCGGTGCGGAACATCGACTGCGCGAGGCGACCTGCCTCCCGCACCGTGTCTTGCAGCAGCGCCACGTCGCGCGTCAGAACGTTTGCGTCGAGACTGTCAGCGTCCGCCAAGCGTCAGTCCTTCGATGCGCACCGTCGGCGCATTGATGCCGTAGCGGAACTCGAGATTGTTGGCCGGCTGCATCGACTTGAAGATCTCGAACAGATGGCCCGCTATCGTCACCTCGCTGACGGGATAGGTGAGTTCGCCGTTCTCGATCCAGAAGCCGGAGGCGCCGCGGCTGTAATCCCCAGTGACGCCGTTGACGCCCGAGCCGATCAGGTCGGTGACGTAGAAGCCCTGCTTGATGTCGGCGATCAGCTCAGTGGGCGTCGGGATGCCGGGTTCGAGATGCAGATTGT
Organism: Bradyrhizobium sp. AZCC 2230; assembly: GCF_036924495.1. NCBI lineage: Bacteria > Pseudomonadati > Pseudomonadota > Alphaproteobacteria > Hyphomicrobiales > Nitrobacteraceae > Bradyrhizobium > Bradyrhizobium sp. AZCC 2230. The sequence continues at coordinate 7,393,487 of NZ_JAZHRS010000001.1, read as the reverse complement.
AAGGCCCGGGCGATGGCGAGGACGACACGCCGCGATGGGCGTGGCCGGTGGTGGTGAGCCCGAGCTCGCGCGCGGTGGCGCAATCGAGCAGCCAGGTCGTCAGCACGCCCTCATCGATCAGCGCGGTCTTCTTCACGGCGACGCCCTCGGCGTCGAACGTCTGCGAGCGCAGGCCGCGCTTGCGCAGGGGATCGTCGATGATGCGGATGTTTTTCGCAAACAGCTGCTGGCCGAGCTTGTCCTTGAGGAAGCTGGTCTTGCGCGCGATCGAGGCGCCGTTGATGGCGCCGACGACGTGACCGACCAGCGAGCCCGCGACGCGCGGATCGAACACGACCGGCACCTTGCAGGTCTCGACCTTGCGCGGATTGTAGCGCGCCACGGTGCGCTCGCCGGCGGAGCGGCCGACCACTTCGGGCGACAGCAAATCAGCACCGTGCGGCGCCGCGGTGAAGTCGTAGTCGCGCTCCATGGAGGTCCCTTCGCCGACGATCGCGGTCGCCGAGATGCCCTGGCTCGAGCGCAGGTAAGAGCCGTGGAAGCCGGTCGAGGTGACGAGCACCATGCCGCCCATGCCGGCAGAGGCCGACGCGCCACCGGATTTCGACACGCCCTTGACGGCGAGCGCGGCGGCCTCGGCTTCGAGCGCACGGCGCTCGAGCTCTGATGTCGCGGGCACATCGGGATCGAGCAGGTCGAGATCGGGGAAGTCGCGCGCGAGCAGCGCGGGATCGGCGAGGCCGACATATTTGTCTGACGGAGCGACCCTCGCCATCGCGACCGCGCGTTCGGCAAGCTTGGTCACGGCATCGCCGCTGGCGTCATTGGTGGAGACCACGGCCTGGCGCTGGCCGACCAGCACGCGCAAGCCGACATCATCGCCCTCGGACCGCTCGGATTCCTCGACGCGGCCGTCGCGCACCTCGACGCCTTGCGAGATGCCGCGCACCGCGACCGCATCGGCCGCATCCGCGCCGGCGCGCTTCGCCGCCTCGACCAGACGCTGCGCGAGATCGGAGAGCGCGGACTGATCGAACAGGTCGCGATTGGACTTTGAAGAGCCCTGGGGCGAAAGCGTCGAGCTTGGTGAAGGGTTCACAAACGAAATCCTGTTGGGGCGCGGGAGGTTTCGGGGCGAGACGGGGCCCTGAACACCAGATGTGCCCAAATGGTGCGGACTTCAAGCATTATCAGCCTGCAAAAGGCTCAGATTCGCGAGGCTTGCGCAACGTCTCGTCAATCATGCGTGCCAAGGTCTTGTCAATCATGGCGGGTGGTGACGCTGGATTAACCAGCCTTTTTAAGCGGTTTCGGAAACGGGCGCGCTAAGGTCCTCGCATCGACCGGGAACATAATCCTGGCGGGGAGAACTAAAGCCGTGAGGCGTCAAACAGCAATCAGCGGGGCCGCTCCCGCAGGGTCGAGCCGTAATCTGCGGCTCGACCCTCTTTCCCTTCCGGTCCGCTTCGATGCGCACGATCCGCGCGCCGACGGCTACACAAGGCAAATCGAGCTTCATCGCGAACGTGTCGTGCTGCGCCGTGCCGTTCGCGGCATGCAGATGGCGATCAACGTGCGCGTCAGCGACTTCACCGGCGTCGCGCTACGCGGCAATGACGAGGCGCAGACCCTCGTCCTGGTGCATCGCGATCCCTCACTCTCCGTTCCGCTGCTGGTCAGTGCCGATGGCGACGATCTCGCCGAAGCCTGGGCCGTGTGGAGCGAAATCTTTGCGCTGCCGCAGCTCGACGAAGGTGCCCGCAAGCCGGCACCGCGCCGCCGTCGCCGCAACGCGATCCGCGACCGCCGTCCGAAATTTCTGATCTGCCGTCGCACCGCCATGACGCGCGAACTGCCGATTCATCGCGCAGAACGCGAGATCATCGCACGGAACTAAGCGGTACTCACGGTGCCGTAGGGTGGGCAAAGCGACAGCGTGCCCACCTTTTCCATCGAAATCATTGAGAGATCGTGGGCACGGCGCAAGTGCGCCTTTGCCCACCTTACGAGAGCTAACCCGCCCGCAGCGCCGCGTCAGCCAGCAATCCCGCAAACAGCAGCGCCCCCGCGTACTTGTTCGAATAGAACAGCCGCTTGCACAAGTCCGGGTCGTCGATCCGGAGCCGCATGATTTGCGAAGCCAAATGCGCGGCGAAAGCCGCAAGCCCGATCCAGGCCGGCCAGCGCGCATCGCCTGAGGCGAGTGCGACACCGATCAGCATCACCGATAACCCGTAGAACAGGATCAGCGCCTGTTGCGTATGTGCGCCGAACAGGCGCGCGGTGGACTTGATGCCGATCAGAGCGTCGTCCTCGGCATCCTGATGCGCATAGATGGTGTCATAGCCGATCACCCAGGAAATCGCGCCAGCGTAGAGCACCAGTGCGGTGACGTCGATGCGTCCGAAGGTGACGGCGAAGCCCATCAGCGCGCCCCAGGAGAAGGCGAGCCCGAGCACGATTTGCGGCCACCAGGTGATGCGCTTCATGAAGGGATAGATCGCAACGATCAGAAGCGAGGCGATGCCGGTCAGGACCGCGAAGCGGTTGAACTGCAGCAGCACCACGAGCCCGATCAGGGCCTGCGCGACCATGAAGGCCAGCGCCTGCTTCGTTGTTACCTGCCCCGACGGCAGCGGCCGCGAGCGGGTGCGCTCGACCTTGTCGTCGAGGTCCCGGTCGGTGATGTCGTTCCAGGTGCAGCCGGCGCCGCGCATCACGAAGGCGCCGATGAAGAACAGCACGATGACAAGCGGCAGGCGATGGACATCATGCGCCATGCCGCTCGCGAGCGCGGCCGACCACCAGCACGGCATCAAGAGTAGCCAGGAGCCGATCGGACGATCGAAGCGGGACAAGCGCAGATAGGGCCGCGCCCATTGCGGCGCGAGCGTATCGACCCAGTTGCCGGTGGAATCGGCAACGCGGGCGGATGTGTCGCTCATCGGGTAAGGACGTTGCCGTTGAGCGTGTCGAAGGTGCTGCCGCCCTTCTTGCCGGAATTGGCTTCCGGCGCCGAGCCTGAACCCACCACTTCGCTCAGCGACGGGCCGGCCGGACCGCGCGGCTGGTTCTGCATCTGCTGCGCAACGCCGCAGACCTTCGTCGCCATGGCCTCGGTGTTCTTGTGGCTGTCCTTCATCTGGGCACCGACGTTCGGCGGGATTCCGCATTTGGCGGCGTGAGCCTCGATGTATTTGATCATCTTGGACTCAGACTGGCTGAAATTACGGATCAGCTTGCAGGCTTCGTCCGGCGGCGCATGACGAGCGCCCGCGGCCTGGATCAGCTTGCCGCGCTTCTCTGCTTCCTCCCGGAGCGGCATGAAGGCCTTCATGCAGTCCTCGCCGGGACCGCCTTGCGTCGGCGGCGCCGCGCTGAATGCGCCGGCACCCCCGATCGGGGCCGCGCCGTTGGTCGGGAACGAAGCTTGCGGCGCACCGCCGACGGAGGCGACCGGTGCCGAACCGTTCACGGGCGGAAACGCGGAATCGGGTGCGGACTGGCCCGGCAGCGGAGCCGGGAACCCCTGGGCGTAGGCACCAGCAGTCCCCATGGTGAGCATGGCGGCAGTGATCGGAACCATCAAACGACGGATCATCAAGATAGTCTCTCCGGCAGGAGCTTACGGGGTTCGGCGACTTCCCAATTGAAGCGCAACCAGCGTGCTCACCATTTTACGATTCCCGCCGGCGCTTAACAACCCGTCGAATAGGGCAGGAGCGCGGCGCGCCGACGCACCAATTCGGCAATATTTACCCCTGAATCGGCTGCTTTCGGTTAAGAACGGCGGCAAATTGGACTTTTGATCAATGCCCTCCCACGATTTTCGCGCCCCCCGCCTGTTCGTCGAGCTCCCGCTGGCGCAGGACGCCAGGGTTCCGCTCGACCGTGACCAGAGCAACTACCTCGGCAATGTGCTGCGGTTGGCCGCCGGGGCCGAGGTTTTGGCTTTCAACGGCCGCGACGGCGAATGGCAGGCCGCGATCGAAGGCCGCAAGCGCCCCGACAACCTCGTCATCCTCCAGCAAGTCCGCCCCCAGGACCGGTTGCCCGACCTCGCTTACGTCTTCGCGCCGCTCAAGCATGCCCGGCTCGATTACACGGTCCAGAAGGCCGTGGAGATGGGCGCCGCGATCCTGCAACCGGTCCAGACCCGGTTCACCCAGGCCTCCCGTGTCAACACCGAGCGCATGCGCGCCAATGTCATCGAGGCCGCCGAGCAATGCGGGATCCTGAGCCTCGCCACCGTGGCCGAACCCGCGCCGCTGGAGCGCTACCTCAGCCAGCGCCCCGCCGACCGCCTGCTGGTGTTCTGCGACGAGGCGGCCGAGGTCGAGAATCCCATCCAGAGCCTGCGACAGGCGCGCGCATCCGGGCACGGTATCGACGTCCTGATCGGCCCCGAGGGCGGCTTCGCCGATGAAGAGCGGGCCCTGCTGCTGCGCCAGCCCCGGATCCTGCGGCTGGCGCTGGGCCCGCGGATCCTGCGGGCCGACACGGCCGCCGTGGCGGCGCTGGCGCTGGTGCAGGCCGTGCTGGGCGATTGGGGCGGCACACGCGATTAGGTCGCGCTATCCGGTCTAGAGCCTTCCCCGTTCCGATGGGATCGGAACGGGGCTCTAGATTCTTGTTTTGACGCGTTTTCTTGACGCGAACCGGTACCCACTTCGCTCGAAAACGCTCTAGCTGTGCTCCCGCACGGATCGATGCAGGGTCTCGGACGGCAACTCGCCGAACGCTGCCCTGTAACTCGCCGCGAACTCGCTCAAATGCCAGAAACCGTGGGCGATGGCGCAGGCCTTCACGCTGCGCCGTCCCGGGCCGGTGCGCAGCTGCCGGCGCACCGACCAGAGACGCAGCACCCGGCTATAGCGATGCGGGCTCATGCCGCAGATGGCCTGCGTCGCACTCTGCAGGGTCCGAACCGACACTCCGACCCGCTCGGCCATTTCGGTCGTCTTGAGCCAGATCGTCAGGTCGTGCCGGATCAATTTCTCCATGTCGGCGACGATCCGCAGATAGCTCTCGGTCGTGGCGTGCACAGACCTGCTGTCCACACTGGTCTGGATGGCGCCGTCGATCGCGCTGAGCAGGGACTGTTCGACAGCCGCTCGCGACGTCGGCTCGTTCAGGAAGTCCGGATCATTGGCGGCGGTTTCAAGCGTTGCCGAGATCAGGCCCCGCAGGGAGGCGAGGACGTCCGATGCCGGGCTCAACAAATGATAGCCATCCAGTCGCGACCAGGGCTCGCACGCGGGCGGCGTGAAGTAGACGACACCGATCAGACGTCCGACCGGCTCATAGACCAGGCAATCGGACGCGCCCTTCAGAATGACGATCGAACTGCCGATTGACTGCCCATTGATGCGGGTCGAGGTCACATGATCCATCGGCACCACCACGGCGGCGGCATGCGCCAGCTGGTAACCGCGAATGATCCGCGGGAACGTCCTCACCAGCGACAGGCTCAGGGTTGGCAGGCTGAGCCGCGCGCGCATGATCGCAGTCGACCCGGCAGCCAACGGCATGCTGGACGCACCGGCATATCTCTCACTGTCGCCGAAATGATCGATGTCATACGACTGCAGCTCGAGCGCCGAGGATGGCTTGAGCCCCTGGAACGACAACAAGCGCTCCGCAGCGCTTTTTTGAACTCCATCGCGAGCAATGTTGAGATGGCTTTGATCCATGTCCTGCCGCTTACTTCGCCTTCTTCGTCGCCACGACGACCTTGGCGGCACTCAGATCATCCGGCCCGTTGATGCCGGCGCGCTTGAGATCGCGAAGCAGCTTCGTCAGCAGCAGCATGTTGGTCTTCTGTAGCTCGTGGTTGTTGCCAAACTTGAATGCGTTCTGCTCGGTCACGATCAGCCCGGCCTTGGTCTCGGCGAGAATCTTCCGCCTCTTCAATCCCGCCACGCGACGGCGAACCGTCTCCAGCGGCAGGCTGAGGAAGCGAGAGAGTGCCGCGCGGGACACGCCCTGCTTGATCGTATCCGGCTCGACCGTGTGAATGCTGGAAAACTCCTCGTCCAGCGACGGATCGTTCATCACATTGATGACGTTCGCATTGAGAATCGCGTGAACGATCAGAAGGTCCATCGGATCAAATTGGTCGTAGTTCCGGAACATCTCGCTGATCGAAAACAGCATATAGGCCAGCGTGTGTCGCGAGACCGTCCGGATGATATCAGAAGCATTGCGCATGAATCAGAAACCAACATTCATCTTGTAAACGAAGGCAGCAGCGAGCGTCTCATCCGCCATACCCAAAATGAGTATGCGACGACTTGTCAGCCGCACTCAATCTCTCATTGTGATCTCAGGGGACAGGCGGGTCGAGTCGCGAACGCGGGATAGCTCTGCGACTGGTCACCAGGCGGAGCTTCGGCAGGTCTGCCAAATCGGTGGCGGCCGAAACGCTCATGCACAACGACCGCATCTGTTCTTGAATATGCCTGCTCCATTCAGCCGGCGATCGCGCAGGACACCATGGCCATGGACGACAATGCTGTATCGGACATGCTGCGGCGCGAGGAATTGTGGCTTATCAAATCATTCCTGAGCATCACGGACCCAAGCAAAAGGCAGAGAGTTCTGAAACTGGCGGAGCAGCTCGCGGAAGACGCCGCATCCGATCCAGCGGGACTTGCCTTCGCCTCGATCCAGGCATCACCGGCGGAAACGCCCAAAGACGCCCCTGCTCGAACTGAATGAACGCGACGTTGCTTTATCACTGTCGGCAGGCCAGAGTTTTGCTCTAGGTATTTTTTTACCTGTTACCTGCTATTGCCTGGGCGGGCGATGCGGTTGGCGGCAGATCCAGGCCGGATCGTCCGGACGTCTCCAAAGTCGTTAAGCGATTGATCCTTTGGAGGTCGAAACCGTTTTCCGGCCATGCTAAGGGCTGCGCCAATTCCTGTGCCTCCCTTTTGGCCTCCCCTTGCCTGCCCGGTTCCACCGGGACGATGGACCCCGAGATGACCGCGACTGCCACCTCGAATGCTGCCGGCTCCGCCGCCTGGGCGGATACGCTGCTGTTGTCGTTTGCGCAGGCCGGCTACGTCAGGGCCGAGCCCGGCATCCTGCAACCGGCCGAGCCATTCCTCGACCTGTCCGGCGAGGACATCCGCAAAAGCCTCTATCTGACGACGGACCTGTCCGGCGAAGAGCTCTGCCTGCGCCCCGACCTGACGATCCCCGTGGCGCGCGACTATCTCGCCTCCAGCCGCGCCGGCCAGCCGGCCGGGTTCAGCTATCTGGGTCCCGTGTTCCGCTACCGCAGCGGACAGGCCAGTGAATTCCTCCAGGCCGGGATCGAGTCGTTCGGGCGCCAGGATCGCGCTGCCGCGGATGCCGAGACGCTGGCGCTGGCGTTGGAGGCGACCGCCGCTTTCGGCGTGCGCGACGTCGAAATCCGCACCGGCGACGTCGCGCTGTTCAACGCATTGCTCGACGCGCTCGACCTTTATCCGGTCTGGCGCCGCCGCCTGGTCAAGGACTTCCATCGCAAGATCAGCCTGGAGCAGGATCTGGAAGGGCTGGCCCGCACCACCGCAACCACGCGCAGCGAATATGAGGGCGTGCTGGCCGCGCTCGCGGGCTCCGATCGCAAGGCGGCGCTGGCCTTCGTCACCGATCTGATGTCGATCGCCGGCACCACCAATGTCGGTGGCCGCACCACGGCCGAGATCGCCGACCGCTTCCTCGAACAGTCGACGCTGAAGGGCGGCGCGCTGCCGCGCGAGGCGATCAATGTGCTGAAGCGCTTCCTGTCGATCTCAGGCAATCCGGACGATGCAATTGCCGCGCTGCGCGCGCTGACCGCTGACGCAAAGCTCGACCTTGCCGGCGCAATCGACCAGTTCGAGAGCCGGATCGGCTTCATGGCGGCGCGCGGCATCGACGTGAAGACCACGCGCTTCTCGACCGCGTTCGGGCGTGGCCTCGATTACTACACCGGCTTCGAATTCGAGCTGCACCACAAGGGCAACGGTGCCGAGCCGCTGGTTGCCGGCGGCCGCTATGATGGACTGATGACCCAGCTCGGATCGCCGGCGCCGATCCCGGCCGTCGGCTTCTCGGTCTGGGTGGACGCGCTGACCAGGATCGGCCGCAAGGTGGGAGCTTAAGTCATGAGCGCGCCATTCGTTCTGGCCGTTCCCTCCAAGGGTCGCCTCCAGGAAAACACCGAGGCCTTCTTCGCCCGTGCAGGGCTCAAGCTGTCGAAGGCCGGCGGTGCCCGCGACTATCGCGGCACGCTTGCAGGCCTCGACAATGTCGAGGTCGCCTATCTCTCGGCCAGCGAGATCGCATCGCAGCTCTCCCGCGGCTTCGCGCATCTCGGTGTCACCGGCGAAGACCTGGTGCGCGAGAATATCGCCGACGCCGACAAGCAGGTGTCGCTGATCGACGGGCTCGGCTTCGGCTATGCCGACGTCGTGGTCGCGGTGCCGCAGGCCTGGATCGACGTCCGCACCATGGCGGATCTCGACGACGTCACCACCGGCTTCCGCGAGCAGCATCACATGCGGATGCGGGTCGCGACCAAGTTCGTCAACCTCACCCGCGCCTTCTTCCAGAGCCACGGCATCACCGATTACCGCATCGTCGAGAGCGCAGGTGCGACCGAGGGCGCGCCGGCGGCCGGCAGCGCCGAGCTGATCGTCGACATCACCACGACAGGCGCGACGCTCGCCGCCAATGGCTTGCGGGTGCTCGACGACGGCGTGATCCTGCGCAGCCAGGCCAATCTGGTCGCCTCGAAGGAGGCCGACTGGTCGCCGCAGGCCCGCGAGACCGCCCGCGTCATCCTCGACCACATCGCCGCACGGGCCCGGGCCAACAAATACCGCGAGGTCCGGACCCGCTTCCGGCAATGCGACACGGCCCTGCTCACCGAGGCCCACAGCCGGTTCGGCGTCGAGGCTCCGTTCGGCGGACCGACCTCGTCGGGCATGCTCACGCTGCACTGCCCACCCGGGCAGCTTTATGCGCTTGCGAGCTTCCTGCGCGAACATGGCGCCGAGACCGTCTCGGTGGTCTCGCTCGACTACGTGTTCGACCGGGAGAACCCGCTGTTCGCCAAGCTCGAAGCGTTCCTGCGACGGTGAGCCTCAGGTCCGTTCAGCGTAGCGACAGCAAGCAGCAGCTACCATATGCTGTTGAGATGATTTCGACGCCTCTGGAACCTTGATCGATGATGCTGGGCTCTGACGTTTCCGCCCTGACCACCACCGCAGCGAGTGCCGCCGCGAAGGGGCTGTCGATTGTCGTCCCCGTCTATAACGAGGCGGCGGGCCTCTCCGTCCTGCACCAGCGCATCTGCGATATCGGCAAGACCTTGCGGCAACGCTACCGCCTTGCCTGCGAGGTCGTTTATGTCGACGACGGCAGCGCGGACGCGACGCTGTCGATCGCCCGTTCGCTGCCGGCCGACGCGATCGACGTCCAGGTGGTGTCGCTGTCGCGCAATTTCGGCAAGGAGGCGGCGCTGATGGCCGGCCTCGACCACGCGCGCCTCGGCGCGGTCATGTTCATAGATGGTGACGGCCAGCACCCGCCGGCGCTCGTCGAGCAGCTCGTTCGGCACTGGATCGAGGACGGCTATGACGTCGTCTATACCGCCAAGGCGCATCGCGATAACGAGCCCTTCCTGCGCCGCGTCGCGGGGCGCGGCTTCTACGCGCTGATCAACTGGGGCGCGCGGCAGAAGATCCCGGAAGACGCCGGCGACTTCCGCTTGCTGTCGCCGCGCGCGGTCGCGGCACTCAGGCAGCTGCCGGAGCGCAACCGCTTCTTCAAGGGTCTCGCGAGCTGGATCGGCTTCCGCCAGATCCGCGTCGATTACGAGCCGGCGGCGCGTATCCATGGCGTGACAACCTTCAGTGCCGCGCGTCTGCTGGGTCTGTCGATCGAAGGCGTGACATCGTTCTCGGTCGCACCGCTGCGCTTCGCCAGCCTGCTCGGCGTGATCCTCGCCGGCGGCGCCTTCCTGTTCGGCCTCTCGATCCTCTGGGAGGTCTGGACCACCGGCAAGCAGGTGCCCGGCTATCCTTCGCTCGTGATCGGCCTGATGACGATCGGCGGCGTGCAGCTCATCATGATCGGCATCGTCGGCGAATATATCGGCAAGATCCTCTCGGAGCTCAAGGCGCGTCCGATCTACTTCGTCGCCGAGCACAGCGAAAAGCATTTTGAAGCCGACAAGGCCGGCGACGCATCCAACAGGACCGCAGCCGAATGAGTGCGGCGGCAGCGCCGCCACCGATCTGGCTCTGCGCCGACGATTACGGCATCAGCCCGGGTGTCAATCGCGCCATCCGCGACCTGATCGAGCGCGGCCGCCTCAACGCGACCTCGGTGATGATGGTGGGCCCCGCGATCGAGCGTGGCGAGGTCGATACGCTCCAGGCCGCAGCGAAGACCAGCCCGCGCTGCGCGATCGGATTGCACGTGACGCTGTCGGCACCGTTCCGCCCCCTCACCATGCATTTCCGGCCGCTCGACGGCGACATGTTCATGGCCTTTCCAAAACTGCTGCGCGCCGGATTGATGCGACGGCTCGATCGCGAATTTTTCCGCAACGAGGTGCGAGCGCAGCTCGCCGCTTTCGCGGAAGCCTTCGGCCGCGCGCCCGATTTCGTCGACGGCCACCAGCATGTGCAGCTGTTTCCGCAAGTGCGCGACGGTTTCGTCGATGCCGTCAGCGAGGCGGCGCCACATGCGTGGGTGCGCCAGGGCGGACGCGACCTGCCGCTGGCGCAGCGGCTGGCGTCACCAAAGGCAATGGTGCTCGATGTCCTCAGCGCACAATTCCGCCGCCGCGCGGTGCGCGCCGGTCTTGCGTTCAATCCCGCCTTTGCCGGCGCCTATGATTTTACACGCGCGGCCGATTTCGGCGAATTGATGCGGCAGTTCCTGGAAGGTCTCCCCGAGGGCGGCCTCGTGATGTGCCATCCCGGCTTCGTCGACGAGGTCCTCACCGGCCTCGACCCGATGACGGATGTCAGGGAACGCGAGCATGCCTATCTCGCCAGCGACGCCTTCGCGCAGCTTCTCGCGGCCAGCCACGTGACATTGGGATGAAACCGGCGAAAGCTGGGGTCGCGGGGCAGTCTGTCGCATACCGAAATTTAATCCGGCCGCCACTGTTGGGGCCACAATGGAACCCTACATCCCGCTTGCGCTTGTTTTCGCGCGAGGGAGACAGACCATGACGCCGCAGGAACGCCAACTCGTCGACGAGCTTTTCGACCGGCTTTCGAAACTGGAGAATGCACCGCGCGATCCCGACGCGATCGCCGCGATTTCGGACGGCTTACGCAAGGCGCCGGGCGCAGTCTATGCGCTGGTGCAGACCACGCTGTTGCAGGACGAAGCGCTCAAGCGCGCCCATAACCGCATCACCGAGCTGGAAGCGGCCCACGCGCCGGAGCAGCCGCAGTCCGGCGGCTTCCTCGACACCATGCGCGACACCCTGTTCGGCGCGAGCCCGTCGCGCGGCTCGGTTCCGAACGTGCCGCCGCGTGACTCCCGGCCGGTCTGGAACAGCGGCCAGGCGATGCAGCAGGCCCAGCCGGGCTACGGCCAGCCGCCTTACGGTCAGGCCTACGGGCAAGGCCAGGGTTATGGTCAAGGCTACGGCGCCCCGCCGCCGGTCGGCGGCGGCGGCTCGTTCCTGGGCACGGCAGCGGCGGCCGCGGCCGGCGTGGTCGGCGGCTCGCTGCTGCTCTCCAGCATCCGCGGCATGATGGGTGGCGGATCGCATCAGGCTTTTGGCGACACCAATGCGCTGGGCGACCGCAGCCCGTGGGCTGGCGACCAGTCCGGCGGCTCGCTCGCCCGCGATGCCGGCCTCAATGACATCGGGTCGAACCGGGATTCGCACCAGGATTCCCGTCAAGGCTTCGCCGACCAGGCGTCGAACGACGACCAGAACAACAACGATCAGAACTACGGTGACGATCACGACGACAATCTGGACACGGCCGATAACAGCGATTTCGGCAACGACGACGGCGGCAGCGACTACGCCTGAGCAAGTCAGATCCGCGAAGCAAAACGGCCGCTCATTGAGCGGCCGTCGTGTTTCAAAGGGCTCCAAAGCGGGAGCATGATCCTTTTGGAAAGCCGCTTCCTGCTTTTCCGGATCATGCTCTCGTGAGGTCAGCCGCCCCAGTGTTGGCTTTGGTAGGGATCGCTGTATCCGACCGGTGCCGAGTACGGGGCCGCGTAGGGAACATAGGCAAAGCCCGCAGCCGCACGCGGCGTGATTTGGGGGGCGAAAGTTTGTGTGGCACGCGCGGCATGCCGCTTATGATTTGCCGTCCCGGCACTGGCCGAGGCGGTCAGGGCGACAAGGATACCCAAGGCCAAGATCGCACGCATCGCAATTGCTCCTGTTGAGTTGCCATGCGTAGGTAGGCTTCGGCCCTTGCCGCACCAATCCGCCACCCCTTCACGATCGCTCACATCCCCGGCATCAAAGCATGCCGCAGGCCCTCACATCACCACGACCTTGGTGCCGACATTGACGCGGCCGTAGAGGTCGATGACGTCCTCGTTGCGCATGCGGATGCAGCCGGAGGAGACGTTGGTGCCGATGGTCCAGGGCTCGTTGGAGCCGTGGATGCGGTAGAGCGTGGAGCCCAGATACATCGCGCGCGCGCCGAGCGGGTTTTCCGGGCCGCCCTCCATGTGCCGCGGCAGATCGGGACGGCGGGCGATCATTTCCGCAGGCGGCGTCCAATCCGGCCATTCGCGTTTGGCCGTGATCGACTTCACGCCGCTCCAGGTGAAACCCTCGCGTCCGACGCCGATGCCGTAACGCATCGCCCGGCCATTGCCCTCGACGAGATAGAGAAACTTGTTGTTGGAATCGACCACGATCGTGCCGGCACTTTCCTTGCCGCTATAGTCAACAGATTGTTTCTCGAATTTCGGATCGAACGGACGCTGCCGCGGATCGATTGCCTCCTGCTGGAGACCACTCTGCATCTGCGGCTCGCCCATCGGCGGCAGGCGGCGCGGATCGTTGTAGCCGGGCTGCTGCTGATAGATCGACTGCTGCGGCGCATAGGCCGGGCCGCGGCCGGGCCCGTCGCCGAACAGGAACTCGATGAAGCCGCCGCCCATGTTGGCATTGGAGGCGACACGCACCGGCGCCGGCGGGACCTGCGGCTGGTAGAGCACCGCGGGCGGATCGTTCGGCACCGTATTGTCGAAGGCGCTGGCGCGATCGGCGCCGACAATGAAGGCGCAAGCGCTGCCGAGCAGCGCGACAGACATTTTCTTGAACATCGACGTACTCTGTACTGTTTCGTCTAGTTGCATTCGCCGCCGAACGCGTTGACTGATCCGCGTCCTCGACGTGGTCAATAAAGAGCAAACTCCGTTTCGTTTGGTAAACGTATCGGGCGTTTCGATTCACCACGTCGCGATCGGCGCGGCAATTTGGCGATCAGCGTTTATTTTCGATGAAGGGCCGGGCCTCATGGTTAATCGCCCGTTTGCATGCCGTCGCGCGCAGCCGCACAACAGTTCCCGCTGTGAACCTCGTGTTAAATTGCTTCTGCCTACAAAGACGCGTGAGTGAGGTGGGGGGAGTTCTTGATGGCTATTCACCGCAAACGTTTTCGTGTCGAAGAGGCTATTGTCGGCGAGATGCCCAGCCCCGAAATGATTGAGGAGGCTGCGCCGATGCATAGCGAGATCATGGCCGAGCTGCGCGCGATCCGCGCACAGATGGCAAAGGGCTCGGTGCCCCTGACTGGCAGCGCGGCCATGGCGGCGATCGACGCCTCAACGGCCCAGGAGCTTTCCGACGCACGCACGATGCTCGAGACGTACCGGGCGCAGATCGAGCAGTGCGAAAAGCTGAAGATCGAGCTCGACCTGATCCACGACGCCATCGACCGCACCAAGCGCGAAATCGCGACGCTGCACGGCAAGAGCTTTGACGGCGCGGAGATGGCCAAGGTCAATGGCGAGCTCGGCGCGGTCGTCGGCGGCACCGAACAGGCGACCCAGCAAATTCTCGAAGCGGCCGAGTCGATCGACCAGTCGGCATCGGCGCTCGGCAAGGTCGATTCGGTCGACCAGCAGAAGCGCCTCGCCGACGACATCCAGGAACGCGTCATCTCGATCTTCGAAGCCTGCAACTTCCAGGACCTGACCGGCCAGCGCATCAGCAAGGTCATGACCACGATGAAGTTCATCGAGCAGCACATCAATGCGATGATGGACATCTGGGGCGGCGTCGACGCGATCAAGTCCCACGTCCAGCCGCAGGTCGACACCCGCAGCGATGACGACAAGCTGCTCAACGGCCCGAAGCTCGCCGGCGACGTCGGCCACGCCTCGCAGGACGACATCGACGCGCTGTTCGACTAAGCGAACGCGACAGAAAGACAGAGAGACAAACAAAACGCCGGCGCGAGCCGGCGTTTCTTGTTTTTGAAGTTGCTGCTGCGATCTTTCTACCTTCTCCCCTTGCGGGAGAAGGTGGCGCGAAGCGCCGGATGAGGGGTTGCCTCCACGAATTCAGATAAGAGTTAGATTCGGGGAGAGAGACCCCTCACCCGTCTCGCCGCTTTGCGGCGAGCCACCCTCTCCCGCAAGGGGAGAGGGGAAGTAGCTCCGACCCTCACGCCCTCGGCGCGCAGCGGACGTAGACCATGTTGCCGTAGCGGGTGGCGGCGTCCTTGTCGACGAAGCGGGTGATCATGACGCGGCCGTCGAAGGAGACGATCTCGCGATCCTGCTCGCCCGGCGTCGGGCCGGAGGGGCCGATATAATTCTTGCCGCCCGGCGAGCCCTTCAACCGCAGTTCCTGCGGCGTGGCCTGGTCGGCGAGATGCATGACCACGCCGCCGGAGGTGCCGGCGCCGATCACGTAGGGATTTTTGCACTGGGCCCGCGCGGCCGCCTCGGTGCGGGCGCGGTCGGCCGGGTTCTGGAACGAGGCAAGGCCCCAGCGGCCGACGATCTCGTCGGCGCGGATCGAGGCCGGCATTTCCGGCGCGACGCCGGGCTCCGTCTCGACCGCCGGCTGGGACGAGGAGAAGGACGGCAGGCTCAAGCCGCCGCCGCAGGCGCCGAGCAGCAACGCCAGGCAAGAGGCGGCCGCCAGATTGGCAACCGTGCGCGCGTGAGCTGAACTGATCATGGCATTCCCCCGAACAAGACCATGGCCGCATCCCTCCCGCAGCCAAGCGCAAAACCGCAGCCGTAGCAATGACGTCCTAATATACGCCCGCGCCGGAATCGAGTTTCCGTAAACACCATCCTATATCCGCCTCACCAATCGCTTAACCACCTTTGCTTGACAGGATCGCAGCCAAGCCATATTCCCACGCGCACTATTAGCACTCGGAAAGACCGATTGCTAAGCGCGCCGTTCGATCCTCGGGCAGAGGATGGACGGCAGCGCTGCCCCCACCCACTTCCGCTGCTTTCGGAAAAGCGAGCCTCCAAAGGGAAACGTCATGGCTAAGTCCAAATTTCGTCCGCTGCATGACCGTGTCGTGGTCAAACGTATCGACGCCGAGGCAAAGACCAAGGGCGGCATCATCATCCCCGACACCGCCAAGGAAAAGCCGTCCCAGGGCGAAATCGTCGCCGTCGGCCCCGGCGGCCGCGACGAGGCTGGCAAGCTGATCCCGATCGACCTCAAGGTCGGCGACCGCGTGCTGTTCGGCAAGTGGTCGGGCACCGAGGTCAAGATCGACAACGAAGATCTCCTGATCATGAAGGAGTCGGACATCATGGGCGTAATGGCCTAAGGCCAGACGCCTGAACGGCCGCTGAATGCCATGCCCGGATCAAGTGATCCGGGCATCCATCGTTCCGCCGCACAGCATCAAACAAGACACATCACGTAACACGAGGGACTGCAGACCATGGCTGCCAAGGACGTCAAGTTTTCCGGAGACGCGCGCGATCGCATGCTGCGCGGCGTCGACATTCTCGCCAACGCCGTCAAGGTGACGCTCGGCCCCAAGGGCCGCAACGTCGTCATCGAGAAGAGCTTCGGCGCGCCCCGCATCACCAAGGACGGCGTCACCGTCGCCAAGGAGATCGAGCTCGAGGACAAGTTCGAGAACATGGGCGCCCAGATGGTGCGTGAGGTCGCCTCCAAGACCAACGACCTCGCCGGCGACGGCACCACCACCGCGACCGTGCTGGCCCAGGCCATCGTGCGCGAAGGCG
This sequence comes from Bradyrhizobium sp. AZCC 2230, assembly GCF_036924495.1. NCBI lineage: Bacteria > Pseudomonadati > Pseudomonadota > Alphaproteobacteria > Hyphomicrobiales > Nitrobacteraceae > Bradyrhizobium > Bradyrhizobium sp. AZCC 2230. Next base: position 7,377,272 of record NZ_JAZHRS010000001.1, on the reverse strand, counting down.
CCAAGGCGGTTGCCGCCGGCATGAACCCGATGGACCTCAAGCGCGGCATCGACATCGCGGTTGCCGCCGTGATCAAGGACATCGAGAAGCGCGCCAAGCCGGTTGCCGCCTCCTCCGAGGTCGCCCAGGTCGGCACCATCTCGGCCAACGGCGACGCCGCCATCGGCAAGATGATCGCCCAGGCGATGCAGAAGGTCGGTAACGAGGGCGTCATCACCGTCGAGGAGAACAAGTCGCTCGACACCGAAGTCGACATCGTCGAGGGCATGAAGTTCGACCGCGGCTATCTGTCGCCCTACTTCGTCACCAACCCCGAGAAGATGACCGCCGAGCTCGAGGACGCCTACATCCTCCTGCACGAGAAGAAGCTCTCCGGCCTGCAGGCCATGCTGCCGGTGCTGGAAGCCGTGGTGCAATCGGGCAAGCCGCTCGTCATCATCGCCGAGGACGTCGAGGGCGAGGCGCTGGCGACCCTGGTCGTCAACCGCCTGCGTGGCGGCCTCAAGGTCGCCGCCGTCAAGGCGCCGGGCTTCGGAGATCGCCGCAAGGCCATGCTGGAAGACCTCGCAATCCTGACCGGCGGTCAGCTGATCTCCGAAGACCTCGGCATGAAGCTCGAGAACGTCACGGTGAAGATGCTGGGACGTGCGGGCAAAGTGGTGATCGACAAGGAGAACACCACGATCGTCAAGGGCGCCGGCAAGAAGCCGGAGATCGAGGCCCGCGTCGGCCAGATCAAGGCCCAGATCGAGGAGACCACCTCGGACTACGACCGTGAGAAGCTCCAGGAGCGTCTCGCCAAGCTGGCCGGCGGCGTCGCGGTGATCCGCGTCGGCGGCGCGACCGAGATCGAGGTCAAGGAGAAGAAGGACCGCGTCGAGGACGCGCTCAACGCCACCCGCGCCGCGGTGCAGGAAGGCATCGTCCCCGGCGGCGGCGTCACGCTGCTGCGCGCCAAGAAGGCGGTCGGGCGTCTCACCAACGCCAATGCCGACGTGCAGGCCGGCATCAACATCGTGCTGAAGGCGCTGGAAGCTCCGATCCGCCAGATCTCGGAGAATGCCGGCGTGGAGGGCTCGATCGTTGTCGGCAGGATCCTCGAGAACAAGTCCGAGACCTTCGGCTTCGACGCCCAGACCGAGGAATATGTCGACATGATCGAGAAGGGCATCATCGATCCCGCCAAGGTGGTGCGCACCGCGCTGCAGGACGCCTCCTCCGTGGCCGGCCTGCTGGTGACCACCGAGGCGATGGTCGCTGAAGCTCCGAAGAAGGAAGCCCCGCCCGCAGCGGGCGGCGGCGGCATGGGCGGCTTCTGAGCCCATCCTCATCTGACAGTGTTGCGAAGGCCGCCTCCGGGCGGCCTTCTTTTTTGCCGACACTGGCCTGCGCTTCAACCGGCGGCCAAAACCCACTACGGTGGCGCCCGATTCTAGTCGTTCGAGGATTTCGTCGATGCGCGCGCTTCTGGTTTGTTCGACAGCCCTTTTGGCCGCCCTGCTCGCAGTATCGCCTGAGGTCGCCTCAGCCCAGATGAAGCTGTCGCCGAAGGCCACAGCGCCCGGCGGCATGGAGACGCGCTATTTCACCTCGATCGACGGCCTGATGGACGGCAATGCCGACGTGATCCTGAAGGAGACGCGGCAGGGCAAAACGGTCACCGCGGCGGTGCTCGACGTCTGCTATCCCGCCGCCAAGAACTCCGACCGCAAGGACCGCTTCGTCGTCAATCTCCAGATCGCGGGCCAGACGCTGACCGGCACGACGCAAAGCCTCGGCGCGAAGGCGCCGGTCACCGTCAAGCTCACGCGCAAGCCGACCGGCGACACTTTCGAGTTCCGCGGCCAGATCGGCATCGGCCAGACCGTGACCGAAGTGACCTCGCCCGACAATGCCGATCTCAGCGAGAAGGAATTTCTGGACAACCAGACCACCGACGACGGCATCACGCCCCAGCCGAAGGATTTTACAGAAGTCTCGCCGGAGGCGATCGCGGTCAAGGTCAAGCTGGATAACGCGACCGACTTCCTGAAGAGCCTCAAGGGCCAGGACGTCGAGGTGACGCTGGCAAGTCTCTCCGTCGGCTGCGACGCGCTGCGCGCCGGCGAGCAGACCATCAACATGTCGGTCGATCCGGAGCGCTCAGCCGCGCTGCTCGCGAAATTCAAGGCGATGCCGGGTGTCACCGCTGCCGGCTGGACCGCTGGACTCGCCGAGATGGAACGTACCGTCCGCATCCCCGCCGTCGACTGGCGCGACGGCGACAAGATCAACCGCGACAAGCTCGCCACTGCAATTGCCGGCGTGCTGAGCAAGACGCTCGCGGCCAAGCCGGCCTCGCAGAGCTTCGACGCCGCCACCGGCAAGCTCAAGCTCGTCTTCAAGCGGCCGAACCAGGATTTCCCGGCGCTCGAGCTCACCGACACGATCGAGGTCTCGGGCCTCGTCTCCGCCGACAAGCCGGGGACCACCGACAAGCTGATTGTCTGGATCGGCAGTCCCTCGACCACGACCGCCGATGAGAGCAGCGGCGCGAAGCTCAATTTGTCGGATGAGGCGACGGCCGATGAAGAAGGCGACCAGCCCGACGACAACGGCTCGATCGAGGCACTCGCCAAGGAGCTGAAGGGCCAGCGCTGGGACGCCGACAAGTCGGTGTGGAAGTAGGCTCACACAACAACTCGCAGTCATCGCCCGGCTTGACCGGGCGATCCAGTATTCCGAGACGATTGTGATTGAACCGAAAAGCTGCGGCGTACTGGGTGCCCCGGTCAAGCCGGGGCACGACAAAGAGCCAGACGCTAATTCCCGTTGGCGCGGAAGCGCAGCGGCTTCGGGCCGATCAGCGTGAGCACGTCGCCCTGGCGCTTCCAGGTCTCGACGGCGGCGAGCGCGGCGACGAGATCGTCATCGGCCTGGGCCCTGGCCGGCGGACAGGACCGATCCTGAATTGCGCCGGGAACGAAAATCACGGTGTTGCCGGCCACCGAAAACTGGCCCTTGCCGCCCTTGCACCAGAGCTCGAGCACAACCTCGCCATTGTCACCGATCTCAAGGTTCGGAATGCGTTTCGAGCCGGGTTGGGGCACGGCCTCCAGCGTCATCTCGGTGCCGAAGGGAAAGCCCTCTTCCGCACGCGCCACGGCGGACATCACGAGCAACGCAGCCGCCGCGCACACCATCTGCTTCAACGATACCATGAGACCTCTCGACCGACCTGATTTGCCGGGTCTTCTATAAGACGGCGAAGCCTTTGAGAAGGTTCGTCGATTCGAGACACAAAAATCCCCGCGGGACGATCCCGCGGGGATTTTCACTGATGCCGGACGTCGCCTGCTACTTCAGGACGAGCTCCGTGAACGGATAGACATAGGCTTGCAACGTCACGAACACACCGACGAGGCAGGCCAGCACGATCGAGTGCCAGAACACAAAGCGCAGGATCGTGCCTTCGTGGCCGTACCAATTGGTCGCGGTGGAAGCGACGACGATCGATTGTGCGTCGATCATCTTGCCCATCACGCCGCCGGACGAGTTCGCCGCCGCCATCAGGATCGGCGACAGGCCGAGCTGCTGGGAGGTGATCTTCTGGAGGTTGCCGAACAGGATGTTCGACGACGTATCCGATCCGGTCAGCGCCACGCCGAGCCAGCCGAGCAGCGTGCCGAAGAAGGGATAGAGCACGCCGGTTGCGGCAAAGGCGAGACCCAGTGTCGCGTCGACGCCGGAAAGGCGCGTCAGCGTGCCGATCGCGAGCATGGCCGAGATCGTGATCAGCGAGATCGCGCAGAGCCGGATGGTGCGGCCATATTCAACCAGCAGCCTGCCGGGACCGACGCCCATCAGGAAGCCGGAGATGATCGCCGCAATCAGCATGCCGCTGCCGGTAAAGGACAGATAGGTGAAGGCGAACACCGCGCCTTCCTTGGTCGGCCCTGGCGCGACCGGCGGCATCTTGTTGATCATCTGGTGCAGCTCGGGGACGGCGTAGTTCCAGGTGAAGATCCCGTTCGCCCAGGTCTTGAAGGCACCGTTGCCCCAGATCAGCATCACGACGCAAACGATGATCCACGGCAACAACGCGCTGAACAGCTCGCTCTGCGTCAGCGGCGTCTTGTCCAGCGGCTTTGCGGTCGCCATCGTCGCCGCCGATTCATCACGCCCGCGCAGCGCCGGCGACAGCCAGAGCTGCTTCGGCTGCCAGACCTTCAGGAACAGGATCAGAGCACCCATCGAGATCAGCGACGCACCGATGTCGACGATCCAGGGATTGACGTAGTTCGAGATCACGAATTGCGGGACCGCGAACGTCACGCCGGTGACGAGGATCGCCGGCCAGACGTCCTTCATGCCCTTCCAGCCCGCGAACGCCCACACCACCCAGAACGGCACGATCAGCGAGAACAGCGGCAATTGCCGTCCAACCATCGCGCCGAGGATGTAGGGATCGAGCCCGGTGACGGAGGCGAGGCCCTGGATCGGCGTGCCCAGCGCGCCGAAGGCGACTGGCGCGGTGTTGGCGATCAGCGACAGGCCGGAGGCCGCAAGCGGCGAGAAGCCGAGGCCGATCAGCACGGCGCCGGTGATCGCCACCGGCGTGCCGAAGCCCGAGGCGCCCTCGAAGAAGGCGCCGAACGAAAACGCGATCAGCAGCAATTGCAGCCGCCGGTCCTCGGTGACGCCGCCGACCGCGCGCTTCAAGAGTTCGAACCGCCCGGTCGTCACCGTCACCTGGTAGAGGAAGATGACGTTGAGAACGATCCAGCCGATCGGGAAGAAGCCGGTCACGATGCCGAGGATCGAGGCGCGGATCGACATGTTCACCGGCATGGTGAAAACGAAAATCGTGATCAGGTTGGTCACGATCACGGCGATGACGGCTGCGATGTGAGCCTGAACGCGCCCGCTCGCGATCAGGACCAGCAGCGTAACGACGGGTATCGCCGCCGCGATCGTCGACAGCACGGGGCTGTGCAGCGGATCATAGATTTGATTCCACATGGTCTTCCTCCCCCACGCGTTTATGTGGCAGGCCAGCCGGCGTGGACGGCGAACCTGCTTGACGTTGGAAGCGACAACCCCCGAGTTGGACGCGAATTCCTCGCGAGAGCCGCGGTTCCCGCCTGCTCACAAGCTCGCGAAAATCTGGAGGCCCCCACCCCACGCCGTTGTGCCCATGCTAGGGTTGCAAGCTGCGGCTAGCCAACGCAAATTGCAGAACTTGCGACTTTAGTCTAAGCGCGCACCCGTTTTCTGCCATGTCCTCAGCCGGTTGGCTCCGGGCCGCTGTGCATATCCCTCAGGAGATCCCACTCTGTGAAGAACATCAGCGCCACGCTCGCGACCGTCTGGCGAATCGCCGGCCCGTATTTCCGATCGGAGGACAAATGGGCCGGCCGCGGCCTGCTCGGTGTCGTCGTCGCAATGGAGCTGGCGCTCGTCGCGATCAATGTGCTGCTCAATCAGTGGCAGAACCGGTTCTACAGCGCACTCCAGGCCTACGATCTGAATGAGTTCGTCATGCAGGTCTGGATCTTCCTCGGCCTTGCCTTCACCTACGTCGCGCTGGCCGTTTACAAGCTCTACCTGAACCAGTGGTTGCAGATCCGCTGGCGGCGATGGATGACGCAGCACTATCTCGGCGAATGGCTCGACGGCGCCACGCATTACCGCATGCAGCTGAAGGGCGATGCCGCCGATAACCCGGACCAGCGTCTCACCGAGGACGTCACGAACTTCGTCGAGCAAACGCTCGTCCTCGGTCTCGGCCTGCTGTCGTCCATCGTGACCCTGGCGTCGTTCATCGTCATCCTCTGGGGTCTGTCCAACAGAGCGCCCCTGCACATTTACGGCACCGATATCGTCATCCCGGGTTTCCTGGTCTGGTGCGCGCTGGCCTACGCGCTCCTGGGTACGGCACTGACGCACTGGATCGGCGCGCCGCTCATCAATCTTTATTTCGAGAAGCAGCGCTACGAAGCCGACTTCCGCTTCAACCTGATCCGCGTGCGCGAAAATGCGGAGCAGATTGCACTCTTGAAAGGAGAGAGCGCAGAGCGAGGTCATCTTCTCCTGCGTTTCGGCTACGTCATCGGCAACTGGTATGCGATCATGAGCCGGACCAAGCGCCTCACCGCCTTCACGGCGAGCTATGGTCAGGCTGCGACGATCTTTCCCTATGTGGTGGTCGCACCGGCCTACTTCGCCAAGAGTATCCAGCTCGGCGACATGATGCAGACCGGCTCGGCCTTTGGCCAGGTGCAGGATGCACTGTCGTTCTTCGTCACGGCCTATCGAACGATAGCGGAATGGCGCGCGATCGTCGCGCGTCTCGACGGCTTCGAGATGTCGGTTGAGACGGCAGCAAACCTGCCGGCGCATGAGGCGACAATCGAGCTCAAGGCGGCGGGCGGCAGCCGCAATATCGACCTCGAGAAGCTCTGCGTGTATCTCCCCAACGGCACGCCGCTGGTCGCTGCCGATGGCTTCGCCATCCAGGCGCCGGAGCGCGTGCTCGTGACCGGGCCATCGGGCTCCGGCAAGTCGACCCTGTTCCGCGCCATCGCCGGCATCTGGCCGTTCGGCACCGGCACCATCGCCATCCCCGCGCAGGCGAAGCTGATGATGCTGCCGCAACGCCCCTATTTCCCGGTCGGCGCGCTGGGTGACGCCGTGATTTATCCCGCAACACCCGGCACATTCCAGACAGCCCAGATCCGTGACGCTGTGATCGCCGTCGGCCTGCCCGACCTCGCCGAACGGCTGGGCGAGGACGGTCACTGGAACCGGATGCTGTCGCTCGGCGAGCAGCAGCGCCTCGGGCTCGCCCGCGCGCTGCTGCATGGGCCGGACTATCTCTTCCTCGACGAGGCCACCGCCTCGCTCGACGAGCCGTCCGAGGCGCGGCTCTACCGGCTGCTGGCGGAGAAGCTGCCGCAGGCCACCATCGTCTCGATCGGCCATCGCGCGACGCTCGATGCCTTCCACACCCGCAAGGTGACAATGGTGAAAGACGGCGCGATCCATGTGCTGGGCGATGGCGGCGCACCGGCCGAGCCGGAGCCGACCGCAGCGCGCTGAATTGGAGCTCTGAACCTTCGCCGCCGTCATGCCCGGGCTTGTCTCGAGCATCCACGTTCTTCGTTCCGCGCAGCCAAGACGTGGATGGCCGAGACAAGCCCGGCCATGACGACCTTGTGGAGCGGCCGTCAACGATCCAACTAGCTACCCCAAAACAAAAGGGCGGCAGGTTGCTCTGCCGCCCTCGTTAGTCGTCTCGGGACAAAACTTACTTCAGGTTGCTCATCGCCGTCAGGTCGAAGGAGAGCTTGGCGATACCGGCCGAGCCGCACCAGTTCGAGCCGGCGCCGCCCGGATTGATCGCGGTCACGTTGGTGGTGCCGGTGGCGTTGAAGGCGCTGGTGAAGGCGTTGCAATCACCCTTGTTCAGGTCGGTGCCGGAGTAGCGCAGGTCCAGCGTGAACACCTTGTAGGTGAAGCCGACGCCGATGTTCCAGGTGTTGTAGTCCTTGTAGGGAATGCCGTTGGCATAGATCGTTCCGGGGATGCCATAGAAGGCGTCCGAGGTGCCCAGCCACTGCCGGCCGAACTCACCCGAGACATACATGCCGAAGCCGGAAGCGCCGAACGTCGTGCTCGGCGCGGTCCACTTCGCCGTCAACGAAGCATAGTTGCCCCAGGCGCCCGAGTTCAGGAAGTTCGGCGAGTAGTACTCGTTCACGCCGACCGACCAGTTGTCGTTGATGGTGTAATTCAGCTTGCCGTAGACTTCGAAGAAGCTGACGTCCTTCTTCATGACGTTGCCGTCGGCGAGGAAAATGGTCGTGGTGCTGACGCCGCACACGCCGCCGCCAGGAATGCCGCCGGTGAGCACGTTGTCCGCACAGCTTCCGCCCGGGTACAAATAGCCCCAGACACCGATGTCGAAGGCAAAGGCGCCGAAGGTCGGGCGGATACCGCCGTAGACGTCGACTTCAGCCGCAGCACGGTTGGCGAAGGAGATGCTCTCCGCGGACACGCCGGCGTACAGCTGGAGGTCCTTGGTGACGTTGTAGCGCGGCTCGAAATAAGCGGCGACCGACGGCTTGTGGTTCGACTGGGTCACGCCGCGGAAGATGTAGTCGCTCATGATCGCGCCGCCGAAGGCGATATCCCAGGGATCAAAGGCGGGCGGCGGCGGAGCCTTCAGTGCCTTCACATGCAGATCTGCCGCGAAAGCCGAACCCGTCGTCACCATTGCCAGCGCCGTTGCCAACAAAGCCACTTTCTTCATTTCGATCCCCATCACCAGTTCTAGACCCCGGTCGAGTTCCGGAAGCCCCCCGGGACACCCGACCTGATTGCAAATTCCGTTACCACCGCAATCTGGATTGAGGGATGTGAACCGTGAAGCAAAAAACACGGGCATCTGCCGACTTTTTGGGCGTTCTGACGATTCCACGAAAGGTTGTCAGCCGGTGTTGCTTCTCGATCACATTATTTTCACTCCAAAGTGCACAGATCCGTCCGGGATACTACGTAGGTCCGCCACGCCGTGGCACGGGTGCTACGAATCAGGTGACTCAAAAAAGGGCAGCCTCCGGCAGCCGGAGCGGCGATGCAAAAAGGCCGCAGCGTCGCCGCTGCGGCCTTCCTGCTATCGATCGTGGCCGGCGAGACGGACCGGGCCTTTGGCCTGAGCCTGGCTCTAGCCTTGGGCCCGACCCTTTGGACCCAACCCTGGGACCTAACCCTGCCCTTCGGCCGGCGTCGGTTCCGCAGAAGACGAAGGCATCGCCCAGCTCGTCTCGGCGGCAGGCTCAGGTGCCGGCGCTGCCACGGGAGCTGCGGGCTTCGGCGCGGGAGCTGCCTTCGCCTTCTTCGGTGCTGCTGGCTTGGCCGCCTTCTTCGGTGCCGCCGTCTTCACGGCCTTCTTGGCCGCAGCCTTCTTTGCCGTCTTCTTGGCGGCCTTCTTCGGCGCAGCCTTCTTGGCCAATTTCTTCGCGGCCTTCTTGGCGGACTTCTTCGCCGCCTTCTTCTTCATCGCCTTCTTCGCCGCTACAACCTTCTTGGCCTTTTTGGCCTTCTTGCTTTTTTTCTTACTCGCTTTCGCCATCGTGGTCCTCCTGTTGCCGCCGAACAATGGTCGATCGGGCTCCTTCGGCCGTCACCCCGGGACGAAGCTCAGCGCGACAAATTCAATGCCGGCCGCGCCCCGCCCGTAGCCCAATCGAGAAGCTCAATCGTGTGTACGACCGGAACTGACGTGCCACTGGCAATCTGCACCATGCAGCCGATATTGCCCGCGGCAATCATGTCCGGCTTGACGCTCGCGATGTTGGCGACCTTGCGATCGCGCAACCGGCCCGCAAGCTCAGGCTGGAGAATGTTGTAGGTCCCCGCCGAACCGCAACACAAATGGCTCTCCGGGACATCTTTCACCACGAATCCATTCTTGGAAAGCAATTCTTTCGGAAGGCCCGTGATTTTCTGCCCGTGCTGCAACGAACACGCTGAGTGATAGGCGACGACGATGTTGTCCTGTCGCGTGGTGGGTTCGAGTCCAAGGCCGGCGATGTACTCAGTGATGTCCTTCGCAAGTGCGGACACCTTCGCCGCATCGGCTGCGAACGCGCCGTCCTCGCGCAGCAGATAGCCGTAGTCCTTGATCACCGTGCCGCAGCCGGACGCCGTCACCAGGATGGCGTCGAGCCCCTCGCCGGCCGCTTCCCTCTGCCACGCCGTGACGTTGGCGCGGGCCCGGCCCAGCGCATCATCGTCGTGACCGAGGTGATGGGTGAGCGCGCCGCAGCATTGCTCGTCCCTGACGAGGACGACCTCGATGCCGTGACGGGTCAGCAGGCTGATAGCGGCCTGGTTGATGCGCGGCGCCAGCACCTGCTGGGCGCAGCCCTGGAGCAGCGCGACCCGGCCGCGCTTCTTGCCAAGCGCTGCGAACACGCTGCCCGGAAGCGCGCCCGGGGCCGGCAGCCGGCCTGGGGCCAGCGCCAGCATCGCCTTGAGGCGCTGGATCAGGCCGGGCGTGGCCGAGGGCCGCGGGGTCGGCAGGAAGACGGCAAAGGGCCGGGCCAGCTGTGCCAGCCGCATGCTGATGCGAAACCGCCGCGGGTCGGGCAGGACGAAGGCCAGCACCTGGCGCAACAGCCGCTCGGTGAGCGGCCGCTGATAACGCTGCTCGATCCTGACACGGGCCTGATCGACGAGATGCATGTAGTTCACCCCCGAGGGGCAGGTCGTCATGCAGGACAGGCACGACAGGCAGCGGTCGACATGCTTGACCACCTCGGCCGTCGGCGCCTGGTCCTTCTCCAGCATCTCCTTGATCAGATAGATGCGGCCGCGCGGGCTATCGAGCTCGTCGCCGAGCAGCACGTAGGTCGGGCAGGTCGCGGTGCAGAAGCCGCAATGAACGCAGGCGCGCAGGATCTTGTCGGCTTCCGCGATGTCGGGGTCGGCGAGTTGCGCGAGTGAGAATTCGGTCTTCATTCAGCAAGCGCCCCGCGTCAGCCGTCCCCGGTTCAAAATCGACTTCGGATCGAAACTGGCGCGGACCCGTTCGCTCAGGGCGGCGACACCCGGGGCTTGCGGATGGAACACGTCGACGCTGCGCCTGACGTCCTCGGCGGCCCGGATCAGCGTGGCATGCCCGCCGAACGCATGGGTCCGCTGGCGCACGGCCGGGGCATGCGCGTCGGCCTTCGGCGGCAACGCAGCCCAGATCAGCCCGCCGCCCCAGTCGTAGATGACGTCGCCGCCGGTCTCGCGCGCCAATTGCGTGCCGAGCGCCGCGCCAGACGCCGGCGGACAGACGATCCGCCACACCGGCCAGGCGCCGAGCGCGCCGCTGGCCGCGAACGGGAGCACATCGCGGATGGTGGCCCACAGCGCAGATGACGCGGCGTCCTCGATCAGGGTGGCGGTTCCGAACGGCGCCAGCAATTCGCGCAGGGAGCCGGCGCGATGGGCGGCGGAGGCCGTGATGCCCTCGAGCCGCAGCACCGTCAGCGCCTCGCCCTGGCCGGCGATATCGCCAAGCCCATCGGTCCTGGCGCGGAAGGCCGATTTCGGCAGATGCGCGGCGGCGGAGACGTCGAAGGGCGAACCGAGCGCCGCGGTCATCGCCTTGTTGGCGACGGCATCATCCAGCCCGCGCAGCAGCAGCGTTCGCTCGGCTTCGGGCTTTGGCATCACCTTGAGCGTGACCTCGGTCATAACAGAAAGCGTGCCCCAGGAGCCCGAAAGCAGCTTGCAGAGGTCGTAACCCGTGACGTTCTTCACCACCTTGCCGCCGGTCTTGAAGCTGTCGCCGAAGCCGGAGACGGCATGCGCCCCCAGGAGATGGTCGCGCGCCCCGCCCGCCTTGATCCGGCGCGGGCCGGCGAGGCCTGCCGCGATCATACCGCCGATGGTCCCGAGCGCGGGCGTGCCGAGCAGCGGCGCGGTGTTGATCGGCTCGAAGGCGAATTGCTGGTTCTTGGCATCGATCAGCGACAACACGTCGGCCAGCGGCGCGCCGGCCTGGAGCGTCACGATCAATTCATTGGGCTCGTAGGAGATGACCGCATTCAGCGCGGAGACGTCGAGCACGGCGTTGGTCGCCATCGCGTGCCCGATGCTGCGCTTGCTGCCATGACCGATGATCTCGAGCGGCTGCTCATTGGCAATCGCCGCGCGCACCACCTCTTCGACGTCTTTGGCGTCTCTGACCCTGAGCGTATCCACGCGTCTAGCGGGTAACGATATTTGGTCCCAAAATCAAATGCGGACACCGAACAGGGAGCGGAATGCGTCAAGCCCGGCATCGGTGATCTCGACGGAGCGCCCCTGCGGCCGGCGGCGGATCCAGTCCCGCTGGAACGCCAGCTCGGCGAGCGCCGCCCCTGCCCGCCCGGCCAGATGCGGCCGGCGTTCGCTCCAGTCGAGACAGGGCCGGCACGGCACCCGCCGGTGCCGCGCCGACGGGCGGAGATCGAGACCGAAACTGCCGAGGAACGCCGTGCCCGCTTCCGTCAGCTCGCCAACCTCCTGGTCGAGAACCAGATAGTCGCGCTCCCGCAGCGCGTCAGCGAGGGCGACACCGAGCTCGCCCGCGAGGTGATCGTAGCAGGTCCGGGCTCGCCGCATCGCGGCATCGATCCGCGCCGGCGGCCGCGAACTTGGCGGACCGGTCACGGCAACCGTCATCATGCCCTCCAGGATCTGCGCGACCAGCGGTGTGGCCAACCGGTACAACCGGCGCGGTCCCCGTCGCTCGACCTTCAGAAGCGCGTGCTGCACCAGCCGGCCGAGATGCCAGCTCGCCGTCTGCGGCGTGACGCCGGCAACCAGCGCCAGCTCGCCCGCGGTCTGCGCACGTCCGTCCATCAGTCGCGACAGGATCAGAGCCCGGCCGGGATCGGCGATCAGGGCCGCCAGGTCGGCGAGCTCGCGTGCGATGGTCGGCATGGCCGGCTCCGGCATGTGACGAAAACCCATCCTGCTTGTCGCACAGGACATCGCCGTAACGCTTCGATCACGATCGAAATGTTCACGACATCGACACTTCGACCGCCGGCGAACCCAACAGGCAGGCCATCGCGACATGGTCGCAGCGATCGCGATCGAGACGAACCAATGGAGGCACAGATGGAGCGATCGACACATCCACGGCCAGCGCCGCGCGCACGTGAAGCGTTCAGCCGCAGGTCGGTGATCGCCGTCCTGGCGATCTATCTCTCGCCATGGACGGCGGCGTCATCTCAGGCACAGGAGCAAGGAGCAAAGACAATGAACCACTATGCAACACAGAAATCGATCAGCGACGCCGTCGACGGCGGCGGCCTGCTCGTGGTCGCACAATGGGAGGCCAAGCCCGGCGAGGCCGACAGGATCGCCGCCATCCTCGACCGCTTCCTGCCGGAGGCGCAGCGCGAGGACGGCGTCAAGCTGTTCCTGATCTCGCGGGCTACGGACAATCCTGCGCAGTTCCTGTTCTACGAACTGTTCCGCGACGAAGCCGCGTTCAAGGCGCACCAGGAGAGCGCGCATTTCAAGACCTACATCGCCGGACAGGCGCTGCCGCTGCTGACAAAGCGTGAGCGCGCGCAGTACGGGATGCTGTAGGAACCCGTTCGCACGCCGCGGTTCAGACCGGACCGCGGCGTCGCGCGACTAGATGATCGCGCGCAGCGGCGATTTGCGCAGGATCAACGCCGAGACGGCGAGGCTGCCGATCGCGGCCAGCATGGTCAGCAGCAACGCCTTCGTGAGTGCGAACAGCGGCAGCGCGTGCAGCAGCAGGGCTAAGCCGATCAGGATCGGCGGATGGATCAGGTAAACGCCGAAGGCGTTGTCCGAGAGCCATTTGGCGACCGGCCCCTGCGTATCGAAATAGCGGCGGTAGACGGCCAGCATCACGAGGCCCATGCCGACGCAGACCAGCGCCTCCCACAGGCACTTCCCGGCGCTGACGAAGTTGAAGCCGCCTGCATAGAGCGCCGTGTCGCCGTGCAATCCGCCCCCGAACAGCACAAGCGCTGCAAACAACGGCACCGAGAGGGACAACGCGAGCAGTCCCCAGTGGGTGCAGGAACGTTCCGCAACCCCAAGCATCCAATTGCCGCGATAGCCGAGGCTACCGGCCGCAAACATGAGAATGTATTGCGGGAGATCGCCGGGGTGAACGTTGAGCACGGAAGCATCGGCATGGGTCGCGATGCGAACGGCAAAAGTGGTTGCCGCCATCGCCGCAACAAACAGGATAATCCCGGTGCCGTGCAGCGCGAGCTGCGGTTCGCACCATCCGGTGCGGCGGATCAGGCCATACAGCAGCGAGACGAGCAGCAGCACTGCGCAGAACCACATCGGCCCCGTCTCGGAGAGCCACTCGCCGTCTTTCAGATGAATCAGCCACTGATGGCCGAAACCACCGTTGCCCCAGGTCCAGGACAGAAAATACTGCGTCAGCGGGCCGATCACCAACATGTGGAGCAAGGTCGGCAGACCGAGCCTGACCAACCGATCACGCGCAAATCTCGAAAATCCTTTCCGATCGAAGGCGCCGGCGGCGAAATAGCCGGCGACGAAAAACAGCGCCGCCATGAAGAAGGCCTGCAGGAAGCTCTGATAGATGCCGAAGAACAAGGCCGTACCAAAGCCGGTTTCCTGCCGGTCGACATAGTACCAATTGCCGAACGGAGAGTAGGTGTCGGCCGCGTGCATGCTCAGCACGAGAACGATCATCGACCAGCGGATGTTGTCGACGAACAGCAGCCGCGACTTCGCCGCCGGCGTGGCCGACGTTTCGTTCGTGGCATTGACCGACACCTCCGCCATGCCCCAGATATCCGGCCGTCAGAACCGCGGGATGTCCGGAAACGCCACCTTGCCCGCGTGGACATGCATGCGGCCGAGCTCGGCGCAGCGGTGCAGGGTCGGAAACACTTTTCCGGGGTTGAGCAGACCCTGCGAGTCGAAGGCGCATTTCAGCCGCTGCTGCTGGTTGAGGTCGACCTCGCTGAACATCTCCGGCATCAGATCGCGCTTCTCGATGCCGACGCCGTGCTCGCCGGTGAGCACGCCGCCGAACTCGACGCAGGCGCGCAGGATGTCGGCGCCGAAGGCTTCGGCGCGTTCGATCTCGCCGGGCTTGTTGGCATCGTAGAGGATCAGCGGATGCAGATTGCCGTCGCCGGCGTGGAACACGTTGGCGCAGCCGAGCTGGTATTTTTCCGAGAGCTCGCGGATTCGGGCGAGCGCCTTTGGCAGCGCGCCGCGCGGGATGGTGCCGTCCATGCAGAGATAGTCGGGCGAGATGCGCCCGACCGCGGGGAACGCGGCCTTGCGGCCAGCCCAGAACAGATTGCGCTCGGCCTCCGAGGTCGAGATCTGGCAGGTGGTCGAGCCGCAAGCATTGGCAATCGTCTCGACGCGCGTGATCAGCTCGTCGACCTCGATCTTGGGACCGTCGAGCTCGATGATGAGCAGCGCTTCGACATCGAGCGGATAGCCGGCATGAACGAAGGCCTCGGCGGCGTGGATCGCGGGCTTGTCCATCATCTCCATGCCGCCAGGAATGATCCCGGCGCCGATGATGCGCGCCACGCATTCGCCGGCCGCCTCGACCTGCGCAAAGCCGACCATCAGCGCGCGCGCCGTCTCCGGCTTCTGCAGGATGCGCACGGTGATCTCGGTGATGACGCCGAGCAGACCTTCCGATCCTGTGATCACGCCCATCAGATCATAGCCGGCGTTCTCCGCCGACTTGCCGCCGATGCGCAAAATCTCGCCGCTCATCAGGACAATCTCGCAGCCGAGCACGTTGTTGGTGGTCATGCCGTATTTCAGACAATGCACGCCGCCGGAATTTTCCGCGACATTGCCGCCGATCGAGCAGGCGATCTGCGAGGACGGATCGGGCGCGTAATAGAAGCCGGCATGCGCGACCGCCTCGCTGATCGCGAGATTGGTGACGCCGGGCTCGGTGACGACGACGCGATTGTCGAAATCGATCTCGCGGATGCGCTTGAACTTGCCGAGGCCCAGCAGCACGCCGTCCTCCAGCGGCAGCGCGCCACCGGACAAGGACGTGCCGGAGCCGCGCGGCACCACCTTGATGCCGTGGGCGGCACAATATTTCAGGACGAGCGAGACCTGCTCGGTGGTGTCGGGCAGCACCACGACCATCGGCGGTTGCCGATAGGCGGTCAGCCCGTCGGATTCATAGGCCCGCATCTCGGCCGCGCTGTCGATCACGCCCTCGCCGGGCACGATTGCGCGCAATGCAGCAACGATCTCCGCGCGGCGCGCGAGCACCGCCTGGTCGCTCGCAGGCATCATGATGGCCATGCTTTATCCTTCCGGCTCACGCCGCGTGATCGATTTGTCGCGACAAATCAACCACGTCCGCGGCCGTTTGGGTAGGCCATCCCCGAGTCGGAGCAACGATCTTCCGGCGAGTTCGCTCTGGGACAAGTAGGAAATCAAGAAACCTGTCATGGTTTCGTGGCTTGTCCAAGCCGAGCGGGCCGTGCCAAAACCGGCAGGGTTCGACGATCGCCGACCGAATAAGACCCACTGGGAAAGAGACGAAGAGCACCCTATGAAAAAACTGACTTTTGGCGCGCTGATGATCCTCACCGTCACTGCCACGGCCTCCAGCGCGATGGCGCAGGATGCCGCGGCCGGCAAATCGTCGTTCAACAAATGCCTGGCCTGCCACGCCATCGGCGAAGGCGCCAAGAACAAGGTCGGCCCCGAGCTCAACGGCCTCGACGGCCGCAAGTCGGGCACCGCGCCCGACTACAATTACTCGGATGCGAACAAGAATTCCGGCATCACCTGGAACGAGGCGCTGTTCAAGGAATACATCAAGGATCCGAAGGCCAAGATCCCCGGTACCAAGATGGCGTTCGCCGGCATCAAGAACGAGACCGAGATCAACAATCTCTGGACCTACGTGTCGCAGTTCGACAAGGACGGGAAGATCAAGCAGTAAGCAGGCAAACGGCGGCGCCTTCTCAGCTAAGGCGCCGTCCTGAAGAAGCGCCGCCGGCCATGGGCCCTTGCTTATGTACCATCATGTGGTACAATGCCTCAATCGGCGGAGCTTGTTGATGATCTCGGGTTTCCGTGACGAATGGCTGCGCGCGTTCTTCGTTGACGACGTCAGATCAAGACGGATTCCTGCAGATCTCGAGGATAGACTTTTTCGCAAGCTTCAGATGCTCGACGACGCGACGTCGGACCAGGACCTACGCGTGCCCCCAAGCAATCATTTCGAGAAGCTGCGCGGCAATCTTGCGGGACTACACTCGATTCGCATCAACAAGCAATGGCGGCTGGTCTTTCGATGGTCCAGCACCCGAGGAGAGGCCGAAGACGTCTATTTGGACGATCACAGCTACAGATAGGCGGATCGCATGCTGATGACCAAGCGCAAGCCGGCAACGGTCGGGCAAATTCTGACCGAGGAATTCATGGGGCCCCTTGGCCTGACCCAGGGGGCCCTCGCCACGGCCATGGGCGTGCAGCGCAAACACGTCAACGAGCTTTGTAACGACCGTCGGAACGTGACCGCTGCCACCGCCCTTATTCTCGCACGTGTCTTTGGCAATAGCCCGGACTTCTGGCTGAACGTTCAGCGCCGCACTGATCTTTGGGAGGCGATGAATTCGCCCAGCGAGCGCAAAAGGATCGAGCGCGCCAAGCCTCTCGCCGATAAGGCTGCCTAGCCGCCGACCGCGTTTGCGGAAGCGATCTTCCCGATCATCGTCTCGATCTCCGTCTTCACGAGGTCCGGCACCCCGTTCTGTACCATGTGGCCGAGATCGGGCAGCACGATCAGCTTTGCGTTCGGCACCGTCGCTGCGAATGGGCGCGCATGGATGTCGGTCTTCACCGTCTTGTCGGGCGCGCCGGCGATGATCGTAACCGGCGCCCTGATCTCGCCGTAGCGCGCGACTTGTGCGGCGACGGCCTCCTTCAGCGTCACCAGATCATAGGCGTTGGCGATGAATTCGCGCGGACGCAGCAACAGCGGCGTCGCGGACTCCTTCACGAACCCGTCCGGCATCGTCTGCGGCAGGAAAACGTTGCGCGCGCCGGACGCGGCGACGAAATAGCCCAGTGGCAACGTGATGGTGTAGGCGAGCAGCGGGCCGATCACCGGCGTTGCGATGATCTCGTTGTAGCGGCCGACGCCGCCGCGCCAGGGATGGGTCACCGGCGCCAGCATCACGAGGCCGGCGACGCGGCTCGCATGATCGAGCGCCAATCGCGCGCCGAGTGCGCCGCTCCAGGAATGCACGACGAAGACCGCACGATCGACCCCGAGCTTGCCGAGCGCCGCGTCGATCATCCGCGCCTGGATGTCCGGCGTCGAATCCTGCCGGCGCGCGCGCGTGCTCCAGCCGTGGCCGGGACGGTCGATCAGGATGACGCGATGCTGCTTCGCCAGGAGCTCGCCAAGCGGATGCCGCATCACTTCGAGGTTGGAGCTCGCGCCATGCAGCATCACGATCGGCAGGCCCGCATCGCGCGGGCCGATGTCGACGACGTGGAGCACAGCGCCATCGACCTCGATCATCCGGCCCTGCGGCGGATAGGCGCGCTGCACGGCGACAATTCCGGCCTGCGTGACCAGCGCCAGCAGCACCAGCGCCGTCACCGCTGACATCGCGATCATGGAGAGAGTCCGGGCAATCCAGGGCACATCGCAGTTACGGGTTAGGCGGGCGGCAGTTTCGCGCAAGGCAGCTCAGCACTTCCACCGGAAACGCCGGCCTGTGGATATGTGCATAACTACTGAGCTAAAAAACTCAATGGAATCAATAGCTATATGCGGTGCCTCACAAGCCTCAGACCAGCTTCATCCAGTCGTCATCGCAGCTTCCTTATAATCGCCACGGTCGGTTCCGTCTCTAGACGCGGGTGGGCGCCGATCCTCCTCGCAGCAACCTCAGGGGATGCAGGAAAGACCGGCAAGATTGTCCTGGTTTGAACCGGAGGATTTTTCGATGAGCTTGAGATCGAACGATACCGCAATCGACGAGATCGTCGCGAGCTGCAACGGCGACCTGCGCGGTGCCGTGCGGGCGCTGCTCCTGATCAACGAGCATCTCGAGGCGGAGCTCGCAAAGGCCTATGCCGCCGCCGCCGATCATGGTCTCGCGGAACGCGGCGGCAGCGTCCTGCACTAGGCCCAACCGGCCTCTGTTTACAGGATGAGAGCCGTCTTTCCGTCCCGCGTAAAGTCGGTCCGCTCAGCCCGCCATCGCCGCAAGTGAAGGCAGGCCTCGCCCCGCGAGGAACGCCGCGACCTCAGTCTCGAAGGTCTTGAGCGCCGCGCCGATCGCCTGGTGCATATCGAGATATTTATAGGAGCCGAGGCGACCGCCGAAGATGACGTTCGGACGCTTCTCCATCATCATGCGGTAACCGGACAGGATGGCCCGGTCGGCGGCGGTGTTGATCGGGTAGTAGGGCTCGTCGTCGCGGCCGGCGAAGCGGGAAAATTCGCGATAGATCGTGGTCTTCGGCTCCCGGTAGTCGCGTTCGGGATGCAGATGCCTGAATTCGTGGATTCGGGTGAAGGGAACGTCCGCGTCGGCGTAGTTGATGACCGAAGTGCCCTGCAAGTCAGGGACGTCATGCACCTCGCGCGCGAAGTCGACGGTGCGCCAGCCGAGCTCGCCACAGCGATAGCGGAAGAAGCGGTCGATCGGCCCGGTATAGATCACGAGCTGCTCGGGGCGGATCTGATCGGCGATATCGAAATAATCGACGCCGAGACGGAGCTCGATATTTGGTGACTTGAGCATGCGCTGGAAAATCGCGGTGTAGCCGTCGACCGGCATGCCCTCGTAGCGATCGGCGAAATAGCGGTCGTCGAAATTGAGCCGCACCGGCAGGCGGCCGATGATATCGGCCGAGAGCTCGCTCGGCTCGGTCTGCCACTGCTTCTGCGTATAGCCGCGGATGAGAAGGTCGTAGAGGGTACGGCCGACGGAAGCGATCGCCTTGTCCTCCAGGTTCTGGGCGGCGCTCGCGCCATGGACGTGTACATGGGCGTGACCATGGGCGTCGGCCTCGGCCGCAATCACGAGCTTCGCCTCTTGCGGCGTCATGGCACGGCCGAACGCGGCAGAGATGGTCGCCAGATTGATCGGCATGGAATAGAGCTGCCCGCGCGCCACCGTGAAGACGCGATGTCGGTAGCTGGTGAATTCGGTGAAGCGCTGCAGATAGCGCCAGACCGTTTCCGAGTTGGTGTGAAAGATATGCGTGCCGTAGCGATGCACCTCGATGCCGCTGTCGGGGTCAATCTCCGAATAGGCGTTGCCGCCGATATGAGCGCGCCGGTCGACCACGCAGACTTTCCGCCCGAGCTCGTTTGCCACCCGCTCGGCGATCGTCGCGCCGAAGAAGCCGGCGCCCACAACCACGACGTCGAAGCCATCAAGCTGCATGCGTTCCTCACCCTGTCGGCGTCGCAAGCGCACAAATCCGTGGCCGACGAGGCTTCAACGGCGAGGGACGCCGGCTCAGGCGGAATAATTGCACGCCGCGCCAACAATTCGTGAGCCCGGGACGGGCACCCCGGATCGTTCAACGGTCAGGGCGCGGCGGCGGTGCGATCGACAAGCCGGGCGACGCCATTGCTCGGAGACCGTCGACCATGTCCGTGATCTGCATCCTGTCAGCGACCAACAGCGCTTATCAATCGGTTCGCGGCATCCTCTTGATGGCGGGGGCCGAGCTCGACCGGCTCGGCCATGAGGTGAAGATCCTCGATCTGGAGGCACCCGATACGCCGGCACGGATGGAAGCCCTGCTGCCGCGGCGCGACGAGATGATGGCGCTCGTGATGTCGGGAATCGGCCTCGAGATCTACGCCAGGGAGGGCAAGCTGCTCTGGGACGCGGCGCAGATCCCCGTGTTCAACTGGAACTGCGATCACCCCTCCTATTTCGTGCGCCGCCACCGGTTGGACAGTCCTTACGTCGTCCACGGCTACGTGTTTCCGGATCATGCCGCGTTCAACCGTGACCATCTGCACGCCAATGGCGCGGCGTTCGGGGCCCATATCGGCATTCCCGATCCCGGCTTCTTCGGCGCCCTGCCGGCCGACAAGCGCAACGGCCGGATCGTCTTCGCCAAGTCCGACTGGAATCCGGCCAAACTCGAGCGCTCCTGGCGCAAGGCGTTGCCACCAAAATTGTTCGCCATCCTGTTCGATGCGATCGCTGCTGCGCGCGGCAAGACCTGCTCCGCCTTTCCCGAGATCATCTGCAACGTGGCTGCCGAGCATCTCGTCCATCTCACGCCCGGCGGTGATGTCTTCAATGCGATCCTGACCCGCCTCGACAATTACACGCGGGCGGTACGCGCCCGTGAGGTAGGCGCGGTGCTGTCCAAATACCCGGTGGATTTCATCGGCGGCGGCTGGGAGGATTTCCAGGCCGAGACGCGTCACGCCCGTCTCCTCGGCGCCATGCCGTTCGACACGCTGCGCGAAACGCTCGGAACCTATCTCGGCGCGGCCTCGCTCAATCCGAATGTCGATCTCTCGGTGCATGACCGCGTGTTCTTCGCGCTCGGCGCTTCGACCGTGCCGATCTTCGATGCCAACAGCTTCTCGCAGGCGAATTTCCCGCGCCTCTCGCGCTTCGGCTTCGGCCACGATGCCGACAGTATCGCCGCAGCCGTCGAGGCCGTGCTCGATGATCCCCTGGCTGCGCAGGCGGCGACCGCTGCGACGCTCGCCGAGACCTATCCACGTCTCTCCATGCAGCGCTCGGTGCAGGACATTTGCGAGATCACGATGCAGATGGCGGGCAAGCCCGGCGCGAGATTGATTCCCGCGGCGCCCTCGCCGGCGAGCTATTGGACCAGGGAGCGCTCGACGGCGGCAGCCTGAGTTGGCTCAGCCTGCGCCGTCTTCGGCTTTTTGCTCGTCGGGCGTGAGCGCGGGACAGGCGCGGATGGTCGAGCGTGCAAGCTTGGCATCGTCCTTGGATTTGTAAGGGCCATCGCCGAACCAGATGTCGCCGTCGATGACCGGATTGCTGGTCACGATGTTGCATTTGCCGGTGGCGCGATTGCCGACCACCCAGAACAGTCCGTCGGCGAGGCTCATCGTTCCCGACGCCAACAGCAAGCTGCAAGCAAAGATCAAACGCTTCATGGCTTTTGCTCCTGCCATGCAGGTAGACCTGCGGCGGCGGCGACAATAGTCCTTGCGAGATTGCGGATCCGATCGTGGTTAATCGCCACGCGCCGCAACCGCTCGAAAGATGATCGAGTTATCGGCTAGATGTCGCGGCCTTCGACCTTCTCGGTCAAAGCCTTCACCTGATCGGGGATCTTCTCGAGGTGCGGATTGACGGCGAGCGCCTTGCGATAGGCCTCGAGCGCGCGCTTCTCGTCACCGACGTCCTGCATGATCATGCCGAGCCCTGCGAGCGCGCCGAAATGACGGGGCTCGCGGGTCAGCACCTCACGGATGTCGGCGAGCGAGCGGGCATAATCGTTCTGCATGTAATAGAGCGTGGCGCGCCGGTTCCAGGCTTCGATGTAATCGGGCCTGAGCTTGATGACCGAATCCAGCAGCTTGATCGCGACCTCGATCTTCTTCGCATCGACGGCCGCCTTGGCCCGCGCCATCAACAATGCTGCGGTGTCGCTCGGGGTCTGGAGCCAGATCGCCCAGATCCGCGCCTCGACATGCTTGGCGCTGTCTTCGTCAGGAGCAGCCTTCAGCGCGCCGAACAGGAAATCGAGGTTCTTGGTGCGCTCGGCCTTGGGCAGCTTGGCCGGCGCTTCCGGCAGCTTCTTCTGCTGTTTCGCCGGCGGAGCCGGATCATCCTGCGCCAGCGCCGGCGCAAGGCCCGCCGTTCCGAGAACCAGGGCCAGACACAGCGTACGCGCGAAAGGGAATCTCACTGCCATCGCCGAAGTCTAAACGCGTAAAGCCGCCCTTGCAAAGCAGGGCGGCGTCAAACTCGTGTGAGACCGTGGTCTTGCGGGGGGCGCGCGTAAAGGCGACCGCGAGGGCAATCAGCCCTGGCGAGCCTTGAAGCGGCGCTGCACCTTGTTGATCACATAGACCCGGCCCTTGCGGCGGACCAGGCGGTTGGCGCGATGGCGACCGCGCAGCGACTTCAACGAGTTACGGACCTTCATGGCAGAATCCTGAACGTTCGAAAGGCCGTGTTCGGCACTACCGTTTCGGCACGCGCGAATGTGGCAAAATGAGATCTTTCCCGCTGGCGGACCGACCGCCCGGGACGGGGCGGTTCTTAAGGCATGGCGGCAGGTCATGTCAATGTTAACTGCCCGGTTCCGAACCGGCAAATTCGTGAAAACAACCCCATGCACAGTAGAAACGGCCGGATCGGCCCGATCTACCAGGCTGATAAGCTGCCTTGCCAAATTCGTTATATCATATAATCAATTTGGCAACCCGTCGGGAGGACACCAATGCCGAAGCTGAAGCTGCCTGATATCGACGATGTCGTCGCCATCGACATCCACACCCATGCCGAAGAACCCTGCGGCACCCATCCCGACGACGGCTATGACGATTTCCAGGCGCAGATGGCGGACTATTTCAAGTCGCCGCACAAGCATCCGCCGACCGTGCCGGAGACCGCGGCCTACTACCGCTCCAAGAACATCGCCGCCGTGATCTTCCCGGTCGATGCCGAACGCGAGACCGGCTTCCGCCGCTACAAGAATGAAGAGATGCTGGAGATCGCCTCCGACCATCTCGACGTCCTCATCCCCTTCGTCTCGATCGACCCGCACAAGGGCAAGCTCGGGGTGCGCGAGGCGCGCAAGCTGATCGAGGACTACGGCGTGCGCGGCTTCAAATTCCATCCGACCATGCAGGGTTTTTACGCCAACGACCGCATGGCCTATCCGCTCTACGAAGAGATCAACAATGGCGGCGCGATCGCGCTCTTCCACACCGGACAGACCGGCGTCGGCTCGGGCATGCCGGGCGGCATGGGCATGCGGCTGAAATATTCCAACCCGATGTACATGGACGACGTCGCGGCTGACTTCCCCGACCTCAAGATCATCCTCGCCCACCCCTCCTTCCCCTGGCAGGAAGAGGCGCTGTCGGTCGCGACCCACAAGCCGAACGTCTATATCGACCTCTCCGGCTGGTCGCCGAAATATTTCCCGCCGATCCTGGTCCGCTATATCAACTCGATCCTGCAGGACAAGATGCTGTTCGGCTCGGACTGGCCGGTGATCACGCCGGACCGCTGGCTGTCGGACTTCGCCAAGATCGACATCCGCGACGAGATCCGGCCGAAAGTGTTGAAGGCCAACGCAAGAAAGATTCTGGGGATCTAGCCTCAGCGCAAGAGGGCTTCGGGTAATCGAAGCCCTCTTGCTCAATTTTTGATTCGACCTCACATCGTCGTTGAAGGGCTGGAATGTCGTCGCACCCAGGCCGACGATTGCCGCGGTCCGCTGTTCAGTGCGGGCCTGGCTTACTACTGTTTGAACTTCACTTGACCCGACTTGCCCTCGGCGGTCTTGATCGTGAGCGTGATGGTCGTACCAGGTCCGATGGAGTTCTTGGCATCTCCCTTCAGGGAGTTTGTGCCTGAAGGCGCGAGCTGTACGGTCTCACGTCCGGCACCGCCAACGATGAGGATCGCGCCCGAGAAGCCCTTGGTCGAAACCGGGTTCGGCTTGAACGGCTCCCACACGTTGATGGTCACGGTGTTGCCCGAGGTCAGCAGTTCGGCGTCAATGCCGGCCACGTCGAGCATCAGGCCGCCGTTGGGGCCCTTTTCGTAGTCCTCGGCGCCAGCAGTGCCGGCGAACATCAGGGCTGCGATAAGCGCGAACACGAATCTCATGGCGTTGCTCCACTTGGTTGCGACAGTGTCGGTTTCCGCTTCTCTTCCCGCCGGAACAGAACGTAGAGGGCCGGCAGCACCAGAAGCGTCAGTATGGTCGACGAAATGATCCCGCCGATGACGACGGTGGCGAGGGGCCGCTGCACCTCGGCGCCGGCGCCGGTCGCAACCGCCATCGGCACGAAGCCGAACGAGGCGACGAGCGCGGTCATGAGGACGGGCCGCAAGCGCGTAAGGGCGCCCTGCCGCACGGCATCCGCAATCGCGAGGCCTTCCCTTCGCAGCTTTTCGATGAACGTGATGATCACCAGGCCGTTCAGCACGGCAACGCCGGAAAGAGCGATGAAGCCGACGCCCGCGCTGATCGAAAGCGGGATGCCCCTAAGCAGCAGCGCTCCGACTCCGCCCGTCAAGGCGAGCGGTACGCCGCTGAAGACCAGGATGGCGTCAGGCATGGACCGGAGACTGAGGAACAGCAACGCGAAGATGAGAAACAGGGCGAGCGGAACGACAACCATCAGGCGCTGTGTGGCGGAGACGAGTTGCTCGAATTGGCCGCCCCATCCGATCCAGTATCCGGCCGGCAGTTTCACTTGCCTTGCCACCCGGTCCTGGGCCTCGGCGACGAACGAGCCGAGATCGCGCCCCCTCACGTTTGCAGTGACGACGATCCTGCGCTTGCCATCCTCGCGGCTGATCTGGTTCGGTCCCGGCACCAGGTCGATCTGGGCGATCTCCGACAACGGGACGTACCGAATCTGGGCGAGCGGAGTATTCCCCCACAATGCCGCGGTCGTTTTCGTCGGGTTATCGAGCGCCGGCAGCGGCACCGGTAGCGAACGGATGGCGTCGACGTCCGAGCGCTGGCCTTCCGGCAGCCTGACAACGACATCGAACCGACGATCCCCTTCGAAGGTGCGGCCAGCGTTCTTGCCGCCCACTGCGATCTCGACCAGGTTCTGCACGTCGGCGACGTTGATCCCGTAGCGCGACAACGCCTGGCGATCCACCTTGACGGTCAGGACGGAGAGCCCTTGAACTTGCTCGCTTTTGACATCGGCCGCGCCCAGCACCTTTTGCAGGATGGCCTGCACCTGCGCGGCGGCTCTCACCAGAACATCGAGATCGTCGCCGAATATCTTCACGCCGACATCGCTGCGGACCCCCGAGACGAGCTCGTTCATGCGCTGCTGGATCGGCTGGGATATCCCGTAGGCGTTGCCCGGAACGTCCGCCAGCGCCTCCTGAACATCCGCCACGATTGCTGCTTTCGTCTTGCGCGGGTCCGGCCATTGTTCCCGCGGCTTCAGCATCACGTAGGCGTCCGCTCCCGAGACCGGCATCGGATCCACCGCGACCTCCGCCGTGCCGGTTCGCGCGAACACGATCTGCACCTCGGGCAGCTTGAGCAACCGCTTTTCGACCATCTCCTGCATCTCAACCGACTGCGTGAGACTGGTGCCGGGGATACGCAGCACCTCCATCGAGATATCGCCCTCGTCGAGGCTCGGAATGAATTCGCCGCCCATGCTGGTGGCGGCGATAGCGCAGAGGCCGATCAGCAGGACTGCGACAACGGCAACTTCCAACCTGTGCCGGATCGCCCCGTCCAGCAACGGACGGTAGAGCGAGCGGGCGGCCCTCATCAGGACATTCTCGCGCTCTGACACGCTGCCAGTGACGAGAATCGCGACAGCCGCTGGCACGAACGTCAGCGTAAGAACGCTCGCGCCGGCCAACGCCATGAGCACCGTCAGGGCCATCGGCGTGAACATCTTCCCCTCGACGCCCGTCAGCGTCAGGATGGGAAGGTAAACCGCGGCGATGATGAAGGTCCCGAACAGGCTGGGATGGATCACTTCCCTCGATGCGGCCAGAATGGTCGCAAAGCGTTCTTCCCGCTCTAAAGGCCGCCCGAGGCGGTGCTGCGCGGCGGCGAGAAGCCGCAAGCAGTTCTCCACGATAATGACGGCGCCATCTACGATGATGCCGAAATCGATGGCGCCCAGGCTCATCAGGTTGGCGCTGACCTTGTTTCCCACCATGCCGGTGATGGCGAACAGCATCGAGAGCGGGATGACGCAGGCGGTCGCGACGGCCGCCCTGAAGTTACCCAGAATCAGGAACAGTACGACCACGACCAGGAGCGCGCCCTCGACGAGGTTGGTCCGGACGGTCGCAATGGTCGCCTCGACCAATCGCGTCCGGTCGTAGAGGGTGCGCGTGACGACACCGTCCGGCAGCGATCGAGCTATGTCCTGGAGCTTTGCGTCGACCCGCCGGGCGACGGCACGACTGTTTTCGCCGATCAGCAGCATCGCGGTGCCGAGCACCGCTTCCTGTCCGTTGACCGTCCCCGCGCCGGTGCGCAGATCCCTACCTTCCGTGACTTCGGCTACATCGGATATCCGAACGGGAACGCCGTTGCGCGAACCGATGACGATCTGCCTGATTTCGTCGATCTCGCTCACCTGTCCGGGGACACGGACGAGATATTGTTCGCCATTGTGCTCGATGTAGCCGGCGCCGACATTGGCATTGTTCGCCGCCAATGCATTCATGACGTCTCGAAAGCCGAGCTTGTAGGCCATCAGTTGCGCGGGATCCGGCAAGACGTGGATCTGCCTCTCGAAGCCGCCGATGGTGTTGATCTCGCTCAGGCCCGGCACCGGCCTCAACTGCGGCCTGATGATCCAGTCCTGGATCGTCCTCAAATCGGTCGGGCTAAACGATTCTCCCGTCGGTTTGCGGGCCTCCGGTTTGGCTTCGACCGTGTACATGTAGATTTCGCCCAAACCCGTCGAGACCGGTCCCATGGCAGTCTCGATGCCTTGGGGAAGCTGGTCCTTGACCTGCTGGATGCGCTCATTGACAAGCTGCCTTGCGAAGTAGATGTCGGTCCCGTCTCTGAATATGATGGTGACCTGACTTATGCCGTAGCGAGACAGCGAACGCGTATTCTCCAGAAGCGGCAGTCCTCCCATCGCCGTCTCCAGCGGAAAGGTGATGCGCTGCTCGACTTCCAGCGGCGAATACCCGGGGGCGCGGCTGTTGATCTGAACCTGCACGTTGGTGATATCCGGAACCGCATCGATCGGAAGACGCGCGAAATTCCAGACTCCCAAGAGGCCCATCGCCAACGCGGCCAGCATGACGAGCCATCGATAGCGGATCGAGAACGACAGGATCGCGTCAATCATTGTCGGCCGCTCCCTTCGCCATCTCCGACTTCAGGATGAAGCTGTTGCGGGCAGCATAGGGGTCTCCCTGCAGCACGCCGAAAGTGATCTCAACGAACTCCGGATCGCGCTGGCCGATTTCGACGTCCCGCGGCTCGAATTTTTCGCCGTTGCGCACGAAGACGACGGCTCGGTTTTCGACCGACTGCAGCGCCGACGACTTTACGGCGACATCGACCTTTCTCTCCGACAGGCTCAGACGGCCGGTTATGAAAAGGCCGGGACGCAAGCGCTGATCGCCATTCTCCACGACCGCGCGGGCCAGCGCGCTCTGGGTATCGCTGCTGCCGACCGGCGACAGATACGAAATCTTGGCCGCGATCGCCGGCCGCGCGTCCGCCGGATCGATGAGCACCTGATCGCCGACGTGGACCTTGCCTATGTCGCGTCGGTAGACCGAGAAATCGACCCAGACGGTCGACAGGTCCGCGATCACGAACGCCGGCTTCTGCTCGGATGCGTATTCGCCGAGGGTGGTCTGTCTGTCGATGACCGTTCCGGCGAGCACCGCCTTGAGTTCGTAGGGCGTAAGGCTTTGGTTGCTTTCAACGATCGCGAGCACGTCGCCTTTCTGCACCCGGTCGCCGATCCGTTTGCGCACCTCCCTCACGATGCCCGGAAAGCGGGGCGTGATCTGGACCAGCGATTCCTGGTTGGGCTGGACCATTCCGTTCAACTGCAGGCTATCGTGCAGAACCGCAGGGGATGCGGTCGCAAGCTCGATACCTGCGGCGGCGACCTTGGCGTTGCTCATGGTGACGCCTTCCGAAGCTTCCTCCTTCTCCGCCTTCTGGTTCTTCTCCGTCGCCGCACTGTGTGTGGTTGCAGGCGTCATCATCCGATAGCCGCCGTAGATTAATCCGGCGGCGACAAGGATGAATGCAAGGTGTCCGATCGTCCTGGAAATCATCGTGAGCTCTCGCGGGCGAGCGAAAAGGGATTACCGACGAGCCCTTCGATGGTCGCGACGGCGATGTGGAAGTTCTGCAGCGCCTCCTGCTCGCGCAGCCGGGCCTGAGCCACGCTGGCCTGGGCGTCGAGCACTTCGAGGAGCGTGTAGCGGCCCTGGCCGTACCCCTCCGAAATGGCCTCCGCGGCCTGTTGCGCCTTTGGAATAGCGCTTTCACGCAGGACGGCCAGTTCACGCAGCGAACCCTGCAGCGAATCGTAGGCGCGGCCTGCGACGACAATCAGGGTGTTGCGATTTGCCTCCCGCTCCGCCTTCGTCTTTGCCAGACTTTCTTGAGCCGAAAGAATGTTGCCCTGGTTCTGATCGAAGACCGGGATCGGCACCGAGAGGGTCAATCGGACCGCATCGTCGTTCGTCGCGTTGAAGTGCCGCCACCCGGCGGCGACGCTGACGTCGGGATATGGCCTCAGCCGAGCCAGCAGGAGTTCGGCGTTCCGCTGGGCGTAGACGGCGGTCCAACGCACCAATTGCGGGTTCGCATCGATCGCGGCCACCACCGACTGGAACGAAGGCGGCCGCCCCGCGGCGTCGAGACGCCCCGAGACTGCCCCGAATTTGGGTGCCGTGTCTCCCATCAGGACGGCCAGTTCGCGCCGTGCGCTCGCGAGCGTAGCTCTGACCCGTTCGCGATCCGCTTTCACAAGGGCCGAGGCAACCTCCGCCCGTCCGGTTTCTGCTGGCGAAGACGCGCCGGCCTCGACGCGCCGCTGGAGGAGCGGAGTCAGCCGGTCGATTGCGCCGATCTGCTCGTCGAGTATTTGGATCCGCCGCTGCGCACCGAGCACGTTCAGGAAGGCGATGGCAGTTTCGGAGAGCACCTCCAGCCGGACCGCAGTCCGCTGGATCGCCGCCACCTCGATGCCGGCTTGCCCCGCCGCGATGCGCGCCTCCCGCTTTCCGAACCATTCAAAGGCTTGGCTGATCTGGAGCGTGGTCTCCGCCGATTTCGTCCCGCGGTAGATACGCGTCCCGAAGGAATCGTCCTGTTCGTACGAAACCGCTGGGTTGATCAGGGCCCCTGCCTGGATGCGTTGGCCGGTGGCGACGCCAACGTCGCGGTCGGCAGCGATCAAACGTGGGCTGGCGGCAAGCGCGCGCGACAGCGCGGCCCTCATCGTGAGGGTCTGCGAGTAAGACGGGCCTGCCAGCCACGGGCTGGCCAGAAACGCCACCGCGCACGCAAGGCGCGTGGCTGACTTGACGAACATGAAGAGCTACCTGACGAACCAATCAATCGAGCGCTGATGCGCTCCGAAGACGCGTTCAGGCTAGTCCTTTGGGCGGCGGCGTATCCAGCGCGGGATAATCTTCCAGAAGGAACGTCGGCGTCGTGAAGGCCAGAGCTATCGGCTCTGCCGGCGGCTCCGCTACCAGCACCGGAGCCGGTAGCAACAGAGGCACGCAGGTGTAGCAATGATCGACCACTGTGACGGATTTCTTGGTGCCCTGGTCGACTTTGTCCGGCGCAATATCCACGCCGACCTGACCGGTAATCTCAAGCGTCTCCTCGGCGCAGGAAATCTCGCCGCCGATCCCGACGACCACATAAGCCATCGTCAGGAACGCGGTCAGAATCCCGCGTAGAGCAGATACCGCCGAACGCGATCTATGGCCGGTTTTTCGCCTCATGCGCCCACGGATAACAAGGATCAGCAGGTAAAACTATCATAAACTTGGCGCTCTTGGGTGGTTGGCAGCCAGCTGCGATGCTGACCCAATCGTTCAGGTTCGCAAGCTTGCGCCGCTGCCTGTTAATTGCAACGTCTCGCTAAAGGCGTTCGATGTCGTGATGCCGGCCCCCCGCTCGACGTCGCACAAGGGCAAGCTCGGCGTGCGCGAGGCGCGCAAGCTGATCGAGGAATACGGGGTGCGCGGCTTCAAATTCCATCCGACCATGCAGGGTTTTTACGCCAACGACCGCATGGCCTATCCGCTCTACGAAGAGATCAACAATGGCGGCGCGATCGCGCTGTTCCACACCGGACAGACCGGCGTCGGCTCGGGCATGCCCGGCGGCATGGGCATGCGGCTGAAATATTCCAACCCGATGTACATGGACGACGTGGCGGCTGACTTCCCCGACCTCAAGATCATCCTCGCCCATCCCTCCTTCCCCTGGCAGGAAGAGGCGCTGTCGGTCGCGACCCACAAGCCGAACGTCTATATCGACCTCTCCGGCTGGTCGCCGAAATATTTCCCGCCGATCCTGGTCCGCTATATCAACTCGATCCTGCAGGACAAGATGCTGTTCGGCTCGGACTGGCCGGTGATCACGCCGGACCGCTGGCTGTCGGATTTTGCCAAGATCGAGATCCGCGACGAGATCCGGCCGAAAGTGTTGAAGGCCAACGCAAGGAAGATTCTGGGGATCTAGCCGCGTCCTCACGACGTCCGCCCACAGCCAAGGGCGGACGTTGGCGCGTCAGCGCGATCAGTTCACGCTTGCCAGATAGCCGGCCAGGATCGTCCGGCTCTGGCTGAGTGTCTCGATGCGTTCGTCGATCAGGCCGACCTGCTGGGCGAGTATTCGTCGCAACTCTTTGCACGGCGTGAAGGCTGGATCGTTGTTCCGCACGCACGGAAGCAATTGCTGGATCGTCTCGAGCGTCATCCCGGCTGAGCCAAGCATTTTGATCCGCCGAACCGTCTCCTCCTCCGCCGGGCCATAGTCGCGATAACCGGAACCGGTCCGCTGCGGCGCCAGCAGCCCTTCGCCTTCGTAATAACGCAGCATCCGGACGCTGACCCCCGTCCTCCGGGAGAGTTCGCCAATTTTCATCTGAAAACCCCTTGACCCTGACAGCGCTGTCAGACCCTACAGACTGCGCTCATCCAAGTCATGCCGCTTGTGAAGGGTGCAACGATGAAAGCCTACCATTTGAATGGCCATGCCGGTCGCGGCCGTCTTGTGCGCGTCGATCTCGGCAAGCCTGAACCCGCCGACAGGGAAGTTCGCATCCGTGTCGAAGCGGCTAGTCTCAACTACCGCGACCTCCTCATCCTCGACCGTGCGGGCCAAGGCGGGCTCGACGGCCGCGTGCCGCTCAGCGACGGCGCAGGCGTCATTGACGCCATCGGCGCCGACGTCCTGCAATGGCGGGTCGGCGACCGCGTTGTCGCGTCGTTCTTTCGCGATTGGGTCTCCGGGCCTTTCAAGGCCAGCTACGTTGCGTCATCTCTCGGCGGCGACAAGACGGACGGCATGCTGGCAGAGTATGTCGTGCTGCCGGCAACCGCGCTCGTCGCCGTGCCGGCACATCTATCCGCGGTCGAAGCGGCGACCCTCCCCTGCGCCGGCGTCACGGCCTGGCACGGCCTCATCGCGCGCGGCGGAATGGGCCAGGGCGACACGCTGCTCGTCCAGGGAACGGGCGGTGTCGCACTGTTCGGACTTCAATTCGCAGCGGCGCTCGGAGCGCGCGCGATTGTGATCTCCTCCTCGGATGAAAAGCTTACCCGCGCCAAGACGCTGGGCGGCTCGATCCTCATCAACTACCGCGACACGCCCGACTGGGATGTCGCCCTGATGAAGGCGACGGATGGCGCAGGCGCCAGTCATATCCTCGAACTCGGCGGTCCCGGTACCTATGACCGATCGCTGCGATCGGTCGCTTCAGGCGGCAAGATCATTCAAATCGGTGTCTTGACCGGGTTCGGCCCGAAGCCCGACCTCGCGCGCCTCCAGTGGGAGAATGCCGACATCATCGGTGTCACCGTCGGATCGGTCGCACATTTCGCCGCGATGAATCGGCTCCTGACCGAACATGCGATTCACCCGATCGTGGATCGCATCTACGGTTTCGACGAAGTCCCTGAAGCCTATGCTCACCTGCGGAGCGGCTCACATTTCGGCAAGGTCGTCGTGAAGCTTTAGAAGCAGACGTCATGTCAGGTCGTCGAATACGGTGACGCTGTCGGCCTTGGTCCACAAGCCGATCATGCCGGCGTCCCTGATCGATTCGTCCTCGACCTCGAACATCGGCCTGCCGTCATACGTCACCTTGAATAGCGTTCCCGCGAATTCGCAACGTAGGGAATGCCATTGACCTGATGGCACCGATACCTTGACGCCATAGCCGCCTTTCCGGCCGACGATATCGAGCGCGCTGCGAACACCCTTGATCGTCTTGTAGAGCACAACATTGTCTTCAAGCGCGTTGGCCCGCACGACATAGTAGTTGTCGGCATCCTTTGCGCGCCAGACAATACCAGCCGCACGATCCTCGGAGCCTGCGATCGCCTTGAACTTGACCTCGACGAACCCGTCCAGGACGCTGGTGCCGTTCCTGAGCGCCACTGGAAACGTCGCCTGACCGGATTGTTTCAGGACGTTCGGCTTGCTTGGCGCCGTCGACTCCACCTCGACCGTCCATTTGGGCTGGCCACGACCCGTCATCGTCAGAGTCCAGCCTTCGGGCGCTGCGCCGGTTGCTGCGTTGTCAAAATTTACAGTTTCCGCCATCGCGTTTCCTTCCACCAACAATAGGAACAACGTCGCCCCCAAGAGCGCTACGCTCATTTTTTGCACGACGTCTAAGCTTCCCGCCTGTATTGATCGTACAGTGTTGCAGCGTTGTCCCATTTGATCGCTTCCATGTAGATGTCGACATATTTCGCGGCCGCGGCGCCATAATCCATGTGATAGGCGTGCTCATACATGTCGAGCACCAGCACGGGGCGTCCGCCGGCCAGCGTCGTCGTGTGGTCGGCGGCCCACTGATTGACCAGCCGCTTGTCGCGCGGCGAGTAGGAAAGAATCACCCAGCCGGAGCCGCCGCCTTCGGCCTTG
Source organism: Bradyrhizobium sp. AZCC 2230 (assembly GCF_036924495.1). Lineage (NCBI taxonomy): Bacteria > Pseudomonadati > Pseudomonadota > Alphaproteobacteria > Hyphomicrobiales > Nitrobacteraceae > Bradyrhizobium > Bradyrhizobium sp. AZCC 2230. The sequence goes on along the minus strand of NZ_JAZHRS010000001.1, from coordinate 7,343,894 downwards.
CCCATGGCCGAGAACTCCGCGCGCCACCGATCCATGCTGCCGAAATCGCGCGCGATCGCGTCGGCAAGTGGTGTGCTCGGCCTACCGGCACCGCCGAGCCCGTCGAAATAGATTTCGTGGAGGATCATCGAGTTTGACGCAACGAGTTCCTCGCGCTTCAGGCCGTTGATGACGAAGTTCGGAGCTTTCGCGAAGTCGAGCTCGGCGAGTTGCGTTCCGATCGCGTTGAGTCGCTTTACGGCGCCGACATAGTTGTTCTCGTAGTGGCTGACGAGCACCTTCTCCGAGATGCCGGCAATGGATTTCGGATCGAACGGCATCGGCTTGGGCTGGTATGTCATTGGCTTGGCTCCTGTTGGCTGATTGGCTTGCGCAAGGGCTTGCGTCCCCGCGAGTATTGCGGTCGATGCCGCGGCGGCGCCCACGCCCCTGATGAAGTCTCGGCGGTCGGTATTCGTGGTCATGGAGTCCTCCACTTGATCGTCGTCCCCAACGTGCCCCGTGTGCTCGCTAGCTCTTGGTGCTCGCCGTCTTGTCGAGTGCGCAAATAGACCGCGCGGTCCTCGTCGATACGGACATCGACGAGGGCCGGCGCTCTGGCGGCACCAATTGACGGGACAATTTCTCTGATGAGATCGAGATGAAAGAAGACATGCAGCGTCCTTGGTGACCAGGACGCGATACTTGGGCATGTCGCCTCGCGGGGAGATCGCAAATCCCCGTGCCCCAAATTAAACGCCTGCCGGCGACAGTGTCAATCTGCTGCGCGAGGTCGACGGGGTGACGATTTTTTGAAGAAGGTTCCGATCTTGTCGCGCACCGGGCCGTTTCGGTATTGTCCGTGCGCCCCCGCAAAGATCCCAAAGGAGCGGTCAATTGAGCCTCAAAGCCGTCGTCTTCGATGCCTACGGAACGCTCTACGACATCCAGTCGGTCGCGGAGATCACCGAGGACGCATTTCCGGGCTATGGCGAGATCATCACGCAGGTCTGGCGGATCAAGCAGCTCGAATACACCTGGTTGCGCTCGCTGATGCGGCGCTACCAGGATTTTTCTGCCGTCACGCGCGACTCGCTGGCCTATACGCTGCGCGCGCTCGGGCTTGCCTACGAGAACGAGGCCTTCGAGCGCGTCATCGAAAAATATCTGCATCTCGATCTCTATTCCGATGCGACCGCAGCACTCGCGGCGCTGAAGCCGCGCAAGCTTGCCATCCTCTCCAATGGCAGCCCGGACATGCTGAATGCACTGGTGCGCAACTCCGGCCTCGACCGCCTGCTCGATGCCACGATCAGCGTCGATGCGAAGAAGATCTTCAAGCCGAGCCCGCAGGCCTATGAGCTGATCGGCGAGGTGCTCGGCACCACGCCTGAAGAAGTCCTGTTCGTCTCCTCCAATCCCTGGGACGTCGCCGGCGCAAAATCGTTCGGGCTCAACGTCGCCTGGATCGAACGCGTGACGCCGGAGGCCATGGCGCTGGCTTGCGTCGAGAACGAACTCGTGGCACCGCTGACGATGTTCAAGGCGATCCGCACCCAGATGGACGAGCTCGGCTTTGCGCCGGACTATCGTGTCCGTTCGCTTTCGGAGCTGCCCGCAATCGCCACCCGCCCGTAAGTCCTCGATGAGCTGACTGGAATGAGCCTGGAATCCGTTCGCGCCTTCTTCGCCGAGAAAGCCCCCGACATCACAGTGATGGAATCCCCGATCAGCTCGGCGACCGTGACGCTGGCCGCCGAAGCCTATGGCGTCGAGCCCGGTATGATCGCCAAGACGCTGTCCCTGCGCGTCGGCGAGCGCGTGATCCTGATCGTCGCGGCCGGCACCTCACGCATGGACAACAAGAAGGTCAAGGCTGCCTTCGGCGGCAAGCCGAAGATGCTGGGGCTGGAAGAGGTCGCCGAGATCACCGGCCACGAGGTCGGCGGCGTCTGCCCGTTCGGGCTGAAATCACCGCTGCCGGTCTATTGCGACATCTCGCTGAAGGCATACGACGTCGTGGTGCCGGCTGCAGGCTCGACCCACAGCGCCGTGCGCATCACGCCCGAGCGGATGGCCGAGCTGACCGCGGCCGAATGGGTGGACGTCTGCGAGCACAGGCCGTAACTCGGGCACGTGTACACTTTGATAGCGCTGTTGGCGGTAGCGCCAACTGAAGCGATGAGCCAACAATGCTTATGTAGCGACAGGTCCGAAGTTCAGGTGACCTCACATCTAGCCGCCCCAGCCGCAGTAGGGACGGCAGCGATAGCCACGATGCGAATGGCCCCAGCCCCAGTGCCAGTGCCCCCAGCCGAAACGCGCTTGCACCAGGTCGCTCTCCTGCACCATCGACTTGGCGGCGCCGGACAAAGGAGTGACCGGAGCAGCCATTGCAGGTACGCCGAGCAATATCGCGCCAATCACGAAAAGTGCAGCAGGAATTTTGGTCATGGACATGACATTCCTCCGATCCACAGCTTCCGACCACAATCAACTTGGCTGACGGCAATTCGTTGCACGGTTATGACGGTTTCGGGACGGGACGGCCGGTCGCTGAACCGCGATGGCGCCAGATGTGATGCCTGATGCATTTGCCGGTCAGGAAGGCTACGATAGGGACCATGACCGACGACAAGGTGAAACGACGCCTGACCACCGTGCTGTGCGCTGATGTGTACGGCTATTCCCGCCTCATGGAGGCGGACGAGACGAGGACGCTGGAAACGCTTCGCCGTTACCGCGCTGCCATTGCGGGATTGGTGGAGCGTCATGACGGTCGCATCGTGAATACCTGGGGCGATGCTGTGATCGCCGAGTTCGCCAGCGTGGTCGAGGCGGTGCAATGCGCGGTCGAGATTCAGCAGGAAATTTCCAATCAGGATTCGGACCCGCCTGACGCGAACCCGATGCGGTTTCGCATCGGCATCAACCTCGGCGATGTGATGGTTGATGGTTCCGACATCTATGGTGACGGGGTCAATATCGCGTCGCGGCTGCAAGAACTCGCCGATCCCGGCGGCGTCGTGATCTCAAGCTCCGTCTACGATCAGGTGCACAACAAACTATCCGTTGGCTTCGACTGTCTCGGCCAGCGCCCCATGAAGAACATTGCTCCCCTGACCAGCTATCGGGTGACCATGAGCGGCCGACCTGCCCCGCAAAAGAGCTTCGCGGTCAACGAAAGCCCAACTCGCCGGGAGGAAGCAGGTCACCTGCAGATGGGCGACAGGCACGTGCCATCCTCGTGGATGGGTGTCGTCTCGGGTTGGCTGGCAAAGCTGCCCCGACCGGTTGCAGTGGCCCTCACAGTTTCGGGCTTTCTGATTCTGATCAATCTTTTCACGAACGCGCACAAGATCTGGTTCCATTGGCCAGTCGCAGCAATACTCTTCGGTGTCCTCATGCGGACAGCTCTCGGACATCGACCTGAGTCGGACAGCAAGGGGGAGCGCTGAACGAGACGGTACGACCGCGTCTTCGCGCTGGCCGCTGCTCGCCTTGCGCTAACGCGGCCCTTCGGGTCCGGAGCATGCCCTAGGTAGCACTAATCGTCGTCATCGTCATAAGGCCGCGGCTGCGCCTGCGGAGGCGGCGGTGGCACATTGTTGTAGCGAGGCTGCGGTGCAGCCCGATTGCGCGGGACCGCCTGCGGCTGCTGCGGCATCTGATTGTTGGACTGGAACACCGCACGGCAGCCGCTGGAGAGCTGCGGGGTGTTTTGCCGCAGGCAAGCGGTGATGCGGCTCACGTCCGGAATCTGATCGCTGCACAGGCGCCAGACATCCGGTGTGCAGGCCATCTGCTGCTCCATGGTTCCGCGATATTCTTCGGCGGACGCAACGCTCTGCGCGACGATGCCGCCAATCGCAAGCGCCACACCCAGCGCAATCCGCTCTGTTCGCATGATCCCAATTCCTTCTCGAATCTCTCGATTTGTCTTCAATCAATGAGACGCAGTCAGGTTCTGGCCCAACAAAAAAATGTGAAAACTCCCCCGGAACTTACTCGACCCGGCCGATCTTCTGGACCGCTGCGATCAGCCGCGCGCTGTCGGTCGCCACGAAATCGGAGAACGCCGGCGCATCCTGATAGGCAACCAGGCTGCCCGAGGCCTCGAAGGTCTTGAGCACGTCAGGGCTCGACATCACCTGCGCCATCGCCTCGCGCAGGCGGCTCGCGATCGGCGCAGGAAGGGAGCTCTGCGCAAACAACCCGGCCCAGATGTACATCTCGACATCCTTGTAGCCGAGCTCCTGGAAGGTCGGCACGTCAGGAAAGCTCGAGACCCGCTGCGCGCCGCAATTGCCGAGCACGCGCAGCTTGCCGTCATCGACCTGCGGCTTCAGCGTGCCGGGCGCTGCCGCGATGGCCTGCACGGTGCCGCTGAGCAGCGCCGTCAAGGCCGGGCCTGCGCCGCGGAACGGCACATGCAGCAATTTGATGCCGGCGCTGTTGGCGAACATCTCCATGGCCACATGCAGCGTGCCGTAAGGCCCGGATGAACCATAGGTGATCTGGCCCGGGCGCTTCTTCGCATCCTCGACAAAATCCTGCGCGGTCTTCCATGGTGCCGAGGCCGGCACCGCGAGCAGCGTGGGATCGGCGAGCACGCGCGCGATCGGCATGAACTGCGACACCTCATAGGCGACGGGACGGTCGAACAGCCGGTCCGCTTCGGGCAGCACCGCGAGCGAGGACAATGTCATCAGCAGCGTGTAGCCGTCGGGCTCGGCGCGTGCCGCCGCGGCATTGCCGACCGATCCGCCGGCCCCGCCGGCGCGGTTGTCGACGATGACGGACTTGCCGAGAATCCGCTCCAGCGCCTGCGCGACGGGACGTGCCGCAAGATCGGCCTGGCCGCCGGCCGGGAACGGCACGATCATGGTGATGTTGCGGACGGGATAGGCTTGCGCGTAGGCCTGCTCTGGTAACGCGGCCCGCAACAACGGCAATGCGGCAACGGCGCGCAAGACGTCACGTCGGTCCATGGCAGCCCCCTCCCCCTTATTTTCTTGTTTCAGCTCCAGCCTAGCGCGGCGACCGGCAAGAACAAGCTGTTTACGAACTATTGACCATGTTCGGCCCGCACCGGAACGCATCCCTGCACCCGCTGTTGCCCTCCCAGGGAGTGAGCGATGCGGAATCTTGCGACCATCGACGTCGCCCTGGACGAGATGCTGGTGAACCTCGCAGCGATCGTCCTGCGGCTCTCAAAGCCTGAAGTGACGCGAACGCCCGAAGCGCGGCGTGCCCTGGCCCAATCGGTTCATCAATACGCAGTGTGCGCCGCGCGCTCGAACGACCCGCGCGTGCATGAATTGAAGACGCAGCTGGATGAGACGGTGAAGCCGAGCCTGCGCATTGTCGCGATCGACGGCGTGAAGGTGTCCTAGCGAGAGGTGGTGGGCACGGCGCAAGAGCGCCTTTGCCCACCCTACGAGAGTCGTTCAGGACCATCGACCAGCGAGGTTTCGTAGGGTGGGCAAAGCGAAGCGTGCCCACGATCACTCGCCGAACTGCCCCGGAACGTCCCGCATATCCCCTCCCCAATCTACGGGAAGCGTCCCTTGCTCCACATAGCGATGGAAGCTGCTGAGCGACCAATCGCGCACCCGGGTGACGAGGCCGTGCTTCACTGGATTGAAATGAATGTAATCAACGTGCCGCTCCAAATCCGCGTCATCGCGAATTGCGTGCTCCCAATAGCGGCGCTGCCAGATGCCTTTTTCTCGCTTCTTCAATTTGCTCATTGAAGGCGGCTCAGCCTCCAGGCCTCGCGAAAAGCCGGCTTTGATGAGATTCCAACGTGATGAAAAGTCGACGTCGTGGTCCGGAAGCGACCAAATCGCGTGGAGGTGGTCGGGCAGGATGCAAATAGCGACTGTCTCAAATGGCTGGCGTTGAAAGACTGTTCGGTAGATTCGCCTCAGGCGATCAGCTTGATCGACGAGCAGCGTGCTCGACCGATCTGCGAGCACAACGGTGAAGAAGAACAGCCTGCCCTGTGCGCGCCGATATCGAGACACCTGTGATCCTCTCAGGCAAAGGCGTGGGCACGCTTCGCTTTGCCCACCCTACGATAGCTTGCTCGGACGATAGACTAGCGAGGTCTCGTAGGGTGGGCAAAGGCGCGCAGCGCCGTGCCCACCAAACTATCTACGACCCCGTCTTCCCACCCTTCTTCGGCCGCGGCTTGCACGTGCCCGGCAGCTTCGCGGCGAGAAAATCGCCAAGCACTTCGACGCGGGCGGGGCGCGGGCCACCGGGCGGGGTCACCAAGTGCACGGCGCCTTCGGCCTGTTTCCAGTCCTTCAGGATCACTTCGACGGCGCCGGAGGAGATGGCATCGCCGACGATGAATTCAGGCAGCTCGGCAATGCCGAGGCCGGCAATCAGCGACGGCATTATGGCTTCGCCATTGTTGACGCGAAGCAGGCCGCCGGGGCGGACGTTCGCCTGCTCGCCGGCGGAATTGGTGTAGTGCCAGACGTTCGGCGTCGAGAGATAGGCGTAGCTGAAGCATTTGTGCTCGGCGAGGTGCATCGGATGCGTCGGCCGGCCGTTCTTCTTGAGGTAGGACGGCGCCGCCACCGTGAAGCGCGGCATGGTGAAGAGCCGGCGCGCGATCAGTGAGGAATCCGGCAGCCGCGCGATCCGCACCGCCATGTCAAAGCCTTCGCCGATCAGATCGATGGTCGCGTCGCTCAAGTGAAGATCGACCGAGACCTCCGGATAGGTTTCGAAAAACTCCGGCAGCAGCGGCGCCACCGCCTTGATGCCGAACGTCATGGGCACGGCGAGCCGCACCAGGCCGCGCGGCGCCACCGATTGCGCCAGCGCCTCGTTCTCGGCCGCCTCGCCGTCGGCGAGCAGGCGCGTCGCGCGGTCGGCGAGCTTGTGGCCGGCATCGGTCAGCGCCAGCCGGCGCGAGGTGCGGTTGAACAGGCGGGCGCCGAGCCGCTCTTCCAGGCGGGTCACGGCCTTCGACACCGTCGCCTTGGACATCGTGAGCTCGCCTGCTGCCCCCGCAAACGACCGTAACTCCACGACTTTTGCGAAAATCGCGAGCGCCTCGAAATCGGGGAGTTTGGCCATGGGGTCAATCCGTCAGGTCCATTTCAGGAAACAATGTGTTTCGACAGTTTCTATTTCTATACCACAGGCAGAGGCTTATCCAAGGGTCATCAGGCATTCAGGAATGGGGAACCACTTCCATGATCGAACTCAGACCTTACGCAAAACTCGCCGGCGCCGATCACGGCTGGCTCAAGGCCAAGCATCATTTCTCGTTCGCAAGCCATTATGACCCGAGCAACATGGGCCACGGCGCCTTGCGGGTGTGGAACGACGACGAGATCGCGCCGAACACCGGCTTTCCCGCCCATCCCCACGCCAACATGGAAATCATCACCTATGTGCGCGAAGGCGCGATCACCCATCAGGATAGCCTCGGCAACGAGGGCCGCACTGAAGCGGGCGACGTGCAGGTGATGAGCGCCGGCAGCGGCATCCGCCACTCCGAGTACAATCTCGAACCGACCAAGACGCGGATCTTCCAGATCTGGATCGAGCCGACCTCTCGCGGCGGTCAGCCGACCTGGGGCTCAAAACCGTTTCCGAAGTCGGATCGCTCCGGCAAGCTCGTCACCATTGCGAGCGGCATCGAAGGCGACACCGACGCGCTGCCGATCCGCGCCGATGCGCGGGTGCTCGCCACCACGCTGAAGGCCGGCGAGAGCGCGGAGTACGAACCCGAGAGGTCACGGAACCTCTATCTGGTGCCGGCAGCCGGTGCAGTCGAGATCAACGGCGTGCGCGTCAACGCCCGCGACGGCGCCGCGATCCGCGACGAGGCCAGGCTGAAGATCACGGCGCTCGAAGACTCCGAGCTCGTGCTCGTCGACGCCGCGTAACAATCCAAGCAACCCATCATCCCACTCGATCCCAACGGAGACCACCATGACCAAAGTTCTCGTTCTCTATTATTCCGCCTATGGCCATATCGAAGCGATGGCCAATGCCGTCGCCGAAGGCGCACGCGAGGCCGGCGCGACCGTCGACATCAAGCGCGTGCCCGAGCTGGTGCCGGCCGAGGTCGCAAAGGCCTCGTATTACAAGGTCGACCAGGCCGCCCCTGTTGCCAAGATCGAAGACCTCGCCAATTACGACGCGATCATCGTCGGTACCGGCACCCGCTTCGGCCGCATGTCCTCGCAGATGGCCAACTTCCTCGACCAGGCCGGCGGCCTCTGGATGAAGGGCGCACTGCACGGCAAGGTCGGCGGCGCCTTCACGGCAACCGCGACCCAGCATGGCGGCCAGGAGACGACGCTGTTCTCGATCATCACCAACCTCCTGCATTTCGGCATGACGGTGGTCGGCCTGAACTACGGCTTCGCCGGCCAGATGAAGCTCGATGAAGTCACCGGCGGTTCGCCGTACGGCGCCACCACGATCACCGGCGGCGACGGCAGCCGCCAGCCCAGCGCCAACGAGCTCGCCGGCGCGCGTTATCAGGGGCGCCAGATCGCCGAGACCGCCAAGAAGCTGCACGGTTAAGCTTAAGCTCTAAAACCAGCTGCATGGCTGATGCGACGCGGGCGGCATTCTCTGACGGGAATGCCGCCCCATCTATGTCTGCAGGAATGACAGGGCTTACGACACGCAGGACTTACGACACGAATGGCTTTCGAACTTCTCTTGATCGCGCAGATGATCCGCAGGCCGGTCCAGGCGCTTGCGCGCCGCTGGTACTGCCGCAGCCTGTTCCGCGCCTCGCGCGGCCGGTTTCACTGCGCCGAATGCACGGGATCCTGACCGTCACGCCTGCGTGATGTCGCCGTGCGCCGGGATGCTGACCGCCGGAGTAGATGCAGGCGCAGTTGAAAGCCACCAGCCGTCGCCGGCAAACCAGCAGGTCTCGTCGGGCACATCCGCTCGCCGCAACGACTGCACGCTCTCCCATCCCTTCGCGAACGCCTCGGCCAATCGCTTGCCGGCATCCGCATCCTGAAGTCCCGCGCAGCCGATGAACTGGGCCCGGCTCAGGAATTTGGCGGGCCACGCGGCCCCCTGCTCCGGGCGCGTGATCATCAACATGCCGCCGAGCATGCCCTCCGGCGCCAGCGGAAACACCAGCCGGCCTCCGGGGCGCAACGCCGCGAGCCATTCTGTCGCCGGCTGCGCCGCGCCGGCGCAGACATAAATCACGTCGACATCGGGCAGATCGGACGCGATGCCCGAGCGTTCGCGCAGCTCGACCGTGGCAATGCCTTTCAGATTATCGCGCGCAAGCGCCGCCAGGCGTTCGTCGATCTCGTAGGCATAGACGCGACCGTTGGGCCCGACGAGTTCGGCGAGGATGGCGGTGTAATAGCCGGTGCCCGCGCCGATCTGCAGCACGGTCTCGCCTTCCCTGACGCCGGTGCCACTGAGCCAGTAAGCGTGTGCACCCGGCATGCCGATGTTGACGCCGCGCGCGGGATCGAGTGCCAGCAGCGCGTTTTGATAGAGGAAGGCTGGATCGTCGTCGGGCGTCACGACGTAAGCGTGGCCGCCGAACGAAATTGACCACGGGCCGGGGCCGGCGAAAGGTTCGCGCCTCACGGTACGAAAAGCCTGCTCGAGACGAGGGTCTGTTGCCTTGGCCGCAGCGCAGATCAGTTGCGCATAGAATGCGCGAAATTTGGCCGAACGATCGTCCATGTCGCCTCCGGGTTGCGGAGATGACGATAGCACAACGATTGCGATATTCGAGTGACCCTGCAAGGCGCGAGCGTCGACCGCTCTAGCGCGTGCCCTTGCCCATCGCCCGCGCCGCGAAGGCGGCGAGCCTCGGATGGCGGCGCAAGCCCTGGGCGGTGTGGTCGCGCAGCATATAAGGCAGCCCGCGCCAGGACAGCGCGACACTGACATCGGTCAGCGGCACCGGCTCGGCGCCGAAGCGGCGCTTGTAATCGTGATTGCCGATGCTGAGATCGAAGCGCCGCACGCCCTGCGCATGCAGCGCCGCCATGGTGCGCTCGGTCACGAGCAGCCCCGGCGAGCAATTCGCCCATTGCTTGCCGGCATGGCCGATCCGCAGCAGATAATAGGTCGCGCCGTATCTGACGCCGAGCGTGGTCGCGACGATGCCCTCGTCGCAGACCAGCGCCGAGATCACCGCATAACCTTCCGCAACGCCCTGCCGGGCCACATCACGATAGAAGCGGGCATGGGCCTCGTCGTTGAGGACGAAGCGCGAGCCGAGCTGCTGCATGCGCTCCTGCTGCTGGATGTCCATGACGTCGAGGAGCTCGTACGCGCGGGCAATTTCGGTGGCGATCTCGAACCGCGCACTGGCATGGCGGCTGAACACGCGCCAGCAGCGCGGCATCTGCATGCGCTTGATCGAGGCCTGATAGTCCGCATAGTCGTCGCCGGTCAGCACGAGGTTGCCGTTGAGCGAGCAGGAGCCGAGCCGGCCGAGCGACACCAGCGGGTTCGGCTTGGCGCCGACATAGGCCGGCAACTTCTTCAGGCGCAGCAGGTCGAATCCATCGGGCAAGGCGCGCAAGGCATCCACCAGCGCCGTGCCGATCGCCTGCGCGCCGGTAGCATCGAAGGTCGCATCGCAGGCCAGGATCGGGGCGTTGTAGTCGGAGACACCGAGATCGGCAAACTCGACGACGCGGATGCCGCGCCTGACATGGCTGAACATCGGCACCATCGCGATGTCCTTGCTGGTCGCCGTATCGGTGATGATCGCGATCAGCGGCGCGACGACATGAAAGGCGTCGTACCAGGCACCTAGCCAGTAACCATGCTGGAATGCAGTGCGATGGCCCGCACCCAGGCGCAACGCGGCCTGTCGCCAGTCACGCAGGAAATCGACTGAGATTCCCGACGTGCTGGACACCCGACCTTCTAGTTGTTCGACGCTGAGAAACGCCATTGCGGGGCATATAGTTACAATACGTGTCCAGATAGATTATGTTTTGTCGCAGACCACAAGTTACGTCGCTGCTTATCGTTAAGCCAATACCGGCAGCTCGCGTACGCGTTGTGTCTCATGTGCCGATATGAAACGCACGGCTGCGACAAGCTGTCAGCGATCGGGTTCCATTTGCGCGACGCATTGGAACCTGGCGAGGAAATGCAACCCGGCGACCGCGAGCGCGAACATGAACCAGACTGGGTTCTGCCGCTCGAGCAGGAAGGTCTCGGTCGTCCCGAAATACAGGCCGAACAGCCAGATGGTCAGGAACAGCTTGCCCAGCGCGTTGCTACGGCTGTGGGTCTGGACCTGCTGGAAATTGCGCAGCGGCGCAACCACGAAGATGAGGACGACGAGCAGCAGGCCCGGCAGGCCGATGGTGACGGCGAGATCGAGATAGCTGTTGTGGCTGTGCGCCGCGCTCACCGCCCATTCCGATCCCTGGATGGTCTTCCCCTCCGCCGCGCCGTCCCAGAACGCCGCATAACCATGACCGGTGATAGGCTTTTCAGCGACGGCCGAGAGCGCGAACTCCCAGACCTCGGCACGGCCGGTGAAGCTGGGATCGATTGGAAGCGCCCGCGTGATGCTGCCGAGCACCGGGCTCATGACGCTGCCGACCGTCAGCAGATTCATCACGATCAGCGGCGCGAAGCAGAGGATCCGCTTCAGCCACAGGCTCCGCGTCACGTAGACCAGCGATGCCAGAGCATAGATCGCAAGGCACAGCACCGACGACGTCTTGCCGCCGGTGAAGATCAGGAAGATGCCGGCCAGCAGCGCGATAGCAGGCCCCATCACGAAGGAGCCCACGGCCGACAGGTAAATGCCGACATAGACCAGGATGGTCATGACCGGCGAGGCGATGTTCTTGTGGCCAAAACTGCCGCGCCAGTCGCCGGCAAGCTGCGGCTCGGTGATGTCGAGCGCGCTGTGGATCGAATATGCCGGAGCGAACAAGACGCCGAGAAAGCACACCGCCAGCAGCACCAGCGCGGCGCCGCCAAGGCACCGATTGAAGCTCCGCGGTGTCGGCGGCAGCAGCGGCAGCAGGACGGCAAGCGTGGTTGCGCTGGCGGCGAGCACCAAGCGCTGGATCGAGATCTCGCGGCTCTCGGAAAATGCGAGATCGATCAGCATCCATCCGATCAGGCAGAGATGCAGCGGCGTGACCAGGCTTCTGAGCGAGGGCGCGTCGGTGGTGAGGGTGAACAGCACCGCGACCACGGCCAGCAATCCGAACGAGATGTAGGTCGTCGCCAATCGTCCGCTGACGACGGTGGCGACGTCGGGGTTGCGCAGGTCTGGAAACGGATCGAGCGTTATCAGGACCAGAAGCAGGGCGGCGACGGCAACAAGACAGCGCGCCGCGTTCACGACGTCGAGCCTTGCCAGCACGGCGCGCAGCGCATGGTCGAGCGAGCGGGCCTCGACGTCAGTCATGTCTGCGGCGCTGCGATCCATGCCTCAAGGCCTGACGGGACGATGGGGGGTCGTCCGAGGTCTAGCCCATCCCCGTTAACCATCCGTCAACCAGCACGTCGGAAGCGGCAGGAACCCGACTCTGCCGTGCGACGCTGCGCGCGATCTCGTAATATTGCAGCGCGCGCTGCTCCAGCGTCAGGTTGTCCAGAATGTAGCCGCGAGGATCGAATTTGCCCGCGGTGCAGCCGGCCCAGAAATCGGTCCAGCGGTCCTCGAAGCCGGCGCGGTCCGTGAATTTGAGCCCGCAGCGATCGTCCCAATAGGGCACCGACGACACCGGCTCGAACCGCACCCGGTGCGGATAATAGTCGGGATCGGGCCACGGACCGCCGGGATCCCAGGCCAATACCGGCACGCCGCTGGACAGCGCCTGCTGATAGGCAATTCCCTGGCTCTCGTTCCGGCACAGGAAGATCATCGCGCGCGATTGCGCCAGCGCGGACTGGTAGTCTTCCTCCTTGTAGCTGCCGTAACGCAGCTCGGTGAACGAGCGGCCTTCCCTGATCAGCCGCGCGCGAACCGGCTCGACCAGCTCCGGCATGTAACGGTCGCGGTCCAGGCTGATCTTGTCGTAGAGCAGGACATCGACGGTCTTGTCGCGCGGGCGCGACGGCGCCCACAAATCAGTGTCGATGCCGACGGGCCAGGCTTCCGTCTCAGGCCAATGGGCCCGGTACATCTCCGCATACCACGGACCGGGCACCAGGAATTTCCGGACTGGAAGCCGCCTGAACAGGTCAGGATCGTCCAACGGATGATTATAGGCACAAACGCCAAGCAGGATCGGGTTCTTCCATGCAAACTTGTCGAGCAGGAAGGCGCGGCCGATGATGCAGGCGACTTCCTCGGGATGCTGCGCGATGTAGCCGTAGTCGTTGACGCGATAGCGGATGCCGAGCCGGTCGAGCCCTGCACAGAGATTGAGGAACACGCGCAGCTGCCCGCTCATCCGCGGCTCACCGAACAACATCCTGCGCGCCATGCGCCGCAGATGCCGGTCGCCGGGAAACCAGCGATCGTCCTTGTCCTCGTAGAACAGGTTGAGGATCATGTCGTCGGGATCGTAGTCGAATGTCTTTGCGGGCACTGGATCCATCCGCGGCAATCAGGTCTGCATTCTCGCACGAGACCGGCTGCCGCACCTCTCGAAAGCAGTGACAGACTTAACGCCACAGGGTTTAACGCTAATCTACGAAACCGGCGACGCGACGGCCTTCGCAACAACAATTTGATCGTTATATGGGTATCATCCGCGACGACCAGAGCTGTTGCCGCCTTCGCCTGGTTAACAGATCCTTAAACACGACGAGCCTTCGCTTGACCCTTGGCTTGACCCTCACCGACGCCACGCTCGATGCACCGGTCGCCGCGCCCGCGGCGACGGATGCGCGTGCGATGTCGCCTGTGGTTTCTGTCGTCATTCCTGCGAAGAATGCCGCGGCCTATATCGGCGAAACCATCGCAAGCGCGCTGGCGCAAGCCGACGTCTCCGAGGTGATCGTCGTCGATGACGGCTCGACCGATGACACTGTGGCGATCGTCCGGGCCATCTGCGATCCACGGCTGTGCCTGATCATGAACGACGCCAGCGGCGTGTCGGCTGCACGAAATCTCGGCGCACGAGGCGCGCGCGGGGACTGGCTGATGTTCCTTGATGCCGATGATCGCCTGCGCGCCGATGCTGTGACGACACTACTGACGGCGGCGAAGGCCGCGCCGCGCGCGGTGCTGGTCTATGGCGACTACAACACGATCGACAGCGTGGGACAGGCGATCGGCCGCCGCGGCCTCCTGAAGGGACGTCTCAAGCCGTCCGGTAACGTGCTGGAGCGGCTCGCCGGCGGCAATTTCATCGTCAACGGCGGCATCATGCTGATCCGCAGTGAGGCCTTCCGCACCGCCGGCGGCTTCGACGTCTCGCTCCGCTATTGCGAGGACTGGCATTGCTGGTGCCGCCTCGCTGCAACAGGCGAGTTCGCCTATGTGCCGAAACTCCTGCTCGACTACCGCCTGCACACGGCCAATACCATGAACGCCGCGGTGCGGACGCCGCAGGATTTCTTCCCGGCGGTCGCGCGGGTGTTCGACGATGAATTGATCCTCGGCAAGCTGCCGCCTAGCGCAGCGCCCCGTTTGCGGCAGGCCGCCGAAATCCATCTGGTGACCTATGCGGCGACCCAGGCCGTCCGGTTCGAGAGATATCGCGCGGCGCTTGCCTATCTCGGCATGGTGGGACGACGCTCGCTCAAGGCGATGCCGCGGTCCGCGGTCAAGATCGCCCTGTCTTATTTCGGCATCTAGCGGTTCGGTGCAAACGCGTCAGGAAGCGATCTTCGAGGCCTCATAGGGCTTCGGATCGTAACCGAACGCCGCGAGCATCGATCCGACGGCCATCAGCACGGGGTGGATTGCGACGACCGCCTGCGATGACGCCAGCAGGCGAGCCGAGCGCACCAGCGACAACGGCAACCGTCCCAATGCCTGTGCAAACAAGCGCATCCGCACCGCCGCACTCCGCGCAGCCTTGACCTGCACACGGTAGTTGATCACCCCGAGGCGCAGGCTGCGCTTTGCAATCCAGGCGGGATTGCTGCGGCTTTGCGGCACGGTCTCGGTGATGACGGCTTCCGCCGTCCAGTGGAAATTCAGGCCGGCGTCGCGGCTGCGGTTGAAGAAATCGCAATCACCGCCGCCGAGAAAATTGAAGCGCGGATCGAAGGCCGGACTGCCGAGCCGATCGAACGCGGCGCGCGTGATCAGGCAATTGCCGCAGCCATAGATCAGCGGCACGGCACCGGTGTAGTCGTAGGCGGGACAGAAGACAGGATGACGCGCGAGCCAGGGCTGGCTGTCATCGTCAAACACCGGCAGCACCGGCCCGCCGACAATGTCGGCACCGGTCGCCTCCGCAGTGCGAACCATCAGCTCGAGCCAATCGGGCGAAGCGATCTCGTCGTCATCGATCATCAGGAAGCGGGTCGCGGCGGGAAACAGCGCCTGCGCCGTCTCGAACGCGGCGTTGATCGCCTGGCAATTGCCCTGCCGCTTCTCGACCAGGCAGATGCCCTGGAGCTTGCCGGACGCGAGATACTCCGCGGCCACCGGCGCGCTCGCGCGCCCCGCCGCGTCGTTCTCGACCATCACCACCGCGAAGGAGCGCGGAGTGCGCTGGTCGACGAGCGAGTCCAGCGTCAACCGCAGATGCTGCGGGCGGCGGAAGCAGGGAATGCAGACAACGATGCCGACCGAGAGATCAATGACGCGCGAGCTCGCCGCGATCTCCCGGTTGGAGTCGCGCACGGCATCCGAGACCCGGCTGGCGGACAAATCTGTCGGGATCAGCGTCATGGTCGTCTAGATGGCTGAGACATATTGAAAAAGCCTTGCGCCCATTGTCTCTGGGCGACACGTCCGCGCGAGACAGATACGTCCCAAAATGAACGGCCTGCTTCGGCGCTCAAACTGCACCGCGACGCTATCGTCCTCGCTATGACGCGTCCTATCATGCGCTTAACCCTTTCGCATGTCTTCCCTGCGAATTCCTGCACGCGTGGTCCTGCAATTTGCAGTCCATCACCCACCAACGGCGCAACATGGACAAAGCTGTAGTTAACGCAAGTTCGAATTAACCCGGCCGTAAGCACCGCGGTCGGTCAAGGCACGCGGCATCGGATTTGCTCATCGCGTATTTATGCGCGGATGCCAGGCTCGGCACGACATGAGAGGCGCGAGGCGCCGCAGGGATCAGGAGCGAACGTGGTGCCCAAGATCGAGAACCCGGTGCTGCGGGCCGGTGCGCTCCTGTTCTTCGCCTGTCGGCGCGCCTGGCTGACGGTGCGGTACGGGCGCCGGCTCCAGCTCGGACCCGGGATCGTGTTCAAGGGTCGGCTGGTGCTCGGTCGCGGGGTCCGGGTGTCGATCGGTGCGAACTGCCGGATTGGCAAGCGCGTGCTCATCACCGGGCGCGGCCAGGTGACGGTCGGCAACGACACCTTGCTCAACGGCTGCTGGATCGGCTGCGAGCAGAGGGTCGACATCGGGTCGTTCTGCCTGATCAGCGACTGCGACATCGTCGACACGGACTTTCACAACCTTCCCCCGCGGCTTCGGCACGAGCCTGCGGTTGCTCGGGCCATCGCGCCAGTGCACATCGGGGACAACGTGTGGGTGGGCGCGCGCTCGATCGTGCTCAAGGGAGTGACGATCGGCGACGACTCGGTCGTGGGCGCCGGAGCGGTGGTGCGTGAGGACGTCGCCCCGCGCGTGGTCGTCGCGGGGAATCCGGCGGCTGTCGTCAAGAAGTTCTGCGACGACGAATAGGCAAGCACGAATAGGCAGGCATCTTGCTGACTGTACCAGAACGCTTCCGTGGACCATCATTTGCCGAGCGCGCGCACCGCTTGGCACGCATGGTAACGAAACTTTAAGCACTGGGGGCCGTGGTGACACCAAAGCGGCACTACGACGCGGCAAATGGCGGCCTGCGCTTAAACGCTTTGTTTGCCATTTCGGTGAATAGTCCCTCAATGAGTATGGTTAATTTTCCCTGTTGCGTTGATTGCGCACCTATATCCCCGGTGCGAGGCGTAAAGCGAAGAGTAACCCCTCAGCCCGCGGCCGTTGGAATGAAAGCTGGGGACTATGCTTGACTATAACCAGCCGATCGACCGGGCCAGAGATCCGACCAGATCGGAGGCCCCGCAGCGGACATCCGAGGCCAGCTTCAACGTGCTGGAGCTCGTCAGCCTGCTATGGCGGCGCAAGATCGCGATCGCCTCCGCGGCACTGATCGGCGCGTGCCTCGCCGTCACCGTCGGCAAGAGCCTGACGCCCCGCTACACCGCGACCGCCCAGCTTTATGTCGACCCGCGCGAGCTTCAGCTCGTCGATCGCGAGCTTACGCCGCGCGCCCAGGACGTCTCCGGCATGTCCATGGTGGTGGAGAGCCAGGCACGCCTGATCACCTCCAACAGCGTGCTGCTGCAGCTGATCCAGCAGGCCAATCTCGACAAGGATCCCGAATTCGGCGGCGGCGGTGACGGCAGGAGCCTGATGACGTCGCTGCTGGGCCTGATCGGCCTCCAGCCCCGGGCGCCCTCTGCCGCCGATATCAAGGACGTACAGCTCGCAGCACTCGAGGCGCTGAACAAGCACATCACGATCCGAAAGACCGAGAAGAGCTTTATCGTCGACATCGAAGTCTGGTCGACCGATCCGGCGAAGGCGGCGATGCTCGCCAACACGCTGACCAACACCTTTCTGACGGACTCGCGCAATTCGCAGGCGCTAGCCGCACGGCGCGCCACCAGTGAATTGTCCGGCCGGCTGAAGGAGCTGCGCGAACGGCTGCGCAACGCCGAAACGGCGCTTGCCTCCTACAAGGCACAGAACAATTTCGTCGGCACCCAGGACTCGCTGATCTCCGATCAGCAACTCTCCAACAGCAACCAGCGGCTGTCCGCAGCCCGCGCGGCGACGATGGACGCACAGGCGCGACTTGACCAGATCGAGGCGAACAAGCGGACCGCTGCGGATGCGGGTGCCATTCCCGAAGCGCTGCAATCGCCGACGATCGCGAACCTGCGCGCGCAATATGCCGACGCCCGCAAGAAATATGCGGAGCAGACCGCCGAGCTCGGCCCGCGCCACCCGGCATTGCGCCAGACCGAAAAGCAGGTCGAGGATCTCAAGCGCACCATCAGCGAGGAGATCGAGCGCTTTGCCCAGTCCGCCAAGAACGATCTGACCCGTGCCCGCGACTATGAGGCGTCGCTCAACCGGGCGCTGGAAGTGCAGAAGCGGCAGAGCGTGCAGCTCAGCCAGGCCGCCGTGCGCCTGCGCGAGCTCGAGCGCGAGGCCGAAGCCAGCCGCGATGTCTATCAATCCTTCCTCAAGCGCTCGCGCGAGACCGAGGAGCAGGAAACGCTCAACACCTCGGCGGCCCGCGTTATCGGCGAAGCAACCGTGCCGCAGCGGCGCTCGTTCCCGCCTGCAATGAGCCTGTTCGCGATGATCGGCTTCATCTTTGGCGCGCTGGCCGCCGCCTCCTGGTTCATCGCGGCCGAGCAGCTGTTCAACGGCGCGACGGCCCCCCAACCGACCCGCCGCGCGCGCACGCCAGCGCCGGATGCCTCGAAACCCCAGGTGGAAGCCGACGTGCCCCCGCCCGCGCTTGCGCTGGTCGAGAAACCGCTGATCGCCCGCCTTCAGGAAGCCGACGTGATCCGCACGCTCGGCGCCATTCTCGCCACCGGCAGCGGCGTCGATCTGACCCGCGTCGGCTGGCCGACGCTGCGCCCCGGATTTCCGCTGACGACGTTGCTCAACGCCTTGCGCGACATGCGGGCGGCGATGGTTCGTCGTGCCGGCGGCAAGACCATGCCGGTGATGGCACTGGTCGGCGCCGGCGACACCACCGGGCGCAGCGTGACCGCGCTGAATTTCGCGCTCGCAGCCGCGCGCGACGGCAGCCGCGTGCTGATGATCGACGCCGACCATCAGGCGCACGCTCTCTCGAACAGGATTAATCGTCCCGGCAGGAGCGAGCCAAGCAAGCTTGGCTGGCTGTCGATCGGCAGCAAGGCCGCGCGCGAGACCAAGACCGTCAACGGCATCTCGGTGCTGCCGGCGGGCGAGAGCGATGCCGCTAAGGCTGCTGACGCCATCCGCAAGGCAATCTCACAGGCGCGTTCGGCCGGCGGCTATGACCTCGTCATTCTCGACGGCCCTGCGATGCCGCTCTCTGCCGCCGGTCGCAAGCTGCTCGACAGCGCCGACGCGCTGGTGGCGGTGCTGCCGACCAGCCTCGACATCAACGACAGCATGGAAGAGATTCTGGCCGCACTCGGCGGCGCCCAGCGCAGGCTCGTCGGCGTGGTGCTCGACGAGCTCGCTCCCGCAACCCAAACGCGCCAACGAGGCAGACAATATGCTTGAGCGCCGCGTCAATCTGGACGGTCGGGCCGCGACCGCCGAGGTGCCACGGATCACCGTCGGCGGCCTTCGCATGGCCGCACTCGATCTGGAAGCCACCGCCGATTTCATGATCGAGGCGACCGATCCGCGTCATCGTATCGGCCGCCCGCTGTATCTGACGTCGGCCAATGGCGAGGTGCTGGCACGCTGCTCGACCGAGCCGCAAACCGAACGCCTGTTCCGCGCCGCCGATCTGATCAATGCCGACGGCCAGCCGCTGGTGGCGGCCTCGAAGCTGCAGTCCTGGTTTCCGCTGCCGGAGCGCGTTGCCACCACGGACCTGTTCCATGTCGTCGCGCGCAAGGCGGAAGTGGCCGGCCGCACCTTCTACATGCTCGGCGCCAGCGAGGAAGAGAACGACGCGGCGGTCAGACGGGTCCAGAACTTGTATCCGAAGCTGAGGATCGTCGGGCACAGCCACGGTTATCTCCGCGGCGACGCGCTGCGCGCCAAGGTCGAGGAGATCAATGCTCTCGCCCCGGATTGCCTGTGGGTCGCGCTCGGCGTGCCTTCTGAACAGGCCTTCGTCGAGGAATACATGCCGCTGCTGACCAATGTCGGCGTCATCAAGACATCGGGCGGCCTGTTCAACTTCCTGTCGGGCAGCCGCTCGCGCGCACCGCAATGGATGCAGCGGATCGGACTCGAATGGGCCTGGCGTACCTGGCTCGAGCCGCGCCGCCTGCTCTGGCGCTATTTGACCACCAACCCCCGCGCGATCTATCTTCTCTTCAGCCGCAACCGGCCCTTCAATCGCTGAGAGGAGTGGAACGCCATGAATGACCGGCCGACTGTCCTCGTCACAGGGGGCGCGGGCTATATTGGCTCGCATGCCTGCCGCGCCCTTTCCGCTGCCGGCTATCGGCCCGTCGTGTACGACAATCTCACCACAGGTCATCGCAGCTTCGTGGCCGGGGAGCTGGTGACGGGCGATCTGCTCGACGGCGCGACGCTGGCGCGCGCCTTTTCCGACCACAAAATAACGGCGGTGATGCATTTTGCGGCGGCGAGCCTGGTCGGCGAGTCCATGACCGACCCGCAGAAATATTACATCAACAACGTCCAGGGCACGCTGTCGCTGCTCCAGGCGATGCGCAACGCCGGCTGCCACCGCATCGTGTTCTCTTCGTCCGGCGCCGTCTATGGCAACGCCGATTCCAAGGCGCTGCCGGAGGACTTTCCCTGCGCGCCGATCAACCCCTACGGCGCGTCGAAGTGGATGATTGAGCGCATGCTCGCCGATTACCGCGCGGCCTACGGCTTCGGCGCGTTCTGCCTGCGCTATTTCAATGCCAGCGGCGCCGATCCCGCCGGCGGCATCGGCGAATTGCGTGACAACGAGACGCATCTCATCCCGCGCGCCATGATGGCGCTGCAGGGTCATGTCGAATTCGCCGTGTTCGGCGACGACTACGACACGCCCGACGGCACCGCGATCCGCGACTACATCCACGTCACCGATCTCGCTGCTGCACATGTCGCGGCGTTGAAGCTGCTGGAAACGGGACATGCCGGCGGCAGCTTCAATCTGGGAACCGGCTCGGGCTTCTCGGTGCGCGAGATCCTCACCGCCATCAGGCAGGAGACCGGGCGCGAGGTGCCGCACACCGTCAAGCCCCGCCGCGCCGGCGATCCCACCTATCTCGTCGCCGACCCCTCGGCTGCGCGAAAGGTGCTGGACTTCGTGCCGCGCCATTCCGACCTGTCGACCGTGATCCGCACCGCCTGGGCCTGGCACCAGAGGGCACATCCGCTCAAGTCGCGTTAAGCGCTCATATTGCGCCTTGCCGACCGGGGCCCCGAGCGACTAGAGTGTCGATCACAGACGGTGTCGGCAACTTTTTCGGCCGCCCTATGTGCTTATGTCGCCGCCGACGGAGCGGCACGCGAGGCTCGGCCAATAGCGCGAGCCGTTCCTTATTTACAGCGAAGCAAGCTCGAATCGGCGCATCGCCTGCTTTCAGGCGCGGCCCCAGAAAGCCCCGGAACGTATGCATCAGGCCGCGAGCCTGCAATTCGACCGCGTGATGGACGAGCTTGTCCTCTGGCACGCTGTGCCCGAGGACGAACGCTCACCGGCGCCAGCATGGTGGTGGGGACCTACGATGGCGGTGTGCGAAAGACACGAGCTGATGCCACACGCATGGTGTTGTGAACTCGGCCTGGGCGACGGCTCAAGCTTTGCCGAAGGTGCGCAGGCCCTTTTCACGCTGTTCGCCGAGCAAACCTCGCTGTCTTGGCCGGACGCCTTTCCGCGCAAAGCGGGGATCAAGGAAGACGACGTCCGCGAACTGCAGCCATTGCCGTCAGACGACAGCGCGTTTCAGCCGTAACGCCGCGGATTTGTCCACGGCCGGATCCGCCTCCGGCTGGAGCGGCGGCGCGACCGACAGCTCCACCGGCCGCAGCAATTCGGCCATCTGCTTCGCCGGCAGCGGTTTCGCGATCAGGAAACCTTGCATCTCGTCGCAGCCATGGGTGCGCAGGAAGGCCTCCTGCTCGGCGTTCTCGACGCCCTCGGCGACCACGGTCATGCCGAGCGCCTTACCCATGCTGATGATCGCCTGCGCGATCGCCTGGTCTTCCGAATCCTGCGGCAGATCACGCACGAAGGAGCGGTCGATCTTGATGGTGTCGATCGGGAAGTGCTTCATCAGCGACATCGACGAATAGCCGGTGCCGAAATCGTCGATGGCGAGCCGGATGCCGCGGCTCTGAATCGCGTCGAGCACTTTCAGCGCACGACCGACATTGCGCATCATCATGCTTTCGGTGACCTCGAGCTGGAGCAGCACCGGCGACATGCCGGAGGCCGCCAGGGCCTCGTCGACGTCCTGCAGCAGATGCTCGTCGGCAAACTGCCGCGGCGACAGGTTGACCGCCATCGACACCGGCAACAGGCCACGGCGCTGCCAGGCCATCGCCTGCGCGCAGGCTTCCTTCACCACCCAACGGCCGATCGGCACGATCAGACCGGTCTCTTCGGCAAGCGGAATGAACTGCGCCGGCGAGATATTGCCGAGATCGGGATGGCTCCAGCGTAACAGCGCTTCCACGCCGGTGATCTGGCCGGTCTCCATGTCGACCTTGGGCTGGTAGTTCAACGAGAACTGCTCGCGCTCCAGCGCCCGGCGCAGCGCGCTCTCGAGCGACAGCCGCTCGATCGACTGCGTCTTCACTTCCTTGGAGAAGAAGCGATAGCCGTTCTTGCCGTCTTCCTTGGCGAGATACATCGCCATGTCGGCGTTCTTGGTCAGTGTTTGCGCGTCGGCGCCGTTGGCCGGATACATCGCGATGCCGATCGACGCGGTGGTGTGGCACTCGTGGCCGGCGAGCTCCATGGGCTCGGCGAGCGCCGTCAACAGCCCGGTGGCGATGTGCTGGACGTCGTCGATCTCGCCGCACTGGTCGAGGATCACCACGAACTCGTCGCCGCCGAGACGCGCCACGACGTCGCTTGCCCGCAGCGCGCCGCGCAAGCGGGTCGCCACCTCGAGCAGCAGCAAGTCGCCGGCCTCATGGCCCAGCGAATCGTTGATGACCTTGAAGCGGTCGAGGTCGATAAACAGCACCGCGAAACGGTGATCATGGCGTTGCGCCGCGTCGATCGCCTCGCGCAGCAGCCCGTTGAAGGTCTCGCGGTTCGGCAGGTCGGTCAGGCTGTCATGCGACGCGAGATATTCGATGCGTTCGTCCGCCTCGTTCTTCTCGTCGGCGCGATCGAAATTCTCCATCGCGAAGGAGACGTTGCCGGCGAGACGCTGCAACAGCTCGACGAACTCGGTGGTGAAGGTCTCCTGCTCGGTCGACATGTAGATCATGACGCCGACCGGCCTGTCGTGCGTGATCAGCGGGAACGCCGCGCCGGAGCGCGCGCCGTCGCCCTGCAGCACGGCGTGGAAGGCGCTGACACGGTTGTCGTTGACATAGTCGTTGCTGACACAGGGCTGCCGGGTGCGAAACGCGGTGCCGCTCATGCCGCGGCCTTCGGGCCGGTCGGCATCGATGGAGAGACGAACGTTCCGCGTGGTCTCGGCCGACGGTCCTGCGGCCGCGACGATTTCGAGCTGGTCGCTGTCGGCGCTGGCGACCGCAATGGTCGTCGAAGTGAACTTGCCGCCGGTGGACGCGGCCTGACACACGAGCTCAAACAGCTCGGCGCGCGACTTGGCGCGCACGATCGCCTCGTTGGTGGCGCTCAGCGCCGCGAACATGCGCGTCAGGCGCTCCTTCTGCGCCTCGGCCCGGGCCCGTTCCTCGGCCCGGTCGAAATTGTCGAGCGCAAAGGAGACGTTCGCCTGCAATCGCTGCAAGAGCTCGACGAATTCGGGGGTGAAGGTACCGCGCTGGAACGAGTGGAAGAGGAAGGCACCCTCGACCCGGTCGCCGTTGAAGAGCGGCAAGGCCGCCGCCGATGCGATACCGTCCCGACGCGCGCCCTGGCGCCACGGCTTCATGCGCGGGTCCGCCCACAGATCATTGCTGACGCAGGGCTCCCGCGTACGGAACGCGGTGCCGGTCAATCCCCGTCCCTCCGGAACCTTGTCGGTCGTCGCAAGCTTGAAGCGGCGCACTTGCTCCTTGTTCGGACCGTAGCTGGCAACCACGCGGAGCAGCTCGGCATCGCGATCGACGAGCGCAATCGACGTCGACGCGAACTTGGCACCCTGCACCGTCGCCTCGCACACCAGGTCGAACAGTTCGCCGCGCGAGCGCGCCCGCAGGATGGCTTCGTTGGTGGCGCTGAGCGCCGCATACATGCGCGCGAGGCGGTCCTCCTCCTCGGCAATCCGGGCCTTCTCCGTTTCGCGGTCGAAATTCTCCAGCGCGAAGGAGACGTTCTCCGTCATGCGAAGCAGCAGCGCGACGACCTCCTCGTCGTTCGCCCATGATTTGCTAACGAACGAGAACAGCACGCCGACGCTGGCCCCGCGCTTGACCAGCGGCGCAACCATGCAAGCCACCGCCCCGGCATCGACGTTCGCCTGCTCCCACGCCGTTCCCTTGATTCGATTGGCGAGGTCGTCCTCGACGATCAGTCGTTGCGTCCGGAATGCCTCGCCGACAATACCTCTGCCGTGCGGATTCTCCGGATCGATCGAATAGTGAGCCTGTCTGATCAGATCGAGGTTCTGGCCGGTCGCAGCGACCGGCTTCAGCCAGTGCGAGTCCGGCTCACGCAGCAGAACGAAGGTGGCGAGCGACTTGGCGCAGTAGACGGCGGCATCGCAGACGCGCTGGCACAGTTCCAGCTCGGTCCTGGCGTGCAGGATGGCCTCGTTGGTCGCGCTGATGGCGCCGAACATGCGGTTGAGGCGTCGTGTCGCCCGCTCGCCGTCCTGCCGCGCGGTCTCGCGTTCGAAATTCTCCAGTGCATAGGAAATGTTGGCCGACATGCGCTCGAACAGCGACACCATCTGCTCGGTCAACGAGCCGGCCTCGCTACGGGTTACGAACAGCACGCCGACGCTCTTGCCGTTGCACAGCAGCGGCAGCGCCGCCGCGGCGCCGATATTCGCCCTGGCCGCGCCCTCACGCCACGCCAGCGAGCGCGCATCGTTCAAATAGTCATTGCTGATGCAGAGCTTCTGGCTGCGAAACGCCTCGCCGCCGACACCCGAGCCCTCGGGCGCGCCAGCTTCGGTGGTGATCTTGATCGCGCGCAGACGCGCCACGTCGTCACCGCGCCCTGCGGCAAAGCGCAAGTGCTGGCCATCCGGCTCCACCAGGAACACGGCGACAGCCATGAAATCCCCGCTCGAAAACCCGGCGTCGCAGACCATCTGGTACAGCGCGTCCGGCGATTTCGCGTAGAGGATCGCTTCATTGATGGCGCTCAACGCCGCAAAGGTGCGCGCGAGTGTCGTCGGCACGATCTTAACTCCCGGGCATTTCTGCCGATTTATCCCGAGTGCTCTATGAACGGGGATCGCCTAAGTGGTCGTTATTGCGCGCTGGAAACCGCCGATCACAGTGAACGAGCTACGAATGACGCGCGCGAAATGATCGGGAATACCGCCGCGCGGCAGGAATTGGCGGCCAAAGGCGCGCTCTCTTTACGAATTTGCAGCCCTGTATTGGTTTACGGGAGATTGATATCGGCGTGGGGCTTTGAGACGATGGCTCCCAACAACGCCCACCAAGGGCGAGACCTGAGGGAACGCCATGCCCATCGTCAAGGCCGACCGCCTCACGCGCGTCAGCGCTGCTTTGCTCCGTGCCGCCGGAGCCTCCGAGGAAGAAGCCGACGCTGTTGCCGTCGGCTGCGTCAACGCCAATCTCGCCGGCCATGATTCCCACGGCGTGATCGCGGTTCCGACCTATATCGATCGTATCAAGGCCGGACACATCGTCCCCGGCGCCAAATGGACCATCGTCCAGGAATCGCCGACCACGACCGTGATCGACGGCCATTGGGGTTTTGGCTTCCACGTCAACGCCAAGGCGATGGCGCTGACGATCGAAAAGGCGAAGACGGCGAACGTCGCCGCCTGCACCGTGTTCCGGCAGAGCCATGTCGGCCGCCTCGCGGCCTACCCGCTGATGGCGATGCGCGAAGGCATGATCGGGATTGCCACTGCCGATTCCGGCCGCTCGCCAAAACACGTCGCGCCGTTCGGCGGCAAGGAGGCGCGGCTCGGCACCAACCCGATCTCGATCGCGGTGCCGTCCGATCTCGAGGCGCCGTTCTATCTGGACATGGCGACGTCCGCAGTCGCGGCCGGCAAGATCCAGCTCGCGGTCGCCCGCGGCGAGGAGATTCCAACCGGATGGATCATCGATGCCGAGGGCCGGCACACCACCGATCCCACGCAGTATCGCAAGGGCGGCGCGCTGCTGCCGCTCGGCGGCACCGAAGGTTACAAAGGTAGCGGTCTCGCGGCCATGGTCGAGGTGCTGTGCGGCCTGCTCACCGGATTGGGATTCGGCGTCGAGCCAACCGGGAGGCACAATGACGGATGCTTCATGGCGGTGTTCAACGTCGCCGCCTTCCGCCCGCTGAAGGAATTCAAGCGCGAGGTCGCCGAGTTCGCGCAGTACCTGAAATCGACGCCGCCGTCCGCAGGCAGCCAAGGCGTCTACTATCCCGGCGAGATCGAGGGCGTGCGCGAGCAGCAACGCCTGTGCGACGGCATCGAGGTCGAGGATGCGACCTGGGAGAAATTGCGCACGCTCGCGCGCGACTACAGGCTCGACACCGTCCTCGATCTGGCCTGAGGCAATTCGGAGAACGCAGCATGAATCGGCAGATGGTCCTGGTCGGCTTCCTTCAGGCGCAGAACTGCACGAACTTGCCGAGCTCGTGGCGGCATCCGGACTCGCGCGCCGATTCGATGTCGGCGGATTATTACCAGGAGATCGCGCGGATTCTCGAAGCCGGCAAGTTCCACATGGCGTTCTTCGACGATCGTCTCGCCATGCCGGACCGCTATGGCAACGACCACGCCCACACCGTCGAATACGGCATCCGTTGCGTGAAGATGGATCCACTGATCGTGCTGACCACCATGGGCTTGGTCACCGACAGGCTCGGGCTGGGAGCGACCTGCTCCACCACCTATTACGAGCCCTTCGACGTCGCCCGCCGTTTTGCCACGCTCGATCTGATGTCGGGCGGGCGCGCGGGCTGGAACGTCGTGACCTCGCTCAACGACGGTGAAGCCCTCAACATGGGGCGCGACTCCCATCCCGAACACGATTCGCGCTATGACAAGGCCGACGAGTTCATGGAGGTCGTGCTCGGCCATTGGGACACGTGGGAAGATGGCGCGCTCATCATGGACAAGACGAGCGGCCGCTTTGCCGATCCAACCAAGGTGAAGCGACTCGATCACAAGGGCGCAGCGTTCAAGTCGCGCGGGCCGTTCACGGTGCCGCGCTCGGACCAGGGCCATCCCGTCATCATCCAGGCCGGCGCGTCCGGCCGCGGCCAGCGCTTTGCCGGCCGATGGGGCGAGGTGATCTTTACGGCCGCGCGCAATCTGCAGGGCGGCAAGGACGGCTACGCCGCCGTGCGCAACGAGGCCGCGAAAGCCGGCCGCGATCCCGATCAGATGTTCCTCTGCAATCTGACGACGCCGGTTTGCGCCGCGACCAAGGCTGAGGCCGAGGACAAGATGGCGCTGATCAACAAGCTGCCGCTCGAGATCGACGCGCTGTCGCTGCTCGCCGAAGCGCTCAATTACGACTTCGCCTCCAAGGATCTCGACGCGCCGCTGACGACGGACGAGCTCAAAAGCATGCAGGGCATTCTGGGCATCCGCGACGGCGTGCTGAAGAACTCCGGCAAGAGCAATCCGAGTGCGCGTGACTTCGTCACCTTCTCCGGCCGCGGCCAGGTGCACGACGCCATGGTCGGCGGGCCTAAGGAGATCGCAGACAAGTTAGAGGAAATGTTCGTCGAGCGCGGCTGCGATGGCTTTGTCATCGCGGCGACCTATGTGCCCGGCTCCTACGCGGACTTCGTGCAGCATATCGTGCCGGAATTGCAGCGGCGCGGGCTGTTCCAGAAGGAGTATCGCGGCAAGACATTGCGGGACAATCTCGGGCTGAAACGGCCGGCCGCCGGGGCCTGGAAACTACAGCCGCGCGACGCCGCGGAATAACAACGAGGACAAGACATGCGCTGGCTGAAATTCACCGCCTCCGGCAAGACGTCCTGGGGCCTTGTCGAGGGCAATCAAGTCGTCGCGGTCGACGGCGATCCGTTCAGTGAATGGCAGCGGACCTCGCGCACGCATCCGCTTTCGCAGGTCAAGATCGAGCTACCGCTGATCCCGCGCACCTTCTATTGCGTCGGCCTGAACTACCTGAAGCATCTGAAAGAAGCCGCCGACAAGCGCGGCGAGGTACCGGCAGTGCCTGAGCGGCCCGAGATCGGCTATCGCGCGCAGAACGCGCTGATCGCGCATGACGAGGATGTCGTGATCCCGTCTTTCGCGACGGAAAAGATCCATTACGAGGGCGAGCTTGCCGTCGTCATCGGCAAGAAGGTGAAGCACCTGACGGCTGAGAACGCGATGGATTGCGTGTTCGGCTACACCATCGGCAACGACGTCAGCGAACGCTCCTGGCAGAAGGCCGACCGCAGCCTGTGGCGCTCGAAGAATGCCGACACGTTCAAGCCGATGGGCCCGTGGATCGAGACCGAGGCCGATCTTGCGACGATGGAAACGATCGTCCGCGTCAACGGCAAGGAGACCAACCGCTTCCGTACCAACGACATGATCTTCGGCGTGGTGCCGTTCCTGGTCGAGCTGACCAGATATTTCACGCTGTGGCCAGGCGACGTGATCTGGATGGGCACGGACGGAGCATCACCGGATATCAAACACGGCGACGTCGTGGAGATCGACATCACCGGCGTCGGGACGTTGCGGAACAGGTTTGTGTGGGAGGGTCGGTAAATCAGCTCGAGCCGCCCGATCGGCCCTTCACATGGTCGATGAAGGCTCGCAACTTCGGCATGATTTGTCGATGGCCGGGATAGTAGAGAAACACACCCGGCGTCATCGGTACAAATTGCTCCAGCACAGGAACGAGTTTTCCCGTCCTCATGGCGTCTGCGGCCAGCGGGCCGGGCACTTGCGCAAGTCCGACGCCCTCGACCGCAGCTCCGACCAATGTGGGAAAGTCGTTGGCGATGAAAGGTCCCGAAACGGCGATCTCGATCGAACGACCGTTGTCGTTGACCGACCATGATGCGAGCGCGCCGCTCGATCGTCGCAATCTCAAGCACGCGTGCTGGCGCAAATCATCGGGACGCCGGGGCCGGCCGCGCCCGGCGAGGTAAGTCGGGCTGCCCACGATCACGAAAGGCAGCGCCTTTGTCAGGCGTACCGCGACCATGTCCGGGGAGATGAACTGCCCCATTCTGATGCCGGCATCAAAGCCCCCGGCTGCGAGATCGACCAGTTCTTCGCTTGCGGCAAGCTCCACCTCAATCTCGGGAAATGCCTGGCAGAACGACGCCACCAGTGGCTCCAGCAGGATTGGCACGACCGAGCGCGGTACGGTGAGACGCAACAGCCCGGCCGGCCGCTGTCCAAGTTCACGCGCAGCCCCGCTGGCCGCGACGAGCTCCTCGAAGGCAGGCCTAGCGCGCGCAAGGAACCGTTCGCCGGCTTCGGTCAGACCAACGCTACGGGTCGTACGGATGAAGAGCGCCGCGCCCACGCGCGCCTCAAGCGTCCGGACCGCCTGACTGATCGCCGACGGCGTGACCCCGAGCTCAGCGGCCGCCCGACGAAAACTGCGGTGCTGGGCGACACTCAGGAACGCCTCGACGCCGTCGAGCGCCCCCTGCCTGACTGTGAAGTTCTGCTTCATAGCCCGTCAACATTATCGCGAATAGTCGCTCACGGAAAGACGCCTTACATCCGGATTGCAACTGAGCCGCACGGGAGAAGCGAAACCGATGAAGGCAATCCGCAACGCCGCCCTGGCCCTCACCCTCTCACTGACAGGTGTCACCATGACCGATCCATCCCTTGCTCAAGCACAAGCACCGTCACCCACGACCACGGGCGTGTTGGTCATCCTGACCGTCAAGGCAGGCATCGCGCGCGAGCAGGTCATGGCCGTCATGCCTGATGAAGTCAGGCAGACAGTGCAGCTCTATCTCAACGGAAAAGTCCGCGAATGGTATTCGCGGTCCGATGGGCGCGGCGCCGTCTTTCTGCTGGACGTCAAGGATGTCGCCGAAGGGCACGCGATCATGGATGCCCTGCCACTCGCCAAACAGGATCTCATCGACCACGAATACATCGCGGTCGGCCCGCTCATGCCGCTCGGCCTGCTCATGACCAAACCCTGACCGGCCGCTGGCCTCGACCTCATCCGACCGGACGAATCATCATAAGGACATTCGAACGTGCCACCGGGCTTCAACCTTCCATTTGTCCTTAGCGTCGCTGGCGCCTTCCTGACAAGCGCGGTGGTGGCCTCCGTCTATGTTTGGCCTCTCCTTCGTACGATGCCGCGCTATGACGCCCTGAGACTTCTCGCAGCCTTCCATGCGTTCCGCTTCCTGGGGATGAACTTCATGATCGCTGGATTCGTCTCCTCGGAGTTGAGCGCGGATTTCGCCAGCGAAGTCGGATGGGGAGATCTCATCGCCGCCACTCTGGCACTCATCTCAATGGCGGCGCTGTCCTGGCGATGGTCGATCGCCGTTCCGATAGTCTGGATCTTCAACATCTGGGGTACGCTCGATCTGCTCAATGCGTACTACGTGGGCGCGACGAAGATTCAGAATCCCGGCCTGTTCGGCGCCGGCATTTATATCCCGGCCCTTTATGTGCCTCTGCTGCTGGTCAGCCACGTCCTCGTCTTCATGATTCTGTTGAGGCCCGGATCGGAAGAACAGACCCCGTGATGGACCGCAACGGGCGCGCGAATAAAGTCCTCTCAAAAAGGGAGCGCCGTAGGGTGGGCAAAGCGAAGCGTGCCCACCACCTTCATCATCGAGGCAGGATGGTGGGCACGGCGCTACGCGCCTTTGCCCACCCTACGAGACTTCCCGAGTCTCAGAAAGGCAGCGCCACGCTTGTCTTGATCTCCTTCAGCACGACATTGCTGCGGACGTAGCGGATGCCGGGGATGCGGAACATGAACTCGTCGAGGAAGTGGTTGTAGGCCGCCATGTCCTGCACGACGACGCGCAGATGATAATCGGCGTCGCCCGTCGTCGCAAAACACTCCAGCACCTCGCGGCGCGTGGTGACGCGGGACACGAACTCATCGACGAATTTGGCATCGTGCCGCTCCAGCGACACGTGAAGGATGGCCGACATCGCAAATCCCGCCTGCTCGCGCGCAACCAGCGCCGCATAGCCGCGAATGACGCCGCTGTCCTCCAGCGCACGCACCCGGCGCCAGCAGGCCGAGGTCGACATGCCGACCTCGTCGGCGAGCTGCTGGTTGGTGGCGCGGCCGTCCTTCTGGAGGTGGGCGAGAATCCGCGTGTCCTGGTCTTCAATCATCGAGAACCCTCAAATCGATTAAATCTACCAAAATTATGCAACATATGCAAAATTCTACCGTTTCTGCGTTCTAATCGGGATAAATAGGTAAGACCTACCAGCGCGCCAAGCCTAACCTTCGCCTATCCGGCAGGATGCCGCGCGAGGTCCGATATGGACGCCATTCCTTCACTCGACGCCTACGAACTCTCCGACCGTTACGACCGCGGGGAGGGTCGCGTCTTCCTCACCGGCACGCAGGCGATCGTCCGCATCGCGCTCGACCAGATCAGGCGCGACCGCACCGCGGGGCTCAACACCGCCGGCTTCATCTCCGGCTATCGCGGCTCACCGCTCGGCGGCGTTGATCTCGAACTGTGGCGCATCCAGCAGCGATTGAAGCAGGACCGCATCGAATTCCTACCCGCCGTGAACGAGGACCTCGCGGCAACCGCCGTGCTCGGCTCGCAGCAGGTCGAGACCCAGGCCGAACGCGAGGTCGATGGCGTGTTCGGGCTCTGGTACGGCAAGGGCCCCGGCGTCGATCGCTCCGGCGATGCGCTCAAGCACGGCAATGCCTACGGCTCGTCGCCGCATGGCGGCGTGCTGGTGGTCGCCGGCGACGACCATGGCTGCGTGTCGTCCTCGATGCCGCACCAGTCCGACGTCGCCTTCATGAGCTGGTTCATGCCGACGCTGCACCCCGCAAGCGTCAGCGAATATCTGGAGTTCGGCGAATATGGCTACGCGCTGAGCCGCTTCTCCGGCATGTGGGTCGGCTTCAAGGCGATCTCGGAGATCGTCGAGTCAGGCGCATCCGTCGCGCTGCGCCCACCGCGCCTGTTCCGCACGCCCGACTTCACCCCGCCGCCGGGCGGACTGCACTATCGCTGGCCCGATCTGCCGGGCCCGCAGATCGAGGAGCGGCTGGAAGCGAAAAAGCACGCGGTCTATGCCTTCGCCAAGGCCAATCCGATCGACCGCCATATCTACGACATTCCAAACGCCACCTACGGCATCGTCACCACCGGCAAGGCGCATCTCGATCTGATGGAAGCGCTGCGGCTGATGGGCCTCGATGAAGCCGCCTGCCGCAGCATCGGCATCGACATCTACAAGGTCGGCATGGTCTGGCCGCTGGCGCTGCATGACGCCATGGATTTCGTGAAGGGCAAGCGCGAGATCCTCGTGGTCGAGGAGAAGCGCGGCATCATCGAGAGCCAGTTCAAGGAATATTTTTACGACTATCCCGGCGCGAAACCCGAGCGAATGGTCGGCAAGCACGACGAAACCGGCGCGCGGCTGATCTCCTGGATCGGCGAATTGTCGCCGCGCGCGTTGGCGTCCGTGCTCGCCCGCCGGCTCGATCCGATGTTTCCGGGGCTCAATCTTGCCGCGCGTGCCGCAGCACTCCTGCCGGAGGCCGAGCGCACGATCAATGTGTCGGGCGCGACGCGCACGCCCTATTTCTGCTCCGGCTGTCCGCACAACATTTCGACAAAAGTGCCCGAGGGCTCAAAAGCGTTGGCCGGCATCGGCTGCCATTTCATGGCGAGCTGGATGGACCGCGAGACCTCGTCGCTGATCCAGATGGGCGGCGAAGGCGTGAACTGGGCCGCATCGTCGCGGTTCACCGGCCACAAGCACGTCTTCCAGAATCTCGGCGAAGGCACCTACTACCATTCCGGCTCGATGGCGATCCGGCAGGCGATCGCTGCCAAGGCCAACATCACCTACAAGATCCTGTTCAATGATGCCGTGGCGATGACCGGTGGCCAGCCGGTCGACGGTCCGATCAGCGTGCATGCCATCGCGCACAGCGTCCGTGCCGAAGGCGTGGCCCGCATCGCGCTGGTGTCGGACGATCCCGCGCAATTCCTGCCCGCGGATTTGCCCAGCGGCGTCACCATTCATCCGCGCGAGGAGATGGACGCCGTGCAGCGCGAGCTGCGCGACGTCAACGGCGTCTCCGTGCTGATCTACCAGCAAACCTGCGCGACAGAGAAGCGGCGCCGGCGCAAGCGCGGACAGATGGCCGATCCCAAGCGCTTTGCCTACATCAACGATCTCGTCTGCGAAGGCTGCGGCGACTGCTCGGTCGAGTCCAACTGCCTCAGCGTCGAACCGAAGGAGACGCCCTTCGGCCGCAAGCGTCAGATCAATCTGTCGGCGTGCAACAAGGATTTCTCCTGCCTCAACGGCTTTTGCCCGAGCTTTGTCACCGTCGAAGGCGCGACGCGCCGGAAGAAGGGCGCCAGCCAGATCGATGCAATCGGTCGCGCGGCCACGCTCTCCCTCCCCGCCCCCGCCGCGCTCGATCGTCCCTACGATCTCCTCGTGACCGGCGTCGGCGGCACCGGCGTGATCACGGTCGGCGCGCTGATCGGGATGGCCGCGCATCTGGAGCGCCGCGGCGTCTCGGTGTTGGATTTTACCGGCTTTGCGCAGAAGTTTGGCCCGGTGCTGAGCTTCATCCGCCTCGCCTCAAGTCCCGAGGCGCTGCACCAGGTCCGCATCGACCAGGGTGCGGCCGATGCGCTGATCGGCTGCGACCTCGTCGTCAGCTCCTCGCCGAAGGCGTCCGGCACCTATCGCCACGGCACACGCGCTGCAATCAACACCGCGGAGATGCCGACCGGCGACGTCGTCCGCTTCCGCGACGCCGATCTCGCTTCCCCCGCCCGCCTGCGCGCGATCCGGCACGTCATCGGCAGTGACAATCTCGACTGCATCAACGCCAATGCACTGGCCGAGCACCTGCTCGGCGACGCCGTCTATGCCAACATCATCATGCTGGGCTTTGCCTGGCAGCGCGGGCTGGTGCCGGTTTCGCTATCGGCGCTGCTGCGCGCGATCGAGCTCAACGGCGTCACGGTCGAACGCAACAAGCAGGCTTTTGCCTGGGGTCGGATCGCCGCGGCCGATCCGGACCTTTTGCCGAAAGCGAACGAGGCTCCCAAGGCCGAGACGCTCGACCAACTCATCGCCCGGCGCGCCGATTTCCTCACCGCCTATCAGGATGGGGCTTTTGCGGCACGCTACCGGGCGCTCATCGAAAAAGTTCGTGCTGCCGAAGCCGCCCTCAACAGCGAGGCCCTGAGCGAGGCCGTCGCCCGCGCCCTCTTCAAGCTGATGGCCTACAAGGATGAATATGAGGTCGCGCGCCTGCACATGCAGACCGGCTTTCTCGACGAGCTGAAGCGCGAGTTTGAGGATGGCTTCAGCGTCCAGTATCATCTCGCTCCACCGTTCCTGCCATCCAAGCACGACGCACGCGGCCGCCCGCGCAAGCGCACTTTCGGCCAGTGGATCCAGATGCCGCTCGCAGTGCTGGCGCGGCTCAAGGTGCTGCGCGGAACGCGGTTCGATCCGTTCGGCTACACGGCCGAGCGACGCACTGAGCGCGAGCTGATCGGCTGGTATGAAGGCGTCATCGCGCAAATTCTGGACCGGCTCGAAACGGCGAATCTGCCCGACCTCATCGCCATCGCCAAAGCCCCGATGGACATCCGCGGCTACGGCCCGGTGAAGGACATCGCGATCGCGAAGGTGAAGCCCGAGGTCGAGCGGCTGCTCGCCGCTCTGGCCAAATCTTCATCGGCAAGGGTGCGCGCCACCGGTTGACGCGACGCCACCGAGGCTTCAGCCTCGCGGGTTGAAGAGGCTCCCACATGGAGTCCTGCAATCGGGTGGCGCATCATGAATTTCGACGAGTTGACCCTGACCCAGGCCGCGGCCGAGCTCGCCGCCGGAAAAATAACGAGCCACGCCCTCACCTCCGAGGCGCTTGCCCGTGCCAAGGCCAACGCCGATTTGAACGCCTTCGTCACCCTGGATGAGGAAGGTGCCCTCAGGGCCGCCGTCGCGTTCGACACGCAGGGCGCAGGCGCCGGGAACAGACCGCTCGGCGGCGTCCCTATCGTGATCAAGGACAATATCGAGGTGGCCGGACTGCCCTGCACCGCCGGAACGCCGGGGCTGAAGACCTTCATTCCAGGCGCTGACGCACCTGTCGTGGCGAAGTTGCGCGCCGCGGGCGCCGTCATCATCGGCAAGACCAACATGCACGAGCTTGCTTTCGGCATCTCCGGCTACAACACCGCGTTCAAGACCGGTGCCGAATACGGCGTCCGCAACGCCTATGACCGCGCTCTGATCGCCGGCGGCTCCTCTTCCGGAACGGGTGCGGCAATCGGCGCCCGGATCGTGGCGGGCGGGCTCGGCACCGATACCGGCGGATCGGTGCGCGTGCCCGGCGCATTGAACGGTTGTGCCTCGCTGCGGCCGACCGTCGGCCGCTATCCGCAAGCCGGCATCGCGCCGATCTCGCACACCCGCGACACCGCAGGGCCGATGGCCGCCACCATGGCGGATGTCGCGCTGCTCGATCGGGTCATTGCAGGTGGCGATGCGGTTCAGCCAGCCGATCTGAGCAAGGTTCGTCTCGGTCTCGTGACGAGCATGCTGACGAATCTCGACGGAGACACGGAAGCCGCGTTCCACGCCGCGCTCGGTCGATTAGAGGCGCAAGGCGTGACCGTGATCGACATCGAAATGGCGGAGCTGGCCCAGCTTAACGGTCAGGTCGGATTTCCGGTTGCGCTCTACGAGGCCTATGACGACATGGTCGCCTATCTCAAGCACACTGGCACTGGTGTGACCATTGACGCGATGGTCGCGCAAATCGCGAGCGCCGACGTCAAGGGCACCTATGAGGGGCTGGTGCTGCCGCGCAAATTGCCGGCGCCCGACGGCAGCTTTGTCGATGCGAAGCCACTTTACGATCTCGCCATCAATGTCGCGAGGCCGGCGCTTCAGGCGCTCTACCAGCAGACTTTTGCAGGCAACCGGCTCGACGCCATTACCTTCCCGACCACGCCGCGGGTTGCGATTGCCTCCAATCCGGAGTCGAGCAGTCTCGAGAATTTCGGCCTGTTCATCCAGAACACCGACCCCGGCAGCAATGCCGGTATTCCCGGCATCCAGATTCCGATTGCGCTGGGCGCTACGAGCAAATTGCCGATTGGACTGGAACTCGACGGCCCCGCGGGCAGCGACGAACGGCTGCTTGCGATCGGGATGGCGCTTGATGCTGTGTTTGGGCGGCTTCCTGCGCCACGCTGACGCGATCGTAGGGTGGGCAAAGCGGAGCGTGCCCACCACTTTTGCCCGTTAGAGAAAGATGGTGGGCACGGCGCGTTGCGCCTTTGCCCACCCTACGGCACTTTGCCCACCTTACGGCACCGTCGGCTTGGCTTCACGAATACGGATTGATCAGCTTCTGCTGCTCGGCACTGTGCTGCACGAGCATGTCGATGAAGGTCCGGACCTTCGCCGACAGATGATGCTTGTGCGGGTAGACGGCGTTCATCGACATCTCGACCGGACGATATTCCGGTAACAGGCGGACCAGCCGGCCGGCATCGAGATCGTCGCCAACCAGGAATCCGGCCGCCAGACTGACGCCCGCGCCCTGCAACGCCGCCTCACGCAGGGCCTCGCCGCTATTGGTGATCAGATTGCCCGACACGCGCACCGAGGCGGGCATGCCCTTGCGATCGAAGAAGCGCCATTCGTCGAAGGGGTAGTTGATGTGGCGCACGCAATTATGCCCGGCAAGCTCCTCGAGCGTCTGCACGCGTCCATGCGCCTCGATATAGGAATGCGAGCAGCACAACACGTGCCGCCAGGTCGCAAGGCTCCGCACGATCAGGCTGGAGTCGGGCGGCGCGATCATGCGCAATGCGAGATCAAAGCCTTCCTCGATCAGGTCGACATTGGTCTCGCCCATGCGCAGGTCGACCTTGACCTCCGGATAGGTCGCGAGGAATTCGGCCATCACGGGCGCGACGAACGGGACCATGTGGGTGGCGGTGTGGATGCGCAGCGTGCCGCGCGGCGTCGATTGCAGCGCGCCGGCAATGTCGTCGGCCTGTTCGAGATCGGCGAGGATCTGGGTCGAGCGGTCGTAATAGGCCTTGCCGATCTCAGTGAGGCTCACCTTTCGCGTGGTGCGGTTGAGCAGCCGCACGCCGAGCCGGTCCTCCAGCGCCTGGACGTGGTTGCTCACCATCGTCGTCGACATGTTGAGGCGGCGCGCGGCGGCGGAGAAACCGCCGTTTTCGACCACGCGGACGAAGGCGGTAAGGCTGGTGAAGCGGTCCATGGCTGCCTGATTATCCGCTTTTGATCAACAATTGCTGGGGATTCGCCCCGATTATCCATCAGATCATACACATGGTCGCATCCCACTAGCAGCTTCGAATGCAACGGGACGCATGCGTTAGCAGCAATCGCTCGACGGACACGGCAATCGCTCTGGGGCAGTCACGAGCCCGATTCAGTAAGACCCTCACGAGCAAAGGCAGCGCCTTCGACTGTCCACCCCTGATGGATAATGCTTCCCGAATTTCGCCAATTATCACTCACTCCAGAAAGAACGATAGTCTCAGCCAGCCGATAGGAGACTGCTATGTCCGAGATGCCCCGAACCGATACTTTCGAGCAAGCAACTGAAATTATTCATGATTATCCAAAGGCTCCGGCGACTGTCCCGAGCCGGAAGAATATGGTCCGGCGCGCGGCATTGGTGCTCGCGCTCCTCGCTGGCACGGCAACGATCGCCTATTACGGAGACGACTATTGGACCGACGGCCGCTACCTCGAGACCACCGACGACGCCTATGTGAAGGCAGACTCCACGATCATCGCACCAAAGGTCTCCGGCTATATCGCGAACGTGCTGGTCGGCGACAACGAGAAGGTCGGGGCTGGCCAGCTGCTG
Source organism: Bradyrhizobium sp. AZCC 2230 (assembly GCF_036924495.1). Taxonomy (NCBI): domain Bacteria; kingdom Pseudomonadati; phylum Pseudomonadota; class Alphaproteobacteria; order Hyphomicrobiales; family Nitrobacteraceae; genus Bradyrhizobium; species Bradyrhizobium sp. AZCC 2230. The sequence continues at coordinate 7,305,730 of NZ_JAZHRS010000001.1, read as the reverse complement.
GCCAAAATCGACGACCGCGACTTCAAGGCGGCGCTTGGCCAGGCCCGCGCCGATGTGGCTGCGGCCGAAGCTTCGGTTCACAACCTCGATGCCCAGCTGGAACTCCAGCAACCGATCATCGAGCAGAGCACGGCTGACGTCACGGCAGCAGACGCCAATCTGAAATTCGCGCAAGAGGAGCGCGCCCGCTACGATGACCTCATGAAGTCGGGCTCCGGCACGATCCAGCGGGCGCAGCAGACCGACGCGGCGCTCCGGGCCAGCAACGCGCAATTGCAGCACGCCAAGTCGGGCCTGGTGGCCGCGCAGCGCAAGGTCGACGTGCTGACCACCCAGCGTGCGCAGGCCACAGCGCAGCTCGATCACGCCCGCGCGGTCGCGGACCAGGCTGGGCTGAACCTGTCCTACACCGAGATCACCGCACCGGTCGACGGCACCGTCGGCGCCCGCAGCTTGCGCGTCGGTCAGTATGTGCAGGCCGGCACGCAATTGATGGCGGTGGTGCCGCTCGATGCTGTGTATGTAGTCGCGAATTTCAAGGAGACCCAGCTCACGCATGTGCGCGCCGGCCAGCCGGTCGAGCTGATCGTCGACAGCTTTCGCAAGCAGACGCTCCACGGCCATGTCGACAGCCTGTCGCCGGCAAGCGGACTTGAATTCGCGCTGCTGCCGCCGGACAACGCCACCGGCAACTTCACCAAGATCGTGCAGCGCGTGCCGGTGAAGATCGTGCTCGACGATCACAGCCTGACCGGCCTGCTGCGGCCCGGCATGTCGGCGGTGCCGACGGTCGACACCAAGGCGACCGTGGTGGCCGAGCGCGAAACGGCGAAGCGTGTTGCTGAAAATACGTCTCGCCCGAACGGCGGCTGACGCCGCGGGATCCCGGCGAGATTATCAAATCCTGCCGGATGATCCTTCCCGGACTTACCCGACCATCGAAATCACCCGTCCAACGCATCCTGTCTCCGTAACCGAGACGAGGCTTCCATGAGCACGCTTCAACCGCCCCTCAACGCCGCTTCCGCCGCCAATCTGCCCGCTCCGCAAGCTGCTCCCGCCACACCGGCCGTCTCCGCCAAAACCTGGATCGCGGTGATCGGCGCCACGCTCGGCGCCTTCATGGCGGTGCTGAACATCCAGATCGTCAACGCCTCGCTCGCCGACATCCAGGGCGCGATCGGCGCCGGCATCGATGACGGCGGCTGGATCTCGACCTCCTATCTGATCGCCGAGATCGTGGTGATCCCGCTCTCCGGCTGGCTCGCCCAAGTGTTCTCGATCCGAATTTATCTTCTCACAAACGCAGTTCTATTCCTGCTGCTCTCCGCCGCCTGCGCGCTGGCGCAGGACCTGCCGCAGATGATCGTGCTGCGCGCCGTGCAGGGTTTCACCGGCGGCGTGCTGATCCCGATGGCCTTCACGCTGATCATCACACTGCTGCCGCGCGCCAAGCAGCCGGTGGGCCTTGCGCTGTTCGCGTTGTCGGCGACATTTGCGCCGGCGATCGGCCCGACCATCGGCGGCTATCTCACCGAGAATTTCGGCTGGCAGTACATTTTCTACGTCAACCTCGCGCCCGGTGCGATCATGGTCGGCATGCTCTGGTACGCGCTCGACGCCAAGCCGATGAAGCTGTCGCAGCTCGCGGAGGGCGACTGGGCCGGCATCATCACCATGGCGATCGGCCTCTCCGCGCTGCAGACGGTGCTGGAGGAAGGCAACAAGGACGACTGGTTCGGTTCGCCCTTCATCGTCAAGCTCAGCGTGATCGCGGCCGTGGCGCTCACCGTCTTCCTGATCATCGAGCTCACGGTGAAGAAGCCGCTGTTGAACCTGCGCCTGCTGGTCCGCCGCAATTTCGGCTTCGGCATGCTCGCCAATTTCCTGCTCGGCGTCGCGCTCTATGGTTCGGTGTTCATCCTCCCGCAATACCTGTCGCGCATCCAGGGCTACAATTCCGAGCAGATCGGCATGGTGCTGGCCTGGACCGGATTGCCGCAGCTACTGCTGATTCCGCTGGTGCCGCGCCTGATGCAGAAATTCGATGCGCGGATCATCATCGGCATCGGCTTCGTGCTGTTCGCCGGCTCCAACTTCATGAACATCTACATGACGAACGACTATGGCTCGGACCAGTTGCTGTGGCCCAACGTCGTCCGCGCGATCGGCCAGGCGCTGGTGCTGGCACCGCTGTCGGCGGTGGCAACCGCCGGCATCGAGGCGGAGAATGCCGGCTCGGCCTCCGGCCTGTTCAACATGATGCGCAACCTCGGCGGCGCCGTCGGCATCGCGCTGCTGCAGACCGTGCTGACCAAGCGCGAGCAGTATCACTCCAACGTGCTGATGCAGTCCGTCTCGGTGTTCGAGCAGGCCACCCGCACCCGGCTGGAGCAGCTCACGCAATATTTCATCAATCACGGCGTGCTCGACCGCGCCGATGCCGCGCATCGCGCCTATGTCGCGATCGGTCATGTCGTGCAGAAGCAGGCTTACATCTTCGCTTTCAGCGACACCTTCTATCTGCTCGGCCTGGCGCTGATCGTCGCCTTCATCGCCTCCCTCTTCCTGAAGAAGCCCGGCCATGTCTCGGCCGGCGGCGCCCACTGACCTCAACCCCAAACAAGGAGAACGACCATGAAGCCCCGCATGAATTTCTACCAGGCCGCCCCCGACACGATGAAGGCGCTGATGGCGCTGGAAGAGCAGATCCAGTCGACGGGATTGGAGAAATCGCTGATCGAGCTGGTCAAGATCCGGGCCTCAGAGATCAACGGCTGCGCCTTCTGCATCAACATGCACACCGAGGATGCCCGCAAGCGCGGCGAGACCGAGCAGCGCATCTATCTGCTCAACGCCTGGCGCGAATCCCCGCTCTATACCGATCGCGAGCGCGCCGCGCTGGCCTGGACCGAGGCGGTGACGCTGATCGCGGAAACACGCGCACCGGACGACGTTTACGAAGAGGTCCGCGGACAATTCTCCGACGCGGAGACGGTGAACCTGACCATGCTGATCGGCGCCATCAACGCCTGGAACAGGCTGGCGATCGCGTTCCGCGCGGTTCATCCGGTGAAGGTGAAGGCGTCGGTGGCGTAGGCCGCAGCATAGGTCCCGTAGGGTGGGCAAAGCGAAAGCGTGCCCACGACTTTTCAGCTAACGGTAGAGAAGACGTGGGCACGGCGCAAGCGCGCCTTTGCCCACCATACGATAGCTGAGTATGCGGCTTAAACCGCAGTCGCTTTGGCGAACTCGACATAGATCTCGCGAAGCCGCGCGGCAAGCGGGCCCGGCTTGCCGTCGCCCACCTTCTTGCCGTCGATCGCGACCACCGGCTGCACGAACAGCGAAGCGGACGTCGCGAAGGCTTCCTTTGCGGCCAGCGCCTCTTCCACCGTGAAGGAACGCTCTTCGACGCGGAGCTGGCGCTCTTCGGCGAGTGCGACGACGGCCTTGCGGGTGCAGCCCGGAAGGATCGCGTTGGAGTTCTTGCGGGTGACGATGACGTCGTCCTTGGTGAGGATGAATGCCGACGACGAGCCACCTTCGGTGACGTAGCCGTCCTGGAGCATCCAGGCTTCGCCGGCACCGGCTTCGGCAGCCGCCTGCTTCGCCAGCACCTGCGCCAGCAGCGCCACGCTCTTGATGTCGCGCCGTTCCCAGCGGATGTCAGGCACCGTGATCACGTTGATGCCGGTCTTGGCGGACGCTGCGTTGATGATGTCCTTTTCGGAGGTGAACATCACCAGGCTCGACTTGACGTCGCCCTTGGGGAAAGCGAAGTCGCGGCCCTTGTCGGCGCCGCGCGTGACCTGGAGATAGACAAGGCCGGACACGACCTTGTTGCGGGCGATCAGCTCCTTCTGGATCTCGGTGATGCGCTCGACCGTCTCCGGCAGCTTCAAGCTGATCTCGCCGACCGAGCGCTCCAGCCGCGCCAGATGCGAGGCGTTGTCGACCAGCTTGCCCTCGAGCACGGCCGAGACCTCGTAGATGCCGTCGGCAAACAGGAAGCCGCGGTCGAGCACCGAGATCTTCGCGTCCGAGAGCGGGACGAATGAGCCGTTGACGTAGGCGGTCGAATCCAAGGCAGGTCTCCAGAAAACGGGGATTTAACGGGCTTATACGCCAGATGGGGGGAGCGATCACCCCTCTATTCGTCATTCCGGGGCGGCGCGAAGCGACGAGCCCGGAATCCATTTCTCACCGGTTATGCTGCCCAATGGATTCCGGGCCTGGCCCTTCGGGCCATCCCGGAATGACAGAGAAGTTAGTGCGACAAAATCTTCGACAGGAACTTCTGCGCGCGGTCGCTGCGGGGCTTGCCGAAGAAATCGTCCTTCGGGGCGTCCTCGACGATCTCGCCGCGGTCCATGAAGATCACGCGGTTGGCGACCTTGCGGGCAAAGCCCATCTCGTGGGTCACGACCATCATGGTCATGCCCTCATGGGCGAGGTCGACCATAACGTCGAGCACCTCGCTCACCATCTCGGGGTCGAGCGCCGAGGTCGGCTCGTCGAACAGCATCACGATCGGATCCATCGCGAGCGCGCGCGCGATCGCGACACGCTGCTGCTGGCCACCGGAAAGCTGTGCCGGAAACTTCTGCGCCTGTTCCTTCAGGCCGACGCGCTCCAGCAGTGCCATTCCCTTCGCCACGGCCTTGTCGGACGACCGGCCCAGCACCTTCTGCTGAGCGAGACAAAGATTGTCGATGATCTTCAGATGCGGGAACAGCTCGAAATGCTGGAACACCATTCCGACGCGCGAGCGCAGTTTCGGCAGATTGGTCTTGGGATCGTTGACCTTGGTGCCATCGACCGAGATGTCGCCGCTCTGGAACGGCTCCAGCGCGTTGACGCATTTGATCAGGGTCGACTTGCCCGAGCCGGAAGGTCCGCAGACCACGACGACCTCGCCCTTGGTGACGCTGGTGGTGCAGTCGGTCAGCACCTGGAAGGTCGGGCTGTACCATTTGTTGACGTGGCTGATTTCGATCATGACCGACTTGCTCTAGCGGATGATGGCGATGCGCGCCTGGAGGCGGCGGACGCCGAAGGACGCGATACAGGAAATGGTGAAGTAGACGACGGCGGCAAACAGGTACATCTCGACCAGACGGCCGTCGCGCTGCGCGACCTTGCTGGCCGCACCGAGGAAATCGGTGATCGACAGCACGTAGACCAGCGAGGTGTCCTGGAACAGCACGATGGTCTGCGTGATCAGCACCGGCAGCATGTTGCGGAACGCCTGCGGCAGCACGACGTAGCGCATGGTCTGCGCGTAGGTCAGGCCGAGCGCGTTGGCGGCGGCCGGCTGTCCCCGCGAGATCGACTGGATGCCGGCGCGCATGATCTCGGAGAAGTACGCTGCCTCGAACATGATGAAGGTGATGAGCGAGGAGGCGAACGCGCCGACGCTGATCGGCCGCGAGGCGCCGGTCACCCACTGTCCGATGTAGGGCACCAGAAAGTAGAACCAGAAGATCACCAGCACCAGCGGCAGCGAGCGCATGAAGTCGACATAGAAGCCGGCGATGCGCCCGAGCGTCTTGTAGCCGGACAGCCGCATCAGCGCGATCGCCGTGCCGAAGACGAGCCCGCCAAGTGCTGCGAGCCCCGTCAGCATCAGCGTGAAGGTCATGCCCTCGTAGAACAGATAGGGCAGCGCGCGGATGATGACGCCGAAATCGAAATTGCTGAACATGGCGCTATTTCCCCGTGATGTAGCCGGGGATCGCAACGTAGCGCTCGAGGAAGCGCATGGCGGTCACGACGACGGCGTTGACGAGGAGATAGAGGAGCGTGGCGGCGGTAAAGGCCTCGAACACCTGGAACGAGAATTCCTGCATCGAGCGCGCCTGTCCGGTCAGCTCTAAGAGGCCGATGGTGATGGCGACCGCCGTGTTCTTGATGGTGTTGAGGAACTCGGAGGTCAGCGGCGGCAGGATGATCCGGAACGCCATCGGCAGCAGCACATAACGATAGCCCTGCACCGTGGTCAGCCCGAGCGCGGTCGCCGCCATCTTCTGTCCGCGCGGCAGCGAGCCGATGCCGGCTTGCAATTGCACCGCGACGCGCGCCGACATGAAGAAGCCGACACCGATCGCGGCCGTCCAGAACGGCGCGTTCGGCAGTTGCTTCAGCCAGGTGCCGGCCGACTTCGGCAGCAATTCCGGCAGCACGAAGAACCACAGGAACAACTGCACCAGCAGCGGCATGTTGCGGAAGAACTCGACCCAACAGAAGCCGAACCAGGAGGCCGCCTTGGACGGCAGCGTCCGCATCACGCCGACAATTGACCCGAAGGCCAGCGCGATGATCCAGGCGAGCACGGCCGTCTTCAGAGTCAGCGCCAGTCCCGACCACAGCATGTCGAGATAGGTGCCGGTCCCCATCGGGTTCGGCTCGAAGAAAATTCCCCAGTTCCAATGGTAGTTCACGTGTCCCCCGCGCGAACGCGCCAATCACAGATGTCTTAAGATAGGTCTTGGCCGCCTATGCAAATGTCCGGCCACTCTGCTGTCAAGAGTGGCCGGACATGATCTCGATCCGGGGATCGAGGTTATATCCTACTTATAGTCGTCCGGGTTCGGCGAGTCCGAAGGTTTTGCGAACTCGTTCTTCAGCTCGGTCGAAATCGGCGTGTTGAGGTTGAGACCCTTCGGCGGGATCTTGGCCGTGAACCATTTGTCGTAGATCTTCTGGGCCTCGCCGGAGGTGTAGAGCGCAGCGGTTGCGGCATCGATCACCTTCTTGAACGGCGCGTCGTCCTTGCGCAGCATGATGCCGTAGGGCTCGGGCTTGGAGAACGCATCCTTTGAGATGACGTAGTCGTCCGGCGTCTTCGAGCCGGCAACGAGGCTCGCGAGCAGAACGTCGTCCATCACGAAGGCGACCGCGCGGTCGGTTTCGACCATCAGGAAGGCCTCGGCGTGGTCCTTGGCCGGAATGATGTTGGCGCCGAGGCTCTTGGCGACATTGGCCTCGGTGAGCTGCTTGATGTTGGTGGTGCCGGCGGTGGAGACCACCGTCTTGCCCTTGAGATCCTCGATCGACTTCAGGCCGCTCGACTTCTTGAAGACGTAGCGGCTGGCAGTCAGATAGTGGGTGTTGGTGAAGGCGACCTGCTTCTGCCGCTCGGCATTGTTGGTGGTCGAGCCGCATTCGAGGTCGATGGTGCCGTTCGCCATCAGCGGGATACGGGTCGCCGAGGTCACCGGATTGAGCTTCACCTCGAGCTTGTCGAGCTTGAGCTCCTTCTTCACGGCGTCGACGATCTTGTAGCAGATGTCCATCGCGAACCCGACGGGCTTCTGGTTGTCGTCGAGATAGGAGAACGGAATCGAGGAATCGCGGAAGCCGAGCGTGATGGCGCCGGTGTCCTTGATGTTCTTCAGGGTGCCGGTCAACTCCTCGGCGCCGGCCTGGCTGACGACAAAGGTCGCGGCGAGCGCAAGGCCGATGTGACGGAAATGTTTCACTTTTTCTCCCCTTTCAGGATGATGCGGCCGGATGCAAGCACATCTCGGCCCGGATTAGAATGTGACTTTCGGCTGGATGCCGGCTCAGGTTAATGGCCTCAGGTCAGCGGCTTTGGTAATTCGCCGAGATCCCAGAACAGCCCGGCCATCACCGTCAAGGCCTCTTCGGTCAATGGCAGCAGGATGTGCTCATTGGGCGCATGCTGGGAACATCCGGGATAGGAGTGCGGGACCCAGATCGTCGGCAGGCCCAGAATCTCGGAAAACACGTCGTTCGGCAGCGAGCCGCCGAAGTTCGGCAGCACCGCCGGCGCTTTGCCGGTGGTGTTTTGGACTGAATCCGCCGCCCATTTGATCCAGGGGCTGTCGAAATCGGTCCGCGAGGCGGCAAAGCTCTGAGCCGCCCGCACCTCGACCATCGGAAAGCCCTTTGCGACCAGATGGGCGCGGACGGCGTCGATCAGGCCATCGACCTTGGTGCCGACCACGAAGCGCAGTTGCAGCACGGCATTGGCGTGGCCCGGAATGGCGTTCGCCGGCTTCCCGATATTGCCCGACGACATCGCCAGAACTTCCAGCGTGTTCCAGGCATAGAGCCGCTCGGCCGCGGACAGGCCGTCCTCGCCCCAGTTCTCCGCAAGCGCCGGCTCATCCTCGGTCGGCACCACCTGCACATCGGCGAGGTAGCTGCGGATCTGGTTGGTGAGCCGCGGCGGCTTCAGGGCGTCGAGCTGGAGCCGGCCGTGGCCGTCGACCAGCGTCGAAATCGCGTTGACGAGAATGGTCGCGGGGTTGGCGAGCACGCCGCCCCAATTGCCGGAATGATGGCCGCCGTCGCGCAAATTCACGTCGAGATGGATGCGGATGCCACCACGGCAGCCCAGGAACAGCGTCGGCCGATCGGCCGACAGCCGCGGCCCGTCGGAGGCCATGAACAGATCGGCCTTCAGCGCGTCGCGGTTGAGGTCGCAGACCTTGCCGAGATCAGGCGAGCCGATCTCCTCGCCCATCTCGACGATGAATTTGGCATTGAACCCGAGCTTGCCGCCACGGGCCTCGCGCACCGCGCGGAGCGCGGCCATGTTGATGCTGTGCTGGCCTTTGTTATCCGCGGTGCCGCGGCCGTACAGGCGAATGCCTGCCGCTGTCGTGCGCCAGGGATCGCGGCCGTCGCGCCATTCGCCCTCCATGCCGTCGACGACGTCGCCATGGCCATAGATCAGCACGGTCGGCGCTGAGGCGCTCTCGTGATGTTCGGCAAACAGGAACGGCGCCTTGCCGCTCGGGGATTCCACCAGGCGGCTGGTGAAATCGAGCGCGGCGAAAGCCGGCACCATCTCCTGTTCCAGATAGGCGCGCAGCTCGGGGCCGCGCGACGGATTCTGGCTTTCGGTCTTGAAGCCGACGCGGCGGTCGAGTTCGGCGAGGAACGCACCGGATTTGAAGTCGTCCCGGGCGCGGGCGATGGCGTCGGCTCTGGTCATTGCTTTCGTTTTCAAGGTTTCGAAGCGGGAGAGCGTAGCGGGCTACACTGGGCCTCGAAAGTGGCGGGGACTTGGACAGCTCTTGGGTCGTTCTTGCGATTTCGTTCTTGCTCTCTTGAGATTGGCTTGCCAAGGGCGGGAGCCCGCTGATTTTGGCCTTGCCAAGGTCGCGCTATATGCAAGAACGTCGCCAAGTTGGGGCGCACGTCTATCATTCGAAGAGCGCTCAGTACAGGGCGCCGGGGGGGACCAGCATGGCCAAGCAGATCAGGCTCAACGCATTTGCTATGAATTGCGTCGCGCATCAATCACCGGGCCTGTGGACCCATCCGCGCGACCGCACCGCCGAATATAACCGCCTGCCCTACTGGATCGACCTCGCCAAGACGCTGGAACGCGGCCGTTTCGACGGACTGTTTCTGGCCGACGTGCTCGGCGTCTACGACGTCTATGGCAATAGCCCTGACGCAGCCTTGCGCAATGCAGCACAGACGCCGTCGAACGAGCCCCTGCTGCTGCTGTCGGCGATGGCCGCGGTCACCAAGAACCTGGGCTTCGGCGTCACCAGCAATCTCTCGTTCGAGCCGCCCTACCCGTTCGCGCGGCGGATGTCGACGCTCGACCATCTGACCGAGGGTCGGATCGGCTGGAACGTCGTCACCGGCTATCTCGACAGCGCCGCGCGCGGCGCCGGCAAGGAGAAGCAGACCGGGCACGACGACCGCTACGACATCGCCGACGAATATATGGAAGTCGTCTACAAGCTCTGGGAGGGAAGCTGGGAGGACGATGCCGTGCTGCGGGACCGCAAGCGCGGCATCTTCACCGATCCCTCGAAAGTCCATCGCGTCAATCATGAGAGTGCGAACTATCGCATCAACAACACCATCCATCTCAGCGAACCATCGCCGCAACGCACGCCGGTGCTGTACCAGGCCGGCACCTCGCCGCGCGGCCGTCAATTCGCGGCCAAGCATGCCGAATGCGTGTTCATGTCGGGACCGTCGGCCAAGATCATTGCGCCCCGGGTCTCCGCGATCCGCCAGGAGGCCGCCGCATTCGGCCGCAACCCGGCTGAGATCCTCATGTTCAACATGATGACGATCATCCTCGGCAACACCGAGGCCGAAGCGGCGGCGAAATATGCCGACTACCGGTCGCATATCAGCCCCGAGGGCGCGCTCGCCCTGATGTCGGGATGGACCGGCATCGACTTCTCCGGCTACGAGCTCGACCAGCAGGTCCGTCACGTCCAGAACGATGCCGGCCGCAGCGCACTGGACAACGTCACCCGCGGCGATCCCGATCGCGTCTGGACCGTGCGCGACGTCATCGAACATGTCGGCATCGGCGGCGCCGGCCCGGTCGTGGTGGGCACGCCCGAAAGCGTCGCTGACAAGATCGAGGATTGGTTCGAGAAGACCGACGTCGACGGCCTCAACGTTGCCTTTGCGATCTCGCCCGGAGATTTCGAGGACATTGCCGACATGCTGGTGCCGGAGCTGACCAAGCGCGGACGATACAAGCCCGAATATGCGAAGGGCACGCTGCGGGAGAAGCTGTTCGGCGACGGGCGCGCGCGGTTAGATGCACCGCATCCTGCGGCTGGGTATCGGGTGGGGAAGAAGGGGTAAGACTCGCTGCCAAACCCTCGGTGTCGTCCCGGCGAAGCAGGCTGTGTGAAAACCCAGCGAGTTATGGTGTTTTGGGTTTGGCTTGATTCGAGGCGATGATGGCGCACGTGACGGGACAATCGCGATACCAGACGACGCTTTTTCCGGAGGTTCTGGACGAAGCTGTGGGCCGGGACGATCCGGTTCGGGTGATCGACGCGTTTGTCGCGGGGCTCGAGTTGGAGCAGCTCGGATTTTCCAAGGCTATTGCGGAGGAGATGGGACGACCGCCCTACGCGCCGGGCGACCTGTTGAAACTGTATATTTATGGGTACTTGCACCGGGTGCGGGCGAGCCGTCGGCTGGAGGCGGAGACGCGGCGCAACATTCAGGTGATGTGGCTGCTCAACCGTCTGACGCCGTCGTTCAAGACGATAGCGGACTTCCGCAAGGACCATGCAGAAGCGATCGTGAAGGTATGCCGCGCCTTCATTCGGTTCTGCGGGGAGCAGTCGCTGTTCGGGGCGGAGTTGCTGGCGATCGACGGGACCAAGATCGCGGCGGTGGCGAGCCGCAAGCAGGTGGTGACGCCGCAACGTATCGCGAAGATGAACGCGGCGATCGACCGCCGGATTGCGGATTATCTGGCGTCGATGGACGACGCCGACCGGACGGAGGCGGGCTCGGTCGGCAAGCCTGTCGATGTTGCGGCTGCGATCGAAGCTCTCAAGGCGCAAAAGGATCAACTACAAGCTCAGGCGCAAGATCTGGCGGCGCGCGGGCTCAAGCAGGAGGTCATGACCGAGCCGGAAGCACGGTTGATGCGCACGCCGCACGGCCACGCGGTCGCCTACAATGCGCAGACCGTGGTCGATGCCGAGCACAAGCTGATCGTGGCGTTCGATCTGACGAACGAGGGCAACGACCTGCAGCAGCTCCATCCGATGGCGGTGCAGGGCAAGGCTGCGGTCGAGGCCGACGAGATCACGGTCGTGGCCGACACCGGCTATTCGAACGGCGAACATGGGGCGCTCTGCGAGCAGGACAGGATCACCGCGATCGTGCCGCGGCCAGAGGTGGTCAATCCGAAGGGCCCCCAATACTTCAGCCGGGATCGGTTCAGCTACGACCATGAGAGCGACACCTGGCGCTGTCCGGCCGGGGAGACGCTGAGCCTGTTCAAGACTTCGCAGACCCAGCAGCAGAAGGAATACGCCAGCCGGGCGTGCGGCGCCTGCGCGCTCAAGGCGCAGTGCACGAACGCTGCGCGGCGGGTGATCGTGCGTCATTTTTACGAGGATGAGCGTGAAGCGATGCACCGGCGGGCCGTCGCCGATCCGAGCTGGATGACGCATCGGCGGGAGACCGTCGAACATCCGTTCGGAACCATGAAATGGCTGATGGCCGGTCCGCGCTTCCTGGTGAAGGGGTTGAAAAAGGCAAAGGCCGAGTTCGCCCTGGGTGTCCTCTGCTACAATCTCAAGCGGGTGGCCAACATCCTCGGCGTGCCGGCCTTGCTGGGAGCGTTGGCACCATCTGCGGCCTGACAGGGGTACTTTTGCCTCCCGCTCAATCGTCCCAGCTTCCAGCGCGACTTCTCGCACGGCCTGGAACGCCGGGACCCATAACCACAGGGAGCGGTTTGGCGAAGACTGGTCGTTCGGGATCAGCACCATCCGCAACCGATAAATCACGCGGTATGGGTCCCGGCGTTCGCCGGGGACGACAGCGGAGTTACACCTTCCCGTCCACCGTCACCTCGATCAGCTTGGTCCCCGGCCGGCCAAACGCCGACGCCAGCGTCGCCTTCAGCTCACGGGGATCGCTGATCCTAATCGCCTCGCAGCCGAGTGCCTTCGCCACGCCGGCGAAATCCACGGGCGGATCGGCAAAGTCCATGCCGACGTAATTGTCATCGCCATGGAAGGCGAGCAGGCGCTGCTTGATGATGCGGTAGCCGCCATTGTTGGCGATGACGACGTTGAGCGGCAGCTTGTGATGTGCGGCGGTCCAGAGCGCCTGGATCGAATACATCGCACTGCCGTCGCCGGAGAAGCACACGACGGGCCGATCCGGATTGGCGATGCTGGCGCCGACTGACGCCGGCAGGCCCCAGCCGATGCCGCCCGAGGCAAGGCCGTGATAGCCATAGCGGTCGCGATGCGGCCGCAGCGCCGTGATCTGGCGGCTGGAGGTGAGGCCCTCGTCGACAAGGATGGCATGGTCGGGCATCGCCTCGACCATTTGCAACACGAGATAGTCGGGATCGATCGGCGCACGTCCCGCGCTCTTGCCGATCTGCTCGACCAGCGCGGCGCGGCGCGCGGTCCAGTTCTTCGGCGCGAGTTCGGCGAGGCGCTGCCTGGCGCGGCTCGCGAGTGCGGCACCGCCCATCTCTTTGAGCACCGGGATCAGCGCGCGCAGCGTTTCCTTCACATCCGCCTTCAGCGCGATCTCGGCGCCGTAATTCTTGGCGATCTCCCAATCGACCAGGCCGATCTGGACGATGCCGAGTCCATCCGGCAGCGCGTCGACTTCGCTGTAGACCGACATCCGCAAGGGATCGCCGCCGAGCGCGACCAGGAGGTCGTACGGCGCCAGCGTATCGCGTGCGACCTTCTGCACGCGGGCCAGCGAACCGACGAAGCTCGGGCTTTCGGAGAGGAAGTGCGAACCATAGGGCGTCGAGGATTGGTAGGCGGCCGCACCGAGCAACTCGGCGAGTTCGGCCGCCTCCTTCAGCGCATCGCTCTTGACCACCTCGTCCATGGTGACGATCACCGGACGCTCGGCCTTCAGCAGCCGCGCTGCAAAGGCCCTGAGCGCTTCGTCCGTCGGCTTTACGCGCGCGTCGATGCGCGTGGAGCGGCCCAGATCGATACCGGCCTCGCTATTGAGGATGTCGCCGGGCAGCGAGATGAACACCGGCCCGGTCGGCGGCGTCATTGCGACCTTGGCGGCGCGGCGCACGATACGCGGCAAATCCTCCAGCCGCGTCACCTCGACCGCCCATTTCACCAGCGGCTCGGCCATGCGCACCAGCGGGCCATAAAGCACCGGCTCCATCAGGCCGTGGCCCCGCTCCTGCTGGCCCGCGGTGAGGATCATCGGCGTGCCCGTGAACTGGGCGTTGTAGAGCGAGCCCATCGCGTTGCCGAGGCCGGGCGCGACATGGACGTTGCAGGCGACGAGCTTGCCGGAGGCGCGGCTGTAGCCATCCGCGATCGCCACCACCAGGCTCTCCTGCATCGCCATCACATAGGTGAGATCGGGATGGTCCTTCAGCGCATGCATGATCGGCAGCTCGGTGGTGCCGGGATTGCCGAACAGGTGCGTGATGCCCTCGTCCTTGAGCAGCGCGAGAAAGGCGGAACGGCCGGTGATCTTGTGCTTCATGTTTCCTCCAGGCCTCGCGGGCGATGCCGCGAGGCGACGCGCATGATGGCCGAAGTCGCGGGATGCGCGCAAGGAAGCGCGCTCATGGCTGCCTTGCGCGCGCGACGAGAAGCTGGAAGGATAGGCCAAAGCCGGAGGGACCGTCATGGCCTACGACGAAGGCACCGCCGCACGGGTTCGCAAGTTGCTGGCGGGCCAACGCCACGTCGCGGAAAAGAAGATGATGGGCGGGCTCTGTTTCATGGTGGACAACGTCATGTGCTGCACCATCAGCGGCCGCGGCGGCATGCTGTTTCGCGTCGGCCCCGCGGCGCATGCGCGGATGCTGAAGGAGCCACACACGAGTCCGATGGAAATGCGCGGGCGCATCATGACCGGGTTCGTGCGGGTCTCTGATGAGGGCACGCGATCCGATGCCGGGCTCAATATCTGGGTGAAGCGCGCGCTCGATTTCGTGGCGACGATGCCGGCCAAGCCACCAGCAAAGAAGGCTGTGCAGCGCACGGCGGCGTCGGTCAACGCGAAGGCTAAAGTGCCTCCTCGCGGCCGAGCTCGAACGGATCCTCGCCGCTAGCGCGCTTCTTCTTTTTCGAGCGCTGCCAGACCACGCCGGGAAAGCCCTTCAACGGCACCAGCGGCTCGCCGGTATAGGCCCATTCCTGCAACTCCTCGATCGCGATGTGATAGAGCGGCTGGCGCCCGGTGCGATCCTTGAAGAGCGCGCGCGGGATGTTGACCATGTGCGGGCCGCGCGGGCGCTCATAGGCGATCGGCGTGCCGCAATGCGAACAGAAGCTGCGCGCAGTCTTTGTCGCCTTGTCCTCGTAGCGGGTCAGCGCGGTCTTGCCGGAGATGATGCGAAAGCGCTTCTTCCAGCTGCCGACATAGGTGGCGTAGGCAGCACCATGAGCACGGCGACTGGCGGCGGAATGATCGTGCCAGGCCCATCGTGCCGGGATGTCGATCTCGAAGGTGACTTTGCCACAGAGGCACTGGCCGGTGGCGGTTCCTGCGGTGGCTGCGGCCTTGGCCATGATGCCTCCTCCATCGTCATTGCGAGCGCAGCGAAGCAATCCAGAGTCCCTCCGCGGAAAGATTCTGGATTGCTTCGCTGCGCTCGCAATGACGGAGTTTGTGGTGTCCGTCCGGGCTGCGAAGAACGACTACGCCGGCGTCAGCTCGTCATACACCGGATAATCCGTATATCCCTTCTCCTCGCCGCCATAGAACGTCGCGCGGTTGTACGGCGTGACCGGATAGTCGTGCTCCAGGCGCCGCGGCAGATCGGGGTTGGAGATGAAGATGCGGCCGAAGGCGATGATATCGGCGTGGCCGTCGGCGATCGCCGAGTTCGCGGTCTCGCCGGTAAACCCGCCGGCGGTCATCAGCACGCCGCTGTAGTGCGGACGGAACAGCACCATCGCGGACGGCACATTCTCCCAGTGGACGTCGGCCCGACCGGCGCCGCTGGAGCGCGGCTCGATGAAGTGCAGATAGGCAAGACCGAGCTTGTCGAGCGTCTTCACCACGTGGGTGTAGAGCGGCATCGGGTCGGGCTCGCCGGAATCGTTGGCGATGCCATGCGGCGACAGGCGCACGCCGACGCGATTGGCGCCCCAGACGTCGATCGCGGCCTGCGTCACTTCCATCAGAAGCCGCGCGCGGTTCTCGATTCCGCCACCATACTGATCGGTGCGCTGGTTGCTGCGCGACTGCAAGAACTGCTCGAGCAGATAGCCGTTGGCGCCGTGGATCTCGACGCCGTCGAAGCCAGCGGCGAGCGCGTTCTTCGCACCCTGCCGGAACGCCTCGACCACGCCCTTGACCTCGTCCGTCTCCAGCGCGCGCGGCGTCTCGTAGTCAGAAATCTTGCCGTCGGCGGTCATCGCCTTCATGCCTTCGGCCTTGATCGCGATCGCCGAAGCCGAGACCGGCAGCTCGCCGCCATGAAAGGAGGAATGCGAGACGCGGCCGACATGCCAGAGCTGGAGGAAGATGATGCCGCCCTTGGCATGCACGGCATCCGTCACCTTGCGCCAGCCGGCGACCTGCGCCTCCGAATAGATGCCGGGCGTCGCCGGATTGCCGCGGCCGTGCGAGAGCACGGGCGAAGCTTCAGCGATCAGCAGACCGCCGGGCGTGGCGCGCTGGCCGTAATATTCGGCATTGAGCGGCCGCGGCGAAAAGCTCTCGCGCTCGGCGCGCATGCGCGTCAGCGGCGCCATCGCGACGCGATGCGCGAGCTTGTACGGACCGACCTGCAACGGTCTAAACAACGCCTCGAATTTCATGCGGACCCCGGATGTCTATGAAAGGATGCGGATCATATAGCGAGGGGCGGCCGCCGGAAAAGGCGCCGCCCCCACTAAAAGCAGATATTCCCTCCCGCGGAACGCGAGAGAGAACAGTTATTACGCGGTCTTGATCCAGACGGCCTTCACGTTGAGATATTCCTCGACATGCTGCTTGCCGGATTCACGACCATAGCCGCTCATCTTGTAGCCGCCGAACGGCACGGCGGGGTCCATCGCCTGGTAGCAATTCACCCACACCGAACCGGCGCGCAACCGTTTCGCGACCGCATGCGCCTTGGTGACGTCACGCGTCCACAGGCCGGAGCCGAGGCCGAATGTGGTGTTGTTGGCGCGCTTGACCAGCTCGTCCATGTCCTTGAACGCGATCGCGGAGATGACGGGACCGAATATCTCTTCCTGCGCGATGCGCATGTTGTCCTGGACGCCCGCAAACACGGTCGGCGAGACGAAGAAGCCCTTCGACAGCGCCCCTTCGGTGACGCGGCCGCCGCCGGCGAGCGCTCGCGCGCCTTCCTTCTGGCCGATGTCGAGATAGCTGGTGACGCGCTCGAGCTGCTGCTCCGACACCAGCGGGCCGATCTGGGTGTTGGGATCAAGGCCGTTGCCGACCTGCAGCTTCTTACCGAATTCGGCGACGCGGCCGACGAACTCTTCGTAGATCGGCTGCTCGACGAACAGGCGCGTACCGGCGCTGCAGATCTGGCCCGAATTGGCGAACACCGCCATTGCGGCGCCGGGCACGGCGGCATCGAGATCCGCGTCGGCAAACACGATGTCCGGCGACTTGCCGCCGAGCTCGAGCGACACGCGTTTGAGGTTGCCGGCCGAGGCACGGATGATCGACTGGCCCGTGACATGGGAGCCGGTGAAGGCGACCTTGTCGACGTCATGATGCGAAGCGAGTGCCGCGCCCGCGGTCTCACCATAGCCGGGCACGACGTTGACGACGCCGGGCGGAATGCCGGCTTCCATCGCGAGCTCGGCGATGCGCAGCGAGGTCAGCGGCGCTTCCTCGGCCGGCTTGAGCACCACGGTGCAGCCGGTCGCGATCGCCGGCCCAATCTTCCAGAGCGTCGCGGTGAGCGGACCGTTCCAGGGAATGATGGCGCCAACGACACCGACCGGCTCCTTCAGCGTGTAGGAGAAGATTTCGCCGGGCAGCGAGTTCTCGATGGTCTCGCCATGGATCGCGGTGGTCTGGCCAGCGTAGTAGCGCAGCATGCCGACGGCGCGCAGGCGATAGGCGCGGGTACGGCTGAGCGGTGCGCCCATGTCGAGTGTGTCGAGCTGCGACAATTCGTCGAAATTCTTCTCGACGAGGTCGGCGAGCTTGAGCAGGAGGTTCTGCCGCTCGAACGGCTTGACCTTGCTCCAGGGTCCCTCGAAAGCGCGGCGGGCCGCCGCAACGGCACGATCGATGTCTTCCTTGTCGCCCTCGGCAACAGTTGCGAGCAGTTCGCCGGTGGCAGGGTTATGGGTCTCGAAGCGCTTGCCGGACGCGGCATCCACCCATTTCCCGTCGATCAGCATCTGCTTGTAGGACCCGTTGGCGAACGGATGGCGCGTGATCGGAATAGCCTGCGACACAGCCATGGCTGCACTCCCTAGGTAGGTGATTGATTGGGTTCGATCTGGGCGGGATCGTTAGGTCAAACAGAATACAGCGGCGCCGGAGGGGCGTAAAGTCAGCGTGGAACGAAGCCCTGCCATGCCGACTTGTGCAGGGTCGCACGAGCGCCATGTTATAGCCGAGTGCAACGCCCCTTTCTGGAGAATAGCCATGCCGCATCCTGTCATCGCCAAGGGCAACGTCGCCGTGATCACCGGGGGTGCATCCGGCATCGGTCTTGCCGCCGCTGCAGCGTTTGCGCGTGCCGGAATGAAGGTGTGCATCGCCGATGTCGACGAAGGCGGGCTGGCGGAGGCCGCAACAAAATTGTCATCCGTTACGGCTGCCACAAATGTGATGACATCGGTTGTCGATGTCAGCCGGGCCGAAAACGTGACGGAACTGGAACGCGCCGTGGGCGCGCATTTCGGCGGCACGGATTTGCTCATGAACAATGCCGGCATTCAGCCGGGCAGCACCCTGTTCGGCGAGCCCGACAATTGGCAGCGCATCATTGGCGTCAACATGTGGGGCATCATCAACGGCGCGCGCATCTTCGCACCCAACATGATCGCGCGCGGCAAGGCCGGCCTGATCATCAACACCGGTTCCAAGCAGGGCATCACCACCCCGCCCGGCGATCCCGCCTACAACGTCTCCAAGGCCGGCGTGAAGGCTTTTACGGAAGCGCTCCAGCACGAGTTGCGCAACACGAAAGACTGCCACATCACCGCGCATCTGCTGATCCCCGGCTTCGTCTTCACCGGGCTCACCGCCAAGGGCCGCACCGAAAAGCCGGCCGGCGCCTGGACGCCGGAGCAGACGGTCGATTTCATGATCGCGCGGCTTGAGGCCGGCGATTTCTACATCCTCTGCCCGGATAACGACGTGCCGCGCGCGCTCGACGAGAAGCGCATGCTCTGGGCCGCCGGCGATATCGTCGAGAACCGCCCGCCGCTGTCGCGCTGGCATCCGGATTACGCGGATGCGTTCAAGAAATTCGTCGATCGGAGTTAGCCCGGGCGATCAGCTCAGCGCAAGCAGGAGCGCGGTGCCGATCGGCACGCCCCAGCCGGACACCGCATCGAACCCACGCCTCGCTTCATATCCGACGCCCGGCTTTGGCCTGGATACGTTATGGCCGATGGTGATGTCGTAGCAGACGAGATCTCCTGTCGGCCGGCCAAGCGGCGATTTGCGATAAAGCAATGGCGCGAGGAAGCGCTGCCGTTTCTCCGGCGGCAGAAGCGCATTGACGCGAGCAATGAGCGCGGCCAGGAGCGGCGCAGACGCGCTGGTCCCACCGCCATAATCCGGTTTGCCGCGGAAGATCATCGCGTAGCCGGGTGGGCCGGCAAGCGCCGCAATATCGGGCACAATGCGCCCCCACTGACCGGAGCCGTTCAGGGAAGCAATATCGAGTCCGCGCTGCCACGCAGGCCGACGAAATACCTCACTGACTCCTCCACCTGTTGCGCCGCCTCCGCCTTTCATGCGGCGCCCTGGCGTCTCCCACCACACTTGCTCCGTGACCTCACCGCCGAGACGCGTGATCATGGTGCCACCGACCGCGAGAACGAATGGGCTGCAGCTCGGAAAATCCACATGGGCGGCGCCGTCCGTCTCCTCGTCGCCGGCGCCATCATCGCCGGAGGCGCCGCAGATCGTGATGCCCAGCGCGGCAGCCGCCTGGAGCCGCTCGTTGATGGCCGTACGTGCTGCCGGCGACCAGTCACTGGAATCCTCTGCTGACCCCCAGCTTATCGACAGTGCCACCGGCCTGTCCTTGATCACGCGGTTCAATAAATCGACCCAGCCCTTCTGATCGAAAGTCGCAAAATAGACGGACAGCTTGGCACCGGGAGCCAGGCCTGCAGCCACCTCGACGTCCATCATCACTTCGCCGGTGTCGTCCAGCGCGTCCTGACGATCGTCCGTTGGCAATTGCTCGATCTGCCTACGGTTGCGCACCGGCCAGTTGATCGAGACGATCTCGACCTTGGGCCTCTTGCGACCGAACGTTTTGCAGTGGAGCGCGAGGTCCCCGGCAAAATACCCGCCACCGAACTCGGCAATCGCGATCTTCTGGCCGGCGGCATCCCCGGGCGGAAAATGATACAGCGCTTCCAGGGACGACGGGCTGAGCGGCGTCAAACCAGCACCGATCCTCGCCCTGCTCCGCCACATGACACGCCGCTGGCCGAATCCGATCAACGCAGTGACGATGTTCTTCAGCGAAGCGGGAATCTTGTAATCGTCCTCCCGATCGCGGAATTGACCTTGATCCTCGCTCCAATAGACGCCGAGGCGCGGCTGAAACGCCTTCTCCATCTGCGCGACGGTCCCGCTCACGCGCATGCTGCGCGTCTCGAGCGACACTTCCTCGATCTTGAGCTCGAATTTGCGCAGAACCTGGGACACCTTGTCGGCGTCGCTCTTCGAGGCACTGTATCTTGCCTTGAATTGGGCTCGCGACAACGCTCGACCTCCGAGCTTGTCGGCGTCCGGCAATTTGGGTCCACGCAATGTCAGCGTGATCTCGACGTGCTGACGCGGATTCTCGTCGTGCAGACGCCTGGCCCCCGCGGTGGGTGGGCGCGCGCTACCGGACACGACGACAGGGCGCGTTGCCGCACTTGCCGATCCAGCCTTGTCGTTACGCTTTGCTGCTTTGCGATTGGCGGCCGCCCGGCGGCCGGTACGCGCCTTAGCCTTTGATGCCATATCCGAGCTCCCGCTCTCGACACGACCAAAGGTTGCAGGTTATCGTCGATCCTCGGACCCGTCAAATCTGAGGCCCGACCGGCAATTTTCGCCGCTCGCCCAAGACCGGTCCTCGACGGTCCGAGATTGTTTTTCGATTTTTGATTTCGATCTGAGGATTTCAATCATGCGCTCGATTTACGCACGGCTCAATCGCCGCTACGGCAGGAAGTTCATCGGCTTCGACCGTCAGAAGCTGGTCAGCTCGACGCTTGCCAACGCAATGGTCGTCACGGCGGCCACACCACCCCGCGACATGCCACGCCCGGCGCGGGCGGCACCACGTCCGCGTGTCACGATCGTCGGAGCTGGGCTTGGCGGCCTGATGGCCGGCTACACGCTCGCGCATTGCTGCGACGTGACGATTTTCGAGGCGCGCGAGCGCGTCGGCGGCCGCGTCTGGAGCAAGAACAAGGCGAGCGGCGTGGTCGAGGCGGGCGGCGAGCTGATCGGCTACAATCATCCGCTGTGGCTGGCCCTGGCGCGCCAATTCCGGCTGGGACTCTCGCTGTTCACGCTGGATTCGAATTTCGATGCGCTCGATCTAGATATGCCGATCTATCTCGACAGTCGAAAGATCTCGAATCCGTTCGCGCTCAAGACCCTGTTCGAGCAGATGGAGGCGGCCTTCGGGCGGATGGCAAGGCGCGCGCGGCACGTGCACAAGCACGCCCCCTGGCTCACGTCCGACGCCGACGCGCTGGACCAGCAATCCATGGCGGACTGGATTCGGGACGAACATTGCTCGCGTCTCGCCAAGCTTGCGATGAAGGAGCAGTTCAGCAACGACGCGGGTCAGCCGGTCGAACGGCAAAGCCTGCTCGCCAATTTCGCGGTGGTCCATGGCGGCGCACTCAAGGGACACCCGGCCGCCTTTTTCACCCAGACAGAGACGCTACGCTGCTCGGAGGGCAATCAATCGCTGGCCGAGCACCTCGCCGAGGAAATCAGGAAGGTCGGAGGGGTGGTCCATCTGTCCACGCCTGTCGTCGCGATCGACATCGACAAGGAGGGCGTGACGATCACGCCGGAGGGGGCGGCTTCCCATCTCGCCGACTACGTCGTGCTTGCGATTCCGCCGAGCCTGTGGCCGGGCGGGCGTTTCGCCAAGATCGAGATCACGCCGCAACTCACGCCCGACCATTACATCTCGATGGGGACGGCCGTGAAATACCTCAGTCCGGTCAAGCGACGTTTCTGGATCGACCATGGGCTGGCGCCGGCCGCGTCCTCGAGCCGCTTCGGCGTCACATGGGAAGGCACCGACAACCAGATCGCGCCGCGCGGCCGCGAGGTCGAGCTCAGCCTGTTCGCCGGCAGCAAACCGGCGCAGCAGGCCATTCGACAATGGGAGCGCGGCGGCAAGACCGCTGTCGATGCCTTCTACGCCTCGCGGATCGGCCAGGTCTATCGCGGCTATGAGGACAATCTGTCCCAGCCGCCGGACTTCATTGCGTGGCCCGCCGATCCCTGGACCGGTGCCGGCTATTCCTGCCCCGCGCCCGGCGAAGTCACGCGCGCCGGGCCGCTGCTCAACAGCGCATTTCACAAGCGGATGTATTTTGCCGGTGAGCACACCTGCTTTGCCTATTACGGCTACATGGAGGGCGCGTTGCAGTCCGGCCTGAAGGCAGGTTCAGCGATCCTGAGGGCGACCAAACGCACGGGCCGGCAGCGGGCGGCCTGAGCGCCTTACAGGGTCTCTTGCTGGTGCCCGCAATTCTTGCAGGCGAATTTGACGCGGCTCTGGCCTTTTTCCGCCTGAACCCGGTTTGGCGCGCCGCACTTGCCGCAGACGGCCTCGATGCGGGTCGAGCCCTGCTTGACGACGATGGTCTTCTTTTCCATCGATTCGCGGATCAGGCGCTCGGCCTCCTCACGCAGGGATTGTTTCGACAAAGCTCGTCTCCGCCTCTGAAAGCGCGAGAGCCATATCGCACTTGCGTTCGAATCTCAATCGGCAATGCCGGCTCAGATCTCGACAATCACATAGCTGTCTTCGACATGCACCGGGAACGTCTCGGCGACATATGGGCCCTTCTGCAATTCGTCGCCGCGTTCCACCGCAACCGGATAGGACCGGATCTTGACCCGTTTCGGATCGAACCAGGACTGGCCGTTGCGCATGTCGAATTCCCAGCCGTGCCAGGGACAGCGCAGCATCTCGCCGACGCGCGAGCGCTCATAGATGCCGGGCTCGGGCGAGGTCAGCCGCGCCACGCAAGCCGCTTTCTCCAGCGGCGCGCCTTCGTGCGGGCAGCGGTTCAACAGCGCGAAGAACTCGCCATTGACGTGGAACACGACGATATCGCGGCCGGCGATATCGACGACCTTGTTGCCGCCGGGCGGGATCTCTGAGGTCGACGCGACGATGTGACGGGCCATGTTGATCAGAACTTGTAGACCGCACGGGCATTGGTGCTGAAGATCATCTTGCGCTCAGCCTCCGTGAGCGGCGTCTTGAAGGCGAAGCGCGGATCGTCGAAATCCCAGTGCGGATAGTCCGACGAGAACAAGAGGCGATCGATGCCGACCCATTCGATCAGCGAGCGCAGATGCCGGGCCTCGTCGGGCTCGTCAACCGGCTGCGTCGTGAACCAGAAGTGCTCGCGGACATATTCGGACGGCTTGCGCCTGAGATTCGGCACTTCGCTGCGGAAGCGCTCGAAGTGCTGATCCATCCGCCACACCGCCGACGGGACCCAGCCGAAGCCGCCCTCGATGAAGACGATCTTCAGTTTCGGAAAACGCTCGAGCACGCCCTCGATGACGAGGCTTGCGAGCTGCGCCGCGATGGTGTGGGCGTTCGAATGGTGCTCCTCTACATAATAGGACGGCCAGCCGCCGCCGGTCGGCGCGTGGCCGCCATAGCCGCCCGTGTGAATGCCGAGCGGGAGGTCGAGCGCCTCGGCTCGTTCGTAGATCGGCCAGTAGCGGCGGCGGCCAAGCGGCTCGTTGGCGCGCGGCGAGACATTGATCTGGATGTATTCGCCGATCCTGGTACAGCGCTCGATCTCGGCGATCGCCAGATCCGTGCCGTCCTGCCCGACCAGGATCGACGCCTTCAGGCGCGGATCGCGGTGCGACCAGAACGCCAGCTGCCAGTCGTTGATGGCGCGCTGGATCGCCGCGCCGAATTCCAGGTTCTGCTGCGAGAAGATGAAGAGATCGAGCACCTGCAGGATCCCGAACTCGACATCGAGCGGATCGAGATACTGCTTCTGCATGAAGGCAAGGTCGGAACCGGGCGGCCCTCCGGTCGGCGGCCAGGCATCGCGCCGCGCGATCAGCGGCGAGGACCGCGGATAGGGCGTCGTGAAGAGATAGGGCGTGCGCAGATGGCTGCCATACTCCTTCAGATGTTGCTGCCAGCGTTTCGGCAGGAATTCGTCGAGATCGTCGAGCGAATGCAGGCTCGGATGCACGTCGCAATCGACGATGCGCAGTCGCGAGGCGGCGGGTTTCTCGTCGTCGCGCAGCGGACGGTCGATGACTTCACTCATGCGAACCTCCAAAATTCAGTTGATCGATAGCCGCGGAAACGTCTCCAGCGGATTGTCGACGCACATCTTGTCGATAATGCTCTTCGGCAGATGCGGCGGGATCGGATCGTCGCCGTCGAACTGCCAGTGCGGATAGTCGGACGCGAACAGGAACATCTTGTCGGAGCCGATCTGGTCGATGATCTCCTCAACGCCTTTGGCGTCGCCGGGCGCATCGAACGGCTGCATGGTGACGCGAAAATTGTCGCGGATGATTGCGGCGGGCTCGCGCTCGACCCAGGGCACCTCGACGCGGACGCCACGCCAGGTCTTGTTGGCGCGCCACATGAAGGCCGGCAGCCAGCTCACGCCGGACTCCATCAGCACGACCTTGAGATCGGGATATTTGCCGAACACGCCCTCATAGATCAGGCTCAGGATCTGCGCCTGAAACGCCTGTGCCTCGACAAAGTAATATTCGTAGCGGTGCGAGGGCCAGCCGGCTGAGCTCGGCGCCTGCCGATATTGCGTGCCGGCATGGATCGCGAGCGGCAGCTTGTATTTCTCCGCAAGCTGATAGACCGGCCAGAAATGCCGCCGGCCCAGCAGCGTCTCACCCTGCGCCAGCACCAGGATGGAGACGAAGCGATTGTCGCTCGCGCGACGCTCGATCTCTTCAATGGCGAGATCCGGCGCCTGCATCGGCACCACGATGGAGGCGCGCAGGCGCGGGTCGCGCGAAAGCCATTCGGCGGCAATCCAGTCGTTGATCGCCTTGCAGAAGTCCGCCGCCATATAGGCATCGAAGACGGCCTGAGCGCCGTAGAGCACGTTGAGGATCGCGTGGCTCGCGCCCAATTGGTCGAAGGCGCCTTTCTGCACCATCGCCAGATCAGAGCCGGGGCTTCGTGCCATTGGTCGGCCGCCAGTCCGAGCGGCCCGAAAACGGCATGCTTGGTGGGTAAGAGGTGAGGTCGAGGCCGTCGATAGCACGGCTCACCACCTGCTCTTTCCAGTGATCACTGAGATAAGGAAGCAGCGTCGTGCGCGTGCCACCAACCGCCGGGTGGATGTCGCAGTCGATCCGCGTCACCGCCATGATGCTTCCTCGCGCCGTCTTTATTGGCGACGTTTTTCGCGCCGCTTTCGCAGAGTGCTCCGGGCCAAGCCGGTGCGCAAGGGCACAGGCCTGCGTGATCCGTCATGGCTCGGTTGCATTTCGCAGGCGCGATATAAAGCGCTTCGATCATCGCTTGCAGCTATAGCGCTGCGCAGGCGGCGGATGCTTTCGCATCCACCGCCCTATGTCGAAGATGGCGTCGCCCTTCGATGCGTCTCGCCTCAAGCGGCTTTGGAGACTTCCATCAGCAGCCGCTCGGCCTTGGCATCTTCGATCCGGTTCACAAGCCGGCTGCTTTCGTGATTGTCGCGCACGGTCTTCGTCAAAGTGATGCAGGTCTGGATCAGCATCACGATGCCCATGGTCAGATAGCCCTTCATCCAGAGGTCGATCGGCAGGAAGAAGATGCCGATGGCGACAAGGAACGCGGAGGCTGCGAAAGACGCGTAAGTGAAGGTCACCCAGGCGCCGCTGTGGGGTTGGCCGTTCTGGTTCATGATCGTCTCCTGTTGGTTTGATTGATGATTGGGTTTGAGTTCAGGCAGTCGGCATGCGCTTGGACTTCAACCGCGCCAGCACATCGTCCGCGGTTGTCTTGAGCCGGGGACCAAAGCCCTGCTCGGCTAGTCGTTCGGCGGTCGCGAGCGGACCGGTGGCCGCATCGAGTTCGACCAGCGCGTCATCGGCGGCCTGGGCTTCAAGCTGCCGCTCGCGCAGCCGCCTCAGGGTGCTCTCCGCTTCCGGCAGCGTGGATTCGTAAGGGCGAGCCGCTTCGATGCCGCTGCGGCGAAGCGAGCGCACCGCTTCCGAGGCGCGGGCGACACGGCGGCCGCGATCGAGCTCGGTGATGCGGGCCTGCGCAGTTGCGACGTGCCGCTTCAGCCGGGCGATCTCGGTCGCGAACAATGCACGCGCCGTCAGCGCCGCATCGCGGTCGGCCTCGAGGCCGGCGATGGCTTCGGCCGCCTCCTTGGCGAGATCCTCGCGGCCACCATCGAGCGCCGCGACCGCGCGGATCTCGAGATCGGCGATGCGGGCGACGGTCGCCTCGAGCTTGCGGTCCTCCTGCTGGTCCTGGGCGATGGCCAGCGCCAGCGTCCGCTTGCTGCGCTCGACGGCCGCGGCCGCATCGCGCATCTGCTGGTCGAGGATCAGAAGGGCCGTGCGGTCCTCCAGCTCCTCGCCGGCGGCGGCCACGCTGCCGCGGAAAAGTGTCACGACGGTCTTGAACATTGCTTGCTCCCTGTTATGAGCGTTGCTCACGAACGATTAGTAGCAGCAATCTTGAACATCGTTCAAGAAATATTTGAGCATCGCTCATGATCTTGGTTAGCGAATGACTAAGGCCTTGGAACGTCGGGAGAAACAGCGGGCGGACCTGATTCTGTCAGCCGAGCGGATGATCGCGACCCGTGGCTTGGCCGGCCTGAAAACCCGCGATTTGGCCCGCGAGATCGGCTGCGCCAATGGTGCGGTCTACAATCTCGTTGCCGATGTGGACGAGCTGGTCCTGCGCGTCGGCTCGCGCACGCTGCTCCGGCTCGACGACGCGCTCAGCGCGGCGGTGCGCGCCGGCAATCCATCGCCAAAGGAGACGCTGGTCCGCATCGCAATTGCCTATTGCGATTTCGCCGCAGAAAATCTCCAGCTCTGGCGCGCCCTGTTCGAGCACCGCATGGAGACCGAGAAGGCCCTGCCCGACTGGTCGGTCGATGACCAGTTGCAGTTGTTTCGCCACATCTACCAGCCGCTCGCTGCGCTGTTGCCAAGGCGGGATGCGGAGGAACTCGGCATCACTGCACGCAGCCTGTTCTCGGCCGTGCATGGCATGGTGGCACTGGGACTTGAGCAAAGGCTGGTCGCGGTTCCCCTGCCGGCGCTGCGCAAGGAGATCGCGAGCCTCGTACGCGCGATGATCGACGGGCTAGTTGCGCAGGCGGCGTAGCGGCCGAGAATACGCAGCGAAGCCGGCGGCTGGCTAAAATTTCGCCTGTCGCATCGCGGCCGACACGCTTAGCTTTCGCAGCGTCCTGTCCCCCCTGCTCTTCCCGGAGTTCCCATGTCCCTCCTCATCCGCGGCGGCACCGTCGTCAATCATGATCATTCGCGCCGCGCGGACGTGCTGATCGAGGGCGACACCATCGTCGCGGTCGGCGCAGCGATCGCGGCGCCAACGGGGGCGGAGATCATCGACGCCGGCGGCGCCTATGTCATTCCGGGCGGGATCGATCCGCACACCCATCTCGAAATGCCGTTCATGGGCACCGTCACCGCTGACGATTTCGAATCCGGCACCAAGGCGGCGCTGACGGGCGGCACCACCATGGTGGTGGATTTCTGCCTGCCCGATCCCGGCCAGTCGATGCTCGCGGCCTATCAGGAATGGCGGCACAAATCCGAGAAGGCGGCGACCGATTACGGCTTCCACATGGCGGTGACGTCGTGGTCGAAGCAGATCTATGACGAGATGGAGACCGTGGTCAAAACCTACGGCATCAACACGTTCAAGCATTTCATGGCCTACAAGGGCGCCTTGATGGTGAACGATGACGAGCTCTACAACTCGTTCGCGCGCTGCGCCCATCTCGGCGCGATGCCGGTCGTGCATGCGGAGAATGGTGATGTCGTTGCCTTGATGCAGGAGGCGCTGATCGAACGCGGCGTCACCGGCCCCGAGGGCCACGCCTATTCACGACCGCCGGAGGTCGAGGGCGAAGCCACCAACCGCGCTATCATGATCGCTGATATGACCGGCACGCCGGTCTATATCGTGCACACGAGCTGCCGCGAGGCGCATGAGGCGATCGCGCGAGCGCGGGCCGCGGGAAAACGCGTCTATGGCGAGCCGCTGATCCAGCATTTGCTGCTCGATGAGCGCGAATATCGGAACAAGGACTGGAATCATTCCGCGCAACGCGTGATGTCGCCGCCGTTCCGCGACAAGTCGCACCAGGACAGCCTGTGGGCCGGCCTGCAATCAGGCTCGCTGCAAGTGGTCGCGACCGATCACTGCGCGTTCACCACCGAGCAGAAGCGGTTCGGCCTCGGCGACTTCAGGAAGATTCCGAACGGCACCGGCGGCCTGGAAGATCGCCTCGCGCTGCTATGGACCGCGGGCGTCGCCACGGGGCGGCTGACGAAGGAGGAATTCGTCGCAGTGACTTCGGCGAACATCGCCCGCATCCTCAACATCTATCCGCGCAAGGGCGCGGTCGCCGTCGGTTCGGATGCCGACATCGTGGTGTGGGATCCCAGGGCGACGAAGACGATCAACGCGAAGCGGCAGATGAGCCGGATCGACTACAACGTATTCGAAGGCTTTGCCTGCACCGGCGGGCCCGCCGCGACGCTCTCGCGCGGTCGTATCGTGTGGAAGGATGGCGATCTACGTGCAGAGGCGGGCGACGGACATTATGTCGAGCGGCCGGCCTTCTCACCGGTGCATGTCGCCAATTCGACCTGGAAAGAGCTGACCACCCCGCGCGCAGTGCCACGCGGAGCGGTGACGCCGTAACAATCAGGCCGCCTTGCCCGCCCGCAGCCGGTCAAGCACCGGCAGGAGTTCGGACGGATCGGGCCGGTGCGTGTAGTCCGGATTCACTTCCGCGTAGGCGATGATGCCGTCGCGGCCAATGACGTAGCGTGCGGGCATCGGCAGCACCCAGGCCGGATTGTCGTTGAACGTCGGCAGGTCGTTCTTGAAGGACTTGTAGAGCGAGACGAGTTCGCCCGGGAGAGCGAAACGAATGCCGAAGGCATCGGCGACCTCGCTCCTGACGTCGCTCAGGATCGGAAACGACAGGTTGTTGTCGCGCTCGGACTTGCGGTTGTTCGGCGCGGTCTGCGGCGAGATTGCAACGAGGCTGGCGCCGCGCGAAGCGATGTCCGGCAGCGCTTCCTGGAGCGCCTGGAGCTCGAGGTTGCAATAAGGGCACCAGACTCCGCGGTAGAACGACACGACGAGCGGTCCCTTCGCGAGCAGGTCGCGCGAGGACACAGGCTTGCCGTCGGGGTCCTTCAGAATGAATTCCGGCGCGGCGTCGCCGGCCTTCTTCGCGCGCTGGGCCTGGCCGCTCGCGATCAGTTCCGCGGTGGCGCGGTGCATGGTGTCCAGCGCTTCCTTGGTTGGCTTGAGCGGGAAGCGACCGCCTTCGAAATCGGCTTTGAGGGCGTCGAGTTTATCTTGCAGGGCCATGAGAAGCTCCATCGGTTGCTGTTGGCCCGCCCTATCTGGAGCATTTGAGAACGAAGGGGTATATGGTCGTTTCGGAGAACATTTATTTGGATTTCAGATGAGTGACCGATTGCAGGAATTGGCCGTCTTTGTCCGGGCAGCCGAGAGCGGCAGCTTTTCCAAGGCCGCGCGCGAACTCGGCCTGTCGCAGCCCTCCGTGTCGCGCATCATCGGCGAATTGGAGACCCGGCTCGGCGTCAAGCTGCTGCTGCGGACCACGCGCCGCATCACCGTCACCGATGCGGGCGCGCTGTTCCTCACCCGCGCGCGCGAATTGCTGGCCGACCTCGAGGACGCCGAAGACGCCGCGCGCGGAGTCGACTCCCTGCGCGGAACGCTGCGCATCACCATGCCCATCGTCTACGGCACCAGGCACATCATTCCGCGCCTGCCGAGATTCCTCAAGCTGCATCCGCTGCTGCGCGTCGAGCTGTCTGTCGCCGACGAACGGCACGACCTCGTCGCAGACGGCACCGACGTCGCCATTCGTCTCGGCCCGCTCGACGACTCCGACTTTGGCGCACGAAAGCTTGCGACCCTGCCGCGCTTTCTCGCCGCCGCCCCATCCTATCTTGCCGAACGCGGCACGCCGAAGACACCGGCCGATCTCGCCTCGCATGACTGCATCTTCGGCCCAGGCCTGTTTGGCCGCACCACCTGGTCATTCACCCGCAGCGGCACGGAGACCTCGGTCGATGTCCGCGGCCGCATCACCACCGATTCCGGTCCCGGCGTGTTCGCAAGCGTGCTCGCTGGGCTCGGCATCGCGATGACGTCACCCGTGATGGCTGATCCCGAGATCGCGGCGGGCGCGCTGGTGCCGCTGTTGAAGAGTTACAAACTCGCGCCGGTCGACGTGTACGCGGTGTTCCCGGCGGGTCCGCGTCCCTCGACCAAGGTGCGCGCGCTGGTCGACTTCCTGGCCGAGGAGTTGAGATAGGCAAGGTGCGGATGCGACGCCATGAAGCGCATCCGATGGCATGCGCTTTGCCTCTTTGAACAGCAAACCGCTCTCAAGGAGGCATCGATGAGCCCATCCTCTTTCGATCCGAGCCGCCGCAGCGTCATGCTCGGCGGCCTCGGCGTTGCCGGGATGGCGGCGATCGCGCCGTCCTTCGCGTGGGCACAGGGGCGCGCGGAGACGCTGCTGGTGGTGCAAGAGCTGGGACCGAACTCGCTCGACATGCAGGGCGTCGGCTCCAACCAGACCGTGAACGGCCTGTCCTGGAATTGCTACGACCGCCTGCTCTCCTACGCCTCGAAGACATTCCCGGATGGCACGTTGTCTTACGACCGCGAGAAGCTCGCGCCCGAGCTCGCCGAGAGTTGGGAGGTTGCGGCCGACGGCATGTCCTGCACCTTCCATCTGCGAAAGGACGCCAAATTCCACGACGGCACGCCGGTCACCGCCAAAGACGTCAAATGGTCGTTCGATCGTGCGGTGAAGGTTGGCGGCTTTCCGACCTTCCAGATGTCGGCCGGATCGCTCGAAAAGCCCGAGCAGTTCGTTGTCGTGGACGACCACACCTTCCGCATCGACTATGTGCGGAAAGACAAGATGCTGTTGTTCAACGTCGCGGTCGTCGTGCCCTTCGTCATCAACGCCGAGCTCGCCAGGAAGAACGCGACGGCGGAAGATCCTTGGGCACTGGCCTGGCTGAAGAACAACGAGGCCGGTGGCGGCGCCTACAGGATCGAGAGCTGGAAGCCCGGCAGCGAAACTGTGCTGGCACGCTTCGACGACTGGAAGAGCGGGCCGCTGCCGAAAGTGAAGCGGGTGATCGCGCGCGACGTGCCGTCCGCCGGCACGCGCCGTGCGATGCTGGAGCGAGGCGATGCGGACTTGTCGAGCGGTTTTGCACCGCGCGATTTCGAGCAGATCATCAGGGAGGGCAAGGTCAAGGTTTCGGGCGTGCCGATCCCCAACGCGCTCTGGTACGTCGCGTTGAACACGGCAAGGCCGCCGTTCGACAATGCCAAGCTACGCCAGGCCATCGCCTGGGCGATGCCTTACGAGCAGATCCAGAGCAGTGCCTTCTTCGGGCGCGCCGTTCCGATGTATGGCGGGACGGCGGATGTCTCAAAGCCGGTGTGGCCGCAGCCGTCTCCCTATGTCACCGATCTCGACAAGGCCAAAGCCTTGATGAAGGAAGCAGGGTTCGAGTCCGGCCTGGAGACGACTTTGTCGCTCGACACCGGCACTGCGACCGTCGGCGAGCCCACGGCCATCCTGATCCAGGAAAATCTAGCCAGGATCGGCATCAAGGCGTCGATCGAAAAGATTCCCGGCGCGAACTGGCGCACCACGCTGAACAAGAAGGAGCTGCCGCTCGCGCTCAACCGCTTCAGCGGCTGGCTCGATTATCCCGAGTATTATTTCTACTGGAATTTCCACGGCAACAATTCGATCTTCAACATCTCCTCGTACCAGAACAAGGCGATGGACGCGCTGATCGACAAGGCGCGCTTCACCACGGACGCCGCCGAGTACGAGAAAACCGTGAAGGATTTCATCACACTCTGCATGAGCGACGTTCCCGTCATCCCGCTCAACCAGCCGATCCACGACGTCGCCATGCAGAAGGGCGTCACGGGGTACGAATTCTGGTTTCACCGCGAGCCGGACTACCGTCAGTTCGCAAAGGGCTAGTTCTTCTCAACGACGCGGACAGCGCCTGGGGCTGCTCGCGCCTGCTCGATCGAAAAACCCCTTTCCAACCGCGCCGCGCTCGCGCGCAGCATCGCCGCATCAAGCCTACCTTGCCGCGATCCGTCGAGCGCGCATCCAAATATCCGGTAGAACTGCGCGCCGTCATAGGCGACCAGCAGCAGATCGACGCCGGCGTTGATCGCCTCGACCACGGCCTTGCAGACGTCGTGCTGATAGGTCGCGCCCATCACGAGATCGTCGGTCATCACCAGGCCCTGGTAGCCCCATTTGTCACGGATGATCCCATCGACGACACGCTTTGAATGCGAGGCGGCATGGTCGGGATCGACGGCGGTGAGCGTGATGTGGCCAACCATGAGCGCGCTATGCGAGTGCGACAGCACTTCGCGGAACGGCAGCCAGTCCGTGGCTTCCAGCTCCCTGACCGGCGTATTGAGGTTGGCGCTGAAATGATGCGTGTCGGTGCGCACACGGCCGATGCCTGGAAAATGCTTCAGCGTCGCGCCGACGCCTGAGGCCTCCAGGCCGCTCACATAAGCGCTTGCGATCGTGCTGACGACAACGGGATCGGTGGCGATCGCGCGCTGGCCGATCAGCGTATGGAAATCGAGCCGATTGCGCCGAAGCGGCGGCTTGAGATCGAGCACCGGCGCGAGGTTGAGGTTGACGCCAAGACCGGCGAGCTCGCGGCCGTGGATACGGCCGAACTCTTCCGCTTTGGCCTGCTGGTCATCGGGAGCAAGCCCGGCGAGCGTCGCCAGCGCCGGCACCTTGGTCAGCGGCGGCGCGAGATGCCCGACGATGCCGCCCTCCTGATCCGCGGCGACGATCGGCGGCGGCAGGCCGGCCGCGCGCCGCTTGTCCTGGAGCGCCGCGATCTCGGCGCGCAGCGCGTCGACCGACCGGCCGCGGATGTTGTGGCGGGTGACGTAGACGCCGCCAATCAGTCCCTGCTCGGCGAGGCGCGCGACCTCAGGGAACGAGGAATAGCCGACCATGAAGTGGGGGCCGAGCTGACGCACCTCGGTCACGCTTGCGCTGAGCACATCGTGCTTGCGCAGCTCGAAGCTGAGATGCGCTACCGCCATCAGCATCGGCGGCAGGCACCAGAGCAAGATCAGGAGCTTGCCGGTCAGGCTGTGCCAGCGCCCGCGGCGAAGCAACAGGACGGCAACCGCGATGCTCGCGATCGCAAGCGCGACGTTTCCAACGCCGCGCATCGGGACCAGATAGGGATCGTTCTTGTTCGCGGCCGCGAATGCGAGGAGCGGCGCTAAAAGCCAGAGCAGGATGAGGCCGATACGGCGGAGGTATTGCATGATGCGTCACGTCCGAGGAGTGGCGAATGCTTCGCACCTATCAAAGCGATTTGCGCTGTGCGAGAGGCAATACCGCACCTGCACGAAATCTGCAAAAGACTCCTGAAACCGTGCAGACGTTGATCCCGGCTTCTGCACAAGAGCCGTGCAGATTTCGTGATGCCGCCCCTCACGAAAGGTCATCTGCACATGACGAGCCTGGCTTCGACGATCGCCGCGGACATCCAGCCAATCAGGCATTCCTCGATTCCGGCCAAGGTCGGCCTTGCATTGGCGCTGGCCGCGCTCGCGGACTGGCTGTTCTATGGCGAGCGGATCGGGCTGTCGCTCTCACTCTTCGCGATCGCAATCGCCGTGGTGTCGGTGCTGTTCAATCACGCCACACTGGACCTGCGTCGCGCTTGGACCAGCGCAGCCGTTCTCGTCGCAGGCCTGGTGCCGGCCGTCGAGGAGCTCAACCCGCTGTCGTGCCTGATCCTTGTCACCGCGCTGCTCATGGCCCTGCTGCTCGCGACCAATCCAGAGACGACCGAGCTCGTCGAACGCGCCCGTGCGCTGCGCAACTTCATCCTGCTTGGCCCGTTCAGGTTCTTCCCCGATGTCCTTCAGGTTTTCAACATGTCGGCGTTCACCCGCGGTATCGCACTCTGGCTGCTGCCAGCGGCGCTCGGCACCGTCTTCGTCGCCCTGTTCGCGGCGGCCAATCCGGTGATCGAGCAGTGGGTGTCTCTGCTCAATCCAAAAATCATCCTCGACTATGTCAGCATTCCGCGCTTGCTTTTCTGGACCATGATGCTGGCGCTGGTTTGGCCGTTCATTCATGTGCGCTGGCGGCGCAAGAAGGTCGTCACCGCTGATGTCGACGATGTCCCGGTGCCGCCGCCGCTCCAGCCCCTCGTCTCGGCCGAATTCCTGGGCCCGTCGACGATTCTGCGTTCGCTGGTCCTGTTCAATTTGCTGTTCGCGGCGCAGTCGATTCTCGACGGCCTCTATCTCTGGGGCCATGTGGCGTTGCCGGACAACATGACCTATGCCGCCTACGCCCATCGCGGCGCCTATCCGCTGATCGCAACCGCCCTGCTCGCTGCCGCTTTCGTGCTGGTCGCGATGCGTCCGGGCGGGCCGGCTGAGAAGTCGACGGTGATCCGTCCACTGGTTTATCTCTGGGTCGGGCAGAACGTCCTGCTGGTCGCCTCCTCCATCCTTCGGCTCGACCTTTACGTCGACATCTACATGCTGACCTACTGGCGCATCGCGGCCTTCATCTGGATGGGGCTGGTGGCGCTGGGGCTGATCCTGATCGTCGCCCGCATCGCACTCGACAGGTCCAACGGGTGGCTTGTCGGCGCCAACCTGATCGCGTTAACGATCGTGGTGTATACCTGCTCGCTGATGAACTTCGACGCGTTCATTGCCGACTATAATATTGCCCACAGCCGGGAAGTCTCGGGCAGAGGCATGCCGATCGATACCCGCTATCTCACGCAGATCGGACCACAGGCTTTACCGGCGATCGAGAGGATGATGCAGATTCGCGCCGACAGAACCCTTGTTGGATGCCACGATCGCCTTGTAGAAAGCCAGCACCTCGACATGGCCTGGCGGGCCTGGGGCTTTCGCACCTGGCGGCTGCAGCGCAGGCTCGATGCCGAAGCCAAAGGCCGGTCTGACGGTCAGCCGGCCGGGTGAGCGGAGAGACTTTTGGCGCATCGCATTCTCATCGTCGACGACGAAGGCCACATCCGTGAGGTCATCCGCGTCGCGCTGAAGAAGGCCGGCATGGACGTGATCGAGGCCCGCGACGGCAAGGAGGCGCTCAACCGCTTTGCCGCCGAAAAGCCCGATCTGATCGTGCTCGACATCGGCATGCCGGAGTTCGACGGTCTCGATGTCTGCCGCGAGGTCCGCAAGAATTCCGACGTGCCGATCCTGTTCCTGTCGGCGCGAGACGAGGAGATCGATCGCATCCTTGGCCTCGAGATCGGCGGCGACGACTATGTGACAAAGCCGTTCAGCCCGCGCGAGCTGGTGGCGCGGGTCAACGTTATCCTGCGCCGCCTCGCCCCCCGCAATGGCGAGGCCAAAGCCGGCCCTGCTGCGCTGTCGCAAGGCGGCCTCCT
This sequence comes from Bradyrhizobium sp. AZCC 2230, assembly GCF_036924495.1. Taxonomy (NCBI): domain Bacteria; kingdom Pseudomonadati; phylum Pseudomonadota; class Alphaproteobacteria; order Hyphomicrobiales; family Nitrobacteraceae; genus Bradyrhizobium; species Bradyrhizobium sp. AZCC 2230. The sequence continues at coordinate 7,270,120 of NZ_JAZHRS010000001.1, read as the reverse complement.
GATCGACCCCGAGCAGCACATGGCGTCCTTTGCCGGCACACCGCTGAAGCTGACCGCCATCGAGTTCGGCATTTTGCGCGCCTTCCTGACCCGGCCGACCTCGGTGTTCAACCGCGAGCAGCTGATGCGCGCGGCCTATCAGCTCAACATCCAGGTCTCCGACCGCACCATCGACAGCCACATCCGCAACATCCGCGCCAAGCTCGCTGCGCAGAATTGCGAGAACGTGATCGAGACCATCCACGGCGTCGGATTCAAGCTCGGCCGCTGCGAGACAGAGGCATGAGCGCGGCGCCCGATAAATGGCGGCCGTCGCTTGGGCTCGTGATCTTCGCGGTGCTGGCGACCGTTGCCGTGCTGCCGCTGGTCGGCCTGTTCTTCTTCCGCCTCTACGACAACCAGCTGATCCGCCAGACCCAGGCCGAGCTGATCGCACAGAGCCGCGTGCTCGCGACGATCTATGCGCAGGAGGTCGAAGCCCGGCTCGGCAGCGGCCTGACGCTCGGTCCCGAGGTGCCGCCGAACGTGCTGCCAGATCCCGGCGACCAGTTCACGCCGATCCGGCCTGCGCTCGATCTCACCGCCAATGATCTGTTGCGGCGGCGGCCGGATGCGCTGGCCCCGCCCCGGCCGGCGCAGCCCGCCTATGTCGAGATCGGCGCCAAGCTGACGCCGATCATCCGCGAGACGCAGAAAGTGACATTGGCGGGCTTTCGCATCCTCGATCCGCAGGGTGTGGTGATCGCCGGGCGGCAGGAGGTCGGGCAGTCCCTTGCCCATATCGAGGAAGTCGCGGATGCGTTGCGCGGGCAATACCGCGCCACCTTGCGCAATCGTGTGCCGGACAAGCCGCCGCCGCCGATCTATTCCTTCAGCCGCGGGCTTGGCGTGCACGTGTTCTCGGCGATGCCCGTGATCGTCAACAATCACGTTGCCGGGGTGATCTACACCACGCGGACGCCGAGCAACATCTTTGACCATCTCTACCAGGAGCGCGCAAAATTCGTGCTGGCGGGGCTTGCCGTGATCCTCGGCACCATCGCGATTGGCCTTGTGTTCTCTCGCACCATCACGCTGCCGATGCGCGAGTTGATCGATCGCGCCGCCAGGATTGGCCGCGGCGACCGCGAGGCGTTCAAGCCGCTGCGGCATTACGGCACGCGTGAGTTCGCGCAGCTCTCGCACAGCTTTCTCGGCATGGCCGAGCAGCTGGCGCAGCGGTCCGACTATATCGCGACGTTCTCGGCCCATCTGACCCATGAGCTGAAATCGCCGCTGACCTCGATCAAGGGCGCGGCCGAGCTGTTGCAGGATTCATTTCAGGGCAAGCCCGAAGGCCTGACGCCGGCCGAGCAGCGGACCTTCATCGCCAACATCCTGTCCGACACCCAGCGGCTGGAGGCGATGGCGCAGCGGCTGCGCGAGCTCGCCCGCGCAGAAAGCCTGCCGCAGAACGAGCGGACGGAGCTGGTGCCCGTGATCACCGACCTCCGGAGCCGGTTTCCGGCCATCTCCATCGAGGCCAGCGGCAGCCTGGAGCGTGCGATCGGCATGTCCGGCGAGAAGGCGCTGATCGTGCTGTCGCATCTCGCCGACAACGCGATGCGGCACAAGGCGAGATCAATCAGGCTTGAGGCGGTCGACGAGCGGACGACCTTGCTGCTGACGGTGAGCAATGACGGCGAGCCTATCTCGGCGCCAAATCGCGACAGGATCTTTGACGCGTTCTTCACGACCCGCCGCGATCAGGGCGGCACCGGGATGGGGCTTGCGATCGCCCGCGCGGTGATGGCGAGCCATGGCGGCTCGATCAGGCTCAAGCCCTCCGAGGAGGGCCCGGCCTTCGAGCTTCAGTTTCCGGCGGCCTAGATCGCAAACACCCAGGCGGCGACGATGGTGCCGATGGTGATCAGACCGGCGATGGTCCAGCCGGCGGCGTATTCCAATTCAGGATGACCGGTCGCCCGCATGATCTCTGCCGGATCGGCGGTATGCTTCTCTGCCATGACAGCCTCGCACGTGTTTCCCCGTGTCATGGATAAGTCGCTCCAGCCGCCATTAGGTTCCGTCACGGACGCGCGAAACGACAAAAAAGTCGAAAACAACCCCATGCACAGTAGAACGGCCACCTCGGCCCGAGACAGGGTCGCGTCGCGCAACCACTTGACGCGTCGGGACAAAAAGGCCGGCCCGCGCAATCGCCGCGCGGCCTGTCCCTTGCGTGCAAAATCGGATTGCATGCTAGACTGGATGCACGCGGGTCCAGGGCAGGAGAGAAGCATGGCCGACGACAAGACCAAGCGGGGCGGGGCAGACCGCAAGCTGATTGCGCTCACCGAGAGGTACGAAGTTGCCTACTGGTCGAAGAAATTCAAGGTGACGCCGGCCAAGCTGAAATACGCCGTCAGGAAGGTCGGCCACTCCGCGAGAAAGGTAGAAGAGTACATCAAGCTCCAGAAGCACCGCGCCGCCGACAAGAGCCGCATCGCGCTCGGCGAAGCCTATGAGGTCCGCTACTGGTCGAAGAAGTTCAAGATCACCCCGGCCAAGTTGAAGGCCGCCGTCGCCGCCGCCGGCCATTCTTCGAAGAAGGTCGAGGCGTATCTGACCGCCCAGAAGGCAGCAAAGAAAAAGGCGGCCAAGAAGACCGCGAAGAAGTCCGCGAAGAAAAAGAAGAAGACATCCGCTTCGCGGAAGTAGGCCAGCTGAAACGTCGGCCACGGGTCCTGCCGCCCAACACATCAGCCGGCGTGCATCGCGCCCTCGCGCACGCGCGGCGATTGTGACAATTCAACTGCGTGAGATCGCGATCTACGTCAGGTCGATTGGCTCACCGACGACGCGCGCCTCCGATAAATTGACGCGATTGTGAGACGCACGCGGCGCATCCCGATGTTAGGATGCATCACTACATTTTACTATTTTAGGTTTGGTCTACTGACGTGCCGGCGATTTTCTTGCCGGCACACGACTACTCATTTTCGAACACCTGAACCCTTTCGAACGAAGAGAACCACGTTCGCAATTCCCGCTTTCCAGCGCGCCAACCCCGTACAAGGAGGAAATACTATGTCCCCTAGTGCAACACCCCACATGGTCGCACTTCCCAACTCTGTCCATCAACTGCCGACAGGCTCGAAGGCAATGCGCCGAACCAACGGCCAGCGCTGGATCGAGCTGACGCTCGGCGTCAAGCGATCCGCCGATCTGCCTGATCTGTCCGACCTGGACAACAAGCTCCCCAAGGCGCGCAACTACATGACGCGCGACCAGCTCGAGAGCAAATACGGCTCCGATCCCAAGGCCCTCAAGTCGATCGAGGATTTTGCCAAGGCGCACAAGCTCGTCATCACCCGCAACGAGCCCGCCGCAGCAAGGCTCGGCATCGCAGGCACCGTCGACGACGTCAGCGACGCCTTCGGCGTCACGCTGTTCGACTATTCGCATCCGCATCTCGGCGACTTCCACGCCCGCACCGGCCCGGTGCACCTCCCGACCGAGGTCGGCGACGCCATCACCGGCGTGTTCGGCCTGAACAACCACCGTGTGCTCAGGCGCTCGCGCCATTCGGCACAGAGCGCGAAGCCGGATTTTGCCAGCGCTGTACGGCACTGGTTCGTTCCGACCGAGCTCGGCGCGATCTACAAATTCCCCCAGGTCGACGCCAGCAAGCAATGCATCGGCCTGCTCGAATTCGGCGGCGGCGTGGAGACCCCTGATGTCGCGGCCTATTTCAGCAAGATCGGCGTTCCCGCGCCGGAGGTTGCCGTCATCGCGGTTGACGGTGTCTCGACCGATCCGGCCGGCGATCCGGAGTCGACCGGTGAAGTGATGCTGGACGTCGATGTCGCCGGCGCGCTCGGCGGCGGCGCCAAGATCGCCACCTATTTCTCGACCTTCGACGAGAAGGGTCTGGTCGACTGCCTCGCCAAGGTCGTCAGCGACTCCGTCAACGACCCCTCCGTCGTCTCGATCAGCTGGGGCTGGGACGAGAACCAGGCCTTCAACAATGCCGGTGTGATCTGGTCACCGGCGGCGATCGATCACTGCAACCACAGCTTCCTCGCGGCGGCCCATCTCGGCATCACGTTCTGCGTATCCACCGGCGACGACGGCTCGGAAGCGCAGATGCAGGACGGCCGGGCGCATGTGAACTTCCCCGCAACCAGTCCTTACGTGCTGGCAGTGGGCGGAACGTCGTTGCACGCGCGCGCGAACGCCAAGAAGCAGGTGCAGATCACCGAGACCGTCTGGAACGACGGACCGGGAAGCGGCACCGGCGGCGGCGTCAGCGACATCACGCCGGTCCCGAGCTGGCAGAACGGCATCGTGCCGAAGTCGATCAATCCCGGGCACTTTGCCGGACGCGCGATCCCGGACGTTGCGGCCAACGCCGATCCGGCAACGGGTTATCTGACGATGTCAGGCGGCAAGCTCGGCATTGTCGGCGGCACCAGCGCATCCGCGCCGCTCTGGGCCAGCCTGATCGCCCGGATCAACGCCGCCAACGGTGCGCGATCCGGCAGTTTCAACGCCCTGCTCTATTCCAAGTTCGGTCCGGCCGGCGTGCTGCGCGACATCACCGTCGGCAACAATGACACCGACGGTTTGCTCGGCGGACAATACAAGGCGGGCCCGGGATGGGACGCCTGTACCGGCTGGGGCGTGCCTGATGGCGGCAAGCTCCTCACCGCGCTGCAGGGCGGTCCGGCGAGCTAGCCGGTCCGCGCTGGCGCAAGTCGGGCGATCGTCCGCCTGCGGGCTTCGCAGAGGACCCGGCCGCGTCCGTCCGATGCGGCCGGTCGCGTCTTGGGGGCGCCTGAATAGGCGTGAAAATCAAAAGCAACCGGCTCAGATCTCCGTTGGAGTCTGCTTGCCCCCCAACAGCGGTGCAATAGCAGACATGTCGGGAGGTCCGTTGCGGGCCAGACACGGACTTGGGCCCAAGGGCCTTTTCTATGGTGCTGTCACCTAGAAGGCGGAGCGCCGGACGATGGAAGAGTTGGCAAAACAACTTGGCATCACCACGGTCTACGCCACCGCGACGTATGCCTTTTTTCACTGGTTAGACGAAAACGCATCGGATGAAGCAAAGGCCGCGCTCGCGCGAACCATGAGGTGGAAAAAAGAGCAAGTCGCGTCAGTGTTGGTCGAAACGTTTGATCGGATATACACGTATCCGCTGTTGCGTTGGCGGGCATTCTTCCGGTCGCTGCTATTAACGACCGTAGTTTCGGTATTCTATTTATACGAGATAGGTAAAGTAGCGCCATGGAAGTGGGCAGCCGGGTCCAACGCTTGGCTACTTGATACTACTTTGAGATGGGAAATTTGGACGACAGGTTTGCTGCTCAACGTCTTCTCAGACTACCTGTCTCTGTTCGTGATCAGGCCATTGTTAGCCCGAAGCGGCACAAAACCAGTGATCGGCCTCGCCCTCGGCACTGTGAGCGGCGCAGTAATCGTGGTTGCAGCTACTAATCTACTGCGATTCTCTATTATATGGCTTCAATTTTGCCACGACGAATTTTTCCAAGCAGCCTGCGCCACCGAACCCCAAGCCCTTGATCAAATCGTGTCACAAGCGTTCCACGATCCGACCTTCGTATGGCCTGCGCTTGCGGTCTTCGTTTGGTTGCCGCTATTCGCACTCGGCATCCTGATCGTCCGCCTATTGACGCCTTCGTCTTGGATCGTCGGAAGAATGCAGTGGTTCCTAAAAGAGGGGAAGGAACATCCGTTAAAGGCGATTGGATATGTAGCAGCCGTTGTTGTCTTCCTTGGCACAGTTGCTGCGCGAGCGATCTTCAGCGCCTAAGCAGGTGGTCGCTCTAGGAGCGCCAAAATCGGCAGCGTGCGCAACCTGCTCGCCCGGTACTCGGATTGCGCACCTTCGGCGAATCATCCTCGCGCGATAGCTTTCGACGACCGCTACGGGTCCAGTCTGTGTAAAAACGCCATCGATGCTATGATTCTCTTGCTGAATCGGCGGGGGAAGTGATGTAAGCGCTCAGCCGGGACCCTATTGAGGCAGGCTTGACGTTTTGCGGAATCGCCACGGCATGAGGTCTTCGATTCTGCTATGGGGATGGCCGTCGATGATCGCCTCGAGTGTTTCGGCGATGTAGGCAGCCGGGTTGACGTCGTTGAGCTTGCAGGTGGCAACGATCGACGCCAGCAAGGCCCAATTTTCAGCCCCAATTTCATGGCCCGCGAAGAGCGCATTTTTTCTGGTCAGGCAGACTGGCCGGATGGCGTTCTCGACAGGGTTCGTGTCGAGCTCGAGGCGCCCGTCTTCGAGGAAGCGGGTCAGCCCTTGCCAGTGATTGAGCGCGTAGCGGATGTCCTCGGCGAGCGTCGAACCGCTGGAGATCATAGAAAGCTGTTTCTCAAACCACGGCTTTAAAGCAGCGATGAGGGGCGACGAATGCTCCTTGCGGGCGGCCAGCCGCGTGTCCGGCGATGCACCGCGTACCATGGCTTCAATGGCGTAAAGCTGCGCGATGTGCCGAACGGCGGCCTCGGCGATCGGCGATTTGCTGTTACGGGCCAATTTAACGAAGCGCCGGCGCAAATGGCTCCAGCAATGCACGAGCGTCCATGGCCCTTGCGGTCGAGCGACTTCGGTCAGCCGGTCATAACCGTCATAGGCATCGCATTGCAGGAAGCGTCCGCCAAAGCCGTCCAGGAACTGCTCCGCGAAGGCACCGCTGCGACCGGGGGCATATCGGAACAGCACGATCGGCGGACTTGGGCCGCTGTGGCCGCGGTCGTCGGAGACGATCGCCCAGAAGTAGCCCTTCTTCGTTTGGCCTCGCCCGGGATCGAGCACCGGCGCCGTGGTTTCGTCCATGAACAGACGATCCGCCATGGCCAGGCGGCGGCGCATGTGGTCCGCGATGGGCTGAAGATGGAAGCAGGCGCGGCCGGACCAGTTGCCCAGTGTTGCCCGATCAAGCCGGATCCCCTGGCGCGCATAGATCTCGGCCTGACGGTAAAACGGCGTATGGTCGCCAAACTTGGAGACGATCACGTGCGCAATGGCCGCTTCGGTCGGCAGCCCGCTGGGCACGACGTGCTCCGGTGCGTGCGCCTGCACGACAGGGCCCGAGCAGCGGCGACAGATGTATTTCGGGCGGCGCGTGACCAACACCCGCCATTGCGCCGGGATCACGTCGAGGCGTTTGCTGACGTCCTCGCCGATCTTCGTCATGGCGCCGCAACCGCACGGACAGAGCGTGCTCGCAGGCTCGATGATCCGTTCCACCCGCGGCAAATGGGCAGGCAAGCAGCCGCGATTGCGATGAGAACCTTGATCCGGCACGCTCCGCGATCGGCCCTTGATCACAGCCTCGGCTCTCTCCTGCGCGGCGTCCAGGATGCCTTGCGCGATCTCTACGTCTTCCAGCGGTAAGTGATACTGATCTGGCCGCAGCTTCTCGGACTTCGCGCCGAACTTCTCGCGTCGCAATTCGCCGAGGATGACCTCCAGCCGACGCCGCGCTTCCTCCGACGCCGCCAGCGCCCCCTGATGCTCGCTCAACGCCGCCTGCGTTTGCGCCAAAAGCGCTTTGAGTTGTTCATTTTCGTCGCGCAGCGCCGCGATGCTCATGCGCTATTTCGAGCACATCGCCGCCGCACGTGCCACATTCAAAATAGCTGCCGAGTCATTCTGCCGCAGCTATCCAGCCGCCTGGGGACGTCGCGCTTCTTCCGGGCGGACCAACCTCCAATCCAGCCCCTCGAACAGGGCTGCGAACATCGCCGGCGATATGCGCATCACGCCGTCTGCAATCGTTGGCCAAACGAACCTGCAACCTTCGAGACGCTTGTGCACTAACACCAGGCCCGTTCGATCCCAGACCAAAATCTTGATCCGGTCCGCTCGTTTCGATCGGAACACGAAGGCTGCGCCGCTGAACGGGTCGAGACGAAGCATCTCCTGCACCTTCGCCGCAAGCCCATCGTGGCCACAGCGGAAGTCGATCGGCCGCGTCGCGATGTAAATCTTCAGATCGGCACCGGCCGCGATCATCGTGACGCTCGCACTGCGCGGATCACCCGGGACAGCTGCTCGCCATCTATGGCTGTGTCCGTCCGCAGCACGACATCACCGATCGAGATCTCAAGCTTGATCGCCGGAACGTGACGCTCCTTCAACGCGCTTTCCACGACCAGCGGTGCGAATGTCGACTGCGATACCTCGCACGGCGCCAACATGCCTCGCTGTCGAAAGCGTCGTCGCCAATCGTAAATCTGCCAGCGCGTCGCTCCGTGCTTGCGCGCCACCTCGGACACCTGGGCGCCGGGTAGCAGACTCTCGGCGACGATCCGGGCTCTCTCAGCTTCCGAACGCACGCGGCGCCCCGATGGCCCTTCAAGAACCTCCAGCCGGCTCACCGCCCCCGCCGATGAGCCGTCCAAATGGACGTCCTTTTTGCTGTCCAATCCCATCCCAAACCTCCGTCCAAGCCGGAGGCTTCTTCGCACAGCTATCCCGATCCCGAAGCAAGGGTTCCGGCTAAGCGCTTACGAAGTGATGCGAGGTTTCGTTCAAGGGGCGGATCGCCAGCAGACGACGCTGTTGCCGGAATGCCTCGATGATTGGGTCGACGAGAGCAATTCGCGCGGTCGATGTGTTCGTGGATGCGTTGGATCTGCGCGACCTCGGGTTCGATGGCGTTGATCCTGCGGCGACCGGCCGGCCGGCGTACCATCCTTCGCCGATGCTCAAGCTCTACATTTACGGCTATCTCAACCGGGTCCAATCGAGCCGGCGGCTGAAGCGCGAGGCAGGCCGCAATCTCGAGGTGATGTGGCTGACCGGACGGCTCGCGCCGGATCACAAAACCATCGCCGATTTCCGCAAAGACAATGGCCCAGCGATCAGGAAGGTTTGCGCGCAATTCGTCGAGTTGTGCCGCAAGATGGGCCTGTTGACGAAGGCCAGCGTTGCCATCGACGGCAGCAAGTTCAAGGCCGTGAACAGTCGCGACAACAATTTCACGCAAGGCAAGATCCAGCGTCGCCAGAAGCAGATCGAAGAGAGCGTGGCGCGCTACATGAGCCAACTGGACACCGCCGACCGCCAGACTGCCGCAGGAGAAGAGCCGTCGGAAACGGTGCAACTGACCAAGACGCGGCTTAAGGAAAAGCTGGCGAAGCTCGAAGAAGAAGTGAAGCGACTGGCCGCGATTGAAAAGGCATTGCTCGCCTCGCCCGACAAGCAGATATCGCTGACCGATCCCGATTGCCGCTCGATGGCAACGAGCGGGCGCGGCTCAGGCATGGTCGCCTACAACGTACAAAGTGCCGTGGACACCACGAACCATCTGATTGTCGCGCACGAGGTCACCAACGTCGGCGCCGATAGATCGCAACTGGCGACGATGGCGCAGGCGGCGAAAGCCGCGCTGCGCAGCGATAATTTGGACGTCGTTGCCGATCGAGGCTACTTCAAAGGTGAAGAAATCCTGGCATGCGAACAGGCCGGGGTCGCGGTGACGCTACCCAAGCCGCAAACTTCGGGAGCCAAGTCGGCAGGCCGCTTTGGGAAACCTGATTTTGTCTATTTGGCCAAGGACGACGTCTATCGCTGCCCGGCCGGCGAGAAGCTGGCGCACCACTTCACCGCTGATGAAGATGGCCAGAAAATGCGGATTTACTTGACGAAGGCGTGCCGCACATGCCCGCTCAAGGATCAGTGCACGACGTCCAACGAGCGCCGCATCAAACGCTGGGAACACGAACACGTCGTCGAGGCCGCGCAGACCCGGCTCGATCGGAACCCGCAAGCCATGCGTGTACGCCGCCAAACCGTCGAGCATCCATTCGCCACACTGAAGATGCGAATGGGTGCAACACACTTTCTAATGAAGCGGTTGCCCAATGTCGCGACCGAAATGGCGCTGAACGTACTCAGCTACAATCTCACGCGTGTGCTGAACATCCTCGGCGTCGAGCCTTTGATGGAAGCCATGCGGGCGTGAGGCGCGGCAGCAGACTAAAGGGCGACACCGATGGCCGCCCTCCGTTGCATGGAGGTGATGCGGAGCCGCGTTTTTACACGGCCTGGGTCAGAATGCGAAGAACTCAACCAGAGCAAATCGCGTCCGCAGTGCCCCACTGAGCGGACCTTAACGAAGCTTGCCGCTACTTCGCTGATGGGCCACTTCCGGGCCTGACCTGCGCGTTCGATCTGTCGAGGTCCGTTGTGGGCTGTTCGCTTCACATTGACGGTGGGCAGGCCGCCCCTTCCGCTAAACAAACCCAAGAATATGCCCTAAGCTGGTATCGAAATGTTGGCCGCCAGAAGTGAGCGCATGATGCTGATAACCAAAGGAAGGAATTTCCCCTCGCTGTCCACAAAGCGCTTGGTGCTGCGCGCCATGACGCCTAGAGACGCCACCGCCTTCGGAGCACTCCTGTCGATTCCGGAAGTAACCCGTCATTCAAATTGGCCCGATAAACCCAGCAAAGTTCAAAGCGAACGGTATGCAAGGTGGATGGTTAAGCTTTACGCCTCCGGCAAGGGCTGCGCGTGGATCATCGAAGACCGAAAGTCAAAATCCCTCATTGGCGCGATCCGCTTCAATAGCTTTGAGAGAAAATGGAGTTCTGGCGAGATCGGGTACGAGCTAAACCCGGAATTTTGGGGAAAGGGCCTGATGTCCGAGGCGGTCTCCGTCACGGTGGCATGCGGTCACGAGACTTTTGGACTTAACCGCATTGAGGCTTGGACGCTTCCCGGAAACTCAGCGTCAGACCGGGTCCTGGAAAAATCCGGATTTCGATACGAGGGCACCCTTCGACAAAAGGCTTGGTTCAAAGGTGCGTATCATGATTTCCGAATGTTTGGGCGGATCGCCGGTGACCCACCGAATTGAATTGGTCGGTCGCAATTCGACGTGCTGACGTCCGTTCCGGGTCAATCGCGTCCGTGCGTACCCGAGTTCGGTCTTCCGGTCCACTCTCGGCACCGGACATGTCGCAGCAAAGCGCTAACTGACGCGATGGGCCACAAGCGGAAGTCACTGCATGGCTGAAATGAGAGAGGGGGCTTTTATCTCGGGCCTTCACAGGTGACGTTTTCGCCCCTTGCGATGAGCCTCATACGTTCCTGTTCTCCGGCAGCTATGGCGTCGCGATAGCTGCCACCCACAATGCCCGAGCGAACAGTGGGGGACTTTCCGGTCGCCTTTATAAGCCAGCGCCACGTATCTGGGCCCATGCCATAGGCGGATACTTGAAGGTCGTGTGGATCGAATTGTTGCATGACGCGAGTATGCAACAAAAGAGACTCATTTTCCAGCCGGACTTCCTCCTCGCGGCGCACAAAGAGCAGCGACGGGCCATGAGGAGATGTTGCCTGCGAAACGAACTTGCGACATCTACTCGGTGCCCGCTACGGTAGAGCCCACCGAAATAGAGAGCCTGCGCATGAGCGCTGCAATCCGACGCCTAGAGCCAAGCGACGCTGCGTCCTTCAAAGCAATCCGCCTGGAGGCGCTAAGAGCAAATCCAGAATTGTTACGGAGCAACTTTGAACTAGAGAACAAGCTTGACGTGGCATGGTTCGCAGGTCGTCTTCAAAACGCAGTTGTCATGGGGGCGTATCGGGACGGCGAACTGGTCGGGACAGCAGGTTTCTCTATCCAAGAAGGGCGGCCGAATGCTCATAAGGGCAGGTTGTGGGGCATGTTCGTCCGACCAAGTTCAAGAGAGCGCGGTATCGGGCGGCTGCTGTTAAACGCGGTGCTAGAGGCGGCTCGCGAGAATGTCGAACTCATCCAGCTGAGCGTCGTCCGAGAAAACCGGCCTGCCCGGCAACTCTACGAAAGCGTAGGGTTCCTAGAATATGGTGTGGAGACAAAAGCCTCAAAGTATGGCGAAAAGTACTACGACGAGGCACTCATGGCCCTCGACTTCGAGCGCCCGGCGGATTTCCCCTAAGGGTCATTCGCAACGGTTTAGCCCAGCTTCGGCGAGGCCCGGTCTACCCCTAGGTCCGGACGTGACGATGCGCCCGACGAACAGACGCGAAGGGTCGGAAGCGGAAGTTGTTGGAATAGATCAATCGGGATACCGTTTGCACCTACATGTCAGGATCGCGTGAGGCGGCGACGATGGGGCTAATCATTCTTACAGGTGCTTCGGGTTCGGGAAAAACGACCATCGCAGAAAGAATAGAGCAACAGGATGTGGGGCGCGCTCGCGTTTTCAGGTTTGATAGCATCGGGGTGCCGTCGCCAGAGGAGCGCATAGCGAAGTGGGGGCTCGGATCGGGGCCGGGAGGCGGATGGCAACGCGCGATGACCATCGAGTGGTTGGCCCGGATCGCGCGAGAACGCGGTTCTCTCCCAGTTCTATTCGAAGGCCAGATGCGCTTGTCGTTCATCGCGGAAGGGCTGGCAATTGCGGGAATTGCGGACGCTCGCATCGTGCTGGTGCACCGTGACGATGCAACACGAACGCAACGGCTGTGTCATGAACGCGAGCAACCGGAGTTGGCCAGCCCCGATATGATGAATTGGGCAAGATTTCTCCGGGGCGAGGCTGAGGCCGGTGGGTTTGAGTTGCTGGACACATCAGGGATTTCGCTCGACGAGAGCGTTGAATACGTTCGCGAGCGTCTCGGGATTTCGCCATTTCGCGGATAGTCCGTTATGGGTCACACTGCGACTTTGCGCACGCGTAACTGTTAGTCCGGTTTAGCCTGCAAACCTGACGCGACGGTCGCTCGCGCGATGATCAGCAGCTGGCCAGAGGCTGAAGGGCGGTCGCTCTCAAGTGTGAGTGGTTAGCCGGTCTAGGCCTTGTCGATTCACATCCTATTAATGTATGGTCAAATTCTGCAATCTACGATTTAGCGGAGCTGAGATTGATTTCTCGTCGAGGTTTTGTTCTTGGAGCGATGGCGAGCTCCGCCTTAGCGGACCAAGCACGAGCCGATCTAGCATCTCAGGACGAGGTCCTCGACATATTGCGCGAGCGCGTCGACCACACCCATCAGAGCGTGGGTATTGTCGCAGCCTCGTTCAATGCGGACCACGAGAAGATCATAACCTACGGCCACTCTGGTTCTGCCGTTGACCGGCTCGATGGCGACACCGTGTTTGAAATCGGTTCGATCACCAAGACATTTACGTCGCTTCTGCTGACGGAGATGGTCACCCAAGGTGAAGTTAAGCTCGATGATCCGGTCTCGGAATATCTGACCGGAAAAGCCAAAATGCCTTCCCGCAACGACAAACAGATCACTTTTCTCGATCTAGCGACACACACATCTGGCCTGCCGCGGCTTCCAAGCGGGATACCCGCCTCGGACGAAAATCCCTATTCGGCCTATTCAGTCGAGCAGCTGTATGAGTTTCTCTCGAACTACAAGCTGCTTTTTGACCCGGGCACGCACTACGACTATTCCAATCTCGGATTTGGCCTGCTCGGCCATGTGCTCGCACTGAGGGTCGGCAGAAGCTACGAAGATCTGCTCCTATAGCGCGTGTGCGAACCGCTCGGATTGCGTGATACGCGCATTCTGCTGAACAGTTCAATGCGCGAGCGCCTTGCCCAGGGCCATCTCTCAAATCTCGAGCCGACGTCGAACTGGGATTTGCCGACGCTCGCCGGTGCCGGTGCGCTGCGGTCGACGGCTAACGACCTAATCAAGTTTGTGAAGGCGACTTGCTTATCAGGAGCCAACGCCCCGCTTCGTCCGGCTATCGATATGTTGGTGCAGACCCGTCGTCCAACTAGTCTGCCGAATACGGAGGTGGGTCTCGGCGTTTTTATCCGGACCGGCAATAGTGACGAGATCATCTACAAGGAAGGCGAAACAGGAGGATATGCGTCGTTTGGTGGGTTCTCCACGAAACTGCGTTCTGGCGCTGTCGTTCTCTCGAATGCGACTAACCTCGTCAACGACATCGGATTTCGGCTAACCAATCCGGCCTACAAGCTTGCGCAATACCCGCCTCAGGTGAGTGTCGACGCTGCGGTGCTTGCGACCTACCAGGGCGTCTATCAGATGAGCCCTCGATTTGCGCTAACCATTCGAGCCGAGGGTGGACGGCTATTCGTGCGTGGAACGGGACAGCCCGAATTCGAACTATTTGCCGAGAGCGAGGACCGGTTTTTCATGCGCTTTGTTGATGCCCAGGGAATGTTTCTTCATGGCAAGGATGGAGCGGTTGATCGGCTGTTGTGGCACCAAAATGGAAGGTACACGTACTGCCCGCGTGTTTCTTGACGGGGCCTGCGTATTAGTCCGCTGTGGGTCAAAGGCTCCCCTCGGCAGCCAGCACGCCTTTGGTCGGGTCATCTCTCGGAAGTGGACATGGCCGCGCTCAGGGCTGAGGGTCAGCCACGGGCCCAGGCCGTGTGAAAATCCCGCAACTTGGGGCGCGCTTTGGCGCATTTCGCACCGCCTAGCTTCTAATTCGGTGGAATCGACTCCCTGTCATCTCAGTGGCAACCAGGAGCGTCATATAGACGCTGATTTGGTCGCGCAGAGTCCGGCCTCACGCCCGCATCGCCTCCAGCAATCCGCCTACGCCCACGATCATCATCACGCGCTTCATGTTGTAGGCGAGCACGTTGAGCGCCATTTCGGTGGCCACCTTTGGCAGCTTTTTCGTGAGAAAGTGCGTTGCCCCCATCCAACACTTCATCGTGCCGAACGGATGCTCCACTGTCTGACGGCGAACCCTCATTGCATTGGGGTTGTGGTCAAGCCGATTCTGAACTTTCTCCAGAACGACCTCGTGCTCCCAGCGTGAGATGCGGCGCTCGGGGCCTGTCGTGCACTGAGCTTTTAGCGCGCAGGTTTTGCAGGCGCTTGTCCAATAGCGGCGCAGTGTCTTTCCGTCCTCTACGTTCGTATAGTGATAAGTTAGCCGCTCGCCGGCGGGACAGCGATAGACATCGTCGGCGGCGACATAGACGAAGTCCTGTTTGCCGAAGCGGCCAGCAGCTTTGGCGCCCGAAGTCATCGGCTTCGGCAACGTCACCGTGATGTCGGCTTCCTCGCAGGCCCTGATCTCCTCACCATCGTAATAGCCGCGGTCTGCCACGACTTCGAGCGCCTCGACAGCCATCTCGCCGCGCGCCTGTCCGGCCATGTTGGCGAGTTGGTGGCGATCGGTGCCCACGTTAGTCACCTCGTGAGCCACGATGAGATGATGCTGCGTATCAACCGCAATTTGCACGTTGTAGCCAACGATGCCGGTGTCCTTGCCACTGGTCGCCATCGAGCGTGCGTCAGGATCGGTCAGCGAGATCTGCTTGTCCTCGCTCTTCATCATCTCCGCATTGATCGCATTGAGCCGGACAATCTCCTCCTTGAGCTTCTCGATCTTTCCATTCAATCGCTCAACCTTCGCCTCCGGCACCGCATCGCCGTGTCGATCGGCGGTCTCGAGCTGTGAGAGATACCGGGCGATGCTCTCGTCGATCCGCTCCAGACGCCGCTTCATCTTCGCCTCGGTGAAGTTCTTGTCCCGCGCATTGACGGCCTTGAACTTCGATCCATCGATGGCGACGCTCGCTGCAACAAGCAGATCAAGCTTGCGGCACAGCGCGACGAACTCGCGGCAGACCTCACGAATGGCCTTGCCATTGTCCTTGCGGAAATCCGCGATGGTCTTGAAGTCCGGCGTCAACTGCCCGGTCAACCAGACCATCTCGATATTGCGCTGGCATTCCCGCTCCAGGCGCCGGCTCGACGGAACCCGATTAAGATAGCCGTAGATGTACAGCTTGAGCATAACACCGGGGTGATAGCTGGGTCGGCCGGTATCGAGGGGCTGGACACCGACAAACCCGAGCTTATCGAGATCGAGACCGTCGACGAACACGTCGACCGCACGCACCGGGTTATCCTCGGTTACATAATCGTCGAGCGATGCCGGAAACATCGTGCTCTGCCCGCGATCCAACCCTTCAACAAAGCGCTTCATCAGATGCCCCGCAAAGTCACCGGGAATCTTATCGTGCGAATCACGGAAAACAGAGCGTTTTCACACGGCCTGGGCCATAAGCGGTCATGATGTCCCTGCCATCCGTGTGTCCGACGTAGACCTTATTGCCTCGGTGCAAGGGCAACGATCTCGACGATATAGTCAAAGGAAACTGCGTGCCTTTCTGAATATCTCTCGACAATATCGCTCAAATAGGAGCGGTCACCGAGTTGTCGGCGCAGCGCCGCGTAAGGTTTCGCGCGGTCCGTATCACCAAGCGCGACGCGTCCTAATCTCTCGTCAATGATGGCAATGGCATCCGCCACCTTCAGCATGTCGGCAAGCATCGTATCCGCCTGCACGCCTGTGCGATGATCGTGCGCGGCCATCGGATGCTGAGCCTCAACGGGAATGTTTTCGCCAAGCCAGCTGACCGTTAGTAGACCATGCTGGCTCCGGTTGTTGGATGTGTGGAAGTAATCGAGATCATGACGTAGGCCAACGACCTCCCAAAGATCAGCGGAGGCGGAAAAGCTCGGCGCAAGCTCCCGCATGATGTGGGCTACGAATCGCGAGTGGTTGGCTCTTTGCGTGTCGCCCAAGTACTGCTCGACCAAGAGATCTGCATCAATGACGCTCAGCATACGTCCCTTCCGGCCGGCCCAAGGCACTTTGTTTGCCGCCCCAAGTTTGCGCCAGGACGACCACCGTTCTCAAGGGGTTGCGAAGTCAGGAATGGGTCAATCGCGTCGGTCGGGCCGGAGCTCAACGACTTCCGGTTCACCCTCACGAGCCGACTTTCCCAGAGACGCGCCGTGCTTCGCCTTCGGGCCAGAAGCGACATAGCGCGGGATCAAATTGGACTCCTTTCAGGCTTTCTCACCGCATCCGCGAGGATGTGCGGAAGTACGTCCCGGCCGTGAGGTCCAATTTGACCAAGTGTCACGTTAAAGCGCTCCCATCCTACGTGTGTCGCGAAACCGGCGGCGGTCTCGATCTGCAAGGGAGTTGACAAAACGATAGTTGTTACTTCAGTGCGACGATAGACTATCGCGCCCCCAAGGTCAGAGATTTCCAGTCGATTAACGATTGGTGGTCCGGGTTGAAGGGACCAAGAGCGTTGAAAGAGTTCCGTGCCCTTCTGGATGTGTCCGTACGAAATCGTTGCAGCCGCTTCCTCAAGGCGACCATCATCCTCCATTAAACACTCGCCGTGATCAATGCGAGTCCGCACGCGATCTTCTAACATGTCGCTGCGGGCTAGAGGAAAGTCCGTTGGCCACCTTACAGCGAGGTTGAGATTTGGGCGGTCGGGACAACTTTCTCTCCGCTCGATCCAGAATGCCACTGGATTACCGTGGGCCGGGTCCACAGCAATTACCCGTGCCACAGTAGAATCGAAGAGAAGCCGTGCGCAAAGCGTCTCACAATACGGCCTTCGTCTTTGCCAATTATAATTTTCATCGATCACGAGACCGACGGTAGTGTCCGGAAGTACTATCGGTTTGTCTGGCTCGAAATCGGTTGCTCGCAGAAGCTGAGCAACACCCTGAGCCCGAATGTTGAAATGACGCGGTATGATTACCGCAGGTATAGCTACGATCGTGGCGCTGAAGACCGAGATAATGAAGCCAAGCAAGCCCGTTTGAACGAACATTGGTATTTGCCGGACAAGCGCTCGTGTGATCCACCAGAGCAGTGAGTACATGAAGAGCGAAGGCGCTAGCCACAAAAGAATGCCGGGAACAAGACCGACAAAGAGTCCAATCAGAACCGCAGATGGCCATGCAATCGCGATCAGCGATGCCAGGCCTAGTACACCGATATAGGTGGCAAAAGATCGGCTTATCGTAAAAACCATGATCAACTTATGGGCGAAAATGTCTTCCGAGCTGTTCAGAAGTATATTTAACAATAGATCAATTTGACCTGGGCATCGAATGTCCGCTTCGGGTCAAAAGTGTCGGTCCAGCGCTCCTCTGCAAACTTCCGGTCAACCCCTCTGAACCGACATGTCGCGGCACCGCTTCAACGGTAGCGAAGGCCAATTCCGGACTCATGCATCGCGGCAGTTGCGCGTCTTATTCGATCACCTCGTCGGCGCTCGCAAGAAATGACCGTGACCGGCACCCCAGACATACTCCCCAGCGTTAGCACCCAAGATTGTTGCTGAAGACGTCTTCAGAAATCGTGCATGCACTGCAGCAAAAAAACGTCAGCGAATCTGACTGCTTCCGACCAGCGCAAGTTAACTCATTGCTCAATCGCTTGTCGAAACGAAAGAATTGCGGTTGCCGAGCACCGCTCAAATTTCTCCATGGGGCTTCTCTTCCGCTTGCTCGCTCAGAGCGAAGGCTGTCGCGCGTCGTGTTCTGAAAATACAATTTTTGATTGACCGGCACTGTCTTCTTCGATTGGAATCCGCCCGGCTTGGGGGCGCGTCATGGAATAAGGGAGGGTTAGCATGTCTAGAAAATTGCGCGCCTATCTTTATGCGTCTGCGGCAGCCGGGCTATGGTCGGTTGCTTCCACGAGCTCGTTCGCCGCGCCATGCACCGGTCCGGGGGCGCCGACCACCACAGAGACGAAATGTCTGACGGCGATTCAGATCCCGGGCAACCCGCTGCAGTCGTTCGACATCAGCTGGGTCAATCCGAAGCGCGCCGAAATGTATTTCGCGGACCGATCCAATGCAGGGGTCGATGTCATCGATACTCAGACCCTCAAGTGGAAGCGGCTGCTCCCTGGCTTCAAGGGGGCTGTCCACAACCTCAACGGCACCGTCAACAACAACATTTCAGGACCGGACGGCGTCGTGAGCCACGGCCGCTGGCTCTACGCGGGCGACGGCAACAGCACCCTCAAGGTGTTTGATCTCGATGGAGCTTCGACGGCCGTGGTCAGCGTTTCGACCGGAGGAACCACGCGGCTGGACGAAATGGCCCTGACACCGAACGGCAAGCTGCTGGTCGCGGCCAATAACGCCGAGGATCCACCCTTCGCGACGCTGTTCACGGCAAACGGCAACGCCGCCAGGAACAGCGTCAGCATCATCGCCAGGATCACGGTTGATCAGGCGCTCATGCCCTCGGGCGCTGGGCTGTCGCTCGAGCAGCCTACCTGGGACCGGACGACGAGACGCTTCTTCAACTCGATTCCGATCATCGCCAACAACCCTGCCGGGTGCAATTACGGGCAGCTTTCCGGACCGATCACTTGCCACGGCGGCGTCCTCGTGATCGATCCGAAAACCGTGACGGGACCTATCACACAACTGGGTGCATTCAATCCGGCGACCAATACCGGCGTCATTGCGCTCAATGGCTGCTCGCCGAACGGGGCCACAGTCGGTCCGGACGCCAACATCCTGCTCGGCTGCACGCCGCAGAACAATCCGAACGACGTGATCCAATTGGTGATCAACGCGATCCACAAGAAGCAGATCCCCATCGCTGACATCACCGGGTCCGACGAGGTATGGTTCAACGCGGGCGACGACCGCTACTACACGGGGTCAAGTCGGAACTGCAAGGTGTTCCCGCCCCCCGGCGGCAATTGCGCCACCGCGAGCCAGCAGGCGGCCGTGCTCGGCGTGATCGACGCCAGATCGAACCGGCTGATCGAAACCGTCCCGCAAAGCTCCGGCTCGCATTCGGTGGCGGCCGATTCCAAGCGCAACCTGATCTTCGTCCCGCAGGCTGCGCCGGTTTCGGTTGTCATTGGCGGCGACACGACCCCTGTTGGAGCAGGCCTTTGCGGCCAAGCCACCAACGGATGCGTCGCGGTCTTCCAGCATAAGATCAGGGGCAAGGATGATGACGATGACGACGAGCGCGACGACGTCGCGCAAAACTGAGAACGCGACGCGACTGGACGATTCAGCTCATCGCGATCAGCGAACTCAGCGCCTCTGACATTGTCAAATGCACCACGACGAGAGGCCGGGCGGGCCCCGGCCTCTTTCGATGTAAGCCGATCCAGAATTCATTGCCGCGGCGGGAGAACCGCGACCGCGCCGTCGCGCTGGACCGCCAATCCGCGCGCCGTCAGTCGGTGCGCCGGACGTTTTTCGCAGGACGCGTCGTCGGCGCGTACATAGGCGCCAGCACCGCGTCCGACGAGGCCGCGCCCAGCACGATCACCTCGAGCCTGTCGCCGCGGGTCTCGATCACGTAATTGTACCTGTCGAGCACCCGCCCCACGACGCGGCGCAGCGGGCCCTCGAACGTCGCTGTCACACCGTCGCCTCCCGTGGCGCCGCGGTAGCGCAGCGCGAAGCGCTCACCCAGCGCCGCCAGGATCTCGGCGACGGTTGCGTCGTGCGCCTCGACGCGCACGTCGCCTGCCTGTCCGTGCACGCGGACCTCGGCACGGAGGGCATTGGTAGCAAGCGCCGCGAAGATAACCGCGGCGACCGTCACCGCGGAGGACGTGAGGCTTCGGATCGGCCGGATGACCCTCATCCAAAAACGCTAGCACCGGCCGCACGGGTGTCAACGCAGAAGGAAAGGAACGGGGCTGGGCGCGTCCCTCTGTGCGTTGGCAGGACCGCGCGCGCCAGTGATCCCGCGCCAGAAGTCTGTAGCGGACCGAGCGACGCAGCATGGCATACGCCTTCAAATCCTGGAGGTATGGTGCATCACGGCGAAGATGCGCGTTGATGTCGTGGATGGGTCAAAATGCGAAGAACTCACCTTGAGCAATTTTAGTCCGCCGTTCCTCAATAAGCTGACCTCAACGAGGTGCGCCGCCACTTCGGCAGATGGGCCAGAAGGCGACTTAGCTAAGCAGTATGATGAGGACAACTACGCATCTATGCCCGACTGAAGCGGCGACCGGGGCCCGAAGGCAGAAATTGGCCGACGTATGCCGATAACACCGATTGGATTTTTCATCCCGGCTGACCCGTCGTTTTCGATTTTTAAGCTCAAGATCCTTTGGTCAAGCCGAGATCGCGGCTTGCTTCGCGGGAGCTTCGACGTGACACTGGCCGGATGCAATCGTCGTATCCGGAGGCCCCCGTGGAATCGAAATGGCGAATTCTAGCGCTGCTTTTCACGGCGCGATGCGTCATGGGCATGCAGTTCGAAAGCGTCGGAGCGCTCGGCCCGCTGCTTCGAGCGGAGGGCCTCGATTATGCCCGGCTCGGCATCCTGGTCGGCGCCTATCTGGCGCCCAGCGTCCTAGTTGCGCTTCCTGGAGGAATAGTGGTCCAAAGGCTCGGCGAACGAACTACGCTTCTCCTGTGCGCGGCGCTGATGTCCGCCGGCGCCGTCGTCGATCTGTCGAGCGACTGGAACGCGCGCCTGCTGGCCAGAGTCATCGCGGGCACGGGCGGGGTGGTGTTTACCATCGCTGGCACCAAGATGATCGCCGATATGTTCGTTGGTAGGCAGTTCGGCCTTGCGATGGCGGCTCTCGCCGGCTCGTGGCCGTGCGGGATAGCGCTGGCGTTGATCGCGTTGCCGCCGATCGCGGACAAGTTCGGGCTGATCGGGGCGTCGGTAGCAATGATGATCCTGACCCTGATGGCGCTAATCCTATTGTTCGCGCTGCCGAAGCAGGCGCGACCGGCCGCGCCGTTGTCCGCGGCCTTCCCAAGCGCGGCCGTCACGGGCGCGGTGGCCATTGCAGGCTTCGTCGGTGGCACTGCCAACGCCACCTTCGCCAATGCGTTTGCGTTCGGTCCGTTGCTTCTCACCGAGAGGGGCTATACGGCCGAGATCGCCGCCTCTCACGTCAGCGTCGCGCTGTGGGTCACCATCGCGGCCATCCCAGTCGGCGGCGCGCTTGCGATCCGGCGAGGCCCCGGCATCTGGATCGCTGCCGCATCCCTGCTGCTCGCCGCGGTCGGGATGGCAGCCATTCCGGTGTCCGACCACGACGTTCTCATCTTCGCAGGATTGGGGCTGGTGGCGGGCCTATCCGGAGCGACGTTCGCCAGCCTGCCGTCATGGGCGCTTCCCGTCCAGGCGCGCGCGGTCGGAATGGGAATCTTCTTCTCCGCGTTCTACGGGAGCATGCTGGCATTGCCGCCGATCGCGGGCGTCTTCGCGCACCGCGCTGGCAGTGCGGGCATCGCCTTCGACGTCGCTGCGGTCGCTCTTTTTCTCGCCATGCCGTTGCTCGGGGGCTTCGCCGCGCTGGTTTCCGCGCCCCCGTCGGCTCCGGCGGTCGAGGAAGGCGCGACCTAGAGCCTTTCCCGTTCCGATGGAATCGGAACGGGGCTCTAGATTCTTGTTTTGACGCGTTTTCTTGACGCGAACCGGTATCCACTTCGCTCGAAAACGCTCTAAGGGCCGCGTTCAATCGGGGACCGCCTCAATCACGACTATGCCGGTCCCCGGCGAACCTTACGCCCATCATTTCGACCTGGAACGTGACGGGCTCGACCTTCTCAGGCACGGCGCCGGCGCTGGCCCTCCTTCCGGAGAACGAGCCCGGTCCGTCGCGACGGGGCCGCCTGGGTTTCGTTCCGGCCTCCGATCGGTCAGGCCGCCGCCGGGGCGGACCGTCGCTCGCGGCGAAGCGCGAGCAACCAGATTCCGGCGGCGAGCGCGCCCGCTGTCGCGACGGCGCGGGCCGCCGTCGGCAGCGGCAGGCCGAACCAGTCCGGCAACGCCATCGAGGCCAGCGCGAGCGCGCCCAGTCGCACCGTTTCGGCGGCGAAGGCGATCCGACTTCCTTCCATGACGCCGCCGATGGTCACGCATGAAACCAAGATGACAATGGAATAGGTGACGGAGACCTGCACCTGAAAGGCTTCGAAGCCGGAAAGGAAATGCAGAAGCATCACCATCGTGAGCGTATACTGGACCGCGCCGTAGGCGGCGACCGCCCGCGGCGTCTCGGGGTCGTAACGACGCACGACCGACGGATCCATAGGTTCCGGCGCCTGCATCCTTCCGAACCAGACGCCTAACTTGCCGGCGAGCCCGTGAGCCGCGCGGGTCTGCCTGATCAGATCCGCGTACACCTGAAGGTTGCTCCAGAGCGGGTTCAGGCTCCGCAGCGGTTTGCGGACTCCGTAGGCGATCTTTTCGCCATCGCGCTCGTCGACGAAGGTGCCGAACATCCGGTCCCAGAGGACGAAGATCCCGCCGTAGTTCCTGTCGATGCAGTAGTCGTTCTGACCGTGATGCACGCGATGGTTCGACGGAGTGACCAGGATGCGGTCGAGCACGCCGAGCCGGCCGATGAGTTCGGTGTGGACCCAATACTGGTACAGCAGATCGACCAGCCCGACGATGAGATACATCATCGGCGGCACGCCCAGCACGGCCATCGGCAGGTGAAAGATCCAGGTGAACAGCGCGGCGGTCGCGGGCTGCCGCAACGCGGTCGAAAGGTTGAAATATTCCGACGAATGATGGACCACATGGCTGCCCCAGAGCACGGGAATCTCGTGGCTGAAGCGGTGGTACCAGTAGTGAGAGAAGTCGTAGAGCAGCAACGCAGCGACCCAGGCCAGGACGCTGTCGCGGCTCCATTCGAAGATGTGGAAGGCCTGGTAGACCGCGACATAGAGGGCGACGTCGATGAGCTTGGCGAAGCCGCCGATGGCCTGGCTCAGTACGCCGTGGTGCAGGCTCGTGATGGCGTCGGGTACGTCGTATACCCCGCGACGCCCCATCCGCCACGCGATCGCCGCCTCGACGAGGATCGTGACCATGAAGACCGGAATCGCGAACATAAGAATTTTCACGTGGCGCCTCCCCTATTCCCTCACGGCGGAGTCATCGATGGCAGTCGCGGGAGGGTATGGTGGACGGGCGGATTCCGTCAATCCTTGGCGCATCGATCCTTGGAAGCCGACCAGGTTCTGGCAACCGGACGCCATGAGGAGACGTCTTAGGGCCTCTCATCGCTCGAATTGCACGCAAGTACGTCTCCAATCGTCTGAAAGCGGCGCGAAGCCACCGCTCCGTCCAAAACATGTCTGGTCAATCCGCACCAAGCTCCAGGTCGAAGGCCGGATGCGTGATCTGGCGCTGTTCAACGTTGCCCTCGACAGTAAGCTACACGGCAGCGACGTCGTAGCATTGAAAGTCGATGACGTTGCGCCGGGCGGATATGCGGCCGACCGCGCGAGCGTCCGACAGAAGAAGACCGGCCGACCAGTCAAATTTGAACTGACGGAGTCGACCCGTCAGGCGATCGATGACTACTTGCGGGTGACCGGCAGAAAGTCAGGCGAATACCTGTTCACTGGTCGGCGAAGGACTGGGCACATGACGACCCGCCAGTATGCCCGCCTCCTATCACACTGGATCGCGGACATCGGACTGGACCCGCACCTGTTTGGGACGCATTCCCTTCGCCGGACCAAAGCAACCTTGATCTACCGGCGAACCGGAAACCTGCGAGCCGTGCAGCTCCTCCTGGGGCACACCAAGATCGAGAGTACGGTCCGATATCTCGGAATCGAGGTCGACAATGCCTTGCGATAGCGGAACAAGTTGACGTCTGAATTCGGGAGCAGAGCAGACGCGCTCTGCTCCGCCCTCACGGACGGCTGCGGGCCAGCAGCGGACGTCGGTCGTCCCTCGACTTTGCTAGACGGGGTAACGCCACCTCAGAGCGCGACGGACGACGATCAGCGCCAAAACATTCGCTGTGAGGCCAAGCCAAAGGATCGTCGGGACTGAAAACGCGATGCATGCGTGTATCAGGTAAATGACCTGCCCAACCAGGCTGGCGAGCAATGCAACTCTAATCCAACCCAATAGCGTTCGCGGTATCCAATCATCGGACTGGTCGATCAGATTTGCCCCGATCCATGCTGACAGGAATTCCATACTCTGTCCTAACACCCGATCGTTTGCGGGCATTTAAGAGTTCGCATCAGTATTGATCAAGTCTGCTTCGCGTCAAAGACCGAAGAATTCACTTTGAGCACAATTGGTCCGCTGCGCTCTCGGAAGCGGACTTCCGTCCGGCCCCTCGTGAGTACACGTTCTTGTTCAACAAGTGACTTCGTTGCGTTCAACTCTCCCCGGACTATGACTATAGCCCTCCCCCTAATGGGAAATCTGTCATAGGCTGCGACGGTCATGTGGCGGCGAAGCCGCGACCTTCGAGGAGAGACGCCCATGAAACTCACGATGTCGGCCTGCCTCGCGGGTGCCATGCTCGTGGCTGGCGCTACCCATGTCGCGGGCGCATCCGGCGCGACGCCCTCGAAAATCTCGGGCGCCACGGCGCTGGCGCTGGCGGGTGTGATCGCGCCGCTGTCGCCGATCCTGTCGGGCGCCGAGAAGAAGGCGGTGGCAATGCTGTTCGCCGCCAACGCCGACATCCCCTACAAGAAGCCGATCGTGGTGACAGCGGATAGGATCGTCTGCCGCACCAGCAATGTCGACATCACCTTGCGCAATTGCGAGGTCACCTTCGGCAAGAAGGTCAGGAACGTGAACGGATCCACGGCCAACGAGATCTTCGCGACCGAGGCGCTGGCCGGCATTCCGCCTGACGGCGCGGCGGGATCGAATTTCGAGAGCCTGAGCAAGCTGAGCTGCACGATCGACCCCAATGCGATCAAGCAGAAGGACGGCAGTGGGGCGGATTGCACGTTCCAGCCGGCAAATTGACAAGGGCGTGCGAGGGCGCATGCCGTGAAATCGCCGCAAGATGAACTGACAAGACCAGTAATAAGGCGAATTGAAAAGACAGGCCAAACCGGCGCACCAATATCAAGCGCCCAAGGCCGGCACCCACGATGATGAAGAATTATCTCGCATTTTTGCTTGTTCTGACCGTAGCCGCGGCCTCCGCGCATGCGCCGTTGCCGGCACGACCGACCGCGCCGTCCGATCTCGTGCCGGTCGGCCTCACCGATAACGATACCACGGCAGGCGGCGTCGCACGCCTGTGCGAGCAGGTCACCTTCTCGCGCGGTCTGCGCTATGGCGACAGCGAGGCCAATGTGCTCGATGTCGCGATCAGCGAGAGCACCAAGGCGGACACGCCGCGGCCGGTGCTGCTGTTCGTGGCCGGCGACAATTTTACCGGCAACCGCGGCGCGCCGGACCTGGCCCGCGACATCCAGGACGAAGCGATGTGCTTCGCCGCGCGCAACGGCATGATCGGGGTGCGCGTGAACTACCGCCTGGCGCCAGCGGCAACCTGGCCGATGGGCGCAACCGACGTGGCGGCGGCGCTGTCCTGGATCCACGGCAATATCGACCTGTTCAACGGCGACGCTCGCGAGATCGTCGCGGTCGGCTATGGCGCCGGCGCCTTCCATGTCGCGAGCCTGCTGGCACATCCCGAACTCCAGACCGACCGCGCCGATGTCGCGGCGATCGTGCTGGTGTCCGGCATCTACCGCGCCGGCAAGGACGCCAGTGACAGCGAGAAGGCCTATCTCGGCACGGATGCCGCTCAATACGACAAGCGCTCGGTGTTTCCCGGCATCCTCAACGTCGACGTGCCGATCGTGCTGGCCTGGTCCGCGGACGATCCCGCGAACCTCGTGGCGCAGGGCGAGACGCTGAAGAAGACGCTGTGCGGCGCCGGCCACTGCCCCCGCGCGACGCTGCTCCGCAGCCACGACGGCATCGCGGCAGCGTTCGGGCTGGATGGCTCTGGCGACAGCCTGGCTGAGCCGACCCTGCTGCTGGTGAAGCAGCTCGAGGCGCGGGGGCTGCCGTAGCGGTGGCGACTGTTGTTGGAGCTGAAAGATAGAGCCGCGGGCTCAACCTCTCCCGCTTGCGGGAGAGGTCGCGCCGAAGGCGCGGGTGAGGGCTCTCTCCTCATCGGGAGTGTCCCGTTGCGGAGACACCCCCACCCCCGCCCTCCCCCGCAAGCGGGAGAGGGAGCGCACCTTCCTCTTGGCAACAATCGCTCGGAACCGAACATGAGCGTCTCCCGCCGGCTCGAGCGAGACAGGCGCGCTTTCGAGTAGCGATCGAACGCTCGGCGCGTCAACACACCTGCCGCTTCATTCGGGTGCCACAGGATTGACAAACGCTTGACGTAGATCAACTCGTCTGGGTGCGGAACGAGCCGACTTCGTTGGGGGCCAACGACAAGGTGTCGATCATGCGCGTCACCGGCAGACTGCTGTTCGTTTTGATCGCCGCTCTCGCCTCGCTCGGGGCGATGTCGGAGCAGCGTCCGGATCAACCCGCGCCCGACAAGGAAATCCGCATTGGCAATCTCGTGCCCTATTCGGGGCCGCTCTCGGAATTCGGCGCGATCGGCACGGCGGAGGCCGCCTATTTCGACATGGTCAACGATCGCGGCGGCATCAACGGCCGCAAGGTCCGCTTCATCACGCGCGATGACAATTCCGACCCCGCGGCCGCGCTGGAGCTGACCCGCAATCTCGTCGAGAAGGAGGACGTGCTCCTGATGTTCGGGTCGTTCGGCACGCCCGGCAATATTGCCACGCGCTGGTACCTGAACGAGAAGAAAATCCCGCACCTGTTCGTCGCCTCGGGCGACGAGGAGCTGAGCCAGGCCAGGGCATTTCCCTGGACCATGGGCTGGCAGCCATCGTTCCGCTCGGAAGGGCGCATCTACGCCAATTACATCCAGGCCTACTATCCCCGGAAGAAGATCGTCGTGCTCTGGCAGAATGACCAGTTCGGCCGCATGCTCTACAAGGGCATTCAGGAAGGCCTTGGCGATCTGAACCGTCAGATCCTCGTCGACGTCGCGTTCGACATTTCCGACGAACATCTCGAAGGGCACATGTCGATCCTCAAGCGCGCGGGTGCCGACATCTTCGTCTTTCTCGGCGTGCCGTCGACGGCGGCCAAGGTGATCCAGCTCGCGGCGTCGCTGAATTGGCACCCGGTCTTCATCGTCAACGACGCCTCCGCCTCGATCGCCAATGCGATGGCACCCGCAGGCCTGGAGAATTCGTCCGGCGTGATCTCGGCGGCCTTCCTGAAGGATCCGAGCGATCCCGCCTGGAAGGACGATCCCGCCATGAAGGACTGGTTCGCCTTCATGGACAAATACCATCAGGTCGAAAGCACCAACAACAGCGCAGCACTCTATGGCTACGCCGCGGCGGAAGCGCTGACCAAGGTGCTGAGGCAATGCGGCGACGATTTTTCGCGCGAGAACATCATGCGTCAGGCAGCGTCGCTGCGGGATTATCACCCGTCCGTCGCGCTGCCCAATATCAGGATGAATACGTCACCCGACAGCTACCTGCCGATCAAGCAGATGCGGCTGGTGCAGTTCGACGGCCGCTCCTGGCAGCCGTTCGGCGCGGTGATCGAGACGGCGTTCACCGAAGGCGCGGCGCGGTAAGCCGCGCAACGCCAAGCTATGGTGGT
The DNA here is from genome assembly GCF_036924495.1 of Bradyrhizobium sp. AZCC 2230. NCBI lineage: Bacteria > Pseudomonadati > Pseudomonadota > Alphaproteobacteria > Hyphomicrobiales > Nitrobacteraceae > Bradyrhizobium > Bradyrhizobium sp. AZCC 2230. Next base: position 7,241,871 of record NZ_JAZHRS010000001.1, on the reverse strand, counting down.
TGCAGCAGACACCTTTTCGTTTCATGGCGAATGCTTTAGATCGGGCATGAACCTGCATTCACCCCGCCGGGAGATCCCATGAACGACACCATCCGCATCAAGCGCTTCAACGCGCGCCCCGTGATCGTGCCGATGAGTTTGCCGCTTCTGACCTCGACCGGCGCGGTCGCGAAGGCGCCGCTGGTGCTGATCGATTGCGAGACCGACCAGGGTGCGGTCGGGCATGCCTATCTGTTCTCGATCACGCCGTCGGCCCTGAGGCCGCTGACCACGATAGTCACGGAAATGTCGGAGCTGCTCGCGGGCGACGAGCTGCTGCCGTTCGAAATCGAACGCAAGCTGACCCAGCGTTTCACGCTGCTCGGGCTCGCCGGTCTGCAACGGCTGGCGCAATCCGGCATCGACATGGCGGCGTGGGACGCACTGGCGCGGGCCCGCGGCCTGCCGCTCGCGCGCCTGCTCGGCGGCGCGCCGAAGCCGGTGAAGGCCTACAACTCGAAGGGGCTCGGCATCATGCCCGCGGGCGCCGCGGTGGAGGAGGCCCAAAAGCTGCTGGCCGAGGGGTTTCACGCCGCAAAGATCCGCGTCGGCCGGCCCGAGGCGCGCGATGATCTCGCCGTGGTGCGCGCGGTACGCAAGGCCGTCGGCGACGAGGTGACGCTGATGTGCGACTACAACCAGGCCCTGACGGTGACGGAAGCCATCCGCCGCGGCGAGATGCTCGACGATGAGGGGCTGACCTGGATCGAGGAACCGATCCGCCATGACGACTACGACGGCTGCGCCCGCATCGCGGACGCGCTGCGCACGCCGGTCCAGATCGGTGAGAATTTTGACAGTGCGTTTTCGATGCAGACCGCGCTTGCCACTGAAGCCTCCGACTACGTGATGCCCGACGTGCAGCGCATCGGCGGCGTCACCGGCTGGCTGCGCGCGGCGGCACTGGCGCATGCCGCCGGCATCGAGATGTCGACGCATCTGTTCTCGGAGGTCAGCGCACATCTGCTCTGCGTGACGCCATCAGCGCATTGGCTGGAATATGTCGACTGGGCCGACGCGGTGCTGGCGAGCCGGTTGAAGATCAAGGACGGCTTTGCGCTGCCGGGCGAGGAGCCGGGGAATGGGATTGAATGGGACGAGGCGGCGGTGAAGCGATATGCGGTGAGCTAAGCGGGATGGGTTCCGAGTGGCCATCCTTCGAGACGCCCGCTTTCGCGGGCTCGTCAGGGTGACGGGGAGAGGCCGTTGCCGTGTTGCGAAAGCGTGTGGCACCGATTAACGATGCCCCATGACCACATGGCGCCCTCATTCCCACATCCGCGTCGTCGCGATCGGCCTGCACTGGCGGGACGGGCGGCTGCTTGCGGCTGAAGTGCGCGACGATACTGGCGGGATCAAGGGCGTGCGCCCGCTCGGCGGCGAGATCGAGTTCGGCGAGAGCTGGCGGACTGCGCTCGTGCGGGAATTCAACGAGGAGCTCGGCATCGAAATCACCATCACAGGCGAGCCGCTGATGATGGAGAACATCTTTGTCCACGAGGGCGCGACCGGGCACGAGGTGATGTTCATCGCCGAGGTCGCGTTTCCGCAACGTGCGTTCGCGGGTCAGGACCGCATCGATTCTCGCGAGGACAACGGAGAGGAGATCGTCGCCCGCTGGTTCGACCTCGCCGATCTCGACGTGCCGGGTGGCCCGAGCCTCTATCCGAGCGGGCTGAAGGATTTGCTGCTCGGGACTGACAACAGGACAGCGACGAAGCTCTCAGATCCGTCATCCTGAGGCGCGAGTGGCGCGATGCAAAGCATCGCGCCGGGAGCCTCGAAGGATGCACGGCCCCTGTGCGGCAGCCGGGCCGTCGCCCTTCGAGGGCCGCTGAAGAAGCGGCCACCTCAGGGTGACGGTGATAGATAGAGCGTAAGTGCCTCCGCAGCGACCCGACGAAAGGACCTACCACGTCTCCGCGCCGGGGATTTTCTTGCGCGCCGCCATGCGCTGGATCCAGATGCAGCGGCGGACGGATCGATTGGAGCGCCCCACCGCGGAGATCCCCTCGCCAGCCTGAAGCAGCGGCGCCACGCTCTCGCGTAGCGCGCGGCAGCGCTGCAACTCGGCCTGCCAGTCGATCATCGCCGCATCGGCGCTTGATGCCATCAACGCCAGAGCCGCCGCGGCAAGACAAATCGTCCGCGTCATTCACTTTCTCTTCCTCGGTTCGTCCGCAACGCGCCGGTAGCGGAAGTCGCAATGATCCGCGCCCTGCATGGTGGTTCACGCCGATTGTTTGTGTGACTGCGACTCTTTCGCTTGTGAAATGGAACACACTTGAAGCATCTCTTAGGTTGTATCATAATCGGGATGTAACCAAGGCGAACGGGGCGCACGACCCGTATGTTTCGATCATTTCATTTTTGAACACCCCTTACAAAGCGTTGTTTCGCGCAGGGTGACACCGACGATCCCCGCGACGGACGACGAGCCAGAAGATCGCGACCGGTTTCAAAAAATTCCGACGTCTCGCCGTTCCCGGCGATGCGACAGCCATCTCGCGCGTGCGCGTGGCATGGCCTGACACGGAGAAGCCATTGATCAGCCCGGATCGCCGGCCCGGGAGAGCGCCGGCATCGACGGTCGCCCTTGCGGCCAAGATAAGGAACGCCCCATGGACGAACCCAAGCCGCTTACCAGCGCCTTCAACAGAACCGCAAACTTCTCCATCCACCAGGTCGATAGCGTGTTCAGGGCTGCCGCACACGCTGCTGCCGTCCCCGCTGCCGTGCCGGTCACCTTGCCGCCGACGCTCGGGCCGCTGTCGGCTTTCGCCGGCACATTCACGGGACAGGGATTCAACACGATCTTCCGGCCCGACAGCGCGACGACGCCGACCCAGATGCCGGGGCCGATCAACACCACCGACCCGCCCGACAATGTGCTGGAGCTGAACCTCACCGACGAGACGATGTCGTTCTCGAACAATCTCGGCTCGATTCCCAATCGCGGCTCGGGGCCGCAGGCGGATGCCTTCCTGAACGGCGTGCCCTATCTGCAGACCATCAACGACGTGACCACGGGCACGCCTGTCGGCATTCACTTCGAGCCCGGCATCTGGCTTGCGGTGCCGTCCAGCACCAATCCGCACGAACCGTTCACCGTCGCGCGCATGGCTTCGATCCCGCACGGCACGACGATCACCGCGCAAGGCACCGCGCTGCCGGCGGTGGCCGGCAAGCCGACCATTGCGGCGGTCGACATCACGCCGTTCTTCGGCGGCAATCCGGCCAACAAGTTCACGTTCCAGAATCAGACCGCGGCCAACAAGACCACACGCAGGCTGCCGCAGGACCTCACCGCGCTGATCGCCTCCGGCAAGCTCACCCAGGCCATGATCACCGATCCGAACACGGTGCTGCGCCATCAGATCGCGCATCAGACCATCAGCCAGACCATCATCATCGAGACCTCGACCAGGCCCGGCACGCCGCTATCAGGCGGTCCGTTGCCGGCCGTCCCTTCGGCCGGGCCGCATCCGCAGGCGCCGAACTTCGCCGGCGGCACCGCGAACATCGCGTTCCTGCAGGGCGTGCCGGCTCCGCCACCGGGCGGCAACGGCGCCAACGCCAACGCCTTCCAGATGGATGCCGTATTCTGGATCGAGACTGTCATCTATGACATCGACGTGCCGCGCATCGCGTCGGGCGAGCCGCCGATCATCCTCCAGCCGCTGCAGAAGGGCACGGTGCCGCTGGTGCCGAGCTTCGTCGCCACGCTGCCGTTCGTGCCGAACAAGGCTTTCGCCGGCGGCCGCGTCCGGGTGGCAACGACGCAGATCCAGTATTCGCAGAAAGTCATGCTGGATTTCAACGGCCTGACCTGGCCGCACGTCTCCGTCGCCTCGCTGGTGCCGGCAGCCCCAGTGCCGATCCCGGAGCATCTGCTGCCGCTGACGTGAGTGGGCGCGACGACAAGACGTCGGCCGCCCCTCGAACGTTCGACGACACGACCGGGCCAGCCCTGGCCCGGCCGTGCCGCTACCGCAGCGGCAGCGATGCGCGTGTTTCCGACAGAATCTCTCTCGAAAACTCGTCGTCATCGACAATGCGAGCCAGCACCATCGCGCCGACCATCGACGCCCAGGCCGCAATCGCTGCACGACGTTTGGCATGAGACGTGCCGCCATCGACATCGGCCGCCAGATAATCGATCCGGTAGCGAATGGCCTGCGTCATGCTGTGCCGAAGATCGGCTGAGCCTCGCGCCGCCTCCGTCCCGAGGCTCGAGAACAGGCAACTCGTCGCGCGGTTGTTGCGGTGCCGGACGCTGAGATAACCGTCGGCGTAGTCCGCCGCCGGCCGGCGCGGGTCCGGACTATTGGCGGCTGACGGCAGCACGTGTCCGACAGCTTCCGCGATCAAGGCCTCCTTGGACGGGAAGTGCCCATAAAAGGCTCCGTGCGTCAGACCGGCTTCCTTCATCACGTCGGCGACAGTGACGTCATCGAAACCGTGCTGCCGGAACAGGCGCGCAGCCGCGACCATGATCCGCGTCCGATGCTCCGCCACTTGCTCCTTGCTCACTTTCATTTGCGCACCTCGTGATGAGTCGTCATTTTACATGATATCTATCATGAATATAAACATGATGATTGTCATGATTAGGAGGCGCGCCGGGCAATCTGGTGCCGAAACAACGAGGTGAACATGTTCCATTCAATGAAATCGGCGAGCCTGGCCGCGCCACGGCTGTCGGCGAAACGTCGCAGCGCGCTGGCAGCTGCGATGCTGCTCGCTCTGGTCACGACGATCGGCGCGGGCGCACAAGCGCAGGCCGCCGCAAATGACGCCGAGGCGCGCACCATCTTCGAAAAATTCATTGCCGCGCAGAATGCGCACGACGCCGACGCGGTGAAGGCGATGCTGCTGGATTCGCCCGGTACGCTGCTGTTCGCGAGAAACGTCGATACGCGAGGCCGCGATGCGGTCGCCGCCCGGTTCAAGGACTACTATGAAGGCACCTGGCACCTCGAGCCCGACATGTCGAAATTCCGGGTCGCTGTGATCTCAAACGACGTGATGCAGGTTCTGGTGCCAATCGTTTTCACGCGCGGCCTTCCTGGCAAGCCAGCGCAGCAAAATACATTCCTGATCAGCCAGATCTATGTCCAGGACGCGAACGGCTGGCACGTTGCGTCCATCATGCCGGTCGCGAACACGGAGCTGAAATAGCGGCGGTCCTGGTCCCGGCGCTCGCCTCGGTCATGCCGGCAGCGCCGGCGCAGACCGCCCGCATCTCTCCAGGAGGTGCGGGCCGCACAGATGTCATCAAGCCAGCCGGCTCAGCCGACGCTTTGCAATTGCAGGGAGGGATAGTCGGTGTAGCCCTCGGGCCCGGTCGCATAGAACGTCGCCGGTTGCGGGGCATTGAGCGTGGCACCGGCGCGAAGCCGTTCAGGAAGATCGGGATTGGCGATAAAGGCCTTGCCGAAGGCAACGGCATCGGCCCATCCGGCATCGAGGGCCTCTTGCGCGGTCGTTGCGTTAAAGCCTTCATTGGCGATGTAGACGCCACCGAACTCCGCCTTCAGCCGGGGACCGAGGCTGTCGGCCGCAACATGCTCGCGGACGCAGAGAAATGCGATGCTGCGCCGCCCGAGCTCACGCGCGACGTAGCCGAACGTGCCCGTCCGGTCGGAGTCGCCCATCGAGTGCACGTCCGCCCGCGGCGCCAGATGCATGGCGACGCGAGACGGTCCCCAGACCTCAATCGCCGCATCGACCGCTTCGAGCATGAGGCGCGCCCTGTTTTCGATGGCGCCGCCATACTGATCGGTGCGCTGGTTCGATCCATCCTGAAGAAACTGATCGAGCAAATAGCCATTGGCACCGTGCAGTTCGACACCGTCGAACCCCGCCGCCTCGGCAAACTGCGCGGCCCGGCGGAAATCTCCGACCACGGCCGCGACGTCCTCGGTCGGCAAAGGCCTCGGCACGACAAAGGGACGCTCGGGGCGCAACAGACTGACATTGCCTCTGGCCGCCAGCGCGCTCGGCGCGACCGGCGCCTGTCCGTTGTGAAACTCCGGATCGGAAATCCGGCCCACGTGCCAGATCTGCATGAAGATCCGCCCCCCGGCGGCCTTCACGGCCTTGGTCACGTTGCGCCACCCGCCCACATGCTCGTCCGCCCAGATTCCGGCGACACCGCGATAGCCGACCCCCTGCTGCGAAACCGGAACGCCTTCGGAGATGATCAGGCCGGCGGACGCGCGCTGCGCGTAATAGTCCGCCATGATCGCCGTCGGCACCTTGTTCTGGTCGGCCCGGAGCCTTGTCAACGGCGCCATGATCACGCGGTTCGGAAGCGTCAGGTCACCAATTGAAAGCGGGTCGAAGAGAGACGGCATGAGCTTTGTTCTCCGGTCGTGGGGATCGCGACAATGTTGTCCAGATTTCTATACCATGCGGTATAGAAATTGATTTCGAAACGCAGGGCGTGTGGGGATTTTCGATCTACGATCAGGTTCGGTTCGGCGTAAAGATGACCTTGCCTTTGAAGCTTGCTGCCTGGGCGATCGCCTCGGGGAATTGCTCCAGACCATATGCCGCAGCGACCGGCGCAGTGAGCGCGCCCGACGTCACCAGCGCGGTCAGATGATCGTACATTGCACCCATGGTCTCGTCCTTGGCGGTCTTTTGCCAATGCACGAGCCAGAAGCCGCGCACGGACACCTCGGCAAAGATCGCGCTGAGACTCGAGCCGGAGAAGGGTTGTCCGCTCATCGCGCTGTAGAGAACGACCACGCCCTTCGGGGCAACGCAGTTCATCAGATTCAGGGTCGACGTGCCGCCGACCATGTCGAGCGCCAGATGGATGGGCGCTCCACCCGTCTCCTTGGCCGCTCGTTTTTGCAGGTCGGGGCCGTCGACGAGCACCACATCCGCTCCCAGAGCGCGCAATTCCGGCACGACGTCCTCGCGTCGGACGACGTTCACCAGCTTGATTCCCAGCGATTTCGCCACTGCGATGACCGCGCGCCCCGTTGCCGAATTGGCGCCGTTCTGGATCACCCAGCCCCCGTTCGGGATCTTCACGATATCGGTCAGCAACAGGTACGCCGTCGCCGGATTGACCCCGAGCATCGCGAGCTGCGGAATATCTGCTTGCGGCGATAAGGGTCGCTGCCACGACGCGGTGAACTTCACCCGCTCGGTCCAACTCGGACGCAGGATCGGTATCAGGGTTCGGTCGCCCTCCTTCAGGGTCTTGACGTTCGCGCCTGCGGCGACCACGCGGCCGACGCCCTCGATCCCGAGGGTGCCCGGCAGCGGCGGAAGATATCCGTACCGTCCCGCCATGATCATGAGGTCAGTGGCGTTGATCGGGGCGGCTTCGACAGCGACCACGACTTCATCCGGGCCGGGCGCGCCTACGTCGGGCACGTCGTTCAGCTTCACTGCATCAGCGGGCTTTCCAAACGCTACGACCTGAAGTGCCTTCATCTGTCATCTCCCATCGTTTCATTCTGTACTTTGTAGTACACAACTGGAGAAGCGTCAAGAAAGGCGCCGGATTGATCCGGTCACGTCTCCTTGAGGGCTTAACATCCGCGGTGGAAGTACATAAAAAGATCGCATGGCAAGACCACGCAGTTTCGATCCCGACGACGTGCTCGAAGTCGCGCGTGAGGTATTCTTGCGCAAGGGCTATCAGGCCGCATCACTCGACGAGATCACGGCGGCGAGCGGCATCGCCAAACCGAGCCTCTATGCGGCGTTCGGCGACAAGAGCGCGCTATTCCTGCGCGTGCTCGATCGCTATCACGACGGCATCCTCGGCTGGGCCGAGCGCGTCCTGGCGCAGTCCGGTCCGGCCCACGACGTGATTCGGCAATGGCTCACGGGCTTCGTGCCGTATTGCTCGGGCGCAAAGGGATCGCGGGGCTGCCTGTCGATCAACGCGGCGACCGACGGCTCGCTCGACCAGACGGAAGTCCGCAAGAGCATCGAGCGCTACAACAGACGCCTCGAGCAGCTTTTGCGCGCGCGCCTGCGCGCCGACCGAGCCCAGTTCGGGAAAGGCTTTGATCCCGACCTCACCGCGCACACGATCATGGTGGTGCACACGGGATTGATGACGCTCGCGCACCAGGGTTCCGATGCAAAGCAGGTTCAGGCCGTGATCGACCAGGTGATGACCCTGCTTGCCTGAAGCGGACGACGCGCGATCAGGATGTTGGCGCCAGTCAGGACGTCACGCTTCGCATCGAGATTGGTTGGATCGTGGCTTGCCGAGCCGTAGCTCGCGGCGACAAGCCCGCCTGCGCCCGTTGGGCTTCGGCGTGGCATCCTTCGCTCGGCTATCGCGAGCGAAGGATGGTGGGCACGACAGGGATCGAACCTGTGACCCCTACCATGTCAAGGTAGTGCTCTCCCGCTGAGCTACGTGCCCTATTAGTCCATTGTCGTCGGGTGGGGTCCCTATAACGGCTCGGCGGAGCCGGTGCAAGGACGGAAGGGGGCCAATTTAGGCCGCCAGCATCTTGTTCACTTCGCTCACCAATTCGCGCAGGTGAACGGGTTTCGACAGCACCTTGGCGTTCTTGGGGGCGTCCGAATCCGAGTTCAGGGCGACCGCGGCGAAGCCGGTGATGAACATGATCTTGATATCGGGGTCGAGTTCCGAGGCCCGGCGGGCGAGCTCGATACCGTCCATCTCCGGCATCACGATGTCGGTCAGGAGCATCTCGAACGGCTCCTCCCGCAACCGCTGATAGGCGGCCATGCCGTTGTCGTGGGACGAAACCTGAAAACCGGCGTTTTCCAGCGCCTTGACCAGGAAACGGCGCATGTCGTTGTCGTCTTCGGCGAGCAGGATTTTTGGCATGGCAGGAACGTCGAATCCCCAAAGGTACGCAGAGGTCACTAAGCCCGACAGAGGGTAAATTTCGGGTGAAAATCTTTACCATGGGCCCGACCGGCACAGCCCCTTGTGGACCCGAATGGCTTGCGAATCAATCGACCAGCACTTGCGCATCCCCGCCTCCCTGCCCGCACGGTTAAGACATGTTCCAGCGCCGATCACATCTTTTCGCTTGGCAGAATGGTTGCGATTCCGGACAATGGCGACACATAAGAGCCGCTCGATCGGCCGAATCACTCGATCTGGGGCTTGCTGGATTTTGGCCGGATCGCGCGGCGTGAAGGGACGAAGCCTGAGAAGATGACCCGGTTTGACGGCGAGGTGTCGCCAGCCTTCGAGATCGTGGAGCCCGCCGAGTGGCGCGCGCCTGTTATTTTCAACTCGCCCCATTCCGGCTCGACCTATCCGGACGAATTCCTGAGCGCCTCGCGGATCGACCTGCCGCAACTTCGGCGGTCCGAAGATTCCTTCATGGACGAGCTGATCGGACACTTGAGCGATCGCGGCTTTCCGACCGTGCGGGTGAACTTTCCCCGCTCCTATGTCGACGTCAATCGCGAGCCCTATGAGCTCGATCCCCGCATGTTCACCGGCCGGCTGCCGAGCTTTGCCAACACGCGCTCGATGCGGGTCGCGGGCGGCTTAGGCACCATTCCGCGCGTGGTCGGCGACGGCCAGGAGATCTATCGCGACCGCATCCTGGTCGACGACGCGCTGGCGCGGATCGAGACGCTGTACAAGCCCTACCATCGCGCGCTGCGCAGGCTGATCAACAAGGTGCACCAGATGTTCGGCACCGTGGTGCTGGTCGACTGCCATTCGATGCCGTCGGTTGGCGTCAGCAGGGACGAGCCGCGCCGGCCCGACATCGTGATCGGCGACCGCTACGGCACGAGCTGCACGCCGCTGCTGCCCGACCGCGTCGAGGAGACCATGACGGGGCTCGGCTATTCGATCGGCCGCAACAAGCCTTATGCCGGCGGCTTCATCACCGAGCATTACGGCAATCCGGCGAGCGGCCTGCACGCGGTGCAACTCGAGTTCAACCGCGCGATCTACATGGACGAGCGCCGGCGCGAGCGCGGCCCGCGCTTTGCGCAGGTGGCGAGCGACTTCGGCGTCCTCGCTGATGTGCTGGCGACCACGATCCCGTTCGGCGATCTCGGCCCGTTCCAGGCCGCGGCGGAATAGACGCGACTGCTTCTCGAACGATGGTGCGCGCTGCGAGAAGTGCGAATGCGTTTTCGCTTCGCAAGCGTATGCGCGCTAAACTGAAAACAGAGGCCCCAAGAAAAAAGGGCCGCTTCTGATGAAGAAGCGGCCCAAGTCTAGGGAGGAAACGCCCAAGGAGGGCAGCGGTAACGCAGAGCGCTACCGCACCGCAACAATATGCGGCCGCGTCGCACAAAGTGCAAGGGCTTTTGAGCGGTTTCCCATGCAAAAACACATGGCTCATTTGCTCCTGGAGAAACCCAGATTCAGTTTCTTTGATAAGGAAATTCAATGGGTTGATAGTCATTTGCATACGAACGAGGCATGTTCGGAACTAAGTTTTCAACTCAATGATCGATATTTGGCCAGCATATGGCTCGGCATGTGGTCCGCTTGGGCAGCCGGTATCCGCATTCAAAATACCAGGGTGCAAATCGAGGAGCGCTGCACGCGAGAGGCGAATTGAGCTAGGCAGATGAAAGCTTCACCCCACTTTCGTTTTGAGGATGCACCGTGACGGTGATCGACTTCTCAGCCTTCATCGGACGGCTTGCCACCGCGTCCGGCGAAACCATCCTGCCGTTCTTCCGCACCTCGCTGTCGATCGACGACAAGAGCAAGACCAAGGATTTCGATCCGGTGACCGAAGCCGACCGCGCGGCCGAAGCGGTGATGCGGCGGCTGATCAAGGCGAGCTTCCCCCAGCACGGCATCGTCGGCGAGGAATTCGGCAATGAGCGCGAGGACGCTGATTATGTCTGGGTGCTCGACCCCATCGACGGCACAAAATCCTTCATCGGCGGCTTTCCGATCTGGGGCACGCTGATCGCGCTGCTGCACAAGGGCTCGCCGGTGTACGGCATGATGCACCAGCCCTTCATCGGCGAGCGCTTTTCCGGCGACAACGGCTCGGCCACGTATAAAGGCCCCTCCGGCGAGCGCCGGCTCCAGGTCCGCCGCTGCGCCTCGTTGTCGGAGGCGACGACCTACACCACCTCTCCGCTGCTGATGAACGAGCGCGACCGCGCCATTTTCGGCCGGATCGAGCAGGGCGCGCGGCTGTCGCGCTATGGCGGCGATTGCTACTCGTATTGCATGCTGGCGGCCGGCCATGTCGATCTCGTGGTCGAGACCGAGCTGAAGCCCTACGACATCGCAGCGCTGATCCCGATCGTGACCGGCGCCGGCGGCGTCGTCACCACCTGGGAAGGCAAGCCGGCCCAGGGCGGCGGCCGCATCGTCGCGGCCGGCGACGCCAGGGTCCACGAAGAAGCATTGAAACTGCTCAACCAGTAACAAGCGCCAGCGGGACGCTTGCATGACCATCTCACGCAGGCTTCTCGCTAGATCGTTCTCAAGATTGTCCTTGGGATTGTTTCTGCTGCTGCCGTCGGTGGCGGCGGCGCAGAATTTTCCGGCAAAACCGATCAGGCTGATCGTGCCGTTCCCGGCCGGCGGCCCCAGCGACATCATCGCCCGCGTCATCGGCCAGCGCATATCGGAACTGGCGGGACAGCCGGTGCTGATCGACAATCGCGGCGGCCAGGGCGGCGTGCTCGGCACCGACGCGGTCGCCAAGAGCGCGCCCGACGGCTACACCATCGCCATCTCCTCCGCCGGTGCGCTCGCGATCAGCCCGAGCATGGAGAAGGTGGCCTACGACACGCTGAGTGATCTGACACCGGTGACGCTGGTGGCGACCGTGCCGGAAATGCTGGTGGTGGCGACCAATGTGCCAGCCAAGGACATCGGCGAATTGATTGCGCTGGCGAAAGCGCAGCCGGGAAAACTCAACTTCGCCTCCTCCGGCCCCGGCAGCCTGCCGCATCTCGCCGGCGAACTGTTCAAGCTGACGGCCAAGATCGACATCGTGCACGTGCCCTATCGCGGCGCCGCGCCGGCGGTGAACGATCTCTTGGGCCAGCAGGTGCAGATGACGTTCCTCGACCTCCCGGTGCTGCTGCCGCAGGTCAAGGCCGGCGCGCTGAAGCCGATCGCGGTCGGATCAGCGGAACGCGCCCCGACCGCCCCCGACGTGCCGACCACGAAGGAAGCCGGCTTTCCCGATCTGCGCATCGAGAACTGGTACGGCATGGTCGCGCCGAAGGGCACGCCGAAGGAGATCGTGACAACGCTGCATGACCTCGCGACCAAGGCGATGGCGGATCCCGCGGTGAAGGACAAGCTCGCCCAGCAGGGCGCGACGCTGATCGGCGACGAGCCGGAGCATTTTCGCGCATTCATTGCGGACGAGACCGCGAAATGGGCGAAGGTGATCAAGGACGCCGGCGTGGAGACGGCGAAGTAGGTGGTTTACACCTCTCCCGCTTGCGGGAGAGGTCGACGCGCTCGCAGAGCGCGGCGGGTGAGGGCTTTCTCCTCTTGGGGACTCTTTCTTGCGGAGACACCCCCACCCCAGCCCTCCCCCGCAAGCGGGAGAGGGAGCCGACCGCCCACATAGAGGCACTCCAAATCCCCCCTTACACCGCAGCCGCCCTCAAATGCTCCACCAGCATCTTGGCCGGCCGCGGCAGCGCCTTGAAGCTGCGCGCGCAGATCACGAGCCTCCGGTTGGCCCAGGCGTCGCGCAGGCGGACCATGGCGAGCGGCATCAGCTTGGCGCAGCGGCGGGCGGCGGATTCCGGCACCAGCGCGACGCCGACATCGGCTGAGACCAGCTGGCAGATCGCGTCGAAGTCGCGTAAGCGCGCGCGGAAATGCGGGCGCATGCCGAGCCGGGCGGCGTGCTTTGAAATATGCATCTGAAGCGCGGTGGCGCTGGTCAGGCCGACGAACTCGCAGGCGTTCGCTTCCTGGAAATCGATCTGGCGGCGGCCGGCGAACGGGCCACGCCTGGACGTCACCAGCGTCAGGCGATCCTCGCTGAACACGAAACGCTCGACATGGTCGGGCAGCGCGTGCTCGGCGGCGAAGCCGAGATCGGCGGCGCCTGCGGTGATCGCGGCCGCGATGTCGGTGCTCTCGCGCTCCTCGATGTCGATGGCGACGTCGCGATGCTCGCGCAGGAAGCCGGCCAGCGCTTTTGGCAGATGCTCCGAGAGCCCTGAGGTGTTGGCAAGGAAGTGCACGCTGGCGCGCACGCCGCTGGCAAAGCCGGCGAGATCGCCGCGCATGGCGTCGATCTGGTGGATCACGAGCCGCGCGTGATCGAGCAGGCTCTCGCCGGCCGCGGTCAATTCGACGCCGCGCCGCCCGCGCTTGAGCAGCGCGACGCCGAGCGCCTCCTCGAGCCCCTTGATGCGCGCGCTGGCGGACGCGAGCGCCAGATGCGAACGCTCCGCGCCGCGGGTGATGCTGCGCTGGTCGGCGACCGCAATGAAGAGCTGGAGATCGACAAGATCGAAGCGCATGGCAGGTATCCTCAGCCTTCGGCCAAAACGAAGGCTATCTCCGTAACCTCCAGATTGTGCCGACGCACGGCTTCAGTCAATGTGGCAGTATGATTGACCCGCTTCTCATCCTCATCGCCGCCGTCTTCCTGGTCGCCGGATTCGTCAAGGGCGTCGTCGGGCTCGGCCTGCCGACGGTCTCCATGGGCCTGCTCGCGGTGAACATGGCGCCCAGCCGCGCGATCGCAATCGTCATCGTGCCCGCCATCGTCACCAACATCTGGCAGACGTTTGTCGGCCCCCATTTGCGCGACATCCTGGGGCGGCTGTGGCCGCTGATGATCGGCACCGTGATCGGATGCTGGCTCAATGCCGGCGCATTGACCGGACCCTATGCCCGCTACGGCACCGTGGTGCTCGGCATCCTCTTGGTGATCTACGCCATCATCGGCCTCAGCACATTCAAGTTCCACGTCGCGCCGCAGAACGAGAAATGGGTCGGCGGCGTGGTTGGCCTCATCACCGGTGTGATCTCGGCCTCGACCGGCGTGCAGGTGATCCCCTCGATGCCGTTCATGCAGGCGATCGGGATGGAGAAGGACGAGCTGGTGCAGGCGCTCGGCGTGTTCTTCACCACCGCAACGCTGGCGCTCGCCTTCAACCTCACCGCCGGCGGCCTGCTGACGCCAGCCAATGCCGTACCGGGCGTCGTCGCCATGGCTACGGCCTTTGCCGGCATGTTCATCGGCCAGTCGGTGCGGGCGAAAATGCCGGCGGAGGCGTTCCGCCGCTGGTTCCTGGTCGCGATGATCTTGCTTGGCGTCTATCTGGCCGGCGGCGCGCTGCTGAAGGAATTCGTCTGACGTGATATCCACTCATCCGTTCGGATGAGCTACCGCGTCTCCAGCATGGCAACGCGGATGCCGAGATAGATGAAGAGGCCGCCGACGGTCCGGTTGACCCAGGCGATCACGCCCTCGGACTGCCGCAGCCGGTGAGCGGCTTTCGCCGCAAACGCCGCCAGCACCAGGCACCACAGCGTTCCCGTGCAGATGAAGATCAGGCCGAGCGTCAGGAAGGCGAGCGGCTTGTGCGGCGCATCGGCTGCGACGAATTGCGGCAGGAAGGCCAGGAAGAACAGCGCGACCTTGGGATTGAGCGCGTTGGTGAAGACGCCCTGGAGGAAAACCCGCCGCAGCGAGCTCCGCTCGGCCTCGTCCTTGACCCTCACCAGGGCCGGTCGCGACCACAGCATCTGAAGGCCGGTGAGGACCAGATAGGCCGCGCCGACCAGCTTCAGGATCGAAAACGCGGTGGATGAGGCCATCAGGAGCGCCGAAAGGCCGATCGCGGCGCCCGCGACATGGAAAAAGCAGCCGCAACTGATGCCGAAGGCCGCCGCCGCCCCGCCGCGCCAGCCCATCTGCATGCTGCGGCCGATGACATAGACTGTGTCCGGCCCCGGCGTAATGTTGAGCAGCACGCCCGACAGGATGAAGAGCCAGATTTCGTGAATGCCCAGCATAAGAGACTCCCGCCGCCCGGCCGGGCGATCCCAAGGGATTGGCCTTAATCGGTTCGTACCCTGCCGTCCACCGCCGGAAAAGCTTAGGATTTGCGTCGAATTTGCAATGCGGTTCATACTTTCGCTCGGCCTCATCTGCTCTATAAAGGCAGGGTTTTGAAATGCGGGATTCGAGGCGACTGCCACGCGGTGGCTGTCCCCTCTCCCTTGGAGCTCTGAGGATATGGAAAGACGTCTGGCCGCCATCGTCTGCGCCGATGTCGCCGGCTATTCACGGATGATGGGCAGTGACGAGGCCGGCACCCATGCCGCCTTCAAGGCCCATCGCAGCGCGATCCATCCGATCATCCTCAATCACGGCGGCCGCGTCGTCAAAAACACCGGCGACGGCTTCCTGCTGGAATTCCCCTCCATCGTCGGCGCCGCCGAGGCCGCGATCGCGATGCAGCTGCTGATGGCGGATCGCAATCACCATCTGCCCGCCGAACGCACCATGCAGTTCCGGCTCGGCATCCACATGGGTGACGTGATCGCCGACGAGGACGAGGTGTTCGGTGACGACGTCAACATCGCCGTCCGCCTGGAATCGGTGGCAAACCCCGGCGGGTTCGCGATCTCGGCCAAGGCCTACCGCGAGGCGAGCAAGCATCTCACCGTGCCGCTGGTCGACGGCGGCAACCATCGTTTCAAGAACATCAAGGATCCGGTCGGAATCTGGACCTGGACGCCCGATGGCGCGACTGCACTTGCGCCAGAGCTGAAGGAAGGGTCCGCACTCTCACAGCAATACCGCACGGCCATCGTCGGCGTGCTGCCCTTCGCCAATCTCAGCGACGCCCAGGATGAATATTTCTCCGACGGCCTGACCGAGGACCTGATCCACGCGCTGTCGCTGCAATCGTTCTATCGCGTGCTGAGCCGCAACTCGACCTTCGCCTTCAAGGGCAAGAATGTCAGCACGCGCGTGATCGCGCGCGAGATCGACGCCACCTATCTGATCCAGGGCTCGGTGCGGCGCGCCGGCGCCAAGATCCGCGTCACCGCCGAGCTGATCGCGCCGGAAACGGGCGAGCAGCTCTGGACCGGCCGTTACGACCGCGACATCGGCGATCTCTTCGCGATGCAGGACGAGATCACGACCCATCTGTCCGCGGCCATCGCCACCGAGATCGTCCGGGCCGAGGCCTCCGCGCCCGCGCGCCCGACCAACGACATCACCGCCTGGGACCGCTTCCTGAAGGGCCTGTCGCATTATTACCGGCAGACCAAGGAAGATCTGAGCACGGCCGTCGAGCTGTTCCGGGAGGCGATCGCGCTCGATCCCAAACTGTCGATCGCGCATGCCTATCTCGCCACGATCCAGATCCAGAGTATCCAGTTCGGCTGGGTCAAGGGCACGCGTGAAATGTGGGCCGAAGCGATGGCGTTGGCCGAAACCAGCGTCCGGCTCGACCCGCGATCCTCCTTTGCGTTCTCGATCCTGTCCTGGGCGCATGCGTTGGAAGGCCATGACGAGGCGGCGATGGACGCCGCCAAGCGCGCCGTCGCACTCAACCCCTACGACATGGGCGCGCGCGGCGTGCTCGGCATCTGCCATTTCGTCATCGGCGAGCACCGCCAGGCGATCGAGCTGTTCTCGATGGCAGCCCAGCGCGACAACAGCGACCCGCGCTATCAATGGGCGGCGCTGAACGCCTTCAGCCACTATCTCGTCGGCCAGTATGACGCGACCCTGTCGTGGGCCCGCGAGCAGCTCTACGTCAACCCGAACCACATGCAGGCGCTCGCGATCCGCGCCGCGGCACTGGCCCAATTAGGCCGCACCGGCGAGGCCGTCGAGGCGACCGGCGTGCTGATGGGCAATTACCCCACCCTGAATGTCGACCGCCATTTGCGGAATTTTCACTGGAAGCGGGCCGAGGACATCGCGCATTACCGCGACGGGCTCTTGAAGGCGGGCGTCCCGGCCAGCAAGCTCACCCTGGTCCAGAGCGACGTCAGACGCGCCGCCGAATCCTGAGGGCAAACCGCGACTGCGCCGCGATATCACGCCCGACTTTATTGACACCACAGTGAATTCAGCCACACTTCGTCACACGCTGAAGTAGTATTGTCTTTCGGCGTCCGCGCTGTCTGTTTGTTAAACTTTCCGCGCTTGATCGGCATGGCCGCTTTTTCGCGATTCGTTTCTTTCAGGATTTTGACCGATGGATGACTCCCGCAAGAAGCCCTTCGATCCCTCGATCGAAGTCTCGCCGAACAATCCCTGCCCATTCCTGCGCGGCCTCGTCGGCGAGGGTTTTGTCGACGGCGGGACCGTCCCGCTCCGGACGCTGTCGCAGACCATCGCAAATGCAAGCGGCGAGGCTGGGCTGAAGAAGACCTCGGCCCGTATCCAGGTCCGCGGCGTTGCACTCATCGCCAATGGTGCCTGTCACATCCTGCAAAGCATCTTCTGGGGCGCGCAGCTCAATGGCTTGCGCGGCGGCCCGCTCGACAAGCTCGGCGCCGGCTCGCGCATCCTCGGCGTCGACGGGCGCGTCAACGAAGACGAGATTGCGCGGCTCGCCAGTTTCGGCGGTCCCTATGCCGATCCCGATGGCGGCACCGAAACCGGGCTCAACGCGGCACAAATCCAGACCTTCATGAACGACAATCTCAAGCGCGCCGGCAATCAGTCGCGCTGGTATTACCCGATCCTGATGAAGTTCGAATGGCCGGTCCTGCTCAAGATCATGGGCAAGGGTCAAGGTGATGACCGCTATCTCAGCGTGGCCGAGGTGAGGACATTGTTCAACGAGCGCAAATTCCCTGACAGGATCACCCAGCGGATCGTCAGCCAGCCGGTCACCCCGCCCTCGCTCATATTGCGCGCTGCCGGCGGATTTGTCGCTGCGCTCCTCGTCTTTGGCATCGTGGCGCTGCGCTTTCCCGATCAATTCCAGCCGATGCTGCCCGGCATCCTCGGGGACCTGGTGGCGCCGCCATTGCCGAAGCTTGTCGAACCCCGGGCCGCGTACTGGCTCGAGCAAAACTGGGCGCTGGAGGACCGGCACTGGTTTCATCACGCCAGCCAGGGCACGGCGACTTTCCCGGTGCCCTATAGCTGGTTCATGGCGCTCGAGCAGCCGCGGCTTCATTTCTTCGCAAAGCCCGGGATGCTGCACGACAGCGACCATCTGCAACGCTTCGGCTTCATTCCGAGCCCGCAGACGCTCAACACCGACGATGCCACCCTGCGCCGGTTCGGCTATGCCAATGTCTACGACAAGACGAAGCCGGTGCCCGCGCGGCTTTGGGATCCGCCGGTCAACTGGGGCGCCCAGGCTGAAAACGTCGACGGCCTGCCCGTCGGTTTCGCGCGCATGACCGGCGTGCCCGATCCCGCGACCGGCAAGGTCGGCGAGGACCGGATCGGCCTGACCTGCGCCGCCTGCCACACCGGCCAGATCCACTACAAAGGCATCGACATTCGCTTCGACGGCGGCCCGGCGATGACCGACCTCAGGAAGCTCGAAGTCACGACCGGCCTGTCGATCGCCTACACGCTCATCGTACCGGGCCGCTTCACGCGCTTCGCCGACCGTGTGCTCGGCCCCTCCGCCAGCGATGCGGATCGCGATGCGTTGAAGCAGAAGCTGAGTGCGATCGGCACGTTCCTGAAAGATTGGGAAACGACCTACAACAAGACTATCGAAGGCAAGACGAGGCTCAACGAGAAGACGAAGCGCGAAGAGCAGCAGCAGGACACCGAGGAAGGTTATGGCCGCCTCGACGCGCTCAACCGCATCGGCAACCAGGTCTTCTCCCAGGACATGACGCTGAGCGGCCTCAGCGGCTTCGAGAAGAATCTGCATGCCAAGGACGCGCCGGTCAGCTTCCCTCCGATCTGGACCGTGCCCTGGCTCAAATTCGCGCAATATGACGCGTCCATCGAACAACCGCTGATCCGCAACGCCGGCGAAGCGCTGGGCGTCACCGCGCTGCTCAATCTGTCCGACACTACACCCAAGGACGCGCTGTTCCGCTCGTCGATGGACATCAAGAATCTGAACTGGATCGAGGATCTGCTGAAGGGATCGGCGCCCTATCCGAAAAAGCAGCTCTCCGGACTGACGTCACCGAAATGGCCGTCGGACATCTTCGGCGATGCTGCGTGGAAGATCGATGGCGACCGCGTCAAACGCGGCCGACAGCTCTATGCGGAGATCTGCGCCGAATGCCATCTCGGTCCGGTCAACGATCCCGTGTTCGACACCGAATTTCCGAAGCAAAGCATCTGGTCCTCGTCACGCTGGGAGACCATCGGCGGCGACAAATTCCTGAACGAGGTCCAGAAGAGCGCCAGAGGCATGGGAACCGACCTCGCTCAGGCCAGTGTGCTGGCGACGCGGACGGTTCAGGTACCGGGCTTTCTCAAGCTCGATCCCACCCAGAAACTCAATGCCTGGTGGAGCTGCAACCTGCCGGATATTTCTTCGACCGACATGCCGTACTCGGTGGGCCTGATGGTGCTCGTCGACATCGTCAGCCGCAAGGCGATGGACGATGCGAAGATCGACCCGAAGGTTCAGAAGATCTGGTGGGGTGAGCGCCAGAACTGCCCGAATCCCGGTCCGCAGCCGCCCGACAAGAACGAGCCGGGGCCCTGGTATCGCGCGCGCCCGCTCAACGGCGTCTGGGCCACCGCGCCTTACCTGCACAACGGATCGGTGCCCTCGCTCTACTGGATGCTGAGCCCCGCAGCCGAGCGCCCCAAATCGTTCTGCATGGGCGGTGGTCGCGACTACGATCCGAAGCAGGTCGGCTTCGCGGTCGCCGATGGCGAGAGCTGCAAGACCGGGCAGTCGCGCTTCTCGACGCGAGCGTCTGATGGCACCGAGCAGTTCGGCAACAGCAATGCCGGCCACTCGTTCGATGGCACGCCGGGCCCTGGCAAGGACGGCACCATCGGCCGCGTCCTCAAGGAGCAAGAGCGCTACGATTTGATCGAGTATCTGAAGACGCTGTGAGATCGGAATCCATCCACCGTCATTGCGAGCGTAGCGAAGCAATCCAGGCTGCCTTTGCGGAGGTAGTCTGGATTGCTTCGTCGCAAGAGCTCCTCGCAATGACGGAGAATAAGGCGCAGCGCCCCTCACTTGAACAGCGGCGTGCCCGGCACGAACGCATCGAACGCGGCCCAGAACTGGGAGCGGTAGCGGTCCTGCTCCTGCAGGATCTCGTGCTTGGAGCCGGCGATCACGAGATGGGAGCCGGCGCGCAAATGATAGGCGAACTCCTCGATCGCCGCGGTCGAAACCACGGTGTCGTTGGACGCAGCCAGCATCAGGATCGGCTGCCGGATCTCGGACGGATAGTTCATGCCCCTGAAGGTGCGCATCGCCGAAAATGCGGTGTCGGCCCAGGCGACCGTCGGTGACGCCAGGCCGAGCGTGGGGTCCTCCTCCAGGATCGCGACATTGCGTGCATAGCGCACGGGGTCGCTGGTCACGGGATTGTTGATGAAGGGCGACAGCCCGGTGAGATGGTCGCTGCCGCCGGGAACGTATCCGCCGCCCCGCCCCAACATCCGCAACGTCTTCAACAACGCCCGCACCGGAAACGAGGTGGCGCGGCCGGGCAGGTCGATCATCGGCGCGGACAGCACCATGCGGTCGAACCAGCGCTTTTGCGCATGCGCCAGCCGCAGCAGCACCGCGCCACCCATCGAATGGGCCAGCGCGAAGAACGGCGGCGGACAATCCGGCAGCACCACCTGCTGCACGAAGGTCTCCACGTCGATCTCGTAGTCGGCGAAGTTGCGCACATAGCCCTTGCGCGGATCGCGCAGACGCCGCGAGGAGTGCCCCTGCCCGCGCCAGTCGAACATCGCCACCGCAAAGCCGCGGTCGCGCAAATCGCGCACGGTCTCGAAATATTTCTCGATCTGCTCGCTGCGTCCGGTGAAGACGCAGACGGTGCCCTTGCGGTTCGCCGGCGGCGCCCAGCGCGCGAAGCGCAGCTCGACGCCGTCGGGCGTCTTGATGGTGCCGCTGACGACGTCTTCGGGAACGGGATTGGACGGGATCGAGACCAGCGTCATGATTGGAAGTGCTTGGGCGCCAAGTGTTGTAGTTCAAGGGCTGCAAATCAAGGGCGGGAGCGCCGAAAAGGCGCGATTCACCGCCCTCTTGAACGACGTTCCCTTGAACCCATATCACCATGGTGCAGGCCGCTACCAGTGTTTCGGAACCGGAACATCAGGCTGCACACAGACTAAAGCCCGGCCCGATTGGCGGGCGGGTTACCTGAACAGTCGCTCAATGGAGGACTTGACCATGCGTACCTACGATCTCACCCCCTTCTATCGTTCCACCGTCGGCTTCGATCGTCTCTTCAACCTGCTCGACCAGACGAGCTCGGACGGCAGCCCCGGCTATCCCCCCTACAACATCGAGCGTACCGGCGAGAACGCCTACCGCATCACCGTTGCGGTCTCCGGCTTCTCCAGGGATGAGCTCTCCATCGTCGCGAAGGAAAACACGCTGACGATCAAGGGCGAGAAAGTCGCCAACGAGAACTCGAAGGCCGAAGTGCTCTACCGCGGCATCGCTGCCCGAGCCTTCGAGCGCGCCTTCCAGCTTGCCGACTTCGTCCAGGTGAAGGACGCCTCGCTCGAGAATGGCCTGCTCCACGTCGACCTCGTGCGCGAGATTCCCGAAGCCAAGAAGCCGCGCCAGATCGCGATCAACACCGGCGCGCAAGGCGCGCAGGTGATCGAGAACTCTGCCGCGGCCTAAGCGCATCCACATTCACCAAGTTGCGAAAACGCCCCGGTGCCCCGGGGCGTTTTTTCGTTGTGCACTGCATCACAGAGCAGTGAGCACGCGTAACACTGCCGCCCCGCGCTCCGTCCTTTGGGTATCGAACCAAAACAAGACGGAGAACGATCATGACTTTCTGGCGCAGCCTTTTCGTCGCCGCGAGCCTGCTGGCGGCTCCCATCAGCCTTGCTCACGCGCAGATCCCGCAGACCGTGAAGGCCAAGAACGTCGTCCTGGTGCACGGCGCTTGGGCGGACGGCTCGAGTTGGTCGGAGGTGATCCCGATCCTCCAGGCCGCCGGCCTCAACGTTACCGCCGTGCAGAATCCACTGGGATCGCTCGCCGAGTCGGTCGAGGCGACCAAGCGCGTGCTGGCCGAGCAGGATGGTCCGACAGTGTTGGTCGCGCATTCCTGGGGCGGCACCGTGATCAGCCAGGTCGGCACCGATCCGAAGGTTACCGGCCTGGTCTACATCGCCGCGCGCGCCCCCGATGCGAACGAGGATTTTGTCGCGCTGTCGAAGCAGTTTCCGGCGGGCCCGGCGCGCGCCGGTATCGTCGAGCGCGACGGTTACACCAAGCTCTCGGAAGATGCGTTCCTGAAGTATTTCGCCAATGGTGTGAAGCCCGACCAGGCCAAGGAGCTTTACGCGGTGCAATGGCCGACGGCCGCCTCGATCTTCGCCGGCCGCACCACTGAGGCCGCCTGGCACTCGAAGCCGAGCTGGTACGCGGTGTCGAAGAACGACGGCACCATCAACCCGGACTTCGAACGCTTCCTCGCCAAGCGCATGAACGCCACCACGATCGAGCTCGATGCCGGCCACCTCTCGCTGGTGTCGCATCCGAAGGACGTCGCGAATTTAATCCTGGAGGCGGCCGGGTATCCGCGCAGCTGAAGCATGATTGCGTGAAAGCGAAAGGCGCCTGGGATTTCAGGCGCCTTTTTGTTTTGCCCAGCTGTCGTCCCTGCGAACGCATGCGAACGCAGGGACCCATAGCCACAGGGAGCGGTTTGGTGAAGACTAGGAGTTCGGTACTCGCACCTCATCCCCACCGATAGATCGCGCGATATGGGTCCCTGCGTTGGCACTAGGGCATGCACATATCTTTTCGAGCCGAAAAATCGACTCGTAATCAATGACTTGGTCGCTACTCAATGACGAAAATTCGCGAAGGCAGCTTCGCAAGAATTCGCCATTTTACTGCGTTGATGAGCCAAGTCGTTGATAAGACTCTGGAAGATATGTGCATCCACTAGTGCGTTCGCAGGGACGACACCGTTGGTGTGGTAGGCGCCGCTGCATCAAACGAGCGCTAATCCAGCCCCTGTGCCGCCGGCATCTCCTGCGTCGGCAGGATCGTCGCTGCCGGCTTGGCCTGACCGACGGTTGCCGCCGGCGCTGGCTCGGCCGGCTTGGGCTGCACGGCGGCCGTCTGCTGCGTGGGCTGGGCCTGCTGCGTCGTCTGCTCGGGCGGCTTCACTGCCGCGACCGGTGTCTCGGCGCGCTGCGGAGCCGCCTTGGGCAGCGGAACGGTGCGGCTGGCGACGTGCGGGATCGGAGCCGGCGGGCGCGGCGGGCCGCCACGGACCATGGTCGGCGGCGGCAGCGCGCTTTGCGGCCGGTAAGGTGCAACCGAGGGCTCCTCATAGGCCGGCGCCATGCCATAGGCATCAGCGGCCGGCATGAAGCGGATGATCCGTCCGTTGCGGGCGTCGATTACGAGCCGGCCGTCGTCGCCGCGACGGTCGATCACCGCAATGGTGTAGACGGCGCCGCGCAGGCGCGGGATGCCGAGCGGCGAGAAGCCGTTTTCGCGCAGCACCGCGTAGACCTCGGTGGCCGGTAGCAGCGCCAGCGCCGGGCCGCGTTCCTCATAGCCATAGCCGTAGCCGTAGCGCGGCGGCGGTGGTGGCGCGGCGTCCGGCGGCCCGTAGGGTCCGTCGAAATCCGACACCGCGATCATGGCCCCGCCGGACATACCGCTCGCCGGAACCTGAGCCTGAGCAGCGGTTGCCGCCAGCGCCAGCGTGGCCGCGGCCACACATCCTGTGAAAAACTTCATGGTCGACACGCTCCTGTCAGGCCGTTCGGATGGCCGCGCTCTTTCGCTTCTTGCGGCGTGGCGCGCCTTTCGAAGGGCTGAGGTGAAGCTTCATCCGGGATTTCGGCAGTGCTTGGGCCGGATCGGGGCGCGTTTGCTTCAAAACCGGGGCCGCGCAACTTTCGGAAAGCGATTGATTGACATATGGGGAATCGGGACTTTCGCGCGCTTGTGTGATAGACAAAAATTTGGCAAGGTGATTGTTAGGACAGGAAGACTGTCTCAATTTTCCTTGCAGTTCCGGCATAGGGATTGCAACGAAAGTCGGTGCCTTCGAGCGCCAGGAGACAACAGGCAAAGCCGTTCTCGGGGACGAAGAACGCCTTGGTCTGAATTCTTGGCCTGAATTTAAGAAAATGCGGCTCGCAGCGGACGAGCGGTGACCCAGAAGCGGGTGCCGCGGAACGCCCAAGGTGCGCCGAAGATGGCGGTGAGGGAGCTTGCCGCACGGAGAGGATTGGAACAATGAACGGGTCGCAATTCGAGCGCGCAAACATCGTGGCAGAAGAGCTGTCGGCGACGGTCGCCTCGAAAACGACCGATCCGATTCAGGAACACAATTCACGCCCGCCGGCCGAAGGTCTTTACGATCCGAGCCTGGAGAAAGACTCCTGCGGCGTCGGCTTCATCGCCAACATCAAGGGCAACAAGTCGCACGAGATCGTCTCGGACGCGCTGAGCATCCTCTGCAATCTCGAGCATCGCGGCGCCGTCGGCGCCGACCCGCGCGCCGGTGACGGCGCCGGCATTTTGGTGCAGATCCCGCACGCCTTCTTCAGCCGCAAGGCCAAGGAGCTCGGCTTCGCGCTGCCCGCCCCCGGCGAATACGCCATCGGCGCGCTGTTCATGCCGCGCGACACCGCCTGGCGCAACGTCATCAAGAGCATCATCGCCGACCAGATCAAGGAAGAGGGCCTGACCCTGCTCGGCTGGCGCGACGTGCCGACCGACAATTCCTCGCTCGGCGTCACCGTGAAGCCGACCGAGCCCGCCTGCATGCAGGTGTTCATCGGCCGCAACGGCACCGCCAAGACCGAGGACGATTTCGAGCGCCGGCTGTACATCCTGCGCAAGTCGATCTCGCAGGCGATCTACCAGCGCCGTGACCGCGGACTTGCGGGCTATTACCCGTGCTCGATGTCCTGTCGCACCGTGATCTACAAGGGCATGTTCCTCGCCGACCAACTCGGCAAGTACTATCCCGATTTGCACGAGAAGGATTTCGAGAGCGCGCTCGCGCTCGTTCACCAGCGCTTCTCGACCAACACCTTCCCGGCGTGGTCGCTGGCGCATCCCTATCGCATGATCGCGCATAACGGCGAGATCAACACGCTGCGCGGCAACACCAACTGGATGGCGGCGCGCCAGGCCTCGGTGAGCTCCGAGCTCTACGGCAAGGACATCAACCGGCTGTGGCCGATCTCCTACGAAGGCCAGTCGGACACCGCCTGCTTCGACAACGCCCTCGAATTCCTGGTGCAGGGCGGCTACTCGCTGCCGCACGCCGTCATGATGATGATTCCGGAGGCGTGGGCCGGCAATCCCTTGATGGATGAGAAGCGCCGCGCCTTCTACGAATATCACGCCGCCCTGATGGAGCCGTGGGACGGCCCCGCCGCGATCGCGTTCACCGACGGCCGCCAGATCGGCGCCACGCTCGACCGCAACGGTCTGCGGCCGGCGCGCTATCTCGTGACCAAGGACGACCGCATCGTGATGGCGTCCGAAATGGGCGTGCTGACGATCCCCGAGGACCAGATCATCACCAAGTGGCGCTTGCAGCCCGGCAAGATGCTGCTGGTCGACCTCGAGCAGGGCCGCCTGATCCCCGACGACGAGATCAAGGCCGAGCTCGCCAAGAGCCATCCCTACGAGGAGTGGCTGGAGCGGACCCAGATCGTGCTGGAAGAGCTGCCGAAGGTCCCGACCACCGGCGTGCGCTCCAACCTGTCGCTCTTGGATCGCCAGCAGGCGTTCGGCTACAGCCAGGAAGACATCGCGATCCTGATGACGCCGATGGCGGCCATCGGCGAGGAAGCCGCCGGCTCGATGGGCAACGACACGCCGATCTCGGCGCTGTCGGACAAGGCCAAGCCGCTGTTCACCTACTTCAAGCAGAATTTTGCGCAGGTCACCAACCCGCCGATCGATCCGATCCGCGAGGAGCTGGTGATGAGCCTCGTCTCCATCATCGGACCGCGGCCGAACCTGTTCGACCTGCAGGGGCTTGCCACCACCAAGCGTCTGGAAGCGCGCCAGCCGATCCTGACCGATACGGATCTCGAAAAGATCCGCTCGATCTCGGATGTCGCCGAGTCGCACTTCAAGTCGCGCACGCTGGACACCACCTTCCACGCCGGTCTTGGTGCTGCCGGCATGGACCAGGTGCTCGACGAGCTCTGCGCGCGCGCCGAAGCTGCGGTGCGTGAGGGCGTCAACATCATCATCCTGTCCGATCGCATGGTCGGCTCGGACCGCGTGCCGATCCCGTCGCTGCTGGCCTGCGCCTCCGTACATCATCATCTGATCCGCACCGGCCTGCGCACCTCGGTCGGCCTCGTCGTCGAATCCGGCGAGCCGCGCGAAGTGCATCACTTCGCCTGCTTGGCCGGCTACGGCGCGGAAGCGATCAATCCTTACCTGGCGTTCGAAACCATCATCGCGATGAAGGACCGCCTGCCCGGCTCGCTCGACGACTACGAGATCGTCAAGCGCTACATCAAGTCGATCGGCAAGGGCCTGCTCAAGGTGATGTCCAAGATGGGCATCTCGACCTACCAGTCCTATTGCGGCGCGCAGATCTTCGACGCGGTCGGCCTCAAGGCCGACTTCGTCGGCAAGTTCTTCGCCGGCACGCATACCCGCGTCGAGGGCGTTGGCCTTGCCGAGATCGCCGAAGAAGCCGTGCGCCGTCATGCCGACGCGTTCGGCGAGGCGCTGGTCTACAAGACCGCGCTCGATGTCGGCGGCGAATATGCCTATCGCAGCCGCGGCGAGGATCATGCCTGGACCGCCGAGTCGGTCGGGCTGCTGCAGCACGCCGCGCGCGGCAATTCGTTGGAGCGCTATCGCGCCTTTGCGAAGATCCTCAACGAGCAGTCGGAGCGTCTGCTGACGCTGCGCGGCCTGTTCCGGATCAAGAATGCGGACGAAGAGAAGCGCAAGCCCATCCCGCTCGACCAGGTCGAGCCGGCCAAGGACATCGTCAGGCGTTTCGCCACGGGTGCGATGAGCTTCGGCTCGATCTCGCGCGAGGCGCACACGACGCTGGCGATCGCCATGAACCGGATCGGCGGCAAGTCGAACACCGGCGAAGGCGGCGAGGAAGCCGATCGCTTCAAGCCGATGCCGAACGGCGACAGCATGCGCTCGGCGATCAAGCAGGTCGCTTCGGGCCGCTTCGGCGTCACCACGGAGTATCTCGTCAACTCCGACATGATGCAGATCAAGATGGCGCAGGGTGCCAAGCCCGGCGAAGGCGGCCAGCTGCCCGGCCACAAGGTCGACGCGACCATCGCCAAGGTGCGTCACTCGACCCCGGGCGTCGGCCTGATCTCGCCGCCGCCGCACCACGACATCTACTCGATCGAGGATCTGGCGCAGCTGATCTACGACCTCAAGAACGTCAACCCGGCGGGCGACGTCTCGGTCAAGCTCGTCTCTGAGATCGGCGTCGGCACGGTCGCCGCGGGCGTCGCCAAGGCGCGCGCCGACCATGTCACCATCGCGGGCTTCGAGGGCGGCACCGGCGCTTCGCCGCTGACCTCGATCAAGCATGCCGGCTCGCCCTGGGAGATCGGCCTCGCCGAGACCCACCAGACGCTGGTGCGCGAGCGGCTGCGCAGCCGCATCGTGGTCCAGGTCGACGGCGGCTTCCGCACCGGACGTGACGTCGTGATCGGCGCGCTGCTCGGTGCCGACGAGTTCGGCTTCGCCACCGCACCGCTGATTGCGGCCGGCTGCATCATGATGCGCAAGTGCCATCTCAACACCTGCCCGGTCGGCGTCGCCACCCAGGACCCCGTCCTGCGCAAGCGCTTCACCGGCCAGCCCGAGCACGTGATCAACTATTTCTTCTTCGTCGCCGAGGAAGTCCGCGAGATCATGGCCTCGCTCGGTTTCCGCACCTTCAACGAGATGGTCGGCCAGGTTCAGCTGCTCGACCAGACCAGGCTGGTCGCGCACTGGAAGGCCAAGGGCCTCGACTTCTCCAAGCTG
The DNA here is from genome assembly GCF_036924495.1 of Bradyrhizobium sp. AZCC 2230. NCBI lineage: Bacteria > Pseudomonadati > Pseudomonadota > Alphaproteobacteria > Hyphomicrobiales > Nitrobacteraceae > Bradyrhizobium > Bradyrhizobium sp. AZCC 2230. Next base: position 7,213,740 of record NZ_JAZHRS010000001.1, on the reverse strand, counting down.
TTCGTCAAGCAGAAGGAAGAGAAAGGCCAGAAGATCTATCACTCCGAGCGCCAGAACCATCATCTGGAGGCGGTGCTCGACCGCACGCTGATCGAGAAGGCACAGCCCTCGCTCGACCGCGGCGCGCCGGTGAAGATCGAGGCTGCGATCAACAGCACCAACCGCTCCGCGGGTGCGATGCTGTCGGGCGCGATCGCCAAGATCTATGGCAATGCCGGCCTGCCGAATGACACCATCCAGGTCAGCCTCAAGGGCACCGCCGGCCAGGCCTTCGGCGCCTGGCTCGCGCATGGCGTCACTTTCGAGCTCGAGGGCGAAGCCAACGACTATGTCGGCAAGGGCCTCTCGGGCGGCAAGATCATCGTCAAGCCGCCGGCCAACAGCGCCATCGTGCCGGAAGAAAGCATCATCGTCGGCAACACCGTGATGTACGGCGCGACCGACGGCGAGTGCTACTTCCGCGGCGTCGCCGGCGAACGCTTTGCCGTGCGCAACTCGGGCGCGGTCGCCGTCGTCGAAGGCGCGGGCGATCATTGCTGCGAATACATGACCGGCGGCATCGTGGTCGTGCTCGGCAAGACCGGACGCAACTTCGCGGCCGGCATGTCCGGCGGCATCGCCTATGTGCTCGACGAGACCGGCGGCTTCGACAAGCTGTGCAACATGGCGATGGTCGAGCTCGAGCCGGTGCTCTCGGAAGAGCTGAACAACGCCGGCACCTATCATCACTCCGGTGACCTCGAGGCGCACGGCCGGGTCGACGTGTTCAAGAACCTGCTCGATTCCGACGTCGAGCGCTTGCACGTCCTGATCTCGCGCCATGCCAAAGCGACCGGCTCCAAGCGCGCCGCCGACATCCTTGCCAATTGGAAGGAATGGCTGCCCAAATTCCGCAAGGTGATGCCGGTCGAGTACCGGCGCGCACTGCGCGAAATGGCCGCCAACGCGGACGCCGAGCCGAAAATCGCGATCGGGGCGTAAGGCATCACACCCCATCATTGCGAGCGAAGCGAAGCAATCCAGACTTTCTTCTTCGATACAGACTGGATTGCTTCGTCGCTTCGCTCCTCGCAATGACGGCGAGGAAGAAACAGAACGGATTTAAGCGGCAGGGACTTCGGGTTTAATGGGCAAGATCACGGGTTTTCTCGAAATCGAACGGCACGACCGCAAGTACACCCCGGTCGCCGAGCGCGTGAAGCATTTCAACGAGTTCGTCGTCCCCTTGACAGAAAAGGAGACGCGCGACCAGGCCGCGCGCTGCATGAACTGCGGCATTCCCTATTGCCACGGCACCGGCTCGGTCGCGCCGGGCACGCCCGGCTGTCCGGTCAACAACCAGATCCCCGATTTCAACGACCTCGTCTATCAGGGCAATTGGGAAGAAGCCTCGCGCAATCTGCACTCGACCAACAATTTCCCGGAGTTCACCGGCCGGATCTGCCCTGCGCCGTGCGAAGCCTCCTGCACGCTCAACATCGACGACAACCCCGTCACCATCAAGACCATCGAATGCGCGATCGTCGACCGCGCTTGGGACAATGGCTGGCTGAAGCCTGAAGTGGCCGCCGTTAAGACCGGCAAGAAGGTCGCCGTGATCGGCTCCGGTCCGGCGGGCATGGCCTGCGCGCAGCAGCTCGCGCGCGCCGGTCACGACGTGCACCTGTTCGAGAAGTTCGCCAAGGCCGGCGGCCTGCTGCGCTACGGTATCCCCGACTTCAAAATGGAGAAGGGCATCATCGACCGCCGCATCACACAGATGGAAGGCGAAGGCGTCATTTTCCACTACAACAGCCATGTCGGCGTCGACGGCAATGTCGATCCGCGCGAGATGCTCAACCAGTACGACGCGATCGCGCTGACCGGTGGCGCGGAAGCTCCGCGCGACCTGCCCATTCCCGGCCGCGAGTTCGACGGCATCCATTATGCGATGGACTTCCTGCCGCAGCAGAACCGCCGCGTCTCCAGCGAACCCTTGAACGGCGTCACCGAGATTTTGGCCGGCGGCAAGCATGTCGTCGTCATCGGCGGTGGCGACACCGGTTCGGACTGCATCGGCACCTCGCTGCGCCAGGGCGCGCTGTCGGTGACCCAGCTCGAAATCATGCCCGCCCCGCCGGAGCGCGAGAACAAGGGCCTGACCTGGCCGAACTGGCCGCTAAAGATGCGCACGTCCTCAAGCCAGGCCGAAGGCGCGGTCCGCGAATACGCGGTGCTGACCCAAAAATTTTCCGGCGAGAACGGCAAGGTCAAGAAACTGCACTGCGTGCGCGTCGACGACAAATTCAAGCCGATCGAAGGCACCGAGTTCGAGCTCGACGCCGAGCTCATCCTGCTCGCGATGGGCTTCGTCCATCCCGTGCACGAGGGCCTGCTCAAGCAGCTTGCGGTCGACCTCGACCCGCGCGGCAACGTCAAGGCCAACACGCTCGACTACCAGACCTCGCGCCCGAACGTGTTCTCGGCGGGCGACATGCGGCGCGGCCAGTCGCTGGTGGTGTGGGCGATCCGCGAGGGCCGGCTGTGTGCCCGGTCGATCGATACGTTCCTGATGGGGAAGACGGATCTGCCGCGGTAGATCCTGTCATTCCGGGGCGCGCCACTTGGCGCGAACCCGGAATCCATCGGCCCTCAGCGTTGGTGGATATATGGATTCCGGGCTCGCGCTTCGCGCGCCCCGGAATGACGACGGAAAGAGCCAGCCCTTCTCGCAGAGAATGCGCGTGGCGGCCGCCGCTAATTCTGCAGCCTCACCCCCAGCATCACCACCGTCCCCTGCGAGCTTGAGCCCGGCTGGTTCGAATCCAGGATGTCGTGGCGCAGCGTGCCCTTGATCCAGACATTGCGGTTGAGCTTGTAGATCAGATTGCCTTCGATCGAGTAGGTCTTGTCGTTGCGATTCTGGCCCTGATAGTCGTAGGTGCCGTAGGTGAACTTGCCCACTGCCGTCAGCCAGCGGCGGAAGTCGTGATCGACTTCGGCCGCATAGGTGTGCACCAGCACGCCGGAGGAGCCTGGAATCGTGGTTTCCGCGATCTGCGTGTCGGTGTTGAATTTCACCGTCGTCAGCCCGCTCGCGTTCCAGATCAGCGAGCCCGAGGTGAGGAAGCCCGAGAGCTGGCTCAGGCGCGGGTCGACATAGTTGCGCGCGGAATAGCCGACCGAAATCTCGCCGGTGAGGATGCGCGAGAATTCAAAGGACGAGCCGACCTTGGCATAGCCGCCGGTTGAGTCACGCAGATATCCGTTGCGGTCGGCGGCCTGGTCGTGAACGCGGTTGTCGCCCTCGATCTCGACGAACGGCTTGAGGCCCGGCTTCAGCTCGTAGGAGAAGCGTCCGACGCCGCCGTACTGATTGAAGTCGCGATCGTCGTTGCTGAAGGTCGAGCCGTCGGTGAGCTTGGAGTCGGTGTAAGCCGTGCGATCGATGGTGGCGCCGGCCGCGACCTGGAAGCGGTTGAAGGTCTGGTCGAAGCCGAAGGTGCCGCCATAGGTGGCGTAGACCGGATATTTCTGCAGGCCGGCCTGCACGTTCGGGCTGCCGGGATTGTCGGTGGCGAGCCGCAGACGGAATTGCGAGGTCAGCTTGAGGTCGCGATCGACGTCGAAGCGGCCGTCGACGTGGCCGGTGAAATCGGGGCGGTTGATCTCGACCGGCGACGGCGAGGCAAAGCCGTCGATCGTCGCCGGCATGTTGTTGGTGTAGCCGGAGAACGAGCCGCGTAAATCAGCGACCAGCGCGTGGCGTTCCCAGTCGGACATGACGAGAAGATCAGGCGCGACGACATAGACCGGCGAACCGACCGGCTTCTGCAGGCGCGCGGGGTTGGTGTCGTAGCCGGTGGAGAGCTCGAGGCCGCCCTTGATCAGGAAGCTACCGGCATAATCGCCGACCGCGCCGAACGCATCATCGTCGACCTTGAGACGGCGGCGCAAAGGCTGGCCGGGCACGGTGCCCGCCATCGCCGGCGGCACCGGTGATTTGTTCGCGGTCTCCGACGGCGGCGGTGCGATGCGTGGCGGGCCGAGGCCCGCTGCGGGTGTTGCGGGCGGCACCGGCGAGCCCGGACCTGCGGGCCGCTTCGGCTTCGGCTGCCCAGGATAAAGCTTAGGTAGCTGACGCTTGCGGTTGAGCGAGTCGTAGCCCGAGCCGCTCGCGCCATTCGCCGCGGGCAGGCCATAGGTCGGCACCTGGCCGATACGTGACGGCGCGGGCGTCTCGCGGCTCTTGCGCGGATCGTCGTTGGGATCCGGTGGCGCCGGGATCGCGTCCGAGGGTGCCTGCGGGACTCCGGCCGTACGGCGCGTCGGCAGCGTGTCAGGCGCGGCAAAGCCGCCTCGGTTGGGATTGAACAGATCGGGCGTCAGGCTTTGGGCGGCCGCCGGGCCCGATTCCAGTGCGGTCAGCAGCAGGCATGGCAAAGCGGCGCGAAAGGCGTACGCGCGACTGCTCCGGCCCCTACCTGGAGGCGACCCCACGATGGAATAACTCCAACGAAATCAGACACTTCGTCGATGGCCTTCCGCGAACACGCGGGAACCATCGTTAATGGAGTTAAAACAATTATGGTTAATGACCCGTTGAGGGCTTTGGCGCTCGCGTCGCCTCTCGGGCCGGGGCGTGCTAAGCAGGCGGCAATCGCCTTACCTTCCTGGATAGATGCATGCCGAGTTCGAAACCGCTGATGACCCAATCATCCGGCCCTACCCCGACTAGTGTCGAATCCGCGCTCCGCACGCTGGAGACCGAGAGCAGTGGCATCAACGCGCTCGCGGCCGCCCTGCGCGGCCCGCTCGGCGAGGCCTTCGCCAAGGCAGTCGACCTGATCCGCAACGCCAAGGGCCGCGTCATCGTCACTGGCCTCGGCAAATCCGGCCACATGGCGCGCAAGATCGCAGCGACCCTGGCCTCGACCGGCACGCCGGCCTTCTTCGTTCACACCGCCGAAGCCGCCCATGGCGACCTCGGCATGATCACCACCGACGACGTCATCATGGCGCTGTCCTGGTCCGGCGAGCAGCCGGAGATGAAGACCCTCGTGAATTACTCGGCGCGCTTTGCGATCCCGATGATCGCGGTGACGTCGAACGCGGCGTCCTCGCTGGGCCAGGCCGCCGACATCGTGATCGAGCTGCCGAAGGCGCGCGAGGCTTGCCCGCACAATCTTGCGCCGACCACTTCGACCCTGATGCAGGCCGCGATTGGCGATGCGATTGCGATCGCGCTGCTCGAAGGCCGCGGCTTCACTGCGCTGGAGTTCGCCCATTTCCATCCGGGCGGCAAGCTGGGCGCGATGCTGAAATTCGTCCGCGACTACATGCGCACCGGCGCGGAGATTCCGGTGAAGCCGCTCGGCACCAAGATGTCGGACGCGATCATGGAGATGTCGGCCAAGGGGCTCGGCTGCGTCTGCATCGTCAATGATTCGAATGAAGCCGTCGGCATCATCACGGACGGCGATCTGCGCCGCCACATGCAGAAGCCGGACCTGCTGACGGTGTCGGTCGACGACATCATGACCAGGCAGCCCAAGACCGTGCCGCCCTCGATGCTCGCGAGCGAGATGATCGAGGTGCTGAACACCCGCAAGATCACGACGCTGGTCGTGACCGAGGCGGACAAGGTGGTCGGCATCGTGCATCTGCACGATCTGCTGCGGGCGGGCGTGGCTTAGCCGTACTCTCTCCCCCGTCATTGCGAGCGCAGCGAAGCAATCCAGAATCCCTCCGCGGAGGCAGTCTGGATTGCTTCGTCGCAAGAGCTCCTCGCAATGACGGATGTGGCTAGACCTACGGAAACCGCGCCGCCTTCTCCTCCAGCGGCAATCGCAGCCCGTTGGCCAGATACGACACCGTGCGATAGAAGCCGCACAGCAGCATAACCTCCAGAATCTGCGCCTCGTCGTAATGCGCTGACAGCGCAGTAAACTCGACGTCGGTGAACGTCGCGCGGTGATGCAGCGCGTCCACCGCTGCGATCAGCGCCTGCTCGGCCGGTGACCAGCAGGCCGAATTCGCATCGCCTTTCACAGTCGCGCGGACTTCATCCTCGGTGAGCTTCGCCGGGCCGGCAAAGACCGCGACATGCACGCCCCATTCATATTCGCATTTGTTCAGCGCACAGGTGCGGTCGATGACGATCTCGCGCTGGCGCAACGACAGCGGCCCGGGATCGAGCAGACCGCCGGCGCGAAATTTGTCCCAGGCGCGGGTGTGGCCCGCAATCACCCGGAACAGCGCCAGCGGCGGCGCGCCGCGCATGATGCGGTCGAACTGCGCCTGAATCTCCGGGGGATAAGGCGGCTGCAGTGGTGCGATGCGCGGCATCGGTCGGGACATGGGACGCCTCCATTGCTACATTTATCGTAGCAATAAGCTACACTTTCTGTAGCGATACGCAAGAGGGCTTCCAAGAGGGCTTCAATGGCAAAGCAGGCCGACTCCAAAAAACGCAGCGTGCGCGGCTCGCGCAGCGGACGGCCGATCATGGCGCTGCTCGACCTGCTCGGCCAGCGTTGGACACTTCGCATCCTGTGGGAGTTGCGCGACGCAACCCTCACCTCCCGCGCACTGCGCACGGCCTGCGACGAGGCTTCGCCGACGGTGCTGCAGGCCCGACTGACGGAGTTGCGCGAGGCGGGATTCGTGGAGCTGGGCGAAGGTGGCGGCTATGGGCTGACGCCGCTGGGGCGGGAGCTGTGCGAGACGTTCATGCCGCTGCAGCGGTTTGCGGCGAGGTGGCGCAGCAAGAGTGCTACCTGAGCTGGCCACGCCGTCCCAACAAACTCGTCATTGCGAGCGCGGCGAAGCAATCCAGAATCTTTCCGCGGCAATAGTCTGGATTGCTTCGCTTCGCTCGCAATGACGGAGGACTACGCCGCAGCCACCGTCAGGTTCGCACCATCCACCTGCACCACCTTCACCCGCGTCCCCGCCGGCGTATCCGGGCCCGCCACGCGCCACACTGTGTCGCCGATGCGCATGGTGCCGTTGCCGTCGACGATCGGCTTCTCCAGCGTGAACTCGCGGCCCAAGAGCGCCTCGCTGCGCTTGTTGAGGAAGGGGCTTGCGCTTGCGTCCGGCTTCGGCCGGGCGAGCCGGCGCCACACCGGGACGGCGGCGGCGGCGAACACCGCGAACATCACGAGCTGGATCTGCCACGATATGACGACGGCGAACGAGATCAGGCCGACCAGCAACGCGGCCAACCCAAGCCAGAACAGGAACACACCTGGCGCGATCACCTCCAGCGCCATCACGATGAAGCCGAAGATCAGCCAGTTCCAGGTGCCGAGCGATACGAACATGTCGGTCATGACACGACCTCTGTGATTAATTCCGTTATCGCGGCGGCACCGATGGCGGCGTGGGGGCCGACGTTGGCACCGAGCCGCCACGACGGGCGGCGGCAGCAGCGGATACGGCACTTTCGCCGAACGTCGCCTTGGCGATCTCGCCGATGCCGGCGAGCGAGCCCAGCATGCCCATCGCTTCGACCGGCAGCATGATGACCTTCTGGTTCGGCGACTCGGCCAGCTGGCCGAACGCCTTGATGTATTTGTCGGCGATAAAGTAGTTCAACGCCGCCACGTCACCCTTGGCGATGGCCTCACTGACCATTTGCGTGGCCTTGGCCTCGGCTTCCGCCGATCGCTCGCGCGCTTCGGCGTCGCGGAAAGCGGCCTCGCGGCGGCCTTCCGCCTGCAGGATCTGCCCCTGCTTGGCGCCCTCAGCGCGCAGGATCTCGGACTGGCGCGCACCTTCGGCCTGAAGGATGTCGGCGCGCTTGACACGCTCGGCCTTCATCTGCCGGCCCATCGCCTCGACGAGGTCGGCGGGCGGCACGATATCCTTGATCTCGATGCGATTGACCTTGAGGCCCCAAGGCGAGACCGCGGCATCGACCACGCGCAGCAGGCGTTCGTTGATCTCGTCACGGTGCGAGAGCACCTGATCGAGATCCATCGAGCCCATCACCGATCGGATGTTGGTCATGGTCAGCACGATGATCGCCTGCTCGAGGTTGGCGACCTCGTAGCTCGCTTTGGCTGCATCGAACACCTGGAAGAAGGCGACGCCGTCGACCGTCACGGTGGCGTTGTCCTTGGTGATCACCTCCTGCTCGGGAATGTTGATCACCTGCTCCATCATGTTGATCTTGCGCCCGACGCGATCGAAGTAGGGCACGATCAGATTGAGCCCGGGGCTCAGCGTCTGGGTGTATTTGCCAAACCGCTCAATGGTCCAGTCATAGCCCTGCGGCACCGTCTTCACGCCGGCAATCAGCGTGACGATGACGAGCAACACCAGAACAATCGCGAAAATATCGAAACCGCTCATATTTCCTCCAAGGCGGGAAAAGCCCTTTCCCGCGCTGCCATTGGTCGGGATCAAGACCCTACCGGTTCAGCGGTCGCGAGTAACGTCGGCATCCACGCGATTCTGCACAAGACGCGACGAGAGGGAAAGGCCACGATTATGTATTTGCGGGCCGGCCTTGAAAGCGCGCAGGCGCAGACCTAGCGCCAAACGTTAAGATTTGCGAACCTATTCGATCACGTCGTGTGCAGTTGCGAGCAGGCTCGCCGGGATCGTGACGCCCATCGCCCTGGCCGTCTTCAGATTGATGACGAGCTCGAATTTGGTGGGGTTCTGAACCGGGAGCTCAGTCGCCCGCGCGCCCCTGAGGATGCGATCGATATAGCTGGCGGCACGCCGCAGCTGCTCGGCGCTGTCGGTGCTGTAGGACATCAGCCCACCCTCGTCGACGAAGCTGCGGCTCCAGAACACCGCCGGCAGGCGCGCGTCCGCAATCGCCGTCAGCAGAGGCGCGCGATTGGCGATGGTGAAGAAATCGGGCAGGACCAGGAAGCCGCCGTCCTTGCGTGCGGCCAGCGCCGCGATTGCGGCGGTGTCATGCACCGGCGCGGGCTCCGCCGTCACGTGAAGTGTCCGCGCGGCATCCTCGATCGTTCGCAGCATCAGGGGCGCGAACGGCGCGGTAGCCGGATTGTAGACGACGAAGACGCGCGACACCTTCGGGGTGATCTGCGTCAGCATCTCCAGCCATTTGCCGGCGAGCGGGCCGTCATAATCGGTGAAGCCGGTGATGTTGCCGCCGGGATGGGCGAGGTTTTGGACAAAGCCCTGGCTGACGGGATCAGTGACGACCGCGAACACGATCGGAATTGTCGTGGTGCGCTGGCGCAGCTCCTCCACCGAGGGCGTGCCGATCGCGAGCAGAATGTCGGGCTTGAGCGCGATCAGCTCGTCGGCAAGCCGGGCGATGGTCGCGCGATCGCCGGCGCCGCTGCGCCAATCGACCCTAAGATTGTCCTGCTCCCTCCAGCCATGGGCGGCGAGCGCCTCGGCCAGGCGGGTCTGTCCGATCACATCATCACCGGCCGTGACGGCCAGCACGCCGAGCCGGCGCGGCGCGTTCGGCTGTTGCGCCAGCACTGAGGCTGGCAGCACCGTGACCGTCCCAAGAAGCGCCAGGAGCTTGCGGCGGTTCATGGAGCGCCCATCAGATCCAGCCCTGAAGCTCGCGCAGCACCAGGGTGCGGATCACATCCATGCCGGGATCGCTGTCGTTGAGGCAGGGGATCGCGGAAAACTGCTCGCCGCCATTGTGCTTGAAGATCTCGGCATTCTCCTGCGCGATCTCCTCCAGCGTCTCCAGGCAGTCGGCCGAAAAGCCCGGCGTCACCACCGCGATGCGGCGCACGCCTTCCCTGGCGAGGCGCTCCATCGTCTTGTCGGTGTAGGGCTGCAGCCATTCGTCATTGCCGAAGCGCGACTGGAAGGTCAGCAGCAGTTTTGTCTCGTCCATGCCGAGCCGGCGGCGCAGCGCCTCTGTCGTGGCGACGCAGTGGCTCTGATAGGGATCGCCCTTGTCGACATAGGATTTCGGCATGCCGTGGAAGGAGGCGACGATCAGCTCCGGCTTGAACGGCAGTGTCGCCAGATGCGTCTCGATCGAGACGGCAAGCGCCTCGATATAGGCCTCGTCCGCGTAGTAAGGCGGCGTCACCCGCAGCGTCGGCTGATTGCGCAGGCGGGCGAGCACGCGGAACACCTCGTCGCAGACGGTCGCCGAGGTCGAGGCGGAATATTGCGGATAAAGCGGCACGGCGAGGATGCGATCGCAGCCCTTCGCGATCAGCGCATCGATGCCCGCCTTGATCGACGGATTGCCGTAGCGCATCGCCCAGTCCACCGCGACATGCGCACGGTCCGACAGCGCGGCGGCGAGCTTGTCGCTTTGCGAGCGCGTGATGGTCTTCAGCGGCGACTCGTTCCGCTCGTTGTTCCAGATCTTCCGGTAGTCGAGCGCCTTGGTGCGGGGACGGCTGCGCAGGATGATGCCGTTGAGCACCAGCTGCCAGATCAGGCCCTGGTCCTCGATGACGCGGGCGTCCGAAAGAAACTCCTTGAGATAGACCCGCACGCCCGGGGCGTCGGCAGTGTCGGGCGTGCCGAGATTGACCAGCAGCACGCCGACGCGCGGCTGCGCCGGTGGCGCGGCCGGTTTCGCTGAAACGATGGGGGCAATGGCCGTCATGATCCGTTGCGTCGCGCGTTGCTCCGAACTTGTCAAGATGAGCCCGGTTTCGCTAGGGTCGCCCCCAAGCGGGGGGAGGGAAGATGACACTCGCGGAATGGTGCGTTCTCGGAGCGCTGCTGCTCTATCTCTTGACGATCACCTCGATCAAATGGATCCGGTTTCGCGGCTTCGACAATGCCCGGCCGCGCGATCCCGCGTTCTATGAGGACGCCATCGCGCAGCGCGCGCTCGGCGCGCATCAGAACGGGATCGAGACCTTTCCGTTCTTCGCCTTTGCCGTGCTGCTCGCCGAATTCCGGGACTCGCCGCAGCGCCTGATCGACGAGCTCGCGGTGCTGTTCCTGATCGTGCGGATCGCCTATGTGCTGACCTATCTCGGCAACCGCCCGACCTTGCGCTCCATCCTCTGGAGCATCGGCTTTGCGATCAATCTCGGGATTTTCTTCATGCCACTGCTGAAGCGGCTGTTGCCGGTGTGAGCGGTTGTCCACCCTCTCCCGCAAGGGGCCCGCAAGGGGAGAGGGGAGGAGCACCTTCAAAAACAGGTCGTCCGCTCGGCCGCGATGTAACCGAGCAGCAGGCCCGCGCCGAACAGCAGCACGAGGGCGGCCGCACCGAACTCGATGCCGCGCATGAACAGCGCGCCGCCGCCGTCCCGGGCTCCGCTCAGACGGCCGGCGATGTCCTTGGCTGAGACGGCAATCACGGCGATGGCCGCGACCGTGATCGCGGTGCCCAATCCCATCAGAAAGGTCGCGGCGATGCCGGCCCAGAACAGGCCCTGGGCGAGTGCGAACACCAGCACCAGGATCGCGCCCGAACAGGGGCGGATGCCAACGGTGAGGATCGCGGCAAACCCGCGCCGCCAGCCGCCGGGACCGGCGAGCTCGCTCGGCGTGGGGCCGTGGGAATGGCCGCAATGCTCATCATGGAAGTGGTCGTGTGCATGGTGATGGGCGTGCGCGTGATCGTGGCTGTGATCGTGATGATGGTGACCATGGTCATGATGATCATGCGCATCGTGATGATGGTGATGATTGTGATCATCATGGTCATGCGGCACGCCGGCGATCGCCGGCACCGGCTGCGTTGCCTGGAGCGCGCGGATGAAAAGGCGGCCCTTGACCCAGACCAGCCGCAGGCCGAACAGCGCGATCAGGCCATAGCTTGCGATCTCGATCGCGCCCTCCGCCTTGCACATGGTCTTGGCCGTCGCATTCAGGATCCAGGCCGAGATGCCGACGATCAGGATCGCCACCACCGACTGCATCAGCGCCGAGGCAAACGACAGCGCAATGCCGCGCCGCGCGGTCTCGCGGTTGGCGACGAGATAGGAGGCGATCACCGCCTTGCCGTGGCCGGGGCCGGCGGCATGGAAGATGCCGTAGGCAAACGAGATGAACAGCAGCGTCCACACCGCCGAGCCGTCGGTCTTCGCGGCGCGGATGGTCGACGACATCTGGCGATAGAATTCCGACTGCTTGGCCAGCAGCCAGCCGATGAGGCCGCTGACCTCGGGCTCGGCCGCCTGCGCCGGCTTCGGCGCGCCGAACGGATTTTGCGCCAGGACATCATGAAGCGCGGCATCGGCCACGCCGACGACGAGGAGAACAGCGGCGCAGGCGAGGAGCCCGCGCCCGAGAGGCGAGAGATGCGGCTTCAAGGGCAATCCACCGTGATCTTGTTGGCGAACATCATGCCGAAATTGGCGTTCGGGCCGTCCATGAAGGTCTGCTCGTTCAGCTTCTGCGCCGTCGCGGTGCCGTCGCTGGGACGATCGAGCTTCATCTGGCAGCCCGCGGGCGCGCCGACCAGCTTGACCGGATTGTCCTTGGCCATCTGGAAGTCGATGAAGAAGGAGCGGTCGAACACTTCGAGCACCAGCTGCTTGGGCTTGACCGGTGTCTTCAGCGGCAGCGTGAAGTGCAGGGTCAGCACCGTGTCCTTGTAGTCGAGATAGTAGTCGATGGGCTCGTTAAACCGTTCTTTCTTGCCGTCGGCTCGCGCAAAGGTGAAGTAGGCATATTCCTTCAGCGACTCGACATTGGTCTGCGCCAGCGGCCCCAGCTCCTCGCGCGTGTAAGCCCCCTTCTTCTTGCTCTCGAGCCCCTGCACTGCATAGGCCGAGAACATGTCGTCAAAGGTCCAGGAATGGCGTACGCCGGTGACGCTCCCGTCTTCGGCGTAGAGCAATTCGCTGGTCGCGGTGATCCAGACATGTGGATGCGCGCTGGCGACGCTTGATGCGAACATCATGGCGGCGGCGAGCAGCCATCCGAACAGGCGGCGCATCGGAGGTATCCAAATCGGCACGATCATGGGCACTCCACCGAGATCGGGACGAGGAACAGCAGGCCAACAGCCGCGTTCGCGCCACCCTCCTTGAAGGAATCCTCGCTGGCTTCCTGCAACAGCTCGCGATCCCGGTCGTTGCCTAGTGACGGCATCATCCATGACCGCCCCAGCCAGACCTCACAACCGGCAGGCGCACCGACGAGTTTGAGCGGATGCTCCTTTGCCAATCGAAAATCGATGAAAAAGGAGCGATCAAAAATAGCCAGACGAACATGCTTCGCCTTCACGGGCGCTTTCAGCGGCAGGGTGAAATGCAGAGTCAGGCGATTATCTGCGTATTCGAAGAGGCAATCGATCGGCTCTGCGAACGGCTGCTTGACGTTGGCAGTTACGATGGTGAAGTAGGTCTGTTCTTTGAAAGACTCGACCTGAGCCTGCGCCAACGAGGTCAACTCCTCGCGGGAGTAGGTGCCATCAGTCTTTCGCTGCAGTCCCTGCAAGGCACTGGCCGAGAACGCTTCGTCGAACGTCCAGGCGTGGCGCACACCTGTGACGCTGCCGTCTGCGGCATAAAGGAACTCGCTCGTAACATCGACCCGGACATGCGGATGCGCGCTCGCCGTGCCTGATGCGAGCATCACGGCGGCGGCGAGCAGCCATCCCAGCAGGGCGCGCATGCCGGTCAGGCCGCCTTGGCGTCGTCGAGCAGGCCGCGGCGGCGGAGCAGCGCGTCGGGCTCGGGCGGGCGGCCGCGGAAGGCCTCGTAGGCGGCTTCCGGATCGACCGATCCGCCGCTCGAATAGATGTCGTCGTGCAGCCGCTTGGCGACCGCAGGATCGAAGATGTTGCCGGCCTCCTCGAAGGCGCCGAAAGCGTCGGCGTCCATCACCTCCGACCACATGTAGCTGTAATAGCCGGCCGCGTAGTGGTCGCCGGAGAAGATGTGGCCGAACTGGGTGGGCCGGTGCCGCATCGAGATTTCCTCGGGCATTCCGATCTTTTGCAGCTCCTTCTTCTCGAAGGCGCGGACATCCTGAACCGCTGTGGCGGGCTGGGAGTGGAATTCGAGATCGACCAGCGCCGAGGAGACGAACTCGACCGTGGCAAAGCCCTGGTTGAATTTTCGCGCGGCTAGGAAGCGCTTGAGCAGGTCATCCGGCAGCGGTTCGCCGGTCTGGTAGTGGCGGGCGAATTGCTGGAGCACCTCGGGCCGCTCCTGCCAGTGCTCGTAGAGCTGCGAGGGCAGCTCGACGAAGTCGGTGAACACCGAGGTGCCCGACAGCGACGGATAAGTCACGTTGGAGAGCATGCCGTGCAGGCCGTGACCGAATTCGTGGAACAGGGTGCGGGCATCGTCGGGCGACAGCAGCGAGGGTTCGGCTCCGGTGCCCTTGGCAAAATTGCAGACATTGATGACGAGCGGCGCGATCTCGCCGTCGAGCTTCTGCTGGTCGCGCAGCGAGGTCATCCAGGCGCCGGAACGTTTTGACGGCCTGGCGTAGTAGTCGCCGTAGAACAACGCCTTGTGCTTGCCGTCGGGGCCCTTCACCTCCCAAACCCGGACATCGGGGTGCCAGACCGGCACGTCCTTGCGCTCCGCGAACGTGACGCCGAACAGGCGGGTGGCGCAGTCGAAGGCGGCCGCGATCATGTGGTCGAGCGTCAGATATGGCTTGATTGCGGCATCGTCGAAATTGGCGCGCTGGAGCCGGAGCTTTTCGGCGTAGAAGCGCCAGTCCCACGGCGCGAGCTTGAAATTGCCGCCCTCCTCCGTGATCAGCACCTGCATCTCGTCGCGGTCGGCGAGCGCCCGGGCGCGTGCCGGCTTCCAGACCCGCTCCAAGAGGCCGCGCACCGCATCCGGCGTCTTGGCCATGGAGTCCTCGAGCCGGTAGGCGGCGAAGGTCGGGTAGCCCAGAAGCTTGGCGCTCTCCTCGCGCAGCTTCAGGATCTCGCCGATGGTCGTGTTGTTGTCGTTGCCATTTCCGTTGTCGCCGCGCGCCGTGAAGGCCTTGTAGACCTTCTCGCGCAGGTCACGCCTCGCCGAGCTCTTCAGGAAGGGCTCGGTCGAGGAGCGCGACAGCGTCACGATGGCCTTGCCTTCCATGCCGCGATCTTCTGCCGCAGCCTTGGCGGCGGCCACAAAACTCTCCGGCAGGCCCTGGCGGTCGGCCTCCCCTAACTCCATGAACCAATCCTGCTCGTCGCCGAGCAGATGATGGCTGAAGCCGGTCGCGAGCTGGGCCAGCTTCTCGTTGATCTCGGCCATGCGCGTCTTGGCCTCGTCGGAGAGGCCGGCGCCGGCGCGGTGGAAGCGGGTGTAGGTGCGCTCCAGCAGGCGGAGCTGCTCAGGGTCGAGGCCGAGATTGGCGCGGTTCTCGTGCAGCTGGGCGATGCGGCCAAACAGCACGGCGTTCATCATGATCGGATTCCAGTGCCGCGCCATCCGCAAGGAGACCTCCTTGTCGATCTCCAGGATGGCCGGGTTGGAATGCGCCGAGACCAGGTCGTAGAAGACGGAGGCGACCTTGTTGAGCAGCTTGCCGGAGCGCTCCAGCGCCGTGACGGTGTTGGCGAAGTCGGCCGCGGCCGGATCGTTGGTGATCGCCGCGATCTCGGCGGAGTGATCGGCAAAGGCCTGCTCGAAGGCGGGCAGGAAGTGCTCCGGCGTGATCTCGTCGAAGGGCGGGGTCGCAAACGGCGTCACCCAGGCCTTCAGCAGCGGATTGGTCTCGGAGTCAGTAGTTTGGCGGGGGTCTGACATCGCTGGTCTCGTTTTTCTGGCTCGATTGTTGGGGCCAGCTATAGCACGCGATGGGGCTTTTTTGGGCCATTTGGCCTTGCTCCCGCCCGCCTTTTCGGGGAGATTGCGGCCCTCGAAGCCACGGACCCCAGAGCCCATGAACGCGCCCTCCTCGTCTTCCCGTCAGATCGTCTGGCCGAGCGTCATCACCGTCCTCAGCGCCGCCATCCTGATCGGCGCGGAGGTGTTCGGCGCGGCGTTTGCCGGCGGCTGGGCGCTCGCCATTCTGTTCGGGCTCGGCGACCAGGGCGCGCACATCCTGCAGGCCGTGCTGTTCGCACTCGGCGTCCTCGTGATGACCGCCTTCATCCGCGCAGCTCAGCGCGTCGAGCCGTTCTTCAAGCGCGGCTGACGCCTCACGCGTGCGAGAGTCACGCGCGCGACACAGAAAACTTAACGCGCGTTCATCTTCCGCGTCGCTCGCGCAACACTGCGCAAGCAGATGTTAGGCAATTCTGTCCTCAGCCTAAAAAAATTCTTGCGAAGCGGAGTCAAAACCCTTATGTGCGCTCTTGCCCAATTTCGCACGTGCCTGTGGTCGTGTGTCAGTCGGTAGGTATCCGGACAAGAGGCCGGACAGCCGCCAAGGGGTGAAGAAGCCGAGGGGCTCTTCGGAAGTGCGGAAGTCAGATGATCGAAAGGTCGGACGACGAAGCAAACCCGGAGCGTCCAGCATCTCTCTCAAAGAGATGCCTTGTCGAAGGTGACTTCACTTTTTGCAACCGTGACTGGCAGCCGGAGGCGAACCGGCGCACCCCGCTCTCAACGGGGGACGCGACTTAAAGCAACGACGGATCGGGCTTTTTTGGTCTCTACCGGCAGTCCAACGCCGGCGCGGGCTACTGAAAAGGCTTGTCCTTCATTGCCAGGTGTGCGGGCGGGAAACTCTCCCAACCAATCCACGGCAGCACAGTCTGGTTTGAGTCTTTGGCTCGTCACGCCTCCATCGCGTGATCTGGCCGGAGCGCTCTTATCCGACGTCATTTTTTGAACGGATCCCCGTCGCTGGGCCGTTTGGGAGAGTGCTATGACCGAACGTATTCAGGAATTCCTGCGCAACCGCCGCAGCGAGGGCCGGGACACCGAGCCTTGCCTCGTGGTCGACCTCGAAGTCGTGCGCGACAATTACCAGACCTTCGCCAAGGCGCTGCCCGACAGCCGCGTGTTCTATGCCGTCAAGGCGAACCCGGCGCCGGAAGTGCTGGCGCTGCTGGCCTCCATGGGCTCCTGCTTCGACACCGCGACCGTCGCCGAGATCGAGATGGCGCTGGCCGCCGGTGCGACGCCCGACCGCATCTCCTTCGGCAACACGATCAAGAAGGAGCGCGACATCGCGCGCGCCTTCGCGCTCGGCATTCGCCTGTTCGCGGTGGATTGCGCCGCCGAAGTCGAGAAGGTCGCCCGCGTCGCTCCCGGCGCGAAGGTGTTCTGCCGCATCCTCTATGATTGCGCCGGCGCCGAGTGGCCGCTGTCGCGCAAGTTCGGCTGCGACCCGGAGATGGCCGTCGAGGTGCTCGACGTCGCCAAGCGCCTGGGCCTGGAGCCGTGCGGCATCTCCTTCCATGTCGGCTCGCAGCAGCGCAAGGTGAAGGCGTGGGACCGTGCGCTGGCGATGGCCTCGCAGGTGTTCCGCGACTGCGCCGAGCGCGGCATCAACCTGACCATGGTCAACATGGGCGGCGGCTTCCCGACCAAGTACCTGAAGGACGTGCCGCCGGTCGTGACCTACGGCCGCTCGATCTTCCGCGCGCTGCGCAAGCACTTCGGCAACCAGATTCCGGAGACCATCATCGAGCCGGGCCGCGGCATGGTGGGCAACGCCGGCATCATCGAATCCGAGGTCGTGCTCATCTCGAAGAAGAGCGACGAGGACGAGGTGCGCTGGGTCTACCTGGACATCGGCAAGTTCGGCGGTCTCGCCGAGACCATGGACGAGTCGATCCGCTACGCCATCCGCACCCCGCATGACGGTGCGGACATGACCCCGTGCGTGCTCGCGGGCCCGACCTGCGACAGCGCCGACGTGCTGTACGAGAAGAACCCGTATCCGCTTCCGGTGACGCTCGAGATCGGCGACAAGCTGCTGATCGAAGGCACCGGGGCCTATACGTCGACCTACTCGGCGGTGGCATTCAACGGCATCCCGCCGCTGAAGACCTACCACATCTGATCCGCCTCTCTCTTTCTGAGGCCTGACGAACCCGGGAGCCGGTCCGCCGGCTCCCTTCCTGACATTGCCATTCTGACGACGCCTTGGACTGGCGTGCCGCGCGCACGTCAGCTCAAGCGGGGACTGACGCGCCATGACTGCTTTTCGGATGCCACAAGTCGCCCTCACCTCGAAAGCCGCTCCGTTCGCGATCCGTGCGGAACGTGCTGTCGACGTCACGATGCGTGAAGCGCTGCTGGATGCCTGCTTTGGCGAAGACCGCCATGACCGCACCTGCCAGCGCCTGCGCGACGGACGTGCACCAGCGGCAGGCCTTGCCCTGTCGGCGGTGCGCGAGGGGACACTCGTGGGAACCGTGCGGCTGTGGCACGTCAGCGCCAGAGGCAGGCCCGCTCTGGTCCTCGGACCACTGGCGGTGGACCCTGCCTGCCGCGAGCTCGGGATCGGCGCCGCGCTGATGCAACAAGCGCTGGCCGCCGCCCGGGCGCGCGGGCATGCCGCCGTGATCCTGCTCGGCGATGCCCCCTACTACGCCCGTTTCGGCTTCTCCGCTGAGAAGACCGGCGCGCTGATGCTGCCCGGCCCGTTCGAGCGCGACCGTCTGCTGGCCATCGAATTCGAGGCCGGTGCGCTGGATCACGCCGAGGGGATGATCGTCCCAACCGGCGCGGCCCTGCCCAAACGGAGGGTAGTTCGCGCCCTCCAAGCGCACGCGGCCTAAGGGATAGCCATGATGGCGACGACCCGAGCCGCGTTCAGCGGCGATGCCCACGCGCGCCTGTCCCTTTGGGGTTGCGCGGGCCCCGGAAACGCCCTTTAACCCCACGAAATTCCCGCTTTCAGTCGAGGCCGAACCCATGTCCCGCCGCCTGATTTCCACCGGCTCCCCCCTCGAGAAGAGCGTCGGCTACAGCCGCGCCGTGATCGACGGCGATTTCGCCTTCGTCGCGGGAACCACCGGCTATGACTACACGACGATGACGATGCCGGCCGATGTCACGAGCCAGTCACGCAACTGCTTCAAGACCATCGCAACCGCCCTGAAGGAGGGCGGATTCGAGATGGCCGATATCGTCCGTGCGACCTACTACGTCACCGACGCGAGCTACATCGACGCCCACTTCGCCGTCTGCGGCGAGGTTCTCGGTGACATCAGGCCGGCTGCGACCTTGCTGGTCGTCAGCGCCCTCGCCAAGCCCGAGATGAAGGTCGAAATCGAAGTCACCGCCAAGCGCCGCAGCGCCTGATCCATCCACCCTTTGCCTCACCCTTTGTCCGCCAGCACGTTCCGGAGAACCCATCCCATGAGCCACCCCTCGCAGATCTACGCGAAGATCACCGGTCCCATCGTCATGGTCGGCTTCGGCTCCATCGGCAAAGGTACGCTGCCGATGATCGAGCGGCATCTCGATTACGACAAGTCGCGCGTCACCGTGATCGATCCCAAGGACGAGGGCCGCAAGGCGCATTGCGAGAAGCAGAATGTGCGCTTCATCCAGAAGGCCGTGACCAGGGATAATTATCGGGAGTTGCTGACCCCGCTGCTCACCGAAGGCGGCGGCCAGGGCTTTTGCGTCAATCTCTCGGTCGACACCGGTTCGACCGACATCATGGAGCTCTGCAACGAGCTCGGCGCGCTCTATATCGACACCGTCAACGAACCTTGGCTCGGCTTCTATTTCGATGCCTCGAAGGGCCCGGAAGCGCGCTCCAACTATGCGCTGCGCGAAGTGACGCTGGCCGCCAAGAAGGCGCGCCCGGCGGGCTCGACCACGGCTGTCTCCTGCTGCGGCGCCAATCCCGGCATGGTCTCGTTTTTCGTCAAGCAGGCGCTGCTCAATGTCGCGGCCGACCTGAAACTCAACGCCCCCAAGCCGAAGACCAAGGCCGAATGGGCTGACTTGATGCGGCAGGCCGGCATCAAGGGCATCCATATCGCCGAACGCGACACCCAGCGCGCCAAGAAGCCGAAAGAGCCTGATGTCTTCGTCAACACCTGGTCGGTGGAAGGCTTCCTGTCGGAAGGCGTGCAGCCGTCCGAGCTCGGCTGGGGCACCCATGAAAAATGGATGCCCGAGAATGCGCACACCCACGAAGCCGGCTGCGGCGCTGCCATCTATCTGATGCAGCCCGGCGCCAACACGCGCGTGCGCACCTGGTGCCCGACCCGCGGCGCGCAATACGGCTTCCTCGTCACCCACAACGAGTCGATCTCGATCTCCGATTACTTCACGGTGCGTGACGCATCGGGCAAGGCGGTCTATCGGCCGACCTGCCACTATGCCTATCACCCGGCCGACGATGCCGTGCTGTCGCTGCATGAAATGTTCGGCCGCGCCGCGAAGATGCAGGAAAAGCACCACATCCTCGACGAGAACGAGATCGTCGACGGCATCGACGAGCTCGGCGTGCTGCTGTTCGGCCATGACAACAACGCCTATTGGTACGGCTCGCAGCTCTCGATCGAGGAGACCCGCAAGCTCGCGCCCTATCAGAACGCCACCGGCCTGCAGGTGACCTCCGCCGTGCTCGGTGGCATGGTGTGGGCGCTGGAAAACCCGAAGGAAGGCATCGTCGAAGCCGACGAGATGGATTTCGACCGTCTGCTGGAAATCCAGCTGCCGTATCTCGGCCCGGTGAAGGGTTTCTACACCGACTGGACGCCGCTGACGGATCGTCCGGGACTGTTCCCGGAAGACATCGACACCAGCGATCCCTGGCAGTTCCGGAATATTCTGGTGCGGTGAGGGCGCGACGCCTGATCGATCGTGATGCCCGGCCTCGCGCCGGGCATTTTCGTTTTGCGGCCGGCTTTGGTACTTCGTTACTTCGACATGTAATCGAACGCCACGTTGCCGAGCCCTAGCGTCAGGTCCGCCTTGAAATGCAGCGCCGAGATCACCTCGCGCACCGGCAGACGAGCGACGTCACAGAGTGCGTGGGGAAACAGGCCGAGTGCTGCAGGACCGGTCCACGCTTCCTTCAGCACGACGTCATCGAGATGAAAACGCACCAACTCGCAGATCCGCGCGCTGCCGTCGACATGCGGGATGATCTTCAGGATGAAGTTTGGCGCCGCCATCGACTTCAGCACCGTGTCGTGGTCGACCTTGCGGTGCTTGTAACCCATCGTTGCCGAAGCGCAGAGCACCGAGCCGTAATGCAGCGAGCCGACCAGCACGTCGGTTTCGACCTCGATCTTCGGTCTTGCGAGCTTCTTCGGAAATCCCCAGAGCTCGCGGCCGCCGGCAATCGGAGCCTCGTCGTCCAGATACATCGCGTGAGTATAGGCGCCCTCCTCGCCCTTGAAGCGGACCGGGATCACCTGCCCGGTTTCGGTGTAGTTACCGAAGCCGGTCGAGTCGGGCATGCGGATGAACTCGTATTTCACCACCGGCTCCGTCACCTCAAGCGGCTCGGGCACCACGGCCGCAAGGGCTTCGGGATCCGTCCTGTAGGTGATGATGAAGTATTCGCGGTCGAAGAAGCGATATGGCCCCGGCGGGAATGACGGGTTGGTGAGCGGCATCGAATAAGCGGTGCGGCGGACGTCTTCGATCTTCATGGCGGACCCCATCTGTCGTTGGTGCGACAGATTATGGAGCGGGTCGTGCGCCGAGGCGAGATCGTAGAATCGGCATCGATCGTAAAATGCGCGTCACAATAGGTTGCCCTGGGGGCTACTTCTCCTTGATCGGCGGCGCGACCTTTTCGGCCGGGGCCGGCGGCAGGGCCGGCTTGGTCGCCGCGCCCTGGGTCTGCGGATCGGGGCGCGCCGGCTCGGGCGCCGGCGTGGTCGGGCGCTCGCCGCCGGGCTTGGCTTCGGCCGGCGTCTTGCTCTGATCGTCTGACGGCGTGCCCTGCAGCGGCTGCGTCGCCTGCGCCAGCTCCATCCGGCTTTGGGCGCGGATTTGGGCGAGCGACACCACTGACACCGCGACGCCTGCTGCGAACAACGAGCAGGCAATTGTCAGGTCGAGCTTCAGTCTGCGCTTGTCATCTTGGCCGGGCATGTCGATCACCGCCTTTGTCCGCGGGATCAACGAAGTTCTCCGACTGCGGTTCCGTGCCCGCCAGGCCGGGGAACCGGGCGCCAGCGCGCCAAAACGCCACGCTCAGTCTGTGGTGCTGACCTCCCAGGTGGCGTGGCGCACGCCGGGCAGGTGCTGGAGATCGGTCGCCACGGCGTTCAGCTCGTTCGGATCGACGGCAGTCGCAACCAGCTTTGCGACGATCTCCAGGATGTCGTCACCGATCTCGACGATTTCGATGTCAGCCACCTGATACTTCGCCGCCTCGAGCTTGTCGACGAGGCGGTCGCGCATGTCGGGCAACGCATCGGTCGCGACCGCGAGCTTGAAGTAGTAGGTCGCCTCCGAAGTCTTCTCATTCAACGGAATGCGGTTGATGGCGTTGACCAGCGGACGCAGCATGGTGTTGCCGGCGATGACGAACACGGTCAGCGCCGCCGCCTGCGCGACCATGTCGGCGCCGGCGCAGGAGCCGACCGCGGCCGAGGCCCACAGCGTCGCCGCGGTGTTGAGCCCGCGCACGTCCATGCCCTGCTTCATGATGACGCCGGCGCCAAGGAATCCGATGCCGGAGACGACATAGGCGATCACCCGGACCGCGCCATCGGCGCCGTCCAGATGCATGGCGAGATCGACGAAGGCGGCCGCGCCGACCGCGACCAGCACATTGGTGCGCAGGCCCGCAGTACGCTGGCGATATTGCCGCTCGGCGCCGATCAGCGTGCCCAGCACGAAGGCCGTGAACAGGCTGACCAGCGTGTCGGCGAAATCAGCAAGCTGGAAGGTCGTCAGGAACCGCATGATTCCCTATACGGCCGGAACCATGACAGATCAAAGCTCCAGCAGGCCGCCGTCCCCATTTTCGTCGGCGAAGGCCAGCAGCGTGCCCTTGGCGTTCCAGGCGAGCCCGGCCACCGGCGGCGTGCCGTTGCGGCGAACCAGGATCTCCGCGCCATCCTCCAACCGCACCATCAGCACGGTGCCGTCGCTGTAGCCGGCGGCGAAGATGTCGTTCTTGGGGTGGCAGGCGACAACCGACACGCGCGCCTGCAGCGGCGCCAGCATCGCGGGCTCCTTGCCCATCGGGCCGTCCTTGCTGGCGAACGGCCAGATGATGACGGTGTCGGCACCCGAGGTCGCCAACCCCTTGCCGCCGGCGCTCCAGGACATCGAGCGGACGCGGCCGGGATAGCCGGTCATGCGCATGTGCCTGTTATCGGCGAGCCGCCAGCCATGCAGCGCCGCCTCATGCATGGTGGTGACCAGGAATTTGTTGTCCGGGCTGAAGGTGACGCCGAGATGCGAGCCGGCCCAGGGCAGGAATTCGGCTGATCCTTCCATGTTGGGAAACCACAGCGTCGCGCCGTTGTAATGCGCGATCGCGAGCCGCAAGCCCTTCGGCGCGAACGCGAGGCCGCCGACGGTCGAGGGCACCTCGAGCGACTTCTCCTCGGCCTTGCCGCTCTTGACGGTCGCGGTCTTGCCGGCCGACCAGGCGTAGGCCCCATCCGGATGCAGCGCCACCGCGTCGATCCAGCGCCGCTTCGTATCGGTGGCGAGCAGCGTCACCTCGCCCTTGGCGTCGAGCGCGACAACCTTGCCATCATCGCCGCCCATCACGAGGCGCTTGCCGTCGGAGGCGGCCGAGAGAATACCGCCGCTGTGGACGGCGACGGTGCTGATCTCGCCCTTGGCGTCGACGAACGCGACGTTCTCCTCACTGCCAACGAAGGCCGCGCGGGGGCCAAGGAAATGCACAGAGGTCACGCCCATGCCGAGCGCAACCGGCTTGACGCGGTCGGTGACGGAGACGATCGAGGCGGAATCCGGAGCCGGCGTAAACTCTTTCATCACGAGACGATGCAGCTCTCGAAGCCCGAACGAATGAGCTCTTCGGGCAATTCGCGGCCGATGAAGACGAGGCGGCTCTGGCGCGGCTCGCCGTCCTTCCATTTCCGCTGGTGATTGCCCTCCAGCATCATGTGGACGCCCTGGAACACGTAGCGGTCGTCGTCGTCGTGGAAGGCGAGGATGCCCTTGGAGCGCAGGATCTTGCCGCCCTCGACCTGCACCAGGTTCTGGAGCCAGGGCATGAACACGTTCGGATCGAGCGGCTTGTCGGTCTTGAGCGACAGCGATTGCATGTCCTCGTCGTGATAGTGCTTCAGGCCGTGGCCGTGACCATGATGGTGATGATGGTCGTGGCCGTGATGATCATGGTCGTGATCATTATCGTCGACCTCCAAAAAGTCCGGCTCGATATCGAGGATGCGGTCGAGGTCGAATGCGCCGCGATCGAGCACGTCAGCCAGGGCGACCGAGCAGCGCTCGGTGCGGTGGAGTTTCGCATAGGGGTTGATAGCGCGGATGCGGGCCTCGACCTCGGCAAGCTCCGGCTTGGTGACGAGATCGGTCTTGTTCAGCACGATCACATCGGCGAAGGCGATCTGGTTCTTGGCTTCGGGTGCGTCCTTCAGACGGTCGGACAGCCATTTGGCATCGGCAACGGTCACCACCGCGTCGAGCCGGGCGTTCTTCTGCACGTCCTCGTCGACGAAGAAGGTCTGGGCGACCGGCGCCGGATCGGCGAGACCCGTGGTCTCGACGATGATGGCGTCGAACTTGCCCTTGCGCTTCATCAGACCTTCCATGATGCGCACGAGGTCGCCGCGCACGGTGCAGCAGATGCAGCCGTTGTTCATCTCGAACACTTCCTCATCGGCGCCGATGATGAGGTCGTTGTCGATGCCGATCTCGCCGAATTCGTTGACGATGACGGCGTATTTCTTGCCGTGGTTTTCCGACAGGATGCGGTTCAACAGCGTGGTCTTGCCGGCGCCGAGATAGCCGGTCAGGACGGTCACGGGAATTTTCGAGGCGGTCGCTTCAGACATAACAACTCCGACTTCGGGCTTGTCGCGCGACGCACGGCGGGGTGGCCCCCTGCCCTAGTGGTCAAGCGCGCTGGTCAGGGCCTTTATATTGTGCCTGACCATGTCAATGTAAGTGGGTGCGGGCCCCTTTTCGCCGGTCAAACCATCCGAAATCAGGGTCCCGCCGACCTTGGCCCCGGTCTCGGCCGCGATCCGCCGGATCAGCCGGTCGTCGCTGATATTTTCCAGAAATACCGCCGGGATTTTTTGAGCCTTGATCTGGCCGATGATGGCGGCGATGTCCCGCGCGCTGGGCTCGGTTTCGGTGGAGACCCCCAGGGGGGCAATGAACTGCACGCCGTATTCAGCGGCGAAATAGCCGAAGGCATCGTGGGTGGAGATGACCTTGCGCCGCTCCGCCGGGATTTTGGCCACGGCGTCGCGAACCTCGCGGTCGAGCGCTTCGAGCTTTTCCAGATAGGCTTTTGCCTGGGTGCGGAAGAGATCGGCATCGTCGGGGTCGGCCGCGGCCAGCGCGTTGGCGATATCAGTCACATAGATCTTGGCATTGGGGACGGACTGCCAGGCATGGGGGTCTGCGGCCGAGCCGAGCTTCAAGGGTGCGATGCCGGCGCTCGCGGTCACGATTGTCGCCTTGCTGCCGGAGGATTGCACCAGCCGCGGCAGCCAGCCCTCCAGCCCAAGACCGTTGACGATGACGAGTTTTGCGTCCGCGATCCGCTTCGCGTCGGATGGGGCCGGCGTGTAAACATGGACGTCGCTGTCGGGGCCGACCAGCGTCGTGACGCTGACGCGATCGCCGCCAATGGTACGGACGAAATCGCCGAGGATCGAGAAACTGGCGACGACGTTGAGCGGCTCGGCGGCATGCAGCGGCGAGGCGATCAACAGAAGCACGCAAAGCAGGAGACGCCGCATCGTCATGCTTCCAGATGCCGGCCGGGAAACAGCTGCCGGACAATGCCGCCGACGCGGCCGAACAGGACGGAGACGATGTAGAGCACGCTCGCCACGAGAATGATCGCGGGGCCTGAGGGCACGCGGGTCTGGAACGAGAGCACGAGGCCGGCATAGCCGGAGACGGCGGCGGCGACGACCGCGATGCAGATCATCAAAGTGAGGTCGCGCGACCAGAACCGCGCGATGCCGGCCGGAAGGATCATCAATCCCACCGCGAGCAACGTGCCGAGCGCCTGAAACCCGTTGACGAGGTTGATGACGACGAGCGCCAGGAAGGCGAGATGCGCAGGCCCTCCGGCGCGGCTCACCGTTCGCAAAAACAAGGGATCGACGCTCTCGATTACCAGGGGGCGGTAGATCACGGCGAGTACCAGCAGCGTCACCGTGGCGTTGAAGGCGACCACCAGCAGCGTCTGGTCGTCCATCGCGAGGATGTTGCCGAACAGCACGTGCAGCAGATCGATATTGGTGCCCTTGATCGAGACGATGGTGACACCCAGCGCCAGCGAGGCCAGATAGAATGTTGCAAGCGAAGCATCCTCCTTCAGCCCGGTCGAGCGCGCGACCACGCCGGCGAGAATCGCGACCGCAAAGCCGGCGACCAGCCCGCCTGCCGTCATCGCAAACAGATTGAGCCCGGAGAGCAGGAAACCGACGGCGGCGCCCGGCAGGATCGCATGCGCCATGGCATCGCCGACGAGGCTCATCCGCCGCAGCATCAGGAACACGCCGATCGGCGCGCCTGCCAGCGACAGCGCGATCACCGCGGCGAGTGCTCGCCGCATGAACTCGAATTCGGTGAACGGACCGATCAGCGCGTCATAGACCATCTGGGATCACGCCGCCCGCGAGCGGGCATCATCGGCCGCGCAGGCCGCGGCGCTGTCGTCGAAGGCCTCGCACATCCGCATCGCGACCAGCAGGTTTTCCGGCGTGAGCACCTCCGCCGTCGGACCCCACGCCACCGGGCCGCGCGCCAGGACCAAGGTCTCGGCGAAGTGCGTGCGCACCATCTCCATATCGTGCAGAGCGGCCAGCACGGTGCGGCCTTCACCGTGCCAGTGTTTCACCAGCGCCAGCAGATCGGCCGTGGTCTTGCTGTCGATGGCGTTGAAGGGCTCGTCCAGCACGATGAGCCTCGCATCCTGGAGCAGCACGCGCGCGAACAGCACACGCTGCATCTGGCCACCGGAGAGCGTGCCGATCGGGCGGTTCTCGAAGCCATTGAGGCCCACGGCCGCGATCGTATGCAGGATCTTGCTGCGCGCAGCCTTGCCGATGCCGCCGAACAGGCCGGTCGCGCGCCACAGCCCGGTGGCGACGAAATCGAACACCGAGATCGGGAAGCTGCGGTCGATCTCCGCGCTCTGCGGCAGATAGGCGATATCCCTGGCATTAAGCCCGCCGAGATGGATGCTGCCGTCGAGCGGCTTGAGGATACCGACGATGCCGCGCAGCAGCGTCGACTTGCCAGCGCCGTTCGGCCCGATCACGGCGACCAGTGCACCGGAGGCGACCTCGCCGTTGAGATGGTGCACGGCCGGGTGCCGGTCGTAGCCGAGCGTGACGTTGTGAAAGTGCACGGCCGCCATGATCACCTCATCGCCAGCCAGACCACCGCCCAGAGCACGGCGCAGACGGCCACCGCGGCCGAGAGGCGCGCGGCCATGGTCATGCGCAGGATCGACCACGGCGCCGCCTGGGCCGGATGCGGCGAGGTCGCATCGTGGACATGGGCGTGGCTGTGATCATGCCCATGCGAATGCCCGTGGGCATGGGAATGGTCGTGATGATGAGCTTGGGACGCGGCGGGAACCATTCGAGGACGTTATATTATAACATTACGCCTGTCCACGACCCGCTCAGGGCTTGCCGATCACCATTGCGATGGCGGCGGCCACGAACGGGAACGGCACCGAGACAGCGCAGCGGAACCAGACGAAACGGGCCGGCATGAACGGGATTTCCCACAAAATCACCCGCTGGAAGGCGAACAGGGCCCAGGCGACGACATAGGCGACCACCTGGGGCATCCCGCCGCCCGACTTCAGCGCCACCGTGCCGATGGAAAAGCCGATCACCGGGCCGCCGGGCGTGGCAGCACCGGCGATCACGGCGGTCGCGACCCCGAGCCAGCCGCTGTCCGGCCCAAGCCAGCCGGTGATAACCTCCTGCGGGATGATGGCGGCGATGTAGCCTGAGCCGATCACGCCGAGCGCAATCCTCGGCACGATATTGATGAAATCCATCGAGCCTTCGCGCAGCGAGGCCTTGAACACCGGAGGGCCGCGGCGGAAGGCGATGAGGCCGACGCCGAACACCGAGCCCCACAGCAGGATGTCGATGAGAAGCGCCGCGCTCACGCCGCCTCCTCGTCGACTTCGCGCTTCGGATAGAGCCGGACATAGACGAAGCGGCCGAGCGCGCCGGCGAGCACCGGCAGCGGCAGCGAGATCACGATCCGCCACAGCGTGAAATCGGTGCCCATGATCGGGATTTCCCAGGCGACCGCGCGCCCGTAGCCAATCAGGGTCCAGCTCACGACCATGGCGATGGTGGCACCGAAATCGGCGCCGACCGCGAGCAGCGCGCTCGCCACGGGATAGGCGGTGAACGGGCCGCCGGGCAGGATCGCACCGAAGGCGGTGCCGATCAGAAGCCCCTTCAGGCCGGATTTCGGACCGAGCGCGCGCGAGACTTTTTCGTGCGGCAGGATTTCCGAGATGAAGGCGCCAAGCAGGCAGCCCGCCAGCACGCGCGGCAGGATGCCGCCGAACAGCGAGAGGTCGTGGGTGAGAATGTCGAGGACGCCGTCGGTGCCGTCACGCCGCCAGACCAGCGCTGCGCTCACCGCCACCAGGGCTGCGATGATGATGGTCGACCAGCCGATCGGCTTGCGGACACGCCCCGGCCGCGGCTCAGACTCCGAATCCTCGGCAGGCTCAGGACTTTTCGGGGAAGGCTCTGACAACGGGCTCGGTCGGCTCGAGGGTGATGCCCGTCCTGATTAAGGGCGCCGCCGAGGCGTTGCAAACGGAACGATGGCAGACCCGTGCGCGCACCACGCAGGACTGGCTCAATCAGGCAATTGCGCACAGCAAAAAGGCGGCCACGTGAGCGACCGCCTCTTTGTCATTCCGGGGCGGCGCGTCAGCGCCAAGCTATGGTGCGCAATTGCGCACCTGAGAATCCATCGGGCGTCAGCCCAAGTGGATGAATGGATTCCGGGCTCGCGCTTCGCGCGCCCCGGAATGACGGGACAGCTTACGCCTTGTCGAACAGGGACTCGACGTATTCCCAGTTCACGAGGTTCTCGACGAACGCCTTGAGATAGTCGGGACGGCGGTTGCGATAATCGATGTAGTAGGAGTGCTCCCAGACGTCGACGCCGAGGATCGGGGTCGCGCCGTGCACCAGCGGATTCTCGCCGTTGGGGGTCTTGGCGATTTCGAGCTTGCCGTCCTTGACCTGGAGCCAGGCCCAGCCGGAGCCGAACTGGCCGACGCCGGCTGCCTGGAAGTCCGTCTTGAACTTCTCGAAGCCGCCGAGGTCCTCGTTGATCTTCTTCTCGAGCTTGCCCGGCAGCTTGGTGCCGCCGCCATTGGGCTTCATCCAGCTCCAGAAGTGGATGTGGTTGTAGTGCTGGCCGGCGTTGTTGAACACCGCGGGGTTCTTGCCGAACGAGCCCTTGACGATCTCTTCAAGGGACTTGCCTTCCCATTCGGTCCCCTTGAGCGCGTTGTTGCCGTTGGTGACGTAGGCCTGATGATGCTTGTCGTGGTGGAATTCCAGCGTCTCCTTCGACATGAACTGGCCGAGGGCGTCATAGGCGTAAGGGAGGGGGGGCAGCGTGAATGTCATGGGTTCTTGTCCGCAACTGGGTGGGGAACGTTTTAACGGTCACCCCTTATAGAAGGTTCCTGCGCCGTTAAATACCGCCAAATTGCGAAAAGGCGCGACTGCGACGGCATGGCCCGATTGCACAGCTTTCAGATCACTGAAAAATATCATTGCCTTTGAAGCGCTTATGGCAGAACGAATGCGTCACGGAGCAGAGCTGCAAAAGCCATGAGCATCGAAATCGACATTTTGAACGGCGATGCCGCGTGGCCGATCGCCGAACCGCTTTTCAAGGCAGTCTATCCGCGCGATGTGGTGGAGAAGCTGCCCTGGGGTCATATCAAGTGGGCGAATCCCGATCTCCGCGTGCTGATCGAGACTCCCCAGGACGGCCTCGTCTGCCATGTCGGCATCTATTTCCGCACCATCACCTGGAATGGACAGAAGGCGCATGTCGGCGGCATCGGCGGGGTCTGCACGCGCGAGGATCGCCGGGGCCGCGGCTATGCCACCATGGCGAACGACGCGGCGGTGCACACCATGCGCGCCAACGAGGCGGTTCGCTTCGCGCTCCTGTTCTGCGAGCCGCACAATGTCGCGTTCTACGAGGCCCGCAAATGGCGCGCCTTCACCGGCGACATCTATTGCGAGCAGCCGGAGGGCCGCATCCGCTTCACGCAGTTGGCACCCTACGTGTTCGACATCGTCCGTGCGCCGACGCTCGGCACCATCGACCTCTGCGGCCTGCCCTGGTGAAGGATTCAGTGGGGCAAATGAGCGCAGCAATGTGATTCCATCAGGCGTTGCACGATTCTGATTTGCTGCTATGGAGACGCCTCCATTCCGAGGCCCTTCCATGTCCCGCAGATTCGCCATCCTCTCCGTCCTCCTGGCTGCGCTGTCCGGCGCGACGGCCGCGCATGCGCAAAGTGCTGACGCGAGCGGCACCTGGCTGACCCAGGCTGGCGATGCCCGCGTCAAGATCAGCAAATGCGGCGGCGGCATCTGCGGCGTCATCGTCTGGCTGCGCGAGCCCCACGACACCGCGACCGGCCAGCCCGCGACCGACAGCAAGAATCCCAATCCCGCGCTCGCCAGGCGCCCGATGATCGGCCTGCCGCTGTTCTCCGGCATGCAGCCCGCAGGGCCGAATAAATGGTCGGGCCAGATCTACAATGCCGATGACGGCAGCACCTACGCGAGCAGCGTCTCGATGACGGGCGCAGAGACGCTGCGCGTCGAAGGCTGCGTCGGCGCGCTCTGCGGCGGCGAAACCTGGACGCGCGCGGGACGCTAGGTCGCGGCCGCCACCATCGCCTTGAGCGCCGTCGCCGCCGAGGCGTAGCCGCCCCGCGCGCCGTCGATGAAGTGGACGTGGTCGCTGCGCAGCGCCGAGGGCGTGAAGCAGGTCATCATCGCGGCATCCTGCTGGTAGAGCCCGTAGCGCACGACGCCATCGCGCGCGGCCGTCGCGAGACGATCGCTCAGGGCACGCTCAAGCTCCGGCGTGCAGTCGAGGATCATGCGCAGGCCGTCGTCATATTTGCGGAAGTCGGAATTCTCGACCACCTGGCGCTTGTAGACTTTTGGCAGGAAGCCGCCGACCTTGATGTCGAAGCGCATCAGGACATAGGCGAAAAACGTATAGGCGAGCAGGCCGGCGCGACGCTTGAGCAACGACCCGCCGCGGATCGCCCGCGCCTCGTAGTCCAGGCCCTGCGGCGGCCATTTCAGCGGCGGCCCCTGCGCTGGCACGGGACGCCCCGCATCCGGACTGCGCTCGACGAGATGGATGATATCCTCGATCACCTTGCGGAAGGCCTGCGGGTCGCCGCCGTCTGCCGGCATCACCAGCACCGACAGGATCAATCCGCGCGAGGCCGGCATCACCTCGAAGCGGCAGGACAGGCCGGAGAGATCGGGCTGCGTGCCTGAGGGCGCTTCAGCGACGGCGAACTCGCCGCGCTTCATCGCGGCGTCGGCGAAGGCGAGCCCGCCGCCGGAAAACATCGCATAGGACAGATTGGCCGACGGACCGAAGCGCGCGACGCGCACGTCGAGACCTTTCGCCCTTATGGCGCTCACCGGCACCAGCGCGACGCGCATTTTGAGATCGAGGTCTTCCCGCACCCAGCTCGCCGTCGCAGCCAGAGCTTCGCGCGCCGCATCGAGATCGGCCGGCGCGACCGCAAAACTGGCGCCGTCGCCGCCGAACACGAAGGGAAATTCGCGGCCCTCCAGCGCATTCGTCACCGCCGCGATCACGGCGGCGCCGGCCATGTTCACCGCCTTGTAGCGCTGCGCCGCAATCGCCTTGGTGGAATCGACGATGTCGGCGACGCCGACGCTCCAGTCCTCCGGCAGCGGCGAATAGAGTTTTGGCTCCATCAGGCTAGTGAAGCCACGGAAGACAGGGATGCTGCCGTAGAAGGAAGCGGCGCTCATTGCAGAAGCCGGTCTGGTTTCAGGTGAGACGAGATACGTGGCGGGACAGATTTGGGTTCGCCGGCCGGCTCCCCCGAAAAGGCTGGGCATCATTGGCCGAAACCGGCTCGACAACAAGATGCCTGCTCGCGCCGGCGAGCACAATCAAATGCAATGGCCGACGGGACGGTTTCGCGCTCGTTGGAAATAGGCGATAGGCTAGTGCAGCTTTTCGCTCTCGCGCTTTCGCAGAGCCTCGAGAGAGGCATCATGACAGCCGATCAGCCGCACGAATTGCTGCGGATACATTTCGTGGCCGTGGCTGCCGGAGTTTTGATGCGACATCGGCGGACAGCGGGCATCGTCCAGTTTCGCGGGCGAAGGCTCGACGGGCGCTTGGCCCGGACTCGCAACGGTGATGTTTGGCGAGGCCATATTTTGAGAGGCCAAATTTTTAGAGGCCATGGACTGCTCCCTGTCGTTTAGGGCAGTTCGATTGACGTAACCCAATCGAGTACGAGGCATCTTACGACCAAATCCGGCTTGATGTCATTGCGCCGGATCAACCCGATTGTGACGGCAGAGTTCCGTCTCAGGCCGTATTCCCGGCGTCGATCGTGAACACGGTGCCGGTGACGTTACGACCGCCCTCGCCGAGCAGATATTCAACCATGCGCGCAACGTCGTCGGTCTCGGGCAGTCGGCGCAGCGCGCTGCGGCCGGCGATGCGCTTGCGGCTCTCGTCAGAGAGATTATGCGTCAGCTCGGTGTCGATGAAGCCGGGCGCGATCGCGTTCACGGTGATACCGAGCTTGCCGACCTCGCGCGCGAGCGAGCGGGTGAAGCCGGTGGCAGCTGCCTTGGTCGCGCCATAGACCGACAGGCCGTTGTAGCCGGTCGTCGCGATGATCGAGGAGATGTTGATGATGCGGCCGGCGCCATCGGCCATCATCTGGCGCGCGACATATTTGGTGAGGACGATCGGCGACAGCACGTTGAGCTGCACCAGCGCCTCGATCTCCGAATTGTGCATGGTCGCGAGCAGGCCCTCGGTGCCGAGGCCCGCATTATTGACGAGGCCATAGGTCGGGCCGAACTCATCGCGCACGAGCTTTGCGAAAGCCGGAATCGCGTCGATCACGGCAAGATCGCAGGCGCGAAAATGCAGGCGGCCTTTGGAGGCGGCGATCGCGGCCTTGAGCTCGTCGCTCTCGCGCCGCGCGGCGGCGATCACGTTGTAGCCGGCGCTGACCAGACGTTTGCCGATCGCAAGGCCAATGCCGCGGCTGCCGCCGGTGATGAGAACATTATGCATCGGTGCGCGCCAGTTTGCCGGCCGGGGTGACGTCGAGCGCCTCGACGAAGCGGATCACCGCCGGCACCTTGTGGGACGCCAGCTGCGCGCGGCACTGATCCAGGATCTGGTCGCGGATTTCCTTCGCGCGTGCCTGGTCGGTGCCGTCGGCAAGGATCACGTCGGCGACGACGATGCCACCCGTGATCGGGCTACGCCGCGATTTCGCGCGCGACATCCGCACGTCGGGATGTCGGTTGATCGCCGCCTCGATTTCTTCCGGGTGAACTTTCAGCCCGCCGATATTGATGATGCCGCCGCGGCGGCCGACGAAATAATAGCGCTCGCCGCGCAGTTCGACAATATCGCCGCTGTCGACGAAACCGTCGCCGTCGGTGAGCGCAGCCGCGTTGCGACCGATATAGGCGTGTGCCGTGCGCGTCGAACGGATACGCAGCGAGCCGTCGACGACCTTCATCTCGACGCCGTTACGGTTGCCGAGATAGTTCGCCGGAAAACCTTCGAGGCCATCATTGACGGCGAAGCCAACGCCGGCCTCGGTCGAGGCATAGGCATGGCCGACGGAGGAATTGGGGAATGCCGCCTTGAGGCCGTCGAGCACGGCCTGGTCGGCGATCTCGCCGGAAAGGCGGACATAGCCGGGCGCGAACTGCGCGGCCGAGCCGCTCATCAGGAGCTTGCGCCAGTGCGAGGGCGTGCCGGAAATGTGCGAGACGCCGCGCGCGTTCAGCCGCGCGACGTGATCGGCGAGCACCTCGTGCG
Source organism: Bradyrhizobium sp. AZCC 2230 (assembly GCF_036924495.1). Lineage (NCBI taxonomy): Bacteria > Pseudomonadati > Pseudomonadota > Alphaproteobacteria > Hyphomicrobiales > Nitrobacteraceae > Bradyrhizobium > Bradyrhizobium sp. AZCC 2230. The sequence continues at coordinate 7,179,679 of NZ_JAZHRS010000001.1, read as the reverse complement.
GATCCGACAGCACCATCGAGCCGCCGGAGAGGATGGCGCGGAGGAATATCTGCAGGCCGCCATAGCGGCGGATGTCGTAGAACGTGGCCCAGACCGGCGCGGGGCCCTTGGCGGGGCCTTCGGCGACGATGGCGCCGGTGAGTGCTTCCAGCGTATGGCCTACGATTTTCGGCACGCCCGATGTGCCCGAGGTGAGCATCAGCCATTCGGTCGCGCGCTCGGTCTGCGCAGGCGCTGTGGCTTGAAGCGGCATTTGTGCGGTGACGACCAGCGACACACCGGCCGCGGCCCAGCCATCGGGCTCGTCGGTCACGAAGGCGTCGATCCCGGCATCGGCGATCAGCTCGTCCAGATGCGCAGGATTAAGGTCCGGCGGGCACAGCAACATGCGACGGGCGATACCGTCGAGCTCGATCATGGCGAGGCCCGACCGGAGCTGGTCCGACAGTTTCAGCAGGACCGCGCGGCCGGACAGCTCGCGCAGGCGGCCGCCGAGCACGGTCCGCGACAGGATATCGGTCAGCGACACCACATGGTGCGCATCCGACAGCGTACGGCCGGTCAGCTCCGCGCCAAGGTGGTCGCGGAGCGCGAAGATCTCACGCGGGGACATTTTCGTAGGCTCGCACGAAATCGCCCACGGTGGCGGGGAACGCTGCGTCCTCGGAAATGGTGAAGGGATCGACGCCGGTCTCATCCTCGAGACGCGCGACAAGGATCGCGAAAGCGAGCGAGTCAAAGCCCGTCTCGTGCAGGGACAGATCGTCCGAGAGTGCGGGAAGCGTGACGTGCTGTTCCTTGGCGATCTGCTGGATCGCTTCAATGACTTTGGATCGTACCGACATGGCTGGCTCGCCTCTTCTTTAGTTAATCGATCGTGTTTCTTGCGGCGGCTCTCGATGACCGCCTCCCCTTGCCCGTGTGTTTACCGGACAGAAGTAAATGGCCTCTTGGACAATTCAGATAAAATTGGACCTATCTCCGGATTTTGTTGCTGTTACAGCCGGATCGTGCCGTCCAGGATGTGCGCGAATGCCTCGGCATCGAGCGCGACATAGGCGCCGGATTTCGGTTCGAGCATGAACAGAGGCTCGGCGAACGCGCTGGGATCAAACCCCTCGCGCGCCAGTTCCCCCTTCTTCTGCTTGAACGTCTCGGTCGCATCGAGCTCGCGCGAGATGCGGATGAAGACCGGGCGGGCATAGGTCGGCAGCCGCTGTGCGAGATGCGCAGACAGTGCGGCGATATCAAAGCCCTCGTTCACGACGATCGTGCTCATGCCGGCGCGGCCGTCGGCGCCAGGAATGCTGACGCCATAGGTGGTGGCATCGACCACGCCCGTAAAATCGCGCACCGCGTCGTTGACCTCGGAGGTCGCGACGTTCTCGCCCTTCCAACGAAAAGTGTCGCCGATGCGATCGACGAAATGGAAGAAGCCCTTGTCGTCGAGCCGCATCAGATCGCCGGTGCGGAACCAGGCATCGCCCTTGGCGAAGACATCGCGAAGGATTTTCTTCTCGGTCTCGCCCGCGTCAGTATAGCCCTCGAAGCGGCCACCGCCCTGGTCAGCCGTGCCGATGCGACCGATCGCTTCGCCGGCTTCCCCACGCGTGCAGGCGATGCAAAAGCCCTCGTCATTGCGCAGCGGCGCGCCGCTGTCGGGGTCGAGCTTGACGAGGCCTGCAGGAAAACGATGCGCGAGCAGCGGCGGAATGCGGCCGATGGCGCCCGGCTGGCCCTCGACGTTGAACAGCGAGAAATTGCCTTCGGTCGCGGCATAGAATTCAAGAATGCGGGGAATGGCGAAGCGACCCTGGAAATCCTCCCAGATATCGCCGCGCAGGCCATTGCCGCAGACGAGCCGCAGGCGATGGCGGTTCTCGTATTCCGACGGCGGCGCCTTGAGCAGATAGCGGCAGAGCTCGCCGATATACTGGAACAGCGTGCAGTCGTGCTGCACGATGTCGGGCCAGAAATTCGAAGCCGAAAACTTCTCCGCGATCATCACCGAGCCGCCGGCGGCGAGCATGCTGCACGGCGCGACGATGCCGCCGACCGAGTGGAACAGCGGCAGGCAATCATAGAGCCGATCCTGCGGCGTCGCGCCGGTGAGGCCGGCGAACCAGAACCCCCAATTGAGGATGCGGCGATGGCTGATGCTGGCAGCCTTCGGCAGGCCGGTGGTGCCGGAGGTGTAGATCAGCAGCGCGCGGTCATCGATGGTGACGTCGCCGTGCTCCTGGGGCAACAGCGTCCCGTCGCCGAGCGCGGCGAGTGCAACATCGATCGCACGCTCGCTGCGGGCATCGCCATGGGTCCAGATCTTGGCTTCGGTCTTCAGATGCGGTGTTGCGCTCTGCAGCGTCTCCGCGAGCTCATGCGCGACGATGATGTGCGAGGGCTTTGCGACATCGACGCAATGCGCGAGAGACTGCCCGACGAGCTTGGTGTTGATCAGCGCCACCACGCCGCCGACGCGGCTGATGCCGAGCCAGGCCGCGACATAATCGATGCCGTTCGGCATGATCAGGCCGACAATATCCCCTTTGGCGACGCCGACCGAGAGTGCCCAGCGCGCATAGCGATTCATGCGCTTCGACAGGCCGTCATAGTCGAGGCTTGCGTCGTCCATGATCAGCGCGACACGATCAGGCTGGCGACGTGCCCAATCGTCGACGACGTCGGCGAACAGGCGGCCCGGCAGCGTCTCGATCCGCGCCGTCAGCTCGATCGCCTTCAGCCAGATCTTTGAAGCCGAAGGCGCGCGCGCGGCTTTCGTTTGCTCGATGACGCCGGTGGTCATGCCGTTCATTCTTTCGGGCGGTATCTGCTTGTTCCCGGCAGCTTAGCTCGCGCGCCCTGCCCAGGTGTTAAGAGACAAGGTAAAACTCGGTTAGCTCTCGATTAACTGCGATCATCCTTTACCAAGCCGACGGGAACGTGGTGCGGCCTGGCGCGATTCTTGCGATAGCAAAATCCAGTCATTCGGGCGTGCTGTGCGCGTCCTCTCGCCCGCGAGAGATGAACTGGAGGCCACGATGATCACCAGGCGACATTTCCTTCAGATCGCCACCTGTGCCGCGGCCACGCTGATCGCTCCGCGCGCCTTCGCGATCGGCAACCCGTCCTATCCATCGCGCAGCGTGAATGGGTGGTGCCCTATGCACCGGGCGGCGCCACCGACGTGCTGTCACGTCTGATCTGCCAGCGGCTGTCCGACCGGCTCGGCCAGACCTTCGTGGTCGAGAACAAGCCCGGCGCCGGCGGCAATATCGGCACGCAGGCGGTGATCACGTCCGCACCGGATGGCTACACGCTGCTGCTGACCTCGACTGCGAATGCGATCAACGCCTCGTTCGATCCAGCGTTGCCGTACGATTTCGCCAAGGGGATCGCGCCGGTTGCGGGCGTTGCGCGAATTCCGCTGGTGCTGGTCGTCAACAACGACTTGCCGGTGAAGAGCGTCACCGACTTCATCGCCTACGCCAAGGCCAATCCCGGCAAGATGTCGATCGCCTCGTCCGGCATCGGCACATCGCTGCATCTCTCCGGCGAGCTGTTCAAGTCGATGGCCGGCGTCCAGTTCACCCACGTGCCCTATCGCGGTTCCGCACCGGGCCTGACCGACGTGATGAGCGGCCAGATCCAGGGCATGTTCGACAATGTCACCTCGTCCTTCGAGCTGGTGCGCGCCGGCAAGCTGCGCGCGCTCGGCGTCACCACGCGCGAGCGCTCGGAGATTTTGCCTGACGCGCCACCGATCGCCGACACGCTTCCCGGCTACGAGACATCCTCGTTCTACGGCGTCGGCGCCCCATACGACACCCCGCGCGAAATTGTCGATCTGCTCAATCGCGAGGTCGACACGGCGCTGTCAGACGCCGAGATCAAGGCGCGCATCGCCGAGCTCGGCGCGATCCCCCTGCACGGCAATGCCGGCGAGTTCGGCGGCATGCTGACCGCCGAGACCGAGCGCTGGCGCAAGGTGGTGGAGCTGTCGGGAATCAAGAAAGAATAGCTCGCGGCTTCTGCGCGCCAAGCAAGCGGATCGTCATCCCGGACGACCGCATCACGGTCCGTCAGTACACGTTCTTGTGACGCTTGCGCGGCCGGGGCGGCGGCTGATCGAAAGCGTAATAGGGATTGACGTCGCAGCTGGCCGCGAGGCCCGATGCCGTGGCGCGGCACTGCTCCAGCGAAGTGAAGCTGCAGTCGAAATAGCCGCCGCCACCGCCACCACCCAAGCCACCGCCGCCGCCCGTGAATTTGTGCATGCACACCGGGTAGCGCGGATCATAGGTCTGGGCGCTGGCATCTGCCGCCACGAACAGCGTGACAATGGCGGTGAGGGTCAGGAGAGGCAGGCGCATCGGACATTTCCTCGAATTGGCGGCGTCGGCGGATCTGATGCCGACGGCCTCCTATGACATAGCGCCACGCCGGAGGCGACTGTTCCTGGGGACAATGACGGCAAGGTGAGCACCCCGCGGCCCTACCCGCCCAGCCCCTGCAGCACCAGCCGGTTCAACCTCGCCGCAAACGCGGCCGGATCTTCCGGAAGCTCGCCATCCAGAATCTGCGCCTGTTCGAGCAGGAGCAGGCTGAGATCGTCGACCGTCTTCGAGCCGGCCTGCGCTTTGGTGATCGCCGTGACCATGGGGTGGCGCAAATTGATCTCGAGGATCGGCTTGGTGCGCATGCCGCGGTTCTGCTGCGCCAGGATGCGCTCGAGCTCGCGGCTCGGACCCTGGCTGTCGGCGACGAGGCAGGAGGCGGAGCTGGTGAGGCGAGTCGAGGCCTTGACGTCGCTGACGCGCTCGCCGAGCGCGGCCTTGATCACCGCGATGGTCGCGGCCTCATCGGCCTCAGGCTCGTCCTTCTTCGCCTCGTCCTTCTCGTCGACGCGCGGGATCAGGTCGAGATTGAGATCGCCCTGGCTCAGCGACTTCAGCGGCTTGCCTTCGAACTCCGTCGGCATCGAGGTCCAGAACGCATCGACCGGATCGGACAGCAGCAGAACCTCGATGCCGCGCGCGGTTGCAGCTTCCAGCCGCGGACTGGATTTCAGCCGCTCGATGCTGTCGCCGACGAGATAATAGATCTCGGTCTGGTTCGGCTTGAAATCGGCAACGATGTCCTTGAGCGCGCGTTTCTCACCGGTCGTGGTGGTGAAGCGCGACAGCGCGAGCAGCTTTTCGCGGCGTTCGAAATCCTCGTAGATGCCCTCTTTCAGCACCGCACCGAATGCTTCCCAGATCTTTGCGAAGTTTTCCGCATCCTTCTCGGCGAGGCTTTCGAGCTCGTTGACGACGCGGGTCGCGACAGCCTTGCGGATCTGCGCCAGTTGCGGGTTGTTCTGGAGCATCTCGCGCGAGATGTTGAGCGGGAGGTCCTCGCTGTCGACGACGCCGCGGATGAAGCGGAGATAGCCGGGCAGCAGGTCCGCATCGTCGGTGATGAAGACGCGGCGGACATAAAGCTTGACGCGGCCCTTGCGGTTCGGCTCGAACAGGTCGAACGGCTTTGTCGACGGCGCGAACAGCAGTACGGCGTAGGAGTAGCGGCCCTCGGCGCGATAATGCAGCGTCATCGCGGGATCGTCGAAGGCAGACGCGATCTGCTGATAGGCCTTCTTGTAGTCCTCCGGCGTCAGCTCGGATTTCGAACGCTGCCACAGCGCGCTTGCCGAATTGATCTGGCGCGGCTCGCCCTCTTCCGGCACCAGCTCGATCGGGAAGAGAATGTTGTCGGAATAGGCACCGACGATCCGCTCGATCTCGAAAGCTTCGAGATATTTCTTCGCATCGTCCTTCAGGTGCAGGACGATCTCGGTGCCGCGCGCCACGCGCGCCGCCTCCTCGTCGCTGGCGCGTGCGATCTCGAAGCCGGAGCCGCCTGATGACGTCCAGCTCCAGACATCGCTCTCGCCGGCGCGGCGGCTGACGACGACGATCTTGTCGGCCACCATGAAGGCGGAATAGAAGCCGACGCCGAACTGGCCGATCAGGCCGAGGCCGTCTTTGGCCTCCTTCAGCTTTGACACGAAGGCCTTGGTGCCCGAGCGGGCGATGGTGCCGAGATGGTCGATCAGCTCCTGCCGTTCCATGCCGATGCCGTTGTCGGCGATCGTCAGCGTCCCTGCCGTCTTGTTCGGGATGATCCGGATCTTGAGCGCGTCGCCCTCGCCCATCAGGGCCGGATTGGCGATCGCCTCGTAGCGCAACTTGTCGCAGGCGTCCGAGGCGTTGGAGACCAGCTCGCGCAGGAAGATGTCGGTCTCCGAATAGACGGAGTGCACCATCAGGTGCAGCAGCTCGGAAACCTCGGCCTGGAAAGGCTGCGTATTCGTGGCCGTATCGGACGTCGTCATGCGTTTACCCGGTCAATCAGAAGTGGAGAAACCCGGGATATAACGCGATGGGATTGGGGATCAAGTGCACGCGCAAAACCGCCCCCGGCGGGAGGGCGGCTTTGCATGAGGGACGAGGCAGATCAGGTCACGCAGCGGCCGGGCTGCAGCAGCTTGGCGACCTCGGTCAGGGAGCTGACCATCGGCTCGCAGGCGATTGTCGGCCTGCGGCCCGACTTCAGCAACGTGGGAGCGGGCTTGGCGTTGCCGGTCTCGATGACCGCTGGGACCCGGAGCAGCACGGACGTGTCGGCCAGATCGTTCAGCCGCATCGAGACGGTGCGGGTAGGAGCAGCGGCCGGCTTCGGCTCAGCGAGCCGGTCGGACTTGCCGGCGCGATTGACGTTGTGAGTTGCAACGTCGCGGCCCGAGGTTTGGCCCGGCTGGTCGGCCATCGCCTCCCAGCGGTCGGCCAGATCGTGGCCGGAGGCCAGCTGCACGGCGCCAACCTGGACGGCGCCAAGCGTCGCAGCGATGGCGACGGCACCCAAAAATACCTTTTGAATCTGTGGCATGGCTGTCGGTCCCTCGCCCCATGGCGATCGCGGGAACAACGCGAAGGGAGGACCGGAGTTTCCCAAACGTTAAGATCACTTAACCGTGTGCGAAATTCACTCCAGGCCGCACAAAAAAATTTTGCAACCGCCTGGAACGACTCTCGCGCCTGGGAGTCGTCCAACAGCCGGCTATTCCCCCCTGCCCCATAAGCCGGTGACGTAGGGCGCGACTGTGGTGATGCCAGTCGCGCCTTACTTTTGTCTGGCGTTCACTTTTGCTCGCGGGCTATTTGGCCTTCCCCGCCAGCCAGTCCCGCCCCTCGCCATAGAGCTTCTCGACCTCGGGACCGATCAGGCCCGGCATGTCGCGCTTGACCTTGTAGCCGATCAGCTCCTGCATGTAGGCAAGGTGGCGGTAGCCCTCGGGCAGCGCGGCGAGCGCCTGCTGGTCGAGGCGGAGCGTCGCGGCAGGATCGACCGGGTCGATCCGATCCTTCTCGTAGATCGGCTGGCGGCGGACGATGCCCCATTGGCCCTGCCGCTTCTCGAGGAAATCGTAGAAGCGTCCGGTGCAGACGACGTCGCAGAGCACGTCGTGCACGGGGGCCCGCTGCGAGATCGTCATCTTGGTTTGCGCGATGGCCCGCTCGCCGGCGAGATCGATGCTGGTGCCGCCGAGGAAATGCAGGATGCGCACGCCCTTGGCAAAGCCCTCCTGGCTGACGCGCATGAAATCCCGCGCCGGCCCCTGAAACCAGGTCGCGGACATCCAGCCGTCGTCGTGCCAGACGGTCGCAAAGCGCTCCCAGTCGCCGGCATCGCGCCACACCGCCCAGTTCTCGACGAGGTCGCGGATAGCGAGGCGGTCGAGAAGTTGCTGGTCCATGATACGAAATCTCCGGATGGCTTGATGCGGCGATGGATGTCATCGGCGCGAAATATCAACGGGGCAATGAGGTTGCCGTCAAGCGGTGATGCTTCGCGGCCCCACCGACCACCCACAGCCACACAGGCGCGATGCGAGCAACGATGCTTGCAATCAACCAGATGGCGATTAATATTCGTGCCGATGCAGATTAAATTTCCTTTGCTGGCCGCTCTCTTTTGATTGCTGACCGCTCTCCCCGCGCATGCGCAGACCGACACTGTCCAAGCCTGGAAAACAAGGCTGGCCGCGCACCTTGCCGCCAAGAAGCTATTTCCGCCTCAGGCACGGGGTCAAGCCGGTAACGCCAAGGTCATTTTCGTCATCGACCGATCCGGCAAGCTGATCTCGCGAGCGTTGGTGGAGAGTACCGGCTCGCCACCGCTCGATGAGGCCGCACTGGCCATGGTGGAGCGGGCCGAGCCGTTTCCGGAGCCGCCCCCGGAGCTGAAGGAGGATACTTTCAGCTTCACCGTGCCCATTTTCTTCAAAAGACTGGGGCCGCCGCCTGTGAATGACGAATGGCTCGAATCCTGGATCGACGAACAGACCAAGAGGACCGCCAACAGCCCGCCATCTGACAAGGATGATGCCAGATTGAACGCCAAGCTTCACAGCATCTGCCGCGGTTGTTGAGTCCTCCGCACCATTTCATGCGAAGCCTCATGCAAATGAAACTCCTCCTATCGGCTACGCTTCTCGGATTGCTGGCGGCTTTCCCCGCGCTGGCACAGACCGATAAGCAGATCGAACGCGCGAGCGCTTGGAAGGCGAGGCTGACGGAACACATTGCCGGCAACAGGCTACTTGCGATCGAACGGCGCGGACAGGCCGGCCATGCCAAAGTGACATTCGTCATCGACCGCTCCGGCAAGTTGAAATCGCGGACGTTGGTCGAGAGCACCGGCTCTCGGCAGCTAGATGTTGCTTTGGTGGCGATCTTCGATCACGCCCAGCCGTTTCCCGAACCGCCATCAGAGCTGACGGAGGACATGTTCTCTTTCACAGTGCCGCTGGTCTTCGCCGGCCGTCATTTCGACGTAGTCCCCTACGGGTTGGCAGCGAGCGTGCCGACGCCCGCCTTCGCGGCGTCTGACGCCATGGACGCGTGGCGCAAGACAGTGACCGAACAGGTCTGGCGCAATAGGATGTTTCCTCCGGAGGCGATCGGTCAGAGAGCCAACGCCGGCGTTACGTTCGTGATCGATCGCTCCGGCAAATTGATCTCGAACGCTTTGGTGGAAAGCACGGGCTTCGCGCCGCTAGATGCCGCTACGCTCGCGATGGTGGAGCGATCCGCGCCGTTTCCCAAACCTCCTGCCGGGGCGCCCGACGACCTCCAGAGGATGACCGTTCTCATGATGTTCGATGGGACGTCGCCGGGACAGTCCAATGGCTGGTCATGGGCAGAGGACGAAGCCAAGATCAAGGCCAAACTTAAAGGCGTCTGTCGCGGCTGCTGAGGCGAAGTGCCTACGAATAGAAACGGCGCGCCTTGTGGCGCGCCGTCTTCATGTACGATTCGAGTTTCTTACGCCGCCGGCGCCTTCGGCGTGCGGTTGCGCGAGTTGCGCTGGAAGAACAGCGCCTGGCTCGCCACCGCCGACACCATGGCGGGCTGGAACGGCTTTGAGATCAGGAACGCCGGCTCGGGACGCTCGCCGGTGAGGAAGCGTTCCGGATAGGCGGTGATGAACACTACCGGCACCTCGAAGGTGCGGAGCAGTTCGTTGACGGCATCCAGGCCCGACGAGCCGTCGGCGAGCTGGATGTCGGCGAGGATGAGGCCCGGCCGCTTGTTCTTGGCCAGCGCCACCGCATCGGCGTGGGTGCGCGCGACGCCGACGACATTGTGGCCGAGATTCTTCACCAGGCTTTCGAGGTCCATGGCGATGAAGGTCTCGTCCTCGATGATCAGGACGTCGGTCGCGATCTCGGCCGCCATCTCGCGGCCGGCGGCATCGGCCAGCCGCCGCGTCTCGGCGACATCGGTCGCGAGAACATAGGCGACTTCCTCTTCCGAGAATCCTTCGAGCGAGAGCAGCAGGAAGGCCTGCCGCGGCAGCGGCGTGATGTTGGACAGCCGCCGCTCCGGCGGCATCGGCAGCGTCGCCACCTCGGAATCGTCATTGACCGAGACCGAATTCCAGATCTGGGTGAACAGCCGGAAAAGGCCGGCACGCGGCCCGTGGCTCTCGTCGAGCACCGACGGATCCCCCAGCATGGCTTCCAACATGGCTGCGACATAGGCGTCACCGGAGGCCTGGTTGCCCGTCAGGGCGCGTGCATACCGGCGCAACAACGGCAAGTGCTCAGCAACAAGCTGCGAACGGGACATCCCCACTCCAATCATTTCGGGCCAACCTCAAAAATAGGGAACCGCGAGGGGAGGCCCGGGTTCCCCTACTGGGGCTGATTACGCTTCAGGATAAGAAAAGTTCCCGTTGAGGCGGAACTTTTTGTCGAACCTGGAATTGAACTCATCCAGGGAACGGCTCCCGGTTGAGAAAACTTCTCTATTTTGCAGTCACTTAACTCGGGGAAACGTGGAACAGGTCATGAAAGATCTCAAGTCTCAAGCCAGCAAAAGCACGACCCCCGGCAAGGGAGGCCTCACTCCGGAGATCCAATCCCGGATCGGGCATCAACTGCGCGCCATGTACGACGACGTCGTGCGGCAGGGGGTTCCGGACCGGTTCGCGGAGCTCATCAAAAAGCTTGATGCGCCGGGAGGTGGATCCAACGAGAATGGGGCTGGGGGCTCCAACGACAACAATGGGAGGGATTAATGCCTCTCACGAACTCCCTGCGTGACGACATCCTCGCGGCCGTGCCGAGCCTTCGCGCGTTTGCGATCTCGCTCAGCGGCAATGCGGACCGCGCCGACGATTTGGTTCAGGAGACGCTGTTGCGCGCACTTGCCAACATCGACTCGTTCCAGCCCGGCTCCAACCTGCCGGCATGGCTGTTCACGATCCTGCGCAACCTGTTCCGCTCCGACTATCGCAAGCGGCGGCGGGAGGTGGAGGATGCCGAGGGCAACTATGCCAAGACGCTGAAGACGCAGCCCTCGCAGAACGCCCACCTCGAGTTCGAGGAGTTTCGCGGCGCGCTCGAGAAGCTTCCGCAGGACCAGCGCGAAGCGCTGATCCTGGTCGGTGCCTCCGGCTTCTCCTATGAGGATGCGGCATCGATCTGCGGCTGTGCGGTCGGCACCATCAAGAGCCGCGTCAACCGCGCGCGCTCGAAGCTCGCCGCGCTGCTCTATGTCGACGGCGCCGAGGACTTCGGGCCCGACGAGACCGTGCGCGCCGTGATCGGCGGCAGTGGCGGATAGCGCGTCAATCGATCTAAGGCGACAGCTGTGAAGGCGGCCGTTTGGGCGGCCGTCTTCGCATGCATGTGGGTCGCCGATCGTCGCTCAGTTATGTCTCGACGAACGTCACGGTGTCGGCGACGGTTGCGCGCGAGGTGCGGTAGCTGTTGACCTTGTGCGCGTTGTCGGCATAGCCGAACGAGATGCCGCAAACGACGCGGCGGTCATCCGGCAGACTGAAGTGGCGGCGGATCAGGCCGGAATGGCGGGCGAGCGCGGCCTGCGGAATCGTGCCGAGCCCCAGCGCTTGCGCCGCGAGCATGAAGTTCGACACGTAGGCCCCGCAATCGATCGCGCCATAGATGCCGAGCGGCTCGTTGGTGTGAATGATCGCGACATGCGGCGCGCCGAAGAAATTGTAATTCTCCAGCGCCTGTTTGGCATAGGCCATCTTGTCACCGCGGGCGATGCCGAGCGTGTTGTAGAGCTGAAAGCCGCTCTCGCGGCGGCGTTCGAGATAGACGCCGGCGTATTCACGCGGCGGCGTGAAATCATAATCGTCGCCGAGGCCGCCCGAGGCCTCCTTGTAGATCAGCTGGCGGAAGCGCTCCTTGGCCTCGCCGCTGGCGATGATGACCTGCCAGGGCTGGCTGTTGCACCACGACGCGGTGCGCTGCGCTGTGGTCAGCACATGCTCGATGGTGGCACGGTCGACGTCCTTCGGCAGAAAGGCGCGAACGGAGTAGCGCTCGTTGAGGAGCTCTTCGAGCACGCCGATGCGGTCGTTCTGAGTTACTTTAGCATCCATGAACTAGCTCGCTCCTCGTAGGGTGGGCAAAGGCGCGATAGCGCCGTGCCCACCGACAGACTTACCCCCGGCGCATCTGCATATGGTGGGCACGCTTCGCTTTGCCCACCCTACGAGATGCAGCGAGAGGCGAGATCACCGCCCCTTGGTCGGGATCTTGTTATACGGCACGTCCTTGTCGACACGGATGTCGCCGGGTAGCCCCAGCACCCGCTCGGCAATGATGTTGCGCAAGATCTCGTCGGTACCGCCGGCGATGCGCATCGAGGGCGAGGACAGCAGCATCTGCTGGAACTGGCCGTGCACCGTCTCCTCGTCCGCGCCGGTGAGCACGCCGGCCGCACCCTGGAGGTCCATCGCATAAGTTGCGATGTCCTGGAGCATCATGCCCGACACCAGCTTGCCGATGGAGTTTTCAGGACCCGGCCGCTCGCCCTTGGACAGCGCCGAGATCGCGCGGTAGCTGGTGTATTTCAGCCCGCTCGACTTCACCGCCCAGCTCGCAAGTTTTGAGCGCACGGCGGGATCGTCGATGGCGAGCCCGTCCTCCAGCATCAGGTTCGAGCAGAACTCGAACAGTTCGGGGACGCCGGTCGCGAGCCGCGAGCCGATCGACATGCGCTCGTTCATCAGCGTGGTCAGCGACACGCTCCAGCCTTCGCCGACGGCCCCGAGCCGCTGGCTGTCTGATATCACGACGTCGGTGAAATAGACTTCGTTGAACTCCTGCATGCCGTTGGCCTGCTTGATCGGCCGCACCTCGACGCCCGGGCTCTTCATGTCCAGGAAGAACATGGTGAGGCCCTTGTGCTTGGGCACATTCGGATCGGTGCGCGCGATCAACAGGCCGAAGTCGGAATAATGCGCGCCCGAAGTCCAGATCTTCTGGCCGTTGACGACCCAATTATCGCCCTTCTTCTCCGCGCGCGTGCGCAGTCCCGCAACGTCGGAGCCGGCCGACGGCTCGGAGAACAGCTGGCACCAGATCTCTTCGCCCGAGGCGAGCTTCGGCAGATAGCGACGCTTGGCGTCCTCGCTGCCCCAGGCCATCACGGTCGGGCCGCACATGCCCTCGCCGATCTGGAACGGCTGCGTCAGCTTGCCGTAGACGCCCTCTTCCTGTTGCCAGATCACGCGTTCGATCGGCGTGGCGCCGCGGCCGCCATATTCCGTCGGCCAGTGCAGGCAGGCCCAACCGCCCTCCGCCTTCTTCTTCTGCCAGGCCTTGCCGACCTCGACCATGTCGTGCTTCGCAAGCCTGATGCGGCCGAGCGAGGATTTTGACAGCTCCTGCTCGAACTCTTTCGGCGCATTGGCGGCGACCCATTTGCGCGCGGTCTCGCGGAATGCAGCTTCCTGCGGCGTGTCGTCGAAATTCATGGCGGACCTCTACCCTCTTCCCTTGGTCGGGATCTTGTTGAACGGCACGTCCTTGTCGACACGGATATCGCCGGGCAGGCCCAAGACCCGCTCGGCGATGATGTTGCGCATGATCTCATCGGTGCCGCCTTCCACGCGCGTACCGGGCGCGCGCAGCAGCATCGCCTGGAAGCGGCCGGCCAGCTCGGCGTCCTCGCCGCTGACCACGCCGCTCGCCCCCTGCAAGTCCAGCGCGTAGGTCGCGACGTCCTGGATCATCGAGCCCGCGACCAGTTTGCCGATGGAATTCTCCGGACCCGGGCGCTCGCCCTTCGACAGCGCCGAGATGGCGCGCATGCTGGTGTATTTCAGCCCGCTCGCCTTCACCGCCCAGTTGGCGAGCCTCGAGCGCACCGCGCGGTCCTCGATCGCCGGACCGTCGTCGAGCATCAGGCTCGAGCAGTACTCGAACAACTCCGGGAAACCGGTCGAGACGGCTGCGCCGATTGCGCTGCGCTCGTTCATCAGCGTGGTCAGCGAGACGTTCCAGCCGTCACCGACCTCGCCGAGGCGCTGGTGGTCGGGGATGCGGACATTGGTGAAATAGACCTCGTTGAAGTCGGAGGCACCGCTCGCCTGCTTGATCGGCCGCACTTCGACACCCGGGCTCTTCATGTCCAGGAAGAACATGGTGAGGCCCTTGTGCTTGGGCACGGTCGGATCGGTGCGGGTCAGCAAAATGCCGTAGTCGGAATAATGCGCGCCCGAGGTCCAGATCTTCTGGCCGTTGATGACCCAGTCGTCGCCGTCCTTCTCCGCGCGCGTGCGCAGGCCTGCAACGTCGGAGCCGCCGGCGGGCTCGGAGAATAGCTGGCACCACACCTTTTCGCCGGAGGCGAGCGGCGGCAGATAGCTGCGCTTGTGCTCCTCGCGCGCGAACGCCATCATGGTCGGCCCGCACATGCCGTGGCCGATGATGAACATGCGGGACAGCTGGCCGAACGGCCCCTCTTCCTGCTGCCAGATCACGCGCTCGATCGGCGACGAGCCGCGCCCGCCGTATTCCTTCGGCCAGTGCAGACAGGCCCAACCGGCGTCAGCCTTCTTCTTCTGCCAGGCCTTTGCCACTTCAAGGATGTTGGCGCTCTTGAGGTGGGTGCGGCCGAGCGAGGATTTGCGCAGTTCGTCCTCATATTGCCTGGGCGCGTTCGCGCCGATCCAGGCCCGCGCGGTGGCGCGGAACTCGGCTTCCTGCGGGGTGTCGTCGAAGTTCATGGTGGTTCTCTTGTCTTCCGTAGTAGGGTGGATTAGCCGAAGGCGTAATCCACCTCTTTGGTTTCCTCGTCGACAGAAGTGGTGGGTTACGATTCGCTAAACTAACCCACCCTACGAATCTCGCGCTTACGCCGCGTTCTTCTTGCGCATGCGGTCGATCAACTGGTCTTCCCAATAGGACAGGCTGCCGAGGCCGAGCGCCATGGCATTGGCGCGGCGGTAGTACATGTGGCAGTCGAACTCCCAGGTAAAACCCATGCCGCCGTGAACCTGGATGTTGTTCTTGGCGCAGTGCTGGAACGCCTGCGTCGCGCTGATGCGCGCGGCGGCTGCCGCCTCCGGCAGTTCGGCCGCATTGGTCGAGAGCGCCCAGGCGCCGTAATAGCTGTTGGAGCGCGCCAGCGTTGCCGAGACATACATGTCCGCGAGCATGTGCTTGACCGCCTGGAACGAGCCGATCTGGCGGCCGAAGGCGATACGGTCGAGCGCGTAGTCGCGGCCCATCTCCAGTGCGCGGTCGGAGCCACCGACCTGCTCGAAGGCGCAGAGCACCGCGGCGCGGTTGAGCATCTGGGACAAAATGCTCCAGCCTTCGCCGGCGGTGCCCAGCGGCTCGGCCTTGCAGTCCTTGAAGGTGATCTCCGCCTGACCTCGGGTCGGGTCGAGATTGGTGAGGCTCTTCACCTCGACACCACCAGCCCTAAGATCGACCAGGAACAGCGAGACGTCGCCGTCGCGACCGCTCGTGCCCGTCCGCGCGGCAACCACCGCGAAGTCGGCGATCGCACCATCGGCCACCGGCTTCTTGACGCCATTGAGCACGCCATTCGCGGCCGTCAGCTTGACGTTCTTCGGCGCCGGATTGCCCTTGCCCTCGAACAGCGCGAGCGTGCCGATCGCCTCGCCCGAGGCGATCGCCGGGAGCCATTTCTTCTTCTGCCCGTCACTGCCGGCGATCAGCAGGGCTTCGGCGGCAAGGTACACCGTCGAAGAGAACGGCACCGGTGCATTCGCCCGGCCCATTTCCTCCGCGATCACGCAGAGCTCGAGATGACCCGCGCCCGCGCCGCCGAACTCTTCGGGGATCGCGACGCCGAGAAAGCCCATTTCGGCGAGGCCCTTCCACAGCTCCTTGTCATACGGCGCCTTGCCGTCGAGGACTGCGCGCACCGCCTTGGGCGAGCATTTCTCAGTGAGGAATTTGCGCGCCTGGTCGCGGAGCTGTTTCTGGTCGTCGGAGAAATCAAAGTTCATGGCGGCTACCTTTTTCTTACTGTCATTCCGGGGCGCGACGAAGTCGCGAGCCCGGAATCCATTTCACCACACGTGTTGCGGCCCGATGGATTCCGGGTTCGCGCTGCGCGCGCCCCGGAATGACGATTGGAGAGAGTGTGTTTATTCATTTCAACACGATCACATCCTGATCCGGCGTGTCGGCGTAGAGCCGCTCGACCAGTGCAGCGCGGCGATCGAGGCCGGCGCGCTGGTTGATGTAGCCCTTGTCGGTGAGCTCATTGCCGTCGATCGAGGGCGGCTCGGCCATCAGCATCGCGCGCGCGATGCTGCGGCTGCTGGCGCCCCCACATTCCGTGTTGTGTGCTTCGAGCCCGCGCCTGAAGCAGGCGATCACCTCGGGATGCTTCACGGCATCCTCGAAGCTCAAATCGGGATTGCCGACAAGCTGGCGGCAGGCGTGCAGATTCGGCCATGCCAGCAGGCCGATCGAGCACTGATCCTGCCCGGCGACCAGCGCATCGTGCACGACCGGCGTTGCCGCCGCGATCGCATCGGTGCGAAGCGAGCCGACATGTACGAATGTGCCGGTGGTGAGCTTGAAGTCCTCCACGACGCGGCCCGCAAAGATGATGCCCTTCACCGGATCTGCATCGTCAACAAAAATGCCGGCATCGCCGATGCAGTAAAAGCCTTCCTCGTCGAACATCTTCCTGGTGAGATCCGGCTGGCCGAAATAGCCGGGCGTGACGTTGACGCCGCGCAGGCGCAGCTCGTATTTCGAGCCGCACGGCACCATCTTCAGTTCGACACCGGGAAACGGCAGCCCGATCAGGCCGACTCGCTCGGTGTCCCAATAGGTGCCGGTCGAGGTCGGTGCAGTCTCGGTCGAGCCCCAGCCGGTGTAGAACACGATGCGCTCGCCTGTGGTCTTCACCGCGAGAGCCTGCATGCGGTCATAGAGATCATCCGGCAGCCGCGCGCCGCCATAGGCCATGATCGACAGGTTCTTGAAGAACGAGCGGCACAGCGCGTCGTCCTTTTCCATGGCAGCCGCAAGCGCGGCATAACCGGCCGGCACGTTGGCGTAATAGGTCGGCGAGATCTCGCGCAGGTTCCTGATGGTTTCTTCCAACTGTCCCGGCATCGGCCGGCCGTCGTCGATATAGAGCGTGCCGCCATCGACCAGCACCGGGTGGAACGCGGCGTTGCCGCCCATGGTGTGATTCCAGGGCATCCAGTCCAGCACCGTGGCGATCGGACCGCCCGGCGTGCGCGGCCGTACCTGCATCATCATCGCTGCATTGGCGCACATCATCTCTTGCGTATTGATGACGGCCTTGGGCATGCCGGTCGAGCCTGACGTGAACAGCAGCTTGCCGACGGTGTCGGGCGTGATTTTTGCGATCGATACCTCGACGTCCCCAGTCACCGGCGTTGCCGCGAGCTCGGCAAAGCTGACGCTCTTGACGCCCTCGCAGGGCCGCACGACATGAACGACGGTGACGCCGGTGAGATCGAGCGCTTTCAGCGCCTTCTCGAAGGTCGGGCCGTCCTGCACCATCACCACGGCCGGCTTGATCAGGTCGAACAGGTATTTCAGCTTGACGTGATCGTGGCTCATCAGGGAGTAGGCCGGCGACACCGGCGCAGCCGGCGAACGCGCCTGCATCGCAGCCTGCGTCATCAGCGCGTGCTCGATCGAATTGCCGGAAAGGATCGTGACCGGGCGCCCCTTGAGTCTGAGGTTCAGTAGCGCCTGCGTCAACGCATCCACCGTGCGCTTGGCCTCGCCGTACGACACCTTGCGCCATTCGCGGTTCGGACCGCCGCGCTGCGCGAGCCAGATGCGCTCCGGCGCTTCCTTCGCCCATTTCGCGAGCGAGGCCGGAAGATGCTTCTCGTAGGCCTGCAGCGGAATGCGCGACTTCAGCACCACCGTGCCGTCAGCACGCCGCTCGACATCGATGTCGCGCGCCAGCCACTCCACCTTGCGAAAGGCGGGCTTCGCCATCACCGCCGCCGCGCGTCCACTCATTTTGCGTCTCCCGGAATTATTGTCCTTTGCGGATCTTTGTCGTTCAGCGCTTGATATAGACAGGCTTTCGCTTCTCAAGGAAGGCCCTGATGCCTTCCGAAAATTCCTCGGAGCGGCTGCACAGGACCTGATTGCGATCCTCCATCGCGATCACCGCTTCCAGCGAGCCCGCATCGACGCTCATGTTGAGGCATCCCTTTGACAGGCGTAGCCCCACCGGCGAGGCCGTCATCATCGCATCGATGTAAGGCTCGGCCGCGGCGTCGAGCTTGTCTTCATCCACGACCTCGGAGACAAGGCCGACCGCGAGCGCGCGCTCGGCGCCGATGAAGCGTCCTGTCAGGATTAGCTCGGAAGCAACGGAAACTCCGACGAGCCGCGGCAGAAAATAGCCGGTGCCGATATCGCAACCGCCAAGGCCAAGCTTGATGAAGGCGCAGTTCATCCGCGTCGACTTCGTGGCGATGCGAATATCGGAGGCCAGCGCGAGCGCAAACCCACCGCCGGCCGCTGCGCCCTGCACCAGCGACAGGATCGGCTGCGGACAGCGCCGCATCAGCATCACGATGTCGGCGATGCGCCGTTGCGAGTCCAGGGACTCGGTGACGCCAGGCGGCTCCTGCTGTCCGGCCCGGCGCGCCATCGCGGCCTTGAGATCGAGGCCTGCACAAAAATTCTTGCCGGCGCCTTTGAACACGACGACGCGCGTGTCGCGGTTGCGCTGCAGGCCCTGGAAATAGACGTTAAGCGCATCGATCAGCGCAGGATCGAGCGCGTTGAGACTGTCAGGACGATTGAGCGTCACCCGGTCGACGCCGTCGTCATGCTCGATCAGCAGCGGTTGGGACATGGGGCGCTCCTGCATCCGCCCTTCGATTGGCGGCTATTGCGCCCTCTCCCCTTGTGGGAGGGGGCATGTACGTCGCTGACCAAGACCTCGCTCGGGTGAGGGGTCTGTCTCCGCGGAGAGAACCCCTCATCCGGCGCGCTCAGGAGCGCAATTGCGCTCCAAAGCGCGCCACCTTCTCCCGCAAGGGGAGAAGGGAAGAAGAACCTACCGCGGCGCCATACGGATGGCACCGTCGAGACGGATGGTCTCGCCGTTGAGCATTGGGTTCTCGACCATGTGCACGGCGAGCGCGCCGTATTCCTTGGCATCGCCGAGACGCGAGGGATGCGGCACCTGGGCCCCTAAGCTCTTGCGGGCCTCTTCGTTCAGACCCATCAGCAGCGGCGTGAAGAACAGGCCGGGCGCGATGGTATTGACACGGATTTTTTGGCTGGCGAGGTCGCGCGCGGCCGGCAGGGTCAGGCCGACGACGCCGCCCTTGGAGGCCGAATAAGCAATCTGGCCGATCTGGCCTTCGTAAGCGGCAACAGACGCCGTGTTGATGATGACGCCGCGCTCTTCACCGATCGGCTCTATGGTGACGAGGCGCTCGGCGAACAAGCGCAGGCAGTTGAAGGTGCCGATCAGATTGACGTTGATGATGCGCGCGAACTTCTCCAGCGGATAGACGCCGTCGCGGCCGACGATGCGCTGCGAGCCGCCGATGCCGGCGCAGTTCATCAGCACGCGGGCGACGCCATGCGCGGCTTCCGCCTTCGCGATCGCCGCCTTGATCTGCTCTTCACTGGTGACGTCGGCATGAAGCGCGACGCCCTTCACCTCGGCGGCAACCTTCTCGGCGTTGTCCTTGTTCTGGTCGATCACGCCGATCTTAGCGCCCTTGGCGGCCATGGCGCGCGCGGTCGCTTCACCAAGACCCGAACCACCACCGGTGATGAGAACGGCTACGTCTTTCAATTCCATGACAGGCTACCTTTCCTCTACCTTTTCCTCGGGCGTTTCTTCTCTAGACTTGAAGGTCTCGGCCGGATTATCCGGCCGCGGCAGCTTCCTCGGCTTGCGTGAGGATACCGCCGCAGATCAGCGTTTCCATGTGCTTGATGTATTGCCGGCAGACGTCATCGGTGACCGGACCGACGCCGGTCGCGCGAGACATCGCGTGCCGGCCGAAGAACAGGTGATCGCAGGCGCCGATCAGGCTGGTGTAGAACAGCACCGGATCGGTTTGGCGGAACTCGCCGCGGCTGACGCCCTCAGCGAGCAGACGGCGATGAAAGTCGAGCAGCGGCGCGACGAAGAATTTTGAAACTTCATCTGCGGAGCCGGCAACGCTCTCGTGCAGGAGATAGTGGATCAGCCGGTTCATATAGGGGAACCGGTGATAGGCGCGGATGATGCCGGCGATATGCAGCTTCAGCTTCGCGGTCGAATTGATCGGCTGTGCCAGCAGATACTCCAGATTGGACATTTCGGTCGCAGCATCGCGCGCGAGCAGCGCCAGCAGCAGGCCGTCCTTATTGCCGAAATGATATTTGACCAGCGCGGCGTTGGCGCCCGACTTCTGCGCGATGTCGGAGAGCGAGATCTCGATCGAGGAGCGTTCGATCATCAGCTCGCTCGCGGCCACGAGCAATTTCTCTGCCGTGGAATTCTTTCCGCTGGGGAGCCTGTTCGGTACGCCGGTAGTCACGGAAATCCCTTGTTCTCGCTGCCTGAAGCGGGGCGCAGATAAGCCGAAGCAGCGCCTCCCCACAAGAGTTAATTGATCGATTGACTAAACGATATCCCGCCCATTAAATCCGCCCCCGACAACCCAATTCAGAACAATCATGGGAGAGACCGAAATGGCCGAGGCTTATATCGTCGCCGCTGCGCGTACCGCGGGCGGGCGCAAGGGGGGCCGCCTCGCCGGCTGGCATCCGGCCGATCTCGCCGCAAAGGTGCTGGACGAACTGGTCGATCGCACCAAGGTCGATCCTGCGCTGGTCGAGGACGTGATCATGGGCTGCGTGATGCAGGTCGGCGAGCAGTCCAACAACGTCGCGCGCAACGCGATCATGGCCTCGAAGCTGCCTGAGAGCGTGCCGGGCACCTCGATCGACCGTCAGTGCGGCTCCTCGCAGCAGGCGCTGCACTTCGCGGCGCAGGCCGTGATGTCCGGCACGATGGACGTGGTGATCGCGGCCGGCGTGGAATCCATGACGCGCGTGCCGATGGGCCTGTCCTCGCAGCTTCCGGCCAAGAACGGCTTTGGCAATTACAAGAGCCCGGGCATCGAACACAAATATCCGAACATCGTGTTCAGCCAGTTCACCGGCGCGGAGATGATGGCCGAGAAGTACGGCCTGTCGAAGAATGATCTCGACGAATATTCCTACAACAGCCATCAGCGCGCGATTGCAGCGACACAAGCCGGTCACTTCAAGAAGGAGATCGTGCCGCTCGAGATCGTCAGAGCCGACGGCTCCAAGGACACCCACCGCATCGACGAAGGCATCCGCTTCGACGCCACGCTCGATGGCATCAAGGGCGTCAAGCTGATCGCCGAGAACGGCAAACTCACCGCGGCGAGCGCCAGCCAGATCTGCGACGGCGCCTCCGGCGTGATGGTCGTGAACGGGCGCGGCCTCAAGCAGCTTGGCCTCACGCCGCTGGCGCGCATTCACCACATGACCATGACCGGCGGCGATCCCGTCATCATGCTCGACGCTCCCTTGCACGCCACCAAGCGGGCACTGGAGAAGGCCGGCATGAAGATCGACGACATCGACCTGTTCGAGGTCAACGAGGCCTTCGCCTCGGTGCCGACCGGCTGGCTGAAGACCACCGGCGCCGATCCGGCGCGCCTCAACGTCAACGGCGGCGCGATCGCGCTCGGCCATCCCCTTGGCGGCTCCGGCACCAAGCTGATGACGACGCTGGTCCACGCCCTGCACCAGCGCGGCAAGCGCTATGGCCTGCAGACCATGTGCGAAGGCGGCGGCATGGCCAACGTGACGATCGTCGAACGACTGTAAGAAAAGCAAAAGCGAGTAGTGAGTGGCGAGTAGCGAATGGTGAGTAGGCGAAGAGCGGGTTGCCCTTCTTCCCTATTCGCCACTCGCTACTCGCCATTCGCGTTTTGAGGAAACGCCATGACCCACCCGTCTGTCTACGCGAAGACTACGCCGAGCAAAATCGCCTACCAGATGGCAGGGACCGGCAAGGCAATCACCTATCGCGAGCTCGACGAACTCTCGAACCAGGGCGCGAACCTGTTCCGCTCGCTGGGACTGAAGGCCGGCGACCACATTGCACTGCTGATGGAAAACCGCCTCGCCTTCATGGAGATCTGCTGGGCGGCGCAACGGAGCGGGCTCTATTACACCGCGATCAGCCGCTATCTGAAGCAGGACGAGATCGACTACATCATCGGCGATTGCGGCGCCAAGGTCGTGATCACCACGCCGAAATGCGCCGACCAGATCAAGGACCTGGTCAAGGGGGCGCCGGGCGAGCCGATCTTCTACATGGTCGACGAGCCCCTGCCCGGCTTCCGCTCCTACGACAAGGAAGCCGCGGCGCAGCCGACCACGCCGATTGCCGACGAGGTCGCCGGCTACGACATGCTGTATTCGTCGGGCACCACCGGCCGGCCAAAGGGTATCAAGAAGGCTTTTGAGGGCAACAAGATCGACGTGCCGAACGCGTTCCTGCGCGTGCTCTGCGCCGACATGTGCGGCATGAACGCCGAAAGCACCTATCTCTCGCCGGCGCCGCTCTATCACGCAGCTCCGCTGCGCTTCAACATGATGGCGATCGTGCTCGGCGGCACCTCGATCATCATGGAGCATTTTGACGCCGAGGAATTCCTGAAACTCGCCGAGAAATACAAGGTCACGCAATCCCAGCTCGTGCCGACCATGTTCGTCCGCATGCTGAAACTGCCGGACGAGGTCCGCGCCAAATACAACGTCTCCACACTGAAGGGCGCGATCCACGCCGCCGCGCCCTGCCCGGTCGACGTCAAGGCCAGGATGATCGAATGGTGGGGACCGATCCTGATCGAGTATTACGCGGGCTCGGAAGGCAACGGCGTCACCGTCTGCAATTCGCGGCAATGGCTGGAGCATCGCGGTAGCGTCGGCCGCGCCGTGGTCGGCAAGATCAAGATTTTGGACGAGAACGACGAGGAGCAGCCGACAGGCGAGATCGGCACGGTCTATTTCGCCGATGCGCCGGCGTTCACCTATCACAACGATCCCGAGAAGACGAAGAAGGCCTATAACGCCAAGGGATGGTCGACGCTCGGCGATGTCGGCTATCTCGACAAGGATGGCTTCCTGTTCCTCACCGATCGCAAGTCCTACATGATCATCTCCGGCGGGGTGAACATCTACCCGCAGGAAACCGAGGACGTGCTGATCACCCATCCGGAGATTGCCGACGTCGCCGTGTTCGGCGTGCCGAACGAGGAGATGGGCGAAGAGGTCAAGGCAGTGGTGCAGCCGCACGACATGAAGCGTGCCGGCAAGGAGCTCGAGGCCGACCTGATCGCCTACTGCAAGACGCGTCTGTCCGCAATCAAATGCCCGCGCTCGATCGATTTCGAAGCCGAGCTGCCGCGCACGCCGACCGGCAAGCTGGTGAAGCGGCATCTGCGCGACAAATATTGGCCGAAGACCGCGGCGAAGACCTAATCGAACAAGCTCGGCGTGTGGTTCACCAGCGCGCCTTCGATCTCGAGCATCTTCAGCTTCGTCACCACGCCGCCATTTGCCGAGAAACCGCCGGGCTTGTTACCGGCAGCCAGCACGCGGTGGCAGGGCACGACGATCGGGCACGGATTGTGCCCGAGCGCCTGGCCGACATCGCGCGACAGCTGGACGCCGCCGAGCTGCTTGGCGATGTCGCCATAGGTGATGGTCTTGCCGGGCGGGATCGCGCGGGCGATCTCGTAGACACCGCGGTTGAAGCCGGGCACGCCGTCGAGATCGAGCGGGATGTCGGTGAGGTCATCAGGCTCGCCCGCGAGCAGTCTGACAATGCGGTCGATCGCCCGCTGCACCTCAGGGGTCGGCTCGGCCTCGCTGGCATTGGCATGGCGCTGGCTGATGCGGGTGCGGATCTTCTGCTCGCCACCCATCGGCAATTGCGTGCCATTGATGCCGCGTGGGCCCCAGGCGATGGCGCAGAGGCCGATCTTGGTGTCGAACAGGGCAAAATGCTGGTCGGTCATGGCTTGGTTCCTGAGCTCGCGTTGGTCGCATGCCCCTATTGTGATCTCGGCCTAAATCTAGGCTTGGAAATAGTTGCGATCCACCCGGTTTCCGGGAATCTTGCACAGGAGTTCCGCACACCTTTCCGCGAGCCGAGAATGCAAAGCCTCCACGTCAACGGATACGACATGCCCTATCTCGACGTGGGCGAGGACAGAGGCAGGCCGCCGCTGGTTTGCGTGCACGGCTCGCTCTCCGACTTCCGCGTCTGGGGCTGCGTGCTCGGGCCGCTGACGCAGCGGCACCGCGTCATCAGCGTCAGCCTGAGGCACTTCTTCCCGGCACAATGGGACGGCGTCGGCGACACCTATTCGATTGCCCATCATGTCAGCGACGTCATCGCTTTCATCAAGAAGCTCGACCTCGGCCCGGTCGATTTGATGGGACATTCCCGCGGCGGCCACATCTGCTTCCGCGTGGCGCAGCAGCGGCCCGATCTGCTGCGGCGGCTGGTCCTTGCGGAGCCCGGCGGCGAGCTCGATGCGAGCCTTGATCCCGACTATGCCGGCGGCCCCTCGCCGCTGCTGGCGCGGTTCACGGCCTCGGCCGAGAAGATCGCGGCCGGCGATGTCGATGGCGGCCTCGCCGTCTTCGTCGACACGCTGGAGGGACCCGGCACCTGGCCGAGGCTGCCGGCGATGGTGAAGCAGAACCTTCGCGACAACGCCTTTACGCTGATCGGCCAGGTCCGGGACAATCGTCCGCCGTTCTCCAAGGCGGATGCGGAATCGATCAGGATGCCAACGCTGTTCATCCTGGGCGCGCGAACCAAGGGCCTGTTGCCGAAGGTGCTGCATGCGCTCGCCGCGCACGTGCCCTACGCCAAGACGGCGATCATCCCGAACGCGACGCATCCGATGTTCGAGCAGGCGCCGCAGAAATATTCCGAAGTGGTTCTGGATTTCTTAGCAAGTTAAGTCTTGGCGAGCTGATCATGCAGACATTCCGCGTCAACGGTTACGACATGGCCTATCTCGAAGTCGGCCAAGGCCATCCACTGGTCTGCGTGCACGGCACGCTCGGGGATTTCCGCACCTGGTATTCCGTGCTCGGCCCGCTGTCGAAGAACCATCGGGTGATCTCGATCAGCCTGCGGCACTTCTTTCCCGAGCATTGGGATGCCGTCGGCGACGACTACAAGATGGCGCAGCACGTCGCCGACACGATCGCTTTCATCGAGCAGGCCAGGCCCGGCCCGGTCGACCTGATGGGACATTCGCGCGGCGGGCATATCGCATTTCGTGTCGCGCAGGCGCGGCCTGATCTGTTGCGAAAGCTGGTGCTGGCCGAGCCGGGCGGCGATCTCGATGCCAGCCTGCCGGTGCCCGAAGGCACGCCCGCGCATCCGCCGCTCGCCGCGAAGACGATACGCTCCGTCGAGATGATCCGCGCCGGCGACATCGAGGGCGCACTGCAGAACTTCTACGAAGGCATCGAGGGCGACGGCTCGTGGCGGCGCGTGCCGGCGGCGGCCAAGCAGCAGCTGCGCGACAACACGCTCACCTTCCTCGGCCAGATCAACGAGCAGCGCAGGCCCTACACGCTGGCGGACGCGCAGGCGATCAAAACGCCGACGCTGCTGATCGGCGGCGGCGCGACCACCGGCAGCCTGTCGGTGATGTGGCGCGTGCTGGCCGCGCAGATCGCGGGCGCGCAGACGGCGGTGATTGCGAATGCCGGGCACTGGATGTTCGAGCAGGCGCCGCAGGAGTTCGGCGAGATGGTGGACAGGTTCCTGGCGGCGTAGCGGGAGCCCGGGGCGGCAATTTCCGCGAAAACAACCCCATGTACAGTAGACCGCACCAATAAAATCAAAGGCTTATTCGACCCGAAACGACGGCATTGACGACCTCCTCCTCTCGCGGTATTTTCGAATACGGAATTCCGTATTCCCTTTTCGGAGCCGCCGGCGTGATCCCTCTCGACCCGCTCCCGAACCTGATCGACCAGGTCTATGCCCGGATCCTGGAGGCGATCTCCGACCGCACGCTGCAACCCGGCCAGCGCATCCGGCAGAACGAGCTTGCCGACAAGCTCGGCGTGTCGCGCCAGCCGGTGTCGCATGCGCTGCATCTGTTGCACCGTCAGGGTCTCGTCGCCGAGAGCGGCAAGCGCGGCTTCGAAGTGACCCAGCTCGATCCCGCCCGCATCCGCCAGCTCTACGAGGTGCGCGGCGCCATCGACGCGCTCGCAGCCCGGCTTGCCGCGATGCGTGCCGCAACCGACGCAGCCGGACGCGCGCGGCTTGATGCGGCGCTCGCCGCCGGACGCCGCATCGATCGCAAGACTGATCTCACCGATCTGATCGCGCTCGACGTCGAATTTCATCGCGCCATCTATCAGCTCGCAGGCAATCCCGTGATCGAGGAGACGATCACGCCGCAATGGCCGCATATGCGCCGCTCGATGGCGACGGTGCTGTCCGAACTCGATTATCGCGGCAGCGCCTGGGCCGAGCATGCCGACATCGCCAGGCACATTCTCGCAGGCGACGCGAAGGCGGCCGAGCGCGCGGCGCTGGCGCATGCGCAGACGGCGGGACGGATGACTGAGGAGAGATTGAGGGCGACGGACGAGGTGGCGGCGTAGCTCGCCGTCATTCCGGGGCGATGCGCAGCATCGAGCTATGATGCGCAATTGCGCATCAGAGAATCCATCGGGCCTCAGAGACTGCGGAAGAATGGATTCCGGGCTCGCGACTTCGTCGCGCCCCGGAATGACAAAAACAACAGGAGGACGACCCATGAAATTGTCTCAGGAGCAATTGGAGTTCTTCCACCGCGAGGGCTGGCTGTTTTTGCCCGAACTGTTCAGCCCGGAGGAGGTCGATCTCCTCGCGCGCGAGGCGGTCGGGATTTACGACGCCAACCGGCCGGAGGTCTGGCGCGAGAAGAGCGGCGCGCCGCGCACGGCCTTTGCCGCGCATCTCTATAACGAGGCCTTCGGCATTCTGGGCGCGCATCCGCGCATGATCGATCCGGTCGAGCAATTGTTCGGCGAACAGGTCTACATGCATCAGTTCAAGATCAACGCGAAATCGGCCTTCACCGGCGACGTCTGGCAATGGCACCAGGATTACGGCACCTGGAAGCGTGACGACGGCATGCCGGAGCCGCGCGCGATGAACATCGCGATCTTCCTCGACGAGGTGATGCCGATCAACGGGCCCCTGATGCTGGTGCCGCAGAGCCAGAATGCCGGCGACCTCAAGGCCTCGCATGACCTCGCCACCACGTCCTATCCGTTGTGGACGCTGGACGAGGACACGGTGACGCGGCTGGTCAAGCAGGGCGGCATCGTCGCGCCAACCGGCAAGCCCGGCGGCATGCTGATGTTCCACGGCAATCTCGTGCACGGCTCGGCCGGCAACATCACGCCCTACCCGCGCAAGATCGTGTACCTGACGCTGAACGCGGTCTCGAACTACATCCGCACCCCGACGCGTCCGGACTACATCGCGCACCGCGATTTCGCGCCGATCAAGACGGTGGATGATGATGCACTGGTACGGCTTGCCCGTGCGCCGCGGCAGGCGGCGGAGTAAGGTCTCGTGCCCCGGACGCAGCGCAGCGTCTCTTCGACGATGCGCTGCTGAGCCGGGGCCCATGCCACACGGATTGTTTTTTTCTCTGGGTCCCGGCTCTGCGCAGCAACGCTACGCGTTGCAGCGCGTCCGGGACACGATCATTTCGCAGGATAATTCCCCCATGAATCTCTTCCGCCTCCTCCAGGCCCGCGCGTCCGCCGGCAAGCCTGTCCGTGTCGCGCTGATCGGCGCCGGCAAATTCGGATCGATGTTTCTGGCACAGGTGCCGCACACGCCGGGGCTGGAGGTGCCCATCATCATCGACATCGACCGCGACCGCGCGCGAGAGGCCTGCCGCACGGTCGGCTGGAGCACCGAGCGGATCGCCGCGACCGTCTTCACTGATGACGGCGCACGCGCCATCGCGGGCGGCGCGATGGATGTGGTGGTGGAGGCGACCGGCAATCCGGCCGTCGGCATCCGCCATGCGCGCGCGGCGATCGCGGCGGGCAAGCATATCGTGATGGTCAATGTCGAGGCCGACGTGCTCGCCGGCCCTCTGCTCGCCGAGGAAGCGCGCAAAGCCGGCGTGGTTTATTCGCTCGCCTATGGCGACCAGCCGGCGCTGACGGCGGAGATGGTGGACTGGGCCCGCGCGACCGGCTTTCGCGTCGTCGCCGCCGGCAAAGGGACAAAATATCTGCCGGCCTATCACGACGTGACGCCGGATGGCGTCTGGCAGCACTATGGCCTCACTGCCGGCGAGGCGCAGTCGGCCGGCATGAATCCGCAAATGTTCAACTCCTTCCTCGACGGGACCAAGTCGGCGATCGAGATGGCGGCGATCGCGAACGCCTGCGGGCTCGACGTGCCCGCGGAGGGACTTTTGTTCCCGCCGTGCGGCGTCGATGATCTCCCGCACATCATGCGGCCGCGATCGCGCGGCGGCGTGCTGGAGCGGTCGGGCGTGGTCGAGGTCGTCTCCTCGCTCGAGCGCGATGGCCGACCGGTGTTTCGCGATCTGCGCTGGGGCGTCTATGTCGTGCTGGAAGCACCGAACGATTACGCCGCGGATTGCTTTAGGCAATACGGGCTGAAGACCGATGCCAGCGGGCGATTTGCGGCGATGTACAAGCCCTATCATCTGATCGGACTCGAGCTGAACATCTCGGTGCTGTCGGCCGCGCTGCGCGGCGAACCGACCGGCCAGCCCTACGGTTTCCGTGGCGACGTCGCCTCCGTGGCCAAGCGCAATTTGCGCGCCGGCGAGATGCTGGACGGCGAAGGCGGCTACAGCGTATGGGGCAAGCTGGTGCCGGCGGCTGCGAGCCTGAAGGCCGGCGCCCTGCCGATCGGCCTCGCCCATCGCCTCAAGCTGAAGCACGACGTCGCCCATGGCGAGATCGTGCGCTGGAGTGACGTCGAGTTCGACGCCAACAACGAGACGATCAAGACAAGGAAAGCGATGGAGGCGAGGTTCGCGAAGGAGGGTTAGGCGTGGATTGATCGGCGTGGCTTGAGCTATTTCCGCTGTCCGATGCTTTGCGGACTCAAACCGGACATCGCCTCAGGTCCGTTGTGGGCCAAGAGCGGCCATGCACACAGATTTCATTTTCCACGCCAGTAGTCGTTGATCTGCTGCCACGTACCATCTGCGCGTGTCGCGGCAATACCTGCGTTAAGTCGAGCCAGAAGCTTGACCTGCTTGCCTTTCAGCACGGCAACCGCAAGTGGCAGTTCTAGAAACATGTTGGGCGACCGGAGAACTTGGCCGGGATAAAGCCGATCGGCAATGCGGGAGCCGACATGATAGCTTAGTGCCGCTGCACTAGCCTCACCACGAACGAGACGGCCCAAGCTCTCTTCGTAATCTGTCGTGACCACCAACTTTACCTCTGGCGCGGCCCTCTCGATGAAGGGTGCAATTGGGCCAGTTCGCGGCGTTACCACTGTCTTGCCGGCCAAGGTGGCAAGGTTTTCAGGAGGAACATCCGAGGCACGCACAAACAGAGAGCCGCCAGTGACAATCAACACGTCGCTAAAATCGAACTGTTGGTGACGTTCGGGCGTGATAGAGAGGGGGAAGTATGCATCAGCGCGCCCATCTTCCAAGGTGAGCTGTCTCTGTTCGAAAGGCACAGCCACAAATATCATATCGACGCTGGCCCGAGCGGCAACAGCGCGAAGAATATCCACGGCCAGTCCTTCCGATTTACCGTCCTTGATCTCGGCAAATGGTGGAAAGCCACGATCGTGAGAGACTCGGATAGTTTCGGTCATCGGCAGCACAGTAGCACGAGGAACGTCAGAAATGGGTCAAAGGCGCCGTCTTGAGCCTCATCGGGTGACTTCCGGTCTAGCCGCAGCATGGGCGATGTCCCGGAGCCGCGCAAACGGGCGCGAAGGGCCAATAGTTACCGTGTTGCCGTTGGGCAAATGTCTTGGGTCTGTAGGGCTTCACGGTGGACCAGTACCTTTAATCTTTAGGATGCTTGGATCGCCTGCGATCGCTCGCCGCCCTGTGGCTTCTAGCGCTTCACCTCAACCATCACCGGCTGTTCCTCATCTTTGATGCGCACCACCAGCGTCTTGGAAACTTTGTCCGTTGCGCTGCGCCCAAAGTGAGGAGTGTTTGGCGGCGTGTATAGAGCCTCACCTGCCTTCACGACCTTCGTCCCCACACCGTCAAATTCGAAGGTCTGTTCACTCCGGCATGCCCGCAAGCCGCAGACCTTCGGCGAGTTTGCTCAATGTATTTGGATGGAGGCTGAAGCGATCCTCGGCGTTTCCTACCCGAAGGTCACCATCAATCCTCCGTAGCGCCGCGGCATGCTCGCGAGCCTCTGCCAGTCGTCCACCCAGCGCACAGGTTGCCGCCGCGATTTGCAGTGCGGTTACGAAAGCGGGCCGCCCGTCGATCGCCTTCATCGCGTAGAGGCGCGCGTCGTCGAGGCGCCCAGCAACGAAATGAGCCGACGCTATCCCCGCGTGATAGTTGAACATCAGGGGGTCGATAGGGCTGTAACGTATGGCATTGCCGAATTTCTCAAGCGCGCTCGCAGCGTCTTCGAGCCAGACGTCGATCCAACCGGCGCAATACCAGGCAACTGAATAGTTCGGATTGAGCCGCAGCGCTCGCTCGATGAGGGCCCTGCCGGAGGCCTTTTCGCCGAGGACGTGCGCCTTGGTAAAGCCGGCAGCGGTCAATGCGACTGCATCGTCATTCCCGAGCGCTACCGCTTGCCTCGCGAGGCGCCGGGCCTCAGATACCTCGGCCTCTCGGTCCACCATCCAGCCGTTGACCTTGCGGCTAGTATAGCAGCGCGCGGCCATGCCGCACGCGGCGGCAAAATTGTCATCCAACACAAATGCCTGCTTGAAAAATGACAGTGCCAACTCGTGCGCTGGCTGGGTCCAGAGATAATAGCTTTCCAGTCCTCGCAAATAGAGATCGTAGGCATCGAGATTTTCTGTCGGCTTGCGCCTGGTTCGATTGATTTCGTTTGCCTCGAGTTTGGGTGCAATGAACGCGATCATCTCCGAGACAATCGTGTCCTGAAGCTCGAAGATATCACCGAGGACGCCGTCGCAGCGGTGACCGGCCAGCGTCAGCCGCGATTCCGAATCAATCAGCTGTGCAGCGATACGAACACGGTTGCCGGATTTGCGTACGCTGCCTTCAATCACATAACGGACACCAAGCTCCCGGCCGATCTGCCTGACATCGACCACCCGGTCCCTGTAAGTGAAGCTCGAATTGCGCGCGATCACGAACAGCCAGCGCATACGCGACAGGGCCAGTATGATCTCATCAACGACGCCGTCAGCGAAATAGCTCTGGTCCGGATCGGCTAGAAATGGGAGGACAGCGACCGAGGGCCTGTCTGGAAGTGCTAACACAGTCAAGTCAGGAACGTTCGTTGGTGGGATCGATGGTGAAGGCGCATCCCTCACGTTTCCGACGAAGCGAAGACCCTTGCGCGGAAAAGTCTTGATGAGCCTATGGCCTGCGCCCGCGTCTCCGAGCGCGACCCGGGCAGAGTGGATGCACGCCGATATCGCCGAATCGGACACGATGCGGCCATTCCACACCGCCGAGACCAATTCGTCCTTCGATACCAACCGGTCGCGGTTGGCAAGCAAGTAGAGCAGCAGGTCAAGGACCCTCGGTTCTACGGGGATCGGCTTGTCGGCTCGGCGCACCTCTCTGCGGGAGGCATCGACCGTGCAATCATCAAAAACATAGAGCAATGGGCTAATCATCAGCGGGCTCTTTGCGAACCGAACATAGCCGACCCTCAGAAAATGCCAAGGAAACCCAAAGACCATCCTCAAGCGAACGGCTCGGCGCTGAGCCACTCTCGCGAGTGAAGCAGATTTTCGAGGGGATCGCAGTGGAGGCCCGAAATGGCAATTCAATCAGCCGCTTATGTGTTCGACGATAATTCTCGCGAAATAGAGCGGCTGGAGACCCAGGCCCGTGCGATTGCACCTGAGGCCGCTTGGTTGCTCGACAGTATTGGCGTGCAGCCGGGCTGGAAGGCCGCCGACATCGGCTGCGGCCCGATCGGCATTCTTGATCTGCTGGCGCAGCGGGTTGGAGCTTCGGGTGCTGTTGTCGGCATCGAGCGCGACAAGCGGTTCTTCGATATTGAACGATCGGTGATCGCGCGGCGCGGCCTGCACAACATCCGCATGGTGTTGGGTGACGCGCTCACTGTCGAACTGGAGCCGGCGTCGTTCGATCTCGTTCACGAACGGCTGCTTCTGATCAACGTGCCCGTTGCGAACCAGAAGGCGATCATCGACCAGATGCTTGCTTTGCTCAAGCCGGGCGGAACGATCGCTCTGCAAGACTATGACCGTATTTCGTATGCTTGCTACCCCGAGCATCCCTCATGGACCGCGCTCTCCAATGCATACCGCGAAGCGTTCGAGGCCAATGGTGGCACGATCTCGACCGGGCGATCGCTGCCAAGGCTCTTGCGAGACGCCGGCGTCCAGAACATTTCGACCAAGGTGCATGCTGCGATCACTGAACGCGGTGACATCCGGAGGATGGATGCGCTCGCAATGCTTGAGGCCCTGCATACAAAAATATTGACGCTAGGGCGATTTAGCCCACGCGAGTTCGCCGCCCATAAGCAAGCATTGGTCGAGCACCTGTCCGATCCCGATACTCTGATCGTCGAGCGTCTGCTGGTGCAAGCCTGGGGTACAAAGCCATGAACTGCGGCACGCAACCGCTCATCACCGCCGGCGCCAGCGCGGAGCGAAGATCGACGAGCTATTCTGTGCTGATGAGCGCTATCGAGCGCCACGACGGCGCCTGGACCGTATGCCCTGGAGAAGATTGGCGCCAGGGACGCACGCTATTCGGCGGCCTTACCGCGGCTCTTTGTCTTGAAGCGGCAGCGCGCGAGTTCACCGACCTTCCTCCACTCCGGTCAGCCCAATTCGCTTTTATGGCTCCGCCCTCCGGAGCCGTCAGAATTCGCGCAGAATTGTTGCGTAGGAGGAAATCTACTGCATTCGTTTCCACGGACATGTTAGGCGAAAGCGGCCTCGCGACACGCGCAACATTGTGTTTCGCGCAAGGGCGTCGTTCGGCCCATTCATTCCAGGGCATGTCGGCGCCGGCCGTCGCCCGCCCCGACCTTTGTCCGCCGTTTCCGCGCAAGCCCACGTTTGCGCAGCACTTTGATGCCGGCTTCGCTGGCGGAAGCGTACCGTACAGCGAGGCTGAAGATCCAACCACGTTGCTATGGTACAGGCTTCGCGACGATGCAAAGAACGTAACTTTACCCATGCTGACCGCAATTGCCGACGCCGCCGCTCCCGCAATGATGGCGCGGTTCAGTGAGATGCCTCCGCTGAGCACCATGACATGGGACGTTCATTACCTGTCCGAGCAGCCAGTTACGGAAAATGGTTGGTGGCTTCTGCGCACTTCTGCCGAAAGTGCGCGCAACGGATATACGACCGAATCGGTGACAATCTGGAATTCGACTGGGGAACCGATTCTTGTCGGACAGCAGACGCTTGCGCTGTTCGCGTAGGTGAGCGTCCGCTCTGGGGCCAGGCCGTGTGAAAACGCTCTGTTTTCCGTGATTCGCACGATAAGATTCCCGGTGACTTTGCGGGGCATCTGATGAAGCGCTTTGTTGAAGGGTTGGATCGCGGGCAGAGCACGATGTTTCCGGCATCGCTCGACGATTATGTAACCGAGGATAACCCGGTGCGTGCGGTCGACGTGTTCGTCGACGGCCTCGATCTCGATAAGCTCGGGTTTGTCGGTGTCCAGCCCCTCGATACCGGCCGACCCAGCTATCACCCCGGTGTTATGCTCAAGCTGTACATCTACGGCTATCTTAATCGGGTTCCGTCGAGCCGGCGCCTGGAGCGGGAATGCCAGCGCAATATCGAGATGATCTGGTTGACCGGGCAGTTGACGCCGGACTTCAAGACCATCGCGGATTTCCGCAAGGACAATGGCAAGGCCATTCGTGAGGTCTGCCGCGAGTTCGTCGCGCTGTGCCGCAAGCTTGATCTGCTTGTTGCAGCGAGCGTCGCCATCGATGGATCGAAGTTCAAGGCCGTCAATGCGCGGGACAAGAACTTCACCGAGGCGAAGATGAAGCGGCGTCTGGAGCGGATCGACGAGAGCATCGCCCGGTATCTCTCACAGCTCGAGACCGCCGATCGACACGGCGATGCGGTGCCGGAGGCGAAGGTTGAGCGATTGAATGGAAAGATCGAGAAGCTCAAGGAGGAGATTGTCCGGCTCAATGCGATCAATGCGGAGATGATGAAGAGCGAGGACAAGCAGATCTCGCTGACCGATCCTGACGCACGCTCGATGGCGACCAGTGGCAAGGACACCGGCATCGTTGGCTACAACGTGCAAATTGCGGTTGATACGCAGCATCATCTCATCGTGGCTCACGAGGTGACTAACGTGGGCACCGATCGCCACCAACTCGCCAACATGGCCGGACAGGCGCGCGGCGAGATGGCTGTCGAGGCGCTCGAAGTCGTGGCAGACCGCGGCTATTACGATGGTGAGGAGATCAGGGCCTGCGAGGAAGCCGACATCACGGTGACGTTGCCGAAGCCGATGACTTCGGGCGCCAAAGCTGCTGGCCGCTTCGGCAAACAGGACTTCGTCTATGTCGCCGCCGACGATGTCTATCGCTGTCCCGCCGGCGAGCGGCTAACTTATCACTATACGAACGTAGAGGACGGAAAGACACTGCGCCGCTATTGGACAAGCGCCTGCAAAACCTGCGCGCTAAAAGCTCAGTGCACGACAGGCCCCGAGCGCCGCATCTCACGCTGGGAGCACGAGGTCGTTCTGGAGAAAGTTCAGAATCGGCTTGACCACAACCCCAATGCAATGAGGGTTCGCCGTCAGACAGTGGAGCATCCGTTCGGCACGATGAAGTGTTGGATGGGGGCAACGCACTTTCTCACGAAAAAGCTGCCAAAGGTGGCCACCGAAATGGCGCTCAACGTGCTCGCCTACAACATGAAGCGCGTGATGATGATCGTGGGCGTAGGCGGATTGCTGGAGGCGATGCGGGCGTGAGGCCGGACTCTGCGCGACCAAATCAGCGTCTATATGACGCTCCTGGTTGCCACTGAGATGACAGGGAGTCGATTCCACCGAATTAGAAGCTAGGCGGTGCGAAATGCGCCAAAGCGCGCCCCAAGTTGCGGGATTTTCACACGGCCTGGGTCAGAAGGCGAAATCACCTTGCCTCTGGCGCGCTACCGCTTTGCGCAAGAAAGCAGACATCGATTTATTTCGAATAGATGCCCTTGTGGCTGAATGATTGGGCCTCAGTCTCGGTGCACCTCTCCCGCGAGCGGGGGAGGGAGCGCACCGACTTCGGAGCAGCGATCGAGTCTCGATCTTGCTACGTGATCGGTTGAAGTCGACATGAGTTCGGCCATGAGCGGCGGTCTTTCCGTTCACTCCCACGTTGCGGGTGTTCAGACCGGCGAGATGCTGGACGGCGAAGGCGGCTAAGCCGTGTGGGGCAAGCCGGTGCTGGCGGTCGCTAGCCTGAAAGCGAGCGCCCTGCCGATTGGCCCATCGGCACGACGTCGCCCATGGCGAGATCGTACGCTGGAGCGACGTCGAGTTCGACGCCAACAACGAGACGATCAAGACAAGGAAGGCGATGGAGGCGGCGTTCGCGAAATAGCGACCAGGCACGCGCAATTCGGACGCTGCGGATCGGCCGAAGTTTGATGTCGGCTATGCCCTCAAAAGCGATGCCAAAGCGAACCTCGTTGGAGGTCCGCATCGGGCCACTTCCGGAGTCGTTCACGTCTTCGCTCCTGCCTTGAAAGGTCAGAAGGCTTGCCCTATGGGCCGCATGAATTTGAAAACGAGGAGTTGCATTTGGGGCACGGATTTTCAGGGCCTGATCGTCTACGGTTCAGGAGTGGAATTTGAAATCAAGCGTTGCTTGCCGGAACAAACTCACAAGCGGTCGCGGGTGCATTTATCGTTTCAGATAAATCAGAAGCGACGGAGATGGAGAAATACCATGAAGAAGTTTCTGGTGTGTACGGCTGGTCTAATAGCATTAGGCGTGGCTGCTCCCGCGTCGGCCGCTGACCTGGCTGCACGTCCCTACACAAAGGCGCCGCCCCCGATGGTGGCTGCGATCTACGACTGGAGTGGCTTCTACATCGGCGCCAACGGCGGTTGGGGATCGAGCCACAAGTGCTGGGATATCACGAACTTCCCCGGCGCAACTGTCGTGCCTATCTTCCGTGAAGGTTGTCACGATGCGACCGGCGGAGTGGTTGGCGGTCAGATTGGTTACCGTTGGCAGAGCGCCGGTTGGGTGTTCGGTCTCGAAGCTCAGGGCGACTGGGCTGATTTGAAGGGATCTAATGTTAGCGGTTTCATTCCCGCCTGGACCAATAATTCCAAGATTGAAGCATTCGGTCTGTTCACTGGCCAGGTCGGGTATGCCTGGAACAACGTCCTTTGGTATGTGAAGGGCGGCGCTGCCGTGACCGACGACAAATACCGAGGTACGGTGACTGCCACAGGCGCGCTGTTCGATTCGGCGAGTGAAACGCGCTGGGGTGGTGTCGTCGGAACGGGCCTCGAATTCGGATTCGCACCGAATTGGTCGGTTGCGGTCGAGTACGATCACCTGTTCATGGGTAACCATAGTCGCAGCTTCACGTCGACGGGTGTTTTGGGTGCTGCTGTCATACCGGTCGGCGGCGTATTCCGCACTGACTCTATCCGCCAAGATGTGGACCTCATCACCGCTCGCATCAACTACCGCTTCAACTGGGGTGGTCCAGTCGTCGGCAAATACTGATTTTCTCGAAATCCCTGTAACTCAAGCCCCGGCATCGCCGGGGCTTTTTGTATTTGCCTTGGCGGAATTATAGATCTTGCGGATGTCGCAGTTGGGTCAAACTGAGCAGGACCCGCCTTGAGAAAAACGAGTCCGCTCTTGCCTCGGACGCTGACGCGCAAGCGGGCATGGTTTGAGAGGAATCCGCGTCGCCCCAGAGCGCACCGAGCTAGCGAGTTCGTCTAACGTTGGGCATCACGTCTATCAAACCCAGATCCACGAGCGTGCGATGGAAACGACGCTTCCGTTCGGAGGCCGACGCAAAGTAGGCCTCTCCGCAATCATCCAGCAAGCTCGCGCGCGTGGCAAAGATCGGGTCAAGCGCAATGCCCGCCCGCTGCAAAGCGACGGTTCCGAGAAAGGCGATATCGAGGTCGGCGCCCCTTCCGGGGCTGAAATGGGGGATATTCAAGGCTTCGATCGCATAGAATGTACGAAACGGGCGTCGCACATCTTCCGGTCGTTTCAGTTGTCGATCGATCTGCTTCGTCAACACCGGTTGATGATCCCCGTAGTGCACGATGAGAACAGGCCGCCCAGGGAAGCTGCTCGCCAGCTTGGCTCTGAGCATTTGCCAGGTAGACGCGGTCTCTGCCAGGCGCGCGTAATACTCGACGTATCCGGCATCGGGGAAGCTGGCCATGGCAAAGGCGCGCTCCCTCTCAAATTGACCTGATGGCACCAGCTGCCGATGATGCGGACCGTGATTGAAGTTGGTCAACGCATAAAGAAATCTCGGCGTCGGGTCGTTAGCAATCCTCTTGATGTGCGCATCGATGACTGCATCTAGGAACATTGCATCAGAATTTGTGACCTCGAAACGCCGGACATCGAATGGTGGCGGAAGTTCGTCGACGAAGACGCGCTCGTCGATGCCGATCGAACCGTAGAATTTATCGTAACTGAGAAACCCGCGGCGACAGCTGGATATGAGGGTTGTCTTGTAACCGAGCGACGCCAACGAACGTGGCAAGCTGCTGTGAAAACGGCCAGCGCCCTTCTTGAAGAGGTAGTAGGCGCTTGAACCGAAGCTGGCACTTGAAAGGCCGGTTAGCAGGCTGAATTCCGATTGCCACGAACCTCCGCCAAAGATGTCGACATTCAGGCGCCCAAATTCTCCATCTGACGGGGACAGGAAGGCTTCGACGACTGGCTCGACCGGCAGCCCGAAAATGCGCGGGTCGAAGACAGACTCGTGCTGGATGACGATAACGTCAGGAGTGTCGACCGAACGCGAAGGCGTGGCCTCCCTCAATGGCAGTGGTTCGTTTGCGATATCGCTCAGAGCCAGCCCGCCGAACTGTCGCCAGCAAGCGGGATCACCCAGCGAGGCCATGAAGGTCGCGTAGAAGCAGCGCCCTTGCGTCAGAGTCAGCCGCAAAAGCGTGACGCCCGTCGACGCGGAAGCCTTCGCAAAGCCAATGAGCGCCAGAAGGAATAAGAGAATTCGAAGCGCGATAGAAATGGGAGATCCAGCCGCGTAGAGCAGAACCGCGCTCGAAGCAAAGGCGAATAACGCGCTTCCTGCCAGAACACCCAGCATCATGCGTGGGTATTGCAGCACGAAAAATGGGACTGTGCCCGCAAACGCCAGAGGCAAATCGGAAACGGTCAGCTTCAGCGCGCTATGATTGAATTTAACGATTGATATGCCGGCGATTGCTACGGCCAGCATGCCGGACAGCAGGATCGCTCTCTCGACATCGGCAAGAAACACCAGCAGCAGGGCTGCATTGAAGAGAAGAGCCGCGACCGCAAACAGCAGATGTTCAACGCTGCGTTCGGTCAGCGCAACGGCGGCAATGGCCGCCACGAGAATGAAAATCAAAGTCATGGAATCAAGATGCCCCGAGCATTTGAATTTTTCAAATTGGGGGCTCGGATTCAGCCGAGCATCATGTGGCATCGCCGGCGTCAACAAATTCCGCATCGCAGCAAGACACGCTCCCTCCGCATCATCTTGGCGATGCGGTGCGCGTCATGGCGGTTTCGTGGAGGGGCTCGCGCATCGCCTCAAGCTGAAACACGACGTCGCCCATGGCGAGATCGTGCGCTGGAGCGATGTGGAGTTCGACGCCAACAACGAGACGATCAGGACAAGGAAGGCGATGGAGGCGGCGTTCGCGACGGAGGGGTAGGCCTGGATTCATCGGCATCGCACTGTGCGCGAGAAGCAGCACGTGCTTCTCGCGCGATGACAACCATCATTTCACGGGCGGAAGACCGGCCACGGCAGCGTCCGAAGGATTGTTAAGGCACTTCGGATGACCAAAGCCGCCAGCGCTATGTCCGACGCCACCCTGTCCGTTGGGCGCCTGGCCGGTACCGCCAGTGCCGTCGGCGTTCGCTGTGATGTCGAAGATGATGTTGTCGGGATGGGCCGCATCCGCCACGCCCTTGACGCCTTGGAGTTGATCGAGCCCGAGGGCATTTCGGACCCGCCACGCCACCATGTGATCGGTGCAGGAGGTGTCGCCGCTGACACCGACCCCACCGACCTTGGCTCCGTTACGGTAGAGCGCGAGTCCGCCACCGAACACGTTCACGCCGCCGACACGCTGGCCGACCATCGGATCATTCGGCGTGCCGAATGATGAACCGCTGGATGGGCCCGGGTTGAAATTTGCTGTGCTGATGCCGTTTCCAGAAAATGCTGGACGGTTGCCGTAAGCAACGGCTGTATCGACTGGATTGCTGTGCTGCAGGCCGTAGAGGCTGCCACCCGGCTGCACGGCGGTGAAGAGGTTTGCGGTCGACAAGGCAAGCCCGGTCGGAAACAGACTGCCGGAAGGTGTAGCGTTGTGACCCACACTGAAGTCGTTCGCGGTGTTTGCCTTCTGGGCGGAAATCACGCGGCTGCCTAGCCATTGCGACGTGCCTTGACTGCCCGAGAACGCGACCGCGCAGACGGTGCCGTCATTGGCGACCAACGTGCCCCACATGTGGAAGCCGAGGCCGCCATTGGCGCCCGCCGCGGGTGTAATGGCGCCGGAAAGCGCCGAACGAAGTTGTGAAAAATCCGGCAGAGCGGAGCAATCCGCAAAGGCCGGGAGGGTCACCATGGTCACGAGAGCGCTGATCGAACACGAAATGATTTTCCGCTTGACGTTCATTATGCTGCTCCTCTGGTGCGATGGGTGACGATTGAGGGAAGCGCAGCCCCATCGTGCCTGCGCAAAGTCTGAGAGATCCGCTGCCTTTTCAGGATCCCGTTGGAAATAAAACCGGTAACCGCGCAATTAATTGAAAGCACGAGGTGCGTGAGACCAAGAACCCTCGCCGCTCTCGGAGTAAAATATCACTATCACCGGTCCCGTTCTGCCGGCACTTTCGTGACAGCGACAATGTCCTAATGATTCCGAGAGCCCAATGGTTAGGTCTAAGCGCGGACGGAGAGGTTCACTGGGAATCCCCACCACGTCCGAATTGGGGCAATCGCGTCACATCCGTGTTCGATGCCGGCTGCGACATTGTCAAAAAGACTTCATCCTACCGAGGGGGTACTCCGCAATAGCCGGTCAGATCTAATATTTTTGCCAAGCGCCGCCGCAAAGGCAGTTCGGAACAACTGATAGAGTGCGTGTCGGTGTCGTTGCGAGGTAGCACATGAAAACGATTTTCAGTGTGATCATGATCGCGGCCGCACTCGCGAACAGTCCGGCCAACGCGCAATATACCGATGGCGTCGTCAAGATCGGCGTATTGACAGATATGTCGAGCATTTATTCGGATATCGGCGGGCCTGGCGGGGTCGTGGCCGCAAAGCTCGCGGTCGAAGATTTCGGCGCGGCCGGCAAGGGGATGAAAGTAGAAATCGTCGGCGCCGACATGCAGAATAAACCTGACGTTGGCGCCAGCATCGCGAACAGGTGGTTCGATGTCGACAAGGTCGATGTGATCGTTGACGGCATGAATTCCGGCGTTTCCCTGGCAGTGAGTGAGATCGCCCGCCAAAAGAACAAGCTGTTCCTGGTGACCGGCGCGGCGACGTCGGACCTCACCGGTCCAAAGTGCAACACCAATACAATTCATTGGGTTTACGATACCTGGGCGCTCGCCAACAGTACCGGCAAGGCGATGGTCAAGACGGGTGGCGATACTTGGTTCTTCGTCACCGCCGACTATGCGTTCGGCCATGCTCTTGAACGCGACGCGGGGGCGGTTGTGGAAGCCAATGGCGGGAAAGTGCTGGGCAACGTCCGGGCGCCGATTAACACCAGTGATTTTTCGTCGTTTCTGCTCCAGGCACAAGCCTCCAAAGCCAAAGTGATCGGCCTCGCTAACGCCGGCGGCGACGCCACAAATGCCATCAAGCAGGCGGCCGAGTTTGGCGTTGTCAAAGGAGGGCAGAATATCGCAGGTCTCCTGTTGTGGGTCAGCGACATCGCCGCGCTTGGTCTACCGATAACGCAGGGCGTCGTTTTAGCCGAGGCCTGGTATTGGGACATGAACGACAATAACCGTACCTGGACGAAACGCTGGCAGGTTGAGCGACCGGGCAAGATCCCCACGTCGGCCCATGCGGGGGTCTATTCGGCCGTGACGCACTATCTCAAGACAGTTGAGGCGCTAAAGTCGGACGCCGATGGCCGCGCCGTCGCCGCCAAAATGAAGGAGATTCCGACCGACGACCGCCTGTACGGCAAAGGAATCATTCGGGCCGACGGACGCAAAATCCACGATATGTATCTGTTTGAGGTAAAATCGCCCGCCGAGTCGAGCTACTTCGGCGACTTCTACAAACTACGCGCCACCATCCCGGCAGCGGAAGCGTTTCGTCCATTGAAAGATGGCGGGTGTCCACTAGTGAACGGCTAATCACCGGTCTTGCTCTGCGTGTTGAGAGCGAACTCGGAATATATATACCGCTTCTGTCGGGGTCACGGGCTGACTTCCGCACCGACTTGAGCTGAGCTCAGCTTATCTCCTGAAGGAAACGAAACTTGCGCGCCGGCGAGATGATGGACGGCGAAGGCGGCTACACCGTGTGGGGCAAGCTGGTGCCGGCGGCCGCGAGGCTGAACGCAAGCGCTCTGCCAATTGGCCTCGCGCATCGGCTCACGCTGAAACACGACGTCGCCCATGGCGAGATCGTGCGCTGGAGCGACGTGGAGTTCGACGCCAATAACGAGACGTTCAAGACACGGAAGGCGATGGAGGCGGCGTTCGCGAAGGGGTAGGCGTGGATTCATCGGCGGGGCTCGAGCTATTCCGCTTTCCGATGCCATGCGGGCTGAAACCGGACCATCGCCTCAGGTCCGTTGAGGGGCCGCAACCGGACTTGCCGACTTCATTCACATCGCACGGAGCCAGTTCTTAGCTTTCAGGTGGCGCGCCACGACTGATGAAGGCAGACTTCCCCGGACGGGACGGTCACGGGCATTGCCAGGATCATGATCCGGTTTCATACTCTGGTATAAGCCGGAGGCGCACCTCGACCAGCTAACCTGACGGTGCGACCAGCCCGAAAAAATGCAAGAGACCATACCGGGTTACTGGATAGCGGAGACAGCGATGCTGTTTCGTCTCGCATTTGCTCTTGTGTGGATCACGGCGCTGCTAGTTGATCCGATTGACGCCGTTTCACAAGACATGCTGCGCAGCGTCGACCTCAACAGTCCCGAAATGTCGACATCGGATACGACGCGCGCCGAGGTCGAGGCGCTTCTCAGGTCGGCGCCTCAAGACGCCGCCGGCCAACGCTCTGCAGATTTGGAAGGAAGGCGGCTGTCGCACCTCGATCTCTCGGGCCTCGACTTCTCCGGCGGCAACCTTCGCCTCGCAAAGCTCAACCGGACCAACCTGAAAGGCGCGCGGCTCGATCGGGCCATCCTGAACCAGGCCTGGCTAATCGACGCGGACTTGATGGATGCGTCGCTCGTAAAGGCATCGTTGCTCGGCACACAGATGCAACGCGCCAAGCTTGGCGGCGCCGATTTGAGCGGCGCTCGCATAGCCGCCGATCTTTCCGGTGCCAGTCTGATCGGGGCCAAGCTTGCGGACGCAGATTTGAGCGCTGATATGCGTAACCAATCGATGGGCCTGATGCGTGGCGTACTCAAATCCGCCGATCTCAGGAATGCGGATCTGAGCGGCGCCAATCTCTCGCGCGCCGATCTCGAATTCGCGAAGCTGGAGAACGCCAATTTGGCGAATTGCAATCTCAACCACGCTGACCTTGCGGGAGCCGACCTATCCGACGCCAATCTCGCCGGCGCCGATTTCACCGGGACCGACCTCGCGTCGACCCTATTGCCGAGCGCGGCCGCGCTGGCCGGGACCCGCAATCTGGACAAGGCCCGGAACTTGAACCTTGCGCGGCGCCCACGTTAGGGATCACTTGGTGCCGGATCGTGCCAAGCGGAGATGATTGTCCGGAGCTTTCGGCGGCTTAATGTGGAATTTGCAAGCAGCCGGCAACGATAGCGTACGAAGTCGCGAAGTGGCGCCCCACGGCCGATGAAGATGGGCAATACTCATTCGCCGTCGCGCTATGATGGAATACGCGGGAATCATGGCGTGCGCTGTTCCACGCGGTTGAAGCCGGGTCCGCGACGCCTTGTTTCTGAAGCAGGCTCACTTTCGAGTGCGTGCCATGGCGTCCGGGTCATTGGCAATATCGGTCAGCAGCGCGGCATGACAATCTGTCGCCGAGGAGGATCGGCGGCAAGCGCCTCTTGACCGGGGAAGACTGGATGATCGACGTGTTGGTCATCGCATAGGGAATTACCTGGTCGATCAATTTCTCTAGGTCGTCGACAGATTGGACATGAGCTCGCGCGATAAAACAGTCCTCGCCGGTGATACGATCACACTCCACGATCTCCCGCAGTCCTCGCAAGATGTCCGCGACCGTCTGCAGTTGTCCAGGAATAGGCCTGATGCGCAACCAAGCCGCGATTGGCAGGCCCAGAGCCTTCGGATTGATTGTAAGAGTGTAGCCCTCGATCACGCCGGCTTCCTCCAGCCGCTTGATCCTTTCGGACACGCTCGGCGGCGATAGGCCGACTGAACGCGCCAGATTGGCGGTGCTAATCCGTGCGTCGTCGACCAAGGCATTCAGGATGCGGACATCGGTTGCGTCTAAGTCGCCATTTTCATATCGAAGGCGCTTCACGTAATTCACCTTTGATTGTTGGAAGAATACCGCAATCTAGCGTTTTAGATTACATTTAGAAAGGCCGCTGTGGCTCTCATACTTAGGTGAGAGGAACCGCATGCCGCGCCCCAGACTGACGTTCACAAAGATCGCTCATTCCGCCCCACCGCACGCATGGTTCGGCGTGAGCGCAATATTCCACTATCTAGGTCCATCCTTCGCCGTCCTGCTTTTCCCGGCGGTCGGCGTCCTCGGCGTCGCTTGGATGCGGATCGCGTCCGCTGCAGCTATCTTTGCGCCGTGGACCAAGCCATGGAGGACGATCAAGGAGGCCGACGCGCGAACGCGATTTTTGCTCATCGGCCTTGGCGCCTGTCTCGCGATGATGAACACGTCGTTCTATCTGGCGCTCGACCGATTGCCGATGAGCCTGGTTGCGGCGATGGAGTTCGTCGGAACGATCGGCATCGCGTTGTACGGGCTCCGAACCGCTCGCAATCTTGCGGCGCTCGCGCTCACCGTGCTCGGTGTGTTTCTCCTGATCGACGTGAAATGGTCGACGGATCCGCTCGGCCTGTTCTGGGCGTTTCTCAATGGCGCGCTGTTCGTCGGC
The DNA here is from genome assembly GCF_036924495.1 of Bradyrhizobium sp. AZCC 2230. Classification (NCBI taxonomy): domain Bacteria; kingdom Pseudomonadati; phylum Pseudomonadota; class Alphaproteobacteria; order Hyphomicrobiales; family Nitrobacteraceae; genus Bradyrhizobium; species Bradyrhizobium sp. AZCC 2230. The sequence goes on along the minus strand of NZ_JAZHRS010000001.1, from coordinate 7,135,081 downwards.
TATATCGTGCTGGGGCACAAGATATCCGAAAGCGGTGCGAGCGGCGGCGTCGAGCGGCTCGGAGCAGCGATGGCAATGGCA